>NZ_CP134975.1:0-3143540 GCF_042940635.1 Vibrio sp. NH-UV-68
TTACAAGCGCGCAAACCAGTACATAAAACCTGGGATGACGACGCACAAGCGATTGCCAACATCAATCATAGATCGAACGTTAATCCAAAACACAAATTCAATAACTTTGTCGAAGGTAAGTCGAACCAATTAGGCTTGGCCGCAGCGCGTCAAGTGTCTGATAATCCGGGCTCTGCTTATAACCCGCTGTTCTTATACGGTGGCACTGGTTTAGGTAAAACGCACTTGTTACACGCGGTAGGCAATGCGATTGTTGATAACAAGCCTAATGCCAAAGTGGTTTATATGCACTCTGAGCGTTTCGTTCAAGACATGGTTAAAGCACTGCAAAACAATGCGATTGAAGAGTTTAAGCGTTACTATCGTAGCGTTGATGCGTTGCTTATCGATGATATTCAGTTCTTTGCTAACAAAGAGCGCTCGCAAGAAGAGTTCTTTCATACCTTTAACGCCTTGTTAGAAGGCAATCAGCAGATCATTTTGACCTCAGACCGTTACCCGAAAGAGATCAACGGGGTAGAGGATCGTCTCAAGTCACGATTTGGATGGGGCCTAACGGTGGCGATTGAGCCGCCAGAGTTGGAAACTCGCGTCGCGATCTTGATGAAGAAAGCGGAAGATCACCAGATTCATTTGGCGGATGAAGTCGCGTTCTTTATCGCCAAGCGTTTACGTTCTAACGTTCGTGAGTTGGAAGGGGCACTCAACCGAGTGATCGCCAATGCCAACTTCACAGGCCGCCCAATCACCATTGATTTCGTTCGCGAAGCGCTACGTGACTTGCTGGCTCTGCAAGAGAAGCTGGTAACGATAGACAATATTCAAAAGACCGTGGCGGAATACTACAAAATTAAAGTGGCCGATCTGCTGTCTAAGCGTCGTTCACGTTCAGTCGCGCGTCCACGTCAATTGGCGATGGCGCTAGCGAAAGAGCTCACTAACCACAGTTTGCCAGAAATTGGTGATGCGTTTGGCGGTCGTGACCATACCACTGTGCTGCACGCTTGCCGTAAAATCCAGCAATTGCGTGAAGAGAGCCATGATATTAAAGAAGACTACTCGAACCTGATTCGTACTTTGTCGTCTTGATTCGCACTATTTCTTGATTCACAGTATTCTAAGCACCGAGCAATAATAACGAATTCGGATAAGAGCCTCTTATGAAATTTTCCATTGAGCGTAGCCACCTACTGAAACCTCTTCAACAAGTTTCAGGTGCGTTAGGTGGTCGACCAACGTTGCCGATCTTGGGTAACTTACTACTGAAAGTCGAAGACAACATGTTGTCGATGACGGCAACCGACCTTGAAGTAGAGCTGATCAGTCGTGTCACTCTGGAAGGTGAATTTGAAGCGGGGAGCATTACGGTGCCATCGCGTAAGTTCTTAGATATTTGTCGCGGTTTGCCAGATGACGCTGTGATTACCTTTTTATTGGAAGGCGATCGTGTTCAGGTTCGTTCGGGGCGCAGCCGTTTTTCGCTTGCGACACTACCAGCGAATGATTTTCCTAATATCGAAGATTGGCAAAGCGAAGTCGAAATCTCACTCTCCCAAGCCGAATTGCGTGGCTTGGTCGAGAAAACCCAGTTTTCGATGGCCAACCAAGATGTGCGTTACTACCTCAACGGGATGCTGTTTGAAATTGATGGCACCACTCTGCGCAGTGTCGCAACCGATGGTCACCGTATGGCGGTGTCACAAACCCAGTTAGGGGCAGACTTTGCCAACAAGCAGATCATTGTGCCACGCAAAGGGGTACTTGAGTTGGTCAAACTGCTCGATGCACCAGAGCAACCGGTCGTGTTGCAAATCGGTAGCTCGAATGTGCGCGCTGAAGTAAACAATTACGTCTTCACCTCTAAATTGGTCGATGGTCGCTTCCCTGACTATCGTCGTGTTATGCCGCAAACAACCACCAAAACCCTTGAAGCGGGTTGTGATGAGTTGCGCCAGTCTTTCTCTCGTGCGGCGATTTTGTCTAACGAAAAGTTTCGTGGCGTGCGTGTTAACCTCGCCGATACACAAATGCGTATTACTGCTAATAACCCAGAGCAGGAAGAGGCCGAAGAGATGCTCGATGTGCATTTCGACGGTGAACCGATTGAAATTGGTTTTAACGTCAGTTACGTGCTCGATGTGCTCAATACTCTGCGTTGTGAGCGAGTACGTATTTCGATGTCAGATTCAAATGCGAGCGCCCTCATTGAGAATGCCGCCGATGACAGTGCCATGTATGTGGTGATGCCAATTCGACTCTAGCATGCCGCTTTCTCGTCTCATCATTAAGCAATTTCGAAACATTAAAGCCTGTGATATTGAACTATCAGCAGGCTTTAACTTTCTTATTGGACTCAACGGTAGTGGCAAAACCAGTATCCTAGAAGCGATTTATTTGCTCGGACATGGTCGTTCATTTAAGAGCTCATTAACTGGGCGAGTGATTCAAAATGACTGCACTGAACTGTTTGTTCATGGACGTTTTTTGAACTCGGATCAATTTGAGCTACCAATTGGCATTAATAAGCAGCGTGATGGCTCGACAGAGGTTAAAATAGGCGGTCAATCTGGGCAAAAACTGGCACAGTTAGCGCAAGTTTTACCATTGCAGTTGATTCATCCTGAAGGGTTTGAACTACTCACGGATGGACCAAAACAACGACGTGCATTTATCGATTGGGGCGTGTTCCATACCGAACCTGCTTTTTATGATGCATGGGGGCGTTTTAAGCGCCTCAACAAGCAACGTAATGCGTTATTAAAAACCGCGACCAGTTATCGTGAACTCAGTTACTGGGATCAAGAAATGGCGCGTTTAGCGCAACAGATTGATGTTTGGCGTAGTGCTTACGTGGCACAAATGAAGCTGGTGGCTGAAGAGTTGTGCCAAGGTTTTTTACCCGAATTTGATATTCAATTGAAGTATTCAAGAGGCTGGGATAAGGACACCCCTTATCAGCAGATTCTCGAAAAAAACTTCGAGCGTGATCAATCGCTTGGTTACACGTTTAGTGGCCCGAATAAAGCGGATTTAAAAATTAAAGTGAATGGAACGCCAGTAGAAGACGTTTTATCACGAGGTCAGTTGAAGTTAATGGTATGTGCACTGCGTGTCGCACAAGGGCAGCACCTTACTCAATTGACGGGCAAGCAATGCATCTACTTGATAGATGACTTTGCTTCTGAATTAGATAGCCAACGTCGACAGCGCTTAGCAGACTGCTTAAAAGCGACGGGGGCTCAGGTTTTTGTAAGTTCTATTACTGAAAGCCAAGTTGCTGACATGATTGAGTCAAACAGCAAGATGTTTCATGTGGAACATGGCACAATAGGACACGGATAAATAGCGAGAGAGTAACTGATGTCGAATAATTACGATTCATCGAGTATTAAGGTACTGAAGGGTCTGGATGCGGTACGTAAACGTCCAGGAATGTACATCGGCGACACTGATGATGGCACCGGTCTGCACCACATGGTTTTTGAGGTGGTGGATAACTCAATTGATGAAGCGTTGGCAGGCCATTGTTCAGACATCATAATCACCATCCATGAAGATAACTCGGTATCGGTCAGCGATGACGGGCGTGGTATTCCAACGGAAATGCACGAAGAAGAAGGTGTTTCTGCTGCTGAAGTTATCATGACGGTACTGCACGCTGGCGGTAAGTTCGATGACAACTCATACAAAGTATCCGGTGGTCTACACGGGGTTGGTGTTTCGGTTGTTAACGCCTTGTCTGAAAAAGTGGAACTGACCATTAAGCGTAAAGGCGAAATATTCCAACAAATCTATCATCATGGTGTACCTCAGTCGCCATTAACTGTGATTGGTAAAACGGAAGAAACCGGTACTCGAATCCGTTTCTGGCCAAGTGAAGAAACCTTCACCAACATTGAATTCCATTATGACATTCTGGCTAAACGTCTGCGTGAACTTTCTTTCCTAAACTCTGGCGTATCGATTAAGTTAACCGATGAGCGCGAAGAAGATAAATCGGATCACTTCATGTTTGAAGGTGGTATCCGTGCGTTTGTTGAGCATCTAAACCGCAACAAAACCCCAATTCACCAAAAGATTTTCTACTTTGACCATACCCGTGAAGAAGATGGCATTACGGTCGAAGTAGCGATGCAATGGAACGACGGTTTCCAGGAAGGGGTGTACTGTTTCACCAACAATATCCCACAACGCGATGGTGGTACTCACTTAGCTGGTTTCCGTGGCGCATTGACACGTACGCTTAATAATTTCATGGACAAAGAAGGTTACTCGAAGAAAGCGCAAGCGGCGACTTCAGGTGATGATGCTCGTGAAGGTTTAACGGCGGTTGTCTCGGTAAAAGTGCCTGATCCAAAATTCTCAAGCCAAACCAAAGACAAACTGGTTTCATCAGAAGTGAAATCGGCGGTTGAGTCAGCGATGAGTGAGAAGTTGTCGGAGTTCTTAATTGAAAACCCAACGGAAGCAAAAATCGTGTGTGGCAAAATTATTGATGCGGCTCGTGCTCGTGAAGCCGCGCGTAAAGCGCGTGACATGACTCGTCGTAAAGGTGCGCTAGATTTAGCGGGCCTGCCGGGTAAACTGGCCGATTGCCAAGAAAAAGATCCTGCTCTTTCTGAACTATACATAGTGGAAGGAGACTCTGCTGGCGGATCAGCCAAGCAGGGGCGTAACCGTAAAAACCAAGCGATTTTGCCGTTGAAAGGTAAAATCCTCAACGTTGAGAAAGCACGTTTTGATAAAATGCTTTCTTCTCAAGAAGTTGCCACGCTTATCACTGCCCTTGGTTGTGGTATTGGTCGTGACGAATACAATCCTGATAAACTGCGTTACCACAACATCATCATCATGACCGATGCGGACGTCGATGGTTCTCACATCCGTACGCTACTATTGACCTTCTTCTACCGTCAGATGCCAGAGTTGATTGAACGTGGTTACATCTATATTGCCCAGCCACCACTTTACAAAGTGAAGAAAGGTAAGCAAGAGCAATACATTAAAGATGAAGAAGCGATGGAGCTGTATCAAGCTGGTCTTGCATTGGATAATGCTGAGCTTTATGTCAACGCTAATGCTCCTGCTCTAGCTGGCGGGCCGCTTGAAAAACTAGTACTTCAATACAACCAAAGCATGAAACTGATTAAGCGTATGAGTCGTCGTTACCCATATGCAATGATCAACGAGCTGACTTATATCCCTCGTTTAACTGCAGAGATGTGTAAAGATGCTAACCAAGTGCAAGCTTGGGGTGCAAAACTGGTCGAGCAACTTAACGCCAAAGAGGTTGGCGCAAGCCAATACTCACTTGAAGTGGAAAAACACGAAGAGTTGGGTGTGAGCATTGTTAAGCTGGTGGTTCGTACGCATGGTGTGATGCATGAATATGTGGTCTCTTTGGATCTATTAAACTCGAAAGAATACGGTCGTTTAGCGGATCTATCAGAAGCATTAGATGGCCTAATTGAAGAGGGTGCTTATGTCAAACGTGGCGAGCGTACTCAAGAAGTTTCTAGTTTCACAGAAGCATTAGATTGGTTGATCAAAGAGTCGCGTCGCGGTCTTTCACTACAGCGTTATAAAGGTTTGGGTGAAATGAACCCTGACCAACTTTGGGAAACCACCATGGATCCAGACTCTCGCCGTATGATGCAAGTAACGATTGAAGATGCGGTTGGTGCTGACCAGTTGTTTACGACACTGATGGGTGATCAAGTTGAACCACGTCGTAACTTTATCGAAGAGAACGCCTTGAAGGTGGCCAACCTAGACGTCTAGTCTGGCGCCACTTTAGTCATCAATACCGTCCAATCTTGGGCGGTATTTTTGTTTTTAAGTGACTGAAATTAATGAGGATGAAAAATTTTTTAATTTTTTCTCTTGAAACGATTTTGCCGCACCCCTATATCTATTGGTGAAGAGGTTGGCTGTCTTGCTCAGTCGAGAAGAAACAGGCCTCCGATACCGCTAAAGCCGTCTCGCTCGCTGGAGGATTCGGAGTTAGCCCTGATTAAAATCCCGATTCTAACCATGTCCCTGTGCAATATTGCCTGTGGAGTGGCAAAGAATCACTTAGTCGCCAGTGCATCTGGTACTGGAAACTCACGGCTAAGACTATTGCTTATCAAGAGGATAGTATTATGAGAACTGCAGATTTCACTCCTTTATACCGCAACGCAATCGGCTTTGATCGTCTGGTTGATATGATGGAAGCGTCCGCCGCTAAAAACAGTTCAGGCGGTTACCCTCCATACAACATTGAACAGCAAGATGATAACCACTACCGTATCACTATGGCTGTGGCAGGTTTTGCTGAAGATCAGCTAGAACTGACTCAGGCAGAACACACCTTGATTGTTAAAGGTGAACGTAAAGCCGAAGAGGGTAAAAGTTACATTTACCAAGGTATTGCTGAGCGCGACTTTGAACGCAAATTCCAACTTGCTGACTATGTAAAAGTCATCGGTGCGAGCATGGAAAACGGTCTATTGCATATCGACCTAGAGCGTGAAATTCCCCAAGCAATGCAACCACGTAAAATTGCGATCAATAGTAATGAATATATTGAGAGTAAATAATCGCGGATAGTGCGAATAATGAGTGAAAGAGCGCCGATGGCGCTCTTTTTATTTGGTGCGATGTTGTGAGAGCCTATTGCTGCAAGTACGCTTTTTCGACTTCTTCTGCGATGATAGAAATCCCTTTTTGCATCATCTCATCATTTTGTACATAGTTCATACGCAAGCATTGGTGAGCATGTTGCCAGTCATCTTGTTGGCCAATAAAGAAGTACTCGCCCGGAACAATCAACACGCCGCGTGCTTTAAGGCGTTTATACAGTTCCATTGTGGTGATGGGTAGCTCATCAAACCAAAGCCACAAGAAGATCGCGCCCTCTGGCTTATGGATACGAAAACGCGAGTCTGTAATTGCCTTTTGTAACAGTTCAACCGCGCGCTGTGATTTCTGTTGGTAGAACGGTTTGATCACGTCAGCGCTGAGCTTGAGCAAGTCTCCTTTACCGATAATATGGTTGGCAATTGCAGGGCCAAGGCTGCCGGGCGCCAAGCTGATAATCCCATTCATATTGGTCAAGGCTTGTGTTATTTCTTCACTGGCGATCACGATTCCGCAGCGTACGCCGGGTAAACCGAGTTTAGATAGGCTCATACACAAGATGGTGTTGTCATTCCAAAATGGTTCGACGTCTTCAAAGATGATATTGGGGAAAGGTAGACCGTAGGCATTATCAATGATTAACGGGATATTGTTTTCACGTGCCAGTTTATCGAGCTTGTGAATCTCTTGATCGGTAAGCACGTTACCAGTCGGATTGGTGGGGCGAGAAGCGCAAATGGCCGCGACAGACTCATCCACTTTAAGCTGTTCAAAATCGACATGGTACTTGAAAAGGCCATTGTCGAGCATTTCGATCTCTGGATGATAAGAGACAAAAATGTCCTCATCGATACCCGCATCACCATAGCCAATATATTCTGGCGCAAGAGGCAACAAAATTTTCTTGTGCGAGCCGTCTGGCTGCTTGCCAGCCAATAGGTTAAATAGGTAGAAGAAACCGCTTTGGCTACCGTTGGTTAGACTGATATTTTTTTCTGATATATCCCAGCCGTAGGTCTGTTTTAGTAGTTTGGCCAGCGATTTAACAAAAGCATCTTTACCTTGCGGCCCGTCGTAGTTGGCCATGGCTGCCACCAGTTCGCCACTGGCGAGCATCTCTTCACTGGCTTGATGAAAGTAATCGAGCATGGCGGGAATAGCGGCTGGATTGCCTCCGCCGAGCATGATGGCACCGGGGGTGCGTAGACCATCATTCAAGTCATCCATTAATTGAGTGATTCCGGAGTACTGATTAAACTTTTCGCCAAACTTAGAGAACTGCATTTCTTTTTGTACCTAATTCATTGTTGTCATTGCTTTTATAAAGAAAGACCAATGCGTGGTTGGTCAATAGAGTAATCCCTGAACATACCTTAATGGTGTGGTCACGAAAAGCACTAATTCTGTGCAACAGATAAAACAAAGCCCAACTCCGAGGAGTTGGGCTTAGATAACGGTCTTTATACTAAAGAGCGGCTATTGCAGCGGGTTATTTTTGCAATAGTGAAATATCCGCAATCTGCAGGAACAGATTACGCAGGTTGTTCAATAGTGTCAGGCGGTTGTTCTTCAGCGCTTCGTCATCGGCCATTACCATCACGTTATCGAAGAAGGCATCGACAGGCTCACGTAGCTCAGCCAGTTTGCTTAGCGCTTGCTGGTAGTTGCCTGTTGCAAAGGCGGGTTCTAGCGCTTCAGTCATCACTTCAACGTTTTCAGCGAGTATTTTCTCAGCGTCTTCTTGTAGCAATGCAAGATCGATTTCAGCTGCTAGCTCACCGTCAAATTTGGCCAGAATGTTACCCACACGCTTGTTTGCCGCTGCGAGAGCTTCTGCAGCGTCCAGTTCACGGAAGTGAGAAACGGCTTTAACACGTTGGTCAAAGTCAGCTGGTTTGGTTGGACGACGTGCCAGTACCGCTTGGATGACATCAACGCTGAAACCAGCATCTTGATACCATGCGCGGAAACGGCCAAGCATAAAGTCGATAACGTCAGCTTCTACGTTGTCATTGGTTAGCTTATCACCCAGTAGTGCTTTCGCTTTACCGATTAAGTCGGTTAGGTCAAGGTTGTAGCCATTTTCAACGATGATGCGCAGCACACCGAGTGACGCGCGACGTAGGGCAAATGGGTCAGAACCCTTAGGGGCTTGGCCAATACCAAAGATACCGACAATTGTGTCTAGCTTATCCGCCATGGCTACGGCAGAAGAGATGCCTGTGCTTGGCAGGTCGTCGCCAGCGAAACGCGGCATGTATTGCTCGTATAGCGCCAGCGCAACTTGCTCGTCTTCACCGTCATGGGTTGCGTAGTGCATGCCCATCACACCTTGAGTATCGGTAAATTCGAATACCATCGATGTCATTAGGTCACATTTTGCGAGCAAACCTGCACGTTTCGATTTCTCTACGTCAGCATCGATTTGTTCAGCGATGTAGCCAGCCAGCTCAGTAATACGATCAGTCTTGTCTTTGATTGTCCCAAGCTGTTTTTGGAAAATGGCTTGATCTAGTTCAGGCAGACGGTCGATTAGCGGGCGCTTACGGTCAGTGTTAAAGAAGAACTCAGCATCGGCTAGACGTGGGCGTACTACCTTTTCGTTACCTTCGATAACGTAGCGAGGCTCTTTAGATTCGATGTTTGAAACGAAGATGAAGTTAGGTAGTAGCTTCTTGTTGTCATCGCCTTCTCCGTATGAGTAGACGGGGAAGTACTTCTGGTCACCTTTCATGGTGTAAACCAAGGCTTCCGAAGGCACTTTTAGGAACTCTTCTTCGAACTTAGCCGTAAGAACGACAGGCCATTCAACCAAAGAAGTCACTTCTTCAACGAGATCATCTTCAAGATCAGCAATACCGCCAACCGCTGCTGCTGCTTTTTGGGCGTCAGCAAGGATGATCGCTTTACGTGCTTGGTAATCAGCCATCACTTTACCGCGCTCTGCTAGAATCGCAGGGTATTGCTCAGCAGAGTCGATAGTGAACTCTTGCTCACCCATGAAACGGTGGCCACGAATAGTGCGGCTTGATGCGACGCCGAGAATTTCACCTTCGATAAGGTCGCTGCCCATTAGCATCGTCAGGGTTTTCACTGGGCGGATAAATTGGGTGGTTTTGTTGCCCCAACGCATTGGTTTTGCGATCGGTAGGTTAGCCAGTGCTTTTGCGGCCAGCTCAACCACGATCTCAGACGTTGCTTGGCCTTTGACTTCTTGTTTGAAAAGGAGCCACTCGCCTTTGTCTGTTGTTAGACGCTCTGCTTGGTCAACGGTGATGCCGTTACCACGAGCCCAACCTTGCGCGGCTTTGGTCGCATTACCTTCAGCGTCGAAGGCAACCGCAATGGCAGGACCACGTTTTTCTACTACTTTGTCTGCTTGGCCTTCAGCTAGCGCCGCGACACGTAGTGCAAGGCGGCGAGGGGCTGCGTACCACTTCACGCCTTCATGAGCGAGATTGGCTTCTTTAAGCTCCGCTTCGAAGTTGGCAGCAAATGCTTCTGCTAGTGTACGAAGTTGCGTTGGTGGTAGCTCTTCGGTACCCAGTTCAATTAAAAATTCTTTTGCCATGATTACTTCTCCTCGTTCGCTTTATTTTCTACAGAACGACACATAGGGAAGCCAAGTGCTTCACGTGACGCGTAGTATGCTTCTGCAACCGCTTTGGTTAGGTTGCGGATACGAAGGATGTAACGTTGGCGCTCGGTAACCGAGATCGCTTTACGAGCATCAAGTAGGTTGAAGGCATGACCGGCTTTTAAAATGCGTTCATAAGCAGGAAGTGGCAGCGGCTTTTCTAGTTCTAGCAGCTCTTTACACTCTTTCTCACACTGTTCGAAGAAGCTGAATAGGAAGTCAACATCGGCGTGTTCGAAGTTGTAGGTTGATTGCTCAACTTCGTTCTGGTGGAAGATATCACCGTAAGTGACGTTAGAGCCGTCAGGTGCGACGTTCCATACCAGGTCGTAAACCGAATCAACTTCTTGAATGTACATCGCCAGACGCTCGATACCGTACGTAATCTCACCGGTGACGGGTTTGCACTCAAGGCCGCCAACTTGCTGGAAGTAAGTAAACTGAGTCACTTCCATACCGTTAAGCCAAACTTCCCAGCCAAGACCCCATGCGCCAAGGGTCGGGTTTTCCCAGTTATCTTCCACGAAGCGGATGTCGTGAACCAGCGGATCAACACCAAGCACTTCAAGGGAACCTAAGTACAACTCTTGGATATTGTCTGGCGATGGTTTTAGCGCTACTTGGAATTGATAGTAGTGCTGAAGACGGTTCGGGTTTTCACCGTAGCGGCCATCGGTTGGGCGACGTGAAGGTTGTACATAAGCGGTCGACATTGGCTCAGGGCCAAGTGCACGTAGACATGTCATTGGGTGGGAGGTGCCCGCACCTACTTCCATATCTAAAGGTTGAACAATAGTACAACCGTTTTGTGCCCAATAATCCTGCAGCGCGAGGATCATTCCCTGGAAGGTTTTGATATCGTATTTTTGCATAGTAATTCGCGCGATTCTTCTGTCTGAAAATGAGAAAAAATAACAATCAAGTATACCCAGATATTAGGTCTGGGAGTAGGGCTAATCTTGATTAATTGCTAAGCAAAAATATCCTTTAATAGAAATATACTGGCTTATATAACCAAACTTTCTTAAAAGGGAGTAAATTTGCACTTTAGGGCTTGAGATAGCAGCCAGAGACGGATAGAATTCCGGCGTCTTTGGGGAGTAGCTTACCTATTTATCAACACCGATATATTAGGTTCGTTCGTCAACATAATTGATGCAAAATCATCATGGCGTTCGAGACAGAGGTTTGGCAATAACACAACAAAAACTGCCTCTTTGTTTAGCAAGACCTTAGACAAATCATCACGAACCGAGGCGGGGCGTGAGGTTTGTCTTTGGTTAAAATCATTATCCCTGCCTCATAAGAGCATGTCGTGAGCGTTTTAGCTATTTCAATCACTACCGTCGCACTGGCGGAAATCGGTGATAAAACTCAATTGTTGTCGCTACTGTTAGCGAGTCGATACCGCAAACCTATCCCTATCATTGCCGCTATTTTTTTAGCAACGATAGCCAATCATGCATTAGCCGCTTGGTTAGGGGTCGTGGTTGCCGATTACCTTTCTCCTTTAGTGCTTAAGTGGGTGCTGGTGGTCAGCTTTATCGCTATGGCCGCTTGGGTACTGATTCCGGACAAATTGGATGATGATGAACAAGTCTCCAATCGAGGCCCTTTTATCGCCAGCTTTATCGCCTTTTTTGTGGCTGAAATTGGTGATAAAACTCAGATCGCCACATCAATTCTTGGGGCTCAATATGCCGACGCGTTGATGTTGGTGGTATTGGGCACAACTATAGGTATGTTGCTTGCCAATGTTCCCGTGGTATTAATCGGTAAACTGTCAGCAGATAAAATGCCATTGAATTTGATTCGTAAAGTGACGGCTTTACTGTTTGTGATTCTGGCGATTGGCGCGGCGATGTTCTAAGTGATGACAATCAGTTTATCCTTCAATCACGGCTAGCAAACTGCGCGCTGAGACTTGAACTAAGATTCGTATCGAGACGTGATCGATGATCTATTCGTGTTACGCATGTCATGCTAGTTTAATGGTGTGAATGATAGCGAGAGGGCAAAATGATGCTTACACGTTACATCGGAATGACGGCGCGCAGTCAGAGTTACTTATTCACCTTTGGTTTAGCGTTGTGCTTGTTGGCGATGGTGTTAACCGATATGTGGCTGCCGATTGTTGCAGGGTCGTTTATTTTGACTGGATTGACGGTTGAGTCGTGGATTCGCGTCGCACACATCATCCCAATGCATGAAGAGATGCGGTCAATGAGAAAGCAAATCCAGAAACTTCAGTCGGAAGTGCATACCATCGAATACAACGAATAAAATAACGGCTGCCTATTAGGCAGCCGTTTTGTTTCCAATCTAGGCAGTGTTACACCACCCCTTTCTTGATTAAATACAGGTACGGCAACTGATCGGTTTGCGAACCAATCAGTTGGTGATCCATAAAACGACAAAAACTAGGAATATCACGAGTCGTTGACGGGTCATCGGCTTTCACTAGTAAAACCTCACCTTGCTGCATGTTTCGAATTGTCTTCCTGACCATCATTACTGGCTCTGGGCAACGGAGTCCTTCTGCCTCTAGAGTTTGATTTGCCTGCTGTGGATTGAATGTCATGGTCGTGTCTTTGGTTACTCAATTTGGCTTAGATAATACTAGTGAAGAAAAAATATTCAATAACCCCTTGGCAAAGTGATCATTTTGTTTTAACTTAGTTAACAAGTTGGTAACATTTAATTCAGGGAGCGGAATCTTATGACAGCGTTAGATCGTTTAACTATCTACTCGGTGCTGTGTTTTATTTCTTTCTGCGCTCTGGTTTTACGTTCCCCAGCAGAATCGTC
Organism: Vibrio sp. NH-UV-68; assembly: GCF_042940635.1. Lineage (NCBI taxonomy): Bacteria > Pseudomonadati > Pseudomonadota > Gammaproteobacteria > Vibrionales > Vibrionaceae > Vibrio > Vibrio sp. NH-UV-68. The sequence continues at coordinate 13,067 of NZ_CP134975.1, forward strand.
GTCATTTATGCCATTGCTTGGCATGAGTGCAACGGTAGTAGGGATTTGGCTTGAGATGCATCGCTGGCCGAGCGCATCTGAAGAGCAAGGAAACGGCTAACAGGCCTTCCAACTGTTACCTTTTTTTATCACTACGACCAACTACATTCCGACACTATCCCCAGTTTTCTTGGGCTTCCCCGCTGAAAAGCGGGATTTTTTTTGCCCGAAAAAGGTACAATCGATAGATACCCTTGTCAACGTCGTGGTTAAACGTGGAACTAGAAGATATTTATCGTCGCGATCTCAATTTGTTAATTGCATTGCGTGTGTTGATTGAAGAGTGCAGCGTTAGCAAGGCTGCTCAACGTCTTAATCTGAGTCAGTCAGCAATGAGTAGAGTGCTTGGCCGTTTGCGAGACATGCTCGATGACCCCTTGTTTACCCGCCAAGGCCAACACTTGATTGCGACTGAAAAAGCGCTAGAAATGGATCGCTTACTCGGTGAGCCGCTTGAGTCTCTGCGTATCCTGCTTTCACCGGTCGAGTTTGAGCCCCGCAGTTGTGAGCAAACCTTTACCATTGCGACCACCGATTATGCGATGCAGACCATTTTGCCATTTGCCTTGCCGCGCATTTATCAAGAAGCACCGAATGTGTCGTTTAACTTCTTACCTTTGCAGCATGATAGGTTGGCTGATCAATTGACGGCCGAGGGCGCCGATTTAGCCATTTGTCGCCCCATTGGACCCGTCACACCGCTGCGTAGTGAAGTGTTGGGCCGAGTAGGTGTGTTGTGTTTAGTGTCTAGGCAGCATCCGTTAGCGGATGTCGAAATGTGTTTAGATGATTATTTAACTTACCCTCATGCGATGATTGCGATCAGTGATGGGGTGAAAGCATTGATTGAACAGGCGCTGGTGGAAAAGCCCAAACGACGTATGGTATTGCGCGCTTATCATCTTGAGGCTGCATTAGCGATTGTCGATACTATGCCGCTGATCATCACCGTGCCAGCTGACTTGGCCTACTTGGTTGCTGAGCGTCACGATTTAGTGATTAAACCACTGCCGTTTCAATTCACACCGTTTGACTATTCGATGATCTGGCACCCACGTTGTGAGCACTCTCCGGCTCAGGAGTGGTTAAGGGCGATAGTGAAAGAAGAGTGTGGTCGTTTGATCGCGAAGCGGATTGAAGATATTGGCTTAATCTGAAAAAAGCCAATAAGGTCATGGGGCAAATTAGCTACGAAATATCGGTAATCTCAAGTTATAGATAGAGATTACCGACGTGTTCGTTTTTAATTCTATGCTAATGGCTGTGGTTCGTTGCTGCGCTTAAAGTTTAATAACCACGCGACCAGTCACTTGACCATTGGTAATGTCTTCGGCGTATTTTGGTGCTTCTGCCAGTTCGATTTCAGTACACGCTTGTTCGAAGTAGCTATCAGGAAGCAATTCAACCAGTTTCTGCCACGCTGCGATGCGTTTTTCTGTTGGGCACGAGACAGAGTCAACCCCTTGCAGGCGAACATTACGTAAGATGAACGGCATTACCGTGGTTGGCAAATCAAAACCACCCGCCAGGCCACATGCCGCCACAGCACTGTTGTAGTCCATTTGTGATAAGACCTTCGCCAGTACTTTACTGCCGACAGTATCGACGGCGCCAGCCCAGATCTGTTTTTCTAGCGGACGAGCCGGTTGTTCAAATTCAGCTCGGTCGATGATGCGACTCGCGCCGAGTTTTTCTAACAGCGGACCATTTTGCTCCGCGCGACCAGTTACCGCGGCCACTTTATAGCCAAGCTGGGCAAGCAGGGTTACGGCGACAGAGCCAACACCACCACTTGCACCTGTGACGAGTACTTCACCATCTTCAGGTTTCACGCCTGCATCAAGCAGTGCTTGCACACACAACATACCAGTAAAGCCAGCCGTACCAACCATCATGGCTTTTTTGCTGTCTAAGCCTGCTGGCAGCGGTACTAGCCAGTCTGCTTTGAGTCGAGCACGTTGTGCCATGCCGCCCCAATGATTTTCACCCACGCCCCAGCCTGTCAGGACAACTTTATCGCCTGCTTGGTAACGCTCGTCTTGAGAGCTAACCACTGTGCCAGCTAAGTCAATGCCCGGTACCATAGGAAAGTTACGGATGATCTTGCCTTTGCCTGTAATCGCAAGGCCATCTTTGTAGTTGAGTGATGAATAATCGACATCAATCAATACGTCGCCTTCAGGCAGTTGAGCTTCATCAATTTGCTCAACAGAAGCGAGTGTCCGTTTTTCTTCTTGGTTTAGAATCAGTGCGTTAAACATAGTGGTCTCCACAATAGGCCAGCAATTTTAAAAACTGCATTGAGTGTAGACCCAAATCTATTATGAAGAAAATGAAACTTTAGCATTATATCTATGCGTATCACGCATTTCATCGGCTAGGCAAGGGGAGAAAAAAACCAAGCCAGTCGTGGACTGGCTTGGTTGGGTTAGGAGAGGAAAAATTTATACGATGGGTTATCGGTCTCGTCTTTGCAGCGATAACCCAGTTCGCGCAAGTGCTCTGAGAAGCGCTGGAGATCGCTTTCATCCAGCTCAAAGCCACACAATACTCGCCCATAGTCAGCGCCATGGTTGCGGTAGTTAAACAGACTAATGTTCCAATGGGTACCGAGGGTACTGAGAAACTTCAGCAGTGCGCCAGGGTATTCTGGGAACTCAAAGCTATATAAGCGTTCCTTCAATGCCTTTGATGGTTTACCGCCAATCATATAGCGGACGTGCAGCTTCGCCATCTCATCATCAGAGAGGTCAACCACCGGATAGCCGCCTTCACGCAAATCGTGAATGATATGTTCCAGCTCATCCTGACCGCCTTGCAGGCGTACACCAACAAAAATATTGGCGAGTGCATCGTCGTTGTAACGGTAGTTAAACTCGGTGACCGCACGGCCGCCAATCAGGTGGCAGAACTCAAAGAACGCGCCTTGACGTTCAGGAATGGTGACCGCTAGTAGACCTTCGCGTTTTTCCCCTAACTCGCATCGCTCAGACACATAACGCAAACCGTGGAAGTTGGTGTTGGCTCCTGACAGTACGGTTCCGAGATTCTTGCCCTTAAGCTTATGTTGCTCGGCATATTTTTTCAGGCCGGCTAACGCCAATGCACCAGAAGGCTCGGCGATAGCGCGGGTATCTTCGAAAATATCTTTCACCGCTGCGCAAATCTCATCACTTGAGACACTGATATGGCCATCAAGGTATTTGTTACAGAGACGGAAGGTTTCTTCACCGATGCGTTTGACCGCCACTCCGTCGGCAAACATACTGACCTGATCTAATACCACAGGCTCACCAGCATCAAGCGCCGCCTTAAGGCACGCAGAGTCTTCGGGCTCAACCGCAATCACTTTGATTTCTGGCATCAGTTGTTTGACTAACACCGCGACGCCAGCGGCGAGGCCACCGCCACCCACGGGCACAAAGATATAATCAAGGTGGCCGTTTTGTTGCAACATCTCCATGCCTATCGTACCTTGACCTGCAATCACCAATGGGTGATCAAAAGGAGGCACAAAAGTGTAGCCATACTCTGCTGACAGACGTTCTGCTTCGGTTTTGGCTTCATCAAAGTTATTGCCATGAAGCACGACGTTACCACCAAAGCTACGCACGGCATCGACTTTTATGTCAGGGGTAATCTTAGGCATCACAATAGTGGTTTTGATGCCAAGTTTGGTGCCCGATAGCGCCAGGCCTTGTGCATGATTACCGGCCGATGCGGCGATGACGCCTGCCGCTTTTTGCTCTTCGGTCAGGCTAGCTACCATATTGTAAGCGCCGCGCAGTTTAAACGAGTGTACCGGCTGACGGTCTTCTCGTTTAATTTGCACTTGGTTGCCAATACGCGCAGTCAAGCGCGGCATCTCTTGCAGTGGCGTGACGGTGGCGACTTCATAAACGGGGGCGCGCAAGATCTGACGCAGATAGTCTGCGCCAGTCTGTTTTGCCTTCCCAGAGGATAAAGAGTCAGTCATAAGCTAGTCCTCTAGCTTAGATTTGTCTCGCACTGCGCCTTTATCGGCACTGGTCGCCATGCTTGCGTACGCTTTTAATGCCAAAGAGACTTCACGTTGGCGATCGACAGGTTTCCAGCCGAGTTGATCTTGTTTTGCACGGCGAGCCGTCAGCTCCGCTTCTGGCACATCTAAAGTGATAGAACGGTTTGGAATATCAATCGTAATGATATCGCCATCTTGAACCAGACCAATCGTGCCGCCACTTGCAGCTTCTGGTGATGCGTGACCAATCGACAGGCCAGATGTACCGCCAGAGAAGCGCCCATCGGTTAGTAGTGCACACGATTTACCTAGCCCCATCGATTTTAGATAAGTGGTTGGGTAAAGCATCTCTTGCATACCCGGACCACCTTTCGGGCCTTCATAGCGAATGACCACCACTTCACCGGCTTTGACTTTGCCACCTAAGATGCCCTCAACCGCGGTATCTTGGCTTTCAAAGACAATCGCGGGGCCTTGAAATTTCAGGTTTTCTTCATCAACGCCAGCGGTCTTAACGATACAGCCATCAACAGCAATATTGCCAGACAGTACCGCGAGACCACCTTCTTGGCTAAAGGCATTTTCTTTGGTACGAATACAGCCGTCCACGCGGTCATCATCAAGGCGATCCCAACGACAATCTTGTGAAAACGCCTTGGTCGTGCGGATTCCGGCCGGGCCGGCGCGGAAGAACTTGAGTACATCTTGATCTTCAGTTTGCATGATGTCGTACTGAGCAAGCTGCTGTTTCATCGACATCCCTAGCACGGTGCTGGTGTCGCTGTTGAGCAGACCAGCGCGATCAAGTTCGCCAAGAATGGCCATGACACCACCCGCGCGGTGGACATCTTCCATATGATATTTCTGAGTTGATGGTGCCACTTTACATAAGTGTGGCACGCGACGAGACATTGCATCGATGTCGGCCATATCAAAATCGATATCACCTTCTTGCGCCGCGGCAAGTAGGTGAAGAACCGTGTTACTTGAGCCCCCCATCGCGATATCAAGTGCCATGGCGTTTTCAAATGCAGCGCGGTTGGCGATGTTGCGTGGCAGTGCGGATTCGTCGTCTTGCTCGTAGTAACGCTTGGTGAGTTCTACCACACGTTTACCAGCATTAATGAACAGTTGCTCGCGATCGGCGTGCGTTGCCAGCATTGAGCCATTGCCAGGTTGAGACAGGCCAAGCGCTTCGGTGAGACAGTTCATTGAGTTAGCGGTAAACATGCCTGAACACGAGCCACACGTTGGGCAAGCAGAACGTTCGATTTGTTCGCTCTGTTCGTCAGAAACTTTCGGGTCGGCGCCTTGAATCATTGCATCAACCAAGTCGAGTTTGATGATTTGATCGGAAAGTTTGGTTTTACCGGCTTCCATTGGGCCGCCTGAAACGAAAATAACGGGGATGTTGAGGCGCATAGCGGCCATCATCATGCCCGGAGTGATTTTGTCACAGTTCGAGATACATACCATGGCGTCGGCACAGTGAGCGTTGACCATGTATTCGACGGAGTCGGCAATCAGTTCACGTGAAGGCAGTGAGTAAAGCATTCCGCCATGACCCATTGCGATACCATCGTCAACCGCGATGGTATTGAACTCTTTAGCGATACCGCCTGCTTTTTCTATTTCTCCAGCAACCAGTTGGCCCATATCTTTAAGGTGAACGTGGCCTGGGACAAATTGGGTGAATGAGTTCACCACGGCGATAATTGGCTTACCGAAATCTTCGTCTTTCACGCCAGTGGCGCGCCAAAGGGCACGCGCACCGGCCATATTGCGTCCGTGAGTTGTGGTTGCTGATCTGTATTTAGGCATTGTGTTACTTCCTTATCTGCCGGTGCTTAAGCTTTATTAGCGTCTTGAGGGTAAACGTAATCTAACCAACCCCATTTATCTTCGGTAGTGCCGTTAAATAGGCCGAAGTAAGCGTCTTGGAGCTCTTTGGTGATTGGGCCACGTTTACCACAACCGACTTCAATCTTATCGATATTGGCAACAGGAACGACCTCTGCTGCAGTACCCGTCATAAAGACTTCATCGGCGAGGTAGAGTGCTTCGCGAGCAATGTTGGTTTCGCGCACTTCGTAGCCTTTGTCACGCGCAATGGTCATGATCGAATCGCGTGTAATACCAGGCAAAATAGCGCTAGTCGCTGGTGGGGTCATGATCACGCCATCTTTAATGACAAAGATATTTTCACCAGCACCTTCGGATAAGTAACCATCAACACTAAGAGCAATACCTTCGTCATAGCCATGACGACGCGCTTCGCCACCGACTAGCAATGAAGATAGGTAGTTCCCGCCCGCTTTGGCTGCGGTTGGAATAGTGTTAGGTGCGGCGCGATTCCAACTTGAAATCATCGCGTCTACGCCTTTCTCTAGTGCTTCCTCACCGAGATAAGAGCCCCATGGGAAAGCGGCAATGATCAGATCCATCTCCGTGTCTGCTGGAGGACAAACCCCTAAACCGACATTACCGACAAAACCGAGTGGACGAATGTAAGCACTATCGAGTTTATTTTGGCGTAATGTTTCGCGCGTCGCTTCCATGATTTCTTCGACAGTATAAGGAATCGGGAAGCGATAAATTTTTGCAGAATCTTTTAAGCGTTTAGCATGATCTAAATGACGGAAGACAATAGGACCATTTGGTGTGTTGTAGCAGCGAACGCCTTCAAACACAGATGTGCCGTAGTGCATTGCATGGGTCAATACATGGACATTGGCTTCTGCCCAAGGAAGCATTTCACCGTTAAACCAAATGTAGTCTGCTGTTTTTGTAGCCATTATTGCCTTCCTTATGCACAAATTTGTTGTTGTAAATTGTTATTTGGTAGTTCGTCATTCGCAATTTTCGTGACTTCAACCGAGCGCACATCCCAAAGCTTTTCGATTTGGTTAGTGAGAAATGAGATTGGGCGATCACTGTCGACGATGATTTCAACGCTGGCGACTTTGCTGGCGTGGTTTTGTGTGCCTGCCACTTGTTTAACGACAAAACCTCGGTGGCGTACCACACGCAGAACACGTTCTAACAGTACTGGTTTATCGTCAGCTTTAATGTCGATGAGATATCTTTGCATGTTATGTGTTCTCCAGCATGTCGGTGTTTGATGCACCGGGTGGTACAAGCGGCCATACGTTTTCTTCTTCATCGATTAAAACATGAAGTAAGTATGAAGTGTTACTTTCTAGCATCTCTTTAAGAGCTGGCTCAACCTCTTCTTTTTTGGTGATGGTTTTACCAGGAATATCAAAGGCTTTTGCTAGCATGACAAAGTCAGGATTGTCATCAAGGATGGTTTCACTGTGGCGGCCATCAAAGAACAGCGATTGCCATTGGCGCACCATGCCGAGACGTTGGTTATTGAGCAACACGATCTTGACCGGAATTTGACGACGCTTAAGTGTGCCAAGCTCTTGAATATTCATCATAATCGAACCATCACCCGTGATGAGTATTGACTGGTCACCAGGGCGAGCAACCGCAGCGCCCATCGCGGCAGGTAAGCCAAAGCCCATCGTGCCAAGTCCTGCCGAGGTGATGAAATTTTGCGGCTGGCGCGGCTGAATATGTTGAGCGGCCCACATTTGATGCTGACCGACGTCAGTCGACACGATTGAGCTATCTGGCATCATATCTGAGAGTTGGTTAAGTAGAGCTGGTGCGTAAATTAACTCGCCAGGGTGGTCATAGCGCCACTTAAAACCACTGCGCAGGCTTTCACTGTGCTTGAGCCAAGGCGTAATGTCTTTAGATAGTTCAAGTTGCGACAATACCGTTGGGATCTCGCCCCGCACAGGCGCATTGGCCTGACGCAGCTTGTGGATCTCTGCTGCATCGATATCGATGTGGATGACTTTGGCGTTGGCCGCAAAGGTATCTAACTTGCCCGTCACTCGGTCATCAAAGCGAGCACCAACGGCGATCAACAGGTCACACTCTTGCACGACTAAGTTTGCGGCTTTGGTGCCGTGCATTCCGAGCATGCCGAGATAGTATGGGTCGTGGCGTTCAACTGTGCCTAAGCCTTTTAAGGTGCTGACAGAAGGCATTGGATTTAAGCGTAGGAATTCACGGACGGAATCCGTGGCATGGCCCAATTGCACTCCACCTCCGACATAAAGAACAGGACGAGAGCTTTCAGACATGAGTTGCTGCGCAGCGGCAATCGCTTCTTGGCTCGCAACTGGCATGGCTGGCGGCGTAAACGGTGGTAGTGTCGTGGTTGGAGCTTGGCCGAGCTGAACATCTTTGGCGATATCAACAATCACAGGACCAGGTCGGCCCGCTTTTGCCACTTCGAAGGCTTCGGCCAAGGTTGGCGCCAGTTCATTGATATCAGTGACAAGATAGCTATGTTTAGTACAAGAGAGTGACATCCCGATCACATCCATCTCTTGAAAGGCGTCGGTACCGATGTGTGAGCTAGCAACCTGACCGGTGATCGCGACTAAAGGAATCGAATCCATAAAAGCATCGGCGAGACCAGTGACTAGGTTGGTGGCTCCAGGGCCAGAGGTGGCCATGCACACGGCGACATCTTGGGTTGCGCGCGCCATGCCGATGGCGGCCATTGCAGCGCCTTGCTCATGGCGGCAGAGGATATGCTCAACACCACCATCGTAGAGGGCATCATAGATCGGCATGATTGCCCCACCAGGGTAACCGAAAATGGTCTTAATTCCTTGTCGCTGAAGGGCTGCTACGACTAACTGGGCTCCCGTCATTGTGCACCTCCTTGGTCGTCCTTATCTTGATCTTGTCTCGTTTTGCACGTCATGTGCGCTCCCATATTCCTGCATGCTCTTGGTGTTCTTGAGCTTAGTTTATTGATGTCAGCCTAATTTTTCAGCGAACTAATTGTAAAAAAACCCCCGGACTTTTCAGTGCGGGGGTTTTTTCTATTCTGTGGTTATCTTATGCCCACTAGACCCCGCGCGGTGCCAATAATGACCACGATAATCAGGAGGATCAGTGCGTTAAAGCGGGCGTTGATATTCATTGTTATTTCTTATGTTGTGTTTGCCTAATAAAGACACGAAATTGTTTGCGTCTCTAGTGGTATCACACAAATCCGTTAAATGACAAGCAAAAAGTCATTCTTTTTTCACATTATATAAGCATCTGACCACGCTATATAACAAGCTTGATAACAAAATAAACGAACTATCAAGGGGATAAATAATGGACAGACAAAAGACGGATTCACTATGGGATTAGCGGTGATTCACAGTCGGGCATGCGTTGGTGTTGAAGCGCCCGAGGTCACTGTGGAGGTTCACATCAGCAATGGTATGCCGGGCTTTACTTTGGTTGGCTTACCTGAAACGACGGTCAAGGAGTCGCGTGACCGGGTGCGGAGCGCGATCATTAACTCGCGTTTTGAGTTCCCAGCTAAACGCATCACCGTCAACCTCGCTCCTGCTGATTTGCCCAAAGAGGGAGGCCGGTTTGATTTACCGATCGCACTGGGCATTCTTGCCGCATCAGAGCAGATCCCGCTGACCAAGTTAACTCAGCAAGAGTTCATTGGTGAACTGGCGTTGTCTGGTGAAATTCGTCGCGTGAAAGGGGTATTACCGGCGGCACTGGCTGCGAATCAGGTCGAGCGACGTTTAATTGTACCGATGGAAAACAGCGGTCAGGCGGCCTTAGTGGGTAAAGATTGGCACAAATCGGCGCACAGTTTATTGGAAGTATGTGCTGACCTGTGTGGGCAACAGACACTGAGTTTGCACGCGAGCAGTGATAAACGCCAAGTGGTGAGTTTGCAGCGCGACTTGCAAGATATCATTGGCCAACAGCAGGGCAAGCGAGCACTCGAGATTGCCGCGGCGGGTAATCACAATTTGCTGTTCTTAGGACCGCCCGGCACTGGCAAGACCATGCTCGCGTCGAGGTTGTGTGATTTGCTGCCTGAGATGAGTGATGCAGAGGCGTTAGAAACCGCATCGGTCGCTTCTTTAACTCAGCAAGAGATCAATGTTCACAATTGGAAAACGCGCCCTTTTCGTTCCCCACATCACTCAAGCTCGATGGCGGCGTTAGTCGGTGGTGGATCAATTCCGCGTCCGGGCGAAATTTCTCTCGCTCATAACGGCCTACTGTTCTTAGATGAAATGCCAGAATTTGAACGTAAAGTGCTCGACTCGTTACGAGAACCGCTGGAATCGGGAGAGATCATTATTTCACGCGCACAGGGTAAGACTCGTTTTCCAGCACGTTTTCAATTAGTCGGGGCGCTTAACCCGAGTCCGACAGGCTACTATGAAGGCAATCAATCACGGGTCAACCCACAAACCATCTTGCGTTATCTTGGCCGCTTATCTGGCCCTTTGCTTGATAGGTTTGATATGTCACTCGAAATTCCCGCTCTACCGAAAGGCACTTTAGCGCAAGGTGGAGAAAGAGGCGAGTCAACGGATGTGGTGCGCCAGCGGGTACAAGTTGCGCGTGAGAAAATGCTCAGCCGAGCGAGTAAGGTCAACGCGTTACTTGGCAGTCGAGAAATTGAACGTTATTGCCCACTGCATAAGCAAGATGCCGAATTTCTTGAAAGTGCTTTGCATCGTTTAGGGTTATCCGTGCGCGCTTATCACCGAATTATTAAGGTCGCGCGCACGATTGCAGATTTAGAACACAGCCCTGATATCGAAAAACACCATTTAGCTGAAGCTTTGGGCTATCGCGCGATGGATCGTTTGCTCCGACAACTGACTGCGCAGGCGGTCTAAGTGCTTTGAATCGATAAGCCCGCACTGAGCGGGCTTATCGATTAAAATTTGAGGCTAACACCAGTGGAAACAATCATCTGCTCACTGTCATAAAACTGAATCGTTGAATCGGTTTGACCATAGCCAGCAAATGAGATCCACGATAGGTTACGCCAACCGAACAATTGCTGATATTCGTAGGCGGCAAATAGACTGAGGTCGTTATCATCACGAGTCATGCTATACACCGGATGTGAAGCTTCGTAGCTGCGTTCGGTGTAGCCTGCGGTCAGGGCGAGCTGGTGGCGACCGAAGCGTTGAAACAAAGACAGCTCACCTTTCCAAGAAGTGAATGAATTTGCCTCGCCATCGGCGTCTGACTTTATGTAGCTGACGGACGGGATCAAGAAGGTGCCGCGATTGATAAATAGACGAAAGCTGCCTTTGGCGTATAGCTTGTCTGCATTGCGGCTGAGCAAGTTGGCAGTGTAGCCCGAATCGAGCCCTGAACGCTCATTATCTATCTCTTGTGTCGCCATGGCGGTATCTAAGGTGAAGCCAGAGCCTGCAATGTTACTTAGCTTGAGGCGGTAGGCATTGCCACTTTCATCAGTGATAGTGCGCGCTGAGCCTTCGACAAAAGGATCGGCCCAAGTCTCTCCCGACATGATCGTTGGCAGAAGCGCAACGTCGATGACAGTGCCACTGGCCAGTTTTTGCTTAAAGCCGATCTCGAGCGCTAAAGTACCGATGGCAATGTCTTCGCGTGAAGTACCAGCGTAGATCTGTTTATCGAGTCCCTGACCAAAAGTAAAAGCGATATTACCTAATGGTAAAGGGATAAAACGATGCTCGCTTGTGGCTTGTTGATTATTATCATTGATGGTGGCATTGGCGTCGGTATTAAAATTGGAACTTGAAGAGATATATCCGGCACTCAGCGACACTTCACCACTGAAACCTCCAGTGTCAGATAACTGAGCAATGGCGGGTGTGGCACACATCAATGCTAATGCAAAAGTCATTGTTTTGGTCGTCATTACATCCTCCCTGGATAACCTTTGACCCTACCTCTGGTTCGTTTGGCGTCAAACGATGGTGACCGTCGTGAGGTTAGTTTTAAGCTTACGGCTGACTTGTATCATTACACGCTGTTTGATTTTTTAAAGCGAATTGTTGATTAAGTTTCTCATTAATCTCATTTTTAGCGTCATATTGGTAGCAAAAAGCAAAAAGCAAAAAGCAAAAAGCAAAAAGGGAGCCTAGGCTCCCTTTTAGTATTCTGTGGTTGATTACTTCAATGTCAGTAGGTAATTGACTAAGTCAAAGTACTCATCGAGCGTTTTGATAGACTGGGCTTCAACTAGATACTTGTTGTTGACGACAACCGCAGGTACACCAGACAGGCCACTGTCTTTAAACTGTTTGTCAAAACGACGTACCATCGAATCTACCGCAAAGCCATTAAACGCTGCGTCAAACTTCTTCGCATCAACACCTTCATCGAGGAAGATCTGACGCAGTTCAGCGTCATCTTTTGGTGCTTTACGCATGTTGTGAATGCGGTTGAACATGACAGGCACCATTTTGTCTTCTACTTTCAATACCAACATGGTCGCGTAAGCTTTGCTCATCGACTCACCCATGTTGCCACCCATAAACGACACATGATTTTTCTGTAACTTGGCCTCTTCAGGCAACTGCGCTTTGAGTTGCTGGATGATGGGTTCAAATGAGTTACAGTGTGGGCAGTAAAAAGAGAAGAACTCAGTGACAGTCGGTTTTTTTGATACCTCAAGATCCAACACTTTATAGTGTTCGCCTTGACTAAATTGGGCGGCGTGAGCAGTGAAGCTCAGCATCACAGTTGCGACGAGTGCAAACAGCTTTTTCATTTTTGACTCCATGTTGTCGTATTAATTACCACTGTGGCATAAGTGAAAGTGGCGCTTCATCTAAGGCAAAAAGCTGCTCCTTGAACGCAAGGACCTGACTTTCCCAATATTTTGGATCATTAAACCATGGGAAAGCGAGTGGAAATGCAGGATCGTGCCACCTTTTTGCCAGCCATGCCATATAGTGCACCATTCGTAGACCGCGTAAAGGCTCAATTAGTTTCAATTGATTAACATTAAAGTCGCTAAATTCTTGGTACGCTTCCAAAACGATATCGAGTTGGGCAAGCTTATCGTGGCGCTCACCGCTTAGTAGCATCCATAAATCTTGAATCGCCGGACCGTTACGCGCGTCATCGAGGTCAACAAACATGGGCCCATCGCGCCACAGAATATTACCCGGATGACAGTCCCCGTGCAGGCGAATGTGAGTGAAATTATCATCCCAGCGAGCTTCCAATGATTTGATCAGCATGTCGAGATCGCTAAAGAAAGCGTTCTCAAGATGTGAGGGAATGAACTGCGACTGTTCAAGGATCTTGCGCGGCTGGTAGACATATTCATCAAAGCCGATCGTTGGGCGATGTTTAAACGTCTGTTTCTCGCCCACTTTATGAATGCGACCAAGAAAGCGGCCGACACCTTCGAGTTGATCAAGGTTATCCACTTCGAATTGGCGTCCACCTACACTAGCAAATAAAGCAAATAGGTAACCTTGGTAATAATGTAGGGTTTGTCCGTTAAGGATCACGGGCGGAGCAACCGGAATTTCTGACTCGATTAGCTCTAAGGTAAAATCGTGCTCTTCTTGGATCTGTGCCTGGTTCCAGCGCTGTGGACGATAGAATTTCACCACATAGCGTTGGCGCTCTTCATCAGTGAATTGATAAACGCGGTTTTCATAACTGTTGAGTGCCAGGAAGCCAGATTCAGCGCGGATGCCGATACTCTCAAGGGCATACCACATGAAATCCGGCGTTAGAGCGTCAAAATTAAAAGCTTGTTCGGTCATAAAAATAAAAGAGGCTCATTGCTGAGCCTCTTTCCATTAGGTGGCGCTGAAGGGCTAAAGTTTCTTAATGAAACGGCTCTCAACGGCAATAGAAAAGTCTTCGCTATCCGACAGTATAAACTGAATCGTTGAAACTGGAGAGCTAAGATTATCGGGCTTGACGCCAAGGCTTAGTGGGAAGCTGAGTACTTCACCTGGCTCGACTTTTACGGTCTGATTACCGTACCACGAAACATCAGTAAGGCCTTCAACATCAAGGCGATATTGTTGTTGTTGTTGGGTTTTATTGATGATCTTGAGCGTATAGGTGTTTTCGATTTCACCTGAGCCATTGACTCTAAAGAGCTGGCTTCGGTCACGAAGTACACTCAGGCCTGCCGGATCGACACTGGCGACCTGAACAAAGAACAGACCAATCATAACCAGCAGCACGGCGCCATACCCCAATAATTTAGGCCGAGCGACCTTGGTGTGTTTGCCTGACAGGCGGTGTTCTGTGGTGTAGCTAATCAGGCCTTTTTCATAGCCCATACGTTCCATGGTGTTGTCACACGCATCGATACAGGCACCGCAGTTGATGCATTCGTATTGCAAGCCGTCACGAATATCGATACCGGTTGGGCAGACCTGCACACACAAGTCACAATCGATACAGTCACCTAGGCCGAGGGCTTTCGGGTCGGCTTTGCGAGAGCGTGGACCACGGGTCTCTCCGCGTTTGGCATTGTAGCCCACAATAAAGGTATCTTTATCGAACATCGCCGACTGGAAGCGAGCATATGGACACATGTGGATACACACAATTGAACGCATCCAACCCGCATTGGCGTAGGTACAGCCAGCAAAGAACAGTACCCAAAATACAGGCCAAAAGCTTGCGTTAAAGCTAAAGAAGTCCACGACGAGTTCTTTCACTGGCACAAAATAACCGACAAAGGTGAAGCCCGTTGCTAGGGCGATCCCCCACCAGGCTAAATGTTTGATGGCCTTACGCATCGCGATGTTGGCGGTGAGCTTACCAGAATCTTGCTTACGCCGTTTATTGGCGCTGCCTTCAAGCTTCTCTTCAAACCAGATGTACATAAAGGTCCAGACGGTTTGAGGGCACAAGTAGCCACACCAGACACGGCCTAAAAATGTGGTGAGAAAGAATAAGCCAAACGCTGCGATCATAAACAGCAGCGCGAGTAAGGTCAGATCTTGTGGATAAAGTGTGGTGCCGAAAAAGTTAAATTGTTGGTTGCCGATATCGAGCAAAATTGCTTGGCGCTCACCATATGGAATCCATGGCACCATGGCAAACATAACCAATAGGAACCAGCCACCATAACGGCGCAGTTTTTGGAACACCCCTTTACTTTCGCGAACATAGATTCGATTGCTCGGGTTAAACCTGTCCCCTTTGGTTTTATGGGTTTTGGGGTTGAAGGTTTTGGGAGTCACATCTTTGATATCAATTTTATCCCGACTCATTGCGCTTCCTTTTAGGGCTAAACGGTAAATTGGCGAGATTTCTGTTGTTCTCGCTCGAAATTATGATGACGTACTATTTTAGTCAATGCTAATGGGCGGCGATTATATACCCGATAACAATTTCATTTCTTTAAGGCTATCAACCTTTAACAACAAAGTGCACAACAGTTCTATAAATAAATCACCTAACAGTTTGGCTATTGATAAAAATTTGGCACAAAAAAAGCGACGCACAGCCGCTTATTGTTAATACGTTTTTGTTTAGTCGATAAGACCACGGGCACGCAGAATAGCGGTTTTAAAATCGTCTTCTTGATCTTTCTTTAAGCCGGGAATCATCTCTTCTTTGCTGCTGTTACGCATTTTGAGGTGGTAGATCAGAACATCGTCGGTGAGGTCTTCGAGTTGACCTTGGTAGCCCGCTTCTTGGCTAAGTTGGACGATAAATTGCAGTAGGTTCATCTGTTGGTCTTTCTGCCATTCTGGCTCAAGCAATGCTAGCAGTTCTTCAATACGGTGACACTTCATTGGCTTTCTCCACACTCTTTATAATGATTTTACAGTAAAGGTATCAAATCGAGTAAATGAAGGTAAGAAAAAAGCGCAGAGATACCTGCGCTTTTTAATTATGCTGCTTGAACAACTTTAGCTGGTGCTGAAGCCATGACGGCGGTTCTCTCAACCAAAGTCATTGCAGGAGCAGATTTTTTTGCCATCGGAGCGGCAACAAAGCCACTACGACGACGCATCGCACTACGGTTAGTGTGCGAAAACCTGACGGCTGTTGGGCGCATTAAGTTACCTAACTTGTCAGGCATATCCATTGCCAATGTAATGACCTGATTAACTATGAGTTGATCTTCATCGCTGAAGTTTGGCTCTTTCTGGCTTACGCCAATCCAAATAATCAATCAGGGTTATCGATATGCATGCATATCATAATTAGATTAGCACTAACAGTTTGTCTGGTCGATAAATAATCGATTGCAATCCACTACAATTATGTGAACAAGCCACTAGTCGTGATACGGTGATGCAGATTAGTATGGAGAATATTAGAGTGTCTCGTTGATGCCATGGAGGTAGTTATGTCGTTATTTAAAAAAACCTTGGCGAGTTTTGGGATTGGTAGTGCAAAAGTTGACTCAGTATTGCAGCAAGAAGTGTTGTATCCAGGACAGAAGGTCAATATCACCATTCATGTTTACGGAGGGGCGACAGAGCAAGAGATTGACAATATCGATCTGAAGCTTTACTGCCGCTATATCAAAGAGGTACCCGCCGATCACGATAAGGATAAACACACGGCTGGGCGGATGCGCCGCGTTGCCGAAAGTTATGTGCTGGCCGAGTGGTCCTTGCCTTATGCGTTTACGATCAACCCTGGTGAGGAGCGTGACTTTGACATCGAAATTGATGTGCCTTGGAATACTCCAGTCACGGTCGGTGACTCGAAAGTGTGGCTTGAGACTGGCTTAGACATCGCAATGGCCAAAGATCCAACCGATAAAGATATTTTAACCGTCAGGCCCGATGCGCTGTTAGACGGTATTTTTACCGCGTTGGAAGAACAAGGTTTGCGCATTCGTCAGGTCGAATGTGAAGAGGTCGATGGCTTTTCATTGCCTTTTGTTCAAGAGTTCGAATTTGTCCCGACCACCGGACCATTCCATGGCCGCTGGCGTGAGCTAGAAGTGGTCGCCTATCGGACCGATGATGAGTTACAGATGTGGTTTGAAATCGATCGTCATCGCGAGGGAGCCAGAGGCATGTTGGCGAGCTTATTAGGTATTGGCCAACTTAAACGCCAGTTAGCGATTCCATTACACACTTCTGCGCAAGAAGCGGGTCAGTTAGTGGTCGAATATTTAGACCAACACTCTTAAACGAAAAGCAATATTTTCAGCTTACAAGTGTAAGCTTAATGTGCCATACTCTTGAGTAATTATTCCAATAGTGACTCGGAGTATGGTGTCTATGCCTGCCAATCAAGCCGCTCAATACAGCACAAAAGAAGAGTTCGCCAATACCTTAACTCATGCGCTCGGCATGGTGCTGAGTATTGTCGGCTTAGTGTTGTTGTTGATGAAGTCGATTCAACAAGATGCCGATGCATTAACCGTGACCAGTATGACGGTTTACGGGGTGAGCATGATTGTGCTGTTTCTGGCGTCGACTTTATATCATGCGATTCCGCATCAAAAAGCCAAACGGGCGCTGAAAACATTCGACCATTGCGCTATTTATCTGTTGATTGCGGGGAGTTATACGCCATTTCTGTTAATTAGCCTGCGCACGCCGTTAGCGATGGGCTTGATGGCCGTGATTTGGGCGATTGCCTTATTCGGTATTATCATGAAGCTAGCTTTTGTCTATCGGTTTAAAAAGCTCTCGTTGGCCACGTATCTCATCATGGGGTGGTTATCACTGATTGTGATTTATCAGTTGGCGATGAACTTAGCCATCGGCGGGTTGACTCTGCTCGCTGCGGGAGGCGTGATTTACTCACTGGGGGTGATTTTCTATGTCGCTAAGCGCATCCCCTTCAATCATGCAATTTGGCACGGTTTTGTGTTGGCCGGCTGCGCTTGCCATTTTTTTGCCATTTATCTTTACGTGACACCCGTTTAACGCGTTTCAACGACGCCAAAAGGCGGGGAAGAAAAGGACCAGTAGCGTCAGGATCTCAAGCCTGCCCATCAGCATACCTAAACTGAGCAACCATTTTGCCGCATCTGGCAGAGGAGCAAAGTTCCCTGTCGGACCAATCACAGCGCCCATTCCAGGGCCGACATTCGCCACAGCAGTAATTGAACCTGAGATACTAGTGATAGGGTCTAACCCCATCGCGCTTAATCCACCAGCAATGACAATAATCGTGATGAAAAACGTCAGGCCAAAAGCGATCACAGAGCGGATAATGTCATCATTGACCGGACGTTGATTGTAACGCTGAACAAACACACCGGAGGGGTGGACAAGTTTCATCATTTGCTTGTTGAGTAGTGTGAACGCAATTTGAAAGCGAAACACCTTAATCCCCCCAGAGGTTGAGCCGGAACAAGCCCCTGCCATCATTAAGAAGGCAAACAAGGTGGTTGGCAGAGCGCCCCAAGCGGTGAAGTCTTCTAAGCCAAACCCGGTTGTGGTCACCACAGAAACAATATTGAACATAGAGACGCGCAACGCATCGAGTATGGCGTAGCCATCACGAATGACTAGCCATGAGGCAATGATCAAACTACTGGTCAAAAATAGATAGGTAAATCCCCGTACTTGCGCGTCATTAACCAGTTGTTTGAGCCGACGTTTACGTATTGCCGCGACGAACAGTAAAAACGGCAGACCACCCAAAAACATAAACAGGGTAGCAACCCAGTGCGCGCCATTGGAAAAGTGGTTCATTGAACCATCAGAGGTCGAATAACCGCCTGTCGATAGGGTCGTAAACGAGTGGTTGATGGCTTCGAACAGATTCATGCCTGTCATCAGGTAGCCAATCAAACATAACCCAGTTAGCACAAGGTAAACGGCGACGATGTTTTTGGCGACCGTCTTCGCTCTTGGGCTGCTCTTGTCTGACCAATCGGATGATTCGGTATGGAACAGTTTCATACCGCCGACGTTAAGCATTGGCAGTACCGCCACCGCCATAACAATAAAGCCAATCCCACCTAACCACTGTAAAATTGAACGCCACAGCAGGATACTCGGTGCCATATTGTCTAAACCGCTAAGTACGGTTGAGCCAGTCGTGGTAATGCCCGACATGGTCTCAAAGTAAGCATCGGTGAAGCTGATATGATTGATGAAGACAAAGGGCAACGCAGCGAACGCACTGGCAATTGTCCAGACCAAGCTAGTGATAAGGAACATGTCCCGTACACTGAGCTTGAATGTTCTAGTGCGGCCAATGGTTAAGCAGATAAAAGCGGCAAGATGGGTGATCAGTACCGCTTGGCCAAACTCCAGAAAACCAGATGTCCCAGTAATAAAAGCGACCAAGGTTGGTACGTACATAAATAGGGCGAGCTTAGAGAGCACTAACCCTATCACGAACAGTACCGGACGAAAGTTAACCATATTACCGCCTTAAAGGAAGAACGGACTCGGCTGGAACAGGGATTCGACGTCAGGTACGTACTTTTTGTCGACTAAGAACATCACCACGTGGTCATCTTGTTCAATCACGGTACGATCGTGGGCGATCAGCACCTCTTCACCACGCACAATCGCGCCGATGGTAGTACCCGGTGGCAATTTAATGTCGCCAATGGCGCGACCAACCACTTTCGAGGTGGTTTCATCGCCGTGGGCAATTGCTTCGATAGCTTCTGCGGCGCCGCGGCGCAGTGATGACACGTTAACGATATCGGCACGACGCACGTGAGTAAGCAGGGCTGAAATGGTCGCTTGTTGTGGTGAGATCGCCACGTCAATCACGCCGCCTTGTACGAGGTCAACATAAGCGCCGCGCTGGATCAGCACCATCACCTTCTTGGCTCCCATGCGCTTAGCGAGCATGGCCGACATGATGTTGGTTTCATCTTCATTGGTCAGGGCGATAAACACATCCACCTGATCGATGTTCTCTTCCGCAAGCAGTTCTTGGTCTGCGGCATCGCCACAAAAGACGATGGTATTTTCGAGCTCTTCGGAGAGTTTTTCTGCACGCTGATAGCTACGCTCAATCAATTTAACACTGTAAGAGTGTTCGAGACGGCGTGCGAGACTGGCACCGATGTTACCTCCGCCGACAATCATAATGCGGCGATAGGGTTTTTCTAAGCGTTGTAGTTCGCTCATAACGGAGCGAATGTGGTTGCTGGCGGCGACGAAGAACACTTCATCATCGGCTTCAATGACAGTCGTGCCTTGTGGTCTGATAGGGCGACCTTGGCGGAAAATCGCCGCAACACGGGTATCAATATGCGGCATATGTTCGCGCAGCGCAGAGAGTGCGTTGCCGACCAATGGGCCGCCATAATACGCTTTAACCGCAACTAGACTGACTTTTTGCTCGGCAAAGCTCACCACTTGCAATGCCCCAGGATATTGAATTAGGCGTTCAATATAGCTAGTGACTAGCTCTTCAGGGGCAATCAGGTGATCAACGGGTACCGCCCCAGATTGGAACAGAGCCTCTTTTTCAGACAAATACTGCGGTGAGCGAATTCGAGCGATTCGGTTTGGGGTGTTAAACAGAGAAAACGCCACTTGGCATGCTGCCATGTTGGTCTCATCCATATTGGTTACCGCGACTAGCATGTCGGCATCTTGGGCCCCCGCTTCGCGCAGAACATCGGGATGGCTGGCGTGACCATTAACCACTCGTAAATCATACTTATCTTGTAGTTCACGCAGACGATTGCTGTCTTGATCGACTATGGTGATGTCGTTGTTTTCACCAACGAGGTTTTCTGCCAGTGTGCCGCCAACTTGTCCTGCACCAAGGATGATGATTTTCATACGTTTATCTCGTTTAACAACTTTAAAGGCGGCAGATTAGCTGCCGCCGATACGGTTACGCTTGCTTAGTTAGGACGGCATAATAGAAGCCATCCATATCCTCTTCTCCAGGTAATATTTGACGTCCTGGGTTATCGATTTGTGAGCCTTGCAGTTGAGCATCACGGGTTCGGGCTAAAAATGCTTTCACTTGTTCGGCGTTTTCTTGTGGTGTGATTGAGCAAGTCGCATAAACCAAGGTACCACCAGGCTTAAGCTGTTGCCACATCGCATCGAGGATTTCGCTTTGTAACTCAGCTAAAGCATCAATATCGCTGGCGCGACGTAACCACTTGATATCAGGGTGACGACGAATAACGCCAGTTGCTGAACAGGGCGCATCAAGTAGGATGCGATCAAACTTCTCACCTTGCCACCACTCATGAGGGTGGCGCGCATCGCCACATATCACATCCGCGCGTAATTGTAGGCGCTCAAGGTTATCGTAAACACGATCCAGACGTTTGGCGTCATAGTCAATCGCCACCACTTCAGTGTCTTCAGTATGCTCTAGGATGTGGGCAGTTTTACCACCTGGAGCGGCGCAGCAATCTAAGATGAGTTCGCCGTTTTGCGGCTGCAAGTAGTTGACTGACAACTGCGCGGCGGCATCTTGTACCGACACCCAACCGCGACTAAAACCTGGCAGTAAAGTGACATCACAGGGTGAAGCCAATTTTATGGCATCTTCAGCTTGGGGATGGAGGCTGTATTCAATGTTTTCATTATTCAGCAGTTCAAGGTATTCATCGCGAGTATGGTGCTGGCGGTTTACACGTAACCACATTGGAGCCTTGCTGTTATTGGCATCAACCAACTGCTCCCACTGATCTGGGTAGCTCTCTTGCAGCATTTTTAACAGCCAATTTGGATGGCCATACTTACCTGCGTTGTGGCTGACGGCTTGTTCATCCAATGCTTCTTGATCACGCAAGTAGCTGCGCAGTACAGCGTTAATTAAACCTCGCAAGCTAGGACCACGCAAGGTTTTGGTGCCTTCGACGGTTTCGGCGACTGCGGCGTGAGCTGGAATACGCATAAAGCTTAATTGATAAATGCCGACCAAAATCAAGTGGTGGAAAACTCGCTTTTTGCCTTTTAGAGGGTTGTCCATCAGCTCGTTGGCAATTGACTCTAAGCGTGGTAGGTAGCGTAAAGCACCATAACAGATCTCTTGGAGCAGAGCGTGATCGCGAGGTTTGATGGTCTTTTGCGCGGCCGGGAGTGCGTGTGACAGAGATTGGCCTTTATCGACCACTTGAAACAGGACGTTAGCTGCTGCTGCGCGAACATTCATGTTGAATACCTTAAATAAAGGGAGGGTGTCTCCACCCTCAAAATGTACGTTTCCCTAGAGGGAATAGAAAGTTAAATCAGTTGGGTGCCAACGGCAAACCAGCTTGAACGTGAGTTCAGAATATCTTGAACTGGCATGGCTTTTTTGCCAGGAACCTGCAGTTGTTGTAACACTAAAACCCCGTTACCGGTGGCGACGTAGATGCCCGTTTTATCTGCTTGAATAATGGTGCCAGCAGGTTGTTCGATACTTTGCTCGGCGACTTGGCTTTTCCATACTTTAACGCTGTTGTCGGCAACGTCAAAATGACTCATTGGCCAAGGGTTGAATGCTCGAACACAGCGCTCAATGTGCCGCGCGTCATCTTGCCAATTAATGCGCGCTTCTTCTTTGCTGAGCTTCTTGGCGTAGTTAGCGAGCTCGTCATCTTGCTTGTGTGCGACAGCGGTCCCTTGTGCAATCTCAGTTAAGCATTCAACTAAGGCGCTTGGCCCTAGCTGCGCGAGCTTTTCGTACATCGATGCACTGGTATCATTGGCTTCAATGGGTAACGTGGCAATTTTTAGCATGTCGCCAGTATCGAGGCCAATGTCCATCTGCATGATGGTGACGCCAGTCTCGGTGTCTCCCGCCCAAATTGAGCGTTGAATCGGTGCCGCACCGCGCCAGCGAGGCAGAATCGAACCGTGGACATTAATGCAGCCGAGTCTTGGTGTATCAAGTACCGCTTGAGGTAGAAGTAAGCCGTAAGCAACCACCACCATCAGATCCGCATTCAGATCAGCCAGCTCTTGCTTTGCTTGGTCTGATTTGAAGTTTTCTGGCTGATAAACCGCAATACCATGCTCAACAGCGATATTTTTAACTGGGCTTGCAGTGAGTTTTTTACCTCGTCCTGCCGGACGATCGGGTTGGGTGTAAACCGCAATAATCTCGTGCTCCGAAGACAACAACGCCGCCAAGTGACGGGCGGCGAAATCCGGAGTACCAGCAAAAACAATTTTTAAAGGTTTGCTCAAGGTACCTTCCTTCTATAGGTTAGCGGTTAAGCTTATGCGTTCTTCTCATTGAAGCGCTTAATCTTCGCGAGCTTATCTTGGATACGCTTGCGTTTTAGAGGCGAAAGGTAATCAACAAATAGTTTGCCTTCTAAGTGATCAAGCTCGTGCTGAACACAGATCGCTAATAAATCATCCGCTTCAAAGGTGAACTCTTCACCATCACGGTTAAGGGCTTTCACTGTTACTTCTGCCGCGCGAGGAACAAGCGCACGCGCACCAGGAACAGAGAGACAGCCTTCTTCAATGCCATCTTCACCGCGTTTATCTAGAATCTCGGGGTTGATCAGAACCATCGGCTGATCGCGAGTTTCAGAAACATCGATAACCACGATGCGTTGGTGAACATCGACTTGGGTTGCTGCCAGGCCAATACCTTCTTCGTCGTACATGGTTTCAATCATGTCGTCGACGAACTTTTGAATCTCAGGTGTGACTTTCTCTACCGGCTTTGCCACGGTGCGAAGGCGGTCATCTGGGATTGTTAATACTTGTAATACAGACATATACACTCGAAATGTTGAACTGTGCCGAATCAGGATAAACCTCGTTGGCTCAATTCTAGACATTTTACGCTTCAAATGACAGCATCAATACGATTTTTGGAGCGCTTCTCTTTCTCATTCGATGCCACTTTACGTGCTGTAGAGCGGTCAATCGGCGATTTTAAAGCAGACCAACTGGCCACATTAACCTTGGCGTTCGTAGCGTACGCCAAACATCGGTGACGAGAACGATATGTTTGACCAACAACTCAGTGCATGGCTAGCGCTCTACTTCACCCCCGGCATTGGCCCTAAATCTTTTGCTAAGTTAATCGCTCGCGATGCGCCGCTCAATATCGTCAATGCCTCGGCGCAGTCGATGCAAGCGCTTGGGTTAAATGCGGCGCAAATTCAATTTTTAAAGCATCAAGCGCACACTCAAGTTGAACAATGCCTTGAGTGGCAAAGCGCGGACACCAATCAACACATAGTGACGCTTGATGATGTTCGATATCCTGATCTACTTCGCCAAGCCGCTTCTGTACCAGCAGTGCTCTTTGTTAAAGGTGATCCTAGCGCGCTGGCACTGCCGCAAATTGCGATAGTCGGTAGCCGCAATGCCAGTGTGGATGCGCTTAACAGTGCGCGCGACTTTGCGGTCCGTTTAGTTGAGCATCAGTTAGCCGTGACCAGTGGCTTGGCGTTGGGCGCTGATGGCTATGCACACGATGGTGCGCTACAAGCCGGGGGCGTGACGCTTGCGGTGCTAGGTTGCGGGTTACAAAGTGTTTATCCTGCGCGTCATCGCGACTTAGCGCAGCGAATCGTTGCTGGTGGTGGATCATTGGTTTCTGAGTTTCATCCTACCGCTAAGCCTAAAGCGGATCATTTCCCGCGTCGTAATCGTATTATTAGTGGTCTCTCGCTGGGGGTATTGGTGGTAGAGGCGGCGCAAAAGAGCGGCTCATTGATTACCGCTCGCTATGCCCTTGAGCAAGGGCGAGAAGTTTTTGCCTTGCCAGGTTCAATTCACAACACGCAAGCCTTGGGTTGTAACTTATTGATTAAACAAGGCGCGTGCTTGGTTATGACGGTTGAAGATATCCTCAATGAAGTTAACTCACTGCTTGATTGGACCAATCAAACGCATAGACAGATTCAGCCGCCACTGTTTGAGGAAATAGAAGCTAAACAACAATTGCCATTTGCTTCACTGTTAGCTAACGTAGGAAGTAAGGCTACACCAGTTGATATTCTTGCAAGCAGGACCAATATACCTGTACAAGAAGTCATGATGCAGCTCTTGGAGCTTGAGCTCGAAGGGCATGTTGTTGCAGTTTCCGGTGGCTATATTCGTAATGAGAGGGGCTAGCTATGATGATGGATATCCTAATGTATCTATTCGAGACTTACATCCATAGCGATGCAGAGTTACAAGTCAATCAAGATGAACTCGAGGAAGAGTTGCTTCGGGCAGGGTTTCATCAAAAAGACATTTATAAAGCCCTTGTTTGGCTAGAAGAGCTAGCAGCACTGCAGCAAAGTGAAACTCACTCTGCGATCTCAGTGTGCAATGCCTCCAATTCAACTCGTATCTATACGGCGAAAGAGTGTGAGCGTCTGAGCTTAGAGTGTCGTGGCTTTTTGACCTTCCTTGAGCAGGTTAATGTACTGACCACTGAAACACGTGAAATGGTCATTGATCGTATCATGGGGTTAGAGACCGATGATTTTGAGCTTGACGATTTAAAGTGGATTGTCTTGATGGTGCTGTTTAACGTGCCGGGCAACGAGAACGCCTACACGCTTATGGAAGAGCTGTTGTATACCAAGGAACAAGGTATTCTTCACTAAACCTTGTTGAGTGGTTATGAGCAACAAAATTGATCAGCAGCTGTTTTCAGCTCACGAACATGCGTTAGAACACCAAGCTTGCCCTAAGTGCCAAACTGAGCAGCGACAGGGCGAGTTGCACTTGCGTCACGGTAAACATGGTCCATTTCTTGGTTGTGACCAATACCCAAATTGTGACTACATTAAACCATTACACCAAAATGATGGTCATATCATCAAAGAGTTGGGCGTTGCTTGTCCGGCGTG
Source organism: Vibrio sp. NH-UV-68 (assembly GCF_042940635.1). Taxonomy (NCBI): domain Bacteria; kingdom Pseudomonadati; phylum Pseudomonadota; class Gammaproteobacteria; order Vibrionales; family Vibrionaceae; genus Vibrio; species Vibrio sp. NH-UV-68. Next base: position 38,659 of record NZ_CP134975.1, read on the forward strand.
TGGTAATGAATTGGTGCTGCGTCAAGGGCGTTATGGGATGTTTATTGGCTGCAGTCATTACCCTGAGTGTCATCACATTGAGTCTATTGATCAACCCAAACAGCAACAAGCGCCACAAGCTCATACTTGTCCCGAGTGTCAGCAAGGGCAGTTAGTCGAGCGTAAAACGCGTTTTGGCAAAGTGTTCTATGCTTGCGACAATTACCCTAAGTGTAAGTTTGCCGTGAATCAGCCGCCAGTTGCAGGGCAGTGTGAAAAGTGTGGTTTTCCGCTTTTGATTGAGAAGAAGTTGGCCAGTGGTGAGAAATTGCAGTGTGCGAGCCGAAAGTGCCACCACACTCAAACATCATAAAAAATGGCGCTGTCCGCGCCATTTGTGTTTATTGAGGTTTATTCGCTAAAGTTGGCCGCGAATTCATGCACCGCAGGAAACGCGTGTTTATCCAATATTTGCGCAAGCTTACACAGCTTGCGTTGCAGCTCGCCGTTATAGTCTCCGCACACATTGATGTGTCCCATTTTCCGTCCAGCGCGCTTTTCTTTGCCGTACCAATGAATATGACAGCCCCCGATAGCCAGAACTTGCGGTGGTAGGGTGTCTTCTCCCAAAATGTTGATCATTGCTGTGGAGCGAATCAATTTTGTGCTACCTAAAGGTAAGCCACACACTGCGCGCAAGTGATTCTCAAACTGGCAGGTTTCCGCGCCCTGCTGAGTCCAGTGGCCAGAGTTATGGACGCGTGGGGCAATCTCATTGACCAGCAACGTGCCATCCACATCGAAGAACTCAAGTGCTAATACGCCTACGTACTCAAGGCTATTTGCTACCGCAGTAAACATCTGTTTGGCTTGCTGTTGCAATTCGATGTCGGCAATCGCCGTGGATAAGGTCAGTACGCCGTTGGTATGAACGTTTTCTGCTAATGGGTACACCGCCACACTGCCATCTTTGCCGCGCGCGCCGACCAGTGAGACTTCTCGGTCAAAAGGAACGAACTCTTCAGCAACAATCGCTTGTGTGTCAGTTGCTGCAATACACTGCTCCATTTCATGCCAGATTGCCTCGATCTGATCGCGCTGTTTCAAGCGCCACTGACCTTTGCCGTCGTAACCGCCAAGCGCGCTTTTCAGCACCATGGGCAGGCCGACGTGTTCAATCGCGTCATCAAAATCTTGGCGAGAGGTGATGACATAATAGTTGGCATTACGTACTCCGGCCTTATCTAACAAGGCTTTTTCGAGTCGACGATCGCCACCGGCTTTAATCGCGTCGGCTGAAGGGAGAAACTTACCGCTTTGCTGACAAATGGCCAAGATATCGTGAGCAATGTGTTCGAATTCAGCCGTAATCACATCCGCTCGCTCAATCGCATTGTGCAGGCCATTGCCTATCACACTTTGCGTTAATGGATGAACGATATTGCCACTATCGACATCATAGGCCGAAATTTCAATATTAAGGGGCGCACCAGCTAAAGACATCATGCGTGCGAGTTGGCCAGCGCCTAATACTAAAACGTGCATCGACTTAGTCCTCGGCTGGGTTTGGGTTAGCAAGAACCGTATCGGTTTGTTCACGGCGGAAGGCTTCGACTTTGGCCATCACCTCCTCATCGTGCGTGCCGATGATTTGTGCGGCCAAAATGCCTGCGTTTGCTGCGCCCGCTTCGCCGATAGCTAATGTACCGACAGCAATGCCTTTTGGCATTTGTACAATCGAAAGGAGTGAATCCATACCTTTAAGTGCGCGAGATTGAACCGGAACGCCGAGCACTGGCAAACTGGTAAAAGCAGCACACATTCCCGGTAAGTGCGCTGCGCCACCGGCACCAGCAATGATCACTTTCAATCCGCGCTGTTTGGCGCTGTTCGCGTAGTCTGCAAGGAGTTGAGGAGTGCGGTGCGCCGATACCACTTTAGTTTCGTACTCAATGCCAAAGGTATCGAGCATTTCTGCTGCTAATTTCATGGTTGGCCAATCTGATTTCGAACCCATGATGATCCCGACTTTCATCTCAAACTCCTTCAAAGCTGCTTAGATATGGTGAGCAATTGGTTTGAGCGCATTATACGGGGATTTTTTACTGAAGCAAACGTTTGCGCGTGGTTTGCTATCCGCAAGCGTACACTTGGGCCAAATTAGCTTTCGTCATCGATAGGGATTATTTGTACACTACGGATAAATCGTGGCGGTAGGAGTCTTGGGTTGGATAATTTTAATCAAGCGTTACACGCACTGCGCAGCGGTGAGGTCATTGCCTATCCGACCGAAGGTGTGTTTGGGGTTGGGTGCGATCCTGATAATCCGCAGGCGATAAACAAGCTGCTCCAACTTAAGCAAAGGCCGGTCGAAAAGGGGCTAATCTTAATTGCGGCTGACTATCAACAACTCAAGCCGTATATTGACGAAACACAGCTAACGCCTGCGCAGTTGCAGCAAGTTAAACAGAGTTGGCCAGGTGCGATTACTTGGATAATGCCAAGCAGCGCGAAAGTGTCACCTTGGGTGTGTGGTCAGTTTGACTCTGTGGCGGTGCGTGTGACGGATCATCCTTTAGTACAAAAGATGTGTAATGCGTTTGCAAAGCCGTTAACCTCTACCAGCGCGAATTTGTCTGGCCAGTCACCGTGCCTTACCAGCCAGCAAGTCAGGCAGCAATTAGGTCACCAATTGGCGGCGGTGCTTGACGGGCAAACGGGTGGTCGCGAAAAACCGAGTGAAATACGCGATGCTCGAACCTCACAAGTATTAAGACAGGGTTAACCCTGCAGTAGTAAAGGAAGTCGTATGTCAGCGATAGATAAACAAGCGGTTAAACAGTTCCTGATTGAACTGCAAGACTCTATATGTCACCAGCTTGAGCAAGCGGATGGTCAGGCTAAGTTCGTCGAAGATGCTTGGCAGCGTGAACCGGGAGAAAAACTCGGAGGGGGAGGTCGTACGCGCGTGATGACCGCGGGTAAAGTCTTTGAGCAAGGCGGGGTTAACTTCTCGCATGTTGCGGGAAAAGAGATGCCCGCTTCAGCGACAGCGCATCGCCCAGAACTTGCAGGTCGCCGCTTTGAAGCGATGGGGGTTTCTTTGGTCATGCACCCTAATAATCCTTATGTGCCCACTTCCCATGCCAATGTGCGTTTCTTTATCGCCGAAAAAGAGGGTGAGGAACCTATTTGGTGGTTTGGTGGTGGTTTTGATTTAACGCCATTCTACCCGTTCGAAGAAGATGCTCAATTCTGGCATGACACGGCAAAACAAGTGTGTGCGCCTTTTGGTGATAATGTTTATGCCGAACACAAAGCTTGGTGTGATCGTTATTTCTATCTACCACATCGTGATGAGACTCGTGGTGTTGGTGGGCTGTTCTTTGATGACCTTAATCAGTGGGAGTTTGAGCAGTGTTTCGCTTACATTAAAGCTGTCGGGGAAGGTTTTACCCAAGCTTATGTACCGATTGTCGAGCGTCGCAAGCAGATGGAATATGGTCAACGTGAACGTCAGTTCCAACTCTATCGCCGTGGCCGCTATGTTGAGTTTAACCTAGTGTTTGACCGTGGCACGTTATTTGGCCTGCAAAGTGGCGGAAGAACTGAATCGATCTTGATGTCGATGCCGCCATTGGCGCGTTGGGAATATGGGCATCAAGTTGAACAGAACTCTCCTGAAGCACAATTGTACGATCACTACCTCAAGCCGAGAGAGTGGTAACACTTTCTTCCTTATATAGATAGTGATAGGGTCAATGTTCGCATTGACCTTTTTAATTTTATGCTAGGTAAGGGTATGACTCAGCAACTAGATCGTTACGTGGTTTTTGGAAATCCTATCTCACAAAGCAAATCGCCGTTTATTCATACTCTATTTGCTCGCCAGACAAATCAGTCACTCAACTACACCGCAGCATGTCCGGATAAAAACGCCTTTATCCCTGCTGTCTCTGCGTTTTTTTCCCAAGGGGGGAAAGGGTGTAATGTGACGGTCCCCTTTAAAGAAGAAGCTTATCAGTTTGCTACTCGACTAACAGAGCGTGCTCAATTAGCGGGCGCGGTCAATACTTTGAAAAAACTCGATGATGGCGAAATCTTGGGCGATAACACCGATGGGGAAGGGTTGGTACAAGATTTGTTGCAATATCAGGTCAGCTTAAAAGGGGCTCGAATATTGTTGATTGGCGCTGGTGGTGCCGCGCGTGGGGTGATTAAGCCGCTATTAGATCAACACCCGCAACAAATTGTGATAACTAATCGTACCCATGGTAAAGCGGTGCAACTGGCCGACATGTTTGCGCTATATGGACCGATAACGGCATTGCCGATGGATCAGATAGATGAGAGTTTTGATGTGATTATTAACTCGACCTCATCGAGCTTATCTAAACAGTTGCCAGAAATTGCACCGAGCATCTTTTCGCCGTCTAGCGTGGTCTATGACATGATGTATGGCTCCGGGCAGACAACGTTCAATCAATGGGCTCATCAACATGGTGTTACTACGGCGTATGATGGGCTGGGTATGTTAGTCGGTCAAGCGGCCGAAAGTTTCATGTTATGGCGTGGATTAAGGCCTGGAGCCAAACAGATTCTTCGAGAGCTACGTAAAAATCTAGAAGGGATGTAAGCGTGAATCAATCTATCCTATTTCCTGATATACAAACTTGGCATGCCGAGAGCGAAGTGATGACATTTCCGGCTCAACAATCTGGCGCATTGATTGAGTGTATCGTCACGAAGGGTGAGCTAGAGAAGTTATCGGATCAGGTCATCGCTGATGAGCAGCAAGCTCTAAGGATATTTAATCAATATCGCTTTGATCTCGAAGAGCTTGCCGAAGGGCTAATAGAAGACGAAGAATTCAATCATCATGGCCAAATAGAGATCGCTAGTTAAGTACTTCGACGTGGTTTAAGTAGTCTTCTTTATTCTGGACGTAATTATCAGCGGATTTTTGCAAGAAAGCTCGTTCTTGATCATTTAATGGCCGAGCTTGTTTAACTGGGCTACCGACATAAAGGTAGCCACTCTCAAGTACCTTTCCTGGTGGAACCAGACTGCCAGCACCAATCATGACCTCTTCTTCTATAACAGCAGCATCGAGAACGATCGCTCCCATACCAACCAACACACGATCCTTGATAATACAGCCGTGCAACATAACTTTGTGACCGATGGTGACATCATTACCAATAATCAGTGGATAGCCTTGTGGGTTGGCATGGTTTTTATGGGTTACATGCAGCACAGTGCCATCTTGAACATTGGTCCGTTGACCGATATGGATATGATTGACATCTCCTCTTGCCGCGACCAATGGCCAAATGCTTGAATCGTCGCCGATCTTAATGTCGCCGACTAAAACAGAGCTCGAATCTATATAGACGCGTTGGCCGATTTGGGGCTTTATACCTTTATAACTACGTAAAGCGCTCATTTTATCTCCTTATACCAAGGGAAATTCACCCATTTGGATACAGTTTAGTGCTGAAAATAGGTCGTTTTGAATAGAAAATACTCAAACGATAAAAAAATCAAAAAAAACGCAAAAAAGGACTTGCCAATGTGATGGCGATCTCTATAATGCCCCCTCGCTGACACGGGAACGCTTCGAAAGAAACGAATTACCGATTAGCAAGGTCATCTAGCCAAGTGGAAACGCTTGAAAAAAGTTTGAAAAAAGTGGTTGACACTAAACTTTATATCGCTAAAATGACCGCCTCTTCCGAAGTGACGTAAGTCACAAAGAAGAACGCTCTTTAACAATATAAACCTATCAATCTGTGTGGGCACTCGTTGATGATAATCCAATAGGTTATTGCTTAGGCAATGACAGTTTCTTCGGAAACACATTGGGTTCAATGAACTGAGTGACCAATACGAATAGCTACGTGTAGCTATTTGGCACAGTCAATTCATTATCATTCTGTTGGAATGATAATAGCTTTAAAATTACCGTTTACTTTCGAGTAAGCGCAGTTTTGAAGTCAGTATTCATTGAGCCGAAAAAACTTAAATTGAAGAGTTTGATCATGGCTCAGATTGAACGCTGGCGGCAGGCCTAACACATGCAAGTCGAGCGGAAACGACAACATTGACCCTTCGGGTGATTTGTTGGGCGTCGAGCGGCGGACGGGTGAGTAATGCCTGGGAAATTGCCCTGATGTGGGGGATAACCATTGGAAACGATGGCTAATACCGCATGATGCCTACGGGCCAAAGAGGGGGACCTTCGGGCCTCTCGCGTCAGGATATGCCCAGGTGGGATTAGCTAGTTGGTGAGGTAATGGCTCACCAAGGCGACGATCCCTAGCTGGTCTGAGAGGATGATCAGCCACACTGGAACTGAGACACGGTCCAGACTCCTACGGGAGGCAGCAGTGGGGAATATTGCACAATGGGCGCAAGCCTGATGCAGCCATGCCGCGTGTATGAAGAAGGCCTTCGGGTTGTAAAGTACTTTCAGTCGTGAGGAAGGGGGTATCGTTAATAGCGGTATTCTTTGACGTTAGCGACAGAAGAAGCACCGGCTAACTCCGTGCCAGCAGCCGCGGTAATACGGAGGGTGCGAGCGTTAATCGGAATTACTGGGCGTAAAGCGCATGCAGGTGGTTCGTTAAGTCAGATGTGAAAGCCCGGGGCTCAACCTCGGAATAGCATTTGAAACTGGCGGACTAGAGTACTGTAGAGGGGGGTAGAATTTCAGGTGTAGCGGTGAAATGCGTAGAGATCTGAAGGAATACCAGTGGCGAAGGCGGCCCCCTGGACAGATACTGACACTCAGATGCGAAAGCGTGGGGAGCAAACAGGATTAGATACCCTGGTAGTCCACGCCGTAAACGATGTCTACTTGGAGGTTGTGGCCTTGAGCCGTGGCTTTCGGAGCTAACGCGTTAAGTAGACCGCCTGGGGAGTACGGTCGCAAGATTAAAACTCAAATGAATTGACGGGGGCCCGCACAAGCGGTGGAGCATGTGGTTTAATTCGATGCAACGCGAAGAACCTTACCTACTCTTGACATCTACAGAAGCCAGCGGAGACGCAGGTGTGCCTTCGGGAACTGTAAGACAGGTGCTGCATGGCTGTCGTCAGCTCGTGTTGTGAAATGTTGGGTTAAGTCCCGCAACGAGCGCAACCCTTATCCTTGTTTGCCAGCGAGTAATGTCGGGAACTCCAGGGAGACTGCCGGTGATAAACCGGAGGAAGGTGGGGACGACGTCAAGTCATCATGGCCCTTACGAGTAGGGCTACACACGTGCTACAATGGCGCATACAGAGGGCGGCGAGACAGCGATGTTAAGCGAATCCCAAAAAGTGCGTCGTAGTCCGGATTGGAGTCTGCAACTCGACTCCATGAAGTCGGAATCGCTAGTAATCGTGGATCAGAATGCCACGGTGAATACGTTCCCGGGCCTTGTACACACCGCCCGTCACACCATGGGAGTGGGCTGCAAAAGAAGTAGGTAGTTTAACCTTCGGGAGAACGCTTACCACTTTGTGGTTCATGACTGGGGTGAAGTCGTAACAAGGTAGCCCTAGGGGAACCTGGGGCTGGATCACCTCCTTATACGATGATTACTCACGATGAGTGTCCACACAGATTGATGGTTTATGTAGTTTAAGAGATAGAGCACCCCCCAAGGTGTTCAACTTAGTGTCCCGTTCGTCTAGAGGCCTAGGACACCGCCCTTTCACGGCGGTAACAGGGGTTCGACTCCCCTACGGGATACCATTGGGTCGTTAGCTCAGTTGGTAGAGCAGTTGACTTTTAATCAATTGGTCGCAGGTTCGAATCCTGCACGACCCACCATTTCCTCCCGCGGAAATGCTTACTTTAGGTAAGAAAACAATGTGGGCGATTAGCTCAGTTGGGAGAGCACCTGCCTTACAAGCAGGGGGTCACTGGTTCGAGCCCGGTATCGCCCACCATTCTCTAAATGTTTTTGGATTTGAATTTCCAAACCACTTCAGTAAAACGGGTGTGGTTAGAATTTTCGACCGTCTAAGAATCTTTAGAAAATGTTTTCTTCGGCTACGCAGTAGCAAAGAACTCATGCTCTTTAACAATTTGGAAAGCTGACGAACAACGACTGTGATTAGTTGTTGTTCAATAAAAGTTCTCAAATCCTAACTTACTTTGAAATAGAGGTGAATTAGGTACCAACACACATTCAAGTGTTCTTGGAAACAGCACAATACGTTGTGATGTTTAATATTTGAGTCCGGCAAAATCGTGTCTGCACATGTATAAAAATGCAGACAACTTTGGTTGCTAACAAAGACCCTTTCGGGTTGTATGGTTAAGTGACTAAGCGTACACGGTGGATGCCTTGGCAGTCAGAGGCGATGAAAGACGTAGTAACTTGCGATAAGCCCAGATTAGGTAGTAACAACCTTTTGAGTCTGGGATTTCTGAATGGGGAAACCCACGTGCATAAGCACGTATCATTAACTGAATACATAGGTTAATGAGGCGAACCGGGGGAACTGAAACATCTAAGTACCCCGAGGAAAAGAAATCAACCGAGATTCCGAAAGTAGCGGCGAGCGAAATTGGACTAGCCCTTAAGCTTTTAATGATGCAGGTGAAGAGTCTGGAAAGTCTCGCGATACAGGGTGATAGCCCCGTAACCGACACATCATAATCAGTGAAATCGAGTAGGGCGGGACACGTGATATCCTGTCTGAATATGGGGGGACCATCCTCCAAGGCTAAATACTACTGACTGACCGATAGTGAACCAGTACCGTGAGGGAAAGGCGAAAAGAACCCCTGTGAGGGGAGTGAAATAGAACCTGAAACCGTGTACGTACAAGCAGTAGGAGCCCACTTTGTTGGGTGACTGCGTACCTTTTGTATAATGGGTCAGCGACTTATATTCAGTAGCAAGGTTAACCATCTAGGGGAGCCGTAGAGAAATCGAGTCTTAACTGGGCGTCGAGTTGCTGGATATAGACCCGAAACCAGGTGATCTAGCCATGGGCAGGTTGAAGGTTGAGTAACATCAACTGGAGGACCGAACCGACTAATGTTGAAAAATTAGCGGATGACTTGTGGCTAGGGGTGAAAGGCCAATCAAACCTGGAGATAGCTGGTTCTCCCCGAAATCTATTTAGGTAGAGCCTCGGACGAATACTACTGGGGGTAGAGCACTGTTAAGGCTAGGGGGTCATCCCGACTTACCAACCCTTTGCAAACTCCGAATACCAGTAAGTACTATCCGGGAGACACACGGCGGGTGCTAACGTCCGTCGTGGAGAGGGAAACAACCCAGACCGCCAGCTAAGGTCCCAAAGTATAGCTAAGTGGGAAACGATGTGGGAAGGCTTAGACAGCTAGGATGTTGGCTTAGAAGCAGCCATCATTTAAAGAAAGCGTAATAGCTCACTAGTCGAGTCGGCCTGCGCGGAAGATGTAACGGGGCTAAGCTATACACCGAAGCTGCGGCAATACAGTTTACTGTATTGGGTAGGGGAGCGTTCTGTAAGCCGTTGAAGGTGAATCGTAAGGTTTGCTGGAGGTATCAGAAGTGCGAATGCTGACATGAGTAACGATAATGGGGGTGAAAAACCTCCACGCCGGAAGACCAAGGGTTCCTGTCCAACGTTAATCGGGGCAGGGTAAGTCGACTCCTAAGGCGAGGCCGAAAGGCGTAGTCGATGGGAAACGGGTTAATATTCCCGTACTTCTTACAATTGCGATGGGGGGACGGAGAAGGCTAGGTGGGCCTGGCGACGGTTGTCCAGGTTCAAGTGCGTAGGCGGAAGGTTTAGGTAAATCCGGACTTTCATAACGCTGAGACACGATGTCGAGCATCTACGGATGTGAAGTCATTGATGCCATGCTTCCAGGAAAAGCCTCTAAGCTTCAGATTGTAAGGAATCGTACCCCAAACCGACACAGGTGGTCGGGTAGAGAATACCAAGGCGCTTGAGAGAACTCGGGTGAAGGAACTAGGCAAAATGGTACCGTAACTTCGGGAGAAGGTACGCTCTTGACGGTGAAGTCCCTTGCGGATGGAGCTATTGAGAGTCGCAGATACCAGGTGGCTGCAACTGTTTATTAAAAACACAGCACTGTGCAAAATCGTAAGATGACGTATACGGTGTGACGCCTGCCCGGTGCCGGAAGGTTAATTGATGGGGTTAGACTTCGGTCGAAGCTCTTGATCGAAGCCCCGGTAAACGGCGGCCGTAACTATAACGGTCCTAAGGTAGCGAAATTCCTTGTCGGGTAAGTTCCGACCTGCACGAATGGCGTAATGATGGCCACGCTGTCTCCACCCGAGACTCAGTGAAATTGAAATCGCTGTGAAGATGCAGTGTACCCGCGGCTAGACGGAAAGACCCCGTGAACCTTTACTACAGCTTGGCACTGAACATTGACCCTACATGTGTAGGATAGGTGGGAGACTTTGAAACCGGTACGCCAGTATCGGTGGAGTCAACCTTGAAATACCACCCTTGTAGTGTTGATGTTCTAACTTAGCCCCATTATCTGGGGTGAGGACAGTGCCTGGTGGGTAGTTTGACTGGGGCGGTCTCCTCCCAAAGAGTAACGGAGGAGCACGAAGGTGGGCTAAACACGGTTGGACATCGTGTGGTTAGTGCAATGGCATAAGCCCGCTTGACTGCGAGAATGACAATTCGAGCAGGTGCGAAAGCAGGTCATAGTGATCCGGTGGTTCTGAATGGAAGGGCCATCGCTCAACGGATAAAAGGTACTCCGGGGATAACAGGCTGATACCGCCCAAGAGTTCATATCGACGGCGGTGTTTGGCACCTCGATGTCGGCTCATCACATCCTGGGGCTGAAGTCGGTCCCAAGGGTATGGCTGTTCGCCATTTAAAGTGGTACGCGAGCTGGGTTTAGAACGTCGTGAGACAGTTCGGTCCCTATCTGCCGTGGGCGTTGGAAGATTGAAGGGGGCTGCTCCTAGTACGAGAGGACCGGAGTGGACGAACCTCTGGTGTTCGGGTTGTCACGCCAGTGGCATTGCCCGGTAGCTAAGTTCGGAATCGATAAGCGCTGAAAGCATCTAAGCGCGAAGCGAGCCCTGAGATGAGTCTTCCCTGGCACTTTAAGTGTCCTAAAGGGTTGTTCAAGACTAGAACGTTGATAGGCAGGGTGTGTAAGTGCTGCGAGGCATTGAGCTAACCTGTACTAATTGCCCGTGAGGCTTAACCATACAACACCCAAAGGGTTTTGATGGACTCAAAGCAAGAATATTGAATGTGTGACGAACTTTTATAGCTTTCCGAATTTTAAGAATTTGCTTGGCGACCATAGCGATTTGGACCCACCTGATTTCCATGCCGAACTCAGAAGTGAAACGAATTAGCGCCGATGGTAGTGTGGGGTCTCCCCATGTGAGAGTAGGACATCGCCAGGCTTTAAATATCGTTACTCGTATATACGCGTAACCACATCATCAGTGTACTAATCTGTTGATGACAATTTGTGGAGAGATGGCTGAGTGGTTGAAAGCACCGGTCTTGAAAACCGGCGTACGTTAATAGCGTACCTAGGGTTCAAATCCCTATCTCTCCGCCACATTAAAAAACCCACTGCTTGCAGTGGGTTTTTTTGTATTTGTATTGATTAGAATTTACTGCCAATCAAAGCATACGATTTAAGTCAGTGAACCTGCTAGGTAAACTACCGCAATATAACGTACGCATTTTCCGAGCCCAACTAACAACAAGAATGGTGCCAGCCGTACTTTTAAAATCCCTGCAATTAGAGTTAATGCATCGCCGCCGATTGGTAGCCATGCCAGCAGAAGGCTCCATACTCCATAACGTTGAAACCAACGCTGCGCTTTATCAATTTGATCTTGGCTAAAATAGAACCATTTCCTATTTTTAAAATGCAGCAAGTAGCGTCCCAATACCCAGTTGACCACTGAGCCTAAAGTATTACCTAAGGTAGCAACCCCGATCAATACCAGTGGATCGGCTCCTTGTTGTAGTAACAGGAATAACAGTACTTCAGAATAAAAAGGCAATATGGTCGCGGCTAAGAAAGCGGAGCCAAACAGCAGTAGATAACTGGTAATCACTCGCCAGCCTGCCTAAGCCAACGAAAGAGAGCGAATTGTGCTGGTAGATAGAACAAATATTCAGGGTGCCATTGAACACCAATAATCAGTTCTCCCTCTGAGCTCTCAATGGCTTGAGTTAAATTATCCAAGTCATGCCCCACCGACTTTAGCCCAATACCAAGACGCTTAACCGCCTGATGGTGGAGGCTGTTAACACGGAGATGATTTTTTCGACATAAGGTCGCGAGATGAGAAGTGTTTTTCAGGCGCACCTGTTTGGTTGGCAATAACCCGGGTCGATTGTAGGTTAACTTGCGTAGGTGACGAATATCGGAGTAAAGCGTGCCTCCTTTTACGACATTGATGAGTTGAGCTCCTCGGCAAATACCAAGCAATGGGACGTGATGTTCTAAGGCCCACTCTATCCAATGTATTTCTAATTTGTCGCGTTCAGGATCGAGGCGCACTTTTTGATTGAGATCACCGCCGTAATGTTCAGGGCTAATGTCATCCCCGCCACTAATAATTAGCGCATGTAAGGGGACGCCTGACCACGGATGTCGGACACTGATTCGTACCGGTTCTGCCCCTGCTAACCGCAGAGCTATTTTGGTGCACCACCATGACGGTGACCACCTTCTACCATTTCCTGTTACACCCACTCGTGGTCGACGAGCCATTGTGATACCTCCTTAAGCCAAGCTTCGCGACTCACCCCGATTACAGGGCGTGTCATCTCGATAAATTTTTGTGATAGCGCTTCAATAGCCTGTGGATCGGCCGCTAAACGCTCGATTACACACCATAGGTTCCAACTATTGGCTAAGCTCCAGTCTTTGTCTTCTATTTGGCAATCTGGTAAACGGTAATGGAACGTCGGTCGAGAGTTGATGAGTTGGTCATTGACCACATCGAGCACACGGTCTTGGTTGATTTCAGTTAGCAATGGCAACAGATCGAGGGCGCGATTACGTGTCGGATTGTGCTTAAGGTAATGATCAGTCAGAGCGTTGATATTTGGGTATGACTGACTGAGTAGTTCATAAATATAGGTTTCTGGGTAGAGGTTAACATAGGGGCTTAGCTTTCGGGTTGGATCCACTTGATGCGCTTCGACTAACCACCACTGCAATAAAGAAAATGCTTTAACAAAGCGTTCAATTGTTGCGACATCAAGTTGTGGTAGCTCAGGGTTGATGTGAACACCATAAGCCGCAAGCAGTGAGCTGTCAGTGCCTTTTGCGCCAGCTTGTCGCAAGTTCGGTATTAACTCATTGAGGTGAGAAAGCTGCTTCATCGAGACCGGAGGACAGATGATTTCCAAAGGGACGATGGCTTGAGCGCCTTGCTGTAAAAAGTCGACCCATTCATGGCCGTCATCTTGTTGCTGCGCCTCGCTTGCTTTGCGTTTCAAGTAGTCCCAATCTAATTCAATTGTGAAGGTACCAAGCTGGTCGCTATGGAGTAAATATTCAACCGCTGAGCTCTGTTCGAGCTGCCCGCCAAACGTGGCTTGTACTTGTTTGGCTGCTTCTTCAAGAGTCAGTCCAGTAAATTCTAGTTCGAAGCCAACTCGTCTGGTTGCGTCATCTTGGGTTGTGAGGTGTGCTGGGAGAGTAAATTTCATTGATGGACACCGAGTTAGAGAATCAACTTATCAGTGTAGCAGACTGAGACAACGAGCTAAAACTGCTCACAATAACCAATGATGATGGGCCTAAAACTAATGATGCTCTAACTTACAGCGATTGATACTGGGTTGGAGCGCGATAAAAAAGAAAAAACCTCTTTGCCCGATTCTCGTGGGAGAGGCAAAGAGGTTGCTGTGGTTGATGCTACTTTGACTGGGGCACTCTATAAGGAGCGCTCCGCTCAGCGTGTGCGCGGTTAACGTTGGCTTGCTTTGTCTTTAAGAGTTTGCTTTTCTTGTTCGGAAAGGAAAGCGAGCTCAAGGCCATTGATCTGCGCCTGACGGATTTGCTCTTGAGATAAGCCTGCTTGCGGCGCTGCGACTTCATATTCATACGGTAGCTCGATACCTTCCACCGCAGGGTCGTCAGTATTTAAACAAGCGAGAACACCGTGCTCAAGGAATTGCTTAAGAGGGTGGCTCGTCAGTGACGCTACTGTGCTGGTTTGGAAGTTTGAGGTTAAGCATGACTCGATACCGATGCGGTGCTCTGCAAGGTAATCCATCAGTTTCGGATCATGAACCGCTTTGACGCCATGACCGATACGTGTCGCTCCAAGCTCTTGGATCGCTTGCCACATGCTCTGTGCACCAGCGGCCTCACCTGCGTGAACCGTGACCTTAAGACCTGCATCTTGCACTTGTTTGAAGTGCTTAACGAAGCGTTCACCGGGTTGACCGAGTTCATCGCCAGCTAAATCTACGGCCACGATTTTATCTTTCTGAGTGAGGATCGCATCCAACTCTTGTTGGCAAGCGTCAGTGCCAAACGTGCGGCTCATAATACCAATTAGGTTTGCCTTGATACCGAAATCACGTACACCCGCTTGCACTCCATCGACAACAGCTTCAACCACGCCAGCAACAGGTAGCTTGTGCTTCATCGCCATGTAATAAGGTGAGAAGCGCAGCTCTGCGTAATCGATTTGTGCATTGAGTGCATCTTCGACGTTCTCGTAAGCGACCCGACGACAGGACTCAAGATCACCAAGAACCGCGACTCCCCAATCAAGCTTAGAAAGAAATGCAACCAACGACGGTTCAGCTTCGACGATTTGAACGTGTGGGGTTAGGGATTCAACGTCATAAGCTGGTAACGCAACACCAAATTTCTGGCCTAACTCTAAGATGGTCTGGGTACGGATGTTACCATCAAGATGGCGGTGTAAGTCTGTCAGTGGAAGGTTCTTGGTTATCATTATCGTCATTCCAGTTAAATCGATTTTGCTAAGTATAAGAATCAATAAGACCAGTGTCAGTAGAATAAGCGCAGAAAGCCATCCATAAGCGTTGGTTTTTATTTCATGTTAACCAAATTTGTTGGCCATTCATCATAAGGCACAGGACGGCTATATAAGAAGCCTTGCCCTAATGGGCAGTTAAGATGAGCTAACATTTTTGCTTGTTCTTCGGTTTCAATGCCTTCCGCGACAATATTGACCTTCATACTGCGGGTCATATTAATGATCGCTGCGATGATAGAAGTGTCTAAATTATCAGCAGAGAGCTTATTGACGAAGGTTCGATCAATCTTTAAGCAGTTAAAAGGCAGCTTATGTAGATAAGCCAGAGAGCTGTAACCGGTGCCAAAATCATCTATCGCTATATGCACACCAAGATCATAAATAGCTTGCATATTTTCGAGAGTGATTGGGTCGTTATCGACAATGCGTGACTCTGTGATCTCTAAAGTCAGGTTGCTAGGTTGAAGTTGTGAGTCATCAAGTACCTTCACCAGAGTGTTGATAAAATCGGGCTGCGAGAGCTGATTTACCGACAGATTGACATGGATGTGAAAGTCTTTTGTCCACTTGCCTTCTTTAATGCCCCGCACCGTGTCTGTACAGGCTTGACGTAAGATCTGTTCACCAATGGCGCCAATGAGTCCACTCTCTTCGGCAATGCCAATGAACTCGATAGGTGGGGTCAATCCCGAGGATGGGGACAACCATCGAGCCAGTGCTTCGGCGCCGATGATCTCACCTGTTTTTAAATCAACCAGTGGCTGATAAAAGGGAATAAACTCATTGTGTTCAATCGCATCTTTGATCTTTGACTGCATTAAAGTACGTTTGCGCGAGACGTCAGCCATCTCTGGGCGGTAATAGCTAATGCCGGTAATCTCTTGCTTAGCATTACTCAAAGCGATACTGCCGTTGCGTAACCAATGCGTCATATTTGAGTCTGGGCCTTGTTCGACAATGCCAATGCAAACGCTAACCACTACACTCTCTTTTTCCATCAGAAACGGCGCTGCAAACATCTGCAAAATTCGATTCGCGGTCAGAATAGACTCCTGGTGGTCTTGCGTGTGTGGTAAATAGATCGCAAATTCATCCCCGCCAATACGTGCTAGGTGAACGTCCTCTGAAAATAATGACTGTAATCGCTGAGAAATAATCGTTAGCAGTTGGTCGCCTTTATAGTGACCTAGGCTATCGTTAATATCCCTAAATTTGTTGATACCAATAATCAGCAGTGTGCCGTCAATGTGTGCGAGCTTATCACAAGTATCAATCAACCCTTCTCGGCTATAAAGCTTGGTCAGTGAGTCATAGAGCAGTTGTGAACGCAGTGCGCGAAAAGAGGCTTTGAGGTTGTTGGCCATTTCATTAAACGCATAAACCAATAGACTGGTTTCGTAAATATTACCTGGTTTAGGCATGTGACTTTCCCAGTCGCCTTTGGCCAGTCTTTTCGCTGCCGCCGCGGTTGTGGTTATCGGGGTCACAATGCGGTTAAAAGCCAGTAGCCCGAGTACGATGCCGATACCACTAGCGACAATACCAATAATCCAACTGTTGCGCTGAGACTTAGGAAGTTGACCAAGTAGATTGGATTCAGAAATCGCGACGCCGATAAACCATTTTAAGCCATGAGTATCAATATATGGTGTGAAGTGATTGAAATAACGTTCATTGTTGATATTGAGCGAGAAGCGTTGGGTTTGGTTTTCGGCAAAGAAATTATTTTGGACACCGTATTGAGCATTCGCTTCAATGATGGGATTGTCACTTTCAATCGCCAGTAGTCGATCGCCTTTTTTGCTCAGTGGCGTCCCCCAAGATACCACGCTACCACCAGTTGAGTGGGCGATTAAACGCTGTTGGTCATCGACGATATAAATGGTTGCATTGGTTTTGTTCTGTTGAGTGCGCAAGAAAGTATTAAACGTATCAATCTTTATATCCGTGACTACCACCCCCTGAAATGCTTGCTCGTAAAATACAGGTGTTAGTGCGGATAAGGTGATTTCTTGTCTTTCGTCTGCGTTGGCGTAAATCGAAGACCACATGGGTTCAAGGCTTTGTGCCACGGGGGCATACCAAGGACGAATTCGCGGATCGTAGTTGTCGAACACTGAACGAACATCATCACTGACTACTTGGCCTTTATAGATCACTAAGCGATTGTCGGTGCGCTCATCTTGAATCATTAACGTGTAATCGTTATTGGGTTCTTTACGAAAGCCAACATATTCAGCGGACTCGCCACCAAAACCAATCACATCAAGTTGCTGGATTGAGTTGTATAAGCCGCTAAATGAGGTAAGAAAAAAACGCTCAATGGCGCTGGTATCTCCAGGATGATAAAGACGATTGAAGCCGATCGAGTGGCTGAGGGCGAGGCTGGCTTGAAAAGGCTCTTCGAGAAAGCGATGAAGCTCAAGATCGACATTGTCGGTGAGTGCTGATAAGTGTTTGTCACTAATATCGGCAACCATCTCTTCGTAGTTGCTTTTTTGTACCGCAATGATAATGCCGATTGTAAAGATAAATATCAGTACAAAGGGTAGCACTACTGCTGTTCTCAGTGTTATTTGCGTCTTCGCTGGCATCTTTTCTTCAATTACGACAAGAGAGTGTATTTGTATATTCTAATAAAAGTCAGCGACTTTGCTGAGATATTTTCTGATTAACACTTCATTTTTAAATAATTTTTCTTTGTTCGTTTAACTAAAACAGGCTCTATCTTGAGCCTGTAATCAGTGGCTAGTAGAGCTCTTTGAGCTTACGAGTGAGCGTATTGCGCCCCCATCCGAGCACTTTGGCAGCGTCTTGTTTGTGACCATTGGTATGTTCTAAAGCTGCTTCGAGCAGAATGCGTTCAAATTCAGGCAATGCATAAGCCAGTAATTCAGTGTCGCCTTGTGACAGAGCGGCTCTTGCCCAGCCTGAGAGTTGTTGTTGCCACGAACCGCCAACGGACGCGTCATTGTGTTTTTTCTCTTCGAGTAACTCGGTCGGTAAATCACTTGGCAGAACTTCGGTTCCGCTTGCCATGACCGTTAACCAACGACAAATATTTTCGAGCTGACGAACGTTCCCTGGCCAGTTGAGTCGGTTTAGTGTCTCGATCGTGCTTGGATGCAGTGTCTTCACGTCAACACTAAGCTCTTCAGCAGCGAGTGCTAAGAAGTGCAAGGTTAACTTTTTAATGTCTTGTTTACGTTCGCGCAGGGCTGGTATTTGAATGCGTATGACATTCAGGCGGTGGAACAAATCTTCACGAAATTTGCTTTTATGAACCAATGTTTCAAGGTTTTGGTGCGTGGCAGCCACGATACGGACGTCAACTTTAATCGGAGAATGTCCACCAACGCGATAAAACTGACCATCGGCGAGAACCCGCAGTAAGCGCGTTTGGATATCAAGGGGCATGTCGCCGATTTCATCGAGGAACAGCGTTCCGCCATTTGCTTGCTCAAAGCGCCCTTGGCGCACGCTGTTGGCTCCGGTAAACGCGCCTTTTTCATGACCGAACAGTTCTGATTCGATCAAATCTTTTGGAATCGCTGCCATATTGAGAGCGATAAAAGGGTTACTCGCGCGCGGGCTGTGACGATGCAGTGCGTGTGCGACTAGCTCCTTACCTGTCCCTGATTCACCATTGATCAGTACCGAAATAGATGAGCGAGATAAACGCCCTATGGCGCGAAACACCTCTTGCATCGCGGGTGCTTCGCCAATGATTTCTGGTGGGGTGTAATTATCATCGACAAGGGATGCTTGCTCTTGTTTTTGCTCATGACGATGGGTGATGGCTCGCTCTACTAGGGTTAAGGTTTCATCAACATCGAAAGGTTTGGGTAAATACTCAAAGGCCCCTTTTTGATAAGCATTAACCGCGGCATCAAGATCGGAGTGAGCGGTCATAATGATCACTGGTAAATCTGGAGAACGCTGGTGAACCTGCTTGAGCAGTTCGATACCATCAATGCCCGGCATGCGAATATCAGAGACCAGTACATCAGGCGTTTCTCGTTCTAGCGCCATTAAGACACTCTCCGCATCGGCGAAGGTTTCACATTTTATGTTGGCCGATGACAAGGTTTTTTCCATAACCCAACGGATGGAGCTGTCGTCATCGACGACCCAAACGTATCCTTTACTCATAGTCTGCTTTCCTTACAGCAATGCCACTAACTTTGAATCGGCAAATAAATAGTAAATGTTGTTCGACCAGGCCAGCTTTCTACGTCTATTTTGCCTTGGTGTTGGTCGATAAGGTTTTGCGCAATTGATAGTCCTAGTCCGGTTCCGCCCTCTCGGCCACTGACCATAGGGTAGAACAGGGTGTCTTGTAGGTCGGTGGGAATGCCCGGGCCGTTATCGATAATCTCAATGCGCGCTGCGAGTTTGCAGCGTTGGCCATGAATATTGGCCTGGTGCACCGTTCTGGTGCGAATTGTAATTTGGCTGTCGTCTTGGTTTTTGAGTATTTGCCCTGCGTTGCTGACAATGTTGAGCAGTGCTTGCTCTATTTGATCGGCGTCCATCACAATGTCTGGTAAGCTCGGATCGTAGTCTCGCTCGATCTGCACGCTTTGGTTGGCTTCGAGATCTACCAGTTGGCGTATTTTTTCTAAGATGAGGTGTAAGTTGGCTGGCTTTTTTTTGCCCGGTTTTTGTGGGCCAAGTAAGCGGTCAACCAAGGCGCGTAGGCGATCAGCTTGTTCAATAATGATTTGAGTGTACTCGGCTAAGCTGGCGTCAGGTAAGGCTCTTTCGAGCAGTTGCGCAGCGCCCCGCAGTCCGCCTAGCGGGTTCTTGATTTCATGAGCCAAGCCTCGCACTAGCAGTTTCGCCGCTTGCTGCTGAGCATATTGGTTGAGTTCTTGCGACAGCCGACGCTGTTGGCCTATCTTGCGCATTTCGATCAGTAGCATTAGCTCTTTATTCCAAGAGATAGGGCTGACTGTCACTTCAAGCATTAAAGGTTTGCCATCGACCACAAACGTCACATCACTATCTGTAATGCTTTGACCACTCTGAAGCGGCTGAGACAAAAGCGCTAAATCCATCGAAGCATGCTGAATAAGGTGAGAGAGTGGGTGGTCAATGATGCGCTTGGCACTTTGCGAGAACAATTGCTCGGCAGAGGGATTAGCATAACGAACTTGCAGCGCTTCGTTCATGATTAAAATCGCGGTGACTTGGTGATTTAAAATAATGTCGTTGAGTTCGCTATCCACTGCTTTACCCTTTCCTTGAACCTGAATTGTGCAACGCACCAAAATGGTGCGTGAAAAAACTCAAGTATGGCGCATTGAATCAGATAACTGAAGTGAAATAGTCGCAGAGCGTAGTCTGAGCTGTTTATTTCACCGTACTGGCAGTTACTCGCAATAAATGCACCGTAATAGGTTGTGATAATGCAATAAGCTTGCCGTGTTGAAACGCTTGTATCTCTAATTTATGGGTTCCACGAGAAACATTGTTCAAGTGCCAGTGGGAAGCGGTTTGAGGTTGATTAATTGGTTGATTATTCATCATAAGTTGCAGCTTTTCATCAAGTTTAAGGGCTCGGTTTAACGCAACCATTATACTAAGTTGACCAGAGTTGCTGCGGATAGCTTGTTCTTGAGTCGGCGCCTTAATCGTGATGGTTAATTTGCTAGATTCGTGTTGTGATGCGATAGGTGAAGGGCGCAGTGGATTGGGTAAAGCTTGCGTCGACACCTGTGGGGGATCAGGAAGATGGATGCTACGTTGGCTGCGTGGTGTCGGCTGGTCGCTAAAATGTTCGACCCCTTGTTCATCGGTCCAATGGTAGATTGTCTTAGCTAAAATCTGAGCGGGAAAGAGGCTAAGGCAGAGTAGTAAAATAAACAGATTGCGCATTGGTTATCTCCAATCTTCGCCTTTAAGCTCCTATATTAACGCCAGTTCTATGTACTCTAAAATACAAAAGGCTCGCCTGAGAGGCGAGCCTTAAATTTATGCAACACAGTTGTGGACTGCGTAGGAGTATCGATTATACCGAGTAGTATAGTTCGAACTCTAGCGGGTGAGTTGCCATGTTCACGCGTTGTACATCGTCAGATTTCAGAGCGATGTAAGAATCGATAAAGTCGTCAGAGAATACGCCACCAGCGGTCAGGAATTCACGGTCTTCGTTAAGCGCAGCTAGAGCTTGTTGCAGTGATTCTGCAACTGTTGGGATTTCAGCTGCTTCTTCTGCAGGAAGGTCGTATAGATCTTTATCCATCGCTTCGCCTGGGTGGATCTTGTTCTTGATACCGTCAAGGCCAGCCATAAGCATTGCTGAGTAGCATAGGTATGGGTTAGCTGCTGGGTCACCAAAACGTAGCTCGATACGACGTGCTTTCGGGCTTGGTACTACTGGGATACGGATAGAAGCTGAGCGGTTACGTGCTGAGTAAGCAAGCATTACCGGTGCTTCGAAGCCAGGTACAAGACGCTTGTACGAGTTAGTTGATGGGTTAGCAAATGCGTTGATTGCGCGAGCGTGCTTGATTACACCGCCGATGTAGTAAAGTGCCAGTTCAGATAGGCCGCCGTACTTGTCACCAGCAAACAGGTTTACACCGTCTTTTGCTAGAGATTGGTGAACGTGCATGCCGCTGCCGTTATCACCTACAAGAGGCTTAGGCATGAATGTCGCTGTTTTACCAAACGCGTGAGCAACGTTGTGTACCACGTACTTGTAGATTTGAGTTTCATCAGCTTTTGCTGTTAGCGTGTTGAAACGAGTTGCGATTTCGTTTTGACCCGCAGTTGCTACTTCGTGGTGGTGAGCTTCAACAACTAGGCCCATCTCTTCCATTACTAGACACATTGCTGAACGGATGTCTTGAGATGAATCTACAGGAGCTACTGGGAAGTAACCGCCTTTCACGCCAGGACGGTGACCTTTGTTACCGCCTTCGATGTCAGAACCTGTGTTCCAAGCTGCTTCTACGTCATCAATCTTGAAGAAAGAACCAGACATATCGTTTGAGAACTTAACGTCGTCAAATAGGAAGAATTCTGGCTCAGGGCCAACTAGAACTGTGTCTGCGATACCAGTAGAGCGTAGGTATTCTTCAGAACGTTTAGCGATAGAGCGTGGGTCACGATCATAGCCTTGCATAGTGGCAGGCTCAAGAATGTCACAACGTACGTTTAGTGTTGCATCTTCTGTGAACGGGTCAAGAACAGCTGATGATGCGTCTGGCATCATTACCATGTCTGATTCGTTGATGCCTTTCCAGCCAGCAACAGAAGAACCATCGAACATCTTACCTTCTTCGAAGAAGTCTGCGTCAACTTGGTGAGAAGGTATAGAGATATGCTGCTCTTTACCTTTAGTATCAGTAAAGCGTAGGTCAACAAACTTAACTTCGTTTTCTTGGATCAGCGATAGAACGTTTTCTACTGACATGTTGGATAACCTCCAGTGTTGTTAAATCGGTATTTAGCGTGATTTGCAATAAACCCAGCATTGATTAATTTCATTTCAAACTTATTAATCGATGCTAATTTTATTAAAGCTAAAACCATGCCAAAAAAATTAATCCATTAATTTCAATAAATTAGCGGGCTTGGTAACAAGATGGTGCAGACTATTGCACCAAAATGATCTTATTTTGCACTCATTTGGTGCGATGGTGGTATATTGCACCAAGATAAACAAAATCATCAGCCATTCAGCCCAGATTTAACGCTTATGTCAATGGGGATTTGCGTACACCTGGCTTACTATTGTCTTCAATCAAAAAATATCTGCTAATATTGAGCGAATCAGATCACATATTTCTGGGTTTTTCGCTAGAATCTGGTACATTATGGCCGTTTTTTTAATCAAATAGGTTTGCTGAAATTTTCGGCGAGCTGCTTATATCGAGTGAATCAAATCCATGGCTACTCCACAGATTGATAAATTAAGAAATATCGCGATCATCGCGCACGTTGACCACGGTAAAACTACACTGGTTGATAAACTACTACAACAATCAGGTACTTTAGAGTCTCGCGGCGAAGCTGAAGAGCGAGTCATGGACTCAAACGACATCGAAAAAGAGCGTGGCATTACTATTCTTGCTAAGAATACCGCGATCAACTGGAATGATTACCGTATCAACATCGTCGACACTCCTGGACACGCGGACTTCGGTGGTGAAGTTGAACGTATCATGTCGATGGTTGACTCTGTACTACTTATCGTTGATGCCGTTGACGGCCCAATGCCGCAAACTCGTTTTGTAACACAGAAAGCGTTTGCGCACGGTCTTAAACCAATCGTTGTAATCAACAAGATCGACCGCCCAGGTGCTCGTCCTGATTGGGTTATGGACCAAGTGTTTGACCTATTCGACAACCTAGGTGCTACTGACGAACAGCTAGACTTTAAAGTCGTTTACGCATCAGCACTTAACGGTTGGGCAACGCTTGAAGAAGATCAAACGGGCGAAAACATGGAACCGCTGTTCCAAGCCGTTGTTGATACCGTTGAAGCGCCAAACGTTGACCGCGAAGGTCCACTGCAGATGCAAATTTCTCAGCTAGACTACAGCTCTTACGTTGGTGTTATCGGTGTTGCACGTGTAACTCGTGGTAGCGTGAAATCAAACCAACAAGTTACCGTTGTTAGTGCTGATGGTAAGAAGCGTAACGGCAAAGTCGGTACGGTTCTTGGTTACCTAGGTCTTGACCGTCATGAAGTTGAGCAAGCTAACGCCGGTGATATTGTCGCCATTACAGGTCTTGGCGAGCTGAAAATTTCAGACACTATCTGTGACCAAAACCACATTGAAGCAATGACGCCTCTGTCTGTGGATGAACCAACCGTAACCATGACTTTCCAGGTCAACACTTCACCGTTCGCCGGTAAAGAAGGTAAGTTCGTTACGTCACGTAACATTCTTGAGCGTCTAGAGAAAGAATTGGTACACAACGTAGCGCTGCGCGTTGAAGAAACCGATAACCCAGACCGTTTCCGCGTATCAGGTCGTGGTGAACTTCACCTGTCTATCCTGATCGAGAACATGCGTCGTGAAGGCTTCGAGCTAGCAGTGTCTCGCCCTGAAGTTATCATCAAAGAAGAAAACGGTCAGAAGATGGAACCGTTTGAAACGGTAACGATCGATGTTCTTGAAGAGCACCAAGGCGGTATCATGGAAAACATCGGCTTACGTAAAGGTGAGCTGACTGACATGGCACCTGACGGTAAAGGTCGTGTACGTATGGACTTCATGATGCCTTCACGTGGTCTGATTGGTTTCCAAACTGAGTTCATGACACTGACTTCAGGTTCAGGTCTTCTTTACCATACGTTTGATCACTACGGCCCACACAAAGGCGGTAATATCGGTCAACGTAACAACGGCGTATTGATTTCAAACGCAACAGGTAAAGCACTGACTTACGCCTTGTTTAACCTACAAGAGCGCGGTCGTCTGTTTGCAGAGCACGCGGATGAAGTCTATGAAGGTCAGGTTGTTGGTATCCATAACCGCTCAAACGACTTAACGGTTAACTGTCTTAAAGGTAAGCAGCTAACCAACGTTCGTGCCTCTGGGACCGATGAAGCTCAGGTTCTGACTCCTGCTATCAAGTACACACTTGAGCAAGCACTAGAGTTCATTGATGATGATGAGCTAGTAGAAGTGACTCCAGAAAGCATTCGTATCCGTAAGCGATTCTTGAGCGAGAACGAACGTAAACGTGCAAGCCGTCCTGCGAAAGCTTAATTAGCGACGGGCAATTGCCAATAATAAAAAGGGTGAGAAGTTAACTTCTCACCCTTTTTTAATGCCTTATTTTTGACTCAGTTTTTGCAAAAATTTATCGGACTCTGCAATGGCTGCGTTCATTTGTTTAATTGCATACTGAATGTCTTGTTCTAGGCTTGAAAATTCGCCCTGCAGTGAGCCTATCGCGCTGGCATTAAGGTTATGCTTCAAATATAGGGTATTATCGCGCAGCGTGTTCAATACTGGCGTCATTTTGTTTTCCGCGCGCTTCATGGCATTGAGCATGGTCGTGTAAGACGTTTTGGTTTCGCGCAGTTTCTGTTCACTAGAGCGGCGCAGTTTGCTGCTGGTGTAGAGTTCAAGTTCGTCTTGCCACTCAGTGAACAGCGCGCCAGAGACATCTTCAATGGCTGCAATTCGGTCTCGTACATCTTGCGCTGCGTTCTCGCTGTCTTGGTATTTTTCATTGATCTGGTTGTAAACGGTTTCCAGTTCACCACCGTCAAAGTTGGTCAAAGCTGACAGCGCCTCAAGTGCACTGGAAAACTCTTGTTGCGCGTCCTGTTGTGACTGTTTGGCGTCTTCAACGCGATCCACCATGATGTCACGTTTGTGATAGCCTACTTGTTCCATTGCAGAGTAATAGGCAGACTGGCACCCCGTTAAGGTGAAAATCGACAATACAATAGCCAGTAAGTGCGGCATGATGGGATCCTTTCCTTTAGAATTAGATTGTTAGGATGACTGAGTTGTTAGGGAGTTACAAGTTGAAAATCGAACCCTTGATCACGCAAGTGGTGTTGTTTACCCGTTATCTTTTCACACGAATGAAATATGACAGAGTGAATGTTAATGCCGGTTATCTGGCTTACATTACTTTGTTGTCCATTGTTCCTATGCTGACGGTATTGTTGTCGGTGTTGTCGTCGTTTGAAGTCTTTGATAACGCAGGTGACGCGTTGCAAAACTTTGTCATTACCCATTTTGTCCCTGCGGCTGGCGATGTGGTTCAAAAGGCACTGCTCGAATTTGTCGGTAATACGGGCAAAATGAGTGCGGTCGGGGGCGGCTTTTTGTTTGTTGCAGCATTAATGCTGATCTCCAATATCGACAAGAATCTCAACTATATTTGGCGAGTAGATAAAAAGCGCCGAGCGGTGTTCTCATTTTCGATGTATTGGATGGTGCTGACTTTAGGGCCGATTCTAGTCGGTGCCAGCATTGCAGCAACGTCGTATGTCACTTCACTCAACATTATCGATAACGAAGCGATTTCAGGTGTCTATAATCAACTGTTACGCTGGTTGCCATTTTGGCTGTCATTCTTTGCTTTTGTCGGGCTCTATCTATTGGTGCCAAATAAGAAGGTGCGTTTTTCTCATGCTGCATTAGGTGCTATTGTGGCGGCGCTGCTGTTCGAAGCAAGCAAGAAAGGCTTTGCGGTCTACATCACTCAATTTCCATCTTACCAGTTGATCTATGGCGCTTTAGCGGCGATTCCAATCTTGTTTGTTTGGGTCTATTTATGCTGGCTTATTGTGTTGATAGGGGCGGAAGTGACCGCCACGCTCGGTGAAAGAGAGCGCTGGAGCGAGATGCCAGAAATGGTAAACTCACCCTCAATCATTAATCGATTATTGGCAAAAGGAAAACGCAGTGATAGCACTGATTCAGAGAGTGAGTGAAGCGGCCGTCCACGTAGAGGGTGAAGTGGTCGGACAAATCGAGCAAGGTTTACTAGTGCTACTCGGTGTTGAAAAAGACGATGACGAGGCGAAAGCCAAACGCTTAATGGAGCGCGTGACCACTTATCGCGTATTTGGCGATGAACAAGATAAAATGAACCTCAACGTAAAACAGGTCGAGGGCAAAGTGCTGGTGGTTTCGCAGTTTACATTACCGGCCGATACCAAAAAAGGTACTCGCGCTGGCTTTTCTCGCGGTGCACACCCGGCGGATGCTGAACGGTTATATGACTATTTTGCAGACCAGTGCGCGCAGGTGTTACCGACCGAACGTGGTCGTTTCGCGGCTGATATGAATGTGTCGTTGGTCAATGATGGCCCGGTGACTTTCTGGTTGCAGGTATGATGAAAGGCAATGGATTTGACGTTAAGTATCATGCCAAAAATTAAAAAAGGACTTTTATGTTTAAGCTGATCACGCCGAAAACAGACAATCAACTCAATAAATATTATCACTTCCGTTGGCAGATGCTGAGGGAGCCTTGGCAAATGCCGATTGGATCTGAGCGTGATGAGTATGACCCGATGAGCCATCATCGTATGATCGTTGATGGCCGCGGGCGACCAATCGCGATAGGTCGCTTGTATATTACCTCTGATAGTGAAGGTCAGATCCGTTTTATGGCGGTAAAAAACAACCGTCGTAGCAAGGGGATGGGGTCTTTGGTGCTGGTGGCTCTAGAGTCTCTGGCGCGCCAAGAAGGCGCCAAACGTCTGGTGTGTAATGCTCGTGAAGATGCAATTTCATTTTACGAGAAAAACGGTTTCGAGCGTCGTGGTGAATTAGACGACGGACGCGGGCCGATGCGTCACCAACAAATGGTCAAACAGCTTGATCCGATGGCAAACGTATTGCGTAAACCTGAATGGTGCACCGAGCTACAAGAGCGCTGGGAGAATCAAATCCCGATCAGTGACAAGATGGGCATTAAGATCAACCAATACACAGGTTATCAATTTGAGTGCTGTGCGCAACTCAATCCCAACCTCAATCCCCATAATACTCTGTTTGCCGGATCGGCTTTTACATTGGCGACCTTAACGGGGTGGGGCATGACTTGGCTGTTGATGAAAGAGCGCAATTTAACTGGCGATATTGTCTTAGCGGATAGTCGAATTCGTTATCGACATCCAGTGACATCAACCCCGGTAGCGTCGACTTCTCTTGATGGCATTAGTGGCGATTTAGACCGTTTAGCCGCGGGACGTAAAGCGCGTATCGTGATTCATGTCACCATACACAGCGGCGATTTACCGGCGGTCGAGTTCATCGGTACCTACATGTTAATCCCAGATTACAAAGCGGTGATTGACAGCGATGCTAAGTCTTAATCGGCGTTCTGCGGCACTGCCTTGCTAGTATCACCGCAGGTGACGTTAATCACATTGGTTTTACTGATAACATCTGACCAAAGTTCAAGGCAGCGCTGCTGACTTTGCATCAACAAACTAGCATATTGGGGCTTGGTCAGATCAACCTGCCCCGCTAATTGAGTTTGGTTATTGCCACCTGTGATGGTGACTCTCCCTCGATCGGCGTTAAGTTGGATATTGTCCATATCAAAACCCTGCTGGAATTGCTGTTCGCCATCGGCGCTATTGGCGATGATCTCAGCCTGACGTAAGCTCGCTGACATGCGCCCAGAGACACTGTGCGCTAACATTGAGTAGTCACCAGAAAGTCCTGATAACTGCGCGTCGAGTTCCGCCAGTCCTGACAGCTCAAACGGTAACGCTTGTTGGCTGAAATAGTGCTTAAGCGGTAGGCCGTCGGCATGCAAAGTCAGCTGCCAAGGCACGCTAGGTTGTGTTCTATCCAATTGACCACTGGCTTCGATATAGCCTTGTTCAAGAGGAATGAATGCGCGTTGTATCACTAACTTGCCTTGGTTGGCACTGGCGTTCATTTTAGCTTGAGTGGTGATTAAACGGTCGATGTTGGCAGCACTGACACTTATCATCAGATCCCCCTGCCAAAGCCCGAGTCTTCCCTGTTTAATTAAACGCAGTTCACGGCCCTCAATACCCAGACCTGACACCTGCCAAAAAGGTTTACTCTCAACTTGAATCATCTGGCTGTTAGCAATGTCGAGTTCGTCTATCGTCAGGCTATTTATCGGCGTCATAAGAGCGCGGATATCGGCGAGTAACGGTTGGGTCTCTTCTAGCCACTTGACGCCGTCAATTTTGAGCTGTTGTAACGCAATGTTATGTTCGGAGACTGCTCCTTGCAGCTGAACTCTGCCCTGTTTGAAATCAGCATCGAATTCGTCAATCGACAGGGTGCGCTGCGCAAGACCGAGCTTGGCGCGTGGCGAGAGTAGCACAAAGCGCTTATTGCCTATGCTGTCAGCGTCAAATGACGCGTAGCCTGAAGATTGTTGCCACACTGCTTGAGTGGGTGAAATGTTTTCTAACGAAGCGTTGAGGTTCTCAAAGCGCCACTGATGGTAGCTAAACGAGCCGTTAAGTATGTCTAGACTGTTGATATGATGAATCGGTAGCGATAGGTTGCCTAAGGTTGTCAGTAGCTTCTCCAGCGATGTTGACGGGGGGAGCATCAGTTTGTCGATAGTGACATTGACCAAAGACCATCCTTCGCTATATTGCTCCGCTTGGCCAGAAAATTCGCCGCCACGCCAGTTAAATGAGGCGCCAAATAAGGTACTTTGCTGCGCTTGATAGCGCATATCGACCAGCAGGTTGTTGAGCGCTTCACCTTGCATATAAAATTGATCGGCAGACAGCTGAATGTCAGCGAAAGGAATCGACTGAGTGTCGTTGACCCAGTGCGGTTGCTCGATTTGCACATTGACGCCACGGGCGGACCATTTAGGTGCACTAATATCGACGTATTGCAATGCCAATTGATGGAGCTTAATTGATTTGAATAGCGGGTTGCCGAGCTGTTCTAGGTCAAGAGTTGCCCCCTCAACTAGGATTGAATCGAACGAGAGTTTTCCCTGTTGCCAGGGCATTTGGCTTAACCAAAGTGTGAGTTTAGGAATTTGCAGGTTGTGGTCACCTTCGCTCAGCTCGACGTTTGCTAACGTTAACTGCAATGGTGGAGTGTAGTGAGCTTGTGTGGTTGTGATGGTGTAGGCCGTCAATTGATTGACCGCAGTCGTTACGATTTGGGTGGCATAACGACTTTGCATTAGGCCGTACAATGAAGCTAACGACAAAACAACGGCCGACACGACCAAGATAACCAGCCACCACAGTGCTTTTTTCACCTTCACTCCCTGAACGAACCGAACCACGTTACTAGCTTGGAATACTTTTGCCTTTCAAGCAACAAAAAGCCCCTCACAAGAGGGGCTTAGCTAAACAAATGGTGCAGATATCACTAATCTAGCTGAGGTCCTGCACTGATCAAGGCTTTGCCTTCATCATTATCGGTGTACTTTTCAAAGTTGTTGATAAAGCGTCCCGCAAGATCTTTGGCTTTGCTTTCCCACTGCAGTGGATCAACGTACGTGTCACGAGGGTCAAGAATCGATGGGTCGACATCGTGAAGCGCAACAGGAACTTCCAAGTTAAAAATAGGGATGTGCTTGGTTTCAGCGTGTTCGATAGAACCATCAAGAATCGCATCAATGATCGCACGCGTATCTTGGATAGAGATACGTTTGCCGCTGCCATTCCAACCAGTATTAACCAAGTAAGCTTGAGCACCCGCTTGCTCCATTCGTTTCACCAATACTTCAGCGTACTTAGTTGGGTGAAGTGTTAGGAAAGCGGCACCAAAACATGCTGAGAAGGTTGGTGTTGGCTCTGTGATACCACGTTCAGTACCTGCCAGTTTAGCGGTAAAGCCTGACAAGAAGTGGTACTTAGTTTGCTCGGGCGTAAGTTTGGAAACCGGAGGTAAAACGCCGAAGGCATCAGCAGAAAGGAAGATTACCTTGTTGGCGTGGCCACCTTTTGACACAGGCTTAACGATATTTTCGATATGCTCGATTGGGTAAGAAACGCGGGTATTCTCGGTTTTCGAACCATCGTCGAAGTCGATAGAGCCGTCAGAACGTACGGTTACGTTCTCTAGTAGCGCATCACGACGAATCGCGTTGTAGATGTCTGGTTCTGCTTCTTTCGACAGTTTGATGGTTTTTGCGTAACAGCCACCTTCAAAGTTGAACACACCATCATCGTCCCAACCGTGCTCGTCATCGCCGATAAGAGCGCGTTTAGGGTCAGTGGATAGTGTGGTTTTACCAGTGCCAGAGAGACCGAAGAAAACCGCCACATCACCCTCTTTGCCCATATTGGCACTACAGTGCATAGACGCGATGCCTTTAAGTGGCAAGAAGTAGTTCATCATCGCGAACATACCTTTCTTCATCTCGCCGCCGTACCAAGTACCGCCGATCAGTTGGGTGCGTTCAGTGAGGTTGAACACCGTGAAGTTTTCAGAGTTCAGACCATGCTCTTTCCACTTCTGGTTGGTACATTTCGCACCGTTCATCACCACGAAATCTGGTTCGAATGTCGCGAGCTCTTCTTCACTTGGACGGATAAACATGTTTTTAACGAAGTGCGCTTGCCATGCCACCTCAGTAATGACACGAATGCTCAAGCGTGTATCTGGGTTCGCACCACAGTAACCATCGATAACAAACACGCGTTTGCCTGAAAGTTGGTTGGTTACCAACTCTTTCAGATCGTTCCACACGGCTTGAGTGATCGGTTTGTTATCATTTTTTACCGTATCTGAAGTCCACCACATGTGTTCTTCAGTGGTGGCATCTTTAACAATGTATTTATCTTTTGGTGAGCGGCCGGTAAAGATTCCAGTATCAACAGCGACTGCGCCTAGCTCGGTGACGACACCTTTTTCATAGCCTTCGAGATCCGCGCGAGTCTCTTCTTCGAACAACACTTCGTAGCTTGGGTTGCGTAGAACCTCTTTTACGTCATGAAGTCCATGTTGGGTAAGATCAATTGTTGCAGCCTTTGTATGTTCCATAACGGTCATAGGTGCTCCTTGTAGGAATATTTTGTAGGGATTTTGTAATAATTTTTTTAATTTTATCTGCTCACCATGCTAGCAATGGGCTTTGAAGAAAACAGGGATATAGCTCAAAATTTATCCGTAATTTTCACAGGGGTTTAAGCGACACATCACATATTGGTGCAGTTAGTTTATCGTGCGCGCAAAGCTTTGCGCTAGAGCAAAGTTATTAATAATCGATTAAAATTAACAGGTTAGTTTATTACGAGAAAAGTGAGGTTTATCGCGGGGTTGGTCACAAAAAGGCCCGCATGTGCGGGCCTTTTGATTGGTAAATTACGGGCTTGGTGTGCCGTAAAAATTAATGCAGCTTTTTATGTTCAGAATCAGCGTCATCAAACAGTTGCAAGACTTCGGTTTTGTTGAACGAATAATCCGTACCGCAGTAATCACAATGTAAAGAGATTGAACCCACCTCGGCTAAGATGTCATCTACCTCAGAGCGATCGATGGTGATGATCGCAGCGCCACTGCGCTCACGTGAACAACCACAATGGAACTCAACGGGTTGGGGATCAAATAGGCGAACTTGCTCTTGGTTATAAAGGCGGTAAAGCAACTCAGTGGCTTCAAGACCAAAAAGTTCTTCATCTTTTACTGTATTGGTCAACTGCTCTAGATGCTCGAAATCTTCGGGCGTCCCAGTACCATCAGGCATGACCTGAATCAGCATCCCCGCCGCATGTGCTTGACCATCGTGCTCACCGCTACGCAGCCACAAGCGAGTTTTAAGCTGTTCAGAGTTGGCGAAGTAGCCTTCGAGAATTTCTGATAAGCTATCGCCTTCTAAGCCTACGATACCTTGGTAGCGTTCGCCTTTCTTCGGATCGATGGTGATGACCAAGTAACCTTTACCCATCATGTCATGAATGGTCGCGTCATCGGCGATATCGCCTTCGTAACGAGCAACACCGCGTACCTTCTGGTCGTTATCACCGTTAATTACGACCAATGACACCGGACCATCACCTTGCAGTTGCATGGTAATTGAACCTTCAAACTTAAGTGTTGCAGTCAGAAGTGTGGTTGAAACTAATAGCTCACCAAGCAGCTTTTTTAGCGGCGCTGGGTATTCCTTGCTAGAAATCATACGTTGGTAAGCTTGATCCAGTTGTACCAACTCACCACGAACTGAAAGGTCTTCAAATAAGTAGCGGTTCAAAACATTGCTTGCCATGTGGCGGGTCCTCGTTAATTTTCCAGCTTTATTGATGCTTAAATTTCAAGATATCGCGACGCTGTTTTTTGTCAGGGCGACGCTCTGGGCTTGGGTTGTGCGCATGAAGTTTACGGCGTATCGCGTTTTCTTCTCGTTTACTCACGCTGTCGGCTGTTTCTGAGTATAATGCTTGGGCTTCTGGTGCCCCGCGTCGCTGATCTGAGATCTTTTCAATTACGACAGTTTTCTCTTCATTGCCTTGTCTTAGAGTGATCTGAGCACCCAATTCGACCACCTTACTCGGTTTACTGCGTTGGCCATTATAATGAACTTTTCCGCCATCGACCATATTTCGAGCAATGGATCGGGTTCTGTAAAAACGGGCGGCCCACAGCCATTTGTCGAGTCTCACTGCTTCAGTTTGGGAGCCCATGATGATTTTCCCTCTAAGGTATTGGTGCTGATTGTGCTTAGTTGGTGTAACAATGGTGACGTGTGTGGCATTTTTCAAGCGAAATAATAAAAATTATGCTCTGTTAAAGTGACGTGTAGCTGTTTAATGTATAGGTTGTTTCATGGTTTGCTACAATCTTTGCTTTCCATTTTATACGGACAAAAGTAGCAAGCTTTTAACGATGAAAAACGAAGATCTTGTAGAGAAATCAATCAATAAGGACTGTGAGTGAAACAACGTAGCGTCAATGCACTATACCGGTTTGGTGAAGCGTTCAAGGATGTGGGAGTTCAACAGCGAGTGAGCTATGCCGTCATGCTGCTCTTATTGGCGATGTGTGCATGGATTGCAGGTCAGATGATTTGGCAACCGTGGAGTCAACCAGTAATTTCGTCATGGCAGCCTGCAAAAGTGACGTTAGTTGGCGGTCAGTCATCGCGGCTTGATATTTCTCAACTGCTTGACAGCAATATTTTTGGTCAATATCAGAACTCGGTTCCGGTTATCAAGCAACCCAAGGTGCAAGATGCGCCAAAAAGCCGCCTTAACGTGGTATTAGTTGGCATAGTCACCAGTACTGAAGCGAGTAAAAACTTAGCGGTGATTGCTAACCGAGGTCAACAAGCGACCTATGGCTTAAATGAAGTGATAGAAGGCACGAGAGCTAAACTGATACAAGTGCAAGCGGATCGAGTCATTATTGATAACTCGGGGCGCAATGAAACCATTATGCTAGAAGGACTTAAGTACAGTACGCCAACGCAAACAGCGCCTGTGACCCAACAAATAACCCGCGGTCAAGTATCGACGGATTCATTGGAGCAGATTCAAGAAGAAATTCGTCAAGACCCGAAACAAATCTTCCAGTATGTGCGTATGTCGCAAATCAAGCAGGATGAAACGGTCGTCGGTTATCGCCTTACACCAGGAAAAGACCAAGCGCTGTTTGAATCGGTGGGTTTGGTGTCGGGAGATATTGCGGTGTCGATAAACGGGTTAGATTTGACCAATCCCGACGTAATGGGGGAGATTTTCCAGAGCTTATCTGAGCTGACGGAATTGACATTGACGGTTGAGCGTGATGGTCAACCACACGAAATATATATTGAATTATAAGACAACTGTTTTAAAAGGCAGTTGGATCCTAGGAGTTAAGAAGTGAACCATTGGCTTAAGAAAAGCGCATGGCTTTTAACGGCAAGCTTGCTGACCTCACCAATAACGGTGATGGCAAATGAATACAGTGCTAGTTTTAAAGGCACCGACATTCAAGAGTTTATTAACATTGTTGGCCGAAATTTAGAAAAGACCGTGATCGTTGACCCCTCGGTACGTGGCAAAGTCGATGTACGCAGCTATGACATGTTGAGTGAAGAGCAATACTACAGTTTCTTTCTCAACGTACTCGAAGTCTATGGTTTCGCCGTGGTGGAAATGGACAATGGCGTGTTAAAGGTGATTAAGTCCAAAGACGCCAAAACATCAGCGGTTCCTGTGGTTGGCGATGGCAACATCAACGGCGATGAAGTCGTGACTCGTGTGGTCGCGGTGCGTAACGTGTCGGTGCGTGAGCTTTCTCCTCTACTACGTCAACTCAATGACAATGCCGGTGCTGGTAACGTGGTTCACTATGACCCGGCTAATATTATCCTTATTACCGGCCGCGCCGCCGTGGTTAATCGCTTAGCCGACATCATTAAGCGAGTAGACCAAGCAGGCGATAAAGAAATTGAGGTGGTCGAGCTAAATAATGCCTCCGCCGCTGAAATGGTGCGTATTGTTGAGGCGTTAAATAAAACCAATGACGCTAAAAACACGCCGGCCTTTTTACAGCCTCAACTGGTCGCCGATGATCGAACTAACTCAATTTTGCTTTCTGGCGATCCACAAGTACGTCAGCGTCTACGTCGCTTGATCCAACAGCTTGATGTAGAAATGGCATCGAAAGGTAATAACCGTGTGGTTTACCTTAAGTACGCCAATGCAGAAGACTTGGTCGATGTGCTTAAAGGGGTGTCTGACAACTTGCAAGTCGAGAAGTCCTCAGGCTCAAAAGCTTCTTCAAGCTCTCAGCGCAATGACGTCATGATCGCCGCTCATCCAGAAACGAACGCCTTGGTCCTGGCTGCTCCGCCAGATATTATGATTGCGCTGCAAGATGTGATTGCCCAATTGGATATTCGACGTGCTCAGGTGTTGATTGAAGCGTTGATCGTCGAAATGGCCGAAGGTGATGGTATCAACCTCGGCGTGCAGTGGGGATCACTAGAAAGCGGCTCTATGATTCAATACGGTAACTCTGGCGCGCCAATTGGCCAAGTGATGGTCGGTTTGGAAGAAGCCGAAGATACCACCACAACCAAAGCTGTTTACGACTCTGATAATAATTTCTTACGTAACGAAACGACCTCAGAAAAAGGTGACTACAGCACACTTGCATCTGCACTGTCAGGGGTCAATGGCGCGGCGTTAAGTGTCGTGATGGGCGACTGGACGGCGTTAATTAGCGCGGTATCGACCGACTCTAACTCGAACATTTTGTCATCTCCGAGCATTACCGTGATGGATAATGGCGAAGCGTCATTTATTGTCGGTGAGGAAGTGCCGGTATTAACCGGGTCAAGTGCTAGTTCGAATAACGATAATCCATTCCAAACCGTCGAGCGTAAAGAAGTCGGTATTAAGCTCAAAGTGATGCCGCAAATCAATGAAGGTAACTCGGTTCAGCTAAACATCGAGCAAGAAGTCTCGAATGTCCTTGGGGCCAATGGCGCCGTTGATGTGCGTTTTGCTAAACGTCAGCTTAATACATCAGTGATGGTTGAAGATGGTCAGATGATAGTCCTTGGTGGTTTGATTGATGAACGCGCGCTTGAGAGTGAATCAAAAGTGCCGCTTTTGGGTGATATCCCTTATCTTGGGCACCTGTTTAAATCGACCAGCACTCAAGTTGAAAAGAAAAACCTGATGGTATTCATCAAACCAACCATTATTCGTGATGGCATGACGGCGGATGGTATTACTCAGCGCAAGTACAACTTTATCCGTGCCGAACAATTATATAAAGCGGATAAAGGCCTTAAGTTGATGGATGACTCTAATATTCCTGTGTTGCCTGAGTTTGGCGATGACATTAGTCACTCCGCTGAAATACAAGCGTTTCTTGATCAGATGGAAACACAGTAATGGATTTAGCGGTAATACCGAATGTGAAGCGCCTGCCGTTTAGTTTTGCCAACCGCTTTAAGTTGGTATTAGAGCAAATTGATGGCGATCTGGTGCTCTACTATATTGAGCCGATGTCGATGCAAGCGCTGCTAGAAGTCAAACGGGTGTGTGCGCAGCCGTTTCGCTTGCAAGCTATGAATACCGAGGCTTTTGAGCGTAAGCTAACTCAAGCCTACCAACGTGACTCATCTGAGGCGCGTCAGTTGATGGAAGACATTGGTGCTGACAGTGATGACTTTTTCTCATTAGCCGAAGAGTTACCACAAGACGAAGACTTGCTCGAGTCAGAGGACGATGCGCCAATCATTAAACTGATTAATGCCATGCTCGGTGAAGCGATCAAGGAGGGAGCGTCAGATATTCACATTGAGACCTTTGAAAAAAGCCTCTCTATTCGCTTCCGGGTCGATGGCGTGCTGCGTGATGTCCTCGCACCAAGTCGTAAATTGGCCCCCTTGCTAGTCTCGCGGGTTAAGGTCATGGCCAAATTAGATATTGCCGAAAAACGCGTCCCTCAAGACGGTCGTATTTCGCTGCGTATTGGTGGCCGAGCGGTT
The DNA here is from genome assembly GCF_042940635.1 of Vibrio sp. NH-UV-68. NCBI lineage: Bacteria > Pseudomonadati > Pseudomonadota > Gammaproteobacteria > Vibrionales > Vibrionaceae > Vibrio > Vibrio sp. NH-UV-68. Next base: position 75,516 of record NZ_CP134975.1, read on the forward strand.
GATGTGCGTGTGTCGACTATGCCTTCTTCTCATGGTGAGCGAGTGGTGATGCGCTTACTCGACAAGAATGCGACCCGTTTGGATCTGCACAGTTTGGGTATGACGCCAAATAACCAAGCCGCTTTTCGCAACATCATTCAACGCCCGCACGGTATTATTCTGGTGACGGGTCCTACGGGGTCCGGTAAGTCGACCACGCTCTATGCTGGTTTAACGGAAATCAACAGTAATGAGCGTAACATTCTTACGGTTGAAGACCCGATTGAATTTGATATCGATGGCATTGGTCAGACGCAAGTCAACCCCAAAGTCGAGATGACCTTTGCTCGAGGTTTGCGTGCCATTTTGCGTCAAGATCCAGATGTGGTGATGGTGGGTGAGATTCGTGATCTAGAAACCGCACAAATTGCCGTACAAGCCTCATTGACCGGACACTTAGTGATGTCGACTCTGCACACTAACACCGCAGTGGGTGCGATTACGCGTTTGCGTGATATGGGCATCGAACCTTTCTTGATTTCATCGTCGTTATTGGGTGTGCTGGCTCAGCGCTTGGTTAGAACCTTATGCTCTGATTGTAAAACGCCGTATCAAGCTGATGATGAAACTAAAAGACTGTTTGATGTGACTAACCAGCAAGAACTGACGCTTTATCGTCCGTGTGGCTGTGAAAAGTGTAATTTTAAAGGCTATCGCGGCCGGACGGGTATTCATGAACTGTTACTGGTCGATGATGCGGTGCAAACCTTGATTCACAGTGAAGCGGGCGAACAGGCGATTGAGAAAAGTATTCGCGAGAAAACTCCGAGCATTCGCCAAGATGGGCTAGATAAAGTGTTAGCGGGAATTACCTCACTCGAAGAAGTGATGCGAGTGACCAAGGAAGCATAATGGCGGCATTTGAATATCGGGCGTTAGATGCCAAAGGCAAAACCAAAAAAGGGGTGATTGAGGGCGATAACGCGCGTCAGGTACGTGCTCGTCTTAAAGAGCAAGGCTTGATTCCGATTGAGGTGATGGAGGGTAAAGTAAAAACGGCCAATTCTTCTGCTTCTGTCGGTTTTAAGCGTGGTATTAAAACGGTCGAGCTCGCTTTGATCACTCGCCAACTTTCGACCTTAGTTCAATCAGGTATGCCGCTTGAAGAGTGTTTAAAAGCTGTCTCTGAGCAGGCAGAAAAACCGCGAATTCGCTCAATGATGGCAACGGTGCGATCCAAAGTGACAGAAGGTTATCCACTGGTCGAAAGTTTGGGGCAGTATCCGCATATTTTTGATGAACTTTACTGTTCTATGGTCGCCGCGGGCGAAAAATCGGGTCACCTAGATACCGTGTTAGCGCGTCTGGCTGATTATGTGGAAAATAGGCAGAAAATGCACGCTAAGCTACTGCAAGCGATGATCTACCCTGTCGTATTGGTGGTTTTTGCTGTGGGTGTGGTGGCTCTGCTGCTCTCTTCCGTGGTGCCTAAGATTATCGAACCCATTCTTCAGATGGGTCAAGAGCTACCGACGTCGACAAAAATGTTGCTGTCCGCCAGCGACTTTGTGCAAGAGTGGGGCATGGTCATTGTAGTGGTGGTGGTGGTGCTGTTTTATTGCCTTAAACTGGCGCTGAAAAAGCCGAATTTTAGGCTTGCTTGGGATCGGAAAATACTGAATGTGCCGTTGCTGGGTAAAATCTCTCGCGGTTTGAATACGGCTCGATTTGCACGCACTTTGTCGATTTGTACTTCCAGTGCGATTCCGATTTTGGAAGGGATGCGTGTTGCGGTCGATGTAATGTCGAACCGTTACGTCAAGCAGCAAGTTTTGTTGGCCGCAGATAATGTCCGAGAGGGCACCAGTTTGCGCAAAGCACTGGCTCAGACCCGGTTATTCCCTCCGATGATGTTGCACATGATTGCCAGTGGTGAGCAAAGTGGCGAACTGGAGAGTATGTTGACGCGCTCAGCCGATAACCAAGAACAAAACTTTGAATCGACGGTCAATATTGCGCTAGGTATTTTTACCCCAATGCTGATCGCACTAATGGCCAGCCTGGTACTGTTTATCGTTATGGCGATATTGATGCCGATGTTGGAAATGAATAATTTAATGAGCGGATAAGAGCTGATTAAGATGTATCTATTGAAAATATAGATTGAAGTAAACTTTCGGAGAGAACAATGAAATTTAAACGCAGTAAGCAGCAAGGCTTTACACTGTTAGAAGTGATGGTTGTTGTGGTTATCTTAGGTATTTTGGCCAGTGTGGTTGTACCTAACCTTCTGGGCAATAAAGAGAAAGCCGACCAACAAAAAGCGATTGCTGATATTGTGGCGCTAGAAAATGCGCTCGACATGTACAAGCTCGATAACAGCGTTTATCCATCAACGGATCAGGGCCTTGAGGCATTGGTGACTAAACCATCAAGCCCTGAGCCACGCAACTACCGTAGCGGTGGTTACATCAAACGTCTACCGACTGACCCATGGGGTAACGACTATCAGTTCTTGAGTCCTGGCGATAACGGTAACGTTGATATCTTCACTCTTGGCGCTGACGCTCAAGAAGGTGGAGAAGGTGCGAATACCGATATCGGTAACTGGAATATTCAAGATTTCCAATAATTGAGTAGCAAACAATGCGTCATCACTCAGGGTTTACCCTACTAGAGATACTGTTGGTGTTGGTCGTGATGTCTTTGGCAGCGGTGGCGGTTATCTCTACTTTGCCACAGGATGCCGAGGATGGCGCGAAGCAGCAAGCGCAATCGCTTTACCATCGTCTTCAATTACTTAATGAAGAAGCAATTTTAAGTGGTAAAGATTTTGGCTTGCACGTCAACGATAAAACATCGCAGTTACGCTATATGACTTTGCAAGCACAGGGGTGGCAAGCGCTACAAGACACAAAAATTAGCGCCCAGTCTGAACTGCCTGATAACTTAGCGTTGCAGCTCGATCTCGGTGGCGATGTGTGGAATGACAAACAGCGATTGTTTAAACCGGGCAGTTTGTTTGATGAACAGATGTTTGCTGATGAGGAAGCCGATAAGCGTTTGCCCCCGCCGCAGATCCTGATCATGTCGAGTGGTGAACTAACGCCATTTTCGCTTGCGATTTACCCTCTACAAGGCGATAGCGAACAAGATAGTTGGCGAATTGTCGCCAAAGAGAATAGTCAGATAGTGTTACTGGCACCGGGAGAAAGCGATGAGGCGAACTAACAACGGTTTTACGCTGCTCGAAGTATTAGTTGCGTTAGCCATATTTGCTACTGCGGCAATTGCAACGATTCGTACGGTCAGCCAGCACCTTAATACACTTAACTATCTTGAAGAGAAAACTTTTGCGGCGATGGTAGCAGACAATCAGATGGCCAAAGTCATGTTAACTGGGCAAAAACCGAGTAAACAAAAAGGGCAAGAACAGTTGGCGAGTCGTGAGTGGTTTTGGAACGTTGAACCTGTCAATACTGCTGGTGATATGTTGCAAGCGTTTGACGTTAGCGTTGCAACCACTGCTAAGGGATCACCTGTGGTCACGGTTAGAAATTATGTCACCAAGTAAAGTGCGGCGAAACAGGTCGGCTCGTCAGCAGGGTTTCACCTTAATCGAAGTGCTGTTATCGATTGCGATTTTTGCCAGTTTGAGTGTTGGTGCCTACCAAGTATTGAACCAGGTTCAGCGTAGCAACGAAATTTCCCTTGAACGTAGTGCTCGCCTTAAGTCTTTGCAGAGAACTTTGGTGTTTATGGATAGTGACTTTCGCCAGATGGCGCTGCGCCAATCGCGCACCAATGGTGAAGAGCCTGCCCCTTTACTGCTCGAGTGGAAAGACTATTTGCTCGACTCCGATGCTAAAGGCGTGATGTTTGTTCGCTTGGGTTGGCACAATCCTCAGCAGCAGTTTCCGCGTGGTGAGGTGAGCAAGGTCGGTTATCGGATTAAAGATAACACGTTAGAACGTCTGTTTTGGCGCTATGCCGATACGCCCGCGGGGCAAGAGGGTATTGTCATGCCACTGCTTGACGACGTTGAGTCGTTTGAACTGCGCTTTTTTGATGGCAAGGAGTGGAAAAATGAGTGGCAGACCAAGCTGGCGCTACCTCAAGCGGTCGCGGTCAAGATGACGCTGAGCGATTATGGTGAGATTGAACGTCTCTACCTTACGGGGGGCGGTAGTATTGATGCCACTGAGGAGCGCAATGATGCCAGCTAAAAAGCAACGTGGTGTCGCACTGATTGTTGTGCTGTTGTTGTTGACGGTGATGGTCAGTATCGCCGCGAGCATGACTGACCGCTTATTTGGCCAGTTTCGCCGTGCAACCAATCAGATCAATTACCAACAAGCGTATTGGTACAGTATTGGCGCTGAAGCTTTGGTTAAATTCGGCCTTGAGCAGAGCTTTCAAGACTCAGATACGATTAACTTGTCTCAGCCGTGGGCATTAGAGGAGCAAACGTATCCGCTTGACTACGGCACGTTAACTGGGCGTTTAGTCGACAAACAGGCATGCTTTAACCTCAATGCGCTCGCTGGGCAAAGCGTGCAAGCTGGCTCTGGAACAACGCCTTATTTGGTTGATACTTTTCAGCACTTACTCGAAGAGTTAGAGGTTGAAAACTACCAAGCTGAGACCATTGCTCAATCGCTGTGGGAATATGTGGATAGCAATACTAACGTCGACTCAGCCGCCGGTGCGGAAGACAGCTTGTATGAGTCAATGTCGCCAGCTTATCTGAGTGCCAATGTGCTACTTGCTGATAGCTCAGAGCTCAGAGCGGTGCAGCAAGTCTCTGGAGAGGTGATGGAGAAAGTCGCGCCGATGATCTGCGCGCTACCGATGTCGGATCTGCGCCTCAACGTCAATACGATTGATGTTGAACATGGCGCTTTGCTCGCGGCTCTTTTTTATCCCACGCTAGGCGTTGATGCGGCTAAGCAATTACTTAAGGATCGCCCTTTTGATGGTTGGGCGTCGATTGATGATTTTTTAAATGAAAGTGCGCTGAGTTCGGTTCCACCTGATGCTCGCGATAATATTAAAGGCTACTTGTCGGTGACAAGCAGCTACTTTGAACTTGATGCACAACTGTTGGTGGGCGAATCACGTATTCGACTCCGTAGTTTGCTTTACAGTAACAATAAAGAAACTGCGACGGTGATTCGCCGCCGCTTCGGAGGTATCGGTGAACGAGTTTCTGATCGTTCGACTGAGTAACAACTTAGATCAAGCGGTGCAATGGCTAGTTTGGTCACAAGTGCAAAAGGCAGTGATCGCCAGTGGTGAGTTAACCAGTCAGCATGAGTTAGTGCAATTAGCGACGTATGCTGAGCAGCGCCGCACGTTGTTGCTATTAGCTGCGGACAGCTTAGTGTTGGCAGATGTCGCGATTCCGTCAGGCGCCAATCGTCAGCTCGAAACCATGCTACCTTATGTGCTAGAAGATGAACTGGCTCAGGATGTGGATCAGCTCCATTTTACCATTTTTCACCAAGCACAAGGCCGTGCACAGGTTTGTGCGGTTGATAGTGAATGGTTTGAAAGCGTGTTAATGCGCTTAAGGGATATTGGCTGCCAGATCTACAAAGTGATGCCGGATGTGTTGGCGTTGCCTAATGTCGAGGGTATTGCTGCGGTTGAGTTAGATGGCAACTGGTTGTTAAAGAAATCGCCTTATCTAGGTATGAGCATCACCGCGGATTGGTTGGCACTGGTTACTGAGTCAGATTGGGTTAAGCAAGATGATGAGCCTTTACCAGTCACCGCCTACTCTGCTTTACCCTCTTTGCCGTCAGACCAACTGCAACAGTGGCAGTTGGCCGAACCTGTGCTGGTGATGGAGTTACTGGCTGAGCAAGCGGTGACGAGTAAACTCAATCTGCTGACGGGGCAATTTAAACCGAAGTCATCGTTAAGTCGCTACTGGAAAGTGTGGCAAAAAGTGGCAGTGGCGGCGGTGTTGTTACTGGCTGTGGTGGTGGTGAATAACGTACTGAAAATCCAAACGTATGAAGCGCAGGCGAATGCCTATCGCACTGAGAGCGAACGCATTTTCCGTCAATCATTGCCGGGCAAAGTAAAAATTCCTACCGTGAGCTATTTGAAGCGCGAAATGGAACGCGAAGCGTCACGTCTATCCGAGGGTGGCGCGCAAAGTGCACTACTTGAGTCGATGATTGAGATGACGTCACAGCTTGCCAAAGTGCCGGCACTAAATCTCACTAGTTTTAAATATGACAGTGGGCGTGGCGAAATTCGAATACAAGCGCAAAGCAAAGATTTTCAAACCTTTGAGCGCGCGGCGCAGTTGTTATCTGAACAATTTACTGTCGAGCAAGGTCAACTTAATCGCTCAGGCGAGGCGGTGATCGGTTCGTTTGTTTTAAAACCATTGTGAGGCAACGAAGATGAAGCAAGTAATAAGTTCCTTACAGAATTGGTGGATGAGCATTTCGGTTCGTGAACAGCGCTCCGTGGTGGTGTGTGTACTCGTGTTGGTGCTCGGTGGCTTATATTGGGGGATTGTTCAACCTGTCAGTGAACGCGCCGCCAATGCGCAAATGCGCATCCAAAGCGAAAAGCAGTTGCTCTCCTGGGTTAAAGAGAAAGCGGATGACATCAACCAATTTCGCGGCCAAGGCGGCAAGAGTGTCTCAAGCCTGCCGATCAATCAGGCGATTTCCTCAAGTGTGGGTCAATTTAACGTTGAGTTGATTCGGGTTCAGCCGCGCGGTGAAGAGTTCCAAGTGTGGATCTCGCCGATGCCGTTTAATCAGTTTATTAGCTGGCTGTCTTTTTTGCAGGAGACGCACGGAATTGGTGTGGTTTTCCTCGATATCGACAAAGCCGAACGTGATGGCATGGTTGAAATCAACCGTCTGCAATTGAGTCGAGGGTAGTGTGGTGAGAAAAATCCTGTTGTCGACACTGCTGCTAGTAGGTGTGTTAGTGGTTAGTGCCATGGTTCATTTACCCGCGCAGTTTATTGTTATGTATGCGCCTCTGCCCGCGCCACTGACGTTAACTGGCGCTCAAGGTACGCTATGGCAAGGCTCGGTGCATCAAGTGAACTGGCAAAAGCGCAATTACGGCTCACTGAACTGGCAGCTGAATGTGATTAAGTTACTGACTGGTAAATTAGAAGCGCAAGTTCGTTTTGGTCGCGATAGTGATCTCGGCGTGCTTGGGCGAGGTGTGGTCGGTGTCTCTATTCAGGGCGCCTACGCGCAAAACTTTATCGCGTCATTGCCCGTCGAGCAGGTGATGCAGTTTGCACCGACTCTGCCTGTGCCCGTTGAATTAACAGGGCAAGTCGAGTTGAGTGTGCGTGACTATCGCTATGGTGAGCCTTATTGTGACAGTGCTGAGGGGAGCCTAGTCTGGAATACTGACAAGGTGGTGGTGCCAATGGCAGAGATTGCCCTTGGTCCTGTGGTAGCCAACTTTACCTGTCAGCAAAACCAAATTGATGCCCAAGGTGAGCAGCGCAGTGATGCCGTCGAGAGTGGTTTTGTTGCCAGTCTGAATCCAGACAGCAGCTATTCAACGTCGGCGTGGTTCAAGCCATTGGCTGAGTTCCCAGACAGTTTGCAACAGCAACTTAAATGGTTGCCCGAGCAAGCCGACGCTGAGGGTAAATATCAGTTTCGCTATCAAGGGCGTCTTTAGTTTTCCCGCTTAAGTTTGTTCACTCAGGGCCGCATGATGCGGCCCTGATTTTATTATTGGGCAGGAATGCTTGCTGTAGGAATCGGTGTTGTAGGGACCCCATTTTTTGCATGAAAACTATTTGCTCGCAGGGAAACTGATTTGTACTTTTAGCCCGCCGCCACTGCGGTTGTTCACAATCACTGAACCATTGTGTTGACTAAGAATACGTTTGACTATCGCTAGGCCCAATCCGGTGCCTTCACTGCCTCGCGCAGTGTCTCCGCGCGTGAAAGGTTCAAACAATTTGCTTATCTGGCTCTGCTCTATACCTGGTCCATTGTCTTCAACACACACCCAAACTAATTTGTTGTCTGCCGTCATGCCGGTGCTTACTCGTATCCAACCGTTGCCGTAGCGAATCGCGTTCACCACTAAATTGCTTACCGCACGTTTGATCGCAATCGGACTGCCCAGTGTGTCTTTAAGTTGCTGGTGGAGTTTGGTTTCAATCTGAACTTCATAGCCACCCTCGGATGAAGCAACCTCATTGGCAATCTCGTTCAGGTCAACGTGTACAAATGACTGGCGGTTGACTGGCTTGAGGTAGTCCATAAACTGACTGATGATCTCGTTACATTCTTCGGTATCGCTAATAATACTTTCGGCGAGATAACTCTCTTCCGGTGACATCATTTCGGTCGCTAAGCGAATCCGCGTCAGTGGCGTGCGTAGATCGTGACTGATACCTGCCATCAGCAGTGCCCGGTCTTCTTCTAGGGCTTGTATGCCCTTAGACATCTGGTTGAAGGCTCGGGTGACTGAGCGGATCTCAGAGGCGCCTTTTTCTGGCAGCGGCGCGGGGATCTCTCCGCGGCCAACACCTTTTGCTGCTTTTTCTAGAGCCATCAAGGGGCGATTTTGCAAGCGAATAAACAACCAACCACCCGCGACAATCAACATCGCCATGATGAGACTATTACGAAACAGTGGCGTAAAGTCCTCTTCTTGCAACTCAGACAGTGGAATTCGTAACAAAGAGCCCGGCAAAGAGTCGATTTTCATCCACAAAATGTAGCTCTGTTCACCCAACATCATGCGTACATCGGTGGGCGAGCCTAGCTCGTTGGTCATCTCTTCACTCATTAGATCGATCGTCACGGCATGATGATATTCATCTGCAATGGCGCTGTCTTGAGCATGAATAGTCACCCCAAGTTGTTCGAGTACCCGCTGGCGTAATGGAGCGTCCATGTCAAGTTGATCGCCGAGGCTGGCGGAGTCATCAAGCATCAAGTTGATTTCGTGGCCTAGAATCTTGTTGAACTGCTGCAAACTGGGCATTAAAGCGTAGTTAAAGACCGCATAGTAAGAGTAGACCTGGCTGGCGATCAGGAGTGTGAGAAAGATAAAAATTGATTGAGTAAATGAGCTGCGAATACGCATAACACCTACCTTAAAAAAGGACGGATAAAAACCAACAGTGCGAGCTGTAGGCTCGCACTGGGGAATGGGTTGCTGAGTTAGGCTTCTCTGCCATCAGGGACAAACACATAACCTAGTCCCCAAACGGTTTGAATGTAACGAGGTTTGCTTGGATCGACCTCAAGCATACGGCGTAAACGAGAGATCTGAACATCAATCGAGCGCTCCATCGCCGAGTATTCACGCCCACGTGCCATATTCATCAGCTTATCACGCGACATCGGTTCACGGGCATTGGTCACTAACGCTTTGAGTACGGCAAACTCACCCGATGTCAGTGGCATAGCTTCGTCGCCGCGGAACATCTCACGCGTTCCGAGATTTAAACGGAAGTCGCCAAATTCAACCGTCGACTCTTCACTACTAGGCGCGCCAGGTAGCTCAATCGTTTGACGACGCAGTACCGCTTTGATGCGCGCGAGCAGTTCGCGTGGATTAAATGGCTTCGGCAGGTAATCGTCTGCGCCTACTTCAAGGCCGACAATGCGGTCGACCTCGTCGCCTTTAGCGGTGAGCATTAAAATCGGTAAGGTGTTATTGGCGTTGCGCAGGCGGCGGCATATAGACAAGCCATCTTCACCAGGCAGCATCAGATCGAGCACCATTAAATGGAAAGTTTCGCGCGTGAGTAGACGGTCCATTTGTTCGCTGTTCGCAACGCTACGAACTTGGAAGCCTTGTTCCGATAAGTAACGTTCCAATAGAGCACGAAGTCGTGCGTCATCATCGACAACTAATATCTTGTGATTTTCTTGCATGTAGTAGGTCCACCTATTCAATCAGCTTGCGCGAGACTCGGATACCAGATCCAATTGCACAGTGTAAAATGTAACACTGTTCGGGCGCAATTGGCGCAAAGAATTGTTAACGTTTATTTCTTTTTTAGCTAATGTATGTCGGAACTGCAATTTAAACTCGTCAGAATTATGAAAACGAACCTAATAACACGCGAAGGCTTTGATCGACTTAAAAAAGAGCTCGACTTTCTCTGGAAAGAAGAGCGCCCTGAAGTGACCAAAAAAGTGACTTGGGCGGCGAGTCTTGGCGATCGAAGTGAAAACGCAGATTATCAATATAACAAGAAGCGTCTCCGTGAGATCGACCGTCGGGTGCGCTATTTACGCAAACGCTTAGAGCAAGTTAAAGTCGTCGATTACTCGGCGCAGCAAGAAGGCAAAGTTTTCTTTGGTGCCTGGGTCGAGATCGAAAACGAAGCGGGCGAAGTGAAGGCGTTTCGTATTGTCGGTCCTGACGAGATTTACGGTGATGCTAAAGGGTATATCTCGATAGACTCACCAATGGCCCGCGCGCTATTAAAAAAACAGGTCGACGATGAATTTGTCGTCAAAACACCACAAGGTGAAAAAGAGTGGTTTGTGAATAGCATCCGTTATCACGCGGATTAACCACCATAATCAAACATCCCGCTCAAGGCGGGATGTTGTGTGATTGTGCTAGAAGAGAGTGATGGCTCTGAAGAAGGTTATTGTTCTGAAGAAGATTATTGCTCTGAAGCGGGTTTTTGGGTCAGAATATAGTCTTCATCACTTGATACTACCGCGCCATATTTCAAGAAGTTCTTACCTAAAATCATACTGTAATGGAATCGGCTGCGATCTTGTAAGTTGACCCGAACCTTTTTCTCTAGTGTGCCGAGTTTAACGAACATTTCTACCACCGGTCTTACGGTGGCTTTCTCACCTGCTTTGGCAGTCACTGTCATGTTATCCACCACCGGTAGGGTGAAGCTCTGCTCCATACCTAAGTCATTTTGATAATCAAAGCTGACCATTTGCTGTCCCGCTTGTTTGAAGCGTCGAATATTTTGTGCATTGATAGAGCTAATGTCAGCACCGGTATCGAGTTTGACCGGGAAGCTAAGCTGATCGATTTGCGCCACTTCAATATGACCGGCTTTAAATAGAGGGTAGCCGTCGAGTAAGTTATCGCTGCGAGTGTTAATCAACACCCCTTGATTCGACATCTTCTGACCAATGACGAAGTATTCATTGTCTTCATTCTCATCAAGCACATCAATCGCGTAGGCAAGTTCAATCTCTTGACCGTGAAGAATAAAGGTGCCAAAAACCACTGGGCGGATAGAGTCACCCACTTTGAGCTTTTTGTTGATCGGCTTTGAGAACTGTTTGGCATCGCCATCAGCGGTAGAGAGATAATAGGTGACCCAATCTTTACCGCGATCTTGATAGATTTCAAAACTCGGTACTTTTAATAGCGGTGTTTTTACTACCAGCGATGGCTCGGCGTTGAGCGTGATGCCGTCTAAGCTAAGAGTTTCTTGTCCCGAGACTTGCAGTGCTTTCGATTTTGAGTCAAAGGTTTTACCTGAGGTAGAGAGTAAGCCTGTGGCGCTAGGATCGATCATAAAGTGTTGGTTGAGCGTCTCTTGGCCAAGGCGAATTTGACTGTGAAACTGACTACGATCGCTCAAATATACTAGCCAGTAGTGGCGTTTTTGGTTGTATATGGTGACCGGGACATACACCATTGGGCGCTGCTGGCCAGCGACTTTAATCATTCTTTCTAGTGGTCGAGTCAATGCAGTCGTATTGCCGTTAGAGTCGCTGATCTCAAAGCTGACTTGTTGTGTTTTGTTATCGACCTTGATATTGGTTGCGTGCAGCGAAGTGTAGTTATTGCTCATAGAGTAGGAGATGTTTTGGCTGATGCCGCCAATGTTGACCTGCTCTTTTCTGCCGATTAATTGGGCTTGCTTTTGTTGTTGTAGGTAGTCGTAACCAGCAAAAACCCAAGCATTGTCTTTTAAGAAGGTTTTGCCAATTAACATCGGGGCAGAAAATTGACTACGATCGGTTAAGTTCACCTCTGTCATCACCGTGGTGTCGGCAATGGTCATTGGCAACGTCACTGTTGGGCGTACGATGGGCTTTTTACTGGTGCGGCTGCGGATCACCCCAACACGAGTCAACGGTGAATTAACACTAACCATCTCATTGTTGTAAGGGTTTTCTAGCTCAAAGCTGACGGTGACTTGATAAGGGGCAAAAAGCTCAGCATTCCAGTCATCATAGGCGACATCATCAATTTCCGGGGTATCGATCAAGGCTTGCATTAATGCATTATCTTGCAAGTCTTTGAATTCTGGATGGCTACTGGTGACATGAATATTGCTGGCATGAATTGACGTTGTATCGGCACCGGTATCAATTTTTCCTGCAAAGGGAATGTGTTGCAGTGGTTCGATGCTATTGAGGTAAACATTTTCCACTCGGCCCAGTACGGGTTTATCGTCGAGGGCGTAAATGGGCGCATACGTTGTTGCATTAATGGTCGTGTTTTGTAAGTTGCTGTCGGCGAATGCCAAGCCAGAGAGGACAGAATAAGACAGCAGAGAGAGAGCCAGTAACAGTTTTTTCATAGCGGTTCCATAGACGCATCAGCGAGTGAAGTAGTTATACTACATTAGTTATTTGCTTAGATTTTAGGTTCTTGTCTATCTCTAGTTTTGACACAATAATCACACAATTGCCAATCTATTGGCCAAACAATGGTGCAAGCTTGCTAGTGAGGGCTAAAAATGTTGGCTTTTTGTCTCAAGACCCCAATATAACCAATAGCCGCAATTAAATGTTTAATTCAAAAAAGAGATTCAACGGATGAGCCAAGCTATCTGTAAATTGATTGCTCAGGAACTCAATGTTCGCCCTGAGCAAGTCACCGCCGCAGTCAACCTGATTGATGATGGTAATACCGTTCCGTTTATTGCCCGTTACCGTAAAGAGGTGACAGGAGGCCTAGACGATACACAGCTGCGTAATTTAGATAGCCGCTTATCTTACTTGCGAGAGCTTGATGATCGCCGCCAAACCATCCTTAAATCGATTCGAGACCAAGGTAAATTGAGCTCGGAGCTTGAAGCTGAAATCCATCAAGCTGACAGTAAAACTCGACTTGAAGATCTGTATTTACCCTACAAACCTAAACGCCGAACGAAAGGCCAGATTGCCATTGAAGCCGGGCTAGAGCCTTTGGCCGATACCTTGTGGAATCACCCTCAGACTGACCCGGAAATCGAAGCGAAGCAGTATATTAATAGCGACAAGGGCATTGTCGACAGCAAGGCCGCCTTAGATGGTGCTCGATCTATCCTCATGGAGCGCATTGCTGAAGATGCTAACTTGCTAGAAAAAATTCGGTCCTATCTAAATCGTCACGCCGAGCTTGTATCGCGAGTGGTGGCGGGGAAAGAACAACAAGGCGAGAAATTCAAAGATTATTTCGAGCATAACGAAGCATTAAGCAAAGTGCCATCGCACCGCGCTTTAGCCATGCTGCGAGGCCGCAATGAAGGCTTCTTAACGTTAGCGATGAATGCTGACCCAAGCCAAGAAGAGGGTGTACGTCAGTCGCATTGCGAAAGTATCATTAGCGATCACTACGGCGTCTCTTTGAGCAGTGCCCCGGCTGATGGTTGGCGCAAGCAAGTGATCAGTTGGGCGTGGCGCATCAAGGTGTCGATGCACATGGAAACCGAGCTGATGGCGGCGATGAAAGAGCGCGCTGAGATTGAAGCGATCGACGTGTTTGCCACCAACCTAAAAGATTTGTTGATGGCCGCGCCAGCGGGTCCGCGTGCAACGCTGGGTCTTGATCCTGGGTTGCGCACTGGTTCAAAAATTGCGGTGGTTGACTCAACGGGTAAAGTGCTCGCGACCGAAACGATTTATCCGCACCCACCGCAAAAGCAGTACGATAAGTCAGCGCAAGTGGTCGATGCACTGGTGCGTCAGCACAATGTTGACTTGATTGCGATTGGTAATGGCACCGCTTCACGCGAAACCGATAGTTTTGTCGCGGATGTTATTCAGCGTGGCAACCTAAAAGTGCAAAAAATCATGGTGAGCGAGGCTGGGGCGTCGGTCTATTCAGCGTCTGAACTGGCGGCCAACGAGTTTCCGAATCTGGATGTCTCTTTACGCGGCGCCGTGTCGATTGCGCGCCGACTGCAAGACCCTCTGGCTGAGCTAGTGAAAATCGACCCTAAGTCGATTGGTGTCGGCCAATATCAGCACGATGTGAGCCAGTCAATGCTCGCCAAACGTCTCGATGCGGTGGTTGAAGATTGTGTTAACGCGGTCGGTGTCGATGTCAACACTGCCTCACCCGCATTGCTGATGCGTGTGGCTGGCTTATCAAGCACGATTGCGCAGAATGTCGTTGACTATCGTGATGCCAATGGCCGTTTTGAAAGCCGTACTACGCTGAAGAAAGTCGCGCGGCTTGGGCCAAAAGCGTTTGAGCAGTGTGCTGGATTCTTACGCATTATGGATGGTAAAAACCCGCTTGATGCCTCTTCCGTGCACCCAGAAGCCTATCCAGTAGTAAAAGCGATCGCGGCCAAGAATCAAAAACCGATTCAAGCCTTGATTGGTGATACCACTTTCTTGCGTGGTTTGCATGCTATCGATTACACCGATGAGAACTTCGGTGTGCCGACGGTGAGCGATATTATCAAGGAGTTGGATAAACCAGGCCGTGACCCACGTCCTGAGTTTAAGACCGCCACGTTCGCTGATGGCGTCAATTCGGTCTCAGATCTAGAGCCGGGAATGATTCTTGAAGGTGTGGTGTCGAATGTGGCGAACTTTGGCGCCTTTGTTGACATTGGCGTGCACCAAGATGGCTTAGTGCATATCTCTGCGCTCACTGACCGTTATGTCTCTGATCCGCGCGAAGTGGTCAAGGCTGGTGATATTGTTAAAGTCAAAGTGATGGAAATTGATGTCCAACGTAAGCGCATTGGTTTGTCGATGCGCCTTAATGATGAACCCGGACAAGATAACCGCGCTCAGCGTTCGAGTGCGCCGCGCAGTCAGCCGCGTCAAGCTCAAGGCGGACAACGCCGCCGCGAAGAGCCGCAAGACAGTGCTATGGGCGGCGCCTTCGCCCAGGCGTTTGCAAAGGCCAAGCGCTAAGACTGATAAGCGTTAAACTTATCAAAACAAAAGTAAATCCCCGTGAGTAGTGATACTAACGGGGATTTTTTTGGGCATTACCTCATCAATGATAAACTCGATGAGGACTACAACACCGCAATGACATCAGAAGGAGTGTTGGGTGCAACGGCATCACCGTAATGAAATTTAATCACAGTGCGTCTTTTCTCCATGGTTCCTTCTGTTATCGCCGCATCGATTATGCGTCTCGGCAAGCGAAAACGCATGGCGTAGCCTTTACCTTGATGTTCGCTATAACTATCGAGTGACAACAATTGAAATAGCCTATCGAGTGTCTCTTGAGGCTCTTCCTGAGAAACGGAGATCGCGTCACCACTTTGATCGGTCTCATAGCTTGGGTGCTCTGAGGGATCCCATGATGATTGTTTGCGCCGTTTTTCATCTGCAGTCACTTTTCGTTCTGCGTTACTCTTGGTCAATGCAAGCGTTGGGGCAATTGGCTCACGGACTTTATTGTCCCTGGCGGCTTGCTCCGTTTGCACATTAACCGATGGGGCGATGAGTGGAACACTTACGTTCGTAGGTGATACGAGCATCGTTTAGTCTCCTCACGCCCAACCGGCAGAGTGGTCACTCTTTCGGTTAGTTTATTTATCGACCAACCATCTGAAACATTTAGCACATTTTACAGTTTGTTACCCATTATCGCTTATTGCACAATGGCGACGAGTTATCGATAAATCGCTTCACTTGTTCACAGAACGATTCAAATTCGGTCATAAAGGGGGCGTGAGATGACGCCGCAAACACAACGCTTTCACTATCTGGAGTCAGAGTATCAACATCACTGGCGACTTTGACGGGTACTAAGCCATCAAGGCGACCGTATAAACGCAGCATCGGCATGGTTAACTGAACAAGCTGGTGGCGATAGTCGATCTCTGCCAACAGATTCAATCCGGCCAGTAGCGACGTTGGATTGGGCGCTGGTCTGGAAAGTACCGCATGTTTGAGCTGCTTAACATCTTTACGCGCCGAAGGGCTGCCCATGGCTTGCAGCGCCATAAAGCGCTCGATGGTCAATTGGAAATCATCGACCAGTTGCTCGGTAAAAGCACTTAAGACTTGTGGCTGGATGCCTCGCCATGGTTTTTGCGCGGCAAACTTCGGCGAGCTAGCCACAGTGACAAGCTTACAGACTCGCAGTGGGTGGTGAAGGGCAATGTGAGTGGCGAGCAGGCCTCCGAGTGACCAACCGAGCCAAATTGCATTCTCTGGCGCATGCTTAAGGACTTGCTCGGCAAGATCGTCCATGCGTTCAAAGCTGGCTTG
Source organism: Vibrio sp. NH-UV-68 (assembly GCF_042940635.1). Classification (NCBI taxonomy): domain Bacteria; kingdom Pseudomonadati; phylum Pseudomonadota; class Gammaproteobacteria; order Vibrionales; family Vibrionaceae; genus Vibrio; species Vibrio sp. NH-UV-68. The sequence continues at coordinate 91,910 of NZ_CP134975.1, forward strand.
ATGGCTGTGGCCAAAACCAGGTAAATCGACCACGTGAACACAGTAGTGTTGGCTGAGCGCTTCTACCGTGTTATGCCATACCGCGCCATTCATTCCCCAGCCGTGAACCAGCACTACGTCTTGACCGCGACCGCAGGTTTGCCAATAAAGCGGAGGTGAGTTGCTCTCATTTTGCTGCACTTTTTTCATCCTTCATCATGCTGCTTTGGCGCCATAATCGTTGTTCCAACTGGCCAAAGTGAAACTATGTTAGCGCAAACAATCAACAAATACATCGCGGACCTGTTGCCGATGCAGTGTGAGGTGTGTCAATTACTCTTGGCGGCCGACGAGCAGCAACTAGGGGTTTGCGCTACGTGTCAACACTATTTTTCACCAGTGCCGCGTTGCCAACGTTGCGGCTTAATGACGGTGGCTGAGCAAGTTGAGTGCGGACAGTGTTTAAAGCAGCCACCATACTGGCATAAGTTGTATTGTGTTGGTGATTACCAAGCGCCACTCTCTTCTTACGTGCATTTACTCAAGTACGAACGGCAATTCTGGCACGCCCGTAAGCTTGCGATGCTATTGGCACCACGTATCGACCAACCTGCCGATTTGATCACCTTTGTGCCCTTGCATTGGCGGCGTTATTTACAGCGAGGATTTAATCAAAGTGAGTTGCTTGCGCAGTCGTTAGCCAAACAACTTGCTGTGCCCCAGCAAGGCGTGTTTCGCCGTACTCGTGCAACTGCTCAGCAGCAAGGGTTAGACAAACACCAACGGATGAACAACATCCACAACGCTTTCGCATTGAAATCATTGCCAAATGTGAAGCGGGTAGCGATTGTTGATGATGTTTTAACCACAGGAAGTACCGTGCAGCATTTGTGCAAATTACTGCTTGATGCCGGGGTAAAAAGCGTTGATATTTATTGTATTTGTCGTACTCCTGAACCTGCGAGTTAGCCGAATTTGATGAATAGGGCTAGATCTCTCAATTTTCAGGAGTAGAATGGACAACTAATAGCCTACAAAATTACTCAGGTATTCGTCGTGTCAAATACAAATACAATTATTATTACTGAAACTGCCCAAAAACATTTTGCTAACCTACTGAGTCAGCAGCCAGAAGGCACTAATATTCGTGTGTTCGTTGTAAATCCAGGCACCCAAAACGCAGAGTGTGGTGTGTCTTACTGCCCACCAGAAGCCGTCGAAGCTACGGATACCGAACTCAGTTTCGACCACCTTACTGCTTATGTTGATGAACTCAGCTTACCTTTCCTAGAAGACGCTGAAATTGATTTTGTCACTGACAAAATGGGCTCTCAACTCACCCTGAAAGCACCGAATGCAAAAATGCGTAAAGTGTCTGACGATGCACCACTGGTTGAACGTGTTGAATACGCTATTCAAACTCAAGTAAACCCTCAGCTTGCTGGTCACGGTGGTCACGTTAGTTTGGTTGAAATCACTGATGATGGCATCGCGATCGTCGCATTTGGTGGCGGTTGTAATGGTTGTTCAATGGTTGATGTCACACTGAAAGAAGGCATCGAAAAAGAGTTACTGCAGCAATTTGAAGGTGAGTTGTCGGCGGTACGAGATGCAACTGAGCATGATCGCGGTGAGCATTCTTACTACTAAATTCGTATTAACCGAATGAAATACATAGGGTTGGCCACAAGGCGAACCCTTTTTTTTGATTTCAAACCCGGCTATTTTCTCCTATATTAATAGCATTCTCTTCGTGTAAAGGATCAAGCTTGTGGCCAAAATGACTCCACCAGAGATTATGGCGAAACAAACCGTCGCACAATCTCGATTATTCGCAATTGAAGCGCTCGACTTACGCTTTAGTAACGGTGAGCGGCGCACTTATGAGCGAATGAAACCGAGTGGTCGTAATGCGGTCATGATGGTGCCAATCACAGCGCAAGGCGATCTCTTGCTAGTGAGGGAATACGCGGCGGGTACGGAGCGCTATGAGTTGGGCTTTCCCAAGGGGTTGATTGACCCTGGCGAAAATGCCGAGCAAGCCGCAGTACGCGAGCTGAAAGAAGAAATAGGCTATGGCGCGAATAAGCTGACACCATTAAAGCAAGTGGTGCTGGCACCGTCTTATTTCTCAAGCCAAATGACCCTATTTATTGCAGAAGATCTATACTCAGAGCAATTAGAAGGGGATGAACCTGAGCCTTTGGATGTGGTGCGCTGGCCATTGGATCAGGCAGAAGAGTTACTGACGCACCTCGATTTTTGTGAAGCGCGGTCGATTACGGCGCTGCTACTTGCCTTGCGTATCTTACAAGCCTAATTATGACGACAGAGGTCATCGCCGCAGAGCATTAAGGATTATCTATGCCAATAACAAAAGATCTCTCTCATCACTTACCTGCCGTGATTGAAATTGCCCGCTCGGCAGGGCAGTTAATTCTCGAAATTTACGAGAAAAAGGAGTACCAAGCGTACACCAAAAGTGATGAAACACCCGTGACGAGCGCCGATATTGCTGCGCATAAATTGATTGTTGAAAAGCTCTCAGAATTGACACCAGACATTCCAGTGTTATCAGAAGAAGCGGCAGATATCAGCCTTACTCAGCGAGCGAGCTGGGATCGCTACTGGTTAGTTGACCCACTGGATGGCACCCAAGAATTTATTGCTCGTAGTGGTGATTTTGCCACGGTGATTGCACTGATCGAAAACAATCAACCAGTCATGGGCGTTGTCTATGGTCCGGTTTCCGGCGTAACGTATTACGCTTATCATGGTAAAGGTGCATGGAAGATTCCAGACCTAGACCAAAACGTGCGGATTAAAACCCACCAACATACAGGGCAATCAAGCCCCATCGCGATGGCCATCAGTCGTCGCCAAGACATTAACCGTATCACTCGCCGTATGAGTAGTGGATGGAACTACGATTTAGTGCCGCTCGGTTCTGCCGCATTGAAAGCGTGTTTGGTCGCCGAAGGTGCTGTCGACTGCTATCTTCGCCTTGGTCCAACCGGCGAATGGGATACCGCTGCGACACAATGCATTGTCGAAGAGGCGGGAGGGCGCATCCTAAGCACTCACCTTGATCCTTTGTCCTATAACGAGCGCGATACGTTAGAAAATCCTAATTTCATTGTTTTGGGTGACGAAAACTTACCTTGGGATCAGATCCTGAAAGTGAAGGATTAATGTTTATCCACTTTAGATTCCGAATATCTCGTTGCTCGATTCCGGAATGACGATGTTTTTACTGTCGTCATTCTGAACCGCGAGGAACGAGCGTGATTCAGAATCTGATTGACGACCTACGCTTTCGAATAGGCATCCCTATCGCCAAGCCATCTATCAATAATCGCGACAGCATTATCCGGATAGTTGTCATGAATATGGCGAGCTATCCGCTGAACTTCCGGAATTAAGCGTTGATCGCGCACTAAATCGGCAATCTTAAAATCCGCCATGCCAGTCTGTTTCGTCCCGAGCAATTCGCCAGGGCCGCGAATCTCTAGGTCGCGCTGAGCAATCACGAAACCATCATTACTTTCTCGGAGCACGCCAAGTCGTTTTTGCGCTGTCTTTGACAGAGGAGAGTGGTACAGCAGCACACAATGACTGGCAACGCTGCCTCGCCCGACTCGGCCCCGCAACTGGTGCAGTTGAGCTAGGCCTAGGCGCTCGGGGTTTTCGATGATCATCAGGCTCGAGTTAGGCACATCAACGCCCACTTCAATCACCGTGGTGGCAACCAACAAGTGCAGTTTGTTGTCTTTGAAGTCTTGCATCACGGCTTGTTTTTCTGCGGGCTTCATCCGACCGTGGACTAGGCCGATTTTAACATCCGGTAGCGTGCGTTGTAGCGCTTCGGCGGTATCCGCAGCCGCTTGTGCTTCAAGGACTTCAGACTCATCAATCAAAGTACACACCCAGTAAGCTTGCTTGCCTTCGGTTAAACACGCATGGCGCACCCTTTCGACAATATCATCACGCTTGGTATCAGGGATGGCGACCGTTTGAATCGGTGTCCGGCCCGGAGGTAGTTCATCAATGACTGATGTTTCAAGATCGGCATAAGCCGTCATTGCCAGCGTGCGTGGGATCGGCGTGGCTGTCATGATTAATTGGTGTGGATATGCGCCCTGCTTTTGGCCTTTCTCGCGTAACTCAAGACGTTGATGAACACCAAAGCGGTGTTGCTCATCAATGATCACTAAGGCGAGATGATGAAACGCAACGTGCTCTTGGAACAATGCATGGGTGCCGACCACCATTTTCGCTTCACCACTCGCGATGTCTGCTAACTGCGCCTCTTTGGCCTTACCTTTTAGTTTTCCGGCAAGCCAGCCTACCTTGATGCCCATCGGTTCAAGCCAGGTCGAAAAATTCACGGCATGCTGCTCTGCAAGCAGTTCGGTTGGAGCCATCAGGGCGACTTGATAGCCGTGCTCAAGCGCGCGCAGAGCGGCGAGCGCCGCGACTAAGGTTTTACCCGAGCCAACATCGCCTTGCACTAAACGCATCATCGGGTGCGGTTTGGCCAAGTCTTGTTCGATCTCTTGTACCACTCGCGTCTGAGCATTGGTGGGCGAAAACGGCAAGCCGGCCAGCAGTTGCTGTTTCAGCGTATTACGCTCTGCCAGAGGTAATGCCGCATCTTGCTGGCCTTTACTGCGCACCGAGAGCATCGATAAGTTTTGCGCCAACAACTCTTCCATGATTAAGCGAATCTGCGCTGGGTGTTGGCCGTTGTCAAATTGCTCTAAATCGATACTTGGAGGTGGCCGATGAATGGTATGCAACGCGTGGGCGAGGGTGATTTGACTATCGTAAAGGCCACTGGGTAACAGCTCTTGTACGGCGGCTTTATCGAGTAACTCTAATGCTTGGTCGGTGAGGTTACGCAAGGTAATTTGACGCAAGCCCTCAGTGGTTGGATAGACGGGCGTCAGGGTTTGCTCGACATCGGGTTGTTGATGGGCAGTGTGGAATTTGTAGTCGGGATGGACAATTTCGAGTCCGTAGCCACCGCGTTTAATCTCGCCATAAGCATGGACGGTTTTACCCTCGACAAAGTTATTTTTTATCGCGGCAGTAAAATTGAAAAAACGTAAAGTAATGGTGCCGTTACCATCGCTGATTTTGACCGCGAGCATTTTGCGTTTGCCAAATACAGTATCGACGCTCATTACTTTGCCTTGCACCGCAGCCCATAAACCCGCATGTAATTTGACGATCGGATAGAGGCGAGTTCGGTCTTCGTAGCGCAGTGGCAGATGAAAAAGCAGGTCTTGAACCGAGTTTAAGCCGACTTTTGCAAGTTTCTCGGCGACTTTCGCGCCTACCCCCGTAAGGGACGTGAGAGGAATTGCAGATAGCAGTTGCGACATAACAGGGCTCGGTAAGTCATTCAATCATTAACAATAGTTAACCACCGAGCTGTGTTTTTGTACAGGAAAAATGTCGTTACTTCTTCTGCATCTCGGCCCACCATTGATCGTCAGCGACAATTTGGCCCTGCTCATCTAACGTTGGGTACGGCAAACCTTTACGCTTTGCCACTTTGGCCAATACCGGATGACCACGTTCAAACAGCAGGCGGTGAATAGTCTGTTGTGGAACCGAGCTAATGTCATTGTCGTACATACCCGCCGCTTCACGTTGACGCTGCGCTTCGTACAAAATGACGGCGCTGGCGACGGAGACATTGAGTGACTGAACCATGCCGAGCATAGGAATCATGATGTCTTGATCGGCAAGTTGTTTGGCTTTGGCTGACGCGCCCGCTTTTTCGTTGCCGAGAATGATCGCTGTCGGTTTGGTGTAATCGACTTGGCGAAAATCGACCGCGCTATCAGAAAGATTCGTTACCAGCACTTGCATGCCTTGCGCTTTAAGCTCCGCAATCGCGGTGTCGATATCGTCATGAGTTTCAACATCAACCCAGTTACGCGCCCCCGCAGAAGTATGGCTGAGGGTGCGCATTTCATTGGGCCACACGGCGTGAATCTTATGAATACCTGTGGCATCGGCAGAGCGAATCACAGCAGAGACATTGTTGGGCTTATGCACGTCTTCAAGGCACAGAGTGAGATCGGCTTGACGCGCCTTTAATACTTGTTGGATTCGTTGGTAGCGTTCTAAGTTCATAGTGATAGTGTGAGGTTCGTAGCGCCAGTAATTGAGGCATTAAGTCAAAAATGTCCTTGCAGCAGTGGCGGCAAGGACATTTTATTACGGTTTGAACAACGAGTTAGTTCTTGCGGCGACGAACTTTTAACGTCTGTGGCATGGCTTTGATTTTACGCATGATGCCTGCAAGATGAACACGATCTTTGGTTGTGAGCAGCACAGTGACGGTGTACAAACGGCCATCGCGCTCTTCGGTTGAAAGACCATGGATGTTAGAGCCTGTGTTGGAGATAACATTGGTCAGTTCAGCAAGCGCACCTTGACGGTTTTGCACATCAATAGTGACTTCGGTAATAAACTCTTTGTCGTAATCGTCTGACCATTCAACGGCCATGTACTTATCGGGTTCTTTTTGGTAACCGCGTACGTTTGGACACGTTTCACGGTGAACCACCAGACCACGGCCGGGTGAAACGTGAGCGATAATGTGATCGTCAGGAATCGGATGACAGCAGTTAGCAAAGGTAAGCAAAATGCCTTCTGCACCACGAATAGGCAGTTTTTTCTTCGGCGAACCGTCGGCATTGACACTGATCGATTCAGTGAGCTCATCAGCATTGCCCAGTAAGCGGCGGGCGATGACGATACTCATTAATTCACCTAAGCCTATTGCCGCCAGCAAATCATCGACGCTAGCGACTTTAAGATCGGCCAAGACATGGTTGACGTTCTCTTCACTGATGTCTGACAGTGACAGTTCACCGAGCGCATGGTTGAGAAGACGGCGACCTAGCGTAATTGACTCTTCGCGGCGCATCGTCTTGAGAACTTGACGTATTTTAGTGCGCGCGCGTGAGGTCACCACGTAGTTGAGCCAAGCTGCGTTAGGGCGAGCCCCAGGTGCACTAATGATCTCGATGGTTTGACCATTTTTGAGTGATTTACTCAGAGGGTACGGATTGCGATCGACACGGGCACCAACACAGGTGTTGCCGACATCGGTATGCACCGCATAAGCAAAGTCAACGGCGGTCGCGCCAACAGGGAGTTCAACAATGCGACCTTTGGGCGTAAAGACGTAAATCTCATCTGGGAACAGGTCAGATTTTACGTTTTCAATAAATTCAAATGAGTTACCTGCGCTTTGTTGTAGCTCAAGCAGGCTTTGCATCCAACGCTGCGCTTTAACTTGCGCGGTTGTGCCTGTGCGATCTCCGTTACCTTTATAAGACCAGTGAGCGGCGACCCCTTTGTCGGCCATCTGATCCATATCTTCAGTACGGATTTGCACTTCAACAGGTACGCCGTGAGGGCCTATCATCGAAGTATGCAGCGATTGATAGCCATTGGCTTTCGGTACGGCGATGTAGTCTTTCATCCGTCCTGGGCGTGGTTTATACAAGCTGTGTACTTGGCCAAGAACGCGATAGCAGGTATCGGCATCTTGCACGACAACTCGGAACGCGTAGATATCCATAATGGTGTGGAAACGCTGCTCTTTGGTTTTCATCTTGTTGTAGATGGAGAACAGGTTTTTCTCACGACCGACCACACGCGCTTTCAAGCCGACCTCTTCGAGGCGACCTTCGATTTCAGTATGGATGCGCTGGATCATCTCTTTGCGATTGCCACGAGCGGATCGCACGACCTCTTTAAGTACCCGATAGCGATTCGGATAGAGCGCTTCAAACCCAAGCTCTTCGAGTTCGGTCTTGATGTTGTGGATACCGAGACGGTGGGCAAGTGGCGAGTAAATCTCTAACGTTTCGCGCGCAATACGGCGTTTCTTGTCTGGACGCAGTGCGCCAAGAGTACGCATGTTGTGGGTGCGGTCAGCGAGCTTGATCAGGATAACGCGGATGTCTTGCACCATGGCAAGCACCATCTTACGGAAGTTTTCTGCCTGGGCTTCTTTGCGATCGCGAAACTTGAGTTTATCAAGTTTAGACACGCCATCGACCAATTCAGCAACGGTATTGCCAAATTGCGCTTCTAACTCCTCTTTTGTAACTTCAGTATCTTCGATTACATCGTGGAGTAGAGCCGCTTGCAGAGTTTCGATATCAAGGCGCATTTCCGCCAAGATACGAGCCACAGCCACAGGGTGGATGATATAAGGTTCGCCGCTTGAACGGGTCTGCCCTTCATGAGCATCTTTCGCTACCACATAAGATTGACGCAGAGCCTCAATTTGAGGCTCTGTTAGGTATTCTTGGGCAACGTCTTTGAGGCTATCGAATAGATACAAACTTTAGATCCGGAAGATAGTTGTTGACGTGAAGATCTGATTAACGGCTGTGAGCGATGCTGCTTACGGCGGCTAATTCAGCGGCTTCTTGTTCTTGCTGCTCTTGACGCGCACGTGCGTCAAGGATGTCTTTAGTGATAAGACCTTCTTCGATCTCGCGAAGAGCGATGACCGTTTGCTTATCATTCTCTTCTGGCACTAGTGAATCTTTACCGCCGGTTTGCATTTGACGAGCGCGGCGTGCCGCAATGAGAACTAGGTCGAAACGGTTACCAACTTTTTCAACAGCGTCTTGAACAGTTACGCGTGCCATGAGAACTCCAAATTAGTTTACTAAAATCTTGAATGACGAGAAATTATACAGGGTGTGAGTTCCTAGTGTCTAGGAACTCTTTCTCTTTAAGGGGATTATTCCGCTAAAAGCGCGTCAAGCATGCCTTTATATTTATCAGCTTGTTTGTCTTGCTTTAATCTTTCAGCGCGGATGATGGCCTTAAAGTCCATCAGTGCGTTGTCGAAGTCATCATTAATGATGACGTAGTCGTACTCGCGATAGTGTGAGATTTCCGCTTTCGCTTCTGCCATGCGCTTGGCAATAACGGCTTCACTGTCTTGACCACGAGCGTTAAGACGGCGTTCTAACTCACCGTTTGACGGTGGCAGAATAAATAAGCTTTTTGCTTGCGGCATTTGCTGACGAATTTGACGGGCACCTTGCCAGTCAATATCCAGAAAGACATCAATGCCTTTTTCTAAGTTGCTTTCAATCCAAACGCGCGACGTGCCGTAGTAGTTGCCGAACACTTCGGCGTACTCAAGGAATTCGCCTTTTTCAATCAGCTCTTCAAAGAGATCTTTTTGCACAAAGTGGTAGTGAATGCCATCTTGCTCACCAGGGCGCATGCCACGAGTGGTATGCGAAACCGATACTTTCATTGCATAGGTAGGGTTGGTTTCTAGCATGGCTGAAATCAGACTCGATTTTCCCGCACCGCTTGGTGCCGATACGATATACAGAGTGCCTTTACCCATAGGGACATTCTCACATTTGGTTTGGTGATGGCTAACAGAGATCTGCTGACCATTATAAAGATAGCACTGACCGAGATTTTTCACCGAGTTGGTCAAATTTAGGTCAGAAAAATGGACGCGAAGAGTAGCATAAATAGGCGCTCTAGAACAACTATAGCAGGGGTGAGTGTGAGTAAGGAGACGCAAACCACCAGTAATCTCAGACGGATTGAATTCATCGATCAAAAGGCAAACGTTTGCTTTTGTTCTCTTTTAAGCCAGAAAAGCGTTGAGTTTTGATGAGAGATTCGTACAATGCCGCGCAAACGTTTAAATGCTGTATATGTTTAGTAAATTGGACTGAACGTCTCTACCACCGAGCCTATCTTGGTGACTACAGTTTTGTTAGTGGTTAGCGTCTGTTTCGTTCTCTATCAGCATTTGACTCCGTTCCTGTTTATTTAATCGTTAAGGTTTGATTGTGAGTCTCGATACCGCTGTAAAAGCCCAGAATAACCCTGGCATCCTAGAGTCCATTTTTAAAATTTCTGAGCGTAAAACCACCATTGGCACAGAGCTGTATGCTGGCTTTATTACCTTCTTAGCTATGAGCTATATCCTTGCGGTTAACCCAGCGATTTTGGGTGGCATACCAGGGATGGACAAAGGCGCGGTTTTTACTGCCACGGCTTTAGCGGCAGCGGCAGCTACTCTGATTATGGGGATTTGGGGTAATTATCCAGTGATGCTTGCACCGGGTATGAGCATGAACGGCTTCTTTAAAGGGATGTTGTTGAGTGGCTCTGTCGCCTTAGTGTGGCACGAAGCATTATTCGGTATTTTCCTTTCTGGCGTGCTGTATCTGATTCTATCGATGACCAATATTCGTAAATCGATGATTGAGTCGATTCCGGAAGATCTTAAGCTGGCCATTACTGTCTCTCTCGGTCTATTCATTGCCTTCTTGGGGCTAAAGAATGCGGGAATTATTGTTTCCAATCCGATCATCTTGGTGAGTATGGGCGATATCTCTGAGCCGAAAGTCATCATTGCTTACCTGAGTATCTTCATTGCGCTTGGCTGTATGATTCGCGATATCAAGTTGGCGACCTTTATCTCTTTTATTTCAGCGATTGCTCTGACGGTTTTGGCTGATGTGGTGATGGGAACCAACAATGCGCCGATGCCAGAGCAATTTATTACTGCGCCGCCAAGTATGGAAAGCAGTTTCGGCGCCGTATTTAACTTCTCGGGCCTGACGGCAGAGAAGATGTTCGATCTGCTGTTTATTGTCATTATCTTTCTGATTGTCGATTTCTTTGATGGTTTGAGCACTATCATCGGTGTTGGCCGTGACGCGGGGATCATCGATAAAGACGGTAAAGTGCCAAATGCTCGCTCTGCGCTAGTGGCGGATGCGGGAGGCACTGTGATTGGTTCTGTGTTGGGAACCACGTCAATTACGGCGTTTTCAGAGTCAGGTATTGCCTCGTCTCAAGGTGCGAAAACAGGTTTGGCGGCGGTTGTGGTTGCTGGCTTATTCCTTGTGTCTCTGTTTCTATACCCGCTCTTCTCAATTTTTTCTGCTGCGATGGTGGCACCCGCCATGGTTGTGGTCGGTATCTACATGATTGGTCGTTTGGGGCAGATTCAGTGGGAACAAAAAGAGTCTCGCATTGCGGCCTTCTTTACCATTATGTTCACGGTATTGAGTTTCTCGCCTGCAAACGGCATGGCAATGGGCTTTATTAGTTACGCTTTCTCTATGGTCGTGGCGGGCAAGCGTAAACAAGTCCACCCTGTTATTTATGTTCTGTGTGGTCTATTTATGAGTTACTTGATTCTGCTTTAGTAACTAGCGGGCTAAATACGAATGGCTTTGCGTCGCGCAAGGCCATTTTTTATGGTCAGATACCAGAGCCACATCGTTCGTGTTACTGGCCGTATGGCATGAATCGAACGTTAAGTAAGATGAGTTAAATAAAACAAAGCCCAGCAAACGCTGGGCTTTGTACAATAGAAATCGATGATTATTCGATGTTCTGGATCTGAATATCGAACTTGAAAATAATTGATTTAAAATCAATAAATTAAATTTGGTATCATGTGTTTTTATATTATTGGCCACCATTTTAGTCGCCATTTTCACCACCACTAGAGGGGGACGTTAGTTTTTTATAGGCGTCTTTAATCAAACTCTCTACATACTCATTCTTTTTCATGCGACGAGCGCTTGCTAGCTCATCAAGCTGGCTTTTGACATCATTGTGAAGAACAAAGCTACACGCTTTCTTACCTATCATATTGTCTCTATGTTTCTTTTGGTGCCAAGCTTTGTTGATGTTAATCAGGAATAGTTTTTTTGAATAGCCACCAAATTAGTAGACACTCTTTAACTTGATTTCATATTGCTTTTCATACTCTACTGGCGACAACTGATTATTGGAACCATGTCGGCGTTTAATGTTGTAGAACATCTCAATATATTCGAAGATGTCCATACGAGCTTCCTCTCTCGTGGTGTAGATCTTCCGCTTAATTCTTTCTCTTTTGAGTAACTGGAAAAAACTCTCGGCAACCGCATTGTCATGACAGTTACCACGGCGACTCATACTTGATTCAAGACCATGCTGTTTCAAAAACCTGTCCCAGTCATGGCTGGTATACTGGCTTCCTTGATCTGAGTGAATGAGTACTTTTTCTACTGGTGAACGACGCCAAATAGCCATCAGCAAAGCATCAAGGACAAGCTCTTTGGTTATTCTACTTTTCATTGACCAACCAATTACCCGCCGAGAGAACAGGTCTACAACTACCGCCAGATACAGCCAACCTTCGTGCGTTTTGATGTATGTAATATCAGTTACCCACGATTGATTGGGCTTGTGCGGGTTGAACTCTCGGGCGAGCTTGTTAGAAACAATGATGTTTTCGACACCACCTTTGGGACGTGGCTTTCGATAACCTCTTTGCGACTGAATACCTTCTCGCTTCATTAGACGATGAACTTGGTTAATTCCACAGATTTCCCCTTCATCTCGTAGGTCACTGTAGATTTTTCGATAACCATACACACAGCCTGACTCCAGCCAAAACTGCTTTATCAGTCCGAGAAGGTATTTTCGCCGCTTTTCTTGTCTACTATCTGGATTTTTTAGCCAAGAATAATAACCACTTGGGTGAATTCCAAAGACTTTACACATGCGTCGAACAGACCAGATTGTCTGATTCGCTTTAATAAAGGCATACCTCAGTCGGACTGGCTTGCGAAGTACACCGCGGCTTTTTTTAGTATGTCTCGCTCTTCTGTTACTCGCTGCAATTCCTTTTTAAGTCGACGAATTTCAGCACTTTCATCAGATTGAGCTTGGTATTGTGAGGAGTTGGGACCGTAGCGTTTAACCCACGCATACAAACTATGGCTTGTTGTTCCTAGTCGCGCTGCAACATCAGACACGCTATGACCTTTTTCAGTCACTTGTTTGATTGCTTCAATTTTAAATTCTTCTGGATATCTCTTGCTGCTCATAAGCACCTCTCTATTAGTCATTTTGTCTAACTAAAAGGTGTCTATCAAGTCGGTGGCTATTCATCCTTCCCCATATAAGCAGCCCAATCACGCAGGGCTGCTTTAGATTATGGTTGCTGTTTATCTTGTCGTTTAGCCCAGTTGTAACCACTGTAGTGGCATAGTGAATTTGGTCACTTAGTTAGAGGTGATATCATCACCTCATAAGTTAACAGGTGACACTATGACAAAACGTACAAGACGACTATTTAGCGCTGAATTTAAGTTAGAAGCAGCTCAGTTAGTCCTAGACCAAAATTACTCAGTGACTGAAGCAGCCCAAGCCATGAATGTGGGCAAGTCCACGATGGATAAGTGGGTTCGCCAGCTTAGAGAAGAGCGCCAAGGAAAAACACCGAAAGCTTCACCGATGACCCCTGAGCAAATAGAAATTCGGGAATTAAAAAAGAAGTTGGCTCGCCTTGAAGAGCATAATGAAATATTAAAAAAAGCCACGGCTCTGTTGATGTCGGACTCACTGAACAATTCTTGATAATCAAGAAACTCAAGCAGAGCTACAGCGTAAAAACATTATGCGAAGTCTTCAATGTTCATCGAAGTAGTTATCACTATTGGCTTAAACGCCCAACGGTAATTAACGCTGAAACAGTAAAGTTGCGCAGCTTGGTCAGTGAGGCTCACGCTGCAAGCAATGGCTCTGCGGGAGCTAGAACCATTGCAGATATAGTCACAAATCAGGGTGTAAAGCTGAGCCGATACCGAGCAACAAAACTTATGAGAACGCTTGGTTTAGTGAGTTGCCAAGTGCCAAAACATCGTTACCGAAAAGCTTCACAAGAACATATTGACGTTCCAAATCACTTAGGTCGTCAGTTTGCGGTTACCGCCCCAAATGAGGTCTGGGCTGGTGATGTGACGTATATTTGGACAGGTAATCGGTGGATGTATTTAGCCGTTGTTATCGATCTTTTTGCCCGAAAAGTGATTGGCTGGTCGATGTCTCTATCACCTGATTCTAAACTAACAGGCAAAGCTCTTTCGATAGCTTATGAGTCACGTGGTAAGCCTAAAGGTGTTATGTTCCATAGCGATCAAGGCAGTCATTATACTAGCCGTAAATACCGTCAATTGCTGTGGCGTTTTCAAATAAAACAGAGTTTATCTCGCCGAGGAAATTGTTGGGATAATGCGCCGATGGAGCGTTTCTTTAGAAGTCTGAAGACTGAATGGGTGCCAACTGTGGGTTATCGTAGCTTCGCTGAGGCTCAACAAGAGATTACCCGTTACATTATCGGATACTACTGCCAACTCAGACCACATCAGTATAACGGTGGTCTAACTCCCAATGAATCAGAACGATTATATTGGGAAAACTCTAAAACCGTGGCCAATTTTAGTTGACCACTACACACTCACTACGCCATAGATGAACAATTCGATTAAGGTCTTAGTAGGTTGGTGGGGATTCACCATTCGCCTCCTTGTTGATGTGGTACAAGCCTGCGCCAACGATAAAGCCAGCAATAAAAACAAATGGCATAAGTGCCTCCTGCTTAGTTTGATTTTAAGAAAAGTGCATAAATGGAAGCCTGCGATTGGCTGGCTTCAGGAAGGTAATGTGTGGTTGAAAAAAGTTGGAGTGTGGTGATTTACGCAATCGTTCACAAGCAATGCTTGGGTTCACTCGTTAGAGGCTGAGCTGCGTCGCAGTTAATGTCGAGGTCAACGATAAATCCCTAATAAATGACAATGGTACGAGACCTCCTTAAACACAGACATATAGCGTGTAATAAGTTGATTGCCTTCAATGTTGGAATGCTAATTATCAGTGATGCTTTATATGTCTCTTCTCTGGATGTAATTCTTGCGTTGCACTTTTAAGTTATTGATTAAAAAGGAATTTATTAAGGGGCTGTTTCGGTTGTAAATTTCAATATATTTGATTTTCAAATAAGTTTTTAACTTTAGTTTAGGTTACTATCGAGCATGAATTTTTATTAAGGTGGCAACTAAATATGGATTTTGAACGGTATCCTTTAGCTCTTGTAAACTGGTCAGGAGGTAAGAAAGGTGGATATAGACAGCCCTTTCAAGAAGCTTCAGGAAGGCCCTTGGATAAACAACTGACGACCCCTTTAGTTAGAAAGTTGTCTAACTGGGTTGAATCGTTATTATCCGGGAAACCTAATACTCCATTTGCTGTTTTGCTCGTGGGTGGCCCTGGTAACGGGAAGACCGATGCTGTAGAAGGTGCCGTTACTGAGTTTGACCGTCAGTTAGGTGCAGAGGGCCAGATTATTGCTCAGTTTGAAACTCAATACCTTTGCGCCAAAGATGAGCTGCCTCCTCGGAGAGCAGTTGCGTCTTTTGATGAGTTAGTTACCGAGGATTGCAGATTCTTTCCAGAAATAAGGTTGGTTCAAGACGCTACTGAAAAAGAACCATCTCGACCTGATGAATCGGCTGAATCACTCTTACTTGAAGAGCTCTCTGAAATTTACCGTGGGGAGTACAAAGGAATATTTCTGGGTTGCGTCAATCGAGGTATTTTAGCTAATACATCAGCATTAGCTATCCGTAAAGGAGATACTGAATTAGCTAATTTCTTAAATGACATAGTCGCCGCTGCAAGTGGAGGCGTTGATGCTTTGGAGTGTTGGCCTCTTGGGAAGACTCGCTTGGCATTATGGCCTATGGATGTAGAGTCTTTAGTCGCTCCTTTGGATGGTAATGTCAAAAACACAGTTTTTCATCAAATGCTTGAAAAAACACTAGCTGATGAAAATTGGAATCAGCCTTGTGAGAACAAGTCAGACTGTCCATTTTGCCAGAATAAGATATTGCTAGAGAAAAAAAAAGCACAGGATAATATAGTTCAATTCCTGTACCACTACGAATTAGCTTCAGGAAAGCGTTGGACGTTTCGAGATCTATACTCCCTAGTTTCATACCTATTTATCGGAGAAACAAGTTCGCTTGTTGTGGATGGTAAGGATTACTCTCCTTGTGACTGGACAGCCGAAATGCTCCGGAACGAACAGAAAGGTCCTTATACTCTGCCAGGGGTTAAAGCCCGTTATATGTTAATGAACAGATTATACCACCATCGTTTATTTACAAACTGGCCGCGCTTAACGACTGGGGAACATAACAAAGCACAAAAGGCAATATTTAATAATTCTAAAACTAAAGGCTCTCTTGGAGAAGCTCCTATCTATTTGGCTAAGTTTCATTTTAAAACTCTAAAGTCTCTTGCTGAAAAAGAGCATAGTGCTATAAGTGAGCTCCTTTCTGGTGATTTTTCCAGTTATATGGATCCAGCATTGGCAGATGGTGATGCTGTACTTTTTGTTCAAAAAAGTACAGGGGAAGAAGTTAGTGTGGATCTGCTCGAAGAGCATTTTAGTCTCTCTGTAAATGAAGGCTTAGAGTTAGTTTCAAGCCGAGTAACAAATATTGAGAGGAAGTTATTAATACAACTAGCTACAGCCGACGAGGCGCTATCTGAACAGCACCACCCAACTAAATTTTCAAATCAAGCGCGAATGTTACAAGGGAGTGTTCGTCAATTTGCTGCGCGTATAGCAAAGCGAAGCTTAGGGCTTCGATATGGTGTATCTAAGGATGCACTGCTGTTTACTAGTTTTGCAAAATTACATTTGAGTGATGATAATTATGACGATGTAGAAGATCTCGTTGAGCAGCTAGTTAATGAAGACACGCGCTTTTTCAAGATCCCTTTGTCAACCACATTTGGTCAACCTGTAGCACGTAGAGACAGGGATGTATCACTGCGTGTTCGCAATGTGAAGACCTCGATGCAAATGTTTAGAGGTAATGATTCTAGACCAGCTCATCGTTCTCCTTATATAAAAATTCATAAACGGCATGTACCAGTTACATTTGCGCTCTATAAGGCTTTGAGCGAAATTGAGGATGGGCTTGATGCGGCCTCCCTTCCACAAGAAGTATTTGCATTGATCGATGAAGTAAAATCAGTTACTGCCGGTCAGGTTGCTAGAGATAAGGATTTTGTTGATGGAAATATTGATCTTACTATTGGTAAAGAGACATACCCATTAAAAGTTGGAAGTAAGATTAGGTTCAGGGGAAGAAATTAAATGAAAAGTTTAGATGATTATTTAGATAGCCCCTGGGGTAGCAATCACACTATTTATAAAGAAAGCTTCCTTAATATAACACCTGCGCCAGAAGTTGCCACAGGCGAAATTTTGTTAGCTTCTCTCTACCGCAACGTAGGTTTTTACGATCATTCAGGCGTTAGTGAACATGTTTGGAATTTAGGAACACCGTTTAAAAAACAGTTGGAAAAAGAAAAGCTACCTTCGAATACAAAAAGTCCAGTAGGCTTTGAAGCGCAATTATGGGGGAAGGTTGTCAACAGGGCTATCGCGACTCCTAAATTATCTGGGCAATCTAGCAAACGAGGGAACCAAGTCACTCCACTTGTCCCTGATGCAACCTTGTATTACATGTCTGCACGTTTGACTGGGAAACCTTGGAATCCAGGTAAGCTTATTGCAAGTATGTTAGCGCTAGGTACCGGAGACTACGCTGTTGCTCTGGCTATTTGGCACAAGTTGTATGAAAAGCTAAGCGTAACAGTAGAAGAAGATGATATTTGGGCTCAAATGATTCAATCAGAGTTTGAAGCTTGGAGAGTTGACTCAATTTGTGACGCTTGGCAAAAGCCTTCAGTATTCCCGTACTCTGAAAGTACTTTTGTAAAAAACTTTAATTTGGATTCTCCTGCAAAACGTTTTGTAGAAGACTTAGAGTTTGTTCTTAATTTAAAGCAAGGACTCACTCGTCGCCAGTGGATCAGTATGCTTGAGTCTTTATGTCGAGTAGGTAGTAGCGCTCATGTAAACTGGTTGTGCCATGGCAATGATATTTGCAGAGAAATAATTGAACAAACGTTGCTAAAGGGGACCATTCTCAGTGAGGTAGAGGTTGCTGAAACGATTTCTAAAGGGCAAGAGTTTTGGAGTGTGGGGCAGTTAGCTACAAAGCCTATAAAGGAAGGTGCTAGGCGTTACATCGAAGGGAGAGGAGCATTGAATTTAATATTGTACATGTTAGAAAATGCCAACTTTGATATGTCTCGGATTAGCTTGGCTTCTCCCGCCAAAATTAACGAGACTCTGGTGTACCTAGCATCAGCAAGAGAAAAGTTTGATTTTGATAAGTATCTCTCTAGCTTCTCTTTGATGATGGAAAGAGACAGTAAGATCGCTGACTGTAAAAAAGGGACATCGAAAAATGTTTTAGAGTTTTTGGAACATATAGCGCGTCAGCGTATTACATCTGAACCCGGTTTGGAAAGTTATGATCAGGGTTATTATATTGAAAAAAGGGGCAATTATGCTAGTGCTCCTTGGGTTGTTGGATTGGGTCCTTTATCTATTTTACTAATGGTTCATTGTGCTGCTAGTAGAGCTGTCGGCCCTTGCACTGTTCAGCATTTATGTGAGCAGTTGGCAAGGTACGGAATTAATGCCGAATTAGCACTTGGAACCGGTGAAATTCTAAATAAGAAATTAAGAGATATGTCCATTGCCGTAGATAGTCCAGATGCCGAAGGCGGTATGGTTATTGTCAGCCCATTGACCGAGCTTGGACTAAAAGGAAAGTAAAATGCCACATAATTTCATTGATTATTTAGTCTCAGAAATTTTGAAACTAGCAAGCCAATTTATCGCTTCAGAAAATGATGATCTACGCGTAGTTTTTGCTGCCGTGCCAGCAAGTATGCTTAATGAAGTATTTGATCAGTTTGAGGCTTTAGGGCCTCGAGTGAACATTGAACGAAATGGACAAGTTAAGTCAGTACCAGTTCTTTTAGTACAAGAAGGGGTGGAAGATCCATCTCATTCAGATAGTACTCGATGTTCAAGTAATCATGTTGTGAAAATTAGGACGTCTTACGCTTCTTATCTGGCTCTTGCCGCTATTAATGATCCCCCACTATTATCAAATGGAACAACAGTCGACAAAATAGGTTTGGAGAAAGTGAACCATGTGAGCTTCTCTACGTGGAGAGAAGAATACTTTGTTCAAAATACATTCAAAGCTGTAATGCAACGTTTTGAGCAGATAGAGGAAACAGAGTTAGCTCTGACTTGGGCTGCTTTAGCTGAAGCTTTCGAGCAAGCAGCTCAGAGTGATGATATAGAGGAGCCCTGGGAGCTATTACGGAGCCTGTACGATACCGGCTGTACAGCAAACAATCCCCAAGATATGTGTCATGCCTTAGGTCTTCCTTTTTTAGATAGTGGGGAAGTTCCTAACCCTAGTATCAATTCCGATTTAGCTAGTTTTTTCCAAGAAAATGGATTCAACTCTGGCGTTGACCAATTGAAAAGTGAAACCGAGTCGCAAGACATAAAAGAAGCTCTAGATTCATTTAAGCAAACGGTAGTGTCTATCTTTAGAACACCTCAGGAGTTTATCACTCGACCGTTGGGGAATTATGCCAAAGCTCAAAGAGAGAGTAATCAAGATTGGTGGAAAGTACTTACTCAGCAGGTTTGGTTGGAGTTGCTCAACCATGGGGAATCTCAGGAAACCGGTACACTTAAGCTGAGCTGTTTAAACGAAGTTTTTCGTAGGAACTTAAATAGCCAGTTAGCCGTAGTCCAATCGATACCAAAATTTCAACTTGAAATCGATGACATACTTAAAGGAGAGGAAATTGTAGTATCGCGGGCTTCGGGGCGGAAAAAATTAGATCCAGTCGATTCGTTTATAACGAATGACAACAGTCTAGAATGGGAAGATACATCTGTACCTGATGAGCATGAACAATATGTTAGGTATATATTCGAAAGCCAGAAACTGGCAAAGCCTGTATTAATTAAAGTAATTTCATTAGAATCGTATACGCCTTTAGTAGTTGTGAATAGTTTGTCAGCTCAGAAATTGAGCCCGTTTAAGAAGAAGAAAGTTGGCCGCGGAGCATCGGCAAAGACACGCTATGACTGTGAACTAACGACCAACGGAGAAGGTACTCACACTGTCGAGTTTTATCTGAGACAATCAATATCTATGCCGAAGAGTATTACCGGTAAAGTAATTGAAAGTGATGACGATGATACGAACAGTCAGACTTGGCCCATAACTCAATCAGATGACCTATCTGGGTATGCAATGGCTGTCATTGAAGCTGATGAAGCGTGCAATATTGAGTTTGAGATTAGTACAGACGATTTAGACGAACCACTTAAGTATCAGATAGTTGTTAATCCCAATGAATTTGCTGCCAAAGGCGCTACTAGTGAATTTGATAAACTAGTACGGAATAATTGTGCTAGATCTTCAAGTATTGCCAAGGTTGATGTCAGGCCGAGCATGTTGACTCACCTAGAATCTTGGATTTTGGATGAAGAGGAGTCGTTTTACCCTTTACTTATAGGTCCTGGTTTCAAAGAGGCATGGCATCCCCCAACTTGGAGAGATTACCCTCGACTGTCTACCCTCGAATTAACAGTTGACCCGCGACCTAAGATAAATGAGCTAAGCCCACCTGATAGTTTCCTTATTGCTAGAAATAAAGTCAGGGAGCTATTACAACACCTATGCCATGAAAAGGCTTGCACTATAGAAGCGCTCAGTCTTGGTCAGATGGTGCAGACACCAAGTGTTCGAACACTTGTCGAGCAATATATTAATGAATATGTTAATTGGCTAAAAAGTCCAGATTCGCTGGCTTGCTGGTCTGATCTTATTACAGTTCATCGAGCTCAGTCTAATGATCAATATTTGGAAGCCAAACCGGTAGCACTGATTCTGTCTCCTATGCATCCAGTAAAACTAGCATGGCAGTGCAATGCTCAATATTTACTTCATGAAGCCCTTCAGAAAGGAGTTCCGTCACCTGTTGCGGGTATTATTGACCCTTCTAGTTTTCCTGATTGTTTAGCGTTAAATTGTCGAGATGTTAATGGTCAATTTAATCCAGTCGGTTATGCCTCGGTTAAGAGCTCTTCAGAGTACTGGTCAGTATTATGGCGAATTAGTGCGATTTCTGAGGTTGAGAGAGGTAATGATATTGGTGTCTTTGGCTCTGAATTAGGGCTTATGCTGGAAGGCATGATTAATGGCTTTAATAAGCAGCAAGTGAAGCGTTCATTTGATGAAATTCGTCAATTATATCCAGCAAAATCTCGCCTTAAAGTTTCTTTGCATAGTGACTCTTCTGGCTATAGTTCATGTAATGAAGGTATTGATGAATGGTGCTTGGAAAACTTGGGTTCAGAAGTCGATGAGTGGTCTCCTGCTGGTGGTCTTACAATACAGATCATAGATAGACGACCCACTGAGGAACAGCCAGAACCTGCAATACTTGCATCATTGACAGAGCGCTCTGATACCAGCGTACGATGGTATACAGGGCAGAAGAAGGCGATGAGCTTTTCTCGTGATCTTTCCATTGTGGACCATCTGCAAACTATGGATCAGGAATTTCGCAAAGATGAGGTTCGTTCAGCTGTCGATCCAAGCTGTTTATCGAGGCTTAGCATTAAGAAAAATGCATCGAATCATCGCCAGTATTTATCAATGTCTAGAGCGGGCCGGTTTGTTCTTGAGCATAAAGAAAATAGGTTACAGGGTGGATTGTGTGAAGCGCTCGACATTCTTGAATCTTCTTTTGTTAGAGATCTAGGAGTTGATAGCTTAGGCTTTGCTCCAAACTTACAAACCTTGAATGCATCGTTAGAAAATACCCGATACAGTGCTATTTCTTCATCAGCAGTCGATGCAAGTTGTTTTCACAGTCCAGATGAAGATGCATTCCTTTGGGACTTTGAATTACCCCGATATGCTCCTGGTTCTGGACAGTCAAGTGGTTTTTATTTAGTGGCAAAACAGTCTCCAACGATGGTGACGGCCATGAAAACTGTTTTGAGTAAACTTTTAGGCGATAAAGCAGTAAGTGATGCTCAAGTAGTAGTTCTTTTAGGTGAGATTTCACGTCGTGGTATTCCAACACTCAAACGCCTGACAAGTGGTGGCTCAGCTAGCCTGGGCGAAGTTGGAATGCTCGTTGCCTCTCGTTTACTGCAATCCGATTTTCAACTTCAAGATAATGGAAATGGCCTAATCCCTTCAATAGTTAATAGTACGGTTAACTTAATCATTCCAGCAGATGTTTTTCAACCTCGATTCGATGAGTTACGAAATGCATTAGGAAGTGAGAATCGAGAGCGTCCTGACTTATTAGTTATGAGTATTGGGTTCGCTGTAGATGCTGGAGATGGCTTACTAGAACCTTATAAACTCAAAATTACTCCCATCGAAGTTAAGGCTCGCTCAGGAGAAATGACTGATAAGCAACGTTCAGAAGCATTGTTACAAGCAAAGTCATTTTCAGATTTTCTTATAAATTTAAAGTCAAAAGTAGAAGAAGCAGAACTGTGGGGCATTGCATACCGTGATTTGCTTGCAAGCTGGTTGGATTATGGTTTCCGTGTTTATGGTGAAACTCATGCCGCTCAATCTAATAAATTCTGGGTCGATTATCATCAACAAAGTATAGCTAAGCTTATGTCTGGTGAACTTGAGGTAGAAATAGAACCTCAAGGAAGACTTATTACTATAGAAAATACTTCAAGAAGCAGAGTTGTTTGTTCTGGTGATGGGGATTTTAAAGATACTACAATCTTAGGGTATGAACTTGCTGCCTCGTTATTGACTGGCAAGCAAATTTCAACAGTAGACCTAATAATGGAACAAGTAGGTGCTTGGGGGCTATTAGCCTCAACTAAAGTGCCATTGAAAGATAATACAATCAAGCCTAGCCTTGATTCTAACGCCTCTTATTTCGAGGAAAAAGAGCCAGGTGTTCTAACTACTGAGACTAAATTTGGGGCACCATCAAAGAAGGCTGTTGAAAACGAATCGACCACAAAGCCAAAGGAGCTGGAAAGCTCTTCTATGAACGAGCATGAAGGTTTGAAGTTTAAAGTTGGAGAAAGTACGGATCTGATCGGGCGTAAAGATGTTTACTTTCACCCTGGTAATACAGCCTTGAATAACATAAATGTTGGAGTCGTAGGGGACCTTGGTACAGGAAAAACGCAGTTACTTAAATCTATTGTATATCAGATGGTTAAAGACCCTGAGAGCAATCGTGGCAAAGCGCCTAAAGTGTTGATTCTTGATTATAAAAGAGATTTTAGTGATTTAGCTGATGAAAACTGTAGTTTTATTGAAAAAGCAAAAGTTAAAGTTGTTTCACCTTATAAGTTGCCGATAAATTTGTTTGCAACAGACGGGGACGATTCGAATAGAGTAAAGCTAGATAAGATCGGATCTTTTAGAGACATTTTGAAGAAAATTTTCAATGTTAATGCACCAGTACAAGATAGGAACTTAAAAGAAGCAATTAAAGCTGCTTATAAAAAAACAAGTGAAAACGAGAATAGAGACCCTACTATTTATGATGTTTTTGAGCATTATGAAATATTAGTAGATGGTAAACCTGACTCCGTATCTGGAATTATGAGCGATCTAGTTGACTATGAGATATTCGAAGACGACCCAGCCAAAATTGTATCCTTTGATCAGTTTTTTGATGGGGTTGTAGCTATAGATTTAAAAGAACTTAGTGATGATAAATTGAAAAAAATGGTTATCGTTATTTTCCTTAATCTATATTGCGATTATATGCTTAGAGTCGATAAAAAGCCTTTCTTGGGTAAGGAGACGCAGACTCGCTTCATTGATTCTTATTTATTAGTAGATGAAGCACATAATATTTTACCTTACGAATTCCCTGTGTTGTCAAAACTTTTGTTACAAGGTCGAGCTTTTGGTGTTGGAGTAATCCTTGCCTCACAGTTTTTTGAGCACTTTAAGACACAAAGAGAGGACTACCTAAAGCCAATGCAGAGTTGGTTTATTCATCAAGTTCCGGGGATTACGGCTAAAGATCTTAATAGAATAGGGCTTCCATCTGCTTCCGACGGTACAGTTAAAAGCATATCTGGCTTGGAACCCTTCCATTCTCTTTGTAAAACGTTAGATTGGAATGGTGAATTTGTAGAAGAAACACCTTTTTACAAGTTAGATTGAGTACTGTTGTTCATGCTTTAATACCTGGAAATAATGTTAAAAATGCTGTATAATGACTGTGTATTTATACAGTATTTAGTTTTTGAACGTGGTAGCTAAAGTGAAAAAAAATGATTTAGTAGGGACGTATATTGACTTGTTTTCAGGTTGCGGAGGATTCTCTTTAGGGCTTGGTAACGCAGGCTGGAAAGGCCTCTTTGCGGTTGAAAAGGACCCTATGGCATTTGAGACTTTTAGGCATAACTTGATTGATGGCGATAAATATAATCACTTCAATTGGCCAGAATGGTTGCCTAAGAGGGCTACTACAATTCAAACTCTACTTGAAGACCATGGTGACTCACTTAAGACGTTAAAGGGAAATGTTGATTTAATTGCTGGAGGGCCACCTTGTCAAGGATTCTCTCTAGCCGGTCGAAGGAACGCATCTGATCCAAGAAATCAATTATCTGAGCAATACATAAAAATGGTTGAAATTGTCAGCCCCAAATATTTAGTGCTTGAGAATGTCCGCGGTTTTAACGCAAAATTTAAAGATTCAAATGGTATCGCAGCAAAGCAGCCATATTCAATGGTCGTAAAGTCTAAGTTAGAAAATCTTGGTTATACGGTGTTTACTGATTACGTGCATAGTGAAAATTACGGTGTGCCTCAAAAGCGTACTCGTTTTATTATGATTGGTATTAGAAATGACATCCTGAAAAGTGATGTGAATCCTTTTGAGATTCTTGAGTCATTGAGATATGATTTTCTAAAGAAGAAAAAGTTACCAATTAGCAAACCTGTCAGTGTCAAAGCTGCTATAAGTGATTTGGAACATACAGGCGCAAATATTGTACATCATTCTGGGAATAAAGTTACCGGCTTTAAAATGTTAGATTATGTTGCTCCTGAAAGGCCGACAACATACCAGAAGGCTATGAGAAAAGGGCTTAATGGTGTTAAGCCAAATGGATTGAGAATCGCTAGGCATCGAAGTACCACTGTTGAAAAATTTAAATATATACAACAGATATGTCGCCCTGGTTTAGGTCTGACGGATGAGCAAAAAGAAGCTATAGGAATGAAAAAACAAGTTATAAGTGTCCTAGACCCAACACAACCTTCTAGAACGTTGACTACGTTACCAGATGATTTGCTACACTATTCTGAGCCTAGGATATTAACAGTTCGTGAAAATGCCAGAATACAATCTTTTCCTGATGATTTTAAGTTTCAAGGAAAGTATACAACTGGTGGACACCGAAGAACCCAAGAATGTCCTAGATATACACAAGTAGGGAATGCTGTCCCTCCTTTATTAGGAGAGGTTTTGGGAACTCTTATTTTGAGTATAGCGGACATATGATAATTAAGAAGAATTTAAATAATTAGCTCGAATAATTGAGATAAATATTCTAGAGCTTCCCTCCGCTCTTCCAAGTAATCATACTGATCATAAATACCTTCAACACCTTTTAACTTGTGATTCAAACATCTCTCGGCCACATGGCCGGGAGTACCTTGTTTTGCCAGTAGCGTACGACAAGTACGGCGCAGGTCATGTACCGTAAAGTGCGGCATGTTGCCCATCAAGTTAGGCGGTTGTTTCTTCTTACCTGCTTCATGACCAAATAATTTAGTAATCGCTCTGTTAAGTGTGTCCGCGCCCATGTGAGGGTGTAACCCTCCCCAAAAAACTGGTCATTAGCTATTAGAGTTTTTCCGTTTACACTGAAACAAACGGAGAACGCATGATGAAAAAATCACGCTACACAGAAACGCAAATCGTAAAGATCCTGAAGGAAGTCGAAGCAGGACGAAAGGTTAACGAAGTCTGTCGTGAATATGGCATCTCTGATGCGACATACTACAACTGGAAGTCCAAGTATGGTGGTATGGAAGCGTCAGATGTTAAACGGCTCAAAGAGCTCGAGGATGAGAATCGGAGGCTCAAGCAAATGTTTGCAGACCTCAGCCTCGAGCACCGTATCGTTAAAGATATCCTGGAAAAAAAGCTGTAAGGCCAGCGGTTAAACGCGAGCTCGTCGATTACGCTCGCAAACACTATCAGGTCAGTTTGCGAATGGCCTGCCGCGTAGTTGGCATTAGCGACTCAGTCTATCGCTACCGACCAGAGCCTCATCGAGATGATGAGGTTATCGCTAAATTGCAAGAGGCAGTAGAGCGGTACCCTGCATACGGTTTTAGCAAATTATTTAAAGTACTTAGGCGCTGGGGACACCGATGGAATCATAAACGAGTCCATCGAGTGTACTGTTCGCTCAAGCTAAACCTACGGCGCAAGGGCAAAAAGCGCCTACCTAAACGAAATCCAGCGCCACTGGTATGCCCAGAGTCGATCAACAGTTGCTGGTCTATCGATTTCATGAGTGACGCATTGCTCTGCGGCAGACGCTTTCGTACGTTCAATGTCGTGGACGATTTCAACCGTGAGGTGCTAGCGATTGAAGTAGATCTCAATCTGCCTGCACCACGCATTATAAGGGTGCTAGAACGCATTATTGCCTGGCGAGGGTACCCCAGTAAGCTGCGCATGGATAATGGCCCTGAATTTATCTCGACCACTCTGGCTGAATGGGCTGAAGAAAACGCAGTTGAACTGGAATTTATTCGCCCAGGCAAACCAACGGAGAACTCCTATATAGAGCGATTTAACCGAACTTATCGGACAGAAATACTCAACATGTACGTGTTCAAAACCTTGAGCGAAGTCCGAGACCTGACAGAAAAATGGATGAAGGAATACAACGATGAACGCCCTCATGATTCACTCGATGATCTGACTCCTTGGGAGTATTTAGCAAGGCATGAAAGTAGGAAAAACTCTAATTTAGAGTGCCACTAAAACAGGGAGGGTTACACAGAGGCTGGGTTACCTTGCAGAAGGTCCAACTTCATTCCGTGGTTAAAAAGCTGCTTACAGTGTCCTAGTGCGTCATTGGCGATGGTCGGGCGGCCGGAATCATTAATCGCTGTGATTGCAGTGCGAATATCACGGGCAGTGATTCTATCGAGAGGGATGTCACCGATGTGTGGGGCGATATCTTTGGTGTAAACACGTTTGGGGATATTCGGGTGCTTGAGGCGTTTAACTAAGGTTGGGTACCAATCTTCAAATAAGTCATTAACGGTTTTAATGCTTTCTTGTTCGGCACGCTTGCGTTGTAAGAGGGGATCAAAGCCTTCACGGACTTGCTTCATTTTAGTTGCGGCTTCGAGGCGGGCATTTGATAAGGAGAGATCTTTAACCTTACCAAGCGTCATTTCACGGCGCTTTTTATTGGAGGTAAAACGTAACATCCAACTTGCGGTGCCGGACGCTGGAACCACAAGGTATAAGCCCTCACCATCAGCATGGCGCTGTGTTTTCTCGCCACCAGCCTTAATGAGTGCTTCTACTTTTTTAACTGACAACTTAGCCATAACCCACCTCTAATAGAGCATGATCTTGGTGGATATTGCTTTACCCACCACTTACCTTTGTAGTAAGTCTATCACACCCACCACATTAACCACCACTTGGTGGTGGTTAATAGCGCATTAAAGAATACGATGATGGAAAGGTTGTCTTTCTAAGTCATTGTATTTAAGTTATTTCAATGCGGCTAGCTACAGTTATAACTGTTATTCAATATTTTGGATCTGCTCGCGCATCTGCTCGATAAGTACTTTGAGCTCTACACCGGATGCGGTGATGTCAGTGCTGATCGATTTTGAGGCTAGAGTATTTGATTCACGGTTAAACTCTTGCATCATAAAGTCGAGACGACGGCCACATGCTCCACCTTTTTTCAAGATGTTGTGCGCTTCTTTAACGTGAGAGTCGAGGCGATCAAGCTCTTCGGCGACATCTGATTTTTGCGCCAGTAGGATCAGCTCTTGCTCGACACGAGACGAGTCGAGTTCAATTTTGGCGTCTTCAAATTTCGAGAATAGACGCTCTCGCTGCCATTCAATGATTTCTGGCATGCGTGCGCGTACTTTTGTCACTTCAGCATCAATGGCATCTAAACGTTGCTCAATCAATGCCTTCATGTTGTCACCTTCGCGGCCACGCGCTTCAATGAACTCACCAATTGCCTCATCAAACGCCGCAAGCAGATCTTGATTGACGCTATCCATATCTTGCTCTTGCGCTTCCATCACGCCAGGCCAGTTCATTACTTGGAATGGATTGATGCGGCTCAGCTCACCCGTCATGTGCATCACTTGTTCAGCGGCTTTAATCACTTGGTTGGCGAGCGTTTCGTTGATGGTTAGTTCGCCTTTAGCGGCAGGGTTGGCTTCAAAACGCAGTGCACATTCGACTTTGCCACGGGCGAGGCGTTTACGAAAGCGCTCACGCAGCATTGGCTCTAGGCCGCGAAATTGTTCTGGCAGGCGAAAGTAGGTTTCAAGGTAGCGTTGGTTAACACTACGAATTTCCCATACGGCGCTGCCCCAGTCGCCTTTGACTTCTTTACGTGCATAGGCTGTCATACTGTAGATCATCGAATTTTCCTGTTTAATTATCTTTGAAAATAACGCCTGCCAATAGTAGCACAAATCGCCAATCGATAGCTTTGCCGACTAAACTTCGCTATAATCTCGCCCCAATCAAAACGTCTCCCCCTGCAAATAAGGTAGATGCCCATGCGTCCAAATGACCGCGAGGCGGATCAGATTCGCCCAATTAAAATTACTCGTAACTACACTGCATATGCAGAAGGCTCTGTACTGGTGGAGTTCGGCAATACCAAAGTGCTTTGCAATGCGACCGTCGAAGAAAACGTACCACGTTGGTTGAAAGGCCAAGGCAAAGGCTGGGTGACCGCAGAATACGGCATGCTCCCGCGCTCTACTCATTCGCGTATGCGTCGTGAAGCAGCAAACGGTAAGCAGGGTGGCCGCACTATGGAAATCCAACGTCTTATCGCGCGTAGCCTTCGTGCTGTCGTTGATTTAGAGGCGCTCGGTGAGATTATGGTCACGGTAGACTGTGATGTTATTCAAGCCGATGGCGGTACGCGTACCGCGTCTATTTCTGGTGCGAGCGTTGCCATGGCTGATGCCTTCCAACACTTAGTCGAGAAAGGCAAGCTTAAAGCGAACCCTATGAAGGGCCACGTTGCGGCGGTTTCTGTGGGTATCTTAGGCCAAGATATTTTATGTGATCTTGAGTACGTCGAAGATTCAGCCGCTGACACAGACATGAATGTGGTAATGACCGAAGATGGTCGCATGATTGAAATTCAAGGCACTGCCGAGGGTGAACCGTTTACTCATGATGAGCTAATGGACCTTCTTGCGGTGGCGAAGAAAGGCATTACCGATATTGTTTCCGCGCAGAAGGCGGCGTTAGCAAATTAAGTGTTATCTAATAGCTTCCAATTGGAGGCTATTTTTTTAAGTTCCTAGAAGTCATTTTCTAGAAACTAGACCACGGCCCTTGGGAGCTGATCTCTAGGAGCGGTTGTAAACCAGATTCCAGATAGTTCGTTTCTCACTTCTGGAATGACGAACAACATATCGTCATTCTGAACAGCGAGGTACGAGCGTGATTCAGAATCTCTTGTAATGATGCAAGGATCTGGTTTCGATCGCCTAGAGGTCAAATTCTAAGAGCTAGGTACTAGCCTCTAGTAACTATTATCAAGAGAGAAAGTAATGAAAGCATACCAGCGTGAATTTATTGAGTTTGCCTTAGAAAAAGAAGTTTTGAAGTTTGGTGAGTTTACTTTGAAGTCTGGCCGTAAAAGCCCTTATTTCTTTAACGCTGGTCTTTTCAATACAGGCCGTGACCTAGCGCGTTTAGGTCGTTTTTATGCCGCCGCTCTGGCCGACTCTGCGATCGATTTTGATGTGTTATTTGGTCCTGCGTATAAGGGCATTCCGATTGCGACTACTACAGCGGTTGCGTTAGCGGATCACCACGACATTGATACGCCTTACTGTTTTAATCGCAAAGAAGCGAAGGATCACGGTGAAGGTGGCAACTTGGTTGGTAGTGCACTCGAAGGTCGTATTATGCTTGTCGATGATGTGATCACTGCCGGCACAGCGATTCGTGAATCGATGGAAATCATCAAGGCGAATGGTGCCGATCTCGCTGGCGTTTTAGTCGCGATTGACCGCCAAGAGAAGGGCAAAGGAGAGCTTTCGGCGATCCAAGAAGTTGAACGTGATTTTGGCTGTGCGATTATCTCTATCGTTAGCCTGACTGACCTCGTCACTTTCCTTGAAGAAAAGGGCACCGCCCCTGAGCATCTAGATGCAGTTAAAGCGTACCGCGCAGAGTACGGGATCTAGACGATCCGAGAATCAAGTTC
Organism: Vibrio sp. NH-UV-68; assembly: GCF_042940635.1. Lineage (NCBI taxonomy): Bacteria > Pseudomonadati > Pseudomonadota > Gammaproteobacteria > Vibrionales > Vibrionaceae > Vibrio > Vibrio sp. NH-UV-68. The sequence goes on from NZ_CP134975.1 coordinate 122,214, forward strand.
GGACTGCGTCTCTCAAGCGGTTCTTGATAGCTATTAAAAAAGGGTTGACGTATATGCGTCAACCCTTAAACGTTTTAACTCGCAACTATCCTTCGCTACCATCACCTTTGTGTGAGTTATCGTAAATACTCACACCATCTCGACGAGTTTTAAGCAGCGGCAAATTCCACATATATTGCTCTGGGCGAGGGCGAACTAAATCTTCGATGGCTTGATTCATTGCACGCGCATCTGATTCTTCGTCGCCAGTGGGAAAGTTCTCGAGCGCCGGTAAGATGTGCACTTCGTACTTACCGCTTTTATCGTTATAAGCGGGTAGTATCGGCACCACTTTCGCTTTTGAGAGACGCGCCATTTTACCAAAGCCTTTTAAGGTCGCCTTTTCGGTGCCAAAGAAAGGCACAAAAACCGAATTGGCAGCGCCAAAATCTTCATCTGGCAACCAGTAGCCAAGATAGCCATCTTTGATAGAACGGACAAAGGGTTTGACGCCCGCTTCACGAGCGAAAATGCGCCCGCCATATTGCATACGTTGCACGTGCATCAGCCAGTCGCCAATAGGGTTGCGCTGTGGCTTCATAATGGTCGTGACTTTGTAGCCCTTCGCTGCCAGCATCACTGCGGGGTAGTCGACTGCCCAGGCATGTGGCGCGAGAATAATCACGTTTTCGCCAGCATCGAGTAGTGGCAAGATATTCTCTTCACCGATCATGACTCCACGATTTTGGTTATGTTTGGTAGAGCGAACTAAAAACTCTGAATAACCGAGCAGGTATTGAGCCGCCTTAGCAAAGGTCTCTTCAAGTATCACCTGGCGCTCTTGTGCGGATTTTTCAGGAAAACAATAGGCCAAGTTCACGCGCGCTCGACGTACCACTCGACCATTTTTTTTGACAGCAAACACCGACAGTTTACTAGCCAAGCTATCGCGCCAACGAAATGGCATAAAGGCAAATAGCGCGGCAATGAAAATGCCTAACCATGTCCCCCAGTGCTTTGGATGGAGAAACGACCATTCAAACGTTGGGTTGTGTAAATGTTTGTCGGTGCTGTTTATTTGATTATTGCTCATTCAGCGACGCCTATAATTATTGGTAACGAGAGTTAGTCAGTGCTTGGTCGGGAAGTGACTTAAAGCGTTTATGTAGCCACATCCATTGTTCAGGCGCTCGCATAATAATCTCTTCGACAAATTTATTCATGTAGGCTGCGGCAGCAACTTGGTCTTGTTTCGGGTAATCGGGCTCGATATCCTTATCGGCGATGATTTCATACTGACCGGCCGCGTTTCTAAATCCAGAGCCCGGTACGATGGCACAATGGCTGGTTGTCGCCAGAATACTCGTCCCCGTCGTGGTGCAGGCCTCTTTGACCGCAAAGAAAGGTACAAATACCGATTTATTGTGGCCGTAGTCTTGATCGGGTAAGTAAAACAAGCGATCTCCCTGACGCAAGACACGAATCATCTGCTTAAGGTCGGTACGATAAATCAGTTTATTGCCATTGCGAGTTCGGCCACGATACTGAATAAACTCATACGCTGGGTTACTGTGAGGGCGATAAGCGCCGTAACCTTGCAAGCCGATCACACCAAAGGCGCGTGCGGTGATCTCGAGGTTTAACGCGTGTACGCAGCACAGTAAAGCCCCTTTTCCCTCTTGACGCAGGCGTTTTAAGATCTCAACGTCTTTCACCAGTAAAATGCGCTTAAAACGCCAGGTTGGCCAAAACCAAGTGATCCCAGTTTCGATCAGAGCCATGCCGGTATTTTTGAAATTCTCGGTAACGATACGTTCTACTTCTTGCTGTGGCATGTCAGGAAAAGCCAACTCAAGGTTGCGGCGCGCAATATGGACACGAGATTGACCAAAGCGCATACCAAGCCGTCCGATGGTGTGGCCGAGGCGCAGCAGCACGGAATAGGGAAGTAGATTCACTATCAGTGCAAGCAGACCAAAACCAAACCATACCCCCCAATATTTAGGGTGTAATAACGCGAACGAAAATGGCGGGGCTTGGTTGTACTGTTCTTTACTCATAACTATTACTTAATTTGTGCGCTGAGCAGCGCCCAATACTCTTCAAAATTTGCAGTGGGTTGATATTTAAAGTCGCTACGGACGAAACGATTGAGGCTGCCCTCGACTTGACCAAGCAGTTGAGCGGCTAATATCGTTTCATTGACCGGAAAAGATTTTCCTTCACGGAGCATTCGTTCGCGCAAGATCTGGCGCAGTGAGGTTTCAATGCGCTCGAACAGTTGGTTGATGCGCTCGCGCAGACGCTCATTTTCAAACATCAGCGCGTGGCCCGACAAAATTCGGCTCAAACCAGGATTGCGTTCAGCAAACGCTAAAATCAATTGTAGCACCAAGCGAATGCGGGTCAGGGTGTCTTTTTCTTCATCTTGAATGCGATTAATGCGCGACATGAGTGACTCTTCGATAAATTCGATAAGCCCCTCAAACATGCGTGCTTTACTCGGGAAATGACGATAGAGCGCGGCTTCAGATACGCCAACTTGTTTCGCCAGTTTTGCTGTCGTGATACGCGAAGCGCCTTCATTAGACTCAAGCATCTCTGCTAAAGCTTGCAAAATTTCATCTCGGCGGTTGGTTTTTCTTGTTCCGGCCATGAACCTTTTCCTTTTGTTACCATTTCTGAATAAAAAGGTGTTGAGTCTAAGCAATTCAACACCAGACAACCGATGACCTGTCCTATTTATCGCGAAGTGTTGCTTTAAATAGCAACAATGAGCTTTACGCTTCTATTTGCTGCGCGATGGCCATCATGATTTGCGTTGCAATTTGTTGTTTTGATGCAAGGGTAAGTGATTGCTCACCCTCTTTCCAGTATAAGGTGATTGCGTTGTCGTTGCTATTGAAGCCTTGACCTGCGACAGAGACATCGTTAGCACAAATCATATCCAGATTCTTTTTGATAAGCTTAGTGCGAGCGTAGTGCTCTACATCTTGCGTTTCAGCGGCAAAACCAACGGTAAAAGGTCGAGATTGCACCAGAGCGGCGACCGACGCGACAATGTCAGGGTTTTTAACCATGGTGATGGTCATCTCATCGTTATCATCGGTTTTTTTGATTTTCTGGGTGGCAACCTTGGCTGGTCGATAGTCGGCGATAGCAGCGCAGCCGATAAAAACATCGTGTTCAGGAGCCGTTTTCATCGCCGCGTCAAACATGCTTTGTGCGCTATCCACATCAATGCGGGTGACGCCTGCTGGTGTTGGTAGGGCAACAGGGCCTGAGAGCAGGGTAACCTTGGCGCCGAGTTGCTCGGCTGCGCTGGCAAGGGCAAAGCCCATTTTTCCAGAGCTGTGATTGGAAATATAACGCACCGGATCAATCGCTTCTCGCGTTGGGCCTGCGGTGATCACCACAGACTTCCCTTTCAGTGGTTTGTCTGAGAAAAACTGCTCGCAGAGATCAACTAACTGCATTGGCTCTAACATTCGCCCAGGGCCAACATCGCCACAAGCTTGCTCACCCGCTGCCGGGCCCCAGATCTGCATACCGCGGCGTTCAAGCGTGGCGATATTTTCTTGCGTGGCCGTATTGCGATACATTTGCTGATTCATGGCCGGAGAAACAGCGATGGGTGAGTCGGTAGCCAGCACTAAGGTGGTGAGTAGGTCGTTGCCCATTCCTGCCGATACTCGTGCGATAAGATCCGCCGTTGCCGGGGCGAGCAGGACCAAATCAGCCCATTTGGCCAACTCGATGTGTCCCATTGACGCTTCGGCGGCAGGATCAAGTAAGCTGTCAGACACTGGTCTACCAGACACGGCCTGCATAGTAAGTGGTGTGATAAATTCTTTGGCGGCGGTGGTCATCACCACTTGTACATGAGCGCCGCGCTCTATTAGACGGCGGGTAAGTTCAGCACATTTATAAGCTGCGATACCACCACTAATACCTAAAAGGATCTTTTTGCCTGCGAGTGTTTGCATGATGATCTTCCTTACAATTTCTGCCCGTAAGATACCATGCTGCGTTTAGAGTGGCGAGTTACCCGTCTCTGGTTATCCATCGTTCGCTATTGAGTAACTATAAGATTACATAATCAAGCGCCGTGGTTCGCAAGCTAATAAACCAACCGTCACCTAGACGCCTTTTTTGATTAGGCTCTAGCCACCTTCACCACACAGGGTTAGTGACGACAGATGGAATTACCGAAAGCCTCGATGCCGCGTGAGAAATTGCTTTCTCATGGGCCTCAGGCACTCACAGACGCAGAATTACTGGCTATTTTCCTGCGCACCGGAACACAAGGAATGAATGTGATTGCGTTGTCTGACTTTCTGATCGATGAATTTGGCTCCCTGCGGGCACTCTTCTCTTCTGAGTTGGAGCAGTTCTGCGCCTACAAAGGGCTTGGTGTCGCCAAGTACGTTCAGTTGCAAGCGGTGTTAGAGATGACCCAGCGTTATTTGAGCGAAACCCTTAAGCGAGGCGACGCATTAACGAGCCCTGAACAGACCAAGCTTTATCTATCGGGTTTACTGCGTGAAAAACACAGAGAAGAGTTTTATGTACTGTTTTTAGACAACCAACACCGAGTGATCAGTGGCGAGGTCTTATTCCAAGGCACCATTGATGCCGCTTCTGTCTATCCTCGTGAAGTGGTAAAACGTGCATTAGAGCACAATTCTGCGGCGTTAATTTTGGCGCACAATCACCCGTCAGGAGTGGCAGAACCGAGTCAAAGTGATCGCCGCATCACCCGTCGTATAACGGATGCACTGGCATTGGTTGACATTCGGGTCTTGGACCACTTTGTGGTTGGTGATGGGGAGATTGTCTCTTTCGCTGAGCTTGGTTGGATTTAAATCACATTTTTAGTTGTGAGTTCGCTGATTTCTGCTACAATCGCCCGACATTTTTTAGCACATAAATCAGCTCTGCCTAAAAAAGATCACGAAAACCTGTAAAAAGGATCTGTTCGGGTCTTGAGCAATGCTAATCAAGTTAGTATAATGCGCGACCTTTGATAGCCTTGTATGGGTTTCCATAGCGGTATAAGACCTCAAACTTCTAATTTAGAAACTGAGAGGTTCGGCCACCAAGGTTGATATCGAGCTGAAACGATTTTGGAGAAGACATTCATGTCACGAGTATGCCAAGTAACTGGTAAGCGTCCAGTAACGGGTAACAACCGTTCACACGCACGCAATGCTACTAAGCGTCGTTTTCTGCCGAACCTACAAACTCATCGTTTCTGGGTAGAGAGCGAAAAACGTTTTGTTAAACTACGTCTATCTGCAAAAGGTATGCGTATCATCGACAAGAAAGGCATCGATGCTGTTCTTGTTGATATCCGTGCAAACGGCGTAAACGTTTAAGAGGAAATAGACAATGGCAAAGAAAGGCGTACGTGAGAAAATTCGTCTAGTATCTTCTGCAGGTACTGGTCACTTCTACACGACTGATAAGAACAAACGTAACATGCCAGGCAAATTTGAGATCAAGAAATTTGATCCTGTAGTTCGCCAGCACGTTATGTACAAAGAAGCTAAAATCAAGTAATTGATTCTTCTTTGAACTTCCTCCGGGAAGCATGAATTGAAAACCCAACTATAGCGATATAGTTGGGTTTTTTATTATCTGCAATTTATACTCGTTATATCAAAGCTATAGGGAAGTGGTATGCGAGTCTCACCAAAACGTCGTCGGCGCTGGAACAACATTCTTATCTTGGGCGTGATTGCATTTATCGCGGTTCTCAACCTGCCGACACTGATCAAAACCTATCTACTTGACGATACGCCTGTCGTTACAAGCACTTACCCCTTTCTGCTTAATCCATCGGCGGAATTACAAGCGTTGCACTTTAGCGATTGGTCCTTGGAAAAACTCGAGGATGGCTGGCGTAGCTCTGTGACTAGTGCGATCCCAGAACAAGAGCTCGCACAGCGTTGGCAAGATTTGGTTGGAACAGAAGTCCCGGCGGATGACTTTGCCAATTTAAAAGCGCAATTAACAGAGCCGCAAACGATCGAGGTTTGGTATGTCGATCAGGAAGAGCCGCAAAGAGTCACTTATTATCAAACCCCACAGTTTTGGCTACTAAAAAATTGGCAAGATAAGTGGATAGCCATTTCGGTTGAACCTCGCTATCTTATGCCAGAGTAATATTTGTAAGCCGCACCTAGGAACAAGCATGCCAGAATTACCTGAAGTGGAAGTGAGCAAAATGGGGATCTCGCCTCACTTAGTCGGTCAAACCGTTGCTAAGCTGACCTTTCGTACTCCCAAGTTACGTTGGGATATTCCCCAAGATTTAAAGAAAATGGAAGGGCAGGTGATTCGCAATATCAGTCGTCGAGCTAAGTACCTACTGATTGAAACTGATGTAGGTAGTGCGATTGTTCATTTGGGGATGTCGGGTTCACTGCGCGTACTCGATGCAGAGATTGCGCCTGCCAAGCACGATCATGTCGATTTGAAACTGACCAATGGCAAAGTCTTGCGTTATAACGATCCAAGACGTTTCGGTGCCTGGCTATGGACTGAAGATGGCCATCACGCCGCTCTGGGTGCAATGGGCCCAGAGCCGCTGACCGAGGCGTTCAGTGCTGATTACATTGCAGCCAAGGCGCAGGGTAAGCGTGTGGCGGTGAAGCAATTTATTATGGATAATAAAGTGGTGGTCGGGGTTGGTAATATCTACGCCAACGAATCGCTATTTAGCGCCCGTATTCACCCAACTAGAGCGGCAGGAAGCATCAAACGTCAAGAGTGGGTATTATTGGTAGATGAGATCAAGCAAGTACTCGCCACCGCAATAAAACAAGGTGGAACCACCCTCAAAGACTTTTCTCAAGCCGATGGTAAGCCGGGCTATTTTGCGCAAGAACTACAAATGTACGGCAAAGCTGGACAGCCTTGCCCATGTTGCGGTGAGCCGATTGAAGAGCAAAAAATTGGTCAAAGGAACACGTTTTTTTGTCATCAGTGCCAAACTTAGAATCGCGAGTTAGATGCGGCAGTTGGATTCTGAATCTCGCTCGTCCCTCGCTGTTCAGAATCTGGCTTTCTATAGCCACTCGCCACTCAGACTTTCTTTTTCTCTTTCAACGCCTCGGCGACAACCTGTGGAACAAAATTAGTCACATCACCACCATGAATGGCGACTTCACGAACGATAGTTGAAGAGATAAAAGCGTGCTCTTCCGCGGGCGTGAGAAAAACACTCTCGAGCCCTGGCATTAAGCGGCGGTACATATTGGTTAAGCCAAATTCGTACTCAAAGTCGCCCGTGGTACGTAAACCGCGGATCAACACATTGGCTTGCTCTTGCTTCGCAAAATCCACCATCAGGCCTGAAAAGCCTTTCGAAGTGACATTATCCAGATGATGAGTGACGTGCTGGGCGAACTTAACGCGTTCGTCGAGGGTAAACATGGTGTTTTTACTTGGGCTGGCTGCGACCGCGATGATCACCTCATCAAACATATCAGCGGCACGTTCGATAAGATCGAGGTGACCGTTGGTAATCGGATCAAAAGTGCCCGGATAAATCACTCGGGAAAGGTGTTTTTTGCTCACGTTGAACCACTCAAATTATTCTATCTTTTTCAATGGTAACAAAAAGGCTCACAATTACCCAATTAAGCCGTTATCATTGACGCAAAAGAGAGACTTAGGTGGAATGATGAAAAAGATATTGGTGGTCAGAAACGATAAAATTGGCGATTTTATGTTGGCGTGGCCGAGCTTTGCCATGTTGAAAGCGTCATTGCCTGACTGTCATATTAGTGCCTTGGTGCCAAGTTATACGGCTGCGCTGGCACAGCTTTGTCCTTGGATTGATAGTGTTCTGATTGACCCAACAGACAAAGGATCGAAGCAAGCACAAGCCGAGCTGATTACGCAGATCAAAGCCGAGCAGTTTGACGCCTCGATTAACTTATTTTCGACCACTTATAACGCCAAAGTGGTGTGGAAAAGCCGCATTCCTTATCGACTGGCTCCTGCGACTAAACTGGCGCAAATTTTTTACAACAAACGCATCAAACAAAAGCGCTCGCAGTCTGCTAAGCCCGAGTTTGAGTACAATCTCGATCTTATTCGTGCATTTTTAACGGATATTGGCAGCACTATTGTTGAGCCTAGTGCTCCTTATTTATCGTTTAGCGCTCAAGAGCTTGAACAACAAAAAAGTAAACTTGCAGAGCAACTAGACTTAGATGTCGATAAGCCTTGGGTCTATGTCCATGCCGGCAGTGGCGGATCGGCGAACAATCTTTCTCATCAGCAATACACTCAGTTGGTGTGCGGCTTAGAAGGGGAGTTTGAAGTGGTGTTAACCGCAGGGCCTGGCGAAGAGCAAAAAACGGCGGATCTACAAGCGTTAATGTTAGAGCAAGGTCGCCATGCCGCTGTTTACGATAAGAACGATGGTCTGGTTGACGCCTCTTGCTCGATCGCTTGCGCCGATCTGTTTATCGCTGGATCCACGGGGCCCCTGCATATCGCGGCGGCGATTGATGTTCCTACGGTTGGTTTCTTTCCAAGTAAGCGTTCGGCGACACCGCTACGTTGGCAACCGATTAACTCGCAAGGCAACCATATCGCTTTTTGTCCGCCTCAAGCTGATGATAAAGCTCGCCAAGAGGATATGTCGCGAATCGATATTGGTGTTGTTTTAAAGCAACTCCAACCATGGGCAAGCTACAAGCTAGGATAAAAATAAGAGTGGGGCGATAACCATCGTCCCACTCTTATTTCCTAGAACTTATCCGGCATGGACTGGGTTTCAGTTCGTATCCACAGGTCAGCGTACTTCACGAACGTAGAATGAGCAGAAAGCAGGGAAAGTAAAAAGCCTTGTTTGCCATCCAAAAAGCCGCGTTTAAGTAAGTACATTTTCAAAAAACAGCCTAGAGCATGAACCATGCCTTGTGAAAGTGAGGCTTTTTTACCACGTGCTTGGCGTTGATCGGCCCACGCTTTGGCATAACCTGCGGATTTTACCAAGTAATGGTTCATATCATTGTAGGTAAAGTGGATCAGATCACCTTGTAAGTTCTCAACCTTCATTTGCTTTGAGACTTCGACCTTCTCATGGACAAGATCATCATTGTATTGAGTAAGCTTCGTTGGATATAGACGTAGAACGCGATCTGGATACCAACCACAGTGATGAATGTAGCGACCAAAAACCCAACTTAAACGCGCAGTCTGATAAATAGTTTTAGGTTTGTTTTCAGCGACCGCTGCAAGAATACTTTGCTTTAGCTCAGGTGTTACACGCTCATCAGCATCAAGCCATAACACATAATCAGACTCAACATAGCTTTGAGCCAAGCGACGCTGAGGTCCAAACCCTGGCCAAGTCTCATTGACAAAGAATTTATCAGTAAATTGGCTCGCAATCTCTTTGGTATTGTCGGTGCTGCCTGAATCGAGCACGACGATTTCATCTACCCAATCATGAACAGTTTCCAAGCACGCTTTTAAGTGTTGGGCTTCGTTTTTTACGATGAGTGCAACGGCGATTGTTGGTTTCGTCACGTGAGTTCCTCTGAAATGTCTCGGAGAGATGAAATTAGTGTAATTGGAGTTGAGCGACTACTTTATCAAACATAGCAATCACTTGCTTTGGTTGAATGCGCTGCATTGCGTTCTTATCTTTTACTCTTGCACGCCAGTTTAGCTCGCTAGATGGTTTGCCAGTTTCTGCCTGAATCGCTTCTTCATAAGCTGATACAACATATTGTCGATATTGATAAGGGCCAGTACGTTCTGGATTGTGGTGTGCGTATAAACCAATCACAGGTGTGTTAACGGCATTAGCCATGTGAGTAGGACCAGTATCTGGCGCAATGACCAAATCGGCTTTATCCAGTAGCGCTAGCATTTCTTTCAGTGAGCTTTTTCCGACTAAGTTGGATACAGGTGTATCTATTTGTTGCTCAATACGGCCCGCTAAGTCAGTCTCTACTTGCGCAGGACTACCGGTCAAGATGACATTCCAGCCAAGCTTGTTGGCATGATCAATGATTTGCGCATAGCCTTCGGTTGTCCAGTTTTTATAAGTTTTGCTCGCTGCGGGGACTATAACTAGATTACGCTTGTTTTTATCTAGTTGATTCGTGGCCCACGTTGCATTTTGCTCTGAGTAGTTGATATTCCACAAAGGCGTCATCTCTTCAACACCAAGTACTTGACCAAATGCGAGTAGACCATCGAGAACGTGCATAGAACTAGGCGATGGAACCTTTATGTTGGTGAACAAGTTTTGGAAGTCTTGACTACGAATCGCGTCAAAACCAAGTTTATATTTAGCCTTGATACCCAAGGTCGCGATACTGGCGCGAAACGCATACTGCATATGAAGCAGGGCATCGAATTGAAATGGTTTCAGCTCTGCCCATAACTTTTTATAACCCTGCCAGCCGTCTTTCTTGTCGAACACGACAACCTTGATTCCTGTCAAATCTTCGATGAGCTTAGCTTCTAGTTTGCCAGTAATCCATACGATCTCTGTTATCGGCCACTGGCGCTGAATAGCTTGTACAGCCGCTACGGTGTTACACACGTCACCAATTGCAGAAAGGCGAAGAATACAAAGAGACTTTGGAGCAGAGGTAAAAAGTTTCATAAGGATTTCTTTTAACAAGCAATAGCGAAGATTATGCAGAGAGGCTCAATAAATGTAAAATACCAGCCAGTATTTATTACGAGAAAGCCAAGTATGAAGACTTTGCAATTTGATAACCAGACCATTTGGTACGATGAAATCTTGCTTAAGGAAGACCCAAAGCAAGTATTCAACCCTGAATTCTGGCAGAAAAATGATAAAGTCATTGGCAGTGCGCAAGGTCGTGGCATTACTTGGTTTGTGCAAACAGACACTATAGAAGCTGCGTTACGCCATTATCGTCGAGGTGGTTTATTCGGCAAACTAGTGAAAGATAGCTATAAATTTTCTAAATGGGAAAATACCCGTAGTTATCAAGAGTTTCAGCTTTTAAACACACTTATTGATGCTGGGGTGAATGTGCCAAGGCCGATTGCGGCTCGAGCTGTAAAAAATGGCCTTACCTATAAAGCCGATTTATTGAGTGAAAAGATCCCCAATGCACGAGATTTAGTGTCTATATTGGTTGAAAAGCGACTTTCTGCTGAGATATACAAAAAAATCGGTCAAGAGATTAAGAAAATGCACGATGCTCAGATTAATCATACTGATCTGAACATTCATAATATTTTAATTGATAACCAAGATAAGGTCTGGGTCATCGACTTCGATAAATGTTTTCAGCAACCTGGTCATGACTGGAAGCAAAGTAATTTAGATAGATTAAAAAGGTCGTTTGAGAAGGAAGTGTTCAAACGAGATATCAAATGGGGAAAAGAACAGTGGGAACAACTGTTGGTTGGAAAAATAAGTAGAAATTAATGAGTAACATTAAATATAGAGCAGATATTGATGGTCTCAGGGCTGTTGCCGTCTTAATAGTTATCTTATTTCACATGAATGCAAGTTGGGTCCCTGGAGGATTCATAGGCGTTGATGTGTTTTTTGTTATCTCTGGCTATATCATTACATCGGCGATTTATCCGCAAGTATTGGCCAAAGAGTTTTCTTTTAATCAGTTTTATGTAAAACGAATTAAGAGGATTTTGCCTCTATTTTATCTCGTCGCGCTATCAAGTCTTGTCTTAGCTTATTGGTTATATACTCCAAATGATCTTGTCGGCTTTGCAGATAGCTTACGATACGCAAGTTCATTTATTGCCAACATCTATTTCGAGAAAAACTCAGGGTATTTTGCACCTACATCTGAAACACTTCCATTACTTCATACATGGTCATTAGCGATAGAAGAGCAGTTTTATTTCATATGGCCATTTGTTCTTATTTTGACCACTCGCTACTTAACACCTCGCTTATTTGGCATTGTAATGTCTGTTGCAGTAACGGGATTAATTGCTTATTCAGAGTATTTATCTCGTGTAAATGGTAGCGCTGGTTATTACTTGATTCAAAGTCGAGCATTTGAACTTCTTGTTGGTGCGTTGTTAGCGATAGTGATATATCAAAAACGGCTACACCAACTTGCTTGGTCAAAACATCTGTATCAGTTTTCTGGCATCGTCGGTATTGCTGGCATTGTTTGGTTATCTTTCTTTTTAGATGAAAGTAATGTATTTCCTGGTATTAATGCTCTGTTTGTTGTTATTTTTTCAGCGTTGATCGTTTTATCCGGAGAGTCGAAAGCAACTCTTACTTCAAGCGCATTAAGTATACGTCCAGTTGTACTATTGGGCAGACTATCGTATTCATTATATTTATGGCATTGGCCAGTATTAGCATTTTATCGTTATTATTTCACAGGCTTTACAGCAATCGATGCTCTAATCTGTGGTCTGATTACGATTGTACTTTCATTCTTGTCTTGGTTGTTGGTAGAAAATCCATTAAGACACTTAAAAATTAAAAAACGTTGGGTGTATGGGTGCTATTTGATTCTACCTATTGCTCTTTTGGTGACGCTAGCAAAAAATATTTCTTCAAAAGAAGGGTACCCAGAGCGATTCAGCGAGCCTGTTCAAGCCATGTTTGATATATCGTCATATACATTTGATCAAGATAAACATCAACGCTCACAAGCTGAAGATGCCTATCCTTTTGAGCCATATCTAATCGGTAATGCTACTCAACCTGTTACTGCGTATATTTGGGGCGACTCTCACGCAGGCCACTTTAGAAGTTTTGTGGATACATTGGGTAAAGAAAAGGGCTTTTCAGCTTTATACGGTGGTTTGGGGGGGTGTCCTCCATTGTTAGGCTCTGATCTTATTAAACATGGTTCTCCTGAAGTGCCATGTTCAAAAAGAAATAATGAGATTGCTATCAAATTGGCAGATCTAAAACCAGACATGGTCTTTATTGCTGGTAGATGGGCAATGTATTCGGAAACGACTCGAGCTGTAGGGGAAAAAGGTAGTCGAGTATTCTTGGGTGATACGTCTGATTACACTGAGTCCATACAAAATAGTCGTAGAGCGTTGACGGAAGGTTTGGAGAGGACATTGGAGCATTTAATTGCTAACGGTATTACTCCTGTACTGTTCGAACAAGCACCGTCATACACTTTCAAACCAAGTAATTGTTTGGTTAAGAAAAAGACTTATCAATGGATGAAAGATGAATCTTGTGACTTACCTCTTAATGAAATGGAGAAGCGCCAATCGATATCCAATAGGATTATTGATGACATTGCGAAAAAATACCCGCAAGTACAAGTTATTCCTATAGTATCAATGCTTTGTGATGATCTTGGCTGTAAAAGTCAGTTAGGTAGTACGCCATTGTATCTGGATAATAATCATCTGAACTATGAAGGTGCTAGGGAGCTAGCTAAACTCTGGTTGGCTGAAAAATAATTTAGAAAGGCTCCTTCGAAAGGGAGGAGTCTTTGCTAGTGCTTAAATGTTTTACCAGTAAAGTCAGCAATGACTTTTGCGGGGTTACCACCTATAACACAGTTTGCTGGGAATGTACGGGTAACAACAGCTGCACTTGATACAACACAGTTATTTCCTATCATCGCTCCCTTAAGAACGGTTGCTCTTGCGCCTACCCAAATATTATCACCAAAGTTGATTGTCTGGTTTTCATTGAGTTGTACATCTCGTTCATCTGTAATTATGTGCAAGTCTGAATCCATAAATAGAGTTTGCCAAGATACTAGAGCTTTACAGCCAAACTTAATCTCTTTATTACAGATGATAGTGGTTTCCCCTGTAAAGTTACTGCCTTGTCCAATATAAAGATGACCTTGAACGTGGAGCTTCGAACCAGTACCAATCTTAATGTGGTTGCCAAACTCAACGAGCCCATTTTTTTCTACGTTCCAAATAAACCTTGAATATTTACTGTCTGCAATTTGCACTCGTCCAAAACCTAGCTTTATCTTTCCTGTTTTGGCTGTTTGTGAAATCTTGACGTTACCACCGAGAGCAATGAATTTAGTGCGATGGTTTACTAAGATCGGAAACTTGATCGCTTGTCCAATCGGTAGGTAGTACAAATTAAAAAAAATCGTTTTCGGAACACATCTCAAATAGTGATATAGCTTGGATAGTTTCTTTAAATTCATGGCTTCCTCTGCACTATTTCATTCAAGATAAAATCAAGTGCCCCTTGGTTTCGCTCTACTACTTCTAAAGCTGCTTTGCCTTTGGTCTGTATGTTCTGTGGATCATTGAATAAATCTATTATTGCTTGAGCAAGCACCGCTTCAGATTCAACTATTTGACAGGCATTATTTTCGCTAAGTTGCCTGGTAATATCGGCGAAGTTAAAGTAACTAGGGCCGATTAGCGTGGGTTTTGCTAATGCTGCCGGCTCCAATAGATTGTGGCCACCGACCTTATCGCCAAGTAAGCTTCCGCCCATAAAACAGACGTCAGCGCTACCTAATAACACCATCATTTCGCCCATTGTATCGGCTAAGTAAACTTGAGTTTTATCGCTCACTCTATCGTGATTTGTTCTTCTAGTCGTCTCGAATTTTTTACCAGATAGCGCCATTACGTCATTAAAACGCTCTGGGTGTCTAGGAACTAATATGAGTAGAGCTGAAGGAAAGGATTCGAGCACTTGAGCGTGAGCAGTCAGTATTTTTTCATCTTCACCTTGATGAGTACTGGCAGCAATCCAAATTGGTCGAGAAGTGCCAAGCTCTTGTCTTAACTCATGTCCTTTACGCCATAGCTCTGGTGATATCGAAATGTCGTATTTAATTGAGCCAGATACAGAGAGTTGGTCCAGAGTGATGCCGAGTTTATGAAATCTTTGTGCGTCGTCTTCGTGTTGGCAGATCACTTTACTTAAGCAAGGGGCGATTAAGTTAAATAAGGGTTGCACTTTTTTATAACCACGAAACGACTTATCTGACAATCGAGCGTTTACAACCGAGATCGGTATATTAGCGTTGGATACGCAGACGAGGGTGTTAGGCCAAAGCTCGGTTTCTACTATGATTAACTGCTGTGGCTGAATTGTTTTCAAAAAACGTTTTACAGCGAAAGAGAGATCAAGCGGCATGTATCTATGCTCTGCAATATCACTTAGGGCTGCAGCCTGTTGAGCGCCGGTGGCTGTTGTCGTCGTTATCAGCAGCTTCTTATCTGGTTGCTGTGAACTCAGCTTCTTTATCAAAGGAGTTATGGCAATAACCTCTCCAACTGAGACTGCATGAATCCAAATAATAGCCTTGTTATCTCGATTATTTAGCTTGGGAGTGATGCCGAAGTGTTCCTTCCACCGAGCATCTACCGATGGTTTACCAGGCTTACGCTTATACAGGCTAGGCAAAAGAAACGGTAAGGCTAACATCAAAATGCAGTTGTATAAAACGCGTATCACTTGAGTAGATCTTCTGGTTTCTTGTGAGTCCACTTACTTCTCGGTTTATCTAAGTACTGGAAATACTCATTTGTGAAGGTTCCTTGGATACAAACATATTTCCTCTCTTTATAAGCAACCTGTTTGTTCTCGAGAATGTCTGTGATGACCATTGGTCCAGTTAAAAAGTAAACGCCTTTCTCTATGTTTCGGTTTTCAATGTTTTCAACAATTTTGTTGATAGCGAGCTCGTAGTCAGGATTATTCGGAGCGGATGCTAAGAAGAAGTTTGTGTAATGCTGGTTTTTGTTTAGCTTCACATACATTGCATTTTCAGTCTTGGGCAGAATGCGTTTCAGTGGCCAAACGAGTGTTGCATCAATGTCCATATAAATGCCGCCATGAGTATTTATGGTTATCAGTCTCCATAAGTCAGCTTGAGCTGCCCCATCATTTAGCTGCATGTATGCGTTATATACACGTTCCGAAGCATTGGCCTTAATAAACTCTTCGCGTTCTTCTGTGCTGACATAATGGTACTCGTAATCTAATGACATTAAACGATTGAACAAGTAGTTTAAATACACAGGCAGAGCACTATGAGCCGAGAAGTTTGTTTGCCAAATTATTTTAGGAATCTTGGTTTGTTCACTCGATACTACTTTCGCGTTAGATTTCGATGGAATCATAAAGCGTTTACTTGGAAACACAGCATGAAAAGGATAGGACAACATCTTAAAAATATTGCCGATAAGTCGAATTAGTCGATTGGCGACCAAAATAGATAAATTCTTCATTGCTCTTTATCAATGTCCAAAGCTGAGATTAATTGCTCGTTAGCGCATGAAATATGGCATCTGTAATTTGTGACGTTGTTGGTATCGAACCATCGGCGTTCATTACAATGTCGTGGTGCTCATACAAAGGTGTGTATCTAAACGGTACTGTTGTATAGAAAATGCCTACGGTCGGTGTGTGGGTGGATATTGCAATATTTCTAACACCAGTATCAGGGGCGACCATCAATGTTGCTTTTGCGGTGAGTTCAACGAGTTCTTCAAGAGGCAAACATGATTGAATTCTAAAATTAGAGTACTTGAGAAGCTCTTGGCAAAAATCGCCTTTTTCAAAGTCGTTTTTGCCCTCTAAGTAGACATGTGTTTGGTTAGGGTTTTCTTGGATGGCTCTCTCTAGAACTTCAAACATCTGCTCTTTGGTCAAAATTTTACGTAACTGTGATGCACCATTGAAATAAAGTACATAAGGCTTATCTGTATCAACGAGTTCTCGGTGATCAGGATAAGAGAAATCCAATGGATGAGAAGGGTTGTGCCCAAGCAGCTTTAGCATATCTAACATGCATTCGACTTCAGGCTGAAAATCTGAACGATGAACTGCGACGTTGAACAAAGTCCCGCATAAATACCATTTATATGGAAAACCAATTTTTAGCTTGGCTTTACTCAGTGCTGTCATCCAGTGAGAGCGGTTGGTACTCGCTAAGTCGAAAATGATATCTTGCTCGCCAAGTTGTTTGATGTTACTGATTTTTTCTTTAAAAGATGTTGTTTTTCCTGGCTCTTTTCCAGGCATAACATGAACGTGATCAACTAAATCATTCGGTATCCCATACATGTAGTTTGAGACAGCAACTAAGGTGATCTCTGCGTTAGGAAAAAACTTTCTAGCTTCAACTAAGAATGGACGAACCACAACTTGGTCACCCAAAGCAGCATGTCTGATCACTGCAATTTTCTGAATGTTCTCTGGTTTAAAGTCATGTTGAATATATTGGCGTGCTTTTTTAGAAGCGTAAGCACCACGCTCAAACCATAAGTGTTTCATTAATTATTACTCTAGAAATTTATCAACGGCAGAGATTACTTGAGAAGGCATTAGCTTATTCAGACAGTCTTGATGGCCCAGTGGGCATTCGCGCTTGAAACATGGACGACATTCAATGTCAGTATGCACCATTTCTAACTTGTCAGTTAGAGGAGGGGTATATTTTGGTGAACTAGAACCATATATTGCCACTATATTACAACCTACTGCTGCTGATACATGCATCAAGCCTGAATCGTTTGCGACCACAGTATGGCAAGCTGAAAGTAGGTCTACTGCCTCAATTAAAGACGTTTTTCCTGCGAGGTCATAGCAGTTTTTCTGTTCTGTTTTGTTGAGCGCCGTTGTGATTTTGTTTGTCACTGTTTTATCTTTGTCAGAGCCAAATAGCCAAACTTGTTGTCCTTTTCCGATAAGGTACTTCGCGAGATCCGCATAGTATTTATCAGGCCAGCGCTTGGCTGGGCCAAATTCTGCGCCAGGGCATAATCCCACGGCAGGTTTATCGAGAGAAAGGTTTAATTGCCCACATGTGCGATGTAGAGCTACATGGTCAATGGTCAGTTTTGGGGAAGGACAGTTGTCTAAGCGTACTTCTGAGCGCATATTTTCTTTGGTAGAAGCTAGGGCGACATATCGCTCAACCATATATTGAAAAACGCGTTTGTCTGGACGAAGGTCAGTCAGTAACCCGTAGCGAAATTCCCCTTTCCACCCTGTTCGTACAGGAATTCGTGCAAACCAAGGAATTAACGCTGATTTTGCTGAGTTAGGCAGAACAAAGGCATGTGTATAACCATTTTTTTTCAGCGCCCTACCCAGCGCTCTGCGACCTAAAAGGTTAAACTCACCATGACCTACTGGCATCTCAATCGCTTGGTTGACTTCTGGCATGCGTTCTAAAATTGGTTTACACCAAGATGGGGCGAGTACGTCAATCTCACTTTGAGGATGCTGCGCTTTTAATGTCGTATATAAACTCTGCGACATTACCATGTCGCCTACCCATGATGGGCCGATAATAAGGATTTTCATGCCAAAAATAAAAAATGTTTTAGATAGTAAAAGGTAACACATTTGGGGGATAAATAATAATGTATCAGATGGGCGGTTGACTGCTAAGTTAATCGAAGAGTTAGATGCCTATAGCGCCATTTTTTTTTCATTTTAAAGTCAAAATATGCTCTAATAGCCGCCCGTTTTGTGAGTAATGGTTTTGGTTGTGAAAGTTTTTGTCATCAGTTTAAAGCGCAGTCCTGAGCGCAGAAAGTACATCAAGAAGCAGCTTGATGACTTAGGCGTTGAGTTTGAGTTTTTTGATGCAGTTGATGGTCGAGCTGAGCCGCCTCACCCGCTATTTGAAAGTTATGATTACGCAAAACGATTGTGGTTGACTAGCGGCCGAATGCCGTCAAAAGGTGAACTCGGTGTTTATGGTAGCCATTATTTATTGTGGAAGAAGTCTATTGAAATTGAAGAACCTATTATCGTTTTTGAAGACGATGCGGCGATTCTTCCCTCTTTCCCAAGTTATTTAGATATTATCAAAAGTAAGATCATTCATTATGGTTTTTTGCGTTTAGAACCCAAAAATAATAAAGGCGTTTTGTGTTTTAAAGAAGAAGGTGAAAACTTTCGCATCTCTTTTATGACTGATAACTTTGGTGGGCTAAGGTGTTATGCCATATCTCCAGATGCAGCGAAAAAGTTAGTTGATCACTCTAAACGATGGAGCATGCCTGTCGATAATTACGTGGGTTCGATTTATTTACACGAGATGCCCTCATATATATTGTCGCCTGCTGTGGTTGAAAATCCTCAAGAGTTTGATAGCACTATTCAACTGGGTGAAGAAAAAAAGGCCAAGTGGTACCGAAAACCTAGCCGAGAGCTTTACTCTTTGTATCGCAGAATTAAGATGCGACAAGGGAACAAGAAATACTTATGAAAAAGTGGTTAGTTCATTTGGAGAACGCCTTGTTGTTCTCTCCGTTTTTTTTGGTATTGGTCTCTATATTTAATTTTTCAGATACCAAATCGTTGATTTCTAGACTGTCATTGGTTGTTATTCTTTATTGTCTTGTACGTCATCGTGAGGCCATTAAAACTAACTGGGACAACAAAGAGTATCAGTCGTTTTTTTATGTCAGCAGTCTGATTTTTTTTTACTTTACCGTCATGCACTTATGGCGAGGTGATAATTTTGGTTTTCCAAGAACTCTGCTGACCTGTTTAGTCTATATCGCGGTCATTCCTTGGCGACAATTCTCACAACGTTGGATCATTAACACAGTTGTGATTGCGGCTTATATTTGTGGTTTTAATGCGTTATATGAACATTTGGTTATGAATGTAGGCCGAGTGGGGATTGCGACAAACCCGATTCCATATGCACTGTATTGTGCTTTTTTGTCTTTATCCTCTTTGTATTTAGTCAACTTCTATTCAAGATGCTGGCAAAAAGCCACGTCGATAGCAGGTTGTCTGCTGGCATTGTATGCTCTTGTTTTAACTGATGTTAGAGGGGTATTGATTGTCTACCCAGTAATGCTTAGCTTTGTATTGATTAACCTATTTCCGCGACTTTCTAAAGTTAGACTTATGGGGGTAATCATTGTAGTGGTTGGTGGGGTCTATCTGGCCTTCAAACCCACTCTGGATACTCGGTTTGAGCGAACTGCTGCCGAGTTTCAAATTATTGCTCAAGGTAACTACGGCAATTCGATAGGGGTTCGTTTGGATTTATGGCAATATGGTATTCAAGCTTGGCAGAGTGCGCCGCTATTTGGGCTAGGTGACGATAGTTTAGAAGTCGGTATTCGAGCTCTGCCAAATAAGCGTGCAGCGCGACAACCTCACTTACATAATCAGTATATTGATACCTTGGCGAGGTATGGCTTGATTGGTGCTATCTTGTGGTTTAGCTGGTTAGCAAGTGCTGTTTATACTACGTTGAATCGGGATAGCTCTTCACCAAAGCGAAGCCATGCTCCAGCTGTTTTAATGCAAACGCTGATAGGTCTAATGTTACTGGCGAGTTTGACCGATATTCCTTTTCATCATACCCATATGGTGTATTTATTTAGCCTTATTGTCGGCAGCTTAATTATGACTCGCCCCCACCAAGCAGACAACGCAAATCACTAGTATGTGAGTTCATCTTGCCAAGTGATGTTCTCTTGAACACATTTGGCAGGATTGCCTACTGCGATACAGCTAGGGGCGAGATCTTTGGCTAAGGTCGCGTTTATTCCTACAATGCTTTTATCTCCCACGTGGCAGCCTTTTAAAATAGTGACGTTATCGGCTAGCCAAACATGATCGCCGATCTTGATACTTTTCGCGTTGTTAACTCGGATGTTATTTGAAAGGATATTGTGCCCATCACTGGTCATGATTTTCACATTGCGAGAAAGCATACAATCTTTACCAATTACCAACTGCGTACCGTTTTCTCTTGCAGATAAATAGCAGTTGTGGCCTATCACACTCCCCATTCCTATATTGAGAATGCAATCAGTCCCATCAATTTCTATTTGGCTATCTCGGAGGTTAACGCCCTCTTCAATAATAAGCTGGTTATTATTACCTTTAATTGATATCTGACATCCACGGACTTTCGAGTTAGAGGAAATTTTGATTTGATGTCCGCTTCCTGACAGTCGAACTTTGTTTCTCAGCTTGATACCTAGTGAGACTTTGGATGAAAGCATAATATTTGTTGTCTTTTGGTAGTAGCGCTCTAATTTTTCAATATGGCTATCGGTTGAAAAATCTTGCAGTGCTCGTTGGAAGGCGAGCTCAGCATGTTGTTGAGCTAATGGAGGCGACAGTAAATATTGCTCTATGTTTGCTGCGATTTGTGCAGGTGATAACGGGTCGCACAACAGAGCGACGGGAGCGAGAATCTCTGGTAACGCTCCAGTATTCGCGCCTACAATAGTTTTTTTTGCTGCCATGGCTTCAATCGCAGTTAAGCCAAATGCCTCGTTATGGTTTGGCATGCAGACGATATCCATAACCGCTAGCATTCTGTTAGTGTCTTTTCTAAACCCTACTAGGTGAACGCGTTGGCTTAAGTTTAAGCCGTGAATGCGTTTTTTCAGTTGCTCAACAAAAGCATTATCAGAACCTTCGGAAACATCTAACCCTCCAACTAGCATTAGATGTAGCTTCGAGTGGTTGTCTTTTAGTAGAATGAACGCTTCTAACAGTTCCATTTGTCCCTTGCCAGAACAGATGCGCCCAACATTACCGATAATGGTACTGTCAGAAGGCAGGCCAAGTTCAGCCTTAATCGCTGCAATATCTTCAGGATGGTCTATTGGATTTGGCGGAATATCCGTACCTAGCCATAGACGACTGATTTTTTTTTCAGCAACAGGAAGCGCTTTAAGGTTGCGTTGGTAGGTTTCATCACTGATCGACAGCACCTGATTGATATGGGAGTACGCCCATCGGTGATAAAGGTCTCTTTTGGGGCGGGTGACCCCCATATGCTCGGTAAAGAAGGCGTTTCTTTTGGTTATTAGATCTAATAAGGCAGAAACAAGAATATCACCAGATTTATGACAATGAACAACTTCAACATTTCGCTGTTTTAACCATTTGTTGAGTTTGAATAGTTGGGATGAAATAAGTTGCCCTTTATTCGCTACCTCAAAGGTTTCAATTCCAGCTTCTTGCATACCTTTAGCCACTTGTGTTTCAGCAGTACATAAGCCGTAGACTTTGTAGCCCCGCTGAATAAACGCTTTTCCTGTACGGATAGGGTACATTTCTAATCCCCCCCAACCACGGGAGAGACAAATATGGACAATGGCAGGCTTTGTCACGAATCACCTTACTAAATCTAAAGAAGAGAATGAGCAAAATAAGGCGGTAATTAAACCACCTTATTGCTTTCGGTTAGGTTGTATAGGCGCTATCTGTTCACTAGAGCCATATATTCTGCAACACCTTCTGCTACCGTTTTGAACTTATGGTCGCAGCCGGCAGCGCGCAGTTTGGTTAGATCGGCTTGAGTAAATTCTTGGTAAGCACCTTTCAGATGCTCTGGGAACGGAATGGTTTCCACTTGTCCTTTACCATGGAACTGAATCACTGCTTTAGCCACTTCATCAAATGACTCGGCGTTACCAGTGCCAAGGTTAAAAATGCCAGATTGACCGCTTTGCATAAACCAAAGGTTAACAGCAGCTACATCGCCCACGTAGACGAAGTCACGCCTAAAGGTTTCGCTGCCTGCGAACAACTTTGGATTCTCACCCGCGTTCATCTGGTTGTTGAGGTGGAATGCTACTGATGCCATGGAGCCTTTGTGCTGTTCACGTGGGCCGTAAACATTGAAATAACGGAAACCAGTCACTTGAGAGAGTTTCTCGCCGTGATCTTCAGCATCTTGCCAAATGCGACGCACATAGTTATCAAACTGCTGTTTCGAGTAACCATAGACGTTAAGCGCACCTTCGTACTCTTTCTCTTCAATAAATGTATCGGTTTCGCCATAAGTTGCCGCCGAAGATGCGTATAGGAAAGGGATCTCACGTTCTAAACAGTAGTGAAGCAGCTCTTTTGAATACTCGTAGTTATTGAGCATCATGTATTTGCCATCCCACTCGGTAGTGGCAGAACAAGCACCTTCATGGAATACAGCGTCAATAGGGCCAAAGTCGTCACCAGCCATCACCTGGGCGAGGAAATCATCTCGGTCCATGTAATCTGCGATGTCTAGATCAACTAAGTTTTGGAACTTTTTGCCATTCTTAAGGTTATCGACTACCAAAATGTCGTTAATGCCTTTTTCATTCAGTGCTTTAACGATGTTGCTGCCAATCATGCCAGCGCCGCCAGTTACGATGATCATACCTATACCTTACTCATGTTCTGTTTATTGCTGTGAGTATATCACAATCCTAGTGGCGGGCTACGAGCTACGAGCTATTTGAGCTCAACCTTTTCATTGGTAAAAATACAATGAGATGGTAGCAGTCGGGTGACTAATGATTTTATTGACAATCTCGCTGAACGGTTGCACCGATAATATCTCAGATAAAATAAAGAGGGTCACTAGTGAGAAAACGTGCTCTATTCGCGATGCCGACAAGTTAATGCTTGATTCAAACACACAACCAGAAGGAGAGTAGGTATTAATAATGAACTGTCTCTGCGGAGCAAAAGATGATGTTGATAATGAATGTCTCTACAGCTGAAGGAAGGTTTGGCAATTGTTAAACGTGTTAATTGAATACTATCCAGATCTCATAACGGATACAGACCTTAAGCAAGAGCTTTTGATGAATTATGGCTTTGCGTTATCATCAGCCCTGGGCAACAGCAACATACTTTAGAGGTGGAAAAGCACTACGACCCCAAAAAGAATAAAGTAATTTATTACTTAGATGATGCAGCGGTAAAGTGGGTACAGTACATGCAGTTAATGATTGCATTGGTTTGAGCATCAAAATAATGTATTATTGGTTCGATTTTTAGGCAGTGAAGTCATTTTTTAATTGCTATTTAATGTTTGCCAAATCAATTGCTTAGTTATGTGTTATAAGCAATTTAAGCTGGTTTTTTCAAGCGCAGTAAACAATCGCGCTATGAACAGCGTTTACCTCGATAAAGGTGTGAGTTGCCACTATCCACAAGTCAGATAGCGATTTCTGCAGTGGCAAGAGTATCTGTCAGTTTGAACCTTTATCTTTTAAACGTACTTTCCGAACTGACTCTGAGTAGACCTTCATATAGGCTTATGCGCGTTCAATGCTGCAGGTGTTGGTTGTATCAAGAATAGCAAGATAGAGTATATTGGGGCGGGTTGAAGGAAAATATCAAAAATAATTAATTACAACGGGATAGTTAAAATGGGCAGTCTCAAATGAATAAGAAGTGTCATCAGATGGATGAATGATCTGAGATGAAAATACACAAAATTACATTAACTTTACAAAATTATTAAGTTTTGAGGCTAGGAAATGTCAAAAAAGAAGGTGTTAACAGTTTTTGGTACGCGCCCTGAAGCGATAAAAATGGCGCCATTAGTTCATGCATTAGCAGAGGATGAGCGATTTGAAGCGAAGTGTTGTGTTACTGCTCAGCACCGTGAAATGCTTGATCAGGTATTATATCTTTTCGACATTACCCCTGATTATGACCTTAATCTAATGAAACCAGGGCAAACCTTAAATGATGTGACCGCCCGAATTCTAATCGAGCTAAAACCCGTGTTACAAGAATTCAAACCTGATGTTGTACTTGTTCATGGTGACACAGCGACTACATTCGCAGCAAGCTTGGCTGCTTATTATGAACAGATTGCTGTTGGTCATGTAGAGGCGGGGTTACGGACTGGTAACCTCCATTCACCTTGGCCAGAAGAAGCGAATCGTCGTTTAACTGGTGCATTAACAAAGTATCATTTTGCTCCCACCCAAGTGTCCAAAGATAATCTTTTGAGAGAAAATTTTACAGAAGCTGATATTTCGATAACAGGGAATACAGTTATCGATGCCTTACTGTTAATTCAAAATAAGATCACTCACGATGAGTCGCTTAGAAACGAGATTGCAGCAGGTTTTCCATTTTTGGATGAATCGAAAAAGATCATATTAGTGACAGGTCATCGCCGCGAAAGTTTTGGAGGTGGCTTTGAACGCATTTGTGAGGCCTTAGCGATTACGGCTAAACAACATCCAGAAGCACAAATAGTCTACCCGATGCATTTGAACCCGAATGTACGCGAGCCAGTTAACAGAATTTTATCGAATGTAAAGAATGTCCACCTTATTGAGCCACAGCAGTACTTACCTTTTGTCTACCTGATGACAAAAGCAAACATCATTTTGACGGATTCTGGTGGTATTCAAGAAGAGGCGCCGTCATTAGGCAAGCCAGTACTTGTCATGCGTGATACGACAGAGCGCCCAGAGGCAGTTGCGGCGGGTACAGTTAAGCTTGTAGGGACTGAGATTCATAGAATCGTCTCAAGCTTACATGTTTTACTCACAGATAATAATGAATATGAAAAGATGAGTTTTGCCCACAACCCTTATGGGGATGGAAAAGCATGCCAACGTATTCTAGGTGTTCTAGCAAAGTAATTTAATTTAACGAGAAGTATATATGTCTTTTGAAACAGTATCAGTTGTAGGTTTAGGCTACATTGGTCTGCCAACAGCAGCAATGTTCGCATCACGCAAGAAAAAGGTTGTAGGTGTTGATGTTAACCAACATGCTGTAGACACAATCAATCAAGGTAAAATTCATATCATTGAGCCAGAGCTTGATATGATCGTAAATGTTGCAGTCAAAGAAGGTTACTTAAAAGCGGTGACAGCTCCAGAAGCGGCTGATGCGTTTCTCATCGCTGTTCCAACTCCTTTTTTACCTTGCCAAGAGGGTGAAGTACCTGCACCCGATCTTTCTTATATCAAAGCTGCGAGCAAAGCAATTGCTCCAGTTTTAAAGAAGGGTGACCTAGTGATTTTAGAATCGACTTCACCTGTTGGTGCAACAGAGCAAATGGCTGATTGGTTAGCTGAAGCTCGCTCAGACCTTACCTTCCCTAAAACTCATGGAGAGAGTGCTGATATCAATATTTCTCATTGTCCAGAACGAGTGTTGCCAGGCCATGTTGTTCGTGAGTTAGTTGAAAATGATCGTGTTGTAGGTGGTCTAACACCAAAGTGTTCAAAACGTTCAGTAGAGCTCTATCAAACGTTCGTTCAAGGTGAATGTGTTGTTACGAATGCTCGAACTGCAGAAATGGCTAAGTTGACTGAAAATAGCTCTCGTGATGTTCAGATTGCATTCGCCAATGAACTTTCTGTTATTTGTGATAAGTTAGACATTAATGTGTGGGAATTGATTGCACTTGCAAACCGCCATCCACGAGTAAACATTCTTCAGCCTGGGCCAGGCGTAGGAGGACACTGCATTGCGGTAGATCCATGGTTCATCGTTTCTAAGTCGCCAACCGATGCTCGGATTATTCACGCTGCACGAATAGTGAATGATAGCAAGCCTGATTGGGTTGTAGATAAAACTAAAATGGCTATTGCTGATTTCTTGCAAGAGAATACTGATAAAACTGCAAAAGATATTATAATTGCGTGCTACGGTTTAGCCTTTAAGCCTGATATCGATGACTTGCGAGAAAGTCCTGCTTTAGATATTACAAAAAAATTATCGCAAGTACATTCTGGAAGGGTGGTCGCTGTCGAACCAAATATAGCTTCGTTAGCCCTAGCAAGTGTAGATTTGATAGAGGTAGATGAAGCATTCGCAATAGCAGATATACATGTATTACTTGTCGACCATAAACAGTTTGTTATGCTAAAACCTAGTTTGAAGTACCTAGTCGATTCAAAAGGTATCTGGTAACTAGATAATCTTATTAGAGAAATTTAAATGTTAAATAATCAAGTCGTGTTAATTACGGGTGGCACAGGTTCATTCGGTAAGCAATTCATCAAAACGATACTGAATCGCTATACTGAAGTAAAAAAAATAATTATTTTTTCTCGCGATGAACTTAAACAATTTGAAATAAAACAACAATATCCTCAAAAAGACTACCCACAGCTTCGTTTTTTTATTGGTGATGTTCGTGACCGTAACCGTATGATTCAAGCTTGTGAAGGCGTTGACGTGATCATTCATGCCGCTGCAATTAAACAAGTTGATACAGCAGAATACAACCCAACAGAGTGTATCCGAACAAACGTAGATGGCGCTGAAAACGTAATTAACGCGGCACTAACTTGTGGTGTGAAAGATGTTATAGCGCTATCAACAGACAAAGCTTGTGCGCCAATTAACCTTTATGGTGCAACTAAACTTGCATCAGATAAGCTATTTACAGCAGCAAATAATATCAAGGGTTCAAAAGATATCCGCTTTAGTGTTGTACGCTACGGTAATGTAATGGGTTCTCGTGGTTCAGTGATCCCATTCTTTTTGAATAAGCGTACAGAAGGGGTATTGCCGATTACTCATGCAGAGATGACTCGTTTTAATATTTCCTTGCAAGATGGGGTAAATATGGTGATGTACGCTCTCGAAAACCATCTTGGTGGTGAGATATTTGTACCGAAAATCCCATCATACAAGATCTTAGATATCGCTGAGGCGATTGCTCCTGAATGTGAAACCAAAGTGGTTGGTATTCGTCCAGGTGAGAAACTACATGAAGAAATGATCACAGATACAGACTCTCTAAACACGATCGATCTTGGCAAGTACTACGCAATTCTGCCTTCTGTATCGTTCACTTACACAGATCAAGAATATCTAGATCATCACAAAGCTGAAAAAGTACCGTTTGGTTTCAAATACAACTCAGGTACGAACACAGAGTGGGAAAGTATTGAAGGTCTACGCGAGCTAATTAAAGAGCATGTTGATCCAAACTTTACAGTGTGAGAACAGTAGTGATTCCTTACGGTAAGCAAGATATTAATCAACAAGACATTGATAGTGTTGTTGACGTTTTGAACTCAGACTTTCTAACCCAAGGGCCACAAGTCCCGGCGTTTGAGCAAGCGCTCATTGACCATACGGGGGCAAAATACGCCTTAGCGGTCAACAGCGCGACATCAGCACTGCATATCGCTTGCCTCGCTTTGGGGCTAGGTCAAGATGATTGGCTGTGGACCTCGCCAATTACTTTTGTCGCTTCAGCAAACTGCGGATTGTATTGCGGGGCTAGGGTCGACTTTGTCGATATTGATCCCGACACCTACAATATGTGTCCAAATCGTCTTGAACAGAAGCTTATTGCCGCAAAAGCTGAAGGCAAGCTGCCGAAAGTGGTGGTGCCAGTGCATTTGTGCGGCCAGCCATGTGATATGGCGGCGATTGGCAAATTGGCCAAAGAATACGGGTTTAAAGTTATTGAAGATGCATCACATGCGATTGGTGGTCGATATCAAGATAAGCCGATAGGGAATGGTGAACACTCAGATATTACTGTGTTTAGCTTCCACCCTGTAAAAATTGTTACCACAGCAGAAGGTGGCGCAGCGCTGACCAATCAACAAGCATTGGCCGACAAAATGGCGTTGCTGCGCAGTCATGGTGTGACTCGTGATCCTGCCTTAATGCGTGGTGAGTCTCACGGCGGTTGGTATTATCAACAGGTCGAGCTGGGTTTCAACTATCGCATGACAGAGCTACAAGCTGCTCTTGGTGTGAGCCAAATGCAGCGTCTTGATGCGTTTGTGTCAGCGCGCCATCAGTTAGCTAAGCGCTACAACCAAAAGTTAGCGGCTTTGCCTGTTGTGCTGCCATACCAGTTGCCTAATACCTACTCGGGACTGCATCTGTTCGTAATTCGTCTGCGCTTAGATGAGGTCTCTTTGAGTCGTCAACAAGTGTTTGATGCGCTACGTGAGCAGGGCATTGGCGTTAACCTGCACTACATCCCTGTGCACACTCAACCTTACTACCAAGATATGGGGTTTGCAGAAGGTGATTTTCCTGAGTCGGAGCGCTATTACTGCGAAGCTATCTCATTGCCTATGTTCCATGGAATGACAGAAGAGCAGCAAGATAATGTGATTGAGGTGTTAAGTAAGGTATTGAAATGATGACCTCTAATGTAATGGTGTGCATTCAAGCTAGAACTAATTCTTCAAGATTGCCGGGAAAAGTGCTACTGCCGATTTCGGGTATTCCGCTGTCAGTGTTAGCGGCAAAAAGAGCGGCGAGGGATTGTTCTTTTGATGTTCGAGTGCTTACATCTGAAGAGCATAGTGACGACTATCTGGCGAGCACGCTAGGTCAATATGACGTTGCGTGCTACCGCGGTTCGCTAGATAACGTACTTAAACGGTTTGTTGATGCTTTGGCCGATATGCCCGATTCAACCATTGTGGTTCGTTTAACTGCGGACAATGTGTTTCCAGACTCTGATTTTATTCAACAAGTCGTGGCTGATTTTGAGTCCAGAAAACTAGAGTACATCTGCGCCAATGGCGAGGGTTCTGGTTTACCATACGGACTATCGGCTGAAGTGACTCGCGCGGAATATCTGAGAGAAGCTCTGGCCGCTAGCAACGATCAGTTCGATTTGGAACATGTTACTCCATATATTCGTCGTAAGTATGGCGAGAAGCACTACAAAGCGACTTATTTGTCGGAAGAAATTGCACGGCTTCGATGCACCGTTGATAACCTCGACGATTACTTGCAAGTCACTGCGGTTTTTGAACAATGCGACAATCCTATTGAGGTATCTATTGTTACCCTGTGCAATGTATTGTGTAATCAGCAGCGCGTAGGTAGTAATACCAAATCAATGGTACTTGGATGCGCACAATTGGGTTTGGAATATGGCATTAACAATGTCACAGGCAAACCTGATCGAAATGTCGCGCACAATTTGCTGGCTTCTGCTGTTCGTTCAGGCGTTCAGTTTCTCGATACAGCAAGAGTCTATGGTGACAGTGAGAAAGTCATCGGTTCTTGGCTTAGCCAAGGTTGGGCTGGGCGCTGTAAAGTTATCACTAAGCTGGACCCACTGACTAACTTAGATCCTGCCGCTAGTACAGAGCTTGTTGAAAACCTGGTCGAAAACTCAGTCTATAAATCCTGCTTATCTCTAGGTGTCAGTTATCTGGATGTTCTTATGCTGCATCGAGCAGCACACCTTAACGCCAACAATGGAGCGATATACCAAAAGTTACTTTCTCTGAAACAGCAGGGGATTGTCCATGGTCTTGGTGTCTCGGTACAAAGTCCAGATGAGTTTAAAATGGCACTCACCCATGAAGCGGTAACCTTTGTACAGCTTCCCAACAATATTTTAGACTGGCGCTGGGAGACGGTTATTAAAGAGATCATCAAGGTGAAATCGGAAAGAGAACTTGTGGTTCATGTCCGGAGTGCTTTACTGCAAGGGTTGTTAACATCTAAATCGCCAGAGCTTTGGAGTAAAGCTCACGTAATAGACAGCAAAAGTGTGGTGCAGTGGTTAGATGAGCAAGCCGCTTATTATGAGTTTGATTCTGTTAGTGAGCTATGTATCGCCTACGTAAATTCTCTCGATTGGGTTGATGGTGTAGTCATTGGCTGCGAAACAGAGATGCAGGTACACGACAATACGCGCGCAGTTAACCTACCTGTCCCGAAGAGAGAGGTTCCCCTAAATCAACTCAAGAGCCCTTTTAGATTTGAAGAGCAGACTTTAAATCCAGCCTTATGGAAAAATTAATATGCACAAAGATATCTTCTCATTAAACAATCTGACCGTACTGGTTACTGGAGCGACGGGTTACCTAGGGCGAGAAATGTGTATCGGGTTGGGAGAAGCTGGCGCTCATGTTTTGGTGAACTCGCGATCTGATGAGCGTGCGCTAGCGTTAGTGCAAGAGCTTATAGCACTTGGGTTTAGATCGGAGAAGGCGGTGTTTGATGTCGCTTCGAAAACAGATATAGAACGCTACTTTGACGGCTTTGATGGAAACCTCAACGTTATTGTTAATAACGCCTATTTTGGCACAGGTGGCACTATCGAAAGTGCGAAAGGTGAAGCTTACATAGATGCATATCAGGTCGTCGTCGGGGCGGCTCATCATATTATCAATAAAGCCCTGCCTAAACTCAGAGCTTCAGTGAGTCAGATCGGTTATGCTTCCGTTATAAACATCGCTTCCATGTATGGTGTGGTAGGTCCAGATTTAAGGGTTTACCCAACGGCGGAAGTGTCTAATCCTCCTTTTTATGGTGCGGCCAAAGCGGCCCTTATTCAGTGGACTAAATACGCAGCATGTGAGTTTGGTGGTGAAGGTATCCGATTTAACTCAATCTCTCCAGGGCCGTTTCCCAACCCAGGACCAAATAGTGAGCAGTTTATGAACATCCTTGCTCAAAAAGTCCCGCTTGGACGAGTAGGTCAAAGTGCCGAAATCAAAGGCCCTGTTGTTTTTCTGGCAAGCTCTGCCAGTTCCTTTATCAATGGCACTAACCTATCCGTTGATGGAGGTTGGACTGCGTGGTAATGATAACAATAAATTTCGTACAGGACATAGATACATCGGAAGATTGGATTCGAGCAGAAGCTATGTATCAGGTACTGCATTCACAGGGAGCGTTTGAGTGAATATTGTCATTCGAGCAGATTCAGGGGTAGAAATTGGCACAGGCCATGTAATGCGTTGTCTGACGCTGGCAAAAGCGCTTCGAGAAAAAGGACATACAATTACGTTCGTATGTAAAGATCATGATAGAAACATTGTTAGCCATCTTGAGAGTGAAGGGTTTACCGTATTTTTGCTCCCAGTAGATAAAGGGAAAGAAGACGCTTTAGAGCACTCAAAGTGGTTAGGTGGCTCTCAACAAACCGATGCAGAACAAACCATCGCAATGAGCACTCAATACTTTGAGAAAGCTCCCGACTTGGTGGTTGTTGATCACTACGGTATAGATCGTGACTGGCATATTGTTTTTAAATCCTACTCTAGCGCAACAAAGATTTTTGTTATTGATGATCTAGCCGATAGAAATCATGAGTGTGACTATTTATTAGATCAGACGTTTATGCGTTTAGATTCGGATTATCTTTCATGTGTTCCTAAGCATTGTCAATTGATGCTGGGAACTCAATTTGCTCTCCTAAGGCCAGAGTTTGCTTTACACAACGCACTCGCTAGAGAAGTGCGTGATTCAGAATGTGACAAATCAGCAAGGCGAGTCCTCGTGATGATGGGGGGAACAGATCACCTCAATGTTACAGCGAATGTTTTAAATGCAATCCGAGAGGAGGCTTCAATCGCGAAGATCACTGTGGTGTTGGGACCTACTGCGCCTCACCGTAAGACGATAGAGCAGACAATTGGGTCTGACAATCGTATTGAGCTTCTTTCTGGTGTGTCTAACGTGGCAGAGCTTATGCTAGAGCACGACGTATGTATTGGAGGCGCAGGGGCAGCTTCTTGGGAGCGTTGTGCAATGGGGCTTCCAAGCATATTGGTCGCTTTTGCAAGCAATCAAAAAACGATCCTATCTAAGCTCAATCAATTTGGTGCTGTTTCTGTTTTTGAACTTGATGCCCAATCGAACATAATCAGAGAACAATTAAATCAGACTTTTGATACGAACACATACAGTAAAATGGTAGAAAGCTGCTTTAAAGTGAGTGATGGGCTTGGAACTCAACGCGTGGTAGGAGTTTTAACGCAATGGATAACCTAAAGACAGTCAATGTACTGGTCGATAATGATTCGTGGATACTTCCTTATGCAGAACATTTGGTGATGTTTTGCGAAGAGATGGGACTAGACGTTACTTTTGCACGCAATCAGCATCAATTGGTTCAAAGTGATGTCAGCTTTTTTATTGGTTGTACACAATTAGTGGGGCCGGAAAATCTGAAGAAAAGCGCGCTAAACCTCGTCGTGCACGAAAGTGCTCTTCCAGAAGGCAAAGGTTTTGCACCAGTAGCATGGCAAATCTTGGAAGGGAAGCATGATATTCCAATCTGCCTGATAGAGGCGTCAGAATCTGCGGACAGCGGAGTTATCTGGCTTAAAGACAGTTTTTCACTTAGTGGGAATGAGTTATACCAAGAGTGGAGAGCTAAGCAAGGACAAGCGACGCTAGTGCTGTGCACTAAGTTTCTCAAAGATTTTCAAAGTATTACTCCTATCAAACAGCATGGTGTGGAATCCTTTTATGCCCGCCGTACACCTCGCGATAGCGAACTGTCAATAGATAAAACGCTTGAGCAACAGTTTGATCTACTTCGTACTGTTGACAATGACAACTTTCCAGCATTCTTTCGCTATCGTGGAAAAAAATACAAACTCGAGATTTCAGAATATGACGTTGAATAATTACTTAGTTGCCACAATAAAACCTTGGAATATTGAACAGTTCCATAAAGTTAAAGATACGCTTCCTGGTAATTGGCATTTAGTTTCGGATCATACTGAGCTGACAGTAGAGCTGCTCGAGAGGTTGGACCCACGTTATATTTTCTTCCCTCATTGGAGTTGGATTGTACCAAGTGTAATTCTTGAACGATGGGAGTGTGTATGTTTTCACATGGCCGACGTCCCTTATGGACGTGGTGGCAGTCCGCTACAAAATTTGATTGTAAGAGGATATAATGAAACCAAGCTTAGTGCACTTAGGATGGTAAGCGAGTTAGATGCCGGTCCTGTTTACCGTAAATTTCCTCTTTCGTTGGAGGGCTCCGCCCAAGATATTTTCCACCGAATGGCACCATTAATGCTCGATCTAGCAAGAGAAATTGCTACTGATGAGCCGGAGCCTAAAGAGCAAGAAGGCGAAGTCACTGTGTTTAAAAGACGAACGCCGGAGCAAAGTGTGTTACCAAGTAATGGAGAGATTGCCAACCTGTACGACCATATCCGTATGTTAGATGCAGAAACCTATCCGACGGCATTTTTGGAGTATGGTGAGTTTCGTTTAGAATTTAGTCAAGCTGAGATTGGTGAGGACGGCCAATTGAGCGCTTGCGTAACGATCGTGAAAAGTGATTTGAGTAAGTAGTATGAAAGAAATTAGAATTGAAGGGCGTATTATTGGCCCAAATAATAAGCCTTATATCATTGCTGAGTTATCTGCAAACCACAACGGTTCGATTGATAGAGCGTTCGAAACGATAGAGATGGCGAAACGTGCCGGTGCAGACGCCATTAAGCTCCAGACTTATACCCCTGATACGATGACCATCGACTGTGATAAACCAGACTTTCAGGTAGAGGGTGGTCTTTGGGATGGATATAAACTCTACGATTTGTATCAATGGGCGCATACTCCCTTTGAGTGGCATAAAGCTATGTTTGATAAAGCGAGAGAAGTGGGGATCACTGTTTTCTCCACGCCATTTGATGAAACTGCAGTGGATTTACTTGAAGCGCTCGATGCGCCTGCTTATAAGATTGCGTCATTTGAGCTTACCGACCTGCCGTTAATCAAGCGCGTTGCTCAAACTGGCAAGCCCATGATTATGTCTACCGGAATGGCAAACTACGAGGAGATCGCAGAGGCGGTGAGCACCGCGCGAGATAATGGCTGTCAGGAACTTGTTGTTCTGCACTGTATCAGTGGATATCCATCACCAGTTGATCAAGCCAATCTTGCGACCATTCCTGATATTGCTAAAGAGTTTGACTGTGTTGTTGGGTTATCTGACCATACTTTGGGTACAGCAGTTTCTGTCGCATCGATTGTGATGGGGGCAAGTCTTATTGAAAAACATGTAACTCTTAGTCGTGAAGATAAAGGTCCCGACTCTGACTTTTCTCTTGAGCCCGAAGAGCTAGAAACGTTGTGCCTAGATACGGAGTCTGCATGGAAGGCTATTGGTAAAGCAGGGTACGAGCGTAAACCAGTTGAAGAAGCAAGTATGAAGTTTCGACGTTCGATTTATTTTGTCAAATCGTTGAAAGCAGGTGAGAAAATTACGCAGGACCACATTCGTAGAGTACGCCCTGGGTACGGCTTACCGCCAAAGTACTTTAGCGAGCTTATCGGTAAATCGGTCACAGTCGATGTTGAATTTGGCGATGCGACGACATGGGAGAGCATTGAACGTGGCGAGTAAAAACACGGTTCTTGTTGTTGCTGCACACTCTGACGATGAAGCTTTAGGATGTGGTGGGACTATCGCTAAACATGCTGATAATGGCGATGAAGTATTTGTAGCCTTTATGACGGATGGTGTTAGTTCTAGAGTATCTGATAATGAAGAGTCAATTGAACGACATAAGTGCTCCGAAAGAGCACTAGAAGTCTTGGGCGTTAAAATGACTTTCAGATTTGATTTTCCAGATAATCAAATGGATACGATTCCCTTACTCTCAGTTAGCAAGAAAATAGAGAATATAGTAAATATAATTTGCCCAACAATTGTCTACACTCATTTCTCTGGTGACTTGAACGTAGATCATCGAGTTACTAACCAGGCAGTTTTAACTGCTTGTAGGCCGCAGGCTTGTTGTAGTGTAAAAGAAATTTATTGTTTTGAAGTATTATCTTCGACTGAGTGGGCGACAAAAGCTCGGGAGGTCTTTTTGCCTCAGAAAGTGATTGATATATCTAATTCCTGGGAAAAGAAAATTAAAGCACTTGGTGAATACAACCAAGAAATTAGAGCATCTCCACATAGTAGGAGTATTAAGTCTGTAGAGGCTCTTGCCGTTCTCAGAGGAGAATGTCACGGAATAGATAAGGCTGAGGCCTTTTATGTCGAACGAATAATTAGTTAATGGCCTTAAGTTGTTAAAAATAGTCATTCTTAGGTACATGCTTTTCGCTGTTGTTGGCGCAGAAGCGCTAGCTTTACCATATATACTAAGTGAGCAGAGTTATGTACAATTTGAATTTATTAAGTCCACAACATTTTTGTTTCAATTTTTATTGTTAGGTAGCTGTAGTGGTTACCTAACAATAAGTGTATCTGAAGGAGATAATTCAATAAAAAGCACGAACTTCTTAGTGCTTTCCACGATATATATAATTCTAGTGGCGATGCTTTTATTTATATTCTATGAATATTATTGGTCGCTATTAGCTATCATTGCAATGAGTGCTCTAGTTATCGAGACACTGTTTAAGTCTAAAGAGAAATATTTTCTCGCTATGGCGTTTAAGCCAATATTCTCAATAATATCAATGGTTGTAATCGTTAGTCTAAGCAGTTGGGATGTTAGAAGTGTATTTTTATTTTCTATAACTCTCAGTATATTGACTTATTCTGTTATATTTTCTATTAAAGAAAAGTTTTTTACTGGATTACGTAGATTAAATTTAGAGTTCAGGGCTTTCTTAGATTGTTTTTCTCGAGGCATTCCAATAAACTTATCAGCGCTACTATTATATCTTCAATTCTATTTAGACAGGACATTTATAATAGAAAACTATGAGTCATCTGCCGCATCTTATTCACTAGCTTTTTCAATTAGCCAAATAGTTTTTGTTGCGATAAATATGTTTTCTTATGTGAATATAGTAGATTTTGGGAAATGCTTAAAATTTCATCCAGAACGGTTACATAAATTGCTAGCTGACAAACTAAAATCATGCTTTTTATTTTACGCTCTGATTTCTCTTGCATCACTTATTGTTATTGGTCTTTTTGTAGAGGATTTTTATGGATTCAGCGACTTATTTAAGTTTAGTCTAGTTATCATTGCAGTTGGCGGGTTGGTTAATGTCCTTATATCGGTAAGTTCTCTTCATACATACTTGAAAACTCAGCGGTATAATTTAATTGGATTGACTTTTTTTATATTGTGCTCATGTTTGTTAAACCAGTTTGTTTTTTTAGAGGGAGAGGGAACTCCTCTTCAACTGTTATTGAAAAGTTATTTTCTACTTCTTTGCTATTCTATAGTTTCTATTTTTATTGTGATTTATAAGAGTGCTAGGTGAATTATGAGCAGTGTCTTTTGTTATGTGCGACCTTGGAATTATGAACAATTTAAGACCATCGCAGAAAATTTATTCTACGAAGATGACTTTGATATAAAATATTTAAGTGAGCATCACTCTTTAGATACCATGGATTTAAGTTCTGAGTATTATTCTAAACTGGATGCTTGTCGGGATAACTTGAATGATTTTTTTAGTGAAGACGAAATTACTGAAATTATAAAAAGATGCCGCTTATTAAGAGAGTTGAGTTTTTTTGATGCGAGAAAGCATGTATTGGCTATGACTATTGCACTAACTAACTCGTTTATTAAACATAAGCCTAAAGCGTTTTTAAGTGTTACAGTTGATTCCTATATATTAGATATATGTTCGAGACTTTGTGATAAGTTTTCAGTTGCGAAGTTGTTTATAGTGCCTTCATTTGTCAATGGATACTTTAGACTGACCACATTAGGAGAAGCCAATTTTGTTTGTGACCCAAATAAAGAAATAGTTTATAAAATTAAGTCGACCGTCCTAGTTGATAACTATGTACCTTACTTCAACAGGAAAAGTGTTCAAAGCCCAAAATTTAATCTGATTAAGCGTTTTTTTTCAAACATAGCGAGGTATGTTTATTTTTCAACCTTGCGGAAAATTAAAAGTGACAAATATAATTATCACTATTGGTCAAGCGAAATAGTATCTAGGAAAAATCTATCTTTTGAGATGCCATTATCGCTAGGAACCAGAGATTGGGAGAGTAAAATTGGGTTAGATGACAGAAAAAATATATTTATTCCACTACAAATGTATCCAGAATGTACGATTGATTATTGGTCTACGAATAATGACGCATTGAACTATAATGACTTTCTATTCCAAATCATCAAGAACCTATCAAGTGATTTTAACGTTTTTGTTAAAGAGCACCCTTCTGTTTCAGGACAAAGGCCTAATGGGTTTTATAAAAAACTATATTCGATGAAATCTGTGTTTATCATCCCAACAACTGTTCATAGCAACTATATATTATCGAAGATGGATGCAGCTGCTGTACTTACTGGGACTATAGGGCTTGAGAGTAATTTACGAGGCATACCTACCATTTGTTTCTCCAACTCATATTATCAAACTGGTTCATCTTTCTATAATATCGCGACTAGCTTTAGCAATGATGACATTATTTCATACATCAACGATTATCCCGTTATGAAAAATGAAAATGAAAATGAAGAAATAATGATAAA
Source organism: Vibrio sp. NH-UV-68 (assembly GCF_042940635.1). Lineage (NCBI taxonomy): Bacteria > Pseudomonadati > Pseudomonadota > Gammaproteobacteria > Vibrionales > Vibrionaceae > Vibrio > Vibrio sp. NH-UV-68. Next base: position 160,074 of record NZ_CP134975.1, read on the forward strand.
ATTGTCTCAACAACTATTAGAAGGCAGTTTCAGGAACGATGGTAGCTGGGACTTGAATAATATTGCGCATGTTAATGAATCTAAGTTGATGGCTAAATCTTTACGCAGTTACTATATAGAAAAAAATAAGAATAAATAATGGGGAAGAAAGTGTTAGACCCATCTAAAGTGCATTTAATGTCTACCAATTTGTTTCGCTTGGTTAGTAGAATTCTAGGGCTATCCTTAATTCTATCATCAGTCCTAGTTTTTTTTAGGTTGGTAACTCCTGCCTTTGGCATTGATCAATACTTTTTTTCCCAGTTAATGATACTATTCAATCTTGTCATACTAGTAATCTCTGGGTTTTCAATTGCAATTATTTGGTTAGACAAAGGTCAGGTCCCTGTAAGTTTTTTTATATTACTGTGCTTGCTAGTACTTTATTCCTATTATGGTTTTTTTGTTAACGGCGTTAACGTTTTTTTATTCCAGCATATATACTACTTTATAGCGGTGTATGTTTTTTTTGAGTTTGGAAGAAATCTACTTAGTTATGTTTCATTCTCTCGCTTAATTAACTTATTCACTGTGGGGCTATTTTCCAATGTTTTAGTAGTCATTTTTTATAAGATGATTAGTTTATTTCATGTGATATACCCGGGTTATGGAGGTAGTTTTATTGGTTATGTCGCGATTTATTTTCTTACTATAGGAAGAAGGTTTTATTTTATTATCAGTCTTCTTATAATTATTGCTCAAGGGAAAAGAAGTATACTATTATCTTTTATTGCATCGCTAGTTTTCTACTATGCATATTTTAAGGTTAAAATGGGTTTTTTCTTTACATTATTGTCAATAATTATTCTTGTTGCAATGTTGCTTTTTGGAATTGATTATCTAGGACTATATACTATTGGTGGACTAGAAAGATTAGTATACATTAACCCTTTTTCTGATAGGTACGATATTTACTTGGGCTCTAGTGGTCGGTTTGACGAAATTATTTCAATGTTTCGAGGCTTTAGTTCATATGACCTAGAATATATATTTGGACGAGGATTCGGATTCAGCTATGACTGGGAGCTTAGTTACAGGCCTGATTTTATCGAAACTAAAGGTTATGTACATAATACTCATTTACTAATATTCGCCCTTACAGGTTCAATTGGTTTACTTATATGGATGTGCTATTTTGTTTTCATTCTATCTGTTGTTAGAAAAGGTATGAGTGGATTATTGTTTGATGAAAGAAAGGTAGCTCAATTCTTTTGTATAAGTTTGATATTCTTCCTCTTTTCGGGATTTTTCTCTTTAAATATTATTAGTGACATTTTTGGTGTTATTTGTGTTGGTGTTGTTCATTATTTCTCTATTCACTGCACTAGAAAACGGAATGAAGCAACTTAAAAAATAGGTGTGATTTATGTGTGGTATAGTTGGTGGCGTTGGTAATATAACGGGCGATATACTTGATAATATGCTAAATGAAATTCAACATCGAGGCCCAGATAATACTGGAACTTATCTTTCTAAAGGGATCGGGTTAGGTCATGCTAGGTTAAGTATCATAGACTTGTCTGAATTGAGTAATCAGCCTTTATGGAATTCATCCAAAACTGCATGTATCGTTTTTAATGGTGAAATATACAATTATAAGGATCTTAGAAATAACCTGTTAGACGAAGGGGTTATATTTAACACTAAAGGTGATGCAGAGGTTTTATTAAATATATATCTAAAGCACGGTCCAGAAGGGTTGAAATCTGTTTCAGGTATTTTCTCTTTCGCTATTTGGATGCCTGAAAAAGATCAACTTTTTTTAGCTCGAGACCCATATGGTGTAAAGCCGCTTTATTATTTAGAGACGAATAATAAATTTTATTTCTCCAGTGAGATGAAATCGTTACTCTACGCAATAGATGGACAGGCAGAAATTAATAAGAATGCTTTACTTAGAACTTTAGTTTGTCTTTGGAGTCCAGGTGAAGAAACTATCATCTCTGGTATTAAAAAGCTCAAGCCAGCTCATTACATAACAGTTAGAAATGGTATCATTGAAAAGTATAAACGTTTTTGGCATTGGCCTACTTACAAGCCTAATGTTGCTTTGTCGGAAGAACAGCTTGCAGCTAATACTATCGAGGCGATAAAAAAAGCTGTCGACGAGCAACTAGTATCTGATGTAGAGGTCGGGACATTCCTATCGGGTGGGTTAGACTCTAGTTTGTTAACTGCTTTAGCATCAAAGAAACTACCTGGGATCAAGTCATTTACAATTGACTCAAGTGAAGGAGTGAGAGGTAATGACGGGTTTAGTGATGATCTACCTTATGCGAAATCTGTGGCTAGTTTTTTAAGGTCAGAGCTGAATATATTGAAAACATCTCCCGATATTACAAAGCTATTACCCCAAATGGTATATCATCTCGATGAACTACAGGCAGACCCGGCCCCTCTCAATGTGTTACTTATTTGCGAGGAAGCTAGAAAACAAAATATAAAAGTACTTCTTTCTGGGGCTGGAGGAGATGACATATTCTCAGGTTATCGCCGACACTATGCTATTACCAAAGAGAAATATTGGTCAGGTCTACCAAGAGTTGCTCGGAAAGTAATAAAGGGTGTAACTAGCAATTTACCTAAACAATACCCAATCTTGCGTCGTGTATCAAAAGCATTTCAGTATGCTGATTTAGAAGGTGATGAACGTTTGCTATCATATTTCTTTTGGTTAGATCCATCGATCGCCAAAGATTTATTTGTTAATCCCGACGAATTGGCTGATAAGCCATTTGACTTCATTATTGATGAACTCAAAATGCTAGATTATTCCGACCCTCTGGAAAAAATGTTGTTCCTTGAGCGAAATTACTTTTTAGTAGATCATAACTTTAACTATACAGATAAAATGAGCATGGCTACAGGCGTAGAGGTACGTGTTCCCTTTCTTGACCAGAGAGTTATTGATGTAGCTTCAACAATTCCAAGTAACCTTAAACAAAAAGGTAAAGTTGGGAAATATATTCTGAAGAAAGCTTCTGAGAGTATTCTGCCTTTCAATGTTATATATAGACCAAAGTCAGGATTTGGCGCACCACTAAGAAGTTGGTTAAAGAAAGACTTGTCTGATATGGTCGATGATTTATTAAGCAAAAATAACATACAGAAGAGAGGTATATTTAGGTATGAAGCTGTAAAGAACTTAATCGAAAAGGATAGAAAAGGAGTTGCTGATTATTCTTATCCAATCTTTGCACTTTTATGTTTTGAAATTTGGTGTCAGCGGTTTTTAGATTAATTTCTAGCATTATATTTTCGTATTTTTTGGGCAATCTAGTCCATTATACTTTCTCATTTATACAAGTATGGGCGAATAGTTTTTTGTCAAGATTTTAATTTTTAGAGGTGATTTGGTGAAACAAATTTTACAGGATATGGCAAACGGAGGCTCTAATGTAGTGGAAGCCCCAACTCCAATAGCTACGAATGGGAATGTGTTGATCGATTCAACAGTTTCTTTAATTTCTGCAGGTACGGAGCGTATGCTTGTTGATTTTGGCAAGGCTAGCCTTTTAGATAAAGCATGTCAGCAGCCCGACAAGGTAAAGATGGTTCTAGAAAAGGTCCAAACTGACGGTTTGATGACCACAATTGATGCAGTGCAATCGAAGCTTGCTCAGCCTTTACCTCTAGGCTATTGCAACGTAGGCACAGTTAACTCGGTTGGAAAAAATGTCGTGGGTTTTAAAGCGGGCGATCGAGTCGTTTCTAACGGACCTCATGCTGATGTTGTTAGGGTTTCTAAAAATCTATGCGCACTGATTCCAGATAATGTCTCAGATGAAGAAGCTTCATTTACTGTTGTTGCAAGCATTGGCTTACAAGGTATTCGGTTGGCAGAGCCAACCCTTGGTGAGGCTTTTGTTGTAACTGGTGTTGGACTTATTGGTTTGCTTACTGTGCAGCTTCTTCGAGCTCAGGGCTGTCGGGTTTTAGCAATAGACTTTGATGACTCAAAACTAGAATTGGCAAAACAGTTTGGTGCAGAAATATGTAATCCTGGACGTGGCGAAGATCCTGTTGCTGCTGGTATGGCGTTTAGCCGTGGCAAAGGAGTCGATGGTGTTATTATAACAGCATCAACTAAATCGAATGACCCGGTTACACAGGCAGCACGAATGAGCCGGAAGCGGGGACGTATCGTACTGGTTGGTGTTACTGGCTTAGAGTTAAACCGAGCGGACTTCTATGAGAAAGAGCTGATGTTTCAAGTATCATGCTCTTACGGACCTGGACGATATGATCCAGACTATGAAGATAAGGGTAACGATTACCCATATGCATTTGTGCGTTGGACAGAGCAAAGAAACTTTGAAGCCATTTTGGATATGATGGCTTCAGGACAGGTAGATGTTAAGCCTCTTATCTCACATCGCTTCAATTTTGAGGAAGCACCAAAGGCATACGAGCTTCTAACTTCGGATAGATCTGCGCTTGGTATTTTGCTCAATTATGGTAGTGAAATAGAACCTCGTCATAAAAAGGTTGTTGAATTAGATTCTAGTGTAACTTTCCAAGCTGCTAAACCAATTGTTGGGTTTGTTGGTGCCGGAAACTACGCTTCACGAATGCTTATTCCAGCATTTAAAGCAGGAGGAGCACAGCTTCACACAATTGCTACATCTGGTGGTATCAATGGTGTGACTCATGGTGAAAAAGCTGGCTTTTCAAAGACAACAACAGATACGCAGTCAATGCTCTTGGATCCAGAGATCAATACTGTTGCTATCGTTACTCGTCATAATAGTCACGCCAAGTTTGTTGCAGAAGCTTTAAATGCAGGAAAACATGTTTTTGTAGAAAAGCCACTAGCGATTTCACTATCGGAGCTCGCTCATGTCGAGGCTGCATACTATTCGAAAACCTCGACTGATGCTGCTCCAAAATTAATGGTTGGCTTTAATCGTCGCTTTTCGCCGCAAGTTCAAAAGATGAAGGAGCTTCTTTCTTCAATTAATGAGCCTAAAACTTTTATGATGACAATGAACGCAGGTGCAATACCTGCCGAACATTGGACTCAAGATAGTAGTGTGGGCGGTGGTCGTATTATCGGAGAGGCATGTCATTTTGTTGACTTGATGCGCTTCCTTGCGGGTTCGGAAATCACTTCAGTACAATGCAGAAGGATGGGTGATACAGACAGTGTAGAGATTACAGAGGATAAAGCGGCTATTATTCTAGGCTTTGCTGATGGCTCTTTTGGTACTATCCATTACTTGGCAAATGGTGCAGCTAGCTTTCCTAAAGAGCGAGTTGAGGTTTTTACCGCTGGTCGAGTTCTTCAATTAGATAACTTCCGAAAATTAAAAGCCTTTGGCTGGCCTGGTTTTTCAAAAATGAACCTGTGGAAACAAGATAAAGGACAAGCTGACTGTTCTACCGCATTTCTTCAATCGATAGAGAAAGGTATAGAAGCCCCTATTCCAGCTGGAGAATTGTTTGAAGTCGCCAAAGTGACAATTGAAATTGTAGAACAGCTCCGTAGTCAGAAATGATAAGTAAAGACAAGGTTAAGACCGTGCTTAAGCTCGGTGTGCTGAATTTGGCGCGCGTGGTATATTACCAAGTGGGCTTACGCACAGGTTTAAATCCTGTAAAACGTATTAAAGCGGCCCCAATTGTGGGGCCTTTATTTAACCAAAGTGAGGACCAGCTGAGTTCAAGTGGTAAAACTGATTATTTGTTTCAGCCATTTGGGTGGAAAAATGCTGTTAAAGTAGGTGAAATTCAATGGGATAAAAGTGTTTTAACGGAGGAGAAATACGAGTTTTTTTCTCGCCCTTGGTTCCAGTTATCTGATTTTGGTTCTACTGTCGGGGATATCAAAGGTATCTGGGAAGCATCTCGATTTGATTGGGCTATTGGTTTAGCTATTGAGCATCAAAAAGGCAAAAATGGTGCAGTTCAATTGCTAAATCAAACATGTAGTGATTGGCTTGACAAGAATCCGCCATATATGGGCCCTAATTGGAAATGTGGTCAGGAAGCCTCAATTCGTGTAATGCACATAGCTTTTGCGGCGAAGCTGCTTGGTCAAGTTGAAAAGCCTACAGAATCAATTTTGATGTTTGTTAAAGCTCATCTAAAGCGAATAGCACCTACGATGTCTTATGCAGTCGCACAAGATAATAATCATGGAACTTCAGAAGCAGCAGCGCTCTTTATTGGAGGGACTTGGTTAGTTCATTCAGGTGATAAGAAAGCTGAAAAATGGGTTAGGCTGGGACGAAAATGGTTAGAAAATCGCGCTCGTCACTTAATTGAAGAAGATGGTTCTTTTAGCCAATACTCTGTTAACTATCATAGGGTTATGTTAGATACTTACACTATGTCGGAGCTGTGGCGTCGAGAAATGAGTGTGCCTGCTTTTTCTTCGCTACTACATAGTCGCCTTAAGAGCGCTACCAATTGGCTATATCAGCTAACGGATGAAATCTCTGGTGGTGCTCCAAATCTGGGCCACAATGATGGAGCGAGGTTACTCCCATTAACCGATTCAAGTTATCGTGACTTTCGTCCATCTGTTCAACTTGCTGCGAGAGTTTTTTGTAATAGAGCAGCTTGGCAAAGAAGTGGAGGTTATGATAAAGCTCTTCAGTTTCTTGGTTTATCGAAACCGACAGAATCATTAGAAAAACAAGGCTCATTCCATTTCTCTGATGGTGGCTACTTTGGTTTACGAAATAGAAGTGGGGCCTTTGCGTTTGTAACTTACCCTAAATACAGATTTCGCCCCGCACAATGTGATGCTCTACATATCGATTTATGGCTCAATGGTGTCAATTTGCTAAGAGACGGTGGTACCTTTAGTTATAATGCTGGCCAGGAATATATAGATTACTACAGTGGGGCTCGGAGCCATAATACCATTGAGTTTGATGGTCGAGATCAAATGCCTCGAGTTGGTCGGTTTTTACTTGGTGAATGGTTAAAGCCAAATTCAGTTCAATGGACACCAGAGATAATGTGTTGCCAAGCGGGGTATAGGGACTATTTAGCCAATCAGCATACACGGACCGTTACGCTATCTGAGACAAGCTTACTGGTTGAAGATCAAATATCTGGCTTTGATACAAAGGCTACACTGCGTTGGCGATTAGTGCCTAGTCGCTGGCAATTGGTAGGAAACCAAGTTGCCAATGGAGAACATACAATCAGCATTACATGTAGTCATGAGCCAAAATCAATTAAGCTAGTTCAAGGTAAAGAGTCTCGTCATTATTATCGAGAAGAAGATACACCAGTCATAGAAGTTGAAGTTACTTCCGACTGCAAAATAATAACAGAGTACATTTTCATACAATGAATATTTTATACTTCCATCAACATTTTTCGACCCCCAAGGGCTCAACGGGAATCCGATCATATGAGATGGCCAAACGTCTGATCCACCATGGCCATTCGGTTACTATGGTTTGTGGTACATATGGTGGAGGTGAAACAGGTTTAGTTAACTCATTTACAAAAGGTAAGCGGGAAGGTTACGTCGACGGCATTAGGATAATTGAGTTTGATCTTGCTTACTCAAATGCAGACAGTTTCATTACACGAACTATGACGTTTGCTAAGTTTGCATTAAAGAGCATCGGATTAACTTTTACAGAGAAGTATGACGTTTTATTTGCCACAACAACACCGCTTACGGCAGGTATCCCTGGAATTTTCGCTCGTTGGTTAAGAGGGAAACGGTTTGTTTTTGAAGTTCGAGACTTGTGGCCTGAACTGCCTAGAGAAATGGGGGTGATTAAAAACCCAATCATTCTTGGTTTAATGTCGTTTTTAGAGTGGGCATCTTACCGAAGTGCACATCGTTGTGTTGGCTTATCTCCCGGTATTGTTGAGGGAATAAAAAAACGTGGTGTAAATCCCTCTAAAATTGTGCTAGTGCCTAACGGATGTGATTTATCTATTTTTGGTCAAGCGGTGAATCCTTGGCGGCCCCAAGGCATATCTGATAGTGATCTAGTGGCAGTTTTTACTGGTACGCATGGTGTTGCGAATGGTCTTGATGCGGTTATTGATGTTGCTCAAGAACTCAAAACTAGAGGGCGAAGTGATATCAAGCTAGTCTTAGTTGGGCAAGGGAAATTAAAATCTGAGCTAGAATTACGGGCAAAAAAATTAAACTTACATAATGTTATTTTCCATCCGCCAGTTAATAAAGAGAAGCTGGCGGGGTTGATGGAAAGTGCTGACATTGGTATGCAACTACTTGCAAATGTTCCCGCTTTTTATTTTGGTACATCACCAAATAAATTTTTTGATTATATCTCAGCGGGCTTGCCGGTGCTAAACAACTACCCAGGTTGGTTAGCGAGCATGATTCAAGAAATGAATTGTGGCTACACGGTTGAGCCAGGGAATTCGTTGGAGTTTGCTCAAGCACTTGAGCATGCTGCGGATAATAGGGAGAGGTTGGTTGAAATGGGAGTTAACGCCCGCCTGTTAGCAGAAAGAGAGTTTGACCGTAAGTTGCTTGCTGATAGATGGGTTTCATGGGTTGTAGACTCAGAGACAGACAGTGGAGTGAAACGTGAAAAGGTTATTTGATTTTTTTGCATCTTTATGCGGCTTGATAGTTTTGGCACCTGCTATTGCTTTAGTTGCGTGGAAAATCCGGAACAACTTAGGTTCTCCGGTGTTATTTCGACAAACACGTCCTGGGCTTAATGGTAAGCCATTTGAAATGGTGAAGTTTAGAACGATGAAAGATGCTGTAGATAAAGATGGACTCCCTCTTCCTGACTCAGAACGAATGACATCATTTGGTGTAAAACTGCGTACTTCAAGCCTAGATGAACTGCCTGAGCTTTGGAATGTTCTTAAGGGCGATATGAGCCTAGTAGGGCCTCGCCCCCTTCTTATGCAATACCTTCCCCTTTACAATGAAATACAAGCACGTCGCCATGAAGCGAAACCAGGTGTAACTGGCTGGGCTCAAATTAACGGACGCAACGCGATCAGTTGGGACGATAAATTCAAGTTAGACGTTTGGTATGTCGACAATCGTACATTCTGGCTAGATATTAAAATTATTTTCTTAACGATCAAAAAAGTATTTGTAAAAGAAGGTATTTCAGCCGATGACCATGTGACCATTGAACCATTTAAAGGTAATTCAAGTGAGTAAATGTGCAATCTTGGGTGCTAGTGGTCATGGTAAAGTGATTGCAGAAATTGCAGAACTCAATGGCTATAACGATATTTGTTTCTTTGATGACCGTTGGCCTAAACTGTCTCATGTAGAGCATTGGCAAGTTATAGGAACGACAGGGCAATTACTGGAAAGCTGTTCATATTTCGATGCTGTCATTGTCGCTATTGGTCATAATCAGACTCGAATTGAAAAGCAGACCCTCCTTTCTCAAAAAGGCGCTCACTTTCCTACATTTATTCACCCAACCGCGACTGTAAGCCAATATTCTCAAGTTGGCGAGGGAACCGTAGTCATGGCGGGGGCTGTTATTAATCCATTTTCTACTATCGGGCCCAACTGTATAATCAACACGTCAGCCACAATTGATCATGATTGCGTATTGGAAGAGGGAGTTCATATTAGTCCTGGAGCTAATATAGCCGGAGGAGTTCAGGTAGGCGTAGGGAGTTGGGTTGGCATCGGTGCAAGCGTAAAGCAACTAATAAAAATTGGTAATCATGCAGTTATTGCTGCAGGTGCCGTTGTAGTACAAGATGTTCTCGATGAGCAAGTCGTAGCAGGAGTTCCTGCTCAGCAGCTTAATAATTAAGGATTGAAAAAGTGTTAAATACCCCCTTTTCACCGTGGCCTTCTTTTACCCAAGAAGAAGCGGATGCAGTTAGTCAGGTGTTACTTTCAAATAAAGTCAACTATTGGACAGGCCAAGAAGGGCGTCAGTTTGAAAAAGAGTTTGCGGCTTGGGTTGGTTGCGATTATGCCGTAGCTTTGGGAAATGGAACCCTGGCATTAGACGTTGCTTTAAAAGCTCTGGGAATAGGGCAAGGCGATGAAGTAATTACTACCCCAAGGACGTTTTTAGCATCAGCATCCTCTATAGTGACCGCAGGAGCTAAACCAATTTTTGCAGACGTTGACCTTAATAGCCAAAATATAACTGCCGAAACAATTAAAGCAGTGTTAACGGAGAAAACTAAAGCGGTCATTGTTGTGCACCTTGCCGGAATGCCTGCTGAGATGGATGAAATTATGGCTCTATCTGATAAGCATGGTTTTAAAGTGGTAGAAGACTGTGCGCAGGCTCATGGTGCAAAATACAAAGGTCGTAGTGTCGGTACTATTGGTCATATTGGGGCTTGGTCGTTCTGTCAAGACAAAATCATGACGACTGGTGGTGAAGGAGGCATGGTAACTACAAACCACAAAAATCTTTGGTCTTTTATGTGGTCATACAAAGATCATGGTAAGAGTTTTGATGCTATCTACAACCGAGAGCACCCACCTGGTTTCCGTTGGCTTCATGAATGTTTTGGTACAAACTGGCGGATGACAGAAATGCAAGCGACGCTTGGCCGTATTCAGTTACAACGAATGTCGGAGTGGACAGCAAAACGCCAAAAAAATGCTTCCATTATAGAGGCTGCAATAGTAGATCTACCAATCGCTCGTTGTGTGAAAGTGCCTGACTACATCGAACATGCTAAGTACAAACATTATATATTTGTTCGACCAGATCATCTGAAATCAGAATGGACACGAGATAGAATAATAGAAGCTATTATTGAACAAGGTGTTCCTGCTTACCAAGGTAGTTGTTCTGAGGTTTACAATGAAAAGGCTTTTGATGGTACTGAGTTTCGACCTCGAAAACCGTTAAAGAATGCAGTGATTTTAGGTGATACGAGCATTATGTTCCTCGTTCATCCTACATTGACTCAGATAGAAGTAAGCGTTATGGCTGAAGTAATTAGAAGTGTTCTTTTAGAAGCTCAAGCATAGTAAATACAACAAATTTCTCAACGCCAGTGTGATTCAGGCGTTTAGTTTTTATTAGAGAACAAAATGGCTAGACTTAACTATATATGGAACTTGTCAAGATTTTATAAACGGCTAATTAGTGTACTAGTCGACTCAGTATTTATTGTTGGATCTTTCTACATTGCTTATTGGACACGCATAGGATCCTTTACTGCTATTGATAGCATCGCTGTAAAGTATATAATTCTTGGAACTCTAGTTATAACTATTGCTGCGTTTACAAAGCTCGGTCTATATCGCGCAGTTCTTAGATATCTTACATTTCATGCACTAGCAGTCGTGAGTGTTGGGACTACAATATCTGCGGTATCTGTTGCAGTGTTAGCTTTCTATTTTGATGCCCCGGTTCCCCGTTCAGTCCCAATAATTTATGGTGCGTTTTTATGTCTATTGTGTGGTGGCTCTCGACTAGTTGTGAGGGTTCTAGTGGCGCAGGCTAACAGTAAAGGAAGCAAACGTGTATTAATCTACGGTGCAGGGGCTGCAGGGCGTCAACTTGCGTTGGCCATGAGAAACTCTGAAACTCATAAAGTTGTTGGTTTTATTGATCAAGACAAGACTCTTGAAAATACAATGATTCTAGGTCTGAACGTCTGTGACATTAATAAAGCTGGTAAGTTGATTGATAAACATAATGTTAGCCAAATTCTTCTTGCTGTTCCGAGTGCTTCTAGAGCTCGCCGAAAAGAAATTCTTGAATTACTAGTACCACTTTCCACAGAGGTGTTAACTGTTCCAGATATGCAGGATATAGTCGAAGGCAAAGCTAATATTGATGAATTGAAAGATGTAGCGATTGAAGATCTTTTAGGACGTGATCCTGTTTTGTCTCAACAGTCTTTGATGGAGTCAAATATCAAAAACAAAGTTGTTATGGTTACTGGAGCTGGTGGTTCAATTGGCTCTGAACTTTGTAGACAAATTATCTTACAAGAGCCTGAAGTTTTGGTTTTATTTGAGCTTTCTGAATTTGGCCTTTATCAGGTGGATCACGAGCTGTCAATGATCGCTCGTGGTAAAAACCTCTTAGTAAAAGTCATACCACTACTCGGTTCTGTACAGAATAGAAATCGACTGGTAACAGCTATGAGAACTTTCAGTGTTGACACTGTTTATCATGCGGCAGCTTTCAAGCACGTCCCTCTTGTGGAATACAATGTTGTCGAAGGTATCCGGAACAATGTGTTCGGTACTTATTATACAGCAAAGGCTGCTATTGACGTTGGTGTTGAATCGTTTGTACTAATTTCTACTGATAAAGCTGTGCGACCGACAAATGTTATGGGAGCGACTAAGAGAATGGCTGAACTAGCCCTACAGGCGTTATCTGAAGAAGAAAATAGCAGGGATAATGGTACAAGATTTTCTATGGTTCGTTTCGGCAATGTCTTGGGCTCTTCGGGATCTGTTATTCCCTTGTTTAAAAAGCAGATTGCACACGGGGGACCGGTTACTGTGACTCATAAAGATATTATTCGCTACTTTATGACAATTCCGGAAGCCGCGCAGTTAGTTATTCAAGCTGGAGCTATGAGCAAGGGTGGTGATGTATTTGTTCTCGATATGGGAGAGCCAGTACGTATAACTGACTTGGCTGAAAATCTGATTAAGTTGTCTGGCCTTGAAGTTAAGAATGATGAGCATCCATATGGAGATATAGAGATTCAATTTTCTGGTTTACGCCCAGGTGAAAAGTTGTATGAAGAGTTATTAATCGGTGAGCGAGTAGATACAACGGTTCATAGTCGGATTATGACAGCACAAGAGAACTTCTTACCTATTGTGGAGTATGATGAACTATTAGATCGCCTTGACATTGCTTGTAATAATATCCAACACGAAGAGATTAGGAAGATATTGCTAGAGGCCCCAACAGGCTTTCAACCTACGGATGGTATTAGTGATTTAGTTTGGAACGAAGAAATCGGAGTATAAAGTGAACCCAAATATCAAAGATATAATTAGCAACTTTCCAAAGGTTAGGCCAAAACTAAACGATAGATATAAGCAAGTATTACAGGATGAATATGAAAAGAATAGGGAAGGCCAACTAGGATATATATCTAAACTAGCCAACCGACTAGAGTCTTGGATGCATTTTCAGATTTCTAAGAATCAGGGTCAAAGCAAGGTTCTTGAAGTAGGTGCAGGTACACTTAATCATTTGTTTTACGAAACTAATTACCAACTTTACGATATAGTTGAACCGTATTCTGAACTTTATCAGAATAAACATGAAAAATTAAAGATGGTGAACAACTGTTATTCATACTTGTCAGACATACCGAAAAGCAATAAATATGACAGAATTATTTCAATTGCAACTCTCGAACATATGATTGATTTACCTAATGAGTTAAGTCAGATTAAAAATTTACTAAAGCGAAATGGTGTCATTGAGATGGCGATACCTTCTGAAGGGGGAGCTTTATGGGGGCTTTCATGGCGTGTAACGACTGGCGTCAGCTTCGGGCTTAGAACTGGCCTGTCTTATAAACAGATAATGAAGCATGAACATGTAAATAATGAGAATGAAATAATACAATTAATTGGTCATTATTTTGATGATGTTAAAGTTAAACGGTTCCCATTCAATCATAAACATTTGAGCTTTTACACCTATATAACGGCTAAAAGTTTAGATTGATAACCCGATAAAAGATAAATTAATTTATGATGAATAGTGTGGATTTAAAAAAACTAACAGTCATTGTTCCAGTATATAACGAGTCGGACTCACTGAATAATTCGATGTCCTCACTACTAGAAGCTTTAGAACAAGTAGAATGGGATTGCCGCTTATTACTTGTTGACGATGGTTCTCAAGATGACTCTTGGACTAAAATAGATAGCCTCGTCACACGTAATAGTTATGTTACTGCGATTAAACTTTCAAAAAACTATGGTAAAGATAAGGCCATCTTAGCTGGGCTTGAATATCAAGATAGTGATTTCTACTTAGTTATTGACTCTGATGGTGAACATCCATTTGAGCGTATTATGGATTTTTTTTCTACAATGAAAAAAAACAAATGGGATATAATTCATGGGATTAAGAAAGGAAGGAGGGGAAGCCCACTGTATAAATTTCTTGCTAGAAGTTATAATAAGGTGTTTCATTCTTTTACCAATGTCCATCTCTTCGAGTCTAGTGACTTCAAACTCTTTAATCGTAGGGTTAGAGATGCTGTAATTTCGTACGGTGATATTGACTTCTTTTTTCGCGCAGTATGCCAAGATGTGGGCTTTAGGTCTACTACTCTAGAGTTTAGTGAAAACCAGAGAGAGCAAGGACAAAGCTCTTGGAGTTTGACGCGGTTATTCTCTTTTGCTTTCAATTCAATTGTATCATTTTCTCATATACCACTATATCTTATTTTATTCTTGGGCTTAATCTCTATTCTCGTTTGCACGATTCTAAGTATAAAACTGGCATTTCAATACGTACTTTATAACAATATCCCTGAAGGGTATACGACCATTATTCTGTTATCTTCAGGAGCGATAGGGATTACCATGATATCTTTAGGAGTTGTCGGTGTCTATTTGTCAAAGATATTCGATCTTACCAAGAATAGGCCTAGATATATCATTGAAAGCGTAATTGGGGATAATAAATAAATGATATTTCATGATTTGACTCTTATCTATGGTTTGAGCATTCTTAGTATTATGCTTGTCTTAGGAGCTTCTCTTAAACTTGGTGAAGGTCTTATTTCATCGATTGTTGTTTTTCTTATTACCGCTGTCTCATCCAATCTGGCTTATTACGCGCTATATTTTTTTGAATGGAATGTGTCATTCTTTTTGCCCGTATTTTTTTTCTCTTTAAGCGTTCTTGTATTCCTTTTTAAAAAAATAGATGTAAAAGACAATGTTAAAATAGAAAAAAGAACGCATTTTCTTGAAATTTATTTCTTTATTGGTGTTTTTTTTATAGTTTTTTTTATTAGAACTTTGTTTGTCCATGAAGCGTCGGCCGGGACACAGTTCTTCCAAGCTTGGAATCCATTATATACTAAATATATAATGGATCATGAAACATTATTTTTCGAGTCAAACGAATATTTAAGAGATGGATTCTTAATTAGCGGTTCTTATTACGCGCCAAACACTTTTGGATTAGTCTTATTGAGTGGTTTCATTCTGGACTTTTCTATCAATGATTTGTTCTATATATATAATGCACTTAATGCACTATCGGTGGTTTACTCTTTTTATATAGCTTTAGTTTTTATAAGGAATAGACACACTATTATTCCTCAGGTTCTTTTTTTTCTATCAATGATACTGTTTTTATTTCTTGATGGGAATATTCGACTGTGGTTTTCCTCAAATGCCTCTGAAGAGTTATTTTTCCTACCTATTCTGTTATCTACCTATTATTTTTATATAAGCATTCTTAACAGAAATAAAAAATACTTTGTTTTAGCAATTGTGTTTTGTTCGTTTTCTATCCATGGGAGAAACTATGGTCTATTTTTTCTTCTTTGCTATGTAATTGCCTACTTCTTATTATTCTATCGAAAAACGTCTCTTTCTGGTAAATTTAGCTATTTGCTTATTGATATAAAGACTTACTGGCCTGCAGTAGCGATTATATCTATTTTGTCCTCAAAAGAGATTGGTCAAATAGTTACCCATGGTTTCAGATTTCCAAGAGAAAGCGTCATTGATATATATGACTACACGTTGTTCTCATTTTTTGGTGGAATTATATCTTCATTTTCCATTGGCTATTTGAATGATGGCTATCATATCAATCCGGCCTCAGTATATTTATTGGGTTTGGTGTTGTTTTTTATATTCTTATTCATAATTTCATTTAGAAGTAATGTGATAGAAATAGATAAAAAAGCGATTGTCTTATTGTTTTTTCCAATTTTAACTGTACTGATCCCGTTATCTTTAGAGGTTATCACTCAGTATCGAAAAAACGTTTATTTTTCAAAATTATATATACATAACAATTTTTTGTTTATTATGTACCCATCATTTATATTAGCATTTTTTGTTAATATCTATAAAGAAAACAAATTTTGGCAAAAAAAATTAAATTATTTCATTGGAGTATATTTATTTTCTATCACAGTCTCCCTATTATTTGTTTTTTACAAGCCAGGGATTCGTCACTCTTCTATAGCGCAAGGGCTAAAACATACGTCAATTGGTGTAGAAAACCGACTAAATAATAATACTCTATACATGAGGCATGAGGAAGGGTTGATGGAAAGAGCTCGAAAATTATATACTGATGAACAACTCATTGAAATTATAACCACTCCGGTTGTATATATGTATTATGAACCAGGTTTGACTTTTAGATACTTCTTTGGAGGAGATTTTTCTTATGATATTGACTTTTGGAGTCCTGCATTTATCACCCTTTTAAATAATGAGAATAGTTTCAAAAATGCAATTTGTCACTTAGGTAGAGTAAACATTTTGGCTTATAATGTAAGTGGTGACTCTCTGAAATATAATAAATTTAATGGCAATGTAATCCCTAGAGAAAAATATATAGAAGTAAATGAATTTTTAAAGTCAGAAAACGTAAAAATCCTGTCGGATTATCATAACTTGACCTTGTACTCACCTAAAAATGAGCATTGTAATTAATATTTATTTCATCAATATTTAATATCACTTTTAGTGTGAAATTGTATTGTAAACCTCCCCTAAACTAGTGGCATACCATTTTAGAGTTCTTCGGCTTAGACTGAGCATAGAAGGAGAACTCGCGATGAAAAAATCACGTTACTCAGAAACACAAATCGTCAAAATCTTAAAAGAAGTGGAAGTTGGTCGTAAGGTCAATGAAGTGTGCCGTGAATACGGCATTTCAGATGCCACCTACTACAACTGGAAAGCCAAATACGGTGGGATGGAAGCCTCTGAAGTCAAACGCCTTAAAGACTTAGAAGAGGAGAATCGTCGCTTGAAAGCCATGTTTGCTGAGTTGAGCTTAGAGCATCGAATTCTCAAAGACATCGTAGAAAAAAAGCTGTAAAGCCAGCGATAAGACGAGAACTGGTTGAGTATGCCAGACAACGGCACAATGCCAGTTTACGTCTTGCTTGTCGCGCAGTTGGCATTAGTGATTCTGTTTATCGATACCAGCCTAAAGCGAATAACGATCATGAAGTGATTGTTGAACTGCAAAAAGCGGTTGAGCGTTATCCAGCCTACGGTTTTAGCAAGTTGCTCAAAATACTTCGTCGGTGGGGACATGGCTGGAATCATAAACGGATATATCGGATTTACTGCGAACTCAAACTCAATAAGCGTCGTAAAGGGAAAAAACGCTTACCAACTCGTTCGCCTGAGCCGCTTAATGTGCCAATGGTAGCTAACCAGTGTTGGTCGATTGACTTTATGAGTGACAGCTTACAGTGCGGACGTCGATTTAGAACCTTCAACGTAGTAGATGACTTCAATCGTGAAGCACTCGCTATCGAAGTGGATTTAAGCCTCCCTGCGCAACGAGTGGTTCGAGTGCTTGAACGAATCATTGCATGGCGAGGTTATCCAGAAAAGTTGCGAATGGATAATGGCCCAGAGTTCATCTCTGTAACGCTGGCGACTTGGGCTGAGGAGCATGATATCAAGCTGGAATTTATCCAACCAGGCAAACCGACTCAGAACTCCTATGTCGAACGATTTAACCGTACGTATCGCACAGAGATCCTCGATATGTATGTGTTCAGAACCTTGAATGACGTGCGTGAGCTAACAGAAAACTGGATACGAGAATACAACGAAGAACGTCCCCATGATGCCCTCAACGATCTGACACCATGGGAATATTTAATGAAGAATGAACAAGCCGAAACCTCTCATTATGGGCGCAACTAATTAGGGGAGGTTTACAGTTGGAAACGGTGGCCCATCAACGTGATCATGGAACCACGGGTACCAAGCCACAACATCTTTACTAGATCGATTACTGCATCACTCACACATCGTACAGATCAGCGGAGAGAGTTATCGGTTAAGGGGCAAAAAGGCCATTGGGACAGTTCCAACTGTCTTACAGAATGAATTACAAAGAACAGACTAATTACGTGGATGGGGCAATTTTACTTCGGCGATCACGCCGATAAGTGGGTCAGTTTTAAGTCGGCGTTGACAATCAAGCTATATTAGTACCTATCTATAAGTATGTGGGTACTAATATAGAGTAATTATTAATAAATCTTTGTTGATAATTACTAGGTAAGTGATAAAGAGTTATTATCATAAGATTATTTGTTTGCAGGGATATGTGCTATCAACAATCCTACTGTAACAAGAAAAATACCTAGAATACATTGTTTAGAAACAGGCTCACCAAAAACAATTCGTCCTGTAATAACTAAAAGTATAGGAAGAAGGGATGTCATCATTCCTGCCCATACCAAAGAGTTATTTTTGAGAATAAATAGCCAAGATATAATGCTAGATACTTGGAAAATAAAGCCTAGTGTCAAAAGAGACAAGCTCTTAAAATCATCGACAATTGATAGCAAGCCCATCGAACTTGCTAGTGATTTTTTATATAAGGTTTGGGAAAGCAAATTTGAAAATAAAAAAACAAACAAACTTAACCATGTTAGGCTGGTAGGCATATTTTTACCAATACAATCAAATAGTTATATGAACAATGTAAAATAAATTACAGTCATAGATTGGTAACTTTAATGGCTCCCATTGAACATTTAGTTTCTTAGGAAAGTAAAAATCGATCAATACTTTCAAGTTACCAATTGCATTTATATGTTCTCTTGCATTAATGTAATCATAGTCTAATCCAACAGATGCGAAATTAGCTTTAGATCTCAAGCTTTGTCCCAATCGCCAAGCGAAGCCAGGATCACATGGGATGAGGATGCTCAATACACCACCAGGTTTTAATACTCTAGTCCATTCTCTTAACACAGAATGTGGATTGGGAAGGTGTTCAAGTATATGTGCGGCTATTACTCTATCAAACTCGTTATCATCGTATGACAGTTTGGTCGCATCTTGAATGCTTACTTCAACTTTCGGATTACTTTGATTAACAGTTTCTAGCATCTCTGGTCTAAGATCAGTCATAACATAGCGATCGTAGCTGTGGTTTACATGTTCAATATGCTGGCCGTTACCTGCACCTACTTCAAGTACTTTGGAAAAGTGAGCATTCGAGTCAAAAAATGCTTCTAACCATTCGTGGCTTTTTTTCAAGAAGTAAGCTGCAGCCCCTTTTTGATAATTTACCGTGTTGTATATTTGAGACCATGACTTCATGTATGTTCTATAGTCCACCTCAGGTCTGATATTTTTCAAAACAAGATCCTTAAATTTCTCGAGTGCCTTACCATATTATTCTCAATAAAGTATGCACCACTTGTCATCTTAAAATTAATCGTTAGCAACATTATGCTACAAAATCTGCTTCAACACCCGATCTGCTTTCACGCGGGTAATCTTACGCATCAGCTTCTGCACTGCCTCCGGATAATCTTCAAACTTCTCTAGTTGCTTGTAGGTGCAGATCAACTGAGTGTGTTGAAGAATATTCGCGACTTCTTGCTCAAATTGCGGCGTTAAATGATGGTAATGATCTTGGATAAAAATACCGTTTTCGAGATCAAGTTTCCAAGCGCGTGGGTTTAAGTTGTTTCCGGTGATAAACATATAACGTTTATCTACCCAAATGCCTTTGAGGTGGAAGCTGTTTTCATCGTGTTTCCACAAGTGAATCGAGAGCTTACGACTGGCGATATTGGCTTCATTGGCCTTGGCAAATAGGCGTAAGTTACGCTCGTACAGATAAGGCAATCCACCAATCGTTTTAAATTCTTCTTCTGGCGAGATGTAAAAGTCATTAGCAGTTTTGTCACCAACCACAATGGTCACTTTTACGCCGCGTCTTAGGGCCTTTTTAACCTCTTTCGCTACACTGCGTGGAAAGTTGAAGTATGGCGTGCAGATGAAAATTTCATCTTTGGCTTTCGCCAATAGCTGATTAATGCCTTGGTTGAGTTTATTGCGCTTTTTCCCCACCCCGACAATCGGTGTGATTGCCACGTGATCTGGTGTGATCTCTTGCGGCTCAAATTGATACTGAGCTTTGGCCAGTAATGCACGCAGTTGGCGAATTTGCGCCTTGATCTCTTTAGTCTCGGGTTTATTGGCACAGGTAAGATCATAAACGGCTGGGTGAGCAACTAACTCGTTTTGCACAAAGTTGACCATGCTGTCTGCCAATGCTTTGTTGCTTATCAGGTGATAGCGGTCAAAACGATAACGTTCTTTATAATTTAGGTAGATGTTATTCAGGCTGGCGCCGCTGTAAAGTACTTGGTCATCAATAATGAAGCCTTTTAGGTGCAACACACCAAACACTTCTCGGCCACGCACAGGTACGCCATAAACAGGAACTTTGTACTGGTGTTTATCAGCAAAGGCTTTGTACATCGCAGCATTGGTTTCACCAGGTTCGGCGCCAATTAGGCCACGTTGTGCACGGTGCCAGTCTACACAGACTGTAATATCTAAGCCTGGGTTACGTTGCTTAGCCTGATAAAGCTCGGTCAATATCTCACGACCAGCTTCGTCATCTTCAAGGTAAAGGGCGACAAGGTAGATTCGTTTACTGGCCTGACGAATCGCTTCAATTAAGCGAATTCGAAAGTCTTTGGCAGCATACAGCGTTTCAAACATCGCTGGATCTTGCGCCAAAGTAGGCAGTTGCTCGAATAAATTCCTATTAGTCATCATGTTGGATGGATTACCTTTACTTACAGTGGACAGGGATATTAGCAAACAAAGCAAGAAGATTCGAGTAGTGGAATACGAGAGTGTGGCAATGTTAGATTCTGAATCACGTTCGTGCCTCACTGTTCAGAATGACGAGATTTGACTTTGGTGTTAACTCTATTTGTTCAGAATGACAACTTTGGGTTATCCGCAGTCTAAGGCGACGTGCGGTGGATCTTATTCAGAATGACGGATTGTTGTAGTATCGCTACTCGCTACTCGCAAGCTAATCTCCCCACCAATAAAGCTCTCGATGCCGTGCTCGGTCTCAAGCAGCACTGCGCCTTGCTCATTGATGCCCTTGGCAATACCGCTTATTTCTCTTGACCCCATGATCAGTTTGATCGGCCGACCAATATAATTATCCAAGCGATTCCAGCGTTCGACAAAACCGTGCATGCCATATACTTCATAGTCACTTAGTGCGCGGTGTAGCGTTTGGATCATCGTGACGGCCAGTTGGTTACGGTCAAACGGTTGCGATTGTGCCACTTCCGTTAGGCTTGTCCACGGTTGGGTAATCCCTTGAGTATCCTCTGCCATCGTCAAGTTCATCCCCATGCCAATCACTAGATTCGCCGCCGCACCTGCTTGGCCTGACATCTCAACTAAAATACCGGCTAATTTTCGATCGTGATAATAGAGATCGTTGGGCCATTTGAGCTTAACGTCGTTTAAACCCAACTCTTCAAGTGCCTCGACAATGGCCACACCAACCACCAAGCTCAGCCCCATCGCCGCCGCCATACCAGCATCTAGGCGCCAGAACATAGATAAATATAAGTTAGCACCAAAAGGCGATACCCATTCACGCCCACGACGTCCACGTCCTTTGGCTTGATACTCCGCGATGCACACGGCGCCAGACTCTAAGCTATCGATGCGTTCGAGCAAATATTGATTGGTCGAATCGATGATGGGAATCAGTTGCACAGGAGTGGTCAGTTGCTTGGAAAGAAGCGCTTGGTCAAGTAACTGCATCGGAGTAGCAAGTTGATACCCTTTGCCTTGCACACTAAAAATATCCACGCCCCATTGCTGAATGCCTTTGACGTGTTTACTAATAGCGGCGCGCGACACACCAAATTTTTCACCGAGCTGCTCGCCAGAATGAAAACCGCCCTGAGCCAATATGTGTAAAATGGCGAGTTTGATTGAGTGATCTTTCATTGGCGCTGCTCCAAAATAGTGTCGAGATTGGTTTCTGCTAGCGCGCCCATAAAACGGACTTCGTGTTCAAGTTTAATCTGATAGCGCTGATAGACGTTGTCGCGTATGTGAGCGGCAAGGTTTACCACATCGTCGGCACTGGCTTGATTGGCATTTATCAGCACCAATGCTTGCTTCGGGTGAACTTGCGCACCGCCGACAGTAAAGCCTTTAAGCTGACATTGATCGATAAGCCAACCCGCGGCGACTTTCATCTGGTCGCCAGCAGGATAGGCAACAATGTTCGGGAATTGCGCTTTAAGTCGTTCAAAGTGGGGCATTGATATGATTGGGTTTTTAAAAAAACTACCGGCATTACCCACTTTTTCTGGATCGGGAAGTTTCTCAATACGAACTTGGCATACACGTTGAAAAATATCGTTGGCACTGATGCCTGCGGTGGAATGATGTTGCTCACCCTTAATCGTTAAGGCGCGCAGTGGGCCGTACTCAATATTGGCTTGCCAAGCTTTGTTGAGTTTCAAGCCAATCGCGGTGATGATGACTTTGCCTTGCAGTTCACGTTTGAAAATCGAGTCTCGATAGCCAAACTGACATGACTCTGCACTGAGCCTTTGTACGGTGAAGTCTTCTAGATCAAGCACATCGACATACTCACAAACATCTTGAAGTTCAGTGCCATACGCGCCAATGTTTTGAATGGGAGCACTGCCACAGCAGCCAGGGATCAACGCTAAGTTTTCAAGTCCAGCATAGCCTTGCTCAACCGACCATTTGACCAGTGATGGCCAATCTTCGCCACCAGCAATGTGTAAGTGCCATGCCGTGTCTGTTTCTGTCACGGTTTTTCCTTGCAGACGATTGAGAATTACCACGCCTTGATAGGCCTGGGTAAACAGCATATTACTGCCTCTGCCCAAAACAAGCTTAGGTAAGCTCACCCAAGCTGGATTTTGATAGATAGCTTTCAAATCGTCGACACAGTGCGCTTTCACTAAGTAAGCGCAAGTCTGAGGAATCGAAAAGGTATGGTAGTGACTTAAGTCTGCGTTGGCTTTAATTTGCATTGCTTTTGCTGGCTAATCTAAACTGCCTGCATTCTACCTCAATTTAGCCCTTGGTTTTAATCTTTGATGAATACGCTGCAGATAGAAACGCTAGACCCAATTAAACTGCCGCTGGTGGCCCGCTTGTATAAAGCGCACTATCCTGCCGGTAAAGCGAAGAAAGATGAACTGACGATTGTCGGCTATTATCAAAGCCAAATTGTCGCCCTAGTGCGTTTGCGTAATGTTGAACAATATCGATTATTAACGGGGATGTTGGTGGTGCCTGACTATCGGCAACATGGTTTTGGTCATCAGCTTATGGCCTTCTGTCAGCAGCAAGTGTTGAAGGTGGGGGATTACTGTTTCGCTTACCAACACCTTGAAGGGTTTTATGCTCAACATGGGTTTCAAACCACTGACTGGATGGCATTGCCTAATAATCTCAAGCCGCTGTTTGAGCGCTATAGCCGAACCAAAAGTTTAGTGGCGATGCAATATATCGAGATGTAAAGCATTTGCTTTATAAAGCGGTTGCTCCATAATATTTAAGTGGTTTAGGGAGCAAACATGAAAAGCGTCGAGAGAATACTACAAACCGTTAAGCGTAGTGGTGCGGTGACCGCAAAGCAAATCGCCGATGAATTAGCGATGACCACTATGGGCGCACGCCAACATTTGCAAGGGCTTGAAGATGACGGGTTGCTCGCGTTTGAAGACGTAAAGGTGAAAGTTGGCCGCCCAACTCGTCACTGGTCTTTGACGCCAAAGGGGCACGCTCAGTTCACCGATCGCCATGGTGAGTTGACGATTCAAATGCTTGAAGCGGTTGAAACCTTGTTCGGCGTAGAAGGGCTACAAAAAGTCGCCGATGAACGTGAAGCCAAAACCTACCGCCTCTATTCCTCCGAGTTGGAGCAATGTCAAACCCTTGAACAAAAGCTGCATCGATTAGTCTCTCTTCGCCAGCAAGACGGTTATATGGCCGAGCTAGAAACGTGGGGTGAGAGCTTTTTATTGATCGAAAACCATTGCCCAATCTGTAAAGCCGCCACTCGTTGCCCCAGTTTATGTCAGTCAGAGCTCAATATCTTTCAGCGCCTGCTTGGCGATAAATTTCACATCGAGCGCACAGAACATATCGTCGAAGGTCAACGACGCTGCGTTTATAAAATCAACAGCTTGGTATAGCTCCCCCTGTATCATTGCTAGGACATCAAGTTCCTCAATACACAATTGCGCTTTTTTCGACTATTTTTAATAGTGGTGTTGATAGTTTAATCAACACTAGAGGAGGCAGCATGAACTCACCGTTAATTAACCAAACCCTTCCGTCATTTGATGAGTTAATGGCGCTAGCAGAAAGTAATCCGATTGCTTTTGCTCAGTTTAAACATCAAATGTGCCAAGAGCTAATTCAATCGGCCTCTGAACCAATGCAAGATCGGCTTTGGGCGCAGCAAAGCCACATCGATCGTGTGGTGGGTAATTGTAAAAATCCTAACCATGCCAATGTGGTTTTGATGCGTGAACTGGTATCGCAAATGGTCAAATTCCAAGATGTGCTCGACAGGGATGTTGATTCTAGACCAAAAGCCGAGATTATCCCTTTTGATCAATGGCGCTAGTTGATTCACAGTAACTTCATCCGCTACCTTCGCTGACCGCATATATGCTACACTGGCAACTAATTAACTATTCTTACATGTAGCGTATTAAAGGAATTAATGTGAGCGGGCAAAATCAACACTCAGTAACTAATCCGTCTTATCCACCTCAAGTGCCGAATTCTTTTCAAACAAATGATGAAATCGATCTCAGAGAGCTTTTTAAGGCTTTGTGGGATGGAAAGGTTATCATTATGGCTTCTACCGTTATTTTTGCGGCTTTCGCCGTGTTATTTGCGTTAAATTCTCAAGAGTGGTGGTCGTCTAATGCCAAAGTTTCTCAACCTCAACCTCAAGATATTGCGGCTTATCAGCAACAGGTAAAACAGTTTCAGCCTGTGTTTGATATCTATCAGGAAGATGGCACTGTTTTGGTTAGTGAAGAGCTGAATGACTTAGTCGATACAGAAGAGCTATTTCAGCGATTTATTGATTCGTTTAACTCTAGTAATAGCAAGCGAGAATTTTTGGACTCAAGCGAAGAGTTTAAAGCATTTAAAGCTAAATTAGAGTTAGATGTAGGTGTAGATGTAGAGAGTGAGGTAGCTTTAGAGGCCCAACGAAAACTCTACGCAGAATGGTTTAAAAAAATAACCGCTACAGCGGAAAAAAACATATCAGAAAGTGTTCCTTATAATATCGCTTTTCAGGCAACGACTAAGGAAAGCAGCTTTAGTTTGCTCAATTCTTACATTGAAGTGATTAAACAAAAAGCACATCAAGATGCCCTCAATAATCTAGATGCCATCATAAGCGGTAAGCGTAACGAACTTGTCCAACAGAAACGCATTTTAGAGACACAGGCATCGAATAAGCTATTAGTAGAAGCTGAGCGAGCAAAATATGCGCTAGATATCGCTCAAGCGGCAGGTGTTGAACAACCGATTCAAACTAACAGTAATAACGAAGTATTTGCTATTGATTTAGGTGCTAAAGCGTTAGCGGCAAAAGTAACCGCATTAAAGTCTTTGAAAAATTTAAGTGTTGTTGAACCTCGCCTGCAGCAGATTGATGCAAAACTTGCTATGTTAGAAAACTTAGCCATTGATCGCTCAATTCAGTTCCAAACATTTCGTTTCTTAGAAAATGTAGAGCAGCCAATTACGCGTGATAAGCCTAAACGTGCCCTCATCGCAGTTTTGGGAACACTGCTTGGTGGTATGCTAGGTGTGGCGATTGTGTTGGTCCGTTTCGCTTTCCGCCGCGAAGAACAAGCGTAACCTTAACATGAGAGGTTGACACTCATCGTTAGCCTCTCAGCTATTAGCCCCCGTCATTCCGGAAACGAGGGACGAGTTATCCGGAATCTAATGTGGCATATGGTGAATTAATGTGGAGTCTGTGAAACCAGATTCTGAATCACGTTCGTACCTCCCTGTTCAGAATGACGTCCTCTTTAGCCCGCTTTTCTAACTCATCACTCAAATCTAACCTTGATCACAAAAAACTTCGCTTTGCCCCTTGGGTTTGTCTTGATTGCCCCTCATATAACTACCACAAGGCTTTGGCGCCTGTTCAAGGCATTATCACATCAACATGGAAATTTTCAGGAGAAGACGACCAATGAACATTCGTCCATTACACGACCGAGTTATTGTAGAACGCCAAGAAGTTGAGTCTAAATCAGCGGGTGGTATTGTTCTTACTGGTTCTGCCGCAGAGAAATCTACTCGCGGTGTTGTTCTTGCTGTAGGTAAAGGCCGCATCCTAGAAAACGGTACAGTGCTACCGTTGGACGTTAAAGTTGGTGATACGGTAATCTTCGCTGAAGGCTACGGTACCAAAACTGAAAAAATCGACGGTAAAGAAGTGCTGGTAATGTCTGAAAACGACATCATGGCAATCGTTGAATAAATAGCAATCATTGAGTAATTTTTTGCTCAAGTTCAAGCATTAATCCAACCAAAGAATTTAGAAAAGGAAACTAAAGATGGCTGCTAAAGACGTTAAATTTGGTAATGACGCACGTATTAAAATGCTAGAAGGTGTCAACGTTCTCGCTGACGCTGTAAAAGTAACGCTCGGTCCTAAAGGCCGTAACGTGGTGCTAGACAAATCTTTTGGTGCACCAACTATCACAAAAGATGGTGTATCAGTCGCACGTGAAATCGAACTTGAAGACAAGTTCCAGAACATGGGCGCGCAAATGGTAAAAGAAGTCGCGTCTCAAGCAAACGACGCTGCTGGTGATGGTACAACTACTGCGACAGTTCTAGCGCAATCTATCATTACTGAAGGCCTTAAAGCGGTTGCAGCGGGCATGAACCCAATGGACCTTAAACGTGGTATTGATAAAGCCGTTATTGCTGCAGTTGAAGAGCTGAAAAAGCTGTCTGTACCATGTGAAGACACCAAAGCTATCGCGCAAGTCGGTACTATCTCTGCAAACTCTGACGTCAGTGTTGGTAACATCATTGCAGAAGCGATGGACAAAGTTGGTCGTGATGGTGTTATCACGGTTGAAGAAGGTCAAGCGCTGCAAGATGAGCTTGATGTGGTAGAAGGTATGCAGTTTGACCGCGGTTACCTGTCACCTTACTTCATCAACAACCAAGAAGCGGGTTCTGTTGAACTAGAAAACCCATTCATTCTTCTGATCGACAAGAAAGTATCTAACATTCGTGAGCTTCTACCGACATTAGAAGCGGTAGCAAAAGCGTCACGTCCGTTATTGATCATTGCGGAAGATGTTGAAGGCGAAGCGCTAGCAACACTGGTTGTCAACAACATGCGCGGTATCGTGAAAGTCGCGGCAGTGAAAGCGCCTGGTTTCGGTGACCGTCGTAAAGCCATGCTACAAGACATTGCGGTTCTAACTGGCGGTACGGTGATTTCTGAAGAAGTGGGTCTAGAGCTTGAAAAAGTAGTACTAGAAGACCTAGGTCAAGCGAAACGTATTGCGATCACTAAAGAAAACACCACCATCATCGATGGTATGGGTGAAGAAGCGATGATCCAAGGTCGCGTGACGCAAATTCGTCAGCAAATCGAAGAAGCGACTTCAGATTACGACAAAGAGAAACTGCAAGAACGCGTTGCTAAGCTCGCGGGCGGTGTTGCTGTGATCAAAGTTGGCGCTGCAACTGAAGTTGAAATGAAAGAGAAGAAAGACCGCGTAGAAGATGCATTGCATGCGACTCGCGCTGCGGTTGAAGAAGGTGTTGTTGCTGGTGGTGGTGTGGCTCTTATCCGCGCTGCTTCTAAGATTGTTGATCTAGAAGGTGACAACGAAGATCAAAACGTTGGTATTCGCGTTGCACTGCGTGCAATGGAATCACCACTTCGTCAAATCACTAAGAACGCTGGTGATGAAGACTCAGTGGTTGCTAACAACGTTAAAGCGGGTGACGGTAGCTACGGTTACAACGCTGCAACGGGTGAGTACGGCGATATGCTTGAAATGGGTATTCTAGACCCAACTAAAGTGACTCGCAGTGCACTTCAGTTCGCGGCATCGGTTGCTGGTCTTATGATCACAACAGAAGCGATGGTTACAGACCTACCAGCTAAAGACTCTTCAGCAATGCCTGATATGGGCGGCATGGGTGGCATGGGTGGTATGGGCGGTATGATGTAATCACCCCCTTGCTATTCATAGTGAAACTGAAAACGGAGACTTCGGTCTCCGTTTTTGTTTTTCTAAGTCCTTAAATTCTGATGCACATAGTCACGAATAAAAGCCACCACTTCTTGCTCAAACCAAGGGTTCTTCTTTAGCCAAAGGGTATTTCTTGGTGATGGATGCGGTAGTGGTAAATAGCTTGGTGCCCAGCGATGCCATTGTTGTACCGTTTCAGTCAGTGTCTTGGGTTTATCTTTTAGATAATAGTTCTGGGCATACTGACCAATCAAGAGCGTCATCGTGATGTTAGGTAGTTGGTCGAGTATGGGCTGATGCCATTTGGGCGCGCACTCCTTTCGCGGCGGCAAATCACCACTGTTGCCTTTGCCCGGATAGCACAATCCCATCGGCATGATTGCCACTTGTCTTGGGTCGTAAAAGGTGTCTTTATCGAGTTGCAGCCATTCTCTCAAGCGATCACCACTGGGATCATTCCACGCAATTGAGCTATGGTGAACTTTTGTTCCTGGGGCTTGACCAATAATGAGTAACTTTGCCGATTGAGAAGCCTGAATGATCGGATTTGCGCCTAGTGGTAGGTGCGGCTCGCATAGACGACAGGCTCTCACTTCACTTAATAGCTTGTCTAGCATCAGTAACCTTTATTGATATCGATAGTATTGACCAAGCTAAAGCCATCTCGCCAACGTTGGTAATTGTCAGTAAAGATCTCGATAACCTGCTCTGGAAAGCTAACGGCGGCAATGTGAGGTGTGACGGTCAGGTTCTCCTGTTGCCAATAAGGGTGTTGCTCGTCGAGAGGTTCTTGTTCAAAAACATCAACAAAGGCGTGCTCGACGGCGCCATTGTTGAGCGCTTCGAGCAGTCCCGCTTGGTGAATCGCATTACCTCGTCCAACATTAAACAGCAGTACATTGTTGCAGTGCGCTAAACTCTCGCTATTTAGAATATGATGAGTTTCTGGAGTGTTGGGTAAGGTGTTGACGACAATATCGGCTTGCGCGAGGGCGGTCGCGAGCTCTTGAATATGGTAGGTGGCAGCAAAAGGGGAGTGTTTCGTTGGGATGCCACTACGATTGACTCCGATCGGTTCAATGGCCAACGTTTTGACCGCTTGAGCAAGGTAGGCGCCAATTGATCCTGTGCCCAGAATCACCATCTTTTTTCCGGTTAGCGATTGATAAGGCTTGGGCGCCCACTGACATTGGCTCTGCTGATGGCGGTAATGATTAAAGTGACGATAATGCTCGATGCAATACCCCAGAACATACTCGCTAATTTGCTGGCCAAAGATGCCTTTGACATTCGTCAGTTGGCCTTCAAATTGATTGAGTTTGGGGACGAGAGCATCGACGCCAGCGTAAATCGACTGTATCCACTCAATATGCGAAAACTCATTGATGCGCTTGGCCGCTTTGGGTGGTGAAGCGAGTAGGATGGTTGCTTGGCTTGGATCTGAGGTGATCGCTAAGTCGGGCAGTGCGGCTTGCTCAAGTAACTGCTGGTACTTGTCGTTGTGTTCCGTCATCAGGTAGAGGTTATGAGTAAAATTGTTCATCAGCTTGCTTTTTTCCCTGTTGGTTATCAAGTAAACTCTCGCTGTCTATTTCAGCAACCAATGAGTCTCTATGCTACAGAATCCTCTTCAACTTCGCCTTGAGAAGTTAGAACCCTGGAAACAGATTACCTTTATGGCCTGTCTGTGTGAACGCATGTACCCAAACTACGCCATGTTTTGTGATAGCACCCAGTTTGCACAAGCGCGAGTCTATCGCGATATTATCGATAGTATTTGGGAGCAACTGACGGTAAAAACCGCCAAGGTTAACTTTGAGCATCAGCTAGAGAAGTTAGAAGAGATCATTCCAAGCTCGGAAGATTTTGAGTTTTATGGTGTTTACCCGGCGATTGACGCCTGTGTCTCTTTGTCTCATTTGCTACATGGCCTGCTTGATCGCGATTATCTGTATGAAAACATGCATAAGGTCAGTCAGCAGTCAGTCATGACTGTTGCCCAGCTAGAAGAAGCGCAAAGCGGTGAAGCGATCACTAATGAAAACCAAAAGCAGAATGAATCGGTCTGCGCTGAGTGGGATGTTCAGTGGGCGATTTTTAGGCCGTTACGAGAAGCCGAAGAGCGTGATATTGACCTGATTAAAGACCTGCGTTCTGAGTTGCGCGATGAAGGCGTGAGTAATATTGGGGTTCAAATTTAGAAGGTTATTAGCGACGAGCTCCGAGTTTCTCGAAGCTCGCCACTGGGTCTACGGCTCTTTGCTCTGATTCAGGGGTTGATCCTCTGTTGGGCTGGCCTCGATTTGAGCGGCCGATTCATCTTCGTCCTCATCGTCATCGCGGCTCTCAATCACGCCGTGAGTTTCTTTCCAGCGCTCCCAACGTTCAAAAGCGAGCTCTTGCATGTCTGTCGCGTGGTCGGCTTCATCGACAATTTTCTCTCCGACCAAGTGCTCGAAGACATCTTCCAATGTCAAAATACCCTGAATGGTGCCGTACTCATCGACAATCATTGCCAGCTGTAGGCGGTTTGTCATCATCTGTTCAAATGCTTTCGGCAACCTCATGGTATTCAGCAACACATGCAGAGGGCGCATAAATGTGCCAAGCGGTTTGTTTCCGTGACCAGCTTGCTGCAATTTGAACAGCTCAAGTCGATGGACGAAGCCAAGGATGTTGTCTTTCGATTGGCTATACACCAATGGGCGCGAAAACGGGGTATCTTTATGCTCAATGAGAAAATCATCAATGGTTGTTTCTGCATTGACACGAAATACCACCGGGCGCGGCGTCATCACTTGAGTGACTGGCACATCTTGAATGCCGAGCAGGTTGGTGAGAATTTTTGATTCACCTTCAGCAAACTCGCCACTTTCACGCGCTAAGATCGCCATCGCAGATAACTCGTCACGCATTTTCGGTGGCTGATGGCCACGAGCAAGACGTTTGGTGATTTGCTCTGAAAACCACACAAACGGGGTCAGTGCCCACACCATCCAGCGCAGTATAACTGCCGCTGCCGGAGCAAGTTGACGCCAGTAAGTCGCGCCAATGGTCTTTGGCACAATTTCCGACAGCACCAAAATACCTAGGGTTAATACGCCTGAGAACACCCCCAACCACTCACTGCCAAATACGACAGTCGCCTGAGCACCAGCACTGGCGGCACCAATGGTGTGCGCAATGGTGTTCAGAGTCAGAATCGACGCTAAGGGGCGATCGATATCTGCTTTAAGCTTGCTGAGCTTATCGGCAGCAGGGTGATCTTGTTGGCGAAGCTGAGCTAAGTAACTTGGCGTAATACTCAGTAACACCGCTTCTAAAACGGAGCATATAAACGATACGCCAATGGCAATTGAAACGTATAGAGTTAGCAGAAACATAAATGTCCTATGTCAGTTCACTCGCATCTAACTTTGCAAGAGAAGGGGTGCTTCTCTTACCTGTGCATTATTGATATGAGCGTTTTATATTCGCTTTAAGCCCCACAATAACAGGCATCTTGAGCTTTTGCAGGTTAATAAATAAGGCTAAAAGTGGTTAAAAACAAGTATTAACGTTTGTTGATAGAGTAACAAATTGTGAGTTAATACTCAGATTATGGTTAAAAGTACGTCATGAGAGCGAAAGATCGCTTACAAACCTTTGCCAGATGGGGCATTTATGCTTTAGAGTGAGCTGAATTCGATAACATATGAGAAGGGAAACCTAATGAACAAGACCCAATTAATCGACTTTATCGCAGAAAAAGCAGACCTATCTAAAGCACAAGCTAAGGCTGCTCTTGAAGCAACTCTTGATGGTGTGACTGATGCACTTAAAGAGGGTGACCAGGTTCAACTAATTGGTTTTGGTACATTCAAAGTTAACCACCGTGCAGCTCGTACTGGCCGCAACCCAAAAACTGGTGCTGAAATTCAAATCGCTGCTGCAAACGTACCAGCATTCGTAGCAGGCAAAGCACTTAAAGATGCAGTAAAATAATTTATTACTGAATCCAGAGTTTTAAACTCAAACTGTATATAATACGCCAAGGTAGTCTCTATCTTGGCGTATATTTATTTTATGACGATGAAAAAATTACTGACCTCTGCATTGGTTACTGCTCTTGTTGTTGGCTGTTCATCACAGGTGACAACCGCTAGTCTTGAGCAGTTTTCCAACTACACAGGGGGGCAAACCATCGGTGATGCAACCAGCTTATACTGGTATACCGAGCGAGCGACCTTTCCTTATTCTGCCGGAGACTATGTCAGCGCCGGAGACTATGGTTGGTATCAAAGCGACTATCGCTGGAGTGATGGCAACCTAAGAGAGCTGATTCGCCAAGGTGAGCAGTTAAAAGATAACCTCGTTTTAGTGCCGTACCGTATTCATGTGCGTTTCGATAAGCAAGGTGATGCGATTTATCAGCAGTATCGCCTTGATGGTAAGGTACTGCCGCTTAAAAATGATAAGTTGCAATGGCTACAGCAAGAAGCGCGCAATATCCCACCGCTGACGAAAAGCCAATCAAGTAATGGATTAAAATTAATTCAGGGCTATTGGGATGGTTCGACCTTTGAGACCTGCTCGGGACGAAGCTACGACCAAGTAGAATTTAATGAGACATTGCCAAGTTTTGTGGTGAATCGCCTTTCGACGCTAGACAGTTACGTCGCTTTTTTGGGCGCCACACGCAATAGCAAGATTGTGGTTAATCAGCTTCTGATGCTCGCTGATGATGATCATGACTGTATCGAGCAGCCTAGTTTGATTGAAGACGAGTTGTAGAGTGCTTCAATCAAAATATCAAACAGCAAAAAGGCTTGGTCTTATGACCAAGCCTTTTTAATTATACGCTGCTCGAAGCTTAAGATTTATTGCTGCTGTTCGCGTTCAATCGCTCGGTAGCCAATGTCATTGCGATGGAACATGCCGTTCCAGCTAACTTGCTTAGTTAACGCGTAGGCGCGTTCCTGAGCCTCAGAAACCGTGTTACCAAGTGCCGTGGCACAAAGAACACGACCGCCGTTTGTCACAACGTCGCCAGCCTCGTTATTTGTTGTACCCGCGTGGAAGATTTTCTGTCCTTCAACTTCACTTGTTGGCAGTGAAATAACATCACCTTTTGCATAATCAGCAGGGTAACCGCCAGCGGCAAGAACAACACCGATAGACGCGCGTGGATCCCATTTCGATTCTGCTTCGTCGAGCTTCTCGTCAATCGCCATTAAACATAGCTCAACAAGATCCGATTCCATACGCATCATGATAGGCTGCGTCTCTGGATCACCAAAGCGGCAGTTGTACTCGATCACTTTTGGTGTGCCGTCTTTATCGATCATCAGGCCCGCGTAGAGGAAACCCGTGTAAGTTGCGCCTTCTGCATCCATACCACGAACCGTTGGGTAGATAACCTCTTCAAGGATACGATTGTGGATTTCAGGTGTTACCACTGGCGCTGGCGAGTAGGCACCCATGCCGCCAGTGTTAGGACCGGTATCTTTGTCGCCCACACGTTTGTGGTCTTGGCTGGTGGCCATAGGAAGCACGCTAGAGCCATCAACCATAACGATGAAGCTGGCTTCTTCGCCTTCAAGAAACTCTTCGATAACAACGCGGCTGCCCGCTTCGCCAAAGGCATTACCTGCCAACATGTCTTTAATGGCGTCTTCGGCTTCTGCAAGGGTCATTGCCACGATAACACCCTTACCAGCCGCCAGACCGTCGGCCTTAACCACGATAGGCGCACCTTGCTCGCGAACGTAAGCCAGTGCTGGCTCAATCTCAGTGAAATTTGCGTAGTGACCCGTTGGGATATCGTGACGTGCTAAAAAGTCTTTAGTGAAGGCTTTCGAGCCTTCAAGCTGCGCGGCCGCTTGAGTTGGACCAAAGATAGGTAGGCCTACTTCGCGGAAGGCGTCAACCACACCGATAACCAATGGCGCTTCAGGGCCTACGATGGTCAGTTCGATTTTCTTCTCTTGCGCAAATGCGACTAAACCAGCGATGTCTTCAACGCCAATGTTGACGTTCTCCAGTTTAGGCTCAAGTGCAGTACCTGCGTTACCTGGTGCAATGAAGACTGTCTCAACATTTGGGTTTTGTGCTGCTTTCCAACCTAGCGCATGTTCACGACCGCCAGCACCAATAATTAAAACTCGCATATCTAATTCCTTAAAACTAAATTTTGTCATTCCAGAAACGAGGAACGAGTTATCTGGAATCTAGTAATTACATTCGCGTCAATGGATTCTGAATCACGCTCGTGCCTCGCTGTTCAGAATGACGACAAGTCATTGCTATTTCGCCTAGCTCCGAGAGAGTCCTCTCCAGGAGCTAGGTGCTAGCAACTCGCCTCCTATCCCTAGGAACTAGGACCTCTTTCTAGTGACGGAAGTGACGCATCCCAGTAAAGATCATCGCCATACCATGTTCATCTGCAGCGGCGATAACTTCATCATCACGCATAGAGCCGCCTGGTTGAATCACACACTTAATCCCTGCTTGTGCTGCAGCATCAATGCCGTCACGGAATGGGAAGAAAGCGTCAGAGGCCATCACACAACCTTCAACTTGCAGACCTTCGTCAGCAGCTTTAATGCCAGCGATCTTGGCTGAATAAACACGGCTCATTTGGCCGGCGCCAACACCAATCGTCATGTCGCCTTTTGAGTAAACAATCGCGTTAGATTTTACGTATTTGGCGACTTTCCAGCAGAATAGGGCATCTTTTAGCTCTTCTTCCGTTGGTTGACGCTTAGAAACCACTTTAAGGTCATCTAGGCTCACCATACCTTGGTCGCGATCTTGCACCAGTAAGCCGCCATTTACGCGTTTCAGGTCAAAACCAGTTGTCTTGGTTGACCATTCACCACACTCAAGCAGACGAACATTTTTCTTCGCCGCTACAACTTCTACCGCTTCAGCTGAAACCGAAGGGGCGATAATCACTTCAACGAACTGGCGCTCAACAATAGCGGTTGCTGTTGCAGCGTCTAGCTCTTGGTTGAAGGCGATGATGCCGCCGAATGCAGACGTTGGGTCAGTTTTGTATGCACGATCGTATGCTTCTAAGATGTTGCTACCGAGTGCTACACCACATGGGTTAGCGTGCTTAACGATGACACAAGCTGGCTGGTCGAACTCTTTCACGCACTCAAGTGCTGCGTCAGTATCGGCGATATTATTGTAAGAAAGGGCTTTACCTTGGATCTGGCGAGCCGTTGATACAGAAGCTTCTTCAGGGTTGGCTTCTACATAGAAAGCGGCATCTTGGTGGC
Source organism: Vibrio sp. NH-UV-68 (assembly GCF_042940635.1). NCBI lineage: Bacteria > Pseudomonadati > Pseudomonadota > Gammaproteobacteria > Vibrionales > Vibrionaceae > Vibrio > Vibrio sp. NH-UV-68. The sequence continues at coordinate 195,617 of NZ_CP134975.1, forward strand.
TGTTCTCACCGTAGCGCATGTCTTGCTTCTTGATAAACTGCTGGTTGAACGTGCGAGGGAACTTGCTCTCTTCATCACCTTCCTTGCTTTCTGTTGTAGAGGAGGCACCGTAAGATGGAACCATAGTGCCGAAGTAGTTGGCGATCATGCCATCGTAAGATGCAGTGTGCTCGAATGCCGCGATAGCAAGGTCGAAACGAGTTTCTAGCGTTAGAGACTTATCGTTAGCATCCATCTCTGTGATAACGCGGTCGTAGTCGTGTGCGTTCACGACGATAGTGACGTCTTTGTGGTTTTTTGCTGCAGAGCGAACCATTGTTGGGCCACCGATGTCGATGTTCTCAACCGCGTCAGCAAGGGTGCAATCTTCTTTAGCAACGGTTTCTGCGAATGGGTAAAGGTTAACAACAACCATGTCGATTGGGTTGATGCCATGCTTTTCCATCACGTCATCATCTTGACCACGACGACCAAGCACACCACCGTGAACTTTTGGGTGAAGCGTTTTCACGCGACCGTCCATCATTTCAGGGAAACCGGTGTAGTCTGAGACTTCGGTTACTGAGATGCCTTGCTGCGCTAGAAGGCGGGCTGTGCCACCTGTTGATAGAATATCTACGCCACGCTCAGCAAGAGCCTTGGCAAATTCTACGATACCAGTTTTGTCTGATACGCTAATCAAAGCGCGGCGAATAGGACGAGCGATAGTCATGCTTCCATTTCCTCAAAGTCACAGAGTTAATACGTAATAAAGATATTTGCCAAAAATGAACTTGTTCTTACGCTTTGTTATCGAGAAAAGGTAAGATATTGGCCAGTTTTGGTAAAGACCTTTGCCATCATCAATGATGAAAAGTCAGTCTCTGAGTTTGATGGCGCACATTCTAACTAATTTATTACAAAAAAGCTCGCGCAATCGTTTGGCATCGCAAAAATAATTGTAAAAACCGCGAGTTTTGATGGCAAACGTAACGAAAGCGTTAATAGGGAAGTTTATGTTTCAGATTGGAGAATTGGCAAAACGCTGCAATGTAACCGCCGACACGTTGCGTTTTTATGAGAAAAATCGGCTGCTTAAGCCAGCGGGTCGCAGTGAGTCAGGCTATCGTTTGTATAACCAAGAAAACCAAAAACAAGTCAGCTTTATTCTAAAAGCGAAGGATTTAGGTTTGAGTCTCGATGAGATTCGCGAGTTGCTAGAAATCAAGCTGGAGGCGACTGAGCACAGTTGCTTTGAAGTGAAGGCCATCACCAGTGCTAAATTGTTGGTGATTGATGAAAAAATTAATGAACTGACACGCATACGCAGCGCGTTAAAGAAAATCAATGATGCTTGTTGTGGTCATGATAATGATGATGCAAGCCACTGCTCTATTCTGACGGCGTTGGATGCTAACGACGCCTAGTCTAACTTCTTCTCAATGGCAGTATTGCCAATTAAGTGATTTTTACCATCATTGCTATTGATAAATATTTTATATGTCAATGTATTACCAATTTTTGTAGTGTATCGGCAAAGCGTGAGTTGCATCCCTAATTTTGCCTGAAACACGGATTTCATTGTTCTGTTACTTCGCTGAACATTAAATAAGACGTTGTTTGTGATTCGTTGCATAGAGTACTTAACCTCGCAAACACGAATGCTTGGACAAAAAATAATCAGTGTTTTTAAGCATAAATGAACAATGTTTTTATTGGTTTTTAGGATGCCGTAATGAAAAAAAAATTACTTACTTGTGCTGTGTCTGCCTCCTTAGGTTTGCTCGCTAATACTACAATTGCAGTTGCAGGTGATGTTACACAAAGCAATGTTACCCATAGTACAGTTCAAAATTCACTTCAGAGTACGATTATGCCATCTCGCACAATCTCTGCTCTTCAATTTGGTAATGTACATAGTATTAAGCGTTCATTGGGTTTTCGTTGGGCGATGTCTCCTTTGCAGCCGACGGGTTTTTGGGCCAAAGCCGGAGATAGTCTTACGGTTGAGCTAGCGTCGGCTGAGGGAGTGAGTGCGAAGATCTATCTTCTTAATCGTACCGATAGCACTTATGACTATAGTGGTGCGCAAAAAGTGGCGCTGCAACCCGGGTTGAACTCTATTCAAGCTGAAACGGATGGCGAAATCTATATTGTAACTGACAACGAATCTGTGGTTGGATCGAATGTAGAGGTCACCCTCGCTAGTGGCGGAAGACCAATGCCGATGTTTGTTTTAGGTCAGCACTCCGATAGTGATTTTCAGCAGATGTTAGATGCATTTCCTGATGCTCCCCACGTCCATTTTGTTAGCGACAATTTTTTCTCAACAGTGATTCGAGACAATGCGATCAAGTATACAAAGCATCCAACAGAAATGTTAAAGACATGGGAGGAGGTCATTCAACTAGGGCGAGAGCAATATGGATTGGATGATTTATCTTTGTGGCCAAATGCTGATAAACAACCCAGAGTTCACTTTATCGATTATACCGATGGAGCGAAGTCTACTGGCTCTATGTTTGCTTGGCGTTATCGCCTTGGCGCTTCAGCTAAAGGGTCTATACGTGATGTGATTGATGCGGAGCAGTTCCGAAAAAGTTGGGGGCCATGGCATGAATATGGGCATATTCTTCAGATACCTTCGATGCAATGGAAAGGTCTGTCCGAGGTGACGGTTAATTTGACCTCACTCTACATCCAGCGAGCACTGGGTCATGAGTCACGTTTGGAGAAAGGTGGCCATTGGGACCGAGTGATACCGACACTTAATACACCAAAAACTGACTTCAACAGTATGACTAAATTGCTAGATAAAGTGGCGATGTTTTGGCAATTGGATCTTACCTTTGGAAAACCATTCTATCGAGATCTCGCTCAACGTTACAGAGATTTAACGCTATCTGAGAGACCAAAGTCTGACGTTGATAAGCAACAAACTTTTATTCGATTTGCTAGCTTGAGTAGTGGGTACAATTTAACGCCCTTCTTCGAAGCGTGGGGGTTAGAGCTAAGTTCAGATACTCGTTATTGGTTAACGCAGCAAGACTTAAATTTATTGACTGATCCTATTTGGGAAAATAGAGATAGCGATATCAAGTTTAGTTATTCTCTGGAAGAAGGCGATACGGATACGGATAACGGAGAGAGTAGTGCTGAGAATACCTCTTCATGTGATAGCTGGGATCAAAGTGCTATCTATGCGACTCCTGGTACCGTTGTAGAGTGGAATAATCGCAATTGGAGCAACAGTTGGTGGACTCGTGGTGAAGAGCCGGGAACAACAGGCCAGTGGGGTGTGTGGCGCGAAGAGAGCTCAGCAAGTTGTGCTGAAAATGGAGGCGTAAATAGTAATCAAGCGCCAGTGTCTAATATACAAGCTGACAGCGAAGAAATAATGGGTTCGCAGAGTATTAATCTTAATGGATCTCTGTCTTTCGATGCGGATGGCGATACATTGAGTTATCACTGGCAACAGATATCTCCACATTCACCAACGGCAGATATTGCTCAGCAAGCGGAAGCAACAACATCGGTGACTTTCCCTAAAATTCAGCAAAAGACCCAGTATCGATTTAGTTTGACCGTTAGTGATGGTCGTTTGAACCATACGTCATACGTGGATATCACTCAGAATGTGGATGAACAAGGTAATGTTACTTTACCTGATACGGATTCTAAGTGCCCAACATGGCAAGCGGGCAAAACCTATGCACAGCCGAATAATGTCGTAAGTTGGAATGGTGAGTATTGGATTAACCAATGGTGGACTCAAAATGATGAGCCGGGAACAACAGGTCAGTGGGGAGTATGGCGCTCAGTTGACGTTACTTCCTGTTAACTATTACTAGTTTAAGAAAGCAGATGGGAGACCTCTGCTTTCTTATTCCACACTATATTCGCTCATCTGACTCAGCTCGGTATAGCAATATTGAACGCTAAGAGGCTTTGAGTATCTTGGCTTTCAATTTAGCGTTGGTCTTAATGGTCGGCAGGTTATCGTAATATAGCGTGACTTGATTACGCCCAGTCTGTTTCGAGTAGTACATCGCTTTATCGGCTTGCACTAGCAGCTCTCTTACCGAACACACTTGACCATTCAGTTCAGCGATACCAATGCTCACGGTGGGATAAATGATGTGCTCATCAACATGACATGGTGTTGACTCAATGGTGTGGCGAATTCTCTCGGCAATATCGTACGCTTGTATTGCGTTAATATCGGTTAGTACGATACCAAACTCTTCTCCCCCCAAACGGCCAATATAGTCACTGGCACGGATCATTTTGTGGCAGAGATGAGCGACTTGAGTGATGACTTCATCACCAGATAAATGACCAACCTGATCGTTAATCTCTTTAAAGTGGTCGATATCTATCATTAAGCAGGTGAGAGCTTGTGGCTGAGGTTGATTGAACGCCCGCTCTAAGTTGATCATAAAGGCGCGACGATTCAATATACCGGTCAATTCGTCCGTTTCGGCCAGCTTAGTTAATTCGACCTGTTTTAAGTAGCTTTGGGTGATTTCACGCTCTTGCCACAACACATACTGAGCACCATTAGCAAGCGTGATCGGTTTTAGGTTCGCTTCAAACCACTTTTCTTCTTCCCCATCCCAAGCTTCTAATTGCTTTATCGACATCTGCAATTGATCACAGGCGAGCATCGCGTAGTGAAATTGCTGTTTTTGACCGCTGGTGAGTGCTTGCGTTAAGTGAGTGGTGAACGTGTCTGCTACAGGCTGTGATAACAACTGACGATAGTGATGATTGATGGTTTGGGATTGAGTCAGGCTAGTTGATGAAGAGGCCCCACCAAAGCCATCGACAATGATTCCTGCGGCATTCACGATCAATAAGCGATCAGGTAGTTCTCTAAGCATCATGCTTAGCCATTCTTCCTTTTGCATATCAATCATATAGAGCGCTCAAAAATCAGTGTGATTTTTCATTATATCGGTCACTTTTTCATAAGCAATTGCGAGAGATCACAAACTGATGAATCGTTGGCCTATTATCAATATTTCTGATAATAACAAGCCGGGCTCACAAAGTGAGCCCGGCTTTTATCGATAAGTAACGAATGAACGATTAGTTCATGCCGTATTTCTTAAGTTTTTTGCGAAGAGTACCGCGGTTGATACCCATCATAGTTGCTGCGCGAGTTTGGTTACCGCGAGTGTATTGCATGATGGTGTCTAGTAGTGGCTGTTCTACTTCTGCGAGAACTAATTCGTATAGTTCTGTGACTTCCTGACCGTTCAGTTGAGCCAAGTAGTTTTTAAGAGACGCTTTAACAGAGTCACGTAAAGGCTTCTGAGTAATCTGGTCTTGTGACGTTACTGTAGTTACTGTTAATGCTTCTGAAGTCAGATTTTGTTCGAACATATTCGGTCTAGCTCTTCTCTTAATTATGATGCAACGTTATACCCGTCATATATGTCGTCGCAGCGTGGTTGACTGCGTAAATCTTGCCTAATCAAATAGAATCTCTATCTTCATCGGGCTGAACTTACTTGTCGCCTAGCTGAAACGCCAACTATTCAGGCTAAATCAAAGTAACCTTCTAATGCCTCAATTTGCAGCTCGGCTGCATCAAGTGCGTTGAAGGTACGGCGAAACTCACTCGCTTGCTCATGTTCTTTTAAATACCAGCCAACGTGCTTACGCGCGATGCGGGGACCTAAGTACTCACCATAAAATTCATGGAGAGCATGAACGTGACCGAGCAGAATGTCTTTTACTTCCGAATACGGAAGTTCAGGCATCGTGGTGCCGTTTTCCAAAAAATGCTGGATTTCCTGAAAAATCCACGGACGTCCCTGTGCGGGGCGCCCAATCATTAAAGCGTCTGCACCGGTGTACTCCAGTACATGCTTGGCTCTCTCTGGACTATCGATATCACCGTTAGCGATAACCGGTATCGAGATTGCCTGCTTGACCGCTTTAATGCTGTCATATTCCGCCTCACCTTTGTACATGCAAGCCTTGGTACGCCCATGGAGCGCTAAAGCTTGTATGCCGCAGTCTTCGGCTAATTTCGCAATTTGGACGCAGTTTTTATTGTCTGTGTCCCAACCTGTCCGAGTTTTCAATGTCACAGGAACATCGACTGCGTTCACTACCGCGAGCAGAATCTGTTTAATGATGTCTGGGTGCTGTAGTAATGCAGAGCCGGCAAGCTTCTTGTTCACTTTCTTTGCTGGACAGCCCATGTTGATATCGATGATTTGCGCACCATTTTCAACACTAAACTGAGCAGCGTCGGCCATCAGCTGTGGATCGGCTCCAGCAATTTGTACCGAGCGAATACCTGACTCGCCTTCATGTACCATGCGTTGCTTCGATTTAGACGTTTTCCATAGCTTAGGATTTGACGACATCATTTCACTGACGGCCATTCCTGCACCATAACGGAGACACAACTCACGGAACGGTCTATCGGTCACACCTGCCATAGGAGCAACGATGAGATTATTCTTTAGTTGGTAATTTCCGATTTTCAAAACGTCTTCACACTGTGAACCAGCAAGGGCGCGCATTTTACGCATTTTTTTGCGCCGTGAAAAGACTAATATTTGAGCATTTACAAATTGTTTTTGTAAAACGCCTAAAAATCAGTCAATTAGCTTGCAAAGTCTTGTCTAGCCTTGCTTACGACCCGAGATGCGACACCATTCACTCTGCTCTTTGATAGGATCAATGTGAAACGCATCACGGTAATAATTAGCAACATCTTCGGCTTGCGTATCGAGCACACCCGACATCGCCAGTTGGCCATTTGGTTTAACTAATGACTGAATGACTGGCGAAAGTTCACGCAGTGGGCCAGCAAGAATGTTGGCGACCACCACATCAGCGACCAGATTCTGTGGCTGATCTTGGGGAAGGTAAACATTCAGTTGGTCAGCGACGCCATTACGTTCGGCATTATCTTTTGAAGCAAGCAATGCTTGAGGATCAATGTCGATGCCGATGACTTTTTCGGCGCCCAGTTTGATCGCAGCGATCGCTAAGATGCCAGAGCCGCAACCAAAGTCGATGACGGTTTTACCGCTTAGGTCTAGTTGCTCTAGCCATTCAAGGCATAATGCAGTCGTTGGGTGGGTGCCTGTACCAAAGGCTAAGCCAGGGTCGAGCATAACATTGACCGCATCAGTCTCTGGTACATCACGCCAGCTTGGGCATATCCAAAGACGCTGACCAAACTTGAGAGGGTGGAAGTTGTCCATCCACTCGCGTTCCCAATCTTTATCTTCCAACTGCTCGACTTTATAAGCAAAGTCCTGAGGCAATAAACCGCTTAGTTTGGTTTGTTCGATGATGAGGTTGGTATCGGCTTCAGCGTCATACAGCGCAAGAATATCAGTATCGCCCCACAGACGCGTTTCACCAGGCAGAGGCTCGAATACCGGAGTATCGTGAGCATCAAGAAAGGTGACAGATAGCGCCCCTGTCTCTTCCATTAACATATCGCCAATCTGTTCAGCGTTTTGGTTGGTCGCGTTGAGTTTAATTTGAATCCAAGGCATGGGATTGTGCTCTTACATTGATTAAAGTGAATTGGCGCAGAGTTTAGCAGAATTGTGCAGCTTTTATCGACGAATCGCAGCGGCGCAAACAAAAAATGCTCACCGAAGTGAGCATTTTATTAGCGTAAGTTGAATCTCAATTATTGTAAACCGAGCTTCTTCTCTAGGTAATGAATGTTAGCACCGCCGTGTTGGAAGTTTTCATCATTCATGATGCTTTCTTGCAAAGTCACGTTAGTTTTGATGCCTTCAATAATCATTTCACCTAGGGCATTCTTCATGCGAGCAATCGCCACATCACGGTTCTCACCGTAAGTGATCAGCTTACCGATCATCGAGTCGTAATGCGGAGGCACTGTGTAGCCTGCATAGATGTGTGATTCCCAGCGAACCCCCATGCCACCTGGCGAGTGGAAGCGTTCGATTTTACCTGGTGAAGGTAAGAAACGTTCTGGGTCTTCAGCGTTGATACGACATTCGATAGCATGGCCGCGGATCTTGATGTCATCTTGTGTGAATGACAAAGGTTGACCCGCTGCAACGCGCAGTTGTTCTTTGATGAGATCGATACCAGTCACCATTTCGGTCACTGGGTGCTCAACCTGAATACGCGTGTTCATTTCGATGAAGTAGAACTCACCGTTCTCGTACAAGAACTCAAACGTACCCGCGCCGCGGTAGCCAATTTCAAGACAGGCACGCGTACAACGTTCACCGATGTATTTGCGCATTTCTTCAGTGATGCCTGGCGCTGGTGCCTCTTCAACAACCTTTTGGTGACGACGCTGCATTGAGCAGTCACGTTCACCAAGGTGGATGGCTCCGCCTTGACCATCAGCGATGATCTGCACTTCAACGTGACGAGGGTTTTCTAGGAATTTTTCCATGTAAACCATATCGTTGTTGAAACAGGCTTTCGCTTCTGCGCGCGTCATTGCGATGGCTTCAACAAGATCTTTTTCGCTGCGTACCACACGCATACCACGACCACCGCCGCCACCAGAGGCTTTGATGATGACTGGGTAACCGATGCGTTTAGCATGGGCTCTATTCTTCGTTTCGTCGCCGTCAAGTGGACCATCAGAGCCTGGTACACAAGGTACGCCCGCTTTTTTCATGGCCGTGATTGCTGACACTTTATCACCCATCATGCGGATGGTGTCTGCTTTCGGGCCGACGAAAATAAAACCGCTTCGTTCGACTTGCTCAGCAAAGTCAGCGTTTTCGGACAGGAAACCGTAACCAGGGTGGATGGCGACTGCGCCAGTCACTTCTGCCGCTGAAATGATGCGCGGAATGTTTAGGTAGCTGTCGATACCACGAGCAGGGCCAATACAGATTGCTTCATCAGCAAGCAGTACGTGTTTTAGATCACGGTCAGCGGTTGAGTGAACCGCGACCGTTTTAATCCCAAGTTCTTTACATGCGCGAAGAATACGAAGTGCAATTTCACCTCGGTTCGCGATGACTAATTTATCTAGCATGAGAGAGAGCCTCTATTATTCGATAACAACAAGTGGTTGGTCGAATTCAACTGGCTGACCGTCTTCTACTAGGATAGCCGTTACCACGCCTGACTTGTCTGATTCAATCTGGTTCATCATTTTCATTGCTTCAACGATACACAGCGTATCGCCAGCTTTAACACTTTGACCCACTTCAATGAAAGATTTCGAATCTGGACTTGGTGAACGGTAGAAAGTCCCCACCATTGGAGAAAGAACCTGATGACCTGTAGGCGCCGCTGGTGCTGCAGGCTCTACTGCCGCTGGAGCAGCAGGAGCTGCTGCTGGAGCCGCGACAGGTGCTGGTGCGTAATGAATAGGCGCTGGAGCTGCAGCGCCGTGACGGCTGATGCGCACCGATTCTTCACCTTCAGAAATTTCTAGCTCAGCAATGCCAGATTCTTCGACTAACTCGATAAGCTTCTTGATTTTACGGATATCCATCTTTTCTTTCTCTTTTATCTTGTGAATAAGACAGCTCAATACTGAACTGCAGAGTGTTTCGTACTTTACTGTTGTGCTGCTATTGAGCTTGCAGATGTTTAATCGCAGCAGACAGAGCGAATTGGTAACCTTGTGCACCTAGACCGCAAATCACCCCTTGTGCCTTATCAGACAGATAAGAGTGATGGCGAAACGGCTCTCGAGCATGCACATTGGATAAATGTACTTCGATAAATGGGATAGCAACGCCAAGCAGTGCGTCTCTTAACGCCACACTGGTGTGGGTAAAAGCGGCAGGGTTGATGATGATAAAGTCCACCTGGTTGTAGGCGGCATGAATCGCTTCGATCAACTCATATTCACGATTAGATTGCAGATGTTTTAGCGTTACACCTGCGTCATGAGCTTGTTCGGTTAATGTGTCGATAATCTGCGCTAAGGTAGAAGAACCGTAATGTGCCGGTTCACGTAGACCTAATAGGTTTAGATTTGGACCATTTAAGACAAGAATGCGTGAGTTTGCTGTCATTGTGCTGCTATCTTCCTACTTCATGAGATGAATTGGAATATTCCCATATTATCGCGGATTCAGCCTACTAAATTCGGTTGAAAAAGTAGCGAATCTTTGAAATAGACCCAGATTATAGCTAATTCAGCGCAAATCGCAGCAATTTACTGGTCTAATCTCCCAGCTTGGCGTCGGAAATTTGTTATTAAGGTAACACTTTTGTGCCACATGACCTGCTTGCAGCAGGTTTGCTGGTAACCAAAAACAAACAAGCCGTCATACAGTGACGGCTTGTTTATGGTCTTTTTAGGGAGAGGCTTTACGCCAGTTCTGCTTTCTCTGCAATCAACTTATCAACCACACTTGGGTCGGCTAGCGTTGAAGTATCGCCTAGGTTGCTGGTATCACCAGTGGCAATCTTACGTAGAATACGACGCATGATTTTTCCTGAGCGAGTTTTAGGTAGTGAATCTGTCCAGTGCAGCACATCTGGTGTGGCGATTGGACCAATCTCTTTACGTACCCAATTTTTGACTTCTTTGTGCAGCTCTGCACTTGGGTACTCACCATCATTTAGGGTGATGTAAGCGTAGATCGCTTGGCCTTTGATGTCGTGTGGAATACCGACAATTGCCGCCTCGGCAATTTTGTGGTGTGCAACGAGCGCTGATTCAATCTCAGCCGTACCCATACGGTGACCTGAGACATTCAATACGTCATCAACACGCCCCGTGATCCAGTAGTAACCATCTTCGTCGCGACGAGCACCATCACTGGTAAAGTACATGCCTTTAAAGGTTGAGAAGTAGGTTTGCTCAAAGCGGTCGTGATCGCCGTAAACGGTACGCATCTGGCCAGGCCATGAATCGAGAATAACAAGGTTACCGTCGGTTGCACCTTCGATGATGTTACCCATGTTATCCACCAAAGCAGGCTGTATACCAAAAAATGGTCGGGTTGCTGAACCTGGTTTGAGATCGGTTGCTCCTGGTAGCGGCGCAATCAAAATACCGCCGGTTTCCGTTTGCCACCAAGTATCGACGATTGGTGACTTCTCATTACCGATGGTTTTGTAGTACCACTCCCATGCCTCAGGGTTAATTGGCTCACCGACTGACCCCATAATACGCAGACTGCTACGAGAAGTGCCTTCAACTGCTTCATTGCCTTTTGCCATTAGGGCGCGAATCGCAGTTGGTGCGGTATAAAGAATATTGACTTGATGTTTATCGACTACTTGGCTCATACGGTTGGTGCTTGGGTAGTTCGGCACACCTTCAAACAAAATGGTTTTGGCGCCGTTAGCCAGCGGCCCGTATATCAGGTAAGTGTGGCCGGTAATCCAACCGACATCGGCAGTACACCAGAAGGTTTCACCAGGCTGGTAGTCAAACACATACTTGAACGTCATTGCTGCATAGACTAGGTAACCACCAGTGGTGTGGAGAACACCTTTTGGCTTACCCGTCGAGCCTGATGTGTAAAGGATGAACAGCGGGTCTTCGGCGTTCATCTCTTCTGGCGGACAATCGGAAGAGACATTCGCGGTTGCTTCATGCCACCAAACATCACGATGCTCATGCCAATCGATATCACCGCCAGTACGCTTCATAACGATGACTTTCTCGATGGTTTTGACGTCTGGGTTGGTTAGCGCTTCATCGACATTTTTCTTCAATGGTACGGCGCGACCGCCACGAACACCTTCGTCTGCTGTAATGACGACTTTGGCATCGGAATCAATAATACGACCAGAAAGTGCTTCTGGTGAGAAACCACCAAAGACCACCGTATGCACCGCACCAATACGGGTACATGCGAGCATGGCCACGGCCGCTTCGGTCACCATTGGCATGTAAAGACAAACCACGTCGCCTTTGCGGACGCCTTGCTGTTTTAAGGCATTAGAAAATTCACACACTTCTTTGTGCAGTTCTTTGAAAGTGAGCGTGCTGTCGTCATTCGGGTCATCCCCTTCCCAAATGATCGCGATCTCATCGCCACGTTCTGCGAGGTGACGATCAATACAGTTGGCGGAAACATTCAGTGTGCCATCTTCAAACCAACGAATATCAACGTGGCCTGTGTCAAAAGAGGTATTTTTTACTTGGCTAAAAGGTTTGATCCAGTCAACAATTTTGCCGTGTTCACTCCAAAAACCAACCGGATCGGTGACCGATTGTTGATACATGGCTTGGTAGGTATCGATATCCGCGTGGGTATTTTTTTTGATGTTCTCTTTCACCGGATAGATATGGGCTTCACTCATTGCTTATCTCCTTGTGCTTAATTCGTAACGAATTGAGCAAGTGTCCGTTTAAAACGATCGGGTCCCCTGACCCTAACGTCGTAAAAATCCCTATGGCTATAACTTTCAGGCACAGGCGCGGATTCGACAATTAGACTTTAGGATGAGAACGAATAATCTGCTTATAAATGAAGGATCTATGTTTAAAATTGAGAGTTAGATCTAAGGATAGCTTAGCGGGTATAGGGCAGATTTAGGCTAGGGAGATCACCTTTTGTCAGACGAACGAACACCAGCGCCGCGGCAATGGCGTCTTGCAAGGCGTCGTGTTTGTCTTGCAGCGGTAAGTCTAAGTGGCGGCAAATGGCGTCCAAACTGAGGTCGAAATAGGCGTTGGGTAGATGCTGTTCAAGCTTATCATGATAGATTTGGCTCACCTCAATCAGAGGGTTTGGCAGTGGGAAACCAAGCTGCTTTCGACACGCCAGATCAAGGATCTTTTTGTCATAGCGAATGTGGTAGCCGACCAATGGCCTTTTGCCGATAAACTCAAGCAGTTGGAGCAACGCTTGTTTTTCATCAATACCATCGGCTAAGTCTTGATGGCGAATCTTATGGATTTTCACTGAGCCAGAATCGAGCGATTGTGGTGCCCGTAAGCGCACCTCAAATGGAGCACTGGTTATGATTCGGTTGTCGATGATTTTGGTAGCCGCAATCGTGACTAACTCGGCTCGGTTGGGGTCGAGACTGGTGGTCTCGCAATCGAGTGACACAAATTCACCCTTCATGACAGAGTCAAACAAAGACTGATAGGGCGAGCCCTTGAGTTTGTAAAACCAATACCGGCGCTGAAGCCAATTCATCGTAAACCCTTAATCTCGTATTTGATAATGGTAGCCCAAGAACTGCTTGAACTTTTTAATTACGTGCAGAGCGTGACGGAGCAAGTCACGCTCGGTGCGATCGATCTGCTTAATATCAATACGGTTGTGGCTGTGTTGATGGGTCAATTGCTGATTTAAGCGCAACTTAAATAACAGTTTTAATGCCTCACTGAGGTTGTCTGCCGTTTCGGGTTCAAGGATTTTTCTGTTGCGCAGTGCTTCAATCCGCTCAAAGGTGTTTTTCTCTTCAATGCCATACTCAAGGGCTAAGGTGCGAATACCATGGACGATAGGGAAGATGCCACCACTTTTGACATCAAGGCCATCTTTGTCTTTTTTAACATTGCCAAACAGTGTTAACGGTAACGCAAATTGAAGCGCCGGACGCGAAAAGTCTTGCAGCGCTAACATGTTGTTTAACATGATTTGTTTAAGGTGTTGGCCAATGGGCTCAAGTAACGCTTTGTTGCCCGCTACCGCGTGAGCATCGGTAAAAATCGCCAAGTCCATGACATGCTCGGCTGAGGTCGGTTTTGACCAGTGACTGATGGTCTTTTTCCAGTCACGCTGGTTTTTGACCCATTTAGGGTTGTTGACCATCACGTTGCCGGGACACAGAGGGTAACCGAGCTGCTGCAACGTGTGAGTCAGTTGATCCATCACTGCCGCACATTGATGCCACTCAAAACCATCTTTAAGGATTAAGGCATTGTCTTGATCGGTTTTGAGGATTTGTTCCCCGCGGCCTTCAGAGCCTAAAACGATCAAGCAGCAGTGATCGTGAAGGGCTGGGGGAACAATCAGCTCAAAGGCTTTTTCGATGATCTGTTCATTAACGGCTGAAATCAGCTCCATTATAAAGCGGGTACGAATGCCGTTATTGAGTAGGCTTTCAACTAACTGGCGCTGACGATTGGAAGCCAATGCCAGCTCTTCGATGCTACTGGCGCGAGCAATACTTAAGGTCAGTACATGTGAGTGAGTTGAAAAGGCGCTTAAAATCTGTGTCATATCGAGCATGCCGACGGCTTCTTTGCCATCGGAGACCATCACGCGCTTCATGCGCTGGCGCGTCATCTTAATCATGGCATTAAAGAGAAATTCGCCGTTTTCGACGTGCACTACGGGAAAAGTGGCGATCTTGCCGACCGGAGTATCGAGTGGATGGTCATCGAGCATCACCGCGTGCAGCATATTGGTGCGAGTAATAATACCGTAAGGCAGCGCGTGTTGGTTGTCGATAAGCCTGATGTCACTGTCGTTGAGCTTGACCAATGCTGAGTCAAGGCCGTTGTCTTTGAGTGTTTGCGTTACTTGGTTAAGTGGTTGATCCGGCGAGAAAATCATCGGCGGATGATAAATCTCTTTATCCACTTTGGTTAAAATGAATTCGGCCAGGTTTTGCTGCTGCTGCGCAGTTTCGATCAGGGCTTGCCTACGAGCGAGGTTGTTGTCGAAGTAAGCGGCAAATTGGCCATTGTCATGATACAACTCAAGAAATACCGACTTAGGTAGCAGATAAGAGAGGGTATCTTCAAGCGCGATATAGCGGTGTTTGATGGTGTCATCTAACAACGAACGCACATCAAACAGATCGTCATTGGCGTAGTGGGCAAAAATCTCTTTATTATCTTCCGAACGCTCCTCGACGGCACCTTTGATCAAAATATGCAGGTGTTGGCTCTCAGCGCCCGGCTTTAGAAGAGTCTCACTGGTGCGAAAATAAGCGACATCCAATGATCCTCTCAATTTCTTTTGTTGCGATACATTGAGACGATCAAATGGAGGGGAGTGCATATTAAATTTTTCTGGCATAGCGAACCCACAATGCAAACTCTGTATCTATTCAGTGTGCCGCATTTGACGCGTTGTGCCAGACGACTTTGGTCGAACTGCTGCTGTTGATTGACAATAAGGAAACGCATTGGTGCGAATTGTTCCCTTTTAAATTCAAACCAAGCCAACGATAATACCGTCGCCCCACATTTTTGTTTCAAGAGGTCATCATGTTTACCCCTTCCCCTTACGGTTGGATTTCACAGTATTTTGTCGGTTTCTTTTTTGCCTATGGTGTCTATTTGCCATTTTGGGCGTTGTGGTTTGAAGAGCAGGGGGTATCGGCAACGGATATCGGCTTGTTAATTGGTATTGGCTTTGCCACGCGCTGTCTTGCCAATATGCTCCTGACGCCACGCATTCATAAAGTCGAACACTTGATGCCAGCATTGCGTTGGTTGAGTTTCGCCTCGATTTTGTTTATCGGTTTTCACTTTTTCACCGGGGGAAGCTTCTGGTTAATGGCGTTGGCGACCGTATTGTTTAACTTGTGCTGTGGTCCGGCCGTGCCATTGTCTGACTCGATGGCAAACTATTATGCGCGTATTAACATGCTCGATTATGGTCGTACTCGCTTATGGGGGTCGGTTGCGTTTATTGCGGGTTCAACGGTCGTGGGCTTTTTAGTGGCTCAATATGGCAGTGACATGATTTTGTATACCGCGTTGGCCGGGGTGGTGTTTGCGCTGTTGTTTTCATTGCGCAGTATCAACCCAATGCCTGTGACAACCAGTGAAGAAAACACCGAACGACCAAAATTGACCGAGTTACTTCGCGAGTTGCCAGTGATCAAATTCCTGATCTTGGCCGCTCTGATTCAGGGAAGCCACGCTGCCTATTACAGTTTTAGTTCTATCTATTGGAAAGAGGCGGGTTATTCAGAAGATATTATTGGTTACTTGTGGAGTTTAGGGGTTGTCGCCGAAGTGGCCGTGTTTGCGCTGAGCAAGCGTTTGTTCTCGGGATGGAGCTTGCGCGCGCTGTTCATGGTTGCATCGATTGGCGTCATTGTCCGTTGGGGGCTTACGGCATCAACCACTGTGTTACTGGCCTTGGTGCTTATCCAATTGTTACACGGGGTGACGTTTGCCATGGCTCATATTGCGGCTATCCAGTACATCCAGCATTCCGAGCAACGTAAGATGGTGGCTCTGCAAGCACTATACAATGCCATTCCTTTGGGGGCTTTTATTGCCCTAATGACTACCTTAAGTGGTTGGGGCTATGAGAATTGGGGAGCGAATGTGTTTTGGGTCATGGCGGCGATGGGGGGGTTAGCGTTATTTATTCGTTTAGATCCTCAGCCACATAATGTTAAGCAAGCGCTTAAAGCGGAGCCTAATGCACAGAATTAACCCTATCTGATTGAGTTGACTGCGTATCCTTAGTTAAATAAACCCTCTCCCGACTGGAGAGGGTTTGTTTTTTATTGCGATCCATGAACTCAAAATAAGATAAGGATATCTGATGCAGGGTTGGCTGGTGATCACCGTATCGCTGTTGTATCTCGGTTTATTGTTCGTTATTGCTTGGTACGGCGATAGACGCCCTTCGTGGCTAGCTAGTTGGCGCCCTTGGGTATACAGCTTATCAATCGCGGTTTACTGTACCTCATGGACCTTTTACGGCACGGTAGGGCAAGCAAGTAGTAACCCTTGGTCGTTCCTTCCTATCTATATCGCGCCAATTTTAGTCTTTACTTTGGGTTGGCGAGTTCTTGCGCGGTTAATTCTGACGGCGAAACGTGAACACATTACCTCGATTGCGGATTTTATTGCAGCTCGCTATGGTAAATCACAAGGTTTGGCCGTTGCGGTAACCTTGATTGCGGTGGCGGGCATCTTGCCCTACATTGCTTTGCAACTGCGCGGCATTACCATGGGGCTCGAGATCATCGCGCCTGATTTATCGGTCCAATTTAAAAGTTTGGGCTTTGATGTGTCTTGGTTTGTGGTGCTCGCTTTAGCCATGTTCACCATGTTATTTGGTACTCGACACATCGACAACACCGAGCACCATCGTGGAATGATGATGGCGATTGCGTTTGAATCGATCATTAAGCTGGTGGCGTTTCTGGTTGTTGGTGTGTTTATCCTCTTTCTGGCGTTAAAGCGCAGTGATGTCGAATTGCTTGAGGTGGCGCGTCAAACCTATCAAGCGCCCAACTTTCCGACCTTATTGATTCATACCGTACTGACCATGCTTGCGATAGTCTGTCTGCCGCGTCAGTTCCATACCATGGTGGTCGAAAACGAACGTGCACAAGATTTACACACCGCGCGTTGGCTATTTCCTGTCTATCTGATTTTGATGGGGCTGTTTGTGTTGCCGATTGCTTGGGTGGGGCAGGCACTATTAACCGATGTTAGTCCGGATACCTATGTGATCAGCTTGCCGATGGCGGTCGGCGCATCAGATATTGCTCTGCTCGCGTTTTTGGGCGGCACATCAGCCGCCAGTGGCATGGTGATCGTGTCGACCATTGCGTTGGCGATCATGGTCTCCAATGACTTGGTGATGCCGCTCTTATTGCGTCGTATGCGCTTATCGCAACGCACTCATCGTCATTTCTCTGGGTTATTACTCGTCATTCGCCGTGGCTTAATTCTGCTACTGCTCCTTGGCGCTTGGGGCTTTTATCAAGTGTTAGGAAGTATTCACTCACTGTCAGCGATAGGCTTTCTCTCGTTTGCGGCGATCACGCAATTCGCACCAGCGTTGCTCGGCGGTATGTATTGGCGCCAAGGCAATCGTAAAGGGGTTTATGTCGGTTTAGCGGTCGGCTTTACCTTGTGGCTGATCACCTTGATGAGTCAAACCGACATGTTGGCTGGCAGTGCAGAAAACAATTTTCTTCTGTGGATGATTACGCCACCTGAGTGGCTGCAAGCGCTGGAAGTCAAAAATTCCGACTGGGGCATTGTGCTGAGTGTTGCGCTCAACAGTTTGTGTTATGTGGTGGTCTCAATGCTTACGCGCGCTAGCCTTAGTGAGCGCTTACAGTCGGCCTCCTTCATTGGTACTCCCTTGCCTGAAAGTGAAAATATGAGCTTGTATCAAAGCCGTGTCACAGTCGGTGAGTTAGAAATGTTGGCGTCGCGTTTTGTTGGTCGCCAGCGAGTACGCAGCGCATTTCGTCAGTATTGGCAACAGCAACGTGAAACCTTAATGCCCAACCAGCAAGCGCCATCAACCCTGATTCGCCATACTGAAAGGGTCTTGGCTGGGGTATTTGGTGCTTCATCGGCTAAGTTAGTCCTTACTTCGGCTTTGCAAGGTCGTAATATGCAGCTTGAAGAGGTCGCGACCATTGTCGATGAAGCGTCGGAGCTGTATGACTTTAGCCGTGGCTTACTGCAAGGGGCGATTGAACATATTGGCCAAGGCATTGCGGTGGTCGATAAGCAATTACGTTTGGTGGCTTGGAATCAGCGCTATTTAGAGTTATTTACTTTTCCGGCTGGATTGATTCAGGTAGGCAGGCCGATTGCGGATGTGATTCGACACAATGCCGTGCAGGGCTTATGTGGCCCAGGTGACCCAGAAGAGCATGTACGTCGCCGGGTATATCATCTTGAGCAAGGGTCGCGGCATACGTCTTCTCGCGTACGACCTGATGGCCGAGTGATTGAGGTGCAAGGTAATCCGATGCCGGGCGGCGGGTTTGTCATGAGCTTTACCGATATCACGGTCTTCCGAGATGCAGAGCAGGCACTCAAAGAGGCGAACGAAACCCTTGAAGAGCGAGTGACAGCGCGAACTCAAGAACTTGAGCAGTTGAACAAAAAACTCGTTGCGGCGACTCAGCGCTCTGAACATGAATCTCAATCCAAATCACGCTTTTTGGCAGCGGTGAGTCACGACTTGATGCAGCCGCTCAATGCTGCGCGGCTGTTCGCCTCTTCTCTGTCTGAAGTGGCGAAAGATCCAGAGACAAAGCAGTTGTCGCAATATATCGAAAGTGCTTTGGGCGCGGCGGAAGACTTGATTGGTGATCTGCTCGATATCTCGCGTTTAGAGTCGGGTAAGTTAGACGTTCAGGTGCACAGTTTTGCGATTAACGATGTTCTGGCTAACCTCAATGCGGAGTTTGGTGCACTGGCTAAGCAGCAAGGGGTTGAGTTCTCGATGATACCGAGTCACTTGATTGTTCAGTCTGATCCGAAGTTATTACGTCGGGTAGTGCAAAACTTCCTGACTAATGCGTTTCGCTACAACCCTAAAGGGAAAGTGGTACTCGGTGTGCGCCGTATTGGTGGTCAAGCTCGCATTGATGTATGGGACAACGGTGTTGGTATTGATGAGGATAAACAACAAGAAATTTTTGAGGAATTCAATCGCGGCAGTCAAGTTCGTTCAGACCAAGGCTTAGGGTTAGGGTTAGCCATTTCGAAAGGGATCGCCCATGTATTAGGTCATCAGATCACCATGCGTTCATGGCCCGGTAAAGGCAGCGTTTTTTCCATTACTTTAGCGCGCGGTGAAAAAGTGATTGAGCCGATAACGCTGGCACCGATCGTCAACCATTCTGATATTAGCCATCTCAAAGTGCTTTGTGTCGATAACGAGCAAGACATCTTAGTAGGGATGGAGAATCTGCTTGGGCGTTGGGGATGTGATGTTCGTACCGCGGTCGATTTGGTTTCAAGCTTACAACAGATAGAGACCGACTGGGTTCCGGATGTGATTTTGTCTGACTACCGATTAGACCACGGCCGAACGGGGTTAGAAGTGCTGCAGCAATGCCGTCTACGTTTAGGCGCCCGCTTTATCGGCGTCATTATCAGCGCTGATCGTACCGATGATATGTTGGATGGGATTAAGTCAAATGGGTTTAGCTTTATTGCTAAGCCAGTTAAGCCACTTAAGTTAAGAGCGGTGTTGAATCGGGTCTAGCAATGGACTTTGCTGTTCGAAATGGCGGTATTGTCATTGTTGATTAAGAGGTTGACGTAAAAACGTCAACCTTGCAAAAATCACTCGCAACTTGTTACTCGGTAAACAACGTTTCATATCTAACAAACGGGGTTTGGGTCTCGCCATAGTAGAGCGCGCCGTCGGCTTGAATGGCTACGCGCAGCCAGCTCTCTTCAGAGGCAGAGGTTGGCAATGAAATGAACCATTTTTTGCCACTGCTATCGGTTGCTTGCATATCAAGCGGTTGCGCGATTTGTTCTTGTTGTGCCACCAGAGACAGTTTGACCCCTTCTAACGGAAAAGCGGACTTCAGTGATAAGTCTAAGCTTTGTGCGGTTACCTTTTCTGAGCGAAATTGCACTTTAAACTCTCCGTTATTCATATCACACAAGCCACTGGTATAACGACAGTTAGACTTGGCCGCTAGTTTATAGCTTTTTCCCTCTTGTGCGGCATGTGGCTTCTCACTCAGTGCCACATCCGTGCCGAAGTAGGCAATGATCGATAGGATAGGTGCGATAAGTAACGCGATGATTAAGTGCTTATTTTTGAACATCTTGGCTTCCTTGCTACAACAGACTTTGATTACGGTAACTGAAAACAGAGAATAAAAAAGCCCCGAACGGGGCTTTTGTGTGTTGAGTATTATTATTAGTGGTCGACGGCTTCACTAGCACCAGCAGGTACACGGACATGTTCAACCAAATCTTTCACTTCTTGTGGTGTCTCAGCCGTTACTTTTGATACTGCGAATGCCACGATGAAGTTAAACAGTGCACCAATAGCGCCAAATGCATTTGGTTCGATGCCTAGGAACCAGTTGCTGCCCCAGCTTTCTAGGTATTTCCAATCGGCAATAAACAGAATGCCTTTGTGTTGGAATACGTAGAATAGTGTGATGGTAATACCAGCGATCATACCGGCGATAGCGCCTTCCTTGTTGATGTTTTTACTGAAGATACCCATCATCAACGCAGGGAAGATAGAGGATGCCGCCAGACCGAACGCCAGAGCAACCGTACCTGCGGCAAAGCCTGGCGGATTGAGTCCGAGATAACCAGCCACTGCAATCGCCACACCCATCGAGATCCGACTCGCCAGTAGTTCTTTCTTCTCTGAGATGTTTGGATTGATGACGCCTTTTATCAAGTCATGGGATATCGCCGATGAGATAGCCAGCAACAGACCCGCTGCGGTAGAAAGCGCTGCGGCTAGACCACCCGCTGCAACCAGTGCAATCACCCAGTTTGGTAGCTTGGCGATTTCTGGGTTAGCCAGTACCATGATGTCACGGTCCACTTTGAGCTCATTGGTTGCCGCATTTGATGTGTACTGGATATTGCCATCGCCGTTCTTATCATCAAAACCTAGCAGACCGGTTTTTTCCCAGTTCTTGAACCAGTCAGGACGTTCATCATACGCAAGGTGTTGGCCTGGCGCAGGGTTAACCGTATCCATTAGGTTTAGACGTGCCATTGCAGAAACGGCAGGGGCTGTTGTGTACAAAATCGCGATGAAGAACAGTGCCCAACCTGCAGAAGTACGCGCATCACGTACTTTTGGTACGGTGAAGAAGCGGATAATTACGTGTGGGAGGCCTGCCGTACCGATCATCAGAGACATAGTATAAACAAACATGTTTAACGTATCGCCACGGACTTGGGTGGTGTACTCGGTAAAGCCGAGTTCGGTGACCACCTGGTCGAGCCTGTCGAGCAAGTAGACATCGGTTCCGGCCATGGTACTCCCAAGGCCAATTTGCGGAATTGGGTTACCTGTCAGTTGCAGAGAGATAAAAATTGCTGGAATAGTGTAAGCAAGAATGAGTACGCAATATTGCGCTATCTGCGTGTAGGTAATCCCTTTCATGCCGCCCATTACTGCGTACATGAAGACGATACACATACCGATCAAGAGACCCGTTGAGTAGTCCACTTCAAGGAAACGACCGAAGGCAACACCTACGCCTTTCATCTGACCGATAACGTAAGTGACCGAGGCGATGATAAGACAAATAACTGCCACGATACGTGCAGCGTTTGAGTAAAAACGCTCACCGACAAACTCAGGTACGGTAAATTTACCAAACTTGCGTAAGTACGGTGCAAGTAGCAGTGCAAGGAGTACGTAACCGCCAGTCCAGCCCATAAGGAAGACACTGCCGCCGTAACCCATAAAGGCGATCAAGCCTGCCATAGAAATAAATGATGCCGCAGACATCCAGTCTGCCGCCGTGGCCATACCATTCGCGATCGGGTGGACCCCGCCGCCTGCTACGTAGAATTCTTTCGTTGATCCGGCACGCGCCCAAATCGCAATACCGATGTAAAGGACAAAGGTGGCACCTACAACAAGATAAGTGATTGTTTTCAAATCCATCTGAACTACTCCTTACTCGTCCACATTAAATTCGCGATCTAACTGACGCATCTTCCACGCGTAGTAGAAAATAATACCTAGGAAGGTGTAGATAGAGCCTTGTTGTGCAAACCAGAAGCCTAACTTGTAACCGCCTATTTGAATTTGGTTAAGCTGATCGACAAATAAAATGCCGCAGCCAAATGAAACGACAAACCAGATGATTAACAGTGAAATCATCAGCTTTACGTTCTTATCCCAGTAGGCCTTGGCTCGTTCCTGACTATCAAACGCCATTGCCGTCTCCTTACGTGTTTGTTGTTAATAAAATGTTTCAATGTCTACATTAGCAAGGGTTGGGCAAGAACTCTTTTCAACTTTAGTCGCGAGCATGAAAACAAAAAGCGTCCGTATAACGGACGCTTAGTGAGTAAATGATAAAAAACTGTGATGTTAACGGTCTGTTAAATTAGCCTAAAGTCTAACGTTTCATTACTGAGTGGGTGGTTTTTTATTAACCAAGATAGAAATCTTTGATCCCCATCAGCAAATTATTCACTGCAACCGCAGCAAGTATCAGGCCCATTACGCGGCTGATGATGGCGGCGCCAACATTACCAATCCATTTTTGGATATGAGTGGCTCCGAGCAGCAGCAATAGGGTAATCACTAATACCAACACCATCACACCCGCGGTTAGGCTCTGGTCGAACAATGAATAACGATGGTTGTCGGTCAGCATTACGATCGCCATCATCGCACCTGGTGAGGCAATCGAGGGAATCGCCAATGGGTAAACGGCCAAGTCTGCCAGATCGGAATGGCTGATATCGATAGAGAGTTTCGTCTCTTGCTCTGGCTTGGATTCACCGAAAATCATCGTCAAAGCAAACAGCAGTAATACTAAGCCACCGGCGGCTTGAAAAGCGGGTAAGGGAATTTGCATCGCTTCAAGCAATAACTGACCAGCGACAAGGAAAAATAACAGCACGCCAGTCGCAATGGCGACCGCTTTAAGTGCAACTAACCGGCGTTGTTTGGCGGTTAAATGTTGTGTTTGTGACAGATAGACAGGAACAGAGCCGATTGGGTCAATGACGGCCCATAAAACAACGAATTGAGTGATTAAGATGCTGAGCAAGGGGGTACTCCCAGAGTAATGGAACAGAGGGATAGCGCAGTGGTGAACTGACTTGTTCAGTGTAGCAGTAAACGGGTGGTTCTATGTGATGATTAGGTGAATTATATTTCAGATTCAAGCTGTTGAAGTAAAATGACGGCTTGAGTGCGGTTTTTTACACCTAACTTGCGGAATATTGCCGTCATATGGGCCTTTATTGTTGCTTCAGATACATTTAGTTCGTAAGCAATTTGCTTATTAAGCAAGCCATCAGAGAGCATTCCTAAGACTTTGTACTGCTGTGGCGTTAAAGTGGCAATTTTAGTCGCTAAATCATTGCAAGCTGCATGGTTAGTGATCGAGCCTTCAGGGAAGAAAGGTTCGCCATTGAGCACTTGATTGAGCGCACTGACCAGCTCGCGCATATCACTCGACTTAGGAATAAAACCAAACGCACCATGGCTTTTTACTTGAGTGACGACCGTTGATTCTTCACTGGCTGAGACCACGACAATCGGCAAGTCAGGGTATTCAGCTCGCAGATGAATTAAGCCAGACATGCCATTCGCCCCTGGCATTTTCAGATCAAGCAGCAGCAAGTCAGGCTCGTCCTCTTTTTTCAACAGTGTCAGCAGTGCGTCTAGAGAGTCGGCTTCTAACAAGTTCGCACCACTGACCGCCATATGCACCGATTGAAATAGAGCATTGCGAAACAGCGGGTGATCATCTGCGATGATGATGGTGTAGGTCGAATCCATGACGTTAACTACTTATGAAGGTTTGGTTAATAGAATTATTATCAGCTTTACGATTGTGGACAATAATTATTCGCTAAAAGTCTGAACTGTATCGGGTTTTATTAGCAATATTGCATATAAATACATATTGAGCATGAAATGAAGTGATCAGGGTGAGTAGAGAGTGAGTGGGTCTGGGAGGCCAGCTCAGCGCCACAGTCAGTGACCATGGCGCGAGTTTAGTGTTATTGAGCCAACTGAGTATTACAGATTGTGGTCGTTTAGGTGCGCTAAGAAGGTCGCGGCGTCCATAAAGCCAGTGATGCGCCCGTTCACGACTCGTGAGCCATCTGGCGCCCAAAATTCAATGGTAGGTAAACCGAGCACCTGCATTTCTTTAAGTAGAGCAATATCTTCCACTTGGTTGCGCGTGACATCGGCTTGGAGCAAGACAAAGTCCTTGAGCCTGAATTCGACGTCTGGCTGGTGGAAGGTGTATTTTTCAAACTCTTTACACGCTACACACCAGTCGGCATAGAAATCGAGCATCACCGGCTTACCAGCTTGCTTAGCGTTAGCGAGTTGCTGTTTCAGTTGTTCCACATTACTGACTTTAATGAACTCAATTTTGCTTTGTGATTGGCCAGTTGGCGGCGAAAAATAGTAGTGCAGCGCAGGTTGCGCCGACGCGAATAATCCCAGTACGGCAATAATACCAATCACGCTTTGCTTCCAACCGCCAAATGGCAGTGAGTTTTTGACATGATACAGCCAGCCAAATGCCGCAATACCAAGCGCTGACCATAAACCGGTAGCCCAAAGGCTTGGCAAGATACGCTCAAGAAGGAAGATGGGCGCAGCTAGGAGAATAAAGCCAAACAGCGTTTTCACGCGATCCATCCAATTGCCCGCTTTAGGCAGCAGTTTATTACCAAATACGGCCACCAACATCAGTGGTATACCCATACCCAATGCCAGAGCGTACAAGGCGATGGCCCCCGTAAGGAGATCGCCGCTTTGTGCGACGTAGAGCAGCGCGCCTGACAGGGGAGCGGTGGTGCATGGCGAGCAAACTAGGCCTGATATCGCCCCCATAGCAAACACGCCCAACGAACTGCCGCCTCGCTGTTTATTACTGAGGTTACTGAGCCAAGTCTGCAGACTGCTCGGTAGCTGAATGGTATACAAGCCAAACATTGACAGTGCGAGTGCGACAAACAGTACACTTAAGCCTATCAAAACATAAGGGTGTTGCATGGCGGCTTGAAATTGCAGCCCTGCCGACGCAACCACCAAACCCAGTAGTGTGTAGGTTAACGCCATACCTTGTACATAAACAAAGGCTAGGCCAAGTGCGCGGCCATGGCTGAGCTTTCCTCGGCCTAAGACAATACTGGTTAAAATCGGGTACATCGGTAGCACGCACGGAGTAAACGCAAGGCCAATGCCTAATGCTAAAAACAGCAGTGGCGTCCACCAACTATCACTCAGTTTAGAAGCAAGGTTTGCTTCGCTCGATTGCGGTGACGATGTTGATGGCGCTGGTGTTTGGACAACTGGCGCTGCTTGCGCCGTTTGTTTGCTCGTCAGCTGAGTTGAGTCGGCAAACTCAAAGCGAGTAATGTCGACCACACGCGTCTCTGGTGGATAGCAAAATCCTGCCTTGGCACACCCTTGGTATTGGACGATTAACCGAGCGCCTTGCTGATAATCGCTCAATGGCACTTCAATAAACAACGGCGTGGTGTAGATGTTGACCTCGCCGAAAAATTCGTCCTTGTATGGCTGACCATCGCGCATCTGGATATCGCCAAGGGTGACATTTTCACCGCTCACGGAAATACGATGTTGATAGAGGTAGTAGCCGTCTTTTACTTGCCAATCGAGAAATACGCGATTGCCTTGTTGTAAGGCGTTAAAGCGAAACGCATCATCGACAGCAACGAAGGTATTGTTGTTATTGGCAAAACTTGGTGTTGAATTGCTATTATCAAACAACGCCATCGCGGGCGCAGAGAGAAAGCTAAAACACAACAGAAGTAAGGAGAAGGCGAAGCGCATAGAACCGTCACAAGAGTTAAATTTGAGTCATGTTAACTCAATCAGACAGGGGAAAGGGCAAATTAGTTTCAACTTAGGCGAAGAAAGTTCACCTAGAGTTTCGCTATCTCTGAGGCGCCATCTCCAAATCGGTATCGAGATGGCGCATGAGCTGCGGTCAAGCAACGCCTAAACGGGCTCGAACGACACGTTCGCAAGCATCGATGTTGTCGGTATCTTTTGGGATGACGAGCACAGTGTCATTGCCGCCCACGGTGCCGAGAATCTCAGTATGAGGATCGATATCGACCAAGCGAGCAACCAGTTGGGCGCTGCCAGGGTGCGTTTTTACTACCACCATCGCTTGATTGTGGGTAATAAATTCGATTTGTGACGAGATCGAAGAGCCGACTCGCACCGGGGCGGTTTCAACCGTAATGCAGTAGACTTTTTTGCCGCACGCGTTTTGTACCTTAATCACTCCCAGCTGCGAGAGCAATCTAGATACGGTGGACTGACTAATGCCTTCAAAACCAATATTGACCAAGGCTTCGCGTAGCTCGTTCTGAGTGCTAAAGCTCTGTTGTTGCAGTAGACGTTTACAGGCCGCTGTGAGTGTTTTGTCTTCACTATAATCAACGGTGGTTGCGTTTAGAGTTTCACTCATTGGAACTCCTCAATAAAACATGACGTAGGATGATTCGTCCATGTAACTATCAGCACATAACTCCATATAAATGCTGTGGGATTTTGAGCGCTTGTACCAATCTAAACGTGTATTGACAGGGTCTAATTGGTATCACTTCTGCGGTGATTTTTAAGTCTTCGCATAATAACACCAAATCTTATGTGGCTTTGTGAAAGCGATCGCCAAATAAACAACTAGTTATCTATTGTTTTGTTAGATATAAATGCTGGGTGAAAGTGGATATTTATTCCGCAATAAGAATAAATATCCAGTCATGAATTGCAGGTTTAGGAGGGACGCAAGCGCTTGTGGGCTAGCGCGCTTCGGTCATGATTTCGCGTGAGAATACTTTTTCACAGTAGTGGCATTTTAGCTGCACATTGTCCTGCTTTTGCTGCACCTTAAATTTGCTTTCTACCGGTTCGCCATGAGAAATACAGTTGCTGTTCGGGCATTCGAATACGCTGGCAATCGTTTCTGGGAGTGCAAGATTAAGCTTGTTGACTACCTTGTACTCTTCAATCTGATTGACCGTCGCTTTGGGTGCATACAGTGCCAATTGATTGGCTTGTTCTTTGGTCAGGTAGACATTTTCAATCTTGATCAAATCTTTGCCGCCAAGCGCGGAAGATGGCAGATTAAGACCAATTGTGATGCGCTCATTGGTTTTGTGCATTTTGAACAGTTTAAGCACTTTAATTCCAATATTGGCAGGAATATGGTCGATAACAGAGCCGTTACGAATCGCTTCTACTTGAAGTTGAGTTTGTTTCACCATGATGATTCTCCTGCTAATTAAAGTGTGTCATTAAGGACAAGGGCGAGTAGTGCTTCACGTGCGTAGACGCCATTTTCCGCTTGCTCGAAGTAGTAAGCGTGCTTGGTTTTATCAACATCGGTGGTGATTTCATCGACACGAGGAAGTGGGTGAAGCACCTTGAGGTTGTCACGCGCTTCGCTCAGTGTTGCCGCCGTTAAGATGAACGCTGACTTGATATGGGCATATTCTGACTCGTCAAAGCGCTCTTTCTGTACGCGTGTCATGTAAAGAACATCCAATTCAGGAACGACTTCTTCGATGTTACTGTGCATGCTGAACGCAATACCTGCCTCTTCTAACTCTTCGCAGATGTAGTCTGGCATCGCGAGGGCTTCTGGGGCGATAAAGAAGAAACGCACATTGTTGAATTTTGCTAGCGCTTGAGTGAGTGAGTGCACAGTGCGGCCATATTTCAGATCACCCACGAAGGCGACGTTGAGGTTGTCGAGTGTGCCTTGAGTCTCGTAGATCGAGAACAGATCGAGCAGCGTTTGAGTTGGGTGCTGGTTTGCACCGTCTCCACCGTTGACAATCGGTACGCCATTTGAGAATTCAGAAGCCAAGCGCGCCGCGCCTTCTTGTGGGTGGCGCATCACGAATGCATCTACGTACGAAGCGATCACTTGAACCGAATCGGCCAGCGTTTCGCCTTTTTTCGCTAGGGATGTGTTGCCGCCGTTATCAAACCCAATCACTGTGCCGCCCAAACGCTGTACTGCGGTCTCGAAAGAGAGGCGAGTACGGGTCGACGGTTCGAAGAAGCAGCTGGCAACAACCTTATTTTTCAGTAGCTCCGGATTCGGCTCTGCTTTTAAGCGTGCAGAAGTGTCAACAATAAGCTCAAGCTCTTCACGGCTGAGCTCTGGGATAGAGATAATGTGCTTGTTAAATAACGAATGCGCCATAGCTGTATTCCTCGTCGTAAATGACAGACAAAAAAAAGCCCCCTAAAAATAGGAGGCTAGTAAAGGATCGGTGGAGAAAAATGAAACAGCGAACGTCCCTGATTTAGGGCGCGTTAGGTAACAACGATAGGTTGCTAATGGCTGCGACATTGATGTACTCCTAGACAAATTGCCGAGGATTATACGGACAAAAATCACCAACGCAAGCGTTTGCGGAAACTATCCATGAATTGGATTTTTATGCGATTTTAGCTGATTTTAGCTATGACTTTTCAACCGTTGTCAGATCTTGCTTCGGAGCGTTTGGGGGATGGATTTGGCTTTTAAGTGATGAAAAAAAATGCGGGCTTTATTCAGTACGTTTTTGTACGTCGCTGAACGCCACCCGCATTTCCCTGCAAAAATACTCATCGATGGTCACTTATTGTGCTGGCAATCGAGAGTAATCTTGTTGGCCATTTCCTGTTTGGCAAATGGCCATGAAGACTCGATAATTTAGTCGCCTAGTGTCGCGACCATCACGGCTTTGATGGTGTGCATGCGGTTTTCTGCTTCATCGAATACGATAGAGTGCTTAGATTCAACCACTTCATCGGTTACCTCAACGCCATCTTTAAGTTGCGGGTAATCTGCCGCAAGCTGTTTGCCTACCGTGGTATCTTCGCCGTGGAAAGCAGGCAAGCAGTGCATGAATTTCACATCTGGGTTGCCCGTGGCCTTGATCATGTCCATGTTGACTTGGTAAGGCATCATCAGATTGATACGCTCAGCCCATGCTTCTTTCGCTTCGCCCATTGATACCCATACGTCAGTGTAGAGGTAATCACAGCCTTGAACCCCTTCTTGTACGTCTTCAGTTAGGGTGATTTTAGCCCCAGTTTCAGCGGCGATATCACGACATTGTGCCACTAATGCTTCTTCTGGCCAGAACGCTTTAGGTGCGACAAGGCGGATGTCCATGCCCATTTTCGCAGCGCCTACCATCAAGGAGTTACCCATGTTGTTGCGCGCATCACCTAAGTAAGCAAACTTGATTTCGTGTAGTTGTTTGCCGCGGCCGTGTTCGGTCATGGTTAGGAAGTCCGCGAGGATTTGAGTTGGGTGGAATTCGTCGGTTAGACCGTTCCACACTGGCACACCAGCGTAGGCGCCGAGCTCTTCTACGATCTCTTGACCGAAACCGCGGTATTCGATGCCATCGTACATGCGGCCAAGCACACGTGCTGTATCTTTCATTGACTCTTTGTGACCGATTTGAGAACCCGATGGGCCTAAGTAAGAGACTTGAGCGCCTTGGTCAAAAGCCGCAACTTCAAATGCACAACGTGTACGAGTAGAGGTCTTCTCGAAAATTAGCGCAATGTTTTTGCCTTTTAGACGAGGTTGTTCATAGCCGTTGTATTTTGCTTTTTTCAGTTCCGCTGAAAGATCCAACATGTGTTGAATTTCACGTGGAGTAAAGTCTAGTAGTTTTAGGAAGTTACGGTTACGTAGATTAAAAGCCATGGTGTTTTCCTTTTTATCGTTTGGCGCTTTCTTGGTTGCAGGGAAAAGAAAATAAGAAAGCGCTGTTAAATTGAATGATTGGTATTGCTTAACGTTGTCATTAACCTTTAGTGATGTTGGTACCCGCTGTGCCTTGCAGAATACGCAGACCATCTTGCAAAGAGCCGATACCGACAACTTTGCCGCCTTGCTTGATAAACTCGCAGGACGCTTCAATTTTTGGTCCCATAGAGCCTGCATCGAACTGGTACTGCGCCAGTTCGCTTGGCGTTGTGCTGCGCAGGGCGTGCTGTGTTGGCTTGCCCCAATCAAGGTAAACCGCGTCTGCGTCAGTGAGGATTAGCAGAGCATCAGCATCGAGCTGTTTGGCGAGGAATGCAGCCGACATGTCTTTGTCGATCACCGCTTCAACACCCACCAGTTTGCCGTTTTCGCGTTTCACCGGAATACCACCGCCGCCAGTACAGATAACAAGGTGGCCGGCATCAATTAATTTAGTGATCGCATCGTGTTCGATGATGCCCGTTGGCTGTGGGCTTGGGACCACGCGGCGGAAGTGTTTGCCGTCTGGCTTGATTGTCCAGTGGTACTTTTCTGCCAACTCGCGAGCTTCCGCTTCTTCGTAAATAGGACCAATGGGTTTGGTTGGGTCTGCAAACGCGGGATCATTAGGATCGACGGTCATTTGCGTCAACATGCAAGTCGCGTTGACGTTTGGCATCTGGTTTTTAAACTCTTGCATCAGCATGTAACCGATCATGCCTTGTGTTTCGCTGCCAAGGACATCAAGCGGGTATGGCGCGACTTTCTTGTATTCCAAACCTTGCAGGGCAAGCAAACCTACTTGTGGACCATTACCGTGTACCAGTACCACGTTGTATTCTTTCGCGATTTCAGAAATCGTTTTGACGGCGACTTCGATGTTTTGGCGTTGTACTTCAGCTTCAAGTGGCTCACCACGGCGAAGCAAAGCGTTACCACCTAGTGCGACAACTACAGTTTGTTTAGTCATTGTTTGAATCTCTCTACAGGGGCTGGAGCGGGCACTATGGTCGCTCCAGCCTAATAAGTACTTAATTAGATACCATCACGTTCGATTGGGCAGCTCATGCAGCGAGCGCCGCCGCGACCGCGACCTAGCTCATCACCTGGGATAGGAAGTACTGTGATGCCTGCTTTGTCGTATTTTTCGTTGGTGTAAGTGTTGCCCTCGTAGCCGACAACCACACCTGGTTTGACGGTGAGAACGTTGTTTGCATCGTTCCACTGCTCGCGTTCTGCGTTGAAGTTGTCACCGCCAGTGGTGATGAGGTTTAGCTTGTCGACGCCGAGTGCTTTTTCAATCGCAGTCACGAAGTAGCCTTCTTCTTTGACGTTGACTGCGCCAGATTGATCGCCAGTTAGGCTCCAGCATTTAACATCTTTACGCACTACTTCAGGGTATACAGAGAAAGTATCTTCACGCATGTGCGTCATTACTGTGTCTAAGTGCATGCAAGAGCGGTGTTTCGGTAGCTCCATGGCAATCACTTGTTTGGCTTGACCATGTTTGAATAGACCTGATGCCAAGTGCTCAACGCCTTGTGCCGTTGTACGCTCAGACATACCGATAAGAACCGCGCCTTTACCAATAACCAGTACGTCACCGCCTTCGATGGTTGAGTTGTCGTAGTTCACTTGCTCGTTGTCACCGAAGTACTTAATGAAGTCTTGGCCAGCAAAGCTTGGGTGCCAGCGGTAGATAGCGCGAACATGGTTGGTTTCACGTTGACGAGCCGCTTTTGCCATTGGGTTGATAGAAACCCCACCGTAAACCCAGCATGAGGTATCACGTGTAAATAGGTGATTTGGTAGTGGTTCAATGATGAAGTCGGTTGGAGCGTGTAAACCTTGCATCATAGAAGAAGATTTCATTGGCATTTCAGCGTATGAAAGACCGCCAGTAAGGATTTTAGCCAGCTCTAGGTTAGGTAAGTCACCTAGGTAACAACGCACATCGTTAGCGAACGTTTTGCCCAAACGGTAATCAGAGACTTGCTGGTTAAGTAGCCAATCTTTGGCTTCGGCGACGGCGAGCGTGTCTGCCAACAAGTCAGTTAATAGTAAGACTTCGACACCTTGGTCGCGCAGAGTTTGAGTGAATACGTCGTGCTCCTCGCCTGCACGTTCAACTGCCAATACGTCATCAAATAGCAGATCGTGACAGTTAGATGGGGTTAGGTGAGTCAGAGCTCGTCTAGGACGGTGTACCAGAACGCGACGTAATTGACCGATTTCAGAACCTACGTATAACTTACTCATGATCGTATCTCTCTTATTTTATAATCAGTTTTATTTTTTTAAAAAAAACTAATATTTAATTTGTAGGGAATATAAGCGTGAATTTATTTATTCACTTATTTTGTGTCTGAAATTCATATTACGCTTGTTGGTGAGGGAATCTTAGAGGTCAATCACAGAACGTTTTTTAAGCCTCAGCCCTTGCTGTGTAAGGGTTTTAACAATATCTATGCAGTTGTTATTTTACTGTAAAACCCCTAATTAGCCGTTTGTTGTGGAAGTTTATGCAGCGAAATATGCATTGGCCTAGTTAAATAATAAAACGAAGGAAGAATATTCAATAAAAAAGCACTAACAATAGACTTAATAAAATGAAAATATGCACTCAAACTCCCTAGATAATTGATTTTTATGGGCGAATTAATCGTTTGGTAACAAAACAATTGGTAATAATTGTTGTCTAGGTCACATATTAATATTTGTCGGTATTAAATGTTTTAAAGTGCGTTGATTAATATAATTCATTAGAAAAGATAGTTTTTCTAATTAGAATGGGGGCTGAGTTATTTATCGACATTGTAAAACGTTATTTTGTTGACAGAATACGCCCTTAAAAAGACACAATAATCTCGCATCTCGCATCTCGCATCTCGCATCTCGCATCTCGCATCTCGCATCTCGCATCTCGCATCTCGCATCTCGCATCTCGCATCTTGATGCATTAAACACAAAAAAGCCGCACTAGGCGGCTTTGAGAGGGCTCACTTCCTGTGAGCTAGGGTTAGGAAAAGAATCGCTTTAGAGAAGTGCACCAACGCTAAGCATTGCAACACAGAACAGCGTTAAAATAGCCAGTAACGGTGCGACCCATTTGACCCAACGTACGTAAGGAACGCGGGCGATAGCCAAGCCACCCATCACGACAGCGGACGTCGGGGTGATCAAATTCACTAGCCCAGATGCAGATTGGTACGCTGTGACGACTAAGTCACGACCAACGCCAGCAAAGTCCGCGAGGGGAGCCATGATTGGCATTGTCAGTACCGCTAGGCCTGAACTTGAAGGAACAAGGAACGATAACAGTACTTCTAAGAAGAACATCACATTGATGAACACCACCGACGATAAACCAGTAACCATTTGCTCTGCTGAGAACAAGATAGTGTCGGTAATCATGCCGCGATCCATTACCACGACGATACCACGCGCGATACCAATGATCAGTGCTACCCCCAATAGGTCGCGAGCGCCATCAATAAAGCTGTTGGTAAAGTCTTCTTCGCTCATTCGAGCGACTAAACCTATGATGATGGTTGACGCGAGGAACATGGCTGAAATTTCTGCCATCCACCAGCCAGCAACCGATACACCGTAAATCATCACAGCGAAAGAGGCGCCAAATATACTCAGGATCAGTTTGCGTGTTGCGGTGAACTCAAGACGTTCGCCAGTTTGGTTGCCCAAGAAGTGCGCTTTGTTCTCTTCGTACTTGTCGTAAACCACCGATTTAGATTGATCTTGACGAACCATGCGGGCATAGCGCATGACGTAAGCGACACAGATAACCCAGCCAATCAGAAGGGCAATCACACGCAGTACGATACCATCGGTGAAAGGGATACCTGCTGCGTTAGCCGCAATGACGGTTGCAAATGGGTTGATGGTTGAGCCCAGAGTACCAATCCCTGCGCCAAGTAACACGGTTGCTGCCGCGACCAGAGGGTCAAATCGAGCCGCCATCATCACAGGCACTAATAAGGTGTAGAAAGGGAGGGACTCTTCCGCCATACCATAAACGGTACCACCGGCGGCAAACAACGCCATTAGAATCGGGATCATCAACTCTTCACGACCTTTGAGTCGATCCGTGACACGTTCGATACCAGCATCGATAGCGCCGGTTTTCGTCACTAGGCCAAGGAAGCCACCGATAATCAAAATGAACAGTGAAACGTCAATAGCTGCGGCTTCGTAGCTATTGTGGTCATAGAAACCATCGATGGGGGCGAGCAGAACATCGATAACACCTTGAGGGTTGCCATCAACAGGTTGGTAGGTTCCGGTTACAGGAACTTCACGGCCTAGATCTTCGTTCATCACACGGTCATATTGACCTGCGGGAACAATCCAAGTCAGCATTGCGACTAGCGCAATCAGAACAAAAAGAATGGTGTAGGCTGAAGGGAACTTAAAGTTGGCAAAGAAGCCGCCTTTTTTCTCTTCGGTCGTTACAGTTTGAGTTGTCATAGCGATCTCCTTACTTTTATCTATATACCAATAAATAAAAGTGAATCAGCGACTAATAGTTATAAAATAAATAACTCGTTGTAGAGTAAGTTATTGGTATTAGGGATTAATTGTTGGGGTTTTAATCACCCTTTGACTCTATTTTAAAAGTAATACGAGGTACGTAACTTTGGTGATCTTCACAAAAAATAAGTACTGGATTTAGGTAAGAAGTAGTGGTGATAAATACAGCGATTATTTGTTTGAAATAGACGGATTAATATTCCACAAAAATACCTAGTTACTAGGTTTTGATACACGCTTTTTGCGCTGGTGAAAATTATGCGGAATTTTATTCAAAGCCGGGAATTTAAATGCATAAAAATCTTTTGGCCACTTTATTGATTAAAGTCAAAAATAGACTGTGAGCTGGGTTTTATTTAATTTGGTAAAATAAAAAGGGAGCCGAAGCTCCCTAGGTTTTATTTGTGTTACTACTCTTTATGACTAGATTAAAAGGCCGCCAAAAGCAAAGCCTAGCGCGACTGCTGAAGCGATGGTGACCACGCCAGGAACAAAAAATGGGTGGTTAAATACGTATTTGCCAATACGAGTTGATCCCGTGTCGTCCATTTCTACTGCGGCGAGCAGAGTCGGATAAG
This sequence comes from Vibrio sp. NH-UV-68, assembly GCF_042940635.1. NCBI lineage: Bacteria > Pseudomonadati > Pseudomonadota > Gammaproteobacteria > Vibrionales > Vibrionaceae > Vibrio > Vibrio sp. NH-UV-68. The sequence goes on from NZ_CP134975.1 coordinate 230,815, forward strand.
TTGGTAATACAAATAGCGCACTGACCGCGGCAAACGAGGCGACGGCAGTGAGGGGAGCCACTCCAATCGCCAGTGCTGCTGGCATTAAAGCAACGGTGGTTGCGCCTTGCGAGTACAGCAACATTGACGCAAAGAATAGCACCATGGCGAGCATCCACGGGTAGTCAGACAGTAGTTCACCTGCAACCTCTTTGATGCTATCAACGTGTGCATTGACAAACGTTGAGCCTAACCAAGCCACACCAAGTACGCAGACACAAGCGGTCATGCCTGAACGGAACGTCGCCGCTGATGGTATTTTGGCGGCATCAATTTTGGTAAATAGCACAATCGCGGCGGCAGCGGCGAGCATTACCGTCATGATGGCTTCGTTACGACCGAGTGCGGGATCTTTAATTAGACCGACTGAACCTGAAATCGCTGCCGCGTAGCAGACAACAAAACCGATTGCGGCTAAGAAGATGTAAGTCGCTGTTTTTGCGCTTGGTAAGATTTCACGCTGAGTTTGAGTGCTTAACTTGATTAAGCCTTGTTCCAGACGTTCTTGGTAGATAGGGTCATCTTTAAGCTCACCGCCCATGAAGTTGGCAACAAAGGCCCCGATCATACAAGCGATAAAAGTGGTAGGGATGCACACGGCAAGTAGGGTTAAGTAATCGACACCCATTGGTGCCAGCATCGCAGCAAAAGCAACCACAGCAGCAGAAATCGGCGAAGCGGTGATCGCGATTTGTGAAGCGACAACCGCTATCGACAATGGGCGAGAAGGACGCACGCCTTGGCCTTTTGCTACTTCGGCTATGACAGGTAGGGTTGAAAACGCAGTGTGGCCTGTGCCCGCCATTAACGTCATTAGGAAAGTCACAATCGGCGCATAAAAGGTGATGCGCTCGGGGTGCTTACGCAAGAAGTTTTCTGCCAGTTGAACTAACCAGTCCATACCACCGGCCACTTGCATTGCGGCAATCGCGGTAATTACAGACATGATGATAAGAATAACGTCTACCGGAATAAACGCTTGGCTAGTCGGTACGCCTAAAACCAAAGATAGGGCGATAACCCCAGCGCCACCTGCTAAGCCAATGCCAATGCCGCCAATTCTTGCTCCTAAATAGATAAAGAGCAGAACGACGATGAGTTCGATTGCAACCATATTGATACCTCTCGATGTGAATTGTGATTCTGATTATCTAACCATTCAGGAGCTAAATAGTTAGATAATAGGAATGGCAAAGTTAAAGCCATGTTATGAGCGTGGTTAATCGCCTTGGCGCTTAAAAAAGGGTCGCAAGGACCCTTTAAACCAAGCCGTACAATTACTCGTAGCGTTTCGCTTTGTAGGTTGGGTGCATAAAGTTCTCAACGGAAAGGATCTCATCGAGTTCTTCTTCCGTCAGTAAGCCGCGTTCTAAAACCACTTCACGCACACTCTTACCCGTTTCAGCACAGATCTTGCCGACAATGTCACCTTCGTGGTGGCCAATGTACGGGTTAAGGTAAGTGACGATACCGATAGAGTTGTAAACGTAGTTTTCGCACACTTCTTTGTTAACGGTAATGCCGTCGATACACTTGTCACGTAAGTTGACACAAGCGTTCGATAGGATTGAGATCGACTCAAACATGCTTTGCGCAATGACAGGTTCCATCACGTTAAGCTGGAGCTGACCGCCTTCAGCTGCAAATGAAATTGTGTTGTCGTTCCCCAAAACCTTAAAGCACACTTGGTTCACCACTTCAGGAACCACAGGGTTGACTTTGGCAGGCATGATAGAAGAACCGGCTTGCAGTTCTGGCAAGTTGAGTTCGTTGAGACCCGCGCGAGGACCTGAAGAGAGTAGGCGCAAGTCGTTACAGATTTTAGACAGTTTTACCGCGAGACGTTTTAGTGCGCCGTGGGTCATTACGTAAGCGCCACAATCTGATGTCGCTTCAATCAAATCTTCTGCAGGGACCACATCTAAGCCAGTGACTTGTGCAAGATGTTTGACGGCCGCGGCTTGGTAACCTTGCGCCGCATTCAAGCCAGTACCAATTGCTGTTGCACCTAGATTGATTTCAAGCAGTAGTTTTGACGTGTATTCAAGGGCACGAATCTCTTCGTTTAAAGTCACCGCCCAAGCGTGGAACTCTTGGCCAACGGTCATAGGCACAGCATCTTGTAGCTGAGTACGACCCATCTTCAAGATGCCTTTAAATTCTTGGCTTTTCAGTTCGAAAGCACCTTTAAGGTATTCAATCGCTTCAATCAGTGTGGCGACACTGTTGTATACCGCAATACGGAAACCAGTTGGGTAAGCACAGTTGGTTGATTGACTTTTGTTGACGTGATCATTGGGGTTGATGAACTGGTATTGGCCTTTTTCTTTGCCCATCAGCTCAAGTGCTAGGTTCGCAATGACTTCGTTGGTGTTCATGTTGACCGAAGTACCAGCGCCGCCTTGGAAAACGTCTGAAGGGAACTGATCCATGCACTTACCTGTTTCAAGCATCAGGTCACACGCTTCAAGAATATAATGAGCGACATCTTTTGGGATCACGCCGAGTTCGTTATTGGCCAGCGTAGCCGCTTTTTTAGTCATGACCATGCCGCGGACAAACTCCGGTACATCGGAAATGGTCATGTTGGAGATATTGAAGTTTTCCATCGCGCGGAGCGTATGAATGCCGTAATAAGCGTCAGCAGGGACATGACGTTGGCCGAGTAAGTCTTCTTCAATACGAGTCGCTTGATTCGCCGTTTTAGGGGCATCAGTTAGGGTAGCCATACAGGATCCTTAGAGATTTATTCTGATATTAAGGTTTGCTTCTAGCCATTCTGTAGTTTAAGAATCCATTCGGCAGAATTTTTGGCTGTATAATCCGTCCTGACTTATGTGGCACATAATACTGTACCTAGCGCATAAAAATAGTAACTTGATCACCTTTTTTGCTTTTATTTAGTGAAAGATTTGCAAACTATGAACAGGGTACGAATAACCCTTTAGTGGTATTCATGTCGAACGTTATGATTGCGTTGTCGACACGAATTTTTACCGCTTTAATTTGAGCTCATTACCCAGAGCACGTACACTGAGTTCAACAAAGGAGGGCGTGTGTTTCCTATCTTACTTTTGCTATTTATTTTCGTTCCTATCATTGAAATAGGTCTATTTATTCAAGTCGGTGGTTATTTGGGGCTGTGGCCTACCATCGCTTTAGTTTTGCTCACGGCGTTTGCCGGTGCGTCGTTGGTCCGCAGCCAAGGCTTGCAAACCTTAATGTCGGTACAAACTCGGATGCAGCAAGGGGAGTTGCCCGCGCAGCAGATCTTTGAAGGCGTGATGTTAGCGGTGGCTGGTGTGTTACTGCTTACGCCAGGTTTTATGACTGATGCATTGGGTATGTTAGTGCTACTGCCAGCACCTCGCGCCGCGATCGCCAAATACTTGATGAGTAAAATGGTGGTGAAATCGGTCGGTGGTGGTTTTCACGGCAGCTTTCATGGTGAGCAATTTGGTCAACGTCCGTTTGAACAAAACCCATTTGATCGTGATAACTCCAATCAAGGGTCGACCTTTGAAGGGGAGTATGAGCATAAAGATAAAGACGACGATGAGCGTAACCGCTTAAACTAGTCGATAATTTCTGCTAGTCATTTAAGGCGCATAGTATGCGCCTTTTTTGATCGCGAGAATAAAACCACAGACTGAGTAAAGACTCTATTTATTAGTTAAAGCTTAATTAATTCAAGGTGATAGTCTTAAATTTAATACTTCTGTTATCATCAAATGTTGAAAATTTGACCACGCTTCAATTATTCACCATATCTATGAGATCGAAATCTCACTGTCACTGAATGTAATTTTTAGTTTCATAAAAAACATCAACACTGTGCATGGTTTTTTAATAAGTAATCACACGAAAAGTGATTTGGAACACGCTTTCTGGTTGTTGTTCAACATTGGAAGCGATGCAGGGTGGATAACATGAAACAAAAATTAACTCCAACGCTACTCGCGGCAGTGATCGCCGGTGCGCTTTCGTCTCCAGCAATGGCGGACATCATCATCTCTCAATATGTAGAAGGTGGCAGCAACAACAAAGCGGTTGAGATTGCCAATACGGGTGATAGCTCGGTCTCTCTTGATGGCTATGAGCTGGCTAAATCGACCAATGGTAACGGTGAGTGGGGCAGTAAGTTGTCGCTCAATGGTCAAGTTTTGGCAGCGCAAAGTGTGCTGGTTGTTGCGCACACCAGCGCCAATGATGACATCAAAGCGGTGGCCGATATTCTGAATGGTGCAGTGGCTGGTTTTAACGGCAATGATCCGGTGGCATTGCTCAAAGATGGCGCAGTGCATGACCTGTTAGGTGATATGGGCGGGGCGGATTTCGCTAAAGACACCACGCTCGTGCGTAATTCAGATGCGATGAGCCCTTCTTCTTCTCACAATCTAGCGCAATGGTCATCATTGGCTAAAGACAGCATTGAAGGTTTAGGCACACTCGATGGCGGCACAGCGCCCGAGCCGTTTGCTTGTACCCAAGATGGCCAAACGCCAACCTTTACTTCAATTCAAGATATTCAAGGTGCAGGGGATAGCTCGCCCTTCATCAGTGGTTACCCATACATTACCGATCAAGAGTTCTTTGTTAAAGGCGTCGTAAGTGCCGTAACAACAGGCTTAACCAAAGGTTTCTACCTGCAAGCACTGACCGATGATTACAACCCAGAGACCTCTGAAGGTTTGTTCGTCCACACTAATCAATCGAGCTCTGAGCTACAAGCGGGTGATGTGGTGTGTGTGAAAGGTAAAGTGCAGGAATACTACAATCATACACAGCTAAAAGCTGAAAATAACCAATGGCTTAAGCAAGGCGAGCAAGCAGCGCCAAGCGCAACCGATATTGAACTGCTCGCGACCGATAGCAACTTTGATCGCACATTAGAGCGCTACGAAGGGATGTTAGTCCGTACGACAGAGGCGCTTGATATGCGCGTCACTCGCACTTTCGGCTACGATTACGCGTCGCGTCGCAACAACATGGTATTGGCACAAGGTCGTATCAGCATGCAGCCAAACCAGAACTTTGCCGCAGGCTCTGAACTGGCAAAACTGCAAAGTATCGAGAACGCACAGCGCCGCCTATACGTTGAGTCAGATGCGAAAGCGGCCAATGGTCAAATTCCTTACTACCCACAATTTGGCCGCAGCGACATTGATCAAGACGGCTCAACCGAAGACTACATCCGTGTCGACGACACCATTGTTGGCCTCGAAGGGGTGATCACCTACAGTTACGGTGATTATCGTCTTATCCCAACCAATACGTTGACCAGTGAAAGTTTTGTTCGCAACGATCCTCGTACGGATGAGATCGAGATGAAAGAGGGCGATTTACGTATCGCAACCTTCAACGTATTAAACTACTTCAACTCGCCGTTTGGTGGTGATGCTAACCAACATGGTAATAACCGTGGTGCCAATAGCTTTGAAGAATTTGAAGTACAGCAGGCTAAGATTGTTAACGCCATCTTACGTCTTGATGCGGATATCATTGGCTTGATGGAAATCGAGAACAACGGTTTTGGTGACAGCGGCGCTATTCGCCAACTGGTTGAACAGCTTAACCAACAGATTGATGCTAAGAAAGATCGCTACGCGTTTGTCAGCGTCGACAGTAATGGCGATAAAGTGGCGGATGAAAATGACTCTATCGGTACTGACGTGATCACCACTGGCGTGATCTACCGTCCTAAAGTGGTCAAGCTTAAAGAGTCACGTGTGATCGCGATGCCAAGCCAACAAGCCCCAGAGGTGCTAGACGACAAAGGTAAAGTGATCGAAGACGGTAAGAACTACCAACGTGATTCACTGGCACCAACGTTTAAAGTCAAAGGCAGCAAAGAGACCATAACGGTTGCGATTAATCACTTTAAATCGAAAGGTTCGAAGTGTTGGGAAGACGCCGCACCGATTGATCAAGGCGGTCAAGGGGGCAAAGATCTCGATAAGCAAGGCTCGTGTGAGAACTTCCGCGTTGCCGCGGCAGTCGCTCTGGGGGATGCATTAAAAGAGATCGACGGTCATAAAGTGATCTTGGGTGATATGAACTCATACGGCATGGAAGACCCAATGCTGGTGCTAACGGATTACAGCCAAGAGAAATACGGCAAAACCATCAAAGCAGCACGTAACACTTATATTAGTGGCGAGGCTCAGTACGGTGATGAAGGAGCGGTGATTAATCACAACTACGGCTACATCAACGCGGTGGCGAAAGCGCATCCAAACAGTTGGAGTTACTCATTCAACGATGAGGTTGGCGCACTGGATCATCTGTTGATCAGTCCAAGTCTTGAGAAGCACTTTGTTGATGCCACCGACTGGCACATCAATGGCGGTGAATCGACGCTGTTTGATTACAACGATGAGTACAAAGGTGACCTGCCTAAGTACAACGACCACTTCCGTTCATCAGACCACGATCCGGCGGTTCTTGAACTGAACATGGCTGGCTCATTTAGCTTTGGCGCCATGATGTCACTGTTCGGCCTCGCGCTGTGGCGCCGTCGTAAGTAGTGACCGAATTTAATTAAGAGTAAAAGGGTAGGTGAATATACACCTACCCTTTTACATTGACTTTTTCTTTAGTGATTCAAAGCCAGTACAGCAGCCATTCATTATCGCTGATAAGAGAACTCATTTTTTCACCAAAACTTCCGAGGCGAATGGAGTGATATTAAGTCGTGATGCGAACTTTCCTAGGCCAGTAATTCAGCTCCAATAAGCGTGGAAAACGGAATGCCTGAAACTAAGCATCTTATTTAAGAGTCATTTTTAAGAGTTATTCAATTTTAGGAAGTTTGTTTTTCTGTCTGAATTACGCAACAAAGTCTATCAAGGAAGTTATTGTCAGAATGCTGCGTTTATACGTTTAAAAATAGCCGTGTGTAACAACAAACCGCCACATCAAGTGGCGGTTTTAGTATTATAGGTACTGATCTTCTTCTAGACAGCGATTCTCATCAAATTGATCAAAGCGACCACGGCGACCTTTAAAGTGTATGCTGACAATCATGCCTTTTTCTACAAAGTAGCGCAGATTATCACATGAGAGCTCACGACCTACTTTCTTAGTGACTGTTCTATCCCACATCATACCATTTGGTAGCTCTTGAACGAGCGAGATTACACCAGTTTCGTCAACTTTGATTTCTTCGTTAGAAGATAGGACCTTGCGAGCTTCTTCGATCGTTTCTTGATTTGCAGTCGGAATAAGACCTTTATCTGATGTGCTTTGGCATGCAGTTAGTAGCAGTGCAGAAACTACGCTAGCAAGTAATGCTTTTAGCTTCATTTGTACCTCTTAATTGTATTTTAATAGACCTAGCCCATATCGAGCAGGTGCATGATAGTATAAATGTGTTTTATGTATATAAAATCATTAAACATTTGTGTGTTTTATCGATTGCGATTTGACAGTTGAAGGTGAAATTATCTGTTTGATAATGCTTGCCTTTCTTGTCCTGTATTGCACAATACCGTCCCTATATGGAAATTTATCAACACCTGTTGTGATGTCATGCTGTTAATCATCGATAACTACGATTCGTTTACTTACAACCTTTATCAATACTTCTGTGAGTTAGGTGCAGAGGTCAAAGTGGTGCGCAACGATGAGATCGATATTGCCGGCATCAGCCAACTTAACCCCAGTCACTTAGTGATCTCTCCTGGGCCGTGTACGCCTAACGAAGCTGGTATTTCACTCTCCGCGATTGAACATTTTGCCGGTAAATTGCCGATTCTTGGCGTCTGTTTGGGCCATCAGGCGATTGCACAGGTGTTTGGTGGTCAAGTGGTGCGAGCGCGCCAAGTGATGCATGGTAAAACCTCACCGATTCGCCATAACAATCGCAGTGTCTTTGCTGGTCTGAATAATCCGCTGACGGTCACCCGTTACCACTCACTGGTGGTAAAAAATGGCACGTTACCCGATTGCTTCGAACTGACGGCTTGGACGGAACTGGCTGATGGCTCGATGGATGAAATTATGGGTTACCAACATAAAACCTTACCCATTGATGCGGTTCAGTTTCATCCAGAGTCGATTAAAACAGAGCAGGGCCACCAAATCCTTGCCAACTTTATCGCTCGAAGCGCGCTTTAAAACAGCATTTGTAAGTTTTCGGTGGGCGACAAAGCCTGAGCAAGATCACCTTTCTTAACATTTCTTTCATAATTCAGCTGGCGGATATTTTGTGAAAAAGTATGCGCAGAGTTTGTGACGCCTACGCTCAAGCCCTTATTGAGACTATGATTAACCTAAGCTTATCTTTGTTATAAGAATATATTGCTTCATAAAAGCGATGGCATGATGCATAAATACTCAACGGTGGTGGTTATTCGGCTTCATAGCGGTTGCCAAAAAGAACAAATCACTATTGAAATGGTTAATTAAATGTAAATACAATGCCGTAATTGCTAACAAGCAAAACAATATCTTATTTCATTGAATCGAAGTAAGGACACCATATTCGCTATGCATGCGGTATCGAGAGGGAATGTGCAATGACTGTAGAAATGAATGTAGAACGCGGTTTGTTTGATGAGGTAATGGTACCTTGTTATAACCCAATGGAAATGATCCCAGTAAAAGGCGAGGGTGCTCGCGTTTGGGACCAGCAAGGTAACGAATACATCGATTTTGCTGGTGGTATTGCCGTGAGCTGCTTGGGTCATTGTCACCCTGCGATGGTTAACGCTTTAACTGAGCAAGGCAACAAACTTTGGCACCTTAGTAACGTCATGACTAACGAGCCTGCGCTGCGTCTTGCGAAAAAACTTACTGAAATCAGCTTTGCCGAGAAAGTGTTCTTTGCGAACTCTGGCGCTGAAGCGAACGAAGCCGCTTTGAAACTGGCTCGCCGTTATGCGGTTGACAAATTTGGCCCTGAAAAATCAGAAATTATCGCCTTTCAACAAGGTTTCCATGGCCGCACATTCTTTACTGTAACGGTTGGTGGTCAGTCGACTTACTCTGATGGTTTTGGTCCGAAACCGGGTGACGTGACTCACTTGCCTTACAACGATGTTGACGCGCTGCGTGAGCACATCTCGGATCGCACTTGTGCCATTATGATGGAACCGCTGCAAGGCGAAGGTGGCATCATTGCCCCGACGGATGAATTCGTGCAAACCGTGCGTGAGTTATGTGACAAACACAATGCACTGCTTATTTTTGATGAAGTGCAAACCGGTAACGGCCGTACGGGGCATTTCTATGCCTATCAAGGTCTTGGCATCACGCCAGATATCCTAAGCACAGCAAAATCGCTTGGCGGCGGTTTCCCGATTGGCGCTATGCTAACGACAGAGAAACTGGCTGAGCACCTAAAAGTAGGCACGCATGGCTCGACTTATGGCGGGAACCCACTGGCTTGTGCTGTGGCTGAAGCTGTCGTCGATATCGTTAGCGCCCCAGAGACGCTGGCGGGCGTTGCTGAGCGTGAAGCTCTGTTCCGCGAAGGTCTGGCTAAGCTTAATGATAAATACAGCATGTTTGCTGAAATCCGTGGTAAAGGCCTGCTATTAGGTGCCGCGCTCAACGAACAATGGCAAGGCCGCGCCCGTGATGTATTAGTCGCGGCGGGCAAAGAAGGTTTGATGGTACTGGTTGCCGGTGCAAACGTGGTTCGTTTCACACCATCACTGGTGATCACCAAAGAAGAAATCCAACAAGGATTAGCTCGTCTAGATAAAGCTCTAGCAACGCTAGTTGAATAATTAATAACAATATCGGAGGCTTATAATTTAATAAGCCTCCCTATACCAGTGCTACCGTTCATGTGTTCAGCAAGGACGAGCAGATGAACGGTCGCATTGGTATCCTGCATCAGGAGGGAAGTATCGATGCTGGTTGTTCGCCCTATCGCACTGTCGGATTACGACGCGCTGCACACATGTGCCGTTGAATCTGGTCACGGATTCACATCTCTACCGGTTAACGAAGAACTGTTAACCAATCGTATTACTCATTCAGAATACAGTTTCGCCAAGCCGAACGTGAGTCAACCAGGGGACGAAGGTTACCTTATGGTCGGTTATGACAGCGAAACCGATGAGGTGGCTGGCTGTACTGGCATTGAAGCGTCAATAGGCTGGGACGTCCCTTTCTATTCGTACCACATTAGCACCATCGTGCACTCGTCAGCCAAATTGGGTGTTAATAACACGGTCAAGCTACTGACTTTTGGTAACAACTACACAGGTTGCAGTGAAATCTGCACCCTGTTTTTACGCCCTTCATTTCGTCAGGGGTTAAATGGCCGTTTGATGTCGAAATGTCGCTTCCTGATGATGGCAGAGCACCCGCATCGCTTCTCGAAAACGGTGTTTGCGGAGATGCGTGGTGTCTCTGATGAAGACGGAAACTCGCCATTTTGGCAGTGGCTGCAAGAGCACTTCTTCTCGATTGATTTCACCATGGCCGACTATTTGACCGGAATTGGTAAGAAAGGCTTTATTGCTGATTTGATGCCAAAACTACCGATTTACATCAACTTGCTGAGCAAAGAGGCGCAGGCGGTGATTGGTCAAGTACATGACAACACCAAACCGGCACTGAGACTGTTAGAAAAAGAAGGCTTCACCTGTCGTAACTACGTCGACATCTTCGATGGCGGCCCAACGGTTGAGTGTGATGTGCGTCATATCGAGTCGGTGCGTCACTCGATCCGCGCTAAAGTCACCGTGGCTGAGCACAGTAGCTCGCAAGACTGCCTGATCTCAAACACTTCATTTGAAAACTTCCGCGCCACCGCAGCCAAAGCCGCGTATGACAAAGAGTCTGGCTCTGTGATTATCTCACCAGCGGTAGCTCAAGCGCTGCACGTCAGTGATGGTGATTTCGTGCGTATGTTGCCTCAGTAAACAAAGGATAGAGTAATGACACATTGGATTGCAGGAGAATGGGTCGCAGGACAAGGCGAGCCAATCGATTCACTAAGCCCATACAACAATGAGGTGGTTTGGCAAGGCGACAGCGCCACTCCGGCTCAAGTTGATGCCGCAGTCAGTGCTGCGCGTACAGCGTTTTTGAGTTGGAAAAAACTCAGCTTCGCAGAACGTGAAGCCGTGGTACTGGCCTTTGCACAACAAGTAAAAAACAACAGCGAACATATCGCTGAAATCATTGCCAAAGAAACGGGTAAACCGATTTGGGAAACGCGCACTGAAGCGGCAGCAATGGCCGGAAAAATTGCGATTTCGATCCGTGCTTACCACGAGCGTACTGGTGAGTCACAGCGTGAAGCGGCGGGCAATCAAATTGTACTGCGCCACCGTCCGCTGGGGGTGATGGCGGTATTTGGTCCGTATAACTTTCCAGGCCACTTACCTAATGGTCACATTGTCCCAGCGCTGCTTGCGGGTAATACCGTGGTATTTAAACCTTCTGAGCAAACGCCGTTAACCGGTGAGTTTGCCATGAAGCTTTGGGAGCAAGCCGGCCTGCCTAAAGGGGTTATCAACCTAGTTCAAGGCGCCAAAGAGACCGGTATTGCGCTTGCTGACGCCAAAGGTATCGATGGCGTGCTGTTTACCGGCAGTGCTAATACGGGGCATATCTTGCATCGCCAATTTGCTGGTCAACCGGATAAGATGTTGGCACTAGAGATGGGCGGCAATAACCCGATGGTAATCTCTGAACATTATGGTGAGGTTGATGCGACGGTTTACACCATTATCCAGTCAGCTTTCATCAGTGCTGGTCAACGCTGTACCTGTGCTCGTCGACTGTATGTTCCGGTTGGTGAAAAAGGCGATATCCTAGTTAGCAAGTTGGTCGAAGCTACGCAGAAAATTCGTGTTGATCAGCCATTCGCTGAACCTGCCCCTTTTATGGGTCCACAAATTTCTAAAGCGGCCGCAGACTTTATTCTCAATGCCCAAGCGAATTTACAACAGCTTGGTGGCGTAAGCTTAGTGGAAGCGAAAGCGGGCGAAGCGGCGTTTGTTTCTCCTGGCATCATTGACGCGACGGCGATTGAGCAACTGCCAGATGAAGAGTACTTTGGTCCACTTCTGCAACTGGTTCGTTATCAGACGCTTGAACAAGCGGTCGAGCTTGCCAACGATACCCGTTTTGGTCTGTCTGCAGGCTTAGTCTCAACCCAAGATAGCGAGTGGGATTATTTTGTCGATCATATTCGTGCTGGGATTGTTAACCGTAATCGTCAACTTACGGGAGCAAGCGGTGACGCGCCATTTGGCGGTCCGGGTGCGTCAGGTAATTTGCGCCCTAGTGCTTTTTACGCCGCGGATTACTGCGCTTACCCTATGGCTTCAATGGAAGGGGAGGCGACCGTGCTTCCCGCGACGTTGAGCCCAGGTGTTGAACTGTAACTCCATAATAATATTAATAATAAGGGATTCCCTTGTTGCCCCGATATCGGGGCCTACAACGTCACAGGCTCAAGGCTATCGGATTGACTCGCTGGACATGTCGGTCCGATAGCCTTTTTTTATTGATACTCACAACGTAAACAACCCCAACAAGGAGGCGTTATGACGCCAGATGTTTTATTCCAATCGTTATGGAATGACTATATTCAACGCTTGTGTCCATCTGCTGAAAAAGTGCATCAATTGCTGCAAGAAGACGAAGCATTGATCAACGATCATATTGCGCTGCGAACGTTTAATGTTGCGCCTTTGGGCATTGCAACGCTAGCGCAGCCATTTTTGGATATCGGTTATACGCCGTGTGGTGACTACCTGTTTGAAAGTAAAAAGCTGGTGGCTAAACACTTTGAACATCCTGACCCAAAACAGCCTAAGGTCTTTATCAGTGAGTTGAAAGTAGAAGAGTGTTCTGAGTCGCTGCAAACGATCGTGGCTAAGCTGGTTGAGCAATTGGATCACAGTAAGCTAAAAGGTCATGAGTTCTTGTATGGTGGGCGTTTATGGGATTTAAGTTTTGCCGATTATCAAACGCTTGCGACTGAGAGTGAGTATGCCTCATGGCTGGCCGCGCATGGATATGGTGCCAATCATTTTACTGTCAGCGTTAATCAGTTGAAGGCATTTGATGAAGTGACGGCGGTCAATGACCATTTGCGTCAATCGGGCTTCACTATTAATGAATTTGGCGGTGAAGTGAAAGGCTCTCCAGAAGTACTTCTTGAGCAATCGTCGACCATGGCTGACAAAGTGTCGGTCGACTTTGCCGATGGCGCTCAAGTGATACCGGGCGGTTTCTATGAGTTTGCTAAGCGCTATCCGATGAGCAATGGTGAACTTTACCCGGGGTTTGTTGCGGCATCAGCTGATAAGATTTTCGAGAGTACGAATGGCTAGTCATTCTGCTATCAATAAGTCGTGATAGCCAGTGTCATTCTAAACAGCGAGGCACGAGCGTGATTCAGAATCTAATCACCACACACTCAAAGCCCAGATTCCGTAGAGCTTGTCCGTTACTTCTGGAATGACATGAGTCCAAAAAAATAAAAAGCCATCAATGGAAACATTGATGGCTTTTAACATTTCTAAACGTTAATTGAGATTAACGTGTGCCGTACACAACAATAGTTTTGCCGTGGGCAGAAATTAAGTTTTGCTCTTCAAGCATCTTCAAGATACGACCTACAGTCTCACGAGAACAGCCAACAATTTGGCCGATTTCCTGACGAGTGATCTTGATTTGCATACCGTCTGGGTGAGTCATCGCATCAGGTTGTTTTGCAAGGTTAAGTAGCGTTTGCGCGATACGGCCAGTAACGTCTAGGAACGCAAGGTCACCGACTTTTTGGCTTGTCACTTGTAGACGACTTGCCATTTGCGCTGACAGACGCATTAAGATGTCTGGGTTAACTTGAATTAGCTGACGGAATTTCTTGAATGAAATCTCCGCGACTTCACAAGGAGATTTTGCTCGAACCCATGCGGTACGTTCTTGATCTTCTTCGAACAAGCCAAGTTCGCCAATAAAGTCGCCTTGGTTGAGGTAAGAAAGAATCATTTCTTTACCTTCTTCATCCTTGATAAGTACCGCCACAGAACCTTTTACGATGTAGTACAAAGTTTCTGCTTTTTCGCCCGCATGGATCAGCGTGCTTTTTGATGGGTACTTATGAATATGACAATGTGAAAGAAACCATTCTAATGTTGGATCGGTTTGAGGTTTACCTAGAACCATAATATCTCACTTCCTCTGCAGGGTATGCTTGCTGCTTTCCATGTTGTAGCTAAGCCTTAGATTAAGACTTGCTAGGATAAGAGCACTTTATAAATGCTGCAAGCCAACTTGTGTTTCGGTAACAAATAGTATCCTTTTTCGAAAACGATTTCTTGATTTTAATCGGGTCCGGATAAGGTTTTACTATACAAAAATGTGCACATGATCACGGTATGAAAAGTAATCGTGTTTTAGCTGTGAGCTCTAGCCAATTTTTCCAGTTTCAATTAATTGTTGCAGGATCGGCCTGACAATTAGCTCCATGGCGAAACTCATTTTACCGCCTGGCACAACCAGTGTGTTATGGCGTGACATAAATGAGCCATCAATCATGGCGAGTAAATAAGGGAAGTCGACATTCTTGATACCACGTAATCGAATGACGACAAAACTCTCATCTAAACTTGGAATGCCTTTAGCGTTGAGCGGGTTGGAGGTGTCGACCGTAGGGACACGTTGAAAGTTAATGTGGGTGCGCGAAAACTGCGGAGTAATGTAGTTCAGATAGTCGTCCATTGAACGAACAATCGAATCCATCACCGCTTCTCGTGAGTGGCCGCGATCGCGAGTATCACGAACAAACTTTTGAATCCACTCTAAGTTGACGATCGGCACCATTCCAATTAGGAAATCGACATGTTGCGCGACGTTGACTTCACCATCGACCACGCCACCGTGCAAACCTTCATAAAAGAGAACGTCTGAATTTTCCGGAAGATCTTGCCAAGGGGTGAAGGTGCCGGGCATTTGATTATAAGGCACTGCTTCATCGAAGGTATGCAGGTAACGACGCATCTGGCCTATCCCTTCTTGGCCATACTTACGAAAGAACTCGGCGATGGCACCAAAATCATTCGCTTGTGGGCCAAAGTAGCTGATGTGGCGACCTTGTTCACGTGCTTTGCGTATTTCGACGTCCATCTCTGGACGGGTAAAACGGTGGAAGCTATCCCCTTCAATCCAAGCGGGTTTAATGCTCATCATGTTGAACATTTTACGGAACGCTTCTGATGTTGTTGTCGTTCCAGCTCCGGAGGAACCAGTTACGGCAATAATTGGGTGTTTTGCTGACATGACAAACCTTGTCTGTAAATAACCATCCTGTATACGCTTACCACTATACCATGCTTTAACTTAGCGTCACGGTATGATGTGCTTTAAAAGCTAAAGTTGGCGTCTGAGTTGAATATCAACCGTTTCATGCAGCTCTGAAAAAACCACAACGGCCTCGCCGGATTCAAGCTGGGTTTTGATTTGGTCGATTTTGTCTTGCAGAGAAATTTCCACATCGCCGTAATCTGTGCCTTCACGCAAGATGAACTCACGGATAAGATTGTCTAGCGTTTGTGGATCGATTTGTTGCCATGGAACGATCATAAATACCTCGTTACTTTATGCTCGGAAATGGAATAAGGCGCGATTATGCTGAAACTGCCAAACTTTGATAGTAGGCGGGCAGAGCCTCTTCAAGCCAAAAGCGCGGTTTGAGTGCGCTGCCGCTGACAAATCCGACATGTCCGCCTTGGTCAAAAAGCCGATAGTCGATGTTTTCTGGCAGCACGTATTTAGGAATGACCGCCTCGGTCATAAACGGATCGTCTTTGGCATGAATAATCTGGGTTGGCAGCTGAATCTGTTTGAGGCGATGAATACCTGAACACTGCTGGTAGTAGTCTTGGGCATCTTTAAACCCGTGCAGTGGTGCGGTGATCAGATCATCAAACTCATACAGTTTAGTGACTCGCTTGATATGTTGGTAACTAAGGCCAAGCTCGCCTTTTAACAGATGATGTTTTTGTAGCGCGCTCTTTTTCAGCGAAGCGAGTAAGTAGTTTTTGTACAGCTTAGAAAAGCCTTGCTCGATGCGCTTTGAACAAGAGGATAAATCTAATGGCGCTGAGACGATGGTTGCCGCATCAAGCAGTGGTTCATCTCGATATTGAGCCAGATAGTTGGCCAACATATTGCCGCCTAAAGAGATGCCCACGGCTATTTTAGTCTGGTGCGGGAAAAGCTCATCAAGGTATTCGAGGAAGAAACGCGCGTCTTCTATCTCGCCCGAGTGGTAGGCGCGTGCAAGCTTATTGGGTTTACCACCGCAGCCGCGAAAGTGCATCATGACCGCACGCCAACCCTGCTGGGCAAAGGCGTTCATTAAGCCGTTAGCGTACGGACTGTAGAAACATCCTTCCAAACCGTGAAACAACACAAACAGAGGTTTGTGTTGGGACGCTTGTGAGGCCATCGGTTCGCTCCAAGCGATATCAAGAAAGTCCCCATCTGGAGTATCTAAGGTTTGCCACACGGGCTCAAACAACGCCTTTTTACGAATAAAGCGCGGGGCGAGTGTTTGCAGGTGCGGGTTGGCTAATCCTTTAGCCGCAACAAATTGAGTCATGTGGTTTCTCTAGGGGTTAGCTCGTTTATCGACAGGTTGAGCGAACACTGAATAGAGCGGTTCTCCGCCAAGTTGACGACAGTAGCGCAGGGCTAACGGTTCACTGTGATTAACCTGCAGTGTGATACTGTTAACGCAATCGACCAGATCAGATTGCTGCTGCTTTTCGAGTTGCAACTCAAATTGAAGTGATTCGCGGTAGAGAGTATCAGGGAGGTGAAATTTAAGCTTTCGCCTCAGTTCACGATAGTTGAGCAATAACGCTTCACTGCGCCCAAGACACTCTTCAAGATGGTGCCAATCGTGCTCTGAAAAACTCACCTGCTGCTCATCAAGCCATTTTAGAAGGAGCAGCAGATTGACGTTACCTTTGTACTGATTTTGTAAAGTTAAGCACGCTGATTTTACTTCTCGCACACTGTAGTATTGCAAGCTGAATTGCCATAGCCTTTCTAGTGTTAGAGAAATTTTAACGTGCTCTGAACTCATTGATTATCGAACTCCAGTTCCATCTGTTCTAGTTGCTCTTGGATTGCCATCCATTCCATCTCGACTTCTTCAAGCGCGCTTTTACTGTTGGCTTGACTCGCGAGTACTTGATTAAGTTTAGCTTTATTTTCGGCTTGATAAAGTGAGTTGTCAGAGAGCTGAGTTTCAGCCTCGGCCAATGTTGCCCCTAACTTATCCATTTTCGCTTCCAGTTTTGTCAGGTTCTTGCGAATTGGTGCCGTTTGTTTACGAAACTCAGCTTCACGGCGTTTTTGCTCTTTTTTCGCCGCCGCGCTATTGGTTGAGTCTTTTTCAGGTAGATCGGCTTGGGCGTCGCGACGCTCTTGCTTTTGCTGCTCAGTTAGCCATTTATAGTAGTCGTTAAGGTCACCATCAAAGGGCGCGACTTGACGGTCATGGACTAGGTAGAGGTCGTCGGTAGTGGCTCGCAGTAAATAGCGATCGTGCGAGACGATAACCATTGCCCCTTCAAAGGTTTGCAGAGCGAAAGTCAGCGCTTGACGCATGTCGAGATCAAGGTGGTTGGTTGGCTCATCGAGCAGCAATAGATTCGGTTTTTGCCACACGATCAGTGCCAGAACCAAGCGCGCTTTTTCGCCGCCCGAGAATGGGGCGACTTTCTCAAGTGCTTTTTCACCTTGGAACCCAAAACTGCCTAGATAGTTGCGTAATTCCAGCTCATTCTTATCGGGGGCGATTTGCATCATATGTTGCAACGGCGTCTCTTCTGGATGCAGTGTCTCAAGTTGATGCTGAGCAAAGTAACCAATCTTAACCCCTTGCGAATAAGTGAGATCGCCACCTTGTGGTTTGAGATCGCGTGAGAGCATTTTGATTAAGGTTGATTTACCAGCGCCATTGCGACCAAGTAGACCAATGCGACTGCCGGGTACCAAATTAAGGCGGATCTTTTCTAAGATCAGGGTGTCATCGTAACCAGCGCTGACTTCATCCATCATAATGATCGGGTTTGGCAACGCATCGGGCTTGCGAAACTCAAAGCTAAACGGATTATCAAATTGTGCAGGTAGCACTTTTTCCATCCGTTCGAGCGCTTTAATGCGGCTTTGCGCCTGGCGTGCTTTGGATGCTTTGTAGCGAAAGCGGTCAATGTAGCTTTGCATGTGCGCCATTTGCTTTTGCTGCTTCTGAAACGTTGCTTGTTGTAGCATCAGTTTCTGGGCGCGTTGATCTTCAAAAGACGAGTAGTTGCCGGTGTACTCATTGAGGAGCTGGTTTTCAACATGGATGATACGGTTGACGACCGGGTCAAGGAAATCACGGTCATGCGAGATCAAGATAAGCGTGCCCGGGTAGTTCTGTAGCCAACGTTCAAGCCACATTACCGCGTCTAAATCCAAGTGGTTGGTAGGTTCGTCGAGCAGCAATAAGTCGGAGCGACACAGTAGAGCCTGAGCTAGGTTGAGACGCATACGCCACCCCCCAGAGAACTGAGTTAAGCTCCAGCTCATTTGCTGTTGACTGAAACCTAAACCATCAAGCAGTTCTGCTGCACGGGCACGAATGCTATAGCCGCCAATGGTTTCTATTTTGCCATGAATTTCTGCGACTAAAGTGCCGTTGTCTTGCTGTTCTGCCTTGGCAAGATCCGCTTCGAGGCCACGGTACTCACGATCACCATCTATGACGTATTCAATCGCGCTACGCTCTATTGCCGGGGTTTCTTGCGCGACCCAAGCCAGTTCCCAATGAGCGGGCTTAGAAAAATGGCCAGCATCAATGGAGAGTTGATCTTTAATTAGGGCGAATAAGGTCGACTTACCACAGCCGTTTTTCCCGACCAGGCCAACTTTATCGCCCGGTTGAATAGTTGCTGAGGCCTGTTCAAGCAGAGGTTTTCCGCCACGCAGCAGTTGGATGCCAGAGAAGGTTATCATAATGTTTGCTATATCTTTGCTCGTGATGGGTCGAATAGTAGGGCAGTTGGCTCACTATGTCGATTATTGCGTTATTCTGGTGAACCACGTATAACAATCTGATAACGATGAAAATCATCTTAGTCATATAAGTAAGATAAGGATTGCAGTCGAAGGAATGGAGACGACAGCCGCAAATAAACCGAAAGTGCTAGTGCTTTACGCTCACCCTGAGCCACAGGCGTCGGTTGCTAACCAGATGATGATCAAGAAAATAGAGTCTCTTGAGCATGTTACTGTGCATGACCTCTATGCGCATTACCCCGATTTTTTTATCGATGTTGTCGCTGAGCAAAAGTTGCTTGATGGCCATGACGTGATAGTTTTTCATCACCCTCTCTATATGTATTCCTGCCCCGCGCTGTTGAAAGAGTGGCTCGACAGAGTGCTTGGCAAAGGGTTCGCCTTTGGTAAAGGGGAAGCACTAAAAGGCAAATATTGGCGTAGTGTCATTACTACCGGTGGCAAACAAGAGGCGTTTGGCCGCAGTGGTTATAACCGCTATCCCTTGGCCGAAATTCTGCAACCTTTCGAATTGACTGCAGCGCTATGTCAGATGCATTGGATTGAACCTCTGGTGCTCTATTGGGCGCGCAATGTTGATGAAGTGGAACGTTATCAACACGCGGAGGCTTATCGGCACTGGTTGCTTGACCCATTGGCGGTATTTGAATCGGCACAAGGAGAAGCTCATGGTAGTGGAAAGTAATTTTCTCCAAAGTAGTGTTATTTTTCTTACTGCAGCAGTCGTTGCTGTACCGATAGCTCAGCGTCTCGGTTTGGGCTCGGTGCTCGGTTATTTATTAGCTGGCATCGCAATTGGCCCGTGGGGGCTGGGTTTAATTCGCGATGTGGAGGCGATTCTCCATTTTGCTGAGTTTGGCGTGGTGCTGCTGCTGTTCTTGATTGGTTTGGAGCTTAACCCGAAAAAACTGCTGCAAATGAAGGGGCCTATTTTAGGTTTAGGTGGCGCCCAAGTGGTGATCACCACGTTAGTCCTCGCGAGCATTGCTTATGCCGTCGGGACATCGTGGCAAACCAGCTTAGTGATTGGTATGGGGTTGGCGCTCTCGTCAACGGCGATTGCTTTACGTGTGATTGATGAACAAGGTTTGGCCGGCAGTGAAACGGGTCAGTCAGGCTTTGCGGTGTTGCTGTTCCAAGACATCGCGGTGATCCCAATGTTGGCGGTATTGCCCGTACTGGCGGGGAATACCGCGGGCGATTGGTTAGATGCATTGTGGATGCTAGCTGGGGTTGTCGGTTTACTGTTCGGTGGTCACTTTTTACTGCGCCCGCTGTTTCGCTATGTGGTGCTGAGCGGTGTACGTGAGTTGTTTACCGTGGCGGCGCTGTTATTGGTGATTGGTATTGCTCTGGTGATGGAGCGCATCGGTTTATCAATGGCTTTAGGGACCTTCCTAGCGGGTGTGCTGCTGGCGGAAAGTGAATATCGACACGAGCTTGAAATTGCGATTGAACCGTTCAAAGGGTTATTGCTTGGGCTGTTTTTTATTGCTGTTGGTATGGCGGTCAACTTAGGGTTGCTGGCGTTGCAGCCAGTCGCGGTACTGTCAGCGGTCTTTGCTTTGGTTGCAGTGAAAGGCTTTATTCTTTATGTGTTGGCAAGGCTCGCCGGTAGTCGAGACAAAGCTCGTAGCAAAATGGCGGCGATTTTGAGTCAAGGCGGGGAATTTGCCTTTGTGATCTTTACCGCCGCAAGCAGCGAAGGTCTGCTTGATGAGCAACAAACGGCATTTTTATTGGTTGTGGTCAGCTTGTCGATGGTGACGACGCCACTGCTGTTAATGGCGCAAAGTAAATGGTATGCAAGACGGCTGAACATTGAGACAGAAACACAACTGAAAAGTGATGTTATCAACAAGCAGCCACGCGTGATTATTGCCGGTTTCGGTCGCTTCGGTCAGATCATTGGCCGTTTAATGTACGCCAACAAAATCAAGGTCACAGTATTAGAGAGTGATGCCAGCCAGATTAAGCTGTTACGTAAATACGGCTACAAGGTTTTTTATGGTGATGCGACTCAATTAGACTTGCTGCGTGCGGCGGGTGCTGATAAAGCCGAAGCCATGGTGATTTGTACCGACTCACCAGATGAAATCATGAAAATCATCGAACTGTGTCAAACCCACTTTCCGCAACTTAAATTGCTCGCTCGTGCACGCAGTCGCGTAGAAGCGTATCAGCTGTTAAGTCATGGGGTAGATAATTACTCAAGAGAAACCTTCTTAGGCGCGCTCGACTTAGGTCGTCAGGCATTAGTCAGTATGGGCATGCACCCTTATCAAGCTAAGCGTGCAGAAGCGCACTTCAGAAAATTAGATAATGCGATGCTTAAAGAGTTACTTCCTCAGCATAATGATGATAAACAATTGGCCTCAAGAGCCAAAGAAGCCCGTAAAGAACTAGAAGAGATTTTCGGTCGTGAATTAGAAAGCGATCGACAAGCTAAAAACTTCTGGGATTAGTCCAATAATAGAGTTGTAACATGAAAAAAAGATTTATTGCCGGAGCACGTTGCCCTAAATGTGCAGCACAAGACACCTTACGTTGGTGGATAGAGAATAATATTGAATTAGTTGAGTGTGTTGAGTGTCATCACCAAGACCAACGCACACCGCAAACTGTCGATAAAACCGAACACAGCGGACAAACAATGATCGGGATTTTTAAACCAGATTGATTGTGTTTCTATAAATCATCCCCATAATACCCCGATAGAAAGTTTGCAGACCTTAATCAAGTAGGGTCCTAATTCTCCTTGGAGTTAATATGAAAATTGAAAAGAACGTAGTTGTAAGTCTTGCTTACCAAGTAAAACTTGAAGACGGTGCGGTTGTTGATCAATCGACAGTGGACGCGCCACTTGATTACTTGCACGGCAACGACAACCTAATCACAGGTCTTGAAACCGCACTTGAAGGCAAAGAGGCGGGCGAGAAGTTCTCTGTGACTGTTTCTCCTGAAGAAGCGTACGGTGAGCACAACGATGCTCTAGTACAGCGCGTTCCTGCTGAAGTATTCCAAGGCGTTGAAGAAATCGAAGTTGGCATGCGTTTCCTTGCGGATACTGACCAAGGTCCGATCCCTGTTGAAGTAACAGAAGTAGACGGCGATGAAGTGGTTGTCGATGGTAACCACATGCTAGCAGGCCAAACGTTGACGTTTGATGTTGAAGTGATTGCGCTTCGTGAAGCAACAGCAGAAGAGATCGAACACGGCCATGTGCATCAAGCAGGCGGCTGTGGTCACGATCATGACCATGACCACGAAGGTGGCTGTTGTGGTGGCGAAGGCCACGACCATGGTGAAGAGAAAAAAGAAGGCTGCTGCGGTGGCGGTAGCTGCGGCTCTCACTAATCGCTTAGTGAGTGACTGAAAAAGGCGCTTCCTGCTATGCGAGGGGCGCCTTTTTTGTTATTTATGGGTGACGTTTTCCTATCGAGATAGACACTATGACGCAACCTTTTGCCATCGCAATTCATGGCGGCGCAGGGACAATTTTACGTGAGCAGATGAGCGACGAGCTGAAAGCCGCTATTTTAGATGACTTAGAGCAGTCGGTTCGTCGTGGTCATCAGGTGTTAGAGCAGGGCGGTGATGCGTTAGATGCGGTGGTTGCCGCAGTAAAAGTGCTAGAAGACTCGCCCAATTTTAATGCCGGTAAAGGTTCCGTTTTGACCAACAAAGAGATGGTTGAGATGGATGCCTCTGTGATGCATGGCAAAGTGCTTGATGCCGGTGCGGTTGCTGGCGTACGCCATATTAAGAACCCGATTGAACTGGCCCGTGATGTGATGAACCAAAGTCATCATGTGCTACTGATTGGCGAAGGTGCCGAGGCGTTTGCTTTCGAGCACGGTCATGCATTTACAGAGCAAGACTATTTCTTTACTGACCGACGTTATGAGCAACTGCAATCGATGAAACAAAAGGGGTTGTTTGCGCTCTCTGAATCGAAATACCCCGACGACAAAAAGTTTGGTACTGTCGGTGCGGTAGCTCTTGACCAAGATGGTAACCTTGCTGCGGCGACCAGTACTGGTGGCATTACCAATAAGCAATATGGCCGTGTCGGTGACTCAGCCATTATCGGTGCTGGCACTTATGCCGAAAATGGCAATGTGGCGGTGTCGACCACAGGCATGGGCGAATTCTTTATTCGAAAAACGGTGGCGAGCGATGTGGCTGCGCGGATGCGCTATTTACAGCAAGATGTTCATGTAGCAAGTGAAAGTGTTATCCAGGGTGAGCTTAAAGCAATGGGTGGCGAAGGCGGTTTAATCGCGATTGATAGCCAAGGTGAGGTTCACTTTGCGATGAACAGTTCTGGAATGTATCGCGCTTGTATCGATATTGCTGGCAAGCTAAGCATTAAAATTTACGCCGACGAATAGAATAATCGTAGAAAAATTGCGCTTAAATTATGCTAGGTCAATAATTTAGTCTTGACTGGGGTTGGTGTGTTTAAAAAATGACTGCAAGAAGTGTGATTCAGTGCTAGAATCCATTTTTAATTAGCAATCAGAACTGGAAAGATGGGAAATAACGTAGTCGTTCTAGGCACCCAATGGGGTGACGAAGGTAAAGGTAAAATTGTTGACCTTTTAACTGAAGATGCAAAGTATGTGGTTCGCTACCAAGGCGGTCACAACGCAGGTCACACTCTAGTCATTGACGGTGAAAAAACCGTTCTTCATTTAATTCCATCAGGTATCCTGCGCGATAATATCAAATGTATTATCGGTAACGGTGTTGTACTTTCACCTGAAGCGTTAATGAAAGAAATGAAGCCTCTTGAAGAGCGCGGCATTCCAGTACGTGAGCGTCTTTTCATTTCTGAAGCATGTCCACTGATTCTTCCATACCACATTGCGATGGACCAAGCGCGCGAACTTGCTCGTGGTAGCAAAGCAATTGGTACGACTGGTCGCGGCATCGGTCCTGCTTATGAAGATAAAGTTGCTCGTCGCGGTCTACGCGTTGGTGACTTATTCGATATGGAAGCGTTCGCTGAGAAACTTAAAGAAGTGATGGAATACCATAACTTCCAACTAGTGCACTTCTACAAAACTGAGCCAGTAAGTTACGATGACGTTCTAGAGCAAGCCAAAGGTTATGCTGAACTGTTGACTTCAATGGTTATTGACGTGACCGACGAGCTAGATTCAGCACGTAAGCGTGGCGACAAAATCATGTTTGAAGGCGCACAAGGTACGCTTCTTGACATTGACCACGGTACTTACCCGTATGTAACTTCTTCTAACACTACCGCAGGTGGTGTTGCAGCAGGTTCTGGTTTTGGTCCTCGTCATATCGGTTACATCCTTGGCATTGCCAAAGCTTACTGTACTCGTGTTGGTTCAGGTCCATTCCCGACAGAACTCTACGATGGTCTAGACAAGCAAGACCCAGTAGGTAAGCACTTAGGTACTGTTGGTCATGAGTTTGGTGCGACAACAGGTCGTCTACGCCGTACTGGTTGGTTTGATGCCGTAGCGATGCGTCGTGCAATTCAAATCAACTCGCTTTCTGGTTTCTGTCTGACCAAACTTGACGTTCTCGACGGTCTAGAAGAGCTAAAAATCTGTACTGGTTACAAGATGAAAGATGGCTCAATTCTAGAAGTGTCACCAATGGCTGCTGAAGCCTTTGAAGAAGCGACGCCAATTTACGAAACCATGCCTGGTTGGTCTGAAAACACCTTCGGTGCGACGTCAATTGATGCGCTACCAAAAGCGGCACTTGACTACATCAAGCGTATAGAAGATCTGACGGGTGTACCTGTTGATATCATCTCAACGGGCCCAGATCGTAATGAAACAATCATCAAGGTTCATCCATTCGAATCTTAATCTCTGATTGATTTCAAATAGTTATAAAGCCAGCGCTAAGTCGCTGGTTTTTTTATGACCATTTTTCTTGAAATCTCATGCGGTTACGGCAACAATTTGCCATGTGACGGCAATTTTGATTAAAGAGTTAGCAGCCGTTGCCGATACTAGTATCAAGCTTGCCGCTTTAGTGGCAAATCAGGATGCTGCTCAATATTACTCTCAATAAGGGCTGAGACGTTTAAGCGTTTATTGAGAGTGGTATCGAGGTATCTTTAGTCGAAGTTAAGAGTGCAGAACATGAAGCTAAGACAGTTAGCAGCTTCGATGGTACTGGCGTTGAGTGCCTCAGTGGTACAGGCGAATACCTTGCCTGAAATCGGTGAGCCTGTACCTATCTATACCGAAGCCGAACTAATTAAACTGATTAATGACAATCAACATCTTGAACGCGTAAAAGCGGACAATTGCCAGTTGATCGAAGACATTGTTGCCCGTGCGACACGCATCAGCTTGCCAGCGTATGAGTTTCTTTACGGTGATATGCTTGCTTGGGGCGTGTGTGTCGATCAAGATGTCGAACTCGGGCTCTATTATATGGAGAATGCTGCGCACCAAGGTTTGCCAGCAGCGCTTGAGCAAATTGGTCGTTATTATTCACGCGGAACGTTAGTCCAACAAGACAAAGAACGCGCGATTCCTTATCTGCGCGAAGCCGCCGCAATGGGTAACCTCAATGCTCGCATTCATCTTGCCGAACTTTTGTTGCGTGACTATGGTAGTCCACTTGATTACGAAGACGCCTATCGTTGGCTTTATAATTCGGTGACGGCTGATCAACGCACGCACAAACGAATCAATGTATTACGCCAAGGTTTAGAGCGCCGAATGCCGCAAAACATCATTGCGCGCGCTAAAAAACGCGACACTTTCTGGTAACACCTTTCGCTAACCATACTGCACTCTGGTTAGCGACTCGACTTAATGCCCAACGCGAATGCTGGGCATTTTTGCTTTTCTATTAACACACTTTTCTACCAATAGAATTATGCTAAGTGATGAAAACGATTAAAAATTTCGTTTTTAACTCGACTTACCTGTAGCTTACTCTATGAGTCAGATATACTAGTTTTAACTACCTTCCTTCTACTAATAGGCGTGCCTATGTCAGACAACACCCATAATGACCCATTTGCCGCTCGTGAATCGGAAAATTATGAAAATCCGATCCCGAGCCGAGAATTTATCTTAGAATTTCTAAACCAAGCTGGCGTACCGATGAATCGTAACGATATCTTCGAAGCATTAAAGCTTGAAGGAGAGGAACACTACGAAGGTCTGCGCCGTCGTCTACGCGCCATGGAGCGCGATGGTCAATTAGTCTTTACTCGTCGTCAGTGTTACGCCTTGCCAGAAAAACTAGAGATGGTTAAAGGCTACGTGATTGGTCATAAAGATGGTCATGGCTGGGTTCGTCCAGAAGGAAGTGTCGGCAAAGATAACGATATTGTTTTGCCACACCACCAGATGAAAAACATCATCCACGGTGATTTTGTTTTAGTACAACCGACTGATAATTCTAAGCGCGGCCGTAAGGAAGGTCGACTGGTGCGCGTTTTAGAAGAGCGTCAAACACAAATCGTTGGCCGCTTCTTTATGGAATACGGCTACTCGTATGTTGTGCCAGATGACTCGCGTATTCACCAAGATATTTTGATCCCGAACGATCTCCGCGCCGGTGCGCGTATGGGCAATGTGGTGGTGATTGAAATTACCGACCGTGGTTCACGCTCACGTGGCATGATGGGTAAGGTTATCGAGGTGTTAGGGGAAAACATGGCCCCTGGTATGGAGACGCAGATTGCGATCCGTACTCACCAAATTCCGCATCATTGGCCGGAAGAAGTGACTAAGCAGATTGCCGATTTGGGCGAGGAAGTTCCTGAAGAAGCTAAAGTGGATCGCGTTGATTTGCGCCAATTGCCGTTGGTGACTATTGATGGCGAAGATGCGCGCGACTTTGATGATGCGGTCTACTGTGAAGCGAAAAAAGGCGGCGGCTGGCGCCTTTGGGTCGCGATTGCTGATGTGAGCTACTATGTCCGCCCAGGTACAGCGCTCGATAAAGAAGCCATCAACCGTGGTAACTCGGTTTACTTCCCATCACAGGTTGTACCAATGCTGCCAGAAGTATTGTCGAATGGCCTGTGTTCGTTAAACCCACAAGTTGATCGTCTGTGTATGGTATGTGAAATGACCATCTCAGACAGCGGCAAGCTCTCGGGTTATAAGCACTATGAAGCGGTAATGAATTCGCATGCTCGACTCACTTATAACAAGGTGCATGACATCCTTGAAGGGGATGAAGAACTGCGTAGCCGTTATGAACCTGTGGTACCGCACCTAGAAGAGTTGCACAATATGTACAAGGTGCTGAAAAAAGCACGTGCACATCGTGGTGCAATTGAGTTTGAAACCATCGAAACTAAGTTTATCTTTAATGCTGAGCGTAAAATCGACAGTATTGAACCTGTGATTCGTAACGATGCGCATAAGCTGATTGAAGAATGCATGATCTTAGCCAATATTGCGTCGGCATCTTTGGTCGAGAAAGCCAAAGAGCCAGCACTGTTCCGTATTCATGAATCACCCGGTGAACTGCGTTTACAAGGTTTCCGCGATTTCTTAGGCGAGCTGGGTCTGCACCTCAATGGTGGTTTAGAGCCTTCACCAACTGACTATGCCGACCTCATTAAACAGATTGGTGAGCGTGCAGACAAAGAGCTGATCCAAACCATGCTACTGCGTTCGATGAAACAAGCGGTGTATAATGCAGATAACTGTGGTCACTTTGGTTTGGCACTGAAACGCTACGCCCACTTCACTTCACCGATTCGTCGTTATCCAGACTTGTTGCTTCACCGTGCAATTAAATATTTGATTGCAAAAGAGCAGGGGCGTAACCAAGATCGTTGGACGCCAACCGGAGGTTACCACTACTCATTTGATGATATGGACTTCTACGGCGAGCAATGTTCGATGACTGAGCGCCGTGCTGATGATGCAACACGTGAAGTGTCGGATTGGCTTAAATGTGAATACATGCAAGATCATGTCGGTGAAGAGCTTGATGGTGTGATTGCCAATGTCACCGGTTTTGGTTTCTTTGTTCGTCTAAGTGAACTGCACATTGATGGCTTAGTGCATATCTCTGCGTTAGACAATGATTACTACCAGTTTGATCCGATTGGACAAAGACTGATTGGCGAAAGCTTTGGTGCTATCTATCGTCTTGGCGATGCGGTCAAAGTTAAAGTGCTGTCCGTCAACTTAGATGATCGTCAAATTGACTTTGAATTAGTTGGAACAAGCCGTAAGCTACGCGGCAAAGGCAAAACAGCCAAAAAACGAGCGGTAGAAGCGCAACTCAAAGCCAAGGAAAAAAAGCGTACGGCGAGCAAAGGAGGCAAAGCGGCCTTAAGAGCTACGCCGGAAGTGGAACCGACTAAACGATCGGATAAAGTCGCAGGTCAAGGTGAAGCGAAAAAGCCCAAGGTCAAAAAAGCGCGCAAGAAGAAACCGCACAGTAAGCCAAAAACAAGCAAACGCAGTCCGGACGACGCGTAATTAGCGGTAGCGAACAACCAATAGGTTTTGATTAATGAGTAACGAATTTATCTACGGCATTCACGCTGTGAAAGCGGTATTAGAACGCGAACCTGAACGCTTTATTGAAGCGTTCGTACTTAAAGGTCGTCAAGATGACCGCTTAATGCCGATTTTAAATGATCTGCAAACGTGTGGTGTGTCGATTCAACAGATGACGCGCAAAACTCTCGACGACAAAGCACGTGGTGCTAATCATCAGGGGATCATGGCGCGAGTTAAACCGGCCAAGCAGCTTAACGAAAACGATCTAGACGACATCATTGCCCAACAAGAATCACCACTTTTGTTGGTGTTAGACGGGGTGACAGACCCACACAATCTCGGTGCGTGTTTACGAAATGCTGATGCGGCGGGAGTCGCGGCGGTAATCGTACCCAAAGATAAGTCAGCCAATATTACTGCCACAGTGAGTAAAGTGGCTTGTGGCGCGGCGGAAACCGTTCCATTGGTGCGTGTGACTAATCTGGCTCGTACTATGCGCGCATTGCAAGAGCAGGGGATTTGGTTTGTCGGAACGGCTGGCGAAGCAACGCACGATATCTATCAAGCTAAGCTGACAGGACCGCTGGCGATTGTCATGGGTGCAGAAGGCGATGGTATGCGCCGTCTTACTCGCGAAACCTGTGATGATTTGATTAAGATCCCGATGTCAGGTTCAGTTTCAAGTTTGAATGTTTCTGTGGCATCGGGCGTGTGTTTGTTCGAAGCGGTACGTCAGCGCATGGCGTAATCGAACGCGACTGCACTTTGATAACGTAAAATAAAACGCAGGTTGCTGACTCAATCTGCGTTTTATTTTTTGTAATAGCAGCACAATTTCAAGTATCAATTTAATCAATCGCAACTGACAACTTAAAGTATATCGAGTTCAAGTTGCCAACTTCTTACCGCTTTTTGGCGTTTATCGTTAAAAGTCGCGCCGTTTATTTTTCATCCGCCCCTTGCAAGTAAAACTGTGATCTGTATAATGCAGCGCACTGGTTAAGCCAGTTGTGAACCAATGAGTAACGAGGAGCTGAATTATCTTTTTGATTTTTCAGGTAATGTAAACTCAGCTTATGTTCGCGGTTAATACAATTAGCTACTTATTCTTCGGAATAACTATTCCCAGAGGTGACTCTGCCACATAGGGGTAGTTGATCGAAAATTAACTGACAATGCGTCCTAATCTTGGATGCTACGGTTTCACATAAATCAATCGGCATTCTCTCGTCTTGACGAGTTTGAGTGGCGATATTGTTTGTGTAATATTTAATTTTGGAGCTCTGTCTCATGCAGAACCAACGTATCCGTATCCGCCTAAAAGCTTTCGATTACAAACTAATCGATGCTTCTACCGCGGAAATCGTTGAAACAGCTAAGCGCACTGGCGCACAGGTTCGTGGTCCAATCCCACTACCTACTCGTAAAGAGCGTTTCACAGTTCTTATCTCTCCGCACGTTAACAAGAAAGCACGTGACCAGTACGAAATTCGTACTCACAAGCGTCTAATCGACATCGTTGAGCCAACAGACAAAACTGTTGATGCTCTAATGCGTCTAGACCTTGCTGCGGGCGTTGACGTTCAAATTAGCCTAGGTTAAGGGAGATTAGAAGAATGATTGGTCTAATCGGTCGTAAAGTGGGCATGACCCGCGTATTTACTGAAGAAGGCGTTTCTATCCCAGTAACTGTTGTTGAGGTTGAAGCTAACCGTGTTTCTCAAGTTAAAACACTTGATACAGACGGCTACGCAGCAATCCAGGTAACTACTGGTGCTAAGAAAGCTAACCGCGTAACTAAGCCAGAAGCAGGTCACTTTGCTAAAGCAGGTGTTGAAGCTGGTCGCGGTCTTTGGGAATTCCGTTTGGAAAACGGCGAAGAGTTCGAAGTTGGTGCTGAACTAACAGTAGAACTATTCAACGAAACTAAGAAAGTAGACGTTACTGGTACATCTAAAGGTAAGGGTTTCCAAGGCGCTATCAAGCGTTGGAACTTCAGTACTCAAGATATGACTCACGGTAACTCATTGTCTCACCGTGCTCCGGGTTCAATTGGCCAATGTCAAACTCCAGGTCGCGTATTTAAAGGCAAGAAAATGGCAGGTCACATGGGTGCTGAGCGTGTAACGACTCAAAACCTAGAGATCGTACGTGTTGACGCTGAGCGCAATCTGCTTCTTATTAAAGGTGCAGTACCAGGCTCAACAGGTGGCAACGTGATCGTTAAACCAGCTGTTAAAGCATAACGTCTCAGGAGTAAGTAATGGAACTAATGGTTAAAGGTGCTGATGCACTAACTGTTTCCGAAACTACTTTCGGACGTGAGTTTAACGAAGCTCTTGTACACCAAGTAGTTGTAGCGTTTGCTGCAGGTGCTCGTCAAGGTACTCGTGCTCAGAAAACACGTTCAGAAGTTTCTGGCGGTGGCGCTAAGCCATGGCGTCAAAAAGGTACTGGCCGTGCGCGCGCTGGTACAATCCGTAGCCCAATCTGGCGTACAGGTGGTGTTACTTTTGCTGCGAAACCACAAGATCACAGCCAAAAAGTAAACAAAAAAATGTACCGTGGTGCTATGAAGAGCATTCTGTCTGAGCTAGTTCGTCAAGAGCGTTTAATCGTTGTTGATAACTTCTCAGTAGAAGGACCAAAAACGAAAGAGCTTGTAGCTAAGCTGAAAGAGCTTGAGCTAACTGATGCGCTTATCGTGACTAGTGAAGTAGATGAAAATCTATTCCTAGCAGCTCGTAACCTATACAAAGTTGACGCTCGTGACGTAGCTGGTATTGATCCAGTTTCACTAATCGCGTTCGACAAAATTGTAATGACTGCTGATGCAGTTAAACAAGTTGAGGAGATGCTAGCATGATCACTGAAGAGCGTATCCTAAAAGTTCTACGTGCACCGCACATCTCTGAAAAAGCGACTATGGCCGCTGAGAAAGCGAACACTATCGTTTTCAAAGTAGCTCAAGATGCTACTAAAAAAGAGATCAAAGCAGCTGTAGAAAAGCTATTTGAAGTTGAAGTTAAGTCAGTAAATACCCTTATCACTAAGGGTAAGACCAAACGTCAAGGTCTACGCCAAGGTCGCCGCAGCGACGTTAAGAAAGCGTACGTTACTTTGAAAGAAGGTCAAGATCTTGACTTCGTTGGCGGCGCGGAATAACAGGAGTAGTTGAGAAATGGCTATTGTTAAATGTAAGCCGACTTCCCCTGGTCGTCGTCACGTTGTTAAAGTTGTTAACGCTGACCTACACAAGGGTAAGCCATACGCACCTCTTCTAGAGAAAAACTCTAAGAATGGTGGTCGTAACAACAACGGTCGTATTACAGTACGTCACATCGGCGGTGGTCATAAGCACCACTACCGTGTCATTGACTTCAAACGTACTAAAGACGGTGTTCCAGCGAAAGTTGAGCGTCTAGAATACGATCCAAACCGTAGTGCTAACATCGCTCTAGTTCTGTACGCAGACGGTGAGCGTCGTTACATCCTAGCACCTAAAGGTGTTAACGCGGGTGATGCTATCCAGTCAGGTGCTGATGCACCGATTAAAGCTGGTAACGCACTTCCAATGCGTAACATCCCAGTAGGTTCAACTGTACATAACGTTGAACTTAAGCCTGGTAAAGGTGGTCAGCTAGCTCGTTCGGCTGGTGCGTATGCTCAAATCGTTGCTCGCGACGGTTCATACGTAACTATCCGTCTACGTTCTGGTGAAATGCGCAAAGTTCTATCTGAAGGTCGTGCAACAATCGGCGAAGTTGGTAACTCTGAGCACATGCTACGTGAACTTGGTAAAGCTGGCGCAAACCGCTGGCGTGGTGTTCGTCCTACCGTTCGCGGTGTGGTAATGAACCCAGTAGATCACCCACACGGTGGTGGTGAAGGCCGCACTTCTGGTGGTCGTCACCCAGTATCACCTTGGGGTCAGCCTACTAAAGGCTTCAAGACTCGTAAGAACAAACGCACCGACAAGTACATCGTACGTCGTCGTAATAAGTAATCTATATAAAGAGGAATCGCCATGCCACGTTCTCTCAAGAAAGGTCCATTTATTGACCTACACTTGCTGAAGAAGGTAGAGAAAGCGGTGGAAAGCGGAGACAAAAAGCCTATTAAGACTTGGTCCCGTCGTTCAATGATCATCCCTACGATGATCGGTTTGACCATCGCTGTCCATAATGGTCGTCAGCACGTACCAGTTTTTGTAACCGAAGAAATGATCGGCCACAAACTGGGCGAATTCGCACCAACACGTACTTACCGCGGCCATGTCGTGGATAAGAAAGCTAAGAAGCGTTAGGGAGTAGATGATGGAAGCACTAGCTAAACATAACTTTGCTCGCATTTCGCCTCAGAAAGCTCGCTTAGTTGCGGACCAAATTCGTGGAAAATCTGTAGACCAAGCTCTAGAAATCCTGACATTCAGCAACAAAAAAGCTGCTGACCTGATCAAGAAAGTTCTAGAGTCTGCTATCGCTAACGCGGAGCACAATGAAGGTGCAGATATTGACGATCTAAATGTCGCAAAAATCTTCGTAGATGAAGGCCCTATCATGAAGCGTATTATGCCTCGTGCTAAAGGTCGTGCGGATCGTATCTTGAAGCGTTCAAGCCACATCACTGTTGTTGTAGCAGACGCTTGAGACTAGGAGAGTAAGCAATGGGTCAAAAAGTACATCCTAATGGTATTCGTCTAGGCATCGTTAAGCCTTGGAATGCTACATGGTTTGCTAACACCAAAGATTTCGCTGACAACCTAGACGGCGACTTCAAGGTACGTCAGTTCCTTACAAGCGAACTGAAAAAAGCATCTCTTTCACGTATCATTATCGAGCGTCCTGCTAAGAGCATCCGTGTGACTATTCACACTGCTCGCCCAGGTGTTGTTATCGGTAAGAAAGGTGAAGACGTAGAGAAACTACGCGCAGCTGTAGCTAAAATTGCAGGTGTACCAGCACAGATCAACATCGCTGAAGTACGCAAGCCAGAGCTAGATGCTCAGCTTGTTGGCGACAGCATCGCGTCTCAACTAGAACGTCGTGTGATGTTCCGTCGTGCTATGAAGCGCGCGGTACAAAACGCAATGCGTCTAGGTGCTAAGGGTATCAAAGTACAAGTAAGTGGTCGTTTAGGCGGCGCTGAAATTGCACGTGCTGAGTGGTATCGTGAAGGCCGTGTGCCTCTACACACTCTACGTGCTGACATTGATTACGCAACTTCTTCGGCTCACACCCAATACGGTGTAATCGGCATTAAAGTTTGGATCTTCAAAGGTGAGATTCTAGGCGGCATGCCAGCAGCTAACGCTGTAGAGCCTAAAGGCGACAAGCCTAAGAAGCAGCGCAAAGGCCGTAAGTAAGGAGTCGACAGATGCTACAACCTAAACGTACTAAGTTCCGTAAGGTTATGACTGGTCGTAACCGTGGTCTAGCTAAAGGTACTGATGTAAGCTTCGGCGAATTCGGTCTTAAAGCTATTGGCCGTGGTCGTCTGACTGCTCGTCAAATCGAAGCGGCACGTCGTGCAATGACACGCCACGTTAAGCGTCAAGGTAAAATCTGGATCCGTGTGTTCCCAGATAAGCCTATCACAGAAAAACCACTTGAAGTTCGTCAGGGTAAGGGTAAAGGTAACGTTGAGTACTGGGTAGCCCAAATCCAACCTGGAAAGGTGATGTACGAAATGGGTGGTGTACCTGAAGAATTGGCGCGTGAAGCGTTCCGCCTTGCGGCTCGTAAACTGCCATTCAAAACTACATTTGTAACTAAGCAGGTGATGTGATGAAAGCACAAGATCTACGCGAGAAGAGCGTTGAAGAGCTTAACTCTGAGCTATTGAATTTGTTGCGTGAACAGTTCAACTTGCGTATGCAAGCTGCGACTGGTCAACTACAGCAAACTCATACTCTGAAAGCTGTACGCCGTGATATCGCACGTGTGAAAACTGTTTTGACTGAAAAGGCAGGCGCATAATGAGCGAAGTAAAACGTACTCAACAAGGTCGTGTTATTAGCGACAAGATGGATAAGTCTATCACTGTTGCTATCGAGCGTTTCGTAAAACACCCAATTTACGGTAAGTTCGTAAAACGCACGACTAAAGTACACGCACACGATGAGAACAACGAATGTGGCCTAGGCGACAAAGTTGAAATCGCAGAGTGTCGTCCACTGTCTAAGACTAAGTCTTGGACTTTGGTAAAAGTTTTAGAAAAAGCGAAGATGTAATCTTCTCTATTCTATAGCTAGAACGGCTCCAAAAAATATTTTTGGGGCCGTTTATTTTTTGACTACCCAATCATAAAAAAGGGTGGTACAATTCGCGTCCCTTTTAAAGAGGCAGCCCGACCCGTGAGGGTCTAGTTTTTTTATATATTAGCGGAGCACTAACATGATCCAAATGCAAAGTATGCTGGACGCAGCTGATAACTCAGGCGCTCGCAGCGTAATGTGTATTAAGGTTCTGGGTGGCTCTCACCGCCGTTATGCACATATCGGTGACGTCATTAAAGTTACTGTTAAGGAAGCAATTCCTCGCGGTAAAGTTAAAAAAGGTGACGTTCTGAAGGCGGTGGTAGTTCGCACCCGTAAAGGCGTACGTCGTCCAGACGGTTCTGTCATTCGCTTCGACCGTAATGCTTGCGTATTGTTGAATGACAATACTGAGCAACCAATCGGTACACGTATCTTTGGTCCTGTGACTCGCGAACTTCGTGGCGATAAGTTCATGAAGATCGTTTCACTGGCTCCAGAAGTTCTGTAAGGAGCACGTAAGATGGCAGCTAAAATCCGTCGTAATGACGAAGTAATCGTTCTTGCTGGTAAAGATAAAGGCAAGAAAGGTAAAGTAACTAAGGTTCTAGCAACCGGTAAAGTTATCGTTGAAGGTATTAACCTTGTTAAGAAACATCAAAAACCTGTTCCAGCTCTAGGTATCCAAGGCGGTATCGTTGAGCAGGAAGCAGCAATTGACGTTTCTAACATTGCTATTTTCAACGCAGCTACTGGTAAAGCTGACCGTATCGGTTTCCGTTTCGAAGATGGTAAGAAAGTTCGTTTCTTTAAGTCTAACGACGAAATCGTTTCTAACTAATAGAAGTAATTTGGAGTTCTACTATGGCGAAACTGCATGATTACTACAAGTCGTCTGTAGTCGCTGAACTTGCCAAAGAGTTCGGCTACACAAGCGTCATGCAAGTCCCTAGAATCGAGAAAATCACCCTAAACATGGGTGTTGGTGAAGCAATCAACGACAAGAAACTGCTAGAAAACGCAGCAAGTGATATGGCAACGATCTCAGGTCAAAAGCCACTTATCACTAAAGCGCGTAAATCTGTTGCAGGTTTCAAAATCCGCGAAGGCTACCCTATCGGTTGTAAAGTAACCTTGCGTGGCGAACGTATGTGGGATTTTCTTGAGCGTTTAATTAATATCGCTCTTCCACGAGTACGTGACTTCCGTGGCGTTAGCGCTAAGTCTTTTGACGGTCGCGGTAACTACAGCATGGGCGTTCGCGAGCAAATCATCTTCCCGGAAATCGACTTTGATAAAGTTGATAAAGTACGCGGTCTAGACATCACTATTACGACGTCTGCTGGTACTGATGAGGAAGGCCGAGCTCTGCTGGCTGCCTTTAACTTCCCATTCCGTAAGTAAGGTGAAGGGTTACTGTTATGGCTAAAAATTCAATGAAAGCGCGCGAAGTAAAACGCGCGAAACTTGTAGCTAAGTTCGCTGAAAAGCGTGCTGCGCTTAAAGTTATCATTAGCGATGTAAACGCATCTGAAGAAGATCGTTGGAATGCAGTGCTTAAATTGCAATCTCTTCCACGTGATTCAAGTGCATCACGTCAGCGCAACCGTTGCAACCAAACTGGTCGTCCACACGGTTACCTACGTAAGTTCGGTCTAAGCCGTATTAAAGTTCGTGAAGCTTGCATGAAAGGCGAGATTCCTGGACTTCGTAAGGCTAGCTGGTAATTGCCACTTAATCATTTGGAGTAAATCATATGAGCATGCAAGATCCGATTTCGGATATGCTGACCCGCATTCGTAACGGTCAAGCAGCAGACAAAGTCTCTGTTAAAATGCCTTCTTCAAAGCTTAAAGTTGCAATTGCTGCACTACTAAAAGCTGAAGGTTACATCGTTGACTTCGCTGTTGAAGGCGAAGCAAAACCTGAGCTAGAAGTTACTCTTAAGTACTTCCAAGCTAAACCGGTAATTGAGCAAATCAAACGTGTTTCTCGTCCAGGTCTACGTGTTTACAAGAAGAAAGATCAACTTCCTTCTGTAATGGGTGGTCTTGGTGTTGCCGTCGTTTCAACTTCCAAGGGTCTGATGTCAGACCGAGCTGCACGCAAAGCAGGTCTTGGCGGTGAAATCATCTGTTACGTAGCTTAATAAGGAGTAGACTATGTCTCGTGTTGCTAAAGCACCTGTCGCTATTCCAGCTGGCGTAGAGGTGAAACTAAACGGCCAAGAAGTTACTGTAAAAGGTGCTAAAGGCGAACTATCTCGCGTTCTTAACGACGCAGTAGTTGTTGCTCAGGAAGAAAACAATCTTACTTTCGGTCCACGCGAAGGTGTTGCTAACGCATGGGCACAAGCAGGTACTGCTCGCGCTCTAGTTAATAACATGGTTGTTGGCGTTACTGAAGGCTTTACTAAGAAGCTAACCCTTAAGGGTGTTGGTTACCGTGCTGCTATCAAAGGCAACGCTGTAGGCCTAACTTTAGGCTTCTCACACCCAGTTGAGCACGAGTTGCCAGCGGGTATTAAAGCTGAATGTCCAAGCCAAACTGAAATCGTGATCACTGGTTGTGACAAACAACTTGTTGGTCAGGTTGCGGCTGACATTCGTTCTTACCGTGAGCCTGAGCCTTATAAAGGTAAAGGTGTTCGTTACGCAGATGAAAATGTGCGTACTAAAGAAGCTAAGAAGAAGTAAGGTAACACTATGGATAAGAAAGCATCTCGCATCCGTCGTGCTACACGCGCACGTCGTAAGATTGCAGAACTGGGTGCAACTCGCCTAGTAGTACACCGTACTCCTCGTCACGTGTACGCTCAGGTTATTGCAGCTAATGGCTCTGAGGTTATCGCAGCAGCTTCTACTGTAGAAAAAGCGATCCGTGAGCAAGTTAAGAACACTGGTAACATCGATGCAGCTAAAGCAGTGGGTAAAGCCGTTGCTGGGCGCGCTCTTGAAAAAGGCGTAGAAGCAGTTGCATTTGATCGTTCTGGTTTCCAATACCACGGTCGAGTGGCGGCGCTAGCAGAATCTGCTCGCGAAGCTGGTCTGAAATTCTAAGGTAGGGTTGGAAGATGGCTAAAGAACAACAAGTTCAAGCGAATGATTTGCAAGAAAAGCTAATCGCCGTTAACCGCGTTTCTAAAACGGTTAAAGGTGGTCGAATCATGAGCTTCACTGCACTAACAGTAGTTGGTGACGGTAATGGTCGTGTAGGTTTCGGTTACGGCAAAGCTCGTGAAGTACCTGCAGCGATCCAAAAAGCAATGGAAAAAGCACGTCGTAACATGACTACGATCGCGCTTAACGAAGGTACCCTTCACCACCCAGTGAAAGGTCGCCATTCGGGCTCTAAAGTTTACATGCAGCCTGCTGCTGAAGGTACTGGTGTTATCGCAGGTGGTGCGATGCGTGCAGTACTAGAAGTTGCTGGTGTACACAACGTACTATCTAAAGCATACGGTTCTACGAACCCTATCAACATCGTTCGTGCTACGATCGATGCTCTAGGTAGCATGAAGTCACCT
Organism: Vibrio sp. NH-UV-68; assembly: GCF_042940635.1. Lineage (NCBI taxonomy): Bacteria > Pseudomonadati > Pseudomonadota > Gammaproteobacteria > Vibrionales > Vibrionaceae > Vibrio > Vibrio sp. NH-UV-68. The sequence goes on from NZ_CP134975.1 coordinate 269,171, forward strand.
GACATGGTTGCTGCTAAACGTGGTCTAACTGTTGAATCTATTTCGGAGTAAGAACACCATGGCAACTATTAAAGTAACTCAGACTAAAAGCTCAATTGGTCGCCTACCTAAGCACAAAGCTACTTTGCGCGGTTTAGGCCTTCGTAAAATCAATCATACAGTAGAACTTGAAGATACTCCGTGTGTACGCGGCATGATCAACAAGGTTTACTACATGGTTAAAGTTGAGGAGTAATCAGAATGCGTTTGAATACTCTATCACCAGCAGCTGGTGCTAAAACTACCGCTAAGCGTGTAGGTCGTGGTATCGGCTCTGGCCTAGGTAAAACTGGTGGCCGCGGTCACAAAGGTCAAAAGTCACGTTCTGGCGGTTCTGTCCGTCCAGGTTTTGAAGGCGGTCAGATGCCTCTAAAACAACGTCTACCTAAATTCGGTTTCACTTCTCGTAAGAGCCTAGTGTCTGCTGAAGTTCGTCTAGCTGAGCTAGCGAAAGTAACAGGTGACGTTGTAGATCTAAACAGCCTTAAAGCTGCGAACGTTATCACTAAGAACATTGAATTTGCAAAAGTTGTTCTATCTGGTGAAATTAACAAAGCAGTGACTGTTAAAGGTCTACGTGTGACTAAAGGCGCTAAAGCTGCAATCGAAGCTGCAGGCGGCAAAATCGAGGAATAATCTCGAGGAACGAGGTACAGATGGCTAAGAAACCAGGACAAGATTTTCGTAGTGCTCAGAGCGGCTTAAGTGAGCTAAAGTCGCGCTTATTATTCGTAATTGGTGCACTTTTAGTATTCCGAGCAGGCTCTTTCGTGCCGATTCCTGGTATTGACGCAGCTGTACTTGCCGATTTGTTCGAACAGCAAAAAGGTACCATCGTAGAAATGTTTAACATGTTCTCCGGTGGTGCTCTTGAGCGTGCATCTATATTAGCGTTGGGCATCATGCCGTATATTTCGGCATCTATTGTTGTCCAACTGCTAACTGTAGTTCATCCAGCGTTAGCTGAACTCAAAAAAGAGGGTGAAGCAGGCCGTCGTAAGATAAGCCAATATACACGCTACGGCACGCTTGTACTTGCAACATTCCAAGCGATTGGTATTGCAACAGGCCTACCAAACATGGTCGATAATCTGGTTGTTATCAACCAAACCATGTTTACGCTTATTGCAACCGTAAGTTTAGTAACCGGTACCATGTTCCTAATGTGGCTAGGTGAACAAATTACAGAGCGCGGAATCGGTAATGGTATTTCGATACTCATTTTTGCAGGTATTGTTGCTGGATTGCCATCTGCAATCGGTCAAACAATCGAGCAAGCGCGTCAAGGTGAATTGCATGTACTTCTTCTGTTGTTGATTGGTGTACTTGCTTTTGCAGTTATTTACTTCGTTGTGTTCATGGAGCGCGGTCAACGTCGAATCGTCGTTAACTACGCAAAGCGTCAACAAGGTCGTAAAGTATTTGCTGCGCAAAGCACTCACTTGCCACTTAAAATTAATATGGCAGGTGTTATTCCAGCAATCTTTGCATCAAGCATTATCCTGTTCCCAGGAACACTGGCGCAGTGGTTTGGTCAAAATGGTGAGAGCAGCGCGTTCGGTTGGTTAACTGACGTGTCTTTGGCTCTTAGCCCAGGTCAACCTCTGTATGTAATGCTTTATGCAGCAGCGATTATTTTCTTCTGTTTCTTTTACACGGCGTTGGTATTCAACCCGCGTGAAACAGCAGATAACTTGAAGAAGTCAGGTGCATTCGTACCCGGCATCCGCCCAGGTGAACAGACAGCTAGGTATATTGATAAAGTAATGACGCGTTTAACCCTAGCGGGTGCGCTTTACATTACCTTTATCTGTCTGATTCCTGAGTTCATGATGGTCGCGTGGAACGTACGTTTCTACTTCGGCGGTACATCACTACTTATCGTAGTGGTTGTTATTATGGACTTTATGGCACAGGTACAGACTCATCTGATGTCCCAACAGTATGATTCTGTGTTGAAGAAGGCAAATCTGAAAGGGTACGGTCGTTAATCCGACAGTAGTCTCAGATTTCATCTACGGAGTTTAGCAATGAAAGTTCGTGCTTCCGTTAAAAAAATCTGCCGTAACTGTAAAGTTATCAAGCGTAACGGTGTCGTTCGCGTGATTTGCAGTGAGCCAAAGCATAAACAGCGCCAAGGCTAATAAGCAGAAATTTTTACTTGAAATATAAGGTAGTGTCGAGTATATTCCCCGGCCTACCTTTTGCGTGCAAAAGAAGTAGTACTCCGCAGCGTATCCTAAACGGGCTTTGCTGCGGCTAATTCTTTTATGAAACACTATGGAGTGAATAATGGCCCGTATAGCAGGCATTAACATTCCTGATCAAAAACATGCTGTGATTGCACTAACGTCAATCTACGGCATCGGTAAAACTCGCTCTCAAGCTATTCTAGCTGAAGTGGGTATTGCTGAAGATGTTAAGATCAGTGAACTAACTGAAGAGCAGATCGATCAACTGCGTGATGGTGTAGCTAAATACACTGTAGAAGGTGATCTACGTCGTGAAGTATCAATGAACATCAAGCGCCTTATGGACCTTGGTTGTTACCGTGGTCTTCGTCATCGTCGCAGTCTACCACTACGTGGACAGCGTACTAAAACCAATGCTCGCACCCGCAAGGGTCCGCGTAAGCCGATCAAGAAATAATCGGGAAGGTATAGAGTACAATGGCTAAACAACCAACTCGCGCTCGTAAGCGCGTACGCAAGCAAGTAGCAGATGGCGTAGCGCACATCCATGCTTCTTTCAATAACACAATCGTAACCATCACTGACCGTCAAGGTAATGCTCTTGCATGGGCTACTGCCGGTGGTTCAGGTTTCCGTGGTTCTCGTAAGTCTACTCCGTTCGCTGCACAGGTTGCTGCTGAACGTTGTGCTGAAATGGCTAAAGAATACGGTCTAAAGAACTTGGAAGTTATGGTTAAGGGTCCAGGTCCAGGTCGCGAATCTACAGTTCGTGCACTGAACGCTGCTGGTTTCCGCATCACTAACATCGTTGATGCTACACCAATCCCTCATAACGGTTGTCGTCCACCTAAGAAACGTCGCGTATAACGTTTTTTAGAACACTGGAGAAAGATCATGGCAAGATATTTGGGTCCTAAGCTGAAGCTTAGCCGTCGCGAAGGTACTGACTTATTCCTTAAGTCTGGTGTACGCGCGATCGATACCAAGTGTAAAATTGATAACGCACCAGGTGTACACGGCGCTCGTCGCGGTCGTCTATCTGAGTATGGCGTTCAGCTTCGTGAGAAGCAAAAAGTACGTCGTATGTACGGCGTTCTAGAAAAACAATTCCGTAACTACTACAAAGATGCTGCGCGCCTTAAAGGCAACACGGGTGAGAACCTACTTCAGCTTCTTGAAGGTCGTCTTGATAACGTGGTTTACCGCATGGGCTTTGGCGCAACTCGCGCAGAAGCACGTCAGCTAGTTAGCCATAAAGCTATCCTAGTTAACGGTAAAGTTGTAAACATTCCTTCTTTCAAAGTTGCGGCTAATGACGTTGTTTCTATCCGCGAGAAAGCTAAACAGCAATCTCGTATTAAGGCTGCTCTAGAAGTTGCTGAACAACGTGAAAAACCAACTTGGATTGAAGTAGATGGTAGTAAGATGGAAGGAACATTCAAGCGTATGCCTGAGCGTTCAGATCTGTCTGCTGACATCAACGAACAATTGATCGTCGAGCTTTACTCTAAGTAAGGTTAAACTAAAGAGAGGACACAATGCAGGGTTCTGTAACAGAATTTCTTAAGCCGCGTCTTGTTGACATCGAACAAGTCAGCACGACTCACGCAAAAGTAACTCTTGAGCCATTAGAGCGTGGTTTTGGCCATACTCTTGGTAATGCACTTCGCCGTATTCTTCTATCTTCTATGCCAGGTTGTGCTGTAACAGAAGTAGAAATTGAAGGCGTACTTCATGAGTACAGCACTAAAGAAGGCGTTCAAGAAGATATTCTTGAAATCCTACTAAACCTTAAAGGTTTGGCTGTACACGTTGCCGAAGGCAAAGATGAAGTGTTCATTACTTTGAATAAATCAGGCTCGGGCCCTGTGGTTGCAGGTGACATCACCCATGATGGTGATGTAGAGATCGCTAACCCTGAACACGTTATTTGTCATCTAACTAATGACAACGCTGAGATCGCAATGCGTATCAAAGTTGAACGTGGTCGTGGTTATGTTCCGGCTTCAGCTCGTATCCATACTGAAGAAGATGAGCGTCCTATTGGTCGCCTACTGGTTGACGCTACGTACAGCCCAGTGGATAAAATTGCTTATTCTGTTGAAGCGGCTCGTGTAGAGCAGCGTACAGACTTAGACAAGCTTGTCATCGATATGGAAACGAACGGTACGCTAGACCCTGAGGAAGCAATCCGTCGTGCAGCTACTATCCTAGCTGAACAATTGGATGCGTTCGTAGATCTTCGTGATGTACGTGTACCTGAGGAGAAGGAAGAGAAGCCAGAATTCGATCCGATCCTACTGCGTCCTGTAGACGATCTTGAACTAACAGTTCGCTCTGCTAACTGTCTGAAAGCAGAAGCGATTCACTACATCGGTGATCTTGTACAGCGTACTGAGGTTGAGCTACTTAAAACGCCTAACCTTGGTAAAAAATCTCTTACAGAGATTAAAGACGTACTTGCATCACGTGGTCTGTCTCTGGGTATGCGCCTAGAAAACTGGCCACCAGCGTCTATCGCTGAAGATTAATCGATAATAGTTAGAAGGATTAGGTCATGCGCCATCGTAAGAGTGGTCGTCAACTCAACCGCAACAGCTCACATCGTAAAGCGATGTTTAGCAACATGGCTAGCTCTCTAGTACGTCATGAAGTTATCAAGACTACATTGCCAAAAGCAAAAGAGCTACGTCGCGTAGTTGAGCCTTTGATTACACTAGCTAAGACTGACAGCGTTGCTAACCGTCGTCTAGCATTTGCACGTACTCGTGACAACGAAGTAGTTGCAAAACTATTTAACGAACTAGGTCCACGTTTTGCTGCTCGTCAGGGCGGTTACACTCGTATACTAAAAGCTGGTTTCCGTACTGGCGATAAAGCTCCAATGGCTTACATTGAGCTTGTAGATCGCCCAGCTGCTGAAGAAGCTGCTGAGTAATCAGGTTCGTATGAACGAAAAAACCGAGCATTAGCTCGGTTTTTTTGTGCCTGTAGAAAAGTGCAACATCGTTACTACACGATTACAGCGTATGTACTATTGTATGTACTATTGCCAAATGCTCGATAGCCCCTGCATTAACGCAGAGCTTGCTCCTTGGCTTTGAAGGGCGTTGATGATCAGTGGTGCGAAGGTACTCACCATTGCTGGGTCCATTCCCAGTGCTGCGAAGGCACTGTCTACTGCGCCACTATTGGTTATCATCGAAGAAAGTCCACTGCTTTCAAGCAACTCATAGCCTGGTATAAGATTTGCGAGCTCGCTACTTTGGCTACTTCCTAATGAGCTTTGTGCCAGCGCCAGCATCGAACCAATCCCTCCAACGGCTTGTTCTGAGGTAACGCCAGACGCTTGTTGTACCGTCGACGCTAAGTCAGTGCTAGCGGCTCCTGACTGTTGCCCCCAAACTTGTAAAGCACCCGTGAGCGCTGCTGTTGCCAATTGATTGTAGTTAGTGTTGCTCGCTTGCGTGGTATCACCTTGCGTGCCAGTGCTTTGACAACCGAGCAGAGCTAAAGTGAGGCAACTGCCCAGTAAAATGCGTTTATTCATTATTCGTCCCTATCGTTTTATCAACATCTGTGAGTATCATAGACAAAAAACGGCGATACAAAAGTATCGCCGTTGATTATTGCTTTAATTAATCAGTAAATTAAAGAATGTCTAGTAGCTCTACTTCGAAAACAAGAGCTGCAAATGGAGGGATTGCTGCACCTGCGCCGCGCTCACCGTAAGCAAGATCTTGCGGGATGTAGAGTTTCCATTTAGAACCTACAGGCATTAGTTGAAGTGCTTCAACCCAACCTTTGATAACACCTGTTACAGGGAACTCAGCAGGTTGACCACGTGAAACAGAGCTGTCGAATACAGTGCCGTCTGTTAGTTCGCCGTGGTAGTGAACGCGAACTTGCTTGTCTGAAGTTGGGATTTCACCAGTACCTTCAGTGATCATTTCGTACTGTAGGCCAGACTCAAGAACCGTTACTTCTGGACGTAGAGCATTGTCTTTTAGGAACGCTTCACCGTCAGCTGCTGCAACTTTAGCGGCTTCTTGACGTGATGATTCCATACGAGTGTGAAGTTCTTGAAGTGCAGCGTTGATTTCATCCACTTCAATTGCTGGCTGTTCACCAACAAGTGCGGTTGCGATACCTGCTGCGATAGCGTCAACGTTAAGACCTTCTAGACCAGAACCAGCCAGTTGCTGACCCATTTGTAGACCGATACCGTAGCTTGCTTTTTGCTCTACAGTGTCAAATTTTACTTCAGACATGGTGTCTCTCTATTTATGGTGTATAAAGTGTCAAGGATACCAGTTATGGGCTTATGATGAAATGGTCGTTGGGCATTCGAGTGGGGTGTTACAGGCTGAGATCCGTCTCTCTTTTTAACCATGTTTCGGCCAAATTTGACCGCGCTATCACTATCAATCAATAAAATTCCTATACTGATAGCGGCTTGGTTTTTATACTTAGAACAACGCCCATTTGGAGACAAGGTGCGATGAACCGCAGAAAGAAGAACAGACAACAGAAAGTGGATTACGTTGAGATGGTAAAGGCAAAGCTCAACTCAGTTGACTGGTCAACTACCAAGCAGCGTGTCATAGAGAAGTGGCAGACACTACCAAAACTTCATCAGCGTGCATTAATGGTTCTGATACCGATATTGGTTATTTTACTGATAATTCCAGCACCTACACCTGGTGCTGCCAGTAATTCTCCTGAGCCATTAGCGACTCAGCGTGTCAATGTGGATATCAACACCCGCAGTTTGAGCGAGCAAAACAGTGATCAAAAAAAGTCACAGGCTTCAGCTGATACGTGGAAAGAGTATCAAGTGCAAAATGGCGATACCTTAGCGCAGGTTTTCCGTAGTAATGGATTAGCAATGGCAGACTTAAACGCACTGGTTAAAGTTGAAGGTTCTGATAAACCGTTAAGCTACATCAAACAAGGCCAGCTGGTGCGATTTAAGTTGGCGGATGATGGTCAGCTCGATATTCTGCAGCTTGAAAAAAACAATCAGTCAGTGATGTTTTTCCGCTTGTCAGACGGCGGTTTTGGTCGCAGCAAGTAACCCAGAAATTGCCAAGGCATTAGGGGGAGAATGATCATTGTTATCCCTAGTGCCGTCATCCAGTCTGGAATCTCATCAAACCCAATCACGCCAAATAACACTATGAAGATTAGCCCTGAGTTTTCTGCTATCGCAATCTGGCCAGCAGGCGCCTTTCGATAAGCCATCACAGCCAGACCGTTGTAAACTAATATTAAGCTCGCACTGGCGACGATAAGTGTCAAATGAGCGAGTGAAATCGGTGTCCAATAGATAAAAGCCAGCAGGGCTGACACGGGCAATGAAAGTAGCGATGTCCAGAAAAGGGTACTGATCACGCCCTGATCGCTGGGCAGTTTACGTGCGGTCAGGTTAAACAGTGCTAGCGTCAGCGTTGTGCCCAAAGCAAATAGGGCGGCCCAATGGAACTCTGAAGGACGCAAGACCACAATCACACCGATAAAGCCAAAGATGGAGGCGACCCAGCGTTGTAGCGACGTTTTTTCATCCAGTAGCAATACGGCCAACGGCAACATCAATAGTGGCGCTGCATAGAACACTGCATTGGCGGTCGCTAACGTTAGATGAGTAATCGCCACCACCATACAAGCGCTACCGATGATGATCAGGTGGGCGCGAAATAGATTAAGTTTGGGGCTATGCAGTCGCTTGTTGCTTGGTGTTTGTCGCCACCACAAAGGAAAAATCACTGCAGTGGAAATCAATTGGCGCAGAAACACATATTGAAACGTAGAGACTTGGCCATCAAGCAACTTAACGGCTACATCTGACAGTGATGCAGCCAAGTTTCCAACCACCAATAGCAGAATGGCGCTATAAGTCGCTGAGGCAACCACGCTATTTCTCAAGCTTCATGTCGATGTGGGGAATATCATCTTCAAGGTACATCTGTGACGTTTGGACAAAACCATGCCGTTGATAAAAGTTAGCGAGGTGTTGTTGTGCGCCGATTTCAATGCTCTCATTTGGCCAAAGTGTTTGGCAGCTTGCGATGGCTTGTTTGATGAGTTGGTGACCTAAACCGCCGCCGCGTTTGCTCGCCAGTGTCGCGACACGACCAATACTGCTGCTAGGGTAACTAACGCCTTTAGGTAGTAAACGCGCACATGCGACTAATTGTTGATTTTGGTAGCCAAGAAGATGGTAAACCCCTGCTTGATGATCTTTATCATCAAGCTCAGGGTAGGCGCACGTCTGCTCAACGACGAAAACATCGACCCTGAGTTTTAGTAGCTGATAGAGCTGAGTGGTGTCAAGCTGTGAAAAAGGAATGAGTTGCCAATCGATCATGTTTGCTTTGCCTTACTGCTGTGTTTAGCGCGAATGTAGCAACTCACTTCAAGTTCGACATTAACAATTGTTAACTTTGAGCGCGCTTTTTGATACGACTCAAGCTGATCGATGTAATTCCCAAGTAAGCGGCAATTTGATAGTCATTGAGCCGAGTGAGTAGATGAGGAAAGTGCTGACAAAACAGTGCATAACGTTCCTCCGGACTGTAAAGCAACATAAAGCGTTCTTTGTTCTCTTTATGCATTAATTGAGTTTCGAGTAACTTAAGATACAGGCTCTGTTTTTCAGCGCGCCAAATTCGTAACGTTTCAAGTGGTAAAGCGATCATCGAGCAGGGCGTTAAAGACTCAAGTAAATAGGGGGAGGGCTGCTGTTTGATTAAACTTTCGAAACCAATAATCCAATCGTTTTCCCAATAAAACTCTTTGCTGAACTCTTTGCCTTTCTCGGTCAGGTAAGCGGAGTGACAAATTCCATCAAGTAAGAAATAGATCTCTTGGGCCATTTGTCCCTGATGAAGCAAAATGTGGCGAGTGGGGAGCTCAATAAGCTGGGCAGATTGGCACAGTTGGTTTATTTCACATGAGTTAAAACCGTATTCTGAGAGTTGCTGCTTAAAGCCGTCTAACATGGTTGCAGTCTGATTGGAGGAAGGTGAACTGATTCTAACCGATTTTATGCCAGCAGAAAGATAAAAAAGCCGCGAACAGAGTCGCGGCTTTTGGCGTACTTAAAGACTATTTTTGTAAGTCAATTTGGTAGACCGCAAAGCCGACATCGTCAGTGGCGACGCGCTTCATTGGATATTGGCCTTTTTGCTCGATAAATTGTGCTGCTTTGTCGCTCGGTGAGGTTTCAAAGCGAATATCGAGAGCCTTATCTGATTGGATCGGTGCAAATGACCAGTTGTTATCCGCACTTGGTGTGACTTGGCCTTTCTCTTGGCTAACACGACTAATGTAAGCTGCGATAACGGAGCGGTTTTCATCTGGTGAGTCGAACGCGACAAAGTCAGAGCCAGTTCCTGGGAACTTGTTGCTGTAAGCGCGGTAGTTGTTGGTTGCGATAATGAAGTCTTGCTTGGTATCGATAGGTTTACCTTGGTAAGTCAGATCAACAATACGCTCGGCATCTTGGTTGATGACTTTACAGTTACCATCGTACTTAGCAGGCTTAGTGACATCAATCTGATAGTTGACCCCATCGATAACATCAAAGTTGTACGTACGGAAACCATCCCAATCAATCAGTTGTTGAGGTGCGCTGCTGTTCACGTCAATCTGTTTGAACTGACCTGCGGTGCATTCCAACCACTCTTTGACTTCTTTACCTGTTACCTTCATCGCCACAAGCGTGTTCGGGTAGAGGTAAAGATCGGCAGCGTTGCGGAAAGTTAACTGACCAGACTCAACTTCGGTAAAGTTACCTGGATCATTCTTACGACCGCCCGCTTTAAATGGTGCGGCGGCGGAGAGCACTGGGATATCGGCCAAGTCAGGGTCACCCTGAATAAAGCGCTCGACATAATCTTTTTGCGCTAAGTTAACGATCTGAACCGTTGGATCATCTTGCACCAAGGCCAAGAAGCTGTACATCACATCGTTGGCTTTACCAATCGGTTGATTAACAAAATCACGCGTGCCTTTGTGGTCGGCTTCAAGTACTTTTACCATCTCCGCATCGGCGTCAACTAGCGGTTTCTTGGTGGCTTTATCAAAGATTGGGCGTGCTTGCGATTGGCTCTTAACCACTGTCCATTTGCCGTCTTGCTCTTTAAGCTCAAGATCAATCACACCAACGTGACTACCCCAGCGGCCAGGCATGACAGCCGCGACGCCATTGATAGTGCCTGCTTGGTTGTCGACGCCTTGGATATTATCAAAGCCTTTACCTGGGAACACCGCGTGGGAATGACCAAAAGCAATCGCATCGATGCCATCGACTTCTGCTAGGTAGTAGGTTGAGTTCTCGGCACCCACTTTATGTGGTTCAGAAGCGACTCCAGAGTGTGGGATCGCAACGATAACGTCCGCCCCCTCTTTTTTCATCTGAGGGACAAGTTCTTCAGCCGTCTCTTTGATGTCTTTTGCAAACACTTTGCCTTCGAGATTTTTCTTATCCCAAACCATGATCTGTGGTGGTACAAAGCCGATGTAACCCACTTTGATTTCGTGCTCAGCACCGTCAACGTCTTTGAAGGTGTGTGACTTGATCATGTAAGGCTTGAAGTAGTGCTCGCCAGTTTTTTTATCGAATACGTTGGCATTGACGTATGGGAAATCTGCGTCATTAAGGGTTTCTGCGAGGAACTCTAAACCGTAATTAAATTCGTGGTTACCGATGTTACCGACGTCGTAGCTCAATTGGTTCATCGCTTTGTAGACTGGGTGAACTTCGCCAGCTTTGATGCCTTTTGCTGCGATGTAGTCTCCCATTGGGCTGCCTTGAATCAAGTCACCGTTATCAACCAAGACACTGTTTTCTACTTCAGCACGAGCTTGCTTGACGAGTGTTGCGGCGCGAGTAAGACCGATTTTTTGCGATGGTTTGTCTTTGTAGTAGTCGTAATCCATTACGTTGGTGTGAATATCAGTCGTTTCGACAATACGAAGTTTGATCGTATCTGCCATTGCAGGACCAGCCATGGTCAGCATTGCGCCGAGGATGGCAAGAGACAGAGGTTTCACTGCTACTTTCATTTTGAGCTCCGATAGCGTTTAGTTAGACGCTGCATAATGTAACAAAACTTAATGAAACAATGATTTCACTCAGCGATAAAGTGTGACGTGAAGCGCCGCACATGAACTGATCTGTCGATAATCTCTCAAAAACGCTCAGCGAGAAAATCGTGATGACTTTCTCTTATCATAAAAAGGTATAAAAAATGAAATTTTAGAATTTCAGGTAATATGTCAAGGGCGCCATAATGCCAACATAAACGATGAAGGATGACATTATGGCGAGCAAGGATACGATTTCTCAATTTCCTGTGAGTAATCAGCGTGCACAACGTAGCAATCAAACCGACTTTAACGCCATTGGCGCGAGTGTGCTGGCTAAAGGCGAAGTGGCGCTGGTTGGTGCAGGCCCGGGTGATATCGAATTGCTGACCATTAAAGCGATGCGTTTTCTCCAGCAAGCTGACGTGGTGCTTTATGACTATCTCGTTGCTGATGAGATCATGTCGTTGGTGCCAAGCGATAGCATTTTAGTTTGTGTGGGTAAGCGCGCTGGCCACCATAGTGTCCCTCAAGAAAAAACCAATCAACTGCTGCTCGATTTTGCTCTACAGGGCTATCGAGTCGTGCGTATCAAGGGTGGCGATCCGTTTATCTTTGGTCGCGGCGGTGAAGAGTTAGAAGTCTTGGCTGAAGCCGGCGTCTCTTTTCATGTTGTGCCAGGAATTACCGCAGCGGCAGGGGCGACCGCTTACGCTGGTATTCCACTCACTCATCGTGATTACGCCCAATCAGCGATGTTCATTACTGGTCACCTTAAAGCCGAAAGCGATCAAATGGATTGGACAACCCTCGCTCGTGGTCAGCAAACACTGGTGATCTACATGGGCTTGATGAAGTCGGAATATATTCAAAGCCAGTTGATTGCGCACGGTCGCCGAGTCGATACACCGATCGCGATCATTGAGCGCGGCACCCAGCGCCAACAAAAAGTGTTTAAAGGTCAGTTATCTCAACTCGCTGACCTTGCCAAAGACGCTCAATCACCGTCACTGATTGTGATTGGTGAAGTGGTATCACTGTCGGATAAATTGGCTTGGTTTGAGCCACAGCCGCACGTGAATCCCAAGCAGCGTCAGTCAGCCTAACTCACGCCATTATTTAGATTAGCCACAGGCTCATAGAGCTGTAAAGGAAGCAACTAACATGGACCAAGAACGTTTAACCCATTTAAAGCAACTCGAAGCGGAGAGTATTCACATTATTCGTGAAGTGGCCGCCGAGTTTGATAATCCTGTGATGATGTACTCGATCGGTAAAGACTCATCGGTCATGCTTCATTTGGCACGTAAAGCTTTTTACCCAGGAAAGATTCCATTTCCACTACTTCATGTCGATACCGATTGGAAGTTCAAAGAGATGATCGAATTTCGCGATCGTACCGCCAAAAAATATGGCTTTGAGCTTTTGGTGCATAAGAACCCAGAAGGTCTTGCGATGGGGTGTAGCCCGTTTACTCATGGTTCATCAAAGCACACTGACATCATGAAAACGCAAGGCTTAAAGCAGGCGTTAAACAAGTATGGGTTTGATGCTGCCTTTGGTGGTGCGCGACGTGATGAAGAGAAGTCTCGCGCCAAAGAGCGTGTCTACTCATTTCGCGACAAGAACCATACCTGGGATCCGAAAAACCAGCGACCAGAGCTATGGCGCACCTATAACGGTCAGATCAACAAGGGTGAGAGCATCCGAGTTTTCCCTCTGTCGAATTGGACTGAACTTGATATCTGGCAATACATCTACCTAGAAAATATTGAAATTGTTCCGCTTTATCTGTCGGACACTCGTCCAGTGGTTGAGCGCGATGGCATGTTGATCATGGTTGATGATGAACGTATGAAACTCGAACCGGGTGAGCAGATCGAACATAAGAGCGTACGTTTTCGTACCTTGGGCTGCTATCCACTCACTGGAGCGATTGAATCTGAAGCGAACACGTTAACCGGCATCATCGAAGAGATGTTGGTTGCAACATCGAGTGAACGTCAAGGGCGAGCGATCGACCACGATCAGTCAGGATCGATGGAGCTGAAAAAGCGTCAAGGTTACTTTTAGGGCCATTGGCCTATAGATCTAAGGAAAGAAAATGAATAGCGCAGTTGAAGCTCAACTTGAAGAGCTTGGTATCGAAGGATACCTCACACAGCACCAGTACAAGTCAATGCTTAGATTCTTAACTTGTGGCTCGGTTGATGATGGTAAAAGTACTCTAATTGGTCGTTTATTACATGACTCAAAACAGATTTATGAAGATCAGTTAGCGGCGGTTCACAATGATAGCCAGCGTGTTGGTACGACTGGGGAGCGTCCTGATTTAGCACTGCTGGTTGATGGACTACAGGCTGAACGCGAACAGGGTATCACCATTGATGTGGCGTACCGTTACTTCTCGACCCAAAAGCGTAAGTTTATTATTGCGGATACTCCAGGGCATGAGCAGTACACGCGTAATATGGCAACAGGGGCGTCTACCTGTGATCTGGCCGTGATCTTAATTGATGCCCGTAAAGGTGTGCTTGATCAAACGCGTCGTCACTCCTTCATCTCGAACTTGCTTGGTCTGAAGCACTTTGTGGTTGCGGTCAACAAGATGGATTTGGTCGACTACTCACAAAGCCGTTTTGAACAGATTCGCGATGAGTATCTTGAGTTCTCAAAAAACCTTCATGGAGAGATCAACATTCAGATCTTGCCATTGTCAGCGCTAGAAGGGGATAACGTCGTCGAACCAAGCTCGAACATGAGCTGGTTTGAAGGGCCGCCTTTGTTAGAGATCTTAGAAAACATTGATGTCGACTACGAGAAAAAAGTCGGTGATTTCCGCTTCCCTGTGCAATACGTTAATCGACCAAATCTCGATTTCCGTGGCTTTGCTGGCACGATTGCGTCAGGCAGTGTCAAAGTCGGTGATGCGGTTAAAGCCTTACCTTCTGGCAAAGCATCAAAAGTGGCGAGAATTGTTACTTTTGATGGTGACCTTGACCAAGCCCAAGCTGGCCTTGCGGTGACGCTGACACTCGAAGATGAAATTGATATCAGTCGCGGTGATTTGATTGTGCTTGAAAATGCCAGTGTTGAGTCAAGTAATCATCTACTTGCGGATGTGGTATGGATGACTGAGCAACCACTGCAACCTGGCCGTGAGTATGACATCAAGTTAGCCGGTAAGAAGACGGTTGGTCGAGTGGAAGCGATTCGCCACCAGTACGATATTAACAACCTCTCGACACATAGCGCAGCCGAGCTGCCACTTAATGGTATTGGTCTGTGTGAGTGGACGCTAACCGAATCTGTGGCTCTAGATGACTACTTGGCTTGCCAAGACACGGGCGGCTTTATCATTATCGATCGCTTAACTAATGTGACGGTTGGCGCTGGGCTAGTACGTGAAAGTCTGTCTCAGGTTGAACAAAAAGCGACAGATATCTCGGCGTTTGAACTAGAGCTCAATGCCCTAGTGCGCAAACATTTCCCACACTGGGAAAGCAAAGATATTAGCCAGCTACTGAAATAGTCCGCGAAGGCGATAGGGAAGTATATGTGGCAACAAGGTTTAGTATTGGCAATGTTACTGGGGATCGTGACTTGCTTATTGACCACGCGAATCAAACCCAGTTTTATTTTTGCAGGCGCGGCGTTTATCGCTTTTCTTGCCGGGATGATTGAGCTGGGTGATGTTGCCACTAACTTCACTAACTCGTCTTTATTGACCTTGGTGCTGCTGATCTTAGCGTCAGCCGCGTTAGAGAAAACCCGCTTGATCAGTTGGGTAAGCCGATCATTGTCGAACGGTTGTTTAGGGATTGCGGTCGCGAAATTAGGTCTCTCGACGGCGTTACTGTCCTCATTTACAAACAATACCGCGGTTGTGGTGTCATTGATTGGCGCCATCAAACGTAATCAACAACATGCGCCATCGCGCTTATTGATCCCGCTCTCTTATGCGGCGATCTTAGGTGGCACGCTAACGTTGATCGGCACCTCAACCAACTTGATCATCAATAGCTTTGTTGAAGATGCTGGACTGCCGAGTTTGGGCTTTTTTGCTCCGACGATGATCGGTCTGTCGGTACTGTTTGGTGGGCTGTTGGTTTTGATTCCACTGAGCTACCTGCTGCCTAATTACGACGATAATAGCCAAGATGATTTGCCTTACTTTCTTGAAGCTCGAGTTGAACCGGGGTCGCCTCTGGTGGGGCGCAGCATTAGCGAAAACAATCTGCGTGCGCTGCGTAAGCTCTTTTTAGCTGAAGTGGTGCGTGATGGGCAATCACTCCCGTCGGTTGACCCAGACTTTGTCTTGCAAGCGCGCGATCGCTTACTGTTTTGTGGTGATATTGAAAGCGTCGCGACTCTCCAAGAGATCCAAGGCTTAACCTTATTTGGTCAGCACCATCTTAATGGCCAAGGGTTTGTCGAAGTGGTGGTCAGCTCATCGGCAAGTTTCTGTAATAAGACTTTAAAGTCGAGCCATTTTCGCGATCGTTTTGATGCCGTTGTTGTTGCGATTCGCCGAGGTCATGAACGTTTGCAAGGTGGCCTTGGCAATATCACCCTCAATGCGGGAGATACTTTGGTCGTCGTGCCGGGTAAACGCTTTGAGCAAGAGCGCCAAGCGCATCGTAAAGAGTTTGTGCAAATTAACGACCTAGACTCGAGCGCTCGCCTTGATACCACTAAATCGGCTCTAGTATTGATGGGCTTTTCGGTGGTGATTGCCTTAGCACTGCTTGAATTTGTTCCGCTGATTAAAGGCTTGTCGGTATTTTTACTTGCGGCACTGCTGTGCGGAGTGATTCAACTTGGTGAACTGCGTCGTCGTTTTCCGGTGGATATCGTCGTTATTGTCGGCTCAGCACTGTCGATTGCTCAATTAATGTTGTCGTCTGGTCTGTCGGTCAGTCTAGGGCAAATGTTTATCGAAGCGTTTAACGGCTGGGGGGTCTTTGGCGCCTTGGTTGCCACTTACCTGCTCACCTTGATTTTGACCGAGCTTGTCACCAATAATGCCGCCGCGGCACTTGCGTTCCCTATTGGCTATAGTATGGCGCTAGGGTATGGCGTTGATCCTATGCCTTTTATTATGGCTGTGTTGTTTGGTGCTAGTGCTAGCTTTATTTCGCCTTATGGCTATCAAACCAATCTGCTGGTGTACAGCGTTGGCAATTACACATTAACCGATTATGTTCGAGTTGGAATTCCCATTTCTATCGTTTACTCCGCTTTGGTGTTAACGCTAATTCCACTCTTTTTCCCGTTTTAAAAGGACTGAACTATGACTGCGGAAACGCCAAGCAAAGATGAAAACATCGTGTGGCATCAGCACGCTATCGATAAAAACTTTCGTGCTAGCTTAAAACAGCAAAAACCAGTCGTGCTGTGGTTTACTGGCTTATCTGGTGCGGGGAAATCCACCATAGCCGGCGCACTTGAAGCGCGTTTAGCCGAGCTTGGCCATCATACTTACCTGCTTGATGGTGACAATGTACGCCATGGTCTATGCAGTGACTTAGGGTTTTCCGAGCAAGACCGACGAGAGAATATTCGCCGTATCGGAGAGCTAGCTAAGTTGATGGCTGATGCGGGCTTAATTGTGCTATCTGCGTTTATCTCACCACATCGCAACGAACGACAGATGGTGCGTGACATGCTGGCTGACGATGAGTTTATGGAAGTGTTCGTTAACACCTCATTAGCGGTGTGCGAACAGCGCGACCCGAAAGGTTTGTATAAAAAAGCCCGTTCAGGGGAGATCACTAACTTCACTGGCATTGACTCAGAATATCAAGCGCCACTTAATCCAGAGATTGACTTGCTAGCGGGAGAAAAGTCGATTGATGCGCTGGTGGAAGATTGTCTGCAAGTGCTCCGCGAGAAAAGCGTCATCGCCTAAAACGCAAAAACGCTTCCATTGGAAGCGTTTTTAGTGTCTGGTTCGAGTTTACTCGAAACAGATCTCGATGAAGGCGTTACCCCATTGAGAAGTGAAAGGCATGATAATAATCGAACCTTCACATTTATGACGAATCGTGTGGCCTTTACCTGATACCACTACAGGTGTGGCCATATCAAAATCAAAACCACTTTCTGCAAGGATTCGTTTGGCTCCGCCTGTCACCATATTGGTGATTTCGCCCACCATGTCGGTCACTTCATCATTCAAACCGTTAGGTCTTTCACCCAGCATGTTTTGCATGATTTCCAATGCCAGACTTTCATCAAATGTAATAGACATAGAGCCGCGGCTTTGAGTGCCAACCATCCCTATTAAACCTGATACGTCACCGCGTGCAATTTCATCTTTCTTCACACGAGGCTTCTGTGGCTTCAATTCCAGTGAGGCCATCGTTTTTAATACGTTCATCAATGAAGCTAAAAACGGGTTTACAAATTCAGCGCGCATAATCTTCTTCTATATCTTTATTTCATTTCAGTCGAACAGGACTGGCAAATACCATGTGATTCAATTACATGATTATTGGGTGTAAAGCCATGAGCTTGAGCGTTTTCTGCTAGTAAGGCTATCAAACTATCATCTTGTAGTTCAATAACGTTGCTGCATTTATCACAAATCAGCAAGTGCGAATAATGTTTGTGTGCGTTACAAGAGCCACACTGGATATAACTGTTGGTTGACTCCACTCTGTGAATAAAACCTTGCTCAAGCAAAAAGTCCAAAGCGCGATACACGGTTGGCGGTTTTGCTTGAGGTTCACTCAACTTGAGCTCTTCCAACAGTTCATAGGCACTTGAGGCTTTAGGGCTAGCACAAATAAGTTCAAATACTCGTTTGCGCTGAGTGGTTAACCTAACCCCTCTTGTTGTGCATATCTCTTCAACTTGTTTTACTAACTGTTGATCCAAACTTGTCACCGTTACCATTGGACATTTCTAATAATATACCATTTATCGAGGTTTATCGTCGCTCGGTAGGCAAATTCTGACAACCGCGTCAGTATGTTACTCTGTATGCAATCGACATACCTAAGTCGGTTGAAGAGCCATAAGTTACCTTATCTACAATCAAAACGATACCAACAAGCATGGATTACACGTATCTCATCGCGAAACCTGCGCTCTAAAGCATCGCAACAGATGCTATCTAGTCCTTAAGTTTAGTTAAACAATAAAAGAGCCATTAAGCCTCAAGCGTCGATGTGGGCGAGATTTGTCCTGAATCTTTCACTATTGCGGTGTATAATCGCGCGATTATTTTTTGATACCGCGCACGCTATATAGATTTTAACGAGCGGTACTGACTGTGTAGAGGTAGCTTGGTGTCTAACACTGAATCTAAACAACCATTTCCGATGCAGCGCTTTTCCATTGCCCCGATGCTCGATTGGACCGACCGTCATTGTCGATACTTTCATCGCTTGCTGACCAGCGAAACTTTGTTGTATACCGAGATGGTCACAACCGGTGCGATCATCCACGGTAAAGGTGATTTTCTCGCTTATAACCAAGAAGAGCATCCCGTGGCGTTGCAGCTTGGTGGCTCAAACCCTCAAGACTTGGCAACCTGTGCCAAACTTGCCGCTGAACGTGGTTACGACGAAATTAACCTTAATGTCGGTTGCCCGTCTGACCGAGTGCAAAATGGTCGCTTTGGTGCATGCTTGATGGCAGACCCTAAACTGGTGGCGGAGTGCGTTGCTGCGATGCGTGAAGTGGTTGATGTGCCGGTGACGGTTAAAACCCGCATTGGTATTGATGACCAAGACTCCTACGAGTTTTTAACTGACTTTGTTTCTATCGTTTCAGAACAGGGTGGTTGCGATCAGTTTACGATTCATGCGCGTAAAGCGTGGTTATCCGGACTAAGCCCGAAAGAGAACCGCGAAATCCCACCGTTGGATTATCCGCGTGCCTATCAGTTGAAGAAAGACTTCTCTCACCTGACGATTGCGGTCAATGGCGGCGTGAAAACATTAGCCGATACTCAAGCGCACTTAGAGCATTTAGATGGTGTTATGGTTGGCCGTGAAGCATATCAAAATCCATACATCTTATCGGAAGTGGATCAGTTGATCTTTGGTTTAGATAAACCCGTCAAGAAGCGCCGCCAAGTGGTGGAAGAGATGTATCCATACATCGAACAACAACTGACTCAAGGTGCTTATCTTGGCCACATTACTCGCCATATGTTGGGACTGTTCCAAAACATGCCGGGTGCGCGCCAATGGCGTCGTTACATTAGTGAAAATGCACACAAACCGGGGTCGGGTATTGAAGTGGTTCAAACGGCACTGGCGAAAATCCCGCAACAGTTAGATGTGTAAAAAATACCTACGTAGTGAGTATTTTTGACCACTCAGAATGGTTATTAAGAGCACCTTTTTTGTTAGTGCTCTTTTTTTATTGTTACTTTTCAGTATCTTGAAGATTCCTCTAAGTTGGCACATATCCTGATATAAGTTAATCAAACAAAGGAGAATCATATGTTTGAATTGATCTTTATATTGATATTTGGCGCAACCTTGTTAGTAACAGGGGTTACCATGGTGACCGTGATTGCTGGCGTTGCATTTTCTCTAGTTGTGATGGTGCTACTCGGAATGCTCAGTGTGGCACTCAAGTTGTTGCCGTGGTTGATTGTTATCGCTATCGGTATTTGGTTTTTCAAGAACCATGTTGCCCAATCAAGGTAGATAAAAACGTACGAGCTAACGTAATGACTATGATAGAATTGTGACCAAATCGTATCTATCCGTCTTTAGCGTCGCGGGGTTTGCGGCGCTATACACTACTTGGAGAATCTATCTGATGGGTTTAAAAACCACCATTGCTTTAGCGGCTATTGTCTCGGCATCAGCGTATGCAGAGTCATCTTTAACAACCAAAGTCGGCGCTGAAGTGTGGTTACCAGATACTAAAGTGAATGGTGTGAGGAAAAAAGCAGATACGACAGGTAGCGTCTTTGTGGCAATTGAGCATGATGTTCGTTATGCGCCGGACGCACGTATTCGTTACTCTAAAGTGGATGCAGATTACACTGCGTTCGATAAGTTAGACCTGACTCTTTACTACCGCGTGTTAGAGCATGATTTAATGCACTTTGATGCTGGTCTTACGTTCAGTGATTTGGCCAATACTAAATACCTCAATCCAGAAGATGGCGCTCGTGCGACGTTTGATAAAACCATTTGGGCTTGGTATGGCTATGCAGAGTTAACTGTCCCCAATACGAATGTCGATATTATTGGTGAAATGAATTTTGGTGACAGTAGCGGCATCAAGAGCACCGACTTGATGGCGGGTGTGCAATATCGTCTACCGTTAGGCAGTAATACGCTAGCGATTCGTGGTGGCTACCGAGTCATTGACTTGGAATCTGAAGCATTTCCTAACACCATTGGTGGTCCTTTCGTGTTTGCCAATGGCTTTTTTGCTGGTGCTGAGTTCGCCTTTTAACTGGTTCAATTGTTTGATAACAGAAACGTCGCAATATAATGCGGCGTTTTTTTATATCTATTTGTTATATCGGTCGATTTTCATTTAGCACTTTTTTCGTGTTTAGCCATGCTTAGTAAGGGAACGTCTATCAGCTCGAGAAAGGAATCTCATGACTATTACTGAATTAAGAAACTTATATCGAGAACAACAGTTAGTTGAGGCCATCATCGAGCCTTCCGCACAGGAAGGGCATTGGATTGTTGAATTTCGTCACGCGCGTGGTGGTTTTGTGCTATTAACCGATTCTAACGGAGAAGAGTGTCATTATTTAGACCTTGATCTTGCGTCTAAATCAGCGATGGCGGTGGGCTTTAAACAAGTTCGTGTCGAAGCGAAATAGTGTCTGCTGCGGTTTTTTTCTCCGTTCTTTAATTCAAAAAGTTATAAAACATTCACTTCTATTCTTTCTTGTTATTAAAGAGAGTGGTTAATCTATCATCACGCAATGAATAGGGATGTCGAGACCATGTCTTTAAACAAGAACGTGTCCTCTCAAGGAAACACGCCACAAGAACTACCATCTATCGCTGCTCCGCTCAATGATATGCAGTTGAGCGCTTTGCAGCAGAGTATGACCGATCTATCTCCTCAGCAGTTAGCATGGGTAAGTGGCTACTTCTGGGGATTATCACAAACACAAACCGCGGCGGCTTCAGGCTCAGTTAGTCAAGCTGTGGCTGCAGTAGCGGCTAAGCCTGCGGGTAAGTTATCAATTATATACGCTTCCCAGACTGGTAATGCTAAAGGCGTTGCTGAAGCGCTAGAGCAAGAAGCCAGAGCGCTAGGTATTACCGCTGAGTTGTTTGATGCCAGTGACTACAAAGGTAAAAACTTAGCGAAAGAAACCCACGTTATTATCGTTGCCTCAACCAATGGTGAAGGTGAAGCGCCAGATAATGCGATTGAATTACACGAGTTTCTTCAATCGAAGAAAGCCCCTAAATTAGTCAATCTTCAATATGGTGTGATTGGGTTAGGTGATTCAAGCTACGAGTTCTTTTGCCAAACGGGTAAAGACTTTGATGCCTTCCTGGCTAAATTGGGCGCGACACCTTTTATTGACCGTATCGACTGTGATGTCGATTACGATGCATCCGTCTCTGAATGGCGCAGCAAAGCGTTAGATACTGTCAAGCAAGCACTCGCTTCGGGCTCTGAGGCTGACATCGTGCAGTTACCTGTCGGTCAGGCTGTTGCAGGCCATTCTCTCTATAATAAGCAAAACCCGTATACGGCAACTTTGTTGACGAGCCAAAAGATCACGGGTCGAGATTCAGGTAAAGACGTTCGTCATATTGAGATTGATCTTGAAGGTTCAGGACTCTCTTATCAACCGGGTGACGCTCTTGGGGTGTGGTTTGAAAATAGCTCTCAGTTGGCGAATGCCATTCTCGCTAAAGTGGGACTGTCTGGCGTCGAAAGCGTTGAGGTAGACGGTGAAAGCCTTTCTATTCACAGTGCTTTAGTTAACAAATTTGAAATTACTTCTGCCAATCCGCAACTGGTAACAAAATTCGCTGAGCTGTCAGCAAGCAAAAAACTGCTCAAGCTGGTGGAAGATAAAGATAAGCTGCGTGAGTATGCGAGTAACACTCAAGTCGTCGATGTGCTCGCGGAGAAAAAGACCAAACTATCTGCCGATGAGTTGGTTAGCTTATTACGTCGTTTAACGCCTCGTCTATATTCTATTGCCTCAAGTCAAACGGAAGTCGATGACGAAGTGCACCTGACAGTCGGTTTGGTGGAATACGATCAGGGTGATGAAAAACGCTTTGGTGGCGCATCAAGCTATCTCTCTCATCGCTTAGAAGAGGGCGGTGAAGTCAAAGTGTTCGTTGAGAACAACAATAACTTTAAGCTACCTCAAGACGACAATACGCCTGTGATCATGATCGGCCCAGGTACAGGTATCGCGCCTTTCCGCAGCTTTATTCAAGAGCGCGATAATCGCGATGCACAAGGCAAGAACTGGTTGTTCTTTGGTGACCGCACCTTTACTCAAGACTTTCTTTATCAAGTCGAGTGGCAAAAGTACCTCAAGTCCGGGGTATTGAACCGTTTGGATGTCGCCTTTAGTCGCGACCAAGGAGAAAAGGTCTACGTTCAACATCGTATCTTAGAAAATGCACAGCAAGTGTGGCAGTGGATTCAACAAGGCGCCTACATCTATGTGTGTGGCGATGCAACACGTATGGCGAAAGATGTACATGAAGCTTTGGTGCATGTTGTTGAGCAACAAGGCCAGCTTTCTCGCGATGACGCGGAAGAATTTATTAATGAACTACGTAAAGCGAAACGTTATCAAAGGGATGTTTACTAATGAGTGCTGCTACTGAAAACAAGAACCAAGTTGTATTAGGCGAAGAGCTAGGGCCACTTTCTGATAATGAGCGTCTTAAAACTCAAAGTAATTTTCTGCGCGGTACCATAGAGCAAGATTTGCAAGACCGTATCACGGGTGGATTTACTGCAGATAACTTCCAGTTGATTCGTTTCCATGGCATGTATCAGCAAGATGACCGTGATATTCGCAACGAACGAACTAAGCAAAAACTCGAACCATTACACAATGTGATGTTGCGTGCCCGTATGCCGGGTGGAGTCATTACGCCGAAGCAGTGGCTGGCGATTGATAAGTTTGCTACTGAGCATTCGCTTTATGGCAGTATTCGCCTGACTACACGTCAAACCTTTCAGTTTCACGGTGTGCTAAAACCTAATATCAAGTTAATGCATCAAACGCTTAACAGTATTGGTATTGATTCAATTGCCACCGCTGGAGACGTAAACCGTAACGTACTATGTACCACTAACCCGATTGAATCTGAACTTCATCAAGAAGCGTACGAGTGGGCTAAGAAAATCAGTGAGCACCTGCTACCTAAAACCAAAGCGTATGCTGAAATTTGGTTAGATGGCGAAAAGGTCGAAACGACGGAAGATGACGAGCCAATTTTAGGCAGTACTTACTTACCACGTAAATTTAAAACCACCGTGGTAATCCCGCCACAAAATGATGTTGATGTGCACGCGAACGATCTCAACTTTGTCGCAATTGGTGATAACGGTAAGCTGGTGGGCTTTAACGTACTGGTTGGTGGGGGACTTGCAATGACGCACGGTGATACCTCTACCTACGCGCGTCGTGCAGATGACTTTGGATTTGTCCCGCTAGAGAAAACACTCGAGGTCGCAGCAGCAGTAGTGACGACTCAGCGCGATTGGGGTAACCGTTCAAATCGTAAGAATGCCAAAACCAAGTACACGCTAGATCGTGTCGGTATTGATGTCTTTAAAGCGGAAGTAGAAAAACGCGCGGGCGTGAAGTTTGCTGACAGCCGACCATACGAATTTACTGACCGTGGCGATCGCATTGGTTGGGTCGAAGGTATCGATGGTAAACACCACTTAGCACTCTTTATTGAAAATGGTCGCTTACTCGATTATCCGGGCAAACCGCTTAAGACTGGTGTTGCTGAAATTGCCAAAATTCATAAAGGCGATTTCCGCATGACGGCCAACCAAAACTTGATTGTTGCTGGTGTAGCCAAAAAGGACAAAGCGACAATCGAAAAGATTGCTCGTCAACATGGCTTAATCGACGACTCGGTGAGTGAGCAACGTAAAAGCTCAATGGCGTGTGTGGCCTTTCCAACCTGCCCACTTGCAATGGCAGAGGCAGAACGCTTCTTACCGGGTTTCGTCACCGATGTCGAAGGTATACTGGCAAAGCATGGATTGCCTGAAGAAGACAATATCATTTTACGTGTGACTGGTTGTCCGAATGGTTGTGGTCGTGCGATGTTGGCAGAAATTGGTCTGGTGGGTAAAGCGCCAGGTCGTTACAACCTACACTTAGGTGGCAATAGAGCGGGTACTCGTATACCGAAGATGTATAAAGAGAACATTACTGATAAACAGATCCTTGAAGAGATCGATCTGCTAGTTGGTCGCTGGGCAAAAGAGCGTGAAGCAAGTGAAGGGTTTGGTGATTTCATGATTCGTGCTGGAATTATCCAAGAAGTCAAAGTTTCTAAGAGGGATTTATATGCTTGATTCAGTGGCTTCTAAACCGAAGTTAGGTGAGCTGCTTACATTGACCAAGACGGAACAAGTGATTCGTCTTGCTCAAATCAATGTTGAGTTAGAGCAGCTTACGGCGCAACAAAGGGTTGCTTGGGCGTTAGAGAACTTAGAGGGTGAATTTGCGGTCTCATCTAGTTTTGGTATTCAAGCTGCGGTTATGCTCCATTTAGTCACTCAGCAGCGACCTGACATACCGATTATCTTGACGGATACTGGGTATTTATTTCCCGAGACTTATCGTTTCATTGACCAATTAAGTGAACAACTGACCCTAAACCTTAAAGTGTATCGATCTAAAGAAAGTGCCAATTGGCAAGAAGCGCGCTACGGCAAACTATGGGACCAAGGTATAGAGGGTATTGAGAAATACAATAAGATAAACAAAGTCGAGCCAATGCGCCGAGCCTTGGATGAACTAGAAGTAGGGACTTGGTTTTCGGGGTTACGTCGCGAGCAATCTAAATCACGAGCTAGCTTGCCGATTTTATCTATCCAAAATGGTGTGTTTAAGTTTCTGCCAGTGATCGATTGGGTTAATAAGGATGTGCATTACTATCTAGAGCAACATGGTTTGTCTTATCATCCTCTTTGGGATGAGGGGTATCTTTCAGTTGGGGATACTCATACAACCAAAAAGTGGCAGCCAGGCATGAGCGAGGAAGAAACACGTTTCTTTGGCTTAAAAAGAGAGTGTGGGCTACACGAAGAGTCTAATGAACAGGACGGTTCAGGTATCTAGTCCGCTCTCCTATATATAAGAAGAAAGGTCGCAATGCGGCCTTTTCTTTTGCCTGAAAAACAGCAACTGTGGATAACTCTGTGGGTATTATGTTCGCTTTGTTGGGGTAAAGTTGGATAAATAAGGCTTTGAGCGAAAAGTCAGCGTTTAAACGCTATTTTTGCAATTTTTTCAAAATAACGCTTGCCAATGTGAGCGTGATCTCTATAATCCCTCCTCGTCGACAGGGCAAGGGCTCATAAGAGTTTAAAGCCAGTCAGACAGGTCAGAAAGAAATGAAATAGTTATTTGCCTTCACTTTTTAAAAGTGAAATAAAAAGCAAAAAAGTGTTTGACACTAAAGATTATTTCGCTAGAATGGCCGCCTCTTCCGAAGTGACGTAAGTCACAAAGAAGAACGCTCTTTAACAATATAAACCTATCAATCTGTGTGGGCACTCGTTGATGATAATCCAATAGGTTGTTGCTTAGGCAATAACCGTTTCTTCGGAAACACATTGGGTTCAATGAACTGAGTGACCAATACGAATAGCTACTTGTAGCTATTTGGCACAGTCAATTCATTATCATTCTGTTGGAATGATAATAGCTTTAAAATTACCGTTTACTTTCGAGTAAGCGCAGTTTTGAAGTCAGTATTCATTGAGCCGAAAAAACTTAAATTGAAGAGTTTGATCATGGCTCAGATTGAACGCTGGCGGCAGGCCTAACACATGCAAGTCGAGCGGAAACGACAACATTGACCCTTCGGGTGATTTGTTGGGCGTCGAGCGGCGGACGGGTGAGTAATGCCTGGGAAATTGCCCTGATGTGGGGGATAACCATTGGAAACGATGGCTAATACCGCATGATGCCTACGGGCCAAAGAGGGGGACCTTCGGGCCTCTCGCGTCAGGATATGCCCAGGTGGGATTAGCTAGTTGGTGAGGTAATGGCTCACCAAGGCGACGATCCCTAGCTGGTCTGAGAGGATGATCAGCCACACTGGAACTGAGACACGGTCCAGACTCCTACGGGAGGCAGCAGTGGGGAATATTGCACAATGGGCGCAAGCCTGATGCAGCCATGCCGCGTGTATGAAGAAGGCCTTCGGGTTGTAAAGTACTTTCAGTCGTGAGGAAGGGGGTATCGTTAATAGCGGTATTCTTTGACGTTAGCGACAGAAGAAGCACCGGCTAACTCCGTGCCAGCAGCCGCGGTAATACGGAGGGTGCGAGCGTTAATCGGAATTACTGGGCGTAAAGCGCATGCAGGTGGTTCGTTAAGTCAGATGTGAAAGCCCGGGGCTCAACCTCGGAATAGCATTTGAAACTGGCGGACTAGAGTACTGTAGAGGGGGGTAGAATTTCAGGTGTAGCGGTGAAATGCGTAGAGATCTGAAGGAATACCAGTGGCGAAGGCGGCCCCCTGGACAGATACTGACACTCAGATGCGAAAGCGTGGGGAGCAAACAGGATTAGATACCCTGGTAGTCCACGCCGTAAACGATGTCTACTTGGAGGTTGTGGCCTTGAGCCGTGGCTTTCGGAGCTAACGCGTTAAGTAGACCGCCTGGGGAGTACGGTCGCAAGATTAAAACTCAAATGAATTGACGGGGGCCCGCACAAGCGGTGGAGCATGTGGTTTAATTCGATGCAACGCGAAGAACCTTACCTACTCTTGACATCTACAGAAGCCAGCGGAGACGCAGGTGTGCCTTCGGGAACTGTAAGACAGGTGCTGCATGGCTGTCGTCAGCTCGTGTTGTGAAATGTTGGGTTAAGTCCCGCAACGAGCGCAACCCTTATCCTTGTTTGCCAGCGAGTAATGTCGGGAACTCCAGGGAGACTGCCGGTGATAAACCGGAGGAAGGTGGGGACGACGTCAAGTCATCATGGCCCTTACGAGTAGGGCTACACACGTGCTACAATGGCGCATACAGAGGGCGGCGAGACAGCGATGTTAAGCGAATCCCAAAAAGTGCGTCGTAGTCCGGATTGGAGTCTGCAACTCGACTCCATGAAGTCGGAATCGCTAGTAATCGTGGATCAGAATGCCACGGTGAATACGTTCCCGGGCCTTGTACACACCGCCCGTCACACCATGGGAGTGGGCTGCAAAAGAAGTAGGTAGTTTAACCTTCGGGAGAACGCTTACCACTTTGTGGTTCATGACTGGGGTGAAGTCGTAACAAGGTAGCCCTAGGGGAACCTGGGGCTGGATCACCTCCTTATACGATGATTACTCACGATGAGTGTCCACACAGATTGATGGTTTATTAGTTTTAAAGACGATACTGGGTCTGTAGCTCAGGTGGTTAGAGCGTTCGCCTGATAAGCGAGAGGTCGGTGGTTCAAGTCCACTCAGACCCACCAATCTTCCTGTTAAGGGAATTGGCACACAGTATCAACACCTGATGGGGCTATAGCTCAGCTGGGAGAGCGCCTGCCTTGCACGCAGGAGGTCTGCGGTTCGATCCCGCATAGCTCCACCATCTTTAAGCGCATTAGTGATAGTGTCTTTAGAAATGGTTTCGATAGAAATCTTTGCTCTTTAACAATTTGGAAAGCTGACGAACAACGACCGTGATTGGTGGTTGTTCAATAAAAGTTCTCAAATCCTAACTTACTTTGAAATAGAGGTGATTTAGGTACCAACACACATTCAAGTGTTCTTGGAAACAGCACAATACGTTGTGATGTTTAATATTTGAGTCCGGCAAAATCGTGTCTGCACATGTATAAAAATGCAGACAACTTTGGTTGCTAACAAAGACCCTTTCGGGTTGTATGGTTAAGTGACTAAGCGTACACGGTGGATGCCTTGGCAGTCAGAGGCGATGAAAGACGTAGTAACTTGCGATAAGCCCAGATTAGGTAGTAACAACCTTTTGAGTCTGGGATTTCTGAATGGGGAAACCCACGTGCATAAGCACGTATCATTAACTGAATACATAGGTTAATGAGGCGAACCGGGGGAACTGAAACATCTAAGTACCCCGAGGAAAAGAAATCAACCGAGATTCCGAAAGTAGCGGCGAGCGAAATTGGACTAGCCCTTAAGCTTTTAATGATGCAGGTGAAGAGTCTGGAAAGTCTCGCGATACAGGGTGATAGCCCCGTAACCGACACATCATAATCAGTGAAATCGAGTAGGGCGGGACACGTGATATCCTGTCTGAATATGGGGGGACCATCCTCCAAGGCTAAATACTACTGACTGACCGATAGTGAACCAGTACCGTGAGGGAAAGGCGAAAAGAACCCCTGTGAGGGGAGTGAAATAGAACCTGAAACCGTGTACGTACAAGCAGTAGGAGCCCACTTTGTTGGGTGACTGCGTACCTTTTGTATAATGGGTCAGCGACTTATATTCAGTAGCAAGGTTAACCATCTAGGGGAGCCGTAGAGAAATCGAGTCTTAACTGGGCGTCGAGTTGCTGGATATAGACCCGAAACCAGGTGATCTAGCCATGGGCAGGTTGAAGGTTGAGTAACATCAACTGGAGGACCGAACCGACTAATGTTGAAAAATTAGCGGATGACTTGTGGCTAGGGGTGAAAGGCCAATCAAACCTGGAGATAGCTGGTTCTCCCCGAAATCTATTTAGGTAGAGCCTCGGACGAATACTACTGGGGGTAGAGCACTGTTAAGGCTAGGGGGTCATCCCGACTTACCAACCCTTTGCAAACTCCGAATACCAGTAAGTACTATCCGGGAGACACACGGCGGGTGCTAACGTCCGTCGTGGAGAGGGAAACAACCCAGACCGCCAGCTAAGGTCCCAAAGTATAGCTAAGTGGGAAACGATGTGGGAAGGCTTAGACAGCTAGGATGTTGGCTTAGAAGCAGCCATCATTTAAAGAAAGCGTAATAGCTCACTAGTCGAGTCGGCCTGCGCGGAAGATGTAACGGGGCTAAGCTATACACCGAAGCTGCGGCAATACAGTTTACTGTATTGGGTAGGGGAGCGTTCTGTAAGCCGTTGAAGGTGAATCGTAAGGTTTGCTGGAGGTATCAGAAGTGCGAATGCTGACATGAGTAACGATAATGGGGGTGAAAAACCTCCACGCCGGAAGACCAAGGGTTCCTGTCCAACGTTAATCGGGGCAGGGTAAGTCGACTCCTAAGGCGAGGCCGAAAGGCGTAGTCGATGGGAAACGGGTTAATATTCCCGTACTTCTTACAATTGCGATGGGGGGACGGAGAAGGCTAGGTGGGCCTGGCGACGGTTGTCCAGGTTCAAGTGCGTAGGCGGAAGGTTTAGGTAAATCCGGACTTTCATAACGCTGAGACACGATGTCGAGCATCTACGGATGTGAAGTCATTGATGCCATGCTTCCAGGAAAAGCCTCTAAGCTTCAGATTGTAAGGAATCGTACCCCAAACCGACACAGGTGGTCGGGTAGAGAATACCAAGGCGCTTGAGAGAACTCGGGTGAAGGAACTAGGCAAAATGGTACCGTAACTTCGGGAGAAGGTACGCTCTTGACGGTGAAGTCCCTTGCGGATGGAGCTATTGAGAGTCGCAGATACCAGGTGGCTGCAACTGTTTATTAAAAACACAGCACTGTGCAAAATCGTAAGATGACGTATACGGTGTGACGCCTGCCCGGTGCCGGAAGGTTAATTGATGGGGTTAGACTTAGGTCGAAGCTCTTGATCGAAGCCCCGGTAAACGGCGGCCGTAACTATAACGGTCCTAAGGTAGCGAAATTCCTTGTCGGGTAAGTTCCGACCTGCACGAATGGCGTAATGATGGCCACGCTGTCTCCACCCGAGACTCAGTGAAATTGAAATCGCTGTGAAGATGCAGTGTACCCGCGGCTAGACGGAAAGACCCCGTGAACCTTTACTACAGCTTGGCACTGAACATTGACCCTACATGTGTAGGATAGGTGGGAGACTTTGAAACCGGTACGCCAGTATCGGTGGAGTCAACCTTGAAATACCACCCTTGTAGTGTTGATGTTCTAACTTAGCCCCATTATCTGGGGTGAGGACAGTGCCTGGTGGGTAGTTTGACTGGGGCGGTCTCCTCCCAAAGAGTAACGGAGGAGCACGAAGGTGGGCTAAACACGGTTGGACATCGTGTGGTTAGTGCAATGGCATAAGCCCGCTTGACTGCGAGAATGACAATTCGAGCAGGTGCGAAAGCAGGTCATAGTGATCCGGTGGTTCTGAATGGAAGGGCCATCGCTCAACGGATAAAAGGTACTCCGGGGATAACAGGCTGATACCGCCCAAGAGTTCATATCGACGGCGGTGTTTGGCACCTCGATGTCGGCTCATCACATCCTGGGGCTGAAGTCGGTCCCAAGGGTATGGCTGTTCGCCATTTAAAGTGGTACGCGAGCTGGGTTTAGAACGTCGTGAGACAGTTCGGTCCCTATCTGCCGTGGGCGTTGGAAGATTGAAGGGGGCTGCTCCTAGTACGAGAGGACCGGAGTGGACGAACCTCTGGTGTTCGGGTTGTCACGCCAGTGGCATTGCCCGGTAGCTAAGTTCGGAATCGATAAGCGCTGAAAGCATCTAAGCGCGAAGCGAGCCCTGAGATGAGTCTTCCCTGGCACTTTAAGTGTCCTAAAGGGTTGTTCAAGACTAGAACGTTGATAGGCAGGGTGTGTAAGTGCTGCGAGGCATTGAGCTAACCTGTACTAATTGCCCGTGAGGCTTAACCATACAACACCCAAAGGGTTTTGATGGACTCAAAGCAAGAATATTGAATGTGTGACGAACTTTTACAGCTTTCCGAATTTTAAGAATTTGCTTGGCGACCATAGCGATTTGGACCCACCTGATTTCCATGCCGAACTCAGAAGTGAAACGAATTAGCGCCGATGGTAGTGTGGGGTCTCCCCATGTGAGAGTAGGACATCGCCAGGCTTTAATTTAGTGTTTGCCTTTTATAAAGGTGAAGACAAAATAGCGACTTTGCTTATTTACTAAGCAAGTCACCATAAAGTTCTAAATTATTTTAGAGTTTTATGTTGACTTACAGAGTCAATGGCGTATTATACGCATCCGCTTGAGAGGTTAAGGCCTTGAAAAGCAACGCTCTTTAACAATATAAACCTATCAATCTGTGTGGGCACTCGTTGATGATAATCCAATAGGTTGTTGCTTAGGCAATGACCGTTTCTTCGGAAACACATTGGGTTCAATGAACTGAGTGACCAATACGAATAGCTACTTGTAGCTATTTGGCACAGTCAATTCATTATCATTCTGTTGGAATGATAATAGCTTTAAAATTACCGTTTACTTTCGAGTAAGCGCAGTTTTGAAGTCAGTATTCATTGAGCCGAAAAAACTTAAATTGAAGAGTTTGATCATGGCTCAGATTGAACGCTGGCGGCAGGCCTAACACATGCAAGTCGAGCGGAAACGACAACATTGACCCTTCGGGTGATTTGTTGGGCGTCGAGCGGCGGACGGGTGAGTAATGCCTGGGAAATTGCCCTGATGTGGGGGATAACCATTGGAAACGATGGCTAATACCGCATGATGCCTACGGGCCAAAGAGGGGGACCTTCGGGCCTCTCGCGTCAGGATATGCCCAGGTGGGATTAGCTAGTTGGTGAGGTAATGGCTCACCAAGGCGACGATCCCTAGCTGGTCTGAGAGGATGATCAGCCACACTGGAACTGAGACACGGTCCAGACTCCTACGGGAGGCAGCAGTGGGGAATATTGCACAATGGGCGCAAGCCTGATGCAGCCATGCCGCGTGTATGAAGAAGGCCTTCGGGTTGTAAAGTACTTTCAGTCGTGAGGAAGGGGGTATCGTTAATAGCGGTATTCTTTGACGTTAGCGACAGAAGAAGCACCGGCTAACTCCGTGCCAGCAGCCGCGGTAATACGGAGGGTGCGAGCGTTAATCGGAATTACTGGGCGTAAAGCGCATGCAGGTGGTTCGTTAAGTCAGATGTGAAAGCCCGGGGCTCAACCTCGGAATAGCATTTGAAACTGGCGGACTAGAGTACTGTAGAGGGGGGTAGAATTTCAGGTGTAGCGGTGAAATGCGTAGAGATCTGAAGGAATACCAGTGGCGAAGGCGGCCCCCTGGACAGATACTGACACTCAGATGCGAAAGCGTGGGGAGCAAACAGGATTAGATACCCTGGTAGTCCACGCCGTAAACGATGTCTACTTGGAGGTTGTGGCCTTGAGCCGTGGCTTTCGGAGCTAACGCGTTAAGTAGACCGCCTGGGGAGTACGGTCGCAAGATTAAAACTCAAATGAATTGACGGGGGCCCGCACAAGCGGTGGAGCATGTGGTTTAATTCGATGCAACGCGAAGAACCTTACCTACTCTTGACATCTACAGAAGCCAGCGGAGACGCAGGTGTGCCTTCGGGAACTGTAAGACAGGTGCTGCATGGCTGTCGTCAGCTCGTGTTGTGAAATGTTGGGTTAAGTCCCGCAACGAGCGCAACCCTTATCCTTGTTTGCCAGCGAGTAATGTCGGGAACTCCAGGGAGACTGCCGGTGATAAACCGGAGGAAGGTGGGGACGACGTCAAGTCATCATGGCCCTTACGAGTAGGGCTACACACGTGCTACAATGGCGCATACAGAGGGCGGCGAGACAGCGATGTTAAGCGAATCCCAAAAAGTGCGTCGTAGTCCGGATTGGAGTCTGCAACTCGACTCCATGAAGTCGGAATCGCTAGTAATCGTGGATCAGAATGCCACGGTGAATACGTTCCCGGGCCTTGTACACACCGCCCGTCACACCATGGGAGTGGGCTGCAAAAGAAGTAGGTAGTTTAACCTTCGGGAGAACGCTTACCACTTTGTGGTTCATGACTGGGGTGAAGTCGTAACAAGGTAGCCCTAGGGGAACCTGGGGCTGGATCACCTCCTTATACGATGATTACTCACGATGAGTGTCCACACAGATTGATGGTTTATGTAGTTTAAGAGATAGAGCACCCCCCAAGGTGTTCAACTTAGTGTCCCGTTCGTCTAGAGGCCTAGGACACCGCCCTTTCACGGCGGTAACAGGGGTTCGACTCCCCTACGGGATACCATTGGGTCGTTAGCTCAGTTGGTAGAGCAGTTGACTTTTAATCAATTGGTCGCAGGTTCGAATCCTGCACGACCCACCATTTTCTCAAGATATTGGGGCTATAGCTCAGCTGGGAGAGCGCCTGCCTTGCACGCAGGAGGTCAGCAGTTCGATCCTGCTTAGCTCCACCATTCTTGATTCGATGGGCGATTAGCTCAGTTGGGAGAGCACCTGCCTTACAAGCAGGGGGTCACTGGTTCGAGCCCGGTATCGCCCACCATCTTTAAGCGCATTAGCGATAGTGTCTTTAGAAATGGTTTCGATAGAAATCTTTGCTCTTTAACAATTTGGAAAGCTGACGAACAACGACCGTGATTGGTGGTTGTTCAATAAAAGTTCTCAAATCCTAACTTACTTTAAAATAAAGGTGATTTAGGTACCAACACACATTCAAGTGTTCTTGGAAACAGCGCAATACGTTGTGATGTTTAATATTTGAGTCCGGCAAAATCGTGTCTGCACATGTATAAAAATGCAGACAACTTTGGTTGCTAACAAAGACCCTTTCGGGTTGTATGGTTAAGTGACTAAGCGTACACGGTGGATGCCTTGGCAGTCAGAGGCGATGAAAGACGTAGTAACTTGCGATAAGCCCAGATTAGGTAGTAACAACCTTTTGAGTCTGGGATTTCTGAATGGGGAAACCCACGTGCATAAGCACGTATCATTAACTGAATACATAGGTTAATGAGGCGAACCGGGGGAACTGAAACATCTAAGTACCCCGAGGAAAAGAAATCAACCGAGATTCCGAAAGTAGCGGCGAGCGAAATTGGACTAGCCCTTAAGCTTTTAATGATGCAGGTGAAGAGTCTGGAAAGTCTCGCGATACAGGGTGATAGCCCCGTAACCGACACATCATAATCAGTGAAATCGAGTAGGGCGGGACACGTGATATCCTGTCTGAATATGGGGGGACCATCCTCCAAGGCTAAATACTACTGACTGACCGATAGTGAACCAGTACCGTGAGGGAAAGGCGAAAAGAACCCCTGTGAGGGGAGTGAAATAGAACCTGAAACCGTGTACGTACAAGCAGTAGGAGCCCACTTTGTTGGGTGACTGCGTACCTTTTGTATAATGGGTCAGCGACTTATATTCAGTAGCAAGGTTAACCATCTAGGGGAGCCGTAGAGAAATCGAGTCTTAACTGGGCGTCGAGTTGCTGGATATAGACCCGAAACCAGGTGATCTAGCCATGGGCAGGTTGAAGGTTGAGTAACATCAACTGGAGGACCGAACCGACTAATGTTGAAAAATTAGCGGATGACTTGTGGCTAGGGGTGAAAGGCCAATCAAACCTGGAGATAGCTGGTTCTCCCCGAAATCTATTTAGGTAGAGCCTCGGACGAATACTACTGGGGGTAGAGCACTGTTAAGGCTAGGGGGTCATCCCGACTTACCAACCCTTTGCAAACTCCGAATACCAGTAAGTACTATCCGGGAGACACACGGCGGGTGCTAACGTCCGTCGTGGAGAGGGAAACAACCCAGACCGCCAGCTAAGGTCCCAAAGTATAGCTAAGTGGGAAACGATGTGGGAAGGCTTAGACAGCTAGGATGTTGGCTTAGAAGCAGCCATCATTTAAAGAAAGCGTAATAGCTCACTAGTCGAGTCGGCCTGCGCGGAAGATGTAACGGGGCTAAGCTATACACCGAAGCTGCGGCAATACAGTTTACTGTATTGGGTAGGGGAGCGTTCTGTAAGCCGTTGAAGGTGAATCGTAAGGTTTGCTGGAGGTATCAGAAGTGCGAATGCTGACATGAGTAACGATAATGGGGGTGAAAAACCTCCACGCCGGAAGACCAAGGGTTCCTGTCCAACGTTAATCGGGGCAGGGTAAGTCGACTCCTAAGGCGAGGCCGAAAGGCGTAGTCGATGGGAAACGGGTTAATATTCCCGTACTTCTTACAATTGCGATGGGGGGACGGAGAAGGCTAGGTGGGCCTGGCGACGGTTGTCCAGGTTCAAGTGCGTAGGCGGAAGGTTTAGGTAAATCCGGACTTTCATAACGCTGAGACACGATGTCGAGCATCTACGGATGTGAAGTCATTGATGCCATGCTTCCAGGAAAAGCCTCTAAGCTTCAGATTGTAAGGAATCGTACCCCAAACCGACACAGGTGGTCGGGTAGAGAATACCAAGGCGCTTGAGAGAACTCGGGTGAAGGAACTAGGCAAAATGGTACCGTAACTTCGGGAGAAGGTACGCTCTTGACGGTGAAGTCCCTTGCGGATGGAGCTATTGAGAGTCGCAGATACCAGGTGGCTGCAACTGTTTATTAAAAACACAGCACTGTGCAAAATCGTAAGATGACGTATACGGTGTGACGCCTGCCCGGTGCCGGAAGGTTAATTGATGGGGTTAGACTTAGGTCGAAGCTCTTGATCGAAGCCCCGGTAAACGGCGGCCGTAACTATAACGGTCCTAAGGTAGCGAAATTCCTTGTCGGGTAAGTTCCGACCTGCACGAATGGCGTAATGATGGCCACGCTGTCTCCACCCGAGACTCAGTGAAATTGAAATCGCTGTGAAGATGCAGTGTACCCGCGGCTAGACGGAAAGACCCCGTGAACCTTTACTACAGCTTGGCACTGAACATTGACCCTACATGTGTAGGATAGGTGGGAGACTTTGAAACCGGTACGCCAGTATCGGTGGAGTCAACCTTGAAATACCACCCTTGTAGTGTTGATGTTCTAACTTAGCCCCATTATCTGGGGTGAGGACAGTGCCTGGTGGGTAGTTTGACTGGGGCGGTCTCCTCCCAAAGAGTAACGGAGGAGCACGAAGGTGGGCTAAACACGGTTGGACATCGTGTGGTTAGTGCAATGGCATAAGCCCGCTTGACTGCGAGAATGACAATTCGAGCAGGTGCGAAAGCAGGTCATAGTGATCCGGTGGTTCTGAATGGAAGGGCCATCGCTCAACGGATAAAAGGTACTCCGGGGATAACAGGCTGATACCGCCCAAGAGTTCATATCGACGGCGGTGTTTGGCACCTCGATGTCGGCTCATCACATCCTGGGGCTGAAGTCGGTCCCAAGGGTATGGCTGTTCGCCATTTAAAGTGGTACGCGAGCTGGGTTTAGAACGTCGTGAGACAGTTCGGTCCCTATCTGCCGTGGGCGTTGGAAGATTGAAGGGGGCTGCTCCTAGTACGAGAGGACCGGAGTGGACGAACCTCTGGTGTTCGGGTTGTCACGCCAGTGGCATTGCCCGGTAGCTAAGTTCGGAATCGATAAGCGCTGAAAGCATCTAAGCGCGAAGCGAGCCCTGAGATGAGTCTTCCCTGGCACTTTAAGTGTCCTAAAGGGTTGTTCAAGACTAGAACGTTGATAGGCAGGGTGTGTAAGTGCTGCGAGGCATTGAGCTAACCTGTACTAATTGCCCGTGAGGCTTAACCATACAACACCCAAAGGGTTTTGATTGGACTCAAAGCAAGAATATTGAATGTGTGACGAACTTTTATAGCTTTCCGAATTTTAAGAATTTGCTTGGCGACCATAGCGATTTGGACCCACCTGATTTCCATGCCGAACTCAGAAGTGAAACGAATTAGCGCCGATGGTAGTGTGGGGTCTCCCCATGTGAGAGTAGGACATCGCCAGGCTTTAATTTAGTGTTTGCCTTTTATAAAGGTGAAGACAAAAAATGGACACTTGCGAATGCGAGTACGCCACTGCGGAGTGGTAGTTCAGTTGGTTAGAATACCGGCCTGTCACGCCGGGGGTCGCGGGTTCGAGTCCCGTCCACTCCGCCATTATACTAAGCCCAAGTTGAAAGACTTGGGCTTTTTTACGTCGGTATAAAATATACGGAAATGACTTAAACCATTACTTAATGGATTAAGTGCTCTGCACTCTAAGGAATCTTCTACCGAACGCTTCTGTAGGAAGTTTCTTAGCTGTATAAGTTGTGTTTTAGTGTAACCCTCCCTGTTTTAGTGGCACTCTAAATTAGAGTTTTTCCTACTTTCATGCCTTGCTAAATACTCCCAAGGAGTCAGATCATCGAGTGAATCATGAGGGCGTTCATCGTTGTATTCCTTCATCCATTTTTCTGTCAGGTCTCGGACTTCGCTCAAGGTTTTGAACACGTACATGTTGAGTATTTCTGTCCGATAAGTTCGGTTAAATCGCTCTATATAGGAGTTCTCCGTTGGTTTGCCTGGGCGAATAAATTCCAGTTCAACTGCGTTTTCTTCAGCCCATTCAGCCAGAGTGGTCGAGATAAATTCAGGGCCATTATCCATGCGCAGCTTACTGGGGTACCCTCGCCAGGCAATAATGCGTTCTAGCACCCTTATAATGCGTGGTGCAGGCAGATTGAGATCTACTTCAATCGCTAGCACCTCACGGTTGAAATCGTCCACGACATTGAACGTACGAAAGCGTCTGCCGCAGAGCAATGCGTCACTCATGAAATCGATAGACCAGCAACTGTTGATCGACTCTGGGCATACCAGTGGCGCTGGATTTCGTTTAGGTAGGCGCTTTTTGCCCTTGCGCCGTAGGTTTAGCTTGAGCGAACAGTACACTCGATGGACTCGTTTATGATTCCATCGGTGTCCCCAGCGCCTAAGTACTTTAAATAATTTGCTAAAACCGTATGCAGGGTACCGCTCTACTGCCTCTTGCAATTTAGCGATAACCTCATCATCTCGATGAGGCTCTGGTCGGTAGCGATAGACTGAGTCGCTAATGCCAACTACGCGGCAGGCCATTCGCAAACTGACCTGATAGTGTTTGCGAGCGTAATCGACGAGCTCGCGTTTAACCGCTGGCCTTACAGCTTTTTTTCCAGGATATCTTTAACGATACGGTGCTCGAGGCTGAGGTCTGCAAACATTTGCTTGAGCCTCCGATTCTCATCCTCGAGCTCTTTGAGCCGTTTAACATCTGACGCTTCCATACCACCATACTTGGACTTCCAGTTGTAGTATGTCGCATCAGAGATGCCATATTCACGACAGACTTCGTTAACCTTTCGTCCTGCTTCGACTTCCTTCAGGATCTTTACGATTTGCGTTTCTGTGTAGCGTGATTTTTTCATCATGCGTTCTCCGTTTGTTTCAGTGTAAACGGAAAAACTCTAATAGCTAATGACCAGTTTTTTGGGGAGGGTTACATTAGTAATAGTCACTTCGGACCAATCAATAATAGGTATTGCTAAAGATACCCGAAGTTTACTCTCGTAAGTATGCGGTTCAAAAACGTTGTCAGCCTGTCGACAAATCGTGGAGATGATATCAATGTCTTTAGCAATAGACATTTACTGATTTATCTTACAGTACCCTTGTGGCGATCAGTCTTTCAATCTCATGCCATCAGGTCAAAAAAAAGATTGATGCGTTCACATCAACCCTCCTTCTATTAATCACATCTGTTTATTTAGGCCATTACGACTTGGTTTCTACCACGATGCTTGGCTTGGTAGAGAGCGGCGTCCGCGTTAGTTAGGGCGTCGTCTAAGTTACCGTTAGTCAACTCTGCAATACCAAAACTCATGGTGCACCTATGGTCACTAAGGTTTTCTGCAACGCTTGATCTGAGCATTTCTGCTTCTAAGTACGCACTGTTCGGATCGCTATCGAGCAGTAGAATCATAAATTCATCGCCACCAAAGCGCACCAAAAAAACATTGTCTGACTGAGGAAGTGTGTTGATGAGGACCTGCGCTACTCGTTCTATTGTTTCATCACCGATAATATGGCCAAGTTCGTCATTAATCTGCTTAAAGTTATCAATGTCAGTCATTATCAGGCTCACTGGCTTGGCTTGAGCACTAGCCTTTAAAACAAGGTCTGGAATGACAGAGTCAAGCACTCGGCGGTTATACAAGCCTGTCAATGGGTCTTTGAGCGACAATTGATGAATGGAGCGCAGCAAACGCGCGTTATTTAGCCATAACATACTTAAGCTGAGAGTGATCAGCAGAATGAGACTAAATAGATACGTTAAGGCATGGATGAATCCTGCGTGCATGTAGTCGGTTATACGTGGCTCAGAAAGACCAACAATAGCTCGCACAAACATAAACAGCCCATAAGCCACAAATGGTATCGCCATCAACAGTAGTGGGAATTGTGCGTCATCACGTTTGCCTTTTATCAAGGCCCAAGCACTAGTGAGGCAGGTGGCGCAGATAAAGGCGCTGAGTACAATGACTCGTGCATTAATCGATGGCTCGAGATAGGTGAAGTAATAGAACAGGACACAACAGCCCACCAATGAAATAGCGAGAAGATGCAATAAACGACTAGAGTAGTCTCTTACATAGCTAATGCCGTAGAGTAAATAGAGGAAGCCGAGCATGATCAGGCTGTTCGCAATAACGATAGTTAACCAATCTGGGGCTTTACCGCGAAAGCCAAGTAATGCTGGTCCGAGCCCAATCAGAAACACACCAATTGCGAGTGTTTTTAGGCCTTCTAACTCTTTCTGTTTTGTTTGATAAAGAAAAAGCCCAACAGAATAAATGAAGGAAAAAATGATAACGGTAAAGTTAAGTGTTCTTATATCTAGGGTTAGCTCATCCATTGATATGCCTAGTCAGTACTACAACGAGTGTTGACAAAATAGTAGTTTGTTGATTGTGACTGAGGTTAGGCTGTAGGGGTATCGAAAAAATATAAAAATGCTAATAGCGTCATAACAATGGGAAATATTCGGCGTATTAGCATTAGTATCGTTGATTATAGGCGACTTGCTTCCTCTTTCTTGGCCTTTTCAATCATCGGGGTAATCGTTGAACCTTGTACTAAAATCGAGAATACCACCACTGAATAGGTCATCACCAAAATAATTTCTTTTACATCGATGAGCTTATCTTGGATTACCCAGATTCCGGAAGGAATCGAAAGTGCCATGGCTAAGGCTAAACCGCCGCGTAATCCACCCCAAGTTAATATTTTTACTGACCACGAGTTGTAACTACGGTAGCGTTTAAAACCGATGTAGGCGATAAATACGCTGAGATACCGGGCTGCGAGGACTAAGGGTACCGAGAAAGCCATTACAATCCAGTCTTCTTCGTGAAATTTAAATAGCAGCATCGACATACCGATCAAAAGAAACAGAACGCCGTTGAGAAACTCATCTACTAACTCCCAAAAATGATCGAGATGGTCTTCGCTCTCTTTCGAAAAGCCGATAAAGCGTGTCCAGTTTCCGATCATAATCCCTGAGACCACCATGGCAAGAGGCCCAGAAACATGCAACACCTCAGCGAAAGCATAACCAGCGGTTGGAATTCCTATGGTAAGTAATAATTCCATTGAGTGGTCGTCAGTTGAACTGATTAAAAAGTGAAAGAGTAAGCCAAGTGCGAATCCATAAACTATCCCCCCGAGCGCTTCCTGAATGAAGAGTAACGTTACGCTGGTAACCGTAGGTGCTTCATGACCAAAGGCAATGGTAAATAGAGTAACGAAGATCACCAGACCAAAACCATCATTAAACAGTGATTCGCCTTCAATTTGAGTTGAAATCCGTTTTGGAGCGTCGAGTTTTTTTACAATCGCAAGTACTGCGATTGGGTCGGTTGGAGAAATTAGAGCACCAAACAGTAAGCAGTAAACCAAATCAAAGTGAATGCCTACTAACTGACAAAAGCCATACAGAACAAAGCCGATGAAGAAGGTTGAGAACAGTGTCGCTGCTAAGGCGAGTACAGTGATTTCCCACTTTTGATCCTTGAGGTTAGGCAATTTAATGCCTAGTCCGCCAGCAAAAAGTAAAAAGCCTAAGATGCCTTTTAAGAGAAAATCTTCAAAGTTAATACTGGAGACAGTCTTAGAAGCAATCTCTGTTAAATGAAACCAGTCGTTTTGACCCGCAATGAGAATCAATAGAGAGAGCATCATTGATCCTGCAGTAATCGCGATGGTGGTTTGCATTTTACCTATCTTGCTGTTTACAAAAGCAATCAGCATGGCCGCTGCGGATAAAAAGCACAGTGTGTAATAGACCGACATTAGAATCTCAGATTGTAACAAATTGTGAATAAGGATTTTCGGATCACTATGCTCAAATAGCAAACACTTTTTTGTTATTGATTGGTCATTAATTTCATTGTTTAGACGTCTAGACTCCTGAATGAACTGTGATAGGATGGAGAGATAGTTAAAGGAATGAGGCTGTACCGTGGGAAGTAATGTAAGGCAACAGATTGAAGCTCAGTTAAAGCAACGCATTTTGCTGATTGATGGTGGTATGGGCACCATGATCCAAGGATATAAACTAGAAGAGCAGGATTATCGAGGCGAACGTTTTGCAGATTGGCAGTGTGATGTCAAAGGCAACAATGACTTACTTGTTCTAACTCAGCCGCAGTTGATTAAAGATATTCATCTCGAATACTTAGCGGCAGGTGCAGATATTCTTGAGACCAACACCTTCAACTCAACCCCAATCGCTATGGCTGACTATGAAATGGAAAGCTTGAGTGAAGAGATTAACTTCGCCGCCGCCAAGCTTGCCAGAGAAGCCGCTGATGAATGGACAGCAAAGACGCCCGATAAACCACGTTTTGTTGCTGGGGTCCTTGGTCCGACAAACCGAACATGTTCCATCTCACCCGACGTCAACGATCCTGGTTACCGCAACGTTAGCTTTGACGAGTTAGTGACTGCTTACTCCGAGTCAACTCGCGCTTTAATCAAAGGCGGCAGTGATTTAATTCTTATTGAAACCATTTTCGACACCTTAAACGCCAAAGCATGTGCGTTCGCGGTTGATCTCGTTTTTGAGCAGCTAGGGGTCACATTACCAGTCATGATCTCCGGTACGATTACCGATGCGTCAGGTAGAACATTATCGGGTCAGACGACAGAAGCCTTCTATAACTCTTTACGTCACGTCAAGCCGATCTCTTTCGGTCTTAACTGTGCGCTTGGCCCTGATGAATTGCGTCCGTATGTAGAAGAGCTGTCACGCATCTCAGATACTTTTGTCTCTGCTCACCCCAATGCGGGCCTACCGAATGCCTTTGGTGAGTATGATCTCGGTGCAGAAGAGATGGCTGATCATGTCAAAGAGTGGGCCGAAAGTGGCTTCCTTAATTTGATTGGTGGTTGTTGTGGTACTACCCCGGAACATATCCGTCAGATGGCAAATGTCGTTGAGGGCGTAAAGCCACGCGCTATCCCCGAACTTGTTGTAGCGTGTCGTCTATCTGGTCTAGAACCATTAACCATCGAAAAAGACTCATTATTTGTCAATGTGGGTGAACGAACGAATGTCACTGGCTCTGCACGTTTTAAGCGTTTAATTAAAGAAGAGCTTTACGATGAAGCGTTAGACGTTGCACGTCAGCAGGTCGAAAATGGCGCTCAGATCATCGATATCAACATGGATGAGGGGATGCTTGATGCCGAAGCGTGTATGGTCCGTTTCCTTAATCTTTGTGCATCAGAACCTGAAATATCCAAAGTGCCGATCATGGTCGACTCCTCTAAATGGGACGTGATTGAAGCGGGTCTGAAATGTATTCAAGGTAAAGGTATTGTTAACTCGATCTCTCTCAAAGAGGGTAAAGAGATCTTTGTTAACCAAGCTCAACTGATTCGTCGCTATGGCGCAGCAGTGATCGTGATGGCCTTTGACGAAATTGGCCAAGCCGATACACGTGAGCGCAAGATCGAAATTTGTACCAAGGCTTACCGTATTTTGGTCGATGAAGTCGGCTTTCCACCTGAAGACATTATTTTTGACCCGAATATCTTTGCGGTCGCAACGGGTATTGATGAACACAATAACTATGCCGTCGACTTTATTGACGCTGTGGCCGACATTAAGCGTGACTTACCGCACGCGATGATCTCTGGTGGTGTGTCGAATGTTTCGTTCTCGTTCCGTGGTAATAATTATGTTCGTGAAGCGATTCATGCCGTGTTCCTTTACCACTGTTTCCGCAACGGAATGGACATGGGCATTGTTAATGCGGGGCAACTAGAAATCTATGACAACGTGCCTGAAAAGCTGCGTGAGGCGGTAGAAGATGTCGTGCTCAACCGACGAGATGATGGCACAGAGCGATTGCTTGATATTGCCGCTGAATATGCCAGCAAAGGCGTGGGCAAAGAAGAGGACCCTAGTCTACTTGAGTGGCGAACTTGGCCAGTTGAAAAGCGCCTAGAGCACGCTTTGGTCAAAGGTATTACAGAGTTTATTGTTGAGGATACCGAAGAGGCTCGACTTAATGCGAGCAAACCACTAGAGGTGATTGAAGGCCCTCTTATGGATGGTATGAACGTGGTTGGTGATCTGTTTGGTGAAGGTAAGATGTTCTTGCCTCAAGTGGTCAAGTCCGCTCGAGTCATGAAACAGGCCGTCGCGCATTTAGAGCCTTATATCAACGCGCTGAAACAAGCAGGTTCAACCAATGGTAAAATTTTACTCGCGACAGTGAAAGGCGATGTGCACGATATTGGTAAGAACATTGTCGGTGTGGTACTCCAGTGCAATAACTATGAAATCATCGATCTTGGCGTCATGGTACCGTGCGAGAAAATTCTCAAAGTCGCCAAAGAAGAGAACGTCGACATTATTGGCTTGTCGGGTCTGATTACGCCGTCATTGGACGAAATGGTCCATGTTGCTAAAGAGATGCAACGTCTCGATTTCGATTTACCTCTTTTAATTGGTGGGGCAACCACATCAAAAGCGCATACCGCGGTTAAAATTGAACAAAACTATCAACACCCAGTGGTGTATGTAAATAATGCTTCACGTGCAGTTGGCGTTTGTTCGGCGCTGCTGTCTGAGAGGCAAAAGCCTGGCTTTGTTGAGAAGCTTCAAGCAGATTATGATGTAGTACGTGATCAGCATGCCCGTAAACGTCCGCGCACTAAGCCTGTGACGTTAGAGAAAGCGCGCGCCAACAAAGTCGCGATTGATTGGGACAACTACACCCCGCCTGTGCCAGCTAAGCCAGGTGTGCATGTTTTTGATGATTTTGATGTCGCAACGCTGCGTAAAT
Source organism: Vibrio sp. NH-UV-68 (assembly GCF_042940635.1). Classification (NCBI taxonomy): domain Bacteria; kingdom Pseudomonadati; phylum Pseudomonadota; class Gammaproteobacteria; order Vibrionales; family Vibrionaceae; genus Vibrio; species Vibrio sp. NH-UV-68. Next base: position 313,825 of record NZ_CP134975.1, read on the forward strand.
ACATCGACTGGACGCCTTTCTTTATGACTTGGTCGCTGGTTGGCAAGTACCCTGCCATCTTTAAGCATGAAGAGGTCGGTGAAGAGGCGCAGTCTTTATTTAAAGATGCCAATGAGTTACTTGATCGTGTTGAGCGTGAAGGCTTGCTAAAGGCGCGTGGTATTTGCGGCCTGTTTCCTGCTGCGAGTATTGGTGATGACATTGAAGTTTATACTGATGAGTCACGCAGCCAAGTTGCTCATGTATTGCATAACTTACGCCAGCAAACCGAGAAACCAAAAGGATTTAACTACTGTATTTCTGACTATATTGCCCCTAAAGAATCAGGCAAGAAAGATTGGATTGGTGCCTTTGCCGTCACTGGCGGTATTGGCGAGCGCGAATTGGCTGATGCGTACAAAGCGGCTGGTGATGATTACAATGCGATCATGATACAAGCCGTTGCAGACCGCCTTGCCGAAGCATTTGCTGAATACTTACATGAACAGGTAAGAAAAGAGATTTGGGGATATTCGGCTGACGAAGACTTGTCAAATGATGATCTTATTCGTGAAAAATACCAAGGCATACGACCTGCACCCGGTTATCCGGCGTGTCCTGAACATACTGAGAAAGGCACGTTATGGCAGATGCTGAACGTCGAACAAGCGATCGATATGTCACTGACTTCAAGCTATGCAATGTGGCCAGGTGCTTCAGTTTCGGGGTGGTATTTCTCTCATCCTGATTCTCGCTACTTCGCCATCGCCCAGATCCAACGCGATCAAGCTGAAAGTTACGCAAAGCGTAAAGGCTGGGATAGTTTGCAAGCGGAAAGATGGTTAGGGCCAAATCTTAACTAGGCTCCCGCTCTAAATAGCAAAAAGCGCCGCTTGGTAAAAAGTGGCGCTTTTTTTGTTTTGAATTGATCGCTAAATCATGATGGTCGCAAGACCTAAAAAGACCGATAGACCAATTACATCGGTTACTGTCGTCAGGGCCATGCCTCCCGCCAAAGCAGGGTCGATATTCAATTTTTTTAAGAAGATAGGGATAGTTACCCCGGCGATACCTGCGACAAGTAAATTGGTCAGCATCGCTGCTGAAATAATCCCACCAAGCATCCAGTTGCCTTTCCAAGCGACAACAATACCACCAATGATGAAAGCCCACATAACGCCATTGAGTAAGCCGATCGCGGCCTCTTTCATCAATAGCTCTCGTTTGTTTGAGTCACCAATATGACCGAGCGCTAAGCCACGGATCACCAAAGCAACGGTCTGGTTACCTGCTACGCCGCCCATCGACGGGACAATCGTCATCAACACCGCGATGGCTGCCATTTGATCGAGTGTCGCTTCAAACATGTTGGAGACCGAGGCTGCCGCTAATGCTGCTAGTACGTTGGCGCCAAGCCAGATACTCCGTTTGCGTGCTGATTTGACTACAGGTGCGAAGGTGTCCTCGTCGTCATCCATACCAGCCATGCTCATCATTGAGTGCTCGGCGTCTTCACGGATAACATCGACCACGTCATCGATGGTGATGCGACCAACAAGGTGTTGATTCTCGTCGATAACTGGTGCAGAAACCCAGTTACGACGCTCAAACAGACTAGCGATGTCAGAGTCACTCATGGTGACATCAATTGCTTCATCCGCATCTTCCATCACATCAGCAATTCTGACATCAGGCTGCGTGGTGATAAGGGTTGTGATCGGTAGCTCACCAATCAGGCGGTCTTGATCATCAATCACATACAGTGCATCGGTTGCATCGGGAAGTTCACCTTTCATACGTAGGTAACGCAACACAACATCAACATCAACATCACCACGAATCGTAATGACGTCGGTGTTCATTAAACTACCGGCGGTGTCTTCAGGGTAAGAGAGAGCGGCCTCGACCAATAAACGCTCAGCGGAGTCCATCTGCGCCAATACTTCACGCGATATGTCATCTGGCAAGCTTCGCAGAACGTAGGCGACGTCATCGGTTTCCATGCCTTCGGTCGCTTCAGCCAACATCTCTGGTGCCATTTTTGACACTAAGGCGTCTTTGACATCCTCATTGAGTTCATCAAGGATTTCACCATAATCTTCTGGATCGGTGAGTTGCCAAAGTACTTCACGGCTTTTACGGGGGGAGGCTTCGAGTAGATGAGCAATATCTTCCGGTTCCATGTCCTGCAATTGGCGGCGGACATGAACGAAACGGCCATTCTCGAGGGCTTCAGTCACTTCTTGGAGGGCCTGGTGAGCTTGATCGAACTCTATTTGCTCTGCCATTAATTCCTCCTAACTCATCGTGGTTACAATGCTAAGCATAGTAACTTAATTTAAGAATGGATTTAATAAGTTAATGTGGCTGATGTACATTTAGTTGTGGCTAGTAAGACGATCACTCTTCTTCGTCGAATTTATCTTCAATCAGATGACAGGCGGCGTCGAGTGCTGGTTCTGCATCGCTTCCTTCTGCACTAATGGTCACGTATTCACCTTGCGCGGATTCGAGCATCAATAAGCCCATCACACTATCTGCGGTTGCTTCTTTGCCTTCATGATTTTGGATGGTGAGGATAGCTTGGAAGGATTGTGCCAGTTCAACCAGCTTTACCGCAGCGCGAGCATGAAGCCCGAGACGATTTTGAATTAACACTGTGCGGCTCTGCTGCATAACACTATTCCTTGTGGTTTTTCTCAAGTGAAGCGTGACGGATTTGGACTTGATGACCCATTTCGGCAAAGTACTCACCAATTTGTTGGGTTAAGTAAACGGAGCGATGCTTACCGCCAGTACAACCAATCGCGACGGTGAGATAACTGCGGTTGTTTTTTTCCAACAATGGCAGCCAGTTTTCAATAAACTTCTGGATTTGTTGTTTGAGTTCCATCACCTCTGGGTGACTTTCGAGGAAGGACTTGATTGGCGCATCTAGGCCAGTTAAAGGTCTCAGGTCGGGTTCCCAGTGTGGGTTCGGTAAGAAACGCACATCGAATACGTAGTCGGCATCGCTCGGTAGGCCATATTTAAACCCAAATGATTGAAAGACCATCACCAGATCTTTACGCTCACGCCCCTCAACACGCATACGAACAGTTTCGCTTAATGTATGCAGTGATTGGTTACTGCTATCAATGACTAAATCAGCTCGCTCTTTAAGCGGCGATAGTATTGACCGTTCTTTCTCGATAGCTTGCTCAAGTGAGGTGTTTTCTAAACTGAGAGTCAGCGGATGAATACGACGGGTTTCACTGTAGCGCTTAAGCAAGGTCTCTTTATTGGCATCTAGAAACAGTACGCTTACGTCGGATGCTTGTTGCAACTTGAGCAACACATCCTCAACCAAGTTTGGCTCTGTCGGCAGGTTGCGAATATCAATACTCACAGCCACGTTTTGTTTACTAGACTGAACCGATTGGACAAACACTTCGAGAAGATCAACCGGCAGGTTATCGACACAGTAGTAACCGAGATCCTCGAGTACCCTAAGGGCGACACTTTTTCCCGCTCCTGATTGACCACTGACGACGATAAGACGCATTATTGATTAACCATAATGTCGTAGAGTTCTTGGTCAGATTGAGCTTTACGTAATTGCTTCAATACTTGCTTATTGTTGAGGCGTTCGGCCATGCTAGAGAGCGTTTTAAGGTGCTCTTTGCACTGAGCGTCAGGCACAAGCAAAGCGAACAAGATATCGACCGGGCGATTATCGATAGCATCAAATTCAATTGGTGATGCGCATTGCAGCAAAACGGCCACGGCTTTATCACTGGCATGCATACGAGCATGGGGAATGGCAATCCCATTTCCAATGCCAGTACTGCCCATTTTTTCACGGCTGAGCATACACTCAAAAAGTTCGGTAGAGTTTTGCCCTGTCTGCTCGGCAACCAGTTCACTGATCATCTCAAGGGCTCGTTTTTTACTAGTACATTGAACTGCACTCTTGGCGCAGTTCAATGTTAGGATTTCGCTTAATTGCATGGTAATTAGTGGGCGTTTAGCTTTTCTTTGTGCTTATTGAGTTGTCGAGTTAATTTGTCGACAAGGGAATCAATGGCTGCATACATATTTTCATCTTCAGATGAGGCATGAATTTCAGCTTGATTTACGTGAAGGGTAGCTTCTGCGATTTGACGAACTTTTTCAACTTTTAGTACTACATGAATGCTATTTATGTGCTCAAAGAAGCGTTCTAGCTTTTGAAACTTTTCATTTACGTAGTCTTGCATTGAATCGGTGAGATCAACGTGATGTCCATTTAGATTGATTTGCATAGACTTTCCTTCTCGGTTATTGGCCTAAAGTAGGCGTTTACGCTGACTGGAAGGGGCAATACCTAATGACTCACGGTACTTTGCGATGGTCCTTCTAGCAACCTGAATCCCTTGGTCAGCGAGTAGAGCTGCAATCTTGCTATCACTGAGAGGCTTGGCACTATTTTCGGCAGCGACCAGCTTCTTAATCAGCGCGCGAATTGCAGTCGATGAGCACTCCCCACCATTGTCTGTACTGACATGGCTAGAAAAGAAGTACTTCAATTCAAAAATACCACGCGGGGTATGCATATACTTCTGTGTCGTTACCCTTGAAATGGTTGACTCATGCATTTCGACCGCGAGAGCGACATCATTGAGCACCATTGGCTTCATCGCTTCTTCCCCATACTCAAAGAAATCACGCTGATGTTCAACAATACACTTAGCAACTTTGAGCAGGGTCTCGTTTCTACTTTCTAAACTTTTGATCAGCCATTTTGCTTCTTGAACATTGTTGCGAATATATTGGCTGTCGGCACTGTTGCCTTTTCCCATCGCCGCATACTGCTGATTCACTTTCAATTTGGGTACAGAGTCTGGGTTGATCGTCACGACCCACTTACCGTGCTCTTTAAAAACGGACACGTCTGGGACGACATATTCTGCGTGTTCAGACGAGATGCGGCTCCCTGGTCTTGGATCAAGCTGCTGGATCAACTTCAGCACTTCACGCAACTCTGTCTCTTTGAGCTTAGTCTCTTTAATGATCAGTTTGTAGTCACGATTACCAAGTTGATCGATATGATGCCTCAATACAAGCTTAGCTTCATTGAGCCAAGGGGTGTCTTCAGGGTACGTCGCGAGCTGTAGCAGCAAGCAATCTTGCAGGTTTACAGAGGCAACACCAAGCGGATCAAATTGCTGCACGCGTTTACGTACCGCTTCAATCTCATCAAGCTCTATTTCTTCGTTGTTGAAACTGTCGAGGATATCTTCGGTTGTGACAGTGAGATAACCGTAGTCGTCAATGGCGTCGATTAAGGCCAGCGCAATCGTGCGATCATTGTCGCTAAAAGGGGTTAAATCCAGTTGCCATAGTAGGTAATCTTGCAATGATTGAGTGGTCTCGCCTTGGTAGACTGGCATATCGTCGTCGACGGCGATCCCCGTGCTACCCGTATTGGCACTGTAAACGTCATCCCAAGTGGTATCAATTTCAAGATCATTGCTGATTTCTGATGTTTCAATCAATTCTGAGCTGTCTTTGACGTCAGGCTCTGCCATTTCGGTCAGCTCGACCGTGGGTTCTTTTTCTTCAGTTTGGCGGTTTTCTTCTGCTGTTGGCTCATCACTGGCTTCTTCAACCTCAAGCAGAGGATTTGAATCCAAGGCTTCTTGTATCTCTTGTTGAAGATCGAGCGTCGACAATTGCAACAAGCGTATCGCCTGCTGCAACTGAGGTGTCATCGCTAATTGCTGTCCTAGCTTGAGTTGTAATGAGGGTTTCATTCAGTCTTATTTGCCTTAATGCTGGAGAATCTTAACGTTCTTTCCCTTAATCATAGACGGAATTGTTCGCCGAGATAAACTTGTTTAACTTGTTCGTTATTGAGCACTTGCTCAGGTGTACCTTCTGCAATTAGGTGACCTTGGCTAACAATATAAGCTTTTTCACACACATCCAAAGTTTCGCGTACGTTGTGGTCTGTGATCAATACTCCCAAGCCACGATCTCGTAGATGCTCGATGATCTTTTTAATATCGATCACCGAAATAGGATCAACCCCGGCAAAAGGTTCGTCTAACAAAATAAATTGAGGGTTTGCCGCTAGAGCACGGGCAATTTCAACTCGACGTCTTTCTCCACCTGATAATGCCATACCGGCACTGTAGCGAATGTGCTGAATGTGGAATTCTTCCAACAAATCTTCCAGTTTGTCTTGGCGCTCTTCGCGAGTCATTTCTTCGCGAGTTTCCAAAACGGCCATAATGTTATCTTCGACCGACAATTTACGGAAGATAGAAGCTTCTTGCGGTAAATAGCCAATTCCCATTCGAGAGCGGCTATGCATAGGCAAAATGCTGATGTCATTATCGTCGATCGTGATCGAGCCTTGGTCTCGAGCGACTAGGCCAACAATCATATAAAAAGATGTGGTTTTACCAGCACCATTAGGACCGAGTAGACCAACAATTTGACCTGATTCAACTTGCAGGCTGACATCGCTAACCACAGTACGGTTACCGTAAGTTTTTGCTAAGTGCTGCGCTTTTAGTATCGCCATAATTATTCTTGTACTGCTTGTGGCTGAAGAACGGTCGAAACGCGGTCGCCTTTCTCTTTACCATCCGCAATGAGCTTTTGAGAAGAGATTTGGTAACGAATTTTAGTACCGCGAATCACGCTGTCATCTTGAGATAGCATCGCTTGGTCGATCATGGTCAGTTGATCGTCGACCATCTTGTAGTACAGCTCTTTTGCTTCGCCATACAAAGTTTTGCCATCATCAGTGAGCTGAGAGAAGGTCGCCAGATCGCCATAACCTTCAATTTCTTGAATGGCGCCATCAGTGGCATTACGCGTAACAATGACTTTATCAGCATTGATGTTAATGCTGCCTTGTTTGAGTTTTACATCACCAAGGAAAGTCACTTTATTGCTCTGCATATCAAGCTGCTGGCTATCAGAATCGATGTAGACGGGTTGCTCTCTGTCTGTCGATAGCGCTAACGCTTGGCTAGACAGGAATAAACAAGAAATCAGACTAAGGTGTGAGAGTTTCATATCTACCTTGTACTTGGTTATATAGAGTGGCGTGATTATCAGCAAAGTTGCCCGTCATCGCCTGTCCTATTGTTTCAAATTGAGGGCCAACCATTACCACTTGGTTGTTTGCCCAAAAGTCTCTGCTATCCAATTGGATGTTCATGATATCGGTGGACAGCGTATCAAAACCTGAATCAGGTAATAAGTTGTTGGCCAATACATCGTCATAAAGCGTCAGAATGTGGTCTTGGGTCAACACGCCGCGTACAGCAGTGATTTCCCATTCTTGAATGGAGCCTTGTTTAAACACTTTCAATACTGGATTAGCAAAAATCGTATCACCGCTTTTGGCGTAGTGATCGAGCTTGACGGAGGTAATCACATAACTGCGGACACCGCTTTCGTTATATGAGGTATTGATTAACCCCTCGCCGCTAAACATCGGTAACTCGGTATCTGGCTCTACTTGGATATCATAACTCTGCTGCTGCTCGAAAAGATAGTAAGCAGACCAGCAAATAATGAAAGCCAGAATGAGATAACCAATACGAGAAAGACTCATATACTTAGACCTTTATGAACATCGAGTTCGTTTCGTGCTTGGAGGATCAGGTCACAGACTTCCCTTACTGCCCCATAGCCGCCGCGAATTGCCGTGACATAGTTGGCTCGGCGAGCCAGTAGCGGGTGTCCATCCGCTACACAAACTTTAAGTGCTACTTTTTCCATTACGGGCCAATCGATTAAGTCATCACCGATATAACCTGTATGTTGTGGTGCGATATTGAGTTTATCGCAAATATCTTGATACGCCTTTACTTTATCGTCTTGACCCTGATAAATCAGTGAAACGCCGAGTGCCCTCATGCGGTTTTCGACAATTTGCGAGCGACGACCAGTAATAATGGCGATCTCAATACCTGCATTCATTAGGGCTTTAACGCCATAACCATCACGGGTATGGAAGGTTTTCAGCTCTTCGCCTTGATTGCCCATGTAAATAAGCCCATCGGAAAAAACCCCATCAACATCGCAAATCAATAATTTGATCTGTTGAGCAATGGCCAAGATGGCAGAGTCTACTGGCTGGTATAAAGTGTCGACCATAACGCTCATTACATCACTCCCGCTTTTAATAAATCATGCATGTTCAGTGCGCCAACAACGACGCCTTGCTGACATAAGATTAAGCCATTAATGCTTTTCTCTTGCATGAGATTTAAGCCTTCTGCCGCGAGCATGTTCGGTTCTGCCGTTGCGGGGTTAATCGTCATCACATCGCCAATCAGTGCGGTATGGATATCAATACGTTTATCGAGAATTCGACGCAAGTCGCCATCGGTAAAAATGCCCACCAACTGCTGGTGGTCATCGACTACAGCTGTCATCCCTAAGCCTTTTTGGCTGATCTCAAGCAGCGCATCGCGTACCACGGTTGTTGGCGTTACCAAAGGTAAGTTCTCTCCGGTGTGCATGATATCGGCGAGCTTGAGCAGAAGTTTACGACCTAAAGCGCCACCAGGGTGGGAGAGGGCAAAGTCTTCGGCGGTAAATCCGCGTGCTTGCATCAAAGATACGGCGAGCGCATCGCCCATCACCAAGGTCGCCGTGGTGCTAGACGTCGGGGCTAGCTCCAGTGGGCACGCTTCTTGAGGAACCGTAATTTGCAGGTGAATATCTGCCAGCTTTGCCATGTTGGAGTTAGGTTTGCCCGTCATGCTGATTATCGTTATATTGCGCCGTTTGAGTACGGGAAATAAACCAAGAATTTCTGCAGATTCACCTGAGTTAGAGATGGCTAAGACGATGTCGCCAGTCGCGATCATGCCTAAGTCGCCATGGGCCGCTTCACCTGGGTGAACAAAAAATGCCGAGGTGCCTGTGCTGGCCAATGTCGCGGCGATTTTTTTGCCGATATGGCCCGATTTTCCCATCCCCATGACGGCAACTTTGCCTTCTTGATTGGTAAGAATGACCTCACAGGCGTTAATAAAGTCGTCATTAAAGTACTGGTCTAGCTGCTGTAAAGCGGCGACCTCAGTGTTGAGCACTTCAAGGGCTGTTGAACGATAATCAAACATACACAACTCCAAACTCAGATTATGCGGTCATATTCATGATCAGGTAGCCTTGATAGGCAAAAAAGCAGCACAATAGTACGCCACCTTCCAGTCGATTCACGCTGCGTGATTTGCCTAATGCCATCACCACTAGTAACAGTGATACGCCGAGCATCACCCAGAAATCGCGCCCCATAGCGTATTCACTCAAAATAGCGGGATTCAAGATGCCAGGGATGCCCATTACGGCGAGAATATTAAATACGTTAGAGCCGATAATGTTCCCTACGGCCATATCATCTTCGCCTTTCATGACTCCAGCAATTGAAGCTGCCAGTTCTGGCAAGCTGGTGCCAACGGCAATGATCGTGAGACCAATCACCAGATCACTCATACCGAAGTACTGGGCAATAATCACCGAGTTATCGACTAACATCGAAGCCGAAAAGGGCAAGATAATCAGGCCAATCACAACCCACACTGCAGCCTTAATATTGCTTACGCCATCAGGCACTTCAGATGCTTGTTCTTCAAGCATTGCATCAGCGATGCCACTGGTTTTTTCTTTGTGGCTGATGCGGAGCATTGCCAAAATAAAGGCGGCAAACAAGACAAACAACAACACGCCTTCGTAGAAGCCTAAGTGACTATCCCACAATAAGACGCCAGCCAGAATGGTCACTCCAATCATTAAAGGCAGTTCACGGCGCAGTACCGCCGAACTGATTAATAAAGGTTTAATCAGCGCAGTAATCCCTAAGATCAGTGCAATATTGGCGATGTTTGAACCTAACACATTGCCTACAGCCGTGTCGGTTTTGCCTTCCAGTGCTGCTGTCGCGGAAACCATCATTTCGGGTGCAGAGGAGCCCATCGCTAGAATAGTCATACCGATAACTAAAGGAGAGATACCAATATTGCGTGCGAGTGCGGCAGCACCAAATACCAGTTTGTCAGCACTCCAAACTAAAAAGACTAATCCAATAATGAGAAACACAACGGCTTCGAGCATGATAATTCCTAATCCATATACTTCGAGAGAATTTAACCGTTAATTTTGACGGTTTGGCTATTAAAAGGGAAGCAGTTCATTCAATTAATTGTTATGCGATGATAACAAGTCAATGGAAAGCAAGTCGCTATATATTAAAGTGCTAATATTTGATTGCCTCACAATTAATTGCGCCATGCTTTAAATTCTGCATTAATGTGCTTATGATTGCCCATTGTTACTGGAACGAATAAGAGTTCAACATGGAATCTGAAGACTTAGTGACGGTAAAGCAGCTAACGTTTTCTCGCGGAGAGCGCAAAGTCTTTGATGACGTGAATTTGCGTGTGCCAAAAGGAAAAGTGACCGCGATTATGGGCCCATCAGGGATAGGAAAAACCACCCTGTTGCGTTTGATTGGTGGACAGCTTTATCCGCAGCAAGGTGAAATCTGGTTTGATGGTCATAACATTCCCTCGTTGAGTCGGCGTAAGCTCTACCAAGAACGCAAAAAAATGAGCATGTTATTTCAGTCAGGGGCGTTATTTACCGACCTGTCAGTGTTTGACAACGTTGCCTTCCCACTGCGAGAGCATACTGAGTTAGATGAAGCGTTGATCCGCACTTTAGTGCTGCTTAAACTTGAAGCTGTTGGACTACGCGGCGCGGCGCAGCTTATGCCGAGTGAGCTATCTGGCGGCATGGCAAGACGTGCTGCGTTAGCTCGCGCGATTGCCCTTGATCCCGCCCTTATTATGTTTGATGAACCTTTTGTTGGCCAAGACCCTATCACTATGGGGGTACTGGTTGAGTTGATTCATAAGTTGAATCAAGCTCTGGGGGTAACGGCTATTGTCGTGTCTCACGATGTGCCTGAGGTGATGAGTATCGCTGACTGGGTGTACATTCTAGCCAACGGAAAGGTGGTGGCGTGTGGGACGCCAGACGAGTTACGTGACAATCTAAACCCACAGGTACAACAGTTTCTTAAAGGCAACGCGGATGGACCTGTGCCATTTCGTTATCCAGCCCAGCCGCTCGCTAAGGATCTCTTTTCATAATGGTAAATTTAATTGATATCGTCGCCTCTGTTGGCCGTCGATCCATGTCAGTCTGTGAGTCCTTTGGTCGCGCCAGTTTAATGTTGTTTGGCGCTTTATCTAGTCGACCACAGCCCGTTAAAAATTTCCCGTTACTCGTAAAGCAACTGTATAGCGTTGGAGTACAGTCGTTACTTATTATTGTCTTGTCAGGGCTATTTATTGGCATGGTATTGAGCCTACAAGGTTACGTTATCCTTGTGGATTTTGGTGCCGAAGGGGCATTGGGTCAGATGGTGGCGCTGTCTTTGTTAAGAGAGCTAGGCCCGGTGGTTACGGCTTTGCTTTTCGCTGGGCGAGCTGGGTCAGCTTTGACGGCTGAAATCGGTTTGATGAAGGCCACTGAGCAGCTGTCGAGTCTGGAAATGATGGCGGTTGACCCATTGAAACGCGTGATCGCCCCGCGTTTTTGGGCTGGGATAATCTCGATGCCACTGCTGGCGATGATTTTTACCGCGGTGGGCATTTGGGGAGGTCAATTGGTGGGTGTCGATTGGAAAGGCATTGACTACGGGAGCTTTTGGTCTGCGATGCAAGCCTCGGTTGAGCTCGGCCAAGATATTGGTAACAGTATGATAAAGAGCTTTGCCTTTGCCATTACGGTCACTTGGATCGCACTATTTAACGGTTATGATGCGATTCCAACCTCAGAAGGAATCAGTCGAGCAACGACGCGTACCGTCGTTCACTCGTCATTGGCAGTACTTGGTCTAGACTTCGTACTAACTGCATTGATGTTTGGGAACTAATCATGCAACAAACAAGAAAAACAGAATTATGGGTTGGTAGCTTTGTACTTGCTGGAATTTGCGCAATTCTAGTGATGATCTTTCAAGTCGCTGACGTTAAAGGGCTTGGATCTGGTGATACTTACACCCTCAATGCCGAGTTCGATAACATTGGCAGCCTAAAGGTTCGTTCTCCAGTGAAAGTCGGAGGTGTTGTTATTGGCCGTGTGACTAATATCGGACTCAATACCGAGTCACTGTTACCTGTGGTGACGATGGCAATTAGCCGTCGCTACGATCAGTTCTCAGAAACATCAAGCGTCAAGATCCTTACTTCAGGTTTGATTGGTGAACAGTATATCGGTTTGATTCCAGGCTTTGTGTTTGAAGATGAGCAGATGCTGGTCGATGGAGACTACATTGAAGATACCAAGTCGGCGTTAGTATTAGAGGACTTGATTGGACAAGTACTATATAGCGTTGGTGGCTCGGACAGTGAATAAGGAGCAATATATGTTAAAGAAGTTAGTGCTTACTCTTTTTACTTTGTTGGTGGCATTTGGTATTAGAGCGCAAGAGGTTGACAAAACGCAGCCGTACCAGATGATGACAACGGTTGCCGAGCAAGCGTTTCAACGTTTGAAGGCCGAGCAAGAACGTATCCATCAAGACCCTGAATATTTAAAGGTGATCGTAGAGCAAGAGTTGATGCCGTATGTTAACGAAAAGTACGCCTCACTTAAGCTGTTAGGTCCGAATTTAAAAGGCGCTAAGCGCGAAGATGTGATGAGATTTATTGTCGCCTTTCGCGCTTATTTAGTGACGTCCTACGCTCAGGTGTTGACTCAATATAGCGACCAGGTGATCGAGTTCGCCCCTGAACCAAAACTTGATCCAAATAAGAGTATCACAAGCATCAAGGTCGATATCATTGATGCACCTCGACCGAATATTAAGCTGGAGTTTAAACTGCGCCGTGATAAAAATACCGGTGAGTGGCAAGCGTTCGATATGATTGCGGAAGGGATTAGCCTACTGTCGAGCAAGCAATCTGAGTGGAGTACTAAGTTACGTCAAGATGGAATTGTTGCCGTAGCTGATGAACTTGAACAATTGGCTAAGCAACCGATTCGTTTCGAGAAAAAGAGTGATGAGTAATTCACAATGGCAGACAAGTGGCCAGCATCGTTATCTGCTCAGTGGTGATTTAGACCGCAATAGTGTCCCTGCGTTATGGCGGATTCTTAAACAGCAAACCTTTCCCCAAGGTGAGGTCGTCGTGTCGCTGGATCAGGTAGTTCGTGTCGACTCTGCGGGTATGGTTATGCTGATTCATTTAATAGAGCATGCAAAAAAACAAAACTGTCATATAATGCTCAGTTTCGTGCCGGATGAACTGCACACATTATTTCAGTTGAGCAATGTTGAACAGTTCGTTGCTGAGCATTTAAAGAATACAACAGGGGTGAATTGTGGATAACGCAAAAGTACAACAGATTTTGAATGATGCTCTGCATCTAGCAGAGTTACATGTCAAAGGTGAAGGCAGCCATTATGAAGTAGTTGCTGTTGATGCTTGTTTCGATGGAATGAGTCGCGTTAAGAAACAACAGCTAATTTATGCACCACTGATGGAATACATCCAAAGAAATGACATTCACGCTGTTTCTATCAAAGCTTACACTCCAGATGAGTGGGCTCGTGATAAGAAGTTGATGTCACTGTAAGGTTTTAGAATGGAAAAGTTTCGAGTAATTGGCTCTAAAAAGCCTTTAGTGGGTGAAGTCACCATCTCAGGTGCAAAAAACGCCGCCCTACCTATTTTGTTTGCGTCAATATTGGCTGAGGAGCCAGTAGAAGTCGCCAACGTACCGCGTTTGCGTGACATTGACACCACGATGGAGCTGTTAAAGCGCCTTGGTGCCAAGGTTGAGCGTAATGGTTCAGTGCATGTTGATCCCAGTAGCATCAATGAATTCTGTGCGCCATACGATTTAGTCAAAACCATGCGAGCTTCTATTTGGGCTCTTGGTCCTCTTGTGGCACGTTTTGGTCAAGGTCAAGTCTCATTGCCAGGTGGTTGTGCGATTGGTGCCCGTCCGGTTGATCTGCATATTCATGGTCTAGAGCAATTAGGCGCTACGATCACACTAGAAGATGGTTATGTTAAAGCGCACGTTGATGGTCGCCTTAAAGGCGCACACATCGTGATGGACAAAATCAGTGTTGGTGCGACGATTACAGTGATGTGCGCAGCGACGTTGGCTGAGGGTACTACGGTACTTGATAATGCAGCGCGTGAGCCTGAAATTGTTGATACCGCTGATTTCCTCAATAAACTGGGCGCGAAAGTAACGGGTGCTGGTACTGATACCATCACCATTGAAGGTGTAGAACGTTTAGGTGGTGGGCAGCATTCCGTTGTTGCTGATCGCATTGAAACCGGAACCTTTCTTGTTGCGGCTGCGGTTTCTGGTGGCAAAGTGACGTGCCGTAACACTAAGGCGCATCTACTAGAAGCGGTACTGGCAAAGTTAGAAGAAGCCGGAGCGCTGGTGGAATCTGGAGAAAACTGGATTTCGGTTGATATGACCGATCGCGAGCTAAAAGCGGTGACCATCCGCACTGCGCCTCATCCGGGTTTTCCAACGGATATGCAAGCGCAGTTTACCTTGTTGAACCTGATGGCTAAAGGTGGCGGTGTCATCACTGAAACCATCTTCGAAAACCGCTTTATGCATGTTCCTGAGCTTATGCGTATGGGAGCGAAAGCCGAGATTGAAGGCAATACCGTGATTTGTGGTGATGTTGAAGAGCTCAGTGGTGCACAAGTGATGGCAACCGATCTTCGTGCTTCAGCCAGCTTGGTTATTGCTGGCTGCATTGCTAACGGCGAAACCATTGTTGATCGTATTTATCATATCGATCGTGGTTACGATAAAATCGAAGATAAATTGTCGGCTCTTGGCGCAAAGATTGAACGTTTTCGCGATTAACGATAAAATGAGCTAACGCTTGTAAGCCGAAACGCGAGTTTCGGCTTTTTTATGACTATCCGATCAGTTAGAGTTCCGACCAACGATTGATCCTCTCTGTTCTTGGAGACCCCAATGATTGCACTATTACGTGTATTGGCTGTTGCGATTTTTGCAATTGTGATGTTTGTGTTTGGTTGCGGCTACTGTTTGTTAAGCCCCCGCAACCCTAAGCACGTTTTTACCTTTGGCCGCCTCTTTGGCAAGATGTCGCGAGTATTCGGGATTAAGCTTGAACTACGTATTCCACCAGACGCCTACCAACGCGGTCAGCATGTTTATGTTGCTAACCACCAGAATAACTGGGACCTGTTTACCGTTTCTTCTGCAGTGACACCTAAAGTGGTGACTGTGGGTAAAAAAAGCCTCGCTTGGATGCCTCTATTTGGCCAGCTTTACTGGCTAACAGGTAATATCTTAATTGATCGTGGCAATCGCTCCAAGGCAAAAGGAACGATAGACCAAGTCGTGGACAGTTTGAACAGCAGTGATGTCTCGGTGTGGATGTTCCCTGAAGGAACCCGTTCACGCGGGCGTGGCTTACTGCCATTTAAAACCGGCGCCTTCCACGCGGCGGTTGGGGCTAAACTACCGATTATTCCTATTGTATGTAGCTCGACCGCAGGGATTAAGCTCAACCGTTGGAACAATGGTCATGTTATTGTTGAAATGCTGCCACCAGTCTCTGTAGAAGGCTACAGTAAAGAGAATGTTCGCGCCCTAGCGAACCTCTGCCGTGAGCAGATGAAAGATAAGCTAGAAGCGTTAGACAAAGAAGTCGCGATGCTTAATCAACAGCAAGGTGTGAAGGCGTAGGAGGGGAGCTTTAAACTACGGCGAATACTTAGCTTATAAACACGGATTACAGCCCTAGTCGAAAGACTGGGGCTTTTTATTGCCTATTTGAGGCCATAAAGATGTGAGGTGCTACAAGTGATTGGTTGAGCGCTGTTTGCCGACTCTATTAACCGTACTCAGGTTTGACTAACTGGACTTCTATTAACAGGACTTTTATTAACGGAATTAAGAGTAGGGCGATGGCAATCAGTGGATACAAAAAAAGCCAAGTCCGAAGACTTGGCTTTGAATGTGGCTCCTCCTGCTGGGCTCGAACCAGCGACCTGCGGATTAACAGTCCGTCGCTCTACCAACTGAGCTAAGGAGGAATTATTCGTTTGCGAGCTTTCTTCTTAAAAGAAGAAATGGTGCCGACTACCGGAGTCGAACTGGTGACCTACTGATTACAAGTCAGTTGCTCTACCTACTGAGCTAAGTCGGCACACTAAAAGTGGCTCCTCCTGCTGGGCTCGAACCAGCGACCTGCGGATTAACAGTCCGTCGCTCTACCAACTGAGCTAAGGAGGAATTGTTCTTTTTAAATAATGGTGCCGACTACCGGAATCGAACTGGTGACCTACTGATTACAAGTCAGTTGCTCTACCTACTGAGCTAAGTCGGCGCACTATTATTTTGCTATATTGTTCGTGCAAGACACCAACAATTAATAAACTGTGGTGCCCGGAGGCGGAATCGAACCACCGACACGAGGATTTTCAATCCTCTGCTCTACCGACTGAGCTATCCGGGCAACGAGGTGTATTAAAATGCTTTTCGTGTTTTAGGTCAACACTAAAATGCAAAAAAAAATATCGTTTGTTGTTTTTCTATACTTAATGGGCTGTTTTTATCCATTTTGACTAAGAAGTGTATAAAGGGCAGTAGCACTGATAACTCATCACTAAGCAAATAGTTTGCTTTGAACATCAAAAAAGCACGCGAAAAGGCGTGCTTTTGCGGCTCCAAGAGCGTCTAGTGTTTAACAGTAAATTTACTTACCCAGCTTTCCAGTTCGTTGGCGAGTTGAGTTAGGCTTTGGGTGCTATTGTGGCTCTGAGTCACCACACCACTGAGCTGGTTACCGCTCTCCTCGATTAAGTTAATACGCTGCGAAATATCGTCACTGACTTGAGTCTGTTCAGCGGCTGCAGTGGCAATTTGATGGCTCATCTGAGAAATTGATTCTAAAGCGATAACGATCTGTTGCAGTGCTTCCGAGGCGTTTTGTGATTCTACGACAGTACTTTCGCTGGTTTCGGCACAGACTTCCATTGTCTGGATGGCGTTGCGAGAGCCTTGTTGTAGATTAGTGATCATCTCTTGGATCTCTTTGGTGCTGTCTTGAGTGCGACCTGCTAGGTTGCGAACTTCGTCAGCAACTACGGCAAAGCCGCGCCCTTGCTCACCAGCGCGTGCGGCTTCGATGGCAGCGTTGAGTGCGAGTAAGTTGGTTTGCTCGGCAATACCACCAATTACATCGAGAACTTTCACTATGCTATTAACATTGTTATCGAGCTCGGCTACCGCTTTACTAGCCGCACCGAGTTGACTCGCTAGGCCTTGGATATTGTCGACGGTGTTATGAATGAGTTGTTGAGTATGCTGACTCTGTTTGTCGGCTTCATCAGTATTGCGCGCCGTGTCACCAGCTGAATCCGCCACATTGTTGGCAGAAGAGGCCATTTCGGTCATTGCCGTTGCTATCATCGCGGTGGATTGCTGTTGAGAGTCCGTTAGTTGAGAGATGCTCTTTGAGCGCTCTTCAACACTGGCAAGCTCATTACGCAGAGCGTGCATTGAGCCATCGAGGTTGTCGACCAATTGAGCTAAGGAGCGACTCATCTGCTGGACTGCCTCATAGATACTGCCTTGCGGGGCTTGATGTTCAAATGAAGTCTGTATTTTACCATTGGCCACTTCTTGTACGGCGCGACGGACATCTTGTGGTTCCCCACCAAGTAGAGCTAGCATGCGGCGAATCGACAAAATTAGAATGGCTAAAATAGCGGAAGCAATAATTAAACACAGTAACAGCTGCCATTGTGCGGTAGCCCAGAAGCGAGCATTGACTTCATTAAAGCCAATCCCTGTTCCCACCACCCAATTCCAGCGTGGTGTTTTTTGTGCAATCGAGAGTTTTTCTTCAATGCTGCCGTCGGCTTGTTTTTGCGTCCAGGTATACTCGACCACTTGCCCCGTTTTACGTCCGATAACGTCTTGAATTAATTGACCGACGCTGTTGCCCTTACCATCTTTAAAGTCGTGAAAGCTGGTGCCGTGTAATTGTGGGTCTAACGGTGTCGCGACAAAGGTCATGTTTTCATCGGCAACGTAAACGTACTCATTGTCTTTGTAGATATTGTTGCGTAGTAGACGAGTAGCCAGTGCTTTGGCTTGCTGCTCCTCTAAAGAACCATCCGCCGCCATTTTCTCGACTTCGGTCAAAATGCTATAGGCACTGTTAAACAGTTCGGTTACGCGTGCTTTATTATCTAAGTTACTTGCAACACGTAAGGTCCACAGACCTGTAGCCGTTAAAGCAAGTAATGCGATGAGGATAATTCCCGACAATAAATAAGCTTGTGTCTTTAGTTTCATAAAATCGCTCACAATTAGTTCACATTACACTTGGTTGAGTTCTTTTTTGACTCATTTCATCTTGCTGTCATCTTAATGTAGAACCTCTCTAGTAAATAGCAAACAGGGTTTGTTTTATGATGAGGATTAAATTTTAAGGTCGAAAAAAGTATTTTTTACATTTTTCACATACGAGTAACGGCACGATCTGAGCTGGAATAAGGGCAACGAAAAGGTAAGGTCAATTAGAGTAGAGGTTCGATGACATGCTGGAAAACAAAAAAAGCCAAGTCCGAAGACTTGGCTTTTGAAATTGGCTCCTCCTGCTGGGCTCGAACCAGCGACCTGCGGATTAACAGTCCGTCGCTCTACCAACTGAGCTAAGGAGGAACTATTTTTATATGGTGCCTCGAGGCGGAATCGAACCACCGACACGAGGATTTTCAATCCTCTGCTCTACCGACTGAGCTATCGAGGCAAAAGAATGGTGCCGACTACCGGAGTCGAACTGGTGACCTACTGATTACAAGTCAGTTGCTCTACCTACTGAGCTAAGTCGGCACACTAATATTCTTTGCTTATTCTGTTGCTGTCTAAAGACACCAACAATTAAATTGTGGTGCCCGGAGGCGGAATCGAACCACCGACACGAGGATTTTCAATCCTCTGCTCTACCGACTGAGCTATCCGGGCAACGGAGCGCTATTAAACGGATTTTCCTCTTTGCCGTCAACTTGTTTTTAGCAAAAAATTCAAAAAAGTGGCCAAGTGCTGATTATTTAAGCAAAATGGGTGGTTATTACTTACCTGAATTGAAATCTTTTTTGAATTTGGTCACTTTTTCTAAGTAACGGCGCGCTTCTGCATTCGGGTGCTTTTGGGTTAACGCCCAATAAACCTGATTTGGCTGCAGTGAGTTAAGATCGCGCATGGCACGTTTACGGTCACTCCGGTTAAACGTATTCAGTACTCCACCAGTGCCGCCGTTGTAGGCGGAAATCATACTGTACTCTAGTGATGTTGGGTTACTGACATCCTTAAGGTAACGATTTTTCAGGATGTAAAAATAAGCGGTGCCTGTATCAATATTATTCTCTGGATTGAACAGATATTCAGGACTTGGCTGTCCAGCTCTCTTTTTCACTAACTCGAAAACATCACGCCCAGCAGTTTTCGGTACAACTTGCATCAGTCCATAGGCATTGGCCCAGCTGACGGCGTAGGGGTTGAAACTGCTCTCGGTTTTAATGATCGCGTAGATCAAATCTTCTGGTATGCCATATTTATTTGATGCACGTTGAACGATGTCGGCGTATTGGTAACTACGAATTTCGAATTGCTCAGCCACCATCGGAATTTCGACATAGTAGGCTTTCTTGAAGTCGACATCTTTCACTTTGAGTTTGTTGGCAATCAGATAGTCTGCAAAGCGATTCGCGCGCCATGACCACTGAATTGCCTTGTTATCTTGGTCGACAACTTGACGATAGAGAAAAGGTTGGCCTTCCAAAGTAATCTCTTTCGACGAGAATAAATCGACATTAGCAGGATCGTCTGGAGTGAGTAACGTTGTGATGATGGCGTTTTTCAGGTGTGCTTTGGGATCGGTGGGAGAGACCGTCTCAATCGTGATCAAGCCCTTGTCGAAGTTAACCTCAGATCGGCTGAGATAGTTATCGATGTATTTGACGTAGTTGCTTTTACCGGCAAATTTGATCTCATTTCGCCCCCATCGCTTCTCGATATTGCCAGAAAAGCTACCGATTAATGAATCAAGAGCGGCAGTGTCTTTTTCAAACTGACCAGGCAATTGAGCCAAATTTTTAGCAAAGCGATTGGTGGGTTCGTAATCAACGCGATAAATGTTTTCAATAAACTCACGACTGCAGCCAGTCAGAGCAAACGCCATCAACAGGTACGTTAACTTTCTCATAGGTTTCCTAAAAAAATGACATCACTGCGGACAATGATGTCATTTCGGTTGTGCTTCTCTTGGACCTAACCTTACTCGCTAGGTGGTGTATAGCCTTCGATATGAACGTCTTTGCCTTCGAATAGGAAGTTGACCATTTCGGTTTCGATCAACTTACGGTGCTCAGGATCCATCATATTAAGTTTCTTTTCATTGATCAGCATAGTCTGTTTGTGTTGCCACTCAGCCCATGCTGGTTTAGAAATGTTGTCAAAAATACGTTTTCCTAGCTCACCTGGGTAGAGCTGAAAGTCGAGACCTTCGGCTTCTTTTTGTAGTCGGGTACAAAATACAGTGCGGCTCATAACGATTCCTTAAAATAATTAACGGTGAAGTTCATGGGGTAGGCTTTGCAGCAGTTGTTTTACTGGTGCAGCCAAACCGATCTCTTCTGGTTGAGATAAGTTATACCAAAGACCTTTGCTTGCTTCCATTATCACATCGGGTTGCTTTGATAGGTCTAGCAAAATAGGTGTGATATCGAGGTGGTAGTGACTGAAAGTGTGGCGAAAGGCGATCAGTTGTGTTTGACGCTTGATCGTTGCAGAGGTGACGCCACGCATTTCGAGAGGATGAGACAAATCAGCGTGCTGATTTTCAGGAAAGCAAAACAGCCCACCCCAAATCCCGGTTTGCGGTCTTTGCTCAAGCCAAACGTAGCCATTGTAGTGCAGCATAGCAAACCAAGTCTCTTTAATCGGTTTGTCTTTTTTTGGCTTTTTCCCCGGATAATCCAATGGATTGCCTTGTTTATTCGCTTGGCATAACGTTGCTACCGGACATAAGGTACATTTAGGTTTGCTGCGCGTACAGACCATGGCGCCCATATCCATCATGGCTTGGTTATATTTATCGACATCGACCTGAGGCGTATGGTTTTCTGCGTGTTGCCAGAGTTGATTTTCTACTTTCTTCTGTCCTGGCCAACCTTCAACGGCAAAGCAGCGCGCGAGGGTACGTTTGACATTGCCATCTAAAATAGCGTGTGGTTGTTTATGGACCGATGACAGAATCGCCGCCGCTGTTGAACGACCAATACCCGGTAAGGCATTCATCTGCTCGATATCGAGTGGAAACTCGCCGTGATATTGCTCAGCAACGGTCTTGGCGGCTTTGTGCAGGTTCCGCGCCCGAGCGTAATAGCCGAGTCCGGTCCACAAATGCAACACTTCGTCTTGCTCTGCATTGGCGAGATCGACCACAGTTGGGAAGCGCTCAAGAAATCGTTGATAGTACGGGATAACCGTTGTTACTTGAGTTTGCTGCAACATAATTTCCGACAGCCATACACTATAAGCGGTCTTATTATGCTGCCACGGTAGGCTTTTACGCCCATAATTTTCATACCACTGTAAAATGGCGTTAGCGAAAGGAGTCACGGTCTGCTCAACATTTTATATTTTTAGTCAGACAAAATTGCACCACAAATATTGGGTAAAGTACAACCGATAAACAGTAAGGATAAACGTAATAAAGTTTGTGAGCCAAGGCTAATAAGCGGCGAATTGCGCTAAAATACTTGCACCAATGACGATTCTTTGGATAATCACAATCCCTTTCAGGCGAGACCAATTTTTAAACAGGCAAA
Organism: Vibrio sp. NH-UV-68; assembly: GCF_042940635.1. Taxonomy (NCBI): domain Bacteria; kingdom Pseudomonadati; phylum Pseudomonadota; class Gammaproteobacteria; order Vibrionales; family Vibrionaceae; genus Vibrio; species Vibrio sp. NH-UV-68. The sequence goes on from NZ_CP134975.1 coordinate 335,724, forward strand.
ATCATGAGTGAAGTGACCACTAACGAATACAACGAAGACGGTAAACTGATACGCAAAATTCGCAGCTTTGTTCGACGCGAAGGTCGTCTGACCAAAGGTCAGGAAAATGCGATGAATGAATGTTGGCCGACAATGGGAATTGATTACCAAGACACGCTGCTTGATTGGCAACAAGTGTTTGGTAACGACAATCCCGTGGTGCTTGAAATTGGTTTCGGTATGGGCGCATCACTGGTTGAAATGGCGAAGAATGCGCCAGAGAAAAACTTCTTGGGTATTGAGGTCCACAGCCCAGGTGTGGGTGCGTGCCTTTCTGACGCTCGTGAAGCCGGCGTGACGAATTTACGCGTGATGTGCCACGATGCGGTTGAAGTGTTTGCTCACATGATTCCAGACAGCAGTCTTGCAACGCTGCAACTGTTTTTCCCAGACCCTTGGCACAAAAAACGTCACCACAAGCGCCGTATTGTTCAGCTCGATTTTGCCGAAATGGTGCGTCAAAAGCTCATTGTTGGTGAAGGCATTTTCCATATGGCGACTGATTGGGAAAATTACGCTGAGCATATGATTGAAGTGATGAACCAAGCGCCAGGCTTCGAGAATATTGCGCCAGACGGTGACTTTGTCCCTCGCCCTGAAGAGCGCCCACTGACGAAATTCGAAGCTCGCGGGCATCGTTTAGGTCACGGTGTTTGGGATATCAAATACAAGCGCGTAAAATAAACGACGCTTGTGGTAGCCGCGCCGCTGTGTTTGCAGTAACTTAGCGCTTTAAATGATGATTGCGAAAGCCAACACTTGATGTTGGCTTTTTTGACCCTAGAAGAAAATAATAATAACTAATTGATTTTTAAGGTTGATAATGAAACCAACACCAGAAATTCTTGCTGATATTCTCAACGAAGTGCGGCCGTTAATTGGTCACGGAAAAGTGGCTAATTATATTCCTGCTTTGGCGAAAGTGCCGGCGAATAAACTCGCTATCGCGGTGTTTACTAACCAAGGCCAAGTGATAAAAGCGGGCGATGCTGATGAAGCATTTTCTATTCAGTCGATCTCGAAAGCGCTCAGCCTCACTCTTGCCTTGGGCTTGTATAAGCCGGAAGAGATCTGGTCGAGAGTGGGGAAAGAGCCCTCTGGTCAAGCGTTTAACTCATTAATTCAGCTTGAGATGGAACAAGGCATCCCGCGCAATCCGTTTATTAACGCCGGGGCAATTGTGGTGGCTGACTTGCTCAATAGTCGCCTTTCTGCGCCGCGTCAGCGTTTGTTAGAGTTTGTGCGCCAGCTTTCTGGTGATACTCATATTTGCTACGACAAAACCGTGGCAGCCTCAGAAATGATGCACAGTGACCGTAACGCGGCGATTGCCTATTTGATGCGCTCGTTTGGTAATTTTGAAAATGAAGTCATTCCGGTGTTGAATAATTACTTTCATGCCTGCTCGCTGAAAATGAGCTGTGTTGATCTGGCGAAAACCTTTAGTTACTTGGCCAACAAAGGAACGTCGGTACAAACGGGTAAAGCCGTGATTACCGCAACGCAAACTAAGCAGCTTAATGCCTTGCTCGCGACATGTGGCTTGTATGATGGTGCTGGTGAGTTTGCATATCGTGTCGGTATGCCGGGTAAGTCAGGCGTCGGTGGCGGTATTATAGCCATCGTTCCGGGTGAAATGACCATCGCGGTTTGGTCACCAGAGCTTGACCCATCAGGCAACTCATTGGCGGGTACCAAAGCGTTAGAGCTATTGTCCGAGCGTATCGGCCGCTCGATATTTTAGCCTGAAGAGAACGCTGCGCAGATGCTTGCGCAGCGTTATTATCTCATCACTTTGATCTTACTCTTCTTCCGCCATAAAGGCTTCGAGCAAGTCGTTTAAAAACAGTTTACCTTTCTCGCTAATTTGCCAGTGTGTCTTGGTTTGATTGAGGTATCCCATCTCAATTGCCCAGTTAATGGTCGGCTCAATCGAGCTAAATTCAAGCCCAGTCGTGTCAAGAAAATCTTGTTTTGGGCAGGCTTCCATCAGGCGAAAGCGGTTCATAAAGAACTCGAAAGGCCTATCTTGCGCCGCAACTTCTACCTCACTATTTAGGTATGGCTTGACCATATTATCAAACGCTGCGAGGTAGCCTCTAGGGTGTTTGATTTTGGTGGTTCGTATAATGCGCCCATCAGTGAAACTCAGCTTTCCGTGCGACCCGCAACCAATGCCTAGGTAGTCACCAAAGCGCCAATAGTTGAGATTATGCTGACATTGATAACCGGGTTTGCTGTAGCCGGATATCTCATATTGCACATAACCAGCCGCCGCCAGTTTTTGATGCCCTTGTTCAAAAATATCCCATAAGTCGTCGTCATCAGGCAAAGTCGGCTGCTTGTAATAGAACAGGGTATTAGGCTCAATGGTTAACTGATACCAAGAGAGGTGCGGAGGATTGAGTGCAATCGCTTGGTCTAAATCGCTTAGCGCTTGTTCAACCGATTGATCCGGTAAACCGTGCATAAGATCGAGGTTAAAGCTGTTTAAGCCAATTTGATGGGCTAATTTGGCCGCATTGACGGCTTCTTCCTGACCGTGAATCCGACCTAGTCTGATAAGCTTTTGTTGCTCGAAGCTCTGTACACCGATAGAGATGCGTGTCACTCCAGCGCGGCGATAACCTGCAAAACGCTCTGCTTCGATGGTACCAGGGTTGGCTTCCATGGTGATTTCGATTGCGGGCTTGAACGGGATGCGCTGCTCAATGCCTTGTAGCAGATCTTCAATACCTTGAGCCGAGATAAGGCTTGGCGTTCCGCCACCAATGAAAATGGAGTGCAGTGGGCGCGAGTTCGCATTTAATTGGTAACGTTCAATGTCATTATCTAAATCTTGCAGTAACGCAGCGATGTAGGCTTGTTCTGGAATCTCCGCTTTGAGCTCGTGTGAGTTGAAATCACAATAGGGGCACTTTTGTACACACCACGGGATGTGTACATAAAGGCTCAAATCAGGGGGAGTTAGCTGGCCCATTATTGTTGCTCGGCAAGGATCGCAAACAACTGTTGTAGCGCTTTACCACGGTGTGATAGCTGCTTTTTACGCGCAGGTTCGAGCTCGGCAGAAGCGCAGTTGTCTTCAGAAACATAAAACACAGGATCATAGCCAAAGCCATTTTCGCCGTGTGCCTCAGTGAGTATACGGCCTTGCCACTGACCATGGCACACAATCGGTGTCGGGTCGTTTTCGTGGCGCATCAGAACCAACACGCAGTGAAAACGCGCTGTACGTTTCTCTTCAGGTACATCTTGCATTGCTGCAAGCAACTTATTGAGGTTTTGTTGATCGGTCGCGTCTTCTCCTGCATAGCGCGCCGAGTAAATACCTGGTGCGCCATTCAGGGCGTCGACTTCAAGACCTGAGTCATCGGCAATCGCTGGCAAGCCGGTTTGCTGTGCTGCGTGGCGTGCTTTGATAATGGCATTCTCGATAAAGGTGGTGCCAGTTTCAGCGGCCTCAGAAATGTTGAACTCGCTTTGCGCCACGACATCAAAACCAAAATCGGCCAATAAGCCGGCCATTTCACGAACTTTACCTTGGTTACCAGTGGCTAAAACAATCTTGCTCATGGGGATTCATCTCCTAATGCGCGCGGCATTACTCTTCTACATAAAATTTCTGGCTGAACTTTAATCTTCCCGTGCCTTTAATGCCAGCATTAACATCGATATCAAAGGTCAGTCGTTCTTCGTCAGAGATAGGAAACTCGGCGAGGTAGTAAATCGCGTCACCTTCTTTGACTTCTTTAAAACTCAGTTGGCGAGTTTGACCAATGAGATTTTTGCTGCTGCCAGAGATGGTCGCTGTGGTTGCAGGTTTGCCTACTTGAGAGTTATCGAGCACGCTGATATTCAGAATCGCCGAGTAGCCATTGCGTTTAAGTTGATAGCTGCGGGCAACTTGGGCGGTTAAAAACGTCGAGTTGAATGCCGAGTAGTGGACCTCGACATCTTTGATTGTTTTGAATTGGCCTGCCCATGCGGGCAGTGTCAGCGTTGTGACTAGCAATAATACCAACCATTGTTTCATGGGATTTCCTTGTGTTGCGTTGCTATGGGAGATGCCAAAAGAAAAGCCATCATAGGATGGCTTTAATCTCTGCTGGAATCGTACTTGGTGAGCTAATCCTGACTTGTTTATGCCGTCCTAGCTGACCTTTTTCTATGTTGATTAACCCTTTGGCCACTTTAAATTGCTTGGCGAGGAACTTACTTAAATGAGCATTTGCTTTGCCATCTACCGGCGGTGCGGTGATGGCGACTTTGAGCTCTTCGCCATGCTCACCAACGATTTTGTCTCGGCTGGCTTTCGGTTGAATATAGAGGCGAAGTACTAAATCATCGCCATCAAACCAAGCCGCTTGAGACATTATAGTTGATGCCAAACTGGGCCGATCAAATCGCCCATTAAGAAGTTGGCAAACTGCAATACAATAAACAGCACTAGGACACTGAGGTCAAAACCGCCCATCGCCGGAAGGATGCGACGAATTGGCGCTAACATCGGTTCAGTCAGTTGATGGAAAACATACTCAACTGGGCTGCGACCTTGGCTTACCCAACTTAAAATTGCGCGCAGCAATAATACCCAGAATAGTAACCCGCCGGCGGCTTTAAGCAATGAAAGCATGCCGAGCAGTAAAAAGTCGGCACTGAATGAAACCGAACCGCTCGACGCAATCAAAATAAGGGCAACAAATTTAAGCACACACAAGACGTAAGCGAACAATACTGTGGCCAAATCGAGACTTCCCACTGATGGGATCACGCGGCGCAGCGGAGCGACCACGGGTTGTGTGACTTTGACAATGAACTGAGAAAACGGATTGTAGAAATCAGCCCGAGCCGCTTGCAGCCAGATCCGTAAGATCACCACCATGATGTAGAGATCAAACAGGGTGGATATCAGAAAACTCATTGAATTCATAGGTGACCCTTATTTTCTAGAGCAACATGCTCTGACAATTAAAATAGTTTTTCCATCTCTTCGGCGCGTGCCACTGCAGCTTGCATTGCTTTAGCGACTATATCCGAAAGTTGATGATCGTTGAATGTTCTTAGTGCTTCGGCGGTTGTTCCGCCTTTAGACGTCACGTTTTCACGCAGCGTCGACAATTCTGTCTCAGGATTCTCAACCACCATACTCGCTGCGCCAAGCGCGGCTTGTTGCACTAACTGGCGCGCCGTCGGTTGGTCAAAGCCTTGTGCAATCGCTTCAGCTTGCATTGCTTCCATAAATAGGAAGAAATACGCTGGTGCGCTGCCGGCTGCGGCAATCACATTGTTAATTCCTGATTCGTGCTCGACCCAGCACACTTTACCTACTGCTTGCATCAGTTGCGCTGCAAATGATTTGTCTTGCTCTGCGACATGCGCCGGAGCAAACAGTCCGCTCATCCCCAAACCCAGTTGAGAAGGGGTATTTGGCATCACGCGCACCAGATTGAGCTGGCCATTCAGCATCTGATTCAATCGTTCGCAGTTGATACCCGCTGCAATTGAAATGACCAGTTTATTGCTAAAATCGATAGCTTGCAGCGGTTTGCACACATCGGCCATCATCTGCGGTTTTACGGAGAGAACCACCACATCGGCTTGTTGTGCAGCCTGTAGATTGTCGCTGGTGGTGTTAATACCAAGCTGCTGCTCAAGCGGCAAACGTCGCGTTTCAGACGGCGCCGTGGCAGTAATGAGTTCTGCTGGGTATCCATCAGAAACGAGGCCAGACACAATCGCACTAACCATATTTCCTGCACCGATAAAGGCAATCTTCTTGTGTTCCATGGGTGACTCTATCCTTAATTACTTAGGTTTTTGTTGCTCAATTCGTTGCACCAGACTCTATTAGTTCGCGCTCGAATAGTCACGAGCACCAAAAATAGCGGTACCAATACGCACCATGGTTGAGCCCGCTTCAATCGCTGCTTGCATATCGCCACTCATCCCCATCGATAGTGTATCGATATTTTGCTCTGGGAAGTGCTGAGTCAGCTTATGTTTTAACTGTGCCAATTGATTGAATGCTGCCAGCTGTGACTGATAGTTGCCCACATTGGCAGGAATCGACATCAGTCCTCTTAACGTGAGGTTTGGCAGAGAAGAAATCAACTCTGCAAGCTGAAAGATTTCATTATCACTGATACCTGATTTCGACGTCTCACCACTGGTGTTGACTTGGATAAGCACCTGTAGTGGCGGCATCCCTTGTGGGCGTTGGTCATTTAAGCGCTGCGCTATCTTGGCGCGGTCCACGGTATGGACCCAAGCAAAGTTTTCCGCCACATGGCGTGATTTATTCGACTGAATCGGACCAATAAAGTGCCATTCTAATGCTAATTCTGGGTGGTGTTGATTGAAGTAAGCCACTTTATCGGCCCCTTCTTGGACGTAATTCTCGCCAAAGGCGCGTTGACCTGCTTGAGCGGCCTCGAGAATTGCCTCCACCGGTTTCGTCTTGCTCACCGCGAGAAGTTGCACTGTGTCTAGACTGCGTCCACACTTTTGTTGTGCGCTTTCAATCTGTGAGGTGATCTGTTCAATGTTTTGTTGAATACTAGTCATAGCAGATTTTACTTAAGGATTTTAAATGGATATCACTGAGTTACTGGATTTTAGTGTAAAGCATAATGCGTCAGATCTACATCTTTCTGCTGGAGTATCTCCTATGGTGCGGATTGATGGGGAAGTTCGCAAGCTTGGTGTACCACCTTTTAGCCATTCAGACGTGCACCGTTTAGTGTTTGATATCATGAATGATGCTCAACGTCGTGAGTTTGAAGAACGTCTTGAGGCTGACTTTTCCTTTGAACTGTCAGATGTCGGACGTTTTCGCGTCAATGCGTTCAACCAATCACGCGGCTGCGCGGCGGTGTTTCGTACTATCCCAACCGAAATTCCTACCTTAGAGCAACTGGCAACGCCACAAATTTTTGAAAATATTGCCAATATGGAGAAAGGGTTAGTGCTGGTTACGGGGCCGACAGGATCGGGTAAATCGACGACGTTAGCGGCCATGGTTGATTACATCAATCGTAACCATAATAAGCACATCCTCACCATCGAAGATCCGATTGAATTTGTCCATAGCAACAATAAATGTTTGATTAACCAACGTGAAGTACACCGAGACACGCACAGTTTCAGCAATGCATTGCGCAGTGCACTGCGTGAAGATCCGGATGTGATCCTCGTGGGTGAGTTGCGCGATCAAGAAACGATCAGTCTGGCGTTGACGGCGGCGGAAACGGGCCACTTAGTGTTTGGCACGTTGCATACCAGTTCAGCGGCGAAAACCATCGACCGAATTATTGATGTCTTCCCTGGTAGCGACAAAGAGATGGTGCGTTCAATGTTGTCTGAATCTCTTAAAGCGGTCATTGCGCAAAAGCTGATTAAACGTATTGGTGGTGGCCGGATCGCCTGTCATGAGATCATGATGGCGACCCCTGCGATTCGTAACTTGATCCGTGAAGATAAGGTCGCGCAAATGGTCTCCGTTATTCAAACGGGGGCAGCACATGGTATGCAAACGATGGAGCAAAATGCCAAAAAGTTGATCGCTCAAGGTATGGTTGAACAAACCGAAGTGGCGAAAAAAATCGATATTGAATCGAGCATGTTTTGATAGAGGCCAAGATGGATATTGATACCTGCCTGCAACGAATGAACGATGATAAAGCTTCGGATCTTTATTTAACAGTTGGAGCGCCTATTTTGTATCGTATTGATGGTGAGTTGCGCGCTGAAGGTGAAGCTCTCAATCAAACACAGCTTGAGGCGCTGCTCAACACTATGATGGATGATCAGCGTCAACATGACTACGTGACCACTCGTGAAGCTAACTTTGCCATTGTGCGTGATTACGGCCGTTACCGAGTGTCAGCCTTTTTTCAACGAGAGTTGCCCGGTGCGGTGATTCGTCGGATAGAAACCACCATTCCGACGATCGAGCAGCTTAAATTGCCACAAGTGGTCAAGGATCTTGCGCTCGCCAAGCGAGGATTAGTGCTGGTGGTGGGCGCAACCGGGTCAGGTAAGTCAACCACGATGGCTGCTATGACGGGCTACCGTAATACAAGTCGCAGCGGACACATATTGACGGTGGAAGATCCGATAGAGTTTGTTCATCCGCATCACCAGTGCATTGTGACCCAGCGAGAAGTGGGGCTTGATACCGAAAGCTATGAGGTGGCGCTAAAAAACTCATTGCGCCAAGCGCCAGATATGGTTGTGATTGGTGAGATCCGTAGTCGTGAAACCATGCAGTATGCGATGATGTTTGCCGAAACTGGCCATCTCTGTTTGGCGACGTTGCATGCCAACAATGCCAACCAGGCTTTAGAGCGTATTCTCCATTTGGTGCCCAAAGAGCAAAAAGAGCAGTTTTTGTTTGATCTGTCGATGAATTTACGTGGTGTGATTGGCCAACAATTGATTCGTGATAGCCAAGGGCAAGGTCGTCACGGTGTATTTGAAGTGTTACTGAATACGCCGCGGATGGCCGATTTAATTCGTCGTGGTGATCTGCATGAGCTGAAAGCTGCGATGGCAAAATCGACCCAAAGTGGTATGCAGACTTTTGACCAAGCGCTGTATCAGCTAGTAATCGAGGGTAAGATTGACGAACAAGAGGCGATGCACAGCGCCGACTCGGCCAATGATTTGCGCATGATGATTAAGACTCAGCGCGGGACAGGTTTTTCGTCGGGGAGTTTAGCCGATGTGAAAATCGATATGGATTAGGTCATATAACAGAACGCTGTACTGCGAGGCTTAATTGATGGTAAAACAGAAGGGTAGACAGTCATGTCAACCCTTCAAACATTTCTCGCTAACCGTACTGCGCCTCAAACCAGCTTTCCAGAATGACCACCGCAGATTGGCAATCAACATTACCTTTGCTGAGCGCCCTATAGCCACCCATTTCGAACAGATCAGCACGTGCCTCTGTGGTAGAGAGGCGCTCATCGTGTAGCTCTACCGACACGCCAAAGCGACCATGAAGGCGGTTGGCAAACTTTTTTGCCCTCGGCGTAATCGTCTCAAGATCGCGGCCATGTAGATCAGTGGGTAAGCCGACGACTACTAAATCAGGCTGCCACTCTTTGAGCTGTTTTTCTATTTCATCCCAGTTTGGAATGCCATCGTTGGCTTTAAACGCTTTCAGTGGCGAAGCCGTCCCAGTGATCTCTTGGCCGATGGCACTGCCGATGCTTTTTGTGCCATAGTCAAAAGCCATAATTGTTCTAGACATTGTCTTCTTTCTTGTAGTTAACGTGGCTGCTGGTTAAGCGTGACCAATCTGACTCGACAACTGTGCGACATCAATGCCGAGCATTTGCACTGCTTTTTGCCAACGTTCATTGATTGGAGTATCGAACATCACATTGGGATCCGCTTCAACGGTAAGCCAGGAGTTTTCTGACAGTTCAATCTCTAATTGACCTGGCTCCCACCCTGCATAGCCAAGCGCCACAATGTAATGGTTGGGCTCTGCTTCTGTGCCTAACACGCCCAAAATATCCTTTGAGGTGGTGACAAATATCTGGTCAGTCATTTTAATGCTCGACTCATACTCATCTTTCGGTTGGTGGAGAATAAACCCACGATCTTCAGAAACAGGACCGCCGTTCAAGACCGGCTTGTCTAAGCTCTCGGTGAGTAATTTAGGATGCGCCGACTCTACGTCGACTTTCTCTAACATTTTACCGATGGTGATATCGATGGGAGTGTTAATCATCAAACCCATAGCGCCCTCTTCATTGTGTTCACACACATAAATAACGCTACGTTGGAAGTAGGGATCTTTCATCCCTGGCATAGCCACTAAAAAATGATTGGTTAAATTCATAGAGACTCCCGCAGAAAGTAAGGGCAACTATTGACGTTGCCCTAATCATTATTTGGCTTTTAAGCGACGCTCGATGGCGTCCATTAACTTGCCAGTAATTGACACATCAAATGCAGCTTCAATCTCACGAATGCAAGTTGGGCTGGTCACATTGATTTCTGTCAGTTTGTCACCAATAACGTCGAGACCTACAAAAATGAGTCCTTTTTCTTTAAGTGTAGGCGCTACAGCCTCAGCGATCTGTTTATCTGTCTCACTTAATGGTCGCGCTTCACCTGTGCCACCAGCCGCCAGATTGCCGCGGGTTTCGCCTTTCGCTGGAATCCGTGCTAGGCAGTAGGGCATAGGTTCGCCATCAACCACCAGAATACGCTTATCACCGTTACTGATATCAGGGACGAAAGTTTGCGCCATCGCGTAGTTTTGGCCGTGATTGGTCAAGGTTTCGATGATCACCGAAACGTTAGGATCGTTCTCTTTAACGCGGAAAATAGATGCGCCGCCCATGCCGTCGAGTGGTTTGAGGATCACATCACCGTGCTCTTCACGGAATGCTTTAATTTTTTCGGCTTTACGCGTCACTATGGTGGTTGGAGTGAGTTCAGGGAACCACGCCGTGAACAGCTTTTCGTTGCAATCACGCAAACTTTGCGGCTTGTTGACGATCAACGTACCTTGTTCTTCTGCACGCTCGAGAATGTACGTGGCGTAAATATACTCGGTATCAAAAGGAGGATCTTTGCGCATTAATACTGCATCAAGTTGAGACAGTTCGATGGTTTGTTCTGATTTGAATTGATACCAGCCGTTTGGATCTTCTTTAAGCTCAACAACTTTGGTATCGGCAATCGCCACACCTTGATCAAGATGAAGATCGCTCATTTCCATGTAATGGATTTCGTAGCCGCGGCGCTGGGCTTCAAGCATCATGGCAAAGCTTGAGTCTTTCTTGATGTTAATGGACGAGATAGGGTCCATTACGATGCCTAGTTTGATCATTCTATGTGTTCTCCGTTTAGCCGAGGTCGCCGAAGCGAACTTGCAGGGCGGTAATTGCTGTCAGAGCCGCAGTTTCAGTGCGTAATACGCGTGGGCCGAGTAGCGTCTCTTCGAATTGATAGTCTTGCGTCATGTCGATCTCTTCACTGGATAATCCCCCTTCAGGACCAATCAAGAGACGAATTTTTTCAACGGGTGTCGGCAGTGTATTGATCGAATACTTGGCCCGAGGATGCAAGTTGAGCTTTAGTCCATCGAATGTTTCGCTGCACCACTCTTCGAGCGGCATGATAGGGCGAATCACGGGTACCGTGTTGCGTCCGCATTGTTCACAGGCGCTGATGGCGATCTTTTGCCATTGGATGAGTTTTTTCTCAAAGCGTTTTGGATCTAGCTTGACGCCACAGCGCTCTGAGATCAAAGGCGTAATCGTGTTTACACCAAGCTCGACCGACTTTTGAATAGTAAACTCCATTTTATCGCCGCGTGAAACCACTTGGCCTAAATGCAAATCAAGCGGGGATTCGCTGCTGCGCTCGATGCGCTCTGTGAGTTCTACTTCAACCGACTTTTTGCTGACTTCGCTAATCACTGCTGGAAATTCTGCCCCACTGCCATCAAATAACAACACTTGTTGGCCCTCTTTCATGCGTAACGCGCGTCCGATGTGTCCGGCTGCATCATCACTGAGCATAACTTTACCCAATTGGGAGAGGATTTGTGGGTGATAAATTCGAGGGATTCGCATTGTTTTTCGATTTCCAGCAAGAGAATTGATTACCCTCTAACATGGATGCTTTGTCGTGAAAAAACAAGGGTTCAACTGCGTTTCCAGTTAAGAATTGCAAACTCTATTTGGTGTTATAACGTTAGGCCCCCTAGGGCGCCATAACGGTTGCGATTGCGTTGTACGACAAAAGTAGGTTTTTCGTGTTCGCACACGGATTGAATGAGCAAAAATGGTCGGTTCCAAGTCAGTATGGATTAGGAGAGTTGCTTGCCAGTAAAGCTCAAGGATTTCTGGCACTGCTGGCAGTGATAACTGGCTTGATTGCGCATGACTTTATTGTGACGTCGGATCGACAATGGGTGATGGCGACAGTGACAGCGATATTCGAAGGTTTTGCCTTGTACAGAAGCCACCTCGAAGTCATGAGTGGTTTTTGCTGGTAGATTAAAAACTGTTCCCATCACGCCTTGCCACTCTTTACCGTGCGGTCTTACGCGGCCATATACTTGGTAAGTAATCAGGTGGGCGACTTCATGCGGGATCACCTCATCGAGGAATGCCGCTTGATTTTCAGTAAATAAAATGGGGTTAAGACGAATCTGATTGAGTTGCAGATACGCTTTGCCTGCAGTTTTGCCGCGTAATTTAAAATTTAGGCTAGGGACGGCAAAAGTGCGCTTAAATGTTATTTGAGCGGTTGCAATACAGCGAGCAATCACCTTTGTTGCCCGATACTCCAATTCTTGATCTATGGTTGGCTGCACAAAAAATCGCCCCTAATCATCGTTATCAGGGGCGAATCATATACCGGATTAAACCTCAGTGCGACTTAAGGGTGATGCTTCTTTTTAATGATTTCATGGTACGCGTGCCATGTGGCATAACCTAAAATTGGCATAGTAAATAGCATGCCAATACCGTAAGTGGCAAAGCCGACCAAGATACCGCCACAGATAAGCGCAGCCCAGACAATCATGGCGGAAATATTCGATTTGACCGCATTGAAGCTTGAGAAAACCGCAGTCATCACATCAACGCGTCGTTCCATCATCAAAGGAATGGAAAAGGCTGAAATGCTGAATACGACACAAGCTAAGATTAATCCGACCAAAGAGCCAATGACTAAGAAGGGCATAAAGTCAGTCAGAGGGGCACCTTGCACCGAGGGGTATAGGGCGTGAAGCAAAGCGGCAATCCGCATCCAAAAAATCATACAGACCGCCAACATCACGGCAAAGGCCCATTGCGACGTCGAGTTACGGCCAATGGCTTTCATCGAATGCAGCAAACTTGGTTTGTGGCCTTTTTCTCTTTCCCAACTCGCATCATACAAACCTAGTGCTAGGAAAGGCCCAATTAACATGTAAACAACCAGGCTTGGCATCACCACTAGATGGGTGCCTTGCCATTGGACTAATAAAACGATGCCGATCGCGGCTGCCATAAAGCACAAACCGTAGAAGGCACTGATGAGCGGCATACGCACAAAGTCATGCAGACCAAGTGATAGCCAATGAAACGGGGCAGAGATACTGACTTGATTACACTGAACCGTGCGAGCGTACTCTGTGTCTTTCACTTCGTCTTGCTTAGCGTCGAAATTATCTGGATTCACCGTACGAGGCATACATCCTCCTTGATCGATTCTCTAACTACACCAACAGATTTAAGTTGTCAGTGAACGAAACTCGATGCCCGGCTTGGCGACGTCATAAGCGGTGCATCAGTTAATAATTGTTTACGAATGGAAACGCAACATCGATTGCTTTCGTTAACATATTTTTAACTATTGACCGCTTGGTGAGAAAATACAAATTTCTTAATGCATTTTTGCGCAGATAAAAAAAGCGCCTGACAGGTCAGGCGCTTGGAATGTTAGTTGGCTTAGGGCTTACTGAGATTACTTAAGACCTGCGAACTCGCGTAGTTGCGCAGCTTTGTCAGTCGCTTCCCAAGGGAACTCTTCACGGCCAAAGTGACCATATGCAGCTGTTTTCTTATAGATTGGCTGAAGCAGATTCAGCATCTCTTGCAGACCATATGGACGTAGGTCGAAGTGCTGGCGCACAGCTTCGATGATGATCTCTTGAGACACTTTCTCTGTGCCAAACGTTTCAACCATGATCGACGTTGGATCAGCAACACCAATAGCGTAAGAAAGTTGTATTTCACAACGATCAGCTAGGCCAGCAGCAACGATGTTTTTCGCTACGTAACGCGCGGCGTATGCTGCTGAGCGGTCAACTTTTGATGGATCTTTACCAGAGAATGCACCACCACCGTGACGAGCTGCGCCGCCGTAGGTATCAACAATAATCTTACGACCAGTTAGACCACAGTCACCCATAGGACCACCGATTACAAAGCGACCCGTTGGGTTGATGAAGAATTTAGTCTCTTTATTGATCCACTCTGAAGGCAGTACTGGCTTGATGATCTCTTCCATTACCGCTTCACGAAGGTCTGGTGTCGAGATTGAATCACAATGCTGAGTTGAAAGTACTACTGCGTCAATGCCAACGATTTTACCTTGGTCGTATTGGAACGTAACCTGAGATTTTGCATCTGGACGTAGCCAAGGAAGGGTGCCGTTCTTACGGACTTCCGCTTGTTTTTGCACCAGGCGATGAGAGTAAGTGATTGGCGCAGGCATCAGAATTTCAGTTTCGTTGGTCGCGTAACCGAACATAATACCTTGGTCACCAGCACCTTGGTCTTTTGGATCTGCTTTATCAACACCTTGGTTGATGTCTGGTGACTGTTTACCGATAGTGTTCAGGACTGCACAAGAGTCAGCGTCGAAACCCATGTCTGAATGGACATAGCCGATGTCACGCACAGTTTGACGAGTCAATTCTTCGATATCGACCCATGCAGATGTTGTGACTTCACCACCGACCATGACCATACCGGTCTTGACGTAGGTTTCACACGCAACACGCGCTTTAGGATCTTGCTCTAAAATCGCATCAAGAACAGCATCAGAAATTTGGTCTGCAATTTTATCCGGATGACCTTCTGATACCGATTCAGAAGTAAACAGGTGCTTAGCCATGTGAGCTCCACTTTAATTTACATTAGGGTTCCGATTCGAGTTCAGAACACCGAAAAATAATACTTGAGTTTGTAGGTGTATCTACATCTAGACGTCTATTCTAAATTCGCTTGTGTGAATTACAAGCCTTTTTTGTACGCACCACACAAGTTAATCGTTTGCTTAATATTCATAAAAATATCGGCTTATTGATTAAAGTAGACGAAAATATCCGTTATACGAGAACAAATCCGATGGAAATCGTTTGCACAGCTAGCGGGGCTTTGAGAGAATTATCGTCCAATTTTTTTGATTCGCTTAACGCATTCAGGAGCTGAAATGTCTTCTCGTCAACACCTCGCTAATGCTATCCGTGCCCTGAGCATGGACGGTGTACAACAAGCTAACTCTGGCCACCCAGGCGCCCCTATGGGCATGGCTGATATCGCTGAAGTTCTTTGGCGCTCTCACCTAAATCATAACCCAGTAAACCCAGAGTGGGCGGATCGTGACCGTTTTGTACTGTCAAATGGCCACGGCTCGATGCTGATTTATTCACTGTTGCATCTTAGCGGTTACGAGCTATCAATTGACGACCTTAAAAACTTCCGTCAGCTGCACTCAAAGACTCCAGGTCACCCTGAATACGGTTACGCACCAGGTATTGAAACGACAACAGGACCGCTAGGCCAAGGCATCACTAATGCTGTTGGTATGGCACTTGCCGAGAAGACGTTAGCGGCACAATTTAATCAACCTGGCCACGACATTGTTGACCACTTCACTTATGCCTTTATGGGTGATGGCTGTCTGATGGAAGGTATTTCGCACGAAGCGTGTTCTTTAGCGGGTACACTTGGTCTGGGCAAACTGATTGCTTTTTGGGATGACAACGGCATTTCAATCGACGGTCACGTCGAAGGTTGGTTCTCTGACGATACACCTAAGCGTTTTGAAGCGTACGGCTGGCATGTTATCCCTGCTGTTGATGGTCACGATGCTGACGCAATCAACGCGGCGATTATCGCTGCTAAAGCGGATCCGCGCCCAACGCTTATCTGTACTAAAACCGTTATCGGCTTTGGGTCACCAAACAAATCTGGTTCACATGACTGTCACGGTGCACCATTAGGCGCTGATGAAATCGCCGCAACACGCAAGCAGCTTGGTTGGGAACATGGTCCATTTGAAATCCCACAAGATGTCTATGCACAGTGGGATGCAAAAGAAGCGGGCGCTGCTAAAGAAGCCGCATGGAATGAAAAACTTGCCGCTTATGAAGCCGCTCATCCAGAGCTTGCTGCCGAATTTAAACGCCGCGTAAATGGCGACCTGCCAGCGCAGTGGGAAGAGAAAGCCAATGCCATCATTGCTGATCTTCAAGCTAACCCTGCCAACATCGCTTCACGCAAAGCATCGCAAAATGCCCTAGAAGCATTCGGCGCTATGCTACCTGAATTCTTGGGCGGCTCTGCTGACCTAGCACCGTCTAACCTAACCATGTGGTCGGGCTCTAAGTCGCTAGAATCGAATGAGTTCTCTGGTAACTACATTCACTACGGTGTGCGTGAATTCGGTATGACAGCAATCATGAACGGCATCGCTCTACACGGTGGTTTCGTCCCGTACGGCGCAACCTTCCTGATGTTCATGGAATACGCGCGTAACGCCATGCGCATGGCAGCGCTGATGAAAGTTCAGAACATCCAAGTTTACACACACGACTCTATCGGCTTAGGCGAAGATGGTCCGACTCACCAACCGGTTGAGCAGATCGCTTCTTTACGTCTAACGCCAAACATGAGCACATGGCGCCCATGTGACCAAGTTGAATCAGCAGTGGCTTGGAAACTGGCTATCGAGCGTAAAGATGGCCCTACATCGCTCATCTTCTCTCGTCAAAACCTTGCTCAGCAAGAGCGTGATGCACAGCAAGTCGCTAACATCGCTAAGGGTGGTTACATCCTTAAAGATTGCGCAGGCAAGCCAGAGCTTATTCTTATTGCAACAGGCTCTGAAGTTGAACTTGCTGTTGAAGCAGCCGCGCAGCTAACCGCTGAAGGTAAACAGGTACGCGTTGTTTCAATGCCTGCAACGGACGCATTCGACAAGCAAGACGCACAATACCGTGAGTCTGTACTGCCATCTGATGTTACCGCGCGTATCGCAGTAGAAGCAGGCATCGCAGATTTTTGGTACAAGTACGTTGGCTTCGGTGGCAAGATCATCGGTATGACAACGTTCGGCGAATCTGCACCAGCAGGCGAGCTATTCAAGATGTTCGGTTTTACTACTGAAAACGTAGTCAAAACAGCACACGAACTATTGGCGTAAATCATCGATTGAGTCAACCATCAAGCCGGGTCATTATGATCCGGCTTTTTATTTGTGGATGCGTCAGAGAAAGTGATCGGGTACTATCTGTGGCACGAGATAATTCTAGGGTGAAGGAAGCATGCTAAAGGTTGCGATCAATGGATTTGGCCGTATCGGTCGTAATGTGCTGCGAGCGGTGTATGAGAGTGGCAAGAACCAACAGATAAAAGTGGTTGCTGTGAATGAGCTGGCTCAACCCGATGCCATGGCTCATCTACTTCAGTACGATACCAGTCATGGTCGTTTTGCAAAAAAAATCTCACATGATCAAGAGCATATCTACATTCATCATAATGCTCCTCATCAGGGGACCGGTGAATTTGATTCGATTCGTATCCTCCATCTTGCTGACATTGAACTGCTTCCGTGGCGAGATCTTGACGTCGATTTAGTGCTCGATTGTACCGGGGTGTATGGTACCCAAGCGGATGGTCAAGAGCATATTAAAGCTGGTGCGAAGAAAGTACTGTTTTCCCATCCAGGGGCAAATGATGTCGACAATACGATTATCTATGGCGTAAATCATCAAACCCTTAAAGCTGACCATAATGTTGTGTCAAATGGCTCTTGCACCACCAACTGTATTGTTCCCATCATTAAAGCGCTCGACGACGCGTTTGAAATTGACTCTGGCACCATTACGACCATTCACTCTTCGATGAATGATCAGCAGGTTATCGACGCCTACCACTCTGACTTGCGCCGTACACGTGCTGCGAGCCAATCGATCATCCCTGTCGATACCAAATTGCATAAGGGTATTGAAAGAATATTCCCGAAATTTTCTAACAAATTTGAAGCGATTTCAGTCCGAGTGCCAACGGTTAATGTCACTGCGATGGATTTAAGTGTCACAATTAATACAAATGTGAAAGTTAATGACGTAAATCAAACCATTGTTAACGCATCTCAGTGTACATTACAGGGCATTGTTGACTATACTGAAGCGCCGCTCGTTTCCATCGACTTTAATCATGATCCCCATAGCGCGATTGTCGATGGTTCACAAACTCGAGTCAGTAATGGGCGTTTGGTAAAAATGCTGGTGTGGTGTGACAATGAATGGGGCTTTGCGAACCGTATGCTGGATACTGCGCTCGCAATGCAAGCTGCTGAATAAGCCGTAGAGCAGCAGTGGAGAAAGATTTATTTTTCACCTTGAAATAAATCTGCAACTTCTCCATATTAAGACCAGTTTGAAGAATTATTGAGCTTGGCAAGGGTTGCCGGGTGACTGAAAAACTTTACTTATTGAAAATTTGAGAGGACACATCATGTCTGTAATCAAGATGACTGACCTGGAACTAGCAGGTAAACGTGTATTTATTCGTGCTGACCTAAACGTACCAGTAAAAGAAGGCAAAGTGACTTCTGATGCACGTATTCTAGCATCTCTGCCAACTATCAAGCACTGCCTAGAAGCAGGCGCGAAAGTGATGGTTACTTCTCACCTAGGCCGTCCAACAGAGGGTGAGTACGCAGAAGAGTTCTCTCTACAACCTGTTGTAAATTACCTCAACGACGCACTAGATTGTGACGTTAAGCTGGCAAAAGAGTATCTAGACGGTCTAGAACTCAACACTGGTGAGCTTGTTGTTCTAGAAAACGTTCGCTTTAACAAAGGCGAGAAGAAAAACGAAGAAGAACTTTCTAAGAAGTACGCAGCATTGTGTGACATCTTCGTTATGGATGCATTTGGTACGGCTCACCGTGCACAAGCCTCTACCCACGGTGTTGGCATGAACGCGCCTATCGCGTGTGCTGGTCCTCTACTTGCTGCTGAACTTGAAGCACTAGGTAAAGCAATGGATAACCCAGAGCGTCCGCTAGTTGCTATCGTTGGTGGTTCTAAAGTTTCTACTAAGCTAACTGTTCTAGAATCGCTTTCTAAAATCGCTGACCAACTTGTTGTTGGTGGTGGTATCGCCAACACATTTATCGCCGCTGAAGGCCACAACGTAGGCAAGTCTCTATACGAAGCTGACCTAGTTGAAACTGCTCAGAAGCTAATGAAAGAGTGTTCTATTCCAGTGGCGACCGATGTTGCTTGTGCGAAAGCATTCGATGAGAACGCAGAAGCTGAAATCAAACACGTTTCTGAAGTTCAAGATGACGACATGATCTTCGACCTTGGTCCAGATTCAACAGCGGTACTTGCTGACATCATCGCGAACGCAAAAACCATTCTTTGGAATGGCCCTGTTGGCGTCTTCGAATTCAAAAACTTCGAAGCGGGCACTAAAGGTATCTCTGAAGCAATCGCTAAGTCTGCAGGTTTCTCTGTAGCTGGTGGCGGTGATACGCTAGCGGCTATCGACAAGTTCGGTATCAAAGCAGATGTTTCTTACATCTCGACTGGCGGTGGTGCATTCCTTGAGTTCGTTGAAGGTAAAGTACTTCCAGCAGTAGCTATGCTTGAAGAGCGCGCTAAGTAATTAAATAAAAGCGGGAGCGAATGTCTCCCGCTTTGTCGTTTGCTGCACATCACATTTTTTTGCTAGAATAGCGCACGTTGTGAGCAATCGTTTGCCAAAATTTGAACTTAACAAGTTTTATATTTAAAACGACCCTTTTTCTAAATGACGGTTAAATAGGATTAAATCCATGTCTAAGATCTTCGATTTTGTAAAACCAGGTGTTATTTCTGGCGATGACGTACAGAAAGTTTTTGAAGTAGCAAAAGAAAATAAATTTGCTCTTCCAGCAGTTAACGTAGTTAACACTGATTCAATCAACGGTGTTCTAGAAGCGGCTTCTAAAGTTAAAGCTCCTGTTGTTGTTCAGTTCTCTAACGGCGGCGCAGCATTCTTCGCTGGTAAAGGCGTTAAACTTGAAGGTCAAGGTGCACAAATCCTTGGCGCTGTAGCTGGTGCAAAATACGTTCACGCTGTTGCAGAAGCTTACGGTGTTCCAGTTATCCTACACACTGACCACGCAGCTAAGAAACTTCTACCATGGATCGACGGTCTACTAGACGCTGGTGAGAAGTTCTTTGCTGAAACTGGTAAGCCATTATTCTCTTCTCACATGCTAGATCTTTCTGAAGAGCCGCTAGAAGAGAACATTGAAACATGTGCTAAGTACCTAGAGCGCATGGCTAAAATGGACATGACAATCGAGATCGAACTTGGTTGTACTGGTGGTGAAGAAGACGGCGTTGATAACTCTGATATGGACGCTTCTGAGCTATACACTTCTCCTGAAGATGTTGCTTACGCGTACGAGAAGCTAAGCGCAGTTAGCCCACGTTTCACTATCGCAGCGTCTTTCGGTAACGTACACGGCGTTTACAAACCAGGTAACGTTGTTCTTACTCCAACTATCCTACGTGATTCTCAAGCATACTGTGCAGAGAAGTTTGGTATTGCACCTAACGCTCTAAACTTTGTATTCCACGGTGGTTCTGGTTCTTCTGAAGCTGAAATCCAAGAGTCTATCGGTTACGGTGTGATCAAAATGAACATCGATACAGATACACAGTGGGCAACGTGGGACGGTATCCGTCAGTACGAAGCTGAAAACCATGACTACCTACAAGGTCAAATCGGTAACCCAACTGGCGAAGATGCACCAAACAAGAAGTACTACGATCCACGCGTATGGCTACGTGCTGGTCAAGCTTCAATGGTTGCACGTCTAGAGAAAGCTTTTGCTGACCTAAACGCAGTAGACGTACTATAATTCGTCGTTACATCATTGATGTTAAAGCCCGCTTATTATGAGCGGGCTTTTTTGTTTGTATCGGAAATCTGTGCGCACTAAATAAAGATAAATGTGGCGAAACCTATTCGGGTTGCTTAATCTTGGAGCTGAATAAGTCTTTATTTAACCGCTATTTGCAAAAAGTTAACTTTGAGAATAGTCAAAAGTGCGTTATCGTGCCAAAAAAGTGACATTACTGCAGTGAATGCATGAGTCATGCAGTTAGGTTGTGGTGATAAGCAGTTCGATTCATGCAGTCTTTAATAAAAAGAGGATACATTTATGTCAGGTGAGTCAGTTGGGATTGAAGCCCCTCTCGTTGATGGTTTAAGTTATGCGGAAAAATGGCTAACCAATAATTCTGATTTACTGGTTCAGTACGGTGTGAACATCATATCAGCGGTTCTGATCCTGTTTATCGGTAACATTATCGTTAAAGCAGTCGCTAACAGCGTTTCTAAAGTGTTAGAAAAGAAAAACATGGATAAGGCAGTTGTTGAGTTTATTCATGGTCTCGTTCGTTATCTGCTATTCGTTATCGTACTTATCGCCGCATTAGGTCGTGTTGGTGTTCAAACCGCATCTGTTGTTGCGGTTATCGGTGCCGCGGGCTTAGCGATTGGTTTAGCACTACAAGGGTCATTATCAAACTTTGCGGCGGGGGTGCTGATTGTTGCTTTCCGTCCATTTAAGTCTGGTGATTATGTTGAAGTTGGTGGTGTCGCTGGTAGTGTTGAAGCGATTCAGATCTTCCAAACAGTATTAAAAACCCCTGACAACAAGATGGTGGTTGTGCCTAACTCGGGCGTAATTGGTGGTCCAATTACGAACTACTCTCGTCACGCGACACGCCGTGTCGATCTGGTTATTGGTGTTTCTTATAAAGCGGATCTTAAGCAAACCAAACAAGTGATCCGTGAGACCTTAGAGAAGGATCCTCGCATTCTCAAAGACCCAGATATGACCATTGGTGTGCTTGCACTTGCCGACTCATCCGTGAACTTTGTCGTTCGCCCGTGGGTGAAAACAGAAGATTACTGGGGAGTGTACTTTGATGCGATGCAAGGCATTAAAGAAGCGCTTGATGCGGCAGGTATTGAAATTCCATTCCCACAAATGGATGTTCATTTGAACAAGGCTGACTAACGTCGTCATTGATCGAATATAACAAGCGAGGCAGTGCCTCGCTTTTTTGTGTTTTTAGCTTTTCTATAGCGAACTTTCTATTTCAAGTAATGGGTTGCCTAAACTGGCGAGAATCGTTGGCAACTCTTTTGCCGCGACACCAAAAGTATACTCAGGCTTTGCTGGGGTATATAAGATTTCTCGATATTGGTAAAGCTTGGTATCAACAATGATGAGAATCTCGCGTGGTAAACCAAATGGGCAGAGGGCACCGGGTAGGCAGCCCGTTACTTCATTCATCTCTTGATCATTCACTATTGAAGGTCGCTTGCCTGTCAGGGCTTTGATTGCTTTACTGTCGAGCCGCGAGTCTTTATCTGTGAGCAGCAGTGCATAGCCAGCCCCTTTCAGTTTTAAAAATAGACTCTTACTGTGCGTCCCTGTCCAGCCTAATCGCTTGGCGACCAACACGTCGGTGGCAAAATCCAAAATTGGCTCATGCTGCCATTCGTTATACGACACCTTAAGTTGCGTAAGCATCTCGACATTGAACCGATAAATCTCATCTAACTTATTCATAGCTAACCTATACAAACTGACTCAACAATTGCTTAGTAAGTAACAGTGCAATCACAAACATCATAACCGCAACCGCAATATCAATTCCTTGCTTTACCCGCGGTTGTGATAATGTCGGGGCCAGCTTAGCGGCGCCAATCGATAGGCTAAAGAACCACACAAAAGAGGCGCACATCATGCCTAACGCGAACGCGATACGATCTTGGCCCGTAAATTGCCCACCAATTGAACCCAGAATGACGACAGTATCTAGATAAAGGTGAGGGTTGAGTACTGTGACTGCGAGTGCCCCGATAATCACGGCTTTGCGACCACGGAAAGTTTGGCTATTTTCTGTGGTAGATTGATCGATGTTAAAAGCACTTTTTAGCGATAAATAACCGTAAAAACTCAAAAAAGTGATACCTCCTAACGTCACTAGTAACAACAAGTTTTGATTACTCGCCAACAGTGCGCCACCGCCAAAGATACCAATTGAGATAAAGGCAATATCTAGAACGCTACAGATGGTGGCCGTTGTCAGGTGGTGATGGCGTTTAATTCCCTGGTTGAGCACATACGCATTTTGTGCGCCGATCGGTATTATCATGCTCGCTCCGAGCCCAAAACCTTGCAGTAATAACCAGCTATTCATTGGTTGCTCCTTAACTTTTGTTTGGCTTCAAGATAAGCAGATCACAAGAATAAGTATATTTAATAATGATAATGATATATTAGTTATTCTAATGTCGGTGTGTCGGAGAGAAGTATGCGTGGGTTAGATTATCGGTGGATTGAAGCGTTGGAAGCGGTGATTACCATGGGCGGCTTTGAGCGTGCCGCGCAGCTGCTGTTTGTGTCACAGTCAGCGGTGTCCCAGCGGATAAAGCAGCTCGAGAAGTTTCTCGCTCAGCCAGTGTTAATTCGCGAGCAACCACCAAGGCCTACGCTAATCGGCCAGAAATTACTTGGTTTTTATCAGCGTGTTCAGTTGCTTGAAAGTGATTTAATACCAGAGCTAGGTAATGAAACATTGCCACGAGTGCAAAGGGTATCAATTGCAACCAACGCCGATAGTTTAGCTACCTGGTTATTACCTGCATTGGCACCCGTCATGAAGTCACATCAAGTGGAATTCAACTTGGCGGTATTTGCTGAAGCGCGCACCTTAGATAAGCTAAAAAATGGCGAAGTCGTAGGGGCGTTAAGTCTTGAATCTAAGGCGATCGTCGGTTGTGATGCTCAATACCTTGGCCGTATGGATTACGTCTGCGTCGCCAGTCCTGAATTTGCCCAACAGCACTTTCCACAAGGTGTCAGTCGAGACGCTCTGCTTAGAGCCCCAGCCGTTTCATTTGATCAATACGATCAATTGCACCGAGACTTTCTGCAGCAGAACTTTAATATCCCGCCCGACGCTATTGCTCATCATCACGTCGCAAGCTCTGAGGCGTTTGTTAATCTGGCATTGATGAGCTGCGCATACTGTCTAATTCCCAAGCTTCAGATAGAGAAAGAGCTTGAGTCAGGGACATTAGTCGATTTGATGCCGGGGTTTTTTATGAGCTTTAATCTCTATTGGCATCATTGGCAGTTAGAAACAGGATTGCTGAAGAAAATCACTCAGGCGATCATAAGCCATAGTCACGTATTATTACCAAAGTGATTTGCACTCACTCGTTGGGTTAATTCTCTGTCAGAAGTGTTTGTTGTGCTTGGGCTATTCTTATTCGCTGTCTATGCTGTTATGAATTGATTATCAAGAGATTCTAAATATGAAGTTTATTCCGACACTGGTTGCCACACTCTCTTTGTCTACTGTCAGTGTGGCGGTTTTGGCCAACACACCAGATTTTCCTCACTTGGTGACGGCAGGCTATGGTGAAGTCATCGCCAAACCTGATATGGCTGAATTTTCGGTTAAAGTGGTTGAATCAACCATGACGGCTGAGCAAGCTAAACAGTCAGTTGATCAAGTCGTCAAGGCATTAATTGATGCGCTTAATCAACAAGGTGTCGAGGCGCAAGATATCAGCAGTTCTAACCTTTATATCACGCCTCAGTACCATTACCCGAAAAAAGGCAAGCCAGAGTTAGTTGGCTATCGTGCAACACGCAGTGTCTCTGTAACGGTCAATGATCTTGCCGATCTTAATCAGTATCTCGATTTAGCGCTAAATGCAGGGATTAATCAGGTCGACAATATTCAGCTTAAGGTTCGTGACCAAGCTCAATATCAGCAACAAGCGCGCATGGCGGCGATTCGAGATGCCAACGAAAAAGCACAGTCGCTTGCGCAAGGTTTCGGTAAAGCAGTCAAAGATGTGTGGCGTATTGATTACAATATGCAAAGTCAGCAGCCGGTCTTGATGCGTTCGATGGCGATGGATGCCAAAGTGGAATCGAATACTTATCAAGACTCAACCATCGTGATTCGTGATCGAGTGGATGTGATTTACCAGCTCGATTAAGCCATGCGCTAATCGGAGGTAAAAACAAAAAAAGAGGGCCGAAGCCCTCTTTTCTATTTCAGTATCGAGTTCGATTAAAGAACGTGTACTGATGCTGTGTTGGTTGTACCTGAAGCGACTAGAGCGCCAGAAACCATCACAACGATATCGCCTTTGTTACCTAGGCCAGATTGCAGCGCGATTTCTTTACCGTTGATGTAGAACGCGTCTGTGCTCTCGATAGAGTCAACAAGAACTGGTTTAACGCCTTTAGTCAGTACAAGCTGAGCTGCCGTTTTCTTGTTGGTTGTTAGAGCAAGGATGTTTGCCGTTGGGAAGTACTTACGTACTGAACGTGCAGACTTACCGCCTTCAGTTGCCACCACGATTAGAGGAGCCGCTAGCTTCTCTGCAGTGTCTACCGCGCCTTTACATACTGCTTCAGTGATACGTAGACGTGGGCTGTCTAGACGAGAACCTAGTTCAGCTTTAAGCGCTGAATCAGTACGGTTCGCGATTTGAGCCATGATAGTAACAGCTTCAACTGGGTACTTACCTTTAGCCGTTTCACCAGAAAGCATTACCGCATCAGTACCATCCATGATGGCGTTCGCAACGTCACCTGCTTCTGCGCGAGTAGGGCGTGGGTTGCTGATCATAGAGTCAAGCATTTGTGTCGCTGTGATAACCATCTTACGTGCACGGTTACATTTCTCGATCATCATCTTCTGCGCGAAGATTACTTCTTCAGCTGGGATTTCAACACCTAGGTCACCACGAGCAACCATGATGCCGTCAGAAGCTTCAAGGATTGAATCGAAGTTATCGACACCTTCTTGGTTTTCAATCTTAGAAATGATGTGGATGTTCTCGCCGCCGTTAGCGTTTAGAAGCTCACGGATTTCTTTAACGTCTTCTTCTTTACGGATGAAAGAAGCAGCAACGAAATCAACGCCTTGCTCACAACCAAACTTAAGGTCAGCTTTGTCTTTTTCAGATAGTGCAGGTAGTTGAACAGAAACGCCTGGAAGGTTAACACCCTTGTTTTCGCCAAGAGCACCGTTGTTAAGAACTTTACACTTAACTTCGGTTTCAGTCGTTGCGATAACTTCCATTTCGATTAGGCCATCATCAACAAGGATAGTGTTACCCACGGTTAGGTCTTTAGCGAAACCTAGGTAAGTTACAGCTACTACGTCTTTGTTACCAACAACTGTTGCGTCAGTTGTGAAAGTGAACTCTTGACCTGCTACTAGATCTACGTCGTTACCATCTTCAAGTTTGATAGTACGGATTTCTGGACCTTTAGTATCTAGAAGAATAGCAAGTTGTTCACCATTGTTTTCCATTACTTTACGGAAGTTCGCGATACGAGTGCCGTGCTCTGCGAAGTCACCGTGAGAGAAGTTAAGGCGCATTACGTTCATGCCTGCGTTTACAAGTTCAGTCAGCTTCTCTACAGATTCAGTTTTAGGGCCAATCGTACATACGATTTTGGTCTTTTTCATGGAAGAGTCTCTCCGGTCAATATAGTTACAATTTGAAAGTCGGTTATTGGTCTGAAACCAAGGCTGTCATTTCGGCATTTTGTGCCTGCCAACTTACTAAGACAGCGCTACATTCAGTTGGCTTCAGAACTGAAAGTCTTTCACAAAGTTTAGTCATTTTATGACCAACTTGTTGGGATTTCAGGCGCTATTTCTGTGATGTCACGGGAATATATTGACGTAACACACACAGTATAGCGGTCAATTCTGTAATTTATTTTCTTTTCGGATGCGAATTCTACCACCGAATCACTCTAATATCACTGCTTAAGAATTGTCTTAGAACAAGGTTTCTGCGCTATTTATTAATTTTTTGGATCGAAATAAATGGACGTAAAAGTTTCGTTTTGGCTATAATAAGTTTCACAATGAAACTTGTAGTTGAATAATTAATGTCGAAACGAAACACTCAATTGAGAAGACACGCGATTTCTAACTTAGTCAATGACAAGGGTGAAGTCAGTGTTGAAGAGTTATCCCTCCAGTTTGAAACCTCTGAAGTCACAATTAGAAAGGACTTAGCCTCCCTAGAAAAAAATGGCCAGCTACTGCGTCGTTATGGTGGTGCGATTGCATTACCCAAAGAGGTGGTCAATGACGAATTGAGTGCAAGTGTTTCGGTTCGAAAGAATGAGTTGGCTCAGGCTGCAGCCAAATTGCTTCGTGAGCACAATCGTATCGTGATCGACAGTGGCAGCACTACGGGCGCATTGATCAAGCAGTTAGATGGTATGCGTGGATTGGTGGTGATGACCAACTCCCTGAATGTTGCCAATGCACTTAATGAGCTTGAAAGCGAACCGACTTTATTGATGACAGGCGGTACTTGGGATGCGCACTCAGAGTCATTTCAAGGTCAGGTGGCTGAATCTGTTCTACGCTCATATGACTTCGATCAGCTATTCATTGGTGCGGACGGGGTGGATTTAGACCGTGGCACCACGACCTTCAATGAGTTGGTCGGTCTGAGCAAAGTGATGGCTGAAGTCTCGCGAGAAGTGATCGTCATGGTCGAATCAGAAAAGATTGGTCGCAAAATACCTAACCTAGAGTTGGCTTGGGATGCAATCGACATCTTAATTACCAATAAAGACTTAGATCCAGAGACAAAAAAAATCATCCAGTCTCATGGTATCAAAGTGGTTTGTGCATAACACAGAATATACGTTTTAATCTTAACTACTCCGAATCGGGCCTTTGCTTGCTGCCAATCGGAATGAAATATTGGAGTTACTTATGTGTGGAATCGTCGGTGCGGTAGCACAACGAGATGTGGCTGAAATTTTAGTCGAGGGATTACGCCGCTTAGAGTATCGCGGCTACGACTCAGCGGGTGTGGCAGTGGTTGATGGTCAATCAAACCTGACTCGTGTACGTCGCCTAGGGAAAGTGCAAGAACTGGCCGATGCCGTGGACTCTGCGCAGGTTATTGGTGGTACTGGTATCGCACATACTCGCTGGGCAACTCATGGCGAGCCATCTGAAGCCAATGCTCACCCACATATGTCTGGTGACATTACAGTTGTGCACAACGGCATCATCGAAAACCACGAAGAATTACGTGGTTTGCTGAAATCACGTGGTTATGTATTTGAATCGCAAACCGATACCGAAGTGATTGCTCATATGGTGGAGTGGGAACTGCGTAGCTCTGAAACGTTAGTGGAAGCTTTGCAAAAAACGGCAGCACAACTAGAAGGTGCGTACGGTACGGTAGCGTTGGATCGTAAAGATCCTTCCCGTATTGTTGTTGCCCGTTCTGGCAGCCCGATAGTGATTGGTTTTGGGGTTGGTGAAAATTTCTTGGCCTCTGATCAACTCGCACTGTTAAACGTCACTCGCCGCTTTATGTACTTAGAAGAGGGCGATGTTGCAGAGATCACTCGTCGTGAAGTGAGTGTCTTTGATGAGCAAGGTGAACGTGTTGAACGTGAGATCACTGAATCAAATGCAGAGCATGATGCCGGTGACAAAGGTCAATATCGCCACTTTATGCAAAAAGAGATTTACGAGCAGCCAACGGCGCTGATCAATACGATGGAAGGCCGTATTACAGGTGACTCTGTGGTGACAGAAGCGATCGGTGTTAACGCCACAGACATCTTGAGTAAAGTCGAGCACGTGCAAATTGTCGCGTGTGGTACCTCTTACAATGCTGGTATGACTGCGCGTTACTGGTTCGAAGATATTGCTGGTGTTAGCTGTGATGTCGAAATTGCGTCTGAGTTCCGTTATCGCAAATTTGTTACACGGCCTAATAGTTTACTGATTACCTTGTCTCAATCGGGTGAAACTGCGGACACGTTGGCAGCACTGCGTTTGGCGAAAGAAAAAGGTTATATGGCGGCAATGACTATCTGTAACGTCGCAGGATCGTCACTGGTTCGTGAGTCTGACATTGCCTTTATGACCCGAGCTGGGGTTGAAATTGGTGTTGCGTCAACCAAAGCTTTTACCACGCAGCTTGCTGCTTTATTGATGTTAGTGACGGCATTAGGTAAACAGCAAAATCGTATCAGTAAAGAGAAAGAAAAAGAGATCGTTACTGCTCTTCATGCGCTACCAAAGCAGATTGAATCAGCCTTGTCGTTTGAAAAAGACATTGAAGAGCTAGCCACTGATTTTGCCGATAAACACCATACTTTATTCCTAGGTCGTGGTGAGTTTTACCCCATTGCGATGGAGGCCTCTCTTAAGCTTAAAGAGATCTCATATATCCACGCGGAAGCATACGCGGCAGGCGAACTCAAACATGGTCCTTTAGCGTTGATTGATGCTGACATGCCGGTGGTAGTGGTAGCACCAAACAACGAATTACTAGAAAAGTTGAAATCGAACGTTGAAGAAGTGCGTGCGCGTGGTGGTCTGCTGTATGTCTTTGCTGATGCCGATGCTGGCTTTGAAGCGGATGAAACGATGAAGATCATCACTTTGCCTCACGTAAGTGAAATCACCGCGCCAATTTACTACACGATTCCGATGCAGTTGCTCTCTTACTATGTGGCTTTGATCAAAGGCACCGATGTTGACCAACCGCGTAACCTAGCCAAAGCGGTGACGGTTGAGTAGCCGATAGGAAAAGACAAAAAAACCGAAGAGAAATCTTCGGTTTTTTTTTGCGACCTAACAATTAAAAAGGGCTCTCTTTACCCAGTTCATTGCAGATTTCAACGATGGCAAGAGAGAGACCTGATTTTATGATTTGTTGCTGGCGTTGCAGTTGTAACTGATAAAAATCGAGATCGATATCGTCATCAGGTTCGCTAACTTCAAGATTAACCATACTCATTTTCTGAACTAAATTGAGATTTTTAATCGGGCCAAGAATATTAGGATCGGTAAACTCATAGTCGGTCGCATCGCTATTGAGTTTATGTTTAAGTTTGATGATATCTTCAATGTCGTGATAGATCTGGTCAGGCAACACGCCTAATCCATAAAGCAGTTTCAAGCGGACAGAAAGATCGCCTAACGGACCTGAGTCACCAAGCAGAGGCCCGACAACAGACTGTACGGCAAAATTATCTTTGCGAAAAATTCGCTGCATGAGTGCATCAATAGAGTCGGTAAAAACATCTACGGCAGCAATAAAGAAACCTCGCACCGAAGGGGCGTTGTTTAATTGCTCTATAATCTCTGTTTCGTTAATCTTGTCTGCCATATACTGAACTAAATAATTAATTAGAAAGGGGAGCGTTGACTCCCCCTGGTTTGTTGGTTAGAGCGTATTGAAAATACGCTCTATTTCAGCCACTTCCTGGCTGTTAGTGTCAAGCCCTGTATAGTCAGATAAGGTGCTGCTAATGCCTTTTTCTGTGAGTGAACTTTGCAGTTCAACAGCTTGTGGGTCATCACTATTTTGATATTTCAGTGCGGCAGCAATGCCTTTTAAAAGGGCGCTATTTTTAGTGCCATACTCTATTGTACCTAGTAATGGCTTGATTAATCTATCGTTTGGACCAAGTTTACGAATTGGTTGGCGGCCCACACGATCCACTTCATCAACCAGATAGGGATTGGCAAAGCGACTCAAGATCTTATCGATATAGGCGTTGTGCAACTCGCGATCAAAGCCATAGCGTCGGATTAACACTTCGCCGCTCTCATGCATTGCTTGTTTGACGTCGGCTTGGATCTCTGGATCATTAATGGCCTCGCGAATGGTACGATGCCCTTTTAAACAACCTAAGTAAGCTGTGATGCAGTGCCCTGTATTAAGGGTAAATAGTTTGCGTTCGACGAAAGCCATCAGGTTATCGGTTTTTTCCATCCCAGGAATATTAGGGATGTCTCCTTTAAACTGCTGCTCATCGACAATCCATTCACTGAAGCTTTCCACCGTGACAGCAAGAGGATCATCGTTGGCCGCTTCTGCTGGTGGAACAATCCGGTCAACTGCTGAATCGACAAAACCAACCAACTCGTCTGCTTTTGCGTGCAATGCTTGATCTAAGTGTTGATACACCTGAGTTTTCAGATGCGTAGTCCCGCGCACCATGTTTTCACACGCGATAATATTCAGCGGTGCTTTATTACCCGCCTCGAAACGTCTTGCAATGCCGGTCGCGATTGTTTTTGCAATGATGTCCAACACGTTGGGCCCAACAGCGGTCGTGACCAAGTCAGTTCTAACGATACGCTCGATTACTTCGTCGCTGGCTGAGTTGACGGCCGTTACGTGAGTCACGGTATCTGTTTGGCACTCGCTGCCTACGACTTTGACATTGTATTCTTGTTTGTGACTGAGTTGATCAACCAAAGGGGTATCGACATCGGCAAAAGTGACCGAAACATCGGCATCGGCTAGTAATTTGCCAATAAAGCCACGACCAATATTACCCGCACCAAAATGAACTGCATTTTTCATAATTTACCTACCAATATAAAAATAACGACTCTAGGGTGAGGTCAACCGTTATAAAGGGGGACAGCTGACCTCAGTTTTGCTCAGGAGCAAAATATTAAGCAGCTTGTGAGCGACCTAAGATGCGGAGTATCTCGTCAACATCATTGGTGCTAGTTAGCTTCTCGATTGCTTCCGGATCATCGAGTGCGTTGGTAATGGTAGTGATCACTTGAATGTGCTCATCATTTTTTGCGGCAATACCGATAACCAGTTTTGCTACATCTTGTTGGTCATCTGTGAATTGAATCCCAGCGGGGTATTGGCAAATCACAATGCCGGTTTTTTTGACTTTATCTTTTGCTTCAATGGTGCCGTGAGGGACAGCGATAAACTCGCCTAAGTAGGTTGGGACGAGCTTTTCACGCTCAAACATAGCATCGACGTACTCTGGCTCGGCGTAACCCATTTCAACTAATTTGTTGCCAGCAAAGCGAATCGCCTGTTCTTTATTGGCAGCGCTTAATCCTAAGTGAATGTTATCTTCGCCAATTTTGAACACTGAAGTTGGTTGAGGTTGGTAGTGATCGTCATTGGCGGCGAGAACTGACACCTTGAGTGCTTGTTCGTCATTGGCTGCGGATTTTTGCGCGGCTAATAGTTTAGTTACTAGTTGATTGTACATTTCGCTGTCTAAAAAGTTACTCAGAGAAATATGTTGTGCATTTGGAGCGTGCTGGCGCGCGCGGTCAGTTAAGTCTTTGTGCGTTATTACGAGCTCCGCACTTTCAGTTAAACTGTTAATTGCCAAATTGGTCACATTAATATTTAGGCCTGCGCTTTGCACTTTCTTACGTAGCATACTGGCACCCATAGCACTTGAGCCCATACCAGCATCACAAGCGACAATAATGCTGTGTAGATTGGCGAGGTCAAGGTTGCTTTTACTTGCGCGGTTGACTGATGCAGAGCTTTTTGGCGCAGACTTCATCTGTTTCATTTGTGAAGTCGCTTTTTCAAGGGCCGCTTCATCGCCGTCTTCTTCACTTGATGTTTGCGTTTTCATCAGTAGCGAAGCAACCATGAATGACACACCAGTGGCTGACGCAATTGAAGCAAGCACACCAACAATCGATGCCTTAGGTGTCATCAGTAGAACGGCAAAAATAGAACCAGGAGATGCTGGTGACACTAGGCCTGCATTAAAAAGCACTAGCACGAATACGCCTGTCATGCCGCCAGCAATAGCCGCCAGAATTAAACGTGGATTCATCAGAATGTATGGGAAGTAAATCTCGTGAATACCGCCAAAGAAGTGAATGATCGATGCTCCGCCTGCAGTTTGACGTGCCGTGCCCTTACCAAACACCATGTATGCCAATAGAATCCCCAAACCAGGTCCTGGGTTAGCTTCAATTAAGAAGAAGATCGATTGACCCATGTCATTGGCTTGTTGAATACCCAGTGGTGAAAAAATGCCGTGATTGATGGCATTATTGAGGAATAGAATTTTCGCTGGTTCAACAAAGATAGAGGTCAAAGGTAAAAGGTGGGCTGAAACTAGGAAATGAACGCCTGCAGCAAGACCACCGGAGAGCATTTTGACAAATGGACCGATAAAGAAGAAAGCGATAATGGCACATACCATCCCTATGATGCCGGCCGAGAAGTTGTTAACCAACATTTCAAAACCGCTTTTCACTTTCCCATCAATGTAGTGATCAAACTTTTTGATAGCCCAGCCGCCTAATGGGCCAACCATCATCGCCCCCATGAACATTGGAATGTCGGTCCCGACAATTACCCCCATGGTGGTGATTGCACCAACCACAGCGCCGCGGTCACCACCAATGAGTTTACCGCCGGTATAGCCGATAAGCAGAGGAAGTAAGTAAGTAATCATAGGCCCAACCATGGCCGCTAGTGTCTCATTAGGCAGCCAGCCAGTTGGAATGAATAATGCGGTAATAAAGCCCCACGCGATGAACGCGCCAATATTTGGCATTACCATGTTTGATAGAAAACGACCAAAATTTTGTATCTTGATCTTGGTATCTGGTGATATCATCATATTTCCCCGTTTGATGTTCTGATGAATGGTGTCGTAGTACGGTTCGCCAAAACCGTTGATTGCTTAGTACCCAATCAATCTACCACACAAATTCAATTAAGAACTGACAACGGGTTTTTCGTGATCAGAACTGCATAAACTCCCACGCCAAAGTAAATTCCCGTGATCTAATTCACTTCTTGACATTGTAATTTTACAACAAAATGCATTTATCAAATATGTCAATAAATATTAATTGATAAAAATCACATATACAAAAAATCAATATAAAATTAAATTGTGATCAAGATCGATTATTTGGTTTTAAATTAATTTATCAATGATTATTGAGTGACTTTGATCACTATTTGATTGTGGTTGATTTAAATGCTTTTCCGATGACTATCACAAATTGATTTTTCATGAAATTTAATGACAGTTTGAATGATAAGTTTATTGCGCGGCCGTATAGGGAAATAATTGGCAGAAGTCGCCTTCTGCCAATTGTGTTGACTAATTGTTTAAGTAGGCTTTTGAGGAGATATCAGTCCAAGCGCGAACTTTGGTTAAGTACTGCTTTTGCGACTCAATGATCTCTTTGGCTAAAGGATCTTGGTTCGCTTGCTCTGCGAGTAGTTCTTCAGTCGCGGTTTGCATCGCTTCGAGTACTTGTGGCGGAAAGTCTCGAACTTTGATATCTGGGTATTCTGCGCTCATGGTTGCCCAACTATTGGCGTTAGCATCAATAGCTTGAGTATACATATCAAACGCAGCGACTCTAAACGCGGTCTCTAGAATTGTTCGTAAGTCTGCGGGTAGCTTTTCCCAAGTCTTTTTATTGACCAAAAACTGCGTCTCTGACCCTGGTTCATGCCATGCGGTGTAGTAATAAGGCGCGATTTTTTGAAAGCCCATTCTTAAATCAAATGCAGGACCTACCCATTCAAGTGCATCGATAGTTCCGCGCTCTAATGAGGTATAAAGCTCTCCTGGAGCGATATTGGTCGGCGCTGCGCCAACCCGAGCCATGACTTCACCAGCAAAGCCTGGAATACGAATCTTGAGACCTTTCAAATCATCAATCGAATTGATCTCTTTTTTAAACCAGCCACCCATTTGGATATCTGAATTACCACCTGGGAATGACAACAGGTTATGCGGGGCATAGACTTTTTGCATTAACTCCATCCCACCACCACGGTAAAACCATGCGTATTGCTCGGTCGAGATCATGCCAAACGGCATTGAGGAGAAATAGAGCGTGTTGGGGACTTTACCTTTCCAGTAGTAAGAGCTTGAGTGACCAAGATCGTACTGGCCAGATTTGACCATATCAAAAATACCCAGCGGCGCTTTATGCTTATTGGCAGAATCGATGCGAATAACTAAGCGACCATTGGACATTTCTTCGGCGAGCTTCGCCATGTTTTTGCTTGCATCACCAAGAATGGGGGTATTTGGTCCCCAAGTTTCGGCCAGTTTTAAACGATAAACTTTATCGGCCGCTAACGTGGCAAAAGAACTCACTGCGAGTGATAGCGTTAATGTTGTGGCTATTATTGAGCGTAGTTGTATTTTAAAGGGCAGCATGTCTAGGTAACTTCCTTATTGTTGTGATGATATTTTCTACCTAGCATTTCTTCTGGCTATTTTTTCGTCAATCTAATTTTTCGCTACATCGAGATCGGTATTTAGCTTGTGTGACTAATATACAAGTAAACACTAGTGAATCACGCTGCTTATCTAGAGAGACCCTGAGACGAATTTGGCGAGCTATCTAGCTTAACAAGTACATAATTTTGATAGTAAAAGTGCTGAGTAGGTCACGCAGCACGAGATTGCCTTTGTGGATCAGATGTCGTGATGCTGTTTTTTTAGCTGTTCAGTCGCTTGGGCGACGCTCAGATAACGAGCCAAGGTTTTTATTGGCACTTGCCTAGCATCGACCACAATCAACCCATCGGGGCATGGTTAAATTAAGGATCAACGCTGAGTTACAGCTAGGCTGCAGTTAAATGAGAAATGGATGACGAACGGATGACGTTAAAGTGACAGGCGCTATTTTCTCGAGAAGAATGATAGACCTAACT
Organism: Vibrio sp. NH-UV-68; assembly: GCF_042940635.1. Lineage (NCBI taxonomy): Bacteria > Pseudomonadati > Pseudomonadota > Gammaproteobacteria > Vibrionales > Vibrionaceae > Vibrio > Vibrio sp. NH-UV-68. The sequence continues at coordinate 371,123 of NZ_CP134975.1, forward strand.
GCAACAATGATATTTTTATAAACTATAAAAATAGATCGCTCACAAAATATACTAATTTCACCTCTCAGAATAAGTATTGTTGCTAACGTAGTAAATGCGGGTAACGGCGATTGGGGCTAACAGCGTTAGATTGTAGAGCCAATCGTTCGTCAAGTTGCCTTCGTTTTGCTGATCTGGGAAAGGCCTCTATTAAAGAGGTAAACGGGAACCATTTGGTTCCCGTTGTTGTATCAATTGAAGCGCTCGAATTAACTGGTGCGATTTACTGACATGTGCGCCAAGGTAACGAGAGCGTGTTTGTAGTCTGACTCTTCTAATACCGCTAACTGAGCAATAGCTTTGTCAGCTTCTTGATATGCTTTATTACGGGTATATTCTAGCGAGCCGGTTTGTTCCATCGCGGCAAGAATCTCATTTAAACGTTCCATACCGTTAGCTTTCTCAATCGCTTCTCGAATCATCGCAGCTTGTTCTGGGCTACCATGTTGCATCGCGTATAAAAGTGGCAATGTTGGTTTACCTTCGGCCAAATCGTCACCAACGTTTTTACCCATATCTTCGCCATCGGAAGTGTAATCCATCACATCGTCGATAAGTTGGAAAGCGGTGCCAAGGTATTTGCCGTAATTTTGCAGTGCAACTTCAACCTCTGCAGGCGCCTCGGTAAGAATGGCGCCAATTTGGGTTGCTGCTTCAAACAGACGAGCCGTCTTAGAATAGATAACCTGCATGTAGCTTTCTTCGCTGGTATCTGGGTTGTTGCAGTTCATTAACTGTTGCACTTCGCCTTCGGCAATCACGTTTACAGCATCGCTCATTAGCTTAAGGATCTTTAATGATCCTAGCTCTGTCATCATCTGAAATGAACGAGTATAGATAAAGTCACCGACCAGTACGCTGGCCGCATTGCCAAATGCCGCATTAGCAGTGGCTTTACCACGGCGCATGTCTGATTCATCGACCACATCGTCGTGTAGCAAAGTGGCCGTATGAATAAATTCAATAAAAGCCGCGGCAGTGTTGTGTGCCTCACCTTGATAGCCAAGAGCGCGTGCAGAAAGCACGGCTAGAAGTGGGCGAATACGTTTACCGCCACCACTGACAATGTAAAAACCCAATTGGTTAATTAAAGAGACGTCAGAGTTGAGCTGCGCATGAATTGTTTCGTCCACTTTTGCCATGTCATCGGCAGTAAGGGCTTGGATAGCTTTAAAATCCATTGTAAATCCGGCTGAGGTTAGTACTTGTAAGGTATTCTTATCTAGTTTATTCGCTGAATAATACACTAAAAAACGTTGATTAATACATGGTTAAAGGGCATGATCTCGGCACTTTTCATTGGCGATTAGCTTTTCGCCAATTTTTTCAAAATATGGCTTGTCATAGGTGCGACCTTTCTGTAGAATCTGCGCCCTATTGATGATTAGTTTAGCGCACACCCTTAGTGCTTAGAAAGCATACGGCTGTGCGGAAAAAGCGGAGTAAGATATGTACGCTGTTTTCCAATCTGGTGGTAAACAACACCGTGTAAGCGAAGGTCAAACTCTTCGTTTAGAGAAATTAGACGTTGAAACTGGCGCAACTGTTGAATTTGATAAAGTTCTTCTTGTTGCTAACGGTGAAGAAATTAAAGTGGGTGCTCCTCTAGTAGAGGGCGGTAAAATAGTTGCTGAAGTAGTACAACACGGTCGTGGCGATAAAGTTAAAATCGTTAAGTTCCGTCGTCGTAAGCACTCTCGTAAGCAACAAGGTCACCGTCAGTGGTTCACGGAAGTGAAAATCACTGGTATCAACGCTTAATCGATTAGGAGAGTTTAACAATGGCACACAAAAAAGCTGGTGGTTCTACTCGTAACGGCCGCGATTCAGAAAGCAAACGTCTAGGTGTTAAGCGTTTCGGTGGTGAGTCTGTTCTTGCAGGCAACATCATTGTTCGTCAACGTGGTACTAAGTTCCACGCTGGTACTAACGTTGGTATCGGTAAAGACCACACTCTTTTCGCTCTTACTGAAGGTAAAGTGAAATTTGAAGTGAAAGGTCCTAAAAACCGTAAATTCGTTAGCATCGAAGCTGAGTAATTCAAGCAATTTGCTGAGTGACTAAATAGCTTTCAAGCTGAATTCAAAAGCCCTGCCGATTCGGCGGGGTTTTTTATTTAGTAATGCTGGAATAGATACTAAGGCACTTTGAAAAAAGTCCCTCATTATATATTCCTAAGTAGTAGAACGATCGAAGATCAAGGTGATCGATCTGAAAGCGGAATCTGCTAGAATTTATATCATTCACTTCACCATTGGTGGAGCTTGAGATGATATTTGCAACGCAGCTACTGAAGTAGCAATAGGGCGGAGTAAGAGATGAAATTCGTTGATGAAGCGGTAGTTAAAGTTCAAGCCGGTGATGGCGGTAACGGTGTAGTGAGTTTCTGGCGTGAGAAATTCGTTGCGAAAGGTGGCCCCGATGGTGGTGATGGTGGCGATGGCGGTGATATTTATATCCAAGCTGACGAAAACCTAAACACCCTGATTGATTATCGTTTTCAGCGCTTCTATGAAGCGGAACGTGGTGAGAATGGTCGCGGTGGTAACTGTACTGGTAAGCGTGGTAAAGACAAAGTACTACGCGTGCCGGTTGGTACTCGTGCGGTAGATATTCACACCAATGAAATTGTTGCGGAAGTTGCCGAGCACGGCAAAAAAATCATGGTGGCAAAAGGCGGGTGGCACGGTTTAGGTAACACGCGTTTTAAATCGTCAGTGAACCGGGCACCTCGTCAAAAAACCTTAGGCACCAAAGGTGAAGTTCGTGAAATTCGTTTAGAGTTACTGCTGCTGGCCGATGTCGGTATGTTAGGTTTACCAAATGCGGGTAAATCGACCTTCATTCGTTCAGTGTCAGCTGCCAAGCCTAAAGTGGCTGATTACCCATTTACCACACTGATTCCAAGCTTGGGTGTCGTGAGTGTGGTTCCAGAGAAAAGCTTTGTCGTCGCTGATATTCCTGGACTGATTGAAGGTGCAGCGGATGGTGCCGGTTTGGGAATTCGTTTCCTCAAGCACTTAGAGCGTTGTCGTGTATTGCTGCATATGATCGATATTATGCCAGTTGATCAATCGGATCCGATTGAAAATGCGCTGACGATCATTGATGAGTTGGAGCAATACAGTGAAAAACTGGCACAAAAGCCGCGTTGGTTGATTTTCAACAAAGTGGACTTGATGCCAGAAGAAGAAGTCAATGAAGTGATTCAAGGGGTTCTGGACGCGTTAGGTTGGGAAGACGAATACTATAAAATCTCAGCGGTCAATAAACAGGGCACTAAAGAGCTTTGTTATAAACTGGCTGACTTTATGGAAAGTCTTCCGCGCGAAACTGAAGAGATCAGCGAAGAAGATAAAGTCGACTTTATGTGGGATGACTACCATAAAGACGCTATCGCTGGTAAAGACGTGATCACTGAAGACGAAGATGACGACGACGATTGGGATGATGAAGAAGATGACGGGCACGTTATCTACGTTCGTGAATAATCGACAATAATATCCATAGCCGCAATATCAATTGCGGCTTTTTTGTGTCAATGTTAAACCATAGACCCCTATAAATGATTAAATGTTTTTATTGCTAAGGCGAAGTGGCAGATGAATTTGAGTCGAACCATATCACGTGTTGATACGTTGATATTTCAGAATTATCGAATCGTTCATGGAATTAGAATTGCACTCGCTTTTGTTATAACTCTAGCCTTCACCAACTATCTACAACTGCCAGAAAGTACATGGATCTTAATTACCCTAGTGGTAGTGATGGCGCCTATCTCTTATTTAGGTAATGTACTACCTCGTGCTTGGCACCGCACGATGGGAACCTTAATTGGGGCTCTATCGGGTATTGCTGCGATTTTTATCGGTCAGTATTCTCAGGTTGCCATGTACCTATGGTGCTCGCTTATTATGTTTCTCAGTGCGTATTTTGCTCTCGGAAAACGCCCTTATGTCGGACTTTTGATTGGCATAACCCTTTCTGTAACGATAGGTGGCGGCAAACATGATGTGTTTATTGCACTGTGGCGAGGCCTAGATGTCACCGTCGGTTGTATTTTAGCCGTTCTCTTTTGTTTAATTTATCCACAGCGTGCCTTTATTCATTGGCGTATGACTGTGGGCAATACGTTAAACCAGATGGCAAAGATGTACCGAATCTCATGCTCTCCCAACTTGGTTGAACAGCCAGATATTTCTAAGCAGCAGCGGCGGGTGATTGGTGAACTTGCTCGTATGGATAAGCTTAGTGCGCCATCGATAAAAGAATCGAAACTGAGTAGCGCCTTGATTGCCAGTGTGGTCGCAGAGCTAAGAAACACACTCTATTCGATTGAACTTTTGCACCGTTCTTATTGGAGTGACCGAAGTACTCATTTGAATATGCTGTACTCCGACACCTTAGCGGATTGTCAGCAAAGTATTGAACAAGAGCTTGAATCGTTAGCAAATTTAATCACGAAAGGGGCTGAGCATGAGTTGCCACCAACAGATAATATTAGCGAGATGCTGGCGCAGTTAACTGACCATTTACCGAATATTCCCGGTGAGCAAATGAGTGTTTATAGTTACATATGGCTTAACTGCAAATTGATGGAAGATTTAATTAACTTGCGCCGTTTGCTGATTTATTCACTCAACCTCTCCCAAAGCCAGAGTATAAAATGAGTCTGTACACTATTTGCGTTTAATCAATAGACGCTGAGATTTCTATTCATCCTAGATTTAAAAACACATAAACTAGTAAATTACTTTTCAAAATGGCTCAGATTAGAATGGAATCAAAACAACGAGCAGTCTCGCGCTTAATTGCTCAAGCGGGACAAATGTTGCTAGCTCATGGTGCTGAGAGTACTTTGGTAGGGGAGCTAATGCACCGTTTTGGTATTGCAGCGGATATGGACGAAGTTGAGGTCTCGCTCTCGGCCAGTTCATTGGTCGTGACGACAGTCGCCAACGGTTTTTGCATCACAACCACTCGGCGTTGCTCGGATAAGGGCATTAATATGCGAGTGGTGACCCAAGTTCAACGGACTTGCATTCTATTAGAGCGCGGAATTATCGATTACGAAATGGCGCAGCGGAGACTAAACACCATCAGTCCAGAACGCTATAACCGTTGGCTTGTCGTGGTAATGATTGGCTTGTCCTGTGCATCATTCAGCCGGCTGGCTGGTGGAGACTGGATGATTTTTGTGATGACCTTTGTTGCCTCTGCTATTGCGATGGTGGTCCGACAAGAAATCGCGCATCGCCATTTTAACCCTTTGTTTAATTTCACGGTTACGGCTTTTGTCGCTACGTTAGTGGCATCGCAAGCCGTCAAGTACGGTATTGGCAATTCTCCCTCTTTAGTGATGGCCTCTTCAGTCCTGCTATTGGTTCCTGGCTTTCCATTGATTAACGCTGCTGCGGATATGTTAAAAGGCTATGTGAACATCGGAATATCTCGTTTTGTTATGGCGAGCTTATTGGTGTTTGCGACGAGCTTGGGAATTGTTGCAGCAATGAACCTAGCGGACGTGTGGGAGTGGGTAATATGAGTTTTTTCGATCTTTTCCTAGGTTTAATCCACGACATGTTCTTTGCTGCGATTCCTGCGGTTGGTTTTGCACTGGTTTTTAATGTGCCGCAAAAGGCTTTACTGTACTGTGCATTTGGCGGAGCATTGGGGCATGGTTCACGCTATCTTATGATGCATTTTGGTATCCCGATCGAGTGGGCGACTTTCTTCGCAGCCATCATTGTGAGTATGGCTGGTGTACATTTATCTCGCCGTTTTCTGGCACACCCTAAAGTATTTACTGTCGCTTCTTTAATTCCCATGATTCCTGGGGTATTTGCTTACAAAGCGATGATTGCCTTAGTAGAGCTAAATCATGTTGGATACAGCCCAGAGTTGGTGGCGATGCTGATGGAAAACTTTTTGAAGGCGATGTTTATTATTGCAGGGCTTGCGGTTGGCTTAGCAATGCCGGGATTGTTATTCTATCGCCGTAAACCGATAGTTTAAGCCCTTAGGAGTAAAGAGATGATCATCAGTATGATCGCCGCTATGGCACAAGATCGTGTTATTGGCAAAGACAATCAGATGCCATGGCATTTGCCGGCAGATTTCGCATGGTTTAAACGCTGTACGATGGGCAAACCTGTGGTGATGGGGCGAAAAACGTACCAGTCGATTGGTCGTCCATTACCAGGACGCCAGAACATTGTCATTAGCCGAGATGCGACGCTTGAAATTGATGGCGTCACCACCGTCACGTCGATTGAGCAAGCATTACTGGCAGCTGGTGACGTTGAAGAAGTTATGATCATTGGTGGTGGCGCCATCTATCAAGCCTGTTTAGCACAAGCGAGTAAGTTGTATGTGACTTTTATCGATGCTCAAATTGAGGGTGATACACAATTCCCTGAGTGGGGCGATGAGTTTACAGAGACTTATTGTGAACACTATACGGCTGATCAAAATAACGCGTTCAATATGCGCTTTGTCGTCTTAGAGAGAATAGACACGCTTTAGCACTCACTCGTTGTCACGGATTTGGGTTTCTTGGTGATATGAAAAAGGGTTGGCGTACTACCGCCAACCCTGATACGACTCTCACCTATCGCTGCTATACCAGCGCGGGTTGAGTGAAAAAAGTTTTGTCGTCCCAACGTAGCATCGTCAGACTGCCACCCCAAACACACCCCGTATCTAGTCCAATCACATCGTTATTTTGATAACCTTCGAGCGCCGCCCAGTGACCAAAAATGACGGTTTTGGTCAGCGGTATGCGTTGCTCCACTTCAAACCAAGGTTGTAAGCCTTCATCTTTGACTTTATTTGGCGGTAGTTTACACGCCATATCTAAGCGGCCGTCGGCGGCGCAAAAGCGCATTCTGGTAAAAGCATTAATGATATAGCGATAGCGTTCAATGCCTTTGAGCTTATCATGCCAACGATCAGGTTGGTTGGCGTACATGTTTTCAATTAGCCAACGCCACTCTTTACCATGCAGTATTGCTTCAACTTCTTTGGCGGCCGAACGTGCTTGGTCTAATGACCACTGCGGAGAAATCCCTGCATGACACATCACAAACTGCTCATGCTCTGCAAGTAGCGGTTGTTTACGTAGCCATTTAAGCAGCTCTTTTTTGTCCGGAGCTGACAAAATTGCAGCAGTTCGATCTTTGTCTTTGGCTTTAAACAAGCCTAAAGAGACCGCGAGCAAATGAAGATCATGGTTACCCAAGACTATTTTGACACTTTTTCCGAGCGACTTGAGGTAACGCAGTACGTCGAGTGACTTTGGTCCTCTGGCGACCAAATCCCCTGCAACCCAAAGGGTATCTTTTTTGGGCTTGAATTTGACTTTATCCAGCAGTAAGAGCAGTTCGTCCAGACAACCTTGTAGGTCGCCTACAATATATGTTGCCACGGCGTGTACCTAATTAAGAATATTGGGAATGGCGAGTCTAAAGGGATCGATCTCAGCGATGAACTCATTACCTTCACTGTCTTGCAGAATGTATTGACCTTGCATTACGCCGACAGGAGTTTCAATCACGGTACCGCTGTTGTAAGTGTATTCGTCTCCAGCGTCAATGTGAGGCTGTTGGCCGACAACCCCTTCACCTTCAACGGTCATTTGTTTGCCGTTGGCATCGGTAATTAACCAGCGGCGACTAAGCAGTTGCACGGTTTGTTGACTGAGGTTTTTTATCGTGATGATGTAAGCAAAAACGTAGCGTTTAGCGTCAGGGTGAGATTGTTCAGGGATGTATTTACTGTGTACTTGGACTTTTATGCAAGGGGTAGTTGTCATGTAAACTCCTATGAAAAGTCAAAAAAGGTGATAAGCCATCGACCTATCACCTCTCTCTCTATTGATTGGCGTCTAACCAGTTCGCCATGGCGACAAACTGTTGTAGTGTCAGGTTTTCAGGACGCATTCCAGGATCGATACCTAACTCTTCCAGTGTCTCAGCGGCAATTAAGCCTTTGTAACAGTTGCGGATCGTTTTACGGCGTTGGTTAAAGCCTTCACGACAGACACGATCGAGGCACTTGAAGTTAGTGACTGGGTGTGGAAGTACTTCATAAGGCACAAGACGTACCACCGCAGAGTCAACTTTTGGTGGTGGTATAAAGGCGGTTGGTGGCACTTCAAGCACTGGCACGACTTTACAGAAATATTGCGCCATAACCGTTAAACGGCCATACGCTTTTGTTCCCGGCCCTGCGGCTAAACGGTTGACCACCTCTTTTTGCAACATAAAGTGCATATCTTGAATGTCTTTATGAAATTCAAAAAGGTGGAACATTAGAGGGGTAGAAATATTGTACGGCAAGTTACCGAAAATACGCAGCTTGTTGTTTGGCTGAACCAATTGAGTAAAGTCGAAGCGCATGGCATCGCCTTCGTGAATCGTTAGCTTGTTGCCTAAATCTGGATGATTACGCAAGCGTTCAGCAAGATCACGGTCAAGCTCGATAACAGTAAATTTATCGACTTCTTTACCGACAGGTTCGGTAATGGCGCCAAGGCCCGGGCCAATCTCAACTAAGTTTTGACCAGGTCTTGGGTTAATTGCAGAGACAATACCATCAATGATATAAGGATCATTCAGGAAGTTTTGACCAAAGCGTTTTCTCGCCTTGTGCCCTAAGTGGACATCGTTTCTCATAATACTCTCAAGTTAATTGGTTTTCTTATCGACCAGCTCAATCGCATGAGCTAGAGCCGTTCTGAAGCTTCCTGTATCCGCATTGCCAGTCCCTGCAAGGTCGAGTGCGGTGCCGTGATCAACGGAGGTCCTAATAAATGGTAGACCCAAAGTGATATTCACAGAGCGCCCAAAACCTTTATATTTTAATACAGGAAGTACTTGATCGTGGTACATCCCGAGTACAGCGTCTGCCTCTTCAAGATATTTTTCGTTGAAGATGGTGTCGGCAGGAAGTGGGCCAATTAAATTATAGCCCTTTTGCTGACTTATTTTTTCCAGCGTTGGTGTGATGGTTTCTATCTCTTCCTTGCCTAAGCAGCCATCTTCACCTGCATGCGGATTTAACCCACACACATAAATTCTTGGTGATGGAATTGCAAACTTATCGACTAAGTCTTGATGGAGAATGTCGATGACTTTTTCAAGTCTTTCCGCCGTCACCGCTTTGGATACATAAGCCAGCGGAATATGAGTGGTCACCAAAGCGACGCGTAGCCCTTCTGTTGCTAGCATCATTACCACAAGTGGGGTATTGGACTTTTCAGCAAAAAACTCCGTGTGGCCACTAAAGGCAACCCCTGCACGGTTAATCACCCCTTTATGCACAGGGCCGGTGACAATAGCATCAAATTCACCATTCATACAGCCTAAAGCGGCTCTTTCTAGGGATTTTAATACGTAGTGACCGTTGGTTTCATCCAACTCGCCAGCAGTGACGGCAGAGGTTAGCGCAACATGATCAACAACCAGTGATCCCGCTTTTTGCGGCGTAATTGCGCTATCGGCTTGGTAATCAAGCAGTTCGACGTCAATACCCAATTGTTGGGCGCGTTGGGCAAGCAAGTTTTTATCGGCACAGACAACGATTTGATGTGTCCAATTTTCTTTTGAAAGCGCGAGGACGAGATCTGGACCAATACCTGCGGGCTCACCTGCGGTGACGATAATACGTTTAACGCTCATCTTCATCACTCACAACTTCAACGAAGGCGCTGGCACGCATTTCTTGCAACCAAGCACTCGCTTCTTCGTTAAACTTACGGTTAAACAAAATGCGATAGGCTTTGTTTTTCATGGCGGAATCGGTTCTATCGACTTCTCGGCGATCGAGTACTTCAACAATGTGCCAGCCATGGACTGTTTTAAATGGTTCGCTGATTTGCCCGACGGGTAAGGTATCAACCTGATGCTTAAATTCAGGCACGTACAGATCGGAGGTTTGGTAACCGAGTTCACCGTCTTGCGCAGCAGAGCCAGGATCTTGGCTGTATTGTTGCGCCATTTCAGCGAAGGTTGTTTCGCCTGCGCTAATGCGCGCAATGATCTCGTTGAGTTCTTTTTTGACGCCGTCGTCACTGAGAATAACCGTAGGCTTGATCAGTATATGTCGTGCATTGATCTCAGTCACCGCGACAGTTTCTAGCCCTTTAGCATCTTCAATTTTTAGAATGTGGAAGCCAACGCCGCTGCGAAATGGACCAATGATGCTGCCTTTATTTTGTAGTTTGATTTGATCTGCAAAGATGGTCGGCATCTCTTCTTTTCGCATCCAACCCCAATCACCACCTTGGAGCGCTTTTGGACCTTTCGAGTAGGTATAGGCCATAGTGCTAAAGTCTGCACCATCATTGAGTTTGCTAACTAGCTCTTGTGCTTGAGCTTGGATCGTTTCTTTATTGTCACCATCATTAACACGTAATTGGATATGGCCAATCTTGTATTGCACCGTAGCGTTGGTTTCTTGAGCCAATAAGTTGGCTAAGTTATCAACTTCGGCAGGTAAAATATTAATGCGTTGTCTGACTAAGGCATTGCGTGCTTCACTCGCCGCGATCTCTTTACGAATTTGTTCACGAAACTCAGCGTAGCTCAGCCCTTCTTGCTCAATTGAAGCGCTTAATTGCTCAACGGTTTGCTGATTATTGGTGGCGATTTCGTTTATCGCATCATTGAGACGATTGTCATCAATTCGCACGCCAATACGATCGGCTTCCTGTTGCTGGATGGTATCGACAATCAGTTTTTCCATGACCTGCTCACGGAGTATGTCTTCCTCAGGCAAAGCTTGTCCGTTCTTTTTCGAGTTGGCCTTAAGGGTCTGAATCGATGCATTGATGTCGCTTTGTAAAACCACACCGTCATTGACGATCACTGCGATCTTATCTAGCGCCACGGGTTCAGCGTAGGCAGTGGTGAGGCCACTGAGCGCAAATAAAGCCACTAAAGTCTGTTTCCAAAATCTCATTGAGAATCCTATAAATCTATCTTACCTGCTGATATAGACAGCAAGTATCGTCATTAGTTGTTTAAGAAGAAAGGTCGGCCGTAACCTAAAGAGTTCCCGGCACCATCTAATCCTGCTAAACCAGAGCCAGCGCCAATCTGAGTACCAAAGCCAATAATACCGAAGTTAAGGCTAAAGTTATTCTCGTACAGTGGTGTTGCTGTGGTGGTATTAATGTAGTCACCATTCCAACTCTGGAGCTGATTGCTGTAAGTAAAGCCGATATACCAACAATCAGAGGTGTAGTTGAGACGGGCTAGCCATTCAAGGGCTTCATCTGTGGTCAGGTCATAGAAATACTGAGCGCTCGCATTCCAGTTTCTTGATATCTGGTAGCCCGCCAAAAGACCAGCCTGCGAAATCCCTTCTGGTGTAATACTGTCAATATTAAAGTCGACCGTATTATCGATGTACTCTTTAGTGACATAGCGGTAGTTACCTTGCACATAACCACCATTGAAGCGGTACTCTAAGGTGCTATTACCCAATTGGACTTCATTGCTATCAATGTCGTATTGGATACCACCGTGGTAAAACAGGTAGTCATCGTAGTTAAAGTCAACTTCTACCGCCCACGCCGAGTAATTGGAAGGAGAGTCGCTCTGTGAGTCAATACGCTCTGTCACATCTAAGTAGATAATCTGGCCAAACGAAATGTTTAGGCGCTCTTTAAATCCGTCATCAAAGAAGCGTGTTGATGCCCCGTAGCTAAATTGGTTGGCTGCGGCAATTTCATCGACGCCACTGTATTTGCGACTCCGGAATAAACCGTAGTAATCGGTCTGCAGCAAGGTGGTATCGTATTTGGCAATATTGCTTTGGTTTTGTTTCGGTACGTACAGATACTGAACCTGAGGCTCTAGGGTTTGGGTATAGTTATCAAACACCACAGTATCACGTTCTAATACAATCCCCGCATGCGAACGAAACTCGGGAATGACACGTGAGACATTTTTTTCTAGGCCATAGTATGGGTTATCGTTAGTCCCGTCATGGTTATTATCAATAAACGAGGTATCAACGCCATCTAACTCCTGTTGATAATAGGTACCTAGTAAGCGCGCTTCTGTGGTCCATGTGCCCCAAGTGGTGCCAACAGGAGCCGTCAATCCTGGCTCGATATGTACCCGAGTCGCAGAGGGCTTGCCTTTGGCGTCAGTATCAAAACGTGAGATATGACTGACCATATCAAAGTCAAGATAGCGCATTAGCTCTGGTGCGTAGTAATTGTACTCAAGCTGAGGCAGCAATCGATAAGGTAAATTATTACTGCTTGTCAGTACTTGAAAGTCACGAGCAAGAATCGAAGCATCCCAGTTCGCAGAGCGGTAGGTCGCTTGCATTTCTTGCACCAGTTGACCATCTTCACGATTACCAATGCTTGAGTCGATATCTGAGAAATAGCGTATATCACTGACTTTGGAATAATCGCCCTCAAATTTCCAGTTTTGTTGAAATATCCCCGAGTGTTGCCATTGAAAACCCCAACGATCGCCGAGTTCTGGGTACTTCTTATCGTCCTGTAAGTATTCGGATTTTATGTTGCCGTAACCCAAATCAGACAGATAGCGAAATTCACTATTTAACTGGGTTCCGCGCTCTTGCATATATTTGAAGGTGGTTTCTAAATCGTAGTTGGGTGCCAAGTTCCAATAAACCGGCACTTCCATTTCGAAACCATCACTGGAGCCGTAAGAGACGGTTGGGTATAGGAAGCCCGTTTTACGAGTGTCGCCAATTGGAACGGTTAAAAACGGCAAATAGAATATCGGGACATTGGCAATTTCAAAGCGTGGGTTGTAGAACGTCGCTTCTTCTTCATTCTGATCGATATCGATACTGGAAGCGCGCATACGCCATGACTTGTCACCTTCAGGACACGAGGTAATTGTACCATCTTCAATTTCATAAACGGCTTTGCCCGTTTTCGCGACATAGACGGCTTGACCGCGTCCAGGCTCGCACAAAAATTGATAGTTGGTATTCTCAAGTGTTACTTCTTCGGTATTAAGGTTGTTGGTCGCTTTGTCAGAAATGGTCTTGACTTCACCATCGCTGAACACCACATTACCTTCAGCGACAACAATGTTTTCTTGTTGATGCATGGTCACGTAATCCGCTTGCATGCGTTTTTTACCTTGCACCACCACAACATTACCGCGGTAGGTTGCCTTATCTCCATTAATCGCCTCTAGACTGTCCGCTTCGACATTGACTGGAAGTTGATTTGGGTTTTCTGGCTCAGGTTCGTTGATCAAACATTGATCTATAGCGGGCAGTTCCTGCACACTATCATCTAACATAGTTTCAGCTTGAGTCTGAGACACTAAAAATGCAGCACTGATCGAAGCGGCTAACAAGGTGCGAGGAAAAAGTGACATCGAGTTTTACTATCCTGTTGAACTTGATATATCCGGTGAATAGGTGACCGAATGAAAATAAAACGGTCCTTATCATAAAGTAATTTGTAGCTAACAGCACTATCAGACCGCGTTACGATGTAAAAATTCATAGATTGAGAGCACATAATGCATATTTTTGGCAAAATTCTTGGCGCATTTTTTGGCTTACTATTGGGTGGGCCGTTGGGTGCATTATTCGGCCTGTTTATTGGTCACCAATTCGATAAAGCACGTCGCTTGCGTCAAGCGGGTTTTAATTCTGGATTTGGTGGTGGCCCGAGCCAAACCGAGCGTCAGGAAGAGTTCTTTAAAGCAGCGTTTGCGGTGATGGGGCATGTGGCTAAAGCCAAAGGCCAAGTGACTCGTGAAGAGATTCAGCTTGCAACCATGATGATGGATCGAATGAACCTGCATGGTGAACAGCGTCGTTCCGCTCAAGAGGCTTTTCGTGAAGGAAAAGAGTCTGGTTTTCCATTGGAAACCGTGTTGGAGCGAGTACGCATTTCGTCAAGTGGTCGTTTTGACTTAATCCAGTTTTTCTTAGAACTACAGATATCAGCCGCTTTTGCTGATGGTGAGCTGCATCCGAGCGAACGCAATGTACTGCATAAGATTGCACGCGGACTGGGATTTTCATCTGATCAGTTAGAGCAGCGTTTGCGCATGCAAGAAGCCGCATTTCGTTTCCAACAGGGCGGTTTTTCTGGATCGGGGCAAGGCCAGTCTCATCAGTCGAATGGTGGTTGGCAACAGGCAACGAGCGCTGACCAGTTGAGTAATGCTTATAAATCACTTGGCATTGATAGTAGTGCGGATGCAAAAACGATTAAGCGTGCTTACCGCAAGCTTATGAATGAACATCACCCTGATAAACTGATGGCCAAAGGTCTGCCTCCAGAGATGATGAACGTCGCGAAAGAGAAAGCACAAGAAATTCAAAATGCATATGATTTGATAAAGAAAAGTAAGAACTTCTAGCGTCTGTTTTGAGTAACGCATCACGAGCGTGAACGTTTTTATGTCTTGTTAGGGATAAAGATAAAATAGGGCGATGAAAGCTAAAAAGGCGCAGTAGGAGTTAACCTGCTGCGCCTTTTTAAATTTGGTGGCCCCTCGCAGACTTGAACTGCGGACCAATCGATTATGAGTCGACTGCTCTAACCACTGAGCTAAGGGGCCGTTAGGGGATTGATTATAGGGGATGAGGATCTAGCTGTCTAGCCAGTAGATAGGGTAAATGCGCTTAGATTTTATCCACTTAAATCTAATAGAGACAAAAAAGGTGAGCTGTTGCTCACCTTTTAATCAATTGTGCTAAATCACAAGCTGTGATTACTCGTCAAGGAAGCTGCGCAGAGTTTCTGAGCGGCTAGGGTGACGAAGCTTACGCAGTGCTTTTGCTTCGATTTGACGAATACGTTCACGGGTTACGTCGAACTGCTTACCTACTTCTTCCAAAGTATGATCAGTGTTCATATCGATGCCAAAACGCATACGCAGTACTTTAGCTTCACGAGGCGTTAAACCCGCTAGAACGTCTTTGGTTGCCACTCTGAGACTGGTTGAAGTCGCGGAGTCTAATGGCAGTTCTAGAGTGGTATCCTCGATGAAATCACCAAGATGCGAATCTTCGTCGTCACCGATAGGTGTCTCCATAGAGATTGGCTCTTTAGCAATTTTCAGGACCTTACGGATCTTATCCTCTGGCATTTGCATACGCTCAGCCAGTTCTTCCGGTAACGGCTCGCGTCCCATCTCTTGTAGCATTTGACGCGAGATACGGTTGAGCTTGTTGATCGTTTCGATCATGTGCACCGGAATACGGATGGTGCGTGCTTGGTCTGCAATTGAGCGCGTGATCGCCTGACGAATCCACCAAGTAGCATAGGTCGAGAACTTGTAACCACGACGATATTCGAACTTATCTACCGCTTTCATCAGACCGATGTTACCTTCTTGAATCAGATCCAAGAATTGTAGACCACGGTTGGTGTACTTTTTAGCGATAGAAATAACCAAACGTAAGTTCGCTTCAACCATCTCTTTCTTCGCACGGCGAGCTTTCGCTTCACCGATAGACATACGACGGCTGATGTCTTTAATGTTTTGTACCGTTAAAGACGTCTCTTTTTCGATCACTTTCAGTTTGGCGATTGAACGACGAATATCTTCTTCGCTACGGCGGATTTTTTCTGCATACGGTTTATCCGATGCAAGAATCTCATCTAACCAAGCTTCACTCGATTCATTACCAGTGAATAGGGTAATGAATGATTTCTTCGGCATCTTACCGTACTCAACGGTCGCCTTCATGATCAGGCGCTCTTGGGTACGGACACGTTCCATCGACTTACGCAGCTCGTTTACTAAGTAATCAAACTGTTTTGGTGTTAGACGGAACTCTTTAAATACGTCAATAACAAGCTCGTGCGCGATTTGCGCTTTCGGGCTTTCTCTACCGTATTCGTTGCACGCTAACTGATAGTTCTGGAATGTGTTACGCAGCGATGTGAATTTCTCAAGAGCAAGCTCAGGATCGATACCTGTATCTTCCTCTTCTTCATCCTCATCGTCTTCTTCCTTATCTTCCTCTTCCTTATCTTCATCTTTCAGATCAGACTCAGCGAGTTCCGAACCGATATGAGTCGCAGTTGGTGCTGCAGTTTCATCGGCATCAGGATCGACAAAGCCATTGATAAGGTCAGTAAGGCGTAGCTCTTCGGCTTGAACTTTATCAAACTGTTCAAGAATATATGGGATAGTGCCCGGATACTCCGCAACCGCATTTTGAACTTGGTTAATACCATCTTCAATACGCTTGGCGATATCGATCTCGCCTTCACGAGTCAATAGCTCAACTGTACCCATTTCACGCATGTACATGCGCACAGGGTCAGTGGTGCGGCCGATTTCACTTTCTACGCTTGAAAGCGCAGCTGCAGCCGCTTCGGCCGCATCTTCATCGGTGATTGTATCGTCATCGTTCAGTGCTAGGTCATCGGCGTCAGGAGCAGTTTCTACTACTCGGATGCCCATGTCGTTAATCATCTGAATGATATCTTCGACCTGCTCTGAATCGACAATTTCTGCCGGCAGATGATCGTTTACTTCTGCGTATGTCAGATAGCCCTGTTCCTTGCCTTTAATGACAAGTTGTTTTAGCTGTGACTGCGGATTTTGATCCATAGACGGTATCCAACTTAGTATCTGGTGAAGGAATTAGTATGCGAGTTGCAAACCACACATCATAACAAATTTATTTATTGCTGACTAATCGAACAGGGTTACGCTTTTAAATCTAGCATTAGTGCTAGCAGCTCCCTTCTCTCTTCGGTTGATAAACCGACACTTCTTTCTTTGGCCTGCAGGTTTTCAATTTGTTTTTCAACGCATTGGGCAAGTATCTTGTCCAATGAATCTAAAAATATATCTTGCTCGTTGTCGTCGTCGAGGGGGATTTCCCACCCTGCAAGACGCGACATTAGTGCTTCGTGGCGACTATTTCGCCAATACTCAAGTAACTGGCCTGTAGTGATATTGGGATGCTGATGACAATATTCAAGCACTTCCACAAATAAACTTAATCCTGGTACTGATAATTCTCTTACGCTAGAGAGGTCTGGTACCATTTCAGCATAGCTCGGATTTTGAATAAGCAAAGTGACCACTTGTCGCATTGGTGTACGTTTGATCTCTTTGTGCGGTTGAGATCGAGTTACGCCGTGTTTGTTGCGTGACTGGCGTAAGCGGTTATCAAAGCCTGTCCGCTCATCAAGCAATTTCTCTAATAGCTCTTGGAAGTACGGATCGGGAATTTTCTCGATCAATGCACTCGCGTGTGCGCGAAGAGCCGATTTACCTTCGTTACTGCCAAGATTCAGTTGATGAATCTCAATCAGGTTATCAAACAGATAGTTCGAGAGTGGCGTTGCTTGCTCTATTTGTTGTTCGAAAGCTTCTTTTCCATGTTGGCGCACATAACTGTCAGGATCTTCGCCATCTGGCAAAAAAAGGAACTTGAGTGTGTTACCAGTTTTAAGATACTGCAACGCATTTTCTAATGCTCGCCAAGCCGCTTCTTTACCCGCTCGGTCACCATCGTAGCAACACACGACCGTATTGGTTTGGCGGAACAAGAGCTGGATATGATCACCCGTTGTTGAGGTGCCCAGTGAAGCCACGGAGTAATCGACCCCATATTGCGCCAGCGCCACCACATCCATATAACCTTCTACGACTAAAATCTGTTTCGGCTCGCGATGCGCTTGCATCACTTCATACAGGCCGTATAGCTCTTTGCCTTTGTGAAATATCGGTGTTTCAGGTGAGTTAAGATATTTTGGTGTGCCATCGCCAATCACGCGGCCACCAAAACCAATCACTCGGCCGCGGCGGTCATGAATCGGGAACATCACCCGACCGCGAAAACGGTCATAGCGATTGCCTTTGTCGTTTTCAATCAGCATACCGCCGGAAACGAGCATCTCTTGCGTCTGTGGGGTTTGACCAAAGTTCTTACGTACCAGATCCCATTCATCCGCCACATAACCGATGCCAAACTTTTGCACAATTTGTCCAGAAAGGCCGCGTTGTTTTAGATACTCGATGGCCACCTTACTGTTCGGTTGTTTAAGCTGATCGCGATAAAACTGTGCAATGCTGCCCATCAAGTCGTAAAGATTTCGTTTCTGCTCGGAATTGACTTGGGGTTGGTTCGTGTTGAAGTCGCCACCTTGGCGCTGCTCACGAGGAACATCAAGCCCTAGAAATGAGGCGAGTTCTTCAATGGCTTCGACAAAATCAAGGCGTTCGTACTCCATCATAAAGTCGATGGCGTTGCCGTGCACACCACAGCCAAAACAATGGTAGAACTGTTTTTCTTGCGAGACACTAAATGATGGTGTTTTTTCGTTATGGAAAGGGCAGCAAGCGCCGTAGTTCTTGCCTTTTTTCTTAAGTTTTACGCGAGCGTCGACAATGTCGACAATATCAAGTCGAGCGAGGAGGTCATCAATGAAACTTCGAGGGATGTGTCCTGCCATAAAACCTTAGAAAAACGCACTAACTATCAAAAAACATCGAAAGGGTAGATACAAACAAGCCGTGCATTCCAAAGGAGAGCACGGCTTGTTGCAATTGGGTTGGGAGGTTAAGCCAATTTAGCGCGAACTAAACCGCTTACTTTACCCATGTCTGCACGCCCTTGAATCTGAGGCTTGAGAATAGCCATTACTTTACCCATGTCTTGCATGCCCGCTGCGCCAGATTCAGTCATTGCACTGTCAATGAGTGTTGCGACTTCTTCTTCGCTAAGTGGTTGAGGCATAAAGTCCTCAAGTATCGTAATTTCTGCTTTCTCAGCATCGGCTAAATCTTGACGATTCGCTGATTCATATTGAGCGACAGAATCGCGACGTTGTTTAACCATTTTAGTCAGCACGGCAAGAATGTCGTCATCGCCCAGAGTAATCCGTTCGTCGACTTCACGTTGCTTAATCGCTGCTAAGGCTAAACGAATAGTACCAAGGCGCATTTTGTCCTTGGCTTTCATCGCTAATTTTTGCTCTTCTTTGAGCTTGTCAATAAGAGCCATAACTATAATCCTTTTGGACTTAGTTATTAGTACAGGCGAACGCGACGAGCGTTTTCGCGAGCAAGCTTCTTAGCGTGACGCTTTTGAGCTGCTGCTTTAGCGCGTTTGCGAACTGTAGTTGGTTTTTCATAGTGCTCACGACGACGCACTTCAGAAAGGATACCTGCTTTTTCGCAAGAGCGCTTGAAACGACGTAGTGCAACGTCGAACGGTTCGTTTTCACGTACTTTAACTACTGGCATATGCCTTTCACCTCAGGGGTTATTCGTTAACGCTGGTAACTTAGTGGACTGAACTAAATATTTTTCAGTCATAACCAGCTTGATCAAAAATGGTGCGGAATTTTAATCTGATCACACTAGCTTTGTAAAGTATTTTGTTGGGTAGAGTTTGCACAAAATTTGTTTGCAAAGCAAAGGCGCGGTAAGATTGCGCCAATTTTGAATTAAACACAGAAACATCCAAGGTAAACCATGCGCATTATTGGTATCGAAACCTCTTGTGATGAAACAGGAATTGCCATTTACGACGATGAGAAAGGCTTACTTTCCCATCAGCTTTACAGTCAAGTAAAGCTGCACGCTGACTACGGCGGTGTAGTCCCGGAACTGGCTTCCCGTGATCACGTTAAAAAGACCATCCCTCTTATTAAGGCGGCCATGGCACAAGCGAACTTAACGCCGCAAGATATCGATGGTGTCGCTTACACCGCAGGACCTGGCTTGGTCGGTGCCTTGTTAGTTGGCGCAACGATTGGTCGCAGCCTTGCTTACGCATGGGGCGTGCCGGCAGTACCAGTGCACCATATGGAAGGGCATTTGTTGGCTCCAATGCTTGAAGACAATCCGCCGCCTTTTCCATTTGTTGCGGTCTTGGTGTCGGGTGGCCACTCTATGATGGTGGAAGTTAAAGGCATTGGTGAGTACAAAATTTTAGGTGAGTCGATTGATGATGCGGCCGGTGAAGCGTTTGATAAAACCGCTAAGCTGATGGGGCTAGATTACCCCGGTGGCCCGTTATTATCTAAGTTGGCTGAGAAAGGCACTCCGGGTCGCTTTAAATTCCCACGCCCAATGACAGATCGTCCTGGTTTGGATATGAGCTTCTCGGGGCTGAAAACCTTTACGGCCAATACGATTGCTGCCAATGATGATAGCGAACAAACGCGCGCAGATATTGCACTAGCGTTTGAAGAGGCAGTCTGTGCCACGTTAACCATTAAATGTAAGCGTGCATTAGAACAAACTGGCCTTAAGCGCATCGTGATTGCTGGTGGGGTGAGTGCTAACCGTCGTCTGCGTTCTGACCTTGAGCAGCTAGCAAAGAAAATTGGTGGTGAAGTCTATTACCCGCGCACTGAATTTTGTACCGACAATGGTGCAATGATTGCGTATGCAGGTATGCAACGTCTGAAAAATGGTGAAGTGGCCGATCTTGCTGTACAAGCAACGCCACGTTGGCCAATTGACCAGTTGGAGCCGATTGGTTAATCGGTTGTCATGATAAATAGGGTCGCCTTTATGGCGACTTTTTAACGCTTAGCGTTACCGTCAGATGAAATGAGTGAAAGAAGAAATGAATAAGTTTGCCGTTGATGGAGGCGAAATGGCCTACCTAGATGTAGGGCAAGGCCCCGTGGTTGTATTTGGCCATAGCTACCTTTGGGATAGTGCAATGTGGGCACCACAAGTTGCAGCCTTGAGTCAAGATTATCGCTGTATCGTGCCAGAACTGTGGGCTCATGGTCAGTCTGATTATTGTCCTGCGACAACACGTTCACTACAGGATTATGCGGCGCAAGTACTTGCCTTGCTCGACCATTTAAGCATTGAAAACTTCTCAGTGGTTGGTCTGTCAGTCGGCGGCATGTGGGGCACTGAGCTGGTGACGTTAGCGCCTGAGCGAGTGCAATCACTGGTTTTAATGGACACCTTTGTCGGTCTTGAACCAGAGGTGACGCACGCCAAGTATTTTTCAATGCTAGAGACTATCTCTGATCTACAGGCCGTTCCTGAGCCGATGGTTGCGGCAATCACGCCACTGTTTTTCGCCAATAACGTTGAGCAAGATAACCCGCAGCTTGCCAAGCGCTTTGCACAACAATTGGCAGAGTTAAAAGGCGAGAGTGCGGTCGAAGTCGCGCGTGTGGGGCGAATGGTGTTTGGTCGTCGCGATCAGATTGACGAGGTTGAAAAGTTTGCGTTGCCAGTATTGATAGCGGTTGGTCAAGAAGATAAACCACGCCCAGTGCTTGAGTCTTATCTGATGCATGATTGTATTTCAGGCTCAGAGCTGATTCAGATCCCTAAAGCAGGGCACATCTCTAATCTCGAGCAGCCTGAATTTGTCACTCAGATGCTTAAGCGCTTTTTGACACGTGTCTACGCGTAGATGATGTCGATGTAAAACAAAAGCCTTGCTATGAGGCTTTTTTTAATCCGCTTTTCTTGGCGCCAACCTTAGGTTCAGTCCCTTCAAACAGCCGCTTAATATTTTGATGATGGCGAAAGACAATCAGGCAGCACAACATCGCGACGGGAAGCGTGTATTGCGGTTTGACCATCCAAGTGTAAAAGGGAGCAAGTAACACCGTGATGATCGCAGCCAACGATGAGTAGCGGAATAAAAACGCCACCCCAATCCAAGTTGCAATGATCATCGCACTAAGATCGAGCCCGATTGGCGCGATTGCACCGAGTGCGGTTGCCACACCTTTCCCGCCTTTAAAATGGAAAAAAATCGGATACATGTGGCCCAAACAGGCCGCGATGGCGACGATGCCTAAAATGATTGGTTCAATATTTAAAAAATAGCCGCCCCAGACCGGAATTGTGCCTTTGAGCATGTCACACAGCAGCACTGCGACGGCCGCCTTTTTGCCACCAATTCGCAGCACATTAGTTGCGCCAGGGTTATTTGAGCCCACACCACGTGGATCGGGTAAGCGTAGTACCCGACAGATCAATACCGCACTTGAGATCGAGCCCAAGAGGTAGGCGAAAATGATCATGATCAGTGCTAATGGGGTCATAGTAGAGTAACTCGTCTGAAACAGGTGTTAGCCAAGCAAGTAACTGATATCATAACGCGCCTGACACTCTCAAACCATGGCAGTGGCCGAGTTTGAGCAACAAATAGTACGACTTTTTACCCCTCTTGGGTATCCGACCTGTAAAGGAAGACACACATGGATAAAGTATTTATCGAGCAATTAGAAGTCATTACCACCATTGGTGTTTACGATTGGGAGCAACAGATTAAGCAAAAGTTAGTGCTTGATTTAGAAATGGCTCACGACAACCGACCAGCGGGTAAAAGTGATGATGTTGTTGATGCTCTCGATTATTCGCAGGTCAGCCAAGCGGTACTGAGTCACATCGAACAAGGTCGCTTTCTATTGGTTGAACGAGTCGCCGAAGAGGTGGCAGAGCTTATCATGACGCGCTTTAATGTGCCTTGGATTAAAATTCGTCTGACCAAACCAGGCGCGGTACCACAAGCCAAAGGGGTTGGGGTTGTCATCGAGCGAGGTCAGCTATGATCACAACCTATATTGGGGTTGGGTCAAACATACAACGGCGTAAACACATTGCAGCTGCTATTGATGAACTCAGTGGGATCGGCGAGCAGTTGCGTCTTTCGACGATATTTGAGTGTGAGGCAGTCGGTTTTGACAGCCAAGCGTTTTATAACCTCGTTGTTGAAATGAAAACGCCACTGAGCTTAGCCGAATTTGCCAAGCAGTTACGTACTATCGAGCAGAAATTGGGGCGGGCTGACAATGCCAGCAAGTTTGAGCCGAGAACCTTAGATCTCGATATTATTCTGTTTGGCGAGCAAGTGAGTGCATCGCAACCAGAGCTGCCTCGTAGTGACATATTTCACTATGCTTTCGTGCTTGAGCCACTCTACGAGCTTTGTCCACAACGGGTAGTCCCCGCAGATGGACGCAATATCGCTCAAATCAGGCAACAAACGAATTTTGATACCACCCTCACTCCAGTTCCACTGTGGTTTAGCTATTAATTAATGAGATTGTGATGAGTTATTTTGAAGCCTTTGTCCTTGCTTTAATTCAAGGGCTAACCGAGTTTTTGCCCATTTCTAGCTCTGCCCACCTGATTTTGCCTTCGGCGATCTTAGGTTGGGAAGATCAGGGCTTAGCGTTTGATGTTGCCGTTCATGTCGGTACTCTGTTGGCGGTAATGATCTATTTCCGTCATGAAGTGGTGAGTTTACTGCGGGCGTTTTTTGCGTCGATATTTAATGGCGATCGGAGCAAAGAAGCCAAGTTGGCGTGGATGATCCTATTGGCCACCATTCCAGCGTGTGTATTTGGCTTGTTGATGAAAGATTTCATAGAGCTTTATCTGCGCAGTGCGTGGGTGATTGCCACCACGACAATCGTATTTGGCTTATTGCTTTGGTACGTTGATAAGAAAGCCACGCTGACCGATGATGAGTATCAAGCGGATTGGAAAAAAGCGTTATTCATTGGTATCAGCCAAGCCATCGCGATGATCCCTGGCACGTCGCGTTCTGGGGCCACCATCACCGCTGCGCTGTATCTTGGCTTTACTCGCGAGGCTGCCGCTCGCTTTTCTTTCTTAATGTCGATCCCTATTATCCTTCTTGCGGGAGGGTATCTTGGCCTTAAATTGGTCACCAGCGGAGAACCGATTCATATTGGCTTTCTCATGACAGGGATCGTGAC
Source organism: Vibrio sp. NH-UV-68 (assembly GCF_042940635.1). NCBI lineage: Bacteria > Pseudomonadati > Pseudomonadota > Gammaproteobacteria > Vibrionales > Vibrionaceae > Vibrio > Vibrio sp. NH-UV-68. The sequence continues at coordinate 394,872 of NZ_CP134975.1, forward strand.
GTCATTTATTAGTGCTTACATTTGTATTCACTTTTTCCTTAAGCTGATTTCGCGAATGGGGATGACGCCATTCGTGATTTATCGTTTGATATTAGGTGGCGCTTTGTTTGCGTTCCTATTGATCAATTAAGCGCATAATCTTAACCAAGGCCACACAGTGCAATCTCGCGCCAGCAGTGACATTGTGATATATATGTGGTCTTTCTATTCTCTCTGCTTAGATTGACGATATGCGAATTTTTGCTCTGTTATTAACCCTGATTTTAGGCTGGCTACAATATGAATTGTGGCTAGGTAAAAATGGTATTGTCGATTTTCAAGCGGTCAATGCTGAAACCCAAGTTCAGCATCAAGTGAATAGCAACCTTCAAACACGTAATGATGAAATGTTCGCTGAAATTGACGATCTGCGCCAAGGGCTCGACGCGATTGAAGAGCGAGCAAGGCACGAACTTGGAATGGTCAAAGACGGTGAAACCTTTTATCGAATTATCGGTGAGGATAATTAAATGCTAACGCCTTTTTCACTGGTTGCGATTGTTCCTGCTGCGGGGGTCGGTAGCCGTATGAAAGCGGATCGACCTAAGCAATATCTTACTATCGAAGGTAAAACGGTTCTCGAACATACCGTTGAGAAACTGCTTTCGCACCCTAAGGTTGGGCAAGTTGTCATTGCAGTGACCGATGGTGATCCCTATTTTGCTGAGCTATCGCTAGCAAGTCGTCCCGATGTGGTCCAAGTTTCAGGTGGCAAAGAGCGCGCTGACTCGGTGTTATCGGCGCTTAACTATGTGCAAGCGCAACAAACGTCAGAGTGGGTAATGGTGCACGATGCCGCCCGGCCGTGTATCACTTTGGCCGATATTGACAACTTAATCGATCAATCGCTAGCAAACGCGAATGGCGCTATTCTTGCTGCCCCCGTGCGAGATACGATGAAACGTGCCAATGGTCAGCAAAAGATCGATCATACCGTTGATAGGGAAGCACTATGGCATGCACTGACGCCACAAATGTTTAAAACTCAAATGCTCTTTGATGCTTTATCTGGCGCATTAGCGCAAGGCGTCGCCATTACCGATGAAGCCTCGGCTATCGAGTGGCTAGGCCATTGTCCTGCACTGGTCCAAGGGAGAGCGGACAATATCAAAATAACCCAACCGGAAGATTTGGCGTTGGCTGAGTTTTATCTCAACAAAAACAAAGGATAACTCATGATTCGAATTGGTCACGGCTTCGATGTCCACAAATTTGGTGGTCAAGGCCCCGTCATTATCGGCGGAGTTGCCATTCCTTATACGCAAGGTCTTATCGCGCATTCTGATGGCGATGTGGCGTTGCATGCGTTGTGTGATGCCTTGTTAGGCGCGATTGCCGCTGGCGACATTGGCCGTCATTTTCCAGATACCGATGATAAATGGAAGGGGGCAGACAGCCGCGCTCTACTTCGGGATGTGTATCGTCGTGTGCGTGAACAAGGCTATAAGTTGGGTAATGCGGATATCACCATTATCGCTCAAGCGCCTAAAATGGCACCGCACATTGAGGCGATGTGCCAAGTCATTGCTGAGGATTTAGATACCGAACTCGGTAACATCAATGTCAAAGCCACCACCACTGAAAAACTTGGCTTTACTGGCCGTAAAGAAGGCATTGCAACCGAAGCGGTTGTGTTGCTCATTAAAAAATAACTTGAGTTGCCCTCTGTTTGTGGCACGGAACTGAATTATGTCTGATCTTTTATCATCACTGGCGTACCTCCATGGTAAGCCAAGCGCAACAGGTAAGCTCAAAGCCAAGCCTGAGCATTTCCAAGTTAGCGAAAACTTAGGCTTTGACTTTACTGGTCAAGGCGAGCACCTGATGGTGCGCATTCGCAAAACAGGCGAAAACACCAGCTTTGTTGCTAATGAACTCGCTAAAGTTTGTGGCGTAAAATCCAAAGATGTGAGTTGGGCCGGCCTGAAAGATCGCCATGCTGTGACTGAGCAGTGGCTAAGTGTGCATTTGCCGAAAGGGGAAACACCCGATTTTAGAGCCTTCCTCGCTCAGTACCCAAGTATCGAAATCCTAGCCACTGACCGACATAATAAAAAGCTCCGTCCTGGTGACTTAGTCGGTAACCAATTTGTCGTGACGTTGTCTGAAGTTTCAGACGTGGAAGATGTGGTTCAGCGCTTGGCGTTGATTAAGCAAAACGGTGTACCGAATTACTTTGGTAGTCAGCGTTTTGGTAACAACGGCAATAACCTTGTAGAGGCGAGACGTTGGGGACGTGACAATGTTCGCACTCGTAACCAGAACCAGCGTAGCTTGTACCTTTCGGCGGCACGTTCATGGATCTTTAACGCCATCGTTTCGGCGCGTATTGAGCAAACGGTGTTTACTCAGGCGGTTGTCGGTGATGTGGTGGTGAAGCAAGCTGAGCAATTGCCAGTGACTGCAGACTCGTTAGAGTCGATCAATCAGCAACTTTTGCAGCGTGAGTTAAGCTTAACGGCGGCGCTTGCAGGGGACAATGCTTTGCCAACCACAGAGCAAGCTCTCGCAATTGAGCAGCCGCACCTAGACGCTGAACCGGATTTAATGGCCTTAATTTGTTCTAATCGTATGCGCCATGAGCGCCGTGAAGTGGCATTATTTCCTCAACAATTGAGTTGGCAAGTCTCGGGTGATGAAATTTGCTTACAGTTTGCGCTTGATGCAGGCTGTTTTGCCACGGCGATTGTACGTGAGCTTATCGAAGAAATCGCCGTGGAGCGTCACTATTAATGAGCGATAAACGATTGAAAATACTCATCAGTAATGATGATGGTGTGCATGCCGAGGGGATACATGCCTTGGCTGACTCCCTGCGAGATATGGCCGACGTGACGATTGTAGCTCCTGACAGAAATCGCTCTGGCGCTTCCAACTCGCTCACTTTAGAGCAACCATTGAGAGTTAATCAAATTGCGCCTAATGTCTATTCAGTGCAGGGCACGCCGACAGACTGTGTCCATTTTGCGCTCAATGAATTGATGAAAGATAACTTACCTGATTTGGTATTGGCTGGCGTCAATCATGGCGCTAACCTCGGTGACGATGTGCTCTATTCAGGAACGGTGGCGGCAGCAATGGAAGGCCACTTTCTTGGCGTACAGGCGATGGCTTTTTCACTGGTTGGCAAACAGCACTTTGCGACGGCTGCAGCAGTGGCTCGTCAATTGGTGTCTCAACACTCTGTATCGCCGATACCAACCAATCGGTTGTTGAACGTCAATATTCCTGATGTAGCATTGGCAGATCTCAAACCGACACAGATCACTCGATTGGGTGCGCGTCATCACGCAGAAGCGATGATTAAGCAGCAAGACCCGCGAGGCCATGATATTTATTGGTTAGGTCCTCCGGGTAAAGAGCAAGATGCTGGTGAAGGGACTGATTTTTATGCCATTGAGCACGGCAGCGTCTCGATTACACCACTACAGGTTGATTTAACCGCGCACGAATCGCTTTCAAGTATGGATAATTGGTTAAAGGAAAAATAACAATGGCAAACCCACATGCGGACAGATTAATCGACTTTCTTGTCGCGAGTGGCATTCAAGATCAGCAAGTGTTAGATGCCATCTATCGTTTGCCTCGAGAACAATTTGTTTCTCAGGCAATGATGCACCAAGCGTATGATAATAACGCGTTGCCGATCGGACAAGGACAGACGATTTCTCAGCCATACATTGTGGCTAAAATGACCGAGATGCTTGGTTTAGACCGAACGAGCCAAGTGCTGGAAGTTGGTACTGGATCAGGCTATCAGACGGCGGTTCTCGCTCAGTTAGTTGACCATGTTTATTCGGTTGAACGAATTAAAGCTCTGCAGTGGGAAGCGAAGCGTCGTCTTAAGCAGCTTGATATCTACAATGTTTCAACCAAGCACGGTGATGGTTGGCAAGGATGGGCGGCGAAAGGGCCATTTGATGCGATCATTGTGACTGCGGCTGCCGAATCGGTGCCTTCAGCGCTACTTGAACAGCTAAGTGAGGGCGGAGTAATGATGATTCCTGTCGGAACCGCTGAACAAAATCTGTATAAGATCACGCGTCATGGTGATGAGTACCAATCTGAATTAATTGAAATGGTTCGATTCGTTCCTTTAATTGCAGGTGACCTCGCGTAGCCATGAAGTTTCTTTCTTTGCCGTTATTATTGGTGGTGTTCTCCAGTGTGCTGGTTGGCTGCGCTGCCCACTCACCTGCGCCAGTTTCAGGGTTAAAGAAAGACTACAGCTCGGTTGCTCGTGGGAGCTATCGCGGCAGTTATTATCAGGTAGAAAAGGGCGACACGCTCTATTTTATCGCTTACGTCACAGACAAAGATGTAAATGATCTGATTCGTTACAATGGTTTAAAAAAGCCTTACACGATAAAACCAGGTCAGAAGCTAAAGTTGTGGCAGCCTGCCTATAATCCGCCAGCCTTTGGTGGAACTGGTGCGGGTGGCGTCGTAGCGGCGGCGGCGATACCTGCGACATCAACACCAAGTAAAAAAACCACTCAGAAAACCAGCATAAGTAGTACAAAAAATACCCAAAAACCGATCAAAAAAGAATCAATAAAGAAGGTTGATCAATCGAAATCAAAAGAGTATGTTGGAGTTAATGGTAAACAAAATGTTAACAAAAACGTCAGTGAGCCTAAACAGAATAACAATAAAATTTCCAAATGGTTATGGCCAACGAAAGGGAGAGTAATCAAACAGTTTTCTGCTGGAGACCAAGGGAACAAAGGGATTGATATCGCAGGACAGCGAGGCCAATCCATCGTCTCAACAGCAGGTGGCACCGTCGTTTATTCAGGCAATGCGCTACGTGGTTACGGTAATCTCGTGATAATCAAACATAACGACAATTACCTCAGTGCATATGCACACAATGATAGGTTGCTCGTACACGAAGGACAGAGTGTAAAAGCCGGCCAAAAGATTGCGACAATGGGCAGCTCAGGAACGTCCAGTATTCGATTGCACTTTGAAATTCGCTATCAAGGTAAGTCAGTGAATCCAAATCGCTACTTACCGTAAAAATTTACTTATTATAGTAATATGGCGACATTAGACGTAGTAATGTCTTGCTAGCTCGCCAGGGGGAGGCGCTATGAGTATCAGCAATGCAGCAACGAAAGTCGAAGAGTTCGATATGGCCAACGAAGCAAAGGAATCGCTTCGAACCAAGAATTCTACTAAACCCACCAAAACCGTCGATGCTAAAGAAGAGTTTGATGCGTCCACGAAAAGTCTCGATGCCACACAGCTCTATTTGGGCGAAATTGGTTTTTCTCCACTACTCACCGCAGAAGAAGAAGTTCTTTATGCTCGTCGAGCGTTACGCGGAGACGAAGCGGCGCGTAAACGCATGATTGAAAGTAACCTGCGCTTAGTGGTTAAAATCTCCCGTCGTTATAGTAATCGTGGTTTGGCTCTGCTCGATCTCATAGAGGAAGGCAACCTTGGTCTTATTCGCGCTGTCGAAAAATTTGATCCCGAGCGCGGTTTTAGATTCTCTACTTACGCTACTTGGTGGATTCGTCAAACGATCGAACGGGCGTTAATGAACCAAACTCGCACCATTCGTTTACCAATTCATGTCGTTAAAGAGCTCAATATTTACTTGCGTACTGCACGTGAATTATCACAGAAGCTTGACCACGAACCTACCGCGGAAGAGATCGCAACACAGCTTGATAAACCCGTTGATGATGTCAGCAAAATGTTGCGCCTCAATGAGCGTATAAGCTCAGTCGATACACCGATTGGTGGTGATGGCGAAAAAGCATTGCTGGATATCATTCCTGACATCAACAACTCTGATCCTGAAGTGTCAACTCAAGATGATGACATTCGTGATTCTTTAATCCATTGGCTCGATGAGTTAAATCCGAAGCAGAAAGAGGTGCTAGCGCGTCGTTTTGGTTTGCTCGGCTATGAGCCATCAACACTTGAAGAAGTGGGTCGTGAAATTAATCTAACTCGCGAACGTGTTCGTCAAATTCAAGTTGAAGGTCTACGTCGCTTACGTGAAATCCTAATCAAACAGGGTTTGAATATGGAGAACCTGTTCAGCGTAACGGAAGATTAATGCTGTCTAAGTTGAAAAAAAGCCTTGGTTTGAAACCAAGGCTTTTTTGTTGGACAACATTTTTTATGGGACGATATAAAAACAGCGGACGCTTAAGCCGACTTCGCTTTCTTAAGAATAGGAAAAACCTTGACCAGCTTGATTCGATTCTCTTCCAGCTCGACGATTTCCATCGGGTGACCGGAAACATGAACACTGAGATGACTTTCAGGAATCTCTTCTAGGTGCTCTAAGATCAAACCATTGAGTGTTCGTGGCCCATCAGTAGGTAACTTCCACTTAAGTCCTTTGTTGATATCGCGAATGTTGGCACTGCCTTCGATCAAGAAACTGCCATCACCTTGCGGAGTAATTTCATCCGACAAGCTTGGTGCAATCGAAGTGGTAAACTCTCCGACAATCTCTTCGAGAATATCTTCTAGAGTCACTAGACCAATGATGTCACCGTATTCATCAACGATCAGGCCAATACGTTGTTTATTACGCTGGAACTTGAGCAGTTGTACGTTGAGAGGAGTGCTCTCTGGAATAAAGTACACTTCGTCGGCTGCGCGCAATAGCGTCTCTTTGGTGAACTCATTCTTCTCTAACATCAGGCGATAAGATTCTCGTAGGCGCAACATCCCTACCGCTTCATCAATTTGATCGCGATACAACACGACTCGGCCATGAGGAGAGTGCGTTAACTGGCGTACAATCGATTTCCAGTCATCATTGATATCGATGCCGGTGATCTCATTACGTGGCACCATGATGTCATTGACGGTGACATGTTCGAGGTCGAGAATCGAAATCAGCATGTCTTGGTGGCGGCGAGGGATCAAACTGCCTGCTTCGTTGACCACGGTTCTTAGTTCATCCGAACTTAAGTGATCATCTCCGCCGTGTACGGCTTTAAGACCTAATAAACGGATAAAGCCATTAGTGATCATATTGATAAACATCACTAGCGGTGACAACAGTTTCATTAAAATGGTCAGTAGAATACTGCTAGCGTATGAGACCCGCTCAGGGTAAAGCGCGGCCAGGGTTTTCGGTGTGACCTCAGCGAACACTAGGACGACTAAGGTAAGAGCGCCAGTAGCAATAGCAACCCCCAGATCGCCATACAGACGCATACCTAAAATGGTGGCAATCGCAGAAGCGAGAATATTAACGAGGTTATTACCGATTAAGATAAGACCAATGAGTCGGTCTGGTCGGTCGAGCAGCTTCTCGACGCGCTGTGCGCCTTTGTGCCCGTTATTGGCGAGATGCTTGAGACGGTAGCGGTTCAGAGCCATCATGCCTGTCTCGGAACCAGAGAAATATCCTGAAATAACAATAAGACACGCGAGTAGCGCAAATAAGATACCCGTTGATATGTCGTCCAAAGCTTATCTTTTCCTTGTTAGGTTTGATTAATTTATGACCTAAATTGTCATTGAAGTCAATTTCAAATAGGGAACTGCGTAGTGTAAAAGAAAGGTGCTCATGATGCACCTTATGTCGGAAATTTTATCTTTACCGGTTAACGCAAAATGATTTCACGCACAAAACGACTGCCAAAGTAGGCCAGAGTCAATAAGGTTGCCCCTGCGACCGTAAACCATGTCACTTTACGTCCGCGCCAGCCTTTTTGATAGTGACCCCAAAGCAGTACAGAGTAGGCAATCCAAGCAATAAAAGAGAGAATCGCTTTATGCGCTTTGCCTTGGGCGAACATATCTTGCACAAAGAAAAAGCCGGTCAATAAGGTACCAGTCAGAAGAAGGGTGCCAATTAAAATGATATTAAATAGCTGACGTTCAACCATCAACAGTGGCGGCAAATTGGGGTTAATGGCTAGCGCTTTCTTGGTTTTCAGTTTGTGGTCAAGCCAAGCCAATTGAAGCGCGTACAATGCACCAATGGTCAGTGTTGAGTACGAAAATAAGGCAAACGAAATATGAATCAGTAGTTTCGGATCTTGCTCGAGATGGGTAATAAAGGTGCTCGGCAATACCGCGGCTGCAACGAGGTTAATGGCGGCAAAGCTATAAACCACAGGCAGTAAGAACCACAAACGGGTTTTGAGCATCGCGGTGCTCATCACCAAAGAGATAATAAAGCTTATCAACGAGGCGACGTTGAGAATACTGAGGTTTTGTCCGGAACTGCCTAATATCAGATCACTAAGTAGCCAAGCATGAAAAGCCAGCGCAAGAAAAGCACTGACAAACACAGTTTTAACGCGGATGCCTGTCTGGTGAACAAGTCCCGGAACTATGGTAGCAATCGCTAATAGATAGAGTATTGCAGCAACGATGGCGATTAGGTTATCCATTAGTCTCTATAAGCTGGTGGATTTTTAACAAATTATACCCTGCATCAACGGCTTGAGCTATGACTTATCACTTTCATTTGCGTGACATGAGATATCAAAAGTTATCTAGGCAGTGTCAAGCTTGGTTTGGCTAAGGTATACTTGTAGTAATTTGTCGCCGAAATGACACGGCGAGTCTCCCTAAACACCGTCAAGGTAAAGAGAGTAAGATGTTTGAGAATTTAACGGATCGTTTATCCAAAACGCTGAAAAACATCAGCGGAAAAGGTCGTTTGACCGAAGATAATATCAAAGAGACGTTGCGTGAAGTGCGTATGGCGCTTCTTGAAGCCGACGTGGCACTACCGGTTGTACGTGATTTTATTAAGCGTGTAAAAGAGTCGGCAGTTGGTGTTGAGGTCTCTAAATCGCTCACTCCAGGTCAAGAGTTCATTAAGATTGTTCAAAATGAACTTGAAGCCGTGATGGGTGAATCCAATGAAGCGTTGAATCTGGCTGCGCAGCCACCGGCTGTGATTTTAATGGCAGGTTTACAAGGTGCGGGTAAAACAACCTCGGTAGGTAAGCTGTCTAAATTACTGACTGAGCGAGACAAAAAGAAAGTCTTAGTTGTTTCTGCTGACGTTTACCGTCCTGCGGCGATAAAACAGCTAGAAACATTGGCATCAGATGTTGGTGTTGATTTCTTCCCTTCTTCAGCGGATCAAAAGCCGCTCGATATTGCTAATGCAGCGATTGATCATGCCAAGAAGAAATTCTACGACGTGTTGGTTGTCGATACGGCTGGTCGTTTAGCAATTGATGAGCAGATGATGGGGGAGATCAAAGATCTTCACTCGGCAATTAACCCGGTTGAAACCTTATTCGTTGTTGATGCAATGACAGGTCAAGATGCAGCGAACACGGCCAAAGCGTTTGGTGATGCACTGCCTCTAACTGGTGTGATCCTGACCAAGGTAGATGGTGATGCTCGTGGTGGTGCGGCACTGTCTGTACGTCATATTACCGGTAAGCCGATTAAATTCCTCGGTGTTGGTGAAAAAACTGACGCGTTAGAACCATTCCACCCTGATCGTGTTGCCTCGCGTATCCTTGGTATGGGTGATGTGCTGTCTTTGATTGAAGATCTGCAGCGTAATGTCGATACCGAGCAAGCTGAGAAACTTGCGAAAAAGTTCAAAGAGAAAAAAGGCTTTGATCTTGAAGACTTTCGTGAGCAGCTAGGTCAAATGCAAAACATGGGCGGCATGATGGGCATGATGGATAAGCTGCCCGGCATGAGCAACTTACCAGATAATGTTAAAGATAAAGTTGATGACAAGATGTTCCATCAAATGGAAGCGATCATTAACTCAATGACGATGAAAGAGCGTCAACGCCCAGAGCTTATCAAAGGGTCACGTAAAAAGCGTATTGCGGCAGGTTCTGGTACTCAGGTACAAGATGTAAACCGCCTGCTCAAACAGTTCACTCAGATGCAGAAAATGATGAAAAAAATGCAGAAGGGTGGCATGAAAGGTATGATGCGCAACATGCAAGGCATGATGGGTGGCATGGGCGGAATGGGTGGCGGTGGCTTCAATCCATTTGGCCGTTAAATCCAAACTGCGACAAAAATTTCAAGGTGTTAGCTACGTCACAAACTTAGAGCGATTTTTATGTTGGTGAAAAAGTAGCTAAAGACCTTGCAATGATCCGGAATAAGAGTAAAATTCCGGAGCTTTATTTTGGCACGAGCCCCAAACTATTTAGCGATAAATGGTTCTTGGGGTTAATTTTATTTTTGAGAAAGCAAAGAGGACGACATGGTAACCATTCGTTTGGCACGTCACGGCGCTAAAAAGCGTCCATTTTATCAAATCGTAGTTGCGGATAGCCGCAACGCAGCAACTGGCCGTTTCATTGAGAAAGTGGGTTTCTTTAACCCAACGGCTCAAGGTCAAGAAGAAGGTCTACGTCTAGACCTAGATCGCGTTAACCATTGGGTTGGTCAAGGCGCATCTGTATCTGACCGCGTTGCTAAGCTAGTTAAAGACGCTCAAAAAGCGGCTTAATTCTTGATAAAGAAGAAATTAGCTTATGTCGATGAAAGGTAATGAAACGATGAGCGAAGACAAGATTGTTGTGGGTAAGTTCGGTGCTTCTTACGGCATTCGTGGTTGGCTTAAAGTTTTGTCCTATACAGACGATGCTGAAAGCATATTTGATTACACCCCTTGGTACATTAATCAAGGTGGAAAGTGGGTTGAGTACAAAGCTGAAAGTTGGAAGCGCCATAACAAAGGTTTGGTGGTAAAACTTGAAGGTCTGGAAGTGCGTGAAGATGCACAAATCCTGACCAATTTTGAAATCTCAATTGACCCTGCGGTTTTACCAGAATTGCCATCAGATGAATTCTATTGGCGTGATTTGATTGGAATGCAAGTCGTGACTGATAAAGGTTATGATCTCGGCATTGTCTCTGACATGCTTGAGACAGGTTCCAACGATGTTTTGGTAATTAAAGCAAATCTTAAAGATGCTTTCGGGCAAAAGGAACGACTAATCCCGTTCCTTGAAGAGCAAGTGATCAAAAACATTGATCGTGAAGCTCAACGGATCGAAGTTGACTGGGATCCTGGATTTTAACTCCAAGTAACGGAGCGATTGAACAATGTGGGTTGGCATAATTAGCCTATTTCCAGAAATGTTCCGCAGCGTTACTGATTTTGGAGTAACAGGTCAAGCGGTTAAAAAAGGTCTTTTGTCGATTAAGACTTGGAATCCTCGTGATTTCACGCACGACAAGCATCGCACTGTTGATGATAGACCTTACGGTGGTGGTCCTGGCATGTTGATGATGGTTCAGCCTTTGCGCGACGCTATTCATACTGCCAAGCAAGCAGCACCGGGAAAGACGAAAGTCATCTACCTTTCTCCTCAAGGTCGTAAACTCGACCAGCAAGGAGTTGAAGAGTTGGCAACCAATGAGAACTTGCTTCTTATTTGCGGCCGCTATGAAGGGGTAGATGAGCGTATCATCCAATCCGAAGTTGACGAAGAATGGTCAATCGGTGATTTTGTGATGACGGGTGGTGAAATACCAGCCATGACGTTGATAGATTCTGTTTCGCGGTTTGTTCCGGGAGTGCTAGGAGATTTCGCGTCAGCAGAAGAAGACTCTTTTGCCAATGGTTTGTTAGATTGCCCTCACTATACGCGCCCTGAGGTATTAGACGGTCGAGAAGTACCTGCGGTACTTAAGTCTGGTAACCACAAGGATATTCGTCTCTGGCGACTTAAACAATCGTTAGGCCGAACTTGGCTGAGAAGACCAGAGCTCCTGGAAAACCTAGCTCTGACTGACGAACAGGAACAATTACTGGCCGAATTTATCAAAGCACATCGCAATGGTGAAAAGTAAGCAGTAACCTATTTAATTTAGTATCAGTTTATTCTAGGAATTTATAAAATGAGTAACATCATCAAGGCTCTTGAAGAAGAGCAAATGAAATCAGGCCTACCTAAATTTGCACCAGGTGACACTGTTGTCGTTCAAGTTAAGGTAAAAGAAGGTGAACGTGAGCGTCTACAGGCTTTTGAAGGCGTTGTAATCGCAATCCGTAACCGTGGCCTACACTCTGCTTTCACTGTACGTAAGATTTCTAACGGTGAAGGTGTTGAGCGTACGTTCCAAACACACTCTCCAATTGTTGATAGCATCGAAGTTAAACGCCGTGGTGCAGTACGTCGTGCCAAGTTGTACTACCTACGTGAGCGTTCTGGTAAGTCGGCTCGTATTAAAGAGAAACTTGCTAAGAAGTAATGCTATAACTAGCGTTCTCATAGTATTAGCGGAGGCCTTAGGCCTCCGCTTTTTTATTTGAGGTTTTTGGTTTGCTCTTTTAATCGGCTAAAGACATTTTGCTTCTTTAGTATTGGTCTTCTGACCAGCCATCCGAGTCTGACATGTCTGGTGCTCCAGCAATGGCTTTTTCCTCATCGGCCCACTCGCCAAAATCGATCATTTGGCACTGTTTGCTGCAAAAAGGACGATAAGAACTTTGCTCGCCCCATTTGACGTCAGTGCCACATTGTGGGCATTTTACAATGGTTATTTTTGACATGGTTACTCTCTTACAAGGAAAGGGATTGATTGACTCGATACCGCGGCAAGTGCTTGAGTGTATGGCTAACTACACACGGCCAACTGAAACTCAATATTGGCTACCGATGCTTGCCCTGAGCCAAACTCAATAAATTTAATCGCAAAACGGTTTTTATGACCTGAAATCATAGGGTACACACCATATTGCATTGGAATTTCTAAGCGTAGAATGTTCGCGTCTTCAGCATCACTTTGAAAAAATCCTGACTGAGCTTGAATCGAACGGAAGTGGCCTGTTTCGCGAGTCAGCTTTAGCCATAAAGTTAATGCATTGGCTAACGGGCTTAATGAGCTAAGCCATTTTTGAGCATCGGCTTTTTTCTTATCCAGTGGCAGGTGAAGCCAATGATGTAACGCTGGCAAGTCAAAACAGCAAGAGCCGCCGGGTAAGTTGAAACGCTGACGAATCGCACCTAAGAAGCGATCTTCTTTCAAGCTTTGGCCAAAACGCTCTGCTGCCATTAAGTCACTATGTACCTGATCGACTTCACTCAAAATCGCGCTCAGCATCTCTTGATCGACACCGTCAACATTTGACCAGGCGCGATACGCGAGGCGCTGTTTTTCGATATCTTTGGCCAATTCACTTTTGAGCTGGATCTGTTCGAAGATTTCGAGCAGATCAAACAGTGAGCGATAGAAAATTAAATGCTGCATATCATCACCAAATTGAGCCGCAATATTTAGTTGATTGAGCAGGGCTTCTACTCTCAAGTAAATACGCGTTTTCTCATTAAGTGGATGTTCGAAGTGATGCGTGGTCATTAATATGCAGCTCTGAATGATTCAGTCTTTATTCTCACAGATTTTCCCTACTCATTTCTAGGAACTTTTGATGCAATTCTGTGATTTGAGGCAAAAGTTTTTGGTTTGCTGTACTATTTTTAATCACATAGTCGGCAATTGCCAATCTTTGCTCTCGCGATGCCTGTGACGCAAGGATCGATTTGGCTTGTTCACGACTGACCTTGTCGCGCGCCATTGTGCGTTCAATTTGTATTTCTGGCTCGACATCCACCACTAAAACCTTGTCGGCAAGTGCTTGTAAATTATTTTCGACCATCAGCGGAATAACTAATAACGCGTAGGGGGTTTGGACTTGCTTTAATTGCTGCAACATCTGGCGACGAATCATCGGGTGCAGTAACTGGTTCAACCAATGTTTCTCAGCTGGTTGAGTAAAGATAAGCTCACGCAACTGTGTGCGATCAAGTGTTCCTTGAGCTGTTAAGATCGACGCTCCAAAGTGTTCGACAATCGCTGCTAATCCCTCACTGCCAGGCTCGACAACCTCTCGGGCGATCACATCAGCATCAACAATCTCAACGCCAAACTGTTGGTGAAATAGGTTTGCCACTGTGGTCTTTCCGCTCGCAATGCCGCCTGTTAAGCCAATCACAACCGCCATGTTACATCCCCAAGAATTGGTTGAAATACCAAGCCATAATCGACTCGCCCCACATCATGCTTATCCAGCCGGCAATCGCTAGGTAGGGACCGAAGGGAAAAGCTTTATCTATGCCTTGCTGCTTGAGGCGTAACTGAATTAGGCCAAAGATTAATCCGACTAAAGAGGAGAGTAAAATGATCAGTGGGAGATGCTGCCAGCCAAGCCAGGCCCCAAGCGCCGCGAGCAGTTTAAAGTCGCCATAACCCATGCCCTCTTTTCCGGTGAGTAGTTTAAATAACCAATAAACCGACCAGAGCGATAAATAACCCGCCATCGCCCCAATGACTGAGTCTTGCAAAGAGAGTGGGCTGATATTAAGCAGCGCTAAGGCAATGCCCGCCCACGTTAAGGGCAAAGTTAGCTGATCGGGGAGCAGCATGGTATCGAGGTCGATAAAGGTCGCGGCGATCAGAGTAAAAGTGAAAAACAATAAAGCGACGGAAAAATAGCTGAACCCTTGTTGGTAGGCAATGGCCAAACAGAGCGCCGCACTTAGCAGTTCAACCAGAGGGTAGCGAATACTAATCGATTCAGAGCAGTGACGACATCGCCCTTTCAGGCGTAACCAACTAAATAGTGGAATATTATCTTTTATTGCCACAGGCTGCTGACATTTGGGGCAACGTGAGCGCGGCACACTAAGGTTAAACTCTCCTTGTGGTGGCTCGATATGGTATTCGGCAAAGCTTTCTGCGCACTCTTGCCGCCACTCTCTTTCCATGATCAAAGGTAAGCGGTGAATAACAACATTCAAAAAGCTGCCAATGATCAGACCGAACACACTTGCGAGGGCAGCAAACAGCCAAGGGTAATCGTTAAATAGTTCCATTTATTTAGGTACGCAGGAAAAGTGTAAGCTCAATATACTATCCTAAGACATTCATTAAGTTAAAGATAGGTAAGTAAAGCGCAACCACTAAACTACCGACTATCGTGCCGAGTAGTAAGACCATTAAGGGTTCGAGCGATTTCTCGAGGTTTTCGATTTGATTGTCGATTTCCAATTGGTAAATATCCGCCACTTTTCTCAGCATGTCATCAAGTTGGCCAGACTCTTCACCCACCATGATCATTTGGACCATTAACGCTGGAAAAGCGCCTCTTTCACGCAAAGCAATGTAGATCGGCATACCCGCTAAAGTTTGTTCAAAAACGTGCTGTATTGCCTCTTGGTAATAGTGATTAGGTGTGGTTTTTATCGCGCTCGCTAAACCGTGATGTATCGCTACGCCTGCACTGACGCTGGTCGATAGAGAGCGGCAAAATTTGCTTAAGGCCGCCTTCTCAATCGCACTGCCAACCACCGGTAGCTTTAACACCCAAGAGCTGAGGCGCAGCTGCATTATTGGCGAGACCGAAACTAGCTTACGACAGCCCCAGATAACAGTGCCAATCGATAGCAGCAGATAGCCAGTGTAATTTTGGATGAATCTTGACACCTTTAGTACCTGTTGGGTAAACCATGGTAGTTGAGCGCCAAGACCTGCAAACATAGCTTCAAATTGTGGGACCACGAAGGCCAGCATCAAATAACTGACTATGATGGCGGTGGCAAGAACCAAAGTGGGATAGATCAAGGCGGTTTTAAGTTTTGCTTTTAAGCGCTGACTTTTTTCACGATAAGTCGCCAGGCGCTCAATGACGTCGCTGAGTCGACCGCTCTGTTCGCCGACTTTGATCAGGTCGCGATAGAAGTCATCAAACAGTACGCTTGTTTGCCCCATCGCCTGTGAAATCGGTGTGCCAGATTCGACAATAGCGCTCATGCGCGTTATCAGCAGTCTCATTTCGGCTTTACGCTGGTTATGGCTAATCAGTTTGAGCGCATGCACTAGCGTCACGCCACTGGCTAACATGGTGGCTAATTGGCGTGTCATGACAGTGATGTCTTGTGGGCGAGCTTTATGTTGCCAGCGAGATAGTAATGAGCTGTTGCGTCGTTTGAGGCTCAGCAAGGTGATCGAGTTGTTTTTTAAGTGGTGGCGAATGTCACTCTCGTGACTGGCGAGCATTTTTCCGCAGCAACGTTTGCCAGCGGTGTTGATGCCTTTCCAGTGATAATGACTTAATGGCGTGCGCGAGGGTAACATCATCATTAAGCGCTAAAAGTAGAGTACGCGTTGTAACTCATCAATACTGGTAACCCCTGCGCGCACTTTTTCGATCCCAGATTGGATTAAACTCTGCATACCATTTTCTATCGCGATCGCTTCCAATTGCTCGGCTGTGGCCTGATTTGAAATCGCTTCAACAAGCTCGGCATTGATTGGTAACAGCTCGTAGATGCCTATTCGGCCGAGATAACCATTGTGACAGTGCGGGCAACCTGCTGGGGTGGCGATGAACATATTCGAGTTCGGTGCGAGATGAAACTGTTCAGCGACAAGAGTTGGAGTTGCGATGCTTTGTTTGCAGTGCCGGCACAGTTTCCTGACTAGGCGCTGTGCGATAAGTAAAGAGAGCGAAGAGGCCATATTAAAGTGGTTGATCCCCATATTGGCTAAGCGAGTAATGGTCTGTACCACCGAATTGGTGTGCAAGGTAGACAGTACCAAGTGGCCGGTTTGAGCGGCTTTAATCGCGATCTCTGCTGTCTCAAGGTCGCGGATTTCGCCGAGCATGATGATGTCTGGGTCTTGGCGTAAAAACGCGCGTAATGTGTGGCTAAAATCGAGGCCAATTTCAGGGTGAATGTGTACTTGGTTGATGCCGGGAAGATTAATTTCGACCGGATCCTCTGCCGTTGAGATATTAACATGCTGTGAGTTCAAGTGATTGAGCGCCGCATAAAGCGAGACGGTTTTACCACTGCCGGTTGGGCCGGTGAGCAGTATCATCCCTTGAGGTTTTTTCAGCGCTGATAGGTAGATGTGTTGTTGCTCAGGGTTAAAACCTAAAGTATCGATAGCGAGGGCAATGGCGCGATTATCGAGAATACGCAGGACGATTTTTTCTCCCCACAATGTCGGTAAGGTGGATACGCGCATATCCACTGCCATGGTGTCATTTAAACGCAGCTTGATTCGGCCATCTTGCGGTAGGCGGCGCTCGGCAATATCAAGTTTGGCCAATATTTTCAGCCTAGCGGCTAAACGGCGACTGAGTTGATGTGAAGGTTGCTGAGCGGAAATTAATAGACCATCACAACGTAAACGGACTCGATACGACTGTTCGTATGGTTCAAAGTGAATGTCAGAGGCGTGGCGGGAGACGGCATCTAACAAGATCTGTTGTATGTAACAACTGACGGGCGCTTTATCATGAATAAGGTCATCTTGCTCACGCTGTTCATCGGCACTCAAGGTGACTAATTGGGTGAGTTGATGGTCATTGATAGCAGGGCTGTCAGTCAGAGGTGAGCGCGTTGAATCATGCTGTGATAGCCGCTCTATGGCGTTAATCAGTGCACTGTATTCGGTTATCACCAATTCAATCGCGAACCCAGTAGCAAAATGAAACTCATTTTCTATCTCGTGTTGGCAAGGGTCAGCGACGGCCAGTTGTAATGTTTGCTGCTCAAGGCGAACAGGAACGGCTTGGAAGCGATCGATTAATGGCCGCAGGTCGAACGGAAGGCTGAGCGCTTGATAATCAAATTCGGTGAGTTGAATCAAGGGCAGCGCAAGGTGTTCGGCCAGCTGTTTAGCTAACTCGGTGTCACTGATAACCCCATCTTCGATAAGGGCTGTGAGCGGATGCTGGCCAAGTTCGTCGATGCTCGCTTGGGCGCGTTGCTGCTGCTGTTTGCTTACGAGTTGCAGTTGAACGAGTAGGCTGAGTAATTCGCTTTGCATCAAGAGCACCCGGCGAGAGAGACACTGCTGGATGCACTGCAACGCCAGGCTCCATTGGCATCACGTTTTAAGGTTATGCTTTGACCCGAGCCTGATCCTTGGGTTATCGCGACCACTAAATCATTGGTGGCGTTGTCAGTGGCTAATGGCGCGGATTCAGCGCGAATGGTCCCAATCGCAAAAGTTTGTGAGATAGCAGGAAAGCGCCCTTCTAAAGCAATGGCATCTTCAACAATCACTTTGTACGCACTCGCGGAGGCAAGGGCGGTACTTAATGCCGCCTTCTTTACGTAACTTTGGTAGTGAGGAATCGCTACGGCGGACAGCAGACTGATTACCGCAACGACAATCATGAGTTCAATCAGTGTGAAACCGAGGGCATGGCGCTGGCGTTGTGGGTGCATAGTCTCTTCGAACGGTTTGAATGGGACTAGAGAGACTAGTGGTCGCGAGTGTTAGCGTGGAGACGAATTGTGTGAAAGTGAGATCTGATTAGGTGGGGTTAACTGTGCGTCACTGTGATGATTCAATAAAGTATGAACTGGATCTGAGTTTCTCACCCTAGAAACAATAACGGAGGCGCACAGCCTCCGTTAGTTAAATCGCTCAGTGATGGCTACTTAAAGCGCATTGAAAGATCCATTGCTTTAAGGTGTTTGGTTAGTGCGCCGACGGAAATATAATCTACGCCAGTTTCTGCGAACTCTCGAATCGTTTCGAGCGTGACATTACCTGAGTTTTCTAACGCCGCGCGGCCAGCGTTGATCTTGACGGCTTCACGCATCATCTCGGTGGTGAAGTTATCTAACATGATGATGTCAGCGCCGGCGTCAATGGCCTCTTGTAGCTCTTGCAAGCTTTCGGTTTCTACTTCGACCGGTTTACCAGGGTTGAGCTCTTTCGCTGTTTTAATGGTCTGAGTAATGCCGCCGTTGGCGATGATATGGTTCTCTTTGATCAGATACGCATCGAAGACACCAATGCGGTGATTAAAACCACCACCACAAGCCACGGCGTATTTGAGTGCGCTGCGCAGCCCAGGAATGGTTTTACGCGTATCGAGTAGGCGACAACCAGTGCCTTGAATTTTAGCGGCGTACTCGGCAACAACAGTGGCACAACCTGACAGCGTTTGGATGAAGTTCATCGCGTTACGTTCACCGGTCAATAAAGCGCGTGCAGGACCCGAAAGGGTACACAACACTTGGTTTGGTTCAACGTGGTCTCCATCGTTGACATGCCAATCGATGTTGACTTCGCCACCAAGCTGCTTAAACACTTCATCGGCCCAGGCTTTGCCGCAGAACACGCCGTGCTCTCGGGTGATGATGGTGGCTTCATTGTGCGCATTGGCAGGGATTAGACTTGCAGTGATATCAGCCGCTGGGTCGAGCGTGCCACCCAGATCTTCTCTGATGGTGTCAGCCACGGCGCGGCTGATCTCAAGAGGCAGTTGCTGTTTCAAATATTCGAGACGTTGTTGGCTATTATGTGTGTTTTTCATCGCAAATCTAATACGCAGTTGAACAAGAGGTGGGCATGATACGCTGACTGAGTGCGAAATTCAGCCATTAATCTCGCATTTCATGGTCAAAGGGATAAAATCATAACAAGACGAAAACAGTGAGCCTTAAAATGATAGATGACAACGGTTGGTATTGCGCTGCGCGCCACGTTCCTTCGCCCTTTTTTGATCAAAGGCCGCCAGGGCAAGATGTCTCTTTGCTGGTGGTGCACAATATTAGCTTGCCGCCCGGTCAATTTGGCGGCCCTTATATCGAACAGTTTTTTACCGGTCAGCTTAACCCTGACACGCACCCATTCTTTGCTGTCATTCATAAAATGGGCGTATCGGCGCACTGCTTGATTCGGCGTGATGGAGAGGTGGTGCAGTTTGTCTCTTTTGCTCAGCGAGCTTGGCATGCGGGGAGCTCAAGCTTTGCTGGACGTGATAAGTGCAATGATTACTCGATTGGCATTGAACTTGAAGGAAGCGACTATGTGGTTTACAGCGATGCACAATACGCTGCGCTAACCGCGTTGACTCAGTCGATACAAAGTCGCTATCCGAAGATCACCATCCCGCGTATTACAGGCCACCAATATATAGCGCCGCTGCGTAAAACGGATCCGGGGTTGGTGTTTGATTGGGCCAAATATAGGCGTGCGCTGCTCGCTGCGGGCTAAAGTGTCTCTTGGTACTCAAGTAAGATCTGTTCAACCCAGTTGGCGATGCGCTCATCACTCAGTTCATATTGGGAGTCTTCATCGAGAGCTAAGCCAACAAACTGGCTGCCATCCTCCGTGAGAGCTTTGGAGGCTTCAAACTGATAGTTTTCATCATTGGGCCAGTAACCGATGATGTTAGCTCCGGTCTTCTTCAGTTCGTCGTGGAGCAACCCCATCGCATCCAGATACCATTCGCCATAACCTTCTTGATCGCCTAAGCCGAATAGTGCGACGGTTTTGCCATTTAGCGCTACGCCATCGATTTGATCCCATATTTCATTCCAATCTTCTTGGATTTCACCAAAGTCCCAAGTCGAAATACCCAAGATAAGAAAATCGTAATCTGCCATCAAAGCGAGTGGCGACTCTTTAACGTTGTGAATATCAACAAGGTCTTCACCAAGAATAGCGCGGATTTTTTCTGCTGCCATTTCGGTATAACAAGTGGTTGAGCCGTAAAACAGACCGATCTTCATAATATGCTTTTATCTATTGCAAAATGGATGGTGAATTCTAACCACAAAATGACCAGCTTTGCAGTCAATATCCGACTCAAAGACGATTTTTTATAGCATTATTCGCTTGTGCCCCTTACATTTGAGCGCAGAACAAAAATAAGAGGTTAGCTGTGTCAGAACAAATGTCACCCGATCAAGGGGTTGTTGAGCTGTTTTTAGATGCGATGTGGATGGAGCGAGGATTATCTGAAAATACGCTTTCATCTTACCGCAATGATCTGTTTAAACTATTACAGTGGATGGCGGCCAACAATTATCGACTCGACTTTATCAGCTTATCTGGCCTGCAAGAGTATCAATCCTGGCTGGTAGACCAACAATACAAGCAGACATCACGTGCGCGGATGTTGTCGGCCATCCGGCGACTGTTCCAATATTTGCACCGAGAAAAAGTCCGCGCGGATGATCCGAGTGCGCTGTTGGTTAGCCCTAAATTGCCCAAACGTTTACCGAAAGATCTTAGTGAAGAGCAAGTGGAAGCACTGCTTGATGCTCCGGATCCGAATGATGCGATAGAGTTACGGGATAAAGCGATGTTAGAACTGCTTTATGCGACGGGTCTACGCGTGACTGAATTGGTCAGTTTAACGATGGAAAATATTAGTCTGCGTCAAGGGGTTGTGCGCGTAACGGGTAAAGGCGGTAAAGAGCGTTTGGTGCCGATGGGCGAAAATGCGGTCGATTGGATTGAAACTTTTCTCCAACAAGGTAGGTCTGAGTTACTTGGGGATAATACTTCTGATGTAGTTTTTCCCAGTAAACGTGCGCGGCAAATGACTCGCCAGACATTCTGGCACCGTATAAAGCGCTATGCCGTATTGGCAGGGATTGAGACGGAATTACTGTCTCCCCATGTCCTGCGCCATGCCTTCGCGACCCACTTGCTTAACTATGGTGCGGATCTTCGTGTGGTGCAGATGTTACTGGGGCATAGTGACTTGTCGACCACACAAATTTATACTCATGTAGCAACAGAGCGTCTGAAGCAGCTACACAGTGAACACCACCCAAGAGCGTAATCGCTTTTGGCTCAACCAATCGAATTTAAGGTGGCTTGAATGAGCGTATTACGCCGAATGACCCTACTGACTTTACCTTTGCTGTTAGCGGCGCAAACCGTATCGGCCAATGAGGTTAAGTTTGACAAAGCACAGCTAGAGGCACGTTTTGCCAAGCTGGGTTTAGAAGTGAAAGATATTACTGCCGCAGATATTGATGGCCTAATCGAAGTGAACACCAGTGGTGGGGTATTGTTTGCGTCACCAACCGGAGATTATTTCTTAGCGGGAACCTTATACCAGTTGGATGAAAGCGGCCAATATCAAGATGTACTGGCTAAGCGCCAAGCACCGATTAACGCGGCGAAAATCGCTGCGTTTAAAGACAGCATGATTGAATTTAAAGCCGACGATGAGAAATACGTCGTGACAGTCTTTACCGATGTTACGTGTGGCTACTGCGTGAAACTTCACAGTCAGATGCAAGGCTACAATGATCTCGGTATTACGGTGCGTTATATGGCTTTCCCTCGTCAAGGTGCAACAGGCATGGTCGCTGATCAAATGGCGGCAGTATGGGGCGCGAAAGATCCGCAAGCGGCAATGCATGACGGTAAAGTGAATCGTCAATTCCCTAAAACGGGTGACGATTTCGCTAAGTTCCAACAGATCATCAAACAACACTACTCGCTAGGCCGTGAGCTTGGTATCAGCGGTACTCCTGCGATTTTCTTGCCAAATGGTGAGATGATTGGTGGTTACCTACCGCCAGAACAGCTTGCTCAGCGTCTTGAGCAACTTTAATTAACTTGATGAAGAGCCTCATTTGAGGCTCTGATGCCCTTTATGATAGAAATTCAACGTAGACCTGAAGTTGATTTAACCCTTCTTCCCGACACCATCGCACCACTGCTCAAACGCATTTATATTGCGCGTGGTATTCACCATGTGGAGCAACTAGATACCGCTGCGCGAGCGCTGCACTCTTACCAAAAATTGCATGGAATTGAAGCCGCCGTTACGCTGCTGTTTGAGGCGATTCAAACCGACAAACGCATTATTGTGGTCGGTGATTTTGATGCCGATGGCGCTACTAGTTCGGCGCTGTCGGTGCTGGCGCTACGCATGCTGGGATCGAACAATGTCGATTACTTAGTGCCGAATCGTTTTGAAGATGGCTACGGCTTGAGCCCTGATGTGGTCGATCAAGCTATCGCGCTTGGTGCACAAATGATCATGACGGTTGATAACGGTGTCTCTTCCATTGAAGGGGTTCGTTACGCCAAGCAGCAGGGGTTACAGGTTTTGGTCACCGATCACCATCTTCCCGGCCATGAACTGCCCGAAGTCGATGCCATGGTCAATCCTAATTTACAAGAGTGCGCTTTTCCCTCTAAAGCCTTGGCTGGCGTTGGCGTGGCTTTCTATCTGATGATGGCGTTGTGTGTTCACATGCGTAAGCACAACTGGTTTGTAGATAAAGGCATGGCAGAGCCCAAGTTGATGGAGTTGATTGACTTGGTTGCCCTCGGCACAGTGGCTGACGTTGTGCCGCTGGATGAGAATAATCGCATTTTGGTCCATCAAGGTTTGCAACGTATTCGCGCTGGCAAGGCGCGACCAGGTATTCAAGCATTGATTGAAGTTGCTAAGCGTGATGCACGTCGCTTGGTGGCGTCTGATTTTGGTTTTGCGCTCGGTCCACGTATTAATGCAGCAGGTCGCTTGGATGATATGTCTTTTGGCGTTGAACTGCTGATGAGCACCAATATTTATGCAGCACGGCGTATGGCGAGTGAGCTCGATGGTCTTAACCAAACGCGTAAAGAGATTGAAGAGGGCATGAAACAAGAAGCGATGGCTTTTTGTGAGCGCCTGCAGTTTGGTGAACAAGACATGCCCCATGGTTTGGTGTTATTCCAGCGTGACTGGCACCAAGGTGTGATCGGTATTTTAGCTTCGCGGATCAAAGACAAATTTCACCGTCCTGTAATTGCTTTTGCCGATGGTGGGGAAGGGAGCATCAAAGGATCGTGTCGATCGATTGCGGGCGTTCATATGCGTGATGTGCTTGATCGTATTGATACGCAAAACCCAGGTTTGATTGTTAAATTTGGCGGTCATGCAATGGCGGCAGGTTTGACCATCTTAGAACAAGACTTTACTCGCTTTGCAACGCTGTTTGATCAAGCTGTCAAACAGGATTTAGATGAAGCGGTGCTCAAAGGGGTATTACTTTCTGATGGTGAGCTAAAGCCTGAAGAATTTTCGATGCACACCGCAGAGTTACTGCGATCAGGTGGGCCATGGGGACAAGCGTTTCCGGAGCCTCTGTTTGACGGCGAATTTAAAGTTTTACACCAAAAATTGGTCGGCGAGAAGCACCTCAAATTGATGCTAGAGCCGCTGCATAAAGGCCATCCGACCAACATTATGATCGATGGGATCGCGTTTAATGTTGATCTGCGCCGTTGGCCTGATGCTTCTGTCAAAACCGTTCGCTTAGCCTACAAACTTGATATTAATGAGTTTCGTGGCAATCAGTCGTTGCAGTTGATGATTGATCATATTGAGGCGAGGTAGTGCCTTAACTTGTGTCATTGAATAGAACGTCGAGGGAGCGAATAGGGAATCTCTAAAGGTTTTCTGCTTGCTTCAAGAGCTCCTCAACTCGTGCTTCCCTCGTTCTTAAGGATGACGCTGCTTTACATGGTTTGTTAGATACATTGTCATTCCAGAAACGAGGGATGAGTTATCTGGAATCTATTGTCAACGATCACTTTGATTAGATTCTGAATCACGCTCGTACCTCACAGTTCAGAATGACGCCCTGATGTTCTTAATCTCTCGCTTTTTTCATCGCATCCCCTAATAACCTTTCATATTTCTTTAAAACTGATCAATTAAACCGTGATCGCTAGCACGTTTTATTCCCATCTGTATACATTTTGTAATTGGTCAGACCAATTAGATTGCTGTTTTAATCATCTATTGTTATCAAAGTGTTGGTGTTAGGCTCGTTCTATGATTTGGGTCAATTTTTGACTGGAACTTGCGTTTTAATTATGTTAATTTTCTCGCCAACTTAGAATTGGTATTACCAATTGACTGCGTACAGAGTAGAAGAAAAACAATTATGGCTTATCAAAGGATTCGTCAGCCAAAACTCTCAGACGTTATTGAGCAAGAGTTAGAAAGGCTGATTGTGGAAGGAACACTATCTCCAGGGCAGCAGTTGCCTCCTGAGAGAGAGTTAGCGAAGCAATTTGATGTCTCGCGTCCTTCAATCCGTGAAGCGATACAACGCCTAGAAGCGAAACGTCTTCTTACTCGACGTCAGGGTGGTGGCACATTTGTTAGTGAGAGTATTTGGACAGGTTTTTCCGATCCTCTGCTAAATTTATTGTCTAGTCACTCTGAAACTCAGCTGGATTTACTTGAAGCGCGTCATGCGATGGAAGGTATTGCAGCGTATTTTGCAGCAGTTCGTGGTACCGAGGAAGATTTTGCACGTATTCAGGCTTGCCTGACTAACATCAGCGAAGAGCAAACTAACAAGAATGTTGAAGCGGAGGCCGCTGCAGTGATGCAGTTTCTGATTGCTTTAACCGAAGCGGCGCACAATGTTGTGTTACTTCACATTGTTCGCAGTCTTGGTCCTCTGCTTGAGCAAAATATCTTACAGAATTTAAAGCTCTTACATCGCCGCGATGAAGTGGTCGATAAAGTAAGTACACACCGAGCTAACATTGTCGATGCGATTGTTTCTGGACAGCCTGAAAAGGCGCGTGAAATGTCACATTCACATTTAGCTTATATTGAAGAGACATTGTTGGATTTGACGCGTGAAGAGTCGCGAAGAAAGCGTTCTTTACGTCGAATTCAGCAAGGTAACGATTCTTAACACAAGAAACGGTTACTTAAATAAGTAGATCCAACCAACAGAAGGATAGATCGCCATGTCTGACATGAAGCATGACGTAGACGCACTGGAAACTCAAGACTGGCTAGAAGCCCTTGAATCAGTTGTTCGTGAAGAAGGTGTAGAACGTGCACAGTTTCTACTAGAAACCGTACTAGAAAAAGCACGTCTAGACGGCGTTGATATGCCAACCGGCATCAACACAAACTACATTAACACCATTCCAGCAACACAAGAGCCAGCTTACCCAGGTGACACAACGCTTGAGCGCCGTATCCGCTCGATCATTCGCTGGAACGCAATCATGATTGTATTGCGTGCTTCTAAGAAAGATCTAGACCTAGGTGGTCACATGGCTTCTTATCAGTCTGCGGCTGCATTCTACGAAGTCTGTTTCAACCACTTCTTCCGTGCTCCAAATGAGACGGACGGTGGCGATCTCGTTTATTACCAAGGTCACATCTCTCCAGGCATCTACTCTCGTGCATTCGTTGAAGGTCGTCTAACGGAAGAGCAGCTAGATAACTTCCGTCAAGAAGTCGACGGTAAAGGTATCCCATCATACCCGCACCCTAAACTGATGCCTGAGTTCTGGCAGTTCCCAACGGTATCAATGGGTCTTGGTCCAATTTCTGCGATCTACCAAGCGCGTTTCCTTAAGTACCTAGAAGGTCGTGGTCTTAAAGATACTTCCGCTCAGCGCGTATATGCGTTCCTAGGTGACGGCGAGATGGATGAGCCAGAATCACGTGGTGCTATCTCTTTCGCTTCACGTGAGAAGCTAGATAACCTATGTTTCCTAATCAACTGTAACCTACAGCGTCTCGATGGCCCTGTAATGGGTAACGGTAGCATCATTCAAGAACTTGAAGGCCTATTCAAAGGCGCAGGTTGGAACGTTGTTAAAGTTATCTGGGGCAGTAACTGGGATGCACTACTGGCGAAAGATACCACTGGTAAGCTGCTTCAGTTGATGAACGAAACCGTTGATGGTGACTACCAAACATTCAAATCTAAAGATGGCGCATACGTACGTGAGCACTTCTTTGGTAAGTACCCAGAAACAGCGGCACTCGTTGCCGATATGACGGATGACGAAATCTTCGCTCTTAAGCGTGGTGGTCATGACTCATCTAAGCTTTTTGCTGCATTCAACAATGCCAAAGAGACTAATGGTAAGCCGACAGTAATCCTAGCTAAGACCGTTAAAGGTTACGGCATGGGTGACGCCGCAGAAGGTAAGAACATCGCACACGGTGTTAAGAAAATGGACATGACGCATGTTCAATACCTGCGTGATCGTCTAGGCCTACAAGATCTTCTTTCTGATGAGAAAGTGGCTGAACTTCCTTACTTGAAACTGGAAGAAGGCACTGCTGAGTACGAATACCTTCATGCTCGTCGTAAGGCGCTGCAAGGTTACACTCCAACTCGTCTGCCTAAGTTCACTCAAGAATTCAAAGTACCTGAACTAGAAGAGTTTGCTCCTCTATTGGGTGCTCAGAAGCGTGAAATCTCAACTACGATGGCTTACGTTCGTACGTTGAACATCCTGCTTAAAGATAAGAACATTGGTAAGAACATTGTTCCTATTATCTGTGATGAAGCACGTACCTTCGGTATGGAAGGTCTATTCCGTCAGGTTGGTATCTACAACCCACAAGGTCAAGAATACACACCTGAAGATAAAGGCATCGTTTCTTACTACAAAGAAGCAACGTCTGGTCAAGTTCTTCAAGAAGGTATCAATGAACTAGGTTCAATGGCTTCATGGGTTGCGGCGGCAACGTCATACAGCACTAACGATCTACCAATGATCCCGTTCTACATCTACTACTCAATGTTCGGTTTCCAACGTATTGGTGACATGGCATGGCTAGCAGGCGACCAACAAGCTCGTGGTTTCCTACTTGGTGCAACGGCTGGTCGTACTACACTAAACGGTGAAGGTCTACAGCACGAAGATGGTCACTCGCACATTCAAGCGAACACTATCCCGAACTGTATCTCTTACGACCCAACATTCGCTTACGAACTAGCGGTAATCATGCAAGACGGTATTCGTCGCATGTACGGTCCTGAGCAAGAGAACGTTTACTACTACCTAACAGTAATGAACGAGAACTACGCAATGCCAGCAATGCCGGAAGGCGCTGAAGAAGGCATCCGTAAAGGTATCTACAAGCTTGAATCTCACGCAGGTAGCAAGGGCAAAGTTCAACTAATGAGCTCTGGTACTATCATGAACGAAGCACGTAAAGCGGCGGTAATTCTAAGCGAAGAGTACGGCGTTGCATCTGACGTATTCTCGGTAACCTCGTTCAACGAGCTGACTCGTGACGGCCAAGCGGTTGAGCGTGACAACATGCTGCACCCAGAAGCTGAAGAGAAAGTACCGTACATCACGACGGTTCTTGGAAGTGAGCCTGCAATCGCGGTCACTGACTACATGAAGAACTACGCTGAGCAAGTACGTGCTTACATGCCAACTGAGTCTTACAAAGTACTTGGTACTGACGGTTTCGGTCGTTCAGATAGCCGTGAGAACTTGCGTCGTCACTTCGAAGTGAACGCTGGCTATGTTGTCGTTGCTGCGCTAACTGAATTGGCTAAACGTGGTGATGTTGACAAGTCTGTAGTGGCTGAAGCGATTGCTAAGTTCAACATCGACACTGAAAAAACTAACCCGCAATACGCATAAGGTAGAAAAACAATGACAATCGAAATTAATGTACCAGACATCGGTGCTGATGAGGTTGAAGTAACTGAGATTCTAGTCAACGTTGGTGACAAGGTTGAAGAAGAGCAGTCACTGATCACTGTTGAAGGCGACAAAGCTTCAATGGAAGTTCCTGCGTCTCAGGCGGGTATCGTAAAAGAGATCAAAGTAGCGGAAGGCGATAGCGTTTCGACTGGTTCTTTAATCATGATCTTCGAAGCTGAAGGTGCCGCAGCAGAAGCGGCTCCTGCGGCAGCTCCAGCAGTTGAAGCAGCACCAGTTGCCGCTCCTGCCGCTCCTGCCGCGGCTGTTGAGCTGAAAGAAGTTCACGTGCCAGATATCGGCGGTGATGAAGTAGAAGTTACTGAAATCATGGTTGCAATTGGCGATGCAGTAGAAGAAGAGCAATCTCTTCTTACTGTTGAAGGCGACAAGGCTTCAATGGAAGTTCCAGCACCATTCGCGGGTATCGTTAAAGAGATCAAGATCGCTTCTGGTGACTCAGTTTCTACGGGCTCTCTAGTGATGGTGTTTGAAGTGGCTGGCTCTGGCGCCGCGGCTTCGGCTCCTGCAGCTGTAGAAGCACCAGTAGCACCTGCGGCGGCTCCTGCGGTAGCGGCTGACAAAGAAGTCAACGTGCCAGATATCGGTGGTGACGAAGTAGAAGTTACTGAGATCATGGTTAAAGTTGGCGACACAGTAGAAGAAGAGCAATCTCTAATCACTGTGGAAGGCGACAAAGCGTCGATGGAAGTTCCAGCGCCGTTCGCAGGCACTGTCAAAGAGATCAAGATTGCTGAAGGTGACTCAGTTACAACGGGTTCTCTTATCATGGTATTTGAGGTTGCAGGCGCAGCGCCAGTAGCAGCACCGGCAGCGGCAGCGACAGCGACAGCTCCAACGCCAGCGCCAACAGCAGCACCTGCGGCGGCTCCAGCAGCCAAAACAGAGTCTGCTCCAGCAGCGAGCGACTTCCAAGAAAACAATGAGTACGCTCACGCGTCTCCAGTTGTTCGTCGTCTTGCTCGCGAATTTGGCGTCAACCTTTCTAAGGTGAAAGGATCTGGTCGTAAGAGCCGTATCCTTAAAGAAGACGTTCAGTCTTACGTTAAAGAAGCGCTTAAGCGTCTAGAGTCTGGTGCGGCAGCATCTGGCAAAGGCGGTGACGGTTCTGCTCTTGGTCTACTACCATGGCCAAAAGTGGACTTCAGTAAGTTTGGTGAAACCGAAGTTCAGAAACTATCGAAGATCAAGAAGATCTCTGGTGCAAATCTACACCGTAACTGGGTAATGATCCCTCACGTTACACAGTGGGATAACGCTGACATCACTGAGCTAGAAGCATTCCGTAAAGAACAAAATGCTATCGAAGCGAAGAAAGACACTGGTATGAAGATCACGCCTCTTGTGTTCATCATGAAAGCAGTAGCGAAAGCGCTAGAAGCCTTCCCAGCGTTTAACTCTTCACTGTCTGAAGATGGCGAAAGCATCATTCTTAAGAAGTATGTTAACGTAGGTATTGCTGTTGATACGCCAAACGGCCTAGTTGTTCCGGTATTTAAAGACGTGAACAAGAAAGGCATTTACGAGCTATCTGAAGAGCTGATGGTTGTCTCTAAGAAAGCACGTTCGGGCAAGCTGACTGCGGCTGACATGCAAGGTGGTTGTTTCACTATCTCTAGCCTTGGTGGCATTGGTGGTACGGCATTTACACCAATCGTCAACGCACCAGAAGTTGGTATCCTTGGTGTGTCTAAGTCTGAAATGAAACCTGTATGGAACGGTAAAGAATTTGAACCGCGCCTACAACTGCCACTGTCTCTATCATACGATCACCGTGTGATCGATGGTGCGGAAGGTGCACGTTTCATTACGTTCCTAAATGGTGCGCTATCAGACATTCGTCGTCTTGTTCTTTAATCGAGACTAGATGATAAAGAGGCGGCAAGTGAGCCGCCTCTATTACAAATAATTACTGAACAATTTGATGCGAGACTTTAGATAAAATAAGGTTTTCACAATCGAATTGTTGTCTAGCTCACAGGCTAAATTGATTTACTTTTCACTCCATTAACATCTCTGTAAACTGTTGGCGGTCTGAAAAATAACTGTTTAAAACAAATCGACTTGAACAAATAAATCAATACCCACTCAGCCTGTTAGGGATAATGACTACAAGAGGTCACAATGAGCAAAGAAATTAAAGCCCAAGTTGTTGTACTTGGTTCTGGTCCTGCTGGTTACTCAGCGGCATTCCGTTGTGCAGACTTAGGTCTTGAAACTGTACTTATTGAGCGCTACAGCACCCTAGGTGGTGTGTGTCTGAACGTGGGTTGTATCCCATCAAAAGCACTGCTTCACGTTTCTAAAGTTATCGAAGAAGCGAAAGCGATGGCTGACCACGGCGTTGTATTCGGTGAGCCACAAACTGACATCAATAAGATTCGTATCTGGAAAGAGAAAGTTGTTAACCAACTGACTGGCGGTCTTGGCGGTATGGCGAAGATGCGTAAAGTTAACGTGGTTAACGGTTACGGTAAATTCACTGGCCCTAACTCTATCCTTGTTGAAGGTGAAGGCGAATCAACAACAGTTAATTTCGATAACGCTATTATTGCTGCGGGCTCTCGCCCAATCAAACTGCCGTTTATCCCACATGAAGATCCACGTATTTGGGATTCGACTGACGCGTTAGAGCTGAAAGAAGTTCCTGGAAAACTGCTTATTATGGGCGGTGGTATCATCGGTCTAGAAATGGGTACTGTTTACCAATCTCTTGGTTCTAAAGTAGACGTGGTTGAGATGTTCGACCAAGTTATCCCAGCAGCCGATAAAGACATTGTTAAAGTTTACACTAAGCGTGTGAAGAACAAGTTCAACTTGATGCTAGAAACGAAAGTAACGGCAGTTGAAGCGAAAGAAGATGGTATCTACGTTTCAATGGAAGGCAAAAAAGCACCAGCAGAAGCTGAGCGCTATGATGCCGTTCTTGTTGCTATCGGCCGTGTACCAAATGGTCTACTTATCGACGGTGAAAAAGCGGGTCTAGAAATTGACGAGCGTGGTTTCATTAACGTTGATAAGCAAATGCGTACAAACGTACCGCATATCTTTGCCATCGGTGATATCGTTGGCCAACCAATGCTTGCTCACAAAGGTGTGCATGAAGGCCATGTTGCTGCAGAAGTTATCTCAGGTAAGAAGCACTACTTCGACCCGAAAGTGATTCCTTCAATTGCTTATACTGAGCCAGAAGTGGCTTGGGTTGGTAAAACAGAAAAAGAAGCAAAAGCGGAAGGTCTTAACTACGAAACAGCGACATTCCCATGGGCTGCTTCGGGCCGTGCGATCGCCTCTGACTGTTCTGACGGTATGACTAAGCTTATCTTTGATAAAGACACTCACCGTGTTATTGGTGGTGCTATCGTGGGTACTAACGGTGGTGAACTGCTGGGTGAAATCGGTCTTGCCATCGAGATGGGTTGTGATGCAGAAGATATCGCACTAACGATCCACGCGCACCCAACGTTGCACGAATCTGTTGGTCTTGCGGCTGAAGTGTTTGAAGGTACGATCACTGACCTGCCAAACCCTAAAGCGAAAAAGAAAAAGTAATCATCACTGGTGATTGAATGTTAAAAACCGCTGCTAAGTCAGCGGTTTTTTATTGGCTGAAATACAGCAATAAAAAAGCCCACTGGTAAAGTGGGCCTGATTCAGACGTGATTAATTAGCCATTTTTTGCGTGCTTGTAGATGCACAGCATGTCTAAGTAATTTGTCGTGAGCTTCTTCATCATCTCTTCATCATGTGTACGTGTTGCTTGGATAAACAGTGAGTAGAAGATACCGTGGAACAAGGTTGCAAGCTCTGCTGGTGAATGTTGATCGCACACTTCGCCACGTTCAATTGCTTTAACAAACATATTTTGTACCAGCAATTGGTTAGTGCGGTTAGTGGTCACAAACAGTGGCCAAACTTCGTCGCGAGTCGATGCGCTCCACTCGAACCATACCTTCAGCCAGTGACAATCGTTAATGACCAATTCGATCATTGCAGACGTCAGGTTGCTAAGGTTTTCTTTGGCGTGAAGGTCAAGATCGATATTGTCAGATAAGAAGTTTGAGAACTGACGTACAACGTAGTTAAGTACATCGTCGACTAGATCTTCGCGAGTCGGGAAGTAGTTAAACACGGTTGCAACCGAAACTTGTGCAATTTCTGCAATGTCTGCGTGGCCGCCACGGCCTATGCCTCGTCGGGCAAAGACTTCGACAGAAATTTCCATCAGTTGTTGCTTACGTTTTTGCGGAGATAGCCGCGTACGCGGTCTTTTCGCTATAGAGTCCATAGTTAATTTCCTTGCCAAATGACTTGTTTATAGTATTTATTGGGCTTTGCCCTAATTAGTATTATATGTATTGCTTGACGCCCTATGAGTGTAATGGTGCATATCAAGAAGGTCAACGATTTACGTTTATTTTATAATCAGATTTATTAATATGTTATGAAACCTGAACATAGAAAATCCTGTTGTTCTGTGTTTATTTTTAGGCAAACGTTTTTCTCATCGCTGTGTAATGTTAGACTACGCGCCTCAAACATCAGACAGTACTTGAGCAAAGACAATACCGCTTAAGATACGGCTAACGTGAAAAAAGAGATCAGTATGAAACATACAGTAGAAGTGATGATTTCTGAGCAAGAGGTTCAGGATCGCGTACGTGAATTAGGTAAGCAGATCACTGCACACTATCAAGGTAGTGAAGATTTAGTCTTGGTGGGCTTGCTACGTGGCTCTTTTGTCTTTATGGCTGACTTGGCACGCTGTATTGAGCTGACGCATCAGGTGGACTTTATGACCGCTTCTAGCTACGGCAATACGATGGAAAGCTCGCGTGATGTGCGTATCTTGAAAGACCTTGATGATGACATCAAAGGCAAAGACGTATTAATTATCGAAGACATTATCGATACTGGTAATACGCTGCACAAAATCAAAGAGATCCTATCTTTGCGAGAGCCTAAATCGATTGCAATTTGTTCACTGCTCGACAAACCAACGCGTCGCGAAGTACAAGTGCCAGTAGAGTGGATTGGTTTTGAAATCCCAGACGAGTTTGTCGTTGGGGTTGGAATCGACTATGCACAAAAGTATCGTCATCTACCGTATATCGGCAAAGTGGTGCCACAAGAGTAATGTCTCGTGCTACGACTATCATTGGTCGTGTTCTGACGATAAAAACGCCCGCATTTGCGGGCGTTTTGCATGATTAACTCAGCGACACAACAAACGGTGTTGAGGGTTAAGGATCGCTTCCATCGCTTTGTGGTAAGAGGTTTCAACCGAATCATGTGAGTGGGAGCGAACACCGAGGTATTGCAGTTTACCATCGCCAATACCATATACGACACCATGAATCTCTACATCCTGCCCTCGTTCCCATGCATTTTGCATTATGGTTGAGTTGCCCAAGTTGTACACTTGTTCGGCGACGTTGATCTCACACAGCTTATCGGCGCGATCTTGGGCTGGCATATGCTCAAGGTATTCACGGTGCTTGAAGTATAAATCGCGAATATGCAGTAACCAGTTATTGATCAAGCCGAGTTTAGGGTTATCGATTGCGGCATTCACGCCTCCACAATCGTAGTGACCACAGACAATTACATGTTTAATTTTTAATACATCGATAGCGTACTGCACGACGGAAAGACAATTAAGGTCAGTATGTATCACCTGATTGGCGACGTTCCGATGAACAAACAGTTCTCCAGAGTACAAACCCGTTAAACGTTCAGCGGGAACGCGGCTATCGGAACAACCAATCCACAAAAACTCTGGGCTTTGACCCTGTTCCAGTTTGGTAAAGTACTCGGGACGATCTGCTGTGATTGATTGAGACCATTTAGAGTTATTCTCAAATAGCTGTTTTATTTCTGGCATCTTAGTTGCGGTCCTTCAAAAATACTTGAATGACTATACACAATGTTACAATTTTGGTCGCGTTTAAAATGGTCTGATAGCGACTCATCTGACGTGTTTGAACTAAAAAAATCATAAACTTAGCGATTATGCTAACCAATAGTTATAACGTATGAATTATGTGGCGTAATTAACCCTTATCTGGTGCAGATGTCATTTGGTAGAGTGATGAAGTTAGTGGGTTTTTTAGCAAATCGATTACATTTTACTAAAAAATTTATGGTTATTTCGCCACACTAACCAATCCAATTAAAATAAGTTAAAACTAAGATGTTGTTTATTGTGTCGCAACACGCCTAGTGATGAGGAAGCGTCATAGCCAACTCGCGTGTTCGGACATCAAATGGAATGGAGTATTGCTGTGTTCACAAGTCGTTTTGAAGATTTTAACCTACGAGGGGATGCGTTTGGTGGGGTTACCACAGCGATCATTTCTCTGCCGTTAGCCTTAGCTTTTGGGGTTGCATCGGGGGCAGGGGCCGAAGCCGGTTTGTGGGGCGCGATTATGGTCGGCTTATTTGCCGCGTTGTTTGGTGGTTCAAATACGCTGATTTCAGAGCCGACTGGCCCTATGACGGTGATCATGACGGCAGTGTTGACCAGTATGATGGCCAAGTACCCAGAAACGGGCATGGCAATGACCTTTACCGTGGTGATGATGGCGGGGGCATTTCAGATATTACTCGGCACACTCAAGCTCGGTAAATACGTGACACTGATGCCTTACAGTGTCGTGTCTGGCTTTATGTCGGGTATTGGCGTTATCTTAATCATCTTACAACTTTCGCCTTTGTTAGGTCAGCCTGCGCCGCCAGGAGGCGTCACGGGGACGCTCTCTGCAATTCCTGACATTATCAGTAATATGAAGTTTAGCGAGTTGTTTCTTGGCTTATTGACCTTAGGCATTTTGTTTTTCTTCCCGCAACAGTATCGCAAGTACGTTCCTGCCCAGTTGGTGGCACTGGTTGCGGTTACCTTATTGTCGGTGATTATCTTCGATACTGATTCGATTCGTCGTATTGGTGAGATCCCTGCTGGTTTGCCATCATTGGTGATTCCTCATTTTGACGGTGCAATATTTACTGAGATGGTGATTGATGCCTTAGTGCTTGGTACGTTGGGCTGTATTGATACCTTGCTCACCGCAGTTATTGGCGATTCTTTAACACGAAAAGAGCACGATTCAGATAAAGAGCTGCGAGGCCAGGGGCTTGCGAACATGATTTCCGGTCTGTTTGGCGCGCTACCAGGGGCCGGCGCTACCATGGGAACGGTCACCAATATTCAAGTTGGCGCGCGTTCTCCTCTCTCCGGTGTTATTCGTGCGTTGGTGCTGGCACTGGTCGTGTTGGTCGCAGGCGGTTTAACCGAGCCGATTCCAATGGCGGTACTGGCCGGTATTGCTGTTTATGTCGGTTTTAACATTCTTGATTGGAGCTTTATTCAGCGCGCCCATCGTGTCAGCTTCTCTGGCATGGCGATCATGTATGGGGTGATGTTGCTGACGGTGTTCGTGGATCTTATCGCGGCCGTCGGTTTAGGGGTGTTTATCTCTAATATCATTATCATTGAGCGCTTAAGTCGCGAGCAGGCTCGCCAGGTTAAAGCGATCAGTGATGCCGATGATAATGATGTGCCGTTGACAGACAGTGAACGTAGCTTATTGGATAAAGCCAACGGTAAGGTGCTGTTTTTCTATCTTTCCGGGCCAATGATCTTCAGTGTTTCGAAAGCGATTTCACGTCAGCACTCAAGGATTAGTGATTATGAAGTGATGATCTTGGATTTAACCGATGTGCCTATGATTGATGTTACGGTAGGTCTGGCTTTAGAAAACGCGATCAAAGATGCGCAGGATGCCAATTGTCAGGTTTATCTCTTGTGTCCCAACGAGACGACACGTCAGCAGCTAGAGAAATTTCATGTGATCGATCTTATCTCAAGCCACAACAGTTTCAAGTTCCGTTATGAAGCGCTCAATGCGGCGATTAAGCATGTTAATGGTGAATTGCCACAGCCTGCAGACTTACTAGCTTAGTCTGGCCCAAAACAGCGCCTTGGGAGTCATCTCAAGGCGCTGTTTTATTCTTGGTTAAGGCGAAAATATTATTTCCAAAACATTCGAAAGGTTTAATTGTAATCAAGGTATCCCAACGATAAACTGATTGACGTTTTAGTTTGAGCAATGGCAATACTATCTATGTACGCATTAGAAATAGAACAGCTGCGCAAAACCTATGCTGGTGGTTTTGAAGCGTTAAAAGGCATCAGCTTGAATGTGGCTAAAGGCGATTTTTACGCGCTATTAGGGCCAAATGGTGCTGGCAAGTCGACGACGATTGGGATTATTTCTTCACTGGTGAATAAAACCTCGGGCCAAGTGAAAGTGTTTGGCTACAACATCGATAACGACCTAGAACAGGCAAAACAGCATTTAGGTCTGGTCCCTCAAGAGTTTAATTTCAATCAGTTTGAAACGGTTGAGCAGATTGTCTTGCAGCAAGCGGGTTACTACGGTGTGCCTAAATCGCTCGCCAAAGAGCGCGCCAAAAAATACTTAACAAAACTCGATTTGTGGCAAAAGCGCGACGAGCGAGGAAGAAACCTATCCGGTGGTATGAAACGTCGCTTGATGATTGCTCGCGCGCTGATGCATGAACCACAGTTGTTGATTCTTGATGAACCGACCGCAGGTGTGGATATTGAGCTACGTCGCTCAATGTGGACGTTTCTTAAAGAGATTAACTCTGAACTTGGCATTACCATCATCTTGACGACGCATTACCTCGAAGAGGCAGAAATGTTGTGCCGTAATATCGGCATCATCAACAAAGGTGAGTTGATCGAGAATACCTCCATGAAAAGTTTACTCAGTAAGCTACAAGTGGAAACCTTTATTCTTGATCTCGAAGAGGGCGCACAACAGCCGCAACTTCAAGGCGTAACCAAGCAACAGATGGTCGCGGGCTCGCTTGAGATCGAAATTGACAAGACGCAGGGCCTCAATGACATCTTTGCTCAGTTATCAGAGCAAGGCATTAAAGTGTTATCGATGCGCAACAAAGCCAACCGATTGGAAGAGTTGTTCGTTAGTATTGTTCGTGAAGGGGACAAGTAATATGTATCGTCTATATTGGGTCGCTTTTCGCAGCTTATTAGGCAAAGAGATCAATCGTTTTACCCGTATTTGGGTGCAAACCTTAGTGCCGCCTGCGATCACCATGACGCTCTATTTTATCATTTTCGGTAACTTGATTGGTTCGAGAATTGGCCAGATGAACGGCTTCAGTTATATGGAGTACATCGTTCCGGGTCTGATTATGATGTCGGTGATCACTAACTCTTACTCTAATGTGGCGTCGTCGTTTTTCAGTGCCAAGCTACAAAAAAATATCGAAGAGTTGCTCGTAGCGCCAGTACCTAACTATGTGATTATTGCGGGTTATGTGATGGGCGGTGTGACTCGGGGCCTACTCGTTGGCACCATCGTCACGTTTGTCTCTCTGCTGTTTGTTGATCTTCAGGTTGAGCACTGGGGGATTATCATTGCCACCGTGTTTATGACTTCGGTCGTGTTTGCTTTAGGCGGCTTGATCAATGCGGTTTATGCCAAAACCTTTGACGATATCTCGATCATTCCGACTTTTGTGTTGACGCCATTGACTTACCTTGGCGGGGTATTTTACTCGATTAGTCTGCTGCCTGAATTTTGGCAAGGGGTATCAAAGATTAATCCAATCGTTTATATGGTTAACGCTTTCCGCTATGGCTTCTTAGGGGTGTCAGATGTCGGCATTGTTACCTCATTTAGTGTGTTAACGGTGTTTGTGTTGGTGCTGTACGCGATTGCGCATTATTTGGTGACCAAGGGCATTGGTTTAAGAAGTTAGTGCTGCCTGCGGCGATAAGGATCGTCATTTGACGATCACAAGAAAATAAAAAGGGTTGGTGCTCTCGCGCCAACCCTTTATTTTATTTTGCTGTCTATTCTGTCTCTGAAGAAGATTCAGTGCTCTCTTCTTCTTTGCTTTCAATGGCCAGATCAACCACTTGGTTATCAATCAGGCGCGCCTGACCTAAGAACGCTGACATCAGAATTACCGCTTGGGTGGTTTCTGCTGTGATCGCATGCAGTGTCCGGGCGTCTCGAATAAAGATCTCGTCGGGATGAAGACCAGCGGCACGTAATTGATCGCTGGCATCTTCAATCACAGAAGCGTAATCGTCGCGACCGCCACGGATTGCACTACTAATCCAACGCATGGTACGAGCCAGCACAGGCGCACGTTGGCGCTCATCAAGGGTGAGTAAACCATTACGTGAACTCATCGCCAAACCATCCATCTCGCGCACAGTGGCAACACCAATGATGTTGATATCCATCGCCAGATCGTCAGTCATCTTGCGGATCACGGCAAGTTGCTGGAAGTCTTTCTCGCCAAAACATGCCACATCAGGTTGAACGATGTTAAATAGCTTGGTTACGACGGTCGCAACGCCGCGAAAATGGCCCGGACGAGAGGCGCCTTCAAGCATGCTTGATAGCCCAGGAACTTCGACTGAGGTTTGGTTTTCGACCCCTTGAGGATAAATTACGTCAGCAGTAGGGGTAAAGACCAGTTCTACTCCTTCGGCGTTGAGTTTGCTTAAGTCATCTTCAAGTGTACGGGGATAACTATTGAGATCATCAGCGCGATCAAACTGCATCGGGTTGACAAAAATGCTCACCACGACAATATCAGCGTGCTCACGCGCTTTGCGAGCCAAGGTCAAATGACCTTCGTGCAAGTTACCCATGGTAGGGACGAAAGCAATACTGCGTCCTTCACGTTTATACTGTTTGATCTGTTCGCGCAGTAGCGCAATTTCAGCAAAAGTTTGCATGGCAGTTATCCTTAAGCGATGGTATGAGCGTCGTCAGGGAACGCGCCACTTTCAACATCTTGCTTGTACTTGGTCACGGCCTCGCGCATATCCCCTGTTTCAGCAAGGAAGTTTTTCGAGAACTTTGGCATGTAGTTCGCTGCAATTCCAAACATATCGTGCATTACTAAGATCTGGCCATCCGTCACATTACCCGCACCGATACCAATCACTGGCACCTCACACACTTCAGTGATTCGCGCGGCCAGTTCTTTTGGTATGCATTCTAATAAGATAATCTGCGCACCAGCTTCTTGCAGGGCGAGTGCATCACGAACCATACGGTCAGCTTTGTCTTGCTCGCGACCTTGAACCTTAAAACCACCAAAAATATTCACAGATTGTGGTGTCAGACCTAAGTGAGCACAGACAGGAACCGCGCGCTCTGTGAGCATTTTCACTGTGTCGACTAACCAGTCACCACCTTCAATTTTAACCATATTGGCCCCAGCGCGCATAAGCGTAGCCGCGTTTTCACACGCTTGCTCTGGGGTTGCATAGCTCATAAATGGCATATCGGCCATCAGTAGACAGTTAGGGCTACCTGCACGCACACATCGTGTGTGGTAAGCAATCTCTTCGACGGTAACTGGCAATGTGTCACGTGTTCCTTGCAGTACCATACCCAGAGAGTCACCGACTAACAGAACTGGCATTTCTTGGCTTTCAAACAACTGAGCAAAGCTCGCATCATAAGCGGTCGAGGTAGCAAATTTACGACCTTCTTGCTTCCAAGTCATCAGATCATTGATGGTAATTTTTTTCATGATTTTTCCTTACAGGAGTTGGCTATGATTGCCAAATACGCAGACCGTTTTGCTCAACGACTTGCAATAAGTCTTCTAGTCTGGTCCCACATGGGAGGGTTAAATTTGGTGCAATTTCTGCTAGCGGGTAGAGCACGAATTCACGCTCTTTCATTCCATAGTGTGGAACGGTTAAACGCTCGGAATCGATCACCTCATTGCCGTAAAGAAGGATGTCGAGATCAAGGGTTCTTGGCCCCCAGCGCTCTTCTTTACGGACGCGCCCTTGTTCTAGCTCAATTGCTTGGGTGCAATCGAGTAGCTCAAGTGGCGTTAATTCTGTCGAGATTTCAACCACGGCATTGATGTAGTCAGGTTGGTTTTGTGGTCCCATCGGTGTACTGCTGTACAGCGATGAGGCACGGACAAATTCTGACTTAGGTAATTGTTTTAAAGCATCAATGGCTGCGTGTGCTTGTGCGACAGGGGAGCTAAGGTTGCTCCCCAGTGCAATAAAGACCTGGCTCATGATGAGGCCTTAGGCTTCTTCTTACGACTGTTTTTACGACGGCGTTGCTTTGGTTGCCCTTCGCTGTCATCAAGGTCTGCAACCATGGCTTGGCGCATATTGCGCGCGGCACTTTGGAACACCTGCCACCATTTAGCTAATTGAGCTGTTTCTCCTTGCTCAACTTCGCCACGCATTTCTAGGAAATCAAAACCTGCGCGGAACTTATTTAGTTCCATTAAGCGGAAGGCGCGCTTGCCATTACGGCGAGGTAAGCGCAGCTGCAGTTGCCAGATTTCGCGAATGGTCGCGGTGTGGCGACGTGGAATCGCAATAGTACGTACTTGTTCATCAAGAATGTAATTGCTTGCTTCCATGATGGCATCGTAGAAAGAGAGCTTACGTTGTTCCATCAACAGTTTGGCTCGCTCTTGCAGTGGATACCACAACATAGCGGCAAACATGAAGGCCGGATTGATGCGTTTGCCTTCTTCAATACGTTGATCGGTAGAGTCCAGCGCTAGGTCTAGCATTTGCTCTGTCGGTGAAGAGTAGTCTTCAGTAAAGTGCTCTGCAATGATCGGGAACAGCTGTTGGAAAAGATTGTACTCACGCATTAGGTGGTAAGTTTCCAATCCATGACCAGATTGAAGCATCTTGAGCGACTCTTCATACAGGCGAGCAGCAGGAATATCTTGTAACAGCGTCGCGAGTTCTTCAATCGGCGCAGCAGTGTCTTCTTCAATATCGAAGTCCAATTTTACCGCAAAGCGGATCGCACGCAGCATACGTACAGGATCTTCGCGATAACGGGTTTCTGGATCGCCAATCAGACGAATTAATTTATCTTCGAGATCTTCCATTCCGCGCGCGTAATCGTGAATCGCGTAGTCGCTGATGCTGTAGTACATTGCGTTGACCGTAAAGTCTCGGCGTTCTGCATCTTCATCGATGGTGCCGTAGACATTGTCACGCAATAACATGCCTTCTTTTGACTGCTGAGCGACATTCTTGCTTGGCTCTTGGTGATGGCCTCGGAAGGTCGCCACTTCGATTATGTCGCGTCCAAACATGATGTGAGCAAGACGGAAACGACGACCGATCAAACGACAGTTTCTAAATAGCTGACGAATTTCTTCAGGTGTCGCGTTGGTTGCAATGTCGAAATCTTTCGGCTGTTGGCCAAGGAGCAAGTCACGCACGCCGCCACCAACAAGATACGCATCGAAGCCTGCACCATTGAGACGGTATAGTACCTTCAATGCATTATCGCTGATCTGTTTGCGCGAGATGTTATGCTCTTGGCGAGTAATAGTATTTAGAGCGAGCTCAGTAAACACTTTGGCTTCGCTTGCAGTATCATCAATTTTGTTCATGTGCATCTGGCAATAGTTGGTTGAGCCAACCTTGCTTTAAATTAATTTTTTAGGCCCTATCGGGGCGAATTTGCGGCTAATAATAGCTTACAGCGAGCGGTTTGAGAATATTGGTGTGATCTTCGTCGATGCGGGTAGTTGGGATAAGTGCCAATTATCAACGCCCCATTGAATGATCTCACCAATTGGCAAATCGCTAATTTCTTTATCAAAATCAAAACCTAACAATTGCATTGCGTCAAGTAGAGCCGGCTTAGGCTGGTCGTTGTCGAGCGCTTTTGCGTGGTTTTGTTTAGACAACTTTTGACCATTCACATCGAGTGCGAGTGGTAGGTGTAAATAGTTCACCGGAGCGACATCAAGCATTTTGTACAAGCTTATTTGCCGTCCTGTTGGTTCGATTAAGTCCGCGCCGCGTACCACTTCTGTTACGCCTTGGTCGATATCATCCAATACTACCGCGAGGTTGTAAGCAAACAATCCATCACGGCGTTTTATAATAAAATCTTCATCCGCCAGCGCGTTAGGGATGGTTAAGGCCCCATGACGTCTATCTTCAAACTGATAGACAGGGTGTGTCATTCTGAGTCGAATCGCACACTCATGATGATTGGTTAGTGTCAGCGTTCGGCAGGTGCCAGGGTAGAATCCCCCTAATGCTTTTATCTGCTTACGTGTACACTGACAATAATAGGCTTGCCCCGAGGCCAACCATTGCTCTATTTGTGCTTGATACAACGAGTGACGTTCGCTTTGATAAACGACGTTGCCATCCCAGTAGAGATGATACGCCTCTAGGGTCTTGAGGATCAACGAACTTGCACCAGGCATTTCGCGAGGGGGATCGAGATCTTCAATACGTACTAACCATTGGCCATGGTGTGATTTAGCTTGGAAATAACTTCCTAGGGCCGCGAGCAGCGAACCAAAGTGAAGTGGGCCTGATGGTGAAGGCGCGAAGCGACCAATATAACTCATAGCGTTTTATTTAGCATTAACAAACCAAAAAGGGAGCCAAAGCTCCCTTCAATAGTTATGGCAAAGGTTGAATTAACCTTGCATCTGCTTTTCTTTGATTTCTGCAAGTGTCTTACAGTCAATACAAAGGTCCGCAGTAGGACGAGCTTCTAGACGACGAATGCCGATCTCGACACCACAAGATTCACAGAAGCCGAAATCGTCTTCTTCGATTTTTGTTAGTGTTTTTTCGATCTTTTTGATTAAACGACGTTCGCGATCACGGTTACGTAGTTCTAAGCTAAACTCCTCTTCTTGAGAAGCACGGTCAACGGGATCGGGAAAGTTTGCTGCTTCGTCCTGCATATGGTGCACAGTGCGATCAACTTCTTCCCTGAGCTGGTTGCGCCAAGCCGATAAAATTTTTGTAAAATGAGCCAGTTGTTCAGGTGACATGTACTCTTCACCCGCTTTCGCTTGGTATGGCTCAACCCCTGCAGTGGCTAGGATGCCTAGCGCTTTTTTCTTTGATTCTGGCATGCAGCATCTCCTACTAATACCTAGTCAACTGCGCTCGCAGTCAATTTTAAGGCGGCTATCTATAGCAAAAAGAATCATTGGAGGCAAATACTGAAGAGTAAACTTATTGTCAATGTGAAGGTCACATCATTTTTTGTCGTTATTGACTAAATTTGAGTGACTTGACTAATCTCATCTCATTGCTTGAAAGCTGCGCCTTGTAGCACAAAACTTCCACTCCTTGTTCTTGCGCGTTTTTTAATAATTGTGAATATTCGGCGTCTATATGGTGTGCCGGAGAGACTTTTTCAATCCCTGAATGTAAAACAGTGAATAAAAGTACTGCTCTGCTTCCAGATCGAGCCATTTCGGTCAGTTCACGCAAATGTTTTTGACCACGGGTGGTGACGGCATCTGGGAAATAACCTTGTCCATTGGCAGCTAATAAAGTGACGCTTTTTACTTCTATATAACATGTTGGCTTACTTTGTGATTTGAGCAAGATATCAATCCGACTATTTTCATTGCCATATTTCACTTCAGTTTGCAGTTGTTGATAACCTTGCAGCTCGTCAATGACGCCAGTTTCGATCGCTTCAACGGCTAGTTGGTTGGCCCGAGCGGTATTAATACAAATCTGATGGCCCTGCTCGGTTTCACTCAACTCCCAACTGTTGGGGTACTTACGTTTTGGATTATCCGATGTCGAATACCAGACTTTATTGCCCGATTCGGCGCAGCCAGTCATCGCGCCTGTGTTGGCACAATGAATGGTACGTTGACTGCCATCCGGTAGGGTGATGTCGGCCAAAAAACGTTTATAACGCTTGATCAAAACGGCGGATTCAAGGGAGGGTTCAAACTTCATTAGGGACAGGCTACTGTTTTTATGTACAATATTTCCATTATTACACCACAAGGTTTCTCCATTGTCACAACTGCCTATTGAAGGCGTGATATCAGAATTGATTTCTGCTGTCCGCACTTGCTCGCAATTGATCCTTAAAGCGGCGCCTGGCGCGGGTAAGTCAACCTACTTTCCGTTGCAACTGCTCAAGCAAAAGGTAGTCGCAGGTAAGATGATCATGCTTGAGCCAAGAAGATTAGCCGCGCGTAATATTGCTCGTTATTTGGCCACGCAGTTGGGAGAGGACGTCGGTCAGCGCGTCGGTTATCGAGTGCGCGGGGAAAACCGAGTCAGTAATGACACACAGCTTGAGATCGTCACTGAAGGGGTGCTGACTCGAATGATCCAGTCGGATCCAGAGCTAACAGGCATTGATGTGGTGATCTTTGATGAGTTCCATGAGCGTAGCATTCATGCCGATACGGCATTGGCCTTTTGTTTAGAGATCCAAGAGGCTCTGCGTGATGATCTGAAATTGGTGGTGATGTCGGCAACGCTCGATCAACACGCCTTGTCTCGTTTGATGCCGCAGGCACACTACATT
This sequence comes from Vibrio sp. NH-UV-68, assembly GCF_042940635.1. Lineage (NCBI taxonomy): Bacteria > Pseudomonadati > Pseudomonadota > Gammaproteobacteria > Vibrionales > Vibrionaceae > Vibrio > Vibrio sp. NH-UV-68. The sequence continues at coordinate 439,535 of NZ_CP134975.1, forward strand.
GAATCACAAGGTCGCAGCTATCCGGTGGCGTATCGCTATGTGGCGCCATCGCCCAACCAGCGCTTAGAGGAGTTAATGGCCAAGCAGATACTGAGCTTGATGGCCAGTGAGTCTGGATCGCTGCTGGCGTTTCTTCCGGGGGTTGCGGCAATTAAACGGGTTGCACAACGACTTGATGGTTTAAGCGCAGACATTGAGGTTTGCCCACTCTACGGTCAATTAGACTTTGCCCAGCAACAAGCGGCCATTTTGCCTGCTCCTGCCGGGAAGAGGAAAGTGGTGCTGGCGACCAACATAGCTGAAACCTCATTGACCATCGAAGGGATTCGTCTGGTGGTGGATTGTGGTTATGAACGGGTGGCCAAGTTTGATCTTAAAAGTGGTGTGACTCGATTGGAGCAGGTGCGTATTGCGCAATCTTCGGCTGAGCAGCGCGCCGGGCGAGCGGGCCGAGTTGAGCCGGGTTTGTGTGTGCGTTTGTACAGTGAAAGCCAGTTAGCGCAGCAACCCTATGTGCCCCAAGCAGAGATTTTGCATAGTGATTTAGCTAATTTAGTGATGGAGTTAGCGCAGTGGGGAGCACAAGACCCGAGCGAATTGTCTTGGCTCGATGCCCCTGCTTCTGCCGCTGTCAATCAAGCGCGTGGTTTATTGACCCAGCTTGGCTTATTCGATGCGAAAGGTTCACTCAGTGATGCAGGAAAATTAGCGGGCCAGCTAGGGCTTGAGCCACGAATGTCAGCGATGCTAGCTAAGGCGGGTGAAGCGGTAACCACCGCGTTGGCCGTGGCGGCGTTACTCGAAGAGCCTGAGCGACAGATGATCAATTTTGTCCATAGTGTACAACGCTTTAAACAGGGGCAGCACAACCGACAAAAGCTCGTTTTGATGCGAGCCCAGAATTTAGCCCGTCGGATGGGCGTGCAATTTCGTCTTTGCGAGGTGGATGAAGGGTCGGTCGCTTGGCTATTGGCGCTCGCCTTCCCCGACCGCATTGCTCAGGCTCGATCTAATCAATTGGGCCGCTTTGTTTTGGCTAATGGTCATGGCGCCGAACTGCAAGACAGTGAAAAGTTAGCCGCGAGTGATTATCTAGTCGTGCTGGATCTGATGCGTAGTCACTCTGATTCTTCAATGATTTTTAGCGCGGTCGACGTGGATATCGCTGTTTTGCAAACGCGCTTTCCAGCGTTGTTTGACAGCGTACAGGTCGTGGATTGGGATGAACACAAGGGGCGCTTAGTGGCAGAGCAGCAGACGAAGCTCGGCCGACTGGTTATCGAGCGCAAAGCCTTGCCGGAGCCCTCTAGCGAAAAAATGACTCAAGCTTTACTTAACTATATTCGTCGTAAGGGGCTGAGTGTATTACATTGGACGCCAAATAGCCGCGAGCTGCTCGAACGATTACGTTGTGGGCGTGAGTGGTTGCCAGAGCAATCATGGCCAGAGCTTGATGAACAAGGGTTACTTGAACATTTAGAACAGTGGTTAGCTCCCTACTTAAACGGCATTAATTCAGCCAAAGCGTTAACCAAGGTGGATTTACACGCAGCATTACTCGCGTATTTGGAGTGGCCGTTAAACCAACAGATTAATCAGTGGCTGCCAACGCATTATCAAGTACCAACAGGTAGCAATAAGAAAATTCGTTATCAACAAGGCCAAGAGCCCGTGTTATCGGTTCGTCTTCAAGAAGTGTTTGGCGAGCAAAGCTCTCCGGAGATTGCTCAAGGCCGTAAACGTTTAGTACTTGAGCTGCTATCTCCCGCGCAAAGGCCATTGCAAGTGACTCGCGACTTAGCCAGCTTTTGGGCTGGTGCTTACCGAGAAGTGCAAAAAGAGATGAAGGGCCGTTATCCCAAGCATGTTTGGCCTGATGACCCAGCCAACCATACCGCCACGACTAAAACCAAGCGACAGTTAGATAAATGACCAAGAAAAACCCCAGTAATAACAAAGCGAAGACGACCAAAAAAGCGCCGCGTAAACCTCGTGCATCATCAACAAAACGTGCCACCAAGTCGCCGCAACGCCGCTGGTTAAAAACCGTGTGGAGTGTCGCTTGGAAGCTCGGTTTGGCGGTGTTCGCGATACTCGTCGTGGTGGGGATTTACCTCGATAGCGTCGTGAAGCAACGCTTTGAAGGGCAACTGTTTGATCTGCCGACCGTGGTTTATGCACGGATTCTTAATTTGGCGCCCGGTGATAATATCAGTATTCAAGAAGTGCGTAACGAGTTAGATGTACTTAACTATCGCAAGGTACGTCAACCTCATTACCCAGGAGAGTACTCATCTTCTGCAACGAAAATTGAGCTGATCCGTCGTCCGTTTGAATTTAGTGATGGGCCTGAGCCTGATCGCCGCGTGATGCTGCACTTCTCTTCTTCAGGTATAGAGCGCATTCAATCGCTAGAACAACGCGGTGAGTTAGGCTACCTGCGTATTGAACCTAAGATGCTTGGCATGCTAGAGAAAAACCAAGGTGAGCAACGTCTTTTTTTGCGTCGCGATCAATTCCCAGAAGTGATCGTTGATGCGCTATTGGTCACCGAGGACCGCAATTTTTATCAGCATGATGGTGTGTCACCGTTAGCCATTGCACGTGCGATGGTGGCGAACATTAAAGCGGGACGCACGGTACAAGGGGGCAGTACTTTAACCCAGCAATTGGCGAAAAACCTGTTTCTTTCTAGTGACCGAACCTTATGGCGGAAAATACGTGAAGCTTACATTGCGCTGATTTTGGATTATCGTTACAGCAAAGATCGTATCCTCGAGGCCTATCTTAATGAAGTGTACCTTGGCCAAAGTCAAGGCCAAGCGATTCACGGCTTTGGATTAGCCGCGCGGTTCTATTTTGGTCAACCGATTCAAGAGCTACGTATTGACCAACTTGCTCTGCTCGTTGGGATGGTTAAAGGACCATCGTATTACAACCCTGTGCGTTTTCCTGAACGCGCAAAGCAGCGCCGCGATCTTGTATTAAGGCTGATGATGCAGCACGACATCCTAACCGCTCGCGACTATGATATGGCGGCGAGTCGTCCGCTGGATATTCAAGATAACCCTCGAACCGCGAGTCGTCAGCCAGCCTATTTTCAACAACTTAGTATCGAGCTAAAACAAAAAGTTGGTGATGCTTTTCAGGCAGATAGCGGGCTACGTGTGTTTACCTCTCTGGATCCTGTCTCGCAGCAGCAACTTGAGCGCGCATTGGCCAATAAGATCCCTCAATTAGCCAGTGTGGCAGGAAAAGAGCTCGAAGGCGCGGCAGTAGCGGTGGATCGTCACAGTGGTGAAATTCGCGCGATGGTGGGCGGGAAGCGTACTGGCTACGATGGCTTTAATCGGGCGCTTAATGCTCGTCGCCAAATTGGCTCGCTAGCTAAGCCTGCTGTTTATCTCACGGCATTACAGCAGCCAGAGAAATATAACTTAGCCACAACGTTACACGATAAGCCGATAAGTCTCAAAGGCAGCAAAGGGGATGTCTGGTCGCCGCGTAATTACGATCGAAAGTTCCGTGGTGATGTGCCGCTTTATATCGCGTTAGCTAAATCGCTCAATGTGCCTACTGTTGAGCTGGGGATGCAAGTAGGGATTGCAAATGTGGTCAAAACACTAGAGCGATTAGGTGTCGATGAAAATGAAATTAGCCCTGTGCCTTCGATGTTTTTAGGTTCGTTTACCCTGACGCCATTTCAAGTGGCGCAGATGTATCAAACCCTGACTAACTCAGGCAAACGTGCCGAGCTGTCTGCGCTGCGATCGGTGATTGATCTCGAGGGTAATATTCTTTATCAATCTCTGCCAAGAGTAACCCAAACCGTTGATCAGCAAGCGGCTTGGCTGACAACCTATGCCATGAAACGTGGGGTGATGGAAGGGACAGGACGCTACTTAAATAACCAGTTCGCATGGGCGGCGCTAGCGGGAAAAACGGGGACCAGTAATGATACGCGAGACAGTTGGTTTGTTGGCGTTGATGGTCGTGAAGTGACGACCATCTGGCTTGGACGTGATGACAACAAGTCGACCAAGCTGACCGGTTCAAGTGGTGCGCTACGTGTGTATGCGGAATACCTCAAGCATCGTATTCCTGAGAAGTTATCTCTGCCTTGGCCGCAGGGAATAAACACTCTTGGTTTTGCACAAACCACGCAAGGTAGCTTAAGTCTCAAGTGTGGGAGTGAATTCACATTGCCAGTTTGGGACGTTAATAACGCTCTGCAACAGCAATGTGACAACCAACCTAAACAGTGGCTGAAGAAACTATTTAGTTGGTAATGTTATTATGTTGAATATTAATGCTTTACCGCGTAGTCCGCGTTCAGTATAAACAGTCATTCGGCGAGAAAAAGGATCGTTATCGTGAGGAAACGGATAAGTATATTGTTGTGTCTTGTCGCCAGTAGTGCGCTAAATGCGGCCACTGTCAGCAATACAGAAACAGAGTCTCGTCCTAAAGTGGCTGTGGTACTGGCGGGCGGTGGTGCTAAAGGTGCGGCGCATATCGGTGTTCTAAAAGCCTTAGAGGAACTCAAAATTCCTGTCGACATTATTACTGGCACCAGTATGGGTGCTTATGTCGGTGGTTTGTATGCGACAGGAATGAGTGCGAGTGAAATTGAGTCGTTTATCGAAACGGTTGATTGGAATAGTGGTTATCGCGACCGAGTTGACCGCAGTCAGCGCAGAGTGCAAGACAAAGAATACGAAGATAGGTATCAGCTGACAACGGACCTAGGACTCGGTTGGGGAGAAATTAAAGGTAAGCGCGGTCTGGTTCAGGGGCAGGGCATGCTTAAGTTATTGCGTGAAACCACTGGGAACCTGCCGCCGTTTGACTCTTTTGACCAACTCGCTATCCAATATCGTTCGGTCGCGACTGACATCATTGCATTGGAACCTGTGATCCTCGACAAAGGCTATTTGATTGATGCCATGATGGCGAGTATGTCTGTGCCAGGCGCGTTACCGCCTTATGAACTTGATGGACGACTGTTGGTCGATGGCGGTGTGACCAACAATATGCCAGTCGATATTGCGCTCGAACTTGGCGCAGACATTGTTATTGCCGTCGATATTAGTACCGAATACAAAAGTGAAGAGGACTTTAAGACCTTCTTGACGGTGGCCGATCAACTGTCTAACTATTTGGTTCGCAATACCACCAACCACCAAGCAGAGTTATTGAGCGACAAGGATGTACTTTTACGCCCTGAAGTTGGGGATATGGAAACGACCGAGTTTGATAGGATGCCGCAAGCGTTCGCGACGGGGTATCAAACGGCGATAGCACATAAAGCTCAGTTAGCCGCCATCAGTCTCTCTTCTGCTCAATATCAAGATTATATTGATGCTAAGGAAGAGGCTCGTCGTCAACTTCGCTATGGGGACGAAATTCGTGTCGAAAACATCATCATTAATAACAACACTCACTACTCACAAAAACTACTAGAAAACCGTTTGGATTTATCACCAGGCAAACAGTACAGCCTAGAACAAGTTGAACAAAGTGTTCAAGATTTATACGCCTTAGATCGCTTCGAATTAGTCACCTATCGCTATGATGTTATTGATGGCCAAGACAGCTTGGTGATTGATGTCGATGAGAAATCTTGGGGACCAAACTACGTTAATTTTCGCTTTTTCCTTGAAGATGACTTTAGCACCGATAGTCAATATTCAATTGGAATGTCGAGCAATTTCACTGATCTCAATAGCCATGGCGCAGAGTTAAGAACGAATTTTGAAATTGGTACTGATAAGCTAATTGAGGCCGAGTTTCACTCGCCTTTTTTTTCCAGTCAAAAAACCTTCACCTCACTGAGGGTCACCTACAGTAATGAGAAGCGAAATGCGCCAATTTCAGGCTTTGATGATACCAGCCTTGAGGCGACAAAAAACTACTTCCCGGTAACATTCAATAAGTGGGAAACGGAATGGGCGCTGGGTTATCAAGATACCTTGTGGCGCCGCTTTAAGATTGGTGCGCGTTATACCGATGGTGAAGGGCAATTCTCGACCCTGCCAAGCCTAGGGGATGTACAATTTAAACGTTTAGGTGCTTTTGCCAATTACCGTGTCGATACACTCGATAACTATAGTCTTCCGCTTAAAGGTTTCTATCTTGACCTTGATTATCTTATCTCACACGATGATAGCGTTGGTTATAGTGCTCTGATTGATGACGTGGGGGAAGATACCGTTTATGAAGTGGGGGCCCAACTGATCGCCGCTCATACCTTTTCGCGCCATACTTTGGTCGCAAATATCGATTTAGGCGTTGTTAAAAGTAAAAAGTCATCACTGCCGATTGATCCACAGGAAATTGGTGGATTTTTGAACCTTTCTGGCATCCCTCGAAATAGCTTGATTGGTCAGAATAAAGTGTTTAGTCGACTGGTTTATCGCTATCGTTGGTTTGACAATGATTTTGGTCTATTTAAGTCCCCTTTCTATGTCGGAGCATCGTTAGAGTATGGTGGCGTATGGTCTGACCCTGATCTCAAAATAGACGAGGCGCCGCTGTATGCCGCTGGCTCATTGTTTGCTGGGGTCGATTCACCGATTGGTCCTGTCATGTTGGGTTATGGTCGGACTGAGCAAAACTTCGATTCGTTTTATCTCATTATTGGTACGACATTCAAATAATCTGCGGTTGTCTCATTTGGTGGTAAATGAACGGATTTTATAAACAAAATCATAGAACTTTAGTCTTAAGTTGCTATGTTGGTCAAAGTGATGAGATTTTAATTTAAGGTTAAATTTGCTATCCTACCGCCCACAGTTTGGCCTCTCTGGCACTGTTTCTCAATCAGCATTGAATGAAAAATACGGCATGGAGAGCCAAGTTTCCAAGGATGTTCACTCCCTATTTTATGAATAACGAGTAATAAAAGGGAGGAACCGCAATGAGAGGAAAAAGTCGTGCTTGAAGCCTACCGTAAACACGTCGAAGAGCGTGCTGCTGAAGGAGTTGTTCCTAAACCACTAGACGCTGAGCAAGTCGTCGGCCTAGTTGAACTTCTCAAAAATCCCCCACAAGGTGAAGAAGCCTTTATTCTTGACCTATTAGAGAACCGAATCCCACCAGGTGTTGATGAAGCCGCTTATGTTAAAGCGGGTTTCTTAACTGCGCTGACAAAAGGTGAAGTGGAATCACCACTGGTCAGTCGTGAAAAAGCTGCTGAATTGCTCGGCACCATGCAAGGTGGTTACAACATTCAACCGCTGGTTAGTCTGCTCGATGATGAGGCGTTAGCGCCTATCGCCGTTAAAGCCTTGTCTCACACTCTACTGATGTTTGATGCATTCTTCGATGTAGAAGAAAAAGCTAAGGCAGGCAATGCCCATGCACAAAAAGTGCTGCAATCTTGGGCTGATGCCGAGTGGTTTACCTCGAAAGAAAAAGTCGCGGAAAAAATTACCGTAAAAGTATTTAAAGTGACCGGTGAAACCAACACCGATGACTTATCTCCAGCACCTGATGCTTGGTCTCGTCCTGATATTCCAGTCCATGCGAAAGCGATGCTTAAGATGGAACGTGAAGGTATCAACCCAGATCAACCAGGTAGTGTTGGTCCAATTAGCCAAATTGAACAGCTGCAAAAAGATGGCATCCCACTGGCTTATGTTGGTGATGTTGTCGGCACGGGCTCTTCACGTAAATCAGCCACCAACTCAGTGCTTTGGTTCATGGGTGATGATATTCCTTATGTACCTAACAAGCGCACAGGCGGTATCTGCCTAGGTGGAAAGATCGCACCAATCTTCTACAACACAATGGAAGACTCAGGTGCATTGCCGATTGAACTGAATGTTCAAGACATGCACATGGGTGATGTTATCGACATTTACCCGTACGAAGGTGTGGTACGTAAAGACGGCGCTGAAATTTCAAGCTTCAAATTGAGCAATGTTCTGCTTGATGAAGTGCGTGCTGGTGGTCGTATCCCTCTGATTATTGGTCGCGGTTTAACTGGTCGCGCTCGTGCCTCTCTGGGATTGGAAGAAACCGATCTGTTTGCCAAACCTACGGATCCTTTAGCTTCTGAAAAAGGTTACACACTGGCTCAGAAAATGGTCGGTAAAGCGTGTGGCGTAGAAGGTGTTCGTGCCGGTCAGTACTGTGAACCTAAGATGACAACAGTTGGTTCTCAAGATACAACGGGCCCTATGACTCGTGATGAACTGAAAGATTTGGCGTGTCTAGGCTTCTCAGCAGACCTAGTGATGCAATCATTCTGTCATACATCGGCTTACCCAAAACCAGTGGATGTTAATACTCACCATACGCTACCTGATTTCATTATGAATCGTGGCGGTGTGTCATTGCGTCCGGGTGATGGTGTTATCCACTCATGGTTAAACCGTATGCTTCTGCCTGACACGGTCGGTACTGGTGGTGACTCACACACTCGTTTCCCTCTCGGTATTTCGTTCCCTGCCGGTTCTGGTTTGGTTGCGTTTGCGGCCGCGACTGGTGTGATGCCACTGGATATGCCAGAGTCAATTCTGGTGCGCTTCAAAGGCAAAATGCAGCCAGGTATTACCCTGCGTGACCTAGTTCATGCCATCCCATATTACGGCATTAAGCAAGGCCTGTTAACGGTAGAGAAAGCCGGCAAAATCAATGAATTCTCAGGCCGCGTGCTTGAAATTGAAGGGGTTGAGCACTTAACGGTTGAGCAAGCGTTTGAGCTTTCAGACGCTTCAGCAGAGCGTAGTGCAGCCGGTTGTGCGGTTAAACTGTCTCAAGAGTCCGTTGAAGAGTACCTCAATTCAAACATCACTATGCTTAAGTGGATGATTGCGGAAGGTTACGGTGACCGCCGTACTATCGAACGCCGTATTACCGCAATGCAAGAGTGGTTGGCAAACCCTGAGTTGATGGAAGCGGATAAGGATGCAGAGTACGCGCATGTTATCGAGATTGACCTTGCTGAAATCAATGAGCCAATCCTATGTGCGCCAAACGATCCTGATGATGCGCGTCTGTTATCAGACGTTCAAGGCACTCAAATTGATGAAGTGTTTATCGGTTCATGTATGACCAATATTGGTCATTTCCGCGCTGCAGGTAAATTGCTCGAGAAGTTCAATGGCCAGCTTGATACTCGTTTGTGGGTCGCCCCACCAACTAAGATGGATCGTGATCAACTCACTGAAGAAGGTTATTACGGCATCTATGGTCGCGCTGGGGTTCGTATCGAAACGCCAGGGTGTTCACTGTGTATGGGTAACCAAGCGCGTGTTGCTGATAAATCGACAGTGATGTCGACCTCAACGCGTAACTTCCCTAACCGTTTAGGTACGGGAGCAAATGTGTACTTGGCCTCAGCTGAACTTTCAGCCGTTGGTGCAATTCTTGGTAAAATCCCAACTAAAGATGAGTACCTTGCTTACATGGAGCAGATTGATGCAACGGCAGCAGATACCTACCGTTACCTCAACTTCCATCGTATGGAGCAGTACACTAAGAAAGCCGACCAAGTGATTTTCCAAGAACCAGCGTAATTTGGTTGTCAACGTCTAACGAAACGCCTACTCATTGAGTAGGCGTTTTTTTATCTCTTGATTTTGTACTTGCTAGCTCTTGGCGATATACTCGCGTCCTATTTTTTTGCAACCCACGAGTAGCACGATGGAATTTGAGTTTATTAGAAATACCTTGATGGGCGAATATTACGTCAAGTCCAGTATGGGGCATGAAATCATCGCTCGTTGGCTGCAAGAAGAAATTGGTAAAGATTGGTGCAAGATTGAGCAAGTTGAGGCGCTGGCTCAACAAGCTAAATGTGCACCACAGCAAGAGTTCAATTTATATGGTGCTGAAATATCTCTTACTATTCATGGAGATGAAGTAACCGTTCAAGAAAATGTACTCAGCCATGATAGCCAAGTGGAACTTGAAAGTGAGTTTGACTTTTACGATTGCGAAAGTACCGCTTGTTGTGGAATCGAAGACTTTGATGACCTTATCGTACAGTGGAAGACTTTTTTGACCACCCGATAATGCACTTATATGGTGAAGTAAGGCAGGACTGCTTTAAATTTGTGAATAAGGCGCACCTTTTTGGTGCGCCTTATTGGTTTCTGCGCATTGAAAACTTGTTGTTTTTATATAAATCAATAAGTTAAAAAGTTGGCACGTACCTTGGATTATATAGAACAAAAGGATGACAGCTTCAGAGAGGATACGATGAAACTTATAAATGCAATTATCAAACCGTTCAAATTGGATGATGTACGTGAGGCTCTCGCCGATGTTGGTATCGAGGGGATGACGGTGTCGGAAGTTAAAGGTTTTGGTCGTCAAAAAGGCCATACCGAGCTTTACCGTGGAGCGGAGTACCAAGTCGACTTTCTACCGAAAGTGAAATTGGAAATCGCGACACAGGCTGAAAACGTAGACCGCGTTATCGAAGCTATATCAAAGGCGGCCCACACTGGCAAAATTGGTGATGGCAAAATCTTTGTTTACGACCTCAGTCAAGCAGTACGTATTCGTACCGGCGAAATGGACAATGAAGCGCTTTAAGAATTCAAAGGATTGGAGACAATAAAATGGAATTAACAACGACGGTAACAGAATTACGTTACGCACTAGACACTTTTTTCTTTCTCATTTCAGGTGCGTTAGTGATGTGGATGGCAGCCGGTTTCGCAATGTTAGAAGCAGGCTTAGTTCGCTCAAAGAATACCACGGAGATCTTAACCAAAAACGTCTGCTTGTACGCCATTGCTTGTACTATGTACTTGGTTGTGGGTTACAACATCATGTATGTCGATAACGGCTCAGGCGGTTGGCTACCTTCTTTTGGTGCGCTGATTGGCACCCAAGGTGAAGGCGCCGATCACTCACTAGAATCAGACTTCTTCTTCCAGGTCGTGTTCGTTGCGACAGCGATGTCAGTCGTATCGGGTGCGGTTGCTGAGCGTATGAAGCTGTGGTCATTCCTGATTTTCTCTGTGGTACTGACTGGATTTATCTACCCAATGGAAGGCTACTGGACTTGGGGTGGCGGTTTCCTATCGGAAGCAGGCTTTAGTGACTTCGCTGGTTCAGGTATTGTCCATATGGCTGGTGCTGCGGCGGCGTTAGCGGGGGTTATCTTACTTGGTGCTCGTAAAGGCAAATACGGTAAGAATGGCGAAATCTACCCGATTCCTGGTTCTAACATGCCACTGGCGACGTTAGGTACTTTCATCTTGTGGTTCGGTTGGTTTGGTTTTAACGGCGGTTCTCAGTTGATGGTTTCTGACTTCGAAAACGCAACGGCAGTCGGTCAAATCTTCCTTAACACTAATGCAGCGGCAGCCGCTGGTGCGATTGCAGCGTTGTTGGTGTGTAAGACCACTTGGGGCAAAGCTGATTTAACCATGATTTTGAACGGTGCCTTGGCTGGTCTGGTCGCGATTACCGCAGACCCACTATCACCATCACCACTTTATGCTGTCGCGATTGGCTGTGTGTCTGGTGCGCTAGTGGTGTTTAGTATCATCGGTCTAGACAAGCTTAAGATTGACGATCCAGTCGGTGCTATCTCAGTACACGGTGTATGTGGCTTCTTTGGCCTGATGGTTGTGCCACTAAGTAATGGTGATGCTAGCTTTGGTGCTCAGCTTCTCGGCGCAGCAGTTATCTTTGCTTGGGTATTCGGTGCAAGCCTAGTGGTTTGGGCGGTATTGAAAGCAACCATGGGTATCCGTGTTACAGAAGACGAAGAGATGGAAGGTATGGATATGCACGACTGTGGTGTCGGCGCGTACCCTGAGTTTGTTACGGTTAAGTAATTTACTCTAAATGTGACCTAACATTTAGTTACAAAGAAAATTATCAAAAACCTGCTCAAATGAGCAGGTTTTTTTGTTTCACATCATTGTTTTCAAAATCCAGATGAATATAATAACGCAACTGATAGACATTATCATTTCGATATTAAAGGATTGCACCAATGAAAAATCTGCTAACTCTTTCTGCTTTAGTATGTGCGTCAATTGCGCCTACCGCTGCCATCGCTGCAGAAGAAGTGAACGTATACTCTTACCGTCAGCCTTTCCTTGTTGAGCCAATGCTTAACGAATTTACCAAAGAGACCGGCATTAAAGTAAACGTTAAGTTTGCCAAAACAGGTTTAGCTGAAAAGCTAGCTCAAGAGGGTGAATACAGTCCAGCAGATGTACTTCTAACCGTTGATATCATTCGTCTTGCTGAACTAACTGAAAAAGGTCTAGTTCAAGCCGTTGACAGTGAAGTGCTTGAGAAAAATATCCCAGCACAATACCAAGACACCAACAATGAGTGGTTTGCACTGACTACGCGTACACGTAGCGTTTACTCTTCGCGTGACCGTGTTGGTCGTTTAGGTGCTGATTTTACTTACGCTGATCTCGCCAAACCAGAATTCAAAGGCAAAATCTGTACTCGTAGTGGTAAGCACCCATACAACGTCTCCTTGGTTTCATCGATGATTGCTCACAAAGGTGAAGCTGAAACCAAGCAGTGGCTAGAAGGTGTTAAGGCTAATTTAGCCCGTAAGCCTCAAGGTAATGACCGCGGACAAGTGAAAGCGATCAAAGAAGGTCTATGTGACGTGTCTTTGGGTAATAGCTACTACCTAGGTAAGATGGTTAACGACGCTGAGCAAAAAGCGTGGGCTGACGCGGTATACATTAACTTCCCTAACCAAGAGACCACGGGTACGCACGTTAACATCTCTGGTATGGCAATGGCGAAATACGCACCAAACAAAGACAATGCTGTTAAGTTGATGGAATTCCTATCAAACGATGCTGCGCAAAGCCTATACGCAGAAGTAAACTATGAATACCCAGTTAAAGAGGGTGTTAAGCGTTCTGAGTTGGTTGCGTCTTGGGGTGACTTTAAAGCTGATACTATCTCTCTAGATCAAATCGCTGAACATCACGAAGCGGCCATCAAGCTGCTTGACGAAGTGAAGTTTGATCTGTAATCAAAACTCACAGCTTGAATTGAGATAGCCTCAAGTCGCTCTTTTGCTAGGGTGACTTGAGGTTATTGATTTATACAGGTATAAATACCCTTAATCTATTAAAGGGATATGAGATTTATTTGCAAACGCATTTATGTTTCATACAGCCTCGTTGTATTTAGGCGATGAAAGAAAAAAATTACTTATGGAAAACCAGTAGTGGAGCGTTAGCCCTGCTACTGGTTTTGCCGATCTTAGCCATATTCACTACCGCTGTTGGCGAAACAGATGAGTTGTTTGCTCATTTGCTGTCAACGGTTATGCCGACTTACGCCTTCAATACCGTGGTATTGGTGGCCGGAACCATGTTGTTATCAATGTTACTGGGGATTCCAGCAGCTTGGGTGATGGCGATGTGCCGTGTTCCGGGTGAGCGTGTATTGCAATGGGCTTTGGTGCTGCCATTAGCGATGCCGGCGTACATTATTGGCTATATTTTTACTGACTGGTTTGATTTTGCTGGTCCGATCCAAATCTTATTACGAGATTTAACTGGTTGGAGTGCGGGAGAGTATTGGTTTCCCGACATTCGCACTCTTACTGGCGCGATTATTGTGCTTTCGTTGGTACTTTACCCCTATGTCTACTTGTTATGCCGCGCAGCATTCATGGAGCAAAATATCTCTTTGCTGCAATCCGCGAGGTTACTCAAGTGCTCGCCTTGGGATAGCTTTCGCCGCATCTCATTACCATTAGTGCGTCCTTCGGTGGCGGTCGGGTTGTCTCTAGTTGCTATGGAAACTTTAGGCGATTTCGGAACCGTGAGTTATTTTGCCGTCAACACCTTAACTACGGCGGTTTACGACACTTGGCTCGGCTATTCGAGCTTAACTGCCGCGGCAAAAATTTCAGCCATTATGCTGGTGGTTGTAATCTTATTGCTCAGCAGTGAGCGTTATAGCCGCCGTAAGCAAAAGCTATTTCAAAACCAATTTAGTAGCCGTGAAGATTTTCGCTATGACCTCACTGGTTGGAAAAAGTGGTTGGCCCTCATTTGGTGTTGGGGCTTAGTCTGCGTCGCTTTCTTATTTCCTCTTGGTCAGTTACTGATCTACGCCTATAAATATTTCGCACAAAGCTGGACGGGTGAATTCCGAGCATATGCGTTAAACAGCCTCTATGTTTCGCTGGTCGCAGCAGTGATTGCCGTTTTGGTTGCCATCACTGTCAACTTTTGTCAGCGTTTATCGCCAAGTCGTTATAGTTTAGCCATGATGCGTTTATCATCGATGGGCTATGCAGTGCCTGGTACCGTGTTGGCGATTGGTGTGATGGTTCCCGTGCTGTTTATGGATCATTTAGTCAACGACATCGCTAAAGCGATGCAGTGGAGCAGGCCGGGACTGATTTTCTCAGGTTCAATGTTTGCGCTGATTTTTGCTATGGTAGTGCGTTTTTCAGCGGTCGCGATTGGTAGTATCGAAAGTAGCTTGAGTAAAGTGTCCCCATCACTGGATATGGCGTCGCGCACCATGGGCTGTAATGGCAATCGCATGCTGTGGCGAGTGCATTTCCCCTTAGTGCGTCGTGGTGCCTTGATCGCTGGGTTGTTGGTGTTTATTGAATCAATGAAAGAGCTCAATGCCGCCTTGCTTTTGCGTCCATTCAACTTTGAAACGCTCGCGACTTATGTCTACAACTTTGCCTCTGACGAGCATCTTGAACTGGCAGCCTTACCGGCGGTTCTGCTGGTGTTTGTCGGCTTAATTCCGCTAGTTATTGTTAACCGTTCACTGGAGCATTCCCACTAATGAGCTGTGCATTATCGATCAATAATTTGACCTGCAAGTACGATCAACAAACCACGGTGCTTGAGTCGCTCTCATTAGAAGTGGAGCAGGGCGAAATTGTCTGCCTGCTGGGTGCCAGTGGCTGTGGAAAAACCACGCTGTTGAAAGCGATCGCGGGTCTGCTGCCATTAAGTTCTGGCACCATGAGTCTCAACTGCATGTTAATAGATGATGGGGATAACTGGTTACCACCAGAGCAGCGCAATATCGGCATGATTTTTCAAGATTATGCACTTTTTCCTCATTTGACTGTGGCGCAAAACGTTGCTTTTGGCTTGCGTGATATGAGCGCTGAGCAAAAGCTGCAAAAAGTGTCTGAAATGCTAGATTTGGTTCATTTGGCCGGTTTTGAACAGCGTTATCCGCATCAACTCTCAGGTGGTCAGCAGCAACGAGTCGCCATTGCGCGCTCTTTAGCCTACAAACCCGATCTATTGTTACTTGATGAACCGTTTTCCAATATAGACACTCAAGTTCGTCATGAATTGATTGGCGAGATCCGCAAGATTTTTAAAAACCAAGGCGTAACCGCGATCTTTGTCACCCATAGTCGTGAAGAGGCGTTCGCTTTTGCTGACAAAATGGCGGTGATGAACCATGGAGTCATAGAGCAATATGGTTCGGCCAGTGAGCTCTACTATCGCCCTTCTAGTAAATTCGTCGCCGACTTTCTTGGTGGCGGTAGCTACCTTCCGGCGACCCGACTTTCGGCAGGTGAATACCAAACTGAGCTAGGCACGATAGAAGCCAAAGCTCAGCAAACCATCGAGATTGGCCGCCAATGTGAATTACTATTACGTCCCCAACATGTACAGATTGCTGCCGCCGAAGAGAGCAGTGTTACGGTTCTAGAGCAGCATTTTATGGGCGATCATTGTCGTTACGTTATTGATGCGGGTGGCAAACGTCTATTGGCCAGTTCGCCAGAGCCTCTGACGATAGGACAACAAGTGTCGGTCAAAGTCGAAACCCAAGGCGTGCTGGCGTTTTAAGTTGAACGCTTTGGCCAAAGAAGAAAAAGCCCGGCAGTGATGCCGGGCAAGTGTTCTCACCTATAGGGTAGGGTAAAAGAGCGCAGTTATAGTTGCAAAAACGCTTTCACTTGTTGAAGAACACATTCTGCTGTCTCTTTGTCGGCCATCTCTGCAAAAATGCGCAACAAAGGTTCAGTGCCTGAGAAACGAGCAATCACCCATCCGCCATTTTTGAAGTAAACTTTAGCGCCATCTTCATAGCTGACTTTGTCTATTTCAAACTCAAATTCTGGCAACTGTTTCTCTACATAAATACGGTTGTAAAGCGCCTGTTTCTGAGCTGGTTTAAAGGTACAATCGCCTTCTGCAGTATAGGCATAGCCATATCTGGCATAGATCTCATCCAGCAGCTCAGAGAGCTTTTTGCCTGTCACTGAAATCATTTCGACCAATAAACTTGAAGCAAATACGCCATCTTTCCCTTTGATATGACCACGAATGGTTAAACCGCCAGAGCTCTCACCGCCGATTAATGAATCGTCTGCTTCCATTTGTGAGCTGATGTGTTTAAAGCCAACCGGAACCTCGAAGCACTTTTCGCCATGATCGGCCGCGACTTTATCGAGTAGATGTGTGGTCGCGATATTACGTACGACGGAGCCTTTCCAACCCTTGTATTCGAGTAGATAGTAGTAGAGTAAGATCAAAACTTCATTTGGGTGAATGAAATTACCCTTTTCATCGATGATGCCTAAGCGGTCAGCATCGCCGTCAGTACCAATACCGATGTCGTAACCTTCTGCTGCAACTAAGTGCTTGAGACGATAAAGCGTCGCGGCATTGGGTGAGGGCATCAAACCGCCAAAGTCGGGGTTTTTGCCATCATTAATCACATCGACATCACAGCGGCCATTGATCAGTACGGTTTGCAGCGCATTTTTGGCCACGCCAAACATCGGATCGATTAATACGCGAAGGTTGGCTTTTTTGATCGCTTCAATATCAATAAAGTCGATGATGGAGTCGACAAACTCGTTCATAGGGTTGATCACTTCGATCAACTTATCTTCAATAGCTTGCTCAAAGTCGACAGATTTAACTTGGTCTTGAGTTAGCGCTGCGATTTGAGTTTCAATTTTCTCTGTGATGACTTCATCGGCATCGCGTCCACCTTCAATGAACACTTTAACGCCGTTATAATCTGCAGGGTTATGTGAAGCGGTAATACAAGCCGAGTAAGCGCAGCCCATCTCTTTTGCTTTAAACATAACGATCGGTGTTGGGACAAATTTATCGATAAAGCTGACAGTAACGCCATTCGCCGCAAGAACTTCAGCAAACCAACGTCCTGCTTTGTCTGAAAGAAAACGACGGTCATAACCGATAACAAAGCCTTTATCCGCAACTTGTTCGTTGTTGATGATGTTCGCTAAGGATTGCGCCACTAAACGAACATTGTCTTTGGTGAACTCTTCACCAATAAATGCACGCCAGCCGCCTGTTCCAAATTTAATCATATTGATCATCCTTTAATCCAAGTTACGAGCCTCTAGCGAGGCTCGCGCTTGGTCAATTAACCTAGAACAACGATAACTTCGTTGACGCTGCCTTCAGCTTGAACTGGAACTGCGCCGGTGATGGACTCGCCATTGACAGTGATTGATTTAACGCCCTTGCTAACGGAGCTTGGGTTTTCGACTTTGATGTTGTAGGTCGCACCTAGCCATTGGCGTGATACTTCAAAACCTGGCCAGCTGGTCGGAATACATGGGTCAATCGTTAAGCCATCAAAACCAGTTCGCACACCCAAAATGAAGTTTGTAACAGCAAAGTAAGCCCAACCAGAGGTGCCCGTTAACCATGGGTGGTTTGCACGACCATGATCTTGGTGATCGCGGCCCATAATGAACTGTACGTATGAGTAAGGTTCAGCAATACGCTTGTCGATGATGTCATTCTGATTGTATGGATTAAGGGCATCGTAAAACTTCATGGCGCGGTCACCGCGGCCCAATTTAGCTTCTGCAACCCAAGCCCAAGGGTTAGGGTGTGAGAAAATAGCACCGTTCTCTTTGACGCCTTGGTAAACGCGCGTGACGAAGCCGATATCATCGTTTGGTGTCGCGAAAGAAGGCGCATTGAGATGCAGACCATATTCAGAGAACAAGTTTTCATCTACTGCGTCCATCGCTTGTTCACCGCGCTGTTGAGAGACTGCGCCAGAGAGTACCGCGAGCGTATTTGACTCAAGATGAACACGGCCTTCTTCTTGCTGCGCAGTGCCAATCTTGTCGCCATTTTTAGTCAGACCACGAATGTACCAACCGCCTTCGTCGTCCCACAGGTGCGTTTCACACGCTTCGCGCACGTTGGCTGCCATTTGTGTGTATTTCTCAACATCGGCATCGCGACCTAGGTACTTAGCTAAATCGATAAACTCTTGTAGTGCCCAGAAATGTAGGAAGGAAACCATCGATGATTCGCCACCACCCAGGTTCAAACAGTCGTTCCAGTCGGCGCGAAGGCCTTTACATATGCCCGTTTGACCCACGTATTCAGCCGAGAAATCAAGCGCAGCTTTCATGTGATCATAAACGCTAGCGTCACCGCCATCAGCGTATGGGATCATCTCATCAAAGAAGCTGTGCTCACCAGTTTCCATCACGTACTTACAAATGGTCGGCACCAACCATAAATGGTCGTCTGAACAAGTATCTTCAATGCCGTGGATCTTGTCTTCGTCTGAAGGAGTCGGTACCACAGTCGGAGACTTTGACGGTTTGACATCGGCTTTTTCTGGATCGAACCAGTCGGGATCAAACAGGTGTAAACCGTAGCCAGCTTTGACCTGACCTCGCAGTAAATCGACTAAGCGTTTGCGTGTCATTGCCGCATTAGAATGTGGTACAGAGATAGCGTCTTGCGCGGTATCGCGGTAACCCAGACCAGTACGGCCACCCACCTCGATAAAGGAAGCAAATCGAGACCAAACCACACAGGTTTCTGCTTGGTAGAGGGTCCACGTATTGATCATGGTGTCGAGGCCTTCATTCGGCGACTTAACTTGGAACTTGGCGCAGCGCTCATCCCAGTGAGCTTTAATACCTGCAAACGCCGCATCGACGTTGGCCAAATCTTGGTATTTGGTGCGCAGACGTTCACCATTGCCTTTACCAATACCAAGAATGTAGGCAAAACGCACCTCTTCTCCTGGTTGGATAGTGAACTGTTTATGCAGTGAACCACAATGGTTGTAACAAGTTTGCGCACTGTTGAAGCACTGGCCTTGTTCAACGGCGATAGGGTTAGCTTCATCGCGGTAGAGACCGAGGAAACTATCGCGCTGACCGTCATATGAATCTGGGTCAAATGTTGATGCTAGGTAGTAGAAACCTTCGAAATCATTGGTGTTGTAATACAAGTCGTATTCAATCACCCCTTGGCGGTATGAGGTCCCCGCAGAGTAGAGCGACATCTGGTGATTTTGATTGTCTGACTGAATATGGCTAAATGAAAATTCAACGAAGGAGAAAGCGCTAATCGTACGCGGTTTATCTGATGTGTTTTTGATCACCACATCCCAAATTTCTGCGTCTTCACCTTTAGGGACAAACAGGGTCTTGGTCGCTTCAATGCCGTTGTAGTCACACTTAAATTTAGAGTAAGACAAGCCATGACGGACTTCGTAGCTGGCTTCATCGAGACTTTTTGCCACCGGCTGCCATGAAATAGACCAGTAATCACCACTTTGGTCATCACGCAGGTAAACGTAATGGCCTGGGCGGTCAAACGTCGCATTAGGGCGAAATTTAGTGACTCGGTTATATTCTGGTGAATTATAGAAAGAGTAACCGCCAGCATTGTGTGAGATAACCGTGCAAAACTTCTCGGTACCCAAGTAGTTGGTCCATGGCGCAGGGACATCAGGACGTGTGATGACGTATTCACGATTGTCGTTATCGAAATAGCCGTATTTCATGTTAATTTCCTTTTTACCAAGCTACCACTTTGGTAGCCAAAACGTTTAAAGCTAGTGAAAACGGCGAATGATGGTCATTCGCGGTGATGGTTATTTCCAAGGTGGTCGATATTCAATCTTTTGTTTATCGAGCAGCGGCAAGTGACCTTTTAACCGCGCCAGATAGTCGAGCCAGTTGCGTTGTGATTTTTCTGTCCAACAAGCTTCCGCTAATGCGGTTAATCGAGGGAAAATCATATAGTCGAGGCGTGACTGGTGAGTGACAATCTCACTCCACAGCGCGCACTGAATACCTAAAATACGTTTACGAATAGGGTCGTTGTCGGGGACTTGCGCTAAAGGCTCATAGCGGTAAGCATTTTCAAGTGGAATCACTGCCGCCCAATCAACGCCTGGCTCTTCAGGTCTGTAGTCTTGCGTCATATCGAGATAGGTTGATTGGCCAGGTTGTAAGACCACGTCAAAACCTTGCTTGGCGCAGTTGAGGGCCGCCTCTTCGCTCAACCAAGAGTAGATAACGGTATCCTTACTGACTTTGTTACCATGCTGTGCTTCTTCCCAACCGACCATGCGTTTGCCTAAAGAACGAAGCTTCTTCTCTGCATAGCGCAGCAGGTGACCTTGCAAATCTTTAGCGCAGCGGTAGCCGTGCTGTTGCATCAATTGCTGACAAGCTGGGCTTTCTAACCAAACACCATCGGGCACTTCATCAGCACCGATGTGTATCCAAGGGGAAGGGAACAGATCTGCGACCTCTTCAAGTACCTTGTCTAAAAACTGATAGGTGCCGGGTAGCGCCGGAGAAAGCACATTATCGTTGTAATGTTGAATGCTGCGATATTGAGAGGAATCTTGTCGATCGACAAGCAGATCAGGCAGCGATTTGAGCGCCGCGCGGCAGTGACCTGGGATGTCGATCTCAGGAATAATGTTAATCCCACGCTGTTTCGCGTATTCAATCACCTCGATAACCTCTTGCTGCGTGTAATAGCCGCCGTAGGTATGCGCGAGACTACTAAACTGAGGCTCAAGTGGATGATTAGCCCCACGATAGGCGCCACATTCAGTCAGTTGTGGAAAGGCTTTGATTTCGAGTCGCCAGCCTTCGTCATCGGTAAGGTGCCAATGGAAGGTATTAAATTTGTAGTGTGCTAATTGGTTGATTAAACGCTTAACCATGTCGACCGAATGGAAATGACGGGCGCAGTCGAGCATCATACCGCGGTACTTAAAGCGTGGTTTATCGCAAATTTTTACATAAGGTAGGGTGAGTGTACTGAGGTCCTCATCATGATCGATAAGCTGCAATAAAGTTGCGCTGGCATGAACAAACCCTGAGCGTGATCCCGCCTCAAGCCGTACGCCAGAACCAGTAATACTGATTTGGTATTCACCCTCGTCTAAGGTTGGGTTGTTACGATAGATGATGTCACTTTGACCGACCGTTTGGGCGCGAAACTGATAGAGGCGTTCGATCTCTTGTTGTAACCACGTCGCGGCATGCTCGGCCAGTGAAGCTTGGAGCGTGATTTGGCTCGAAGTGGTTAAGTGAAACTTGCCATCAAGCAGTTCGATTCGGTTTGGCTTGGGGATCACCGCGAGCGCCGCAGGCTCAACGGAGGGCAGTTCGCTTTTTTCACGATAGGGTGAGGCCAGCATTATCGGCGTTAACGTCACCGTGTGCTGAGTCGCACCGCCATCAGCAATAATCAGCGCGTCTTTTAATCCATCGGTGTAAAAGCGCAGCGGCGCCGTGTTAATACTAAATTCGCAATAATAGTGTTGATTGGCAGGCAGCACTGCACGGTCAGGCGTTAGACAACAGAAACTGCCAGTCTGTTTGATAGCGCCGTGAGTAAAACTGTCGGGCTGAATAAATCGGTCGATAATGAACTGGAGGTGCCAGTCTGTGAGATCTTGGTCGCTGAGATTGTGCAGTGTCAAACCAAAGCGGCAAAAATGCTTTTTCTCGGCAAGTACGGCAAGTTCGACTCGATAGCTCATATTCGTATTCCTTAATACAAATTGTGTTCAGGCTTGCCAGCAAACATTAAGGCGCCTTCAATAGCGTCATACTGCGGCTCAACAATCCAAGCTTGAACAGGAGGCGATAACCAAGCTTTGATGCGCTCGGCGATACTGCCCATTAAACAGATACGCGTCGCCCCTTGGCGATTGAGCGCTACGAGAAACATTTCAATATCGGCAGCGGTGTGCTTGAGCATGGCAATGGCGAGAGTGTCCCCTTGAGCTGCGTGTTGAAAAATAGCCGGTGAAAATTGGCCATAATCGCGCGGTAGTGCGTGTTTAGACCAACTAACAATTTGGTCGATGTCATGGTTGAAGTGTTGCATTACGTGCTCTGTGAGCGGTGTTGCTTGACCAATTCCGTCTTGAACCAACAGCACCTGTTGAATCAAGCGCAGTCCCATGACAGCGCCGCCGCCTTGATCGGAAATAGGAAATTCGCGTCCGCCAACAACGTGTTGTTGCCCATCTGCGAGATAGATACCACACGATCCGGTGCCGGCGATCATAATCGCGCCTTCATCGCCTTGGTGTGCACCCACACAGGCGCCATAAGCATCGGTATTAAGGACTATCGAAGCGAAAGGGTGCGCGACTTGCATAAATTCAAACCACGCGTTTTTTTGCTCTGCGCCAGCAAGTGCAAGCCCTACATCCATGTCGGCAAAAGCTGACGCACTTAAACCGCCTTGAGCGGCGGCTTGCGTAATCGCGTCAACAATTGATGTCATGGCTGTTTCGACACCGAGTAATATATTGGCGCTGCCGCTTTTGCCTTCACCAATTAATTGACCATGTTGATCTCGAATGCGAGCACGGCAAGAGGTGCCACCACCGTCAATTCCGACTAGATACTGGCTCATGATTGACACCCCTTAAAGTAGTGGTACTGATGAGAAATGGCGAGTAAGTACCATGCGCCGTGAGGAATCCACTGCTCTCCCCAGCGCCAGTTTTGCAACATGTCCTCTTTTTGTGGTTCAGGATTGAAAGCGATATCTTGCTCATCCTCAAACCCACCAGTGATACCGTTACACACGCCGCCTTTTGCGTTGAAAAAACCCAGCTGAGGCAAGTAATCTGGGTTGTTATGCCCGTGGCCGTCGAGCATGCACATATGGTACGGATTAAGGCCAACAATCCAGTTAAGGCTGTTTTGGCTAAACTTGAGTAAGCGTTGCTGCGTGTCGGTCTGTTGAAGATAAGGTAAGGCACAAAAGGCCATGGCACTAAGAGACCCTAAACGGGCATTTTCACCTTGCCACCAGTAGCCAGATTCATTGTTATGCGCAACGAAGTAGGCGTCGCGCTTGGCTTCAGTTAGCCCTTTAACATATTGACGTGGGTAACCAAATGGGTTGGCCACTTGGGTGGTAATGCTGAGTTCAAACTCGACGGCGCGAGCAATGGTCTGTTTTGCCACCGCCGCTTTATCGCTATCTGTTTCGATCTTTAAGTATTGGCATAGCGCAATCACCGGCAGGCCTGCTTCTGCAGCGTGATAGTAAGGTCGGCTGCCATCGTGATTGGCTGACCAAAAATGCGTTTGTTGTTCATCGCTGCATTGACGTAGCTGGAGGCGTTCGCTCCAGTAACGACTCTCTGCTAAATAGTCGTCGTTGCGGGTGGTTCGATATAACTCGACCGCTGCAAGCAGTGCGCAATATTCATCGATAATGTTCTCTTGACCATCATCAAGATAATCAAGATTGTGCTGTTTGAGATGCCTGTATCCGGTTTGGGCTGCATTGAGGTAGTCGGTCTGAGTATATTGTCCGCTTTCATCAAGGCGCGCTGCGGCGGCAAGGGCTGCAATTGCCATCCCGCCACCTTGGCGAAACCCAGCTTGATAGTCGGCTGTTTTATCACCTTGTTGGGTTTGATAGGCGCAAATTTCACGTTGGTTGATATCTTTTGACCACTTATCAAACACCGTCATGTAGAAAAAGCCAGCTTGGTTTTGCATTCGGACTAAAAAGTCGGCGCCAAACAGCGCTTCTTCGATTAAACGCACGTGAGTGAAAGCCGCGACATCTGCGCTTTGGGCTAATAGCTCAAGTGCAGAAAGCATGTTCCAAACCACCATCGGAGTCTGCTGTGGGTTGAGATAATTGGCGTATGAGAGATGGCTGAGATACTTACTGATATCACCGGAGGCGTCATACCAGCCGCCATGGACATCGACCTGTTCGTCACTGCCCAATAAAGGAATATGATGATCTTGTTTGTCAAAACGGCCACCACAACGCTGTGATTTAAAGTAGTGCAACACGTCGGAAAAAGTGTTGTTAAACAACAGCCCAGTTACGAGCGAGAAAATCTCTGAGCGAAGGTTGTCTACCTTAAGGTAGTAGTTACCCGTTTGTTCAAAGTGCGAGAAATCAATGCGAAAAAAATACCCTTGGTGCCAATGTGCAACCTTAGTGCCTTTCTCAATGGCAAAAGTCGCGACAGTTTGATGGCTATCGGCACAGACTAACAGTGCAGTGGTAGAAGATAGACGCGCTTTACGAGTCATCAAAACAGCCTGCTTTGGCCCAAGGGGTTCATAACCAATATGGTTAGTAAGTAGCAGCATTAAACTCTCCGAAACATTTATTCATTATTGTTATTGAGCCAAGAGCGCACTCTTGGCTCTGTCGGTTAATTTTCGTATAAGTAGCAACGTACAAAGTGGTTGTCAGACAACTGAGTCACCTCAGGTAATTTCTCACGACACTTGTCGCTAGCTTGCTGACAACGACCTGCAAACGGACAGCCAACAGAAGCGGGGGTCCAAAGTGGAATTTCCCCTTTATTGCCCTTGAGCTTCTCGTGGATCGACTTACTTGGATCAGGTACTGCCGAAACCAGCAGTTGAGTGTAGGGGTGCTGAGGATCGTGAATGATCTCTTCGGTGTCGCCCCATTCAACCATATGACCGACGTACATAACGGCAAGATCTTCGGCGATATAACGAGCCGTGGCGATATCGTGAGTGATGTAAAGCAGAGACATCTGTTTCTCAAACTTCATCTCTTCCATCAGGTTCAATACACCAGCACGAATCGAGACATCCAGCATAGAGGTTGGCTCATCAGCAAGAACCACTTCGGCGCCAACCGCAATGTTACGTGCGAGATTGACACGCTGACGTTGACCACCGGAAAGTTGATGTGGGAACTTCTGCGCGGTTTCTTTTGGTGGAATTAATCCCACTTGTTCAAGCAAGTCATAGACGCGTTCTTCGAGCTCTTTTTTGTTGCTCGGAGACACCTTGTGGTGAATCAATAAAGGACGCGCAATATGGTGAAAAATATTATGCGTTGGATTTAATGAACCGAACGGGTCTTGCCATACCATTTGCACACCTTCGCGGTAGTGCATGAGCTCTTTTTTGGTTGTGATATCTTGAATATCGCGACCTTTGTACTCGATAACGCCATCGGTTGGGGCGTACATCTTGGCGATCATTTTCGCCGTGGTTGATTTGCCAGATCCTGACTCACCCACCACAGAAAGACCGCGGCTTTTGTACATTTTGAATGATACGTCGTTGATCGCACGCATCAGAGGTTGTTTTAGTGCGTTACTGTTGATTGGAAAATCTTTGACTAGATTTTTGCCTTCAATCAGTAGTTCGCCAAATGCTTTGCTCATAATTCTCTCCAGTAATATTCGTTCTTATTTATCAATCAATTGCTAGAGCTTGGCTTGAGCAATGGTTTCACCGTAAAGATGGCAATTTGAGAAACGATTTGGCTCAACTTGTCTTAACGCGGTCGGTACCTTAGTACAGGCTTCATGCACGCGGTCACAGCGAGCTTGAAAGCGACAACCTTGCGGAATTTCCAACAAGTTGAGAGGGTTGCCTGGAATACCGGTTAACTTGGTTTTTGGGCCGATTAATGGAGGAAAAGAACTGCCCAACCCTTTGGTGTAAGGGTGGAAAGGCGTTTGCAAAATCTCTTTAGAAGGTGCGACTTCGATTAATTCGCCCGAGTACATGATGCCAATTCGGTCTGAGAACTCGACCATCAGTGACAAGTCATGGGTAATGAACAAAATAGAGAAGCCAAACTCTTCTTTTAAAGCGTAGATTTTTTGCAGAATCTCGCGCTGTACCACTACATCCAGTGCCGTTGTTGGCTCATCCATGATGATCATTTTTGGATTCAGTGCTAACGCAATCGCAATCACCAAACGCTGGCGCATACCACCAGAGAATTGGTGCGGGTAGTCGGTTAAACGACTTGGGTGGATATCAACGATTTCCAGCAGACCTTCTGCACGCTTACGTGCCTGTTCACGAGTCATATTGGTGTGACGCATGATGACGTCACAAAATTGATCTTCCATGGTCAAGACTGGGTTAAGCGCATTCATCGCACTCTGGAACACCATTGACATTTCACTCCAGCGGAAAGATTGCATTCTTTCGTCGCTGTATTGGAGGATATTTTCGCCGTTGAAGATGACCTCACCACCGCTAATATACGCGGGCGGCTTATGTAAGCGCATCAGCGAGAAGGCAACCGTCGATTTACCACAACCAGACTCTCCGGCAAGGCCAAAAACCTCGCCTGGAGCAATATCGAAGCTGACATTGTTACAGGCGCGCACGTCGCCAGCATCGGTAATATAATCAACGCAGAGATTGCGGATCGAAATAAGTGGATTCGTCATAATTATTTATCTCCGCTCCAAAGTGCATTTTGTGGTGCTAGTTGATCTGGTTTGCGCTGTTGCTTGTCTTGTTGAGCCAGTTTTTTCCAACGCTTCATACCCTTATGAGAGCGAAGCTGAGGGTTGGCGATTTCGTCAACGGCAAAGTTAAGCAGAGCAAGGCCAGTAACAAGAATGGTTAATGCGACACAAGGAGCAAGTACTTCCCACCAGGCGCCAATCAGCATTGCTGAAGAGGTTTGAACGTTGTACAGCATGATGCCCCAACTGATGGTACTTGGGTCGCCAAGGCCAAGGAATGAAATGATCGACTCCATACCAATGGCATACATCACCGAGCCGATAAAGCTCGCGCCAACGATAGGAATTAAGTTAGGTAAAATCTCAACGAAGATGATTCGGAATGAAGACTCACCCAGTACTTCCGCCGCTTTAACAAACTCTTTTTCACGTAAGGCAAGAGTCTGTGAGCGGATAACCCTTGCTCCCCACGCCCAGGAGGTACAGCCGATAATAATGGCAATGGTTAGAGGCCCAGCCTCACCGATAAAGGCCGCTAAAACAAACAGTAGTGGGTATTGCGGAATAACTAACATGATGTTCATCGCGGCGGTTAATATGTCATCAACCCGTCCACCAAAGTAACCCGCAGAAATTCCGATAACGGTGGCTAAGAAACACACTGTCAAACCCGCGCCGAAGCCGACACCAAGAGAGATACGTGCGCCGTAAACCAGTTGAGACCATATATCGCGGCCCATGCGACTGGTACCTAATGTATGATCGGCCTTTTTCGACATGATCATTGTGCGGCGGTCAGTCGCTAAGTTCTCTGCGACCCAACCCGTTGGATTCGCTTGCGCCGCTTTTACGACTGACGCAGGGTATTCATGAGGATTACCGGTGCGCTTGTCTGGAGCGTGTTTAGTAATCAACGGGGCCGCGATTGCCATGAAAATAAATAGCGAGACAATGGCTAAGCCAATACGAGCGTAGGCATTACCTAAGATGAGTTTAAATAGAGATTTCATAATTATTTCCCTCCCTTACGCAAGCGAGGATCAAGGACAACGTAAAGCATGTCGGCGATTAAGTTAAACGACAGCATAAATAGCGTCATGATGATCAACTGGCCCTGAAGAACTTGGTAATCACGTGCGTGAATCGCATTCAATAACACAGTGCCAAGGCCTGGGTAGTTAAAGATAATTTCAATGATCAACTGACCACCGATAGCCATACCAAGTGACATCGACAGAGCGGTGACACTTGGTAGTAGTGCATTGCGCGCAGCGTAGTTGAATACCACGCGGTTTTCGCTCAGCCCTTTGCCCTTTGCCATCGTGATGTAGTCTTCGGCCAGTAAGTTGATCATGTTGTTACGCATGTTGACCAAGAAGCCGCCGATTTGAATGATAGAGGCACAGAAGAGAGGCAACACGGCATGGTAGCCGACGTCTTTATAGAACTCCCAGCTTGTCCAGTCTGGTGTGGTGCCAGCGGTGTAGGCATAGCCAGTTGGGAACCACTTCAAGCCGATGGCGAAAATGAACAGCGCTAGCATTGCGATAACCACTTGAGGGACAGCTTGGATAATCAGCATGCCAGGTGTTACAAACGCATCGTATTTACTCCCTCGTTTCCAAGCGGCAAAGATACCTAGCGTAGAGCCAATAGAGAAAGAGAGGATAACAGCACTACCTGCAAGGAAGAGTGACCAACCAAATGCGCCGCCCAGAAGCGTATTAACTGAAAGAGGGTAAAATTGGATTGAAGTCCCCAATTCCCAGCTCAGAATGTTTTTCATGTAGGCAATGTACTGTACGAACAGGCCACCATCGACAAAGCCGAGCAGTTCTTTCATTGCCGCGATACGTTCTGGCGTTACCTGAACGGATGCATTAGCAAACATCATGGTGACTGGATCACCTGGCATTGCCCGAGGAATAATAAAGTTTAAAGTCGCAGCAACTAACAGCGCGACAAAATAGAACGACAAACGTCTTAAAAAATAACCCATAACTCACACCTTACTTACCCAGATTTTCCCTGTTTCTGGTTTCAGGTCGCTCCTAGCTAAACTACAAATTTGGAGCGAAAAATCCCCTGACGACGGGCGTCATACTTTAAACAAGCTAAAGAGTGGGGATTGAGCGGCGCACAGAAAATGCGCCGCAAGATTGAACAACGACTTATTGAACTGGTTTTAGGTCCAGTACATGCAGTAGACGTTCTGGGATACCAGCCCAAATATTTGGACGACCTTGTGGATTCTCTTCGTTCCACCAACCCGTGAAGCGAGTTGTGTTGTATTGGTACATGTAAGCACCAGACATCACTGGAATCGTAACTTGGTCAGCCGCAATGATTTGCTGGATGCCGTGAGCGATTTCTAGCTGCTCATTCTTATCAGCGGTTTTGTAGAAGCTGTTAAGAAGACCATCTAGCTTGTCGTTCTTGTAGAAGTGCATCGCGAAACGAGGCATACCATCACCCGCTTGTAATGCCGAGTTATATGCACTGTTCCAGTAGGTATGCGGATCGGCACCATGGAAGTAGTTGGTGTACGCTACGTCATACGTTCCTTCTAGCATCGCTTGGTTGTAGACAGAGAAATCAGGAGTGCGAGCTTTCGCTTTGATTCCTACTTCTGCAAGCTGTTCAACCGCAAGCTGTACTGTGTTATTGAAATCAGTCCAACCGTTTGGTGATTGAATCAGAAGCTCAAATGACTGACCTGATGGAGTGTCAACGAAACCATCGTTGTTGACATCTTTAAAGCCGGCTTTTTTAAGCAGCGCTTTCGCACCCTCTTCATTGTACGTGTTGTAACCTTTGTACTTACCGTGGGTATTTTCGTCAGACCAAGCTTCAAATGCGTAACCAAGGCCAGAAGCGAAATCATTCACTGTACCGCCGCCGTAGAAAGCGATATCAATGATAGTTTGACGGTCAAGCGCCATAGAGAATGCACGACGGAAGTCGACGTTAGTCAGTGCTTCGTTCTTCGCTGCGTCTGGGTTTTTGAAGTTCACGACGAATGCTTGAGTGCCTGATGGCGGGTACCAGTACTGGTGGTTTGGACTTGATGCTGCGTAAGTACGATCGATGTCTGGAATGAATGAAGAAGTCCAGTCCATTTCACCGTTAACCACTTTACCCAAGAACTGGTCGTTGTTAGCGATTTGTGGCACACGTAAACAGTCAATATCTAGGTTGTCTGCATCCCAGTAATTTGGGTTGGCACACTGGATGTAAAGTTGCGCTGTGAACGTATCGATCTCAGTGAAAGGACCAGAACCTACTGGGTTTTCGTTAGTAAATGACGCAGGATCTTTGATATCTTTCCATACGTGCTGAGGTACAACGGGTACTTTGGCAATTTCGTAAGGAACGTTTGAGTTCGCTTCTGTTAGGCGGAATTTAACTTGGTAGTCATTGAGTTTCTCAACACTGGTCACCCAAGAGTTAATACCACTTTGGTCCAGTTCAGGCTTCTCTTTAACTAAGTTGAATGAGAATACTACGTCGTTTGCATCAAATGTTTCACCGTCTGACCATTTTACGCCTTTACGAATGTCGAAAGTAACACTCATTAGGTCGTCAGACATTTTGTAGTTTTCTGCTAAACGGAATACTGGAGTGTTACCGTGCATTTCGTTAAACACGACAAGAGGCTCATACATAAAGTCTGTTGTTGTGTGCAGGTTGGTTGCACCCAAGAACGGGTTAAAGTTACGTACAAAAGTCGTAAATTCTTTAGGGTGTACAGTTAATTCACTGCGCTCAGCTGCTGTTGCAACAGAGGCAAAGCCTGTTGTTGCTGTAGCAATAATTGCTGTTGCTAGTGCTGTTTTTTTTATGTTGGCAAGCATAGCTGTTCCTTACTATTTGCTTTCATTTCACTAATGGATGGAATGTCATCAATTGATAAACACTCACTAAGGTCTACCTCTATCGTTAAAATCAAATCGGAGGAGATTTAATTTCGAGAGTGGCCTGTAGTCCTTAGGCAAGGGTAAGAAGACACCTTAATGTTAAAATACGCAATCGCTATTCCCGTCAAAAACGTAAAAACTGCGCCATTCCACGTCAATACTGTTAAAAAACGTCATTGTGTTTAATTTTTGCACCAAAAACTGGCTTTGAACTCGGTCGCACAATGCTTTTTTTAAGCTTATTGGTGTGAGCGCTTACTTACTCTTCAGGTCTTTATTTAAATGTTTTTTTTTGGCGTTAGTCTTTGGGTGAGATCTAAGTCACGTGTGGTCTTGACGATTAATTCTCGTGGTTAAATAAAAACTGCCGTCTTGTTGTGATTGGTATCGCAATCTGAGTTCTTTGTGCCAGTTTTAGCATCAAAACACCACTGGCAAAGCTTAAATGGGCGTAATTTAAGCGGTGGTTATACTGTAGGAATATAGGTTGTTTTACGTAGCGTATTAACTCTTTCGTCAGTGAAGTTACGCTTAGCGATGGGATAAAAAAAGCCCGCATAAGCGGGCTTCATCGTGTTGACTCGTTCGGACTTAGCTCGTCAGTAAGTGCTGTAATTTATCTTTTAGCGCCTCGATGTGGGCGCGCTCAGGGCTCTGCTCATTGCAATGCTCAAGAATGTAATCGAGAGAGCTAAGCACCGTTCGCCAGCGTGGGGTTTTTGGTAGCGTCTCTGGTCGAAGGTATTTGTCGAGCGTTCTTGTTTGTAAGGTACTGCGATCAAGATAAACGCGCCACAGACCACTTTGCTCAGCAAAGGCAAATTTGGTTTGTCCTGTCACCGACTCCCAGTAATCCAAAGCGCTGGTCATCGCATCAACCAGTACCTCACGCATCACTTCTTGCTTGGATTTGTTGTCACCCGCGACACGATCAGCCAAACGGGTAAACTCACCGCCGAGCTCTTTCAATTCCTGTAGCTTCGCTCGGTCGCCTTCAAATGCAAAGCTGGATAGCGCTTCGATTGCGGTTTCGAGGTTGTTGATGCGGTTCATATTAATGCCGCCGCCGACATTAAAGATATACATTGAGCGTAATCCAGAGCCCGGGGGTAATTTGAGAATATCTGCCGAGAGGTGCTGTCTGACATCTTCAACATAGATATCGATTTGGCCACAATAGTGTTCTTGTTCAACATTGAGGAACTTAGGAGCGATGATCTCATCAGCGGTTGAGCGTTTGAGTTGTTCTGTAGAACGTTTGAACAGTTTCGAGGCGGCTTCGTTGGCAAAGCGAATCTTGTTATCGTCGCGAACACAAATAATCGCTTCAGGTGCTGTCTCTAATTGCTCGAGCAGACGGCCTTGAGTTTCAAGCAAGCCCGCTTCTACCATTGCACGCTGCTTGAGTTCGTGTTGTAGCTGCTGATTTTCAATACGGCGTTGCTCGGCTTTGCTCGCCGTGAGATGAGCAACGATACGCGCCGCTAGTTCTTGTTTATTGAATGGTTTAGGCAAATAGTCATTTGCGCCAACACTGAATCCGCGCACACGGTCATCGGTCTGATTTAGCGCGGTAAGCATGATGATCGGTAACTCAGCGTGATCATAGGTTTGACGTAGCGTCTCACACACTTGATAGCCACTCATGCCAGGCATCATGATATCGAGCAGCATCAGTTCAGGTTTTTCCTTATTGATCGCCTCAAGCGCTTCATAACCATCTTTAGCGGTGCGAACACGATACCCTTCAAGGCGTAGGAAGCTATCAAGGACACGTAGGTTTACGGGTTCGTCATCAACCACCAGTAGCAGTGGGCCGTTACTGTTCTCTGGTAAGTTAGTTGGTTCTTCGAACTCGATGTCGTTATTTTCTGGTACTTTAAAGTGCGGCGCTTCATAGTGGTGAGTTGCTTGGATTTGCTCTTGCGTAGCCAACGGTAGTGTAAAACTAAAGGTGGTGCCAACCATTGGCTGACTACTCACATACAATGAGCCTTGCATTAATTCGATCAATTGACGGCTAATGGACAGACCTAACCCCGCTCCTTGACGATAACGGGTTGAATCATTGCCCGCTTGAATTAAGGGTTCAAAGATGTTCTCAAGTTGATCGGCGGGAATCCCTTGGCCAGTATCGACCACCTGCACGCGGATTTGATCAT
This sequence comes from Vibrio sp. NH-UV-68, assembly GCF_042940635.1. NCBI lineage: Bacteria > Pseudomonadati > Pseudomonadota > Gammaproteobacteria > Vibrionales > Vibrionaceae > Vibrio > Vibrio sp. NH-UV-68. The sequence continues at coordinate 472,092 of NZ_CP134975.1, forward strand.
CGATCACACCGGCAGAGATGACAATTTTGCCTTCACTGGTGTATTTGATCGCATTACCAACCAGGTTATACAGCACTTGCTCAAGACGCTGCGGATCCGCGCTGACCCAAACGGGATCTTTTGGCACTTGGTTGATTATTCGAATGGGCTTATTACCCAGTAGGTGTGACGATAGCTCCAAAACCAAGCGGGTCGATCCGGCTAGATCAACGGCGCAGGTTTCGATGTCTAAATTGCCATAGCGCATTTTGTGATAATCAAGTAAGTCGTCAACTAAGGTCGCCAAACGCTGGCCACTGTTAATAATAATGTCGAGTTGATATTTGTGCTCGGCTGTTATTGGTCCATTGGCGCCAGAGGCTAACGCTTCAGCAATTCCCACCATGCCGTGCAGTGGCGTACGTAACTCGTGCGAGGTGGTCGCAAGGAATTCATCTTTGAGTTTATTGGCCAGTTGCAGCTCGTCATTCTGCTTTTGAATCAACTTAATGTTACTTTCTAGCTCTTTGTTTTGTTGTTTGATGAGCAGGATTTTTTCTCGGATAGAGCGCTGCATACGTTCAAAGCTGACCGCTAGGCGGCCAATCTCATCTTTACGCTGGGTGTTGATCATATCGGCATCAAGATCGCCCGCCGAGACTTTCTCTGCAGCCCAGGTTAATTTGAGCAAAGGAGAAGTAATAAAGTTAGATAAGTAGTGTGATGCCATCACAACCAGCAAAATAGCAATAAGCATGGCAAAGACAAACACGGTTTCAAGTTGGTGCACACGAGCAAAGGCAACTTTCTCTGGCACTTCGACGACGATCGCCCAGTCAATGCCTTTGACGGAAATCGGGCTATAGGCCGCAATGATAGACTCATTGTCAGTATTCGAATAGGTCCCCACATTGGTCAGGCCTGATAGCGCTAAATCAATGACGGCTTTACTCTTATCAATATCTTGCTGCTGATAAGCAAGCGAACGCGATTGATGGTCACTGCCAACCAATAAAGTGCGTTTGGGATTATTCGGATCATCGGCGATGAGTTTGGTAATGCCGTTGTTTGGTAAGCGGAACATGGCAAAACTGTGCAGGTAACCTTGTTGAATGATTGGGGCGCCAAGCCAAGCGACCGATTTACCGTCTTCGGCTGAAAAGTCAGAGATGATCACTGGCGTGAAATCTTCGTTGGTCTTACGTTTTTCATTAACAAGATTGCGCAGTTTGGCAAAGGTTTGACCAAGGTTGTTATCTTTATAACGGCCAGTAAGTAGATTGGTGGCAAAATTGTCATGCTTGTAGATGGAGTAAGTTACGTTACCATCGCGATCGACGAGTAAGACGTCATCAAAGTCAGAACGTTTGAGCAGTTCTAGATAGGCCCAATGGTAGCGTTTGTGCAACAAACGGTAGCGTTCTGTACCATTAAATACGCTCGATTGTGGCAGTATCGAGGTTTTAATTTGGTCCCCTGAGCCTTGGATGTAGCGCTGCTGAGCGTTTTTACGCGCTTGTTCAATATCTAAGCCTAAATTACTAAACGCATTGACCAAACCATAGAAACGACCACCACTGGCATACGCAAGTTCAGAGCGGACGAAGCCCATCACCTCAGATTCTTTGGCATATAAGTAATCAATCACCTGCTGCTGCTTGCTGTCGCGCACTGACACTAGGTGCGAGGTGCTCTGCTCTTGAAGATCCTTGGTATGGGACTGCAAGAAAAAGATCGCAATGATGGTAAGTGGGGTAATACTCAAGACCAAAAACGCCCACATTAACGTACTTTGCAGACGCTTAAATTTCTGCTTTCGATACAACTTAAACATGATTTCTCTAGACTTTCCGTGCGAATGCGGCTTACCAGAACGTCGTGAGTACTAGCAAGCAAGACAAAAACGTTATTTTTAATATGACAAAACTAACGAGTTTTTTTACTTTGACAAGTAAGTTGCAAGCAAAGCGTGCAGAGAGGCGCAATTTTCAACTTGATGGGCGGGGTAACGCCTAATCTTAGGTCAAGAGTAGGCGTGAATAGTTACTTCTTCGCGTGGTAAATTACGAATTTAGTGGTCTTATTTAGCGTCTCACAATTACTGTACGCTTGCTCAATGATCGGTGAGTATTTCAGAAAGCTATTGGCAACAATAAACAACTCACCACGTGCTGATTGATGCTTTGGTCCTTGGGCTAATAGCGTCTCGGTGGCGCTATAGCTTGTCTCTAGGCCTGAATGAAAAGGTGGATTACTGATGATATAGTCATACTGATCACCGCTATCGGAGTAGACATCAGAAGCAAACACCTTGCCGCTGAGACCATTGGCCGCCAATGTGGCACGACTAGACGCGACCGCAAGGGCGCTAATGTCACACATTTCCAGTTTGATGTCAGGGTTGAGTGAGGCCATCACAGAGCCAATCACGCCAGCACCGCAGCCGAAATCAAGTACAGTCCCTGATAGTGGTGGTAGGGTGTCGAGCAATAATTGGCTGCCAATATCGAATTCGCCATGGCTAAACACGCCAGGCAGACTCTTAATGGTTAATTCGCATTCTCGATAGTGGACGGTATAGCTTTTGTACCACTGATCAATATTAAAGCTGTCAGGTGCGTGTTGGCAGACGCCCCAATAGAAAGAACAGCGCCGCGCAGAATCATATTTCTTGATTGATCCGTAAGGTGCAAACATCTTCTCTGCGCTTTTTATCCCTGAGCGGTTTTCACCGACGATGACAATTTCTGTTTCACTGCCGAGTTTTGCCATCAGCATCGCCAGAAGGTATTCCGCCTCGGCTTTGGCTTTAGGCCAATAGAGCAGCACCATATCAGCCTGAGTTGGACGATCAAATTCAGCGCCAAAAACACTGTTAACTTGAGAGTAGGCTTGCAGCTGGCGGTGATAGCCATAATGGGTAGTGAAAACAGTCACAGAAAGACAGTGTTGAGATAACTCAACGGGGAATAAGTCTTCAGCTTCACCAGCAACCAGAACATGTTTGCCAGCAAAATAGTCAAGTTGTCTTTGAGCGATTTGGCTAGGCGCAATATAGGCGGACATAACGGTCTCAGTATAAAAAACGAAGGGAGGATTTTCGCATAATCCTCCCTGATCATAAACCAATCTTAGTCGTTAACTGCGATCTTGTTGATCCAAGAAACTTTGGAATTCTTCTTCATAAATATTAAACAGTACAATAGTGACGGCAAAAATAAGCGGGCCATAGATTAAACCGATTAAGCCGAACACGTGCAGACCGCCCAAAAGAGAGAAGAAGATCATCAAGGTGTTCATTCCGCCACTACCTTGCATTAACAGAGGTCGGAGCAAGTTGTCGATGGAACCGACAATCACAATACTCCAGATGGTCAGGAAAATAGCCCAAGTGGTGTCGCCAATTAAGAACAGATAAATCGCGGCAGGAATCCAGATAAGCGCCGTTCCGATCACTGGGATAAACGAGGCAAACCCCATCATGGTCCCCCAAAACAGGCCAGGGAATCCTGCAATCCACATCCCAATCCCACCAGCTAAGCCTTGTGCAATGGCGGTTAAAAACGATCCCATCACTGCCGATTTCGACACTTGTTCTATTTCATCGAGCAGCTTGTCTTCTTGGCTGCGTGAGAGTGGCAAGATATGGCGTAACGCACTGATTATTTTGTCGTGATCGCGTAGCAAAAAGAACAACACAAACAACATCAAGAAAAAATTGACTAGGAAATTGGTTGCATCACCTAAGATCTTGGCGCTGATACCGACTAGGTTACTGCCAAACGAGGTCGCAAACTGGCCGATTTTTTGTGCAATCTCTTGCGGTTCGATGCTATCAAACGGCAAATAAGTGTTCGCAATCGAAAGTACTTTGACGACCCAAGGGTGAGCAAAAATCGTCTGGATGCCCCCATGGGTGACCCATTGATAGAGATTTTGTGAAAAGGTCGACCCTTGTTGAACAATGGCTGCAAAAACAAACAGTAACGGCACGACAATGATAAATGTCAGCACTACACAAGAGAGCAGCGAGGCAATATTGGCATGGTTTGGCAGCGTTTTTTCAAACCATTGATGTATAGGAAACATCAGTAGTGAAATAATAAACGCCATCACAATCGAGTTAATATAAGGCTCGACCAATAGAAAACAGGCAAAGGCTGCGACCAATAAGGCGACAACCAACACCCAGTGGCTGGAAGTAATTTTGATTTTATTTGACACAACCATTGTCCAAATGTTTGACATGTCCTTGTATAATGGCGTCAAACCAGTGAGACATCAACGTAAAATCAAAAAGTTAACCATAGGAGAGAAATCGATGGGCTGCTGTAACAAAGAGAAAAGCTGCCAGACACCTAAAGCGTCGATGCGCCGTATTCCGTGGTTTGGGTTGTTACTCGGCTTATTGGCCGTATTGGTGATCGTTAACTGGCGATAGCCGCGACCAAAAAAGGCTGCTCAGTGCGCAGCCTTTGATTGTCTGTATTGGCTTAAGGTTTTACGCCTCGTCAGCGAGGATGGCAAAACAGCGAGCGGCGGCTTCTAACGTCGCTTCGATCTCTTTGCTACCGTGAGCCAGTGAAGTAAAGCTCGCTTCAAACGCAGAAGGGGCGAGATAGACACCGTGCTTTAGCATCAAGTGGAAGAAGCGCTTAAAGCGTTCGATATCGCATTTAGCGACCTCTTCGTAACGCGTTACACTCTCTTGATCAGTAAAGAAGAAGCCGAACATCCCACCCACTTGGTTGACCACCAATGGAATTCCGTGCTCATCCGCGAGTGACTTAAAGCCTTCGGCGAGCTGTTTGGTTTTAGAGGCCAAACGTTTTTCGTTGCCTTCTTCTTTTAGCAGGTTCAAACACGCGTAACCTGCCGCCATTGCGACTGGGTTACCAGAGAGAGTACCTGCTTGGTAAACCGGACCCGTTGGTGCGATGTATTGCATCACATCTTTGCGACCGCCAAACGCGCCAACAGGCATGCCGCCGCCAATCACTTTACCAAGTGTGGTCAAATCTGGTTTGATGTTGTAATAACTTTGTGCACCGCCAAGAGCGACGCGGAAACCGGTCATTACTTCATCAAAAATCAGTAGTGCGCCTTCTTCATCACAGATTTGACGCAGCCCCTGATGGAAGCCTTCAACTGGCGGAATACAGTTCATGTTGCCCGCGACTGGCTCAACGATAATACACGCGATCTCGCCTTTGTTCGCCGCGAACAATTGACGCACTGAGTCTAAATCGTTAAAGGTAGCGGTTAATGTGTACTTGGCGAAATCCGCGGGTACACCCGGAGAGCTCGGTTGACCAAGCGTAAGGGCGCCTGAGCCAGCTTTTACTAACAAGCTATCGGCATGGCCGTGGTAGCAGCCTTCAAATTTGATGATTTTGTCGCGACCGGTGTAGCCACGTGCCAAGCGAATTGCACTCATGGTCGCTTCGGTACCTGAGCTGACCATGCGGATTTGCTCCATTGATGGCACCAGTTCAGAAACCAGTTCAGCCATCGCAATTTCCATCTCCGTTGGCGCACCAAAACTGAGACCACGTTGCGCAGCATCAATGACGGCTTCGCGAATGACAGCATGGTTGTGACCCAAAATCATTGGACCCCATGAGCCTACATAGTCGATATACGCCTTGCCATCAGCATCAAAAATCAATGGACCGTCGGCGCGTTCAATAAAGATCGGGGCGCCGCCTACGCCGTTGAAAGCACGTACTGGAGAGTTCACTCCCCCAGGAATTTTATGTTGTGCTTTTTCAAATAAGTCTGCTGATTTGGTCATAGGATATCCTCTTTATGATTGCTCGGACCAATTTGGGAAGGCATTGTACCTGTCGAACTCGATCGAATAAAACGCTTTGCGCCACATTATCAGCACTTTGGTAGCGAATAACGTTAGTTTTGCTGAAAAGTTGCTTACAAAGGTGGTGAATACTTGAACGCTTCACTCAGGTATTAGATAATCACGGTTAGTATTCTAAATATAAGGCTTCAAATGGAGTGATTCATTTGAAGACCGACGACTGAGAGAGGTCATCGTGAGCGAAGTAAATATTCCATTAACATTCTCTGATGCAGCCGCTAAACGAGTGGGAACTCTGATTGAAGAGGAAGAAAACCCGAACTTGAAGCTGCGCGTTTATATCACGGGTGGGGGCTGTAGCGGTTTTCAGTACGGTTTCACGTTTGACGAGAACGTCAATGAAGGCGACACCACGATTGTCAACAGCGGTGTCACGTTAGTCGTTGACCCAATGAGTTTGCAATACCTTGTCGGTGGTCAGGTCGATTATACCGAAGGTCTTGAAGGCTCGCGCTTTTTCATTGATAACCCCAATGCCACGACGACTTGTGGTTGTGGTGCTTCATTTAGCGTGTAGTTCTAATCACTAGGCTGTAGCCACTGCAGCCTAGTCATTTCATTGTCATATCACGATTTTTCCCTGCTAATTATTTCTGTATTGAGAATCCTGCTAAATAGTTGTCCGTACAGCTATATTTTTATTTGATTAATTTATATCCTAGTTGTTCAAATTTACTGCAATGGTCAGTAAGTGCTAGATCTTCAACTTTTTGCTCGTCATTTGTCGTTCGCAATCAGTATTTGGATAGATAGAGACACACTAAGGATAGTTATGGCTAGATTCTCTCCACTGCGATTTATCGCGGTTAGACCTTATATCGTTTCACTTTTTATCGTTGTGATTCTCACTGTCTGGTTAGGTGTTGGCATGCTCAATGCCGATGATTCTGCGCCGCCAAACAGTGCTGAGCCCATTCCTTTGGCGAAAGTGGCATTCCGCACGTTTGTTGCCGAGTCGACACATCAAACTCTTGAACTTTATGGACGAACTGCACCGAATAAGCAGGCTCGACTCGGCGCTGAAATTGCTGGAACGGTCGTCGCTTTGCAAGTGCAAAAAGGCGATGTCGTGACAAAGGGGCAGGCGATCGCCTTGATAGACAAAGGGGATTTAGAGATTCAATTACAGCGCGCTGAGGCGATGCGCAAAGTCCGCGAGCAAGAGTACAAAGCGGCGCAGTCATTAAAAAGCAAAGGGTTGCAAGGTGAGGTGGCTTTTACCAATGCTGAGGCCAATTTGGTTGAAGCCAAAGCAATGGTGAGTAATGCCAAGCGTGCATTAGCTAATACTCAAGTTTTAGCACCGTTTGCGGGTGTCATTGACCATTTATTTGTTGAAAGAGGCGATTTTGTTGCTATTGGTGACCCGGTTGCTACTTTGCTCGACCTAAGCAAAATTGTCATCGAAGCAGACGTCAGCGAGCGTCATATTCAGAATCTGCGCCTCAATCAACCCGCGCAGGTGCGGTTTATTGGTGACGAACAAACCACGGGAACTGTGCGTTATATATCGCGCGTCTCTTCTACTTCGACCAATACGTTTCCGATTGAAGTTGAACTGCCTAACCCACAGCAGCGTATTCCGGCGGGGATCAGCACCGAAGTGGCACTTAATCTTAAAGAGCAATTGGCTATCAAGATCACTCCGGCGATGCTGGCGTTAAATGAAGCCGGAGACTTAGGAGTAAAAACCTTGGTCGACGAGCGAGTGAAGTTTATTGCCATCAAACTGGTCAAAGCAGAGCAAGATGGAGTGTGGCTCACAGGTCTCGGTAAGCAAGTAGACATTATTACCACAGGACAAGGTTTTGTGCGTGATGGTGACCCTGTGCTCGCCGTACGACAGCAATAAGGAGACGAATATGTTTGCCTTAATTGATGCCGCGCTGTCGCGTACGCGCACCATGATGGTGCTATTGGTGTTTATTCTCATCGCTGGGGTCGGGACGTACATCACCATCCCCAAAGAGTCGAGTCCAGACATTACCATTCCAATCATTTATGTCTCTGTCGGCCACCAAGGCATTTCCCCTACCGATGCCGAGCGATTATTAGTTCGTCCGATTGAACAAGAGCTGCGTTCTATTGAGGGCGTAAAAGAGATGACCTCAACGGCGGCGGAAGGGCATGCGTCAGTGATGCTAGAATTCAGTGTCGGCGTTGACCTTAACAAAGCCATGGCCGATGTGCGTGAAGCGGTCGATTTGGCTAAGCCTAAATTGCCCAGTGACAGTGATGAGCCGACGGTTAACGAAGTCACCCTTGCGTCAGAAGAACCCGCTTTGTCGGTGGTACTTTATGGGACGGTACCTGAGCGAACCATAGTTCAAATTGCCCGTCAGCTTAGCGACAAGCTCGAAGGTTTCCGGCAAGTACTTGAAGTTGATATTGCTGGCGATCGTGAAGATATCATCGAGATCATTGTTGATCCGCTGTTGATGGAAAGCTACGGTCTTGATCAAGGCGATATCTATAACTTGATCGCCTTGAATAACCGAGTGGTTGCTGCCGGTTTTGTTGATACTGGCTATGGGCGTTTTTCGGTCAAAGTTCCTTCCGTGTTTGATTCCTTAAAAGATGTGTTAGAACTGCCAGTTAAAGTGGATGGAAAGCAAGTGATCACTTTTGGCGATGTTGCCACGGTGAAGCGTGCGTTTCGCGATCCTGAAAGTTATGCACGATTAGATGGTAAATCGGCCGTGGTGCTCGACGTGAAAAAGCGTGCAGGCGAGAACAGTATTGAGACGGTCGCCTTGGTCAAAGAGGTCATCGCGCAAGCGCAGCAACGTGATGATTGGCCTAACAATCTATTGGTTAAATACACATGGGATCAATCTAAAGACGTTAAGATGATGCTTAACGATCTGCAAAATAATATCTTGTCAGCGATTATCTTAGTGGTGATCGTGATCATCGCTATTTTGGGAGTGCGAACCGCGTTTTTGGTCGGTGTGTCGATTCCAGGCTCTTTCTTAACGGGTTTGCTGGTGTTATCGGTATTTGGCTTAACGGTCAATATCATCGTGTTATTTGCGTTGATCATGGCGGTGGGTATGCTGGTTGATGGTGCGATTGTTGTGACTGAGTTTGCCGATCGGCGCATGCAAGAGGGTATTTCAAGACAACAAGCGTATCGTGATGCGGCCAAACGTATGGCTTGGCCGATCACGGCGTCAACGGCGACCACATTAGCCGCGTTCGCTCCTTTGCTGTTCTGGCCGGATGTGACGGGCGAGTTCATGAAGTTTCTGCCCTTGACCTTAATCGCAACGTTAAGTGCGTCTTTGATGATGGCGCTCTTATTTGTGCCAGTGCTCGGCAGTGTGATTGGACGACCACAGCATGTGACCCAAGTACAGCGTGAAAAAATGGTCGCACTGCACGATGGCGACTTTTCTAAAGCGACCGGGATTACTAAGCTCTACTTCCAGACTTTAGATATTGCGCTCAAGCACCCGTTTAAGATTTTACTCAGCGCGATTTTACTGGCGATTGGTGTTGGCTTTACTTACGCCAAAGCGGGATTAGGCGCCGAATTCTTCCCGGAAGTCGATCCGCCGTTTTTTACGGTTAAAGTTCGTTCTTACGGTGATCTGTCACTGGATGAAAAAGACACTATTATTCGTGATATTGAAGCGGTCATGCTCGGTCATCAAGAGTTTGAAAGTGTCTACACTCGCACCGGGGGAGATGACGAAATTGGTCAGATTCAAATCACCCCAGTTGATTGGCAATATCGCCGCCCTGTCAAAACCATCATTGAAGAGCTGAAACAGCAGACCGATGGATACGCTGGTGTCGAGATAGAGTACAAGTTCCCAGACGCGGGACCGCCAGTCGAACATGACTTAGTCATTGAAATGTCAGCACGTATTCCTGACCAGCTTGACGAGTCTGCTAAACAGGTGCGCCAATGGGCTGATAGTTATCCAGCATTTACCAACTTGAGCGATACCTCGAGTAAAGAAGGCATTGATTGGCAAATCGATATTCGTCGTGATGACGCGTCGCGTTTTGCGGCCGATGCGACCTTGGTTGGCAATACGGTACAGTTTGTGACTAATGGATTGAAGATCGGTGATTACCTACCCGATGACTCAAACGAAGAGGTCGATATTTTAGTTCGCTATCCGGCTGATAAGCGAGATATTGGCCGATTTGATCAACTGCGTGTCAAAACACCTGCAGGCTTAGTGCCGATCACCAATTTTGCCACGATTGTGCCAGAGCATAAGCAGGACACCATTCGTCGTATTGATGGTCATCGTGTGATCAACATTATGGCAGATATTAAAGAGGGGTATAACTTAGCGCTTGAACTACCCAAGATTGAGCAAGCGGTTGCCGAGCTCGATCTGCCTCCAGGTGTTGAGTTTAAAATTCGTGGCCAAAATGAAGAACAGGAAAACTCGTCGGCATTTTTACAAAATGCCTTCTTAGTTGCGCTGGTGGTCATGGCGCTTATTTTGATCACCCAGTTCAATAGTTTCTATCAAGCCTTCTTGATCTTAAGTGCGGTGCTGTTTTCGACCGTCGGAGTATTTGTTGGCTTGTTGGTGTTCCAAAAACCGTTCGGTATCGTGATGTCAGGCATCGGTGTTATAGCCTTGGCAGGGATTGTGGTTAATAACAATATCGTTCTGATTGATACCTATAATCAACTGCTACGGCGCGGATTAGATAAGCGTGAAGCGATTTTACGCACCGGGGTGCAACGTTTGCGACCGGTATTGTTAACCACAGTCACGACCATTTTAGGTTTGCTGCCGATGGTACTTGAAATGAACGTTGATCTTATCAATCAGAAAATTGAGTTTGGCGCGCCCAGTACCCAGTGGTGGTCACAGTTAGCCACTGCGGTGGCCGGAGGTTTGGCCTTTGCCACCGTTCTGACGCTGGTTCTTACGCCTTGTCTGTTGATGCTTGGCCGAGTGCATAAAGTGGAAGATAAGGCTAACCAAGTGATTGAAGTTGACCAGTGATTGACGCTTGAATCATCGGCCTAACCAAAAGACCCGCTTGAAGCGGGTCTTTTGGGTTTATGGGGTAGCGAGCAGTTGTCCGTATCGCTCAAGTTTATCTAAACGCAACTTTGCATTGGCGATAAAGGTGGTTTTAGCTTTACCAGTTAGCGATTTGGACTGTGGCAGTTTGACCGTGCGCGCGTTTCTATGTACGCCATTGACTAAGAATTCATAGTGAAGGTGAGGGCCTGTCACCCGGCCAGTGCCGCCTAATGTGCCAATGGTTTGGCCTTGTTTGACGCGTTGGCCTGTTTTTACAGTACGCTTGGTTAAGTGCAAGTATTTGGTGATGTAGGTATTGCTGTGTTTAATGAACACATAATTACCATTGAATTGGTTGTAGCTCGATTTTTGCACTATACCGTCACCTGCCGCCCAAATAGGGGTACCCACGGGAGCGGCATAATCGGTACCTCGGTGAGCGCGTACTTTTCCAGTGACTGGATGACGACGGCTTGGATTGAAGTTCGAGCTGACACGACGAAAATCGAGTGGAGAGCGCAGGAACGCTTTCTTCATTGCGCGTCCGTTTTCGTCATAATAGCTGCCAGTTTTGTCATCCAAAATGGCTTTAAAGGTATCACCTTGGTTGGTAAACGTGGCGGCGATAATTTTGCCGCGATCAACCACTTCGCCTTCAACCACTTTCTCTTGGTAGAGAATCTTAAAAGAGTCTCCGCTGCGAATATCGAGCGAAAAATCGATGTCCCAACCAAAAATCCCGGCTAATTCCATAATCTGATTCGGAGTAAGGCCCGCAGAGGCGGCTGCATTCCAGAAATTAGAAGTAATCATCGCCTCGGCATAATTATATTGATAATTGACCTCTTTTTTATCCAGCGACGAAACATAGCCATCTTCTGATTTCGTGATCAGGAAGGTTTCGAACGGGTTGATTTGACGAGCAATTTGAACCAATTGGTTGTCGCTATCCAACCCTAGTTGGAAGGAGTCACCAGGTCTAACTCGGGTCAGTTGGCGTTCTATCTCTTTGCTAGTCGATGTGAGTTGATAGAGCAAGCGAGAAGAGAGTCCGGCCCGCTGAAACAGCAGCGCCATACTATCGCCAGAACCAATAGTGTGCTTTTCCCAGCGCAAGAACACTAACTGAGGAACCGATTGTTGCTGAATCAGGGCATCGATATCAATCGATAAAGGGTACGCCTTGCCAACCTGATAGAAGCTCTCATGTTGGCGAAGCTCTTGAGGAGCGGGTAATAACAGCGCGATCACCATAAAAGCACTGAAAAAAGCAATAAGAGCTCGATGAATCCAAGGCAGGCGAGCAAAAAGAGACAACATCGTATGTCCGTTCTAAAAAAATCGTTAAAAAAGCATAGCTGTTTAGTCTAACTGGTTTCAAAAAGCATCGCTATTCAAGTAAGATGGCAAAATATCAAATTTTTGCCAAATCTGTGGGAGTGAACAAGAATGGCGAGCATTGAAGCTGCACTAGCCGAGATTAAGCGCGGTGTTGAAGAGCTAATTCCAGAAGACGAACTGATTGCTAAATTAAAAGAAGGTCGTCCTTTACGCATTAAACTAGGTGCCGATCCAACCGCTCCTGATATTCATCTGGGCCATACCGTTATTTTGAACAAGCTGCGCGCTTTTCAAGAACTAGGTCATGATGTGACCTTCCTCATCGGTGATTTCACTGGCATGGTTGGTGACCCAACGGGTAAGAACACCACTCGTCCGCCGCTAACTCGTGAAGACGTTTTGCGTAACGCAGAAACGTATAAAGAGCAGGTGTTTAAGATTCTTGATCCCGCAAAGACTAAGATTCAATTTAACTCTGAGTGGCTTTCTGAGCTAGGTGCAGAGGGAATGCTTCGTCTTGCCGCTAACCAAACGGTTGCTCGCATGCTTGAGCGTGACGACTTCAAAAAGCGTTACGCAGGTGGCCAGCCAATTGCTATCCATGAGTTTATGTATCCACTCCTACAAGGCTATGACTCAGTCGCAATGGAAACGGATGTTGAGCTAGGTGGTACTGACCAGAAGTTTAATTTGCTGATGGGACGTGAATTGCAAAAAGCACACGGCCAGAAACCGCAAGTTGTTCTGACGATGCCGCTTCTTGTTGGCCTCGATGGCGAAAAGAAAATGTCGAAGTCTGCTCACAACTACATCGGAATAAGCGAAGCGCCAGGTGAAATGTTCGGTAAGATCATGTCAATCTCTGACGATCTAATGTGGAGCTACTATGAGTTACTTTCTTTCCGCCCGTTGGAAGAAATTGCTCAACTGAAAGCGGATGTTGCCGCTGGTAACAACCCACGTGACGTCAAAGTTGCGCTAGCGAAAGAGATCATCGCTCGTTTCCACTCACAGGCCGACGCTGATGCCGCAGAGCAAGAGTTTGTTAACCGTTTTGCGAAGAATCAAATCCCTGAAGAGATGCCAGAGTTTGATTTTGACTCAGGCTTACCAGTGAGTAACCTGCTAAAAGAAGCGGGTCTTTGTGCATCAACATCTGAAGCGATGCGTATGGTAAAACAAGGCGCAGCGAAGATTGATGGTGAAAAAGTCGGCGATTCTAAATTGGCGCCTGAAGCGGGCACTTATGTGTTCCAAGTGGGTAAGCGAAAATTTGCCCGCATTACTATCAAATAGTAATGTTAAGTAACTGAAATTAATCTGAATTAAAGCGCCTTTTGGGCGCTTTTTTTATTACTACCGTTGGTAAAACATAGCGTAATGAAAAATCAGGTTTTCTGTACGATTTTGACTGTTTTTTCTTAGCACTTTTGCTATTATCGCCGCGCTGCCAGTTAGGCGGTTTATTCGGAGACTTTTATGAACAATATCGACCATCCTCCTAGTATGAAAGGGGAAAAATAAACCACCTCGGTATTGTCGTCTCACGTCTCTACTTCAGTGGTAGAGTCTTCTCTCTTTAATGTGAATCCTCACGTTTTTCTCCTTTAAATTCTAGAATTCAATTCAGCGTCAACCGTGAAACAGTGTGCCCTTTTTTTAATAATGCCTGCTGTTGTTAGCTACTGCTGTCGCTGTATTCGATGGTCGTTACCATTTGCCAATCGGGAGATTCGCCATGACGGTAATGAGCAATACATACATTGAAAACAACCAACACTTCTCTCAGCAAGAGATCGGTGCAGCTCGTAATGCTTTTTTGCAATATGAGCAAAATCAACAAGTACACCTATTAACCGTTATGCCAGTTGAAGAGGCGGTTGCGATACTCAATCATTGTTCGATTGGCTATGTGCAACAACTTATTTCAGCATTGGAGCATGAGGGTTATGACAAGCAGGCGCGCCATTATGCGCACCAGTTAGGCTTTATTCATTCAGAGGTAGAAACATCAAGTAGTTATCTTGAAACGTCGGTACTTGAGCATGTGAAACAGCGTATTGGGTGGATTATCGCGTTGGCCTTATTGGGCATAGTGTCGGGCTTAATCATTGCTCAATATGAAGATATTCTGAGTCAATTGGTCCTGCTGGCGGTTTATATGCCAGTGATTGCGGCGGCCGGGGGAAACACTGGAACTCAGGCGGCCACCTTGGTGATTCGCGCCTTAGCGACCGGTGAACTGCGTAAGCGGCAGTGGTTAGCGGTATTTTGGAAAGAGAGCCGCGTAGCTGTTTGTCTCGCACTTGCGATTGCGCTCGTGATGATTGGGCGAATCTTGCTGTTCAGTGATGCAAACAGTGCTGGTGGCTTTAACTTAGATATCATTGCCTTAGCGATTGCTGTGGCGCTGTTTATCCAAGTGACGATGTCGACGACTTTAGGAGGGCTACTACCGATTTTAGCGCGTGCGTTTAAACTCGACCCGGCGGTATTGGTCAGCCCTGTATTGGCATCAATAGTCGATATCACCGGGATGTGGATCTACTTTAATGTGGTTAACTATTTCTTAGGTATTGCCTGACTAAATTTGATCACATCTTGATAAAACAAGGTTTCAAACTGGGTAATGGGAGCGGTGGTCTTAGGGGCATCGCTGCTTTTTTTGACTGGATGATAATCCGCCACAAACTGGACAAACAAAGTGCTCGGTTGCCCTTGTGGGTTTAAACCAAAACCGGCCATATTATGGCTGCCGTACACAGAGCCGCTTTTAGCGACCAACTGACCTTTAATCGGTGATTTACGCATACTGCGGCGATATTTTAGTGTGCCATTGGTGCCTGAAGTCGGCATCAAGGCGATCAGATCAAGTTCACTGTCGTGTTGCCAGATATAGCGGAGAACGTCGGCCATCTCTTGGCTACTAAAACGGTTATTGCGTGACAGACCACTGCCATCCGCGAGTGGCAGCGAATCGAGGTTGATGCCCGTATGCGAGAAGACAATTTGTTTGATCGCTTTGGTGCCATTAGCAAAGCTACCAGGTTGAATATAAAACGTTGCGCCTAAGGCCTTGGTTAAGTTATCGGCAATGAGATTGTCAGATTGTCTTAACATGGTTTCTAGCAACTTTGGTAGTGGTTCAGATTGATGGTTGGCAAGTGGGCGAGTGGCAAAAGGCGCCGGACCAATCTTTATTTCACCGTGTAAAGTGATGCCGAGCTGAGCAAGAAAAGTGTGCACGATACGCTGGGTGTAAAGCGCGGGGTCTTGAATTGCAAATTTAAGCGGGAGTGGTTTACTTCTGCTTTGCAAACACCCTTGTAATTGATAGTGGTTATCTGGTGATGACAGCAGCTCTAAATCGCACTGGGTGCTCTCTTGCTCTATTTTTGACACCGACTTGGCCGAGGTTGTGACATAAATAGGTTGATGCTCAGGCACGTAGACGCGGGTTTTCCCCTCTTGCTCGGTGTAAATCGATGCCTGGACACAATTACCGTCAAGCGATATCGCTGACGCTGGTGCACTGTAACAGACGCCGAGTATGTCCCAAGGCCAACCAACCGCACGATCATAGCCAGTAAAGGCGCTGTTATCGAGCCATAAATTTCCTTCAATGGCGTCGATACCTTGTTGTTTTAGCTGAGCTAATAAGCGTTGAAGATCATCACTTGATAACGTTGGGTCGCCGGAAAAACGTACTACGATGTCTTGATTTGATTGCTCAAGTCGAGTCTCAAAACGAAACGTGTCGCCTAACTCAAGCTTAGCGGCTAATGCGGTGACTAATTTTAGTGTACTGGCGGGTGGAAAGAGTTGTTGTTGATTGTCGGTTTGTTGATAAACCGTCGACTGCTCTAAGCTTTCTACTCGAGTGGAGACTCGGCTACCTTGCGGTAATAGTTCGACACTGAGGCTCGCCAACGCTTGGGAAGTCAATAGCGTCAAACAAAAAGCGGTTAGCAAAGTATAGCGATAAAACAGCATGGGAAGATTACGGGTCAGTGAAGGTTAACCCTAGTATAGCGATTAAAAAAACCGCCTACTAGAGAGCAGGCGGTTTAGATTGGTGACGTAGAGTCAGCAAATTAGAAGTCGTAACGTAGACCTAGTGCTAGCTCGTCTTCAGCATCGGCTTTAGTAATACCTTTCGCTGCATCTTCATCAAGTAGGTTGAAGTTGTACGAGATGTAAGTACGGAAGTTTGGCTTGAAGTAGTAAGTTGCATCGAATGCTAGGTTGTCAGCATCATCAGACTTAATACCAGCTTCTTTAGACTCAAGGTAGTTGTAAGTCATAGTGAAAGCAGTTTTGTCTAGTTTGTAAGCCGCAGCAAATTCGTAACCAGTTAGATCTGTTTTATCACCAGTTGTTTTTACTTTGTCTTGACCGTCAACAAATGTACCAGCAAAGTAGAAATCACTTACTGCGTATGACACTGCAAGCATGTACTGGTTGCGTTCATTCAATACGTCTTCGATAAATTGGTTACCATCAGCGTAACCTGCACCTAGCTTAACGCCAGAGTCACCGATTGCGTAGATAGCAGATAGAGAGTAGCCGTCCGCATCGTTATTATCGTAGCCGTTAACTTCTTTGTTTTCAGCGTCAGCGAAACGGTAGCTTGCTTTAAGACCTAGGTCAGCAAATTGGCCTTTGTAAGACACCATGTTATCAGTACGGTCTGCTACAGCAATTTTGTATGCTGCTGAGTTGCCGTGGTAAGACATGATATCGGTAAAGTCAGTGATAACACCTAGTGCACCGTCGTTTTTACCGTAAGTTACTTCACCGAAGTTACCGCCGATACCTGCGTAAGCGTAACGGTTAGTTAGGTCACTACCAGATTCGTCTGTGCCTTTACCGTTTTCAGCTGTGTTGAACTCACCTTCGTAGAAACCAACACCGTACAGGCTATCAGTGATTTGAGTCTTACCTAGGAAGTTTAGACGCACACGAGTTTTGTCTTCAGCGTTGCCATCTTTAAGAGATAGACGTGCTTCAGCACGACCACCGATCTCTAGAGAGTTACCGTTTGAGCTGTATACAGAAGTACCTTCGATACCGCCTGCTTGAATACCTTCTGCCGCGTTAGCGCCAGTTGCCACTGCTGCAGCTGCAACTGCTAGAGCAATCAGAGTTTTGTTCATCTTATTAGTCCTAAATTTACTGTCCATAAATAGTTGTTATGCGAGTGACACCCCACAAAGAGGTATCCTCTAACGATTACTCAAGTGAATCAATGCTCATATGTAAGATCGTAATCATATACATGAGCAGCCAAGAATCATCTTTCGAGCAATTGGTGACCAATGTTGTACCGCTAAAGTTCCAGCCAATGGTAGTAAAACGATATAAATCAGATTATTGAACACTGTTTTGTTTTTCAAAAAAAACATCAAGCTTATGATTTTAAGTGGTTTTTATTATTTAGTGAGTGGTGTGTAAATAACGCATGTTTTAGTTTTTTTTTGATGAAGGGATGGGGGTTCTATCAGTGCGGTGAATGTGAATTAGCATGTGCTAATTTAATAAAAGTATTGACTTAACAATTATAAAGCAGAAAACGGGTTGTCATGGATTTAAGGTGATTTCAGTGCTAACTTTGTTTACACTAGAGAAAATTGGTTAGCTTATAACACTACCTAATCCCTGCGGTTGGGTGGTTTTGTTTTGTCCAAAGAAAGCTTTGGAATGAGGTATAAAATGGAAAAAGTCCCTATGACATTGCGTGGCGAACAAAAGCTACGTACCGAACTTGAACGACTATTAAAGCTTCGTCCGCAGATCTCTGAAGCAATCGCTGAAGCCCGTGAGCTCGGTGATTTAAAAGAGAATGCCGAGTATCATGCTGCTCGCGAAGAGCAAGGTATCTGTGAAGCGCAAATTCGTGATATCGAATACAAGCTCTCTGTTGCTCAGGTTATCGATGTTACTAAAATGGATAACACGGGCAAGATCATTTTTGGTTCGACAGTGACCTTGATTGATTGCGATACCGAAGAAGAAAAGACTTACCAAATTGTTGGTGAAGACGAAGCAGATATTAAAGCTGGCCGTATCTCGGTAAGCTCACCGATTGCTCGTGGCCTGATTGGTAAAATGGAAGGTGATGAAGTCGTAATTTCGACGCCAGGTGGCGACCGCGACTTCGAAATCGACCGTGTCGAATATATCTAAGTACTCCCGAGTGCACAGATATTAAAAAAGGTCGCCTTGGCGACCTTTTTTATTGCTCATTGCAGTACAATTACTTGCGTGGCAACTCGATTTTACGCTGGTCTGCTGATTGACGGAACAGTACCAAAGTTTTACCGATTACTTGGACCTTCTCTGCGCGAGTTTCGCGCACGATAGCTTCGATAATCAGGTTTTTGGTGTCGCGATCTTCAGAGGCAACTTTTATTTTGATCAGTTCATGATGATCAAGAGCAATTTCGATTTCCGCTAGAACAGCTTCAGTAAGTCCATTTGCGCCCATAAGCACAACAGGTTTTAGACTGTGCGCTAGGCCTTTTAGATGCTGCTTTTGTTTCGTGCTTAGGTTCATTACGCGGCCAATTTTCTATACTATTAGGGTTGAAAAATACCATTTTAGCGCCATCTAACCCTGAAGACTATAATTTATTGGGTTAGTTGCTCCCTCTCTCTATTAGGAAACGAATGAGTAAACAAAAACACTCAGCCAGCTCAGGCCGTTGGCTGAAAGAACATTTTGATGATAAGTATGCTAATGAAGCTCGTAAAAAAGGCTATCGTTCGCGTGCTTATTTCAAAATCGAAGAGATCCAAAACAAAGATAAACTACTAAAACCTGGTATGACAGTGGTCGATTTAGGTGCTGCGCCAGGTGGTTGGTCTCAATATGCTGCTAAGATAGTAGGGGAACAAGGCCAGATCATCGCCTGTGATTTACTGCCGATGGACCCAATCGCGGGCGTCAGTTTCCTACAAGGTGACTTTCGTGACGAGGCGGTTTTAGAAGCACTGCTTGAACGCATTCAGCCGTCAATGGTTGATGTGGTGATGTCTGACATGGCGCCCAATATTGCGGGTAACAACTCGGTCGATCAACCTCGAGCAATGTATTTGGTTGAATTGGCTTTAGATATGTGTCGACAAGTTCTAGCGCCTAATGGTAGCTTTGTGGTCAAGGTTTTCCAAGGCGAAGGGTTTGATCAATTCGTCAAAGAAGTCCGAAACGAATTTAAAGTCGTAAAAACGAGAAAACCAGACTCCTCGCGAGCTCGCTCAAGAGAGGTCTTTGTTGTAGCCACCGGTTACAAAGGTTAACTATTTAAGCCTTGATAGGTCAGTTAACACTATAGCTACAGGTTATGAACTGTAGTACCCTACCTTTAATTACAATTAGTTATCGAGAGGCTGACACCTTGAGTGACATGGCAAAAAATTTAATTCTGTGGCTTGTTATCGCCGTCGTGTTGATGTCGGTTTTCCAGAGCTTTGGCCCTGGAGAGAGCAATGGCAGAGCGGTGGACTACACCACGTTTGTACAGGAAGTTGGCCAAGGCCAGATTCAGGAAGCAACTTTTAAAGATGGTGAAATTTCCTTCACTCGTCGTGGCGGTGGCGGACGTTTTGTCACTTACATGCCAGTCTATGACCAGAAGCTGCTTGATGACCTCATTAATCAAAATGTGAAAGTACAAGGGACTCCGCCTGAAGAGCAGAGTCTGTTGGGAACTATTTTCATCTCTTGGTTCCCTATGATCTTACTGATTGGCGTATGGATTTTCTTTATGCGTCAAATGCAAGGCGGCGGTGGCAAAGGCGCCATGTCGTTTGGTAAGAGCAAAGCTCGTATGATGAGCGAAGAGCAAATAAAGACGACTTTTGCCGATGTTGCTGGCTGTGACGAAGCGAAAGAAGACGTTAAAGAGTTGGTTGATTACCTACGTGATCCGAGCCGATACCAAAAACTGGGCGGTAAAATTCCGACTGGTGTTTTGATGGTTGGTCCTCCGGGTACGGGTAAAACCTTGCTTGCAAAAGCCATTGCTGGTGAAGCCAAGGTGCCATTCTTTACTATTTCTGGTTCTGACTTCGTTGAAATGTTTGTCGGTGTTGGTGCATCTCGTGTGCGTGACATGTTCGAACAAGCGAAGAAAGCGGCACCTTGTATTATCTTTATCGATGAGATTGATGCCGTCGGTCGTCAGCGTGGTGCCGGTGTTGGTGGTGGTCACGATGAACGTGAACAAACACTAAACCAAATGCTGGTTGAGATGGATGGCTTCGAAGGTAATGAAGGCATTATCGTTATCGCGGCAACTAACCGCCCTGACGTTCTAGACCCGGCGTTATTACGTCCTGGTCGTTTCGACCGTCAAGTTGTGGTTGGATTACCCGATGTTCGTGGTCGTGAGCAGATTTTAAAAGTCCACATGCGCAAAGTGCCTTTGGCTGGTGATGTAGAACCATCATTGATTGCACGTGGTACACCGGGCTTTTCTGGTGCAGATCTTGCGAACTTGGTTAACGAAGCGGCGTTATTTGCTGCTCGCGGTAACAAGCGCAACGTCTCTATGGTCGAGTTTGAACTGGCGAAAGACAAAATCATGATGGGTGCAGAGCGCCGTTCAATGGTGATGTCTGAAGAGACCAAAGCGTCAACGGCTTATCATGAAGCGGGCCACGCAATTGTTGGTCGTTTGGTTCCAGAGCACGATCCTGTGTATAAAGTCTCGATCATCCCACGCGGTCGTGCGTTAGGTGTGACGATGTACTTACCAGAGCAAGACCGTGTCAGTATGTCACGTCAGCATCTTGAGTCGATGATCTCTAGTTTATACGGTGGTCGTCTTGCTGAAGAGTTGATTTACGGTGCCGACAAAGTGTCTACAGGTGCTTCTAACGATATTGAGCGTGCAACTGATATTGCACGTAAGATGGTGACGCAATGGGGCTTCTCTGAAAAGCTCGGTCCACTGCTATACGCTGAAGATGAAGGTGAAGTTTTCCTTGGTCGTAGCGTAACGCAAACTAAGCATATGTCAGACGACACGGCTAAACTCATTGATGATGAAGTTCGCAGTATCATCGATCGCAACTATGCGCGTGCAAAGAAAATCCTTGAAGAAAATATGGATATTATGCACTCGATGAAAGATGCGTTGATGAAATATGAAACCATTGATGCCGGTCAGATAGACGACCTGATGGAACGTAAAGAAGAGATTCGTCAGCCTGCTGGTTGGGGTGATAACCCGAGCAATAAGCCAGAGGCAAAAAGCGATGATACATCAGTGCAAGCGAGTCAAGAGCAAGAGCCAGAAGCTTCTCAAGACGACGCCACTGTTGAGCCTTCAGAGAAAAAAGACTCTGAATAATTAAGTCTTATGATTAAACCCCGGGGCGACTCGGGGTTTTTGCGTTTATGATGAAAATTACTGCTAATAATAAAACCCTCGATCTTTCTCAAACCCATGTCATGGGTATTGTTAACGTTACCCCAGACTCTTTCTCAGACGGTGGTCAATATTGCCGTTTAGAAGATGCCCTCACCCAAGCTAAGCACATGATTGACGCTGGCGTCACTATTATCGATATTGGTGGCGAATCAACGCGACCAGGCGCACCCGATGTGGTACTTGAGCAAGAACTAGCGCGGGTGATTCCGGTGATCAAAGCGATTCGAGCTCAGTCTGATGTGTGGATTTCGATTGATACCAGTAAAGCCGAAGTGATGCGTCAAGCGGTTAACGCCGGGGCAGACCTGATTAATGATGTACGCGCACTGCAAGAGCCAGGAGCACTTGAGGTTGCGGCTCAAGCCGGTGTGCCTATTTGTCTGATGCATATGCAAGGGCAGCCAAGAACCATGCAAGCCAGCCCTCATTATGATGATTTACTTGCCGAGGTCGGTGAGTTCTTACAACAACGAATAGAGGCGTGTGAGGCGGTCGGTATTCATCGCCAGCAACTGATCCTAGACCCAGGTTTTGGTTTCGGTAAAACGCTTGAACATAACTATCATATGCTCGCCCACCTTGAGCAGTTTCATCAATTCGGTCTCCCCCTGTTAGCGGGGATGTCACGTAAATCGATGCTGTTTAAGCTGCTCGATAAAAAGCCGGCAGAGTGTGTCGCGGCCAGTGTCAGTTGCGCAACCATCGCCGCGATGAAAGGGGCGCAGATTATTCGCGTGCACGATTTTGAACAAACGCTTGATGCGATAAAAATAGTCTCAATGGTTAACGCTAACCGTTGAGCTGAGAAAAAAGATAAAGGAATCACTATGTCGACGAAAAGACGTTATTTTGGTACAGATGGGGTGCGAGGCAAGGTGGGTCAATACCCAATTACGCCAGACTTTGTATTAAAACTGGGTTGGGCTGCTGGTCGTGTCTTGGCTAAACAAGGCACAAAGAAGGTCATTATTGGTAAAGATACACGTATTTCAGGCTATATGCTTGAATCTGCCTTAGAAGCAGGATTGGCTGCTGCGGGGCTTAAGGCGACATTTACTGGCCCAATGCCGACTCCTGCGGTTGCCTACTTAACGCAGACTTTCCGTGCTGAAGCGGGGATTGTTATCTCTGCGTCACACAACCCATACTATGACAATGGTATTAAGTTCTTTTCGTCAGAAGGCACTAAATTGCCGGATGATATTGAGTTGGCGATTGAAGCTGAGTTAGACAAAGATATTGAGTGCGTTGAATCTGCGCTGCTAGGTAAAGCCAGTCGTCTCAACGACGCTGCTGGTCGTTATATCGAGTTTTGTAAAAGCACGTTCCCATCTGCGTTGAGTTTGGCGGGCATAAAAATCGTGGTTGACTGTGCTCATGGTGCGACGTATCACATTGCGCCAGCGGTGTTTAGCGAGCTAGGTGCAGATGTCATTGCGATGGGCGTTGAGCCGAACGGTATCAACATTAACGCTGAAGTAGGGGCTACTGATGTTCGTGCATTGCAAAAGCGCGTTGTTGAAGAGCAAGCGGCTCTTGGCCTAGCGTTTGATGGTGATGGTGACCGCATCATTATGGTGGATCACTTAGGTAACAAGGTCGATGGCGACCAAATCGCTTACATCATCGCGCGTGACGCACTGCGCCGTGGTGAGTTGAAAGGTGGTGTTGTTGGTACACTGATGACCAACCTTGGTATGGAAAACGGCCTAAAGCAGTTGGGTATTCCATTCGTTCGCGCCGCCGTTGGTGACCGCTATGTGATGGAGCAATTGATCGCCAAGGGCTGGAAGATCGGCGCCGAAAACTCGGGTCATGTGATTTTACTAGACAAAGTCACTACTGGGGACGCGATTGTGGCTGCGCTTCAGGTTCTTGCTTCGATTATTGATAGCAACATGTCATTG
Organism: Vibrio sp. NH-UV-68; assembly: GCF_042940635.1. Taxonomy (NCBI): domain Bacteria; kingdom Pseudomonadati; phylum Pseudomonadota; class Gammaproteobacteria; order Vibrionales; family Vibrionaceae; genus Vibrio; species Vibrio sp. NH-UV-68. The sequence goes on from NZ_CP134975.1 coordinate 495,637, forward strand.
CATGAGCTCTCTCAGGGTATGACGCTTTACCCACAAGTTCTTGAGAATGTTCGTTTCTCCGGTGACTCTAACCCGCTAGAAGCTGACGCAGTCAAAGCCGCTGTGGTTGAAGTAGAAGCACAGCTGGGTGATAAAGGTCGAGTGTTGTTACGTAAATCGGGCACAGAGCCTCTGATTCGCGTGATGGTAGAAGGCGAAGATGCTCAATTGGTACAATCTTCTGCACTCAAGATCGCTGATGCAGTAAAAGCGAGTTTCTAATTGTAGTATCACTTTACCGCCACTTCGGTGGCGGTTTACTGATTAGGCCACGTTTGCCCATCTATCACGATTTTATGCTAGTATTCGGCTCTTCTAAGTAATGGCAAATTGTATGCAAATAGATCAGTTACCCTTGCTACATGAAATGGGCATTGACTACTACCAATTGGACCACCCTGAAAGATTGCAAGGTTACCAGGCTCCATCGATCACGATAGATCCATCTTGTCGATTGTTACTGGTTGCCCCCCAATGTCCCAGTGAAAAAAGTGCACAGCTTTTTGAGAGAGTACTCTCCAGTATCAATTTGACTTTGGCCGATGCGCGCTATCTCGTACCGAATCAACTCAGTCTAGTGACTCAACATAACCTTGAGTGGGTTTGGTTTGCAGGATGCGAAGTTGACGAGTCGATTAGTGCTAAGGCGCTAGTTTCTCCACGCTTAAGTGACATTGTTGGCAATAACCAACAGCGCCGAGCGCTGTGGCAACAAATTTGCTCGTATCAATAATTATGACATATTCAATCATCCCTTTAGCGAAGCAACACCTTGATCAAGTTTGGGCTATCGAGCGCGCCGCACATAGCCATCCTTGGTCTGAAAATATGATTCGTGATTTAAACAGCCGTGGTGGCTGTCACCATGTTTTGATCGATAGTAACGATACGGTTGTCGGCTACTACTATGCGCAAAATATTGTCGGTGAAGTCACTTTGCTCAATATTGCGATAGCAACGGACTACCAAGGCCAAGGACTCGGCAAGCAATTACTTAATGGCTTGCTTGAACAGTGTGAGGCGAGCAAAGCCGAAAGTGTTTGGCTTGAGGTTAGGGCAAGCAATGTCAGCGCTTTTCACCTATACCAAACACTCGGGTTCAATGAGGTGGATCGTCGTCGAAACTATTACCCCACCGCAACTGGCAAAGAGGACGCTATCATCATGAGTTATTTGTTGTTTTACTAGTTAGGCTATTTGGGCATTGCTTTAATCACACTTGGGTCTTCCACATCGTAGAAGTTTCTCTCAAAGCGTGAATTCAGCTCACTCGCTGGTAAGGGTTTATCAAACAGATAACCTTGGAACTGCTCACAACCTAGTTGCTTGAGTGCTCGAAGTTCAAACACATCCTCTACTCCTTCGGCGATGACCTCTAAGTTTAAGCGTTGTGCGGTCATAATAATGGTATCGACGATCGCTTGGTCGCTTTCATCCAAATGCAGTTGGGTGACAAAAGATCGATCAATCTTAAGCACATCGACCGAAAGGTGCTTCAAATATCGTAAGGACGAATAACCGGTACCAAAATCGTCAATCGACGTTTTTAAGTTGTGTTGTTTTAACTCGGTCATTTTTTCAATTGCGGCCTCGACATTTTCTAGCAGTAAGTTTTCAGTAATTTCCAATTCGATATGATGACCATCAATGCCAGCTTGAGCCAACGAGTCGACGATATGCTCAACGAAAGAGCTTTTCGAGAACTGCAACGGACTGATATTGATCGCTAATCGGCGAAACGTGTCTGGTAATATCCCCTGTTTGAGCCAGTGAGCGTACTGATAGCAAGCTTGCTCAATAATCCAGTTACCAATTTGCAGAATTTGACCGGTTTCTTCGGCTATCGGCATGAATAGCCCTGGCGGTAGTAGCCCTTTTTCTGGATGGTTCCAGCGGATTAATGCTTCGACCCCAATAATTCGATGTTGTGCATCCACCTGAGGCTGGTAGTAGAGCTCTAATTGACCTTTATTGAGTGCTTCGTGCAGCCCTTTTTCTATCTCAAGGAATGATTCTACCTGAGCTTGCATCTCGGGTTCGTAAAAGGTGTATTTATTACGACCAGCCACTTTGGCGCGGTAGAGCGCAGTATCGGCTTGTCGAAGGAGATCGATATTGGTGCAACTTGTGGTTGGGAATAGGGATATGCCAACGCTGACAGTGCAGTACAGTTGGTGATCGTCAATAGAGTAAGGGTTGGAAATTAACGCCAAGAGTTGCTTGGCTAACTCTTCGGCTTTTTCACTGTCGACGTTGGGCAGCAATAGGGCAAACTCATCGCCACCGATGCGTGCCGCGGTGTAGTCACTTTTTATCCAAGCTTCAATTCGCATCGAAATCGCTTTAATCAGGTTATCGCCAATGGTATGGCCAAGAGAATCATTGATGGTTTTAAAACGGTCAAGGTCGAGGTAAAACAACGCACCGCTAAGTTGGCTGTTACGGCTATCGTCAATCGCTTTCCCTAGCATTTGTAGCAGTAGACTACGATTGGCTAGCCCCGTTAACGAGTCGTAGTAGGCTAGCTGGTTTAACTTAACTTCAGCGGCCTCACGCTCTTGCCACAGGGTATGGAAGGTCTTAGCTAATTGCCCCAGCTCGTCGTCACGGTATTGAGTAGGCGGTGGAATATCTTTGCTTGCCCCTTGCAGTGAGCGAACCCAGTCAATCAAGGTCACTAGCGGTTTAGAAAGCTTCTGGTAAAAAAACAGCAGCAGAACCGTGGTAAGAATAATATTACGCAGTAAATCAAACAGTAAAATGCGGGTGGTTTTATTAATAAAATCTTGCGCGATATGTGCGCCATTAACGGAAAACGTAAGGCTACCGACGACGACATGTGAATTGGGTTGATGTAATTCAGAGGTGAACGTCGGCGTGGTTGGGGTAAGGTACGAAGAGAGTGCCTCAATAAAACTGTTTTTGGTCGAGATATCACGCTTTTGGGCGGTCAATACATCGCCAAAGTCATCAACAATCTCTACGCTATACACCGCATTGTCCATCATCAGGCTCGACGCCACTTGCTTAGCGAGCAACTGGTTAAGATGGTAGGCCGCTTGACTGGCATTCGAGTAGTTTTGTAACAGCTTAAATTGGTAGTGTTCTTGAATGCGTTTTTGCTCCTGATGGAGATCCACCAAAATGTGATACAAGCTGAAACAGATGCCTAGAATAACCGAAACTAGAAACACCGTTTTTGCTTGGCGAAAAGCTAATGAGTTGACTTTTTTGCTTTGTTTCATAGTTTCAAGCGGCTCCCTCTACTTCTTTAGTTATAGCTCATTTTTATTGATAATTTAAACTATAGAAAAATAGCGCGTGTTTTTAAGTCATTTTGCACAGTGAAGTTGCCCATTAAGCCAATATAAGCGAGAATACCGCGCAAATTCGAATCGAACCGCTAGAGCTAGAATCAAGCGCTCGTCTCCTCTAGCCCAAAGACAGAAGAAGACCTTTTGATGTCCAATACTCCTTTTCTTGACCAAGTCTCTAAACGTAGGACTTTCGCTATTATCTCGCACCCGGATGCGGGTAAAACCACTATTACTGAAAAAGTACTATTGTTCGGACGCGCGATCCAAACGGCCGGTACCGTAAAAGGTCGTGGTTCAGCGCAGCACGCTAAATCTGACTGGATGGAGATGGAAAAAGAGCGTGGCATTTCGGTAACAACCTCGGTAATGCAGTTCCCTTATAACGAGTGTTTGGTCAACTTACTTGATACTCCGGGACACGAGGATTTCTCTGAAGATACTTATCGTACTCTTACAGCAGTAGACTCATGTCTGATGGTGATTGATGCGGCAAAAGGTGTCGAAGATCGTACTCGTAAATTAATGGAAGTTACTCGACTTCGTGATACGCCTATCGTCACCTTTATGAACAAATTGGATCGAGATGTACGTGATCCGATGGAAGTGCTGGATGAAGTTGAAAGCGAGCTCGGCATGGCTTGTGCGCCAATTTCATGGCCGATTGGTTGTGGTAAAGAATTTAAAGGGGTTTACCATATCCACCGCGATGAGACTATCTTGTATGAGTCTGGTCATGGTCACGAAATCCAAGACGTTCGCATTATTAAAGGGTTAGACAACCCTGAACTTGATGTCGCTGTTGGTGCTGATTTGGCCGAAAGTGTCCGTGAAGAGTTAGAACTGGTGATGGGGGCATGCCCTGAGTTTGATTTAGAGCTGTTCTTAGCCGGTGAATTAACGCCAGTTTATTTTGGTACGGCATTAGGTAACTTTGGTGTTGACCATATGCTTGATGGCCTGACCAAGTGGGCACCAGCGCCTCAAACTCGTCAAGCGAATGAGCGTCCGGTCGAAGCAACAGAAGAGAAGTTCTCTGGCTTTGTCTTCAAGATTCAAGCCAACATGGATCCAAAACACCGTGACCGTATTGCCTTTATGCGAATCGTATCAGGTACATACACTCAAGGTATGAAGATGAACCATGTTCGTCTCGGCAAAACCGTCAGTATCTCTGATGCGGTGACCTTTATGGCAGGTGATCGTTCTCGCGCTGAAAAAGCTTACGCGGGCGATATTATTGGTCTGCACAACCATGGAACCATTCAAATTGGCGATACCTTTACTCAAGGTGAAGAGCTTAAGTTTGCCGGTATCCCCAATTTTGCGCCAGAGCTGTTCCGTCGCATTCGTTTAAAAGATCCACTGAAGCAGAAGCAGCTGCTTAAAGGGTTGGTGCAGTTGTCAGAAGAGGGCGCCGTGCAGGTATTTCGTCCTCTGCAAAACAACGATCTGATTGTGGGCGCGGTAGGTGTACTTCAGTTTGATGTGGTTGTGGCTCGTTTGAAAGCGGAATACAACGTAGAAGCGATCTACGAAGGGGTTAACGTTGCTACAGCACGTTGGGTTGATTGTGAAGATGGTAAGAAGTTTGATGAGTTCCAACGCAAGAACCAAGCTAACCTTGCCCTTGATGGTGGTGATAATCTCACCTACATTGCGCCAACCATGGTCAACTTGAACTTAGCCAAAGAGCGTTTTCCAGAAGTGGAGTTCCGTGCGACTCGCGAACACTAATCTTCTTCAGCTTTGAAGATAAATAATGTAAATACCGTCTTTGTTAAGGCGGTATTTTTTTGTTTGGAGATGAGAACGGGCTTCGCTCAATCAGCGGTCATGTTGATAAATGAGCCAAAAGTTGTGGGCAGTTGTGGCTCTCGTTGTACTCTAATGATGATTAAAAAAAAGGGTTGGAACAATGTACCAACCCTAGAAACTTTCTCGCTATTTTTTCTTTTTCGCGCTTTTCTTTTTACTTTTAGCGGGCGTCTTTTTGCTGTCTTCTTTTTTCTTGTTCTTCTTCTTAAACACTGGCTTCTTGTGTTTAGGACGCATCTCTTTAATAAAGCGCTCTTTGATCTCTTCTTTAGTGTAACGTATCACGCGGTCAATCATTGGTTGATCGTGCGCTTCGACAAGTGAGACTGCACAGCCTTTTTTACCTGCGCGAGCGGTACGACCGATACGGTGCAAGTAGACATCGGCACTGCGCGGCATATCATAGTTAATCACATGGCTCACGTCAGGGAGGTCGATACCACGCGCCGCAACATCTGTGGCGAGTAACACATTGACACTGCCGTCACGGAAGCGGCTGATAGCGTTATTACGTCGATCTTGTGGCATTTCACCTTGGATCCACGCACAAGCTATATTCGCTTTTTCCAATTCGATACGCAGTTCAGCCAAACGCTCTCGCGTTTTCAAAAACACAATTGAGCGCTCTGCTTGATCTGTCAGAATCTTTTTTAACAGCTCAAGTTTGTGTGTCATATCATCGGCACGGTGGTACCACTGTGCAATTTTTTTGCGTTCACGGCGTGATGGTTCTGCATCAAGTTCAGCCGGGTTCTTGAGTAGGTCTGCAGTAAAGCCCTCTACACCTTTGCCCTCTAAGGTGGCAGAAAATAGCAGAGTCTGTTTACGCCAGCGACATTCGTGCGATAGTTTATCGACGATTGGACCAAAGCCCATGTCAAGCATGCGATCGGCTTCATCAAGGATCAGCCACTCAATTGCTCGACAATCAAAGCGCTCTGAATTGATATATTCCATCAAGCGCCCTGGCGTTGCCACGACAATATCCTGCGTAGTCGCAAGAATGTTGGCATGTTCTTGATACTGAACGCCGCCGGTGATGGTAAAGATGTTGAGGGTCGTATGTTTTGCCAACTCACGTGCTTGATCGGCAACTTGCATCGCCAATTCACGAGTAGGTGTCAGAACCAGTACACGAGCAGGCCCAGGCTTACGGCGCGGGAAATCTTGTAAAAACTGCAGAGCAGGCAGAATAAATGCCGCTGTTTTACCGGTTCCTGTTGGCGCTGAAGCTAAGATATCTCGACCATCTAGCGCTTGTGGAATCGCTTCCGCCTGAATTTGTGTTGGGCGGTCATAACCCATTTCTTCTATCGCGAGAAGTAGGTTAGGGTCTAACTCTAATTCGGCAAAATTTTTGATCACTATGATGTCTCCACAAGCCTGTTGGGATGAGCAATAAAACAAGGGGCGTATTATAGAGTGATCGGTGACAAGGATCACACCTTATTTTCTACATATTAAGATAAAACGCTTTGGTCAATTGAATAAAGTCTGCGCTGTACCCGTCATTATCGGAAATGAGCAATGATTGATACTCGGGTGTACTTGCTTGCTTACTTAATTCTATCAGTAAGCGATGAACAGGTTTATGTTGATTTGGTTGCACGTCGCAGCGACGTTTTAGCTGCCAACCACACGTTAATGCCGCTTGAATAAATTGCTCTCCTTCCGTGATCGGCAGAATAAAGTGAGCACTGCCATCGGCGGCGAGTAACTGCCAGCATTTATCCAGTAGCGCTTGATGGTCAAGCGTAACAGTATGTCTTGCGGTTGCACGCGAGTGGTCTTGCGCCTTTGCGCCGTTGTTAAAATAAGGTGGGTTACAAATAATCGCACTAAAAAGTTTATCGCATGGAAAATTGAGGACATCACCTTGATGTAGCTTTAAACGTTTAGCCCATGCTGACTGAGAAAAGTTAATCTGAGCGGCGTCAAGGGCGTGCGGATCGATATCAATCGCTTCAATTGACCATTGTGGATAGCGCTGGGCACACATTAAGCTCAGTAAGCCAGTGCCAGTGCCGATATCGAGTAGATTGCCCTCCTGAGTAAGGTTGACCCAAGAACCAAGCAAGACGCCATCAGTGCTCACCGGCATGCCAGAATATCCGCCATCGATTCTAAATTGTTTGAACTCAAAGCTTTTGGTTTTTTTCATTTCTACATACGTTCGTCGGCTAATAATGGGATATTGAGTTATTTGATCTGTTGTTAATTGTTTGTGTGGTGATTTGTACTGCCTGTTGGCTGTTTGTAATCAAATTTGATTAGTTTATTGGTCTGGTTATTTTTGAAAAGCTAGATAAATACACTGCTTTTTTGACTTATTTATAAATTTATATGGCGTTTTTCGCCTTTGGGTTGCGACTTGGTGAGGATTTCGTCATCATGCGCGCCTATTTTTTAAGAGTGTGCGCTATGTCTCAACACTCATGCAACACAACATCAATTAAATTATAAATAAAAGGGTCGACAGTGAATCAGACTTTAAAACTAACAGATATTATTGCGGTAGGCTTTATGCTTTTCGCGTTCTTTTTAGGTGCAGGTAATATTATATTTCCACCACTTGCAGGACAACTCGCAGGGGATAATTTACTCGCTGCGATGAGCGGCTTTTTAGTGACAGCGGTAGGCCTACCACTTGTCACTATTATTGCCATTGCCGTTGCGGGTGGTTCATGGGAGCATTTGACCAAAGATCTACCAAAACGCGGTGCAACCATCATGGCTGTGTTGATCTTCATTATCATTGGTCCAGCGTTTGCTGCGCCACGTACTGGCTTGGTCGCTTATGAAATGGCGGTTAAACCTTTCTTCATTGATGCTGCGCAGTCTCACTTAACGATTTTTTCGATGCTCTTTTTTGCTGTCGCGATGTTTTTTGCTTGGTCACAAGGCAAATTAATTGATGTGATTGGTAAAGTGTTAACGCCTGTGCTGTTTCTTGGCTTGATCGTTTTAGCGGTTGCGGTGTTTGTTGATCCACAAGGTGAAATGATTGCTGCACAAGGTGAATATCTAACGCATCCATTGCAAAAAGGTTTCCTTGAAGGTTACAACACCATGGATACCTTTGGTTCACTAATGTTTGGTGTATTGATTGTTGATGCGCTGCGTCAAAAAGGCATTACTGATCAAAAAGCGACCTCAAAATACTTGATTAGCGCTGCGTGTATTGCAGCGACTGGCCTTGCGTTTGTGTATATTTCACTGTTCTACTTAGGTGCGACGAGCGCTGCTGTTGCTGCAGGTGCGGACAACGGTGGTGTGGTGCTGAGCCTTTACGTGCAATCACTGTTTGGTCCATACGGTCAAATCGTATTGTCAATCATTGTGCTATTGGCCTGTTTAACAACGGCGATTGGCCTGATCTCAGCATGTTCTGATTACTTCAGTTCACTGACGCCAATCTCGTATAAGAGTTGGGTGGTCATTAACGGTGTTGCGTGCGCGGTGGTTGCGAACGTTGGCCTTTCTCAATTGATCTCGCTCTCTGTGCCCGTGTTATTTGCGCTTTATCCTGTGGCAATTGCCTTGGTTGCTTTGACGTTCTTACGTCCAAAAATGCCAAATCCACAAGCGGCTTATCGTGTGGTTATTCTGGTCTCTTTATTGTTCGCACTGATTGATGCTGCCAAGGTTGCGGGTGTTGACGTGTCGGCACTTTCGATGTTGCCACTATTTGATATCGGTATGGGTTGGTTACTGCCAACGACGGTTGCCATTGTTGCGATGTTCTTCGTTGGTAAAGTGGAGCAACCAGAACTGGCTCAGGACAACGCATAATTCGTCTTGTAGCGTCTTGTAGCAATACTGAAAAATCCCCTCTCACGTCAGGCGTGGCAGGGGATTTTTTGTCGCTATGGATTTTCATTGACGTTTAAAAAATTCCTGTATCTTCATCACACTTTTCAGTACAATTCTCCGGTTAAATTCTACTCATAAATGTTGAGCAAACATGTTTGAAATCAATCCTATTAAAAACCGCCTGAAGGACGTGTCTGAGCGCACTAATGTCCTGAGGGGGTATCTTTGACTATGACGCCAAGAAAGAGCGTTTAGAAGAAGTCAACGCAGAACTAGAGCAACCCGATGTATGGAACGAACCTGAGCGCGCGCAAGCGTTAGGTAAAGAACGTTCTTCACTTGAAGCGGTTGTTGAAACCATTGATCAGCTTGAGCAAGGTGTTGAAGACGTTGAAGGTCTACTCGAACTTGCTGTTGAAGAAGAAGATCAAGAAACGTTTGATGAAGTTGAACCTGAGCTTGCTGAACTTGAAGCTAAGCTCGAAAAGCTGGAATTTCGCCGTATGTTCTCTGGTGACCATGACTCATCGGATTGTTATATCGATCTACAGTCAGGTTCTGGTGGTACAGAAGCGCAAGACTGGACTTCAATGCTATTGCGGATGTATTTACGCTGGGCTGAAGCGAAAGGCTTCAAAACTGAAGTGATTGAAGTTTCTGAAGGCGAAGTCGCGGGCCTAAAAGGTGCCACGGTGAAGGTCTCTGGTGAGTATGCTTACGGCTGGCTACGTACTGAAACTGGCGTACATCGTTTGGTTCGTAAGTCTCCGTTTGATTCAAGTGGTCGTCGTCATACTTCGTTTGCTTCTGCGTTTATTTATCCAGAGATTGATGACAACATCAACATCGACATTAATCCGTCTGATTTACGTATTGACGTATACCGTGCTTCGGGCGCTGGTGGTCAGCACGTCAACACGACTGAGTCTGCTGTGCGTATTACTCACGTACCGACCAATACCGTGGTGCAATGTCAGAACGATCGCTCTCAGCATAAAAACAAAGATCAGGCAATGAAACAGCTTCGTGCGAAACTGTTTGAACTTGAGATTCAAAAACAGAATGCCGAGAAGCAAGCCAATGAAGATGCGAAGTCTGATATAGGCTGGGGAAGCCAGATCCGTTCTTACGTTCTGGATGACTCACGTATCAAAGACTTACGTACCGGCGTTGAAAACCGTAATACTCAAGCGGTTCTTGACGGCGACTTAGACAAATTTATCGAAGCTAGCCTGAAATCAGGTCTTTAAGCTTTTCACCGACACTCAAGCGAAACAGGATACATCGAAAATGACTGATGCTGTTCAAAACGACACCGAACAAGAAGCCCAATCACCTGAAGAGAATAAGCTGATTGCTGAACGCCGCGCGAAACTGGACGAGATTCGCAAGGGCTGTAAAGCCAACGGCCACCCAAACGACTTCCGTCGTGACGCATTGGCGGGCGACCTGCAAAAAGAGTTCGGTGACAAGAGTAAGGAAGAGCTAGAAGCGCTTAACCACGTGGTGGCGATTGCTGGTCGTATCATGGCAAAGCGTGGTCCATTCCTCGTTATTCAAGAGACATCTGGCCGAATTCAAGCCTATGCAGCAAAAGATGTTCAGAAAGCGCTCAAAGAGCAGTATCAAGGTCTTGATATCGGTGACATCATCGGTGTTAAAGGTGCGCTACATAAATCAGGTAAAGGCGATCTTTACGTTAACATGGAAGAGTATGAGCTGCTGACCAAAGCGCTGCGACCTCTGCCAGAGAAGTTCCATGGCCTGACTGACCAAGAGATGCGTTATCGCCAGCGTTACGTTGATCTGATTGTCAACGAAGACTCACGTCACGCGTTTATCATTCGTTCTAAGTTGGTTTCAGCGATTCGTAACTTTATGAGCTCAAAAGGTTATCTAGAAGTTGAAACGCCAATGATGCACGTGATTCCTGGTGGTGCAACAGCGCGTCCATTTGTCACTCATCACAACGCGCTCGATATCGATATGTTCTTGCGTGTTGCGCCTGAACTTTACCTCAAGCGTTTGGTGGTTGGTGGTTTTGATCGTGTATTCGAAATCAACCGTAACTTCCGTAACGAGGGGCTTTCTCCGCGTCACAATCCTGAATTCACTATGATGGAATTCTACCAAGCTTACGCTGACTACAAAGATCTGATGGATCTAACTGAAGAAATGCTAAGCACAGTGGCGATGGAAGTGCTTGGTTCAACGTCGATGCCTTACGGCGAAGAGACGGTTGAGTTTGGCGGTACTTACGCGCGTATGAGCATGTTTGAAGCGATCAAACACTACAACCCTGATCATGCAGAAATCCAAGCGTTAACGGAAGCGGACTTACAAGACCGTGAGAAGATGGTTGCGATTGCGAAATCAGTCCATGTTGACGTAGAACCATTCTGGACATGCGGCCAATTGCTCGAAGAGATCTTTGGTGAAACCGCTGAGCCTCAGCTTATGCAGCCAACCTTCATTACTGGCTACCCAGCGGACATTTCGCCGCTGGCACGTCGTAGCGATGATAATCCATTCTTTACCGACCGTTTTGAGTTCTTTATCGGTGGTCGTGAAGTGGCGAATGGCTTCTCTGAGCTTAATGATGCCGAAGATCAAGACGCGCGCTTTAAAGCGCAAGTTGACGCAAAAGATGCTGGTGACGACGAAGCAATGTACTACGATGCCGACTACATCACCGCTCTTGAGCATGGTTTGCCACCAACAGCTGGTCAGGGCATTGGTATTGACCGCCTCGCGATGTTGTTTACTAATACGCATACTATTCGTGACGTGATCCTATTCCCAGCGATGCGTCCACAAGCTTAAGTCTTAAGTGAAAGCACTATAATAAAAGCCATCTTCGGATGGCTTTTTTCGTTTCTGCTATTAAGCGATAGAGCGGCAATCTGACCGATTTGTGAAATCCTATCCAACAACCTTTATCGAACTCTGTTTGGTATGTGTTTTAAAGTGCGATATTAGCCGCAAAAAATGTTGTCGTGTTTTTCTCTATGTATGGAAAAAAGGCAATTTCGTCACTAGTCTTATTATTGAGACAGACTCTTGAGTCCAGTCTCTATAATGTAACAACATCACAGAGACTATGCCTAAGTAGGTATGGCATTGACATTATAAATAATAAGGAACAAGCGTCATGCGTAGTCAATTCCGAATGGACTCCGTTCCCGGTTCTTTGGTCGTGGTAGGGGGGACCTACGAACCATGGCTTTCTGTACTAGAACAGGTTGGGTGGCGATGTACTCAATGCGGTGATTTACGTAAAGCGGATGCTCTCTTCACTGAAACGGGGCCCTGCATCGGCATTGTCGATCTCAGCCATGATGAATTCAGTTTAAATGGCATTGCTAACTTGGTGAGTAAGCACAAGCAAGTGCGCTGGTTAGCTTTTATTCGTGAGTCTCAACTGAGTTCTGATACCATCTGTCAGTTTATCGTTAACTTCTGTATCGATTTCTTTACAGCGCCAATTCCTGATGCACAACTGCTCAGCACCATTGGTCACCAGCTTGGTATGCTCAAACTAGAAAAGAAAGTGTGGCCACATTATGGCAATCAGAGTGATATGGGGCTTATCGGTGACTCTATGCCAGTCAAACGTCTACGCGATCAAGTGAAACGCATTGGACCAACTGATGTCAGCATTCTTATTTATGGCGAGAGCGGCACAGGTAAAGAGACGGTGGCACGGGCGGTGCATCGTACATCGGCAAGAGCAAATAAAGAGTTTATTTCGGTGAACTGCCGTGCAATGTCAGAGCGCCGGATTGAAAGTGATCTATTTGGTATTAATCGTGAAGATCACAGCGAGCCATCGATTCTCGAGAAAGCCGATGGCGGAACGATTTTGCTTAATGACATTTTGACACTACCGAGCTCGCAGCAATACAATCTATTGCGCTTCTTGCAAGAGGGGATGGTTGACACGCCCTCGGGGCGAAAAGAAGTGGATGTACGTGTATTGGCGGCAAACTCAGCCGATATTGAAAAGGCATTGATAGATGGTGACTTTAATGAAGAGTTATACCACTACATTAATGTTTTACGCATCAGTGTACCGAGTCTAAAAGAACGATCAGGTGATGTAACGATACTCGCACGCCATTTCTTGCAAGAGTATTCCAAAGAGTACAATGCTCAGGCTCGCAGTTTTACCGAAGAAGCCAGTCGTGCGCTGGCTCGTTATCATTGGCCAGGCAATGTCCGTGAACTGATGAATCAGATCAAACGAGTAGTGTTGATGTCAGAAACGGTAATGCTCGACGAGTGTGATTTAGACTTGCCAAAACGCAGTGAAAATCGACGTAGTCTTAAAAGCATTCGTGAACGTAGTGAGCGTGATGCATTGTTGTTGGTTTTGGAGTCCCACTCTGGGCAGGTTTCGATGGCAGCCAAAGAGTTAGGTGTTTCGCGTGCCACCATGTATCGATTATTAAACAAGCACAATCTGATCACAGACATTGCTGTGTAATTGATTGTTTTGTAGTTAAAAAAGCCACAAATTGCTATTTGTGGCTTTTTTATATCTAAAAATAATTCACCAATATCCACATATAACCAAGGTGAATATCTTATTTTGTTTAAGTTACCTGGCGAGATTTTAGTTGATCTCGTCGTTTTGGTTATATTGATGATAAAGCAGTTGAATAAATCATCGCTGAGGTTAGAATTTAACCATGAGCTAAAGGCTCATACCCATTCAACTTCGGATTAATTACATTTTAGCTTAGGAGGCGCACCATGAACCACTTCACCGTTCAAACTACAGTTTGCGCTTCTCACGATCTATTCATCATTGCGCTGGCTGCGAATAAATTCGCGTCTGCCATGTCTGATCGTAAGTTAAATAAATCATGTAATTAGCCCGTATCCTTTTATTTTTAATTGGCTGCGGAAAAGCAGCGAATTAAAAGTGTTTTGATAAGCTCGTAATCGTTGTCTTTTCCCAGTCTCAATCCAACTGGAGAAAAACCATGAGTCATTCTGTATATCTAAAACTTGCCACACTATTGATTAAGGCTGATTTACGTCGTGAAGATCGTCAATGGAAACGCAAAATAAGACGTGATGCTTACCAGCTCCCTTGGAACAATGCTTATCTACTAAAAGATATTGGCCTTGAACAAGATGGTCGTCCAATCGGCACGTCTGAACCTGACATCGTTAAAGCCAAGCGTCGTGTTCGTCATCTTCGTCGAGTGCTGAGTGCGCGAATACCGACGTAATCTCAAGGGGCAGGTTGCTTCACCTGCCCCGTATCATCTAAGGACAAGGGTTGGAATACGTCGTACCAATCTCTTGAATACCTTGAAGCAACTCATCTGACAATACGACATCTAAACTATCAATATTGGCTTTAAGCTGATCCAGATTTGTCGCCCCAATGATGTTGGCGGCGACAAATGGTCTCTGGTTGACAAAGGCAAGAGCCATTTGTGCCGGGTCAAGACCATGAGCTTTCGCTAAATCCACGTACGCTTTGGTAGCTTGCTCCCCTTGCGGAGTAAAGTAGCGCACAAAACGTTCAAACAACGAGCAGCGTGCATCTTTTGGCCTTGCTCCGTTTAAATATTTGCCACTTAAGCAACCGAAAGCGAGCGGAGAGTAGGCGAGCAGTTGTACTCCCTCATAGTGACTAATTTCTGATAGCCCAACTTCAAAGCTGCGGTTAAGCAGATTGTATGGGTTTTGGATAGAAACGATACGTGGAAGGTCATGTTTTTCGGCTAAACGCAGTAAAGACATCACGCCCCATGGTGTCTCATTTGATACACCGATATAGCAAATTTTTCCCGCCTTGATAAGCTCTGCCAACGCCTCTAATGTTTCAATCAGGGTTACTTCTTGCTGTTCATCAGGGTATGGGTAGTTGAGTTGACCGAAGCAGTTGGTTTGACGTTGTGGCCAATGCAATTGATAGAGGTCAACGTAGTCGGTTTGCAGACGTTTGAGACTGTCATCAATGGCGAGATGAACATTGCGCCGATCTAAACTCATGTTGTCGCGAATATAAGGCACATTACGTGGGCCAGCGATTTTTGTTGCCAGTACCACTTTTTCGCGCTTGCCGGATTTGGCCAACCAGTTGCCGATATATTGTTCGGTTAGCCCTTGGCTTTTCCCACTTGGTGGAACTGGGTACATCTCTGCGGTGTCGATAAAATTGACCCCACGTTCCAACGCATAATCAAGCTGGTCAAAGGCTTCTTGTTGCGTGTTTTGCTCACCAAAAGTCATGGTGCCAAGACAGATCTTACTCACTTCCAATGTTGAGTGAGGTAACTTGTTGTATTGCATAGATCTTCCTTGTCGTAACAGTTCAAGTGATCCCACTATAGGGGATTTAAGTAGAAGATGAAAAGAGGCTTGTGCAACAAATTCGCAAAATGCTTAGGGTTGGCTAATACTCAATAGTGGAGGTGAACTATGCAAAAAAGTCAGTTAGACAAATGGATCCATGGTCAACATAAGGAAAGTTATCAACCACCAAAGGTGTTTGTTATCAGCTGTTCTGACCTGTCACACTACTTGCTTGCGGTGGAGTACAAGCACAAACTCGAACCGATTCGAGTCGATGATAAACCCGTTCACTTTGAATCTCTAGAACGGGTCAAAGAAGAACTACAGCGTCTCGGTGTCGAGCGGGCATACCTAAGGCTGCATAACGCTTACGATGAGTGTGGGGCTTGCGATGGTCCGATGTTCCATGATCTAGAATTGCCAATAACCACTCATTAAACAAAGTTTTGCTCTAATAGCTGCGCGGTGAATTGGGTTCTTAAATAGAACCCTCTTGGCAGCGTCTTTATTGGTTTACCGCTCGCGCCATAAGCTTCAGTTAACACTCGGCCATTGGCCGCTTTTGGCCTCAATTGCATGACCTCACCGTGACGGGCGTTGATATGTTCAACACGCCCAAGCACGATCATTTCCATTAACTCTTCCCAATCTGCTTTTAACTGCTGCTCTTGTTCTTGAGTGGGAGACCAAATAAGTGGAGAGCCAACACATCGCTCTCCAAGAGGGATCTCTCGCTCTCCTTCGACTGGTACCCATAACACTCGAGACAGTTTATTGCGCACATGACTGGTTTCCCATGTTAATCCGTGAACACCAATTAATGGCGCGACACAGACAAAGGTCGTTTCAAGGGGTTTACCACTGTAGCTGATAGGAATGGTCTTTAGTTCTATTCCGAGCTGTTCGAAATCTTGCTGTGGTTTACTTCCTGCGCTCGCCCCTAAATGCCATTCAAGCAGCTGGCCCACCCAGCCTTTATCGCGGCGTAAATCGGGCGGGACATCAATTTTAGCTTCATCGGCGAGCTCTTGAAAGCTGATGCCAGCGATACTGTTCGCTCGTGTTAGTAGTTCTTGCTCTGATTGGGGTTCAGTCTTCATGATCATTGATAACTCATAGTGCTGGCGCCTATTGTAACCTAACTTGAGTAAATATCGACTGAAGAGATATTGATCATAGTGGAGAAAAGATCATCAACCAGCGACTTATCCACAAGATAATGACGTTATAAAGGAAAAAAAACCGAGTATGTATGAATTAACAGTGGTTTTTGTAGTGAAAAGTGGTTGAAATTTCGATTTTAAGCTCAGGGTTGATGTGGTGGTGTGGATAAATACAAGCGTGGTGGATCTTTGACCGATCTGTGGGTGGGGATTATTTCTGGTGATTTTTTGCCTGATGTTCATGAGGGTTTTACGATAACATTATGAAAATAAAATAAAAATAATAACCTTCTTGGTGCGGTGTTAGAATTAAAAAAGAACGATGATGTTTAAATGATCAGTTGCGCGCGTATTTTTCACATGGTTATACACAGAAAAGGTGAATAAATGTGGACTAGGTCTCATCCTTATGTGAGTAACCAAGGTTTTGATTAAAAGTTATCCATAATAGCTGTGTATAGTCATATTTTCTGTGTGAGTCACACTAGTAAGTTTGCTCATATTGGGGATATGTGGAAAAATCACTGTAATTAAAGATTTTATTAGAGGTTGGCCAGTGATAGATGGCGACGGTTACCGCTTAAATGTCGGTATTGTAATCTGTAACAGCCATGGTCAGGTCTTCTGGGCAAAACGATACGGACAACACTCTTGGCAATTTCCCCAAGGTGGGATTGATGAGGGGGAAACCCCAGAACAGGCTATGTATAGGGAACTATATGAAGAAGTTGGCCTGACCAAAAAAGACGTGAAAATCGTCGCGACAAGTCGTCACTGGTTAAGATATAAGTTACCAAAGCGCCTTGTTCGTTGGGATTCAAAACCGGTTTGTATTGGCCAAAAACAGAAATGGTTTCTATTGCGCTTGGATTGCGATGAATCTCGTATCAACATGCAGCGTGGTAATTCCCCTGAATTTGATGGTTGGCGTTGGGTAAGTTATTGGTATCCTGTCAGACAAGTGGTTTCTTTCAAGCGTGATGTGTACCGTCGAGCGATGAAAGAGTTTGCCTCAATGGCAATGCCATTCAAAGAACGCAGAACAAAAGGCAAACGTAAACACCGAAGAGGGTAGACATGCTTTCTCAACTAAGGGAAATAGTTGAACAAGTTTCTAAGGTCGATGAAGTTCATCAGGCATTAGACATCTTGGTAAAACAAACATGCAGTGCGATGGACACTGAATGTTGTACTGTCTATTTAGCAAATGAAGAGATGCAGCGCCTAGAGTTAATGGCAACTCAGGGGCTGCGCTTTAAAGGCGACAAAATTCATATCGGCTTTAACGAAGGCTTAGTCGGCTTAGTTAAACGCAGCGCAGAGCCTCTTAATCTGGCCGAGGCCTCAAAACACCCAAACTTTAAGTACTTTTCTGTGCTAGGCGAAGAGCTTTATCAGAGCTTTTTAGGCACCCCCATCATTTATCGCAAGCAAGTGTTAGGTGTGTTGGTCGTCCAGCAAAAAACGCCGCGCCAGTTTAACGAGATGGAAGAGTCGTTTCTCGTCACTCTTGCCGCGCAATTGGCGGTTATTATTGCCCATGCGCAAACTCAAGGTCACTGGCGACTAGAAAAAAAACAGCAAGCGATTAAAGGTGTTCCTGCCTCATCTGGGGTCGCGATTGGCGAGTTGTGGTGGGACGATACTCAACCCGATCTCGCCTATGTTTATCCTGCTTCTACCTTAGATGTTGAGCGTGAGCAAGAGTGGTTACTGCTGGCGATTGAAGAGGCGTTGGGTGATTTTCGTCGTATGCGGAAAAAACTCGATAGTGAAATCAACAAAGACGCGTTAGCGATATTTGATCTCTTTACTCACTTACTTAATGATCCTATGTTGCGTAAGGATCTCAAAGCACAAATCCAGAAAGGCGATCGGGCAGATTGGGCACTCAGACAAGTCGTCGAGTCTTATTCGAACCGATTTGCGCGGATGTCCGATGTCTATTTACGCGAACGAGCGCAAGATATCCGTGAACTTGGTCAGCGGTTACTTTTTTTCCTCCACAATACCGAACAAGATCGTCAGGTGCTCGATAAGCCAGTGATCTTAGTCGTGCGTGAGCTCACGGCCTCACTGCTTGCGTCGGTCCCCAAAGACATGCTGTTAGCGGTGATTTCTCTTGAAGGGGCCGCTAACTCACACGCCGCGATTTTATCTCGTGCGTTAGGCATTCCTGCGGTTATGGGAGCCAATTTCAATCTTAAGGCAGTCAATGGTAAGCAAGGGATCGTTGATGGTTACAGCGGTAAAATCTTTGTTTCTCCAAGCCGTCAACTGTTACGTGAGTACCGCGCCTTAGCTGATGAAGAGCGAGATCTGGCGAACATGGTCAACTCTCGCATTGAGCAGCCAGCCTTCACTAAAGATGGCCAACGTATCGAAGTGATGCTCAATGCCGGGCTCAGCGCGGATACCAACATTGCCATTAACCTAGGGGTTGATGGGGTTGGGTTGTACCGTACCGAGATCTCTTTTTTACTTCAACATCGTTTTCCATCTGAAGAAGAACAAACACAGCAATATCAAGCCGTCCTGGGTAGCTATCCAGACAAACGAGTGGTGATGCGTACCTTGGATGTCGGTGGTGATAAAGCGCTACCTTATTTGCCCATTGAAGAAGACAATCCGTTCTTAGGTTGGCGAGGCATTCGGTTCACCCTTGATCACCCTGACATCTTCCTGATGCAAATTCGCGCCATGATACGTGCCAGTGCTCAGCATCAAAATTTAAGTATCTTGTTGCCGATGGTCTCGGGAGCGCAAGAATTGGATGACGCCATCGAACTGATTGAAAGGGCTTATCATGAGGTCTCTGAGCAAGACTCACGAGTCAAAATGCCAGAGCTTGGCGTGATGATTGAAGTCCCTTCGATGATCTACTTGTTGCCGTTAATTGCCGATAAGGTCGATTTTGTCTCGATTGGGACCAATGATTTAACCCAGTACCTTCTCGCGGTTGACCGTAATAATGCCCGAGTGGCTGATGTCTATGAATCGTTGCATCCGTCTGTGATCATGGCACTGCGCCACATTCATCAGAGCTGCCAACAGCTCAATCTACCCGTTTGTATTTGTGGAGAGCTGGCCGGTGATCCTATCGGGGCACTGCTTATGGTCGGGCTTGGCTATCGTAGTTTAAGTATGAACACTTCCAACGTAGCAAAGGTGAAATATTTACTGCGCCATACCGAAATCGACGAGCTACGCCACCTTGCTGACAAAGCACTGATGCAAGCTTACGGCAAGGGCATATATACTATGATGCAGTCATTTTTCGAAGATAAAGGTTTTGCGGGCTTTATTCGTGCGGGTAACAAATAAGGGTTAATGTGTCGTTAGAATTACTGTTGTCATTTATGCTGCTCGGTGCGTTCGTTGGAGTCATGGCAGGCTTGCTTGGTATTGGTGGAGGGTTGATTGTTGTGCCTGCGCTGCTGCTGCTGCTACCGATGGCCGGTATTGATGCTAGTGTTAGTATGCAGATAGCACTGGCGACGTCACTGGCGAGTATTATTGCCACGTCAGGTTCGTCGGCATTGAACCACTTTAAGCTCGGCAACGTCGATATGTTTGTAGTTAAGTGGCTAATGCCTGGTGTGATCATTGGCGGTTTCTTTGGTGCCAATCTAGCCGAGTGGATACCCTCACAGTACTTACCGAGGGTGTTTGGCGTGATTGTTTTGCTGCTTGCCATTCAGATGCTGTTTTCCATTCGAGGTAAAACGACCAAAGTGATGCCAGGCACCGCCGTGACTATGGTCTATGGTACTGGCATCGGTGTAGTATCGAGTCTCGCAGGTATCGGCGGTGGTTCCCTATCAGTGCCCTTCTTAAATCGCCATGGGATCGAGATGCGTAAAGCCGTCGGGTCATCCTCTGTTTGTGGTTGCATGATTGCCATTTCAGGCATGTTAGGTTTTATTCTCCATGGTTATCAGGTTGAGGATTTGCCGCTTTACAGCATTGGTTATGTTTACCTGCCTGCGTTGGTTGCAATCGCCTCTACTTCGATGTTGACGACACGCATTGGCGCGAAATTAGCAACGTCACTTCCCACACAGACGCTTAAAAAAATATTTGCGGTGTTTTTAATGTTTGTTGCAGGAACTATGTTGCTGTAAAACACTCTGATCTATACGCATCGTAACAATTAAAAAATTTCATAAGATAAGAGTAGTCTTCCTATGTCTCAAGGTTATTTAACTTTCCCCAACATTGATCCCATCTTGGTATCAATCGGTCCTCTTTCCATCCGTTGGTACGGTTTGATGTATCTGGTTGGTTTTGTCTTCGCTTTGTGGCTTGCCAACCGACGTGCGGATAAATCGGGTAGTGGTTGGACACGCGAACAGGTTTCCGATCTGCTATTTGCTGGCTTTCTAGGTGTCGTTATTGGTGGGCGAGTTGGTTACGTTATGTTTTATAACTTCGACCTGTTCTTACAAGATCCGCTGTACCTGTTTAAAGTGTGGACTGGTGGAATGTCATTCCATGGTGGTTTACTTGGTGTGATCACGGCAATGGCTTGGTATGCCAAGAAGAATGGCCGCACTTTCTTTGGGGTTGCTGATTTTATTGCGCCACTTGTGCCGTTTGGTTTAGGCATGGGACGTTTAGGTAACTTTATGAATAGTGAGTTGTGGGGGCGTGTGACTGATGTGCCATGGGCATTTGTTTTCCCAAATGGCGGTCCGCTTCCACGCCACCCATCGCAGCTGTACGAGATGATGCTTGAAGGGGTGGTGTTATTCTTCATCATTAACTGGTTTATTAAAAAACCGCGTCCACTTGGTTCGGTTTCAGGGATGTTCTTAGCGGGTTACGGAACCTTCCGTTTCCTAGTAGAATACGTTCGCGAACCTGACGCGCATTTGGGCTTGTTTGGCGGCTTTATCTCAATGGGACAAATCTTGTCACTGCCAATGGTCATTATCGGGATACTGATGATGATTTGGGCCTACAAACGCGGTCATTATAAAGATGAACTCCCACAACAAACGAAGTAAGGAATTGGTGTGAAACAGTATTTAGATCTCTGTCAGCGTATCGTTGACCACGGTGAGTGGATTGAAAACGAGCGTACTGGCAAGCGCTGCCTAACGGTTATTAATGCCGATCTAACGTACGATGTGGCCAACAATCAGTTTCCTTTAGTGACGACCCGTAAGAGCTTCTGGAAAGCGGCGGTTGCCGAGTTACTCGGTTATATTCGTGGTTATGACAATGCCGATGATTTTCGCCGATTAGGTACCAAAACCTGGGACGCTAACGCAAACCTCAACCAAGCATGGTTAAATAATCCTTACCGTAAAGGTGATGACGATATGGGCCGAGTTTATGGGGTACAAGGTCGTGCTTGGGCTAAGCCTGATGGTGGTCATGTCGATCAACTCCGTAAAATTGTTGATGACTTAACCCGTGGTGTCGATGATCGCGGTGAGATCTTAAACTTCTATAACCCAGGTGAGTTCCACATGGGGTGTTTACGCCCTTGTATGTACAGCCACCACTTCTCCCTATTAGGGGATAGGTTATACCTGAACAGTACTCAGCGCTCGTGTGACGTCCCGCTTGGTTTAAACTTTAATATGGTTCAGGTTTACGTTTTCCTTGCGATTATGGCTCAGATTACAGGTAAGAAGCCTGGGCAGGCCTATCATAAGATTGTTAATGCACACATCTATCAAGATCAGCTTGAGTTGATGCGTGATGTCCAGTTGCAACGCGAACCTCTTAAAGCGGCAACCTTCCATATCAACCCAGAGATAAAGTCTCTTGAAGACTTAGAAACTTGGGTTACTTTGGATGACTTTTGGGTCGAAGGTTACCAACATCATGATCCTATTCGGTACCCGTTCTCAGTGTAACTGTTGAGTTATATTGTCTAAACCGCCTATCGTTAGGCGGTTTTTTTATGCCCAGCAGGTAGAGGAATACTCGCTAATCTCAAATAAAAAAGCCCGCAACCGAAGAGGTGCGGGCTTAGCAAAACGATGGTGCTGTGATTACGTTGTCAGCGCTAGGATTGCACCAGGTAGTACAACAAAGACTGACAATAGGTAACCTGCAACTACGGCTTTATTCTTCACCGCCATATCTGAGATTAAGTCCGCACCTTTAATCGGAAGCTCTCGCAAGAAAGGGATCCCAAAGATAAATGCTGTCGCCATGATATTAAACACTAAATGGACTAGAGCAATCTGCAGTGCAAACACTGCAAACTCACCAGATACCGCTGTTGCCGCCAGTAGAGCGGTGATACAAGTACCGATGTTTGCGCCTAGCGTAAAAGGGTAAACATCACGTACTTTGAGAACACCTGAACCGACAAGAGGAACCATCAAGCTTGTCGTTGTTGACGACGATTGAACCAAAACAGTCACAATTGAACCAGACACGATACCGTGAATAGGGCCACGACCAATCGCGTTTTTCAAAATCTCACGTGCACGGCCAACCATTAAGCTCTTCATTAGCTTACCCATTACCGTAATCGCAACGAAGATGGTCGCAATACCCAATACAATAAGTAGCACACCACCCATGGTGTCACCAAATGTTGCTAGAGGCTCTTTAATCGCACTCACAACTGGCTTAGTTATTGGCTTGATAAAGTTGAGCCCTTTGATACTCATATCACCTGTCGCCAAGAATGGAGACACTAACCAGTGTGAGATTTTTTCAAGGATGCCAAACATCATTTCCAGCGGTAAGAAGATAGCCACGGCCAGCAGATTAAAGAAGTCGTGAATGGTTGCACTGGCAAACGCACGTTTAAACTCTTCTTTACAGCGAACGTGTCCAAGAGACACTAAGGTGTTGGTCACGGTGGTACCAATATTGGCACCCATAACCATTGGGATCGCGGTTTCGACTGGCAGACCACCAGCGACAAGGCCGACAATAATAGAGGTGACTGTACTTGACGACTGGATTAGAGCGGTTGCCACTAAACCTATCATCAAACCAGCTACTGGGTGTGAAGCGAATTCAAATAAAACTTTAGCTTGATCGCCAGTTGCCCATTTAAAGCCGCTGCCTACCATAGATACTGCTAGAAGTAGCAAATACAACATGAACGCCAAGTTAGCCCAACGCAACCAACGAGTCGTACTCGAAATCGGCGCCGCTGTAGTAGTAGCTTGGTTCATAATTTTTCTCCGTGGACCTATTAAAGTAAGTTGAGGTCTGTTGTTGAGTCTGAGGCTGATGGTAGAGTCGAAATATTTCAGTAATATGACAGTTATGTGTAACCCGACTGTTTTTATTGTGAGAGAGGATTCTGGAGTGTAATGATAGATTTACAAGTATCGTAAGGTGTTAATTTATAATAAATATTTATCGTTATTTCGCCGTGTTCTCTGCTGTGATTAAAGTCGAAAAAAACATAAAAATTTGCCTCTCAGTACGCTATTTATCAATGGTGAGTGGCGTAATTAAAAATAACACTTCGTTAAAAGTATAGGCTTCTTGTTTGATTGCATGGTTTTAGCGAACTATTGTTGTCATTGAACTCATTTGTTATAACCTAACCATTCTCCCCCTCTGTTGAGTGAGTTCTGATGTCACATTTAAATTATAACCATCTCTATTATTTCTGGATGGTGTGCAAACAAGGTTCTGTTACTAAGGCGGCAGAAGCCCTTTTTCTTACTCCGCAAACGGTCACTGGCCAAATTAAAGCGTTAGAAGAGCGCATGGACGGTAAATTAACTAAACGGAATGGACGTAGTGTTGAGCCGACAGAGTTAGGTCAGCTGGTGTTCAAGTACGCCGATAGAATGTTTGGTTTGAGCTATGAAATGCTCGACATTGTTAACTATAGCCAGCGATCTAATATTTTATTTGATGTGGGTGTCGCCGACGCACTGTCTAAGCGTCTAGTAAGTAAGATATTACTCACGACCGTCCCCGATGATGACAGTCTCCATTTGCGCTGTTTTGAATCTACGCATGAAATGCTATTGGAACAACTCTCGCAACATAAGCTTGATATGATTTTGTCTGACTGCCCGGTCGATTCGAGTCAAAGCCCAGGCTTATATAGCAAGAAACTGGGTGAATCGAACACGAGCTTCTTTTGTTCTGGTAATGTGACGAATGTGAGTTTTCCTGCGATTTTAGAACAAAGAAAGCTCTTGATACCAGGTAGCCGAACGGCGATGGGGCGCAAAGTGTTGCAATGGTTTGATCGCCAAGGATTGCAGCCTAACATTTTAGGCGAGTTTGATGATGTGGCATTGATGAAAGCTTTCGCTCGTTATCACCACGACGTCATATTTCTAGCTCCTTCGATCTATGTCTCTGAAGTCGATAGTGATTTAACGTTACAATTAATTGGTCATATTGATGAGTTGAAAGAGGAGTATTACGTCATCTTTGCTGAACGTATGATTCAACATCCCGCGGTTAAAAATGTTTGTGACGCTGACTTTACCAACCTTTTTAATTAGAGGTTATTTTTCAGCCTAATAAATAGATTAATTGTTACATTTCGATTAATATTCAAAATAATTCACTGCATAAAAAATTAAATATCAAGTGAATTGGTTGAAAGTTGGTGGTCAATAAGCATTTTTAATGGCCAATTGTTGTAGAAGTTGCTGTGGTATCAAGGGGTGTAGTGGCAGATGAACCTACAAGAGATGGAAAAAAACTCTGCGCAGGCGGTAGTGCTACTAAAGGCGATGGCAAATGAACGTCGCTTACAAATATTGTGCTTGCTGCACAATCAGGAGCTATCGGTGGGAGAGTTATGTAATAAGTTGGAGTTGAGTCAGTCTGCTTTGTCTCAACATTTAGCTTGGTTGCGAAGAGATGGCTTGGTCAACACGCGCAAAGAAGCTCAAACCGTTTATTACACATTAAGTAGCCAAGAAGTGAAAGCAATGATTCAATTGTTGCATACACTTTACTGCTCTTAGCTGAGTTTGTCTTATTTAGAGGAGGGTCGTTCAACCTCTAAATAAGACAGGCATAAAAAAACCGGCCAAGGCCGGTTTTTCTTTCACTGGAAATCAGAGTTCTATTACAGAGCTTTGATTGCCGCAGTGAAACGAGACTTATGACGTGCAGCTTTATTCTTATGAATAAGGCCTTTAGTCGCCATGCGGTCTAGGATTGGTGTAACTGTAGCAAATGCTTCAGTTGCAGCAGCTTTGTCGCCTGCTTCGATAGCAGCAACAGTTTTCTTCATGTAAGTGCGCATCATAGAACGACGGCTAGCATTGTGCTGGCGACGTTTCTCAGCTTGGATAGCGCGCTTCTTAGCAGATTTACTATTTGCCAAGGGTCTAACTCCCAAAAACTTAGTTCGGTGACAATTTAAGGGCGAGGAATATCCCTCATTTGCGCTTAATTGTCAAATGATTTGTGCAAAAACCAATCGAGCCAAACAAACTTTGGATTGAAAGGTCTTCACGGTTAAGATGGCGGGGATTCTAACAGTATTTTTTTTTCATTGCTAATACTAATCTGCTCTGCTTATGACATTCCTGATGTAAAGTAGGGCAAAAGTTTTGATTTCCGAGGTAATTGTGAGTAAACGTCTGCTCAAGTCAGGCATGATTGTCAGTGCCATGACATTGATCTCTCGAGTGTTAGGTTTAGTTCGAGATGTCGTTGTTGCTAATCTTATGGGCGCAGGCGCAAGTGCTGATGTGTTCTTTTTTGCCAATAAAATTCCTAATTTTCTGCGTCGCTTGTTTGCAGAAGGCGCTTTTTCACAAGCTTTTGTCCCCGTACTGACTGAATATCACGCCAGTAAAGATCTCGATAAAACGCGTCAGTTAATCGCACGGGCGGCGGGCACGCTAGGCGTGATTGTCTCTATCGTCACCATTCTTGGGGTCTTAGGTTCTGGTGTGGTCACCGCTCTGTTTGGCTTTGGTTGGTTTTTAGATTGGCTCAACGGCGGTCCATCGGCCGAGAAATTTGAGCTAGCCAGTCTTATTCTCAAAATCACCTTTCCTTATTTATGGTTTATCACCTTTGTTGCTCTGTCTGGTGCCATTCTCAACACCCTAGGTCAGTTCGCGGTCTCTTCTTTTACGCCAGTTTTTTTGAATGTGATGATCATTCTATCGGCTTGGTTTATCGCCCCGCAGCTTGACCAGCCAGAAATTGGTTTAGCGATTGGGGTTTTTCTTGGCGGTTTAGTGCAATTCTTATTTCAAATTCCGTTCTTAATCAAAGCTGGGGTCATGGTAAAGCCCCAATGGGGATGGCGCGATCCTGGCGTGGTTAAAATTCGCACCTTAATGATACCGGCCTTGTTTGGTGTCTCGGTTAGCCAGATTAACTTGTTGTTTGATACTTTTATTGCCAGCTTTCTTCAAACGGGGTCAATCAGTTGGTTGTATTATTCTGATCGGTTACTTGAATTTCCCCTTGGACTGTTTGGTATCGCGATCGCGACAGTGATATTACCTGCGCTCTCTCGTAAACATATTGATGCGCACAATGATGGTTTTGCTCAAACGATGGACTGGGGCGTTCGCATGGTCACCTTACTTGGTGTCCCGGCGATGCTCGGCTTGATGGTGCTGGCTAAGCCGATGCTGATGGTGCTGTTCATGCGCGGAGAATTTTCCGCGCAAGACGTGCAGTTTGCCTCAATGTCATTGATGGCTTATGCCTCAGGTTTGCTTAACTTTATGCTGATTAAGGTACTTGCCCCGGGCTATTACTCGCGTCAAGATACTAAAACACCAGTGAAATACGGCATTATCGCTATGGTGACGAATATGGTTTTTAACGCCATTTTTGCATGGTTTTATGGTTATGTTGGCTTAGCGATTGCCACCGCACTATCGGCGTTGGTCAATATGTCGCTTTTGTATCGTGGATTACACCGAGCTGGTGTTTATCAATTAACCCAACGAACCATTGTCTTTATGATGAAGTTACTGGTTGCTGGTGGATTAATGGTCGCAGCGATTTTGTCACAGCTTGAAGCAATGGATGTATGGCTGTCTTGGACCTTGCTTGAACGAGGAACAACACTAGCGGCTTTAATTGGCTTGGGTGCGGGGGTTTACCTGTTAACGTTACTTATACTGGGCGTACGTTTAAAAGACTTAAAAGCAGCGACAGAGTGAGCAAGATTGGTATATAATCCGTCGGTTTCACGCAAGGTAAACTCATTATTTGAGTGTTTAACAAAAATTGATAGGTTTTTAGCAGTCTCCAATGGAATTAATTCGAGGTATTCACAATATCAAATCACATCATAAAGGATGTGTATTGACGATCGGAAACTTCGATGGTGTGCATCTTGGCCATCAAGAAGTGTTAAACCAAGTTTCTGCGAGAGCAAAGGAGCTTGACTTACCATCAACGGTCATGACGTTTGATCCTCAGCCGTTGGAACTGTTTGCAAAAGATAAAGCACCAGCACGCTTAACGCGTTTGCGCGATAAATTTGTTCAATTGAGCAAGCTCGATATTGAAAGGTTGCTGTGTGTTAACTTCAACCATCAGTTTGCAAATCAATCGCCACAGTCCTTTATTCGTGACTTGTTGGTCGAGCGTTTGGGTGTTAAGTTTCTCGTAGTGGGCGATGATTTTTGCTTCGGTAAACAGCGCAAAGGTAACTTTGCCATGTTAGAGAAGGCGGGACGTGAGTTAGGCTTTGAAGTCGTTAGCACACAAAGTTTTTGCCTTCAGACATTGCGCGTAAGTAGCACCGCGATTCGTGAAGCATTAGCACAAAATAAGCTTGATGACGCCGCCAAAATGCTGGGGCGTAATTATAGCATTAGCGGTCGAGTGTCTCATGGGCGAAAACTGGGTAGAACGATAGGTTTTCCCACCGCAAATATCCCGTTAAAGCGCTGTGTCTCGCCTGTCTCCGGTGTCTATACCGTAGAAGTGTTGGGCCTTGGTGAACAAGCTTTTGGTGGTGTTGCAAACATTGGCAATCGACCAACGGTAAATGGCATACGCCAGCAACTAGAAGTGCATTTATTTGACTTTAAAGCCAACTTATATGGCAAGCAGTTAGAGATCGTGCTTTTAGATAAAATCCGCGACGAACATAAATTTGAATCGTTTGACGCGCTGAAACAACAAATTGAATTGGATGCTGAAGCAGCAAGGGTGTGGCTGCGTCAGCGAAAGCCAGCCCAAGTGGTTTAGTTCGCTGCTTGGCATAATGTCTAACTGTCACCCAAGACAACGGAATTAAGAATCGATGAGTGAGTATAAAGATACCCTGAACCTTCCTGATACAGGGTTTCCGATGCGCGGCAATCTGGCCAATCGAGAGCCAGAAATGCTTAAGCGTTGGTACAAAGAAGACCTTTACGGCGAAATTCGTAAAGCGAAGAAAGGCAAAAAATCTTTCGTTCTACACGATGGTCCTCCATACGCGAACGGTGATATTCATATTGGCCACGCACTAAACAAGATTCTTAAAGACATTATTATTAAATCCAAAACGCTTTCTGGTTTTGATGCGCCGTATATTCCTGGTTGGGACTGTCACGGCCTACCAATTGAACTAATGGTAGAAAAGAAAAAAGGCAAACCTGGGCAGAAAATCTCTGCGGCTGAGTTTCGAGCTGAATGTCGTAAGTACGCGGCAGGTCAGGTTGAAGGCCAAAAAGAGAGCTTCAAGCGCTTGGGTATTATGGGTGAGTGGGATAAACCATACCGCACAATGGATTTTGCAACCGAAGCAAACATCATCCGTGCACTAGGCCAAATCGCTGATAATGGTCACTTACTCAAAGGTTTCAAACCGGTTCACTGGTGTACTGATTGTGGTTCAGCATTGGCTGAAGCTGAAGTTGAGTACAAAGACAAAGTCTCTCCGTCGATCGATGTTCGCTTTAAAGCGGCAGATGAAGCAGCACTGCTGTCGAAGTTCGCACTAAACGAAGGTCATCAAGGCGAAGGCGATATCTCAATCGTTATCTGGACGACCACACCATGGACACTGCCTGCAAACCGTGCAGTTTGTCTACGTGATGATCTTGAATACGTATTGATCCAAGTCGAAGGTGACGCGAAAGAGCGTATCATTGTCGCTTCTGACCTTGCTAAATCAGTAATGGATCGCGCTGGTATTGAGCACTTCCACAATCTTGGTTTTGCCAAAGGTAGCGACCTTGAACTGTCTCAGTTTAACCATCCATTTTATGACTTCACTGTGCCAGCGATCCTTGGCGATCACGTGACCACTGAATCGGGTACGGGTGTGGTACACACTGCGCCTGGTCACGGTCAAGAAGATTTCGCGGTAGGTAAGAAATACAACCTCGAAGTGGCGAACCCTGTGGGGTCTAACGGTGTTTATCTACCCGATACAGAATTGTTTGCTGGCCAGCACGTGTTTAAAGCCAATGACTCGGTTGTTGAAACGCTTAAAGAGCATGGCGCTTTGCTCCATCATCACGCGTACGAGCACAGCTACCCACACTGCTGGCGCCACAAAACGCCAATCATTTTCCGTGCAACACCACAATGGTTCATTTCAATGGATCAAGCGGGCTTGCGTGCCAAAGCGCTTGAATCAATCAAGAGTGTTGAGTGGATGCCTGAATGGGGTCAAAGCCGCATCGAAGGTATGATCGAAGGCCGTCCTGAGTGGTGTATCTCTCGTCAACGTACATGGGGTGTTCCTATTGCTCTGTTTGTCCATAAAGAGACATCAGAACTGCACCCAAATACTTCTGAACTGATTGAGAAAGTTGCTCTATTGGTTGAAGAGAAAGGTATTCAGGCTTGGTGGGATGCTGAAATTGCAGATCTACTAGGTGAAGACGCAGACAAATACGAAAAAGTGCTCGATACGCTAGACGTATGGTTTGATTCTGGTGTGACACACTACTCTGTGGTTGATGCGCGCGAAGAGTACAACGGCAACAGTGCGGATCTCTACCTAGAGGGTTCTGACCAACATCGTGGTTGGTTCCAGTCTTCGCTAATCTCATCGATTGCGATGAAAGATGAAGCACCATACAAGCAAGTGTTAACCCATGGTTTCGTTGTTGACGGTCACGGCCGTAAGATGTCGAAATCTATCGGTAACGTTGTTGCACCAAAAGATGTCACTAACAAGCTTGGTGCTGATATTTTGCGTCTTTGGGTTGCCTCAACCGACTACACGGGTGAAGTTGCGGTATCTGATGAGATCCTAAAACGCTCTGCTGATGCGTATCGTCGTATCCGTAATACCGCGCGTTTCTTCCTTGCCAACCTTAATGGATTCAACCCGGCGACAGATATCGTTGCGGCGGATGAAATGGTGGCGTTAGATCGTTGGGCTGTTGGTCGTGCACAAGCTGCGCAGCAAGAGATTGTTAAAGCATACGAAGAGTACAACACTCATGGTGTCACTCAGCGTCTCATGCAGTTCTGTTCAATCGAAATGGGCTCTTTCTACCTTGATGTAATTAAAGACCGTCAGTACACCGCGAAACGTGGTGGCCACGCTCAGCGTAGCTGTCAAACGGCGCTTTACTACATCGTAGAAGCACTGGTTCGTTGGATGGCACCAATTATGTCGTTCACTGCCGACGAGATCTGGAATGAAATGCCAGGTGATCGTGACAAGTTCGTGTTTACTGGTGAATGGTTTGACGGTCTGTTCGGTCTGGCTGAAGGCGAAGAGCTGAATAACGAATTCTGGGCAGAAATCCAAGCGGTTCGTGGCAGTGTAAACAAACTGCTTGAAGCGGCGCGTAACGAGAAAACCATCGGTGGCGCTCTACAGGCAGAAGTAACACTTTACGCTGATGAAGCTCTTGCGGCGAAAATTAACTTGCTTGAAGATGAGCTGCGTTTTGTTCTGTTGACCTCTGCGGCGGCGGTTAAGCCACTGAGTGAAAAAACAGAGGCAGCGCAAGCAACAGACATTGATGGCTTGTTGGTAGAGGTTGTCGTAGCGGAAGGCGAGAAGTGTGACCGTTGTTGGCACCATACCGCTGATGTCGGTACCATCGCTGGTCATGAAACAATCTGTGGCCGTTGTGTGTCTAATATCGATGGCGAAGGTGAAGCGCGTAAATTCGCATAATTCATTGAACTTTCGTTAGTTTTAACAGCCCCAGTATTTACTGGGGCTGTTTTTAGGTAAAGAAATGAGTGAGCAAGAATTAACTCTTAAACAATCAGGTGTTCGTTGGTTATGGCTAGCGGTCGTCATTTTTGTCGCGGATATTAGTATTAAACTGTTTGTGATGGACAGTATGGGCTATGGTTGGGCGAACCGTATTGAGGTTTTACCTTTCTTTAATCTGCTTTATGTCCACAACTATGGCGCTGCATTCAGCTTTTTGAGTGATCAAGCAGGCTGGCAACGTTGGTTCTTTACCGCGATTGCCTTTGCTGTGACCGCTATGCTGACTTACTGGATGAGCAAACTTCCCGCCAAAGAGAAGTGGAACAATATCGCTTATGCCATGATCATTGGTGGTGCGGTGGGCAACGTCTTTGATCGTGTGGTTCATGGTTTTGTGGTCGATTACTTAGATTTCTATTGGGGAACGTATCACTGGCCTGCCTTTAATCTTGCTGACTCTACGATCTGTATTGGCGCAGCGATGATCATCCTCGATGGTTTTCGAAAAAAAGATCAAACCACGGCATAAAGCGTGATTGAGCGAATAACCTTAGGCGCTGTCCGTTGATTCGGAGGGCGCTTTTTATTATGTTGAAGCGCAAATTAGCGTATTACAGCAACCACACGTAAAAACGCTGAATAATCCAAAAAACAAGGAAGCAGTCACGTGACCACTATTGGCCAAAATAGCGCAGTAACTCTGCATTTTACCATCAAGATGAAAGACGGCTCTGTTGCCGATAGTACCCATAATATGGGCAAGCCAGCCAAATTAGTGATTGGTGATGGCAGTTTAAGTGACAATTTTGAGCAATGCTTATTTGGCCTTACTGCAGGTGAAAGCAAAGTGATTGAACTGCAGGCCCAAGATGCGTTCGGTATGCCTAACCCTGATCATATTCATTATATGGATCGGACCAAATTTGTTGGAGATGCCGAAGTTGAAGTGGGAACTGTGATGGCCTTTTCTGGTCCGGATGGCATGGAAATCCCTGGTATTATCCAAGCGATCGCTGGTGATTCTGTCACGGTTGATTTTAACCACCCATTAGCAGGGCAAGATGTGACTTTTGAAGTTGAAATTTTGTCAGTAGAATAAGCGACCCAGAAGATAACGACTCGATGAGCAATGAAATGAAAATCCTGTTAGCGAATCCACGCGGTTTCTGTGCGGGTGTTGATCGTGCGATCAGCATTGTTGAACGTGCATTAGAAATGTATCAACCACCGATTTATGTGCGTCACGAAGTGGTACATAACCGTTTTGTTGTCGAAGGGCTCAAGCAACGTGGCGCTATCTTTGTCGAAGAGCTGCATGAAGTGCCAGATGACAATATCGTTATCTTTTCTGCTCATGGCGTCTCTCAAGCGGTACGTAAAGAGGCTAAACAGCGTGCTCTGACGGTATTCGATGCGACCTGCCCATTGGTGACTAAAGTGCATATGGAAGTCGCACGAGCCAGTCGCAAGCATATGGAAGTGGTTCTAATTGGCCATGCTGGTCATCCAGAAGTCGAAGGAACCATGGGGCAGTACGCCAGCGAACAAGGTGGGATGTACTTAGTCGAGACTCCAGCTGATGTAATCACACTAAAAGCGCAAGTCCAAGACCCAAGTAACCTGCATTATGTTAGTCAAACGACACTGTCTGTTGATGAAACCGCCGATGTGATTGATGAACTGCGCCGCGTCTTTCCCGATATTCAAGGGCCACGTAAAGATGATATCTGTTACGCCACGCAGAACCGTCAAGATGCGGTACGTGAAATGGCAGAAGATGTTGATGTGCTGATTGTTGTTGGCTCGAAAAACTCATCTAATTCGACCCGACTCAAAGAGTTGGCCGAAAAATTAGGTACGCCGGGTTATCTGACCGATTGCCCTGAAGATGTTCAATCACAGTGGTTTGACGGGAAAGCAAAGGTTGGTGTGACAGCGGGGGCATCAGCACCAGAAGAGCTGGTCAACCAGATTCTTGAACGGATTAAAACTTTGGTTGGCGCAGATAGCGTAGAAGAGCTTCAAGGTCGCGAAGAGAACATGTTTTTCGAAGTCCCTAAAGAGCTGCAAATTAGGCAAGTCGATTAGTTTATTTCTCTGATGAGTCTGACTCTCAATGATAAAACCAGCGCGATGGCGCTGGTTTTTTTGTTGGAATAAAGGCTCTTCAAGGAGCCTTTATGGCCGCGGGTGTTAAACCGTCTCTGTTACGGCTTGAGGTTTTTCTTCATCAGCAAAGTCGGTATCACCTTTGCCTTTTGATGTTTTAATCACGTAACCTGCTACTGCCAGTGCGAACACAATCCCTGCTGTGGTTGAGATTTCGATAGGTAGACCAAAACCTAGTGTGTGGTTATTCAGAATGAAGGTTGCACATACGGTCGTCATGAATACGGCTGGAACGGTAGTAATCCAGTGAAGCTTATTGTGACGCAGCAGGTAAGCCGATGCGGTCCACAGCATCATCACTGCCGTGGTTTGGTTGGCAAAACCGAAGTAGCGCCAGATGATGCCGAAGTCTACTTGAGTCAACACGCCGCCGATAATGAACAGTGGCATTGCCATCAGCAGACGGTTACGCATTGTTTTTTGCTCCATGTTGAAGTATTCAGCTAGGATCAAACGGCTTGAACGGAACGCGGTATCACCAGAGGTAATCGGTAGGATAACCACGCCTAGGAAAGCAATGATGCCGCCAAACACACCCAGTAGACCAAATGAAGCGCTGTAAACTACATTGCCAGGGCCACCATTTTTCACCGCTTCAGATAAGCCTTCGAGTGAACCAAAGAAAGAGAGCGCAATCGCACACCAGATCAGCGCGATAACACCTTCACCAATCATTGCACCATAGAAGACAAAGCGACCGTTGTTTTCATTTTGCATACAGCGCGCCATTAGAGGTGACTGCGTTGCGTGGAAGCCAGAAATCGCACCACAAGCAATAGTGATGAATAGGGCAGGCCATAACGGCATATCATTAGGGTTTAAATTACTGAGCATATCGCTGACTTGAAAATCGCCCATTACCGTATGCTCACTTGAGAAGGCAACGGCAGTCATTAGACCAACGGACATAAAAATCAGCAAGGCGCCAAACAGTGGGTAGAAACGACCAATGATTTTATCGACAGGAACAATGGTCGCGATAATGTAGTAAGCAAAAATTGCGATAACCATGGTTGTCATGCTGACATTTAGGCTAGTTTGATCATTGATTAGATTGGTGATCATGCCTGCAGGCGCCGAAACAAATACCACACCAACAAGCAACAAAAGAACAATGGCAAAGATATTCATAAAGTGTTTAGCGCCATTGCCTAAGTAGCGGCCAGTAATCGTCGGAACTGAGGCTCCGCCATTACGAACTGACAACATACCCGAGAAGTAGTCATGCACCGCGCCAGCAAAAATACAACCGATAACAATCCATAGCATCGCAGCAGGACCGTACAGCGCCCCCATTATCGGACCAAAAATAGGGCCGACACCGGCGATGTTGAGGAGTTGAACTAGGTATACTTTTTTGGTCGACATTGGGACGTAATCAACCCCATCGGCTTTAGTATGCGCGGGGGTTTGACGATTTTCGTTAATGCCAAAAACTTTCTCAACGAAAGCTCCGTAAATAAAGTAGCCGCCGATTAGGGCTGCAACACAGGTTAAAAACCACAACATAGCACTCGTTCCTTTATAAAATTCGATAAGCTCACCATGCATACTATGCTGAACAGAGACAATCAGCATTCGCTTATGCAGTGAGTGGTCGTATAGTGAAATGAGTGGTTGATAGAGAAACTGAGTGGTTTTGAACTCGGCTAAGTGGTAATCGGGCGTGATTAGTGGTTTGATAGTCTGACTCGAAAAAAACAAGGAAAAACAATGAGAAAGTTAATTATGACCGCGCTAGTGTCATTGTTGGTTGCCTGTGCGAGTAGCCCGCAGCAGTTGGCACAACAAGGTGATTGGCAGCAAATTGGTTATCAAGATGGGATCAGTGGCCACACATCACGCAGCTTTAAAGAGCTATCAAGTTTAGGCAGTGTTAAACAATCGGATTACGACCAAGGTTATCTTGAAGGGGTTACAGAATATTGTAATCCTGACTTTGCCTATCAGATGGGGGTATCAGGTCAGTATTACCAAGGCGTGTGTGAAGGCACTGATCAAGCGCAGAAGTTTCGAATGGAATGGCAACGTGGCTGGAATGAGCATCAGAATTAATGCTTGATGATACGAAGTGGTGGATTGGTATCAGTATCAGGGAGAGTTGGGCTCTCCCTTTTGTAGATTTGTAGATTTGTCGGATCTTAATGCGGCTTATCTTGATGAAGCTGAACCGCTTTACGCAGAAATCCATCTTGTCTTGCGAGGTGATGCTTAGCTTTGTCGACGTCCATTCCAGTCAGTAACATCAAAATCGCCAGTTTAACATCATAGTCGGTCTGGATAAGCACCTTGGCAGCGGCATTTTGATCACACTCAGTGGCTTGCATGACGATACGCACCGCACGAGCAATCAACTTTTTATTGGTCGCTTTTACATCGACCATTAGGTTCTCATAGCTCTTACCGAGGCGAATCATGCTGGCTGTTGTCAGCATGTTCAACACTAACTTTTGCGCAGTGCCTGATTTTAGGCGAGTTGAGCCGGTTAATGCCTCGGGGCCAACCACCGGGCTGATGGCAATATCCGCAATCTCAGCAATGGTAGAGTCTGGGTTACAAGACAAGGCAACGGTTGTGGCGCCAAGAGCGTTGGCATAATCGAGAGCGCCAATGACGTATGGCGTTCGACCGCTTGCCGCAATACCGACCACGACATCTTGGGCGCTAAAATTGACTGATTTGAGATCGCTGACACCCAGTTCTGGGCTATCTTCCGCGCCTTCTTTGGCTTTGAACATGGCGTCTGGCCCGCCAGCGATTAACCCAAGCACCATTTGATCACAAACGCCAAAGGTTGGCGGACATTCCGAGGCATCTAATACACCAAGGCGACCACTGGTGCCGGCGCCGATATAAATCAGTCGCCCACCGACTTTGAATGCTGAGGTGATCTTATCGACTGCCAGAGCAACCTCAGGCAACACCTTTTCAACCGCAACAGGGACCAGTTGATCTTGTTGATTGATTCGCTGAACGATTTCAAGAGAAGACAATAAATCGATATCCATTGTCTCGGGGTTACGGCCTTCAGAAACCAGGTGTGATAGCGCGGCGATCAGAGCATCATTAGTCATAGTTATCCTTATTTATCAGCAAAATACATCACACCCAGAGAAACCGCTTTACTGGCTCCGGTGACTTCAGGCAAGTTGCTTGGCAAATTGTGCATGCGGCGATAGGCGAGCCAAGCAAAGGCCATCGCTTCCATATTATCGCTGTCGACGCCTTTATCGTCAGTCGACATGACCTGCCAATCTGGCAATAAGGCTTGTAAACGCTGCATCAACAGAGGGTTATGTGCACCGCCGCCGCACACCAGTAACTCTGGTTGTTCACCTTGTTGATACTGTCGGACTTCATTGGCAATGCTTTGGGCGCTAAATTCACATAAAGTGCGCTGTACGTCGGCAGGTGATAGGCAATCGTCAGCTAAGAGCGCTTCTAACCAAGGCAGATTAAATAACTCGCGGCCAGTGCTTTTCGGTGCTTGCGTCTGTAAGTAGGGCTCACTAAGAAATTTGGTTAGCAGAGTTTGGTCAACCTGACCTTGCTGAGCAAACAGAGCATCTTTGTCGAATGGTTGATGACAATGTTTGTGACACCAAGCATCCATCAGCATGTTACCAGGGCCAGTGTCATAGCCGACCACGGCGTGGTTGGGTCTAAGTACTGATATGTTGGCGATACCACCGATATTGAGCACCACCACACTGTCGGCGTGTGAGTGAAATAGGCAGTGATGAAAAGCAGGCACCAGAGGCGCCCCTTGCCCACCCAGAGCAATGTCTTTACGCCTAAAATCGGCAATGGTATCGATGCCAGTCATTGCCGCGATGATATTGGCATCGCCAAGTTGAGTGGAAAACGGCATTGGGCCTTGTGGCTGGTGATAAACCGTTTGTCCATGATTGCCGATGGCAGTGATTTGCTCAGCTGAATAACCACTTTTATCTAACAGCGCTATAACTGCTTGAGCGTAGAGTACACCAAGTTGGTGATCAATCTGGCCAATGGTTACCAGATCCGTTGCTTGACCAAGACAAATCGCCAAAACTTGTTGTTTGAGCGTCTCAGGCATCGGGCTTTGATGACTCGCTAACAAGCGCACTTGCCCTTGGTCTATTTCGACTAAAGCTGTGTCGATACCGTCAAGGCTGGTTCCCGACATTACGCCAATGTAGAGTTGTTTTGTCATCATGCTCAAATTCGTCAACAGTCGTGGGTAATTGATTGTAAATAGAGAATAATCCTAATAACCTCGGTAGCATAGCAAAATGGCGTTAGGATGGAGAAATTATGGGACCGTTATGGTTAGACGTCGCAGGTTGTGAACTGACTGCCGAAGACAAAGAGATTCTTGAGCACCCAACGGTTGGCGGGGTAATTTTGTTTGCGCGTAACTATCATGACAGTGAGCAGTTACTGGCGTTGAATCAATCGATTCGCAAAGCGGCGAAGCGGCCAATTTTGATTGGGGTCGACCAAGAAGGCGGCCGAGTTCAGCGTTTTAGACAAGGTTTCTCTCTCATTCCTGCTGCTCAGCAATATGCACAATTCGACCATGGTGAGCAGTTAGCCAAACAAGGCGGTTGGTTGATGGCGGCAGAGCTGATTGCTCATGACATTGACCTAAGCTTTGCGCCTGTGCTTGATAAAGGCTTTGATTGTAAAGCGATTGGCAGCCGTGCCTTTGGTGACGATATCGAGAGCATCATTCGCCATAGTAGCGCCTATATGCAAGGCATGAAAGCGGTCGGAATGTCGACGACGGGTAAACACTTTCCGGGCCATGGCGGTGTTATTGCTGACTCCCATCTAGAAACGCCTTATGATCACCGTGATACCGTTTTTGAACTCGATATGCAGGTATTCAAGCTGCAGATTGAAAGCGGCATTCTTGATGCGATGATGCCCGCTCATGTGGTCTATCCTCATTATGACGATCAGCCTGCGAGTGGATCACCATATTGGTTGCAACAAATACTGCGCGAACAATTGGGCTTTAAAGGGATTATTTTCTCTGATGATTTAACCATGGAAGGGGCGGCCATTATGGGTGGCCCTGCTGAACGTGCTCATCAGTCGCTGGTTGCCGGCTGCGATATGCTGTTGGTGTGTAATCAGCGTGATGCCCAAGTGGAGGTGCTGGATAATCTTCCCGTTATGCAAACGCCACAAGCTGAGACTTTGCTGAAAAAGCAGAGCTTTACATTGTCAGAGCTGCAACGCAGCGAGCAGTGGAAACGGGCATCAGAGGCGATGAAACCGCTTATCCAAGCTTAACCAATAACAAGAGCTGCAGATTGCGGCTCTTTTGCTCTCAACGGTTAATGAAAACCCAACATCTCTTTAAGGGTTTTTAGATAGCGGCGGCTCACTGGCAGAGGATGGGAGCTGACGGTAATGATTTCAGCCAGACCATTGTCCAGTAACTTAATTTCTTTGATCGCTTTGATGTTGACTAAAAACTGGCGATGGCAGCGAACCAGTGGCGTTTTCTCTTCCAGTACTTTCAAGGTCAGTTGTGAGGTTGCTTTTTGCTCATGGGTTTGCACGTGGACACCACTAATATCACTGTAGGCAAATTCAACATCTTGAGTAGGGATGATCACAATGCGATTCAAACCGATACATGGAACTTGATCTAAGCTTTGGGGGGCAATCGCAGCGAAGTGCTGACGATTTGTCTGCTGAGATTTGAGTAATCGCTTAACCGTTTTTTCGAGGCGGCAGGTATCAACGGGTTTGAGTAGGTAATCAAAGGCATTGTCTTCAAACGCTTGTACCGCGAACTCATCATAAGCGGTGACAAAGACCACTTTTGGCATGGTCTCTGGATCAAGCATCGCCAGTAGCTCTATCCCAGTAATTTGTGGCATTTGAATATCGAGAAAAACCACGTCAGGTCTAAGCAGATTGATTTTCTTTAATCCTTCAACGGCATTACTCGCTTGATCAAGCACCTCGATATGACCGGTCTCTTCCAATAGCTCGGTGAGTTCCTCTCGAGCAAACAGTTCGTCATCGATGACTAACGCGGAAAGCATATTTTTACCTTATTAACAGGGGTGACTGGGAATGAGGAAACTCATTCGGGTGTAGTGATTGGGGGCTACGTCAATATTGAGCGCAGCATCGCGGCCAAATTTGTTGGTTAGGCGTTTATCGACGATTTGGATCCCCAATCCCACATGATCCGCTTGCGGCGCTTGATAACTGCCAGCATTGTCCTCGACCACGATCTGATAGCCATCTTCAACGGCTTGGCTATAAATGCGAACTTCTCCTCCCGCCAACAGCTGTGAGATACCATGTTTGATGGCATTCTCTACCAGTGGCTGCAGGGTAAAAGTCGGAATCCGACGTTCAAGCAGTGACTCATCGATATCGATGGTCACTTCAAGACGATCAGTAAAGCGTGCTTTTTCGATGGTCAGGTAAGCATTAACGTGAGCCAGTTCCTCTTTGAGTGTAACCACATCGATGTTCTGCTTGAGGTTGCTGCGGAAAAAGTGCGACAGATGCTGAATCAATTCGCGCGCTTTAAGTGGATCTCGGCGAATCACGGCGCTAATAGTATTGAGTGCATTAAAGAGAAAATGAGGGTTAACCTGCGCATGTAACAGTTTGATTTCGGCTTGCGACAGTAACGTCTGTTTTTGTTGGTAGTCTCCAAACAGAATTTGGCTCGATAGTAACTGTGCGATCCCTTCCGCCATCGACATATTGATGGTTGAAAACAACTTCCGCTTTGGCTCATACAGTTTAATGGTGCCTATCACCTTATCGCCTGTGCGCAGTGGAATGATCAATGCGCTGCCGAGTTTACAGTCGCGGGAAAGGGAACATTGATAGGGCTTCTCTTTACCATCGAGATAGATGATGTCGTTTTGTTCTATCGCATCTAAGGTACTTTGTGAAGAAATTGGCGTATTTGGTTTGTGGTGATCATCGCCAATGCCGACAAAGGCTAATATCTTGGTGTCATCAGTAATGGAAACCGCGCCGACGTTGGTCTCTTCGTAAACAATTCGAGCGATTTTCTCTGCATTGTTACTGTTAAAGCCAGAAGCTAAAACACCGACGGAACGCTCAGCAATGTTG
This sequence comes from Vibrio sp. NH-UV-68, assembly GCF_042940635.1. Taxonomy (NCBI): domain Bacteria; kingdom Pseudomonadati; phylum Pseudomonadota; class Gammaproteobacteria; order Vibrionales; family Vibrionaceae; genus Vibrio; species Vibrio sp. NH-UV-68. The sequence goes on from NZ_CP134975.1 coordinate 536,442, forward strand.
AGAGCACGGCGCGAGAAGGTGGCAGAGTACTCTTCGAAAATGGTTTTTCGGTCATGAAGAATACTCATAAAGAGCGCCGCGCCGACGGAATTGGCGATGATCATTGGGGCGGCAATCGCAGAGACTAAGACATAGGCTTGATCAAACGGCTTAGCGACCAGCAAGATGATCGCCATCTGAGCGATTTCAGCCACTAAGGTGATAGAAAACACCACGCTTGGGTTAAAAAGTTGTGAAGACTTGCCCTTACGCACAAAGTAGATATGCAGCAGCCCACCGATTAAGCCTTCTGTGGTGGTGGAGATAGCACAGGCGAGATCGGTAAATCCGCCTAAACTGTAACGATGTAAACCGCCAGTTAGCCCGACAAAAAAACCAACAATCGGCCCGCCAAATAATCCCCCCATGACCGCGCCAATAGCACGGGTATTGGCAATCGCATCGTTGATTTGTAGGCCAAAGTAGGTGCCCATAATGCAAAACAGCGAAAACAGCACATAGACACTGACTTTGTGGCTAATGCGGCTAGAGATATTGAGCAAAGGCAGAAAGATCGGCGTCTTACTGAGCATATACGCCAGTACTAAATAGACACACATCTGTTGCAGTAATGAGAGGATCAGATCCATAACAATCTTAATGGCGAACTTTAGGTCTATTTTAGTTAAGAAACGTTGTAGAAAACATACGTATCTCATGTTTCTGATAATAAACGTGTTAAATATCTTTGTGTAAATTAATTATTACACCTGTGTTTTTTATAATTTACACCTTGAAATCTTTTTTTAGCCTGTTATTTTATAGTTATTAAGCCAGAGGCAAGATGATAAGTTCTGGGTGTACACATATTTAGACGGGTTATGATTATGCAAAAAAGTGAATTGAGCAACGTAAACATTAGTAATGAGCAGGTTCTGATTACGCCTGAAGAACTGAAAGCCAAGCTACCTCTGAGCGATAACGCACGCCATTTTATACAACAATCTCGTCAAACGATTGCCGATATTATTCATAAAAAGGATCACCGCTTGCTGGTGGTGTGTGGCCCATGCTCTATTCACGATATCGACGCTGCAAAAGAGTACGCCAAGCGACTAAAAGCGCTCTCTGAGCAACTGAGCGATCAACTGTACATTGTTATGCGTGTTTACTTTGAAAAACCGCGCACCACGGTGGGTTGGAAAGGCCTAATCAATGACCCACACCTAGATGGCAGCTTTGATATTGAGCATGGTCTGCATGTTGGTCGTGAGCTTTTAGTTGATCTGGCTGAAATGGAAATTCCACTAGCAACAGAAGCGCTTGATCCAATCAGCCCGCAATATTTAGCTGATACCTTTAGTTGGGCGGCCATCGGCGCACGTACCACAGAGTCTCAAACTCACCGTGAAATGGCTAGCGGCCTTTCGATGCCGATTGGATTTAAAAACGGCACAGATGGCAATTTGGCCACTGCGATTAACGCGATGCAGGCTGCCTCTTCAAGCCACCGCTTTATGGGCATCAACCGCGAAGGGCAAGTGGCACTGTTAACCACTCAGGGAAATGCCAACGGTCATGTGATTTTACGTGGCGGTAAACAGACTAACTACGATTCAGTCTCTGTCACTGAATGCGAACAAGATATGGCTAAATTTGGGTTAGACGCCTCATTGATGATCGACTGTAGTCATGCGAACTCGCGCAAAGATTACCGTCGTCAACCGTTGGTCGCTGAAGATGTGATCCATCAAATTCGTGAAGGCAATAAGTCGATTATTGGTTTAATGATTGAGAGTCATATTAACGAAGGAAGCCAGTCATCTGATATCGCTCTCAACGAATTGCAATATGGTGTGTCTATCACCGATGCGTGTATCAATTGGGATACAACTGAGGCACTATTACGTCATGCCCATCAAGAGCTGGTCCCATTTTTACAAGACCGTTTACCAGGCTAAGTAAAGAGTACAAGGAATATCAATGGCCGTAGAATTAAACCATTTGCGTGATCAGATTGACGCAGTAGACAAACAGATGTTGAGTTTGTTAGCCCAAAGATTGGCATTAGTTGAACAAGTTGGTGAGGTGAAAAGTGAGCATGGTTTGCCAATTTACGCCCCCGATCGCGAAGCCGCAATGCTTGCTTCTCGTCGCCATGAGGCGGAAAAAATTGGCGTGCCTCCGCAACTGATTGAAGACATTCTGCGTCGAACTATGCGTGAGTCTTACGCGAGTGAAAAAGATTCCGGCTTTAAGTGCCTTAATCCCGAATTGCGTTCGGTGGTTATTGTCGGTGGTAATGGTCAGCTAGGTGGCTTGTTTGGTCGCATGTTCACCCTGTCAGGATACGAGGTTAATATCCTTGGTAGTCAAGATTGGCATCGCGCAGACCAATTACTGGCCAATGCCGGTATGGTGGTAGTGACGGTACCGATTCATTTGACGGAAGCGGTGATCGCAAAACTTGGCAATTTGCCACCAGATTGTATTTTGTGTGATCTCACGTCAGTAAAGTCTAAACCGCTGGCGACGATGATGAACATTCACTCGGGGCCGGTTGTTGGCTTACACCCGATGTTTGGCCCAGATGTGCCAAGTCTGGCTAAACAGGTGATTGTTTACTGCGATGGTCGCGGAGAAGAGCATTACCAATGGCTATTGAAGCAGTTTTCGATTTGGGGCGCGAGTTTATGTCAGATCGATGCGGCTGAACATGATCATGGTATGACCTTGATTCAGGCGTTACGTCACTTCACTTCTTTCGCGTACGGTCTTCATTTGAGCCGTGAAAATCCTAACATTGATAAGCTGTTACAACTGAGCTCGCCAATTTATCGCCTAGAGCTTGCGATGGTTGGGCGTTTGTTTGCACAAGACCCTAATTTATACGGTGATATCATCCTCTCGTCGCAAGAGAATATTGATATGATTAAGCGTTTTCATCGCTGTTTTGGTGAGGCGCTAGCAATACTCGATAGCAAAGATAAGCAAGCGTTTGTTGCCAGCTTTGACAAAGTGAGTGACTGGTTTGGCGATTACTCGCAGCAGTTCCTCGACGAAAGTCAGAAGCTACTTAAACAGGCCAATGATTCGATTCATCGTGGCTAGGTGAGCTGGCTGTTGTGTTATAAAAAGAGCGACCTGAGGTCGCTCTTTTTTGTTATTGCACCGTGATGCTATCGCTTTGCTGCGATTCACTTTCATTTTTTACCGTGTTGACGGAATGATCTTGGAATGGGTGATTGGTAAGGTTCACTTGTAACCTGACGGTCTCATCAATCAATTTTACCAAAGGTGCCCACTTGACCTTTTTTTCTTTCTCAAATAGGTAGTGGAAGTTTTCTGGTGTCCAATCCATAGTGTATTGCGGATTGAGAGCTCGGCCTAAAAAACGGATTTCGTAATGAAGATGCGGCCCAGTCGAGTTACCTGAGTTACCACAAGTGGCGATCAAATCACCTTTACTGACAAATTGACCACTGCGTACTTTAAACTTTGCTAAATGAGCGTAAGAGCTCATAAAACCAAATGAATGTCGCACGGTAAGGAAGTTGCCAAACCCTTTTGAACTCGGGCGCACTGTCTCTACAACACCGTCCGCAGGGGCATAAATCTGTTCGCCACGCTTACAGGTCAAATCAATCCCCGTATGGGTATGACGCTTACCAGTAATCGGGTTTGTTCTTCTGCCATAAGAAGAGGAGATACGCTGGTAATTGAGCGGAGTATCATTGGGTATCATACGAAACATGGTGGCGCGCACAGCAGAGTCGACGGCGGCAGCATCTAGGCGATCTTCAAGACTGTAATCTTCAGGCAAACTTTCGTCCGCAAGGCCCAGTACCGATTCAACATCATACACGCGCTTACCTAGCATGGTGATCTGGTTGCGTTTGTGCTCGAGTTCTTGTGACAGTGTATGAGCGGTATCAATTTGCTCGGCGTAGAGTTGCTCTAGTTGTTCTTTTTGCACTTCAAGTGCTTGAAGTTTATTTTGCCAATGATAACCAAAGTAGCCAACGCCAGACGTGATACTGACGCTGAACAAACTGAGGGCGACAATGAGCGCTTTTCTCGATACGTGGAAGGTCTGTCTCCCTGATTTGTCAGGGATAGAAATAGTAATTTTGTTCGACATAGAATATTAGTTAGGTGTACTCACCAAGGTCAGATAAGTGTTCGATGTCTCGGTGTAACAGATCATCATCACCGACATTCAATTCAACTAATCGCTTCAGGTGACCAATACTCTCAATATCAATATGATCAATACTCAGACGTATCACATTGTTATGTAGACCAACAACATTGGCTACAAGTTGGAGGGTAATATCACTGTCTGGGAGCGAGAAGGTAACATTGACTTGTTTATCGGTGTCCAATAGGCCAAATTGCTCACTGGTTGCTAACACCCCGTGCAGCGACAGGTCACAGATTAAGGCGTTGACCTCTGTTGAGTCTTGAGTCAGTACTGCTTTTGCTTGATAAACAATACGCGAAAAACGACGACGTTCGATCATAACTTTCTCTCTTAATTCCAACTCATAAGAGTAACAAAACCAAAGCGGCCACTATGCGCGGTTGTTCGCATTCTTCGCTTGCCACTAGCAAAACTTATTCGCAGTGTGAGCTCGATAATAAAGGCCGCTAATGGTAGCGGCCTTTGAACAAATTTCAAGCAATATTACTTAGTAATACGCTTGTATTTGATGCGATGCGGCTCAGCAGCTTCAGGACCAAGGGTTTTCTTCAACCAATCCATATACTCAGTATAGTTGCCTTCGTAGAAGTTGACTTGACCTTCATCGCGGTAATCGATGATGTGGGTCGCGATGCGATCGAGGAACCAACGGTCGTGCGAGATAACCATGGCACAGCCAGGAAACTCGAGTAGTGCTTCTTCAAGAGCACGTAACGTTTCGACGTCGAGATCGTTGGTTGGCTCATCGAGCAATAGAACGTTGCCGCCAGCCTTTAGTAGCTTAGCAAGGTGGACACGGTTACGTTCACCACCAGATAGTTCACCGATGATCTTCTGTTGATCTGAACCCTTAAAGTTAAAGCGTGAACAGTAAGCGCGAGCAGGGATCTCAAAGTTGTTGATCTTGATAATATCCGCCCCTTCAGAAATCTCTTTGAAGACGGTTTTACTGTCATCCATAGAGTCGCGGAACTGATCAACTGAAGCCAGTTTAACCGTGTCACCCATCTCAATCGTGCCAGAGTCAGGTTGCTCGGCACCGCTTAGTATCTTAAATAGGGTCGATTTACCCGCGCCGTTGGCACCGATGATACCGACGATCGCCCCTTTAGGCATGCTGAACGATAGGTTATCAATCAAAACACGACCATCGAATGATTTGGTTAGATTGTTAACTTCAATAACCTTGTCACCAAGACGTTCACCAGGTGGGATGAACAGTTCATTGGTTTCATTACGTTTCTGGTGATCGCCGCTTTGTAGTTCTTCAAAACGTGCCATACGCGCTTTCGATTTCGCCTGACGACCTTTCGGGTTTTGACGTACCCACTCAAGTTCTTTCTCGATGGTTTTCTGACGAGCTTTCTCTTGTGACGATTCTTGTTGTAGACGCGCGTCTTTTTGCTCAAGCCAAGAAGTATAGTTTCCTTGCCATGGAATACCTTCACCACGGTCAAGTTCAAGAATCCAACCAGCAGCGTTGTCGAGGAAGTAACGGTCGTGAGTAATCGCAACCACTGTCCCCGCGTAGTCAACCAAGAAGCGTTCTAGCCAAGCGACTGATTCCGCATCCAAGTGGTTGGTTGGTTCGTCGAGAAGTAGCATGTCCGGCTGTTCAAGCAGAAGACGACAGATAGCCACACGGCGGCGTTCACCGCCTGATAAATGTTCGATCTTGGCATCCCACTCGGGCAGGCGAAGTGCGTCGGCGGCACGCTCTAGAGCGTTATCCAGATTGTGGCCATCTTTGGCTTGGATCAGGGCTTCGAGTTCACCTTGCTCTTTGGCCAGTGCATCGAAATCTGCATCAGGTTCTGCGTATGCTGCGTATACTTCATCCAGACGTTTCATGGCGCCAGCCACATCCGATACCGCTTCTTCAACGATTTCACGAACGGTTTTTGACTCATCAAGCACTGGTTCCTGAGGCAGGTAACCAACCTTAAGGCCAGGCTGTGGACGTGCTTCACCATCGATGTCAGTATCAATACCTGCCATAATGCGTAGCAAGGTCGATTTACCTGAACCGTTGAGACCCAAAACGCCGATTTTAGCGCCAGGGAAGAAGCTTAGAGAGATGTCTTTAAGGATTTGTCGCTTTGGTGGCACAATTTTGCTCACTCGCGACATGGTATATACGTATTCAGCCATCGCCGATCGTTCCTAAATTGTCAATTCACGTAGCAAGCTATTTTATACTAACTGAGCATAGTTTGTTACTAGAGAAACACACTCTGTCATTTGTCGTGTGTGTTAATGATGAATAAATGAGCAAAGGTGCGGTGGTAGCTAGCGAGATGTCACAGTTATGTGAATTTATTATTATTTACATCTGTCTGCTTTACACGGCTGTTTACAATGATCATTAATAGGGAAATCTAAATTAAAGATTGCTAATCTCAGGATGAGACTTATATGACGTTGACTTCTATCAAGTCGCTGCATCGCATTCCTTCATCGTTACTTGTTATATCTTCGATGGTTTGCAGCGCCAGTTTTGCCACGATGAGCGTGGCGGCTGACATACAACAACAACGAGACTTGTACGACCAAGCACAACAGCTTTTGGATGATAAACAGGTCGAAAAGTATCAAACGTTAAGGTCAGAAATCGCCGATTACCCGTTAACGCCTTATGTCGATTACCGGAGCTTTTTGGTCGACATCGGTGAGCGAACGCCACAACAGGTCGAACAGTTTATTGATCAGCATACCAGTTTTCCTTTTTCGGGGCGGATTCGTGCCCCTTACATTGACGAGTTAGCAAAGCAAAAAGATTGGACACGGCTACTAGAATTTCAGACCACTGAACCGCGTGGCGAAACTTACCAGTGTCACTATTATTATGCGCACTCACAGCGTGGTGATAAAGCGTTAGCGTATCGTGGCGCTGAGCAATTGTGGTTGTCTGGTCATAGTATTGCTGATGCGTGTGAGCCACTGTTTTCAGCTTGGGGTGAGGCAGGATTAAAAACCGAACAACTGGTCTTGGATCGCATGCTTTTGGCATTTGAAGCGCGTAACGACAGCTTGATGCGTTATCTGCAAAAGCAGCTCAGTACAGAGCAAGCGAAGCGTCAAGCGAGCGAAATGCGGCAACTGTTTGCAAACCCCGACGCCGTTGCTACCTTTGCTAAGCAGCACTCAGTGAGCGCGTTTAATCAAAAACAAGTCGAGTTAGCATTACAAAAGCTGGCACGTAAAGATGTCGAGCAAGCGCAGCAGATACTGGAACCCGTCGTCAAAGCGCAACAGTTTTCGGCGTCGCAAAGACAGAATTTGGCTGATTATCTCTCTTTCCGTTTGATCAATACTGAGTCGGAATCATTAGCACGCTGGCGTGACAAACAGATAGCCAATACCGCGAGTACGGCATTGCTTGAGCGTCGGGTACGCTTAGCGATTCAATCTGCCGATTGGCAGCAAGTCGTCGATTGGATAGCTAAATTACCGCCAAGTAACCAGCAGGAGTTACGTTGGCAGTATTGGCTTGGCCGCAGTGAAATGGAGCTAGGCCAAAGCGTTACTGGCCAGCAACGTCTTGAAGCCATCATCGGTCAACGCAATTTTTACAGTGTTGCCGCGGCAAAAGAGCTCAAGCGCTCGATTCAATATCCGACCACTGAGATCCGTTTAGATAAATCGCAGATACAGTCATTTCACCAAGAATTAGTTCGGATTGAAGAGTTGGTCGACCGGGATAAAATTGCTGCCGCGAAAAGTGAGTGGCGCTGGTTACTTGGGCGCGCCAGTGGTAACCAAAAAGAGATGTTGGCAGCTTATGCTTCCTTTATGGGATGGCATAACCTGACGGTGACCGCCAGTATCCAAGCTCGGATGTGGGATAACCTGCAAATTCGCTTCCCAGTTGCCCATCGTTGGTGGTTTAACTTTTTTGCCGATAAACACAGCATTGATCCGATCACCTTGATGTCACTGGCGCGTCAAGAAAGTGCGCTAGATATTGAGGCCCGCTCACCCGTTGGTGCGCGAGGCATTATGCAAATTATGCCCTCAACCGCCAAATATACCGCGCGTAAATATAAACTCAGTTATCAAAGCAGTGATGACTTATATGAAGTAGGAAAAAATATTGAGATCGGTAGTCATTACCTCAATGGTTTACTTGAGCAATATGATAACAATCGAATTTTTGCCTTAGCTGCGTATAATGCAGGGCCAAATCGAGTAAAAACTTGGCGAGAAAGAACCCAAGGTAAATTAGACGCTTATGCATTTATTGAGTCGATTCCGTTTAAAGAGACTCGCGGTTATGTGCAGAATATCTTGATGTTTGAAACCTACTATCGAGAGGTATTAGGCGTCGATGGAGCGTTTTTGAATCAGCATGAGCTGAAGACTAAATATTAACGAGCAATGTGTAGATGTCTTTACAACCTGAGTATCAAGAGTGGCAGCAGATCCTCGATCTGATAAAACATAGCACTGAATCAGAGCAGCATGAGATGTTGTTGACGATGTTATTAACCCCAGATGAGCGCGATGCTCTGGTGGCGCGCGTGAATATTTTTCGCGAGCTACTCAAGGGCGACTTGTCGCAGCGCCAAATCAGTCAGATGCTCGGGGTCGGGATTGCAACGATTACGCGCGGCTCTAACGAACTCAAATCAAAAAGCGACAGTGATAAGCAGCAAATTGCTCAACTACTGGATAAAAAATAGGCGGCTTGAGCATGCTATTTTTTATTGCGGTAGGTTGGCTGGAAAGTGGTCGGGATTGAGGAAAGGAATCAAGGCTAAAATAAGGGCTTGGTGGTAAACCGAGCTGCGCGTAAGTAAGTTATGAGTAAGCAAACCGATCGCACCGCCTTTTTGTTTAATATTCTCAGTAGCAAATACTTGGTCCATCACATCGCCGAGTTCATTGGCGTACTCGAGCTTTTCTAACACCACTGGTGGCAACATCAGACTTGCCGAACGAGATTCACCCCGATGTGTGTGCGACTCGATGACCATCCAAGCAAAGGTGATATGACCTTCAATGCCCGCCTCTAGGCCAACATAAAAGTCGCCGTTTGGCTCTAATGCCTTAGCATTTTTAACCCGATTGAGTGCCCCTAAGTGAGTTTCCTCATTACCCATAGGTTGATCCGCAACGTCACTGGCGACATCCACGCCAATAAATTCAAACGATTGCTGGGCAAAACTCGCAGAAAATGCACTTTGTACTGCGCGTATTTTGGCGGGATTAAGCGAAGCGACAATAACCTTCTTCATGGACATTTCGATTTCCTTTTGTCTGACTGATGTTTGATTGTAACTCAGTTAACGTCAGCGGCGGTGAAAGATAGAACCCTTGCAGGTAATCACATTGGTTTGAGGCTAGCCAGTGTTGCATCTCTTCCGATTCGATGCCTTCTGCGGTCACTAACATCGATTGTGAATGACATAAATCAACCAAAGGTTTTACCACTTGATGGTGCCCAGTTCGCAGTAAGGTTTCCAAGAACTGGCGATCAAATTTGATTTTTTGCACTGGGTATTCAAACAATTGAGTAATTGAGGTGTAGCCAGAACCAAAATCATCAATCGTTAAATTAAAGCCGATCTTAGATAGCTCATAGAGCAGTGGATGACTTTGCGAGTCAGAAGCGAAAGTTTCGGTGATTTCGAAATCAATCCATTCAGGGTTAATCGGGTACTGGGTCATCAGTTGGTGAATATCACGCGCAAGCTGTACAGAGTCAAGCTCGGCCGAAGACAAATTGATTGAGATCTGAATCGGGGTGGTAAAATTACGTTGAACAGCGGCGAAATCTTTAAAGGCTTGTTCGATTACCCAACGATCAATGGTACCAAACAGGCCAATTTGTTCTGAAATGGGGATGAACTCACAGGGAGTGACTTTGCCAAGATCCGGTGAATTCCAACGAAGTAGAGCCTCAACGCCAACCACTTGCAGACCGCTTGCGTCAAAATAAGGTTGATAAAGTAAAGTAAACTGTTTGGTCAGATCATGGCTACGTAGTGCACGTTCAATTTGTGTGCGGCGAAATACGATCGCATCTAACTCACTTGAGTAATGGGCAACCTGATTTTTTCCAGCTCGCTTAGCTTGATACATTGCAGTATCGGCACGTGATAATAGTTTAGTTAAATCTCTACCATCTAATGGGTAAGTCGCAATACCGATGCTGGCAGTGATCGGAAAATTACCAATCACTTCAGCGGTATGGTTTTGAATTGGCGCCAAGACTAAATCCGCCAATTCATCGGCATAAGTTTTACTGTGTTGTGCGGCAACAAAAATGGCAAACTCATCGCCTGATAGGCGTGACGCGAGGCATTGAATGGAATGTGTGTGTGCCATTTTTTGAGTAATCGCTGTGATATGGCGAGCAAAATTTACCAGTAAAGCATCGCCAATTTGATGGCCGTACTTATCGTTAACGTACTTGAAGTTATCCAAATCAATATAGAGTATCCAAGCGTAAGGGGTTTGAATCAGCTTACGTTCAACAAAGGTCTGGAACTGATAGCGGTTGGGAAGTTGTGTCAAATGATCGTTTTCTGCCATCGCCTTGGTTTTTTGATAGCTAGAGTCAAGCTCTTGGTACATATCATAAAAGCGAGCGGAAAGACGGCCTATTTCATTATTGCTGCCGAGACGCTCAATATTAGAGCGCTGACGTAATTCAACTTCGCGCAGTTGCCCATCGAGCTGAGTGATCGGCTTGATGACATGACGGCGAAGCAAGAAAAGAAGAATTAAAACCGTAGCCAACGATGAGAGTCCAAACGCGAGCAGAAGGTGCAGCTCTATTTGCGATAGTTTTTGCGTGATCAAGTATTGTGCGGGATCGAGCACGGCATGTAAATCAGGCTGAAGCTCAACCGACTGAGCGAGTCCGGAGGTCATTATTGGCTGTTTGGAAAAGAAAATACTGCTGTCATTATCGAACTCAAGAATACGTTTGATCTGATCGAATTGCTCGAGTGACAGTGAAACCACAACAAAGAATACTTGGTCGCGATTGTAGCTAAGCGGTGAGGCTAAGGTATGGTTATCTAATACATCGTAGCGAATCAGAATACTCTGCCCCTGATAGCTTTTGGTATACCCGGTATGAGAAGTCGCGCCTGTTGTCTGATAGGTGGTTTGAATGTAGTTGAGTACATTTTGGTCTAACGTCGAAAAAGGATCGCTTTGATTATCAGAGTAGAAGCGAACGTGTTGCTCACCATCGACAATGGCAATACTAATGTCATCTCTTTGATTGGGCTGTAGGCTACGAATAGTGGTCTGTAAGGCCTCAATCAGCTTCATTTCCCTATATGGGTTGTCTAGCTGATGAAAGTAGTGGCGAATGATATCGCTTTTGGTCAAGGTTAACGAATAGCTGTTAATCAATGCAACAGACTGGCGAAAGTGACCCGCCAGCTTTTCCATCGAAAGTTGGAGGTAACTTTGCTCGCGCTTGATCAATGCTTCCTTCTGACTGATATAAATACTGTAGCTAGATAGGATGGCGCTGAGCAAAACAACGGGCGCGACCAGTAATAAAACCCTAGTGTTTAGCTTCATGACGTTTCAGTAGTTGATTAATTATTTTCGCTCGCAGGGCGATGTTATCTGCCGAGAGTTCGCTATCTATACGAGCTTTTTTTATGCGCTCAGGCTCAGGGAATAATGATGCATCATTCACATACCAATCGGGCAATAGTTTCATAGCACTTAAGTTAGGTGTTGCAGCTTTGATATTTTTTGCATTGATTGCAGCAACTTGCGGGCGCATAAGAAATTCAAGAAATGCTTTTGCCCGTGGCTTATGCTGTGAATAGTGACTGATGGCTAAACAGTCGACCCACACAAACAGTTCTCCGTCAGGAATGACAAAATCCCACTGGTCTTGCTGGTAGAAGCGGTTGAGTGAATATTGATCGCCGCTGTAAGCGAGCGCCATATCCATTTGTGATGCATCAGACTGGCTGCGGACGTAACTCAAAACATAATCATAGCTAAGAACATGCTGGTTAAACTCAATCAGGCTAGGGTAGGCATGCTTGAGTTGCTTGGGGTCATCCGTTATGGGCGATAAACCTAAGCTGTACAACACGGGTAAAAATGTTTCAGTACTGTCGTTGATCATCCCGATTCGGCCGCTCATTGAAGAGGAAAGATCCAGAAATTCTTGCCATGAGGTGGGGGGCGTATCGATAGCCAACTTGCGGTAAGCGATGCCGACTGAACCCCAAAAATAGGGCACTGCATAGTCACCACAGGCTTGATTCCACATGGGAGCATTGTGCTCTCGTCCTTTCAGCGTGGAAAGATCCTCGAATGCGCCTAAACGGCCATATATTTGCGCTGAAACATTGTCTAATACCACGACATCGAAGGGCAGTTGAGGGTTGTTCATCATCAATAAGCTACGTTCGTCGTCATTGTCGAAATGGGAGAGAGACACTGAACTTCCAGCCTCTGATTGCCATTGCTGGAGAACAACAGGAGCTAGGGTATCTTCCCACATGAAGACATTAAGTGATGGATGGTCTGCGTGGACAGCACAAGGAATGAGAAACAAAAGAAATAGGAATAAAGCTCTCATACTGACTAACAAATACCTTATCGGAAGTAGAATGCGTATCAGAGTATGAGTGAGCTGACACCGAAACCAATATGCAACTTATTGCTTTTAATAGTATGGATATTAGTTAATAGTGTCAGCTAGTTAGTGACGGTTATTTGAGCCAGTTAACTTAATTACTGTAACTTAACTTGGGTCGGCTTCACATTTTCACTCGGGTAACAACCAAGTACTTTCAGGTGTTTGGTGATCTTGGTTAACTCAGCAAGGGCTTGTTGCATCTGTTGCGAGTCGAGGTGAGATTCCAAATCAACGTAGAACATCTCTTCCCAAGGGTTGCCCATAATAGGGCGAGATTCCAATTTGGTCATGTTGATATCGTAGCGTTGCAACACGAGCAAGGTTTCCACCAGTGAACCTGCCTGTTGGGAAGTCGACATGATTAAGGTTGTTTTTGCAGGGATCTGGGCGGACACTTCAACCGGTTTACGTGCGACCACAATAAAACGTGTGTGGTTTTCGGTTTGGTTAGCAATGTTGCTTTGTATTGGCTGCAATCCATACAACTTACCGCTTGAAGCATTACCAATGGCTGCGACATCGTCTCGATTCATCTGCTTCACTTTGAGCATGGCATCGGCGGTACTCGGACAGGATTCAAGCTTAACCCCATCAAGCTTACTCAAAAACTCACTGCACTGAGCGTGCGGCTGAGGGTGAGAATAGAGTGTTTTGAGCGCCTCGAGACGAATTTCTGATGTGGCGACTAAGCAGTGTTCAATTGGTAACGTTAACTCACCAACGATATAGAGCGTTGTGTGTTGCAGTAGATCGTAGACTTCGTTGATTGAACCTGAACTGGTGTTTTCAATCGGTAATACACCATAGTCAGCATGGCCAGATTCAACGGTATTGGTGACTTGCTTAAAATGTTCGCAGTTAAGTTCAATCAGCTCAGTGTTTTTACGGCTGAAGTATTCTCTACTCGCAAGGTGTGAGTAGGAGCCTTTTGAGCCGAGGAAAGCAACTCGAGCTAAAGGTTTGCGACTCAGTTCTGGGTTGGCAAGGTTTTGCAAATATGATTGCTGCAGTAAAACAGAGTCTTCAATAATGGTATGGAATAATTTGGTGATGTACTGAGCGTCTAAATTGTATTTATCGTGGCCATTATTGATAAGTTTAACCAACAGTTGCTGCTCACGCGTGGCATCACGTACTGGCTTAGAGGTTTTTACCTTACTTTTCGCCACTTCAATACTCATTTGACGACGTTCAGACAAAAGCTGGAGTAATTGGTCATCAAGCTCGTTTAGCCGAAGTCGAATTTGTTCAAGTGAGTATTTTTGGTCAGTCATCCTAATATTCCTCATAAAAAAAGCCTCCCGAGGGAGGCTTTCTGTTCGTTTTTGACTTATCTTTCGAAAACGAGAGCGCCTCTCCGGTTTAGTGGAGAAAAAATAAGTCGAAAAAGAACAGGACAGGTGTGCGCATAGTTATCTACTTAGTTATCAATCCTTAAACACAATAAGCAACCCACTATGGGGCGTCAAGCAAAAAAATAGCGCCTTGCAGCGCTATTTTTACTCTGAGTACTTATTGACTACTCAACTTCATCTTGCAGTTCATCTTCAAGCTCTGGCTTGTCAGTACGACGTGATTCAGGCTTATGACGCAATTTGTTTAGCTGACGTTCTAGTTTCTGTTCTACCTCGTTGACGGCAGCGTATAAATCTTCGTGAGTCGCAGATGCAACCAGTTGTCCTTTTGGCACAGTAATCACAGCTTCAAATTTCTTCTGTTTGTTTGGCTCCTCGCTGAAGCTTGCCTGACAACCGATAATGTCCACTTGCCACTTTTCTAGTTTTTGAAACTTGCTCTCTATATGAGTGCGAATTGCAGAGGTGATGTCGATGTTTTTGCCTGTGATATTTACTTTCATAGATAATTTCCTCTGTTTTCTCCCTCATGGGTTACGTTCAGATTACTTATCCATGGCTAAAATAATGTGATCTAAATCACTATTTTGTGGGTGTGTTTGAGAGTTAAATTCAAACGTGATCCAACTCAAAGAGTCAGTGAAATGAGTCACGAAAAAGCTTGTATCATGCTGAAAACAGATTAGATTGGTAGAGGTAACACACTAAAATTCAATCGTTTTTTAGAGCCTAGTTACGACCTAACAAAACAATTGCTTAGCTTTTAAGCTGCAATAAAATGTGAATGGAATATCTCAATCGGCACTATTTTATTTTCCTACCACTTATTGCCGTTCGATCACTACTAGAACGAGAGTTTACCCGTCCCTTACTTTGTCGAATATATAAATGGTTTGATAGATAATCGAACGTACCGATAAAGATTCAAGACATGTGCGCTGCAAAATGCTCCGCATCATACATCGCTTTATCCTATTTGTTTTAAATGACGTGGCAAAATAGTTGTTTTATCAAACGTTAAGATATAAAAAAACGCCTCTAGAAAAAGGCGTTTTTTTACTTTTAACAATGAGTTACTTAGGGTTGAGTTCGATCAGTTCTTGAGTTCGTTTTACGGCATCTTCTAAACCTAGCTGCTGGTAAGCTTGGAGTTGAATCTCGAGCGATTTACGCGCGGCTTCAGTATCCGGATAGGTTTTTTGCAACTCTTGAGTACGCTTAATTGCCGCAATCCAAGCTTCGCGACGCAGATAAAAATCTGCAGTAGCTAAGTCATATTCAGCTAAACGATTCTTCAAAGCGAACATACGTTTTTGTGCATCTTGGGCGTATGGACTCGCCGGGTAGCGTTCTAGCAACTTTTTAAAGTCACTAAAGGCGCTTTTGACCGGCTCGGGATCGCGATCACTACGATCTACATTAAATAAATCGTGCATAAAGTTGCGATCTTGTGCCATATGAGTGAGCCCGCGCATATACAGAACCCAGTCGAGCTTTTCGTGGGTTGGGTTCAAGCGTGTAAAGCGTTCAATGGTTGCAAGCCCGAGCGCCAAGTCGTCGTTTTTGTAGTATGCGTAGATTAAATCCAGTTGTACTTGCTCTGAATAGGCGCCAAATGGATAACGAGAGTCCAGCGCTTCTAATCTCTCGATCGCTGTCAGCCAATTACCACTTTGAAGCGAAATCTGTGCTTCTGAGTAAAGCTCAGATGGTGGCACGTCTGGAACAATCTCTTCGCTGCTTGAGCAGCCAACCAGTACAGATAGTGCCAACAAGCTAGATAAAGTGTGCTTTTTCATGTCAGGGTTCGATTCCTTGAGATAAATATTTCTGTTGCTCTCGTTACTTTCTATCCAGTAACGGATACAATGCTCGATATTATATTTTTCCACAGTAGAGACAATTAGTCTCACGGTTTTTAAAAAAGTTCGATATGGCTCAGCAGATTGAATTAACAAATACAGTAAAAGATAGCCAATTAGGCCAGCGCCTAGACCAGGCTATTGCCGAATTATTTGCCGATTTTTCACGTTCGCGACTCAAAGAGTGGCTAGTGGAAGGGAAGGTTCGAGTAAACGGCGAAGTGGTTACCAAGCCTCGCACCAGAGTTATGGGTGGTGAGGAAATTATTCTGCAAGCAGAGCTTGAAGATGAAGAGCGTTGGGAAGCGCAAAATATTCCATTAAACATAGTGTTTGAAGATGACGACATTATGGTGATCAATAAACCGCGTGGTTTTGTTGTTCACCCTGGTGCCGGCACGCCAGATGGCACTGTGCTCAATGCATTACTATACCATTACCCAAACATTGCCGAAGTGCCACGTGCTGGTATTGTGCATCGTTTGGATAAAGATACAACTGGCTTGATGGTTGTTGCGAAAACAGTACCTGCTCAAACGCGTTTAGTACGTGCTCTTCAGAAGAAGCGTAACTTTATTCGTGAGTATGAAGCGATCGCAATCGGTCGGATGACGGCGGGTGGTCGCATTGAGCAGCCTATTGGTCGACACTCGACAAAACGCACTCTAATGGCAGTCAGCCCAATGGGTAAACCTGCGATTACCCACTACCGTGTGGCAGAACATTTCCGTGAACATACGCGTATTCGTTTACGTCTAGAAACGGGGCGTACGCACCAGATTCGTGTTCATATGTCTTACCTTCAGCACCCGCTGCTAGGTGACACTGCGTACGGTGGCCGAGCGCGCATCCCAAGTGGCGCAACCGAAGAGCTGGCAGAGAAAATTCGTGGCTTTGATCGTCAAGCGTTGCACGCTGTGATGCTTAAATTTGAGCATCCGATAACTGGCGAAGAGGTTGAGTTTCACGCGCCAGTCCCTGACGATATGGTTGAAATGGCCGAAGCGCTGCGTCAAGACACGCAAGAGCACGGCTTGGAAGACGAATATTAATCATGCAGGTGATTATCCCCAACTGGCCCGCACCTAAAACGATCAAAGCGTTTGCATCGACACGATGCGATGGCTTTTCTCGTGGTGTATATCAAGGGCTTAACCTAGGTAGCCATGTTGGGGATGACTTAAGCACAGTGCAGAAGAATCGTGATTGGTTGACCCGACAGTCCGACATGCCATCGGCCCCTGTTTGGCTTAATCAGACTCATTCTACGTTGGTCGTTGAACAATCTGAGCTAACAACTCAGGTACTTGATGCTGATGGTGTCTCTACCCATATTCCAGGTGTGGTTTGTTCGGTGATGACTGCGGATTGCTTACCTGTGTTGCTGACTAATGTTCAAGGCACGCAAGTGGCAGCGGTGCATGCAGGTTGGCGTGGATTGGCCAATGGTATTATTGAAAATGCACTTGAACAGTTTGATGGGCAAGTCATGGCGTGGATTGGGCCTGCGATAGGACCTAGTGCATTTGAAGTTGGTAAAGATGTGCTAGACGCATTTGTATCCGCTCACCCTGAAGCTTACAAAGCCTTTACTTTGACCAGCAAACAAGGGAAGTGGTTAGCCGACATGAACCTACTTGTTCAACAGAGACTTAACCGTGCAGGAGTTGAACAGGTTTACTTCAGCAACCTTTGTACCTACACAGACTCACAACGTTTTTACTCTTACCGCCGCGATGGCGTCACTGGCCGACAAGCTAGTTTTATTTGGATAGACAACTAGTCGCTCCATTTCGATTGTTTTATTCTTCATCTTTCCCTTGAAAATCCCCTTCAGCGTATCCATCTTTCATACTGATTAGTTCATTTTCTCAGTTGAGGTAGGAAGGTAGATATGCGTCTTGATAGATTTACCAGTAAATTTCAAATCGCTATATCCGACGCTCAGTCGTTGGCGTTGGGACGCGATCATCAATATATCGAACCTGTGCATCTAATGGTGGCGCTCATGGACCAAAATGGTAGTCCAGTTCGCCCTCTATTAACTATGCTGGATGTCGATGTTACACATCTACGTTCTAAGCTAAGTGAAATGCTTGACCGATTGCCTAAAGTCAGTGGTATCGGTGGGGATGTACAGCTATCTGGCTCAATGGGAACTTTGTTCAATTTATGCGATAAGGTAGCTCAAAAGCGCCAAGATGCTTACATCTCATCTGAAGTGTTTTTATTAGCGGCCCTAGAAGACAAGGGGCCTCTCGGTGCATTACTTAAAGAGCTGGGTTTAACGGAAGCCAAAGTAAGTGGAGCGATTGACAAAATTCGCGGTGGTCAGACGGTGAATGACCCGAATGCGGAAGAGTTACGTCAAGCGCTTGAGAAATTTACTATCGATCTTACCGAGCGGGCTGAGCAAGGTAAGTTGGATCCGGTTATTGGTCGCGACGATGAAATTCGCCGCACAATTCAAGTTTTGCAACGCCGGACTAAAAACAACCCAGTCATTATTGGTGAACCGGGTGTGGGTAAGACCGCGATCGTAGAAGGTTTAGCACAACGCATCATTAACAATGAGGTGCCAGAAGGTTTGCGTGGCCGCCGAGTGTTGTCGCTCGATATGGGCTCCTTGATTGCGGGTGCTAAATACCGTGGTGAGTTTGAAGAGCGCTTAAAGTCGGTGCTCAATGAACTATCAAAAGAAGAGGGCAATGTTATCCTCTTTATTGATGAGATTCATACCATGGTTGGCGCTGGTAAAGGCGAAGGGTCAATGGACGCAGGTAACATGCTTAAACCTGCATTAGCCCGCGGTGAGTTACATTGTGTTGGTGCTACAACCTTAGATGAGTACCGCCAATACATTGAAAAAGATCCGGCATTGGAGCGTCGTTTCCAAAAAGTGCTGGTGGATGAGCCTACAGTCGAAGATACCGTGGCAATTTTACGTGGCTTGAAGGAGCGATACGAACTTCATCATCACGTTGAAATTACTGACCCGGCGATTGTCGCTGCGGCGAGCTTATCTCATCGCTATGTCTCGGATCGACAATTGCCCGATAAAGCTATCGACTTAATCGATGAAGCCGCGTCGAGCATTCGCATGCAGATAGATTCGAAGCCTGAGTCTCTCGACAAGCTGGAACGTAAGATCATTCAGCTTAAAATCGAGCAACAAGCGTTAGGTAACGAACACGATGAAGCGAGTGAAAAGCGTTTAAGCACGCTTAACCAAGAGCTAGCCGAGAAAGAGCGTGAGTTTGCGGAACTTGAAGAGGTGTGGAATGCCGAGAAAGCAGCATTGTCTGGTACTCAGCATATCAAGTCTGAACTCGAACAGGCGAGGATGGATATGGAGTTCGCTCGCCGAGCAGGTGATTTGAACCGAATGTCAGAACTGCAATACGGTCGTATCCCTGAACTCGAGAAGCAACTGGACTTGGCAACACAAGCAGAGATGCAAGAAATGACATTGCTGCGCAATAAAGTCACTGATAACGAAATTGCTGAAGTGTTATCAAAGCAGACCGGGATACCAGTCTCGAAAATGCTTGAAGCAGAAAAAGAGAAACTGCTTGGCATGGAAAATGTGCTGCACAACCGAGTGATTGGACAAGCTGAAGCTGTTGAAGTGGTGTCCAATGCCATTCGTCGTAGCCGAGCTGGACTATCCGATCCGAATAAACCGATTGGTTCCTTCTTGTTCTTAGGGCCAACTGGGGTCGGTAAAACTGAACTGTGCAAAACACTGGCTCATTTCATGTTCGACAGCGAAGACGCCATGGTGCGGATTGATATGTCGGAATTTATGGAGAAGCATTCAGTGGCTAGATTGGTTGGCGCGCCTCCGGGTTACGTCGGCTATGAAGAGGGAGGTTACTTGACCGAAGCGGTGAGACGTAAACCTTATTCAGTTATCTTGCTCGATGAGATAGAAAAAGCACATCCAGATGTGTTCAATATCTTACTGCAAGTGCTCGATGATGGACGTTTAACTGACGGTCAAGGTCGTACGGTAGACTTTCGTAATACTGTGGTGATCATGACATCGAACTTGGGGTCAGCGAGAATCCAGGAAAGTTTTGGGACGGTTGACTATCTCGGTATGAAAGAACAAGTGATGGAAGTGGTGAGTCAACATTTCCGTCCAGAGTTCCTCAACCGAGTTGATGAGAGTGTGGTATTCCATCCGCTAGCTAAAGACCACATTAAGTCGATTGCTTCTATTCAGTTGCAGCGATTGGCTAAGCGCATGGAAGAAAAAGGCTACATTCTTGAGGTGTCAGATAAAGCACTTGAATTAATTGCTCAAGTTGGTTTTGACCCTGTCTATGGTGCAAGGCCGTTAAAACGAGCAATTCAAAATAGTGTAGAGAACCCTCTAGCGAAAGAGATTCTCTCCGGAACGATTGTTCCTGACAAACCAGTCAAACTTGTGGTGAGCAACGATCAAATCTTAGCGCACCAATAATAGCGTTCTTTAAACCATAGTTAAGGGCTCCGAGAGGAGCCCTTTTGTTTTCTTTTTAGACGGCTTGGTGGTTTAGTGAGCAAACGAGCTTGAAAGAACGTTTTTTTCTATTTTAACTATTGTGCTTTGTCGAGAACTGCCTATAATCCGCTTCCGTTGTCACGGGAAACCGAGCTGAAAAGTAATGACAACCAAGACGGTGAAGTTAAGCAATAACTTTCGAAGAAATAGCAAAAAAAGTGTTTGACACTGAATGTTATCTCGATAAAATAGCCGTCCGTTTTGAGCAAGGCTCAAACAACGCTCTTTAAAAATATAGACCTATCAATCTGTGTGGGCACTCGTTGATGATAATCCAATACGTTATTGCTTAAGCAATAACAGTTTCTTCGGAAACACATTGGGTTCAATGAACTGAGTGACCAATACGAATAGCTACTTGTAGCTATTTAGCACAGTCAATTCATTATCATTCTGTTGGAATGATAATAGCTTTAAAATTACCGTTTACTTTCGAGTAAGCGCAGTTTTGAAGTCAGTATTCATTGAGCCGAAAAAACTTAAATTGAAGAGTTTGATCATGGCTCAGATTGAACGCTGGCGGCAGGCCTAACACATGCAAGTCGAGCGGAAACGACAACATTGACCCTTCGGGTGATTTGTTGGGCGTCGAGCGGCGGACGGGTGAGTAATGCCTGGGAAATTGCCCTGATGTGGGGGATAACCATTGGAAACGATGGCTAATACCGCATGATGCCTACGGGCCAAAGAGGGGGACCTTCGGGCCTCTCGCGTCAGGATATGCCCAGGTGGGATTAGCTAGTTGGTGAGGTAATGGCTCACCAAGGCGACGATCCCTAGCTGGTCTGAGAGGATGATCAGCCACACTGGAACTGAGACACGGTCCAGACTCCTACGGGAGGCAGCAGTGGGGAATATTGCACAATGGGCGCAAGCCTGATGCAGCCATGCCGCGTGTATGAAGAAGGCCTTCGGGTTGTAAAGTACTTTCAGTCGTGAGGAAGGGGGTATCGTTAATAGCGGTATTCTTTGACGTTAGCGACAGAAGAAGCACCGGCTAACTCCGTGCCAGCAGCCGCGGTAATACGGAGGGTGCGAGCGTTAATCGGAATTACTGGGCGTAAAGCGCATGCAGGTGGTTCGTTAAGTCAGATGTGAAAGCCCGGGGCTCAACCTCGGAATAGCATTTGAAACTGGCGGACTAGAGTACTGTAGAGGGGGGTAGAATTTCAGGTGTAGCGGTGAAATGCGTAGAGATCTGAAGGAATACCAGTGGCGAAGGCGGCCCCCTGGACAGATACTGACACTCAGATGCGAAAGCGTGGGGAGCAAACAGGATTAGATACCCTGGTAGTCCACGCCGTAAACGATGTCTACTTGGAGGTTGTGGCCTTGAGCCGTGGCTTTCGGAGCTAACGCGTTAAGTAGACCGCCTGGGGAGTACGGTCGCAAGATTAAAACTCAAATGAATTGACGGGGGCCCGCACAAGCGGTGGAGCATGTGGTTTAATTCGATGCAACGCGAAGAACCTTACCTACTCTTGACATCTACAGAAGCCAGCGGAGACGCAGGTGTGCCTTCGGGAACTGTAAGACAGGTGCTGCATGGCTGTCGTCAGCTCGTGTTGTGAAATGTTGGGTTAAGTCCCGCAACGAGCGCAACCCTTATCCTTGTTTGCCAGCGAGTAATGTCGGGAACTCCAGGGAGACTGCCGGTGATAAACCGGAGGAAGGTGGGGACGACGTCAAGTCATCATGGCCCTTACGAGTAGGGCTACACACGTGCTACAATGGCGCATACAGAGGGCGGCGAGACAGCGATGTTAAGCGAATCCCAAAAAGTGCGTCGTAGTCCGGATTGGAGTCTGCAACTCGACTCCATGAAGTCGGAATCGCTAGTAATCGTGGATCAGAATGCCACGGTGAATACGTTCCCGGGCCTTGTACACACCGCCCGTCACACCATGGGAGTGGGCTGCAAAAGAAGTAGGTAGTTTAACCTTCGGGAGAACGCTTACCACTTTGTGGTTCATGACTGGGGTGAAGTCGTAACAAGGTAGCCCTAGGGGAACCTGGGGCTGGATCACCTCCTTATACGATGATTACTCACGATGAGTGTCCACACAGATTGATATGTCTTATTTAGAGCGTAATGGGGCTATAGCTCAGCTGGGAGAGCGCTTCGCTGGCAGCGAAGAGGTCATCGGTTCGATCCCGATTAGCTCCACCAATTCTTTTATTAAGAATTCTAGTGTCCCGTTCGTCTAGAGGCCTAGGACACCGCCCTTTCACGGCGGTAACAGGGGTTCGACTCCCCTACGGGATACCATCTTTAAACGTATTTTCTTTTTTAAGAAAGTTCAGTGTGTTTAAAAATGGTGACTTCTTCGGAAGTACATTGCTCTTTAACAATTTGGAAAGCTGACGAACAACGACTGTGATTAGTTGTTGTTCAATAAAAGTTCTCAAATCCTAACTTATTTTGAAATATAGGTGATTTAGGTACCAACACACATTCAAGTGTTCTTGGAAACAGCGCAATACGTTGTGATGTTTAATATTTGAGTCCGGCAAAATCGTGTCTGCACATGTATAAAAATGCAGACAACTTTGGTTGCTAACAAAGACCCTTTCGGGTTGTATGGTTAAGTGACTAAGCGTACACGGTGGATGCCTTGGCAGTCAGAGGCGATGAAAGACGTAGTAACTTGCGATAAGCCCAGATTAGGTAGTAACAACCTTTTGAGTCTGGGATTTCTGAATGGGGAAACCCACGTGCATAAGCACGTATCATTAACTGAATACATAGGTTAATGAGGCGAACCGGGGGAACTGAAACATCTAAGTACCCCGAGGAAAAGAAATCAACCGAGATTCCGAAAGTAGCGGCGAGCGAAATTGGACTAGCCCTTAAGCTTTTAATGATGCAGGTGAAGAGTCTGGAAAGTCTCGCGATACAGGGTGATAGCCCCGTAACCGACACATCATAATCAGTGAAATCGAGTAGGGCGGGACACGTGATATCCTGTCTGAATATGGGGGGACCATCCTCCAAGGCTAAATACTACTGACTGACCGATAGTGAACCAGTACCGTGAGGGAAAGGCGAAAAGAACCCCTGTGAGGGGAGTGAAATAGAACCTGAAACCGTGTACGTACAAGCAGTAGGAGCCCACTTTGTTGGGTGACTGCGTACCTTTTGTATAATGGGTCAGCGACTTATATTCAGTAGCAAGGTTAACCATCTAGGGGAGCCGTAGAGAAATCGAGTCTTAACTGGGCGTCGAGTTGCTGGATATAGACCCGAAACCAGGTGATCTAGCCATGGGCAGGTTGAAGGTTGAGTAACATCAACTGGAGGACCGAACCGACTAATGTTGAAAAATTAGCGGATGACTTGTGGCTAGGGGTGAAAGGCCAATCAAACCTGGAGATAGCTGGTTCTCCCCGAAATCTATTTAGGTAGAGCCTCGGACGAATACTACTGGGGGTAGAGCACTGTTAAGGCTAGGGGGTCATCCCGACTTACCAACCCTTTGCAAACTCCGAATACCAGTAAGTACTATCCGGGAGACACACGGCGGGTGCTAACGTCCGTCGTGGAGAGGGAAACAACCCAGACCGCCAGCTAAGGTCCCAAAGTATAGCTAAGTGGGAAACGATGTGGGAAGGCTTAGACAGCTAGGATGTTGGCTTAGAAGCAGCCATCATTTAAAGAAAGCGTAATAGCTCACTAGTCGAGTCGGCCTGCGCGGAAGATGTAACGGGGCTAAGCTATACACCGAAGCTGCGGCAATACAGTTTACTGTATTGGGTAGGGGAGCGTTCTGTAAGCCGTTGAAGGTGAATCGTAAGGTTTGCTGGAGGTATCAGAAGTGCGAATGCTGACATGAGTAACGATAATGGGGGTGAAAAACCTCCACGCCGGAAGACCAAGGGTTCCTGTCCAACGTTAATCGGGGCAGGGTAAGTCGACTCCTAAGGCGAGGCCGAAAGGCGTAGTCGATGGGAAACGGGTTAATATTCCCGTACTTCTTACAATTGCGATGGGGGGACGGAGAAGGCTAGGTGGGCCTGGCGACGGTTGTCCAGGTTCAAGTGCGTAGGCGGAAGGTTTAGGTAAATCCGGACTTTCATAACGCTGAGACACGATGTCGAGCATCTACGGATGTGAAGTCATTGATGCCATGCTTCCAGGAAAAGCCTCTAAGCTTCAGATTGTAAGGAATCGTACCCCAAACCGACACAGGTGGTCGGGTAGAGAATACCAAGGCGCTTGAGAGAACTCGGGTGAAGGAACTAGGCAAAATGGTACCGTAACTTCGGGAGAAGGTACGCTCTTGACGGTGAAGTCCCTTGCGGATGGAGCTATTGAGAGTCGCAGATACCAGGTGGCTGCAACTGTTTATTAAAAACACAGCACTGTGCAAAATCGTAAGATGACGTATACGGTGTGACGCCTGCCCGGTGCCGGAAGGTTAATTGATGGGGTTAGACTTAGGTCGAAGCTCTTGATCGAAGCCCCGGTAAACGGCGGCCGTAACTATAACGGTCCTAAGGTAGCGAAATTCCTTGTCGGGTAAGTTCCGACCTGCACGAATGGCGTAATGATGGCCACGCTGTCTCCACCCGAGACTCAGTGAAATTGAAATCGCTGTGAAGATGCAGTGTACCCGCGGCTAGACGGAAAGACCCCGTGAACCTTTACTACAGCTTGGCACTGAACATTGACCCTACATGTGTAGGATAGGTGGGAGACTTTGAAACCGGTACGCCAGTATCGGTGGAGTCAACCTTGAAATACCACCCTTGTAGTGTTGATGTTCTAACTTAGCCCCATTATCTGGGGTGAGGACAGTGCCTGGTGGGTAGTTTGACTGGGGCGGTCTCCTCCCAAAGAGTAACGGAGGAGCACGAAGGTGGGCTAAACACGGTTGGACATCGTGTGGTTAGTGCAATGGCATAAGCCCGCTTGACTGCGAGAATGACAATTCGAGCAGGTGCGAAAGCAGGTCATAGTGATCCGGTGGTTCTGAATGGAAGGGCCATCGCTCAACGGATAAAAGGTACTCCGGGGATAACAGGCTGATACCGCCCAAGAGTTCATATCGACGGCGGTGTTTGGCACCTCGATGTCGGCTCATCACATCCTGGGGCTGAAGTCGGTCCCAAGGGTATGGCTGTTCGCCATTTAAAGTGGTACGCGAGCTGGGTTTAGAACGTCGTGAGACAGTTCGGTCCCTATCTGCCGTGGGCGTTGGAAGATTGAAGGGGGCTGCTCCTAGTACGAGAGGACCGGAGTGGACGAACCTCTGGTGTTCGGGTTGTCACGCCAGTGGCATTGCCCGGTAGCTAAGTTCGGAATCGATAAGCGCTGAAAGCATCTAAGCGCGAAGCGAGCCCTGAGATGAGTCTTCCCTGGCACTTTAAGTGTCCTAAAGGGTTGTTCAAGACTAGAACGTTGATAGGCAGGGTGTGTAAGTGCTGCGAGGCATTGAGCTAACCTGTACTAATTGCCCGTGAGGCTTAACCATACAACACCCAAAGGGTTTTGATTGGACTCAAAGCAAGAATATTGAATGTGTGACGAACTTTTATAGCTTTCCGAATTTTAAGAATTTGCTTGGCGACCATAGCGATTTGGACCCACCTGATTTCCATGCCGAACTCAGAAGTGAAACGAATTAGCGCCGATGGTAGTGTGGGGTCTCCCCATGTGAGAGTAGGACATCGCCAGGCTTTAATTTAGTGTTTGCCTTTTATAAAGGTGAAGACAAAAAATGGACACTTGCGAACGCGAGTACGCCACTGCGGAGTGGTAGTTCAGTTGGTTAGAATACCGGCCTGTCACGCCGGGGGTCGCGGGTTCGAGTCCCGTCCACTCCGCCATTTATTCAGAGTTTCAGCTCTTTAAACTGAAAATAGGGGTGTAGCTCCAATTGGCAGAGCAGCGGATTCCAAATCCGCGTGTTGGGAGTTCGAATCTCTCCACCCCTGCCATATTTAAGGCTCTAGTCGAAAGACTAGAGCCTTTTTCATTTCTAGAATTTGCATGATTGGTTAAGTCTTTCGTTAACCAATAGTAGGTGTACTTATTGTTATTTCAACACCTACTATCACCAGTTCTGCGCTATTTGTTATTAGGACTCTATCAGTAATAGTCATCTCTCTCTAGGAGATTTAAATGCTTAGCATGCCCCTGGTTTAACTAGGGAAGCGGCTCGTTGTGTACTCGCCACTAGAGCCTTTCGGTGCAAATTGATTTCTTTAGAGTTGAGATCTCAGGTACAAAAAAGCCCACTCTTTCGAGTGGGCTAAATATCAGCTGTGACGGAGTTTCGATATTATTTTAGGATTGCTTCATTACCGTTTTCACGGATATGTTTAAGCATACCTTTCACACCACGAGCACTTGAAGCTACAACGTTGCCAGATTTAATGTAGTTAGTACCACCAGCGAAATCAGTAACGATAACCCCTGCTTCGCGAGCAATAAGTTCACCAGCTGCGATGTCCCAAGGTTTTAGGCCTAACTCAAAGAAACCATCAACACGGCCAGCCGCTAGATAACATAGGTCAAGAGCTGCAGAGCCCGTACGACGGAAATCAGCACAGTCGACGAAAAGCGCAGACATTATCTTAAAGTAAGACTCTGAGTGTTGTTTTTGCTTGAATGGGAAGCCAGTAGCAATAATAGCGCCCTGTAGATCTTTAAGTTGCTTGACGCGGATGCGTGCATTATTAAGTTGAGCGCCAGAACCACGTTGTGCAGTAAATAGCTCATTGAGCATTGGGTCATAGACACATGCCACTTCAGTTTTACCTTTGAAGCGAACAGCGATAGAGACAGAAAAGTGTGGTAAACCTTTGATAAAGTTTGTGGTGCCATCCAGTGGGTCAATGATCCATTGTACGTCTGTATCTTTACCTTCAATGACGCCATTTTCTTCTGCAATAATGCAGTGTTCAGGGTAAGACGCTTTAATGGTTTCGATAATGAGCGTTTCCGCTTCTTTGTCTACGTTAGTAACAAAGTCATTCGTGCCTTTTTGAGTAGATTCAATCTTCTCTACATTTTCTAAAGATTTAGCAATGTGATTGCCAGCTTTTCGTGCAGCACGAATAGCGATATTAAGCATTGGATGCATTATAATTTCCCAACGGATGTTAAAGAACAGAAAAACGGCCGAGAGTATATCAGATAAATCGCCAAATGGAAGTGGTTAATTTTTGCACTTTTGGTTTTATAACCTGTAAGGGTCTGACCATTTTACTCAGGTATATGATACTATCTTGCAGCTTCGATTTTAGTGTTAGGATTTTATCATGCTCGACAACGTCAAAGTGGTTCTGGTTGGAACTTCTCACTCTGGAAATATTGGCTCGGCAGCGCGTGCCATGAAAGTGATGGGATTGACGAATTTAGTTCTAGTTGACCCTCAATGCAGTGTTGATGACCAAGCACTTGCTTTAGCAGCAGGTGCAGCAGACATCGCTCAGAACGCGACGATTGTCGATACTCTTAATGATGCTGTTGCGGATTGCTCGCTCGTTGTCGGCTCTAGTGCACGCTCTCGTACGCTAGAATGGCCAATGTTAGAGCCACGAGAGTGTGGTCAGAAATTTGTGGAACAAGGTCAGGCTGCACCAGTGGCGTTAGTTTTTGGCCGCGAGCGCACTGGGCTTACCAATGAAGAGCTGCAAACTTGCCACTATCACGTCTGTATTCCCGCCAACCCTGAGTATAGCTCTCTCAACTTAGCTATGGCGGTGCAAACACTGAGTTATGAAGTAAGAATGGCTTATCTTGAATATCAACAAAGCCAGTTTGTTTTAGAAGATCAAGTCGAGTATCCACGTCACAAAGAGCTAGAAATGTTTTTCACGCACCTTGAAAAAGTGGCTAAACAGACCCAATTCATTAGTGAAGAACAGCCTGGTAAAGTGATGAATAAACTTCGTCGCTTGTTTAACCGTGCTCGTCCTGAAGCTCAAGAGATTAATATTCTACGTGGTATTTTAACTGCAATAGAGAAGCGTATTTCCTAACAATAGTACCCATGAGGTTAGAGTGGTTAAATACTTGACTGTTTTAGTCAATTAAATACTTGACCATTTTAGTCGGGTATGAAAGAATTGATGCCACATAAACGATGTGGATATGGTGTTCTATGAGACTTACATCTAAAGGAAGATACGCAGTGACAGCCATGTTAGATGTGGCTCTACACTCACAACAAACTCCTGTGCCTCTTGCGGATATTTCAGAGCGACAGGGTATCTCTTTATCATACCTAGAGCAGCTTTTCTCTAAATTGCGTAAAGCTGGTTTAGTCACGAGTGTTCGTGGGCCAGGCGGTGGTTACCGTTTAGGTGAAGATGCAAACTCGATTGCAATCGGTACTGTGATTGCAGCGGTGGATGAATCAGTCGATGCCACCAAATGCAACGGTAAAGGAGACTGCCAAGGCGGCTCTCGTTGCTTAACACATACACTATGGCGTGACTTAAGCTCACGTATCAGCGACTTCTTAAACAACATTACGCTCGGTGAGCTGATGAAAGATAATGAAGTGCTAGAAATTACCGAACGACAAGACTTAGAGCTTGTTGTAAATAATGGGTTCGCTAATAAAAATACTCACACTGCACCCATTGGTGTGAACGTCCGCTCTTAAGCGGTCTGCTTGTTACATTGGAGTAAAGAATGAAACTGCCTATTTATCTTGATTATTCAGCGACCTGCCCAGTAGATCCACGTGTGGCTGAAAAAATGGTTCAGTACATGACCATGGATGGTACGTTTGGTAACCCAGCGTCACGTTCACATCGTTACGGTTGGCAGGCAGAAGAAGCGGTTGATACTGCGCGTGAACAGATTGCTGACTTGCTCAACGCTGATCCACGCGAGATTGTATTTACCTCAGGTGCGACTGAGTCTGACAACCTAGCTATTAAAGGTGCTGCGCACTTCTATGCGAAGAAAGGCAAGCATGTCATCACGTGTAAGACTGAGCACAAAGCAGTACTCGATCCTTGCCGCCAACTTGAGCGTGAAGGTTTTGACGTTACTTACTTAGAGCCAGAGTCGAACGGTCTTATTGACCTAAACAAGCTTGAAGCTGCTATGCGTGAAGATACTGTGCTTGTATCAATCATGCACGTAAATAACGAGATCGGTGTGATTCAAGATATTGCATCAATTGGCGAACTGTGTCGTGAACGTAAGATCGTTTTTCATGTTGATGCAGCTCAGTCAGCAGGTCGATTGCCTCTTGATGTACAAGAGATGAAAGTTGACCTTATCTCTCTTTCTGCACACAAGGCTTACGGCCCTAAAGGTATTGGCGCGCTCTATGTTCGTCGTAAACCACGAATTCGTCTAGAAGCGCAAATGCACGGTGGTGGTCATGAGCGTGGTTTCCGCTCTGGTACGCTGCCGACTCACCAAATTGTTGGTATGGGTGAAGCTTTCCGTATCGCAAAAGAAGATATGCAAAAAGATTTCGAGCACGCTTTAGCGCTGCGTAATCGTCTATTTGATGGTGTAAAAGATCTAGAAGCAGTTACGGTTAACGGCGACTTTGAGCAACGTGTTCCACACAACCTAAACATCAGCTTTGCTTTTGTTGAAGGTGAGTCATTGCTGATGTCATTGAAAGACTTAGCGGTGTCTTCAGGTAGTGCATGTACTTCTGCCAGCCTAGAACCATCTTACGTATTACGCGCTCTTGGTCTAAACGATGAGTTAGCACATAGCTCAGTGCGTTTCTCGTTTGGTCGTTTTACCACTGAAGAAGAAATCGACTACGCAATCGAACAAATTCGTACTGCAGTGATTAAGCTGCGAGACATGTCTCCTCTATGGGATATGTATAAAGAAGGAATTGATCTAAGTACGGTTGAGTGGGCACACCACTAATCGAACATTTCATTCCAAGGATAGAGATAGAGGATTCGAGGTAAATATCATGGCATATAGCGAAAAAGTAATTGATCACTACGAGAACCCACGTAACGTTGGTTCATTTGATAAAGAAGATCCATCAATCGGTAGCGGCATGGTTGGCGCGCCGGCTTGTGGGGACGTAATGAAGCTTCAAATCAAGGTCACGCCAGAAGGCATTATCGAAGATGCGAAGTTTAAAACTTACGGTTGTGGTAGTGCGATAGCATCAAGCTCTCTCGTCACCGAATGGGTGAAAGGTAAGAGTATTGACGATGCTGCGTCAATCAAAAACTCGGAAATTGCTGACGAGTTGGAACTACCACCAGTAAAAGTCCACTGCTCAATTCTTGCCGAAGACGCAATTAAAGCAGCGGTCGCAGACTACAAGAAAAAACACCAACAATAAGTAATCCGTATATAATGGGAGGCTTCCTCCCATTTCATTCGCAATAAAGAGACTAAGGTGCAGTATGGCCATCACAATGACAGAAACCGCGGCAAATCGCGTTAGATCATTCCTAGACAGCCGAGGAAAAGGTATCGGTTTACGCTTGGGTGTTAAAACGACGGGCTGTTCTGGTATGGCGTATGTGTTGGAATTCGTTGATGAGCTTAATGAAGAAGATCAAGTCTTTGAACATGAAGATGTCAAAGTGATTATTGATCAGAAAAGCTTGGTTTATCTCGATGGTACTGAGCTTGACTACGTTAAAGAAGGTCTCAATGAAGGGTTTGAGTTTAACAACCCGAATGCGAAGGGTGAATGTGGTTGTGGTGAAAGCTTCAACGTTTAATTGATAGCACCAGTAAGCTTTGGCTTGCTGGTAAAATACCAGGGACCGAATTCAACATGAATTACTTTGAATTATTTGGGCTACCAAGTCAGTTTGCGCTGGATGGTAGCCTTCTTGCTTCTCAGTTCCGTCAACTGCAAACGCAGTTTCATCCTGATAAATTTGCTACCGCGTCTGAACGTGATCGATTAATGGCGGTTCAAAAAGCGGCGCAGATCAACGACGCCTACCAAATACTCAAAAACCCTATTTCTCGCGCTGAATACTTGCTTGCCGAAAACGGTGTCGAGCTGCGTGGTGAGCAACAAACGATGCAAGACCCTATGTTCTTGATGGAACAAATGGAGTTGCGTGAAGAGTTGGAAGACATCGCCGCCAGTGACGATCCTGAAAGTGCATTGTTCGACTTTGACACTAAGGTGTCAAAAATGTTTAAACAGCAGTTAGTGAGTGTCGAGCAAGAGCTCAACGATAGCGATTGGTCACACGCGGCGGATCGAGTGCGCAAACTTAAATTTATTGCCAAATTAAAACATCAAATCGAGCTAGTGGAAGAGAAACTCCTCGGCTAGTCAACAACAAGGATCAGCATGGCACTACTTCAAATTGCAGAGCCGGGCCAGAGCTCGGCTCCTCATCAGCATAAACTTGCTGCAGGTATCGACTTAGGTACAACCAACTCTTTGGTTGCATCCGTACGCAGTGGTGAGGCTACAACCCTCAATGACGAGCAAGGTGTGAGTCTATTACCTTCCGTCGTGAACTATTCGGGCGATGCACCTGAAGTTGGTTACAGTGCGAAAGCTAAAGCCGAAGTTGATCCGGTGAACACCATTATTTCGGTTAAGCGTTTGTTAGGTCGTTCTTTAAGTGATATCCAAACGCGTTACCCAAGCTTGCCATATAACTTTAAGACCAGTGATAACGGACTGCCAGTACTTGAAACGGCAATGGGAATGAAAAACCCGATTGAAGTTTCTGCCGATATTTTGCGTACCCTTGGTCAGCGAGCAGAAAAGACGCTCGGTGGTGAGCTTGCAGGGGTTGTGATTACTGTTCCGGCTTACTTTGATGATGCGCAGCGTGCAGGCACAAAAGATGCGGCTAAGCTTGCAGGCTTACATGTACTTCGCTTATTGAATGAACCGACGGCCGCGGCTATTGCCTATGGTCTAGATTCGGCTCAAGAAGGGGTGATTGCTGTTTATGACTTAGGCGGCGGTACATTCGATATCTCTATCCTTCGTTTATCTAAAGGGGTATTCGAAGTATTAGCTACGGGGGGGGACTCTGCACTTGGCGGTGATGATTTTGATCACTTGTTAGCAGAATACCTAGTAGATAAAGCTGGTATTAGCACGCCGTTAACGGCGGAGCAAAATCGAGTTAGTCTGAATGTAGCCACGAAGACAAAGATTGCTTTCTCTGAACAAGATGAAGTGAATGTGGATCTGTTAGGTTGGTCAGGCCGAATCACACGACTTGAGTTTGAAGATCTTATTCGCCCGCTGGTTAAGAAAACCTTGATGTCTTGTCGACGGGCCTTAAAAGACGCTGATATTGATGCAAATGAAGTACTAGAAGTCGTTATGGTTGGAGGTTCAACTCGTACGCTTTTAGTCCGTGAAATGGTTGGTGAGTTTTTTGGTCGTACGCCATTAACCAGTATTAATCCTGATGAAGTGGTTGCGATTGGCGCGGGGATCCAAGCTGATATTCTTGTCGGTAACAAGCCTGATTCAGAAATGCTGCTATTAGATGTGATTCCACTGTCACTCGGTATTGAAACTATGGGTGGTTTGGTGGAAAAAATTGTTCCCCGTAACACGACGATTCCAGTGGCGCGAGCACAAGAGTTTACCACGTTCAAAGATGGTCAAACGGCGATGAGTGTGCATGTTGTGCAGGGCGAGCGTGAGATGGTCGATGACTGCCGTTCTCTTGCCCGTTTTTCACTGAAAGGTATACCGCCAATGACCGCTGGTGCGGCCCATGTTCGTGTGACTTACCAAGTTGATGCAGATGGTCTGTTATCTGTCACTGCAATGGAAAAAAGCACCGGTGTTCAGTCTGAAATACAGGTCAAGCCATCTTATGGTTTGAGCGATGATGAAGTGGCTAACATGCTGCGTGAATCAATGACGCATGCTAAAGATGATATGCAGGCACGAGCGCTCGCTGAACAGCGTGTAGAGGCCGATCGTGTCATCGAAGGCCTGATTGTTGCCATGCAACAAGATGGCGATGATCTACTCTCTGAACAAGAGAGAGCTGAACTGGTTAACGCGATTGAAGCGCTTATTGAACTGCGCAATAGCGGCGATGCCGACGCTATTGAGCAAGGAATAAAAGACACAGACAAGGCAAGCCAAGCGTTTGCGTCACGTCGTATGGATAAATCGATTCGAGCTGCATTGGCAGGTCAATCCGTGAATGATATTTAAGAGATAAAGATATGCCTAAGATTATTGTACTTCCGCATGAAGACTTGTGCCCAGAAGGTGCGGTATTAGAAGCTGAGCCGGGTCAAACTGTACTTGATGTCGCGCTTAAAAATGGCATCAGCATTGAACATGCTTGTGAAAAATCATGTGCGTGTACGACTTGCCACGTGGTTATCCGTGAGGGATTTGACTCTCTTGATGAGAGCGATGAACTTGAAGATGACATGCTTGATAAAGCCTGGGGTCTGGAGCCGGAATCGAGACTAGGTTGTCAGGCTCGAATCACCGATGAAGATCTCGTGGTTGAAATTCCTAAGTACACATTAAACCACGCTTCTGAAGATCATTAATCGACTTTCAGGCAAGGTTACTTAGTTATAATATAAAAGGAAGGTAATGTATGAAATGGACCGACTCTCGTGACATTGCGATTGAGCTATGTGACAAGTTTCCTGATATTGATCCTAAGAATGTGCGTTTTACCGATCTGCATCAGTGGATAACAGAACTTGATGAATTTGATGACGAGCCTAATCGTTCTAACGAAAAAATTTTAGAAGCGATTATTCTTTGTTGGATGGATGAAATGGACTAACCCTGATGGGAAACCCATCATAGTTAACAAATTTTACGAAAAAAAACGGACCTTTTGGTCCGTTTTTTATTAATTTCACTTTAAAGTGTTAACATCCAGCAGTAACTAGAAAGGCGTAGGCAACGCCAGAAAAGACAAGGAGAAACCATGTCTACACAGATGTCAGTATTTCTAAGCCAGTCACCGGCAGCAGCGCAATGGGGTGACAAGGCGATCGTTTCTTTTTCAGACAATAATGCGACTATCCATCTAGAGGGTAGCGATGATCTTGGCGCGATTCAGCGCGCAGCACGTAAACTTGATAGCCAGGGGATCCTCAGTGTGTCGCTTGAAGGTCAAGGTTGGGATTTAGAAAATATCTGGTCCTTTCATCAAGGTTATCGTGGACCGAAGCAAGTCAACCAGATGATTTGGCAACCCCTTGCTGACGCCGAACAGGCAGAGCTGAGTGCGCGTATCACTGCAACCGATTTTACTCGAGATATCATCAATAAACCGGCAGAAGAAGTCGCCCCGCGTCAACTCGCCTCAATGGCGGCGGAGTTCATCAAGTCAGTGGCACCTGAAGGCTCTGTCACGGTACGTATCGTCAAAGATAAAGATTTATTAACTGAAGGGTGGCAGGGCATCTACGCCGTAGGACGTGGCTCAGAGCGTACGTCAGCGATGCTACAACTTGATTTTAATCCGACAGGCGATGAAAACGCGCCAGTTTTTGCTTGTTTAGTTGGTAAAGGTATCACCTTTGATTCTGGTGGTTACAGCATTAAACCTTCTAATTTTATGACTTCGATGAAAGCGGATATGGGCGGTTCAGGTACCATTACTGGTGGTCTTGGTCTAGCTATCATGCGTGGATTAAATAAGCGTGTGAAACTGATTCTTTGCTGTGCTGAGAATATGATCTCGGGCCGAGCTCTCAAATTAGGCGATATTATCACCTATAAAAATGGTAAAACGGTTGAGATTATGAATACTGATGCCGAAGGGCGTTTAGTATTGGCAGATGGCCTGATGTACGCCAGTGAACAAAAACCTGAACTTATTATCGACTGCGCAACTCTTACTGGTGCGGCAAAAAATGCATTAGGCAATGACTATCATGCATTAATGAGTTTTGATGATGAACTGTCACATCAGGCACTAACGGCAGCACATGCAGAGAAAGAGGGCTTGTGGCCGCTTCCTTTGGCTGATTTTCACCGTGGAATGCTACCATCAAACTTTGCTGATTTATCGAACATTAGCAGCGGCGATTACGCACCAGGAGCCAGCACAGCGGCGGCTTTCTTGTCATATTTTGTTGAAGATTACAAAAAAGGTTGGTTGCATTTTGACTGTGCTGCGACCTATCGCAAAGCGCCAACAGACAAGTGGGCGGCAGGTGCGACCGGTGTTGGTGTACGCACTTTAGCGGGATTATTACTTCAACAAGCAGAAAAATAATATCAAGAGGCCGTAGAGCCTCTTTCATTACAACAAAGAAAACGAAAGGATACCCTTATGGCTCTAGAAAGAACTTTTTCTATTGTTAAGCCTGATGCAGTAGAACGTAATCTTATTGGTGAAATTTACCACCGTATAGAAAAAGCAGGTTTGAGAATTATTGCTGCTAAAATGGTACATTTGACTGAAGAACAGGCGAGTGCTTTTTACGCAGAACACGAAGGCAAAGAATTTTTCCCTGCTTTGAAAGAGTACATGACTTCGGGACCAGTGATGGTTCAAGTACTTGAAGGTGAAAATGCGATCGCACGCTACCGTGAGTTGATGGGTAAAACTAACCCAGAACAAGCCGCTTGTGGTTCGATTCGAGCGGACTACGCGCTTAGTATGCGTCATAACTCAGTCCATGGTTCAGATAGCCCCGAGTCGGCTGCGCGTGAGATCGAGTTCTTTTTTCCGAGTTCGGAAATTTGTCCGCGTTAATCGCCTAACGAACACGAAACTTATTGGTGCTGCTGGTACTATCAAGCAGCATTTCTAATAGCAAAATATTAAGCTTGTTCGCAGATCATTGTTAAGACTGATGAGTAATTCCTGCTAGTATTGGAAGGACAAGTTTTTTTGAGCACAAACACACGCAAGGGTATCAGTCTTGACAGATTGTGATATACTCTGCGCGCAATTTATACCTTATAAACAGAGTAAGACAATGGCAGATTTATCAAAGTACAGAAACATTGGTATTTTCGCGCACGTTGATGCGGGTAAAACGACCACTACGGAGCGCATCCTAAAGCTCACTGGTAAAATCCACAAAACGGGTGAAGTACACGACGGTGAGTCTACTACCGACTTCATGGAGCAGGAAGCTGAGCGTGGTATTACAATCCAATCAGCAGCGGTAACTTGTGAGTGGAATGGTCACCGTCTAAACGTTATCGATACTCCGGGACACGTTGACTTTACAGTAGAAGTATACCGTTCTCTTAAAGTTCTTGATGGTGGTATCGGTGTATTCTGTGGTTCTGGTGGTGTTGAGCCTCAGTCAGAAACAAACTGGCGCTACGCGAACGACTCAGAAGTTGCTCGTTTGATCTTCGTTAACAAGCTAGACCGTATGGGTGCAGACTTCTTTAACGTTGTTGATCAAGTGAAGAACGTTCTTGGTGCAAACCCACTAGTTATGACACTACCTATCGGTCGTGAAGATGACTTTATCGGTGTTGTTGATGTACTAAGCCGTAAAGCTTACGTATGGGATGACACTGGCCTTCCAGAAAACTACGAAATCAAAGATGTCCCAGAAGACATGGTTGATGAGCTTGAACAGTACCGTGAAGAGCTAGTTGAAACTGCTGTAGAGCAAGACGACGACCTAATGGAAGCGTACATGGAAGGTGAAGAGCCTTCTATCGAAGACCTAAAACGTTGTATCCGTAAAGGTACTCGTGACCTAGCGTTCTTCCCAACTTACTGTGGTTCTGCATTCAAAAACAAAGGTATGCAGCTTATCCTAGACGCAGTTGTAGATTACCTACCAGCGCCAGCAGAAGTTGATCCTCAGCCACTAACTGATCCAGAAACAGGTGAGCCAACAGGCGAAGTTGCTACAGTATCAGTAGATGAGCCTCTACGTGCACTTGCGTTTAAGATTATGGATGACCGCTTCGGCGCGCTAACCTTTATCCGTATTTACTCTGGCCGCATGAAGAAGGGTGATACCATCCTTAACTCTGCAACAGGTAAAACTGAACGTATCGGCCGTATGTGTGAAATGCAGGCGGATGAGCGTAACGAGCTAACTGAAGCTCAAGCTGGCGACATCATCGCGATTGTTGGTATGAAGAACGTTCAAACAGGTCACACACTATGTGATCCTAAGCATGAATGTACTCTAGAAGCGATGATCTTCCCAGAACCAGTAATCTCAATCGCAGTTGCACCTAAAGATAAAGGTTCTACTGAGAAAATGGGTATCGCGATCGGTAAAATGGTTGCAGAAGATCCATCTTTCCAAGTTGAGACTGATGAAGATTCAGGCGAGACTATCCTGAAAGGTATGGGTGAACTTCACCTAGACATCAAGGTAGATATCCTTAAGCGTACTTACGGCGTTGAGCTAGAAGTAGGTGCTCCACAGGTAGCTTACCGTGAAACTATCACTCAACCTGTTGAAGATAGCTACACGCATAAGAAACAGTCTGGTGGTTCTGGTCAGTTCGCGAAAATCGACTACCGTATCAAACCAGGTGAGCCAAACTCTGGTTACACGTTTAAGTCATCAGTTGTTGGTGGTAACGTACCGAAAGAATTCTGGCCTGCAGTTGAGAAAGGCTTCGGTTCTATGATGGAAACGGGTGTTCTTGCTGGCTTCCCAACGCTAGACGTTGAAGTTGAACTATTCGACGGTGGTTTCCACGCAGTTGACTCTTCAGCTATCGCTTACGAAATTGCAGCGAAAGGTGCATTCCGTCAGTCTATGCCTAAAGCGGGCGCACAGCTTCTTGAGCCTATCATGAAAGTTGACGTGTTCACTCCAGAAGACAACGTTGGTGATGTAATCGGTGACCTTAACCGTCGTCGTGGCATGATCAAAGACCAACAAGCTGGTGCTACTGGTGTTCGTATTAAAGCTGACGTTCCTCTTTCAGAAATGTTCGGTTACATCGGTCACCTACGTACTATCACTTCAGGCCGTGGTCAGTTCTCTATGGAGTTCGCACACTACGCACCTTGTCCAGCAAACGTTGCTGAGCAAGTTATTGCTGAAGTTAAAGAGCGTAACGCTAAGAAGTAATTCTTTTTGTTAGCTTGATAGCTTAAAAAAGCCCCTGAAGTGAAAACTTCAGGGGCTTTTTATTGGTCGTTTAGTTTACTGAGGACTGCGTGTGTCGATGATGTCACAATCTAGTTTACAATAAGTACGGCTTTCATCGACTTGATTAAATATCCACTCGCAGAAGCGACGAATTTTCTCACGCTTAAAGTAGGATTTAGGAGCACAGATAAAATAATTGTAGTCCGTACGCTGAGCAACGTGGCCAATTCGTACTAATTTACCTTCTTCGATATACCTATTGGCAAGACTATGTTTGGCCAGTGCCACGCCTTGTACCGCAAGAGCACCCTCCAATACAAAATGAGAACCGTTGTACTTAAGTGTCGGTTTTTGCGCTGCATAGCCAATATTTTCTAACCAAGCTCCCCAATTCAGATCTGGCCAGTAATCTTCAATTAAATCTGCTGCCGTTAAATCACTTAGCTGATAGATGCCATGCTGTTGTTGATAAATTGGATGGCAGACAGGATAGAGTAACTCTTCCATTAGCAATTTGCTTGTGACGTTAGGGTATTGACCTGGTCCATAGCGAATACATAAATCGATATTCGAATTTTGAAAATCAACCAGTCTGTTTGTCGGTTCGATCATCAACTCTTGGTTGGGATTTAGCTCCCTAAAGTGACCGATCCTAGGAACTAACCAATGTTGAGCGAAAGACGGTAAAGTCGAAATAGACAGTTGGTTTGGGTTTGGATCTTGGTTGATTTGTCTAATGCCTTGATGAAGATGTTCGAAGCCTTTTTGCGATTGGGCGAACAACAATTCGCCCTCCATCGTTAACGTTACTTTTCTGTGTTGACGTAAAAATAGTTCGGTTCCCAGAGTTTCCTCTAGTTGCCTTATTTGTTGGCTAATCGCTGCGGCAGTAACAAACAACTCACTAGCAGCGAGCTTAAAGCTGCCTAGCTTTGCTGCGGTATAGAAGTAATAAAGTCCTTGTAATGGCGGTAATTTTTCTTTCACTTAAGATTTCCTTAACTGAGTGTCAGGTAGTATCGTTTGAGAGAACTTACGTGATAGTCGATTATTTACTCATCAAATGCAACTTGAGTATAGATTATGGAAACGTCAGAGTTTGGATATAAAGTAAAACTAACCGACACACTTACTTGGAATAAGAAAATCTTAACTAATGTGAGTAAATGGTGGCGAAACTATCGGACGAGAAAAGATCTCGCAAACTTATCTGAACATCTTTTAGAAGATATTGGTGTGGGGCGAGAGCAAGCGAGGCAAGAAAGTATTCGACACTTTTGGGATAAATAGCGTTACTCGACAACCTCACTTTGTAACCAGTTGGCGAACGCGGCGATACGATTCCGACGAGGTGACTTCTCATCATAAAAAAGATTGAACTGAATCCCCGGCGTCATGCCGATATCAAATGGTTTGATGAGTAAGCCTCGTTCGACATAATCACTCGCCAGTGAGTCACTCGCCAAACAGGCACCATGACCTGCTATGACCGCGTTCATAGCATGGTCAAAGGTGCTTACATCCATCCATTGAACCGAGTCTTTGTTCATACTGACGCCCGCTTGAGCAAACCAGGTCTGCCAAGGGTAGCCACCAGACTCATAGTGGATCAGCCAGCAATTGAGTAGCTGTTCGGGGCAAGTCAGTTGGATTGAATCAGCTAAATGGGGCGAGCAAAAAGGATAAATGGTTTCTTCGAACAGAAGGTGTTTATTGAGCTGTTGTTCGCCAGTGAGATCAAGCTCGTCACCTTGCCAGATTGCGACATCAGCATCACCTTGTTTAAGTTTAGGAGCATCACAACTGGTAATAATTCGGATCGGAATACCTGGGTGCTGAATCGAGAATTTCCACAACCTAGGCAGTAGCCAACGAGAGGCGAAAGAAGGCGTTGAACTTACGCATAGTAGGCCTTCAACAGGTTCATTTTGGATCTGATTTAAACCTGTGATGATGTGATCAAAACCAAGCGAGACATGACGAAAGAGAATCTTACCAGCCTCTGTCAGGCGCATCTCTCTACCATCGCGGACAAACAGTTTGCAACCAAGGCCATCTTCAAGTTGACGAATCTTCTGACTGACCGCCGCTTGGCTAATACAGAGTTCATTTGCAGCTCGACTATAGCTGTTGAGCCTAGCGGCTACTTCAAAGTAGCGCAATCCCGGTAAATGATGCAGCCTTGCATCCATATTTTATCCCTAACTATTGATCCCTTATCTTGGCATCATAATCGCTTTAGTTGAAAATGCAAAAAGGAGAGCGCTGCTCTCCTTTTTGTTGTGTTGATAGTTGACTAGAAAGCTATTCTTCCCAAACGACCAGTTGGCCTTTAGGCCAGTTTTGTCCCATCTCGTGATACTTTTGCTCAAGGACGTGACGTTTAATTTTTAGCGTAGGTGTCAAAATGCCATTTTCAATCGTCCATGGGTCTTTGATCATCAGCACGCCTTTGATTTGCTCGTGAGATTCAAGTTCAGAGTTCATTCGTGCAATGACTTTGTTCGTGGTTCGTTCATAACGTTTGCGATCAAAATTAGGGAAGTCATGCGGTACGACTAACAAAATCGGCCCGGGTAAGCCAAGTCCGATCAGACACATCATCTCGACGCGGCTGTACTCAAACAGTTTTTTCTCAATCGGTACAGGGGCGACAAACTTACCTTTTGCGGTTTTGAAGGTGTCTTTTTTACGCCCTTGAATCGTCAAATATCCTTCGCTGTCGATCGCGCCGATATCGCCAGTGTGGAGCCAACCATTAGCGTCAAATGACTCTTGAGTGGCAATATCATTTTTATAATAGCCGGAGAACATCCCCTTGCTGCGAACCATGATCTCTTGGTCATTGGCAATTTTTAATTCGATACCTGGCCCGGCGTTACCGACACTGCCAATCTTGTCGGCTCTAAATGGGTAGTTTAGGGTGCTGTAAGCGAAAGATTCGGTCATCCCCCAAGCTTCAGTAATGTGTAAGCCCACACTGTGATACCACTCAAGCAGAGCGGGAGACACTGGCGCCGAGCCACAACCTAGCACTCGAGCTTTATCCAACCCAAGCCCTTCTGCGAGCTTCTTCTTGATTAATGAGTTAACGAACGGGATCTTGAGCAGTAAGTTAAGTTTTTTCGGCGGAAGTTTATCTTGGATTCGTTGTTGGAATAGTGTCCACAAGCGTGGTACTGAGATGAACAGCGTCGGACGCTGCATCTTAACATCTTCGATAAAGGTATCGAGAGACTCTGGAAAAGCGGTTTGCACACCGCCCATTATAGAAGAGCCAAAAATGTAAACACGCTCGGTGATATGAGCGAGCGGCAAGTAAGAGAAAAGACGGTCATTCTTCTCGATACCAATATGATTGATCAGCTGCTGAGCTGACCAACTAAATGCGCCGTAAGTGAGCATCGCCCCTTTCGGTAATCCTGATGTTCCCGATGTGTATACGATAGACATCAGTTTATCGTCATAGTGTTCTGGGCGATTTGTCGTCGGTATCGCTTTGGCTATCTGCTCAGAATATTGGTATTGACAGTTTGGCGCCGAGTCATAAGGCAGTGAAATCGTAATCAGCTCGCTAATTGAATCGATGGCTTGCTGTGTTGCTGCTTTGTCGTCGAGCTTACCCGCGATAAGCGCTTTGCTTTCACTGTGCGTTAAGCAGTATTCAATGGTGTCCGCTCCCGCAGTAGGGAAAATCGGTACACTGACAAAGTCACCAAGTGTCATGGCCAAATCGCAAATAAACCATTCGGCACAGTTTTTTGAAACCAATGCGACTTTATCGCCTGGCTGGATACCCAGTTCATTTAACACACTTACCAATTTTAGAGCTTGGTCAGCGACTTGCGCGTAAGTGAACTCGACATGTTGGCGATTAATAGTCTGTTTCAAATAGACCTGGTCTGGGCGCTCTTGCGCCCATTTTAAGATCATCTCATTCGGCGGGGGGAGAGCACAGTGTGGTTTGCTTAACTCGTTAGGCTGAATCATTCTCTAACTCCGTGTTATTGGCAAAATATTATATTTATTGTTAATAGAATGTTAACTCTAACATGCTCACTAAAAGGGATGAAAGCAATTATCGAGAGTTTGCGTTCATCTTGTGACCATGACACTGTTAGTGTAGTTGACGGTAGATTGCAGGGCTAATCCCCGTTTTTTTCTTAAAAATACGTGAAAAGTAAGAGACATCATTGTAGCCGCACTGAAATGCAATGAATGAGATCTTCTCTTTTCGCGCGTTGATCAACAACTGTTTGGCTAAATTGATCCGCTTAAGAGTTAAATAATCTCGAAAACTGACCCCAATAGTTTTATGGAAAAACTTAGAAAAATAGGTCACGGAATAGTGACAGTATTCGGCAACGTCTTCTTCACGTATGGTTCGCGATAGATTTTTTTCGATGTATCGGAGCATTTCAACTAAGTCTTTGCTGATATGTTTGTGCGAGTGGACTTGAGTGAGCTTATGGATATCGAGGATGTCTTGATGTTTGGTGAATTGGTAGATGATTTGTTTATTAAGTTCTTCAGCCCAAGTATGCATATCATCAGAACCTAAATTGAAGGTTGAAAATACCACCTCTAAATGTTCGATCTCTGCAGGTAGTCTTTCGTTGTAGATGACGACCAAGCGTTTATCTAGGTTTTGGCATAGTTTAGTCGCGGTAAGAAAGAGCGAATGAAAAGAGTCGTCATAATAGAAAAAACAGAAATGAATGCTGGGTTCACTGAGCACTGACACGTCGTAGCCATAATCCCAAAGATGGAAATATCGCTCTAGCGAACGAACTGTGTCTTTTGGTATGTAAGTTGCTGATTTTCCAAGCCAATACCCTTTGTGTAGCACATCCACGATATATTCCAGACCTATTTGCCGTAAAGGAAATCTACCCATCAGCTTAGTCGTATATCGCTGACAACGGCAAGGTGACTATTGAGTGTTGTTATGTTTA
Source organism: Vibrio sp. NH-UV-68 (assembly GCF_042940635.1). Taxonomy (NCBI): domain Bacteria; kingdom Pseudomonadati; phylum Pseudomonadota; class Gammaproteobacteria; order Vibrionales; family Vibrionaceae; genus Vibrio; species Vibrio sp. NH-UV-68. The sequence goes on from NZ_CP134975.1 coordinate 579,961, forward strand.
TAGTGGATGTTATTTGAACTAAAGTCTCATTTTCATTTTATATAAAGTTCGTCAAGTATCAAAAGTGAGAAATGGTGCTCATTTGTCCGTTTGGCTGAATTATTAACATTAGTGGTTAAATAACTTGCTGTTTCATAAGTTTTTATATTTATCCTTAGTTAGAGCTATTAGTTTAAATTAGTCAAATTTTGATATGTGTCGTTCTAATCCATCTGGTTAATGAATGGTTAGGTGGCAAAAAAGTACCAATGATGACTAACAAAGTCCTAACGCTTGTTTCCGTTTATCTCTAAATTTATCAATAAGCGCATAGCTTAATGAACTTTGGAAGGAGACACCTCATGAGCAAGCTAATCAAAAACATCACTGCATTTATCAAAGATGAAGAAGGTCTAACGGTCGTCGAGTATGTTGTCGGCGCCGGGCTGATTGTTATCGCATTGGCTGCGGTATTTGACAATTTAGGCACCTTATTACAAGGAGAACTCGCGACTATTTTTGATGAACCAGCGGCAGGCTAACACCATCAAATACCATCGTGTGCGGAGTTATTTTTTGCTGATATAAATGTAAATAGGAAATAACTCAAATCCCGACTATTATTAATTTTAGGCTTGTAAGACTCAACCATAGTTTTACAAGCCTAAATGTTTTTAGGGGGACAGCATGAAAATATGGACGAGTGTTAAAGCTTTTTTAAACGATGAGAGTGGCCTTACGGTTGTTGAGTATGTCGTTGGTGCAGGATTGATGGTCATTGTGTTTTCCGGTGTTTTTGTCGCCTTTAGCGACTCCCTTACATCAGAATTAAGCTCAATTTTTGAGGGCTAACTTTTAGCTTAAACAAGGTCTAATATGAATTACTTAGTTTGGTTCGGATTAGTTGTTATAGCTGTTACGGATGCGCGTGAGCATCGCATCCCCAATGTTTATTTGCTTATTACACTGCTTGTATGTGTCATCAACGGTTTTTTTCAACCTGACCCCTTGGACGTTTTTCTCAACTCTCTCTCAGGCGGTGCGATTTTCTTTGTTTCCGCACTTCTGCTCCACTTCATTCGTATTATGGCTCCAGGTGATGTCAAATTATTGGGTGTGGTCGGTTTCTGGCTTGGCTGGGGGCAATTACTCAATGCGACAGTCTGGATTGCGCTATCAAGCGTGGTGGTTGGTCTGTTGTATGCGTTATTTAATCGAGTTCAAACCGGCTCTACGCTCAAACAGCTTATTAAAAAATATTCAATGATGCTCGCTTATGGCTCTCAAGCGAGCTTAGTGATGACCAATGGTGGAAGCATCGAGAAAAAACTTCGGATGCCTTTTGCTCCTGTCGTTGTAATTGGTCTTGCCATGTTCCATTACTTTTAAATCACAAAGAAGACAAGGAGTCACTATGGTTGAAGCGACAGCGCAAATAAAACACAGGATCGAACTGACGCCTCAAGCTGATGCTCCATCTGTGCCGACTTCTTTCGATGCGCTAGGTTTGCCCAAAGCAGTATTAGAAAACTTACTGGTTAAGCACCTTGCCGCATACCCTAAGTCAGATCTTTTGCAACTGACTAAATTAATGTGCATCAACAGCCACATGATTGAGGAGATGTTAGGTGACTTGCGTGCAAAATCTTTGGTCGAAGTGTTTCAGGCCCAAAGCGCTGGTTTTCAAACGACCAGCACAGGGCATATCCGTTACGGTCTTTCTGAGCAAGGAGTGCAAGAAGCCGATAGCGCTTTTGTAAAAGATGCCTACCTAGGACCTGTGCCCGTTTCACTCACCAGCTATGACGCGATGGTAAAAGCGCAAGATGTCCGAGCACAGATGGTCAACCGTCAAGACGTCACTTATGCATTAAGCGATGTTTTAGGCGCTGAACGGATGATCGCTAGCTTAGGACCTGCCATTAACTCTGGTCGAGCGTTGTTGCTATACGGAGATGCGGGAACCGGCAAAACGTTTGTTGCGACGCGCTTGCTCAATTCTCTCAACACCTCCGTTTATATTCCGTACGCGGTTTACGCGGCAGGTAACATCATTAAAGTATTTTCTCCTCAGCACCATAAGCGGGTTACGAGTTCAGAAATCCAATCGATAGCCTTTAAAGAGCAGTTTGATCGACGTTGGTGTCTATGCGAACGCCCCAGTATCCAAGTTGGGGGGGAGCTGACGATGGATATGCTTGAGGTTAATCACAGTGAGCATAATCGTGTCTGGATGGCGCCGCTGCAGATGATGGCCAACAATGGTATTTTCATTATTGATGATTTAGGTCGCCAAACCATGCCAGTCGCCACTTTGCTTAATCGCTGGATAGTGCCGATGGAATATTTCTACGACTACCTCTCGTTGCCAAATGGCCAACAAATTACGATCCCTTTTATTCTTACCCTGGCTTTCTCTACTAACTTAGACCCAGAAAAGATCAGTGATCCTGCCTTTTTGCGCAGATTAGGTTACAAAATTCAGTTTGGTCCCTTGCTGGAATTAGAGTATCGCCAGTTATGGGACAAGCTCTCTCAAGGACGAAATTTACAACTCGCAGAGAGCTGTTTCCCCACATTATTGGACTTGCATCAGCAACACAGTGTGGGTTTTTTCCCATGTATTCCCAAAGATTTAGTCGGTATCAGCCGTGACATCATTGTCTTCGAAGAAAACGAACCAGTGATTACCGCAGAGATCGTTGCCCGAGCTTGGGATGTCTACTTTACAGCGGATGGTAAAGGTGGAGGTGCCCGATGAGTCGAAGCCAAGTTATCTTATTATTTTTACTCTCTATCGCTTTTGGTTTAGGGGCGGTGTTTTTTGCTAAGCAATGGATGGACAGGCAGTTAACCCCGCAAACTGAAGTTGAAGTGGTTGAACGTGAACCTGTTATGGTTGCGGCGCAAGAGATTCCTTCCGGGAGCATTATTGAGCAGCAACATATAGCGGCCAAGTTACTTGAAGTCGCGTGGCGAGATGAAGCGCAGTTTATCACTGAAGAATCAATACTTGGTGAAGTGGCCGCGACGACAATTTACCCAGGGGAAATCATCAATAGAAACCGTCTGGCCAATTCTGGTGAAGGGTCGACATTGGCGGCCTTGATTCCCGAAGACAAGCGTGCGGTTACCATCCGGGTAAATGACGTTATTGGTGTGGCTGGGTTTTTATTACCCGGCAATAGGGTCGATGTGCTCAATACGATAAGTTACAGCAGAACCTCAGCCAGAACGCTAACGGTGTTGAAAAATATTAAAGTACTTGCCGTGGATCAGACCGCAAGAAGTACCGAGAACAAGCCGGTTATTGTCAGAGCAGTGACGCTAGAGGTCTCCCCCAATGAAGCGGAAAAACTGTTGTCCGCCCGCAGTAAAGGCGAAATACAGCTGACATTACGTAACCCCCATGCGGAAGAAAAAGTGATCAAAAGATATGTTGCTCCTAGTGTCACGATTCTCAAGGGAACCGAGAAAAGCAATATCAGAGTCAATGATTGAGGTGAACTATGCGCACACTATTCGTTTTTTCAAGTCTTCTGTTTTTTATGATTTTTAATGTTCAGGCTGCGACTCAATCTGGCAAAGTGGTCAAAGTGCCTCATCATAAATCGACGCATGTTACCTTGGCAGGGAAGGCTAAGCGCGTGTCATTGGGTGACCCGGATGTGCTCGATATTGTGATGCTTAAGTCGGATGAAGTGTTTCTTATTGGTAAAAAGCTCGGTTCGACTAACTTAATGGCATGGGACAGTCGAGGGCGTTTAATCGAATCGATCGATATCGAAGTTACTCACGATCTAAATAGTTTGAAAGCTAAGCTGTATGAGTTTCTACCTAACGAAACAATTGAAGTGCACAGCGCGCAAAATCGTTTAATTTTGAGTGGACAAATCAGTCATCAATCAGCGATGAATATTGCGCTAAGAGTGGCAGAAACCTACTCCGCAGGTCGTGAAGCTGATGAAGAGAATAAATCTCTCAGTGAGCAAGTTGACAAAACTGGGGTGATTAACCTGATGACGATCGGCGGCGCTCAGCAAGTGATGCTGGAAGTGACGGTCGCAGAGGTACAACGAAGCTTAGTGAGAAAGTTCGATGCTAACTTTCAGTTTTTCCAATCGAGTGGCTCTGAGTTTAAATGGGGTGGCACTTCTGCCGGTGGTGGCTTACCGACAGCGATAGGTCCTCCTAGTTCTGTTACCCCTATTTTTAACGCGCCATCTATAGATGCTACCGGATTTCTCGGCTCCTTTATTGATGGTAATACTTTGTTCTCTTTTGCGTTGGATATCGCCAAGCAAAATGGGACAGCCAAAGTACTTGCTGAACCAAACTTAACGGCATTAAGTGGTTCAAAAGCAGAGTTCTTAGCGGGTGGTGAGTTCCCTATTCCAGTTCCTGATGAAAACGGCATTACCATTGAATATAAAGAGTATGGCGTTGGTCTGAAGTTTATCCCCACCGTTTTGTCGGATCAGAAAATCAATCTCAACCTCGCAGTCGATGTGAGTGAAATTGCCAATACCTCTTCATTAACTCTGGCACCTGGTGGAACAAACAGCACCTATGTGATACCACCTATCACTCGCCGTAGTGCCTCATCCACTTTAGAACTAGCCGATGGTCAAACCATTGGTATCGCAGGTCTTATCAGCGAGAACGTGCGAGATGTTGTGCAAGAAATGCCTGGGTTTAGTGATATCCCCATCTTGGGTCAAATGTTCAATAGCCAAGAGTATATTTCGGGTGAAACGGAACTGGTCATCTTGGTCACGCCGAGATTAGCTCAACCCGTCGACAGGAACCGAATCACGTTACCAACCGATTTTTACGTTCAGCCGAATGACTTTGAATATTACTTACTCGGTCGTGGCGCCTATATTGCGTCGCCCAATAATATGGTGCCAGTGCAACAAGACAATGAACCCGAATACGTTGACCGCTCTAAGGGTGGGACTGAAGGGACATTTGGACACAGTCTTTAGGAGATAACATGAAACAGATCATTATAACCATGAGCGTGTTCTCTTTGGCCATATCGATGCTCGGCTGTGTAAACAATGCCGATAGTCTTGGTGCTCACGTAGCAAAACTTAAAACAGAACAAACATACAATCCGAACGCAACTCAAGACAATCTTGGTGTCGTTCCGTCAGGTAGTGGTGAGCGAATGGAAGGTGCCTATCAAGTCTATACGGGTAAACAAGACTCAGAGTTGAAAGGTACTGATAGTCAATTCTTAGAGGGGTTTAGTAACTAAACTCAAGGAGCTACTATGAATCGGAATCAAGGTTGTCGATCATTGAATCGGCAAAAAGGTCTAGTCTTGGTACTGGTTACAGCAACGATGATTGCTCTGATAGGCGTCGCAGCGCTATCTATTGACGTTAACCACGCAATGATGAATAAGTCACGCTTGCAAAACAGCGCTGATGCCGCCGCACTTGCCGCCGCCGTCGTCATAGATAGTGATGGCTCTGTTTTAGATGCCACGACCGCTGCGAATAACACCATCACCAATATTGCCAATGCCACCGGTAATGGCGAAATGTCATTTGATGCCGGTTCGGTGATAGTGCAATTTACTAATAACCCTACTTCCTTTCCCACTCCGCCAGCCATTCAGAGCGCAGGGTTTGATGATAGCCAAGACACCTTTGTCAGAGTGATCATCAGTAACTATCAATTAGAAAACTATTTTGCAGATTGGCTTGGTATTGATAAATCGTTAAATGTTTCGGCGGCGGCGGGCCCAAGCCCGAGTGCCCCTGCGGTGAACGTTGTGCCGATGGCGGTTTGTCAGGACGAATCGGCGACCGGCAGCAAAGGGTACGACACGGGAAAACTATACGCCTTGAAAATTGCCGACCTCAATCAAACGGAGATGGGAGCGGGTAACTATCAACTACTCGATTTTGGCTCAGGGGCCGATACAGTACGTAGCGCTCTTGCGGGGGGCTTTGAAGGGCGAGTTGGTATTGGTGATACCGTCGTCACTAAACCCGGCAATACTGTTGGTCCTGTAGGACAGGGGCTTAACACGCGTTTTGGTGACTATAGTGGCGGCGGACTCTCTGCAACGGAGCATCCAACGGATGTTTATGTCAAAGAACCCGTTTCAAAAGCGACGTTAGATAGTAACGGCAATATAGTCTACAACGATACTTCAGGTGCTGATGGTCAAGGTTGGAGTCATCAAGATTACGACAGCGCGATGCCGTGTACCGGAGACAGTGCTTGTCGAATCGAATCTGGAGGACAGTTTGATCGGCGTATATTAGTCATTCCCATTGTTGATTGCTCTGGCGCAAGCGGCGGGACCAACACCTTTACCGTTACCGCTTTGGGCTGCTTCTTTTTGTTGCAACAAGCGCCAACATCGAATAGCGGCAAAGAAGCGGTATTTGGTGAATTTTTGCATGATTGCTCTGCCTATGGTGGTACGCCAGGGCAGAACTCGGACGCAGAAGGTCCTTATCTGATTGTGTTGTATGACGATCCTGATCGGAGGGAATCGTGATGATTAAGCCAATCAAGACGCCATTAACATTCAAGCAAAGCGGTTTGGCTGCGGTCGAGATGCTGATAACGGTACCGATATTGGTGGTTATCTTGCTGGCGATTACCGAATTTGGTAATGCATTTATCCAGTACAACACGCTAAATAAGATGGCGCAAAATGGAGTAAGGCATGCCACGGCTGAAATTCTAGGAACAGGGAGTACTGTGCCTTGTAACAACGCGACCACGGTAGCCGATACCATGAGTGTCGTGCTCTATGGGCGAACAGTGAGTGCGAATGCTAACCTTGTTATGGATGGAGTAACGGCTGAGGACGTCACTATGAGCTGCACAGGCAAATACGTCACCATTACGATTAATCATCAGTACACGCCAGTTATTGGCTCTTTCTCTTCTGAGACATCGTTTAATGTGCCGCTTATCGCTTCAGCAGTGATGAGGACAGGAGCATGAGAAAACAACAAGGTGTCACGATTATCGAGTTCACCCTGATCGCGACCACGCTAATGTTGATCATCTTCTCTGTGATTGAGGTTGGGCGTTATGTCTACTCTTTGCAGACCATCAACGAAATCGCCCGAGTCGCGGCACGGCTTGCGACTGTTTGCCGTGTTGAAGATAGAAATGACATTCCCGCTTTGGCTATTCCTGATTATGCGCCGGGAGGATTGAGTGTTGATAATATTGTTATTGATTACCTTGATGAGAGCGGCAACGTGGTGACAGGAACTCTGACAGATGACGATGTCTTTTCTACAATTAGATATGTCAGGGCGAGAGTGGTTAATTTTAGTTATCAATTCACAGGGTTATTAAGCTTCATCAATTTAACTGGCTTGCTGGAGGTTCCTGAGTTTGAAACCATCCGGCCAAGAGAGAATTTAGGTCACCATCGACGCTCTGATGGCACCGAGAGCAGTTCTGATTGCTAGGAGGCAACATATATGGGAGAGGCGGTGAAGATAGCACCAAGCGGCGCAAGCCCAATAAGACTGAAAACCAATCTGACGATCTGGGTGTTTTACTCGTCAGATGCTTTTCATCTTCACATTAGCCATGAGCTTTCTAAATGCCAGAGCATTAGTTATGAAATGATCTCGTTTCATGGCCTTGTGGTGGCGAACCTTGCGCACTTTTCACCACCTGATCTGATTTTCGTGGAGACCGGCCCTAACTGGGCACAGAAGATTGTTGAGCTGCAGCATTACGAAGCGCCTGATATCAATCAGGACAGTCATGAAGCGTCGTTAATTGTCTTTGGCAATGAAAGTGATAATGGCGCGTTAAAAATTGCATTGCGTATCGGTGCGGCTGATTTTGTATCGAATACGGCGCAGATTGATGACTTGATTCCGTTATTGAAGAATGTCGCAGAAGAGAAAGTGGCCAGTCGTAATTTGGGCGAGCTACTAGTGTTCATGAATACCAAGGGGGGCTCTGGTGCGTCAACTATCGCACTCAACTCTGCGATCAAAATGGCCAGTCAGCATACTGATCAAGTCTTGTTGCTCGATCTTGATCTTCAGTTTGGCGTCGTCAACGATTATCTTAGTATTCATCCGACGTACAGCATGACGGATGCGTTGGCCAATGTGTCGGATTTAGATGAGGTTTCTTTAGGGACATTCGTGACTAAGCATAAGTCGGGGTTACATGTTCTGTCATTTAAACGTGAAAATAGTCATGAAAACTATGAGAAAGCCAAACAGTTAAACAAGTTACTGCCGCTTCTAAGAGAGCATTACCCCTTTGTGATTGTTGATCTTTCGCGTGGTTTAGACCGACTTTTTGCTCCGGTACTTGCGCCTGCCAGTAAGATTTATTTGATCGCGCAACAAAACTTAGTCGCGATTAAAAATACCACGCAAATGATCAAGTTGTTGTCGTTTGAATTTGGCTTAAACAAAGATCAAATGGAAGTGGTGATTAATCGTTATGAAAAACGCCAGTCAATTGGGCTCAAAGATATCCAAGGTACGCTAGGGGACTTGCCGCTACACACGGTGCCGAACGAATTTAAGGTTGCACTTGAAAGTGCCAATCTTGGTAAGCCGTTCATCGAAAGCAAAAAAGGTAGCGCTATTGCCAAGTCGATTACTCGATTTGTTGAGACATTGACTCCTCAACCTGAAAGCAAAAAAAGCTGGTTAAGACGATTGTTTTCTTAAATTTGAACAGAAATGAAAGAGAGCTAGCATGTTTTTTAAACGTAAAAACTTAAATCCTGAATTGCAGGAAAAGGTAGCTGCCTCTGAGCTACAGCAGCAAACTAATCGCTTTAATGAGCCGGGAGAACATAGTGACTCGGAGCAAAAACTTGACTCTAACCAGCTGAAAGAAAGAAAAAAAAACGAGCATGATGCAAAAGAAAAGGTAGTTGATGAGACGCGTAAGCAGCTCACTCAAGAACAAGAGGTCAAACACTATTATCACCAAAGACTGCTCGAAACCTTAGACCTTGGACTTTTGGCAAGCCTTCAGCCTGATAGGGCAAAGGCTGATTTACATGATGCCATTATCCAGTTGATGGCAGATGACCAGACTCATGCACTCAGTGCCGAAGGGCGCAAGCGCGTGATCCAACAAATTGAAGATGAGGTGTTTGGTCTAGGGCCGTTAGAGCCGCTACTTCACGATGCCACTGTCTCGGATATTTTGGTCAATGGACCTAAGCATGTATTTGTAGAGCGACGAGGCAAACTCGAACTCACCCCTTACACGTTTCTTGATGAACGTCATTTACGTAACATCATTGACCGGATTGTCAGTCAGGTTGGTCGACGTATTGATGAGGCTTCTCCGATGGTTGATGCGCGCCTTGCTGATGGTTCACGTGTTAATGCCATCATACCGCCACTGGCTTTAGATGGCGCCTCGGTGTCTATTCGTCGTTTTGCGGTCGAAAAGCTCAAAATGGACAACTTAATTGAGTTCAATTCAATCTCTCCAGAGATGGCTAAATTTGTTGAAGCCGCGGTCACTGGTGCGTTAAACGTCTTGATATCAGGAGGGACTGGTTCAGGCAAAACCACCACTTTGAATATATTTTCTAACTTTATCCCCTCAGATGACCGCATCGTCACCATCGAAGACTCAGCAGAGCTACAACTGCAACAGCCACATGTTGTCAGGCTCGAAACTCGTCCGGCTAATTTAGAAGGGAAAGGCGAGATCACGCAACGTGACTTAGTGAAAAACTCACTACGGATGCGCCCTGATCGAATTGTGCTTGGTGAGGTACGTGGTGCTGAAGCGGTTGATATGTTGGCGGCGATGAACACCGGTCATGATGGTTCATTAGCGACAATTCACGCCAATACTCCACGAGATGCGTTATCAAGGGTAGAGAATATGTTCGCCATGGCGGGCTGGAATATGTCGGCCAAAAACCTTCGCTCGCAGATCGCCTCTGCTATTCACTTAGTGGTGCAAATGGAGCGTCAAGAGGATGGTAAGCGGCGTATGGTCAGTATCTGCGAGATCAATGGCATGGAAGGTGAAATTATTACCATGTCAGAACTGTTTCGTTTCCATCGTCAGGGGATGGATGAAGAAGGCAATGTATTAGGCTACTTTACTGCTACGGGGGTTGTGCCTCAGTGCCACGACCAATTAGCCAAAAAGGGGTTGCATCTTCCTTTTGACATCTTCAATGAGACTTACTCATAAGGGGGCATTATGCAGCAGGATGCGACGTTATTTTTTGTTCTACTCTTTTTTGCGGTTGTGTTTATTTCACAAGCCTTAATTCTTCCTGCCGCGGGCAGTAAAGCGAAACACAAAGAGCTGTCACAACGATTAAAAGAATCCCAAACTAACCTTGATGAAGAAGCCAGATCGTTATTACACGATCACTATATGAAGAGTTTAACGCCTATTGATCGCCGTTTGGTGAAATTCTCCGCGTTTTCATCATTGAAAAAGCTGATAGAACTGTCCGGTTATGATTGGAGCTTAAGTCAAACATTGTCCGTTACGCTACTCTGTTCAGTGCTGCTATTTTTAGGCGCCATGTTACTTGGTCAGCCACTTTATGTCGGCGTTGTCGCCGCCATCGGCATTTGGTTTATTCTCTATTTTTGGCTCAACAAAAAAATCTCAGATCGTCTGTCTGCCTTTGAAGAGCAATTACCCGAAGCGCTCGATATCATGCGCCGTATGCTACAAGCTGGCCAGCCTGTCACTCAAGCGTTCAACGAAGTCGGTTCTGAGATGCCAGCACCGATTGGTGTCGAGTTCAAAAACACCTTTAATTTGCTCAATTACGGTTACGATATGCGCTTAGCCATCATGCAAATGGCAGAACGAACGCCAACCGTCTCGATGTTGGCTTTCTCAAGTGCGGTGTTATTGCAAAAAGAGACCGGAGGCAACTTATCTGAAAATCTAGAGAAAGTGTCTCGGGTGCTGCGGGCACGATTCAAACTGCAACGTAAAATAAAAACGCTATCGGCAGAAAGTCGGTTATCCGCATGGATATTGGTGTTGTCGCCGTTTATTTTGTTCCTTTTTCTCACTTTCATTAATCCAGAATATGTTGAACCTTTATACACAGATCCTCGTGGTATGGACTTAGTCAGCCTTGGGGTCGTCAGTTTATTTATCGGTTCGATGTGGATTCGAAAAATTATCAACTTTGAGGTATGACCATGGAAGACCTCATTCGAATTATTAACGAGTTACGAATTGATGAGCAAACCGCATTTTTAGCGCTGATTCTGATTGCAACGGTATTGATTATCTTCACTTCTTTTCTGTTGCTGCTCAGTTCCAAATCGCCACTTTCCAGTAAGCTCGAAGAGATACGTAAAAGCTCTGGCAGTGGGCGATTAAAGAAAAGCCGTCGTTTAGATAACACTCTAGAGTCACTAGCACCGGTAATGCAGCCATCCAATAGCAAAGAAACTGAGTCGGTACGCGCTAAGTTAATGCATGCGGGTTATCACGATGCCAATGCCCTCACGGTTTTCTATGCCTTAAAAGGGGTCACCGTGCTGATTGGTTTCTCGATGGCTGCCGCGATGTATTTTTTCTTGCCTAATTTGTCTCAGTTGAATCTTTTTATGTTGGCCAGTGTTGCGACTGGGCTTTATGTACCGAATGTGGTGTTAAAACTTCAAGTTGATAAGCGTCAATCTCGAATTCGTGGCGGGGTGCCAGATGCGCTTGATTTGTTGGTTGTGTGTACCGAATCCGGTCTGGGTTTTAATGCAGCATTGCGTCGAGTTGCCGACGAGTTGATGATTTCTCACCCTGACTTTGCCGATGAGTTGGATACCGTATGTGGCAAAATTAAAGCGGGGGTGGAAATGTCGGATGCGTTCAATGATCTGGTCAAAAGAACGGGGGTCAAAGAGATCGCTGGGTTGGTGACGATGTTGTCTCATGCTTCGCGAATTGGCGGCAGTTTGTCGCAAACGTTACGTGAGTATACCGAAGATTTTCGTGATAGGCGCAATCAAGAAGTTGAGGAAATCGCAGCGAAAATACCGACTAAAATGATTTTCCCGTTACTGCTATTCATCTGGCCTTGTTTTTTTATTGTCGCTCTTGGACCCTCAATGCTCTCTCTAACGGCCACGCTAGGGAAGTAAGGAACGCTATTATGAAAGTATTACGCTATTTCGTGTTACTGGTATGTATTTCGTTACTGGTTGCTTGCTCTAATACCAAGCCTCAGTTGGACACCTCTCTTTATGATGGTAAGCCGATAGACACCTTGTCACTCGATGAGCCTCCTAAGACTGAGCAAGAAGCAATATCTCGAGGTGATCTGGCGCTCAGTGGTAACAATATGGACTTGGCGCTGTATGAATACATTCGCTCGTTGTCGTTTGAAAATGGCCAATTCAGAGATAAAGCATTGTTCAATATTGGGCGCATTCACCAATCACGAAGCAACTTTGCCTTAGCTGAAAAGGCCTACTTAATTGCAGTGGAAGAAAATCCTAATAACACCAAAGTACTCGAACAATTAGGGATTTTATACAGTCGTAATGGCGATATCACCCAAGGTAAAAGCTACTTCTTACGCGCAGTCAACGCTGATCAATTGCGTTTCGCTTCAGGTGAGACGTTGCAAGGAGTTGACTTAATGACGGTGGAGTCGGTGCTTAAGCTGAAAGTTGATCAATATTCACCAGAATATGCGTATATGGGGTTGGGGGTTGTCGCGGATCTTGATAAACAGCACGCACTTGCACAGGCCTTTTATAAACAAGCGCTTAGCATTGATCCTAATTCAATCAAAACGCTAACTAACGTGGCTTATTCGTTTTATATGGATGGGGATTACCGCAAAGCTCAACGCTTTATTTTACAGGCACTAGACAAAGATCCAAGCAATGAAAAAGCGCTCAACAACTTAGCCTTAATCTACCTTGGTAAAGGTGAAATTAATCGCGCGTTGAACGTTTTTAACCAACATATGGGCAGACCAGAAGCGCTAAATAATGTTGGGTATTTTCTTACCTTACAAGGCAAGCCCGAACAAGCGATTCCCTATTTGCAGCAGGCGATTAGTGCTAAAGCAACTTACTATAAAGTGGCGAATGAAAATCTTGAAAAGGCGCTTGCGATGGTCAGAGAAGAGCAGCAAAAACAAGCAAAATAGAGGAGAGTCTTGCTCTCCTCACGTGCTGTTGGTTAGTGGCGTGGTCTGTCTAGCCTTTCAGCAGTCCTGCGAAGATGAAGCATGCCACCATCCAAATAATAGGTAATTTGTGTTGTTTGAGTAGGTAGAACCCGAATAGAACCAAGGCGATATCGGTCGTCTCGAATACAGCGCTAACAAAAACTGGTTGATAAAGAGCCGCAATTAGCAGACCAACCACAGCAGCATTGACACCGTTTACCGCGCCAGACACTTTGGGATTTTGAGCTAAAGATTGCCAGTTTTTTAGTACCCCAAGCAGCAGCAAAAAGCCAGGAAGAAACACCGCTAAAGTGGCCGTTATGGCGCCTAAGATCGGTGCGTTTGGCAGTAATTGATAACCGATGTAAGTTGCGAAGGTAAACATTGGCCCGGGCACTGCCTGAGCGGCGGCATAGCCGGTTAGAAAAGCATCTTGGCTAAGTTGGTCACCGACAATATTTTGCAACAATGGCAGAACAACATGACCACCACCAAACACTAAGCTTCCCGCTTGATAGAAGTCATTAAATAGCCCAAGTTGTGGTATTACCTGCGCCGCAATTGGCAGACCAAGCAACAAACCTAAAAAGATCGCCAGCGGCAAGACAGAGGGCTTGAATGGGGCGCAATCGCGGTGGTCACTATTTCCTAGCCATTGAACGCCAATCAACGCGGCAATGATCAGTACGGTTATTTGCGTTGCGATACTAGGAATAAGCAGCAAAGCGATTGCAGTGAACACACATAAGCTGGCAGATAAGCGCTGTTGGCAAAAGTTTTTATACATTCCCCAAGCCGCATCGGCAACCACCACCACCGCCAGCAGTTTTAAGCCATGAACGACATTGTGAAACGCGTTAGTGTCAGTCAATTGACTGCTTAACACGGCGAGTGCCAGCATGATCACAATGGAAGGAAGCGTAAAGCCTAAAAACGCCATACACGCACCGCCCAAGCCGCCGCGTTTATACCCTAATGCAAAACCAACTTGGCTAGAACCAGGCCCCGGCAAAAACTGACTCAGAGCGACGATTTGTCCATACTCTTGATCATCAAGCCATTTTAGCTTCTCAACAAAAGTATGACGAAAGTAGCCAATATGAGCGGCAGGGCCACCAAAACTAATCCACCCTAGCCAGAAAAAGGTTTTAAAAATAGACAACATGGCGTTGGCTTCTTATTCAATAAACAGTGCCGATAATTTACGGAATGCGATAGGATGATTCAAATTAATAGTCTTGATATTAACTATGAATTAAATGGGTTGGCTGATGAAAGAGTTTAATTGGAAAGGGGTCGATCTAAATTTGCTGGTGGCGTTTCAAGCGCTTTATCAAACCCATAGTGTCAGCCTTGCCGCGCAGCGCTGTTTTGTCAGTCAAAGTGCCATGAGCCATACTTTGCAACGGATGCGATTGCTGTTTGATGACCCTTTGTTTGAGCGAGTTGGTAGTCAAATGGAGCCGACTCAGCATGCTCAAGATATCGCCTCGGTTATAGATTCTTTGCTCATGAGTATTCAATGCGATCTATTGGTCAAGAAACATTTTTCACCGATAGAGTACTCTGGCGTATGGAAGATTGGTTTAACAGATTATGCCGAGCAACTGTTTGCTCCGGCTCTGTATGACTCGATAAAACAAGCTTCTCCGCTGGCACAGGTGAGCTTTTATAACGTTAACCGCAGTAACTATGTCGATATCGTCGAGCAAGAAAATCTCGATGTGGTCATTGGCAGTATTGAGAATATCAATCGACGTTTTTTAAGTGAGCATCTCTATACTGAGCAACACTTGTGTCTGTTTGACCCGCAAGTGATCACGACCAATGACGCGATGAGCTTAGATGAATTTGTCGGTTATGAACATGCGTTGGTTAGCCCCGATGGCAGTTTACAAACCCAAGTGGATAAGCGCCTGCATAAACTAGGCTATGAGCGTCAAGTTAAAGTGGCTTCACGAAACTTTCTCACCGTACGCCGTTTGTTGTTAGGGCGAGCCTTAGTCTGTATCGTGCCTAAGCGTTTTGCGCAGATGGAAATTGAGGCGCATGGGTTAAAAGCGATTTGCCCACCGCTCGAGATCCCTGATTTTGATATCAGTTTACTCTATCTTAAAGCCAATCAGCATGAAGAGAAGAGTCTCTTCATGCGAGCACAAGTTAAGGCGGTGGTTCGCTAGTAACCAAAGTTACTAGCGATCAATTCAATCATCACTCGACTCTTAAGCCATTATGGTCAAATAAGTGACAATCTTGGTGTTGAAAGCTCAGTTTGAGTTGCTGAAACTTAGTCACTTCTTGATCGCCAGGCAAATGAACCTTAAAACCATCTACACCACAAGCCTGGCCGAACATATAGGTACTATTGCCTAAACGCTCGACAACTTCACTTTGGAACCCTAAGTGAATATCTCCAGAGAGATCAATCGCCAAATGTTCTGGGCGAATGCCTAGCGTAATCGTATCGCCACTGTTGAGCGGTTGCTTGACCGAGGGAAGGTTAAACAGTGAGCCATCTTGACTGACAAGTTGCAAACCTTGCTCATTATGCGATTCCACCTGGGTAGGAATAAAATTCATCTTAGGAGACCCGATAAAGCCGGCGACAAACACATTTTGTGGTTTGTGGTAAAGCGCGAGTGGCGAACCAACTTGTTCAACTCGACCATCACGTAACACAACAATTTTATCGGCCAACGTCATGGCTTCGACCTGATCATGGGTGACATAAATCATAGTGTTTTGCAGATCTTGGTGCAGCTTGGCTATTTGCAAACGCATATCAACACGAAGCTCCGCATCTAAGTTCGAGAGCGGCTCGTCGAATAAGAATACTTTTGGGTTACGGACGATCGCACGGCCGATGGCAACGCGCTGGCGTTGACCGCCAGATAACTCTTTGGGTTTACGTTTGAGCAGTTGATCAAGTTGTAGGGTTTTTGCGGCGCCTTGCACCTGCTTTTGAATGAGTTCTTTTGGCTGGCCATTCATTTTTAGGCCAAATCCCATGTTTTCTTCTACGGTCATGTGCGGATAAAGTGCGTATGACTGAAATACCATGGCAACGCCGCGCTCAGCAGGATCAACATCATTGACTAATTGATGATCAATGTGAATCTGACCTGATGTTATCTCTTCAAGGCCTGCGACCATGCGCAATAAAGTTGATTTACCACAGCCAGATGGCCCGACAAAGACGACAAACTCACCATTCTCAATCTCAAGGTCGACCCTGTGAATCGTTTGGACATCACCAAAGCGTTTGATGACCTGTTTTAAGCTGATGTCAGCCATACCTACTCCTTGCCTTATGGCTAAAAAAACGCATTTGTGAGCAGTTTGCGCTCACTTATTCGCTATTGTTTTCGTCTTGTCTATAAAACATACGCGTTTAATCAGAATTTGTTAGAGAGTGTAGAAAAATTGTTGATCATGATCATGGTTATTTACGGATAAAGTGTGAATTTTGTGGAAACGTTTACAAAATCAATTCATCTCTGTGTATTTAATTAGCATAGTTATTAATATATGGCTGTAGATTAGACAAAATTTCATCTTATGTTCTTTTTTCGGCTACTTTTATTAAAGTATTTATCGAGGTTAAGAATGGAAGATGTGACAAGGAGTCACACAAAATGGAGCAATCTGTGAAAACGATATACCCAGAAAACCGCCTTCCTTCGGCAAGGCGTAAGGCAAGGGTAAGTGCTAAGCTTTCGCCATGGCTATTTTTGGCCCCTGCAATGCTCATTTTTTCGGTTTACGTTATCTACCCAATTATGGATAGTATCTGGCTTAGTTTCTATCAATGGGATGGACTCGGAGAAAAAGTGTGGGTCGGGTTGGGAAACTATCGTGAGCTGTTTGATTCAGACGCTTTCTATACCTCACTAAAAAATAACACCCTATGGTTGGTATTTTTTATGCTTGCACCACCGATTGGACTTGCGATTGCGCTGTTCTTGAATCAGCAGGTGAAAGGCATTCGTGTCGTTAAGTCGTTATTCTTTTTCCCGTTTGTTATCTCACAGGTGGTGGTAGGCTTAGTATTCGCTTGGTTTTACGATCCCTCATTTGGTTTGTTTAACATCGTACTTGGCGCCTTCGGCATTGAGCCGATTTCGATTCTCGCCGATGAAGACTATGTCACTTACGGTATTATTGCCGCAGGCCTTTGGCCACAAATCTCCTACTGCATGATCTTGTACTTAACAGGGTTGAATAATCTCGATCCTGAACAGCTCGAAGCTGCACGTCTTGATGGCGCCAAGAAATGGCGCATGCTCTGGTATGTGGTGATCCCACAACTTCGTCCGGCAACCTTTATTGCCATTGTTGTTACTGTAATTGGGGCGCTGCGGTCCTTTGATCTCGTCGCCACGATGACCGCAGGCGGGCCTTGGGGCAGTTCAACGGTATTGGCTTATCAAATGTACGAAGAGTCAATTTTCAACTATCGAATGGGCTATGGCGCGGCAGTTTCCGTTGTGTTGTTCCTCATCATGGACGTGTATATCGCGTACTTCTTATGGCGTATGTTGAGGAGTGAGAAATAATGTACCCACAACCGATTCAAAAAGCGGGACGCTTTGCCAATATCAGCTATCGAGTAGCATTACCGATTTCTATTGTGATGTGGCTACTGCCACTGATCGCAGTAATGATGACCTCGATCCGAGGTATGGAAGACATTAACACTGGTAACTATTGGGGGTGGCCGAGCGAGATTCAGTTAATTGAAAACTACACTCAAGTTTTCATGTCGACAGCCATGGGCCAATACCTAATCAATAGCTTGATTATCACCCTACCAGCGGTGGCTGGCGCTGTCGCATTGTCGACTCTGGCAGGCTTTGCATTAGCCAAATATAACTTCAAGGCTAATGTCTGGATCTTTGCCATGTTTATCGCGGGTAACTTTGTCCCGTTCCAAATTTTAATGATCCCCGTGCGCGACTTGACCATCAGTTTTGGTCTTTACGATACCCACTTGGCGTTGATCTTTTTCCATATCGCTTTTCAGGCGGGTTTTTGCACCTTATTTATGCGCAATTTTATTGTTGGCATCCCCGATGCTCTGATTGAGGCCGCACGTGTTGAAGGTGTCAGTGAATGGAAAATTTTCTGGCATGTGGTCTTGCCTTTAGTGCGCCCAGCATTAGCCGCATTGGCGGTACTGGTGTTTACTTTTATTTGGAACGACTTTTTTTGGGCTTTGGTGTTGGTGCAAAGTGATGAAGTGCGCCCTGTCACGGCCGGCCTAAGTTCACTGCAAGGGCAATGGCTTGCTTCATGGCAGTTGATGTCAGCTGGCGCCATTGTTGCTGCGATTCCACCAGTGGTACTGTTTTTTACTATGCAGCGTCACTTTATTGCGGGCTTAACACTTGGTGCAACGAAAGGTTAATCAATATTGCGGGCTTTCTTTGGTTCGCTATTTAGGTAAGTGAATAAATATAACAATCGGACCCATGAGCTTTGGCTCACTAACAAGGACCTGAATATGAAATACGTGAAACATCTCGCTGCTACCGCGATTCTCGGGGCAACACTATCAACCGCTTCATGGGCGGGGACGTTGGTGATCAACTCTGACGCCTCTGATCCAGCGCCAAAACAAGCATGGGGTGAAATCGTTAAACGATTCGAGCAGGAATACCCAGATATTACCGTTAAGTACAATCTCTATGATCACGAAGCATATAAGACCACTATTCGTAACTGGTTAGTGACTTCGCCACCAGATGTGGTGTTTTGGTATGCTGGAAACCGCATGAAAACCTTTGTTGATCGAGGCTTGTTTGAAGATGTTACCGACATTTGGCAACAAAATGTTATGTACGATGACTTTACCTCTGCCAAGCCTGCGATGACGATTAAAGATAAGCAATATGGTGTGCCTTATACCTACTACCAATGGGGCATCTACTACCGAAAAGATATTTTCGATAAATATGGTATTGGTGAGCCCAAAACTTGGGATGAGCTACTAAAAGCCTCTGCAACGTTAAAGGACAACGGGGTAACGCCGTTTACGATAGGTACTAAATACTTATGGACGGCTGCAGGGTGGTTCGATTACATCAACATGCGCACCAATGGCTTAGATTTCCATATTCAGTTGATGGATGGCAAAGTGCCTTATAGCGATGAGCGGGTTAAAAAGACCTTTGCTAACTGGGCGCAACTAGTTGAACCTGGTTATTTCCTCGAAAACCACGCTTCATACTCGTGGCAAGAAGCGCAACCTTTCCTCTACAACGGTCAAGCGGCGATGTATTTGATGGGAAACTTCCTAACGGCTAACTTCCCTGATGATGTTAAAGATAAAATGGGTTTCTTCCAGTTCCCGATTATCGACTCAAGTATTCCTAAGGCCGAAGACGCACCGATGGATACCATCCATATTCCTGCCAAAGCGAAGAACAAAGACGACGCACGTAAATTCCTCGCTTTTGTTGCTCGTAAAGAAAATCAGCAGCTTATCAACCAGATGATGTTGCAAATACCGACCAACAACAAAGCGGAAGTGAAGGATGATCCGTTCCTCAATAAAGGCGTTGAGATGCTAAATACCGCTTCGGGCACCGCGCAGTTCTACGATCGCGATACGGATCCTGCGATGGCGAAAGAAGGCATGAAAGGTTTTCAACAATTCATGGTTCACCCAGATCGTATCGATAAAATCTTGAAGCAATTGGATAAGGTCAGTGCGCGTACTTTTAAGTAAGTGAGACTGAACCTGTAAGCTAACGCTCTATTGATTGGCGCCACTTTGCCAATCAATGGAGCGCCCTATCTTTCGAGCGCTGCCTTGCTAAGCGGCTGCGCTTTTTTTTGTACAGTTTCACAAGGGGACTGTGATGAGAACTTTTGCCCAGATCATAGCGGCGCGTGAGTGGGAAAACCAACATGTCGTTGCCCATAATGTCTTACCCGCGCACGCTCCTCTATACGCCTACTGCAATCAAACCGACGCACTCAACCAATCACCCTCGAGCAATCGGCGCAGTTTGAATGGTCAGTGGCGTTTCACTTTGTTTGATCAACCCGAAATGGTCAATGAGGCGTGTGTTGAAAAGAGTTTTGATGACAGTGACTGGTCTTCAATTTCTGTGCCGAGCAATTGGCAATTACAAGGTTTTGATAAGCCGATTTATACCAATGTCAAATACCCGTTTGCCGATATACCGCCGTATGTACCACAACATAATCCGACAGGATTGTATCGGTTAAGCTTTGATTTTTTGCCAAGTGAAGGGCAAACCCGCATTGTGTTCGATGGTGTAAATAGTGCTTTCCATTTGTGGTGTAACGGTCGCTGGGTCGGGTATTCACAAGACTCAAGACTCGCGGCAGAATTCGATTTAACCGACTATCTGCAACAAGGCACTAATCAGCTCAGTGTAATGGTGTTGCGTTGGAGTGATGGTTCCTATTTAGAAGATCAAGATATGTGGTGGTTGAGCGGCATTTTCCGTGATGTCACTTTGATTACCAAGCCGAAGATTCATATTAAAGATGTCGCGGTCATCACGCACTTGGACAGCAGTTATCGCGATGCACAGCTTAGCGTAACCACTATTTTGTCGGAAAAAAATCTGCCTCACCATGTTGATGTGGCACTCTTTGACGTGAATAAACAGTTAGTTGCTGAGCAAAGACAAGTGCCAGGGCATCCGTTTGTCGATGAGAAAGGGCCATGGTGCGATAAAGTTGAGCACAAGATCGCGATTCATCAACCAGAGCTTTGGAGCGCAGAGTCTCCGACGCTCTATCGAGTGGTGGTCAGCTTGCTTGATGAACATGAACAATTGCTCGATTGTGAAGCATACGATGTTGGCTTCAGACAGGTTGAAATTAGCAACGGTCAGCTCAAGGTTAACGGTAAGCCATTGCTGATTCGTGGCGTCAATCGTCATGAACACCACCCTGAGCTTGGCCATGTTATGACATATGACGATATGCTGCATGACATCAAGTTACTAAAACAAAATAACTTTAACGCTGTGCGCACTGCTCATTATCCCAATCATCCTGTTTGGTATCAGCTGTGTGATCAGTATGGTTTGTATTTGGTTGATGAAGCCAATATTGAAACTCACGGTCAATTTCCTATGTGCCGACTCTCCGACGATAGTGATTGGCTCAACGCCTACATGCACCGTATGACTCGCTTAGTCGAGCGAGATAAGAACCATCCTTCAGTGATCATTTGGTCATTGGGCAACGAATCGGGGATTGGTGCCAATCATCATGCCATGTACCAATGGGTCAAACAGCGAGATCCTTCTCGGCCGGTGCAATATGAGGGTGGCGGCTCGATGACCGCAGCGACTGATATCATCTGCCCTATGTACGCTAGGGTTGATTGGGACTTACCAGTAGTTAAGCACCAGCCTCACGTCACGCCGCGCGTTGGTATAAAAAAAGCCATCGCTCTACCTGGCGAGCATCGGCCGCTTATTCTATGTGAGTATGCCCATGCGATGGGCAACAGCCTGGGGAGTGTTAACCATTACTGGCAAGCTTTTCGCGATCACCCGCGTCTACAAGGTGGCTTTATTTGGGACTGGGTCGATCAGGGGCTAACTAAAGTGGACGATAACGGTGTTGCTTACTGGGCTTATGGCGGTGATTTTGGTGATGAGATTAACGATCGTCAGTTCTGTATCAATGGCCTAATTTTCCCCGATAGGCGTCCTCATCCAACACTTATGGAAGTTAAAAAAGCTCAGCAGTTTTATCAATTTAAATTGATTGATCAACAACCGCTCACCGTGCAGATAAATTGTGAAAAACTGTTCACTGACAGCGAAGGCGAAGTTTTGCGCTGGTCGCTACTCGAGCAGGGCATGGTGGTGAATAGTGGTGACATTGACTTATTGATCGGCAGTGAGCAATGCATTGATGTCGTGATAGACAATAGCTACCCGCTCAATCAGACGGGCGCTCGTTATCATCTTAACATTGAGGTGGTTCTTCGTCATGCAACGGCTTGGGCTGAGGCTGGGCACATTACGGCCAGTGAACAGTTTGAACTGGCGGTAACGCCGAATTTAGTCTTGCCAAAATCAAAAGGATCATGGCAGGCCAATAGCTCGGATAGTCCTGATAAGCTTTTAGTCTACAGTGATCTTTTTGCTATTGAGTTCGATAAAAAACTCGCCGCGATTGTTAGTTGGCAAATCAATGGTAACGAAAAACTGAGTCAGCCAATTTTAGATAATTTTTATCGCGCACCGCTCGATAATGACATTGGTACCAGCGAAGCCGATAAGCTCGACCCTAACTCTTGGTTCGCGCGTTGGCAATCTATCGGTCTAGAGCAGTGGCAGCGAGAGTTGCTTGAATTTGAATGGTTTGAAACCAAAGCTGGGCTGCAAGTGGTGACGCAAATTGCCTACCATTATCAAGGCGCGTGTATGTTGATCTCGACCTGGCGTTATCTGGTTAGTGACCAAGGTGAGGTGGCGCTTGATATCGATATTGAGCCTGCACATGGTTTACCACCTTTGCCGCGTATCGGACTCGAGCTAGCCTTATATGATCATGATGAAGAACATCAGCAGACGGTGAGTTGGTTTGGTCGTGGCCCGCACGAAAATTATCCTGATAGAAAACAGTCGGCACATATTGGTCGTTATCAATTATCGCTGGCTGAGATGCACACCGACTATATTTTCCCTTCAGAAAACGGTTTGCGCTGCGATGTCACTCAGGCTCAGATTGGTGAGCTTGAGCTCAATGGACGCTTCCATTTCTCTGTCAGCGAGTATAGCCAAGCAAATTTAGCACAGGCAAAACACAGCAATGAGTTGGTCAGGGAAAACGCTATTTTTGTTCGGGTTGATGGGTTTCATATGGGGGTTGGTGGCGATGATTCATGGACGCCAAGTGTCCACAAAGAATACCTACTCAGTGAGCCACGCTATCACTATCAATTGATGATCAAGTTTTAAGGGGGGATAACTATGGGTCAGTTTGTTCAACTGCACCGCGGCGACGTGTCGCTGGTGATTCAATTAACCCCAGCGCTTGAAGTGATTCACTGGGGCAGGGCGATAACGCCGCTTTCATCTGAGCAATTTGAGGCCCTGCAGAAAAGTCAGCAGCGCGCGGTACCGCAAGCGCGTTTGGATTGCGATGTTCCTTTAACGCTGTGTCCAGAGCTCGGGCGAGGCAGTTTTGGGGCTTCTGGCCTTGAAGGACACCGCAGTGGCTTAGCCAGTATGCCAATATTTGATTATGTCTCTCACACTCAGAGCGACAATCAGGTTGTTATTGAATGTCAGGATCAACAGGCGCAACTTGGGTTGAGTTTTTGCTTTGAACTGGACGTTAGCGGTGTACTCCGTCAGAGGGTGACCGTCACCAACCTAGCCAAGCAAACCTATACACTTAATAGGTTGGTGATGACGCTACCTGTTCCTCATCGCGCCTGTGAACTTGAGAGTTATCACGGTCGTTGGAGCCGCGAATTTCAAGTGCATCGACAGACCCTCCATCATGGGGCATGGGTGGTGGAGAACCGGCGCGGTCGTACCTCGCATGAATATTTTCCGGGGTGTTTGCTGGGGAGTAGGGGCTTTTCCGATCAGCATGGTGAAGTGTGGGGTTTTCACCTTGCTTGGAGTGGTAACCATCAGTGGCGCGCCGAAGTGAAAAGCGATGGACGCCGTTTTGTTCAATCGGGTGAGTGGTTATTACCTGGCGAGGTTGAGCTTACTGGTGGTGAAAGCTATACCACACCTGAGTTATTGGCAAGTTTCAGTACTCAAGGTATCAATGGACTGCGTTATTGTCATCACCACTTTGTGCGTGAGCAAGTGCTCCCTTTTGCTCGTAGCAAAGTAAGGCCGGTTCATCTCAATACTTGGGAAGGGATCTACTTTGAACATGATCCTGATTACATTTGTCAGATGGCAACTCAAGCTGCCGCGATCGGCGTTGAGCGTTTTATCATTGATGATGGGTGGTTTAAAGGCCGTAATGATGATAAATCTTCTCTCGGCGATTGGGTGTTAGATCGTGAAAAATACCCAGACGGACTGAGCCCTGTTATCGATCATGTCAATCGGCTTGGAATGGAATTTGGTCTTTGGGTTGAGCCAGAGATGGTTAACCCGGACTCGGATCTGTTTCGCGCTCACCCAGAGTGGTTGCTTGCGGCTGAGGGGTATCTACCGCCGACTGGGCGTTATCAGTATGTTCTGAACTTGCAACATCCGGACTGTTTTGACTACTTGTACCGTTGTTTAAATACTTTGCTTAGTGAGCATCATATTGGCTATTTAAAATGGGACATGAACCGTGAACTCGTTCAACCAATCCATAATGGTCGTGGCGCTGTTCATGGCCAAACCAAGGCACTTTATCGTTTGTTAGATAAGCTCACCACTGCGCATCCTGAGGTTGAAATTGAATCGTGTTCATCCGGTGGTGGGCGAGTAGATTACGAGATTCTTAAACGAACATGCCGTTTCTGGACTTCAGACTGCAATGACGCGCTTGAGCGCCAAACGATCCAAAAGCACATGGGGATCTTTTTCCCTCCTGAGGTAATGGGAACACACATTGGACCCTACCATAGTCATACCACTCGACGCACTCATGCTATCAATCTACGCGGATTGACCGCGCTAGCTGGCCACATGGGGGTTGAGCTTGATCCGGTCAAGGAGAGTGAACAAGAGAAGCAAGCTTTTGCCAAGTACATCGCTTTGCACAAAGCTTACCGTCCGTTATTGCACAGTGGTGACATGTTTTACTTAGACGGTCTCGATCATAGACGCCTCGCTTATGGAGTCAGCGATGGCAGTCAAATGCTACTCACCGTATGTCAACTCGCGATGCCAGATTATGCACTGCCCGAACCGTTACAACTAGATTATCTCCAAGCAGATTGTCACTATCGAGTAACCTTGCTCGATTACCCGCCATCAAGCACTCAATTGATGAAAGAGGGCCAAGGCTGGTGGCAAGAAGGAAGTATCAATGCCTCAGGTGAGTGGTTAATGCAACTTGGTCTGAGCCTGCCGCTGCTTGACCCAGAGTCGTGCTTGCTGATTAAAGTTGAGAAGATCTGATTATCAAACCGACAGCAGGGTGCGTATTGCCCCTGCTGATTTTACTTATTGCACGGTATAGCGGGTCCACACTTTCGAGCGCCAGCGACGCGCCATAATAATGCCGCGAAACCACTCATCAAGGGCGATTGCCATCCACGCACCCAGTACGCCGTAGCCCCAATAAACTCCAAATAGATAGCTCATCCCCACGCCCAATCCCCACATACTAACAATCCCCATCTTGACCGGAAATTGGATGTCTCCTGCGGCTTTGAGCGCGGAAATAAAGATCAAGTTAAACACCCTGCCAGCTTCGAGCAAGATAGATCCGGCAATCAAACTTGCGGTCAGCGCCGCGATTTTGGGATCTTGGGTAAACAGGTTAATCACTTGGTCGCGCAGCAAGTAGATCATCACGGTTACTGCTGTCGAGACCACAAAGCCGATGACAAAATAGCGCTGTACTCGTGTTAGAATCGAATCAATCCATCCGCGGCCAATATAGTAACCGGCTTGAATTTGGCTGCCTTGGCCGAGCGCTAATGCAAACGCGAATGACAAACGAGCAATGTTTTGCGCATAGGTAAACGCTGCCAAAGAGGCGGTGCCCATCTGCACGATAAAGAAGGTGATGCAAATTTGTGCCATGTTGTACGACAGCACTTCTCCGGCATTCATCGCACCAATTTTAATGATACGCGAGTAGATAAGCCGTGGGATTGCTCGATACTGTTTAAACGGCAAAGTGATATCGCTGCGTTTTAACACCTGCCATAAAATAATCGTACTGAATACTTGGCTGATCACCGTTGCAATGGCTACCCCTTGCACGCCGTACACTGGCAAACCAAACGGTTGATAGAGCGCAATATAATTCCCGATAATATTAATCACACCGCTCAACAGGTTGACCAGCATCGGTGAGCGCGAGTAGCCATGGCTACGCAAGATAGTCGTGAAGACGATGCCTAGGGTAATGTTGAAGGTCATTACGCCACTGATCAACAGATACTCTTGAGCATACTGTTCGACTTGCGCTTCGAGGCCATACAGGGGCAAAAAGGAGTAGGCGCCAATCACGGCAATCAAGCTAAGTAACACACCGACTAAGCACGAAAGCGCAATACTGGCGACAGCGACATAGCTCGACTCTTGAGCGCGCTCTGAACCATTGTACTGGGCGATCAAAATTCCCGTACCGCTGCTCACCATAGAAGAGACGATGATCAGAAAAAATGACAGTTGCGCGATAACACCGACCGCAGAGACGGCTTTATCGGAATAGCCACTGAGCATGAAAACGTCACTGGTGTTAAGTGCTGTCCGTAGCAAAATTTCGACAAATAACGGCCATGTCAAAGCGACGATGTTCATCCGTTTATCGATAGAATTGGTTGAAGTAGACATCAGCACCACCATACAAAAGCAAGTCGCTGATTGTATAGCCTTGTACTGAATGTGGGTATGAATTTTTCGTTTTATGACAATTTAGTTTGGTGAGGTCTTGGATAAGGTCAATAGAACTCGCCAGTACTTTCAGTCTATGGGCTGCGCGAATTAGGGCGCTTTGCTTGAGGGAGCGCGTTGCGCTTGCTGCCACAGGGACGTTAGCCATTGCTCGCTGGTTATTCGCTCATCGGAGCATTCGACCATATAGGGTTTGCCACTAAACCAGCTTTTTGAGGCGACTTTATCAATGAACACCTCGATATCGTTCACCTTGTCTTGAGCGTAATCCCACTTAGTGCGCATATGTTCTGCCGCTTGGTGGGGCGTATAAGCTTGGCCATTGCGAATAAAAGTACAAGGTGATTGCTCGATTTGTCTGATCAGCAGATCCACATCTTGTTGTACGCCTGCTATCACGCCAAAGCTTGTCAGTGTGATGAACAGGAAAATCGTGCCAAGCCTCATTGCCGTTCCTTATTGTCAGTTTCACCAAGTTTGAGTGTTGGTTGCTTGGCAAGTTCCCTCAGCGAACCCATTTCAGTGCGGTTTGAGCTTATATTTTTTAAGTGAAAACATTTACATTAAAGTCAGGGGGACGCGAATCCAATCGCGTTTTAAGCGCGATTTTTCCAAGTAATTACCGACCTAAAATAGGGAGATTAGGTCAGGTAGGCAGCTAATGACACTCTTTACTACCCACTCTTCATAGCATCCATATTCTTTTTTTTTTACAATGACTTTATGGTTAAGTTTTTGTTTTTAATTGTAAGTTGACCTGTTTTAGCCCGCAGCTACCCTTTATTAAACATTGCACACTTGGTTTATTTTTGGTGCTAAGTGTAATATTTTGTGGAAACGTTTACACTATGAGGGTTTGATCACGGATCTTGAGCTATATTGATTGGTAGACTTTTAAACATAGACAAGCAAGCCCGGGCTCACTTCGAGTGCAGCGGATAAATTTGGGAGAGGTAAACGTGGAAATACTAGTGACAGGTGGAATGGGGTATATCGGCAGCCATACCTGCGTGCAGATGATCAAAGCCGGTATGCATCCGATCATTGTTGATAATCTTTCAAATGCCAAACAAGAAGTATTGAATCGTATCGAAGCGATCACTGGCTACAAGCCGCGATTTTATCAGGGCGATATTCGTGACCAAGCTTTTCTTGATGGTGTCTTTGCTGAGCATAATATTGCCGCCGTGATCCACTTTGCGGGACTGAAAGCGGTCGGTGAATCCGTCGCAAAGCCGCTGGAGTATTATGACAACAATGTCAACGGCAGCTTAGTGCTGGCGCGCAGTATGCGTAAAGCGGGCGTGAAAAGTATCGTATTTAGCTCATCGGCAACGGTTTACGGTGACCCTGACGTTGTGCCGATCACTGAAGACTCACCAACAGGGGCGACCACCAACCCATATGGCCGCAGTAAATACATGGTCGAGCAATGTTTAAGCGATCTGTTTAACGCAGAAAATGATTGGAGCGTTACGCTACTTCGCTACTTCAACCCAGTCGGCGCTCACCCTTCTGGCACCATGGGCGAAGATCCGCAAGGAATACCGAATAATCTCATGCCATTCATTGCTCAAGTAGCGGTGGGCAGACGTGAATCGCTGTCGGTGTTTGGCAATGATTACCCCACGCCAGATGGTACTGGTGTGCGTGACTATATTCATGTGATGGACTTAGCTGATGGGCATGTCGCAGCACTTAATGCGGTTGGCCAACAAGCGGGGCTGCACATTTACAACCTAGGAACAGGCAAAGGATCCAGTGTTCTAGAAATGGTCAATGCCTTTGCTCAATCATCTGGTCGCGCTGTTCCTTATCAGATATGCCCACGCCGACCTGGCGACATCGCTGAGTGTTGGGCGAGTACCGATAAAGCTGAGCGAGAACTTGGCTGGAAAGCGACCCGCAGCGTGGCAGAAATGACCGCCGATACTTGGAAATGGCAGTCGAAAAACCCGCAGGGATATTAATTTTTTAGCGTCTTAAGACGCGAATTTACCATATTAAACCGTTGAGTAATTTAGATGTCGAATGTTGAATTTAACCCTGTGGATCATCCCCATCGTCGTTATAACCCGTTAACTGGTCAGTGGATATTAGTGTCACCACACCGTGCCAAACGTCCTTGGAGTGGCGCTGATGAAAAGCCCGCGACAGCGGAATTACCACCCTATGACGAGAAGTGTTTTCTTTGCCCAACGAATGAGCGCATTTCTGGCGATGTTAATCCTGATTATCAAGGCACTTATGTGTTCACCAATGACTTCGCGGCATTGATGGTCGACTCACCAGATGCGCCGCAATCTGACAACCCACTGTTCAAGACGCAGGGCGCGCGAGGCTTAAGTCGAGTGATCTGTTTTTCACCAGATCACAGCAAAACACTGCCTGAACTGCCGGTTGAGAAAATCCGCGGCGTGATCGACACGTGGAACGACCAAATTGAAGAGTTAGGAAAAGAGTACGTTTGGGTTCAAGCGTTTGAAAATAAGGGTGAAACCATGGGCTGCTCTCAGCCTCATCCACATGGTCAAATCTGGGCTAATAGTTTCTTACCCAATGAAATTGAACGTAAAGAGCACTACCTAAAAGCGTACTACCAAGAAAACCGCACTAACTTGCTGGTGGATTATGTGCAAGCTGAACTAAAGGATGATTCGCGAATAGTTGTCGAAACCGATCACTGGGTAGCGCTGGTTCCTTATTGGGCCGCATGGCCATTCGAAACCATGTTGCTGCCTAAAACTCACATCCGCCGTATGAGTGAGCTCAGTGAAGAGCAGCGTGATGATCTTGCTGTCGCAATCAAAAAGCTGACCAGTCGTTACGATAATCTCTTCCAATGTTCATTCCCTTACTCAATGGGCTGGCACTATGCGCCATTTTTTGAACAAGGTAGCGACATCGATCATTGGCAATTGCATGCCTTGTTCTACCCACCACTGCTGCGTAGCGCGAGTGTGCGTAAGTTTATGGTCGGCTATGAAATGTTAGCGGAAAGCCAGCGTGATTTGACCGCAGAGCAAGCGGCGCAGCGCCTTCGTCAACTCAGTGATGTTCACTACAAAGAGCAAAAATAACGATAGATTTTATTGATTCCAGAGCCTTAGCTTTAGCTTTGGAGTCTCAACCAATTTTGAGCGTGAGATTTAATTATGTCTGAACTAATTCAAGCGGTAAAAACCTCTTTTGAGCAGCTGTTGGGCTACCAACCGACTCATATCATCCAAGCTCCGGGTCGGGTCAATCTGATCGGTGAGCATACCGATTACAACGATGGTTTTGTCTTGCCATGTGCGATTGATTACCAAACCGTTGTCGCTGCGACTCAGCGTGATGACAATATCGTTCGTGTTGTCTCTGTGGATTACGATAACGCCGTGGATGAATTCGACATCACAAGCGACATTACTTTTCAATCAGATAAAATGTGGGCGAATTATATTCGCGGTGTGGTTAAGTGCTTACTTGCTCGCGGATATAACTTTAAAGGGGCAGATATAGCGGTGAGTGGCAACGTTCCACAGGGCGCAGGTCTAAGCTCATCGGCCGCCCTCGAAGTGGTGATTGGTCAGACATTCAAAGTGCTCTACAACCTAAACATCTCTCAGGCTGAGATTGCCTTAAACGGTCAGCAAGCCGAAAACCAATTTGTTGGTTGTAATTGCGGCATTATGGATCAAATGATCTCAGCGAAGGGCGAAGAGAATCACGCCATGTTACTGGATTGTCGAAGCTTAGAGACTCAAGCGGTTTCGATGCCCGCAGAGATGTCGGTGGTGATCATCAATTCCAATAAAAAGCGTGGTTTGGTTGATAGTGAATACAACACTCGTCGTGAGCAATGTGAAGCTGCGGCGCGCATTTTTGGCGTCAAAGCCCTGCGTGATGTGACGATTGAACAGTTCAATGAGAAAGTGTCTGAATTAGATAGCATGGTGGCAAAACGTGCTCGTCATGTCATCACAGAGAATGATCGTACGCTTGAAGCGGCAGAGGCACTGCGTGCCCATGACATGAAACGTATCGGTGAGCTTATGGCCGAGTCACACGTCTCGATGCGCGATGACTTTGAAATTACCGTGCAAGAAATCGATACCTTAGTTGAGATCGTCAAGCAAGTGATTGGAGATCAAGGCGGTGTGCGTATGACAGGTGGTGGCTTTGGTGGTTGTATTGTTGCTGTGATGCCTCCGCAACTTGTTGAACCTGTTAAAGCCGCTGTCGAAGCGCAATATCAGGCAGCAACAGGACTGAAAGAATCGATTTACGTATGCCAAGCGAAAGATGGCGCAGGCTTAGTCGAGGTTATTTAGTATGATGGCTAGTCATTTTGAACAGCTCGAACAATCGATGGGTCAAACCCCTTCATTTGATGGTCAAGTCGCGCAGCTTATCCATTTAGCCAATGACAATGGTATGACGGTCTCGTTTATGGATATTGGTGCAACTTGGTTAAGTTGTACCTTGCCAGTCAAGGGCGAGTCACGAGAGATTCTGCTGCGTTCGCCTAACATGGCTGAGCACATTAAGCAGAGTGCGTACTTTGGTTCCATTGTTGGCAGGTTTGCTAACCGGATCGCACTTGGTCGGTTTGAAATTGAAGGAAAGCAGTATCAAGTCGGGGTTAATAACGGCGAAAACTCCCTACATGGCGGGATAGATGGTTTCGACAAACGTCGCTGGGCGGTGGCCGAACACAGTGCCAATCATGTGGTATTTCGCCTCCATTCTGCCGATGGTGATCAGGGCTATCCGGGCAATCTCGATGTGAGCGTGACTTATACGTTAACGGATGAAAACGCACTGGTGATTGGTTATCAAGCCAGTACGGATAAAACCTGTCCGGTCAACTTAACCAACCATGCCTACTTTAACCTAGCGGGTGAGGGAAGTGGGGCTAAGAGCTTAGAGCATCAACTCCAATTGAATGCTGAGGGATATCTGCCTACCGACAGTGGGTTAATTCCTAGTGGTGAAATCAAAGCCGTGCAGGGCACCAGTTTTGATTTTACTCAACCTAAGAATATTGGTAGTGAGTTTCTAACTGAGCCTGATCAGAAAACCGCAGGTGGCTACGATCACGCGTTTGTGTTTGAGCCTCAAGTAACAGATGGTCAAACCGTTGCCGCCATTTTGCGTTCACCACAGCAAGATGTGACGATGAAGGTCAAAACCACCAAGCCAGCGGTGCAATTTTATTCAGGTAACTTCCTAGCGGAAACGCCAGGGTTGAGTAAAACGTATGAGTTGTATGATGGTCTTGCGTTGGAAACCCAGTTTTTTCCCGATGGGCCAAACAAGCCAGATTGGGGTGTCAACCGTGGGGTGTTGACACCAGGGGGAAGCTATCAGCATCAAACCGTTTATCAGTTTGAATGTTAGATAGCATTTGGGTGGGCTGTGATGCCCACCTTTTTTATTGGCTAGACGAGCTTCGAACGATCAATTCACCTTCCACTTTACGCCGATGTGAAAGCAGAGGCTGATCTTCCATCTGTGCTAACAAAGACTCAACCGCCAGTTTGCCCATATCCGAATAAGGCAGATAGACCGAGGTGAGTGCCGGAAAGCTTTCTGAGGCAATTTGTTGATTGTCATAGCCAACTACTGCGACATCTTGTGGGATTTTTAGACCCAATTCGGCGATGGCTTGATAGCATCCCATCGCCATAAAGTCGCTGCAGCAGAAAATTGCTTGTGGAGGTTGGGCTAATTGGAACAAATCTAAGGTTTGCTGGTGCGCTTCTTTTAACGACCAGTTTGCTTCTCGACAATAGTCGTCGTTAGGTAAAATGTCGGCGTCGATCAATGCTTGACGATAACCTTCACTGCGTTGCTGACTGGCCAGCATCCAATTCTCACCCGATAAAATCGCAATGCGACGGTAACCTTGTTTGGTCAGATGCGAGACCGCCTTGTAAGCTCCGATCATGTCGGCCGGCAGAATACTCGGTGTGTCCGAGTTACTTTCGTTGGTGCAGTTAAGCAGTATCGTAGGGAGTGAAGTGTTAACCCGTTGTTGGCTCAGTTCACGAGTCATGCTTGATGCGTAAATCAAACCGGCATAGTCGCCACCATTAATCTCAGATTCAATCTTACTCGCCATCACTTCATCATGACCGTAGTTAAACGTGGCCAAAATATAGTCATTGCTCCACGCTTCTTCACGCGCTGCATTGATGGCATCTATGAAGGGGTCATAACTGCTTAATCCGTTGATCACTATCGCAATTTTTTTTGGCAGCCCTAATGCATGAGCCACTTTCTTGTTGTTGTAACCAAGGGATTCGGCGCTATCGAGCACTTTTCGTTTAGTGGCTTGCGCAATTTTGACTGACGTTGAGCCATTGAGTACCAGCGATACCGTTGATTGAGACACCCCCGCTGCTGCGGCAATGTCACTCATGGTTATTTTTTTAGCCATCTTGAATTTCAACCTAATTTCGTTAACTAAAGATATTAGCTAATTATCGAATTTTGATCATCTGTTAAAGATTAAGATCACAAAAGTTCGTCGCACTCATCGTATTGTTGTGATTGTTCGCACGCTTTCCCTTTTCATTCCTAGCCAACAACAGAGATTTAAATATTATTAGCTAATAATATTAGTTAATAAATTAGTTTTGAGGTAAGTAAGATGGGTAGATGGTCAGAAGACAAAACGTGGCAGTGGCAAAAACAGCACGGTTGGCTACGTGGATTTAATTACTTACCAAGGACGGCGGTTAACTGGAACGAAATGTGGCAAGCAGACAGTTTTGCGCCAGAAATCATGGAAGAAGAGTTAGCGTGGGCAAAGCAGGTGGGTTACAACACACTGCGCACCAACCTGCCGTTTATTGTTTGGCAAGCAGACCGTGATGGTTTGCACGCTCGCATCGACCACTTTTTAGATATCTGTGAGCGTAACGATATCAAGGTGATGATGACACCGATGGATGACTGTGGATTCTCAGGCGACCATCCCTTCCTTGGCGAGCAAAAAGCGCCAGTTCCCGATCTGCATAATAGCCAGGCCGCTGCGAGCCCTGGTCGAAATGTGGTGATGGATAAATCGCAGTGGGGTGAAGTTGAAGCTTATATTCGCGATATCATCTCGAGCTACCAAAATGACTCACGCATCGTGATTTGGGATCTCTACAATGAGCCAACCAACCGGATGATTTTCACCACCACTGGTGAATTGGCATATGACCAAGAGATGGAAACATTCAGCCATGAGTTGATGGAAAAAGCTTTTGAATGGGCACGTGATGTGAACCCAACTCAGCCATTAACCGTCGGTGCATGGCATTGCCCTAGCATTCTTGACCGCAGCTTACCTATTTTTGAGCATCCGACTGATCGCCGAGCAATGGAACTGTCTGACATTATTACCTTCCACGCTTACTTACCGATTGATCTATTCCATAAAGCATTGGAAGTGGTAGAGGCGCACAACCGGCCGATGATGTGTACCGAGTGGTTAGCGCGTCACGCCCAGTCTCATCTTCATGAACAACTGCCACTGTTCAAACAGAAAAATATTGGCTGCTACCAGTGGGGGCTAGTTAAAGGTAAAACCCAGACTCACCTGCCTTGGCCAGAAATTAAACGCAATGATGAAAATTATGCCAGTCAGTGGTTCCACGACCTGCTGGATGAGCAAGGGCAACCCTATGATCCGAGCGAAGTGCAGTTAATCAAAACACTCGCAGAAGTGGATTAATTGCTTGTGAGCCGGCCTAAAGACATAGGTCGGCAGCCAATCTATAATCAATTTAATTGAGACGTGAACTTATGACTACTCTACGCAACAGATTAACCAACAAGGAGCTGATGTCTTACTTCGGCTACGGGGTAGGCCAGTGCTTTAGCTTTGGCCTGGTCGGCTCCTTTATTCTTTACTTTTACACCGATATTTTAGGCATTTCTCCGATTGCGGCGAGTGGTATCTTTTTGATTGCGCGTGTCTGGGATGCGGTCAACGATCCGCTTATCGCAGGCTACATGGATACGTTGGAATCACGCTTTGGTAAATTCCGCCCTTACATGCTGTTTACTCCGTTCTTAATCGTGCTAGTAACGATTGCTTCGTTTTATAGTATCGATGCGGACATGTCGACTAAGGTGATGTACGCGGGTATTACTTACATCTTATGGGGAACGTTGTATACCATCTCGGATGTGCCGTTTTGGTCAATGTCTTCAGTGATGACCGATGAACCGCAAGAGCGTGCTAAGGCGGCAACCTGTGCCATGTTGGGCGTCAATGCGGGTATCGGTGCGACTTTGGTTATCTTCCCAAAACTGAGCGCCTTTTTTGCCGATGGCCGCACCGATCAAGGTTATCTACCCGCGGTAATCGTACTCATGATTGCTGGTTTATTGTTCATGCTTAACGGTTTCTATCACACTAAGGAGCGCATCTCGACGGCCAACTGTGAAAAAGTCACGCTTAAGCAGACCTTCCAAGCTGTACGCAAGAACAAGCCGCTGTTCTTTATCTTGGCGGCATTCTTTATGAATGTGTTCTTTAACCTTGTTAATGGCATGTACATTTTCTTTTTCACCTACAACATGGGCGATGCAGGGCTGGTCTCGGTCATCGGTACCATTACTTTGGTCAGTGCGATTGCATGTTTAGCGACGCCAATGCTCACTAAGCGTTTTAAGAAACGTGATATTTTCATCGCCTTATGTGTGCTCGAAGTTATTGCTCGTATCGGCTTCTACTTGACTGGTTATGACAATCCAACCACGGTGATGATCTGGCTGGCGGTGATTACCGCGATCTTTATGATGACCAATCCGCTTATTTCAGCAATGATCGCAGATACGGTTGAGTACTCTTACTATCACAGTGGCAAGCGTACCGCGGCAATTACTTTCTCTGGTCAAACCTTTACTGGCAAATTGTCGGTCGCGGTTGCTGGTGGCTTGACGGGGGTTATTTTAACGACGATTGGCTATGTGCCTAACGTTGAGCAAACTGACACTGTACTGAGCGGAATGTTTTTCTGTATTGCATTGCTACCAGCATTGGGGGCGATAGTACGTATCTTTATTATGTCTCGTTACACCTTTACTGAAGATCAACATGCCATTTTGCGAGAAAAACTGCAGCGCGGTGAATTTGCTGAAGGCGTGGATGTTGAGCCGACTAAACCTCAACAAGTCATGAGCTAATCTGAATTAGCCATTAAGCCCGCGCACTGTTCGCGGGCTTTTTTCGTTCTAGCTGCGGGCAAACCATTGCTGAACGAAATCAACAAACGCCATCATTTTAGTACTGCGGCGCAGCTGAGGCGGGAAAATCAGATAGATTTGGCTTTGCGCCAGTTGGTAGTCAGGTAATAAGCGCACTAAACGCCCACTTTCTAGCGCAGGGGTGACCAAATAACAAGGCATTTTGATGATACCTTGGCCTTGTTCCGCCGCCTTGAGTAGCAGTAGGTTATCGCTGATATAGAGATTACCACTTGTCTCGACATTGATAATGTGTTGCTGCGCTTCAAATTGCCAATGACGTAAATGAGGGTCAGATAAGCAGTTGTGCGAGACTAACTGATTAGGGTGGCTCGGAGCCCCATACTTGGCGATGTATTGTGGCGAGGCACAGCAAAGATGCTGATAGGGCATCAACTTTTTGGCCACCATATTTTCAGGTGGTGTGTTGGTGGCGCGAATAGCTAAATCGAAAGGGCTTTTGGTCAAGTCTTGACGGTTGTAGCCAATGTCTAAGTCGAATTCTATTTGTGGATGCAGTGCTTGAAACTCGGCGCAAATATCGATCAGAAAACGGTGACTAAAAATGGTTGGGGCGGTAATACTCAGTAGCCCACTGACATCACTTTTGGTGTGCTCTAACTCTTTCTCCAGCTCCACAATTGAGGCATTAATGATGTGCATTTTTGCCAGTATTTTTTCACCAGCAGCCGTCAAACGTACGCTGCGCGTTGAGCGTATCAATAGGCTCGTGTTTAACTCTTGTTCCAATTGATTGATTTGCGAAGAGAGATAACTTCGTGAGATGCCCAAAGTATCCGCTGCTTTAGAAAAACTCAGTTGTTTCGCCACTTCACCAAAAAGCGTGTAGCGCTCGAAACGTTTGTGTTTTTTATGCATGGGGAAATCTCAATAGAAGGCGGATTGCCTGAGTATATCGTTCAATATAGAAAATTAAACCTGATAAATTGTGCTCTATAACGAATTATCTTTTCGCCTTGATGTGTTTAATTACCTTATAAGGAGTGAGTATACTGAGGTTAAGTCACTGGCGCGTTATCAGACGACGGCAGAATCACTAAAGGGTTTCATTATGCAAAAATCACATCCGGTCTTTTCTCCGCTGATCCAAGGCTATTGGCGCATGGCGGAGTGGGGAATGACCACTCAGCAACAACACACGTTTCTTAAACAGCACGTTGAAATGGGGATTACCACGGTCGATCATGCCCCGGTTTATGGCCCGGACTCGGCTTGTGAGCGTATGTTTGGTGAGGTTCTCGCTCTTGATAGCAGTATGCGTGATCAGATAGAAATCGTATCAAAATGTGGTATTTATCGTGGTGAAGGTAAAACCGTTAACCACTACAATAGCAGTAAAGCGGCGATCATTGCCTCGGTTGATGAGTCGCTGTCACGTATCAACACTGATCATCTTGATGTGCTGCTGTTGCACCGCCCTGACCTACTAATGGATGCCGATGATGCCGCTGAGGCCTTTGCTGAGCTCAGTGCGGCAGGTAAGGTGAAGCACTTTGGTGTGTCTAACTTTACCCCGACTCAGTTTGAGTTATTGCAATCTCGCCTAGATCAGCCTTTGGTGACCAATCAAGTTGAAATCAACCCGGTTAACCTACAGGTGACGGAAGACGGCACTCTTGATCAGTTGCAACGCATGCGAGTCAGTCCGATGGCTTGGTCATGTTTGGCTGGCGGACGTATCTTTACTGAAAATAGTGAGCAGATGACGCGTCTACGTGAAACATTAGCTCAGGTAATGGAAGAGATTGGCGCAAGCTCAATTGACCAAGTGATCTTTGCTTGGGTGATGCGTTTACCTGCGAAGCCAGTGCCGATCATTGGCAGTGGTAACATTGAGCGTGTACGCGCAGCGGCAGGTGCTCTAGATCTTTCTCTGACTCATGAACAGTGGTATCGCATCTGGGTTGCTTCGAAAGGCCACGGCGTGGCATAAAGCCAAATGGATAATAACAAAAGGCATGAGAAATCATGCCTTTTGTTGTTTCTGCTCTTATTTAGCGTTTTTCGACTGAATTTCGTCTTACTAAGGTCGGGGTAAACATCAACGCTTCTTCATGGTTGTTTTGCTCTTTCGCCAAGCTCAATGCCAGTCGTGCAGCGCGTTCTGCCATCATCGCGATAGGATAACGAATGGTTGTCAGGCGTGGGCTGATGTAACGTGCAATCAAACCATCGTCAAAGCCGAGCATGGAAATTTGATCCGGCACCTTGATGCCATTTTCATCCAAAACAGAGAGGGCGCCTGCTGCCATGTAATCGTTATAGGCGACGACACCGGTCATCTCTAGCGACTTGGTTAGCAAATTGGTCATGGCGATTTCACCACCATCGCTATTTGGTTCACCATATTCAATATAGCTTGATGGCAGTTCAATATGATTATCTTTGAGGGCGGCCAAGTAGCCCTGTATGCGTTGGTCTGAGTCTTCAATTTGGTGCGATGAGGCAACACACGCAATCTTAGTATGACCATGACGAATCAGGTACTCAGTTGCAAGGTAGGCCCCTTTGTGGTTATCAAGTGCAATACAGCGCTCAGCCACCTGCGGGATATAGCGGTTAATAAAAACTAACCCTTTGACTTCCTTTGCATAGCTGATGAGCTCTTCATCAGACAAGCCTTTGGAATGAATCACCAGTGCATCACAGCGGTTGTTGATCAGTAATTCAATCGCTTGACGTTCTTCTTCTGCACTATGGTAACCATTGCCGATTAAGATGTGCTTACCATGTTGATGGGCAACATTGTCGACGGCTTTGACTAACGTACCGAAGAAAGGATCGGAGACATCGCCAACTAACACGCCAACGGTATTACTGCTTTGACTGACCAAAGCCTTAGCTGCCGCATTAGGGCGATAACCGAGTTTGGCCATTGCCTGAGTCACCGATGTGACGGATGCTTTGCTCGCTTTCGGCGATTTATTGATCACGCGCGAAACGGTGGCGATAGAGACGCCTGCTTCTTTGGCGACGTCTTTGATAGTGGCCATATTAACCTCGAAATTGACTGCTGTTGCTATTTAACATCGATAATGTAAATAAGGCAATTTATATAGCAGTGACGTGTGCAATTTGCGAAGTTAAACACTTGCTGTATAAGTGTTTGCAGTAGGTGTAAACGTTACCCTATTACGTCGGCAATTAGAGCGTCAATGGTCGGATGATCAGCTGGGGTGACACCTGCAAGATTGCCGTACTTAGGTTGGTGACGGTCATTTTCTAGCGGGAAATGCCAACCTACGGTGTGTTGTACAAACTGCTCGGCGAAGTGTTGCGAAATTTCTAAGCAACCTGCGAGGACAGTATCAACGTAAGTTTGCATGATGGGACTCAGCGAGCACGGGGGCTGTGGGTTATCTTTGATATAGACCCAAACTTGATCGCTAGAGCATAACGAGAGTGGCGCATCAAGTTGGTCTGGTTCAATCACCACACGATGATAACCTCGTTCACGAACATCGAACTCTAGGAGACCACGGTCACTGACTTCAAGTAGAACGCCATTGACCTGCCCTTGGCCTTTGTTGACGACCAGAGGGGACAAGATATAACTGTCATCGACTTTGCCCCAATAGCGCTTGAAACCATGGGCCGTGGCAGGCGTCGCCTGTGAGGTTTGTCCGGTAAGCTGGCGAGATGCGGAGTTCATCAAGCTGCCGTAACCAAAGATATAGTTCGCCATATTGTCTCCTTTATCGTGGCGTGCTGACTTAACGTTGTAACCTAAGCGAGCGGGTTTGCAAACCGTCGCGATGTAAATAATCATTAATGAGTCAAAATGACTTGTTAACTTTAAGTCAAAATGACTCGAATAGTCCATTGTAAAGTCGTGAACCCTTGATTGACGTAGGTTGATAAAGTGGAATGGTTCTTGCGATAGAAGAGTTTGTTTTTATTAGCTGATTTTGTTTAGGAGTCATTGAGTGCTCAATATTACTGACAACAAAGTAGAACAAGCGATAGCGCCGGTATTACGTTTAGGATTTCGACCTTTCTTTTTACTTGGCGCTATTTACGCACCGCTTTCAATCGTACTGTGGATCTGGATGCTACAGACAGGTCAGCCGGCCGCGTTAAAGGTTCCTGCCCTTTGGTGGCATGTCCATGAAATGTTGTTTGGTTTTGCCATGGCGATCGTGGTGGGCTTTGTGTTAACTGCGGTACAAAACTGGACCGGGATCAATGGGACTAAAAGCCATCGACTGGCAGGGTTGGTCGCGTTATGGATCGCGCCAAGAATATTGCTCTGGACACCAGTTCCGCTGTGGGTAACGGCCTCAATTGAAGCACTGTTTATTGCTTGTGCGGCTTATGAAGTTGGCAGTCGAGTGATTAAAGCGAAAGGGTGGCGTAATCTGTTCTTTGTACCACTGTTTTTATTGGCGATAGGCGCCAATTTCGCCAGTTATGCGACCATAAAAGGGCTGCCTCCTTTCCCCTCTAGCGCAGTTTGGCAAGCTATGTTGTGGTGGTTTACCTTATTACTCTCGGTGATGGGTGGACGCGTGATCCCTTTCTTTACTGCCAGACGATTCAATTTTGATAAAGCAAAACCTTTGGTCTGGCTAGATGCGGCCGCCAACTTCCCGCTGGTTGCGCTGTTCCTATTGAGTTTCTTCCCCATGACCTTTGCTCAGCTAGGCTCTGGACTTATGTTGTTGGCTGGTGTCGCTCATTTAGTTCGTGTGATGCGTTGGCAGCCGTGGCGCACATTAAGTGAACCTCTGGTTTGGTCTCTGCATGCTACTTATCTGTGTATTCCGCTCAGCTTGATACTCCGCGGGGCGATGTCTGATCCGTTTGCAAGTCACAACATGGTGCATTTATTTGCGATAGGGGCGTTAGGTGGAGTGATATTAGCCATGATAACTCGCGTGACAATGGGCCATACTGGTAGAGCCATTTATCAAGGACCAAACATGAGCGTTGCGTTTATGGCGATTGTGTTCGCAGCGTTAGTGCGCAGTGTCGGTGTCATTTGGTTGCCAAGTTATTGGATGGAATTGATTACATTGAGTGGTGGTTTGTGGGTACTGGCGTTTGCACTCTACCTTGCTCAGTTTGGCAAAATGCTCGTTGAGCCACGCGTGGATGGGCACCCCGGTTAAACAGTCATTGGTTTAATCAGGCTTGGAGTGACGACCAAGCCTGATTGAGTTTCCGCTTTAGCCAACTTCAGACAGTTGAACTAAAGGCTTTGCTTGTCGGCTTTCGACATATTTCGCTAGCGCTTGCTGTTCTTGCTCGCAGAGGTATAAGCCGAGCTTAGTTCGACGCCACAAAATATCTTCAACACTTACCGCCATTTCATGCTCAATAAGATAATCGATCTCACACTGATAAACTCCCTGCGCCGCCTGAGAGAACTCATTGCCAAGATCGTCTGTACAGGTTGCGCCTTTAAGCAGTTGCCAAGTATAAGTGCCAAATTGGGTCACGTAACGTAGCAGCAACGAATAGGGCATCCATGGGTAGGAGGCGTGAAGTGTGTTCGCCAATTGTTCTCGAGAGCAACTAAAATTACCACCTGGTAGTGCGTGATGAGCCGTCCAAGGCGCTCCCATATGGGGCAGATACGGCTTGAGTTTTTCAAGCGCGGCTTCACCGAGTTTACGATAGGTGGTGAGTTTACCGCCGAAGATCGATAGTAAAGGGGCTTGGT
Organism: Vibrio sp. NH-UV-68; assembly: GCF_042940635.1. Classification (NCBI taxonomy): domain Bacteria; kingdom Pseudomonadati; phylum Pseudomonadota; class Gammaproteobacteria; order Vibrionales; family Vibrionaceae; genus Vibrio; species Vibrio sp. NH-UV-68. The sequence goes on from NZ_CP134975.1 coordinate 621,554, forward strand.
CTAGCTCTGCCTCTAATTCAAGTGTGTAGTCTCGGGTGATCGCTTGCGGTGAATCGGATTCATCATCACACAGTGGACGTACGCCGCTATAGCTCCATACCACATCTTTTGAGCTGAGCTGGGTGACGAAATGTTGATTGACGATATCAATAAGATAGTCAACCTCATCGGCTGAGATCGCAACGCTACGTGGATCGCCTTGGTATTCGACATCGGTGGTCCCAATGATCGAAAACTTATCAAGGTAAGGGATCATAAATACGATTCGGTTATCTTTATTTTGCAGGATATAAGCCTGAGGTTCGTCGTGAATGCGTGGTACAACAATATGTGAACCTTTGATCAAACGAATGTTACGCGGTGAAGCTTGCTCAAGGCCGTCATCAAAGAACTGTTTAACCCAAGGCCCTGCGGCATTGACCAATGCTTTTGCTTTACGGGTAAAGGTTTCTCCCGTGATGCCATTTTTAATCGTGACGTGCCAGCAATCACCCACTCGATGGCCATTTTCTACTCGGCAGTAATTGCGAATTTCTGCGCTGTTTTCCTGCGCGGCTAAGACATTAAGCAACACCAAGCGCGCATCATCAACCCAACAGTCTGAGTACTCAAAGCCTTTTTTCATTTCTGGCTTCAACAAACCTGACTGACTAAGGTCAATACTTTCACTGGCCGGTAATGTGGTGCGCTTACCCAAATGATCGTACAGAAACAATCCACAACGGATCATCCATGCAGGTCTTAAGAATGGACGATGAGGGAGGCGAAAACGCATCGGTTGAGCGACGTGTGGCGCTTTCATGAGCAGTACTTCACGCTCAGCGAGTGCTTCCGAAACCAAGCGAAACTCATAATGTTCTAAGTAGCGCAAGCCACCATGGATCAATTTTGAACTTGCCGAAGAGGTTGCAGAGGCAAAATCCTGTGCTTCATATAGACCGACCGATAAGCCGCGCCCAGCCGCATCCGCAGCAATACCTGCGCCATTAATGCCGCCACCGATTACGATCAAATCGAAAGTTTTATCTGTGTGTACTGCGTTAGAAGTGGTATCCATAAATTTCTTGACCTTGTAGTGAGCGAACGAGCATTTAGGAACGAATTATTATCCTATATCACCTTTCGTTTAAGATCACGATTTATTTTCGTTTTTGAGTGTTTATGTGTTTTAGGCATAAAAAAACCTCCATACGAACATGAAGGTTTTTGTTTTGTTGTCGATTGGTAATGGCTTTGTGAGTAAATTAACGCTCGACGACTTGGAAGGGAATGGATTGTTGTTTAAGAATCGATAGAATTTCTTTAGGCGGCTGTTTATCGGTAAACAGCATGTGTAGCTGAGAAATATTACCCAACTTGACCATCGCATTGCGGCCAAACTTAGAGTGGTCAACGGCAAGGAAAACACTGCGGCTATTTTCGATGATGGCTTGTTTTACGCGCACTTCATGGTAGTCAAAGTCGAGTAAGGATCCGTCAAAATCGATGCCACTAATACCCAAGATGCCAAAGTCCAACCTAAATTGCTTAATAAAATCGAGCGTGGCTTCACCAACAATGCCTCCATCACGATTGCGAACTTCACCACCGGCCAAGATCACTTTAAATTCAGGGTTGGCCAGTAATATGGCGGCGACATTGATGTTATTGGTCACCACGCGCAGTTGCTTGTGGTTCTTACTTAATGCGCGAGCAATCGCCTCTGGCGTTGTGCCTATGTCGATAAATAGTGTTGCGCCATCTGGGATGTGTTTTACCACCTCTTCGGCAATAACATCTTTTTCATTGTAGTTCATGCTCTTACGGGTATTGTAAGAGGTATTTTCAGAACTGAGTGGGATCGTCGCCCCGCCGTGGTAACGACGAATTTTGTTTTCATCCGCTAATTCATTGAGATCGCGGCGAATGGTTTGTGGGCTGACATTAAACTTTTCCACCAGTTCATCGGTACTGACATAGCCTTGTTTTTGCACCAAGGCAACAATTTGCTGGTGACGTGGGATCTGTTTCACTGATAACTCCCTGGGTAACCAGCCTCAATGCTCATTACACCAAATTCGAAAATGCTTACTGATGTTATTGTGCGCGAATTAGCGCGTTGAGAGAAGGGAGTAAAGCAAAGAATCCGCGGCAAGACGCAAAAAGAGCGCCGTTCGGCGCTGTTACAGAAAGTGAAATGTGAGCAATAGAGGATTATTCATCGTCTGCACTGTGCATTTCTGCCCAGACTTGGGTGCATTTGACGGCTCGCTTCCAGCCCTTATAGCGGCGGCGACGTTTCTCTTCGTCATGATGAGGTTTAAATGTGCGATCAAGTTGTGCTTTGTGCTTCAATTCGTCGATACTACCCCAATAGCCCACGGCGAGCCCCGCTAAATAGGCGGCTCCAAGCGCGGTCACTTCGGTTACTTTAGGTCTGACGACGTCAGTATCAAGCACATCTGACTGGAACTGCATTAAGAAGTTATTTGAGACGGCGCCGCCATCGACTCGCAAGTTGGCCAACTCGATTCCCGAGTCTGCCTGCATAGCATCGAGTACATCACGTGTTTGATAGGCGATGCTTTCTAATGTCGCGCGAATTATATGGTTCGAGCTGACGCCGCGGGTTAAGCCGACAATCGTACCACGTGCCCAGGCATCCCAATATGGAGCGCCTAATCCTGTGAACGCCGGCACCACATAGACACCATTGGACGAATCAACTTTAGTGGCAAAGTACTCTGAGTCTTTGGCGTCGGCGAGCAGTTTCATTTCGTCACGCAGCCATTGTATCGCGGCACCGCCCATAAATACGGCGCCTTCTAATGCGTAAGCGGGTTCACCGTTAGGTCCACAAGCCAGTGTGGTCAATAAGCCGTGGGTTGAGTTGACTTTCTCTTTACCAGTATTCATCAAAAGGAAACAGCCCGTACCATAAGTGTTCTTTGCCTGACCGGCCTCGACACACATTTGACCGTAAAGCGCGGCTTGCTGGTCACCAGCGATACCGGCGATTGGAATACGAGTTCCGCCTTTACCACCAATATTGGTTTGGCCATAAACTTCAGATGAACGTTTTACTTCTGGCATCATTGATGCAGGAATGCCGAGTTCATCGAGGAGTTTTTGGTCCCAGCGTAGCTCATTGATGTTAAACAGCATGGTTCGTGATGCATTAGTGTAATCGGTCACATGAACACGACCTTGAGTCATCTTCCAGACTAACCAGGTATCCACAGTGCCAAATAACAATTTACCGGCTTTGGCATCTTCGCGAGCGCCTTCGACGTTATCTAAAATCCATTTAACTTTGGTGCCAGAGAAATAAGGGTCAAGCAGTAGGCCAGTGCTTTCACGTACATATTCCTCCAAACCATTCGCTTTGAGTTCTTCACAAATCTCTGCGGTACGTCGACACTGCCACACGATGGCGTTATAGATCGGTTTACCCGTTTCTTTGTTCCAGACGATGGTTGTTTCACGTTGGTTAGTAATGCCAATCGCAGCCAGTTGATCACTGCTAATTCCTGATTTGGCGAGCACTTCAATTAAGGTTGAACTCTGAGTCGCCCAAATCTCTAAAGGATCATGCTCTACCCATCCTGAGTGAGGATAGATCTGAGTAAATTCACGTTGGGCGATACTGACAATATTGGCGTCATGATCCAGTATTACCGCACGAGAGCTTGTTGTTCCTTGGTCTAGGGCAACAATGTATTTTTGCTCAGTCATAGTAAATGTCCTTTTAAGCATCCTATGTTTATTTTAGCGAGTTAATACGATAGGAAGCCGATAAATTGTGATTGGCTGATGGCGTACATTCTCCATACTCAGGCGAATACGAAAACAATAAAACACTCAAAATGAGCGTTCGAGCATAAAAATGTCACAAAAATGTTAAACGAAATCGTTTGATTGAGGTGTCACTGGCAAGTTGGGGATGAGATTAATCGTCGCTGAGTAATAAGCGGTACTTACTTTCTAGATCATTAAGCGCGGCATCTAATTTAGGCTCGTCATGACTTAGATGAGTGATTAAAGTCATGAAATAACAGTCGAGTATAAGGGGCATTTTTTTAACAATGGTGGTGGAGAGGTCAGTGGCGTCGAATAAGTCTTGGTTAAAAGAGTGATAATAGTTCATGTCCCAGATGACTTCTTTGAGTAGTGCGCGGCTTAGATTTATATTGGCAAAATAGTAGCGGTAATAAGTGTTGGCAAATTGCATTCCCAGCTCGAGTTGGTTGTTTACAGTGCTATCTAAGCCCTGTCGAGGTTGCTCTGAGAGGCGAGTGAGTTGGCTTAGCATGCCTTCACGTAAAATCGCGAGTTTCGTTTCAAAGTGACTAAATACAGTGCCATCCGCAACACCTGCTTGTCGTGCGATCTGACGAGTTGAGGTTTCTTGATAACCCTGAGTCTCAAACAGATGCCAGGCTGCGCTTAAAATTCGCTCTCGAGTTTGCTCTCTTTTGCTCATGCTTTTCTCATCCCAAATATCAATAGGTGGATAATACCTCCGTCACTGCTTATTGACAAACTGAGCGCGATCAATTATAAATTTGAGCGCGCTCATTTTTAGTCTAGGATAAAAAACATGTCAGATTGGTTAGTAAGAGGTGTTGTGAAAGCGACGCAATGGTTAATATTTATTCCAAGCTTAATGTGCTTCTCGTATGTATTAAGACCGATACTGATGTTGGTTTTAATTCCTGGAGGCTTGGTGTTTCTGGCCGTTATTGGTGGCAAGGAAGTACGTGCAGAGCTAGTCAAAATGTTGCAGCGTATATTATGAAAATATGCGTGGCTTTAGTAATAGCTAAAAACAAAAAAGCCGAACCTGATTAGGTTCGGCTGGGTATTTGCTCTCAGGCGTGTTTAGTTATTGCTGTGTAACTCGCTGTTCAGCTCAACCGCGGTCTTGTTGGCTAAACATTCAATTTGGCCAGTCACTGAGTTACGACGGAATAGTAGGTCAGAAACGCCAGCAAGATCACGAGCTTTAACCACTTCGACTTCGTTACCTGATGAGTCGAGCATTAGAACTTTAGCACCAGCGGTGACGTAAAGGCCTGACTCAACGGTACAGCGGTCACCAAGCGGGAAGCCTAGGCCTGCGTTCGCACCTAGCAGAGAGTTCTCACCGATAGAGACAACGACAGTGCCGCCACCAGATAGGGTGCCCATGATAGAAGCGCCACCACCGATGTCAGAACCATTACCAACCACCACGCCAGCAGAAATTCGACCTTCAACCATGCTCACACCCGTGGTGCCGGCGTTGAAGTTGATGAAGCCTTCATGCATTACAGTGGTGCCTTCACCAACGTGTGCGCCAAGACGTACGCGTGAGGTATCAGCAATACGGATCCCTGCTGGGACTACGTAATCGACCATTTTCGGGAACTTATCCACACAATCGACGCTTAGAGTACGACCTGCAAGACGCGCTTCGATTTGGCGTTCAGCAAGTTCAGGCAGGTCGATTGGGCCTTCGTTAGTCCATGCGATGTTGTGCAGTAGACCGAAGATACCATCAAGTACCGTGCCGTGTGGCTTCACAAGACGATTCGAGATAAGTTGCAGTTTAAGGAAGCCTTCTGCAACCGAAGCTGGTTTTTCATCTGTTGCCAGAACAACAAGTACCAGTGGCTGCGCAGATTGCGCGGCTTTTGCTGCGAAAGAGGCGTTGGCTGCATCGCCATTTGCTTCGAATGCTGTTGCTAGCTCTGCACTTTGTGCTGCTGAGATCTCGATAGCTTGGTTGCCTTGCTCGTAACCCGAAATTTTTGCTACCGCGTCAACAAGAGCATCCGTTGGGTTAAGGACTGGGTTTGGAAAAAATGCTTCGATGATTTTTTCATCGCGATTTTTGGTCGCGCTACCAAAGGCGAGAGAAAAGTAAGCCATGTTAAATCTCCATGTTATGTTTGCTGAGAGAGCCTGCTTGCTCTGTCTTAAATTAAGTTAGCGCCATCATAATAACAGCCCGTAAGACTTTAAAGAGCGTACGACGATAAAGTCTGTAAGCCGATACGCATTGTCTCTTTAGCGACACTTTGTCTTTTTAACTATATTGTTTGTCAAATAATCGTTGTTTGTCTGATCTTGAGCCTGCAAGGAATGATGTCCTCGAACTTTGCTTATCATCTGTGCGAGAGTGCAGCAGTGCGTCATCAATGTCGAGCAATAAAAAAAGAGCCCAAAGGATTACTTTGGGCTCTTTATCTCGACTTTACTTATCACTGATTGGCGCTGCGCTTTTTGCGCTTATAGTAGCTTTATATTTACCAACCATTCATACCCGTTGAGCTTGGGTATGAGTCAGGCAATTACTTTTTGCCTAGGTCTTGTGAGTGCTCAGATAGGAACGCTGCAACACCTTTTGGTGATGCGTCCATACCTGCTTTACCTTCTTCCCACTGTGCTGGACAAACTTCACCATGCTTCTGGTGGAAGTTTAGTGCGTCAACCATACGTAGCATTTCGTCAATGTTACGACCTAGTGGTAGATCGTTAACCACTTGGTGACGTACTAGACCGTCTTCGTCGATAAGGAAAGAACCACGGAAAGCAACACCTGCTTCTGGGTGCTCAACGTCGTATGCTTTACAAATTTCGTGCTTAACGTCAGCGATTAGTGGGTACTTAACTTGACCGATACCGCCATCTTCGATAGCAGTGTTACGCCATGCGTTGTGTGAGAACTGAGAATCGATAGAAACACCGATAACCTCAACGCCTTTCGCTTTGAAATCTTCGAAACGGTTGTCGAATGCGATTAGCTCAGATGGGCAAACGAACGTGAAATCTAGTGGGTAGAAGAAAACAACCGCTTTCTTACCTTTAGTGAACTCTGCAAAGTTGAAGCTATCAACGATTTCACCGTTACCTAGAACAGCTGCAGCAGTAAAATCTGGGGCTTGACGACCTACTAGTACCATTTTCTTGCTCCTAAAATATATGGTTTGTTCCAAACCCGCCTATTAGGCATTGGTTCGGTCCGTGTTTGTACGCGACAAACTATAGTACACATTGTAGTATGTAAAAAAGCGAATTAAATAGATTAAGTTAATCGAGAAAAGCGATAAGTCGTGTTTTATTAACTTGGTCAATATCTCACTATAATTAATCGATACTTCTATGAATAAGTGGCCTAGCCTCAAACAGTTACATTACTTGGTTACTCTCCATGAAACCCGCCATTTTGGCGATGCCGCTGACAAATGCTTTGTTAGCCAGTCGACCTTAAGTAAAGGGATACAGAACCTTGAAGAGTTGATTGGTTGCCCTTTATATGAAAAGAAAGACAAGAAAAGTCCACTGGTTTTCACTCATGCTGGCGAACAGGTCGTTCAACAAGGCCGAGAGCTGCTGGCGAAAGGGCAAGATTTAGTCGAGCTTGGTCGTTTGTGTCAGGGCGATGAGATGGAAGGGCAGTTGCGAGTCGGTTGTATTCCAACTATTGCACCTTTCTTATTGTGTGAGTTAGTTCAGGTTGTCAATCAGCGCTTCCCCCAATTAAATCTGTTACTAAGAGAGGACACCACGACAAACTTGCTTGATGCACTGCGCCATGGAGAGTTAGACGTGCTTATTCTTGCTCTGCCAGTCGACATTCACGGTATGGATAGCCGTATTGTTGGTAGTGACCCGTTTCGCATGATCATCAGCCAGAATCAAGCGGATGCCATACGTACTCCGATTAAGTACGCCGATCTGCCGAATGAATTCGTGTTCTTACTCGAAAAAGAGCACTGTTTAACCGAGCATGCGGTATCAGCCTGCCAGTTAACCGATAAAGAGAAGATCAATCCATTCTCTGCCACAAGTCTACACACGTTGGTTCAGATGGTTGCGAATGGGATGGGGACCACGTTTATTCCTCAGATGGCGATTAATCATGGTTTGATTGAGAAACAAAACTTGGTGGTTATTGATGCCCCAGGGCAGCAAGCTCATCGCCATATTGGCTTGGTTTGGCGGCCAAGCTCATCGCGAGTGAATACGTTTAATCACTTAGCTGATGTGGTGTCAGAGTTACTTTAGCGATAAGTCTTAGTGCTACTCGCGGCTTTCTCTTATAAAAGCACACTGGTTTTAGTGTGCTTTTTAGCATTTTATGCTGTTGGTAAACTTTGACTTGTAAAATTTTACAAACAAATCTTAATGAAGCTTTCATTAAATTGTGAAATTTCACAGTGTGAATTTTACAACACTCATTTCTCCTACTGTTTGATACCCCATAGACTAACCCTCGCTTCGACCAACCACACTGAGCCTTGTCTGGTTTTATTAAAAGTTAAACGTGCGTTTGAAACGTTTTTACAGTCCTAATTTTACTGTAATTAAATTACGTAACTAGTTACGTTTTGGTGATCCAAATCAAGTACTTAACCGCCACGGAATAAAACTTCGAATTTAACGTTTTGTTTACTTTAGTACTTTTACTCTAACGTATGTTGGTATAGTTTAAATGCAGGCTTAGTAAGACTTATGTCTAGATTGTAAAGCACGTTCAGCTCAGTCAATCTAACAGCCAACGAAACGGAAAACGAAAACGAATTGCAGTCAGTAAGGATGTTTGATTGTTGTTTTATAGTTACAAATGTAACTGGGTTAACGTCCAAAGTCGCTGTTGTACCCATTACGGATAGTTAAGGATGAAATTATGCTTGCCAACACGCCTGATAGAGAAAAAACAACACAAGATCACGAAAGTTTTCATACCGAAGGCGTACTTGATGTTACGGGCTCTCTTTCGCCACAACATCAAACGATTTTCCCTGTTGAAGCCCAAACCTTTTTATCTCTGTTGTGCAGTAAGTTTTCGGGTCGTATAGAGCAACTACTTGCGGCGCGAGAAGAAAAGCAAGCGCGCATTGATGCTGGTGAATTGCCTGACTTTCTTGAAGATACGCGAGATATCAGAGAAGGCAGTTGGAAAATTCAAGGCATCCCTAACGATCTTCAGGATCGTCGTGTCGAAATTACTGGTCCTACCGATCGTAAAATGGTGATTAACGCCTTAAACGCTAATGTAAAAGTCTTTATGGCTGATTTCGAAGACTCAATGTCACCGGCTTGGGACAAAGTATTAGATGGTCAGATAAATCTGCGTGATGCGGTAAAAGGGCAAATCAGTTACACCAATCCAGCAAACGGTAAGCAATATGAGTTGAAGGATGATCCTGCGGTGCTTGTCTGCCGTGTTCGTGGCCTGCACTTAAAAGAAAAGCACGTCACATTTAACGGAGAGATTATCCCGGGAGCTCTGTTTGATTTTGCGCTTTATTTTTATAACAACTACACCACGTTACTTAATAAAGGCAGTGGCCCTTATTTCTACATCCCGAAACTTCAATCCTATACAGAAGCGCAGTGGTGGAGTGATGTGTTCCATTTTGCTGAAGATTACTTCGGCCTCGATACTGGTACGATTAAAGCCACGGTTCTGATTGAAACTCTGCCCGCAGTATTTGAGATGGATGAAATTCTTTTTTCACTCAAAGAGCATATTGTTGGCCTCAATTGCGGTCGTTGGGACTATATCTTCAGCTACATCAAAACATTGAAAAAACACCCTGAACGAGTACTGCCAGATCGTCAGGTAGTGACGATGGACAAACCATTTTTGAATGCTTACTCGCGTTTGCTTATTCGCACTTGTCACCAGCGTGGCGCTTTCGCGATGGGAGGGATGGCCGCCTTTATCCCAGCCAAAGACCCGCAGACCAATCAGCAAGTGCTCGACAAGGTTTATAACGACAAATCACTTGAAGCGAGCAATGGCCATGATGGCACTTGGGTTGCGCACCCCGGGCTTGCCGATACTGCAATGGCGGTATTTGATCAGGCATTAGGCGAGCGCACCAATCAATTAAATGTTTCACGTGAGCAAGATGCACCCATTACAGCGGCAGACCTACTTGCCCCGTGTGATGGAGCGATTACCGAACAAGGAATGCGTCATAACATTCGCGTGGCGCTGCAATACATCGAAGCTTGGATCTCGGGTAATGGCTGTGTGCCGATTTACGGCCTGATGGAAGATGCCGCGACAGCCGAAATCTCTCGCGCTTCTATCTGGCAATGGATTCAACATGGCAAGGCGCTCGATAACGGTCAAATCGTGACCAATGCGCTGTTTGAACAGTACCTTGCCGAAGAGATCGAGGTGGTGAAACAAGAGGTCGGCGTGGCGCGCTATCAAACGGGACGCTTTGCAGAAGCGGCCGAGTTGATGGCCAAGCTGACCACTAGTGATGAACTGAGTAACTTCTTAACCATTCCAGGTTATGACTACCTCGACTAACAGATAATAACTCAACAACCTGACAATAACGTGAATGCTCAATGGCAGAGAAGGAAGTACTGCCAAAGGCAATAAAAACAAAGCGCCGATCACAAAAGCGCTCATCAACAGAGGGATAGACCGATGACTAACTTAACTCGCCGCCAACAAATTGAAGCTCTAGAAAAAGATTGGGCAACCAATCCACGCTGGAAAAATGTAAAACGTCCTTACTCTGCGGAAGAGGTTGTTGAACTACGTGGCTCAATGGTACCTGCAAATACCATCGCTCAGCGTGGTGCTGACAAACTATGGTCACTGGTCAATGGTGATGCTAAGAAAGGTTACGTAAACTGTCTGGGCGCACTAACTGGTGGTCAAGCAGTGCAGCAAGCTAAAGCGGGTATCGAAGCGATTTACCTTTCAGGCTGGCAGGTAGCGGCAGATAACAACACTGCATCAACCATGTACCCAGACCAATCACTATACCCAGTGGATTCGGTTCCTTCGGTAGTAAAACGCATCAACAACTCGTTCCGTCGCGCAGACCAAATTCAGTGGTCTGGTGGTAAGTCTCCAGCGGATGAAGGCGCGATTGACTACTTCCTACCTATCGTAGCGGACGCTGAAGCGGGCTTTGGCGGGGTACTTAACGCTTATGAGCTGATGAAGTCGATGATTGATGCCGGTGCTGCCGGTGTGCACTTCGAAGACCAACTCGCGTCAGTGAAAAAGTGTGGTCACATGGGTGGTAAGGTATTGGTTCCAACTCAAGAAGCGGTGCAAAAGCTTGTTGCAGCTCGTCTGGCGGCAGATGTCGCTGGTACTACAACCTTAGTGATTGCGCGTACAGATGCTAACGCAGCGGATCTTATCACGTCTGATTGCGACTCTTACGATGCTGACTTTATTGTGGGTGAGCGCACTCAAGAGGGTTTCTACCGCGTACGTGCTGGTATCGACCAAGCGATTTCTCGTGGTCTTGCTTACGCGCCATATGCAGACCTTATCTGGTGTGAAACGGCAACGCCTTGTCTAGAAGAAGCTCGTCAGTTCGCTGAGGCAATCCACGCTGAATACCCAGATCAACTGCTGGCTTACAACTGTTCTCCTTCATTCAACTGGGAGAAGAACCTTGATGCAGACACCATTGCTAAGTTCCAACAAGAGCTATCGGACATGGGCTACAAGTACCAGTTCATTACGTTGGCGGGTATTCACAATATGTGGTTCAACATGTTCGAACTTGCGCATGATTACGCGCAAGGAGAAGGAATGCGTCACTATGTTGAGAAAGTTCAGCGCCCTGAGTTCCAAGCGGCGGAGAAAGGCTACACCTTCGTTGCTCACCAACAAGAAGTGGGCACAGGTTACTTCGATAAGATGACCAACACCATTCAAGGTGGTAACTCATCAGTGACGGCATTGACTGGGTCAACCGAAGAAGACCAATTTTAATCCCTTGCCGCTTAGCCACCACTTGTCATTGTTGGACTAAAACTGACAAGTGATTGGCTATTGGTATTCTGTTTAGGCATAAACGTTGACATGCTTTTGAGCGGTGCAGGCCGCTCTTTTTTTATTTTGGGCTTATTGCATTTAGTATTGATATTCGTACTGTTTACCCTACTGATAATGAACATTATATTTAAATGTATCAATATACTTTTCAAACGTGAATATATTTGACTATTGTTATTAGTACACGGTTTTCTTACGGTGCTTGACATGAGTAAATTCGCCCCTCGCGCTATATTGTTGTTATTATCATTACTATTCTCTATTAAAGGTTACGCCGCGACTGAGATGATTGAACTGGTGGCCAACAATGAGATCGTTCGAATCTCGGTTGCTGAGTTGAGAGAGCAAGCTGATACGGAGATGACGATTTATGCTCCCTATCGAAGTCAAGACGTTGCAATGAAAGGGGTTTATGTCGAGGATCTGTTGGCAAAGCATTTTCCTGCAGTGCCTAATTCTATAACGTTAACGGCGTTAGACGGTTACGCCGTTAAGTTAGATGATTGGCTGAAAAAACACTGGTTATTAGTGACACATGAAAATGGACAGCCTTTGACGCTCAGGCAACACGGCCCGGTCAGGCTGGTTGAGTCTAGCTATGAGGGGCGAGACCCCAGCAATCTAAGGAATTTTAATAATTGGATTTGGATGGTGGTTAGGATAGAAGCTAATTAATGAAGCCTTGGTATAAGAACATTAAAAGTGTGCTGCTTAAAGGGTCTGTTTTAGGTGGTGTGGGTTGCTGTTGTGTGCTGTTATTGTTGATTTTTTTGTACTTAGGCGCAATACGGCCTCAAACCGAGCAAGTGCTGCGTTTTTTTGAGAGCTCAGATAAAATTACTGAACGCCCTTTTGCCTTCCGCTCTAGAGAGCATATGTTGAATGCGCTAGAGCTTCTTATCGCTGGAAATACATCAGTGGATGAGGTCGCCTATGAGTTAGATATGGCCTACGCGCTGCTCAATTTTGGTTCCTATCTTTCAACATATCCATGCACTAATGAGACTTTGCAACACCTAGATACACTGAATGGTGAAGTCATTAATCAATCTGACAATACCCCTCTTTCCCCCTCAACTTATGGCAAGCACTTATTTGCCGCGATTGATTGTACCTCAAGTATAGAAGCGCAGCAGGAACACCACAGAAGCGTTCTGGTTGGGGAGTTGTTGGACAAAACAAATGCTTACCATGACTTTGTTTATCGAGGGGTGGTAGGTAGTGTCTTTGCCGTGATTTTTTTTGGGCTTTTTTATATGGCTCAGGCCAGAATTATCATTGAAGAAAAAGAAACTTCCCAGCGCTGGAAAGATAATGCCCGGCGAGATGGTTTAACGGGAGTCCTAAATCGACGAGCGATGGTTGATGATCTGCCTAATTATATTGAACATCATCGAACCAACAATAAGCCCTTTGTTTTATTGATGTGTGACATCGATTACTTCAAAAAATACAACGATCACTGGGGGCACCTTGAAGGGGATCTCGCTCTTAAAAGAGTGGTTGGAGCCTTAAATATGGCCCTGCGACATGATGATAATTTATATCGTTATGGCGGAGAGGAACTGGTGGTGACTCTTCATGAGATGGATATAGAACAAGGAAAAAAAATCGCTCAAAGGTTGTTAACCTTGGTACAAGAACTCAACTTACGCAACCCCGGTACTCCTTGTGGTGTACTGACGATGAGTATTGGCTGTACTGAAGTTTATGCTGAGAAGATTAAGCCCCATCAGTTGTTAAAGCGAGCTGATAAATGCATGTATCAAGCCAAAAACAGTGGTAGAAATTGCCTAGTCTGCTGTTAATGGAGTAAGTTGCCTAACGATGACCCTTACTCCAAATACAGGTAAGTACGTGACTCATTCCGTCTCTTCAGGCTCAGACTCTTCTTCTAGTTCAAGCAAATTGATGGCAATCGCAACGAAATCACTGTCGGTAATGATGCCGATCAGTTCTCCGCGATCCACCACAGGTAAACAGCCCACTTTGTGTTTTTGCATATAGATAGCGCTCTCTTTCAATCCCGCTTGCGGTGCCACGGTCATTACCCCTGTCTTCATGATTTCATACAGGGGAGTATCGAGAGTATAAGATTGGTTTTCAGGGATGTTTTGCAAGCTAGACTCTTGGGCTGCTAACACATCTCGTTGAGATACGACGCCGAGTAACTGTTTGTTGGCATCGACGATAGGCACATGACGAATGTCGAGTGCTTCCATCATGCTTTTGGCATCGGCTAGGTTATGAGAGCGTAGTAGAGTGTGTGGACTACGCGTCATCATGTCTTCGACTTTAATCATGACTGCCTCCTGATTTTTGTTTATGCCTGGTAACCTCAACGGACAACATTGGAAAGCGGTATGCTTGACCAGACGGTTACTCGGTCTCTGTTATTAATATAGTAACTTTTGCTGCAATATAGTGAGATCTGGTTGGGTTTTATCCTAATTTATATGGTTGCAGTAGAGAAATATGAACTGTTTCACTGCTCATTGAGCACTCTCAATCCCGGCCAGTTTTCCTGACTGGATAAAATCGTATTTGATTACAATAATTCACATCTCTTTCCTTGCTATTGCGAGTATGCAGAATATACTAGTCGGCTGCGAAAAACTCGTCGTCTGTTTGTGACAGAATCAGTTCGACTTCCATCACGACCGAAGAAAACACGACATAAGATTAGTGACATGCAAGTATCTGATTTCCATTTTGACTTACCTGATGAGCTGATTGCTCGTTATCCGCAACCTGAGCGTACTGCAAGCCGTTTGCTGCAGTTAGATGGCAATAGTGGAGCGCTACAAGACGGTACATTTACCGACATACTTGACCAGGTTGAACCTGGGGATTTAGTGGTTTTCAACAATACACGTGTTATTCCTGCACGTATGTTTGGCCGTAAAGAGTCAGGTGGCAAGCTCGAAGTATTGGTTGAACGTGTACTGGATGACAAGAGTATTTTGGCTCATGTGCGCTGTTCTAAATCACCCAAACCGGGATCGACCATTTTTATCGGTGAAAACGACGAGTACTCAGCCTTGATGGTTGCACGTCACGATGCACTGTTTGAACTGGTGTTTAACAGCGACAAGAACGTCTTGACGGTTCTCGAAGAGATTGGTCACATGCCGTTGCCACCCTATATCGATCGCCCAGATGAAGATTCAGACAAAGAGCGCTACCAAACCGTGTATAACCAAAAGCCAGGGGCAGTAGCAGCGCCAACGGCAGGGTTACATTTTGATGAGCAGCTACTGGAAAAAATCAAAGCCAAAGGGGTCGAGTTTGCTTTCGTGACTTTGCACGTAGGGGCGGGTACGTTTCAGCCTGTCAAAGTGGACAAGATAACTGAACATCATATGCACGCTGAGTATGTTGAAGTCCCACAACAAGTGGTTGATGCGATCAATGCAACTAAAGCTCGTGGTGGTAGAATCATTGCCGTGGGGACAACCTCGGTGCGCTCAATAGAGAGTGCAGCGCAAGATGCATTGAACAAGGGCACACCATTAGCCCCTTTCTTTGGTGATACAGAGATTTTCATCTTCCCTGGTTACGAATACCAGCTAGTGGATTGTTTAATTACTAATTTCCACCTGCCAGAGTCAACACTGATCATGTTAGTCAGTGCATTTGCAGGTTATGAAAATACCATGAATGCTTACAAGCATGCCGTCGAGAATAAGTACCGCTTCTTCTCTTATGGTGATTCAATGTTCATCAAGAAAAAAACGACTAGCTGTATCTAACATTAGTCAGCGTTTTAAAACATAGTTTTTACGAGTGCTAGCAGAACGCTAGGACACTAACCAGAAGGCTGGTTGGTATCTCGCATGGAAGGCGACCGCTCCTCAATAGAGCTTAATGCTCTGAACTTAATGTCAGACTGTTTCTCTGACAACCGGAGGCTTCGTGAAGTTAAAATTCGATCTCAAGAAAAAAGATGGTGTGGCGCGTCGTGGTCAATTGACCTTCGAACGTGGCACCGTTCAAACCCCCGCATTTATGCCCGTTGGTACTTATGGTACCGTTAAAGGCATGACGCCGGAAGAAGTGAAAGGTACGGGTGCTGAAATTCTGCTCGGTAACACTTTCCACTTATGGTTGCGCCCAGGTCAAGACGTGATGAAAATGCACGGCGATCTGCACGATTTTATGAACTGGCACGGTCCTATTCTGACCGATTCAGGTGGTTTCCAAGTATTTAGTCTCGGTAAAATGCGTAAGATCACCGAAGAAGGTGTCCACTTCCGTAATCCGGTCAACGGCGACAAGATTTTTATGGACGCTGAAAAGTCGATGGAAATCCAGAAAGATCTCGGCTCTGACATCGTGATGATTTTTGATGAGTGTACGCCTTACCCTGCGACACACGATGAAGCGAAAAAATCGATGGAGATGTCGCTACGCTGGGCACAACGTTCACGCGATCACTTCGATAAACTCGACAACTCGAACAACCTGTTTGGTATCGTTCAGGGTGGCGTTTACGAAGATTTACGTGATGTATCGGTGAAAGGCCTAACGGACATCGGTTTTGACGGTTACGCTGTGGGCGGCCTAGCCGTTGGTGAGCCAAAAGAAGATATGCACCGTATCCTAGAGCACACTTGTCCTCAGCTTCCTGAAGACAAGCCTCGCTACTTAATGGGGGTTGGTAAACCAGAAGACCTGGTTGAAGGCGTGCGTCGTGGTATTGATATGTTCGACTGTGTCATGCCAACGCGTAATGCGCGTAATGGCCATCTGTTTGTGACTGGCGGTGTGATCAAGATCCGTAATGCGAAACACAAAACAGATACCACTGCGCTGGATCCACATTGCGACTGTTACACTTGTCAAAATTATTCTAAGTCGTATTTACACCACCTAGAGCGTTGTAATGAGATTTTGGGTGCTCGCTTGAATACTATCCATAACTTACGCTACTACCAGCGTTTAATGGAAAGCATCCGTCAGGCGATTGATGAAGACCGTTTTGACCAGTTCGTGCAAGAATTCTACCAACGTCGTGGTCGTGAAGTACCACCATTGGCAAAACAACAGTAACGATTTTAAATTAAAGCCTTTGGTATTGTGCCAAAGGCTTTTGCTAATAAAATAGGCAGACGCGCGCAATTTTTGAGAGAGCGATCTCTATTGCTCGCTTTACTACTTGAATCTAAACCGTGAATGCCCAATTTGAGTATCAATAAATAATATATAGAGGATTTTTTAATGTTTATTTCTCCAGCTCACGCAGCAGCAGAAGGTTCACCAGCAGGTGGTGGTTTTGAAATGCTAATCATGCTCGGCATGTTTGCGGTGATTTTCTACTTCATGATCTACCGTCCACAAGCTAAGCGTGTAAAAGAGCACAAAAGCTTAATGGCGTCGATGGGCAAGGGTGATGAAGTTCTGACCAGCGGTGGTTTAGTGGGTAAAATTACTAAAATCGCAGAAGATAACGACTACATCACTATCGAGCTGAATACAAACAACGAAGTTGTGATCAAAAAAGATTTCGTTACTGCAGTGCTACCAAAAGGTACGCTTAAGTCTCTGTAAAACAGCTAGAGGATCCTCGCTGTGCTAAACCGATACCCGTTATGGAAGTATTTGATGGTGATGTTTACCATTGCCATCGCTGCGCTGTATGCACTTCCAAATCTCTACGGTGAAGATCCGGCAATTCAAGTTACAGGGGCGCGCGGCGCCTCTGTAGATATGTCAACGCTGGATTCTGTCACTCAAGCTCTCGAAAAACAGGGCTTATCTCATAAATCCATTGCTCTTGAAAATGGGTCTATTCTTGTACGTTTTGGCGATACTGATACTCAGATCAGTGCTCGTGATGTGATCAATGAAGCGTTAGGTAGCGACAACATTGTTGCCCTCAACCTTGCGCCAGCAACGCCTGACTGGCTTGAATCTATTGGTGCTGCACCAATGAAACTCGGCCTTGATCTCCGTGGTGGTGTTCACTTCTTAATGGAAGTAGACATGGACGCGGCGATGGAAAAGTTGGTGGGTCAGCAAGAAGAAGCCTTCCGCAGTGAGTTGCGTGAAGAAAAAATTCGTTACCGAGCCATTCGTCCATCGGGCAAAGAGGCGGTGGAAGTGTTACTGCGTGATCAGCAGCAACTCGACGATGCTCAGCAACTTCTCGAAAAAAATCACCCAGATATGATCTTTACTGAATCAGGTTCTGACGGTCGATTTGCTCTTGTTGCGACTTTTTCTGAGCAACGCTTAGTTGAAATTCGCAATTATGCTGTTGAGCAAAATATTACTATTTTGCGTAACCGTGTTAACGAGTTAGGTGTGGCAGAGCCGCTGGTTCAACGTCAGGGTGCGAGTCGTATTGTTGTTGAGTTGCCGGGTGTTCAAGACACCGCGCGCGCTAAAGAAATTCTTGGTGCGACCGCAACACTTGAGTTCCGCGAAGTCGACTCAAAAGCGGATCTTGCCGCTGCTGCTAGTGGTCGAGCGCCAGCTGGAAGCGAAATTAAGCAAGATCGTGATGGTCGTCCTGTCGTGTTGAAGAAACGCGTCATCCTTGGTGGTTCAAGCATTACCGATGCAAGCTCCAGTGTTGACGAGTATGGTCGTCCGCAAGTTAACATCTCACTTGATAGTGAAGGTGGTAACAAGATGTCTGCGTTCTCGAAGAAGAACATCGGTAAGCTTATGGCGACGGTGTTTGCAGAGTACAAAGATAGTGGTCGCCGCACGCCAGATGGTCGCGTCATCTTATCTAAGCATGAAGAAGTCATTAACCAAGCAACGATTCAATCTGCGTTAGGTCGTAACTTCCGTATTACTGGTATTGACTCTGCCGCTGAAGCTCACAATTTGGCACTATTGCTACGTGCTGGTGCTTTGATTGCGCCAATTTCGATTGTTGAAGAGCGTACCATTGGTCCATCTATGGGTCAGCAGAATATCGATATGGGTGTTCAGGCGTGTATTTGGGGTATGGTCGCGGTAATGCTGTTTACCCTGTTCTACTACCGCAAGTTTGGCTTGATTGCCAATATGGCACTGATGGCGAACCTAGTACTGATTATTGGTGTGATGTCGATGATTCCCGGAGCGACGATGACGCTACCTGGTATTGCCGGTATTGTTCTGACGGTCGGTATGGCAGTCGATGCTAACGTTCTGATCTTCGAGCGGATTCGTGAAGAACTTCGTGATGGACGCAGTCCACAACAAGCGATTCACCAAGGCTACGCCAATGCCTTTAGTACCATCGCCGATGCCAACATCACCACTCTTATCACCGCAATCATTCTGTTTGCTGTTGGTACTGGTGCGATTAAAGGTTTCGCGGTGACACTGTCTATCGGTATTTTAACTTCTATGTTTACTGCTATTGTCGGAACGCGCTGTGTCGTGAACCTAATGTACGGTGGTAAACGCATCAACAAACTGTCGATCTAAGGCTGGCAATTAGTATGTTTCAGATTCTAAAAGCAGAAAAAATGATCGACTTTATGCGTTGGTCGAAGCTGGCATTTATGTTCTCCATTTTGATGATCGGTGCGTCGATCTTTACTCTTTCGACCAAATGGTTGAACTGGGGTCTAGATTTTACGGGCGGCACGCTTATTGAAGTGGGGTTTGAACAACCTGCCAATCTAGAAGATATTCGTGGCGCATTAGAAGCGAAAGGTTTTGGCGATGCTACGGTACAAAACTTCGGTAGCGCGCGTGAAGTCATGGTGCGTCTGCGTCCGCGTGACAATATTGCTGGTGAAACCTTGGGTAACCAAATTCTTGCCGCGATCAAAGACGGTACTGGAGAAAGCGTTGAAATGCGCCGCATCGAGTTCGTTGGTCCGAACGTCGGAGATGAGTTAACCGAAGCTGGTGGTTTAGCGATTATCGTGTCGCTGCTGTGTATCTTGCTTTACGTATCGGTGCGTTTCGAATGGCGTCTGGCAGCCGGTGCTGTATTGGCGCTTGCGCACGATGTGATCATCACACTGGGTGTGTTCTCTCTGATGGAGATCGAAGTCGACTTGACTATCGTGGCAGCGTTGTTAACCGTTGTTGGTTACTCGCTCAACGATACCATTGTTGTCTTTGACCGTATCCGTGAGAACTTCCGTAAGATGCGTAAAGGCGAGCCACCGGAAATCATGAACAATTCAATTACGCAGACCTTGAGCCGTACCTTGATTACGTCAGGTACGACTTTGTTTGTGGTTATTGCACTGTTCACTCAAGGTGGGGCACTGATCCATGGTTTTGCAACCGCATTACTGCTTGGTATTACCGTTGGTACTTACTCATCAATCTATGTTGCTTCGGCACTGGCACTGAAGTTGGGTATCACCAAAGAACACTTAATGCCACCTCAAGTTGAAAAAGAGGGTGCAGAGTTCGACGAGATGCCATAAGGCTTATTCGCTTATTAAAGCCGCTGATTATCAGCGGCTTTTTTCTTTTTAACAGGTATGGCTTCTTTTTGCAGGTAAGGTTATGTGGCGTGCACTCTGTGTTATCACTCTATTCGTTACTCAGTCAGTGTTGGCCGCGAGTATTGTTTTCTCCGATGACGATGACACGCTAAAACAAGCGATTGTTTCGGGCTGGCAAGCATGTGGTGAGATGACTTGGTGTGAAGACGAGCTTAGTTATTACCGTGACAGTTTTATCGCGGAGGCGCGGGTCGAAGAAACTCAAATACACATCGAACTTCTTGCTCAATACAGTGCCCACCGCTTATCTCAAGTACAACTTGGTTTGCGTAAAGATGGCTTTGAGCTTATCAAAGCTACCATTGACCAGCAGTCACTTGATGTCAATACACTGCTCACTGGTTTAACTCGTCCAGAGGCAGATAAAAGAGTGATTCTATTTATTAACCGATTTTCTCAATCAACGCCTCGAGTACTGATTTGGCAGGCAGGGCAAAGACAAGTTGAGCTCACCAGTGATGGTGAAATGATCACTTTGCGTTACCATAATGATGCGCAGGACTAAGACAAGATTGGCCAAGCGGGTGCTTAGTGTTAAGCCATGCGAGACATTCGACATTACATTGGTATCATAATTTCAATATAACGACAGGAGCCTAGTATGCCTCATTTACGCTTTCGTGCGGTTGAGCCTCAATCCGTTCAGATTCTATCTAAACCACTTATCGATCAGTTACAACCTCATATGGCCTGTCCACGTGAGGACTTTACCTTTGAATATGTTTACACCACGTTTTACCATGAAGGAGAGGTTAGTGCGGCTTACCCTTTTGTTGAGGTGTTATGGTTCGATCGCGGTCAAGATATCCAAGATAAAGTGGCGCAAATTATCACTCAGCAAGTCCGTGAGCTGAGTGGTGAAGATGTCGATGTCGCGGTTATTTTTACCGCACTCAATGCCAGCAGCTACTATGATAATGGCAAGCACTATTAAGCAATAATCAAAACGAGGGAATACAATGCAGCGCAGTCATCCGGTGTGGTTTTGTCTTTGTTTCCTCGTCGCGCTGGTAAGCGTTGGCGTCTATGCCACGCCATGGGAGCAAATCCAAGCCCCCTCTAATCAGTCACCTCAGGCCATTGGCAGTTACGCCAATGGTTGTCTTGCCGGAGGAAACCCACTACCACTTCAAGGTGAGGGGTATCAAGTACTGCGCAGCGAGCGAACGCGTTATTACGGCCACCCTAATGCGATTCGCTTTGTTCAATCTTTGGCGCAGCAGGCAAAGCGTGAACTCAATAGCGTTATTTTGATCGGTGATCTCTCACTACCGCAAGGCGGTCGTTTTTCCACTGGGCATTCAAGCCATCAAACGGGCTTGGACATTGACGTTTGGTTACGTCTTACCGAGGCGCGATTATCAACCCAGCAACTTGCTAACCCAACCCCATTAAGTGTGGTGGATATTGACCGTTACCAACTGGTTAAGCCGCGCTGGGAGTCTCGCCATTTTGAGCTCATTAAAATGGCGGCAAGCGATGAACAGGTCGCGCGGATCTTTGTCCATCCGGTAATAAAACAGACCTTGTGTCGTAGCGAACAGAGCAATGAACGGGCTTGGCTGCGTAAAGTTCGCCCCTGGTGGGGGCACCATTACCATATGCATGTTCGTCTTAAATGCCCGCCCGGGAGTGTGGTTTGCCAATCTCAAGCTGAGCCTCCACAAGGTGATGGCTGTGGCGCGGAGCTTGCGAGCTGGAAGCCGCAACCTAAACCTAATTTAGCCAAGGTAACAGTCGCGAAAGCGAAAAAAAAGCGAGTAAAGGTGATGCCAGAGCAGTGTTTAACGCTACTGCAAACTCGCCATCTATAACGGCTTAATGGGCAATGAATGTTAATGTTGTGTAATTTAATTCCATAATTTCCGATGCTTATCTAAGGGTAGGCCGAATTGACATCAAGTTTGCCATCTTATCCACCAAATAGCGTAACTTAGTAAACTTTGGATACATATCATTGTATTTTGAGACGATTCTTTTACACCTTTCCTTCTCATAAATTGATATAAATCAATTTTTAATGCACTGAATTCATCAAATTAAGCTCAGATGAATCCAATTCGTCCTTTTCTACGTAATTAAATTACATCAGCAACGAGCTCATTAGAGCGAGACGAGTGTTTTGAGGACATAAGATGTTAGACACCCTCATGTTATCGCGGATTCAATTCGCGACCAATATTAGCTTTCACATACTCTTTCCGACTATCACCATTGCTTTGGCGTGGATGCTGGTTTTCTTTAAATGGCGTTATAACCGTAGTCAAGCGCCAGTTTGGCTGGATGTCTATTACTTTTGGGTCAAGATTTTTGCGCTGACGTTTGCGCTCGGTGTGGTCTCAGGGATCACCATGAGTTTCCAATTTGGCACTAATTGGCCTGGATTTATGGAGCGTGTCGGTAATGTTGCAGGCCCACTCTTAGGGTATGAAGTCATGACTGCCTTCTTTATGGAGGCGACCTTCCTTGGTGTGATGTTGTTTGGTCGCGGTCGCGTGCCTGATTGGTTCCATACGTTGGCGACCGTTCTGGTTGCGGTTGGTACCACAATGTCGGCATTTTGGATTTTAGTGCTGAATAGCTGGATGCATACGCCAAGTGGTTATGAGGTCATTGATGGTATTGTTCATGTTACCAGTTGGAAAGACGTTATCTTAAATCCATCGCTGCCTTACCGATTTACTCATACCTTGTTGGCGTCAGCGTTAACCGCAAGCTTTTTGGTTGCTGGCATCTCGGCTTATCAAGTGACGAAGCAACCGGGACATCGTGCGGCGAAGTTAGGTCTGAAGGTTGCGCTATTTGCAGCCGCAGGTTTTATCCCACTGCAAATTTTCATTGGCGATCTACATGGTTTGAATACCTTAGAACATCAACCCGCGAAGATCGCAGCGATGGAAGGGGTGTGGGAAACCGAGCAAGGTGCGCCACTGCTCTTGTTTGCTTGGCCAAATGAAGAGACTCGCACCAACGACCTTGCCGTTGGCATTCCTAATTTAGCCAGTTTAATTCTAACGCATGACCTCAATGGTGAAATCGTCGGACTTAACCAGTTTGCTCCTGATCATCCCCCGGTTAAACCGCTGTTCTTCGGTTTTCGAATTATGGTCGGAGTGGGCGTGTTGATGCTACTGGTCAGCTGGTACGGGGCGCTGCGTTTGATGCGCGGTAAGCCTTTACCTAAGCCTTATCTCTATACCGTTGTCGCCATGACATTCTCAGGTTGGGCTGCCACATTGGCTGGTTGGTATGTCACTGAAGTCGGTCGTCAACCTTGGTTAGTCAGTGGTGTGTTGAGAACCTCTGAAGCGGTAACAAGCGTCCCGAGTAGCAGTGTGATGATCTCACTGTTTATGTACCTCGCGATTTATGCGCTGCTGCTGGTGGCTTACATTCACACCTTATTCTATTTGGCGCGTAAAGATATTGCCGCACATCAGGTGCCATCCCAACAGCAAGAGGTTTATTCATGAGCAATCATTTACCAGAAATCTACTTATTGCTACTCGGCTTTTCGGTGTTTATGTACGCAGTGTTAGATGGCTATGATTTAGGCGTGGGGATGCTACTGCCAAGTAACAATGAGCAGCAGCGTGATCGTATGATCGCCTCCATTGGTCCATTTTGGGATGCCAACGAAACCTGGTTAGTATTGGCCGTCGGCATCTTATTGATCGCGTTCCCTAGCGCGCACAGTTTGATATTGACCGAACTCTACCTTCCGACGGCGTTAATGTTGATCGCACTGATCATGCGTGGTGTCGCGTTTGATTTTCGCGCGAAAGCCGTCTCGGATCACAAACCACGCTGGGATTGGTGTTTTAGAACTGGATCATTGATTGCGTCTTTGACGCAAGGTTACATGGTCGGTCGCTATATTATGGGATTTGAAGACTCGGGCCAAGCGTATGGTTTTGCTCTCTTAAGCAGTCTGTGTGTTGCGGCGGCTTACGTTTATATTGGGGGCGCTTGGCTAGTGCTTAAAACGGAAGGTGAGCTGCAAGTGCGCGCTGCGCGTTGGTCTCGACGGGCTGGCTGGGTGGCCGCATTGGGTATTCTGGTCGTTAGTATCGTCAATCCTATCGTCAATCAACAAGTGGCAATGCGCTGGTTTAGCTTCCCTGAAATTCTGTTGTTAGCACCGATCCCCATCATCGTCTTAGCCACTATTTTTGTCGTTGACCGCTACCTTCGCCAAGTACCTATGGTTAATGATTTAGGCGTCCGTTGGCCATTTTTTGGTGTCACGATAATTTTTGCCCTGAGCTTTTTAGGGCTAGCGTACAGCTTTTTCCCTCAAGTTGTGCCTGGGTTGATGACGGCGCAGCAATCGGCCTCATCACCTGCGACACTGATTATTGTCGGCTATGGGGTGATGATAGTGATGCCAATGATCTTGCTCTACACCTTTGCGGTGTATCGAATATTCAAAGGTAAAGCGACCGAGTTAAGTTATAAGTAGGTCTGTAAAAACGATATCTAGGATAATAAAAAACGCCGCTGAACGCGGCGTTTGTCTTTAGGCTAACCCTTGAATGATGACGAACTTCTCGAGCAGCTCATCGTCAGTTTCAATATGCTTTGGGTCAGTGATAATGCATTTAGTGATAGGGCAAACTGACTGGCAAGTCGGCTTGTCGTAATGGCCTTTACACTCGGTACAAAGGTCTGGGTCAATCTCAAAGATAGACTCCCCCATAGAGATTGCCCCATTAGGGCACTCAGGGTCACACATATCACAGTTAATGCATTTATCAGTGATCAGCAGTGCCATGCTTATTTACCTGTTGGGTTACGGGTATCCTGACCGACATTAAGGTTACGCATCAACAAGCCGAATTCTAGGTCCATATCTTGTGGAACAGGAATAAACACGAAGTGGCCGTTGCCTTTTGCGTCTTCAATTGACTGTGACTTACGGTTTTCCATTGCTTCAAGAGTGAACACAACATTACCTTTAGGGGTCATTAGCTCAAGGCTATCACCGACTAGGAATTTGTTCTTCACTTCGACTTCTGCAAGGTCACCACGGCGTTTACCGGTAAATTCACCAACAAATTGCTGAGCGTCTGAGACTGAATAGCCGTAGTCGTAGTTTTGGTAGGTATCGTGTGTGTGACGACGAAGGAAGCCCTCGGTGTAACCGCGGTGAGCTAAGCTTTCTAGTGTGCTCATTAGGCTCTCATCGAAAGGCTTGCCTGCAACCGCATCATCAATCGCTTTACGATAAACTTGCGCAGTACGAGCACAGTAGTAGAACGACTTAGTACGACCTTCAATCTTAAGTGAATGAACGCCCATCTTCGTTAAGCGCTCAACGTGTTGAATCGCACGCAGGTCTTTTGAGTTCATGATGTAAGTGCCGTGCTCATCTTCGTAAGCGGCCATTTTTTCGTCAGGGCGATGTGCTTCAGAGAGTAGCACCACTTCATCGGTTGGTTTACCACGACCGATAGTGGTTTCAGGACGCTCGTCTTGCACTTCGACAGGTTGCGCTTCGGCTGGATCAAACTTTTCGACGATATCGCCAGTGTCGTTCTCTTTACCTTGTTCTACCTTGTATTCCCAACGGCATGCGTTGGTACAGGTGCCTTGGTTAGGATCGCGCTTGTTGATGTAACCAGACAATAGACAGCGGCCAGAGTAAGCCATGCACAGTGCGCCATGAACGAAGACTTCGAGTTCAGTTTCTGGGCAGTGTTCGCGAATTTCTTCGATTTCTTCCAGAGAAAGCTCACGAGATACAATCACACGCTCAACACCATTGGCCGCCCAGAACTTGACCGTCGCCCAGTTGACGGCGTTAGCTTGAACAGACAAGTGGATTGGCATTTCAGGGAAGGCTTCACGAACCATCATGATAAGACCAGGGTCAGACATGATCAGGGCGTCAGGACCCATCTCAACCACCGGTTTAAGGTCACGGATGAAGGTCTTTAGCTTTGAGTTGTGCGGTTGAATATTACAGACCACGTAAAGCTTTTTGCCCAGGGCATGCGCTTCGTTGATACCAATGTTTAGGTTTTCGTGGTTGAACTCGTTGTTACGTACACGAAGGCTGTAACGCGGCTGGCCAGCGTAGACAGCATCTGCCCCGTAGGCAAAGGCGTAACGCATGTTTTTTAGGCTACCTGCCGGTGACAGTAGCTCAGGTACGAATGCTTTCTCAGTAGTCATTGTTTTTCTCTAGTCTGATCTCAAGTCAGGTTACTTCCACCTCGTGGAAGTAAAGGGGCGCAAATTTTACGTTAAAATGTGACTTGTGACTAGGGGAATATCCAAACAAACTGTGTGTCTATTCGGTGCTTTGTTAGCAGAGTTGAAATTTGAAACAAGGAAATGTTTAAGACAAGATGGGCCGAGGTGATAGCAGACTCAGCGATACCAACCGATACTGTCGTCATCATCGTGGTGACGACAGTATCGGTTGCTTAAGTCTTACGCCATGCCGTTTTGATTAGGCATTTGGGTGAGGCAATCCACCAAGGCACTCGTATAGGTTAGGTAGAAACGCGCTCAGCTCACCACACATCAACGAGAAGTCAGCGTCAAAACGCGCGGCTTGATCTTCACGCGGAATGTCTTCATTTTGATCTTTAAGTTCATCAGAGAACTTGAGGCGCTTGATGCTGCCATCTTCAGCCAAAATGAACTCGATGCGTTCTTGCCACCATAGGGCGAGTTTAGTGACCACTTTATCTGCGTCGATATGGCTGCGAATCTCATCAGCCGTCAACTCTTGTTTCTTACAGCGAATCACGCCGCCTTCTTCGAGTACCGATTTAAGCTCAGCTTCATCAAGCATTTCAATGCCGGCAGGCGTCGCGCCCGTTTTGACCCATTCGGTCAACGTAGTTTCAATGGCGGTTTCTGGAATGGCTGGCACAACCGGTAGGCTACCCATGGTTTTACGCAGCAGGGCTAGCACATCTTCGGCTTTTTTGTAGCTGCTGGCATCGACGAGAATGAAGCCTTCTTTTGGCAAAATCAGCACATAAGTATGGTTGCTGCGGCTAAAGGCACGCGGTAACAGATCAATCAAGATGTCTTCTTTAAGATTATCTTTCTCTTTCTTTTTCAGCGCACGGCCTTCTTGTAATTCCATCGCCTCGACTTTGTCATTCAAAGAGTCCTTGATTACCGAAGCCGGAATCATTTTCTCTTCTCTTTTGGCGCAGATCAGAATGCGGTCTTCTGATACGTGAGTCATCATGTCGCCATGTTTTCCCATCGCCGTTACCCAGCCAAATTTTTGCTTGTCTTGGCTGCCACAAGGTGTGAAACGAAACTCAGCCAATTGCTTCTCTAGTTGGTCCGCATTGAACTCAATATCACGGTTAAAACGATAAACCAGACAGTTTTTAAACCACATACTCTTTCTCTATACCTTTTGTTGAGCTGCCAATCATAAAGACTTTTGCGACGCTTGTCTTACTGCAAACACACAATAGTGGGATGAAAGTTATATGAAAATTTGTTTTCAAAGGTCACAAAAGTGTCATAATTGCTAGTGATAATGCTTAACGTTGCACAAGGGCAGCTAGCCCGAAATCACTCAACTTATACAAGGTTACTGGATTATGTCTAGAAGGATTCTGGTTGTTGAAGACGAAGCGCCAATTCGTGAAATGCTCTGCTTTGTTCTCGAACAAAAAGGCTATCAAGCCGTTGAAGCAGAAGATTACGATAGCGCGGTAACGAAACTGGCTGAACCCTTCCCAGATCTAGTATTACTAGACTGGATGTTACCAGGTGGCAGTGGTATCAACTTTATCAAACATATGAAACGCGAAGAGCTGACACGAAATATTCCTGTGGTGATGCTGACTGCACGCGGTGAAGAAGAAGATAAAGTTCGCGGGCTTGAAGTGGGCGCTGATGACTATATTACCAAGCCATTTTCACCTAAAGAGTTAGTGGCACGTTTAAAAGCGGTCATTCGCCGCGTGACTCCGACGGCTCTTGAAGATGTGATTGATGTGCAAGGTCTCAAGCTCGACCCTGTTTCACACCGAGTGACGGCTAACGATCTACCATTAGATATGGGTCCAACAGAATTTAAGATGCTGCACTTTTTCATGACTCATCAAGAACGTGTCTACAGTCGTGAGCAGCTGTTAAACAATGTATGGGGCACAAACGTGTATGTTGAAGATCGCACCGTCGATGTTCATATTCGTCGTTTACGTAAAGCGCTTGAAGCCGCTGGTCATGACAAACTGATCCAGACCGTGCGTGGCGCTGGCTATCGTTTCTCGACCAAAGCATAGTAGGATTGCGAGTGCGCAAACGGAGAGGTAAGTGGTAGAACGGTTAACTTGGAAAAAGCTAGCGTGGGAGCTGGTTTTTTTTTACACCCCATGGATCGTCGTAGGGTGGATATTTGGTTTTATGCCGTGGTTGCTTTTGGCGGCGACGGCTTTGCAGCTTGTGTGGCACTTACACAACCAAATGCGCTTATCGGCATGGTTGTGGGATGAAAAACGTTTAACACCGCCATCGGGCAGTGGCCATTGGGAGTCACTATTCAATGGTATCTACCGTTTGCAGCAGCGTCAGCGTAAAAAACGTAAAGAATTGACCAACCTGATTCGCCGTTTCCGTAATGGTGCTGAATCCCTGCCAGATGCCGTGGTGGTGTTTCGCAGTGAAGGCAACATTGTGTGGTGCAACAAACTTGCTCAACATTTGCTCGGTTTTAAATGGCCCGACGACTCCGGTCAGCCAATTTCGAATTTGATTCGTACCCCAGATTTTATCAAATACCTCAATAAACAAGACTTCTCTGAGCCGTTAGAGATGCGTTCGCCGCTTAACGTTGAACGTATGCTTGAGCTACGTATTGTGCCTTACACCGAAGGTGAACACTTGATGGTGGTCCGGGATGTCAGTCAGTTGAAGCAGCTTGAGGGCATGCGTCGCAACTTTTTTGCTAATGTCTCGCATGAACTGCGCACGCCAATGACGGTACTGCAAGGTTATCTGGAAATGACCGAAGACCCAGATATGGTGGTGGGCCCAATGTGGACCAAAGCTCATGGGGTGATGACAGAGCAGCTCAATCGAATGAACAGCTTGGTCAATCAGTTGCTGACGTTATCAAAAATTGAAGCGGCGCCGATGCATGAACTGGATGAAGTGGTGAATGTGCCCGCGATGCTTGAGGTACTAGAAAAAGAAGCCGTTAGTCTAAGTGGTGAGGCCGAACATAAACTCAGTTTTGATGTCGATAGTAAGCTGCGCGTATTAGGTGATGATGATCAACTGCGCAGTGCGATTTCTAACTTGGTCTACAATGCGGTCAAGTACACCCCACCAGGTGCGGATATTCATGTTCGTTGGTACCAGAGTTCTCAAGGAGCGCATCTTGAAGTGGAAGACAGTGGTGATGGTATTGAGCCTCAGCATCTACATCGTCTGACTGAGCGTTTTTATCGAGTCGATAAAGCGCGCTCGCGTGATACGGGAGGCAGTGGCTTAGGGCTGGCGATTGTTAAGCACGCTCTTTCACATCATGATTCGCGTTTAGAAATACACAGCGAAGTCGGTGTTGGTAGTAAGTTCTCGTTTATTCTACCGTCTAGGTTGGTGGTTAAGTGATTAAGCCACTGTTGACGTCATTGTTATTCGTATCTAGCGCATGCTTGGCAAGTCAGACGCTGTTACCTGATTATCAAAAAGTGCCGGGTATTTCGGGCACGTTAACCAGTGTTGGTTCAGATACATTGGCCGGTATGACGACGCTATGGGTTGAAGAGTTCAAGCAGTTATACCCAAGTGTTAATGGCCAGGTGCAAGCGTCGGGTTCCTCGACGGCGCCGCCGGCATTAACCGAACGTACAGCGCAATTTGGGCCGATGAGTCGACCAATGCGAAACCGCGAAATTGAAGCGTTTGAACGCGAGCATGGTTACAAGCCGACGGCATTAAGAGTGGCGATCGACGCGATTGGCATTTTTGTTCATCGAGACAACCCAATTGAAGGGCTCAATTTTGTCCAACTCGACAGTATTTTCTCTGCCACTTTGCGTTGTGGGTCGACACAGCAAATCAACCGCTGGGCAGACCTTGGCTTAGATTACCAATGGGCTAAGCGAGGTATTCAATTGTTTGGGCGTAATTCGGTGTCTGGAACTTATGGCTATTTTAAAAAGCACGCACTGTGTGGCGGTGATTTTAAAAATAGCGTTAATGAACAGCCAGGATCGGCGTCTGTGGTTCAATCGGTGGGCTCTGCCGTTAATACCATTGGTTACTCGGGGGTCGGTTATCAAGTGTCTGATGTCAAGTTGCTGCCGATTGCACAACGGGGCAGTGAGTACATTGAAGCGAGTCAGGAAAATATTTTATCTGGTGAGTACCCACTATCACGCTATCTCTATGTTTACGTTAATAAACATCCGTCGAAACCGTTAAGACCGATCGAACGTGAGTTTATTCGCTTTATCTATTCTCTTCAGGGGCAAGCCTTGGTGGCCAAAGATGGTTATGTGGCGATCTCGGCGCAAATAGCCCGACAAGAATTGGCTAAAGTCGGTATTACCGCCCATAGCGACTAAGGTTTAACGCTCTAAGATTTACTGACCCAGATTAAGGTTTAGATGTTTAACTGCCAGTTGGCGTTGCGCCAGTAGGCTTGTTCATTTTGCAAGTCGGCGTGAAGTAATTTGTTGTTTTCCAACCAATCTTTGTCATTCGAATTCAGAGTCCACTTATCGCCATCAATGGTTAAATTGGGCGTCTCAATCAACTCGTCGCTGCGCTGTCCATTGAGGATAATCGCAAGGCGCAAAATACGAATCAAGCTGATGACATCGGCTTGGTCATAAAGGGTAAAAGGCTCGAGTTCATTCAGCTTTAACGCTTTACGTTGAAAGCGCACCAGCACCGCAAGCAGGCGTTGTTGTTCGCGGTTGAAACCCGGCATATAGGTATGGCGTAAAATATACGCCGAGTGGCGATGAAAGGCTTGCAAGCTAATGCTCAATCCGACTTCGTGTAACAACGCACTCCACTCGAGTAATTCAAACAGTTGAGAGCTTTTTTTGATCCCGACATCTTTATGAATTTGTTGAAACAGTTCACGTGCGTGGCCTTTAATTTTGGCGGCATGATCTAAATCGACAAGGTGTTTGCTGGCGAGGTTTTCGGTGGTACGCATGCGGATATCAGATCGCTTGAAGCTATCTTCCATTTCAAACAACAGCCCTTCACGCAATGCGCCTTCAGAAAAGTGCAGTTGGTCAATGTTAAGACTGGTCATGATCGCGTGTAAAATGGCAACGCCAGCGGCAAAAACAGGTTTTCTTTCTGCCGTTAACCCCGTCAGTTCAATGTCGTCGATGGTGGCCCATTCACACAGCTTGCTGATCAGTTTTTCTAACCGTTTGGCGGTGATCAGTTCATCATCATAGCCAAGGCCAACCAGGACTTCGCAAATGGCTTTGATTGTGCCGGATGAACCAAAGGCGATTTCCCAACCCATTTTTTTATAACGATGAGCAATCGATTCGAGCTTTTGTTCGGCGGCGAGTGTCGCTCGATTAAAATTCTTTTCCGACAATTTACCATTGGCAAAAAATTCGCGGTTGTAACTGACGCACCCCATCTGTTTGCTGTTAATGAGCTCGGGTTCAAAGCCGCGACCAATAATGATTTCGCTACTGCCGCCGCCAATGTCGATGACTAACTTTGAATCAGACTCGGGCTGAGTGTGGGCTACGCCGAGATAGATCAGGCGCGCTTCTTCAACGCCGGGAATAATTTCGATTGGGAACGGCAAAACCTCACGCGCACGCTGAAGAAAGATATGAGCATTATTGGCTTGACGCAAAGTGTGAGTGGCGGCAATACGGACGTTTTGTTCTTCAAAACCTTGCAGGCGTTCGGCAAACATTGCTAGGCATTCTAACCCACGTTCAATCGAGGCATTATCGAGATTTTTTTGTCCATCGAGACCCGCCGCCAAGCGAACTCGCTGTTTATGGCGACTGATGAGCTGTAAATCTTGATCGACAACTCGCGCAACAACCATATGGAAGCTGTTTGAGCCTAAGTCGATGGCGGCGACATCACGGATGTCTGGTGTGTGGTTCATCTTCTCTCAATTGCTCTTTACGTTTCTGATTCTTAGTTTGTTTTTCTATATTTTTAAGATAGTCGTAAATCGCAATTTGTGAGCGAACTTTCTTCCGATTACCACGAGGTACGTAGCTATTGCTCATCTCTTTATCGATCCATCTCGCTTTTACAGTATCGGTAAAATGGAGATTGACGATATCAATAATGCGCTGTTTAAGGCGAGGATCACGTATTGGAGCCGCCACTTCAATTCGATGATCAAGATTGCGTGTCATCCAGTCAGCCGAAGAGATGTAGACCGCAGGATCGCCGTCGTTGTGCGCAATGATGACGCGCGGGTGTTCAAGAAAACGATCAACAATGCTGATGATTTTGATATTGTCACTAACGCCATCAATACCAGGGACCAGCGAACACATGCCGCGGATAATCATTTTGATCGCCACTCCGGCGTTACTCGCGCTGTAGAGTTTATTGACCAGACCTTTATCGACTAAATTATTGACCTTAATGGTTAAGCCGGCCTTTTTTCCCGCTTGTGCATTAGCGATCTCATTGTCTATCAAGCGATAGAGTTCCTTACGCGAGTTTCTTGGTGAGACAACTAAGTGATTGAAGCGCACCGGACGATACGGGTTTTCGATGTAACCAAACACGTTTCGCACTTCGCGAGTTAAATCAACATCGGCGGTGAGCAAGGAAAAATCGGTATAGATACGAGCTGTTTTTTCATGGAAATTGCCTGTGCCTATGTGTGCGTAGTCGATGATCTCATCGTTTTCACGTCGACTAATCAGCAGCAGTTTGGCGTGTATTTTTAACCCCGGCGCGCCAAATACCACTTCCACTCCAGCTTCGGTCAGAATGCGTGACCACTCAATGTTAATCTCTTCATCAAAACGAGCTTGCAATTCGACCACAACGGTCACGCTTTTACCGTTGTGTACGGCATCAATCAGTGAGTTCATCAAACGCGAGTCTTTGGCCACGCGGTAGATATTGATTTTGATACTAATGACTTTAGGATCAAACGACGCCTGACGAACCAATTCGCTAATGTGTTCAAAAGTGTGGTACGGATAGTAGAGTAAAATATCTTGCGCTCGAATGGCATCGAACTTGTTGGCGAAGCCGTCAAAGTCGGCACATTTCATTGGCGGTAAGGGTTTGTTTTCTAGGTAATCACGGCCAAGATTAGGAAAGGTAATAAAGTCTTTAAAATTATGATAACGCGTCCCGGGGATGAGACTGTCGTAGTTGGATATCTGCAGTTTTCCGCACAGGAAGTCGAGCATCTCTTGCGGCATGTCACGCTGGTAAACAAAACGTACCGGCATTGCGGTTAAGCGCTGGCTAACGCCCTCTGACATTTGCTCTAACAAGCTATGATCAACTTCGTGACCTAAATCGTATTCCGCATCTCGCGTCATTTTCATCGCGTAACCATTGAGCTGTTGGTAATCAAAAAAGCCACTAAAAATATCATCTAAGCAATAACGAATAATATTATCGAGCAAGATAATGGTTTTGCGGCGCTTGCCTTTCTGCTCAGGCATCATGATGAAACGCGGTAGGTGGTCGGTTGGTATCTCGAGCAGCGCATATTGATTATGTTGTGGTTGTTTAAGTTCAACGGCAATATAGGCGTATTCGTCTTTCAGAAATTCCAGTACATCAATATCGTCACGCATCAACAAGGGAGTCAAATGCGCTAACACTTCGCGGTGAAAATACTTTTTTACCCACTTTTGCTGCGCATCGCTTAACTGAGTTTCATTGACCAAAAAGATGCGTCTTCGCGCCATTTCACGGATGAGTTCGTTGTACAACTCATCAAAACGTTCATTGAGTTTGAGCGCTTTGGTTTGCATTTTGGTTAATAGGTGCTTGGAGTTATCGTTACCACCACGCTCTTGGTTGATCAGAATGCGTCGTTTAACGTCGGCAAAGCGAACTTTATAAAATTCGTCTAAGTTATTGGAAAATATACCGAGAAAGCGGATGCGCTCAATTAAAGGTACACTCTTATCTGCCACCTCTTGCAGCACTCGTTCATTAAATGAAAGCCAACTGAGCTCTTTTTCGATATACAGTTTTTCGGTACTCATCCCTTACTCCAATCCCTGGTTTGAAGATATGAAGTCTGCCGAAGCCTCTCCATGGATTAGCAACTTAAGGTCTTTACATGACACTTTTATTGCATTTTTTTATTGCATTGTTTTCAGTTGTTTATTGCGAACTGTAATATAATTGTCACCTAATAGAAATATTATACCCTAGGACGAAAATAGGTAAGTAAATCAGATGACCAGAGCACAATTCTCCTTACGAGAGCGAGATCGAAAACGGCTAATCAAAGATAGATTGGTGCGTCTCGCTGTATCTGCTGGTGGGGTTGGCGTTTTAGCGGCGTTGGTACTGATTTTTGTTTATTTGGCGATGATGGTTTTACCGCTGTTTAGTGATGCCAAAATTACACCGAATGCGCTGAGCAAAACGGTGTCTACCCAGCAAGTGATTGCGGCGGGAATCGATGACTATGGTCAGCATGCGTATTTAATTTCAAAACAAGGCCAGATCGATTTTTGGTCACTCAATGATGATCGCGATACGCCAGTGCTGTCACAAACGCTCACTGAGCCCAATCGTCTATTCGCTCAATCGGTGGCCGCGCAAGGTTGGTATGGTTTTGCCTCACCTGAGGGAGCCATCCATTTATTTAAACCGCAACTGGCCACGGCACTGAATAAAGATCAGCGTGATTTTGCACCGAAAGTGTTGGAGTTTTCGCCGTCATTTGGCTTAGATAAACCCAATAGCCAGCTCAAGCAGTTTGCGTTTGCCCAGCAAAAGAATTTAACCCTAGTGGGCTGGTATCAAGATGGTTCGATAACCGTGCGTTGGCAGCAAGCCGACAACGTCAAAAGCTATACCTTTGCCCAGCGTTTTCCCCAGCTTGACCAGTTGCTTCTTACTCCCGATGGACAAACACTGTATTTGCGTTCGGGTTCAGAACTGATTATTGCCACTAAAAGTGCGCAGCGATTTGATGTGCGAGAGGTGGTCGATTTAAGCCAAGGGCGCACAGAGCACAGCGTTTGGCATATCGATCTGCTGTCAGGTGCCTATTCACTGCTGGTGACTCATCAAGATGGCTTGGTGTCGCAATGGTTTGATGTGCTCAATCAAGATCAGCGCCAATTAACTCCAATTCGTCAGTTTAAGCTTGCATCACAATTGCAATTTTTATTACCTGACACCTACCGTAAAGGCTTTTACAGTTTCTACATTAATGGCACGGTGCAAAGTCACTACACCACCAGTGAGAAATTGGCACTATTCGAGCGTGCTTACGACAAAGCGCCTTCATTGGCAGCCATGTCGAGCAATGAGTCCTATTTACTCGCGTTTGATGATGGCCTAGTGAATGTTGCGGTTGTCGATAACCCTTATCCGGAAGTGTCATTGTCTTCGCTGTGGAAAAAAGTGTGGTACGAAAGCTACCCAGAGCCGCGTTATGTGTGGCAAACCACCTCAGCCAGCGATGAGTTTGAAGCCAAGTTTAGTCTTATTCCCATTGCTTTTGGTACCCTAAAAGCCGCGGCTTTCGCGATGTTATTTGCCGTTCCTGTAGCGGTATTTGGTGCCATATACACCGCTTATTTTATGACGGCTCGTATGCGTCGAGTGGTTAAGCCATCGATTGAGCTGATGGAAGCCTTACCCACGGTTATTATTGGTTTTTTAGCCGGATTGTGGTTTGCGCCGATCGTTGAAAGTCATTTAGCAGCGATTGTTGCTTTGATGCTATTTATGCCGCTTTCTATTGTGCTGATTGGTTTGATGTGGCATCTGCTGCCTAGCCGATGGACGGGGCGTTTTGCCAATGGTTGGCATGCCGTTATCTTAATTCCCGGTATCGCTTTGGTGAGTGTGGCAATCTTGTCGCAAAGCGGTAATATCGAAGCGTTATTCTTTGCAGGAGACGTGCGGGTTTATCTGGCCGAGCACGGCATCGATTTTGACCAGCGTAATGCCCTTGTGGTTGGTTTTGCGATGGGGTTTGCCGTGATCCCTACCATTTTCACCATTGCGGAAGATGCAATTTTCTCGGTGCCCAAACACCTTTCTGATGGATCACTTGCGCTTGGCGCGACGCAATGGCAAACCTTATTGTATGTGGTACTGCTTACCGCAAGCCCGGGCATTTTCTCTGCGATCATGATGGGGCTCGGCCGTGCGGTTGGAGAGACCATGATCGTGTTAATGGCGACTGGTAATACCCCGATTCTGGACTGGAATATTCTCGAAGGGATGCGTACCCTTTCGGCGACCATTGCGGTGGAGATGCCCGAATCAGAAGTCGGCAGCTCACATTATCGAATTTTGTTCTTAGCGGCACTGCTGCTGCTGATGTTTACTTTTGCGGTTAACTCGTTAGCCGAGTGGGTACGTCAGCGCCTACGCGAAAAGTATCGCTCACTCTAATGCTCTCTACAGTAGGAAATTGACAACGTGTTTAAGTGGTTTAAATCAGGCTCCCCATGGATATGGTTAACAGGCGGTGCGGTCAGTATCAGCTTGCTTTCTGTACTTGGCCTGTTGCTGCTTATCGGTTGGAAAGGGCTCTCTTACTTTTGGCCTGCGCCACTGTATCAATGGCAAACCGATCAAGGTGAGGTGTTAATTGGTCAAATTTATGAGCAGCAATCTATCCCTATCAGCCATTTGCGTGAAATGGATGTCGAGCTGCCTGAAGAGATCGTTGCAAGAGGTTTAGTTGAGCGAGTGAGCATCAAAGTGGCCAATCGTGAGCTCTATTCTGCCGATTTTGTGTCGTTGCTGGAAGTGAACCTTAATCCACCGACGCGCCCACAGGGTTGGGCTGTGATTGAGCGTACCCGAGATGGTGACTTTTTTGGTCGACCGATTGGTTACGTAAAGGAAAATGGCCAAATTAGTCGCGAGGTGGAGCAAAACTTAGCGCAAGGTTTAGCCTTTGCCAAACAGATTCGCCAACAAATTGAAGACTTGATTGAAGGCGATATTCGTACCATTAATGCCCAAGCGCAGCGGTTGCGATTAGAGCATCGAAAGCACAGCTTAAATGGCACTCTAGATGATGCCTTTAGCGATTTATATCAAAAGCAAAGTAAGCAATATCGCCAAGCTTTGATTAACGCAGAAGCCAAACTGGACAGCCTTCGTGATCAACTGACGCGGCAAGGGTTGCAGGTCGAAGAGATGACAGGGCAACGGGTTACGATTCCACTTAGTCAAATTTTGGATTTATGGTATCCCAATCAAATGAGCAACGCAGAAAAGCTACTGCGCTGGGGGCAACAGGCGTGGAAATTTTTGTCTGAAAACCCCCGTGAGTCTAATTCTGAAGGTGGTGTGTTTCCGGCGATGTTTGGTACGGTATTGTTGGTACTGATTATGTCGGTGATTGTGATGCCACTTGGTGTTATTGCTGCGATCTATTTGCACGAGTATGCGGGTAATAACGCCTTTACTCGGCTGATTCGTGTCGCGGTGATAAACCTAGCCGGGGTACCTTCGATTGTTTACGGCGTGTTTGGCTTAGGTTTTTTTGTTTATACCTTGGGCGGCTCGATTGATACGCTGTTTTACCAAGAGCAACTGCCCGCGCCAACCTTCGGTACACCAGGCCTGTTATGGTCAGCCTTGACGCTCGCCGTATTGACATTACCCGTGGTGATTGTTGCCACCGAAGAGGGATTAACGCGCATCCCTAACTCGGTTCGTCATGGCTCATTGGCACTTGGCGCCACGCAATTTGAAACCATGTGGCGGATTGTTTTGCCGATGGCAAGCCCTGCGATGATCACCGGATTGATCTTAGCGATTGCTCGTGCGGCGGGAGAGGTCGCGCCTTTGATGTTAGTGGGGGCGGTCAAACTCACTTCAAGCTTACCGATTGACAGTCAATTTCCGTTCTTGCATCTTGAGCGTAAGTTTATGCATTTAGGCTTTCATATTTATGATGTTGGTTTTCAAACCACCAATA
The DNA here is from genome assembly GCF_042940635.1 of Vibrio sp. NH-UV-68. NCBI lineage: Bacteria > Pseudomonadati > Pseudomonadota > Gammaproteobacteria > Vibrionales > Vibrionaceae > Vibrio > Vibrio sp. NH-UV-68. The sequence goes on from NZ_CP134975.1 coordinate 659,934, forward strand.
TTGAAAGTGCCAGACCTTTGGTTTATGCCACCTCGTTTTTACTTGTTACTGTCATTGTTGGGCTTAACTTAACTGCGATCAGTATCCGTAACAATTTGCGCGAAAAATATCGAACACTAGGACAAGATTAAGCATGTTTTCTGTCAACCAAACCTTGGGCTATCCAGCGCCATTAGATGTCAACAACCTCAGTGATGAGCAAACCGCGATTGCCATCGAGGGGCTTAACTTGTTCTATCAAAATACCCAAGCGCTACACGACATTTCAATGCGTATCCCCAAAGGACAGGTGACGGCGTTTATCGGCCCATCTGGGTGTGGCAAATCAACCTTGCTGCGCTGTATCAACCGAATGAATGATTTAGTTGAAGGATGTCGGGTTGCAGGAAAGGTTAAATTGCACGCTAAAAACGTTTACCACCCTAAGGTTGATGTGGCGACACTGCGTCGCCGAGTAGGGATGGTGTTTCAGCGTCCTAACCCATTTCCTAAATCGATTTATGAAAACGTGGTTTATGGTTTGCGCTTGCAAGGCATTAACAACAGTCGCGCATTAGACGATGCGGTTGAGCGTTCATTGCGCGCCGCAGCACTATGGGATGAGGTTAAACATCGTCTGCATGAAAATGCCTTTGGTTTGTCGGGGGGCCAGCAGCAACGATTGGTGATTGCGCGTGCGATAGCCATCGAACCTGAGGTATTACTTCTTGATGAACCAACTTCAGCACTTGATCCGATTTCGACGCTTACGATTGAAGAGTTGATCAATGAACTGAAAACCAAGTATACCGTGGTGATCGTAACGCATAATATGCAACAAGCCGCGAGGGTGAGTGACCATACCGCCTTTATCCATATGGGGAAGTTGATCGAGTACTCAGATACCGATTCTATTTTTACATCGCCATTGAAAAAGCAGACCGAAGACTATATTACAGGTAGATACGGTTAAATTTCTTCGTCATATTTGAAACTGTAGCGTCGTTAACGGTGGAAGTTGCCCCTCATCACATAGACGAACTATGCTCATAGGGCTGAAATTTCTTGTTGCCTTGTTACAATTCCAACTAGTTAGAACAAATCATTGCGCTAATTTTTTCCTATTGTTCAGAAAAAAGAGAGTCACTTCATCTATGAATTTTGGACGCCATATTTCAGGCCAGTTTAATGTCGAGCTAGAGTCGATCCGTACCCACGTACTTACCATGGGTGGATTGGTCGAGCAGCAACTGTCGTTTGCAATGCAAGCGCTGCACCATGATGACATTGAGTTGGCAAGAAAGGTGGTGCGTGATGATCATAAAGTCAACGCAATGGAAGTGTCGATTGATGAAGCCTGTACGCGTATTATCGCCAAAAGGCAGCCGACGGCGAAAGATTTACGCCTGATTATGGCGATAATCAAAACCATTACCGACTTAGAGCGGATTGGCGACGTCGCGACCAAGATTGCTTATGTGGCGATCGAAAGCCCATCGCCGCAGGAGCGTCAGTTCCAAGTGTCGTTACAACCTCTGTGTCGACAAGCGATTGATATGCTGCATAAAGTGTTAGATGCGTTTGCTCGCATGGATGTTGATGCCGCTGCAGAAGTGCATAAGCTGGATGACAAAATTGATGCGGAATACGAGGCTGTCATTCGCCAGTTAATGACCTATATGATGGAAGACCCGAAAAATATCCCCAATATTTTACAAGTGATGTGGTCTGCGCGTGCGATAGAGCGTGTTGGCGATCGCTGTCAAAATATTTGCGAATACATCATCTACTTTGTGAAAGGTAAAGATGTTCGCCACTTGGGCGAACAAAGTATTGATGATGCGCTGCGTTAAATCGCTTAATCCCAGCACTGGTTAATCTTTTTTACCACCTGCTCAATCGCATCTGGATTGGTCACGGGAATCACTAAGTCATCAATCGCGTCACTGCCCATTTTTGCTTGTTGGCTTACGCCGTGCATTAAACTGGCACGAGTGGTTTTACCTGAGAGATGAACCTCACGCACGCCAGTCTGAGTGATGATTGCAACGACGTTTTCGTCATTTAAGCCTGCTCCCGCCATTATCGAAATACGTCCATCGGCTTGGGTGACCATTTGGGCTAATGTTCCACTTCCTTGAGTAACATTGGCCGCTTGTCCTGAACTCAATACACGTTCACAACCTAGCGAAATGACCTGTTCTAATCCACTTACCCAATCACGGCACTGGTCAATGGCGCGGTGAAATGTTACGCCTAATCCGTACAGTTTGGCACGCTCGGTTAACTGCTGCATCGCGACTAGATCGACATCACCGGCAGCGGTTAAAGCGCCCAAAACGACGCCTTGTAACTCGGCTTCGGCGGCGGCTTCAATATCGAGCAACATCGAATCAATATCATCTTGGCAATAGAGGAAGTCACCTTGACGAGGGCGAATCATTGCATAAATGGCAAGATCTGAAATCTGGCGCGCCTTTTTCATTAAACCAAAACTAGGCGTTAAGCCGCCGAGTGCCAGTGAAGAGCAAAGTTCAATCCGAGTCGCACCGCCAGCAATGGCATTGTGCAGAGATTCTAAGTTATCGATACAAACTTCAACATGATATTTCATGCGCTAAGCCTAATTAGGGGGAATGATGAACTATTCTAGCAGTCAGGTGATGAGATATAAGGGTAAATATAACAATATTTATTTCCGTAAAAAAAACCTCAGCATGTTGCTGAGGTTTCGTGTTGAACTGGTGCTAGATTAAGCCGCGTCATCTTGCGCTTGTTCAGCGTCTTCGACCGCTGCAACTTTTTTCGACTTCTTCGGTGCAGGCTTGCGCTTAGCCCCCAGTGCGTATAGCACCTCTTCTTTGTTTTGTGCTAGGAACATCGCCAAGTCTTCTTGCTTGCCTTCTTCCTCTAGCAATTCACTTTTACCTAGTAGCACAAAAAGCTCATCTGCCATATCGAGCATTTTGTCATATGCGTCAGCTTCCGCTTTAGAGGTAAAAGTCATTTTCTCTTCTCCGTTGCGTTCTACCACGTACTTGACGATTACAGCCATGGTTGGTCCTCTAACTCAAATTATTGAATGGATTTACTGTCTTTTTATACAGTTTTTAACCACTAAAGTCTAGGCGAGGAGATCAATCTGCGACTTAAGTGGCTAGTCTTTACGCCATTGCTGACAATAGTCGATGAAGCGCTTCAGTAGCGGGCTTTGGTACTTTTCTTTGTGAACTAAAAGCCAGTAGCGGCGCTTCATATCGAGCGGCAACGTAAGCTCAACGATGCGGCCATCATTGAGCGCGGGTTGTGCGGCGAGTTTAGATAGGCAACCTAACCCAAGCCCCGCAGAGACACTGTTAATTAATGATTCGGTGGTGTTGAGCTGAAAGGCTTCGTGCCACTGCTCAATGCGTGGCGCGATCACACGTAAAAAGAATTCCCGTGAGCCAGACCCCGGTTCACGCAAGATCCATTCGCTACGTTCTAAATTCTCCATCGAAAAAGCTTGCTGTAATAGCGCAGAGTTAGGCGAGCATACGACACACATTTCATCTTGGTTAAACGGAGTTGAAATAAGCTGTGGATGGAGGGTTTTGCCTTCGATAAGCGCCAGATCGAGCTGATAGTCGACCAGTTTTTCGCAAATCAGCGCCGAGTTAGAGATCAACAAACTTTGCGCGGTGTGTTGTGTCTCACGGCGAAAATCACTCAATAGATAGGGCGCGACTTGATTGCCAATGGTATCACTGGCACCAATGCGCAGCAGTCCGGATAGCGTTTGGTCATTATCGAACAACTGTTCAATATCTTGCGCCCGCTCAATGAGTTCATCGGCCAAAGGCAGTAACTTCTGCCCCTCTTGATTGAGAATAAGCCGATTGTTGACCCGATCAAACAGTGAATGACCGATCTGCTTTTCGAGCTCAGATAACGCCATACTCACCGCTGCTTTAGAAAGAAACAGCGCTTCTGACGCTGCGGTTAAGGTGTCATGCTGAGTGATGGCAATAAAGACTTTCAGCTGTTTCAACGAGATATTAGACGCCATGATTCATTGTTTAGATTAACTGAACGAGTGTTTTAAATAATTGGATATTCTTGAACAAATAGCAAGCGTAAACTGCAGTGAAGTTGAGACATTGTGAGGCAGTTATGATTAGAACAGCAAAAGCAAAAGTGATGGGAGCGCCGACTCCGATGGCCGGCTTAGCGCTAGGGATTGCCAGTCTTGGATGGTGTTGGGAAAATGCCGCACAGTTTAATGGCTACGCGCAGTGGAGCGCAGCCGCGATTGCAAGTGTATTGCTCTCAATACTGGCGGTGAAATTTCTGTTCCATCGCCATCTACTACGTGAAGATTTAGCTCATCCGGTGGTGGGCAGTGTGGTGCCGACCTTTGCCATGGCGACCATGGTGGTGTCGAACTCGCTTGGGCAGTTTTGGCCGATGATTGGCGATAGTCTGTGGCTGTTCGCGGTGGTTTTGCATCTGCTGTTCTTAGTCAGCTTTGCGTACCACAGAGTTAAAGACTTTCAACTACACCACATGGTGCCAAGTTGGTTTGTACCACCGGTGGGGATTATCGTGGCGGATGTGTCGTTTTCGGGCAATCCGTGGCTCAGTCTGGTCGCTGATGCTGCCTTAATGTTCGGTATGACCGCTTACGCGCTCATGCTACCGATGATGATCTACCGCTTTATGTTTACTGAGCAAATTCCTGATGCGGCAAAACCGACCATGGCGATCATGGCCGCGCCAGCAAGCCTATCGTTAGCTGGGTATTTGACGGTAGTGGCTGAGCCATCGCCAGTGATTATTGGCTTATTGTTCGGCATTGCCGTGTTGATGACCGCGATTATCTATTTGGCGTTTTTTAAACTGTTAAGATTGCCATTTAGTCCCGGCTATGCGGCGTTCACCTTTCCAATGGTGATCGGTGCAACGGCACTGTATAAGTTAGTGGCCTGGATGGAGAGCATTGGTATGGCAAGCGAGTACATCAGCCAAGTTGAGTGGTTGGCAGGTTTTGAGCTTATCATTGCCAGCCTAGTGGTTAGCTATGTCGCGCTGCGTTACCTTGCTTACTACCGACCATTCAGCCGTGGGTTAGGGGTGCTTTCTCACTAACGTAATCCCTGTTCTCGGAGTCGTTTATACAAGGTATTACGACTAATATTGAGCACTTTCGCGGTCGCTGAAACATTGCGACCGCTTTGCTCATACACATCCAACCAATCCTCATCAGGAACGCTCGGTGATAAACCACCGACGCTTTTCGCTGACTGTTGCGACACCAGAGTAATAGAGTGACTTGAGGATTGCGTCAACGTAGGTTGATGCTGTTCAAGATCATGCAAAAAATCATCAGGCAAATGCTCAATTTGAATCGTTTCATCTCCCGCCATCGCTATCGCAATCTGAATCACACTCACCATTTGGCGGATATTACCCGGCCAGGGGTGAGTATTAAACATCGCCAGAACATCAAGGCTCATTTTTGGCGCTTGCTCGCCGAGTGCATACTTGGTCAGCAGGTAGCTCACAAGGGCTTCTTTATCGGTTCGATCACGCAGAGCAGGGAGTGAAAGATTAAGGCCAGTGACACGATAGTAAAGATCTTGGCGAAAGGTCCCACGTTCCACATCTTGTTTTAAATTGCGGTTGGTGGCTGAAACGAGTTTAAAGTCGACAGGGTATGAGGTGGTTGATCCGAGCGGGGTGACTTTGCGCTCTTGCAATACTCGTAGTAAACGCGCCTGAACGTTAAGCGGCATATCGCCTAACTCATCAAGAAATAGGGTCCCTTTGTCAGCTTTACGGATTAGACCGATATAACCTTTGTTGCTTGCTCCAGTAAATGCGCCTTTTTCATAACCAAATAACTCAGACTCGACCAGTTCGGCAGGAATGGCGGCGCAGTTCACCGCGATCATAGGGGCGTGTTTACGTTGGCTAGACAGATGCAGTGCATTAACGAATACCTCTTTTCCCACTCCAGTTTCACCATGAATCAGAATCGGAATATCACTATTAAGAATTCGGCTGGCCTGATTAATCGCTTTCGCTAGTCGTTCATCTCCCATATTTAAGCGCTCTAAATCAAGCGGGGCTTTGCTATTTGGATTGGCTGGTTTCGCAGTGGATTGGCGATAGTCGATTTGCCGACCTTTAGCAGTGCTCGGTGGGGTAATTAACGCATAGAAATTGAAACGTGAATGGGTTGTTAGTGCCGTGGGGTTAAATGGCGGATGTGATAACAGCTGATCCAACTTGACATCAAACACCTGCTCAATACGTTGCAGGGCAAGCTCTTGGCCCAGCACGACTTCTGCACGGCGGTTGGCCGAGACAATAACGCCGTGTTCATTAAATACCAATATTGATGACCACTGACTGTCAATGTTCTCTGGCGAAGTGTTAAACCAAAGTAGGTAGTGGTTAGCCTGAAAGCGAGACACTATCAGTTGATTCTCTATCGCTTGCGACATCAACTTGACCATGCCTAAGGTATGCGATGTCGGCATATAGGCGTCGCTTGAAATAGACAGTACGCCAGCTAGTTTTCGTTCGGCATCAAACAGGGGAGCCGCAGAGCCAGTCATAAAACGGTTCGAGGTTAAGAAGTGTTCATCATGAAACACCTGAACAATTGACCCTGTCTCTAAGGCAGTCCCAATCGCATTGGTGCCTATCAGGCTCTCTTGCCAGTGAACCCCATTTTGAAAAACGTCGGGTTGTCTTTGAGAGAAAAAGCGCTGTTCCCCCCAACTGTTCAATACTTGACCTTGAGTGTTGGCCAAAGTGATCAAGCAGTTACTGTTAGCCAAAAGACTGTCGTAAAAGGGCAACACTTTTTGTTGGGTGGTGGTCAATAGCCCAGCGTGCTCTTCAAGCGTGTGATGAAACGCTTGGCCTGTTTCGACTTCGATAATGGGCTGACTGTGATGCACAAGCCCTGCTTCTCGGCAGCGTTGCCAAGAATTTTCGATCATTGATAGGTGTTTATTATTCATAGTTTTGGTCAGCGGCAGCGATAAAATTTTATAAAATTAAGTTATTATTCTAATTGCGCGAATGAACGTTAATGATCACAAACGCTCAATTAACATAACACTCTTCTGAACACCTTGAACATCTTTTGAACACATTTTGTTAACAAATGTTAGCTTGGTCTCACATGTTGATTTGCTGAGATAACCTAGGTTTTCTGAGTATTTAGTCAACATTGCCTTACTGGATCAGGCTTGGGAAACTGTTCTGTAAATTATTTGTTAACAAAATACAAACTTGGCACGACTCTCGCTCTATCGAACAATATCGAAAAAATATAATAGTTCGAATGGTAAGGAGTTTTTAGTGTCATTAACACTTGAGCAGGTAAGCAAATATATTGACGGTGAGATGCATATCTCTGACGTCAATCTCACCTTTGAGCCCGGCTCGTTTAATGTGTTGCTAGGACGCACATTGGCGGGAAAGACTTCATTGATGAGGCTGATTGCTGGGCTTGATCGCCCTACGTCAGGGAAAATTCTCGTTAACGGTTTGGATGTGACGGGCGTTTCAGTACGGGATCGCAACATCTCTATGGTGTACCAGCAGTTTATTAACTATCCCAATCTAACGGTATTTGAAAACATCGCTTCGCCACTGCGTTTGGCAGGGATGGCGAACAAAGAGATCCAAGAACGCGTGCATGCTACCGCAGAAATGCTACGCATCACTGAACACCTTAAAAAGCACCCTTTAGAGCTTTCTGGTGGTCAGCAGCAACGTACTGCCATGGCGCGAGCATTGGTCAAAGATGCCGAGATCATCTTGTTTGATGAGCCATTGGTTAACCTTGACTACAAATTGCGTGAAGAGCTACGCCAAGAAATGCGCGAGCTATTCAAAACTCGCCACACCATCGCAATTTATGCCACTACGGAACCAAATGAAGCGTTGGCGCTTGGCGGTACCACGACCATTTTACACCAAGGTCGAGTGATTCAATCTGGGCCAACCGCCGCGGTTTATCATCATCCCGATAATGTTGAATCCGCAACGTTATTCAGTGAGCCGCCGATTAACCTTATCTCAGGCAATATCAACAGTAATGAAGTGACGTTTGATCAAAGTGCCCATTTTCCACTCAATCAGTCTTTAAGCAAGTTGAGCAAAGGTGAGTACCAATTTGGCATTCGTCCGAGCCACCTTAGCCTATTGCCAAAGAACGATGATGATGTTGAGTTAACCGTGCAAGTTGAAGTGGCGGAAATCAGTGGTTCAGAGACCTTCCTGCATGTGCGTAATGCCCATCTTGAGATGGTGCTTCATCTGCCTGGTGTACACAGCTACAACGTTGATGAAACCATCAAAATCTATATTCCAATCCACAAATTTTATGTCTTCGGTATGGATCACCAGCTTATCCATGCCCCGACTCGTGATGTAAGAGGGTAGCGCTCATGGTTCAAATTACACTCAACTCGCTCGCGCATACCTATGATAAAAAACCAACCTCATCATCGGCTTATGCCATCAAAGAGATGAATCATGTCTGGAAGCAGGGCGGCGCGTATGCACTGCTTGGCCCTTCTGGTTGTGGTAAGTCGACCCTGCTGAATATTATTTCAGGCCTGATGAGTCCATCTCAAGGGGAGGTTCTGTTTGACGATATGCGCGTCAATGAGCTCCGTCCTCAAGATCGTAACATTGCTCAGGTTTTCCAGTTTCCAGTGATCTACGACACCATGACGGTGTATGACAATCTGGCCTTTCCATTGCGTAACATGAAAGTGCACAAGGCGAAGATCCATTCCAAGGTGACTGAGATCGCTGAAATCTTGGAACTGACCAACGTGCTGTCGAAAAAGGCACAACACTTGAGTGCCGATGAGAAACAGAAAGTCTCGATGGGACGCGGGCTGGTACGTGACGATGTCTCGGCGATTTTGTTCGATGAGCCGCTGACGGTTATCGACCCGCAACTGAAATGGAAATTGCGCCGCAAGCTTAAACAGATCCACCAGCAGTTCAATATCACCATGGTTTACGTCACTCACGATCAGCTTGAGGCTTCCACTTTCGCTGATGAAATTGCGGTGATGTACAACGGCCAGATTGTTCAGTTTGGCACCCCACGTGAACTGTTCGAAAGGCCAAATCACACCTTTGTCGGCTACTTCATTGGTAGCCCGGGAATGAACCTGCTTGAAGTGACGCCCACAGATCATGGCGTTGAATTTGAAGGTGTCGAAATCCCGCTCTCTGAGTCATACCGCCATGCGATTGCCAACGCGCAAAGCCGCAATATTAAAATCGGTATTCGCCCGGAGTTTGTCCATGTGTGGGAGAAGGGCAATGAGTCAGCGCTTTTGTGTGATGTGCTGCATGTCGAGGATTTAGGCACTTATAAAATCGTCACGCTGCAACTGGGCAATAAACCGATTAAAGCACGTCTTCAGGAGGACCAAGTTGTGCCACAACATCAAGCTTACATCAGCTTCCCAGAGCAATGGACCATGCTTTATGTCGATGAATTCCTTGTCAATGTGGGAGAAGAGTAATGGATAAAGTTGCTAATAATCGCGCTTGGTTTTTAGTCCTGCCGGTTTTTGCGCTGGTGGCGTTCAGTGCCATTGTGCCGCTGATGACGGTGGTGAACTACTCGCTGCAAGACATCTTTGACTCCAATACCGCCTATTTTGTGGGCACGGAATGGTATCGAGAGATCTTAAATGATGAGCGGTTACACGGAGCGTTACTGCGTCAGTTCGGTTTCACCTTCACCATTTTATTGATTGAAGTACCGCTCGGCATCATCGTCGCATTGACGATGCCGACCAAAGGCAAGTGGTCAGCATTTTGTTTGATTGTGCTGGCGATTCCACTGCTTATTCCCCTCAACGTGGTCGGAACCATCTGGCAGATTTTCGGTCGTGCTGATATTGGTCTATTTGGTTGGGCACTCAATGGCATGGGGGTTGATTACAACTACGCGGGTAATCCACTTGATGCGTGGCTAACCGTGATCCTTATGGATGTGTGGCACTGGACATCGCTGATTGCGTTGCTGTGTTACTCGGGCTTACGTGCGATTCCAGATGCGTACTATCAAGCGGCGAATATCGATCGTGCTTCAACTTGGTCAATCATTCGCTATATCCAATTGCCCAAACTCAAAAGCGTGCTTTTGATCGGTATTCTTATCCGCTTTATGGACAGCTTTATGATCTACACCGAACCGTTCGTTCTTACCGGTGGTGGACCAGGCAACTCGACGACGTTTCTCAGCCAAACCTTAACCCAAATGGCGGTGGGGCAGTTTGATATCGGTCCGGCTGCGGCGTTCTCGATCATCTATTTCTTGATCATCCTCTTAGTGAGTTGGGTGTTCTACACCGCAATGACCCACGGTGAAAATAAGTAAGGACATAACCATGGCGATGACTAAATCAAAATACACACGTTACACGCAGATAGTGGGGCTTGCGTTCTACATTGTCTGCTTGATGTTGCCAATTTATTGGCTGCTCAATATGTCGTTTAAAGAGAACCAAGAGATCTTAGGTAGCTTAAGCTTTTTCCCTGAGCAATGGACCTTTAAGAATTACCAAACCATCTTTTCAGACTCAAGTTGGTATATGGGCTACGTTAACTCCATCATCTATGTCGCAATGAACATGGTGATCACCCTGAGTGTCGCCCTGCCAGCGGCTTACGCTTTCTCTCGTTTTAAGTTTGTTGGCGATAAGCACTTGTTCTTTTGGCTGCTCACTAACCGTATGGCGCCGCCGGCGGTCTTCTTGCTGCCCTTTTTCCAGCTCTACTCATCAGTGGGCCTGTTCGATACTCATATCGCGGTGGCCTTAGCACACTGTCTGTTCAACGTGCCACTCGCGGTATGGATTCTCGAAGGCTTTATGTCGAGTGTTCCGCGTGAAATCGATGAAACGGCTTACATTGATGGTTACAGCTTTCCTAAGTTTTTCATCAAAATCTTTTTGCCGATGATCCGTTCGGGGATTGGGGTCTCGGCTTTTTTCTGCTTCATGTTCAGTTGGGTCGAGCTGCTGCTGGCGCGTACGCTGACCTCGGTGGATGCCAAGCCCATTTCGGCCGTTATGACTCGGACCGTAAGTGCGTCAGGTATTGATTGGGGCGTGTTAGCGGCCGCAGGTGTGTTGACCATTTTACCGGGCATTTTAGTTATCTGGTTTGTCAGAAATCACGTCGCGAAAGGTTTCGCGTTAGGTCGAGTTTAAGGAGAAATAATCATGGCTTGGATGGCATGGACTACCCCTTCAGCGCTGTTTTTTCTCGGCATTGCGTTGATTTTATTAACAATGACAATTCGAGAAATACGCACACCGTGTATTGAGCGTAAAGGTTTTTTACCGATCACCACCACACGTGGCGATCGGCTATTTATCGGTTTGTTGAGCTCGGCTTATATCCACTTAGGCTTTGTTGGGCTCTCTGAACTGACTATTTGGGTGCCATTTACCCTCTCGGTAATTTGGCTAGGTACGGTTTTGAAATGGGGATAACAACAACTGAATGACATCTACTCAGGCCGAGTTCGACAGGATGCCATAGTCGCTAGGCAATGAGTGTAATCAATAACGTAAGAAACAGAATACTCACAACTGGAGTTAGACAAGAATGAAAAAGGATATCAAAAAGTCTTACCTTGCACGTAGCTTAGCGTTGAGCTTTGCACTGGCTGCACTTTCACCGGCGGCGCTGGCTGATATGGCCGCGGCGAAGAAATGGATGAGTGAAGAGTTCACGCCATCGACCTTGTCAGCGCAAGAGCAAGCGCAAGAGATGCAGTGGTTTATCGATGCGGCTAAGCCATTTCAAGGCATGGAAATCAATGTCGCGTCAGAAACCATCACCACTCACGAGTACGAAGCAAAAGTACTGGCCAAAGCCTTCTATGACATTACTGGGATTAAGGTCAACCATGACCTAATTCAAGAAGGTGACGTGGTGGAGAAATTGCAAACTCAGATGCAAACCGGTCGTAATATTTATGATGGTTACATCAATGATTCTGATTTGATTGGTACTCATGTTCGTTACGGTAAAGTTGTGCCTATTTCAGATTTCATTAAAGGCGAAGGCAAAAGCGTCACCAACCCTTATTTGGATCTGCCTGATTTTATCGGTTTGGACTTTACCACTGGTCCAGACGGTAAGATTTATCAGTTACCCGATCAGCAATTTGCCAACCTTTACTGGTTCCGCGCCGACTGGTTTGAGCGCGCCGATCTGAAAGCGAAGTTCAAAAAAGAGTATGGCTATGAGCTTGGTGTTCCGTTGAACTGGTCAGCTTATGAAGACATCGCTGAATTTTTTACTAACAAAGTAAAAACGATTGATGGCGAGCCAGTTTATGGTCACATGGACTACGGTAAAAAAGATCCATCATTGGGCTGGCGTTTCACCGACTCTTGGTTCTCGATGGCGGGTGCAGGCGATAAAGGCATTCCAAACGGTTTGCCGGTTGATGAGTGGGGCATTCGTATTGAAGGATGTAAGCCAGTCGGTTCGGATGTTGCCCGTGGTGGTGCTACCAACGGACCTGCGGCTGTCTACGCCACAACCAAATACGTTGATTGGTTAAAGCAATACGCGCCACCAGAAGCTCAAGGTATGACGTTTGGTGAAGCGGGCCCAGTCCCGGCGCAAGGTTCTATTGCTCAGCAAATCTTCTGGTACACCGCTTTTACTGCTGACATGACCAAACCTGGCCTGCCAGTTGTTAACGAAGATGGCACACCAAAATGGCGTATGGCACCTTCACCACGCGGCCCTTACTGGGAAGATGGGATGAAACTGGGTTACCAAGATGCCGGTTCATGGACTTTCCTCAACAGTACGCCACTTGATCGTCGTCAGGCTGCTTGGCTTTACGCTCAGTTCGTGGTCTCAAAATCGGTCAGTTTGAAGAAAACCTTGGTCGGCTTAACGCCAATTCGTGAGTCAGATATCAACTCTCAAGCGATGACAGATGTTGCGCCTAAGCTGGGTGGATTGGTCGAATTCTACCGCAGTGATGCGCGTAAACAGTGGACGCCAACCGGTACCAATGTGCCAGATTATCCAAAACTTGCCCAACTATGGTGGCAATACGTTTCGGAAGCAGCCAGTGGTGAGAAAACCCCGCAGCAAGCTCTGGATGGGTTGGCCCAAGCTCAAGATCGTGTAATGCAACGTTTAGAGCGTAGTGGTGCGCAAGGTGAGTGTGGTCCTAAACTCAATCCGAAGAAAGATCGCGAATACTGGTTGTCACAGCCGGGTGCGCCGAAAGCCAAATTGGCTAACGAAAAACCGCAAGGAAAAACCATCGCCTACCAAGATCTTATCGCGCAATAATTGGGCCACTAACGCCTAATTGATAAACGCTTAGCCATACCCGCTCAACCCTTGAGCGGGTATTTTGATTCGAGCCAAATCATGCGCTTATATTGCTCTGCTAACCGCTCAGGTTGTGCTAGTCTCAGGCTAATTGTGGCAACGATAGCGTGAGTGCATTTTGTTTACTGTCTACCATTCCAATCAAGTCGATGTATTAAAATCATTGCTTGTTGAGCTGGTTCGGCTCAACCCACTAGAAAACCCGTTTGAAGCGGAGCAGATCTTAGTGCAAAGCCCGGGGATGTCTCAGTGGCTGAAGATGGAGTTGGCCCAAGCGTTTGGCGTGGCAGCAAACATCGAATTTCCTCTGCCGGCGACCTTTATTTGGAACATGTTTACCGAGGTGCTGCCTGATGTGCCTCAGCGCAGTGCGTTTAATAAAGAGTCGATGACTTGGAAGTTAATGCTCATTTTGCCAAGCTTACTCGATCATGACGAATTTGCTCCTCTGAAGCGTTATCTTGAGCATGACGACGACAGTTCAAAACTGTATCAACTCGCAGAAAAAATCGCTGATATATTTGACGGTTACTTAGTCTATCGCCCTGAATGGATCGCCAGTTGGGAAGCGGGACAAAGTGTCGCTGAACTCGAAGGCGAACACCCATGGCAACCGATCCTATGGCAGGCACTGTATGATCATACTCTGGCACTTGGTCAGTCGCCTTATCACAGGGCCAACCTCTACCAACACTTTATCGATGCACTAGAGAATGTCGTGTCGACAGGTGATCAAAGCGGCTTTAGACATCTACCTAAGCGATTGTTTGTGTTCGGTATCACCTCATTGCCACCACGTTATATGGATGCGCTAAAAGCCATTGGTGAGCACATTGATGTTCACCTGATGTTTACTAACCCATGTCGTTACTACTGGGGGGATGTGCGCGATCGTAAGTTTCTTGCTCGTCTGGCCGCCAAACATCGCCAGCATGTGGTATGGCATCAAGATCATTCACAAGCGCATGGCGAGAGCGAGCAGCTCAAAGGCACACTGGAAGATAATTTGGTCGATGAGCTTCATACTGATGCTGTGGGAAACAGTTTACTGGCCTCGATGGGTAAGTTGGGGCGCGATAATATGTATCTGCTGTCGCAACTTGAGTCTCATGAAATTGAAGCCTTTGTCGATGTTGAGCGTGACTCGCTGCTACATCAATTGCAGGCTGATATTCTAAATCTCGAAGAACATCAAGACGATCAACAGCTTGAAAGCAGTCAGCATAAAAAGACTGTTCAGCGAGATGATCACTCATTGACACTGCATGCCTGCCACAGCCCGATGCGTGAAGTCGAAGTGTTGCACGATCAATTGCTGGCGATGTTTGATGCTGATGCGAGCCTAAAACCGCGCGATATTATCGTCATGGTTGCAGATATCAATGCCTACAGCCCAGCCATTCAGGCAGTGTTTGGCAATGCTCCTGGGGAACGTTTCATCCCTTACTCAATTTCAGACCGTACCGCTGACCAAGAAAGCCCGATCCTCAATGCCTTTATCCAGTTGGTGAATTTGCCTAACACGCGTTGCTTGGCCACCGAATTGCTTGAATTGCTCGAAACGCCCGCCATTTTGGCGCGCTTTGAGTTGAGCGAAGAGGAGTTTATTGTGGCCAAACAGTGGGTGGAAGAGTCGGGCATTCGTTGGGGGCTCAACGCAGAAACCAGTCGTGAGTTTGATCTACCAGAAAATGGTCAAAATACCTGGCAATTCGGAATTGAACGCATGCTACTTGGTTATGCGATGTCGGAATCGGCGGGGCTGTTTAGCGCTAATAGTGGCAAGTTAGCGCCATACAATCAGGTGCAAGGCTTTAGCGCTGAACTGGCGGGTAAACTGGCGCACTTTATTCAGACGGTGAGCGACTATCGCCAGCGTTTAGCGCAAACTCAATTGATCGAGAGTTGGCGTGAAGTATTAACCGCACTGTTGGATGATTTTTTTACCGTCGAGCTTGAAGGTGAAGCGGTACTCAAATCGATTCGAGATACGTTAGCCAACCTCAAAGAACAACTGACCGATGCCACATTTGAACAGCCGCTGGCTGCTGCGATCATGACGCAATATTTACAAGATAAACTGTCCGGCACTCGCGTTAGTCAGCGCTTTTTAGCCGGACAAGTGAACTTCTGTACCTTGATGCCGATGCGTTCGATTCCGTTTCGCACTGTCTGTCTGCTTGGGATGAACGACGGGATTTATCCTCGCTCTATGCCAGCAGAGGGCTTTGACTTGATGAATGGTCGCACTAAACCCGGGGATCGCTCGCGTCGTGATGATGACCGTTATCTATTTTTAGAAGCGTTACTCTCTGCGCAACAGACGCTGTACATCAGTTATGTTGGTCGCTCGATTCAAGACAATACCGAACGCGTGCCGTCAGTTCTGGTTTCTGAGTTGATGGAGTATTGCCATCAAAACTATTGTCTCGAAGAGGACAAAGACCACTCGGTGGATGAGTCTGGCCAGAGATTAACCGAGCTGTTGCTTAGCACTCACCCTATGGTGCCCTTTAGTGAGCTGGCGTTTAGCGGCAATCGGCCGAGCTACGCCAAAGAGTGGTTACCGGCGGCCAATCGACAAGGTGAGAGGAGTGGCGACTTTAATCGTCAGTTAGCTGACTACTTACTTGATGCCAGTTATCCGCTCGAATTGGATCTGGTCGAACTGCAACGTTTTTGGCGCTTGCCAGTGCAGTATTTCTTCAACCGTCGCCTTAAAGTGGTCTTTGAGCCGCCATTGCCTGTGATGCAAGATGATGAGCCGTTCGTTCTTGATGGGCTAGAAAGCTATCAGATGCGTGATGCGTTATTGAATGAGTTACTCAAGCATCAACTGAGCGGTGAACAAGACGCGCAAGCGGTTATTGAGCGCTTCGTCGAGTATCAACGTGCTCAAGGCAAACTGCCGGTTGGTGCGTTTGGTGATATTGAATTTGCAACTAACCGTACTCAGGCTCAAGAGTTGGTCGAGAGATTAACGTTTGTCTGCTCGGCGAGCGAAGAGGATCTGGAAATCAAACTGAGCTTTGATCTGCTCGGTGAACAAAAGCCGATCCATCTTAGTGGATGGCTAACCCAATATTACCGCTCGGGATTGGTGCGTTTTCGCACGGGCAAGCTGCGCGCTCAAGATTATCTGGCAGCGTGGATTGATCATCTAGCCATGTCGGCGATGGGCGTAAGTAAACGCACTCATATGATTGGTTATGACCGTAAAGAAGGCATTGTCCATATGATTTATCCTGCTATGGATGACAGTGCCACGGCGAAATCTTTACTCAGTGAGCTCGTTGGCCTGTTTTATCAGGGCATGACACAACCACTGCCTTATTTCCCCAAAACGGCATTAGCGAATATTGAGGCTGGGTTTAATCGCGGTCGTTGGGTCGATGATGAAGAGAAATCATCGAAGAAAATGGCCGATACCTTTAACGATAGCTTCATGGCTGCGGGCGAGGGAACTAATGCGTATATCGCGCGGATCTGGCCAAATTGGAATCAACAACTGGCCGCTGAAGTCCGCACGCTGAGCAACTTAGTTATCCAAGCGCCACGTTTAGCGATGGTCGCAAGTGACGATGAAAAACAGTAAAGGTTGGGTTGCTTGATAGACACAGAGAATAAGCAAAGGTAGTTGGCCGCCAGTAAATCATTATTGTGTAGGGCGTTCGCTGTACGGCCAGAGGTCAGAGGGACCATAATTGGGTTGGTCTATTGCAAGTGCGATTAGCGATAGTTCGCCACAGTTGCTCAACGCATGGCGCGCATACTATCGGCTTGACGAGCGGCGCGCCGTGAGAAAGATCGCAGAAAGTTCTAACTTTTTTATCGATTTATCTGAGTAACAAGCGTTTTAAACTCTGGATCACATTTGGATTTAAGTTTTTCAGTAAAAGGGCAAATTTTTTATGACATCAACGTCTACGGTTACCGCACTTAACGCGATGACTTTTCCTTTGCACGGTGCGCGATTAATTGAAGCATCGGCCGGGACAGGCAAAACGTTCACCATTGCCGGATTGTACCTGAGACTGTTATTGGGTCATGGCAGCCAACAAACCAAGCATCAGGTGCCATTAACGGTCGACCAGATTTTGGTGGTTACTTTTACTGAGGCGGCTACCGCAGAACTGCGCGATCGAATTCGAGCTCGGATTCATGATGCGCGCTTGGCATTTGCCCGTGGTCAAAGCCATGATCCTGTCATTAAGCCGCTGTTGGCAGAGGTGGTCGATCACAAACAAGCGGCCGAGATCTTACTCCAAGCGGAACGCCAGATGGATGAAGCGGCGGTCTACACCATTCATGGTTTTTGCCAACGTATGCTGACGCAAAATGCGTTCGAATCAGGTAGTCGTTTTAACAACGAATTTGTCACTGACGAGAGTCACTTAAAAGCCCAAGTAGTGGCCGATTACTGGCGACGTAATTTCTACCCGTTGCCGGTTCATTTAGCGGCAGAAGTGCGTCGATTGTGGAGTGCTCCCGCCACGCTACTCGGTGATATATCACGCTATTTGACGGGATCGCCAGTCAGTTTATCAGTCCCAGCCATGAGTGGGTCGTTAAGTGAGTTGCACCAACAAAACCTTCAACAGATTGACCAGCTTAAAGCGTTATGGCGTGAGCACCAAGATGATTTACCTGCACTTATCAGTGACTCTGATGTGAATAAACGCAGTTACAGTAAAAAGTCTTTACCAGTTTGGCTTGAAACGGTCAACGCTTGGGCGGCGAGTGAAACCCTCGATTATGCTTATCCAGATCAGTTAGAAAAATTTGCTCAGACAGCGTTAATTGAAAAAACGCCACAAGGAACGCCGCCAACCCATGCGGTGTTTAGCGTGATTGATGAGTTTATTACTGATCCGATTAGCCTTAAAGCGCCCTTGTTGGCGCACGCGATTGAACACTGTCGAACCATGCTAGCCAACGCGAAACAGCAAAAGCAGTGGTTGTCATTTGATGATTTGTTGACTCAGCTCTCTGCCGCTATAGACAATGATGATAGTGAACAACTGGCAGAGCGGATTCGGACGTTATATCCGGTCGCGATGATCGACGAATTCCAAGATACCGATCCACTGCAGTACAGCATTTTTAGTCGTATTTACTTAAACAATCCTCAATGCGGCTTGTTTATGATTGGCGATCCTAAGCAAGCGATCTATGGTTTTCGCGGTGCCGATATTTTTACTTACATTAAGGCGCGAACTCAGGTCAATTCGCATTTCACCTTAGGCACCAATTGGCGCTCCAGCGCGGCGATGGTAGCGGCAGTCAACCAAGTGTTCGAATTGCCGCAAAGCCCTTTTATTTATGACCAAGATATTCCATTTCTACCCGTAGCACATAGCCCGAAAGCTGAACAACGCATTTGGACTATGGCAGGCCAAACGCAACCCGCGCTGACCTATTGGCTGCAGGAAACGCAAGAGAAACCGCTAGCGAAAGGGGAGTACCTTAACGCGATGGCGCAGGCCACTGCGGATCAAATTCAAACCATCTTGACTGCCGCGCAGCACCAGCAAGCACACTTCGTCAATGACAAGGGCCAGCAAATTATCCAAGCAGGTGATATCGCAGTTTTGGTCCGTACTGGTAGCGAAGGCCGACTGGTCAAAGACGCATTAGCTAAGCAAGGTATTGCCAGCGTCTATCTCTCTAATCGTGATAGTGTTTTTACCTCATCGGTCGCGCAAGACGTGCAACGCTTGCTGCAAGCTGTGCTGACACCTGAAAATGATCGCGCCCTGCGTGCCAGTTTGGCCTCAGAGATCTTTGCGTTAGATGCGGGCACACTCGATAAGCTCAACAACGATGAAAATGAGTGGGAAGCGGCCATCAATGAGTTTAAAGAGTATCGTAAGCTGTGGTCTGAACGTGGCGTGCTGCCAATGCTACGCAGCGTGATAAGTAAACGTCACATTGCCGAGCGCTTGTTGGCCGATCTGGGTGGTGAGCGCCAATTGACCGACTTAATGCATATTGGTGAGTTATTACAGCAAGCCAGTATTGAACTTGATAGTGACCATGGCTTATTGCGCTGGTTGGCTCAAGCGATCAGCGACGCTGAAAATGGCCTTGGTGGCAGCGATGACGAGATCCAACGTTTGGAGTCTGAACGTAATCTGGTGCAAATCGTCACTATTCATAAATCTAAAGGGCTTGAGTATGATTTAGTCTTTCTGCCATTTGTGTTGAGTTACCGTCAAGCGAGCGAGGCGAAGTACTATGATGCAGAGCAAGACCGAACCATTCTCGATATAACCGGACAAGATGCTGCGCTCGCGGCGGCCGACAAAGAGCGCTTGGCGGAAGATTTACGTCTTATCTACGTGGCACTCACCCGCGCCGTGTATGGCTGTTTTATTGGTGCGGCGCCGCTACGAAATGGTCGCTCAACCAAAGAGCCCACCGGAGTTCATCACAGTGCGATGGGCTATCTGTTACAAGATGGACAGCCTGGTGGCATTGACGATCTCACCCTTGCCATCGAACAACAAGTGAAGCGGCTTGAGTGCGTGCAACTGACCGCTCTGCCGGAGTCCTACGATGCGCCGCTTATTACTGAGGCAGGCGAACAACAAGTGCTAAGCGCCAGTGAGTTAAGCCAAACCATTGATCGCAACTGGCGGATCACCAGTTACTCTGGACTGGTTAAACAAGGCGCTCACCACGGTGATGATTTTACCGACTTAATGCACCTTGATATTGACTCTTCGCAAGAGCATGACGAGCAACAAGAAAATGAGCCGCAAGCTTCAATTTTTACGTTTCCGCGCGGTGCTCGGCCAGGTACATTTCTGCATAGCTTGTTTGAAGAAGTCGAGTTTACTGAGTCAGCCACCAGTGAAGAGAATACAGCCATCATCACGCGCTTGCTTGAAAGTGAACAATTAGACCTAAGTTGGCTGGGTATTTTACAACAGTTGATTGATACCGTGCTTGATACCCCGCTCGACGGAAAGCAGCTGCGACTCAATCAGAAAAGTCCAAGCCAGCGCTTGGTCGAAATGGAATTTATGCTGCCGATTGAAGTGCTTTCTGCTGCTGCCTTAAACCGAGTTATTCAGCGGCATGATCCTTTGTCGGCGAAAGCCGGCGATCTCGGCTTTTATACGGTGCAAGGGATGTTGAAGGGGTTTATCGATTTAGTGTTTGAACATCAAGGCAAATACTATGTCCTCGATTGGAAATCCAACCATCTTGGCGATGAGGTCAGCTTTTACCACGGCGATGCACTCAAGGCGGCGATGGCCGAGCATCGCTACGATCTGCAATATCAAATTTATGCACTCGCCCTGCACCGATTCTTACGCAGTCGTTTGGCCAACTATAACTACAATACTCATTTTGGTGGGGTCTATTACCTGTTTTTACGCGGAATGGACGGCGCCAGCGAACACGGTATTTTTTCTGCTAAACCAAGTCTAGAGTTGCTCAGCGATATGGATAAATTGATTGATGGACAAGCCATCGATGTGAAACAAAACAGTGCCGGCCAGATGGAGTTATTGTAGCGATGAATACTCTTATTTCGACACTCAAGCAACTGGCGAGCAAAGGTCAAGTTAGACAGCTTGATTATCAGTTTGCGCGTTTTATCGAAAGCCAATCTCAAAACAGTGAATTGGCCTTTATTGCTGGTGTGGTGAGCCATGAGTTGGCTAAGGGCCATATTTGTTTACCTCTGCTCGACGCTCAGGGACAACCAGTAGATTTAGCGGCTAAATTAGGTTTGTTTGGTGAGGAGGCCAGCGAATTAACGCAACAACTACTCAGTATTGATTGGTTGGCACTGCTTAGCGCCAGTGATTTAGTTGGCCGCAATGGTGAACCTGTACCATTAATTTTCGATGGTGAGCGATTGTATCTACATCGTTACTGGCACTACGAAGTGGTGGTGGCTGAACGCTTAAACAGCTTTGGGTCACCGATGATCCTAAAGCTCGATCAGCAACAGAAATTGGCCCAGTTACTCGATCATCTTTTTGCAAGAAACTACCGCTATCTATTTGAAGATATAGAAAAATCAATCAGTGATGGCGTTAGCACAGCGGTGCTTCGTCAGCGCATGGTTTGTGATCATTTAGATGTCGTGTCAGACGATAATCTCGATTGGCCTACCATAGACCAAACGCTTCTCAAGGCCAAAAGTATTGAGCAATTAGCCCCACTTGATGAGCAGGTCCCACTGGCGGCGTGTATCAACTGGCAGAAAGTCGCGGCTGCGGTAGCACTGAGTCGCCGTTTTGCGGTGATCTCAGGTGGTCCTGGTACCGGCAAAACCACCACAGTGGCTAAATTGCTCGCCGCTTTAATCGAACAAGCGCAAGCCAATGATCAACAACCGACGATTAAACTGGTCGCTCCGACTGGAAAAGCCGCGGCACGCTTAACGGAATCAATCGGCAAAGCGGTGTCTGCGCTGCCAGTCAGCCCAGAACTGAAACAATCGATACCAACCGATGCCAGTACGTTGCATCGTCTGCTTGGTGCGATTCCTAACAGTGCCGAGTTTCGGCACAATCATGATAACCCGCTCCACGTCGATATTTTGGTGGTTGATGAGGCTTCCATGGTTGATTTGCCGATGATGTATAAATTGATTGATGCGCTGCCGAAGAAGGCGCGCTTGATTTTACTCGGTGATAAAGATCAATTGGCCTCGGTTGAAGCAGGGGCGGTGCTTGGTGATATCTGTTCTTTCAATGCGCAAGGTTTTAGTCAGGCACATGCAGGGCAGATTGCGCGTTTGACTGGTTTTACGAGTCTGACTCACAGTGCCAATGCCCACCCTTCGATTGCAGATAGTTTGTGTATGCTGAAAAAGAGTTACCGTTTTGATGCGCGCTCAGGGATAGGTCAGCTGTCGCAAGCGGTTAACTCGGGGGACGGGCTTCGAGTCGACGCGGTTTGGAAGCGAGATTTTCCTGATATCGCTAAGTATCCAATTGACAGCCAAACTTACAACCAGATGATCCAGACGTTAGTCTCGGAATATCAGCATTATCTGCAGCGACTTCGTCAGCCACAGCACAACCAGGAGCAACCTGAAAGCTTGTCACAACGAGCCAAAGCCGCCCTCGACCTGTTTGCTCAATGTCGATTGTTATGTGCGATTCGAGAAGGGGATTTTGGTGTTAAAGGGCTAAATCAGCGAATTGAACGGGCGCTGGCGTCACGTAAACTGATTAAAACTCAAGACGAGCTTTGGTATCACGGCCGCCCTGTCATGGTGACGCGTAATGATCACGGGTTAGGGCTGTATAACGGCGATATTGGTCTGTGTGTACGTGATGATTCACATCAGGAGTCTAAGCTTAAAGTGTTTTTTGAACTGCCTGATGGTAGCGTCAAAGCGGTTTTACCCAGTCGTGTACCAGAGCATGAAACGGCTTATGCCATGACCATTCATAAATCGCAGGGCAGCGAGTTTGAACATACCTTGATGATCCTGCCACCAGACTTTACGCCAATTTTAACCCGAGAGCTGATTTACACCGGAATTACTCGCGCCAAAAAGCATTTGACCTTGTATGCCGATGAGCGAGGGTTGAAACGAGCGATTAAGATTCGCACTCAGCGAGCGAGTGGGTTGATTCAACGTTTGACCAGTAGCAGATGACCTTCCGTGGCCGTCTGTGGTAATGATTAAAGCGCGGTGGAAAAAGAGATACTGCGGATGCGGTATTTCACTTGATAGTTCAAAATGAACGCTTTTAAGCCTTCTGTAACAGGGAATACGCAGTGTACGTCGAGATTTTCTAGTAGTTCGTTGTCTGCCATGTCCCAAAAACTCTGAACAGAGTTACAGATAATTGTTTTCATTGAGAGTTTGCTCTTAGTGACGTTGTTAGTAACCTCAAGCAATCCTTGCAGCTTAACTGAAACAGTTAAGTCGAGAAATAATTCCTAGCTCCTCACTTTAATGAGGAGCTCGAATTTTAACCAATTTAAACTATGAAATAAAGCGACTATTTAAGAAAATTTCTGCAATCTGTTCTCATTTATGAGATAAATAATTGACCTAAAGCTCAAGTGCCAGAATTTTTGACTTACGTTGATAGTTGTAAAGGTTCTGCTTATGCGATGGAAGAGACTCAACCTCCATCTCATGAAAACCCTGCTCTCTGAACCAGTGCAGGCTATGGGTAGTTAGAACAAATATTTGTTCAATCCCCTGAGCTTTAGACTGTAAGCGCATATGGTTGAGCAACAGCAAGCCGCGGTTGCCATCACGATATTCAGGGTGAATGGCGACACACGCCATCTCGGCCATTTTCTCATCGGGATAAGGATAAAGCGCGGCACAACCAATGATTAGGCCATCCTTTTCGATGATGGTGAACTGATGGATCTCTTGTTCAAGCTGTTCACGAGAGCGGCGCACCAATACGCCTTGTTGTTCAAGTGGCTCAATCAAATCAAGAATGCCACCAATATCATCAATTTCGGCCACTCTGACCTGCTCTGAGCTTGCTTTCACCACTTGTGTACCTATGCCATCAAGCGAGAAAAGCTCTTGAATTAAAGCCCCATCGACTTTGTAACTGATTAGGTGGCTACGTGGCACTCCCGCACGACAGGCGGCGGTCGCGGCGCGTAAAAAGCGTAACGTGCCAGAAGAGTTTTCACAGTTGGTGGTTTTCTCGCTTTCAAGTTCCGCTTGCAGTTTTTCCGCTTCTTTAGGAAACAGTTCAGCAAAGACGTCGCCATGTTGATCAATAACCCCTTGCTCAGAACAAAAACCAATCAGTTTATCGGCTTTTAATTTGATCGCGACTTGAGTTGCTACCTCTTCAGAGAGAAGATTGAACGATTCACCAGTGACCGAGCTGGCAATGGGGCCGAGCAGCACAATTGAGCCTTGATCGAGCATACGATTGATACCCTGAGTATCAATACGTCTAATTTTTCCACTGTGGCAATAGTCAACGCCGTCATCAATACCAAGAGGCTGTGAAATAATAAAGTTGCCACTGACGACATTCAGTTGAGTGCCTGCCATTGGTGTGTTGCTCAGGCTCATCGATAACTGCGCAGTGATGGCTAATTGTAACCGTCCTGCGGCTTGCATGACGTAACTCAGGCAGGTTTCATCGGTAACGCGAACCCCTTTGTGATAAGGGCTCGCATACTGATGCTGATCTAACAGATGATTTATCTGTGGCCGTGCGCCATGAACCAAAACAATTTTTACGCCTAAGCTATGTAATAATGCTAGATCACTGATAATATTGGCAAAATTTTCATCAGCAACCGCTTCTCCACCTAGCATTATCACCATGGTTTTATCACGGTGAGCGTTCACATAAGGGGCCGACTGCCTAAAGCCTTTAACAAGCGCGGTACTTCTGAGTTTCACATTGATGACCGTTGATTGAATTTATATGTGAATATACTGCAATTTTATTCTTTGTTCGGCAAGTGTTTTTCGTTATCTATAGCTTGCTGCAGTGGGGATTTCGCTGGGGACAATTTGGTGAGATAAAATCAAACTCGCGTAATCGCTCATCTTAGTTAACAATTACTCAATAAGCAGGTGAGATTCTCACGAGTTCATTGGTATCAGATAAATGAGCGCTATAAGCCGCAGTAACAAGAAAATCATTGAGCGAACCATAGTGATAGTGGCGTTGGTTTTTGCTGTTGTGGCGGTTGTTCTAGCAGACAAGTTATATGATCTCTATCTGGCAAAAGCCTACCCTAAATCGACAATCTATGGCATTTGGGTCGAGCAGAACGTTGCGGCGTATTCCACCGATAAGTTTGTGCTTAGCTCTTCAGGTGTTGCGGTCGATGGTGGCGTGGTTGACACTCACTTTGACTGGAATGGCTCGTACCTTGAATATAATGTCGGCGATAAAGTTCGCCGTTATAAAGTTCTTAACGAGCAAATGACCGAAATTCAGTTGGTCTCTGAACCGCACTATCGACCTGTTTTTCGTTTGTCAGGAAAATATCAAGATAACATCCATTAACGACTGTGTTATTGCGCTATACGCTTAAGTTTGTCATCCTCATTACATCGCTTATCAGGGATCTAATCAGTGTTTAAAAAATATCTTCCTCTCGCGGCAGCCAGCGTTTTGTTTGGCTGTGCTCAGCCGACCGATCGCGCGCAGCAATATGGTGATCAAGAATTCAACGCTATTTTGAATAAATCGTCACTTGTTGAATCAGATAAAACCCGCGATTTTACCGAGTTTCATCGTCAAGCAGAGCAGGTCGTGGTCAACTCACCTTCGATGGCCAGAATCTATCAACCTCTGTATGAGCAACTTAATGAGTGGGTATTGCAAAGTGGTGAACCGACCGAGTTGGCAAACTATGGCATTCAAGCCGCGCAGTTAGGCGGGGGCGACAAACAAGGTAATGTTCTCTTCACCGGGTATTTCTCGCCTGTGATGGAGCTGCGCCACGAGCCAAACGAGACATTTAAATACCCCGTTTACGCCAAGCCTGAGTGTGAAGCGGATTGCCCAACACGTGCGCAAATTTACGATGGAGCACTGAACGGTTTGGGCTTAGAGCTCGGCTTTGCTGCCAACATGATTGACCCATTTTTGATGGAAGTGCAGGGCAGTGGATTCGTTCATTTTGAAGATGACGATACATTAGAGTACTTTGCTTATGGCGGTAAGAACAACAAAGCCTACGTCAGTATTGGCCGTGTTTTGATCGAGCGAGACTTAGTGTCACGCGAAAAAATGTCGATGAAAGCGATTAAAGATTGGGTACTAACTAACGACGAACAAACGGTGCGTGAATTGTTGGAACAAAATCCCTCGTTTGTGTTCTTTGAGCCACGTGCGGATGCCCCCGTGACGGGCTCGGCTGGTATACCTTTGTTAGCGATGGCGTCGGTCGCTGGCGATCGCTCAATTTTCCCGATGGGGACTCCGATTTTGGCCGAGGTTCCGTTACTGAATCCCGATGGCACTTGGAGTGGCGCGCACCAGTTGCGCTTGTTGATCGTGTTAGATACCGGTGGCGCAGTGAAGCAGAATCACCTCGATCTCTATCATGGTATGGGACCGCGCGCTGGCACTGAAGCTGGTCACTACAAACACTTTGGTCGGGTATGGAAATTGGGCCTTGAAGGCAGTGCAACGCAAGCACCTTGGGCGTTGCCACCCGAGAAGTTACAATAGCGCTTCACAGCTAGACTTTTTAATTAAGAGTGCGTATAAATCGCACTCTTTGTTTTTGTACCAAGCGGAAAACCGATATGCGTGAATTTGATACTCCTGCTTCTGATAACTACAACCAACGTTTTGGCGGTACGCGTCGTCTCTATGGCAATAGTGAGGTAGAGATTTTACGCAGGGCACACGTTTGTGTGATTGGTATTGGTGGCGTTGGATCGTGGGCAGTAGAAGCATTAGCCCGTACTGGGGTTGGTGAACTGACGTTGATTGATATGGACGATGTGTGCGTGACCAACATTAACCGTCAGATACATGCGATGTCAGGAACCGTTGGTCAAAGCAAAATCGAAGTGATGGCAGAGCGAGTCAAATTGATCAATCCAGAGTGTCAGGTCAATTTGATTGATGACTTTATTACGCCCGATAATCAACACGAATACCTTAGCAAAGAGTATGACTACGTGCTCGACGCGATTGATAGCGTGAAAGCGAAAGCATCGCTATTGGCTTATTGCCGTAGTAATAAAATCAAAGTGATCACGACGGGTGGTGCTGGTGGACAGGTTGATCCGACGCAGATAAAAGTCGCGGATTTAACCAAGACTATTCAAGACCCTCTGGCAAAGAAAATTAAAGATACCCTGCGTCGTCACCACAACTTCCCGACCAATCCTGCGCGTAAGTTTGGCATTGACTGCGTGTTCTCAACGGAGCAGTTAAAATACCCACAACCCGATGGTAGTGTCTGTGGTGTGAAATCAACCGCAGAAGGGCCAAAACGGATGGATTGTGCCAGTGGTTTTGGCGCAGCAACGGTTGTGACGGCTACTTTCGGTTTTGTCGCTGTGTCGCGTATTGTCGAAAAACTGATTCAGAAATACCGCTAATAACGATTTGGAGTTCAAGATGTTACCATTTCCTCACTCGCCATTCGGTCACGAGATCTGCGCTGAAGAGATCACTCAAATCATGCAAGGCTTTCATGGTTGGGAAGACCGTTATCGTCAGGTTATTGTGTGGGGTAAGCAGTTGCCTCAAATGCCTGAATCGTTCAAATCAGAGCAAATTATCGTCGCTGGGTGTGAAAGTCAGGTTTGGTTAGTTAGTCAACTTATTGATGGCAAGTGGTTCTTTTGCGCCGACTCTGATGCTCGCATTGTGCGTGGCTTAATTGCTTTAGTGATGGCGGCATTCAATGGCAAAACCAGTCAGCAGATCCAAGATTTTGATGTCGATGATTATTTCGACAAACTTGGCCTAATCGCGCATTTAAGCCCATCACGTGGCAACGGTCTTAAGGCTATTGTTGAGCAAATAAAGCACACTGCAGTCTAGTCTTATTAACCATCATTTTCGCTATTTTAGCGGCTAGAAAGTTTGTTTAAAAAATAACCATTGCGATATTAACGCCTTAGAAAAGACAGGGCTTTACAACGCTTGTTGTGAATGCGCAAAGGCTGTACAATTCGCGCCCTTAATTAATGTTCCGTCGCTTGAGAGGCCACATGACCACTGAAAAAATCAATCTACTCGACTTTGATCGTCAAGGTATGCGTAAGTTTTTTGCCGATGAGCTCGGCGAAAAGGCATTCCGTGCGGATCAGGTCATGAAGTGGATCTACCATTTCGGTGTGGATAACTTCGAAAACATGACCAACATTAACAAAAAGTTGCGTGAAAAACTTCTGCATCGCTGTGAGATTAAAGCACCTACGGTAGCGCAAGCTCAGCACTCTTCAGATGGCACGATTAAGTGGGCGATGAAAGTCGGCGATCAAGACGTTGAAACCGTCTATATCCCAGAAGAGGATCGTGCGACCTTGTGTGTTTCATCGCAAGTTGGCTGTGCCCTTGAATGTAAATTCTGCTCGACAGCGCAACAAGGTTTTAACCGTAACTTAAAAGTATCCGAGATCATTGGTCAGGTATGGCGCGCCGCGCGTGAAATTGGCCTAGAGAAAGAGACCGGTCGTCGTCCTATCACCAATGTGGTCATGATGGGGATGGGTGAGCCGCTACTGAACATGAAAAACTTGATTCCAGCGCTTGAAATCATGCTCGATGACTTAGGCTTTGGTTTGTCGAAACGTCGTGTTACGGTATCGACTTCTGGTGTGGTCTCAGGCCTTGACCAGATGACTGGCAAAATCGATGTAGCTTTGGCTATCTCGCTTCATGCGCCGAACGACAAACTGCGCAGTGAAATTATGCCAATCAATGACCGCTGGGATATCGAAGATTTCTTAGCCTCTGTACGTCGTTACATCGCGTCTTCAAACGCTAACCGTGGTAAAGTAACCGTCGAGTACGTTCTACTTGACCATGTCAATGATGATATGGACCATGCACGTGAATTGGCGGCGTTGATGAAAGGAACGCCGTGCAAGATTAACTTGATTCCCTTTAACCCGTATCCAGGTTCTCCGTATAAGAAGCCAAGTAACTCTCGTATTGATCGCTTCCAGAAAACCTTGATGCAATACGAACATACGGTCACAGTGCGTAAAACTCGCGGTGATGACATTGATGCGGCATGTGGGCAGTTAGTCGGAGATGTGATCGACCGCACAAAACGGACGGCGGTGTTACGTGCCTCTAAAGGCGACACTATTGAAGTTAAAGCAGTTTCATAATCTTTATCTCAATTCAGTCTAAGCCAGAGCATTGCTCTGGCTTTTTTCTTACATCTTGTAGCGATCTCTTGGTCAAAATAGTGAAAAACCTTGAGCTGACTGTAAATTATGCACTTTCACTATGTTGTTTCATCTATGATATCTATTAGAATTAAGGGTTAACGCTTTAGGGAATATTCTCTGTTATTAAGTGGAGCGTGATTTTTTGCATCGTATGAGGAATTTTCCTCGTTTTTAAAGACCTTGGTTATCGAGCAAACTACGAAGAATACATAATTAAGCGTCAGGTAAACCAAGCTTATTCAAGAAGAGATTTATATTAATCATGACAGCTGAACAACCAATTCAAGACAGCGACGAGAACGTAAAACAAGCAGACGCAGAACAAGTACAAGCGGGCACTTTGCTTAAAAACCAGCGTGAAGCGCTCGGTTTGAGTCAAAAGCAAATTGCTGATCGTCTTCGTTTACGCATTTCGATTATCCAAAATATTGAAAACAATGATTTTTCTTTTGAGCAAGTTGCGACATTTACTCGTGGTTACTTACGTTCTTATGCCAAAGCGGTCAACCTTGATGAAGCCTTGATATTGTCGGCGCTTGGCGATTGCCAAGAAACGCAACCGCAACCTCAACAAATGAAAAGCTTTTCTCGTCAAACAAAACAGGAAAAACACGATAGCCGTATCATGACTCTAACCTGGGGCATCTTTCTGGTTATTCTGGGGATATCGTCGGTCTGGTGGTGGCAAAACCAAGATATAGAGATGACAGATCTCACCACCATTAGCGAACAAGAGCAGCAGCTTGAACAGCAAGCTGATCAAGAACTCAATTTCACCACGCTTGCTGAACAAGAACCACAGCAGAGCGAACAGCCACAAACGACAATTGATGCTGAGCCAAGCCTGCTTGACGCTGATCAGCAAAACGATGAGCTATTGCCTCAGGAAACCGAAATCATCAACGAATCGGTTGAGCCTGAACCTGTCATCGAGCCTCAACCGGTAGAGGTTGACGAGCCATCTGTGGTCGCGCCGGTCGAGCAAGCGGTTAGTGTATCTAATCGACTACAAATGACATTCAGCGACGATTGCTGGATTCAAGTTAAAGATGCCAGTGGAAAAACATTATCAACTGGCGTGAAGAAGGGTGGTCAAGCACTTAGTTTAGAAGGCGAAATGCCGTACAGCGTGATTTTAGGTGCCCCTGAAAACGTTTCAATGATTTTAGCGAGTGAACCTGTCGACCTTTCTGGGTATACTTCGGGCAAAGTCGCAAGATTCAACTTACCTTAGACATTACTATGCAACACGAATCTCCTATCAAACGTCGCCCATCGACTCGTATTTACGTGGGCGATGTGCCTATTGGTGACGGTGCACCAATAGCGGTGCAGTCAATGACAAACACCCGAACAACAGACGTTGCTGCGACTGTTGCGCAGATTAGAGCGTTGGAAAATGTCGGCGCAGACATTGTGCGTGTCTCAGTACCCACGATGGACGCGGCAGAAGCCTTTAAGCAAATTAAGCAGCAAGTCAACATTCCGCTAGTGGCCGATATCCACTTTGACTACCGTATTGCATTAAAAGTTGCCGAGTATGGCGTTGACTGCCTGCGGATCAACCCTGGCAATATTGGTAACGAAGAGCGCATTCGATCGGTTGTCGATTGTGCCCGTGATAACAACATTCCGATTCGGATTGGGGTTAACGGTGGTTCTCTGGAGAAAGACATCCAGATGAAATACGGTGAGCCAACAGCAGCAGCACTCGTTGAGTCAGCAATGCGCCATGTCGATATTCTCGATCGCCTTAACTTTGACCAGTTCAAAGTTAGCGTAAAAGCATCGGATGTATTTCTTGCGGTTGACTCATACCGCCTGCTGGCGACGAAAATTGATCAACCTCTGCACCTTGGTATTACTGAGGCGGGCGGAGCACGCGCAGGCTCGGTTAAATCTGCGGTTGGCCTTGGTATGCTACTTGCGGAAGGTATTGGCGATACATTACGTATCTCATTGGCGGCTAATCCTGTCGAAGAGATCAAAGTTGGCTTTGATATTCTCAAGTCACTGCGCATCCGCTCACGCGGGATAAACTTTATCGCGTGTCCAAGCTGTTCTCGTCAAGAGTTCGATGTAATTAGCACAGTTAATGCGCTTGAAGAGCGTTTAGAAGACATCATTACACCGATGGACGTATCTATTATTGGCTGTGTGGTTAATGGCCCTGGTGAAGCTGAAGTCTCTCACCTCGGTTTAGCGGGAAGCAATAAAAAAAGTGCGTTTTACGAAGACGGCAAACGTCAGAAAGAGCGTTTTGATAATGACGATCTTGTGACGCAGCTAGAAGCTAGAATTCGCGCCAAAGCAGCAATGATGGACGAGCAAAACCGCATCGACATTAAAGTTCAAGATTAATCTCAACCCAGATTACGGTAAGTAATTAACATTACGGTAAATATTGTGGCAAAAACAATTCAAGCAATTCGAGGCATGAACGATTGTCTCCCAACTCAATCACCACTGTGGCAAAAGCTAGAAAACACAGTAAAAAATGTGGTGAGCGCTTACGGTTATAACGAAGTGCGCATGCCAATCGTTGAGATGACTCATCTATTTAGTCGTGCGATTGGTGAAGTCACCGATGTGGTTGAGAAAGAGATGTACACTTTCGAAGACCGTAACGGTGACAGCTTAACGCTGCGCCCAGAAGGTACGGCAGGCTGTGTGCGTTCAGGGATCGAAAACGGTCTTCTGTACAACCAAGAACAGCGTCTATGGTACATGGGACCAATGTTCCGTCATGAGCGTCCGCAAAAGGGGCGTTACCGTCAATTCCATCAATGTGGTGTTGAGGTGTTTGGCCTCAATGGGCCTGACGTTGATGCAGAACTCATTATGATGACTGCGCGCTTATGGCGTGAGCTTGGCATCGACCAACATGTTCGCTTAGAGCTGAACTCTATCGGTTCACTTGACGCACGTGCTAATTATCGTACGGCGTTGATTGAATTTTTAGAACAGCATCTCGATATTCTTGATGAAGATTGTAAGCGCCGTATGCACACCAATCCACTGCGCGTTTTGGATACCAAAAACCCTGACGTTCAAGCTGTTTTAGGTGATGCTCCGCGTTTATCTGACTATCTGGACGATGACTCTAAGCAACATTTCGCGGGCTTATGTGAACTTCTTGACGCCGCAGGCATCGAATACACAGTTAACGAGCGTTTAGTGCGTGGTTTGGACTACTACAACCGTACCGTTTTCGAATGGATTACGGAAAGCTTAGGGGCTCAAGGCACCGTGTGTGGCGGCGGTCGCTATGATGGCTTAGTTGAGCAGCTTGGTGGCAAAGCGACCCCTGCGGTAGGCTTTGCGATGGGCTTAGAACGTTTGGTTCTGATGTTAGAAACGTTAGAGCTTACCGATGTACGTCGCAGTGTCGATGTTTACATGGTCACCGCGGGCGAAGGCACCATGATGGCGGGGATGAAACTGGCTGAATTATTGCGTGAACAAGTGCCGGGCCTGCGAGTCATGAACCATTTCGGCGGCGGCAACTTTAAGAAGCAGTTTAAACGCGCAGATAAAGTCGGCGCGGCGGTTGCCCTCGTGCTGGGTGAGAACGAAGTGGCTGACGGCACTGTCGTACTTAAAGACCTTATCGGTGGTAGTCAAGACACGCTCAGTCAAAGCGACGTTATTGCTAAGCTCTCAGAGCTCGTTTAATTAATTATCAAATATCTCAGTGGTGATGAAGGTCACCACTTTGGCTTAAGAGGACAGGAAGTGGAACTCTACGATACTGAAGAACAACAAGTAGAAGCGATCAAAGATTGGTGGAAAGAGAACGGCAAAGCGGTGATCTTTGGTGCCGTTATCGGTTTAGGTGGCCTATTTGGCTGGCGTTACTACCAAGATTCTGTGACAGCGGCTCAAGAAGCAGCCTCTCAAAGCTACACTAAAGTCGTTCAAACGCTCGCAGAGCAAGGTGTTGATGCTCAAGCCGATATGCAAACTTTTATCGACAGCAACAAAGAGACAGAATACGCGACTCTAGCGGCACTGCAGCTGGCTAAAGTGCAAGCTGAAGCCGGTAATCTGGATGAAGCGATTGCTCAGTTAGAGTGGGCGATCAGCTCGACTCAAGATGCTGCGCTCTCTGCGGTGATCAATTACCGTCTTGCACGTGTGAAAGCTGAACAAGGCGAGTTCGATGCTGCTGTTGCGCAACTTGCGAACATTGATGATCAAAGTTGGGCTAGCCGTGTGGCTGAGCTAAAGGGCGATATTCTGCTTCGTAAAGGCGACGCTGAAGGCGCTTATGCCGCTTATACTGAAGCGCAGCAATCTGGTGATGCAAGCCAAACCCTTCAACTGAAGTTGGATGATCTAGCCAAGTAAGGGCATTGCATGAAGAATATGCTGAAAAAAGCGCTTGCGACAGCGTTGTGTGTTGGCGCTCTCGCTGGCTGTGCAAGTGAAGAAGACATCATCATTATGTCACCGGTTCCACAGGTGAATAACGAGTTCACGCCATCAAGTCTATGGAGTGCCTCTATTGGTGGTGGTGTTGAACAATACTACTCAAAGCTCTCGGCTGAATACGCTTACGACAAAGTCTTTGTTGCTAGCCGTGATGGCTTAGTCAAAGCGCTTGATCCTGACAATGGCAAGACGCTATGGGAAGTTGACGTTGAAGGTGATGTTTCTGCACGTTTATCGGGGGGTATTACCGCCGGTTATGGGCAAATATTCATCGGTAGCGAAAATGGCCGAGTGTTCGCTTTTGATCAAGAAACTGGCGAACTCAACTGGCGTGTTGATGTTGATGGTGAAGTATTAGCTGCGCCAGCAACCGACAGCAACTTTGTCATTGTGCATACCAATAAAGGTATTTTATTGGCGCTTGATCAAGTTACCGGTGAGTCAAAGTGGACCATCAGTAGCGAAGTGCCGAACCTGACTTTACGTGGCAATAGTGCGCCAGTGACAGCCTCTGGTGGTGTGTTCTGGGGTACGGGCAATGGCCGCTTGGCCGCTGCGATCGTGGAACGTGGTCAATTGATTTGGCAACAACCAATTGGTAAACCGCAAGGCGCGACAGAAATCGATCGCTTAGTTGATGTCGATGCATCGCCGCTTATCTTGGGCAGCTCGCTGTACATCATCGGTTATAACGGTCAACTGACCTCGATTGATTTACGCTCTGGCAAACCGGCTTGGAAGCGTAACTATTCATCGGCTTCTGATTTAGCCAGTGATGCCAGTCGGTTATATTTGGTGACTGAAAAAGATCACCTGGTCGCGGTTGATGCTCGCAGTGGTACTGAACTGTGGAGCAATGAACAGCTTGAACATCGCTTGGTCACCGCTCCAGTGATTATCGATTCTTATATCGTTGTCGGTGACAGTGAAGGCTACTTATATTGGATTGATCGCGATAGCGGTGATTTTGTTTCTATGCAGCATGTTGATTCAAGTGGTTTTGCGGTTGGACCGACGGCACTTGAAGACGGTTACGTGATAGTGACTCGTGATGGCGATGTAAAGAAACTAACGATCAACGACTAATCGTGTGATACAATTCACATTCGGCTCCTCGCTGGTAACAGTTGGGAGCCGTTTGTTTGTTTTAGATACCCAAAGTTTGATGTGGTTATAGGTAAAGTGCTCATGACAGTGGATTGTGCTGAGTTATTACCTATAACTACATAAAGAAAATATTGTAGAGGTTATTATGGTACCTGTTGTTGCTCTTGTAGGGCGTCCAAACGTTGGTAAGTCAACGTTGTTTAACCGATTGACTCGTACGCGTGACGCATTGGTTGCGGATTTCCCTGGCTTAACTCGCGACCGAAAATATGGTCAGGCGAAGCTTGGTGAGCACGAGTTTATCGTGATCGATACGGGTGGTATTGATGGCACCGAAGAAGGTGTTGAAACCAAAATGGCTCAGCAGTCGCTTGCCGCGATTGATGAAGCCGATGTCGTGCTATTTATGGTCGATGGCCGTGCAGGTCTTACGCCAGCGGATATCGCGATTGCTAACCACTTACGTAAGCTTGAAAAGCCTTCGATGCTAGTGGTCAACAAAGTTGACGGTATTGATGCCGATGCTGCGTCAGCGGATTTTTGGCAACTTGGTGTCGAGCAGATGTACCAAATCGCGGCAGCACATGGTCGTGGTGTTGGTGCTCTTATTGATCGCGCGCTTAATCCATTTGCTGAGAAAATGATTGAAGAAGCAAAAGGTGAGATCGAAGACCTGACTGGTTTTGAAGACCAAGAAGAAGAGAAGCTCGATTACACAGAAGAAGAAGCGGAAGCGGAATTTCAGCGTCTGCAAGATCAGCCGATCAAGCTGGCGATTATCGGCCGTCCAAACGTCGGTAAATCAACACTAACTAACCGTATTTTGGGTGAAGAGCGTGTCGTGGTTTACGATATGCCGGGCACCACGCGTGACTCGATCTATATTCCAATGGAACGTGATGGTCGTGAATATGTGCTGATTGATACCGCAGGTGTTCGTCGCCGTAAGCGTATTAACGAAACGGTTGAAAAGTTCTCTGTAGTCAAGACACTAAAAGCCGTAGAAGACGCTAACGTTGTGCTATTGGTTATTGATGCACGCGAAAACATCTCTGATCAAGACTTAAGCTTACTTGGTTTTGCGTTGAACGCGGGTCGTTCTATCGTGATTGCGGTAAACAAGTGGGATGGTCTTGATATGGACGTCAAAGAGCACGTGAAGAAAGAGCTTGATCGCCGTCTTGGTTTTGTTGACTTTGCGCGTATCCACTTTATTTCAGCGCTACACGGTACTGGTGTTGGCCACTTGTTTGAGTCTGTGCAAGAAGCTTACAAATCCGCCACAACGCGTGTTGGTACGTCGGTATTAACGCGTATCATGAAGATGGCAACCGAAGATCACCAGCCACCATTGGTTCGTGGTCGTCGTGTTAAGTTGAAGTATGCTCACGCAGGGGGCTATAACCCACCGATCGTGGTTATCCATGGTAACCAGGTTAACGAGCTGCCAGATTCATACAAGCGCTTCTTGATGAACTACTTCCGCAAGTCTTTGGAAATTATGGGGACGCCAATTCGCATCCAGTTCCAGAGCAGCGAAAACCCGTTTGAAGGTAAATCAAACAAAATGACATTGTCTCAAGAGCGTAAACGTAAACGCTTGATGAGCATGATGAATAGTCGTAAGAAGTAATCTAACTCTGCGATTAGAATAACAACAAAAAAGCGCCGACTTCACCTCGGCGCTTTTTTTTAAGCATCAAGCCATCTCAATTACCACATCCCCAATATCTTCCACCAAGCGCCGCCAATAAAGAAAAATACCGGAATAACGATCAGCGAGAAAACAAAACCAATCTTCCACCAACTTTGCAGGTTGAGGAAACCAGCACCGAATAAAATCGGCGCGGGGCCCGAAGAGTAGTGAGTGGTTGACATATAAAGGTTACTGAAGATACCAAGCACAATCGCCGCTAGCATCGGTGGTGCACCGGCTGAAATTGCAATGGCAAGAAAGGCTGAGTACATCGCGCTGATATGCGCCATCGCGCTCGCCATTAAATAGTGACTGTAGTAATAGACTAACAATAAGATAGCCAAAGTCGACAGCCAGCCATAACCGGATAACGAGCTACCGATCATGTCACCAAACCAAGCGATAAAACCGAGTTTATTAAGCTGCGCTGCCATCATTACCAATACCGCAAACCAGGTGATGGTATGCCAAGCCTCTTTCTCTTGTAATACCGCATCCCAAGTAATCGTGCGTGTGATAAGTAGGAAAACTAAACCGAGTAGTGCGGTGACGGTCGAATGAATCCCTAAGGTTGGCCCCAGCACCCAAAGGCTTATCATGCCAATAAAAGTAATACAAACCATCCACTCATTGCGTGTCATCGCGCCCATCTCGGCCAGTTTTTGGCGTGCAATCAGCCGCATCTCAGGGGTTTTTTTCAATTCGGGTGGAAAGACAAAGTACATCACCAGTGGGATTAAGAATAGGCAGACAATGCCGGGGACGATGGCCGCCAATGCCCAACCTGCCCAAGTAATTTCAACCCCTTGCTCTTTCGCAAAGTTAGCGGCCAGTGGGTTGCCAGCCATCGAGGTGAGGAACATGGCACAAGTAATGGCGTTACATTGGAAAATACACTGGACCAAAAACGCGCCGATTTTATTCTCGGTTCCTTTCTCTGGATCCGAGTCGTACGCATTGGCAACTGAGCGGAACAGTGGCGAGATAATCCCACCACAGCGAGCTGTCGTACTCGGTGTGGCGGGAGCAAAGAGAAGATCGGTCAAAACAAGACCGTAGGCGAGTCCGAGGGAGCTATTGCCCAACTTAGCAATAAACCAATATCCAACACGACTACCAAATCCGGTGCTAATAAAACCGCGTGAAATGAAAAATGCGGCCGCAATCATCCATATGGTTGGATGAGCGAATCCTGTTAGTGCGGTTTTAATCGGCAGCACATCAAGTAAAGTGGCGGCTGTCAGGCCGATCAATGCCATCGCACCTAGTGGTAATGGTGCAATGATCAGGCTAAGTACGGTAATGACAAACACAGTCATCATTTGCCAAGCTTGCTCAGTCAGTCCTTGTGGAATGGGGCTAAACCATAGTATTCCCCCAATAATTGCGAGCATGAGTAGCCGCATGTTGCTTGAAGTTAGCATAAAACTCTCCTTTAGTTTTTTACTAACTTAGTGACTAATGTCTTTGATAAACCTGTTATAAATCAAAAACTCACTGAACATATTAGCGCAGGACACTACTCTTCAAACCAACGCAAATCCTCGTTGCAATAAAAGTGAGATAAGCTGCATTAAATTAATAAAATCAATAAACGTCATCAACGAGATCTTTCTCAACTTAGTGCTCATTAGCGCTGAAGTTCGATTTATAACCACGTATTCTTACTCTCAATTAAATGGATGAATAAGATCATGGCACCGCGAATATTTCCCCGTTCTTTTACCATGCACCTCACTTTACTCTTGTGTGGTGCGCTCATGCTTGGTTCGGTTGGCTGGTGGTTGGTGACAACGGAGCGCCTCAACCAAGTGCTGGCTGACCAAATTGCGTTGCGAGCCCAGGTTCAATCTCAGCAATTGGCTCTGATCCCGACTTTGTTATCAGCCGTTGAGCGTCGCAACAGTCAGGAGGTCAGTGAGATTATTACCCGCTTGCAGCAAGCAACGGATGCTGACTTTATTACCGTAAGTGATGCGCAAGGAATACGTCTCGCACATCCTGTTTCCAGTCGTATTGGTTTACCTGTGGTCGGTGGTGATATTGAGCATGCGCTAACCAGTGGAGAATCCTATTTATCACACAGTGTTGGCTCGTTAGGGCCTTCACTGCGTTACATCTCGCCTTTAATTAACGATCAAGGCGACATTATCGGCATGATTAAAGTGGGTTATCTTAAACAGTCGATCGCGGTATTCAATAATGAGACATTATCCCCGCTGATTTTATTTGCTGTTTTGAGCA
Organism: Vibrio sp. NH-UV-68; assembly: GCF_042940635.1. NCBI lineage: Bacteria > Pseudomonadati > Pseudomonadota > Gammaproteobacteria > Vibrionales > Vibrionaceae > Vibrio > Vibrio sp. NH-UV-68. The sequence goes on from NZ_CP134975.1 coordinate 698,660, forward strand.
TGTTGGTGTCTGGTTTAGTGGCTTGGCGTTTTTCCGAATATGTACGCGACAAGATGCAACACTTAGAACCGTGGCAACTTCACCAAACGTTACAAACTAGCCAAGGTGTGTTGCAAGCGGCGCATGAAGGGTTAATGGCCGTTAACGCTCAGCAAGAGGTGTATTTATTAAATGAATCGGCTCATGCCTTATTGGGTATCGAAGCCAAAGAAGATTTACCTCAGCCACTGCAAACCTTATTCAGCGAGTCACACCACTTCTCTTTACAAGGCGAAGACTTTATCGATCGCTTGGTGCGCATCAGTGGCCGAAACTTAGTGCTAACTCGTGTGACATTGACCGCGACTCCCGACACGCAACGTGGAGCGGTGTTTAGCCTCAGAGCGCAAAAAGAGCTACAGCTATTGTCGAACAAAATTAGCCAGGTTAGCAGCTATTTAGAATCTATCCGTGTTACTCGACATGAGTATCAAAATAAACTCTCTACCGTTACTGGGCTGTTGCAATTAGGCAATGTTGAACAAGCACTCGGGGTACTCTTGACGCAAGCACAGGAGAATCAAGCCAATATGGACAGTGTCGCTCAGTTGCAGTCATTGCCGCTTATCTCCGGATTATTACTGGCGCATTTAGGCAAAGCAGCAGAAAAAAATATTCAGGTCGATTTAAGCGAATTAAATGGTTGGCGTGACTTACCGAAAAAACTTGATGAACAAGCCTTAAGCTCATTATTAGGTAATCTAATTAGTAATAGCATAGAAGCGCTAGAGGGCATTGACCAAGCAAGGATTCGAGTCGTGATGTACCAGACAAGCTCTGAAAGAGTCCTCGCGGTGGCTAACAATGGACCGATCATCAATGTCAGTTTAGACGCACTTTGTCAGCTCGGTTTTACTACGAAAGGCGATTTTCATGAACGTGGTATTGGTATGCACCTAGTTCAGTCAATTGTTGAAGCGGCGAATGGCTATGCTGAGCTAGACAGTGATCAGGATGAAACGCTGTTTACAATCTATTTTCCGGAGGAAAGTCATGTATAACGTTTTAGTGATTGAAGATGATCCGAATATTGCCGCATTGCATCGTCAATTTATTATTCGTGACAAACGATTTCAGGTTCTCGGTACGGCTGGGCATCTTGCGCAGGCAAGGGGGCTCTTAGCACAGACAGCGTTTGATTTAGTGATTGTTGACAACTATTTACCCGATGGCTTGGGGATCAATTTTTTACCTGAGTTAAACGCACTGGCTCACCGCCCAGAAAGCATTCTAGTGACGGCGGCAAATGATGTTGAAACCGTGCAAAAAGCGTTGCGTTATGGCGCGTTTGATTATTTAGTTAAGCCACTCGATTATCAGCGCTTAGCACACAGTTTAGACAAATATTGTTTGATCCAGCATACACTCACCCATGGTCAGAGTTTGGCTCAAGGCGAGTTGGACGCGTTGTTTCAACATGGTGACACGACACGTAAGCATAATTGTACCGATGCCTATACACTAAAGCAGATTGTCGACCAATTTAACCACGCTAATGTTGAGTTGAGTGTCAGCACCATCGCAGAACGTTTTGCTATCAGTAAAAGTACCGCTAGACGTTATTTAGATCAGGCGGTCGATAACAACACTCTTGAAGCATTCCTGGCTCACGGCAAGGTGGGGAGGCCGACAAGAATTTACCGTCGACCGAGTCATATTCATCATTGCTAGTTGATTAGACAGAGCCTAGCGAGCAATACATTGGAAAAACACACCCATGTAATTGCAAACTTGATGAAGTTGATCTTTTTATTAAATGTTGATTTATGGTTTTAAATTACTAGATATTGAAATATTGTGCTTCTTTAAATTCAAATGCAGCACATGTAACTTATGCTTTCGGTGTGTGGTTATATAAATGTTCTTTAAAGGGTAGATCGCTGATCAAGTTGGATTTAGCCGACGATCTGAGTTTGATCGTTACTCTCTCAATTTGGTGCAAACATTGTCATCTTTATCAATGATTACGTAACTGAGGTAATGATCAGCGTATGAAATGATGTTATATGCTACCGTGTGTGGTAATAATAAAAAAAATTGAGTCAGTCATAATGAGTTACCTCAAGCTTCTCACCGCTCACAGAGAAGTCAATAAATTGCTCACAAAACTAGCATTAGGAATGGGTAAGGAAGAGCTCAATCGGCGGGTTGTCGATCTTTCTGAAAACTGGTTTGGTGAGCGTAGAGCGTCGATTCTTCGCCTTGATAGGCAAAGTGAACAGCTCTATGTCGAATACGCGCCGAGTTTACCCGATTTTTATAATCAAGCGGTGGAAGGTGTCGCAATAGGACCCACTGTTGGATCATGCGGCGCGGCCGCCTATTCAAAGACAATTGTGGTGGTTGAAGATATCAATCAACACCCTAACTGGAACTTTTTTAGCGCTATCACCCAACAAGCAAATTTACATGCCTGTTGGTCTGTTCCGATTCTTTCCAGTACAGATGCGGCAATGGGGACGTTTGCCATTTACAGTCATGAGCCTTCATCTCCTCAGCCATATGAGTTAGAAGTTTTGCAAATGCTTGCGTCACTATATGCGGTGGCATGGGAAAAGTATGAATTAGAAGATCAACTCCATTACCACGCTCGCTATGACTCTTTAACCGGCTGTTTAAATCGTCGCGCTTTGTTGCAACAAGCCAGCGATTGTTTAAATACCGATTTAGACTATGTGGCGTGTTTTTTTGCCGATATCGACAGATTTAAACAAATCAATGACCGCTATGGCCATGAGGTAGGAGACCGTGTGCTAGCGCAAGTGGGAGGAGTGTTCAATCAAACTTTTGATGGCTTGAGCTTGAATGGTCGTTATGGCGGCGATGAATTTGTCGCTTTTGCTTTTTCTGACGACAAGAAAACCTTTAGCCGTTTAGAAAAGCAATTTACCCAATCACTCCAAGATTTGGTGCTGGTTGAAGGGCTAAAAGTGCATGTCAGTCTTGGTAAGTCAGTGTGTGAAGTGGGCCGTTTGGTATCATTGCAGCAACTGATACAACAAGCAGATAAAAAGATGTATCAAATAAAACACGCCAATAGATGTGATCCTGATCAAGACACTTACAGCGTTAGCCGTTAAATTAAGTGACAACAGAAGTATTTAATTGAGAGCTACTATGAACGAAAACGACTGCCCAAGTTGCAATCAGGCGCTTGAATGGACAGGGCAATATCATTGTACTGCTTGTCAAAGTGATTATAAGAAAGTCGGTTTTTGTCCCGATTGCAATGCTGAGCTAGAAAAGCTTCAAGCGTGTGGCGCCGCCAACTATTTTTGCAATAGTTGTAATGAACTTAAATCTAAATCTCGGGTGAAGTTTGAGTTTCAGCTTTTAGACTAATTAACCGTCGAGCGGATTTCGCCATCAGATAAGCGGGTGACCAAAGTGTCGCCCGTTTTGGTTTGTGACACTTGGCTAATGACTTGACCGGATTGGTTTTGCGTAATCGAATAACCGCGCTTTAATGTTGCAAGTGGGCTAACGGTATCAAGTTTCTCAGCCGCCAATGCCAGTTGATGACGCGTGTTGAGCAATTTTCTATCCATGGCATCCAGCAGTTTTTGCTCTAGTCTTTGCAAACTCGCTTGTTGGGCCGCTAAGCGTTTTACCGGAGAATAAAGGGCAATTTTGTGCTGTTGGCGCTCAATTTTGTGTTGATGAGAACTCAGTAACTGAGTTATTGCACGCTGCAAACGCGCATTTAATTCATCTAACTGTTGGCTCTGGCGTTGCAGTTGATTATTCGGGTGTTGGCGATCTAAGCGATGCAGTAACGAGGTGGTTTGCTGCTTTTGCTCACTCAGATAGTGGCGCATCGCACTGATGAGCTTATGTTGGCGAGCGTTGAATGCTTGATCTTTATGACTGTTGTCACGACTGACTAACTCGGCGGCGGCAGAGGGGGTAGGCGCGCGCATATCAGCAACGAAGTCAGCGATGGTTACATCCACTTCATGGCCCACGGCACTAATAATCGGGATCTGGCTGGCTGCAATGGTCCGGGCTAACACTTCATTGTTAAAACACCACAAGTCTTCTAACGAACCACCACCGCGACCAACAATTAATACATCACACTCATTACGACTATTGGCTCGGCCAATCGCTTGGGCTATTTGGATTGCCGCCTCTTCGCCTTGAACCATGGTTGGATAAATCACCACCGGCAGCGATGGGTCGCGACGTTTCAACACATCAAGAATATCAAACAGCGCCGCGCCAGTTTTTGAAGTAATGATACCGACGGTTTGAGGATGTTCTGGTAGTGGTCGCTTACTCGTTTGAGCAAACAGCCCTTCAGCAGCCAGTTTCATCTTGAGTTCTTCAAACTGCTGCTGCAGTCGACCGTCTCCTTCAGGCTGCATACTGTCAATGATCAACTGATAGTCACCACGAGGCTCATACAATGAGAGGCGGGCTTTAACTAGCACTTGATTGCCGTTTTGAGGCTTGAAGGTAACACGACGATTGTTGCCTCGGAACATGGCACATTTGACTTGAGCACGTGAGTCTTTCAGCGTCAGATACCAGTGCCCTGAAACGGGGGCTGAGAAGTTTGAGATCTCACCCACTAACCAAACAATCCCCATTTCGTTTTCAAGGAGTAAACGCACTTCGGCATTGAGACGAGAAACAGTGAAGATATTTTGATTGGTCAGAGAAGACACAGCTAATCTCTTGGGCGTGATTATGGAAATTAGCGGCAATATAATACATAGCAAGGGGGTAAATGCAAATTAAAAATATAAAAATGTGTAGCCAAGCGATTGCTCAGGCCGTATAATCCGTCCGCAATATCTAATCCAAATGCAGCTGAGTTTCCCAAGCTTACTGCCCTCATTATGCGAAACGATGAGACCGGATTATTCTTTTTACTCCTCTAATTGTGAGATATTGCAAATGCTAAGAATTGCCAAAGAAGCGCTGACATTCGACGACGTACTGCTTGTGCCAGCACACTCCACCGTTCTCCCAAACACAGCTGATCTTCGCACTCAGTTGACGAAAAATATCACTTTAAATATTCCAATGGTTTCTGCATCTATGGATACCGTGACGGAAGCTCGTCTCGCTATCGCTCTTGCGCAGGAAGGCGGCATTGGTTTTATTCATAAAAACATGTCTATCGAGCAGCAGGCTCAAATGGTTCACCAAGTTAAGATTTATGAAGCGGGTGTGGTTTCTCACCCAGTAACCATAAATCCTGATGCCACTATCGCTGATGTTATCGCTCTAACTGAAAAGCACGGTTTTGCCGGTTTCCCTGTCGTCACTGATACTAACGAGCTGGTTGGTATTATCACCGGCCGTGATGTTCGCTTTGTCACTGATCTTTCTAAGAAAGTTGATGTTGTGATGACGCCAAAAGAGCGTCTTGCCGCCGTGAAAGAAGGGGCTACTCGTGAAGAAGTTCAAGAGAAAATGCACAAAGCGCGCGTAGAGAAAGTATTGGTAGTGAACGATGAGTTCCAACTGACCGGTATGATCACAGCGAAAGACTTCCACAAAGCAGAAAGTAAACCAAACGCTTGTAAAGATGAGCGTGGCAGCTTGCGCGTCGGTGCCGCCGTTGGTGCAGGTGCCGGAAACGAAGAGCGTGTTGCGGCTTTGGTTGAAGCGGGTGTTGACGTACTGCTGATTGACTCTTCACATGGTCATTCTGAAGGGGTACTAAACCGCATTCGTGAAACTCGTGCTGCTTACCCAGATCTCGACATCATCGGTGGTAACGTTGCAACTGGCGCAGGCGCTAAAGCGCTTATCGATGCTGGTGTTAGCGCAGTCAAAGTGGGTATCGGCCCTGGTTCTATTTGTACTACTCGTATTGTAACTGGTGTTGGCGTTCCTCAAGTTACGGCTATCGCCGATGCGGCTGAAGTGGCCAACCAACACGGCATCCCAGTGATTGCTGATGGTGGTATCCGTTTCTCAGGTGATATCTGTAAAGCGATTGCCGCTGGCGCATCATGCGTTATGGTCGGTTCGATGTTTGCCGGTACTGAAGAAGCGCCGGGCGAAGTCATTCTATATAACGGTCGTTCATACAAGTCTTACCGTGGTATGGGCTCACTAGGTGCAATGTCTCAAGGTTCATCTGATCGTTACTTCCAGTCTGACAATGCTGCAGACAAACTTGTTCCTGAAGGCATCGAAGGCCGTATCGCTTACAAAGGTCGCCTAAAAGAGATCGTTCATCAACAAATGGGTGGTCTTCGTTCAAGTATGGGCCTTACAGGTTCACCAACGATCGAAGAAATGCGCACTAAAGCTGAATTTGTCCGCATCTCTGGTGCTGGTATGAAAGAGTCTCACGTACACGACGTCCAAATCACTAAGGAAGCGCCAAACTACCGTTTGGGTTAATCAGCGTTGACGAGTTTTTGCTATGCAATAACTTTACGTAAACGTTTGCTTTTCCTTGAAGCATTAAGAAGAGGCGAGTAAACTCGCCTCCGTTTTAATCACTTAGCCTAAAAAGACTGCTCAAAATGACTAAAAATATTCATGACCAACGTATTCTGATTTTGGACTTCGGTTCTCAGTACACTCAATTAGTAGCGCGCCGCGTACGTGAAATCGGCGTTTACTGTGAACTTTGGAGCTGGGATGTTGAAGAAGCGGATATTCGTGAATTCAATCCTGACGGCATCATCCTTTCTGGTGGCCCTGAAAGCGTAACAGAACACAACTCTCCACGTGCACCTCAATATGTTTTTGACTCAGGTGTTCCTGTACTGGGTGTGTGTTACGGCATGCAAACCATGGCAGAGCAGCTCGGTGGTAAAGTTGCGGGCTCTAACGAACGTGAGTTCGGCTACGCTCAAGTTAAAGTGTCAGGTGAATCTGCATTATTTAAAGATCTTGAAGCGACTCAAGATGTTTGGATGAGCCACGGCGATAAAGTGGTCGAAATTCCAGCCGATTTCGTCAAAGTAGCCCAGACAGACACCTGTCCTTACGCTGCAATGGCCAATGAAGAGAAGAAATACTACGGCGTACAGTTCCACCCAGAAGTAACTCATACTAAGCAAGGTCTGCAGATGCTAGAGAACTTTGTTCTTGGTGTGTGTGGCTGTGAGCGCCTATGGACTTCTGAATCAATCATCGAAGATGCGGTTGCTCGTATTAAAGAGCAAGTCGGTGATGATGAAGTCATTCTAGGTCTGTCTGGTGGTGTTGACTCATCTGTCGTTGCAATGCTCGTTCACCGTGCTATCGGCGATAATCTGACTTGTGTCTTTGTTGATAACGGCTTACTTCGTCTCAACGAAGGTGAGCAAGTTATGGATATGTTTGGTGACAAGTTTGGCTTGAAGATTATTAAAATTGATGCCGAAGATCGTTTCCTTGATGCGCTAGAAGGCCAATCGGATCCAGAACAGAAACGTAAGACTATCGGTCACGTTTTTGTTGATGTCTTCGATGAAGAGTCGAAGAAACTGAAGAATGCGAAATGGCTAGCTCAGGGAACCATCTACCCAGACGTTATTGAATCTGCAGCCTCTAAAACAGGTAAAGCGCACGTGATCAAATCACACCATAATGTCGGCGGCCTGCCTGATGATATGGATATGGGGCTGGTTGAGCCGCTGCGTGAGCTGTTCAAAGATGAAGTGCGTAAGATTGGTCTCGAGCTTGGCCTGCCATACAATATGCTTTATCGCCATCCGTTCCCAGGTCCAGGCCTTGGTGTTCGTGTTCTGGGTGAGGTGAAGAAAGAGTACTGTGACTTGTTACGTCGCGCTGATGCTATCTTTATTGAAGAGCTACACGCTGCAGACCTATACAACAAAGTCTCTCAAGCGTTCACGGTATTCCTACCCGTTCGCTCTGTGGGTGTGATGGGCGATGGCCGTAAGTACGATTGGGTTGTATCACTGCGTGCAGTTGAAACCATCGACTTTATGACCGCGCATTGGGCACACCTGCCATATGACTTCTTAGGTAAGGTATCTAACCGCATTATCAACGAAGTTGAAGGTATTTCCCGTGTCGTTTATGACATTTCAGGTAAACCGCCAGCGACGATCGAGTGGGAATAACCACTCTCGATTGACCATGAAACGTTAACAAAAACTAGCTCTCGGGCTAGTTTTTTTGTTTTGTTATCGCCGAGTTTAACCACATTACTGTACGCTGATGACTCTGTGAGTCGACAACCCATAGGCAGTGAAAACGTTTGTTTAAATTGATTTTTTGAATCGATTAGACAGTTTTAGTTAACGCAGAGTGACGGCTTTTGTTGTAATTGAACACTGCCTCGCAACTTGACTTTGGTGACAGAGACTTCACGTGCAGCAAGGCTCGGACTTTTCTAATCTTGGGTGAGCTATTCACACAAGCTATTCATACAAGGATTGGTTCGATGAACAAAACACGTTACCTAACGGCATTGGCTATTTTGGCCACGACTCCCACTTGGGCTGCAATGAACATTCAGCCAGACCCAGATAATCCAACCGGTTATGTTGTTGCACGCAGCGATATCGAGGCCGCAGAAATGCAGAAAACGGCTGACCCGATGTACCAAATTTGGTCTCAGGCGCTGAGTACTGCGCCTAACACAGTGGTTGAAGCCATTGATGCCGGGCTTATGTCTAACCCTGACAACGTCAAGCGTGCTGAGCGTGTTTTCCCTCAAGCTGAATGGGATTTTCTGACCTATATGGCGGCGCCAGAATACACGTATACACGATTTTTACGAGCTATCGGTAAATTTCCGGCCTTCTGTGCTGAATACACTGATGGACGAGATTCAGATGCTATTTGTAAGCGTTCTATCGTGACGGCATTTGCTCACTTCGCTCAAGAGACAGGGGGGCATATCGCGATAGATAATACGTCGGATAACCCACTTGGACTAGAAGAGTGGCAACAAGCATTAGTTCACGTGCGTGAAATGGGGTGGTCAGAAGGACAAGAAGGCTATACCACGGGTTGTGGACAGAACGATTGGCAAAATAAAAAGTGGCCGTGTGCCGTCGGACAAGGCTATTTTGGTCGCGGTGCCAAACAACTTTCTTACCATTTTAACTACGGCGCTTTCTCAGAAGTCATGTTTGACGGTGACGCATCGGTGTTACTCAACAATCCGGGGCTGGTGGCTGACTCTTGGCTGAATCTGGCCTCCGCGATTTGGTTTTTTCTCACCCCGCAAGCCCCTAAACCAGCCATGCTGCATGTGATCGATAAAACTTGGACTCCCTCTCAACGAGAGATTGATGCAGGTATCGGTTATGGGTTTGGTACCACTATTAATATCATTAACGGTGGTATTGAGTGTGGTGAACAAAACAAAGACAAAGGTCAGCCAGTTAACCGCATTCGTTATTGGGAAGGCTTATCTAATCACTATCAAATCCCGCTTGAAACAGACGAAAAGAGCACGTGTTGGCAGCAAACGCCTTACGGAAGTTTGAACTTAAATGGCGCAACCGACGTGCTGTACACCAATTGGGATGGTAACTGGAAGTACTATGCTGATCGCCCTGGGGGCTACTCATTTGAGTGTGAACTGGTTGGTTTTCAAACGGCTTACTCAGCCTTGGTGGCAGGTGATTACGAAAAATGTGTGACTAACCTTTATGGTTCACACTCAAGCTGGCCTGAAGTACGAGTGGTTGAGCAACTTGACCCAGTAGACCCAGGAACCGATCCCGGTGGGAATGGTTGGGATATCAATAAAGTGTATAACGCGGGTGAGCAAGTGACGCATAATGGCGCAACCTATCAGGCAAAATGGTGGACACAAGGTGATGATCCTTCACAAGGTGGACCATGGGAGCTTGTATCGGGGACTCCAACGACTCCAGAGCCAACGCCGACCCCAGATCCAGAGCCTACACCAGAGCCTGACCCAACTCCGACCCCAGAACCAACGCCCGTACCAGATGCTTTTATCCAGTGGCAGCCAGGAACGTCCCAAGTGGCCGATGGCGATAAAGTAACGTATCAAGGCAAGTGTTTTGTGGCCAAAAACGGCCCAGGTGTGTGGGAATCTCCAATCCAGTCAAACTGGTTCTGGGATGAAATATCATGCCAATAGAGGGCTAATTCACCATAATTTAAGCGACCAAGTAACACCGCGGCGAGTCAATTGACTCGCCGCTGTTGTTTGTGAGTTATTTGCGCAATCTTAGATTGCACTGTCTGCCTCTGGCTTTTTTATTGAACGGGATTAAAATTCGCGCGTAATTTTTATTAACTTTTTTTAAAGGTGTGCAAAATGTCAACAAAACTGGCAAACCCAGCTCCACTTGGCCTGATGGGTTTCGGTATGACAACCATCCTGCTTAACATCCATAATGCAGGTTTTTTCCCCATTGATTCTATGATCCTAGCAATGGGTATTTTCTATGGTGGTCTAAGCCAAGTGTTGGTTGGCATGATGTGCTTTAAGCGTGGTGATACGTTTGGTACCACGGCGTTTACTTCGTACGGTCTGTTTTGGCTGACGCTTGTGGGGGTAATTGTTATGCCATACATGGGGCTGCCAGCAAGTCCGGCCAGCTTTATGGGTTGGTACCTATTGCTTTGGGGTGTATTCACCGGCTTTATGTTTATTGGCTCTCTTTGCTACCCTGTGGCGAAACAAGTGGTGTTTGGCTCACTGACCATCTTATTCTTCCTACTCGCTGCACGTGATTTTACCGGTAGTGAGCTGATTGGCACGATTGCCGGTTTTGAAGGTATCTTCTGTGGTGCGAGCGCGATCTATTTTGCGATGGCTCAAGTACTTAACAACGAATATGGTCGCACCATTTTACCGATTGGTGAGAAGAAATCGGCTGAACAGGTTGAACTAGAGCAAGTCGCGGCGTAAAAAAATATTCGGTGTTGGTATTTGCCTGAAATAGCAATGCTGAACTATGGGAAACAGGAATGATAAAGGGGTTAGCCACTGGCTAACCCCTTTTTTTACCACTGCTTTTCTCAAGCGATATTATTTAGATTAAGTTGACGGTTGTTCAACAGGTTTGGTGTCTTCCGCTTCTGCTTGCGGCTCTTTTCCTGTCTTACGACGATATTTATCTTCCCAGTAGTCAGCGCCTTTGATGCCCAGTTTAACCGGATTAAAGGTATATTCTGTTACGCCTTGTTTCTGTTGTTCTTCGTAGTCTCTTAACGCTTTCAACGCAGGTTTAGACATAAAGAAGATAATCAAAATACCGACGATGTTGAGCCAAGCCATCAGGCCAACACCTACATCACCCAATGCCCACGCAAGATTAGCCGTTTTGACGGTACCGTAGAACACGACAGCAATCAGCGCGATCTTTAGCAGGAACATTACGCCATTCACTTTCACAGTACGACGAATATAAGCCACGTTAGTTTCTGCAATGTAGTAGTAAGCTAAGATGGTAGTGAAAGCGAAGAAGAACAGCGCAATCGCGATAAATGGCTTACCAATGCCAGGCAGTGCACTTTCAATCGCCATTTGGGTAAAGACTGGGCCGTTTGCAGCAATGTCAGTGGCAATGTTTTGCACTAGGAACCCTTCAGCGCCATGGACGTTGTACGCTCCCGTGATGATGATCATAAACGCGGTTGCAGAACAAACTAGCAGCGTATCAATGTAGATTGAGAACGACTGAACTAAGCCTTGCTGCGCTGGGTGATCTACGTTCGCGGCCGCGGCGGCGTGAGGCCCGGTACCTTGACCAGCTTCGTTAGAGTAAACGCCTCGTTTGACGCCCCAACCAATCGCAGCACCCATGCCAGCCATAGGTGTAAATGCATCACCTAAAATCATGGCAAATACGCGTGGTACTTCACCGATGTTAAGTAAGATGATAACGAAAGCGGTGATGATGTATGCCAATGCCATGAAAGGAACAACGATCTGTGTGAAGTTTGCGATACGTTTAACACCACCAAAGATGATGAACGCCAGAATCACAGAGATAATCGTACCGGTTAGGATTTTAGCAAAGCTGAACGTGCCGATGGCAGTCTCGATCATTGCACCAGAACCAAAGGCGGCTTCAACGGCATTACCAATACTGTTTGATTGAACGCCCGGAAGTAGGAAGCCACAAGCAAAGATGGTCGCGACAGCAAAAATCCATGCGTACCATTTTTGTCCCATCGCTTTTTCGATGTAGTAAGCAGGGCCACCACGGAACTCTCCGTTGTCTTCCTCTTTATAGATTTGCGCCAGTGTTGACTCGGCGTAGGCTGTTGCAGCGCCAAAGAAGGCGACAACCCACATCCAGAAAACTGCGCCAGGGCCACCGAAGCCAATCGCAGCAGCGACACCCGCGATGTTACCAGTACCGACACGTCCTGAAAGTGACACGGCTAATGCTTGGAAAGATGAGATACCTTTCGATGAGCTTTTACCTGAAAGTAGTAGACGCCACATTTCCGTAAAGTGACGAATTTGCACGAAACGAGTCAAGATTGAGTAGAACAAACCAGCGCCCAGGCACAAATAAATTAGTACCGGACTCCAGATGATTCCATTCAGAAAATCAACAAATGACTGCATAAGAATTTTCCCTGTTCTGTTTTGTAATGGTTGTTTTCTGAACAGGATATTACCCTTTCTGTAACGCAATTGTTAATTTATTTATCTATCAGTGTTAATTAGCGTGATACCAAACACAAAGTGCTAAAAAAGTGTTAAATCATCGCGAGAGGTTGCGCTTACTTAATGAAAATTATCATCTATATAGATGGCGTGGATATTACGTTTGGTAGGGAGGATGTTTAAAACATTGCTAAACTGCGCTGTCGATTATTTTATCAATTTGGCGCAGTCTAGCTTTTTATATGGTTAAAGCTGGTTGTGTGGTGAAGCTTTGACAGAGTCAGTTACTAGCCATAACGGGCAACACTTAACTCGGGCTGAGTTGGTTTCCCTTGTGCAGCGATGATCTCGGTTAAGATGTCGGCCGAGCCACAGGCCATCGTCCAACCTAAGGTCCCATGACCAGTATTGGTATAGAGGTTTGCCAGCGATGTTTGGCCAATAATCGGCGTGCCATCAGGCGTCATCGGACGAAAGCCGCTCCAGTACTCGGCCTGATTAAAGTCGACCCCATGTGGGAACAACTGACTGACCACATGATTGAGTGTCGCTAAGCGCTTGTCCGGTAACGCAGTATCAAATCCGGCCAGCTCAGCGGTACCTGCAACGCGAATTCGTTCATTAAAGCGCGTGACCGCGACTTTGTAGGTCTCGTCCATAATGGTCGAATTTGGTGCATGTTGCTCATCAATCACGGGTAAGGTTAGCGAGTACCCCTTGACAGGATAAACTGGCAAATCGATGCCAAATGGCGCCAAGAGGTGTTTGGAATAACTGCCCATCGCGACAACATAGTGATCACCGCTGATGGTGCCCTGATTGGTAGTGATACCGACAACGCGGTTTTTCTCAGTGAGTAATGCATCGATATGGGTGTTAAACAGAAACTTAACGCCTGCTTGCTGCGCCATTTGCTGTAACTGTTGGCAAAAGAGGTAACAGTCACCAGTCTGATCATCGGGTAAATATAACCCGCCGACGAGCTCTCCTTGCATGTGATGTAATCCGGGCTCTTGAGCCAGACACTGTTTGCTATCCATTAACTCAAAGCGCGTACCACTCTCTTCGAGCAATTTGATGTCTTTTTCGACCGCAGTGAGTTGAGCGGCGGTGCGAAAAATCTGCAAGGTACCCTGACTACGACCTTGATAGTCGAGCTGATACTGCTGATTTAACTTGGCTAAACAGTCTCGACTGCGATTGGCAACGGTTAACATACGCGCCTTGTTAATGCGGTATTTATCGAGTTGACAGTTAAGCAGCATTTTTCCCGCCCACTGCATCAGCTCTGGGCTAATCGATGGTTTGATTTTTAGTGGCGCGTGTTGTTCAAACAACCACTTAATCGCTTTAGCTGGAATACCTGGTGCAGCCCAAGGTGAGGAGTAACCATAGGATATTTGCCCCGCGTTGGCGAAGCTTGTCTCTTCGGCTGCACGCGCTTGTCTATCAATCACGGTCACGCTAAAACCGGCTTGTGATAAATACCAGGCGCTGGTTAAACCCACTACGCCACTTCCTAATACAACGACTTCCACGTCTTCTTCTCACACGATTGAATTTTGCCAAGAATCGGTTGTTTACATTGATTTAACAATCGATAAGAATTGATAGTAGGGTTTAGAAAAACTAAAGGCTAAAAAATGAAATCGGCGTTGTTACATGGAGTAAATTTGATCTGCACCGTTGCCCGCCATCAAAGCTTAACCAGTGCTGCTAAGGACCTCAACTTGACAGTAGGAGCAATTAGCCAGCAGTTGCAACAGATTGAACAGCGGTTAGGTTTTAGTGTTTTTGAACGTCACGCGCGTGGTGTGCGCTTGACTGAACAAGGAACCAAGTTGGTTGAGGCGACCAGTCATCACATTGTGGCGATCGAAGACAATATTTTTCAATTGACCCAAGTGTCAGAGCGCAAACAGATACGCTTGAAACTGACGCCCTCGTTTGCGTTTAAGTGGTTGGTGCCGAGATTAGAGAGATTTCACCGTCAGTATCCAGAGGTACAAATTCATACCATTGCAGAAGGTGCATTGGTTGACAGTGATAAGCGTAACTTTGATCTTGCGATTGATTATGGTCCGCTGCCTTACAAGTACCCCGACGCTGAACTTTTGATGGCGGAGTCCTTGCTGCCGGTCATGAGCCAAGAGTACTTGAGCCAGCATCAGCACATTGTACACGGCAGTGAAGCTTGGCATCAGGTCACCTTGCTGCATGACATGATGCCGTGGCAAGGCGCGCAAAAAGATCAAGAGTGGCGCTTTTGGTCTGCGGCGCAGCGGTTCAACTTTCCAACCCATCAAGGCCACTTTTTTAATCGTACCGATATGGCGATGTCGGCGGCGGAAGCAGGGGTTGGTATCGCTTTAGCACGAGTTGCTTTGCTGGGGAGTGAAATTGAACAGCAGCGTTTAGTCGCGCCATTTGAGCCAATAAGCGCTAACGCAGGTTACTTTGTCATCACCCATACCGAAGATCCCTACACGCGACTGTTCAAGCAGTGGCTTAAGCAAGAAGTTGATAGTGATTGATATGTAAATAGCGTGGCGCGTCGACAATCAGCCACTACACTTATCAGTAGTTCTGCCCAATATCATCGTTAGGCAGGAACGGTAAGGGGCAGCGCATATGGAATCTCAACTAGGCCGATGCAGCTATCAAAACCCTGATGGCTGGTGCTGCGATCAACCAAGTGGTGAGTCAGGACTGTGTTACTGGCATGATCCCAACGTCGACAAAAGCAATGACAATATTAAAGACGAGGTTGAGCAATGGGCCGCAGCAGGTAAACCTTTAGACGGATTTCAGTTGGCGAGAACCGAGCTTGAAGATATCGATTTGGTCAACCGTGGCTGTAAAGCGGGATACCAGTGTCGAGGCGCCGATTTCTATCGTGCCAATCTTAAAGACGCACACTTTTTTGGCTTAGACTTACGTGGCTCTTCAATGATGAAAGCTCGCCTGATAGGGGCCAATCTTCATTGTGCCAAGTTAGACGGATGTAACTTATTAGGCGCTGACTTAGCTCGGGCTAAATTGGAGAACATTGAGTGGGGAATTCATCTTAAACAAGAGTTAGAAGCTAAGCAGGCGCTGCGTAAACGTGACAAGAAACACTCGTTACAGTTATGCCAAGAAGCCGAAGAGGTATGTCGTAATATTCGTAAGCAGTGTGAAAAACAGGGGCTGTTTGAAATGGCGGGCGATTTTTTTAAGCGTGAAATGCGCTATCGTCGCTATCAAATGCCACGCTTTAGTAACAAACGGGTCATTTCTAAGCTCGTCGACATATTTTGTGGCTACGGGGAAGATCCGGTGCGTGTTGTCGGCTTTTCTATTTTCCTGATTGTGGTTTGCGCATTGGCGTATTTCTTCCTCGACACCACGGGGGCGCATCCTATCTATGAAGGCGTGACAGGTTGGCAATTTTATCTACTCGAGTTTTTAAACTCGCTCTATTTTAGTGTCGTGACCTTCACCACTCTGGGGTATGGTGATATTTCTCCTGTTGGGATGGCGCGGTTTATCGCCGCTTGTGAGGCATTTCTCGGGAGTTTTACTATGGCATTGTTTGTGGTGGTTTTTGTAAAGAAAATGACCCGTTAATGGCTAGGTAGTCTAATTTCTACACCGTTGTCTTTTTATTCAGCTGTTGTATAGCCACTTGCCAACCAGTCACAGAGAATGATCTGATCGTCTTTGTACTGATTGGCAAAGTGCTCGATTAACGCCGCTAAATGCGCGCCATTGTCACACATGGTATTGGCCACTAATTCTTCACTGACGACAATATTGCCTCCCTGAGGCGGTGCGTTGACGGCTAAATAAAGCGGAATTATAAATCTACTGGCGCTGCCATTGTGACTGCGCTTCAACCATCTGGCTTGCTGCAATAGTGCGTCGATTTTCTGTTGGCAATAAGTGCGCTGATCAAGTTCGATCGCGACGATAAAGACCAAACCACGATAAAGAACAACCGTGTCGAGTGTCTGAGCTTGATGGTTCAATGAAAGAATTACGTCCCCCGCCAGATGCGGCAGCAGATTGAACTGCTGTTTAAGCAATGCAATTTTCGCTCGCCATTGTGTGCGCTCACCGGGCAACTGATCGGCAATAGAGGCCGAGTCGGCAGTAACGAAATCAAAGATTGAAGCGGAGTAATAAGCGGATACAGTCATTGCTATCGTGGTGTGAGTTTGAGTTAGGTAGAGGCTAACCAATAACTCGATTTAATACCAGTATACACAGACACGCCAAGCGTAAACTTTGAGCTGAAATCGCCCGTCGCATCAACTCATGCAGGAAAAATAACCGTATTGAGCTGGATATCGATAACACTGTTGTCTAAATTATCGATCAAGATTAGAATGCGAATCGTTTTTATTTGTATGGTAGTAAATAATGTCACGAGTGCTAGTCGTCGATGATGACACTCTGTTGTGTCAATTGTTAGAAACGGTATTGCAAGAAGAGGGGTATACCGTCACTTGTGTTCATTGTGGCGAAAGTGCATTGCACACCATGGAAAAAACATCCGTTGATCTGGTATTGCTTGATGTGATGCTGCCAAACTTAAATGGTATGCAAGTCGCTCGGCGTATCTGTCAGCGTTTTGCCACGCCGATTTTGATGTTAACGGCGCTTAATGATGACAACTCAATGCTAGAAGGTTATCAAGCAGGGGCAGACCAGTATATCGGCAAACCGTTTAATGTTGCTGAACTTCTGATGCGGATTAAAGCGATTTTGCGCCGCGTGGGTCTAGAGCGCCATAGACAAACCATGTGCAGCACGGTGCAAAATATCAGTGACCAACTCGAGAGTTTACCCTTAACGGGGACGGAAGCAGAGCTGCTGTGCTACTTAGTCAAAAGCCCAGGCATGGTGATCTCGAAGGCAGAGTTGCAAACAGAAGTGCTTAAAAAAGAGCTCAGTCCTTATGATCGCAACCTCGATATGCACATTAGCAACATTCGTCGTAAGCTGGTTGAAGCGGGTTTATCGAAACAACATATCAAAACGTTTCGTGGCAAAGGGTACAGCTACCAAGAGGCATTTGCAGACTCATGAAATTGGTCTGCCCACCCTATATTGCTAAGCGTAAAGATAGTCTCGCTTTTCAGCTTTTTAGCTACATGACCGCCATTGTTATCAGTATTTTGTTGGTTCAGGTATTGGTCGAGCAAGCTTTGATCAAGGCGATGCTCAAAGTGCCAGAGAGTATCAAGGTAGAAATGCTCGATTTGGCCGATCAAGCCAATCAATTGATCGAATATGGTGACATGGATGAGTTAGCCGATTGGGCCAACGCCCAGCGTTTTTACTTATTTGTTTTAGACCAAGAGCAAAAACCGCTGACTCACCGAATGATGCATCCGCACTTTGAATTCAAACTAAAATTCAAACGAGACTTAGATCAGCAGCTAGAGGGAAGAGTCAGTCGACCGATCATTAGTATTCCTTTAGAGCAGAACAACAGTTTAATGATCCAACTTCCTCATCAATTGCACCCGGCGCATGACTTTATCTATTACTTCTCGATATTGAAGGTGGTGATCGCGGTTGTTATTTTGGCGCTCTTTTCCTGGTTGCTGGCAAGGCGGCTCCAACAGCCACTGGACCGATTACGAGAGGCGAGTAAAAAATTATCTAACGGAGATTTTAATGTCAGTGTGGTCAATGAGCTCAAATCTAATACGCGTGAGTTTAACGAACTTGCGCAAGATTTTGATCATATGACCATCGAGATTCATTCGTTGGCAAAAAAGCAGCGTCGGCTGATTCGTGACGTTTCTCACGAGCTACGTACGCCACTGGCGCGGCAAAACTTAGTATTGCATCTGCTGCGCAAGCGAGTGGGTGACAGCGAACAACACCTAGTGACGCAAATGGAGCAGCAAGCGAATGAGCTCAATCATTTAATTGATGAGATTTTGCAGTTTAGTCGTTTAGAGAACGCTCGCTATGACAGCGAGCTGAAATGGCGTGATTTAGCTGAGCTTCTCGCGCCACAAATTGAGCGTTGTAAGTTCGATTTAAAAGCGAGTCAGAGCTTAACATTTGACTCGCTGGCAAGCCAAACCAAAGCACAATGTGATGACACCTTAGTGCTACGCTGTTTGAATAACCTAGTCACTAACGCAATTAAGTACGCCGGAGAGACTGCCACAATTGAGGTCTCGCTGACCAACAAATTGACCGACAAACACCGTTATTTAGCCCTGACGATTGCCGACAACGGCGCGGGGATTCACCCAGATAAGCTACAGGATATTTTTGATCCCTTTACTCGATTAGATGTTTCTCGAGATAAAAAACGTGGTGGATACGGCCTTGGGCTGGCGATTGTCAAAGAATCGATGCGCATGATGGGAGGCCAAGCGATCGCATCCAATCGATCCAATGGTGGCTTAGCCGTGACCTTGTTATTCAAGCAGTAACCAACCCGCGCCCCCCCTTGATCGCTGACGGCCTCTTTAGTGATAACGGGTCTTTTTGATGATAAATGGCACACTAGAAAAAATTTACATAGCCAAACAAATGCAAAGAATGTAAATTAAATGCAAATGGTAATGGTTATCACTTATATTCACCTCCGAAATAATTAAGTGGCATCACATAGTAACTATGTGTGTCCGAACATAATCGGAGTTAGACAATATGTTTACTAAGAGCCAGTTGGCATTAGTGATCGGTGCGGTGTTAGCGGCACCTGCAGTGGCCGAAGTACAAAAAGCGGATGAACACGTAGTCGTTGAAGGGCGCGAGTTTGGTTATAAAGCCGACACCAACAGCACCGCGATGCGGATGGAAATGACGCAACTCGAAACCCCAGGGCAGGTGGCCGTCATTGATGAAACCGTTATCGATGAACAGCGTGCCAGCACTCTCGGTGAAGTACTACAAAACGACGCCAGTGTCAGCGCAGGCGGTACAAGTCGTAACCGTGAGCGTTTCTCACTGCGTGGTTTTGAGCTAAGTAGCTCTGATGGCTTCTTGCGCGATGGTCATCAGCACTGGTCACACTACCGTCAGCCTATTGAGCTGTTAGAGCGTGTTGAAGTACTAAAAGGGCCATCAGGCCTACTTTACGGTAAGTCTGAACCTGGCGGCTTAGTGAATATGGTGTCTAAGAAGCCAACAACAGAAACTCAAATCGGCCTGAGCCAAGATATTGGTTCAAACGATTATTCACGAACTGTGCTTGACGTCAGTGGCGCATTGAATGAAGAACAGACGTTGCGTGCTCGTGCGATTGTGTCGAAGCAAAGTGACAGCTCATGGCGCAAGTACGCAGATGGGACTTCGCCGCAAACCGAACGTGCAGTGGGCGGTTTGGTTGTCGAATACGACCTGACTGATGCGATCATGCTGTCTGCGCACTATGACCGTACTCAAGATAATGGCAGCGTCGATTCTGGTGCTTATATTGTCGACGGTTCTGCAGCCCGAGGTGACCAGACTATCTGGGATGCGCAGTGGTCGAACATTGATAACGATGTCGAGAACTACGGCATCAACATTAATGCTCAAGTGACCGATAAGGTAAACGTAAAAGCGGGTTACAATCGCCAAGACTTTAAGCGCTTTGATGTTGAATCTTACCCGAAATTCGATAAGTACGATCAAAATGGTACCATTAAGCACAAAGGTAACGAGCGTTCGGATCACTGGGTATTTGATACCGCCTACGTTGACGTGACCACGGATTTCTCTTTGTTTGGAACCGATAATACTTTGTTAGTCGGCGCAAACTACCTAGATTACAGTTACGATCGTTTTATGGCCTTCCATGATGGCGAGTATGTATCTGCGGGTGAGACGGTGACAAAGCCTCAACCGACTAGCTCGAGAAGATGGCCAACAAGTCAATATGATACCTTGGGCTTTTATGCGCAAAATATGATGACCATTAACGATTACTGGCAAGTATTAGCGGGTGTTCGTTATGATGAAAAACGCAGTGATGAGCTGACAGAAAGTCAGGTGTCACCAAAGCTTGGTGTTATTTTTCATCCGGCAAGCAATGGCTCAATTTACCTTCAGTACTCTGAAAGCTTTATGCCTCAGGGAACGGTAAGCGGCACTGACTACACCAATGATGGTGAAGAGCTTGATGCAGAGCGTGGCGTCTCTTATGAAATGGGCACTAAGTGGGAGCTGTTTGATCAGCGTTTGTACCTGACTGGCGCACTGTTTGATATCACGCTAGAAAACATCTCGCTAGATGTTGAAGATGGTGTCAACGCTGGTAACGATATCATGTACAAAAAGACACAAGATGGCGAGCAAGTACACCGTGGTGCGGAAATTTTGGCTCAAGGCTTTGTGACGGATGATTTTTCACTAACAGCCTCAGCGATGTATCTTGATGCAGAAATTAGCCAAAGTGCAGAGTATAAGGGCAACCGTCCGGCTGATGTGCCAGAGTTTTCTGCCAGTGTTTGGTCGAGCTATCAGGCTTACCATAACACCAACGTCAACTTAGGTTTGATTTACCAAGGTGCTCGTTACGGCGACGCTGCGAACACCTTTAAGAAAGATGGCTATGCACGCGTTGATATGGGCGTAGCTTATACACATAAGTACGATGAGAACTTAGATATTGTCGCTCGCTTCAATGTTGAAAACGTGTTCGATACCGATTACCTCGCTGGTGGCGGTAGTACCAACAGTCAACAACAGGGAGCAAGTAATGTGGTGATTGGCGAAGGCCGAAACTACATGGCAACCGTTCAGTTCAAGTACTGATAACAATCGGATTGGCAAGGGGAGGCGACGTCTTCCCCTTTAGTCGTTTTTGGAAAACAGAAAATATAACTCGTATGAATCTAATCAAATCAAGTATCGCTCTGTTGCTGTCATCGACCCTGATTCCCGTTCACGCGGACGATCTTAACGATGCACAAGCGCTGCTGAGTAAAACCAATCAAGCATCGGCACAAAGCCAAAAACGCGTTGATGTCAGTGCAGAGAAAGCGCTGACTTTAGAGGCAGAAATCGAACAGCTGCAAGAAGAAGTCAGTAACTTGAAGATTTATCGCGATCATCTTGCCAGCCTTGTTACAAGTCAAGATCAAGAGGTATCAAGCCTTAATCAACAGATTGAACAGATTGCTCAAACCCGCCAAGGTGTGGTGCCCTTGATGTATCACATGCTAGACGGACTAAAGACGATCGTGGCAAACGACAAACCGATCCGCAAAGCCCAGCGTGAGGCGCGTATTGCTAAGCTCGATTCGATGATGACGCGGGCAGATGTCGCTGATGCAGAGAAGTTTCGACGAATTCTAGAGGCGTACCAAATCGAAATCGATTACGGCACCAAGTTGGGGGTTTACCAAGGCAAGATTGCGCTCAACACCAATGAGCAAGTGGAAGCTGATATTTTATATCTTGGCCGGGTTTCCTTGATCGCACGTAGCTTGTCAGGGGATGTTTTCTGGCGTTGGTCTTCGCAACAAAAGGTGTGGCAAATCATAGGTTCCCAGCAGCAAGCGCAATTGGATAAAGCGTTTGCAATGGCGCAAAAACAGATTGCTCCAAGTATGCTGACTTTGCCGGTTTCTCTTAATGTCGTGGAGGGCAACTAGATGATAAATAAATGGTTATCGGTTGCAGTGCTGACTCTCTCAGCCCTTGTGACTCCAACGACTTGGGCCAGTGACACGCAAGCTGCGAGCGATTCAACCTTGTTGCAAAAAGCGCAGCAAGAGAAACGTACCCAACAGCGACACGATGGCAATCGCGAGTCAGGCTTTAAGCAAACCGAGCAAGAGCTGCAAGCGATTAAAAATAACCTATCTGCCGAGCGAAGCGCACTGCAAGCGCAAGTCGATAGCTTAAGTACCACATTTAGTAACAATGAGTCACAGCTTGCTGAACTCGAAGAGAAACTGCGTTTGGAAACCGGCAGTTTGGGTGAGTTATTTGGCGTTGTGCGCCAAAATGCCAAAACGCTCGACGCTGAACTCAAGCAGTCGGTGACCAGTGTTGATGCCAATACTTACCACAAAGACGTCGCCGCGATTGTTGCGGCTCAGTCTTTGCCAACGCTACCACAATTGCAGGCGATGTGGCGCAGTATGCAGCAGCAAATCCAAGCCAGTGGTGAGATGGCCAATGTGTCATTCACCCGATTAAATGGCGACGGTCGTGAGCAAACCGTTAACGGGGTGCGACTTGGTTCATTGGCGCTGCTCGACGAGTCGGGCTACGTCAAATGGAATGGTCAACGTGGTTTAGCGGTGAGCTATCTGCGTCAGCCAGATAATGGCCCGACGGCAAAGCTAATCAACTCAGCAGAAATTGAATCGCTAGTTATTGACCCATCGCGTGGTATGTTACTTGAGCAATTAGCCCATTCACCGACCTTGTTCGATCGTCTTAATGCTGGTGGCGTGGTTGGCCAAATTATCATCGGCTTGTTAGCGATTGGCTTGGGGATAGCCTTGGTTCGTGGCGTCGCTTTGTTAGTGATTCGACAAAAAATCATCCAGCAATTGAAGCAGCCGACTCAACCAGGCGATAACCCGCTTGGGCGTATTTTGGCGGTCTATCATCAAGATAAGCATCGCAGTGTGGAAGCCCTTGAGTTACGTCTGCTTGAAGCGGTGGTCGATGAACAAACCCATCTGGAAAAAGGCTTGTCGATGCTCAAGTTGCTCGCAGCGCTTGCTCCAATGCTCGGACTGCTGGGCACCGTGACGGGAATGATCGAGACTTTCCAAGTGATCACTCAGTTTGGTAACGGCGACCCGAAAGTGATGGCGGGCGGTATCTCGATGGCGCTAGTGACAACCGTGCTTGGCCTGATCGCAGCAATGCCACTGCTTTTGGCGCATACCATCTTGAATTCTCAAGCGGAAAATGTACGCAATATTCTTGAAAAACAAGGTATTGGTCTGGTGGCAGAGCAAGCTGAACGCGAACCATCGCACAGTAAAGATACCCCTAACTACACAGCCGAGAGCGCAGCGTAATGGAGCAGGTCCTACTCAATGCATTGGGTTTGATCAGTGAAGATTGGGCCTCGACTTTGGTTAGTTTTATGCATCAAGGCGGCCCTATTTTGTGGTGGCTGGCTGCGGCCGTTGTCGTGTGTTGGCTGTTGATTATCGAGCGAGTGCTGTATATCACCATCGAGTTTCCTAAAGTGAAGGCTCAATTGGGGGCGCAGTGGCAAGCAAGAGACGATCATCACTCTTGGTATGCGCATCAAATTCGTCAAGGATGGCTAGCTCAAGCAGATACACAACTGCGCAAAAATCTTTCGATGATCAAAGTGTTGGTGGCAATTTTCCCTATGCTTGGTTTGCTGGGCACTGTGACGGGGATGATCACGGTGTTTGATGTGATGGCAACACAGGGCAGTAGTAATCCGAAATTAATGGCATCCGGCATTTCTTTGGCCACGCTGCCCACCATGGCCGGTATGGTCGCCGCGCTTGCGGGGATGTTTATTCATGCTCGCTTAAGCAAAATGTGCGAGCGAAAAGCCATCCAGTTAGAACAATCTTTAAGGAGTCAAAAGTGAGACTCGGACGTAGACCCCATCGTCAAGATGAAGCGCAGATCGATTTAACGTCGATGCTCGATATCGTGTTCATCATGTTGATTTTTTTTATTGTCACAAGCTCGTTTGTACGCGAGTCAGGGGTGGAAGTGAATCGCCCTCAAGCCTCGAACGTCGTCAGTCAAAAAGAGGCGGGGATATTTATTGCGGTGACTGCCGCGAACGATGTTTATATCGATAAGCGTGTGGTCGATATTGAACGTGTTGAGGCGACCATTGAGCACTTGCTGCTTGATCAGCCAGATGCATCATTAGTTATTCAAGCCGATGAACATGCTTACAACGGTACGGTGGTGAAAGTGATGGATGCTGCAAAAGGTGCGGGTGTGACGCGCATAGCTTTGGCGGCGGAGAAACCTTAATGGGGCGATTACTGCTTGCACTTCCGGCTGCGTTGATGATTGCGGTAAGTTTATTTAGCTTCATGGCCTGGATGGTTGATAATGGCAATCAGCGCGCGCAGAAACCATCACAGGCGGTGCGTTTTGATATGGTGATGATAGAAAATGATAGCGATGTTCAACGTCGTCAACGTTCTGTACCAGAGCCGCCAACGCCACCGAGCGCCCCTGAGCCTATCGATGTGTCGCGAGCGCAAACGCAAGTGACGCCGATCAGCCCCGTGACACCAACCAGTGCCTTAGGGTTGAACACCGTGTTAGATGGCATTGCGATCCAAGCGCCAAACTTGCAGGGCGCGATGGGCAACCAACAAGCGCTACCTCTTTATCGTGTTGAGCCGCGCTACCCAAGCAAAGCGATAAAACGCAAAGTAGAAGGGTATGTGGTGATGCGCTTTACCATTGATGCAGCTGGTCGGCCAAAAGACATCCAAGTGGTCGAGGCACAACCCAAACGCATGTTTGAAAAAGAAGCCATTAGTGCGTTGAAAAAGTGGAAATATCAACCCAAAATTGACCAGGGTGTGTCAGTCGAACAGATCGGACAAACCGCTAGAGTGGAGTTCAAATTAGCCCAATGATTAAAAACTGCCTAATCGGTTTGCTACTGAGCTTAAGTGCTTGTGTCGCCGTTGCTAATCAACTTGGTCAATACACCGCGACGCGTGTACAACATGCACACAACTTGGCGCAACAAGATAAGCTTGAGCAGGCGATTTCGACCCTAGAAGCGCTTGATCTTGCTCGCGGCTATGACCAAGCGTTTGTCGCGCGTATGTTGGGCATTTTGTACTGGCAGAATGATCAAGTGACGCCAGCGATTCAACAGTTGGATCTCGCAGTCACCAGCGGTTTATTGCAAGATGAGCAAGCTTGGCAAACTCGAAAAATGTTAGCCGACATGTTGCTCAACGAACAACAGTACAGCCAAGCCTTGCCACATTACTACAATTTGAGCGAGTCGGCGTCTGATCGGCACACCGTGCCTGAAATATGGCTTCGTATCGCTCAATCGCATTACCAGTTGCAGCAGTGGAGCAAAGTACTGACGGCGATAGCACGCTATGAGCACTATCCACAGCCCGATCAGCTGAGCCCATTGTCACTCAAACTATCGGCTCAACTTGAGCTTAAACAGTGGTCGCCTGCGATCAAAACCATTAAACGTTTGATTGCCATTGAGCCTGCGCGCATGGAATGGTGGCGCCAACTGGTGGCGTTATATCTGCGTGTTGGTGATGAAAAGGGCGCATTAGACGCGATGGCGCTGGCCAAGCTCGATGGTATAGCGCTTAGCCAAGATGACCTAAAATTATTGGCTCAGTTGTATGCCAAACGCGGGGTTCCAGAGCGTGCGGCGATGGTATTGGCGCAGTTGGAGCAGATCGACGCTGATAGCAAGCTCAAAGCGCAACAAGCCAGTTACTGGCAAAGCGCCAAAGAGTGGCAGAAATCGATCGCGAGTTGGCGCGTTGCCGCTAAGCTAGATGGCCAATACTACTGGAATTTATCGCAGTTGTTGGTTCAAGAAGGCCATTACCAACAGGGACTGACGGCTTTGGATAAGGTTGCTGGTCGTCACGCCGAGGTCGCTTTGATCAAGGCGCGTGCTTATTACAAGTTGCAACGTATTGAAGATGCCTTGGCCAACGCAAAGCGAGCCAATGAAATTTCGCCTTCCAAACAAGCGCAAAGCTGGGTGAAATACCTGTCGCAACTGCGCAGTGTTAAGGCCAGTCAAAATAGCTAAGCGAATGATTGAATTGCATCAAAGGCCTGAGTGAACGCTCCGGCCTTTTTTATTTGGCCGCGACTGTGTTTGATTTGACCCGTTCTGTGTTCTGTTCGTCTCCGTCCTCACTCTTACTCTGCTTCGAAACGTAAATAATGTAAATTGAATGCCAATAAGAACTATTATCATCTAAATTGAGCGCGGATTAACTGATGATGACTGTTATATGTTGCTCAAGAGTAAGGGCGTTCAAAGTTGGGCTCGTCGCCTGCACATTTACGTTTCAATGGCGTTGCTATTGGTCACGCTATTTTTCGCCCTAACTGGCATTACCTTAAATCGTCCGCAGTGGTTTGAGCGCAGCGAAGCGATGATTGACCACCACACACTGAACGTTCCACCTCAGCATCTGTTTGCCAACGAACGCAGCTTTGAGCCAAATCGCGTTGCGTTGATCGCTTTTCTCACGCAACAAAGCCAATTACGTGGCACACCTTCTGCCTTGGATGTTTATACCGAGGTTGAACAGGGGCGCTTGCTGGTCGGTGAACTCTCTCTCGACTTTAAAGGTCCTGGCTATAACGCGACAGTTTTTGTCGATATGACGAGTGGTGAAGCAGAAATTGAAACCACAGACTACGGCTTGATTGCGCGACTTAATGATCTGCATAAAGGGCGAAATAGTGGTGAAGTCTGGAAGTGGTTTATCGATATCACCGCATTGTTGATGGTGTTGTTTGTTGTCACTGGGGTGTGTTTGCTGTTACCGAAGAAAAAGACATTGAAGACCTCAATGCAGTGGATGACTTTTGGTACTGCGTTATCACTGACTATTTATTTTTTTGCTGTGCCATAGCGGCTTAATGAAGAGAAAAACCATGTTGAACACAGGCCAATTTTTGCGCCGTAATCCTTTGAGTCGATTGCTCCTTATCGCGTTACTGACACCGTTACCACTACTTGCAACGCCGTTGCCTGATAAGGCAAAAATCGATATTGAACTCGAGCTTCCCACCATCGAGACCTCAATGTATGCCCGCCCGTACGTTGCCGTGTGGGTTGAAGATCAACAGCGTCAATCGGTGAAAACCCTTCAGCTTTGGGTGGGTAAAGATGAATGGCTTAAAGACTTGCGCAGTTGGTGGCGCAAAGTAGGGCGTTATGACCGCCAACGAGTTGATGCCGTTACTTCCGCCACTCGTCCTGCTGGTCACTATCGCTTTAGCTGGGATGGTACGGACGATAATGGGCAACGACTAGCGCAAGGTGATTACACCTTGTTAGTCGAGGTGGTACGCGAACATGGTGGGCGTAATTACCTGCGCCAAAAAATACATTTGGCTGAGCATGACGTGCGCTACCAACTCCAACCAACCGAAGAGACGGGAACGATCACCGTCAATTACCTAGTGAAGTGACAAAAGGAACAACAATGAAAACCAATATCAAAGCAGTGGCGTTAGCCAGTGTCATGGCAATCGGCTTTGCCACCGCAACGACAGTGCAAGCACATCCTCGCTGGGTTCTCCCGTCTCACTTTACCGTCTCTAAAGAGGGCGGTGATTGGCTGACATTTGATGTAACCGCATCGCATGGAACGTTTGTCTTTGATAAACCTGCCGGCAGTGAACAAGCGTTTGTGATGATGCCTGATGGTCGTTCTGAACGTCCAAATTTTGTAGTGCGAGGTAAACGTCGTTCGATGTTTGATTTCTACTTCGTTGAAGAAGGGACGCACAAAGTGGCAGTCAACAACCAACCCAGTTACTACACCCAATATAAAGCCGGCCGTCGTGACACGGTTAAATGGGCCAAAGCAAGCAAGATTGAACGCGACAGTGTGATCCCAGAGCAAGCCCGTGATGTGGTCACTCAGCTCAGTTACACACGCGCAGAAAGTTACATCACCGTCGGTAAACCAACGGAAAAAGTGTTAGAGATTGAAGGCAAATTTCTTGAGATGAAACCGCTCACGCACCCTTCCGATATCATTGAAGGTGAAGCGGTGACTTTTCAATTTTTCTTTAATGGTCAACCGCAGTCAGGCGTGACCGCTGAAATTACTCGCGAAGGTACACTGTATCGCAATCACCAAGAGCAGATCGATGTGGTCAGTGATAACGACGGTAAAGTGACCTTTACGCCCGACCTCGCAGGGCGTTACCTGATGAAAGCCAACTACAAAGGCGAACTGAAAAATGATCCGTTAGCCGACAAAGTCAGCATCAACGTTCACCTGACGTTTGAAACCCAACTTAACTAATCAAACCTTGGCTCAGTGCCTGACTGAGCCATTTTGGATGCATCATGAACAACACGCTCTTAGTTAACATTTTAGGCTTGATGATTGGTTTGACATCGTTTCAATCAGCGGCACATTTTCCGTTGATGAGCTGTCACTTAGCGCAAGACCAAGTGATTTGTGAAGCCGGCTACTCTGATGGTTCAACGGCGGTAGGCTACGATGTCAACATGTACGATTATGATGACAATCTCCTTGCCAAAGTCACCACCGATAAGCGTTCGATTGCGCAATTTACCCACCCTAATACTGACTTCTATCTGGTGTTTGATGCTGGCCATGAAAACCCAGTGGAAGTGGATGTGGTCGAGTTGAAACCACGATGATTATTGACAAGGTTCGAGCCGACAATGGCAGTCGTGAAGGCAAATGGGTGGCGTTGACGGTCGCGACTATCTTAGCGGTTTCACTGCTGTTGTTACCGCACCATCAAGCGCAGTCGCAGCAGACTTCGACTTTGGCTCATCAAGTGTTGATCACCACTCTTGAGCAAGACGATTTAGCAATGCTGGTCGAGCTTAAACTTGCGCATGAAGAGATCCGCGATCTTTATCTGGAGTCGGGCGAGTGGCCAGATGTCAGCGAGTTACAGCGCAACTGGATTGCGCCGTTTGTGCCAGACCAAAGCTGGCAGCGCAAAGGCTCACATCAATGGCAGCAACTTGAAGCAGGACTGTATCTTGGGGTGAAACAAGACCGACAAGGTTCAGCGTCGATGCTGCTGGATAGCCGTGATCAACAGGCCGACATTTGGCTAGCACCTGCGTCATTGACGCTGAAAAAAAGCGTGCCAATCAAGCCACAAAATCGTCAGTTGCAAGGCTGGCAGCAGGTCGTCCTTTCGCCATCTTCGCCTTCCCATTCTCACGCTGATTAAGCGTCAACAGAGATGATAGTTACTATGCTCAAGCGCGCTCTATTCCATTATATTTTCACTTTTAACGCTTTATTGATGGTCTCTTTTAGCAGTTTTGCCACCGATAAGCTCAGCATTGGCGTTACTTTGCAACCTTATTACAGCTACGTCAAAGCGGTAGTGGGTGACAAAGCCGAGATAATTCCCCTTGTCGATGCGGGATTCAACCCTCACAACTACTTACCGCAACCAAATGATTTGAAAAGACTTAATCAAATGGATGTGATAGTGGTCAATGGTGTCGGTCACGATGATTTTGCCATTAAGGTCATTGAGGCAGCTCAGCGTGATGACCTTGTGGTGATTTACGCCAATAAAGAGGTGCCGCTACTGCCTGCTATGGGGCAATCGGTCGGCAAAGGCGCCGTCAATCCGCACACCTTTGTCGGATTGTCGACCACGATTCAGAAGGTTTACACCATTGCCAGCGAGCTGAGTAAGCTTGATCCGGATAACGCGACTTTTTATCGCCATAATGCCCGTCGTTACGCCAAAACATTTCGCCAACTCAAGCGTGACGCGATGTTGTCTTTAGGTGAGCTCAATACCGCAGGCATGAAAGTGGCGACCACGCACAATGCTTACGGTTATATTTTGCAAGAGTTCGGTGTTGATGTGGCGACCGTGATAGAGCCTGCCCATGGCGTCGAGCCAAGTGCAAGTCAGTTGCAAGCGACTATCGAGAAGATCCGCGCTGCTGGTATTGACGTGCTGTTTTATGAATTGAATATGCCCAATCGCTTTGTCGATACCATTGAAGCGGCGACGGGGGTTCAGTTATACCGCTTCTCACACATGACACACGGTGAATACCAAGCCGACAAAGTAGAAGTCGAAATGCGCGCAAATGTCGCAACACTGATTGAAGCGATGAAGTTTGTTGCGAGCCAATCTGCGCAGGAGAAGGCGTAATGTCCGGTCCATCGATTTCTCTTGATGGGGTTACTCTGCGATACGGCGATAACCTAATTTTGCAACAGATCCAAACTCAGTTCGAAGCCGGTCAGTGTCA
The DNA here is from genome assembly GCF_042940635.1 of Vibrio sp. NH-UV-68. Taxonomy (NCBI): domain Bacteria; kingdom Pseudomonadati; phylum Pseudomonadota; class Gammaproteobacteria; order Vibrionales; family Vibrionaceae; genus Vibrio; species Vibrio sp. NH-UV-68. The sequence continues at coordinate 729,178 of NZ_CP134975.1, forward strand.
CGTGCTCATGGGGCCCAATGGTGGAGGCAAGACTTCTCTGCTGCGTTCGGTATTGGGGTTAACGCCATTTACTGGCGAGATAGCGATTCACTGGCCAGATCCAAGCCAGACTCAGCAAGCGGGTAGAGTGGGCTATGTACCGCAAAAAGCCACGTTTGAAGCGAGCTTACCGCTGACGGTCAGTGACTTTGTGCTGCTCAATCAAACTCGAATTCCGCTGTTTTGGCGACGTAAAACTTCGCAGACTCAACGCGCGTTAGCTCAGCTAGAACGAGTTGGCATGGCTGGGCGTTGTGATCGTCGTATGGGGCAGCTCTCGGGTGGAGAGCAGCAACGAGTGTTGTTTGCTCAGGCTCTGCTCGATGAACCCGACTTACTGGTATTAGATGAACCAACGACCGGGATGGATGAGCAAGGCGTGCGTTACCTAGAAGCGCTGATTCATCAAGTGGTCGCCGAGGGCAAAACGGTGCTGGCGGTACATCACGATGTGACGGCTGTGCGCCGTTTAGATGCTCAAGTGCATGTGGTGAATCGTCATATTGTGACCTCAGGCCATCATTCGGAGGTGTTAAGCCCCGACCGGATTGAAACGTTGTTTAAGCATTACAGCGCCAAAGTGGAGGCAGCATGATGGATTGGTTAAGACAACAAGCCTTAAGTGGAGTTGAAGCGGGTTGGTTGAGTGACAGCTTTGCTTATGCCTTTATGGTCAATGCGCTTGTGGCGGCACTGATATTGGGGCCACTACTCGGCGGGTTAGGCACACTGGTTATCGCTAAGCGCTTGGCGTTCTTTTCTGAAGCTGTCGGGCACGCCGCTCTGACGGGGATTGCCATCGGAGTATTGCTTGGTGAACCCGCACAAAACCCATTTATTGGCCTGTTCAGCTTTTGCATGATATTCGCATTATTGCTGCATTTCGTGCGTAATCGCACCAATGTACCCTATGACACTCTGGTCGGCGTTTTCCTCGCCTTGGCGCTTGCGGTGGGGGCGGCGCTGCTGATGTATGTGGCTCGTAAGATCAATATCCACATGCTTGAGAATGTCTTATTTGGCTCTATTTTGACCGTGACTGATGGGGATATTGCCATTTTAGCCTTGAGCTGTTTGGTTATTTTATTGGTACTTATTCCGACCTTTAACCGAATTTTACTCACCAGTATTAGCCCAGATATTGCCCGTGTTCGCGGGTTTAACACCCGTTTTTATGACTACTTGTTTGTCGTGATGATCACCCTTGTGACCATCGCCGCGGTAAAGATTATTGGCGCGGTGCTGGTGGGGGCGCTGCTGCTTATTCCGGGCGCAACCGCGAGATTACTGACCAAACGCATTGGCAGTTTTGTCTTGCTCTCTTCTTTGCTGGCCACTTTGGCTTGTCTGATAGGGACGCTACTGCCGATGGAGCTTGAATTACCAGTGCCGTCGGGGGCATCGATCATCATCGTCTCTGCGATATTATTTTTAATGGCAACGATTTATCGAATCGTCAATAAAGCTTAAATCTGAGTAGTTAAATATGAATATGAAAACACTGATCATGATCGCGTGTTGTGGAGTTGCCAGCGCATTGGCTCCTTTTAGTTATGCCAACGATATTGTTACCAGTACCCCAGTGACCTATATGTTGTCACAGCAGTTGCTAAAAGGGACGGATATCGACGTTAGCTACTTGCCGCCCAAACGTTACGGCATTGAGCGGCTGACCAACTGGTTTGCCAATAAAGGCCAGCAACACGTTGTTGAAGCGGGAAAACAAGCCACAGTGGCGATTACGTTGCGGGCCATCTGGCCTCAAGACCCGACTTATGTCTATGCGCGACAGGGAAATATTCACCTGATTGAGATTGATGCTTCACAAGCTATTTCTCCACGCGCCCAAGGGGTCGCAGCATTAACCTTAGATCAGGGAGAGATATCAAAATACGTTTGGATGAATCCGACCAATTTAATTCGAATGGCAGCGATCGTCGGCGATGATCTGCAAAAAGTATATCCGCAACACCAAGCGACCATCGACACCAATCAGCAAGCATTACTGCTCGCGATGCGAACGTTAATGAATCAGCAGCAAGCCGCCATTTTTGCCAGACAGATGGATTCTGTGGTGTTGCTTAGTCAAGCGTTAGAAGATTTTGCTGTGGGTAATCAATTGTTTGTGGTTGAGCGTCAATTTAAGCCTCAATTAGAGTGGACTGAGAGCGATAAGCAGAAGCTCAAAGATCGGTTTGAACAAGACCCAACGTTATGGCTGGTGACGGATAAACGTCTGTCGACAGAGCTTACCTCGTTAGTGCCCAGCGAACGAATTTTGCAGGTTGATGTGATTGATCGTTGGGGCAGCCAAGGAATTTCAGTACAAGCGCCTTTGGCACGTTGGCAGCTGTAATTATTAGCTTGGTGTAATGACTCGCTTGATAACTCTAGCACCGGGTGAGCGAGAGCCAGAAGACGTATTTTAGCGCGAACTTAAACAACAAGGGCTACCTGATGAGGTAGCCCTTTGGCATTTTAGGCAGCGTTGGCGAACTCGGCCAAAAATGCCTCTTTACGTTCGTTGAAGCGTTCAACTAAGTCGTCCACAGCCTCTTGATCATAAGGTTTTAAGCCACTTGCTACCATGCGTTTGAGGCCTTTACCAACCACTTGACCGTTCTCTTTAAACGTAAAGTTAAGCGTTACTAAGCCACGTTTCCCTTCGACATCGAAGGTGGCGTTCGCAAACTCAACTTCTGGCTGAGTAAGGTCAAGGCGAGTAAATTCGATTTCCATGCTTTCATAGATCACTAATGGGCGCTGGCAGTTGATCATCATCTGCTGCTGTTCCATCAGTGGTACCATGATATGTGGAAAGTTCATGCCGGAAAACTGCACATAGTTGGTGACCACGTGCTGAATAAACTCAGGGTTATGGCTTACGTCACCTTGACGTGACATGTGGAGGTACTCTTTGCCATTATGATCGACAACCGCACTCTCTTTGTCACACTTGTTGTCAATCGACAACGAGATATCCTCACTGACCATACCTGAGAAGTCAAAACGCATCTTTTGGCTAATGCCTTCTTTGCTCAGCAAAACGGCAAACAGAAGATCGCCAGGCACGCAGAAGCGTTTACTGTCTTCGTCATGGATAGGGTTAAAGTCTTCCGCAACCTTTTTAGCAAAGTGACTTGCTTGCTGGCGCGTAAACTGAAATTGGTGGTTATCGTGTGAAAAATACGGTGTCAGAAACATACTTATATTCATGTGGCTATAACTGCGGCGAAGTATACAACAAGGATCGGGTCTAAATGGTCTAATCAGCTAGTTTGTTGCCTTTGTCTTGATTGTGAGCAAGTTTTGCTCCGCCGTTGCTGTAATCGCTGGCATAACAAGATGATCAAAATCAGTGTGAAATAACCCACATATTTGCACCACTGTTCAACAAATCGTCGATAAATGCTGATATCACAGTAGCAGACAGAAAACACTATTTACCCAAGGAAGGACGATGAAAGACGAAACCTTATCCATTCATTTTGGTTATGAAACCGACCCAACCACCAAATCAGTTGCTACGCCGATTTACCAAACGGTGGCGTATGAATTTGATAGCGCTCAACACGGTGCAGACTTATTCAATTTAGAAGTCCCTGGTAATATCTATACCCGTATCATGAACCCGACCAACGATGTGCTAGAAAAACGCATGGCGGCTCTTGAAGGGGGCATTGCTGGTTTGGTGGTGAGTGCTGGCAGCGCGGCAATCAACTATGCGATTTTGACCTTGGCTCAAGCTGGCGACAATATTGTTTCTACGCCGCAGCTATATGGTGGCACCTATACCTTGTTTGCTCATATGTTGCCAAACCAAGGTATAAACGTGAAGTTTGCCAAAGACGATAAACCAGAGAGTTTGGCTGAACTTATCGATGAGAACACCAAAGCGGTCTATTGCGAGAGCATTGGTAACCCTGCAGGGAACATCATTGACCTTGAGCGTATCGCCGAGTTAGCCCATCAACAAGGGGTGCCGGTTATTGTCGATAATACCGTTGCGACCCCAGTGCTGTGCAAGCCGATTGAATTTGGCGCTGATATTGTGGTGCACTCTTTGACTAAATATGTTGGCGGCCATGGCACGACGCTTGGGGGCGTGATTATTGATTCTGGTCGATTCCCATGGGCGCAGCACAAAGATCGATTCCCAGTCTTCAATCAACCAGAGCCGTCTTATCATGGTGTGGTATACAGCGAAGCGTTCGGTGATGCGGCGTTTATTGGCCGTGCTCGAACCGTGCCACTGCGTAATACTGGCGCGGCATTGTCACCGATGAATGCTTTTATGTTGTTACAAGGGTTGGAAACGCTGTCACTACGAATGGAGCGCCATACCGAGAATGCGCTCAAAGTCGCCGAATATCTTGAGCAGCACGATAAAGTGAGTTGGGTCAGCTACGCTGGTTTGCCTGAATCTCAATACTATCCGCTCGCACAAAAATACATGGGTGGTAAACCTTCAGCGATTTTATCCTTTGGTTTGAAAGATGGTTATGAGGCAGGGGTGCGCTTTTACGATGCGCTGCAAATCTTCAAGCGCCTAGTGAACATTGGTGATGCGAAGTCGTTAGCTTGTCACCCAGCCTCAACCACGCATCGACAACTCAGCGAGCAAGAGCAGAAACAAGCAGGGGTTGCACCAGAGATGATTCGTCTGTCTGTCGGCATTGAACATATCGACGATATTTTGGCTGACTTAGAGCAAGCTCTAAATGCTTAAATAAAGCTTAAAACGAAAACGGCGCAGGTTGTCCCGCGCCGTTTTTTTTATTCATCAGGGGTAATGAACGAGCCGTAAATATCGTGACGACGGTGTTTAAGGTTAGTCACCGAGCCCTCAGTGTTGAGCTGCTTAAGTTTGGTCAGATCAACATCGGCAAAGATGATCATTTCAGTATTGGCGCTGGCCTCGGTTAAGGTCGCATCGTGTGGAAAGTAGATATCCGATGGCGAAAAGACGGCCGATTGAGCGTACTGAATATCGACGTTATCGACCCGTGGCAGGTTGCCGACACTGCCGCCGATAGCAACATAACATTCGTTTTCAATCGCTCGCGCCTGTGAGCAAATTCGTACTCGTTGATAACCGTTTTTAGTGTCGGTCCAAAACGGCACAAAGATAATTTGTACCCCTTGTTCTGCCATCATCCGGCCCAGCTCTGGAAACTCACTGTCATAACAGATCAATATGCCGATACGACCTGCATCGGTTTCAAATACTTTGACCTCATCGCCGCCATCGATCACCCAATCTTTCTCTTCATGCGGGGTGATGTGGACCTTGTACTGCGCTTCAATATGGCCATCACGCTGAAGCAGGTAAGAGACGTTGTACAGTTTTTCGTCTTCCAATACCGGCACGCTGCCAGCGATGATGTTGATGTTGTAAGTCACCGCCATTTGTGAAAATCGATGTTTAATGTCTTCACTGAAGCTGGCGAGAAAACGAATCGCTTCAACCGAGTTTTGCCCCTCTTGCAGACCCATTAGCGGCGCGTTAAAAAACTCAGGGAACAGTGCGAAATCCGCTTTGTAGTTAGACAGCGATGAGACAAAAAACTCGGCTTGATCCATTAAGTCATCGAGATCGCGCATCGCACGCATCTGCCATTGCACCACACCAATGCGAACTAAGGTTTTTTCAATATCGTGCACTGAGTGGATGTCTTCCTCGTAAAAGAAGTTATCCCACTCAAGCAAGGTCGCGTAGCCTTGTGATGCATCGTCTTCAGGTAGATAGTTTCGCATCAAACGCTTAACGTCAAAATCGTTGGCGAGCTGGAAGGACAAAATAGGGTCGTGTAATTCTCGACGTTTAATTTTATCGATGTATTCAGTCACCGAGAGCTCATCGGCATGCTCTTGATAGTTTGGAATCCGTCCGCCAGTTAAAATGGCTTTAAAGTTTTTGCTGCGACACAGCTCTTTGCGTGCATCATATAAGCGACGACCTAAGCGTAAGCCACGATAGTCTGGGTGGACAAACACATCCAATCCATACATGGCGTCACCTTTGGGGTTATTCTGAATGACGTCGTTTGCATTGATGATGTCAGTGTAGACGTGTGGCAGCGAGAAACGGTTGTAATCAACTTTAATCGTCAGAGCCGCCCCAACGATTTTACCATTGTCTTCAATACAGATTTGGCCATCAGGAAACTGACGGATCAGATCCATTATGGTACTGCGCGGCCAAGCGCCGCCGACATCGGGGAAAACCAAATTCATTAGTTGAGCGATTTCAGGGTAGTCCGCTTTTTCAATCGTTCTAAGCGAAAGTCTCGTCGTGATGTTGTCCATAACATGGTTCCATTTTTTTACGGCAGAAAACTAGCCTAACATAATCAGGTGCGATTCTTAATGGTTCTTAAAGTATTGTAATAGAAAGTCGATTAAGGCTCTTACTGGATGAGAAACGTGCTTTCTTGACGGATAGAGTAAGTACATTTTTAACGTGGTTAACTGCCATTCGGGTAATACCCACACTAACTCGCCATTGGCTATCTTTTCGTCAGTCAGATAATCAGGTTGCATTGAAATGCCTAATCCCGCCATTGAGCCATGCAACAACACGGTGGCTTCGTTGGCCGTAATATCGCAACTCACTTCGACTTCTTGTTGTTGTTCGCCACGACGAAAATGCCAGATATGGCGGCCGAAATTTTTATAGCCTAAACACGCATGTGTGACCAGATCTTGGGGTTTCGCAATCACTGGAAACTTGGTTAAGTAGGCGGGTGAGGCGACCAATTTAGAGTGACACAAAGCAAACTCGCGACCAATCAAGTTCGCGTTTGGCGTATTGGTGGTACGAATGGCTAAATCGACCCGTTCACTGACCATATCGACTGTACGATCTTGAGCGTCAACATCAATTTTTATCCCGGGGTACTGTTGTCGGAATGCTTGCAGTGCAGGCATCAACATTGAAAAGCCAAATGACATACTCACTGAAATCCGCACTAAACCGCGCAGTGCCTGGCTGGGCATTAGTTGTTCTTCCAACTGACTGGCTTGCTCAACCCAGCGCTGCAAGTCTGGCAGTACTTGTTCGCCAGCGCTGGTTAAGGAGACTTTGCGCGTGGTGCGCTGAAGCAGTCGTGCACCAAGCCAGTTTTCGACCGCTTCGACATGGCGAGTCACCATAGGCCGAGACATCGCTAAACGATCGGAAGTGGCGGTAAAGCTTTGTGTCTGTGCAACGTCGAGAAGCACTTGTACGGCGGTGAGTCTATCCATTTATCTGCACGTTTTGCGAAACAATAATGCAAATAATAGGCTCTATTTAGAAATAAAACTAGGCGTTACTATCCTTAGCGACAAAAAAAACCAACCGATTTGGAGCTAACGATGAAAGCCTTAACCACACTTGCACTACTGATGACCACCAGCGCAGCGGTCGCTGATACCGAACTAACTTTTGATGTTTATAACGCCGACCACAACAGTTTTAATGTCACTTCAACCTTAGTCATCGGTGAGACACAAAGCTTGTTGATCGATACCGGTTTCACGCGTGCAGACGCACTACGTATTGCAGCGAAAGTGCTTGATGCGGGTAAACCGTTGAAAACAATTTTCATTAGCCAAGCTGATCCTGACTACTATTTTGGCGCTTCTGAGTTGCTTAAACTGTTTCCACAAGCGAACGTAGTGACCACCGCGGCAGTGCGAGAGGCGATCGCGAAAAAATTAGAGAGAAAAGTCTCGTTTTGGGGGCCAAAAATGGGGTTCAATGCACCGAGTAACCCTCAGTTACCCGAACTTGTTGATAGCAATCAACTGACTCTTGATGGGGCGAAAATTGAGATCCGTGGTACGCAAGGGGTGCTCGCTCATCGTCCATATTTATGGATACCGAGTGAAAAGGCAATTTTAGGTAACGTTGGGATCGTTGAAGGCATGCATGTATGGATGGCCGATACGCAATCGGATCAAGAGGTCAATGCATGGTTAGCTCAGCTTGAAGAGATGCAAGCGCTTGAGCCTAAGTTTGTCGTACCTGGCCACATGCAGCAAGGTGGCAAGTTAGACGCCAGTAGCATTGCTTTTACCCACACTTGGATTGAACGTTTTGTTGCCGCTGAAAAGCGCAGTGAAAACAGTCAACAAGTCATTGATGCCATGGCGCAGCACTACCCAAACCTCACTACCGATTTTAGCTTAGAGCTGGGAGCGCAGGTTCATATGAAAGAGGCCAGTTGGTAACAGTAAATGAACGCGGTACTAGCATTAATGTTGGTACCGCGTTGTTGATTATTGACCTGTCGCTATTTGACTTGTGCCATTTTGCTGCTCAAGCTCGGCGACTTCGGCGTCAAGCTGGGCAATCTTTTTCGCCATTAAAGTGTGACAGTGTTCGGCCAGTGCTCTGGCATCACTCAGCTTATAATTTGAGACATCAATTGGCTCAAGCATTTCAGTAATGACGATGCCGTTATTGCTGCGGTTAAGATCGAACTTATTGTGGGTACTGCTGACCACCATTGGCGTTATCGGCACACCCGCTTCAATCGCCATGCGAAATGCCCCCGTCTTGAAAGGCAGTAAACCACGTCCTTTACTGCGAGTGCCCTCTGGATACGCCCAAACTGACAAATTGCGCTGATGAATCGCGTCAGCGACCTGTTTGATGGTATCGCGCGCTTTGGACTTATCTTGACGGTCAATCATGATATTGCCAGTAATCCAATACAAAAAGCCAAAAAATGGCACCCAAATTAACTCTTTCTTACCTAGGGTGACCGTGCGTGGTCTGAGCATACCCGGGTCCGTGACAAAGTCGTAGACACTCTGGTGGTTAGAAATATAGACACTATTTTTCGGCGTTGGGGCGTTGTTTAAGCCTCGTTGGATAAGTTTAATGCCAACCAACTTATGTAACTGATTAAACCAGCGACAAAAAAAGTAAACGTGTTTTGGATTACGTGGGCTAAATAAGCAATAAACGCTAGCAAATAGCGTGGTAATAATAATGAATATCCCAGCCAATAATAGGCGTAATAAAGCGAGCAAAACAGACTCCTTTGGTTGGAGGTAATGAACCTAGGCGGTCAACCATGGCCTTAATACTAGAGTCTTCACTCCATTTAACCAAATTGCAACAACTTTTCGCCATCCTTAGCCATATATCACTGTTTGCATGTGCCTTTGTTTAAGAGCGCGATAAGCTGACCTTTAATACGTTGATTCACTAAATAAGTGATTGCTTTTAAAGGTTTTTTATTATCACTATTGAGAGTTCACTTTTTTAGTAGGATTGGTGATGCTTTGCTAAGAATTAGTATATTCACTCTAGTTACCTTTTGGTTGTTTTCTATTCATGCCTTATAGCTAGTGCACTTGAGTCAAGTTGTACAACACGATGAGACCAAGCGTAAAACCAATAAAAATTAGCTCCATAAGGAATAGAGCAGATGCACAACATTATTAGTAAAACCAAGGGTTTGTTTACCCTATCAACGATCGCAGTGGCTATGGGCGGCATTTCTATTGCAAATGCCGCACCCGGTTTGGGCTTTAATGAAGCAGACTTACCGACCAAATACATCGTTAAATTTAAACAAAATGCACCCGCGCCATTTTCCCGCTCTGGAGAGCCTGTGATGACGGCGAGCGAAGTTAGCGCGTCGGTACTTGAACAGGTAAAAGCACGTAAGATTGAAAAGCTCGGCGCGAAACCGATTTATAGTGTTGAGATGGATGACCAACAGCTCTCATCGTTACGCAGTAACAGCCAAGTAGAGTATGTCGAGGTCGATCCCCCGCGTTTTCTGCTCAGTGAAACTACGCCATGGGGCTTTAATGCGGTTAATGCCCAGTTGCTTGATGATGCCAACGCAGGCAATCGCACGGTATGTATCATCGACTCGGGGTATGATCTGAGCCACAACGATTTAAGTGGCAACCGTGTTGACGGAACCAATGACAGTGGTACAGGGTCATGGAGTTCGCCTGGCAACAATAACGCTCACGGGACTCATGTGGCCGGTACCATCGCGGCGATTGCTAACAGCGAAGGTATTAAAGGGGTGATGCCCAACCAAAATGTTAACCTTCATATCGTTAAAGTCTTTAATGAATCGGGGTGGGGTTACTCTTCAAGCTTAGTTAAAGCCATTCAAACCTGTGCTGAGAACGGGGCAGACGTGGTGAATATGAGTCTCGGTGGTAGCCAATCAAGCCGCACCGAACAAAACGCGTTGCAATCGCTGTACGATCAAGGTGTGTTATTGATTGCGGCAGCTGGTAACTCGGGGAATACCGCTCATAGTTATCCTGCTTCTTATGACGCAGTGATGTCGGTTGCTGCGGTCGATACTAATCGTGATCATGCTGCGTTTTCTCAAGCCACCGATCAGGTCGATATTGCCGCTCCGGGTGTCGCCGTGCTCTCTACGGTGACGGTTGGCGAAGGGGTTTTGTCTGATATCACCATCAATGGCATCAGCAGTTTTGATCGCGGAGTCGTACCGCACAATCGTAAGATCCTTCAATCAGGGTCCTACACTTCGGCGCCTGTCGCGGGCAGCATCACCGCCGCTTTAGCAGAGTGTGATATCTCATCAGGCCGCTACAACTGTGGCGATATGACAGAGAAGGTGTGTTTAACCGAGCGTATTGAAAACCAAAGAACGGGGGTGCGTCCGGAAATTGATCCGGTAAAAGCGTGTCATGATGCCGGGGCGAAAGCGGCGATTGTCTACAGTAATCAAGCGCTTCCAGGGTTACAAAACCCATTTGTGTTAGATGATAACGACCGCTATCGCATGGTTTCAGTGACGGTTGATCGCGCATTTGGTCAAGAGCTATCGGCTCAATCGGGTCAAGAAGTGACCGTCTCGACCACAAGTGGAGAAGATTACGAGTATTACAATGGCACATCGATGGCGACACCGCATGTGACCGGAGTGGCTGGCCTTGTTTGGAGTTACCACCCAACTTGTAGCGCCCAGCAAATTCGTAAGGCGTTAACGGCAACGGCGACCGATATTGATGTCGCGGGGCGTGACAACCGTACTGGTTATGGCCTGATAAACGCTGATGCAGCGAAAGCCTACCTCGATAAAGGCTGTAATGGTGATGAAATCAAAGGCAACGTGTTAAAAAATGGCGTAGCAACGGCATTACTGTCGGGCGAGGCAAACTCCACTCAGCTGTTTACCTTTGACGTTCCTGCCGATACGACCCGTGCAACCTTCAACCTCAATGGTGGCAGCGGTGATGCTGATATGTACGTACTCTTTAACGGCGAACCTACAAAGAACAACTACGACTGTCGTTCATGGCAAAGTGGCAACCAAGAGACTTGTACCTTAGATGTGACCGGACAAGGCACGTTCCAAGTATTGATTAATGGTTACAAAGCCTACGCTGGTGCGACATTGGTTGCGACGCATAACGGCTCAGACACTGACACTCAACCAGCGTCGAGCTACAGCAACACCAATGCGCTAGCCATTCCAGACAATAGCGCCGAAGGCGTAAGCAGTGAGATCGTCGTTGATCGTTCAGGCGACGCTGGTGTGGTGACGGTTGAACTGGACATTACGCACAGCTACATTGGTGATCTAAAAGTAACGCTGACATCAGCAAGTGGTGGTGAGGTGGTGCTGCATGATAATGCAGGTGGTGCAGGAACGGATATTCGTACCAGTTACCAAGTTGACTTCAGCGGCTTTGAAGCTCAAGGTGAGTGGAGATTAAAAGCGGTTGATAGTGTTCGCCAAGATAGTGGTCGCCTCAATAGCTGGTCACTGACGTTTCAATAAGGAGTTGCGATGAAGAAGCGAATCTACACCAGTCTTGGTTTCGTTGCTTTATTGTGCAGCGGCATTGGTGCTTGGAGCTACGCAGATAATCCTGCTTTTCCGCCAATAGACAACCGAACCGAACAGGCTAAGCAGCAACCGAGTCGATTTTTTGTCAAGTATCATTCCGGGGCTGAACAACAAACCAGAGAGCTTCTTCGCCTTCATCAACTTGAGGTGGTGGAAACACTCGAAAAACAGCAAGTGCTGGTGGTTTCTGGCCGTGAAGAGCAAATCAATAAGCTAAGCCAAAGCGAATTGATTGACTACGTCGAGCCAGAACCTATCCGAAGTTTCTACGCTCAGTAACCATTAGCTGACGTAACTAAGTACAAACGCCTCATCTTTGGGGCGTTTTTTATTGTCACCAAAGGCTTTATCATAGTGTCGGCAATGGGGGAGTACGAGAGAAAATGAGAGTAAACGGTATTGATGGTTGTAAAGCAGGCTGGGTTATCTGGCATTTGGGCGCCCATGGCCCCGAGTGTCATATTGTTGATCAACTGGAACACGCCGAACCATTGCTTGCCGGTGCGCACAGCTTAATCGATATTCCGATTGGCTTTAGTGATCAACAAACTCCCGATCGATTGTGTGATAAAGCTGCCCGTCAGTTTTTGACCATCAAACGTAGTGCTTCAGTGTTTCCGGTGCCTTGTCGCGACGCGGTTTATGCCGACAGTTATGGGCAAGCGTGTGAGATCAACGCTCAACAACTGGGCAAAAGGCTGTCTAAACAGAGTTGGTTTATTCTGCCTAAGGTCAAACAAGTGGATGCGCTGTTAAATCAACAGCCTGACTTAATGATACGTGAGTCTCACCCAGAGGTGGTGTTTGCTGCCATCAACGCTGCGCCTTTACAGCACAGTAAGAAAACGCCCCAAGGTGTACAAGAGCGTTTAGCGCTGATCAACACCCTTGATCAGCCATGGTCAAATCGATTAATCACACAGCTCGACACAACGCCCAAAAAACACGCCAGTAGCGATGATTTAATTGATGCATTTGTGCTGATGTTGATTGCTCAGCATTGGCACCAGCTCAGGACGTTGCCCGCAATGCCGGATATTGATCCACAGGGGCGTGTGCGTGAGATAGTCTATTGGCATAATGAAAACCAGTGCCAATAAGCGCTCGTTTTTCGCGGTTAGAGTTTTGACTGCGCGCGATTAAGGCGGTCATGCACGGCGTACCACGCTTCGTTCATCGGTGGTCGCTCAACCCAGATTTCATCACAGCCCCATTGATCGGCCTCATCTAAAGCGCGATACAGGTCATGTGAGTACTGACTAACATCACTTGACATCGGCTTCGACTTAAACAACGTGGCCTTGTTTAAAGGCGAGTAGTGGAGACAAGCGATATTGCCACCGTCGGCTTGTTCAATCTCTTCAATGCTGACTAAGCGCACTTTGGTATTCGGCTGATAATGGCTAGTGACATTCCCCGGAACCGCTACCGAGTGGGCTTTGGGCGCCTCGACTGGCATATTCAGTGTTTGTGATAGTTGGGCGGCGCTAATTGGTCCGCTGCGTAAAATTCGAAACGGTTTTTCGGTCAGATCAATGATGGTCGATTCCAGTCCGTGAGCGCAATCACCGCCATCGAGTACGGCGGCTATTTTACCGCCGAGCGAGTTCAGAACATGTTTAGCCGACGTTGGGCTGAGCTTTTTGTATGGGTTGGCAGAGGGCGCCGCGACGGCCATACCTGATGATTTGAGTAAAGTACTAAAGACATCATGCGCAGGCATGCGCAGACCGATCGAGTCTAACCCGCCTGTCACCACCGAGGTCGCTTGCGGCGCTTTTTTCAATAATAAGGTCACAGGGCCAGGCCAATAAGCGGCGGCAATCGTGTAGGCTTCTGGCGGGATATCCACTGCCCAGTCGGTCAATTGCTCGACATCACCAATATGAACAATCAAGGGATGGTTGGCAGGGCGACCTTTGGCGGCAAAGATCTTTTTTACCGCATCTGGATTCGATGCATCAGCCGCGAGGCCATAGACCGTCTCGGTCGGAATCGCAACCAGCTCACCACGGGCTAATATCTGTTTAGCTTGTTCAATATCTTGGCTGTCGTTAGCAAATAGGTGTTGCGTGTTCAATGTCTGTTCCTCGACGGAGCTGGTTGGTTTCAAAATCTAGGTCGGCTATTTTAACCATGTTTTTCAAACTTTCGATGATTAATTGCAGTTCCATGTTATCGATTGATGATCTTTTTGGGTGATACGCACTACTTTCAATTGGTTAAGCCGAAGATTAAGATGACAGTGTCTTCGCTTGAAGCGCAGCGGCACGATCAACAGACGTCAAGGAGCCAAGGATTGGATAAGATTTACGATTACATTGTGATTGGTGGCGGCATCGTTGGCATATCGACCGCTTGGCAGCTGCAAAGCCGTTATCCGCATAAGTCGGTATTGGTGCTTGAAAAAGAGCCTCAACTTGCGGCGCATCAAACCGGTCATAACAGCGGTGTTATTCATGCGGGCGTTTATTATCCGCCCGGCAGCCTTAAAGCTAAGTTCTGCCAACAAGGCGCGCGAGCAACGAGCGAGTTTTGTCATAAGCATGGCATTAAGCTTGAGAATTGCGGCAAATTGCTGGTCGCGACCACCGATCTTGAGATCGAGCGTATGAATACGCTTTATCAGCGCTGCGTGGACAATGGTTTACCCGTCGAGCGCCTCGATCAAGCGCAACTCAAACTGCGCGAGCCAAATATTGTCGGTTTAGGGGCTTTGTTTGTCAGCAGCACTAGCATTGTTGATTATCGACAAGTGACCCAAGCGATGGCCGATGAATTTCAGCAAGCGGGGGGCGAGCTTGCACTTGGTGCGCAAGTGACCGCACTGAGCGAACAGCAAGATCATGTCGACGTAATGGCCAATACTGATCACAACGTTTGCCATTATCGAACTCAGTTTCTGGTGGTGTGCTCTGGTTTAATGGCTGATCGCATGACCCGGATGATGAACATTGCCAGCGATTTTCAAATCGTCCCTTATCGCGGCGAATACTATCGGCTTCCTGGTCATTACAACCAAAAGATCAACCATCTTATATATCCGATCCCTGATCCAGACTTGCCTTTTTTAGGTGTCCATCTCACCAAAATGATTGATGGATCAGTGACCGTTGGACCGAATGCAGTGCAAGGATTTAAGCGCGAAGGCTATGGACGATTTAATTTCAGTTGGCGAGATGTGGCCGAGATGGTTTGCTTTAGTGGTTTTTGGAAAGTCACCGCGAAACATTTCAAAACCGGATTAGTCGAGGCCAAAAACTCGTGGTGGAAAGCAGGCTACTTAACGTTGGTCAATAAGTACTGCCCAATGGTGACATTGCAAGACTTAACGCCTTATCCGGCAGGCATTCGTGCGCAAGCGGTGCTCAAGGATGGAACGCTAGTGCATGATTTCTTGTTCGCCGAAAGTGCGCGCAGTCTGCATGTGTGCAATGCGCCCTCTCCGGCGGCGACCTCGGCCATTCCTATCGGCGAGTATATTTGCCAAAAAGTCGCCCAAAAACAGCGTTGATTAACTTAACCCGTTAATATCTTCGATAATGCTGACAAAGATGTCGCGCCCGATGGGGATCAGTTCATCGGCAAAATCGTAATCTGGATTATGTAACTGCGGTGACTTTACGCCTGCGCCGAGGGCAAACATCGCGCCTTGCTTTGCAACCGCAGTAAACTGACCAAAATCTTCTGACCAGCGCATCGGTTGGTCCATTAAGTGATAGGGAATAGTGGTTTTCTCACACGCGTTAACCACGCGCTGACAACCTTCTTCGCTGTTCACACTGGCTTGAAACACATCGTCATAACGGCAATTAAATTCAAGCCCAGCTTGTTGTGCGCAGCGCGAGGCCAGCAGTTCGGCCTGTTCAACTAGCGCGTTCATCCCTTGATTGGTTTCACTGCGCAATGTGGCCATCACAACCGCATCACCTGGCGCGGTACCAAAGGCGATTTCTCCTAGCTTAGCGTGAATCACCGTTAGCCAATGCTTCCCGGCTAAGTCTTGCTCTACAAGGGTTTGAGGAAGTTGACTAAGCTGCTCAATGATCTGGCACATGGCGAGGGCAGGGCTAAGACCATCTTCTGGATGAGCGGCGTGAGAGGTTTTACCGCGCAACTCGATAATCATCCCGCGCGAGGCGCAATTAAATGTGCCAGCGCGCACCGCAACATGGCCAAGCGCTAACCCCGGATAGTTGTGCAGCGCGAAAGCGTAATCGGGGACTAGCTGACTGAATTTATCGTCTGTCACCATGTCGATAGCACCTGTGCCAGTCTCTTCTGCGGGTTGAAAACAGAGAATGACTCGTCCATGCTGCGGACGATGCTCGGCAAGCGTTGCCCCTAACGCGGTGATGATCGCCATATGGCCATCGTGACCACATTTGTGTGAAACACCACTCACGTTAGAGCGATGCGCAAAGTCATTCGTCTCTTCTATCGGCAGCGCGTCTAGCTCACAACGAATCAAGGTGCTCGGCCCAGGGAGAGTGCCACTAAACACAAAAGCGAGGCCATGTCCGCCGAGGTTACGATGAACCTCATCGGCGTGAAAGTGTTCAAACTGCCTGACAATACGCTCGGCGGTTTCTCGTTCCTGTTGTGAAAGTTCAGGATATTGATGGAGATTTTTACGCAGTTGAGTGAGTTGAGAAGTGGTCAGCATAAGGTATCCGGTCCGAGAGATTAGGCGCAAGTTTGACGGTAATTTGACCACTATACGCTTGCTTATTGAGAGATGTAAATGGTCGAAATATCAAAAGCTAGCGCTCAAATCGGACATGAGGTTTGAGCTCTACAACGTTGCCTTCGGGATCTTCAAGGTACACCGAGCGACCAAAGCCTTGCGCGCCATAGCGTTTGGCAAACTCAGAGGTTTTGACTTGGTGTTTAGCAAGATAATCAAGCAGTTCCTCTTCATCAAAGTCTTCAATTTGTAGACAAAAATGGTCGACGTTGCGTCCGTCTTGTTGTGGGGCTTTACCGCCCATTTTTCCTAGTTCACCATCTAGTGGCACGATATCAATTAAGGCACTGCCCGCTCGGCACTGAATCAAACCAATATCTTGTTTTTCGCGTTCAACCTGGCAGCCCAAAATGGTCTGATAAAAATGAATCATCGCTTCAAGCTGGGTGGTTCGCAGTACCACATGGTCAAGTGCCACCACATGAATCGGATTGCGATTTGGCATAACGGCTCCTCTTGATTAAAAGTGTAACTTTAGTATACGACGCAGGATTTGCGAGGATCGCTTGGTGAGAGTGGCGATTTATCGATGACCATTATCTCAATGGAAATAATCGCCAAAAAAATGAGCACATAGAGTGCTCATTGATTAATCACAGCGAACTGAATTAGCTGGCCGAGGCCACTTTAGCCACCGAACCTTGGTACTCAGGCAGTTCACTTCGCAACCCTTTGATCAGGCTGAAACACATCACCAGTAGTACTAAAGTAAACGGCAGGCCGGTTGCGACTACACCTGATTGCAAGGCTTGCAGCGCTTCTTTACCACCAATCCATAACATGACCGCGGCGATTGAGCCTTCAATACATGCCCAGAAAATTCGTTGTGGTACAGGCGCATCAATCTTACCGCCAGCAGTAATACTGTCGATAACCAGCGAGCCCGAATCTGATGAAGTGATAAAAAACACCAGAATCAACACGATAGAAAGCACTGAAATAATCGAGCTGTACGGCAGCGCATCATAGACATGGAACAGAGTCAGTGAGATATCGGTTAGTCCATTGGTGCCTAACTCACCGACTTTATTGACGACTTGATCAAGGGCGATGCCACCAAAAACCGACATCCAGATCAGGGTCACGACCGTTGGAATCACAATCACGGCGAAGATGAACTCACGTACAGTACGACCTTTAGAAACCCGTGCGATAAACATACCCACAAACGGTGACCAAGAAACCCACCAAGCCCAGTAGAACACCGTCCAACCATGCATCCAGTCGGTATCTTCACGACCATGTGGATTACTTAAAGCAACAATGTTTTGTGCGTAAGCAACCGTGCTGTCCCAAATAGAAGCAAAAGCAGTGTCGTAGCTAATCATCATGACAAAGGCGAGCAGTGCAAAGGCAATGACCATATTGACGTTACTCAATAGCTTTACACCACCATCAATACCGCGGATCACAGACAGTATGGCGATAAAGGTAACGAAGACGATGACCACCATCTGCATGCCAATACCACCCTCTAAACCAAATACATGGTTAATACCACTGGTGGCTTGTTGTGCGCCAAGGCCGAGTGAGGTCGCTAAACCGAAAAGCGTCGAGAGAACAGCAAGAATATCAATGATATGACCAAGCCAGCCCCAAGCTCTATCACCGACTAAAGGATAAAAAGCAGAACGAAGAGAAAGTGGTAATCCTTTATTGAAGGTGAAGAAAGCCAACGACAGGGCGACGATGGCATAAATAGCCCAGCCGTGAATGCCCCAATGGAACATGGTGGCGCCCATCGCGAGCGATTTTGCTTCTTCGCTGTAAGGCTGCGCGTTCAATGGTGTGCCCCACCAATCGGTAAAGTAAGCCGTTGGCTCGGCGACACTCCAGAACAGCAAACCAATCCCCATGCCAGCGGCAAATAACATTGATAGCCAAGATAGGGTTGAGTGTTCAGCGCGTGCTTCTTTACCACCAATACGAATCTTGCCCAGTGGTGACAAAAGTAGGGCAATGGCGAACACGATGAAAAAGTTTGTTGACCACATAAAGAACAGATCGAAGTCGGCGATGATGCCGTTTCTTAGTCCGTTTAACGCATCACGAGCCGTTGCGGGTTCAACAATAAGAAGAGAAATAAGACAGAGAATCACAAGACCAGCGCTAATCCCAAACACTGGATTGTGGATATCGAACCCCCACTTTTGTACGTTGTCTTGGCCGACCTGATAATCAGTGGTTTCGATACTATATTTTTTTGATGCATTTTCCATAAATACAAATTAAACGTTTTTAATATATGTTCATCTCTTGCAAGAAAAACACTAAAACCGCCCTCCATTATTTTGAGTTCAAACTAAAATTTGTGACGGAAGTATAACTAAATGGCATTTTTTGTGCAAATTTAGCGTATATGAGACGATTTAATAGCAGGAAATGCTTGGGTGTCTAAAGGTTTGATGTGTAAATTTTTGTTGTGTGAAGTTAGCTTTGGCTCGCCATGGCTTAGCTGTAAATCATCCGATTCCAAATTACATTAGTCTTGTTATTGGTGTTTCAACCGTTATTGTTGTTTCAACCGTTATTGTTGTTTCAACCACTGACCGGGCGTTTGCTCAAATTGGCGTTGAAACGCGCGTGAAAAGGCGACGCTGCTACTGTAACCAACATCCAAACAAACGGATTTCATTGGATTGCCAGCCAACAGCAGTTGTTGTGCCAACAGTAAACGTGACTCCGTGAGATAGCGCAATGGCGGTTGACCGATCACTTGATGGAATAGGGCGGCAAAGCGGGCGCGAGACATCCCCACATGTTGCGCTAAGCTCTCGATTGTCCATGGCTGATCGGGTTGTGAGTGAATCACTTCGATCGCTTTTGCGAGCTTAGGATCAGAGAGCGCTGCCAAGATCCCCTCTTGGCAGATTTTGTTGTCGACCAGATAACGGATCAAGAGCAGTAAAATCAATTCAAGTAGAGTCGATACGACAGAGATCTGCGCGTAACGTGGCTCGAAGGCTTCGTCAAACAGCAGGCTGACGACTGAATTTAGCGTCGGCAGTTTGCTAAGCGGGATCACGATGGCACTTGGCAGAGCACGATAGAGCGGAGAGTCCTTAAAGCTCAAACTGGCACAAACAATATCGCAACCCTCTAAAGTAAGCGATTGCAGGCGATGCTTTTTACCACTAGGGAAGATAATCAATGTCGGTTCGGTGATGGTATGAGTGAGACTGTTTTGCTCATAGAGCGCTAATCGGCCGCTGCGTACCAAATGCAGTTGCCCCTCTCCGGGATGCTCATCACTACTTGAGCTACCACATAAATTACCTGAAAAGAAATAGTTAGCTTGAGGCGCTGCATTAGAGAGTAAGGCTGACAGTGCATCCATGTTTGAGACTCTTGGTGTGTTTATTTGGACTATTAGTGATAAATCGTATCACTGGATGTGGAAATATAACAAGCGTCCATTAAATAAACTTAACTAAGGATCTTGTTATGAATCGTATTCTTCCTGTCTCCCAACCACAAAATGAAGCGGCAGCTACTCTTAGCGCGATGCGTCAACAGCTTGGAATGGTGCCAAATCTGTATGCTTCAGTTGCTCATTCACCGAACGTGCTCAACGCCTTTTTGGTTTTCAATCAAGCTTTGTCACTCGGCCGTTTAACCGCCAAGCAGCGCGAGTTGATCGCGTTAGCCGTTGGTCAGGCTAATCAGTGCCAATACTGCCTTTCGGCACATACGTTACTGGCAGGTAATGCTGGTATTGATAAAGCGCAAGTGCTCGCCGCTCGCCAAGGCAAAGCAGAAGATGCACTTGATCAAGCGCTTGTGACGTTTGCAATGCAAGTGGTTGAGCAACGCGGCGCGATCAGTGATGAGCAATTTGATGCGGCTCGTCAAGGCGGCATTGACGATGAACTGATGATCGAGGTCTTGGCGCAAATTACTGCCAACACATTCACAAACTACACCAACCATGTTGTGCAAACGGAGATTGATTTCCCCGTTGTCAGCCTATCTGTATAACGCGAGGTAGTATCAATGAAGCATGAAAAAGGTTACCTGATCGCGCTGAGTGGTGTGATTTTGACCTTAGTTTGGATTGGCATTTTTAAATTTACGCCAACCGAGGCTGAAGTGATTCGCCCGTTAGTAGAGAGCCATCCTTTGATGAATTGGCTCTATGCGATCTTCTCGGTGCAAGGGGTCTCTAACCTGATAGGTATTACCGAGATCATCGTAGCAATTGGCATGATTGTCGGCATTTGGAAGCCAAAAATTGGCTATTGGAGTGGTTTAGCGGCGGTGGTGATCTTTGTCATGACTCTCAGCTTTTTGCTCACCGTCCCTAATGTGTGGAAGGTGGTCGACGGAGTCATTGTCACTGAATTCTTTATTTTCAAAGACTTGGTATTTTTAGGTGTCGCTTGGTTGAGTGTCGAGCGCAGCCGTCAATATCTTTAAATGTCTCTTGGGGAGGTTAGTTTCCACACTGCCTCTAATCTCCCTACTTTTTCTAAATTGATGGTGAAAAGATGAGTCGTAGTTATCGCTACAAAGAATTTATCCAGACAGCAGCCTCAGCCGTCATTTTGCATCGCTCAGTGAAAGTCGCGCTGATCGTTGGCACAGTTTTGATGATGATTAATCACGGTGATGCCATCTTGAGGGGAGAGGTTGATTTGACGCGGGTGAGTAAAATCTTGCTGACTTACTTAGTCCCGTTTTGTGTTTCTACTCACGCGAGCGTCAGTGCAACGCTTGCTGCAAAAAAAGCGCTAGGGAGTAACGGATGATAAAGTTTTTTAACCGAACCCCTGCAGTAGATCAGGTCGTGCTCGATACTGCGCGTTACCAAGAGTTACAGCAGATAGAAATCAAGTATCAGCAATTGCTGCAAGACAACCCTTTACCCCACGCTGAACAAATCGTTGTGAATGCGGGTAATGTTTATCGCTCTTCGTCAAATCGAATGAATGCTATTAGCCACAGCTCTGAGATGGTTGAAGATTTTATTAATCAGTCGAATGACATTGAAACTTTGTCGCAGCACTCTTTTGCTGCCACTAGTGATACCGTCAGCACAGCTTCTCAATCGATTGAAAAACTGTACGGTTTATTAGATCAGATCAACCATGCAAAAAATCAATTGATTGAGTTTACTCAGTTACTTATCTCGTTAGAGCAAAATAATCACAACATAGGCCAACTGGTTGATTCAATTAAAGGTATTGCAGCGCAAACCAATTTACTAGCACTTAATGCGGCGATAGAAGCGGCGCGGGCAGGGGAGCATGGGCGCGGATTCGCTGTTGTCGCAGATGAAGTACGCTTACTTGCTAACACTGCCACCCTGTCGGCAGAAAGCATCAATAAAGAGATGAATACTATTATGGAGACCTCATCACAGATCATCGATAAGCAAAAAGAGGTTTCGAACGTGATTAACTTTAGCTCAGAGATCGCCGATGAAACGGTCATCAGT
Source organism: Vibrio sp. NH-UV-68 (assembly GCF_042940635.1). Lineage (NCBI taxonomy): Bacteria > Pseudomonadati > Pseudomonadota > Gammaproteobacteria > Vibrionales > Vibrionaceae > Vibrio > Vibrio sp. NH-UV-68. The sequence continues at coordinate 751,250 of NZ_CP134975.1, forward strand.
ACCGAAAAGCTAATCGCAATGGCTAATCAAAGCCAAACCACCGCACAGCAAGTGATTCAACGCGTCAGCATGCAGCTTGAAGGTTCGCACATTATTCAAAGTAACATGCAGCAGCTCGTCTCTGATACGCGCACTGCGTTATCTCTGTCTAATTCTAATCACGAGTTAGCCAAGGTGATCACTCAAGCACTGACGGTACTAAAGACCGATGAGCATAGTAGTGGTGAGCGCTAATTCAAGACTGGTTGATTGTATTAGTTCTTTAAAATTCAACCGATTAAATCGGCTTTATGATTTTGGAGTTACATTGAATGTTACATGAAAACGCTACTTAAAAAGCAACTGAACGCTCGCCCGAATATAACCTGTTACGATTAAACGTCACTGCACTCATAGCAAAATAATCTTAAAACTAGCTGCCACTACGATTTATCAATAGGTGATCTATTATTGCCGAGCAATGAGTTTCGCATATTCGATGAGGACGGTATTAGACTAACGCTTAGACCAAAAGGCATTGGAACAAGTGAGCTAGGGGGGGAAGCTCACTTATTTGTGCCCCAAAATGTATAAGTATTCATTTCAGCTAGCCTCAGTTCACAGTCTTTCATCATACAAGAACTAATGTGGTAGTAGAGGCCTTAACTTTCGTTCTTACTATGAACCTCACCTTACATCCTGATTTTATAGGGATTACATTATCGACAGTGTTATCCAACGTCTTCTTATGCTTCTATGGTCACCCGTTCAATCATAACCGTCTCTGCTGGCACATCATCATGCCCCATCCGTGATAGCGTATGTACCTCGGCAATCTTATATACGATATCCATCCCCATAGTCACTTTGCCAAACACAGCATAACCCCAGCCGTTGTTGGTTTTCGCTGTGTGATCAAGGAAATGATTGTCATCAAGATTGATAAAGAACTGCGCGGTTGCAGAGTGTGGGGCATCGGTTCGTGCCATAGCGATGGTGCCGGCAACGTTCTTTAGACCGCGATTAGCCTCATTGGTAATAGGATCGCGTGTTTCCTTTTCGTCCATCAATTCTGTTAGGCCACCACCTTGAATCATAAAGCCTTTTATCACGCGGTGGAAGATAGTGCCGTTGTAGAAACCATCTTCACAGTACTTTTTAAAGTTACGCGAAGACACAGGAGCTTTGTCTTTGTTGAGTTCGATTTGGATGTCACCAAAGTTGGTGTGAAGCGTAATCATTGTATATTGCAATCTCATTGGAATGATGGCCGCAATTATAGGGAGTGGTAGCGACAAATAACAAGTTTCTGCCCCATTATCATTCAGCGAGATTTTAAGCCGATAAATTTCGTCCTTGATTTATCGGCACTATCTGTGCAAATGGAAGCTAAGGTGCGGTGCAAGGTTTCTCCCATTTTTAAGCAAAAGTTATGTTTCAATAGAGAGACCTATTTATGCCTAATTATGCAATGACAGCTCTTTACTTAAAAAATCAAATACGTATTGTATTCGCCTACTCGTCCTAAGTTCGCGATGGGTAACAAGCCAAAGTTCACTAGAAAATGCACCTAATTCAGGTAGCACTTTTTTTACCTTATCTTCTGTTGTAACAAGTTTTTCTTGAATAAATCCAACACCAGCCCCCCGCTTAACTAGTTCCCAATAAACCGTATGATTACCCGTTATAACAGGGAAGTTTTTTAATGTCAGTTGTAAACCACGATGATTTAGCACAGACATGATGTCGTGAGAATCTGGTGTTCCTACAAAATCCACATTATTAAAATCAGCCACAGATGAAGGATTTCCAACAGACTTCAGATAACTAGCTGATGCGAAGAGAAAAAATTCATCATTCCTAATTTTCTTGGCAATTAAATCTGGCTGAGTTGGTCTGTAAGATCTTAGAGCGATATCCGCTTCTCTTTTTTTTAAGTCACTAGTCTCGTTAGATGCAACGAGCTCAATAGTGATTTTGGGCTCAATATTTCGTAGTTTTGAAATGAGGGCTGGTAACTCATAAACCGTCATAATTTCTGATGCGCTAATGCAAACCGCGCCTTCTAGCGACTCTGATTTCCCTGAAGCTATGAGGGATAAATGTGAGGCCGCATTGCCCATGTTTTTTACGCATTCAACCAACTCGACTCCGCTAGGTGTTAACTCTAACCCTTTCCCGACACGTTCAAATAAAGCAACCTTAAGCTGCTTCTCTAATGCACTGACTTGTCTACTCAATGTAGGTTGAGAGCTGTTTAACGCCTTCGCTGCTGCTGATAAGGAACCTAGCTCAGCGGTCGCCAAAAAAGCTCTGGCGTAGTTCCAATCAAAGTCTACCGCCTTCCAATCTATTCCCATATGAATACCAGTTATGCACTTATGCTTGTATCTATTCATAATAGCATTGATACAATTCTGATAGTCCATCTATTTAGAACATTGCATTTTAGTCCGAACACGCAGTGGAAGAACTTCATCAACATTTATAAGGTACAAACAATGAGCAAAACCAAAATTTTCTGGGATAAAGCTTCAAAGGACTATGATAAATCTGAAAAACGTTTCGAATATATTCATAACAGAACTAGAGAAAATACTAGAAAATACCTTGACCCCAGCAATGTTGTATTGGACTACGGGTGCGGAACAGGTACAAATTCATGTGGGCTTGCAAGCAAGGTTAAAGAAATACGTGCTATTGATATATCGTCAGAAATGATTCAAATAGCGAAGAGCAAAGCAGCTAACGCCAATATAGAAAACATTAGCTTTGAACAAACAACTATTTTCGACAAAAGGTATCAGAATGAAACGTTTGATGTGATCCTAGCTTTCAATGTGTTACATACTGTAGATCGTCCTAAAGAGGTCATTAAAAGAATGTATGAGTTGCTAAAACCTAACGGTTTACTGATCTCTGCTACACCTTGTTTGGAAGGAAAAAAGTCTCTTATAGTTAGCATGCAGATTTATCTAGTTAGGTTATTATCCAAACTTGCAATAATTCCTATACATATCAGGCGATATAAAAATTCTGATTTGGACAAATTGATAGGAAAAAGCGAATTTCAGACAGTTGCAACTGAGGAGATATACAGAGGTGCGTCTAGTTATTTTATTGTTGCAAAAAAATCATCTCAGTAGGAGTTATATTCAATAGAACTAGTCAGGCTTGAGTGAGTTTTTATGTAAGCTGTCTGAATAAAATTAGCTCGCCATTACAGGTGTAGATTGGAAGTTTATGTCCATTTTCTGTCATGAACGGCATCACCTGAAGTGGTACCGTTCTGTATTTTGAGATGCCAAAATTTATCCGAAGGGTAGATTTCGTCCGAAGCGGCTAAGAAGGTTCTGTCCAAAAATAAGCCTGCAATCCCACACCACAATCCAACTCCTAATCGTGATCAAGTAAATCAAAATCGCAGACATGGTGATGGAAGTTGTCGCACTCCGAGCAGGTGCTTTTGGACAGTTAGTTTTTGATCATGAGATAGGCTGGGTGTCGATACACTGCTTCACGTCGCTTATTGGCGGGTTGAGCAAAGGAAGGCGTAGAAGTAAGTATTGATGGGCCAATACCAGTCCATGTTGCGCGCTGTCACTGGAAACCTGGCGTTTAAGTTATTGAATATGCGTATGCACATACGTATTGATATCGTTGTTATCATTAAGTTAATCAGGCTATCAAGAGAGAGCGATCTCTGTGACGGTCAGTATTGGCTTGGCTGATGCGCATGCGGCGAGCTTCATCGATGAAATCAATCGTCAAGCAGATGCCAACCTTTATGATGCAAAATCACAAGGGCGAAATAGGGTCGTTGCTTAACGCAATTGAAAATCGACCTCCTGTTCTTTGATTGGGTAGCGTGCCTATTGAACTCGCTACAAAGAGGCTTTATATGCTTGAACAAGAGAAACATCAGGGAGTCGGCCTAAATTGAGATTGGCCGTTTACCATTGGTAGGGCGGTAGTAGTTGAATAGCCTTTAATGCTAAGTTTCTGATTTTGAAATATATAAGACACAAAAAAAGGCCACCCGAAGGTGGCCTTTTCCAAACGTTTGGTGGGCTGGCGGGAGTTGAAATGGTTTCTCACTTTTCATAAATTCACTAACTTATATCGATGTTACCAATTTGGTGTTGCATCAAATGTTACATCAATTTCCTACTTCAAAAGGAACTGAACCCGCGTCCATGTATTACTAAATCATTTAAAAATGCTAGCTTGTTATAGCAATTTAATCTAAAGCAATAGCGCTGATATTGAGTATTTTACCCAGCCTCACCATCTATTAGTAGCGATTTTAACACATCGGGAGAAGACGGTAGCATTCCGACTTTTAAGCCAAATGGTTTGAATACCTTGTTGAGAATCTCTGTATTGTAGCTGCCCCGATCATTCTCTATATCTGAGAGTGTTTTTCTTGAGACATCGACAAGTCTTGCGAACACATCCTGTTTGAGTCCCAGTATATTAATGCGTAAACTTTTTAACGCTTGGCCTTGTGTTAGCTCTCCAAGCAATAAGTGTTTGATGATTTTGTTTGCCTCTGTTTTGCGTTCTGTTGCACTTACTGCTTTGGCGTTTTTTGAGGTTTTCGATCTAGTCGGAGTATTAAGTTGCGATCGTTCTTTGGTCGAATGAGTTGCATCCGTCCCAGTCTTGGGCTGATGTTGATTTCGGTTTGCTCTTAGACGAGCAACGGTATCTTGTACGGACTCTTTATTGCTTGGCTTATTCATAGTAGCCCCCATTTAGTGAGCTTTTCTGATATATGATTAAGTCCAACGGCTGGCATCTCTAAGATTTGTTCTGGTACTCCTCGTAATGCTAGTCTCTGCTTTAAATCAATGCATTTACTTGCAGTAACCTCTAGCTCTTGTAATAACACTTCTTTTGGCACGAGATCAGATAAGGTGTCCGCTATTCCTACGAAGTCGTAAGTTCCGCCAACCTCTAGTGGGGCTTTCCATTTTGTTGTTCTTGGAATGCCTTCAGGATCAGCTTTCATTGGTGCGAAGTCGTAAACGGGAGCAAGCTTTATGACTCCATCACCTTTTAAGAATGAAGTGTTTCTGCCATGGTTATCACTATTACCAAACAAGATGTTGAGTAGATCTCTCTTCACCCATTCAATGACGAAAGCTTGGGTATCAAACCTATACCCTTGGTGTTTAACCATATTGCTTTCAGTAATTTTTTCTATGAGAGTTCGGATTGTTGTTTCGTGATCAAGAGTGACCCCAGCGCCTTTGTTCAAAATGGAATACACAGATTCCATGCCGAATCTCTCTATTTGTTGCTCATTAATTTGAACATCAAATCGAGGAAGCCACAAGGAAGGGTAGTTTAATCCTTCCTCCAAGCGCATACCGTCGGTGGAGATCGTTTCAACTCCCATTTCAGTTAGCTCGTGGTAGAAGTAGAACTCAGCTCTTAGAATATTACAGTCGATGGTGCTTCTTGATCCTCTAGGGTACTTTACTAAGTAATGCAAGTCGTGGTTACTATTGTCATCTTGGTATGGATCAATCCATATTTTTTCGCTGCCAGATCCATGATCGAAACCACATCGGAGGATCAGCTTTGGCGCCTCACCTCCAGCCCCTGTTGCACCACCTGCGGCTGCCCCTCTTTGCTGTGCATAGTCGAGGAAATCACCTGCTCGATTTTTAACATCATCAACAGAGAAGTAGAGGTTGTCTGCTACTTCGTAGCGCTCAGGAAGAGAGTCTTTTATTCTTAAGTTACCAATAGGCGACATTGTACCAAACTTGAGCAAAACATAGTCTTGTTCATCAGAACTAAGGTCTTCAATATCTAGGTGTTTGACCCAGTATCGTCTACTAGCGCCACTAGGCATAATATCGTCTAGAAACTTTAACCATCCAGGTTTACCCATGTTATCAAAAAAGAATGAGACAGGGTGGTTTAGTGAAACAGCGTGAAAGTCATCTTTATCGTGATGTTCTAGCGCATAGTCGCTGAGGTAGTTGAGTTCAGTCACTCGGAAATTATGTTGGCTACTTTTAGGGAATGAGATGATACCAATATCTATCCATTCACCTCTGATAAAAGCTTGTACGGTTAGTTCTTCCATCGACAACACCTCTACTTATCAATGAGTAAAACTTTACTCTTAAAGTTATTTTTTTTCAAGTTATGAGTAAAATATTACACATTAATGTGTGGCGAGACTCTTTATGAGTAAATGATTACGCATAGCTTGTAAGTCAAAATTGTTGATGAGCAGAATGGATTATTTTAGCTATGAAAGCTGCGATAGAGAGTGGGGCGTTAATTATTTGTTCAGTTATGCAGGTTGTTCATAATAAATGAACAGTTGCCTTAAATGAACAAAGTGAATGAGGAGATTAAGAATGGCTGCTACATACAAAAATACAGTTAATACACTTTAATGCGCGTAAAAGTGTTATTTGTGTGTGCGAATGATAGTGCTGGGATTATGAAGGGAGGTGATGAACCTATGCATCATTTCTGATTGGTTGCTTGACAAGATGATCAATGAGCGCAGCTAGAAAGCCCTAACCGACTTTCAGATGCCGAAGTTGCTCTTATAGGTAATAAGCTTTATTAGTAAGTATTCCACTGGTTAAGCGGACAGAACCCTTGGGGTTACAAACAAATGTGGTCTTACCGCTAGCAATGACTTTCTCTACAGCATCATGTTGATGCCCTGCTACCCAATACCTAGCTCTTGAGATCAACTCATTACTCAACCCTGCATGGTAGTAAGGAGCATAAACACTGTTGGCATTTGCTTCTACGGCGAAAGCAAACCAATAGGGTCAGGTCTTGTCTTTTGCTTTTTGGTGGCAGTTTTTCTATCAGGTTTAGCTATTTGTCATACCTGAAGTTATTAATCACTTGCTAATGTTTGATTTTCCAAAACACATTTTTGTCCAAAAATAAGCCTGCTATCCCACACCACAATCCAACTCCTAATCGTGATCAAGTAAATCAAAATCGTAGACATGGTGATGGAAGTTGTCGCACTCCGAGCAGGTGCTTTTGGACAGTTAGTTTTTGATCATGAGATAGGCTGGGTGTCGATACACTGCTTCACGTCGCTTATTGGCGGGTTGAGCAAAGGAAGGCGTAGAAGTAAGTATTGATGGGCCAATACCAGTCCATGTTGCGCGCTGTCACTGGAAACCTGGCGTTTAAGTTATTGAATATGCGTATGCACATACGTATTGATATCGTTGTTATCATTAAGTTAATCAGGCTATCAAGAGAGAGCGATCTCTGTGACGGTCAGTATTGGCTTGGCTGATGCGCATGCGGCGAGCTTCATCGATGAAATCAATCGTCAAGCAGGTGCCAACCTTTATGATGCAAAATCACAAGAGCGAAATAGGGTCGTTGCGTAACACAATTGAAAATCGACCTCCTGTTCTTTGATTGGGTAGCGTGCCTATTGAACTCGCTACAAAGAGGCTTTATATGCTTGAACAAGAGAAACATCAGGGAGTCGGCCTAAATTGAGATTGGCCGTTTACCATTGGTAGGGCGGTAGTAGTTGAATAGCCTTAAATGCTAAGTTGTTGATTTTGAAATATATAAGACACAAAAAAAGGCCACCCGAAGGTGGCCTTTTCCAAACGTTTGGTGGAGCTGGCGGGATTTGAACCCGCGTCCAAGAACCATTCATCATTGGTACTACATGCTTAGTCGATCTTTAATTTCACCAGTGACCTGCGAACCGACACGCCAGTCAAAAGCTATCCTGAATTAAAATTCGCCGTTCACCTCTCAGGCGGGAGAATCCGGGCTAGCGCGTTTGGATTTGATCCCTCGTTATTCCCCGTCTTACGTGCGGAAGCTAGGGCGAGAGAGCTCTGAGCAGGTTATTAAGCTGCTAGTGCGTAGTTTTCGTCGTTTGCGACTATTTTTTTGCGGCTTTTTACGTGGCAAACCGCCCCACGGCATGCACCTCAGACTTCAAAATTCCTGTCGAATCCTAAATCAGCCCCAAGTGTTGTACGCATAGTACCAGAAAAGTGTTACCTGTCTAGCTTAATGCGTTTAAGTGCTCAATATTAACGCAGCGAGCTCTTCATTACCCGTGCTTTTTCTCGAGCCCAATCTTTTTCTTTAAGATCAGTACGTTTGTCGTGCAGCTTCTTACCTTTGGCAACACCGATTTTCATCTTCACCCAAGAGCGAGACCAATAGAGCGATAGCGCTGCTAATGTCATACCCTCGCGGTTGACGCGGCCCAGTAAGTTATCGAGTTCACGACGACTTAAAAGTAGCTTACGAACACGCGTTGGGTTAGCCACAACGTGTGTTGATGCTTGGTTTAATGGAGTAATAGTCATGCCACTGACAAAGGCTTCTCCGTCACGCATAAAGACGTAGCTTTCTGCGATATTGGCTTTGCCTTCACGAAGTGACTTGACTTCCCAGCCTTGTAGCTCTAAGCCTGCTTCAATTTCATCATCGATAAAATATTCGTGGCGAGCTTTCTTATTGACAGCGATGGTATTGCTACCCGCTTTTTGTTTGGATTTTTTCTTTACCATAATGGGTGCATTATACGGGTACGAGTGAGGTTATGAAATCCCTTTATTTGCGCTTGGTGCAAATAAAAGTAAAATTAGCTCATGCTTGAGGTTCAGGCTGTATTACGAGGAGTCGATATGAAGCAAGTTAGCCGTTCTGCATTGGTGTCGTTTAGTGCACAGCAGATGTTCAATCTAGTGAACGATGTAGACCGTTATCCGGAGTTCTTGCCGGGGTGTTCGGGTTCACGTGTGATTGAGTCGAGCTCAAATGCGATGGTGGCTTCGGTTGATGTGGCTAAAGCTGGGATCAGCAAAACGTTTACCACAGCCAATGAGCTGATTCATGGTGAAGCGATCATCATGAATTTGGTTGATGGCCCCTTTAAGACGCTAAAAGGCGGTTGGTTTTTTACCCCACTTGATGAACAGGCGTGCAAAGTTGAGCTAAAACTCGAGTTCGAATTTTCAAGTAAGATGATAGAAATGGCGTTTGGCAAAATTTTCAACGAATTGACCAGCAATATGGTCAATGCTTTCACTAAGCGCGCAAAGCAGGTGTACCCAGTTTATGAGTATTGAGTCGAATATGATTCATGTTGAGGTGGTGTACGCACTGCCTCACGAGCAGCGTGTTTTTACGCTAGTGGTTAATAAAGAGATGAGCGTTGAAGAGATCATCGCTCAATCGGGTGTGCTTGAGTTATACCCTGAAATAGACTTAACCAAGAATAAGGTAGGCGTGTTTAGCCGTAATATTAAGCTCGATGCGACAGTAAATGATCGAGACCGGATAGAGATTTATCGCCCGTTGTTGGCTGACCCAAAAGAAATTCGTCGTAAGCGTGCCGAGCAAGCTAAGGCGGCAAGTGATGCTGACGCTGTCAGTAAGAAATCACCGTCAAAGAAAGAGACTTAAAGCAAGACGCTTTGGTTGTTAAACAGAGATATCTCGTCCAAAAAGAAAGGGTTGACGCAAAACGTCAACCCTTTTTAATTTCTCGCTACTCGCTTAGTTAATGCTTTCGAAGAAATCATTACTTGGCGTGAAGTCACCAGAAATACTAACTAACTGACCGTTATCATTGAAATCAACAATCAGGTTCTTTTGAATCGAGTCGTTGTGGCCTTCAGTATGGTGGTAAATGTAGTACCAAATGTCTGGGTAACCATTTTCGACGAGCATCGGCGAGCCCAGAACATAACGAACTTGCTCTTTGGTCATTCCGAACTTGAGTCGTTCGACTGCGCTTTGTTCAACATAGTTGCCCTGGTTTATATCAATGCGGTACACAAGCTTTTCTAGTAAAGAGCAGCCTGTCAGCATTGTCATTGCGAGTGGTACAGCGATAAGCCACTTTTTAAATTGCATACTTAAATTCTTTGTAACGGATAATGATCAAACTCAGCCGATAATAAACAAGCTAGCGGCCAAAGTAAAAAGCTGAACGCGTTTTGCGTAGTTTGAGACCATGATTTTTGAATTTGGTTGCAAAGTAGAGCCAAAATTGCCCATAAAAACAGCTTTGACTCGTAGAGTTAGACTAAGCGGCAATCAATAGCTCTTTGGCATTGGCTAGTGTTGAGTCTGTGATTTCGCTGCCACCGAGCAGGCGAGCGAGCTCGGTTACGCGCTGATCATCATCAAGACGGTGCATTTGGGTTTCTGTTTTACCTGCTTTAGTTTGCTTAGCAACAAACAACTGCTGATGACCACATCCAGCCACTTGAGGCAAGTGCGTGACACACATTACCTGAGTTGACTGTCCGAGTTTACGCAACATTTTACCAACTACCGCAGCCGTCGGGCCACTGATGCCGACATCAACTTCATCGAAGATTAGGCTCGGCGTTTCGACTTTCTGCGCGGTAATCACCTGAATAGCGAGTGAAATACGTGAAAGCTCTCCCCCTGATGCCACTTTAGCGATGGGCTGCATTGGTTGACCTGGGTTGGTAGAAACCACAAAGCAGACGCTGTCCATCCCGAGCGGAGAGGGGTGTGCGCCTTCGTTACATACCTCAATACTAAATTTCGCTTTTTCCATGCTCAGTTCGTGCATGCTAGCGGTAATAAGCTTGTTTAATTCTTTGGCGTAACGTAAGCGTGATTTGTGCAGTTTTTCTGATGCAGTTAAGAACGCTTGATACTTGGCTTCAACCTCTTGTTGTCGCTCTTCGATACGTTCTTCCGAGCAGTCGAGTTGTTCAATCTGGGCGAGCAAATCTTGCTGATGTGGATAGAGCTCGTTTGGCATGACATGATGTTTTCTGGAGATAGACATCACTTTAGAAAAACGTTCTTCGACAAAAGCCATGCGCGCTGGGTCAACGTCGATATTATCTAAGTAGTTACGTAATTCACTGTTAACCTCTTCAATTTGAATGATCGCTTCAGCAACCATGTTCGGTAGTTCGGCTAAGTGATCATCAAGTTCAGCTAACTGAATTAGGGCGTGATTGGCCGATTGCAAAATACCAAGCGCATTAACTTCTTCACCTTCGTAAATAAGTTCGATGGCGTGCTGACAGGTAGAGGCAAGTTCACCGCTATTGGATAGGCGTTTGTGTTCTTGTTCGAGTTCTTCATATTCATCCTCGCCAAGAGAAAGTTCATTAAGTTCTTTGATTTGGTATTCAAGCAACTGTTTCTGAGCCATGTTAGCGGCACTGTTTTCTTTAAGTTGCTTAAGTTGGTTATCGGCCTGACGCCACGACTGATAGGCGTTACGTGTACTTTTCAGCAAGTTGCTATGGCCTGCGTACTGATCAAGCATCGCCATTTGATACTCGCTCTTCATCAGTTGATGGTGTGCATGTTGGCCGTGGATGTTGATCAGCAGTTGTCCAAGTGATTTTAATTGAGAAAGGGGAACTGGACTGCCGTTAATAAAGGCGCGTGAACGACCTTCTTTACTGATTATGCGACGTAAAATGCAGTCACTACCATCGAGTAAGTCATTGTCTTCTAACCATCGAGTGGCGTTAAGGTTGTTCTCAAGCGAAAAAGCCGCACTAACTTCGGTTTTTTCTTCGCCTTGTCTTACCATGCTGGCTTCCGCGCGTCCGCCTAGACAAAGCCCAAGGGCATCGATAGCGATTGATTTACCCGCACCTGTTTCGCCAGTGATGGTTGTCATACCGGTGGATAGCTCTAGCTGTAGAGACTTAACAATTGCAAAATTATTAACACTTAGATGAGCCAGCATTTTGTTGTACCTGTTTTAATGAACAATACTGTATAAGAAAACAGTATATACTGTTTCTTTATACAGTAAAGTTCCAGGCCAAAAATTTTGTGATCAGGTTCTAAAGTGTTCGGCGGCGTCAATCCGAAGCTGCGGGTTTGTCTTGCGCACGCGGCATTAAAATAACTTACTCGACCAGCCTAACTTATTACGCAAGACGTGATAGTAGCTGTAGTCCTTAGGATGAATCAGCTTGAGGCCATTAGGGCTTTGATAAATATGCACTTCATCACCAGGAGAGACCGGCAGCGAAACTTGGCCATCGCAACTGACTTCTTGCGCCCCACGGTTATCCGGTGAAACGATAAGTTTGATGTGGCGCTTACTATCGACAACCAATGGTCGGCTCGACAGGGTATGTGGGAACATAGGCACCAAAGAGATTGCGTTAAGGCTAGGAGATAAAATCGGGCCTCCGCCAGAGAGAGAGTAAGCGGTTGAGCCGGTCGGCGTTGAAACAATTAAGCCATCGGCACGCAGCGAGAAAGCAAAGCTGTCATCGATGTAGACTTCAAACTCAATCATTCGCGCGACTTGGCCTGGGTGGAGCACTGCTTCATTGAGGGCAGCATTATGGCTTTTTACCTGACCGTGGCGATGTATTTCGGCCTCAAGTAAAAAACGCTCTTCTTCGATGTAATCACCACCAAGAACCGCAGACAGTGTAGCGTGGAAGTCTTCAGGATTGAGGTCGGTCAAAAAGCCCAAGTTGCCACGGTTGACACCAATGACCGAGATATCAAATCTCGATAGTACACGCGCCGCGCCAAGCATGTTTCCATCACCGCCGACCACGATGGCGAGATCGGCCATTTGGCCTAATTGAATTAAGCTGGCAAAATCATCGCTTGGAATATCATCTAAAATCTCGCTCAAACGATCATCGATATAGACCTTGTAACCTTGGTCTTGAAGCCAGATGTATAGCTCTCTATGGGTCGCTATCGCTTGCTGATCTCTAGGTTTTCCAATGATGGCGATCACTTCAAAAGGTTTTTTCATAGGTTTTCCGCACCAAATAGGCTTGAATCGACAATCTTCATCCCCATAATAATGGCAAGTTAACTATTTATGCGAATTTTTGTGTATCTCAATATAATAAACGTGATGTATTGAGGTCGGTTGATATGAATTCTGGAGATATCATGAGCAACGAAGAAAACAAGATCAAAGAAGAAGAGCTACAACAACAGCAGGAAGTTGAGCAAGAAGCAGAAGTTGTGGGTACTGATGCTGATATCGAATGGAACGAGGAAACTGAGCTAGATGAGAAAGAGGCGAAGATTGCTCAATTAGAAGCAGCGCTGCTTTCAAGCGAAGCAAAAGTTCAAGAGCAACAAGACAGCGTTCTACGTGCAAAAGCTGAAGTAGAAAATATGCGTCGCCGCTCTGAGCAAGAAATTGATAAAGCGCGCAAATTCGCACTGAACAAGTTCGCAGAAGAGCTATTGCCAGTGATCGATAACCTAGAGCGTGCCATTCAAGCAGCTGATACCGAAAATGAAGCGATTAAACCGTTACTTGAAGGTGTCGAGCTGACGCACAAAACGTTTGCTGATGTTGTGTCTAAGTTCGGTCTTAAAGAGATCAATCCAGAGGGTGAGACATTCAATCCAGAGTTGCACCAAGCAATGTCAATTCAAGAAAGCCCAGATCATGAAGCAAACACCGTGATGTTTGTTATGCAGAAAGGCTATGAGTTAAACGGTCGTTTGATTCGTCCAGCCATGGTGATGGTTGCCAAATAATCTGCATATGAATCAATTGGTTTAATTGATAAAAGAGAGGCTTAGCCTCTCTTTTTTTATCCTGTCAGACCAGATTCCGTACGGTCTTGCAACTATCTGATTTGGTGAATCATTCTTGATTTTTAGTTTGTAATAAAATTAATTTCTGATTTGAAACTTGTAACATTATCGTAAACAAAGTCTTTATTTTGTAAACTCAATGTGTACTATGTGCGAACTCCGCTAAGAAAAATGGCGGAATAAACTATAAAATCATAAATTATAAACACAACATTCTGGAGATGAATGATGGATAAATCCCTTTCAAGCAAGATTTTTGTAGGCTTGTTTGCTGGTCTTGTGATTGGTACCGCCATCCAGTACTTATTTAGCGGTGTAGCAATTTTTGACACTTACCTTTTAGGTACAGCTGAAGGTGCCGGCGGTATGTTTGTATCCTTGATCAAATTGCTTGTTGTACCTTTGGTCTATGTTTCAATTGTGTGCGGTATCGTTGACCTTAAAGACATCACTGCTTTTGGTCGCCTTGGTGGTAAAACTTTTGCTCTTTACATTATCAATACCATCATTGCGATTACGGCAGCCCTGACCGTTGGGATGATTTTCCAACCGGGCGCGGATGCAAACCTTGCGGGTACGATTTCAGAAACCGTTAAATTAACCACGACTGAAACGCCGGATATTTTCTCATTAGTGGTTAACATTGTACCAAGCAACCCTGTTCAGGCGTTTGCTAACGGTGACATGCTGCAAATTATCTTCATGGCGATTTTGACTGGTCTGGCGATTCAAGCGCTTGATTCACGTGGTGGCCCTGCTATCCGTACGTTCAAAATGGCGAACGAAATCATGATGAAGTTAGTTGGCCTTGTCATGAGCCTTGCGCCATACGGTGTCTTTGCGCTGATGATCCAGCTAGGTGCAACGCTAGATGCAAACACGCTAATGTCTGTTGCCGGTTATGTAGCACTTGTTGTTGCCATGCTAGTGTTCTGGATTTTCTTCTTCTACCCAATGGCGGTAGGCATTGCGACAGGCACGTCACCAAAAGCTTTCTTGCGTGCGACACGTGAGCAGATCTTGTTCTCACTATCAACAGCAAGCTCGAACGCAACGATTCCAGTGACTATGCGTACTCTGACTGAAAAGCTGAACGTATCTAAATCAGTGGCAGGTTTTGGTGTACCACTAGGCGCGACAATGAACATGTCAGGGGTGTCTATCTATATTGCGCTGGCGACTATCTTTGTTGCCAACGCATTTGGTCAGCCAATCAACAGTGCGGACCTATTCACTTTGGGTCTAACTATCTTGCTACTGTCCATTGGTGCTGGTGGTGTTCCTGGTGGTGGTGTGGTTATGGTTGGGGTTCTGCTTCACCAACTGGGTTTACCGCCAGAAGGTTTAGCAATTATTGCCGCTGTTGACCGTATCAATGATATGTTCTGTACGTCTTCAAACGTGGTTGGCGATACTGCGGTCAACACGATTGTCGCAAAATCAGAAGGTGAAATCGGTAAACCTGAAAAGGTTGAAGCTGAGCCCGCTCAAGCAAACGCGTAATCAGCGACAACGTTTTTATCAAGCGAGGCCGAGTGCCTCGCTTTTGTTTTTCAGCAAAAAAGCACATTTTTTTTTGCTTTGTCCCTTGAAAAGCCATTTGTCGCCCTTATCTATTGTGCATAGAGAAGCAAACATCATTATTTTTGTTTGTGAGCAAGGGTTGAAACCCGATCCTACGTCCCCCACATAGGGGGTAGAGCAAAACGAAAATAGACATTTATTCGGAGATAGCCTGATGGGTAAAATCATTGGTATTGACTTAGGTACTACTAACTCATGTGTTGCTGTATTAGACGGCGACAAACCACGCGTAATTGAAAACGCAGAGGGTGAGCGCACCACCGCATCGGTAATTGCATACACAGACGGTGAGACGTTAGTCGGTCAGCCAGCAAAACGTCAAGCAGTTACAAACCCTGAAAACACGCTATTTGCAATCAAGCGTCTAATCGGTCGTCGCTTTGAAGATGAAGAAGTTCAGCGCGATATCGAAATCATGCCATACAAAATTGTTAAGGCTGATAACGGTGACGCTTGGGTAGAAGCGAAAGGCCAAAAAATGGCAGCGCCTCAGGTTTCTGCTGAAGTTCTTAAGAAAATGAAGAAAACGGCTGAAGACTTTCTTGGTGAAGAAGTAACAGGTGCGGTTATCACAGTACCTGCATACTTTAACGATGCTCAGCGTCAAGCAACTAAAGATGCTGGCCGTATTGCAGGTCTAGAGGTTAAACGTATCATCAACGAACCAACAGCAGCAGCGCTTGCTTACGGTCTTGATAAGAAAGGCGGCGACCGCACAATCGCGGTATACGACCTTGGTGGTGGTACATTCGATATCTCAATTATCGAAATTGATGAAGTTGAAGGCGAGAAAACATTCGAAGTACTTGCAACTAACGGTGACACACACCTAGGTGGTGAAGACTTTGATAACCGTCTAATCAACTACTTGGTTGACGAGTTCAAAAAAGAACAAGGTATCAACCTAAAAACTGATCCGCTTGCGATGCAGCGTGTGAAAGAAGCAGCAGAAAAAGCGAAAATTGAGCTTTCTTCTACAACGCAAACAGATGTGAATCTGCCATACGTGACTGCTGATGCGACGGGTCCTAAGCACATGAACATCAAAGTGACACGTGCGAAGCTAGAATCGCTCGTTGAAGACTTAGTGCAACGTTCTCTAGAGCCATTGAAAGTTGCTCTAGCTGACGCAGACCTATCTGTGGGTGACATCAATGATGTAATCCTAGTAGGTGGTCAGACTCGTATGCCTATGGTTCAAGCGAAAGTAGCAGAATTCTTCGGTAAAGAAGCACGTCGCGACGTGAACCCTGATGAAGCGGTAGCGATGGGTGCTGCGGTTCAAGGTGGTGTCCTTGCGGGTGAAGTGAAAGATGTTCTTCTGCTAGACGTTACTCCTCTGTCTCTAGGTATCGAGACTATGGGCGGCGTAATGACTAAGCTAGTTGAGAAGAACACCACTATCCCAACAAAAGCGAACCAAGTCTTCTCTACAGCAGAAGACAACCAGAACGCGGTAACTATCCATGTTCTACAGGGTGAGCGTAAGCAGGCAATGTACAACAAGTCTCTAGGTCAATTTAACCTAGAAGGTATTCAGCCTGCACCACGCGGCATGCCACAAATCGAAGTAACTTTCGACCTAGATGCGGATGGTATCCTTCACGTATCGGCGAAAGACAAGCAGACTGGTAAAGAGCAGAAGATTACTATCCAAGCTTCTGGCGGTCTAAGCGATGAAGACATCGAGAAAATGGTACAAGAAGCAGAAGCTAACAAAGAAGCGGACAAGAAGTTCGAAGAGTTAGCCACTGCACGTAACCAAGCTGACCAAATGATTCACGGTACTCGTAAGCAAGTTGAAGAAGCGGGTGACGCTCTTCCAGCTGACGAGAAAGAGAAGATTGAAGCAGCTATCTCGGAGCTAGAAGACGCACGTAAAGGCGAAGACAAAGAAGCGATCGACGCTAAAGTCCAAGCACTTATGACAGCGGCTCAAAAGCTGATGGAAATCGCTCAGCAGCAAGCTCAAGCTCAACAAGGTGCGGAAGCGGGCGAACAGCCTAAGCAAGACGACGATGTTGTTGATGCTGAGTTCGAAGAAGTGAAGGAAGACAAGAAATAATTCTTGATTCTAACTGCACTTAACTTTAATGCGGGCGTTTGAGGAAACTCATACGCCCGTATGTTTGTAACTTAGTTGTCATTCTAGATAACGGTTCTTGAACGTTAACTCTCGAGTCTTTATCTAGAATGATACAACCATCAAGTGATGCCCCTGCTAACAGTAAGCATGGGAAGACACATTGCTTGCAGTACTACATTGGTGACGAAGAAAATGTCGAAACGTGATTTTTACGAAGTATTAGGCGTAAGCCGCGATGCATCAGAGCGCGATATTAAGAAAGCGTACAAGCGCTTAGCGATGAAATTTCACCCTGATCGCAATCAGGGTGATGACACCTCGTCAGATAAGTTTAAAGAAGTAAAAGAAGCGTACGAAGTCTTACTCGATCCGCAAAAGAAAGCCGCTTATGATCAGTACGGCCATGCAGCCTTTGAACAAGGTGGTATGGGCGGTGGCGGCGGCTTTGGTGGCGGTCAGGCCGACTTTGGCGACATCTTTGGCGACGTATTCGGTGACATCTTTGGTGGTGGTCGTCGCGGCGGCGGCGGACATCGTGCCCAACGTGGTGCCGATCTACGTTACAACATGGAACTCACGCTTGAAGAAGCGGTACGTGGTGTTTCTAAAGAGATCGAAGTACCAACATTAGTTCATTGCGACAGCTGTGAAGGTAGTGGTGCGAAGAAAGGCTCATCGCCAGAAACCTGTGGAACCTGTCATGGCCACGGCCAAGTACAAATGCGTCAAGGTTTCTTTGCGGTTCAACAGACCTGTCCTACCTGTCATGGTAAAGGCAAGATCATTAAAGACCCATGTAATGTGTGTCATGGTCAAGGCCGTTCGCAAAAGAGTAAGACGCTAAACGTTAAGATCCCAGCAGGCGTTGACACTGGTGATCGCATTCGTCTTTCAGGCGAAGGTGAAGCTGGCGAAATGGGCGCACCAGCAGGTGACTTGTATGTGCAAGTTCACGTCAAAGAACACAATATCTTTGAACGTGATGGCAACAACTTGTACTGTGAAGTGCCAGTGAGCTTCGCTATGGCCGCATTAGGCGGTGAAGTCGAAGTCCCAACGCTAGATGGTCGCGTGAACCTAAAAGTGCCGACTGAAACACAAACGGGCCGTATGTTCCGTATGCGTGGTAAAGGTGTTAAAGGGGTTCGCGGTGGCGGTGTTGGCGATCTGATTGTTAAGTTAGTGGTAGAAACACCAGTGAACTTAAGCTCACGTCAAAAAGAGCTGCTGAAAGAATTTGAAGAGTCATGTGGTGGCGATGCGGCAACTAAGCATAAGCCAAAAGCGGAAGGCTTCTTCAATGGCGTAAAAAAGTTCTTTGATGACCTTACTAGCTAACTAAGTATCAACGCATATAAAACCCAAAAGCCTGCCTCGTGCAGGCTTTTTTGTATCGGCTATTTCCAACATTTCGCCGGTTGTTGATTGCCTGCGTGATCGAGCGACAGTTGTTGATAACTGAGTTCGGCGCAGCGATCGTTACGTTGGTTGCCGATTGGGGTGGCCGAGATGGTGTAGTCGTCTTCAGTTGCCGAGAGTGACAATGTGTATTGCCGAGGTGAACTTTGACACCCATTGCAGTGGCCTTGGGTTATGACGCCCTCACTAGCTTGGAGATAACTGGTTTGATAATTTCGTTCTACTTCGAGCTGAATTAACGCCAAGTCTGCTAAAGCCGCGGTGCGCTGGCCGCGCAGTAGGTAGCGTTGATAGTTAGGGTAGGCGATGGCCGCCAGTAGACTGATGATAGCCACAACGATCACTAACTCGATCAATGTCATGCCAATTACTCTTGTTGTGCTCTGTTTGCAGTGATTCGTTTTCATTGTTTCCCAGCTTTTATGGATGATTGTTCGCCTATTGTTGAGAGCTGTTAGCATCTCAACAAGATGAAAAACCATCGTCATAACGTATTACATGGGAATTTGAGAAATGTTTCGCGGCTTTACACTCTTTGAACTGGTTGTTGTGATCGCCATACTCAGTGTTTTACTGGTTAGCGCCGCGCCTCAAGTGAGCGGGCTTAGCCACAATGGACAAATGCGCCGTTTAGCTGATGAGCTTAGTGGCTTCATGGTTCATGCTCGATCTGAGGCGATTTGGCGTAATCAGGATTTATGGGCGCACTTTAGTTATCCGAGTGCGGCGGTTTGGCAATTGACTCTGACGGATGCGAGTGCGGCAAATAGTGGCAAGACCTTATTGGTATTACAAGGGGAGTGGTTTACTAGCATCGCCATGAGTTGGACCTACTCCGCAGACAAAATTAAATTCGCGGCTGATCGTGGACGAATTAAAGCCGGGAGCATCACCTTTTATAGCCATCACAAACCACAAGCCAAGCTGAAACTGAGCAGCTCTTTTGGCGGTAATCGAGTGATGTTGTGCGGCATTGATGGGTCATATTACGGATATTCGCCATGCCGTTAAAGTGCGCTCAACGCGGCGTGAGTTTGATGGAACTGCTCGCGGCGACTCTACTCGGTGTGATGGCGCTGAGTATTGTCGGGGCGATATTCATTAGTGGTCAAAAGCTAGCTACCCAACGTTCAAAACAGTTACTTTTAATCCAAAACCTTGCCAGCGCTGCCTTGCAAATCAAACAAGATCTGCAACGCGCGGGTTATGACCCCACAGCCGCGTCGCCGGTTTCTCTTACCTCCAGTTCGCAAGTCGTTCACCTTGAATCATCGCCCAGTGCGCTTGGCTACGTTTATCGTATTGCTGCAACGGGGCAAGACGCATTTCGCACTGTGGTGGTGAAACATCAGCCCTCTTTAGACGCAGCGGTTGGCCACGGTTTACTGTTGTGCGAAAAGCAATTGACTGGCTCGGTGTCGTTTTATCATGCCTCGCTATCAGGTTGGAATGGTCCCTGTTTTAACTTATTTAACCCTGAGCAAATATCGGTGACTGAATTTAGCGTTACGGATACTGCGATAGTTGGCGAAGGGGCTGAGAATCAAAGTATAACGATTCGCCTCTCTGGTCGCTTGATGACCGACCCGACCATTGCTCATCAACTTGAGTTAACCACGCTGCTGAGAAATTTCTAATGCAGCACTATCAAGATCAGTGCGGCGCGATCACCTTGTTAATGACATCAGTGTTGCTAGCGGCCGCATTGATGATGAACTTGGCTTCGATGAAAACGGTCATGTATCAAATCAAACGAGCGCAAAATGAGGTGAAAGTGCGGCAAATTCACTGGCGTCTTGAAGGTGGAATTGAGTGTGCTGCCGCGAATGTGGTTGCGCATCAATCCAACCTTGCTGTTGTACTTAATCACGCCTCACAACTGGATCGCTGTGCGGCAATTGTGACTATTGATAGTTTGGCAGTTGAAGCTCTGCCTGCCGGACAATTTGTTATTACTGCCACATTTGGTCTGCATCAAATTCGTCGCCGTTTTCACTTTCTTGCGAGTCATGCAGAAAACAGCGGTCAAACGCGATTTCGTTGGGTACGTGGAGGTTGGTATGTTGAGTAGTCGGCAAGGATTCAGTTTGATCGAGGTGTTGGTTGCGCTGGCGATGATCAGTCTTGCGTCTCTTGGGCTAACCAAGCTGCAAGTCAGTATCGAGCAAAGAGCTGATTTTGCGGTTAACAGTGTTGTAGCGCTTAACTTAGCAGAACAACAACTGGAGTGGTTTGGGACACGCGGAGCGGTCAGCGAATATTCCGCCAGTGAGGTTGCGGATTTTGCGTTATTGCAGTCAGGGGCAGAGTTGGATCTGTATGCACCCTATCAAATTCGCTGGCACTTATCGTCGGTGCCAGGTTGGGACAGCAATGGCCTGCAACAAGTGCAAATTAACGTCAGTTGGCCGCAGAGAAACGGTAATAGGCAATCGATTTCTATTTTAACCCTGCTTTCGGCTCAACACGGCTACCACTTGAGTGAATAATTTAGCGCAATGAATCGTGGTTATCTACCAGCGTACGATATGTTTTGCAATTTGGTTTCAAACTTGTTTCATACTGCAGGGAGGTTGTGTTTTTATAATGTTGCACGTCAATAGCGTTTTTGCAAAATATGTCTCCAATTATGGAAAAACCATCAGAATACTGTGCTTTTTGTAGTCAGCTTTTATAGAATGCTTAGTGAAAAATAGGCCAACATAATAACCGCATAAAGGTCTTCGGCTACAACATCACATATGGAGTTACCATGAGTAACGAAACAATCAATAATGCACCGTCATCACAGCCGAGTGGGATGGATCGCTTTTTAAACTTTATCGAACGTGCAGGTAATAAGATTCCCGATCCTGCTATTTTGTTCTTTTGGGCACTGATGATTACTTGGGGTACGTCGGCGCTGCTATCAAACTTTAGCTTTGATCTGATTAATCCTCGTTCGGGCGAAGCGCTTGCGATCAATAACCTTTTAACTGGCGAATCTCTAGCAAGCTTCCTCGCTAACATGGTCACAACGTTTACTGGATTTGCTCCGCTAGGTATTGTGCTGGTCGCGATGCTTGGTGTCGGTGTGGCCGACTCTTCAGGCTTTATTACCACTGGTCTGAAGAAAATGCTTAACTTCACACCTGCCAAGCTGCTTACGCCAATGCTTATTCTGGTGGCTATTGTGTCACACACAGCAGCGGATGCGGGCTACGTGCTGGTTATCCCGCTAGGTGGTATCATTTTCCATGCGGCAGGTCGTCACCCTCTTGCTGGTATTGCCGCGGCGTTCGCTGGCGTTTCGGGCGGTTTCTCGGCCAACTTCATTCCTTCAGGTATCGATCCGCTTTTAGCTGGTTTTACTCAAACAGCCGCGAACGTGCTTGACCCAGAATATGTGGTAAACCCACTGGCGAATATTTTCTTCACTGGCATGTCGTCGGTTATTATCGTGGCGATTGGTTGGTATGTAACCGAAAAAATCATTGAACCACGTCTAGCGAATACGCCTATCGATGAAGACGCAGAAACAGCGCCTAACCTTGGTACGTTTACCGAGATCGAATCAAAAGCATTCCGTTATGCCGGTTGGGCGATGATGGCGGGTATTGCGATTCTCGTTGCTGCGCTTGTGCCTGAAAACTCAGCCTTGCGTTCGCCTGAAGGTGAAATCACCGCCTTTTCTGCGCCGATAATGAAGTCTATCGTTCCATTGATCTTCATTCTGTTTATCATCCCTGGTTATGTCTACGGTAAAGTGTCAGGCACATTCAAAACCAGCAACGATATCATCAAGGCGATGGCGGATACCATGTCAACCATGGGTGCCTATATCGTGATGTCATTCTTCTGTGCACAGTTCCTATCAGCATTTGCTCAGTCAAACATCGGTACTATGCTTGCGTTGTACGGTGCTGAAGGTTTGAAAGCGATGAACTTGCCGGGTGAAGCGACGATTGTGGGTATGATTTTGCTGACGGCGTGTGTCAACTTGTTGATCGGCTCTGCATCGGCCAAGTGGGCGCTGATTGGCCCGATTCTAGTGCCTATGTTAATGGCTGTGGGTATCTCTCCTGAGCTATCGCAAGCGGCCTACCGTGTTGGTGATTCAGTTTCGAACATCATTTCACCTCTGATGGTGTTCTTCCCGCTAGTGGTGGTTTACTGTCAGCGTTACGTGAAGTCAACGGGTATCGGTACACTTGCTTCATTGATGATGCCATTCTCGATTGCGATGTTAATCGGTTGGTCTATCTTCCTTGTGGCCTACTGGATGTTAGGCATCCCACTAGGTATTCAAGCACCATACACTTACACTATGTAAGCGAAAGGTTAAAACAACAAAGCCCGTCACATGACGGGCTTTGTTGTTTTCGACGCTAATATAGGTTTAATCTTTTAGATAACTGGCATGGAATCTTAAATGATCATCAATAAAGCTTTGAATAAAGAAGTAGCTGTGATCATAGCCCGGTTGCATACGCAGTTTAACATTGCTCTGCGATGCCTCTGCCGCAGCAAGCAGTAACTCAGGTTTTAACTGCTGCTGTAAAAAGCTGTCGTCTTCGCCTTGGTCGACCAAAATCGGCACACTGGCTTGGCGCGATTTGAGCAGTTCAACACTGTCATACTCTTTCCACGTTTGGCTATCATTGCCCAGGTAATGGCTAAATGCTTTTTGTCCCCAAGGGCAGTTGATTGGATGAGTAATAGGGCTAAACGCCGAGATAGAACGGTATTTGTCGCTATTGCGTAAACCAATCATTAACGCGCCATGGCCGCCCATGCTGTGGCCGGAGATCGAGCGCACTGGCGTAACAGGGAAGTGCTGTTCAACTAATTTCGGCAGTTCATCGACGACGTAGCTGTACATTTGATAGTGCTTATTCCAAGGTGCCTGAGTGGCATTGACATAGAAACCTGCGCCAAGGCCAAGATCATAAGCACCATCATCAGCATCGGCCACTGTGTCACCGCGTGGGCTGGTGTCAGGAGCAACGATAGCAATACCGAGTTTGGCAGCGATGCGGAAGGCCGCGGCTTTTTGCATGAAATTTTCGTCACTGCAAGTAAGGCCAGACAACCAATAAAGCACAGGCACCGGGTTGGTGTTACTGGCTTGCGGAGGCAGGAAAATGGCGAAGCGCATTTGGCAGTTTAGTACGTCGGAATGGTGTTGATACTGTTTGTGCCAGCCAGAAAAAACTTTGGCTTGGCTGATGTTTTCAATGGTCATTGGGGCTCCTAGTTACAACAAAGGGCGGCGTGATTGAACGCCGCCCTTGGAGAGATTAGTAATGGATTACGCTGCGGATGCTTTCACCGTTGTGCATTAACTCAAACGCTTGGTTGATATCTTCTAGCCCCATGGTGTGAGTAATGAACTCTTGCAGGCCAAACTCTCCCGCCATGTAACGATTGACAATTTCTGGCAGTTCACTGCGACCTTTGACGCCGCCAAATGCGCTACCACGCCATACACGCCCTGTGACCAATTGGAATGGACGGGTAGAGATCTCTTGCCCCGCGCCAGCAACACCAATGATCACCGACTCGCCCCAACCTTTATGACAGCACTCAAGCGCTTGACGCATGACGTTGACGTTACCGATACATTCGAACGAGTAATCAACGCCGCCGTCAGTCATCTCGATAATCACATCTTGAATTGGTTTATCGCACGATTGCGGGTTAATTACATCGGTAGCGCCCAATTGCTGAGCCAGTTCAAACTTGCTTTCGTTGATGTCGATACCAATGATGCGACTTGCACCAGCCATACGAGCGCCGATGATTGCTGAAAGGCCGATGCCGCCGAGACCGAAAATAGCAACGGTATCGCCTTGCTCAACTTTGGCGGTATTAAGCACCGCGCCCATACCAGTAGTCACACCGCAACCTAGCAAGCACACTTCTTCTAGTGGCGCTTCTTTGCTCACTTTCGCCAGTGAGATTTCAGGCAGTACCGTGTATTCAGAGAAAGTCGAGCAGCCCATGTAGTGATAAATGGGCTGACCATCTTTGTAAAAGCGAGTGGTGCCGTCTGGCATTAGGCCTTTACCTTGGGTTTCGCGAACAGCCTGGCATAGATTGGTTTTGCCTGATTGACAGAATTTACATTCACCACATTCAGCGGTATAGAGTGGAATGACATGATCGCCGACTTCAACGCTGGTAACTCCTTCACCGATCATTTCGACGATACCGCCGCCTTCATGGCCGAGAATACTAGGGAATATCCCTTCTGGATCTTCACCCGAAAGGGTAAATGCATCTGTGTGACACACGCCCGTTGCGACAATACGTACGAGAACTTCGCCTGCTTTTGGGAGCATAACGTCGACTTCTTCGATTTTCAGTGGTTGATTCGGCCCCCAAGCCACTGCCGCGCGTGATTTAATAAATTGTTCAGTCATGATGGTTCCTATAGTTCGCTAAGTCAGCGTGTTTGCATCCGGTTAGTTTCACTAAGATTAGTTCACATCAAACCATTTGCATTCGATAAGCCTAGTATATTTGTTTCTTAATTAATGATAATTACCTTAATCTGAAATAAACTATTACGATAACGTAATAATAAAGGCAGAGTATGGCGAATTGGGAAGGGGTCAATGAGTTTGTGGCAGTGGTTGAAACCCAGAGTTTTACAGCGGCCGCGGAAAAATTATCGACCTCGGTTGCCAATATCAGTCGACGCATTACGGCGTTAGAGGCAAAGCTGGCGGTTAAGTTATTGCTACGAACCACACGTAAAGTCTCGGTGACTGAAGTTGGCGAGACTTACTATCAACATTGTAAACCTTTGGTTGAGGGGCTGATGTTGGCAGAGCTTGCGGTTACACAGTTGCAAGCCACGCCGACAGGAAAAATAAAAATGACGGCGCCAGTGACGTTTGGTGAGCAAGTACTTGCGCCGTTAATGCATCGGTTTTTGTTGCAGCATCCTCAAATTGAGCTCGATTTAGTCTTGTCGAATCAACGCATGGATTTAGTTCAAGAGGGTTACGATTTAGCGATTCGTTTAGGTAAGCTGGAAGATTCCAGCATGATGGCGCGTAAGCTGCTTGAACGACATGTGTTTGTCTGCGCCAGCCCTGGTTATCTTTCGCGTTGCGGCGAGCCGTATACGCTGTCAGAGCTTAAACAACACCAATGTTTGCGCGGCTCGACTAAGTACTGGCGCTTCGATGACAACGGCGCCGAGCGGTTGATTCATGTCGAGGGGCGTCTGCAGTGCAATAGTGGCTATGCTTTAGTTGATGCGGCGCTAAAAGGGTTGGGTATTGTGCAGCTTCCCGATTATTATGTGCAACCTTACTTAGAGGCGGGCGATTTGGTCGAGGTTCTGACGCCTTATCGAGGCAATCAGGAAGGCATTTGGGCTCTCTATCCGCAAAACCGAATGTTGACATCAAAAGTCCGCACCCTGATTGACTATTTATCTACAGCGCTAAACCGAGAACAATCATGAGCGATAACATACAATTAAGCCCATTTAGTCAGCAAGATCACCAGTTTATGCGTCGAGCGATGCAGCTGGCAGAGTTCGCTGAGCAACAGGGCGAAGTGCCGGTCGGCGCGGTATTAGTTAAAGACGGTCAAATTATTGCCGAGGGATGGAACTTATCCATCAGCGAACATGACGCGACGGCACATGCTGAAATACAAACGCTGCGTAAAGCCGGCCAAGTGTTAGGCAATTATCGCTTACTTGATACCACGTTATATGTGACGTTAGAGCCATGCCCAATGTGCGCAGGAGCACTATTGCACAGCCGAGTTAAACGTATTGTATTTGGAGCGCCAGATCTTAAAGCGGGAGCGGCCGGAACGGTACTGAATTTGTTTGAGCATCAAGCGGCGTACCATTATGCCGATGTAGAAAGCGGACTGTTAGAGCAAGAGTGCCGAGCTCAGTTGCAGAGCTTTTTTAAACGCCGACGCAAAGAACAAAAAGCGCAAAGGAAGCAGGCGAAACAAGTAGAGCAGGGGGAGTGAGCAAGACGACCCGCAGCAGCCTCACGAGTAAGTGCTCATCAGATAAGACAAACGCCTTAAATAAGGCGCTTGTGGGTTTAAGTTACTCGGTGATCAACTGCATAAACGCTCGGTGACGTGCAATGACTTTTTTCTTGTTGTTGCTGAGCATACGCTTGCGTCGAGTTGCGGTAACCGTTTTATTAAGGCGTTTTGACTGCATTCTACGTTTTTGCATAAAACAACCTCCTATTGTAATTAAAGTAAGAACAAATGCGCTGCGGCTTCAAACGCACTGAAACCGTCTTTGTCGCTCCGTTGTACCGAAGCTTTGTGACAGTGTTAAGAACAACCGCACAAGATGGTCAATACTTTTACTATTTATGGTTTTAATGCCAAGAAGTCAAGTATGTCAATTCGTTACTTGAAAGACACACTTGGAACAGGGCGTTATTTTTCAATAACATCTTGTTCAATTTCTTCTTCACCATCATTTGCATTGTCTTCATCAACGTCAGTCGTTGCGAGTGTCTCTTCTGCAAACTCAATTACAGCTAAATCACTGATATCATTGTCTTCATCGTTGGCCGTTTGCTGCTCAACATGACCAATGATGCTTTGGTAATAGCGACGAATATTCTCAACGTAGTTACGCGCCTCATCACCACGGGCAAAGCCGTAACGAGTCTGACTGTAGTACTTTTTCTGTCTTAGTAGAGGCAAGCGATCTTTGACATCAGACCAAGCATCTGGATTAGCCCCTTGCTTTTTGGTTAAGCGCCGCGCATCCATCATGTGGCCGTAACCAACATTGTAAGAGGCCAAAGCGAACCAAATTTTCTCGTGATCTTCAATCGAGTCAGGAATGCGGGTGACAATGCGACGTAGATATTCGACGCCGCCACGCACTGATTGTTCTGGATCTAATCGATTGGTTACGCCAACGCTTTTCGCCGTTGGCAAGGTCAGCATCATCATGCCACGGACACCGGTTGGCGATTTGGCGAGCGGATTCCAATGAGATTCTTGGTACGCTAATGCAGCAACTAGCCGCCAATCAAACTCGTCAGAATATTTTTTAAACAGCGGTGACCACTTCGGCAACTTGGAATCAAGAGCGCGAATGAAAGCACGGGTATCGACATAGTCAAAACTACTGACATGTCCGATGTATTTTTCTTCCAATGAAGCTAGATGACCTGACTGCTTGATGGCGCCAAAGAATTCAATCAGCAAACCATATAAGCTTTCATCTTGAGAGCGGCGCAAAAGCCAAGAAATCGGTTGATCTTCGGTGAGCTCAAAGGCAAGGGCGATATCGGGGTAGATTCGCTGGGACAGGGACACTTCGACCGAGTCAGCCACAGTAAAGAGTAAGTCGCCGTCAGAGACCGCTTTGAGCAGATCATTGACGTCAGCATTTGGGTCGATGTCATAAGAAAATTCAGGATGCTCGGCTTGGATCTCGGCCAGGCTCTGATTGAAATGCGAGTCACTCACAATTCGCAGTACATCTTCGCCATTATTTTCTTCGATGAGTTGCGCCTGTTTTTTAAGTAACTGTTCGAGTGTTCGTGGCCGCCAATGACCTTTTTTATACACCACTTGCTGGCTGACATAGTAATAAGAAGGACTAGGGCGAAAAGCTTTTAGGCGTTCCGGTGACTGGGTTAGACCTGCGGCAATAATGTCGATTTCACCATGTTGTAAGGCAGGGTAAAGACTCGAGATACGATAAGCGGGCTTCATTTCGAGCTGCACACCGAGTTCGTTGGCAAACTCACGTGCCAGTTCATAGTCAAGACCCGCCGGGCCGTCAGGACCAATATAGTAAGAGAGTTGATTGTTGAGTGTGCCGACGCGCAAGACGCCGCGCTCTTTGATAAGTTCTAATTCACTCTTTGGCTCAGACTCAATTTGACAACCTGCCATCAGTAACACGGAAAAGATCAGTGTGCTGAAGGATGTCAGTTGTTTTAGGCAATGCTTTTTCATTAACGACATTCTCATGCATTCAGTAGGGCATTTATATCAAAGTGGTATAACAAGGCAAGTCAATCCGTACTTGTTCGAGATAAGGGCGCTTAATTTTAGATGTTGGTTGTATTTCAAATTTGACAAAAAAAATGACGCAAACGGTTGCTTTTGGTGTTACATCACAAAAGTAATTGCTTTATAATGCGCTCGCAAGTGAAGAGGTGGAATCGGCATAGGTTTGTAAACCTTCGGCAATAGCTTCGAAGAAAAAACAGTAACTCACTGAATTTATTCCAATATCACCTTAATCAATTGCATAAGAGACCTAAGCACATGAGAATTTTGCGTGGCTCCCCAGCTCTATCTGAGTTTCGTGTTAGTAAGCTTCTAGAGCTTTGTCGTGAATTAAGCCTGCCTGTAACGGGCGTTTACGCTGAGTTTACCCACTTTGCCGATCTGTCTGCCGACCTTGATGCGTCGGAAGAGCAAAAATTGGAAAAACTGTTAACTTACGGTCCGACAATTGAAGAGCACGAACCAACGGGTTTGCTGCTGCTGGCAACGCCACGTCCGGGCACGATTTCTCCTTGGTCTTCTAAGTCAACCGACATTGCGCACAACTGCGGGTTAACCAAAGTCGTCCGTCTTGAGCGCGGCACTGCCTATTACATCGAATCATCAACAGAACTTTCTGAGCTTCAATTGGTTGAGCTTAAAGCGATCTTACATGACCGCATGATGGAAGTGATCTTTACTGATTTCGATTCAGCGCAAGCACTATTCCAAGTCGCAGAGCCGGCACCAGTGGCTGACGTGGATCTGCTTTGCGGTGGACGTAAAGCGCTTGAAAATGCCAACATTACCTTAGGTCTGGCTCTGGCAGAGGACGAGATTGATTATCTACTAGAAAGCTTTGTCACCAAACTTGAGCGTAACCCGACAGACATCGAACTGATGATGTTTGCCCAGGCGAACTCAGAGCACTGCCGTCACAAGATCTTCAATGCTGATTGGACTATCGATGGTGTTAAACAAGAGAAGTCTCTGTTTAAGATGATCAAGAACACATTTGAAACCACTCCAGACTACGTTCTGTCTGCGTACAAAGATAACGCAGCGGTAATGGTTGGATCGGATGTGGGTCGTTTCTTCCCTAATCCTGAAACGCGCCAATATGGTTACAACCAAGAGAAAGCGCACATCTTAATGAAGGTGGAAACCCACAACCACCCAACCGCGATCTCTCCTTGGCCGGGTGCTTCAACAGGTTCTGGTGGTGAAATACGTGACGAAGGCGCAACCGGTATTGGTGGTAAGCCAAAAGCCGGTTTGGTTGGTTTCACAACCTCTAACCTGCGTATTCCAGGTTTTGAACAGCCATGGGAAACCGATTTTGGTAAGCCGGGTCGCATTGTTAATGCGCTAGACATCATGCTAGAAGGCCCTCTTGGTGGCGCGGCGTTCAACAACGAATTTGGTCGTCCAAACTTACTAGGTTATTTCCGTACATACGAAGAAAAAGTCAATTCTCACGCCGGTGTTGAAGTGCGTGGTTACCACAAGCCAATTATGATTGCTGGTGGTATGGGGAATATCCGTGACGAGCACGTACAAAAGAAAGAGATCCCAGTAGGAGCAAGTCTTATTGTTCTTGGTGGCCCTGCCATGAATATCGGCCTTGGTGGCGGTGCCGCTTCTTCAATGGCCTCTGGTCAGTCTGCTGAAGATCTTGATTTTGCTTCAGTACAGCGTGAAAACCCCGAGATGGAACGCCGTTGTCAGGAAGTGATTGACCGTTGTTGGCAGTTAGGTGATGCGAACCCAATCGCGTTTATCCACGATGTCGGTGCCGGCGGTATCTCGAATGCATTACCAGAGCTTGTCGATGATGGCGAACGTGGCGGTATTTTCCAGCTACGTGATGTACCAAACGACGAACCGGGTATGAGCCCATTAGAGATCTGGTGTAACGAATCTCAAGAGCGTTACGTAATGGCTGTTGCGCCAGAAAATATGGAAGTATTTGACGCAATTTGTAAGCGTGAGCGTGCACCATACGCCGTCGTCGGTGTGGCGACAGAAGAGCGCAATCTGAAACTGGAAGATTCACACTTCGACAATACGCCAATCGACATGCCAATGGACATCTTATTGGGCAAAACGCCGAAGATGCATCGTGACGCGAAAACACTCAAAGCCAATAACCCGGCCATTGACCGTAGCGGTATTGAGCTAAACGAAGCGGTAGACCGCGTACTGCGTTTGCCAACTGTTGCTGAGAAAACCTTCCTTATTACCATTGGTGACCGCACGGTGACAGGCCTTGTGGCTCGTGATCAAATGGTTGGCCCATGGCAGGTGCCCGTGGCAAACTGCGCGGTAACGGCAGCAAGCTACGATACGTACCACGGTGAAGCGATGTCGATGGGTGAGCGTACGCCAGTTGCTCTTCTTGATTTCGGCGCGTCAGCACGCCTTGCGGTAGGTGAGGCAATCACTAACATCGCAGCAACCAACATTGGCGATATCAAACACATTAAACTATCGGCTAACTGGATGTCTCCAGCAGGTCACCCGGGCGAAGATGCAGGTCTTTACGAAGCGGTGAAAGCGGTCGGTGAAGAGCTCTGTCCTGCGCTGGGTCTAACGATTCCAGTGGGTAAAGACTCAATGTCGATGAAGACGAAGTGGGTCGATAACGGTGAGCAGAAAGAAGTCACATCACCGCTCTCTCTCGTGATTACTGCATTTGCGCGTGTTGAAGATGTGCGTAAGACAATCACACCTCAGCTTCGCACAGACAAAGGTGCTTCATCACTGGTACTGATTGACCTAGGTAACGGTAAGAACCGCCTTGGTGCAACGGCACTAGCCCAAGTGTACAAGCAGCTTGGTGATAAGCCAGCAGACGTAGACAACGCAGCGCAGCTCAAAGGTTTCTATCAGGGGGTTCAAGCCCTAGTTGCAAACGATCAAGTTATCGCTTACCACGATAAAGGCGATGGTGGTCTATTGGTGACTCTGGCTGAGATGGCATTCGCAGGTCATTGTGGTGTTAACGCCAACATTGAAGCGCTTTTATCTGCATCTGAGAACAGTGAAGATACGCTAGCGGCACTCTTCAACGAAGAGCTAGGCGCGGTAATCCAAGTTCGTAACGACGACTTAGATGCAGTGCTTTCTACTCTAGCGGCAAACGGGTTAGCCGCCTGTTCACACGTTATCGGCAGCGTTTCAGACTCTGATGAGCTAGTGATTAAGTCTGGCGAGTCTGTAGTGATTGAGCGTAATCGTACCGAACTACGTACTATCTGGGCTGAGACAACGCATAAGATGCAAGGCCTGCGTGACAACCCAGCATGTGCAGACCAAGAGTTTGAAGCGAAGAAAGACAACACAGACCCAGGTCTGAACGTGAAACTAAGCTTTGATGTTAACCAAGACATTGCTGCACCTTATATCAATACAGGGGCGAAACCTAAGATGGCAATTCTGCGTGAGCAGGGGGTTAACTCTCACGTTGAAATGGCAGCTGCGTTTGACCGTGCAGGTTTTGAAGCAACCGATATTCACATGAGCGACATCTTAACGGGTCAAGCAGTTCTCGAAGAGTACAACGGCCTGGTAGCGTGTGGTGGTTTCTCTTACGGTGACGTACTCGGTGCTGGTGAAGGTTGGGCGAAGTCTGTTTTGTTTAATGAAGAGGCACGTAACCAGTTTGAAGGCTTCTTCAAGCGTGAAGATACTTTCTCTCTCGGTGTATGTAACGGTTGTCAGATGCTGTCGAACTTGCGCGAGCTTATTCCGGGTGCAGAATATTGGCCACGTTTTGTTCGTAATGAATCGGAGCGCTTTGAGGCTCGCTTTAGCCTAGTAGAAGTGCAGAAGTCAGATTCTGTATTTTTCAATGGTATGGAAGGCTCTCGTATGCCAATCGCGGTTTCTCACGGTGAAGGTCGCGTAGAGGTTCGTGATAACGAGCACTTAAACGCTATCGAAAGCTCGGGCACGGTAGCACTGCGTTATGTCGATAATCACGGCAACCCAACGCAGCAATACCCAAATAACCCTAATGGTTCACCAAACGCAATTACCGGTCTAACCACCACTGATGGTCGTGTGACGATTATGATGCCTCACCCAGAGCGAGTATTCCGTACGGTTGCTAACTCTTGGGCTCCAGAAGGTTGGGGTGAAAACGGTGCTTGGATGCGCATGTTCCAAAACGCGCGTAAGAACCTAGGCTGAGACTAAAAAGTTGCCACCAATTAAAAGCGTCGATTAAATAATCGGCGCTTTTTTTATTGGCAAGGCTATAACTGACACAGCGATAACAATCATTTTGCTTTTCTTACTATTATCTCGCTGATTTAATTAAGTAGGATTTAAAATTGAACAATAAAACGCAAAAACTAGCGCTTGTGGTGGCAGCAGTCGCAGCACTGTCTGGATGTGTTGGTAGCAATGCAGTGACCGGCAAATTAATGGAAGTTAACTTAAAAGCCGTCGATAACCGATATGCTCGAGGTGGACTCAACATACTGATGTCACCAGCTTATGGCCTGACAATTGCTGCAGATTATATCGTTTTCAACTCAGTAGAGTTTTGGACGGGTAAAAACCCTCTTAACGGCAAGCCGCACATTTTTGACTCGGACGTTGATACGTATTTAGAGATTAACCACAAACTCGATCCTACACTCACGGATGCCCCCATCTCACCATTAACGCAACATAAAGTCATTGAACAAGGTACGTTTGAATCTATTGATAGCAATACTCTGAAAATGGCTATTACGTACAACAATGGCGAGCAAGGCACATTAGTGGGTACCAAGGAAGGAGAGGACGTTCGCTACTATCTTGATGGGGAACTTGTTTCCGAGACATCGATTTCTGAGTTGCAAGCCTATGTGAAGTCGCATTCGTAAGCGAGATTAACGCGCGACTCAATTGACTAAAAGCACTGACGAAATTCAGTGCTTTTTTATTAAATTTTTTGCAGTATTGTTGATGTAATTATGCTCTAATACCGCGCTTGCCAAGGGATGGCTATATCCCTCAACAATCCCTTAGGAAATAACTATGTCGAACAATAAAAAATTTGCTATCCGTGTGACCGAAAAGCGCAATGGATGGTGTGCAGAGATCACCCGTCAAGTGACGTCGCGTAAAACCGCTGTATCAAAACGTGAAACGGGCTTTGCTACGGAAGCCGAGGCGCAAGTTTGGGCTGAAACAGAACTAGCGGGCTTTGTGCAAAACCAAGCGACGCGCAACGAGCGCAAAGGTGAAGCGCGTAAAGTTCGTGTTGAACGTGAAGAGAGTTTGGCTAAGCAAGCCGCTGAGAAAAAAGCGCGCCGTATTGCCGAATCAAAAGCGGCAAGCGAAACCGAATTGACTGAAGAAGACGACTTCTTCGACGAAGAGTAAGCCGATAATCATAAAAAAACCGCCGGAATGGCGGTTTTTTTATATTGATTAGGCAAGTGCACAATTAACGAAACTGGCCAACCTCGACAAGAAAGTCGAACCCTGCGGTTGCGAGTTTTCTCTCTAAGGCGTCTCGGTCTATGTCAAAGAACGTCGCCAGTTGGTCTAAGTCACCGTTAAAGTCATCGCGTAACTTCATATTGACGATGCTCATTAGCATCACCGGATCCATAGACTCGAAGTTTGCTAGGTTCATTACTTGTCCTCGAAGTCGGAAATCAGTAAGTTTGCCGCCGCGAAAGCTGCTCTTTCGCGAGTCTCTTTCGTTAGAGATTCATCCGCAGCAATATCGTTGAGCGTTTTTACCGCACATGTGATTGCTTGTGGGATGTAGCCTTGATCGCCACTGCCAATTTGTGCATAAAGTTCGCGAACGAGTCCACAACAGTCATATACTTGCATCACTTCCACTCCAATAAATGATAACTGCTCTCAAATATACACACCCTGTGTTGGAAACTCAAAGTGTTCACTTGTCCTAGCGCAAGGCTTAGCTTGATCTGATGTTAATCTAACCAATTTACCTGACGTTCGAGTTGCACAGGTTGCGGCTCAATCAAGCGCTGTAGTAATAGAGACAAAAAAGGCGAGCAAACGCTCGCCTCGGGTCGGAATTTTTTGCGACTACTCTTGCGCGTAACCGTGCATTCCGAGTCGTTCGCCATCAAGGTAGGCTTCTTTGCCGTCTTTCATTGTCAAACGCTCTTCAACCAACCATTTTACCACCATAGGGTAAATTCGGTGTTCTTGGTTTTGCACGCGCTCTGTGAGTGTTTCAACCGTGTCTTCGTCAAAAATTGGCACCTTGGCTTGCAAGATAACCGGCCCACCATCAAGTTGTTCTGTGACAAAGTGAACGCTGGTACCATGCTCTTCATCACCCGCGTGAATAGCACGTTGATAAGTGTTAAGACCAGGATACTTGGGCAGCAGTGACGGATGAATATTGATCATTCGGCCCATGTAATGACGGACAAATTCGCCACTCAAAATTCGCATATAACCAGCTAAGACGATGACATCGGGATGATACTCATCGATCTGCTTCATTAACTCGTGGTCAAAAGCATCACGAGTATCGAATGCTTTAGAATCGAGGAAGTGCGCACCTGCACCGGCTTTTTCTGCGCGTTCTAGCGCATAAACGTTGGCTTTATTTGAAAAGACAGCGGTGACACGGCCGTTGGTGATATTGCTGTTACAGGCATCAATGATCGCCTGTAAGTTGGTGCCATTTCCGGAAACTAAAACAACGATACTCTTCATGCTTATTTGATCTCTACTTGTTCTTCGCCGGCTTGAGCTGTTGCGATTTCGCCGATGACCCATGCATTTTCGCCTTCCGCTTTTAATAGTGCAACGGCAGCATCTGCTTGATCTTTTGGTAGGGCAATCACAAGACCAACGCCACAGTTAAAGGTGCGGTACATTTCGTGTGTGGTGACGTTGCCTTTCTCTTGTAGCCAATTGAAAATGACAGGCCACTCCCAGCTGTTTCCATCGACGACAGCTTTAGTGCCTTGTGGCAGTACGCGAGGAATGTTTTCCCAAAAACCACCACCAGTAATGTGCGAGATCGCGTGGATATCGTGCTCTGCAATCATTTTAAGGGCTGATTTAATATAAATGCGGGTTGGTTCTAGTAAGTGCTCACCGATGGTGCGGCCAGCTAACAGTTCGTTTTTATCAGCGCCAGAAACTTCAAGGATCTTACGGATTAACGAGTAACCATTTGAATGTGGACCGCTAGAACCTACAGCGATAAGCGCATCGCCCGCGGCTACTTTAGTACCATCAATAATTTGCTCTTTCTCTACCACACCGACACAAAAGCCAGCGACGTCGTAGTCTTCGCCTTCGTACATGCCCGGCATTTCTGCTGTTTCACCACCAATAAGTGCACAGCCAGCCTGAACACAGCCGTCAGCAATACCAGAAACCACGTCAGCTGCGGTATCAACGTCAAGTTTGCCAGTGGCGTAGTAATCAAGGAAGAACAGCGGCTCTCCGCCTTGAACAATTAAATCGTTAACACACATCGCCACAAGGTCGATGCCTATGGTGTCGTGTTTTTTCATATCCAATGCAAGACGCAGTTTAGTGCCCACACCGTCGGTGCCCGAGACCAGCACAGGTTGCTTATATTTAGTTGGCAGTTCGCAGAGCGCGCCAAAGCCACCAATACCACCCATTACTTCAGGGCGACGTGTACGTTTTACAGCACCTTTTATACGGTCAACAAGCGCGTTGCCTGCATCGATATCAACGCCAGCGTCTTTATAGCTAAGAGATGTGTTATCAGCACTCACAGGGAAGTCCTCTGTTTTAAAGTTGGATATGAAAACGGCGCTATTCTAACAGTGGTTAAAGACAAAGAGCAAACGTTTGCGTAACTTTTTTTGTTGCCGATAGAAGCAGAATTTTTTGACGAAATCGTTTATAATCTGCAAGTTTAATAAAATTTTACCTTAGATCCGGAGATCGAAATGAAAGTTGTTGAAGTAAAACATCCTCTTGTTAAGCACAAACTTGGTCTAATGAGAGAAGGTGACATCAGCACTAAGCGCTTTCGTGAGCTCGCTACTGAAGTCGGTAGCCTGCTAACTTATGAAGCAACAGCGGACTTTGAAACGGAAAAAGTAACCATTGAAGGTTGGAATGGTCCGGTACAAGTTGACCAAATTAAAGGTAAGAAAGTAACGGTTGTCCCTATTCTGCGTGCAGGTCTTGGCATGATGGACGGCGTACTTGAGCATATGCCAAGTGCACGTATCAGTGTTGTTGGTATTTACCGTGATGAAGAGACACTTGAGCCAGTGCCTTACTTCAACAAATTAGCGTCAAACATTGATGAACGTATTGCGTTAGTTGTTGACCCAATGCTTGCTACGGGTGGCTCGATGATCGCAACCATCGACTTGCTAAAAGAGCAAGGGTGTCAGTCAATCAAGGTGTTAGTGTTAGTTGCTGCGCCAGAAGGTATTGAAGCACTCGAAAAAGCGCACCCAGATGTTGAGCTATACACGGCAGCTATTGATGAGAAGCTGAACGATAAAGGCTACATTGTTCCTGGTCTTGGTGACGCAGGTGATAAGATCTTCGGTACTCAGTAATTTAACCGAATTGATTAAAAAAGGGGGCCTCGGCTCCCTTTTTCGTTTTAAGCATCACGGCTATTTTTTTAAACTTAACGTCCCGCCACTGCGTGGTTTGTTGGTTGGACGTGATGGCGCTTTATTTGTGTCAGACTTAAAAAAGCTTTTACCAGTGTTTGGTTTGCTTTTTGCTTCTCCACTGCGACCTTTTTTTGAGTTTGGGGCGTGGCGGAACTCATCAGCATTTTGACCTTTAAAGGTTCGCTGTTGTTGGTTACGGCGTGCTTTTGAATCGTGGTTTTCTTCACGACTGTCAAACAATTTAGCATCGGTGGCTCGACGAATTCGTTGCCCTTTAGCATTGATCTTAGAGGCTTCTTCGGTGCTCACCGAACCTTCGCACATCGCCAGAATCTCGGCAACTTCGTTGTCACTCAAGTAGCGCCATTGGCCGTTGGGAATGCCATCTAAGGTGATGTTCATGATGCGAACTCGACGCAGCTTGAACACTTCATAACCCAGGGCCTCGCACATCCGACGGATCTGACGGTTTAACCCCTGAGTCAGCACAATGCGAAATGAGTATTTGGTCTCTTTGCTCACTTTGCAAGGCAGCGTCACCGTATCGAGGATATTGACCCCATTCCCCATTTTCTTAATGAAGTCATCGCTGATCGGTTTATCAACACGAACCACATACTCTTTTTCGTGGTTGTTACCTGCACGTAAGATTTTATTGACGATATCGCCATCATTGGTCAGAAAGATTAGACCATCAGAAGGTTTGTCGAGACGACCAATAGGGAAGATGCGTTTTTGATGACCAATAAAATCGACGATATTACCCGCGATATCGCGCTCGGTAGTACAGGTGATACCGGTTGGTTTGTTCAGTGCAATGTAGATGAGCTTCTCTTTATTGCTGACTGGTTTGTCATCAATGCAGACATCATCACCAGGTACCACTTTGGTTCCCATTTCAGGCACTTGGCCGTTAATAGTGACGCGACCTTGTTCGATTAATTTGTCGGCCTCTCGGCGTGAACAAAAGCCAGTTTCACTGATGAATTTATTTAAGCGCTTAGCGGAATCTTGTGACATGTTATTGTTGCCTTAAGTTACGTTTCACAACGGCGTTAGAAAAAGAAAAAGCAGCCCCTTAGGCTGCAAAGGTAAGTTTAGCACTGCTGGTTGAATTATCCCAAGCGCTTTTGATGTCGTTCGCGTGTTTCGAGTTTCATATCGGCACTTTTACGTAGCATGACGTAAACCGCTCCGGTTCCGCCATGGAACCGCTGGGCACTGTGAACACATTGCACATCGCGAATTTGCATTAGCCATTGAGCGACATAACTTTTCATCAATGCTGGTGGATTTGAACGCTCACCACGACCATGAACGATCACCACAGTGCGAATGTCCATGCTCATACACTGCTTAAGGAATTTAAGTACTTCGTCACGCGCCTCTTTGAGCGTTTTCCTATGCAGGTCTAGGCGTGCTTGAATGGGGTATTTTCCCAAACGCAGTTTCCGGTAGACACCTTCTTGAACACCATCGCGTTTAAATTCAATCATGTCGTCGGGTTTTAGCATCGTTGCATGGTCGAGCGATAAATACTCTGGATCATGGTCGGTAAGCCAAATAGCCGCTTCACGTTTAGCTAATTGCGCCTCGGTGACTTGGTGCTGTTTTTGGTGTTCGGCAGTATTTTGCTCGATAGGCTTTACGTCGCCCATCATTGCTTGGAATAGCGCGAAGTCATCATCGTCAGACATAACGTCATATCAGAGTAGAAATACAATACTGCTATTATACCTAATAGACCAAGGGAGTGATCAAGAGAGGAAGTAACAAAAAGAAAAAACCGAAGCAGAAAAAGTATCTACTTCGGTGCATAGCGAATATCTATTCTCAGAATAGGGCTAAGCGATTCTAGTGAGGAGATTTGTCGTTCATCACTTTGTAAACGATGAAACCGCCGTAGAACAGCATAAGACCTAGGGCACTAAAGATCACAATCATCGAAGACAGACCTACCGCATTACCAAATAGGAGATCAAGCCAAAAGTCCATAATTCCTCCGTCAGACAAAGTGAGATGACAGGGGTTAAAGTAATCTCAGGTTAAATATGCAACACTGATCTGGATCAAATGTTGTTATTAAGTTGCGACTTTGTGTGTGGTGGTGTGTTTTTGCTCACACTTTGTCGCCCGTCGATGATGTTTTAGTCAAACGAACTTAAAGTTAAAAAAAGTTATCTAAAATGGCTTGCGTTCAAATTGAGAATCCGTAATATACCCATCCGTTGACGAGGAAAACTCCTCAGTTAAACATCTCAGTAAAGCGCGTACTTAGTAACGTGCTGTGAGGTTTAGGAATAGCGGATCAGAGGCTAACCTCTAATTAACGTCAATCCTGTAGTCAACATGTCGGTGAATAGCGCAGCTTGGTAGCGCATCTGGTTTGGGACCAGAGGGTCGGGGGTTCGAATCCCTCTTCACCGACCATATTTAGAAAGCCTGCTTGCACAAAGCAGGCTTTCGTCGTTTTAGGGCTATGTAGATTAATAGGCTACGTATATGACCCCGAACCCGAGTGGGGTTCGTCTGATGCTCAG
The DNA here is from genome assembly GCF_042940635.1 of Vibrio sp. NH-UV-68. Taxonomy (NCBI): domain Bacteria; kingdom Pseudomonadati; phylum Pseudomonadota; class Gammaproteobacteria; order Vibrionales; family Vibrionaceae; genus Vibrio; species Vibrio sp. NH-UV-68. Next base: position 791,056 of record NZ_CP134975.1, read on the forward strand.
GAATGTCTCTTCAGCGACCATATTTAGAAAGCCTGCTTGCACAAAGCAGGCTTTCGTCGTTTCAGGGTTATGTAGATTAACAGGTCACGTAAACGTAGATTAATAGGCTACGTATAACGACAAGTTGACTTAGTGATCAAAACTTGAATTCACAGCGGGCCGGTTCGCTGTTAGATAATTGCTTCACCTTGAAGCCGTCTGCGGCCAATAGCGCTAAGACACTTTGTTGACCAATAAGATGTAAAGTACCGACAACGACCACGTAAGTGCCTGTTTGCTCGGGTAGCCATTGTGGATCTGATAATTTTTTTGCCCAATCGACATTTCGTGTTGTTAGAAACGCGTGCTCAAATTCAGGTGACATCTTGGTTAGGCTGGCAAATTCGTTGAGCTTTTCGATATCACCGCTTTTCCAGCTGGTAATCAAACAACGCATCGCGTCTTCTGAATGATCAAACTCATCAAGAATACTGACCAACATCTCTTTACCTGCTTGCGATTGACCCGTTAACAAGTCAATTTGAAATTGCACCGATTCCAGACTTAGAGTGGGAACATCCCAAAGAGCCGCTTTATACATCAATCGAGAATCGACCCCATCCGCTGCGGAATAACCGAGATAATCAATTTGCCGCATCTGAATGGTTAGAGCGGCTGCCCAAGGAGGCATCTTCAGTAAGTCTTTGCCGTTAAGCTCAAGCAAATTGGCCAGCCCAAGAATGTTTTTCTGCTGGGCCTGGTTAAGGACATCTTGAGTGGAGATGGTCACTTGCGGATAAACTACCCCACGGTTTTCTCTGATGTCAGTTTCGACGATCAGACCTCGACTATTTTTAAGGTTATTGAATACAGGTTGTGGCAGTGGGTACATGCTTTCATCACCGACGTGTACTGAACCGATGACAATGTATTTCAATCCTCCTTTTTGTACCTGCCAGTAGAGAGGCTCTGCGTGAGACGATTGCGCAAAAAGCAGTAACAGGCAACTGGTGATAAGTCTACGCATAAGGCTTCCTCTGATTTGCGTAAAAACGTTGAATCGCCTTATTTCAACGGATTTTGACGAAGATGATTTCGTGATTTTGAGTAGGTGAATTACCCATTAGGCCTTTTGATTCTATGCTACCTGAATTTGAAATGTGATCTTTAGTGAACATTTTGTCAACCAGATCAAGCCGCGTGACGGATGTCAGCTAGCTCTCATGTGTCTAAAAGAACGCCCGACAATGATGTTCGGGCGTTTTTTTTAGCAAATCGGCAATTATTATGGCAGTTAAGCAACCTGGACTTGTTGCTCTTCTATCTGCTGTGAGTTGGAAATCGGTGTTTCTGCACCGTGCATCCAACCAACTAGTGTGTTTGAGAACATCAATAGAATCACACCAGATACCGTGGCCGCGATGGCAATACCACCGAAGATAGGCAGTGCTCCTAGTTCGCCAACGTGTGAACCAATCAGGCCTGCGACATAGTTAGCAATCGCGTTGAAGCCAAACCATGCACCCATCATCAGCGATGCTAGGCGAAGCGGTGCTAGCTTAGTCACGAGCGATAAACCGATAGGCGATAAGCACAGTTCACCAAGGGTATGGAAGAAAAAGGCGCCAACAAGCCATAGCATTGATGTTTTTACGCCGGTGTCACCACCTTGCTCAAGTACTGCACCAATCATACATAAGAAACCGAGAGCGAGGAAAAACAGAGCCAAGGCAAACTTTACCGGAGAGTTCGGTTCTTTAGGCCCCAGTTTTACCCACAGCGCTGCTAGTACTGGCGCGAGTGTGATAATAAAGAATGGGTTAAGTGATTGGAACCAAGCCGCAGGAACCTCAAATCCACCGATCATACGGTCAGTGTATTGCTGAGTGTAAATGTTCATTAGGCCGCCTGCTTGTTCGAAACCGGCCCAGAACACGATCACAAATAAGCCCATTAGTAACACGACTTTTAAGCGATCGACTTCTTGCTTGGTTAACGGCTGCTTGTCAGCCGATTGCTGCTTTTCTCGAGCGAGTGTCGCTGCTGGAACCACACCGATATCACCTAACCAAGACTTAGCAAGCGTCATTTGCATGATCAGGCTGATAATCATACCGATACCGGCGACGGCAAAACCGGCTTTCCAACCAAACGAATCGGTCGCTGAGCCTGCCACCACGCCAGCGAGTAGCGCACCAATATTGATCCCCATATAGAAAATCGTAAAGGCACCATCGCGGCGGTTGTCACCTTCTGAGTATAAGTCACCCACCATAGTCGAGATGTTCGGTTTAAAAAGACCATTACCTGTTATTAGCAGAGCCAAACCAAGGTAAAAACTATGTACAGTGCCCAAGCCGAGCATATCTGCCGGTAGTGCCAAGGTAAACTGACCAATGGCCATCAGAGCACCACCAATCATGATCGAACGGCGTTGACCAAGATAGTTGTCAGCCAGCCATCCACCGAGCATTGGCGTGATATAAACCAAACCGGTATAGATACCGTAGAGATCGAGTGCCTCTTTGGTTGTCCAGCCTAAGCCGCCGTTAAGTGTGGTGTCAGTGAGATAAAGAACCAAGATCGCTCGCATTGCATAATACGAGAAGCGCTCCCAGAGTTCTGTACCGAATAAGAGAAATAGACCGCGAGGATGGCCTAAGATTTGATGTTGTTGGTTTGCCATAAGTTTTATTAATGTTGTCAATTAAAGTTTTTTATATGTAATTAGATATACTACTTAGAGTAATTAACTGCAATGGTGGCAAAATTTAGCTCTTTAAATAAATTGCGTATAACTGTCTGAAAAGAGTAGGGAAGTTATTTATGTAATCAGATAAGTGGCGTGCTACAAACTAAGTTTGCAAAAAAGAGCGGTCTGTGGGCAAAAAAAGAGGCGCCACTGGCACCTCTTGTAATCTTGGTTATTTAACCATGTTAATAAGCGTCGTTATGAACACTCTTAACGGCACGACCTGATGGATCGGCCATGTTCTTGAATGACTCGTCCCACTCAATCGCTTTTGCTGATGAGCAAGCTACAGATGGGCCTCCAGGAACACACTCGGCCGCTGATGGTAGCGGGAACAACTCTTCGAAGATCTCACGGTACGCGTAACCCTCTTTGGTTGTTGGTGTGTTGTATGGGAAACGGAATTGCGCTGTTTCCATCTGTTGATCCGTCACTTTTGCTTCTGCAACTTCTTTTAAGGTATCAATCCAGTTGTAGCCTACACCGTCAGAGAACTGCTCTTTTTGACGCCATGCGATAGATTCTGGCAAGTAATGTTCAAAACATTCACGCAGGATATGTTTTTCCATCTTGCCGTTGCCACACATTTTATCTTCAGGGTTTAGACGCATTGCTACATCAATAAATTCTTTGTCTAGGAAAGGTACACGACCTTCGACACCCCATGCCGCCAATGATTTATTAGCGCGAGCACAGTCAAACATGTTGAGTGCGAGTAATTTGCGTACCGTCTCTTCGTGGAATTCTTTGGCATTTGGTGCTTTATGGAAGTAGAGATAGCCACCGAAGATTTCGTCAGCGCCTTCACCAGAAAGAACCATTTTGATGCCCATTGCTTTGATCTTACGTCCCATTAGGAACATTGGCGTTGAGGCGCGAATGGTAGTGACATCGTACGTTTCGATGTGATAAATCACGTCACGAATGGCATCAAGACCTTCTTGGATCGTGTAAGTCATTTCGTGGTGAACGGTACCAATTTGGTCTGCGACTTCACGGGCCGCTTTTAGATCCGGCGCGCCCTCTAAACCAACAGCAAACGAGTGCAACTGTGGCCACCATGCTTCTGATTGCTCATCATCTTCAATTCGCATCGCTGCAAAACGTTTAGCAACGGCAGAGGTAATTGACGAATCTAGGCCTCCAGACAATAAGACGCCGTATGGAACATCGGTCATTAGTTGGCGTTTAACCGCCGCTTCTAGTGCCTCGGTCAACTCTTCTTTGCTGGTACTGTTACCTTGAACCGCGGCGTACTCATTCCAATCGCGGATATAGTAACGTTGTGGTTTGCCATCCGTTGAGCTGAGGTAGCTGCCAGGAGGAAACTCGCTGACTGTTTTACAAACTGGTACCAGTGCCTTCATCTCTGATGCAACATAGTAGTTACCATGCTCATCATGGCCTTGATAAAGCGGGATTATGCCGATGTGGTCACGACCAACTAAGTATTGATCTTTCTCTTCGTCATAAAGCACGAAAGCAAAGATACCGTTGAGCTCTTCAAGTAGGTCGGCACCCATCTCTTGATAAAGTGCAAGAATCACTTCACAGTCAGAATCAGTTTGGAAGTCGTATTTGCCTTCGTAACGCGCACGCAGCTCTTTATGGTTGTAAATTTCGCCGTTAACCGCAAGGATGTGTTTTTTATCGGGGCTGTATAAAGGCTGGGCACCACTATTAAGACCAACAATGGCTAAGCGTTCGTGTGCGAGGATCGCTTTCTGAGATGAATAAATGCCTGACCAGTCTGGGCCACGATGGCGAAGCATCTTAGACATTTCTAACGCAACAGGTCGCAATGCCTCAGCATCGCTCTTTATGTCAAGAATACCGAAAATCGAACACATACCACTTCCCTTTAAATAAATATCAATCTGTTGAGTTCAATTTGCCATTCTGATTAAAAAAATCAACCGTAATTAATAAAAAGAATTAAAGAAAGGCCTAGTCGTTAAATATTATTTATCAAAATGGCTGTTTTAATGAATGAAAGCTAGGTTGTGTTCTTTTTTTGTTCACTTTGGCAAAAAAGGTAGCGAAACGCTACCTAAATAAAAGTGACTATTTAGAAAACTTCGGTTGCAGTTGGTCGCAAACATGGCGAGCAAAACCACTACCTGCCTCACGATAAATGTTAAAGGCGGCGTCGACACCTCCTTCAATTAACGTATCCATTTGATCTGGATATTCAGCAATAGCGGCAATTTGGCCTTGGAAGTTTCGGCTCTTTAACTGTTGCAATGCGATCTGGTTACCTTGGTGATGTGGCATTGCTAATAAAACCAACTTAACATTCGCGGTATCTAAAATTCGCTCCCAGAAGTCTGGGTCGGTTGCATCGCCAGCAATCACATTACGCCCGAGCGCTTTGTGTTCGTGCGCTGCATCTTCGCGTACTTCAATACCCAAGCTGATTTTTCCATAACGATGTCGTAGCTCGTCATAAGCGCCAGTTCCTATTCGACCCATACCTAAAATGAGTACTTGAGCATGACCTGGGTTGATTAACTGATCGCGCGTATTGAGCTTCTCTGCGGCATGTTCTCGTAGCCAACGGCCAGAACGTTGATAAAGCGCATGTCCGTGACGGTTAAGCGGGGCCGAGACGATAAAGGAAATGGATACCGCCATTGCAAGAGCGACCAAGATATCGCCACTCATCCACCCCATTTTAAATGCTAGACCACCGACAATTAAGCCAAACTCGCTGAAGTTAAACAGACTTAATGAAGCTAATAGAGAAGTGCGAACGCGGAATTTAAATCCGTTGAGCACAGCGAAATAGAGCACGCCCTTGATTGGTAGCAATAGTAAAAACAGCAGTGCCATGGCAAAACCAGACAGAGTTGGCTGGGCGGATAAACCAATATTTAAGAAGAAGCAGACCAAAAAGAGTTCTTTGAGATTAAATAAAGATTTGGAGAGCTCCGAGGCTTTTTTATGAGCCGCTAACAACATTCCGAGGATTAGGGCGCCAAGATCGGGTTTCATGCCCACAAGCTCAAATAACCCCGCGCCAACCACTAGAGCAAAGAAAATGCCTAGTAATACTAACATTTCCCCGTGGCCAACCCAGTCGAGCAATTTGTACAGTAGTGGGCGCACTAATGGCAAGGCGAATAAACCGATCGCGTACCATTCAGGTAATTTGCCCGTTGAGGCGGTTAAGAATACCACGGCAAAGATATCTTGCATGACCAAAATACCGATAGCGATGGTACCGTAAGTGGCGTTCAGTTCGCCTTTTTCTTGCAGTGACTTAACGGCAAATACCGTGCTTGAGAAGGAGAGGGCGAAGCTAAGTAGCACCACTTGATCAATCGACATCGCTGCCAGTGAACTGACCCCTAAGAACTTGAAGCACATCAGGACGGCACTAAAGAGTATCGTCGAAAGCAGGTTGTGTAAGGTCGCGCCTGCCCAGATCTCTTTAGACAACAAGGTCTTGATATCAAGCTTCAAACCGATAGTGAACAGCAGCAGGGTGACACCGAGATCGGCTAACGTGATGATGGTCTGGTTGGTTTGCAATCCGACGGCATGTAAACCAAAGCCTGCCAATAGGAAGCCAACCAGTGGCGGAAGGTTGCATTTAAGTGCGATGAAACCAGCGAGAAATGCCGCTGAAATTAAGATCAGTTCCATATTGATGATGTTTCGTCCTACAAAAAACGGGCCACATGTGTAGCCCGTTATTCTAACTCAATTAGTTGCTTACTGGTTAAGAAGATTAATCTTCTAACAATTTTTGTAACAAAACACCATTGAGCATAGCACGCTTAATCATGGCAAAAGCGCCAAGAGTCGGTTGCTTATCGATCTTTGAAGCGACGATAGGTAAGCCACTGTGGAAGGTCGTGAGTGATTGATTTTCAACATTACGGCGAATAGCAGGGAAGAGAATATCTTCACATTGAGTAATATCACCAGCGATGACGACTTTTTGTGGATTGAATAAGTTAATCGTAATCGCTATCGCTTTACCAAGTTGGTTGCCAACGCGCACAAGGCTCTGTTTGGCGAGCTCATCACCGAGATTGGCGTGCTCACAGACATCGGCAATGCTAATAGTGTCTAACTCGGATAAACTCGACTGGTACCCTTGGTTGATCAGTTTATTGACGCGCTCGATAATGGCGGGGTTAGCGGCAACGGTTTCAAGGCACCCAAAGTTACCACATTGACATTGCTCGCCAAGTGGATCGATTTGGATATGGCCGATTTCACCAACGTTGCGATTAAAACCAAGAAATACCTGACCATTGACGATAATCCCTGCTCCCGTACCACGGTGAACACTGACTAAAATAGAATCTTGGCAATCTTTGCTAGCACCGAAATAGTGTTCAGCTAACGCCATGCCGCGTACGTCATTACCAACAAAACACTCGACGTGGAAACTTTTTTGGATAATGCCCGCCAGTTCAAGATTATCAATCGAGATATTTGGCATGTACTCAACCACACCCGTTTCGGGATTAACCAAACCAGGTAGCGAGATTCCGATCGCGATTAACTGGTTGATCATGGTTTGGTTGGCGTGAATAAAGTGTTTGAGTTGAGACAGAAGACCGTCAACCAACTCTTCTTGAGTGGTATAGAAAAATTCAGTGTAATCTTCAGCCAGCGCTTTGCCGCCCAAGTCGTATAGACTGAACTGAATGTAATCACGACCAATACGGATAGCAACCGAATGAAACGGCTCAACTTCGGTCGTGAGTGAAATAGCACGTCGACCGCCCGTTGATGCTTGTTGCGCGACTTCTTTAATTAGGCCGCGCTCAAGTAGTTGGCGGGTGATTTTTGTAACACTGGCAGGAGCCAGTTGACTGACGTCGGCAACTTGAATCCTTGAAATTGGACCTTGTTGATCGATCAGTCTGTACACTGCTGCACTATTTAGTTGTTTTACTAAATCTACGTTACCTATTTGTCCGCCATTCATGCTTAATTTTGCTCGTATTGTCCGTTAACAACAGTCGCTTGGACGTTGAAGTCACGATCAAAAACAGTGAGGTTTGCAACTAAGCCTTTCTTAACACGGCCAAGTTGGTGGTCAACACCGATTGCTTTCGCAGGATACAAAGTAGCCATGCGGAGTGCTTCGTCCAGAGCGATACCGACGTGCTCGACAGTGTTTTGTACTGCCTCAATCATAGTGAGGGCTGAGCCGCCTAGTGTGCCATTTTCATCAACACACTTACCCTCTCGGTAATATACTTTCTTACCAACAAAAATAAAGTAATCCATGTCAGCGCCTGCAGGAGCTGTGGCATCGGTCACTAATACTAATTTTTCGCCCTTAATTTTGTGCGCAATTCTGATATTGGCATAGTCGACGTGGAAGCCATCGGCGATGATACCCGCATAGACATCGGAGGTATCGTAAATGGCACCAACCACACCCGGTTCACGACCTACCATTGGCGTCATAGCGTTGAATAAGTGCGTGGCAAAAGTGATGCCCGCTTCAAAGCCTTTACGCGCTTCTGTGTATGTCGCATTAGTGTGGCCAATCGATACTACAATACCTGCCGCTTTTAAGCGCGCGATATGTGCTTGATCATTGTGTTCAGGCGCTAGGGTAACTTTAGCGATCACATCGGCATTGTCACAGATGAAGTCAATCATACTGTCATCGGATGGGCGGATGTAATCGACACTATGGATACCTTTCTTCATCACGTTGAGGTAGGGACCTTCAAGATGCAAACCCAGCGATTGATTTTGGTATTTACTGTGATAGTCACGCGCAGCCGTGACGGCTTGGCGCATATCGTCATCAGAAGAGGTAATTAAAGTCGGTAAAAAACTGGTACAGCCAGATTTAAGATTTGCTTGATGCATGATGTGCATGGTTTCTGCGGTGATTTCATCATTAAGCATGACACCACCACAACCATTTAACTGTAGGTCGATAAAGCCAGGACTTACATTTGCGCCATTTAGGTCACGAGTCTCAACGTCATCTGACAGCTCAGATTGTGGGCAAATCGCATCGATAAGGCCGTTATTGATGATGATAGCGTGCTCGCTGAGAACATCACTACCAGTATATATTTTACAGTTAGTTAGCGCATACATGGTTAGCTAATCCTTATATTAGATTCATAATACTTTTAGTCATCTAACTGAAGCATTTAAGTAACATTAATGTACTTTATTTGTAAGCATCAATTAGATCGCAAAATATTGCTAGCAAACGAAAAAAAAAGTCGTAAAAAATCGTTATAAAACCCAATAGCTGTAAGCTTGGTAAATGAATTACTGATGACTTATATTGTCATGTAATACCTTGGCTAACAACGTTAAAGGCTCTTGTATATAGGACAAGAGTAACGCGAATTTGACTGATATATTGCTATTTTTTTGTATTGTAAAATAAGTTTTATGATCTCGCTAGCAAAAACCTTGAATATTGGCCATTTCTGGTGATTATGATCACAAATGATAAGGTTTTAATTTGCGGAGCAAAATTAATGTCATAAACTGAACAGGACTAAATTGAGCGACTAAAAAAAGTAGCTCTGCAAACTACAAAAAATCCTATAGGGGGAACTTAAGGTGAATATTCTCGGATATGCGCAGAAGTTAGGTAAAGCTCTTATGCTACCTATTGCAACGCTTCCCGTTGCGGCGCTCTTACTACGTTTAGGTCAAGGCGACTTGCTTGACATTCCATTTATGGCGCAAGCTGGTGGTGCGATCTTCGGTGAACTTCCACTTCTGTTTGGTCTTGGTATCGCGATTGGTCTTTCTAAAGACGGTCAAGGTGCTGCTGGCCTAGCCGGTGCGGTTGCTTACTTTGTATTAACCGCCACAGCAACAACAATTAACGCTGACATCAACATGTCATTCTTTGGCGGTATCATCGCTGGTATCATTGCTGGTCACTCTTACAATGCTTTCCATGCAACTCGTCTTCCTGAGTGGCTCGCATTCTTCTCTGGCAAACGTCTCGTTCCTATTATGGCCGGTCTGTTTGCGTTAGTAGCTGGTGCGATAGCTGGTGTGGTTTGGCCTTCTATCCAAGGTGGCCTTGATGCACTTGCACATGCAGTATCAACGTCTGGCTCTGTTGGTCAGTTTGTTTATGGTACGCTAAACCGTGCGCTTATCCCTGTCGGCCTTCACCACGTTCTGAACTCATATTTCTGGTTCGGTATGGGTACCTGTCAAGAAGTTCTAGTCACTGGCGCGCAAGCGGCGGGTAATGCACTTCCTGCACTTCAACAATTGTGTGTAGACCCTGCACTAGCGAAGACATTAGTTGCTGGTCAAACTCATACATTTGAATTCGCTAACGCTGTGAACCCAGAAATCACTGCGACTGTAAAAGAAGTGACTGAAACTGTTAAATCTGGCGACTTGCACCGTTACTTCGGTGGTGATAAATCTGCTGGCGTATTCATGAACGGCTTCTTCCCTGTGATGATGTTTGGTCTACCAGGTGCCGCTCTTGCAATGTACCTAGCAGCGCCTGCTGAAAAACGCAGCCAAGTTGGTGGCGCATTGTTCTCAGTGGCTTTCTGTTCATTCCTAACAGGTATCACAGAGCCGCTAGAATTCATGTTTGTATTCCTAGCTCCAGCCCTATACGCGATGCACGCGGTATTTACAGGTCTTGCTCTAGTGGTTGCTAACATGTTTGGTACGCTACACGGCTTTGGTTTCTCTGCAGGTCTTATCGACTTCGTATTGAACTGGGGTCTAGCAACTAAACCAGTTACGCTACTTATTATCGGTCTAGCATTTGGTGCTCTATACTTCTTCACCTTTACCTTCGCAATCCGCGCTTTCAACTTGAAATCGCCAGGCCGTGAAGATGATGACGAAGAGACATCTGTAGCCCCAGCTGCTGACGCGAAGAAAGGCGACCTAGCGCGTCAATACCTTAAAGCTCTTGGTGGTCATGATAACCTGACTTCGATTGATGCTTGTATCACTCGCTTACGTCTAACACTTAAAGATCGCTCTGTTGCTGATGAAGCGGTACTTAAGAAACTTGGCGCTAAAGGGGTAGTGAAACTGGGTGAAAATAACCTTCAAGTTATCCTTGGTCCTCTAGCAGAAATCGTCGCTGGCGAAATGAAAGCCATTGGTGCGAACGATGACCTGTCTGATGTAAAACTACCATAATCGTTTCATTGCGAATTCGGTAGTCACCAAAGCCTCCTTCGGGAGGCTTTGTTATTTTTAGTGGTAAAACTTTGCATAAATTGGTTGCAGCATTCGCTGGAGAGGCTTAGTCGAGTTAGTTTTGCGCCTTATCATAGTAATTGATGGATTATTTACGCTTTAACGTGCGGTTGTAGTTGTGTATTACTAAAGAATTGTGGATCATTAGTCGCTATGTGCTCTGAGCATTTTTAACGCCCTCAGAGCGGAATTTATCTGACAATACTAAAATAATTGAGGTGCTATAGATGAGTGAAGCTGAAGCTCGTCCATCGAATTTCATTCGCCAAATCATCGATAAAGATCTAGCGGATGGTAAACACACAAGCGTGCATACTCGTTTCCCCCCAGAGCCAAACGGCTATCTACACATTGGTCACGCTAAGTCAATTTGCTTGAACTTTGGTATTGCTCAGGACTATCAGGGTAAGTGTAACCTTCGTTTTGATGACACAAACCCAGAAAAAGAAGACGTTGAATACGTTGAGTCAATTAAGAATGATGTAAGCTGGTTAGGCTTCGAATGGGATGGTGAGATCTGTTACTCATCAAACTACTTCGATAAGTTGTACGGCTATGCAGTGGAATTAATTAACAAAGGCTTAGCGTACGTTGAAGAGCTAAGTCCAGAGCAGATCCGCGAATACCGTGGTACGTTGACACAACCGGGCAAACCAAGCCCATATCGCGATCGTACGCCTGAAGAAAACCTAGCACTATTTGAAAAAATGCGTGATGGTGGATTTGAAGAGGGCAAAGCGTGTTTGCGCGCTAAGGTTGATATGAGCTCTTCGTTCATGGTGATGCGTGATCCTGTGATCTACCGTGTGCGTTTTGCAACTCACCACCAAACTGGTGACAAGTGGTGCATTTATCCTATGTACGACTTTACTCATTGTATTTCGGATGCACTTGAAGGGATTACACACTCACTGTGTACTCTAGAGTTCCAAGATAACCGCCGTTTGTACGACTGGGTGTTAGAAAATATCACGATTGACTGCCAGCCTCGTCAATACGAGTTTAGCCGCCTGAATCTTGAATATACCGTGATGTCAAAGCGCAAGCTAAACCAACTCGTGACTGAAAATTTGGTTAATGGTTGGGATGATCCACGTATGCCGACCATTTCAGGTCTTCGTCGTCGTGGTTTCACACCGGCGTCTATTCGTGAGTTTTGTAAGCGAATTGGTGTCACCAAGCAAGAGAACATGATCGAGTTTAGTTCATTAGAATCGTGCATTCGTGATGACTTGAACGAAAACGCTCCTCGCGCTATGGCTGTGCTAGATCCGGTCAAAGTTGTGATTGAAAACTTTGCTCAAGATAGTGTTGAAACGCTAACGGTTGCTAATCATCCGAATAAGCCTGAGATGGGTGAGCGTCAAGTTCCGTTCACTCGCGAGGTATGGATCGAGCGTGAAGATTTCCGTGAAGAAGCAAACAAGAAATACAAACGCCTTGTTCTAGGTAAAGAAGTACGTCTTCGTGGTGCGTATGTGATTAAAGCTGAGCGTATCGAGAAAGACGACCAAGGCAACATCACAACGATCTTCTGTAGTTACGATGCTGACACTTTGGGCAAGAACCCAGAAGATGGTCGTAAAGTAAAAGGCGTGATTCACTGGGTATCGGCTGATAAAGGTCTACCGGCAGAAATTCGTCTCTATGATCGTCTGTTTACTGTGCCAAATCCAGCGGCAGCAGATAACTTTGCCGACACGATTAACCCAGAATCGCTGCTCGCAGTTAAGGGTTATGTAGAACCGAGTTTAGCCAGTGCGCAAGCGGAAAAAGGCTATCAGTTTGAGCGTATGGGCTATTTCTGTGCTGATGGTAAAGATTCTAAGCCACAAGCATTAGTCTTCAACCGCACGGTTGGTCTACGTGATACTTGGGCTAAAATCGAGTCTAAATAACGTTAAAAAGATAAATGCCAGCGTAGAGCTGGCATTTATTCGATCAAACTAGTCAAAAAAGGCGCTGATGAGCGCCTTTTTTATTATCTTGCTTTGTGAGCGTTAGGATCGTTTTTACAACTACCATCAATACACTTGCCGTACAAATAGAGGCTATGGTTGGTTAGAGTTACGTTGTATCTTGCCGCGATCTCTTTTTGACGCTCTTCAATTACGTCGTCTGAAAACTCAATGACCTCACCACAATCTAGGCAGACAAGGTGGTCATGATGGTGCTGGGTTGATAGTTCGAATACTGACTTACCACCTTCAAAGTGATGGCGTGTCACGATACCGGCGTCATCAAATTGGTTTAAGACACGGTAAACGGTAGCAAGACCGATCTCTTCTCCTAGATCAATCAGCTTCTTATATAAATCTTCAGCGCTAATATGTTGGCATTCTGGTTGCTGTAGTACTTCTAAAATCTTGAGTCTTGGTAGAGTAACCTTAAGACCAGCATCCTTTAGCGCTTGGTTATTGTCTGACATATACTTTCCTGTTGATGATCTGCAGTAATTAACAGAATTCAATATTGCTATCATTATAGGGCAGTAGCTACTAACAATAAACCACGAACTTCAAGGGGTTACTACTCTTTTTTTATAAACTAGTGTGAGGTCACTGATAAACGACATCCGACCAGTTACAATTATGCAACATTTATTGAGTAAATCATCTTTAGGAATGAACGATGAATAAATCATTGGCAAAAGTCTACAAGCCTGGCGTGGTTAAGTTTGCGCTCAATTCGTGGCCACCATTTTGGGGCTCAGGAATCAAAATCCTTTCGATTAGTGATGATTTTCGTCAAGTGAAAATGCAGCTTAAGTTACGTTGGTGGAATAAAAATGCCAATCGAACCCAATATGGAGGAAGCATTTTCTCACTCACAGATCCCGTGTACTCGTTAATGCTAATGGGGATACTAGGTGAGCGCTATTACGTGTGGGATAAAGAGGCAAGTATTAACTTTATCAAGCCAGGACAAAGTGACTTGTATGCCGAGTTCTGTGTCACTCAAGATCAATTGCAAGATATCTTGGCCAAAACCGCCGAAGGAGATAAGTGTTTCCCTGAATTTATTATCTATGTCAAAGATAAACACGGCAGCGTAGTTTCCGAAGTGCAGCGTAAATTGTATGTGCGCAAAAAACCGCAGTTTAGAGAAGAAGAACAGCAACAAACGGCATAAAAAAACCTCCCAGCGGAGGTTTTTAATCGATGAGGCATTAGCCTTCTAGTTCAGCTAGACACATCTCATCATAAATTTGCTTACACCAGTTTTTCACGCGTTCTTCGGTGAGTTCTGGTTGACGGTCTTCATCGATACATAGACCAACGAACTGGCTATCATCACTTTCAACCAGACCTTTAGAAGCTTCGAATTCATAGCCTTCGGTTGATGTGTAACCTAGGATTGTACCGCCTTTCGCTTCAACGATATCGCGTACAGTACCCATTGCGTCACAGAAGTACTCTGCGTAGTCTTCTTGATCACCACAACCAAAAATTGCCACTAGCTTGGTCGAAAAGTCGATTTGCTCAAGCTCAGGGAAGAAATCATCCCAGTCACATTGTGCTTCACCGTAATACCAAGTCGGGATGCCAAGTAGCAGAAGATCAAAGTTGTCGATATCTTCTTTGCTGCTTTTGGCAATATCTTGAACGTGAACCAGTTGTTTACCCAGTTGCTTTTGAATCATCTTTGCTACAGCTTCAGTATTACCTGTATCGCTACCAAAGAAGATGCCTACACTTGCCATAAATTCGTTACCTTTACTCAATTATGTTGTGACTGTGGCGCGTCAGCCTATGCCACCACCTTCCCAGCTCATCTGAATAATGCCTTTGGCAATAAATCCAGCGCAGCCTAGGAATAGGACTAACCACACAATGCGACGACCGAAAGGGGGGACATTTCCCGCTTTTAATACATCTTTTATCGCCATCCCTATTAAGAAAAAGATAGACGCAAAAAGTAGATCGAGACCGATAGACTCGAGCATATTCATGTAGTCGTAAAGCATGCAATCCCTTTGTGCCAAATTACTTGGGCCGAACTATACCATTGTTGCTAGATAAAGTTAACGATCAGAGCACTACGGATATCTCATTCTGTTTTACACAATGAATTTACGGATCGCACGCAGTACTTCCGCGGGTTTTTCGGCGTGTAACCAATGACCCGTATTGGCAATGACGTGCGCTTTGGCGCGACTAAACTGCTTTTGAACCTCTGGTTGGTGCTCTGCAGTTAGGTAGTCAGAATCGCCTCCTTTGATGAACAGGGTCTCAATGGCAGTCGCTTTTATCGGTTGCCAGTCGAGAATATTCCAGTAGTTTTTAGCTAAGCTCTCGGCATTAAATCGCCACGCTAAGTGTTGACCTGAGTTATAGAGCGATTTACTGAGAAATTGGCGCACACCTTCAAGTTCAATGTGCTCGGCCAAAATCTCGAGCGCATCTTTACGGCTGCTTGGCTTGCGCTCGATGACCGCATGCAGGCCATCAAATACATTATCATGGCGGCTTTGGCTGTATTTAACAGGTGCCATGTCCAACACCAATAATTTGCCGATCTGCTCACCTGCAATCTCAGCTAATTTCATTGCAACTTTGCCCCCCATCGAGTGACCAATCACTATGGTATCGGTAAGTTCGAGGTGTTTAAGTAGCCGTTGTACATCCAGAGCCATCGAGGCGTAGTCGTGTTGCGGCGAATGGAACGATGCGCCATGATTGCGAAGATCTAAGCTGATCACGCGGTGATCGGCTTTAAGATCGCGAGCAAGTAGGCCAAGGTTGTCCAAATTACCAAATAATCCATGGATCAGAATGATAGGTCGACCCTGACCTTCTTCTTTATAGTTGAGCAGTTGTGACATTTTTATTTTATTCGTGACAGGTTAACCGTAGAGTCTCTTTAAAGATCTCGCTATAATCCCTCAGAGTTTAAACATAGAGATTGTGAAAAGCGAATGAAAACAATTGAGGTTGATGAGGATCTATACCGTTACATCGCAAGTCAAACCCAGCATATTGGTGAAAGTGCCTCGGACATTTTGCGTCGTTTATTGATGACAGACGCACCTGCCCCAGTTGCTCAGCCGCAGGAGATGACACAAGCTAAAGGTGTGGTGGTGAGTAAAGACGCAATAAAAGAAGAAACGTTCGACGGCGTTAAGGAAATGCGTTCGTTACTGATTTCCGATGAATTTGCTGGTCTTAAGAAAGCGATTGATCGCTTTATGTTGGTTTTATCCACGCTGCATCGCATTGACCCAAATAGCTTTTCTGAAGCGACTCAAGTGAAAGGTCGTAAACGCGTTTACTTCGCTGACAACGAGCAAATTTTGCTAGCGAATGGCAACACCACCAAGCCAAAGGCTATTCCTGCTTCACCTTTCTGGGTAATCACCAATAACAATACCAGTCGTAAAAGACAGATGGTTGATCAGTTGATGGCAAGAATGAATTTCCCAGCAGATTTAATTGAGAAAGTGACGAACTCAATTTAAATAATTCTGATTGAAACCTCATAATGCGTGATTTGATTATCGTATTATGAGGTTTTTTGTTTTTGTAATTTAAGAAAGGATGTCAACATGGCGATGCACCCACGAGCGGGACAAAAAGCTCAGCAACAAGATCTTCATAATATTCCAGCCCTAGTTTCTAATTACTTCCTTCTCCAACCAAATCCAACCAAGTTAGAGCATAAAGTTGAATTTGGTACTTCTGGACACCGTGGTAGCTCAGATAAGTCGACCTTTAATGAGCATCATATTTTAGCGATTGCTCAGGCGGTGGCAGAAGTTCGTGCTGAAAAGGGCACTACAGGGCCGCTATTTGTTGGCAAAGATACCCACGCACTCTCAGAGCCTGCTTTTTCGACTGTGGTTGAAGTTTTGATTGCGAATGGCGTGACCGTGATTGTTCAACAAAACAATGGCTACACACCAACGCCAGGGATTTCGCACGCTATTTTGACTTACAACTTGCAACATGATGCGAAGGCCGATGGGATTGTGATAACACCGTCGCACAATCCGCCGCAAGATGGGGGGATTAAATACAATCCAACGCATGGTGGTCCGGCAGAAGGTGAGCTGACAGAAGCGATTCAAGATCGTGCCAATGCGTTGATCGCAGCCGGTTTAGTGGGTGTCAAACGCATGCCGCTCGACCAGGCAAAGGCCAGTGAGCTATTCGTTGAAATGGATTTGGTTAAACCGTATGTTGATGATCTGGTTAACGTCATTGATATGGAAGCGATTCAGAAAGCGAACTTGAAACTGGGCGTTGATCCGCTCGGAGGCAGTGGCATTGATTACTGGCGTCAGATTGGCGCAGCTTACCATTTAGATTTGACGCTTGTCAGTGAAGCGATTGACCCATCATTCCAATTTATGTCTCTCGACAAGGACGGCGTCGTGCGTATGGACTGCTCGTCTCCTTATGCGATGGCTGGTCTACTGGCGCTAAAAGACCAATACGATTTAGCGTTTGGTAATGACCCTGATTACGATCGCCACGGCATTGTGACACCAAAAGGGTTAATGAACCCGAATCACTTCTTGGCTGTGTGCATTGATTACTTGTACCGTCATCGCCAAGGTTGGGGCAAAGAGGTTGCCGTCGGTAAAACACTGGTATCGAGTGCGTTAATTGACCGTGTGGTCGCCGACCTTGGTCGTGAGCTTTGTGAAGTTCCGGTTGGTTTTAAATGGTTTGTCGATGGACTCTATCAAGGCAAGTTTGGCTTTGGTGGCGAAGAGAGTGCAGGGGCGTCGTTCCTGCGTAAAGATGGCACGCCTTGGTCTACGGATAAAGACGGTATCTTGCTTTGCCTACTTGCGGCTGAAATTACCGCTGTCACTGGTAAGAATCCGCAACAGTACTACGAAGAGTTGGCGGCCAAACATGGTGCGTCTGAGTACAATCGTATTCAGGCGGTGGCTAATGGCGCGCAGAAAGAGGTATTGAAAAAGCTTTCTGCTGATATGGTGACGGCGCAAACCCTTGCCGGAGAGGCGATCACGGCGCGCTTAACGCATGCTCCAGGTAATGGGGCCGCGATTGGTGGCCTTAAGGTGACAACACAAAACGGCTGGTTCGCCGCTCGACCTTCAGGTACCGAAGATATCTATAAGATCTACTGTGAAAGCTTTAAAGGTGCGGAGCACTTGAAGCAGATTGAAGCTGAAGCGCAAGAGATCGTTAATCAAGTATTTGCAGCCGCAGGTCTTTAATACCGTTCACTCATAATAATTTCAAGGGCTGACCATGTGTCGGCCCTTGTGGTTTTTATGTCTTTCCCGGCCAACTATCTGGCACCACAAACCAAAACTGGCCACTTGCGGTCTGTGCGTGAATAAAGCGACCATTGGGTTTTTCGACGAGGTTACCGATCTCAGTCTGTCCTATCGCCCACAAAGGTTTATCGAGCTCGTATAGTGGTTCGCCAATTTGCTCCCACTGATGTTGATAACACCAATGGCCTGAAATCTGACTTTGGTTGAGTTTGAGACCTAAACACTTGTCTGGGACAGGTTCTGGTGAAAACGGGTTGGTATAGAGTCTGCCTTGCAGCAACAGGTGTTCAGATAACTCCGTTAGTTGTGGATACTGAGCTAAGAACTCGGGTGTGGTGCTCATTTTAAGTTGGTGGGTTAACATCCGCTTAAGCTTTTTGTCGAGCTGATCATGTGCGTTAGGTCCGAACCAGGTTCCTTGATGAAGCAGGTAGAACTTTATCGCGACTTCCCAATGTTCTTGGCGGCGAGTTTGATGGTTATTGAGGATCAAGTCGATCGCCCCTAAGGTCTGACCGTTGTCTTTATTGATTTGCACTTCTTCTAGTTCAACAGAATAGCTCGAGGTATTGGTGAGCAGCTCGGTACATAAATGCTGATAGAGAAAGCCAAGCCTTGGGTTTCCGGAGTAGTCGCTGGTGTCGGTAGGGGAAAACGCCAGCTCTTGTAGAGACTCAAACGGGGCAATGCACTCGAATAGAGGGGGTGTCGTTGCGATCCAGTGATAGAAGCGTTGGTAAGGGCTCATCCTTTTACCTTAGTAAAACCAGTTATCACTATTGTAACCAGACCCTAGCATCACTGCTATGGTTGGAATACACTTTGCGACATAGAATCAAAGAGCGAGACGCTCATAAGTGATTGGAAGCTAAAATGAACATCTTACAATTAGAAAAAATATTAAATGAGAAACTATCGCCTCAGTTGATTAAAGACTATGCACCGAATGGCTTACAGGTTGAAGGTAAACCAACGATTAAGCGTATTGTTACTGGTGTGACGGCTTCACAAGCGTTGATTGATAAAGCCGTTGAACTTAACGCTGACGCGCTGCTAGTTCACCATGGTTATTTCTGGAAAGGTGAACCTGAGCCGATTCGCGGTATGAAAGGTCAACGTATTCGCACGTTAATCAAAAACGATCTCAATTTGTTCGGTTATCATTTGCCGCTTGATATCCACCCACAGTTGGGTAACAACGCGCAATTGGCTCGTTTACTGGATATCCAAGTTGAAGGTGGTTTAGAAGGGCATCCTCAATCTGTTGCCATGTATGGCCGACTAGACAAACCAATCACAGGCGCTGAATTAAGCGCCAAAATCAATCGTGTGCTCAATCGAGCACCACTGCATATTGCGCCAGACAATGCGGATAAGTTGATCGAAACGGTCGGTTGGTGCACTGGTGGCGGTCAAGACTACATAGAGTTGGCAGTAAAACATGGCCTTGATGCCTTTATTTCGGGTGAAATTTCAGAACGTACGACCTATTCAGCTCGAGAGCAAGCCATTCACTATTTTGCCGCTGGTCATCACGCTACCGAGCGTTATGGGGTAAAAGCGTTGGGGGAATGGTTGGCCAGTGAACATGGTCTAGAGGTTGAGTTTATCGATATTGATAACCCGGTTTAAATCAGCAATGCTATTTGGTACCTACATTGTCAATTTGATATAAAAACAAAGGGTTGATGCTTACACATCAACCCTTATTCTTTCTAGCTTCTAGCTTCTAGCTTCTAGCTTCTAGCTTCTAGCTTCTAGTTACTCACGCTCATGCATTGGCGAAAATTCACGTTGAGCTTCACCAGTATAAAGCTGACGAGGGCGACCGATACGGTTAAGTGGGTCGCTATGCATTTCGTTCCAGTGTGCAATCCAGCCAATAGTACGTGATAAGGCAAAGATTACGGTAAACATTGAAACCGGAATACCAATCGCTTTCAAGATGATACCTGAGTAGAAATCTACGTTAGGGTAGAGTTTCTTCGACACGAAGTATTCGTCTGATAATGCAATCCGCTCTAGCTCCATTGCAACGTCAAGCAGTGGGTCTTGGATATTGAGTTCTTTAAGTACATCGTGACACGTTTCGCGCATCACTGTCGCGCGCGGATCGTAGTTCTTGTAGACACGGTGACCAAAGCCCATCAGGCGGAATGGATCGTCTTTGTCTTTCGCACGTTCAACGTACTCAGGAATGTTTTCAACGCTGCCAATCTCTTCTAGCATCTTCAAACATGCTTCGTTAGCGCCGCCGTGAGCAGGGCCCCAAAGTGACGCGATACCCGCTGCGATACATGCGAATGGGTTAGCGCCTGAAGAACCTGCAAGACGCACGGTAGAGGTAGATGCGTTTTGTTCGTGGTCTGCGTGTAGAGTGAAAATCTTATCCATCGCACGTGCGACGACAGGATTCACTTCATATTCTTCACATGGATTAGCGAACATCATGTGTAGGAAGTTTTCTGCGTAGCTTAGATCATTGCGTGGGTAGATAAACGGCTGACCGATAGAATATTTGTAACACATCGCGGCAAGCGTTGGCATTTTCGACAGTAGTCGGTATGCGGTAATCTCGCGGTGAGTGTCGTTATTAATGTCGAGTGAATCGTGATAGAACGCTGCAAGAGCGCCAACGACACCACACATAACGGCCATAGGGTGAGCATCACGGCGGAAACCGTGGAAGAAACTGGCAATTTGCTCATGGACCATAGTGTGACGAGTGACGGTTGTCTTAAATTTCTCGTATTGTTCACGTGTTGGGGCTTCACCATAAAGAAGGATATAACATACTTCTAAATAATCAGCGTTGTTCGCTAGCTGATCAATAGGGTAACCGCGGTGCAAAAGAATCCCTTTGCCGCCATCGATATAGGTGATTTGAGATTCACAGGATGCAGTGGCAAGAAAACCTGGGTCAAACGTAAAGTAACCATTTGCTCCCAGTTTACGAACATCAATTACAGGGGTACCTAGCGCACCTTCCATAATCGGCAGCTCGATAGGCGCTTGACCTTCGACATGAAGGGTAGCTTTCTTATCTGCCATAACAATCTCCTTTGTTTATTATTTAATCCGTCCAGGATGTTTGTGTGACATTTTTGTACGTGTGTTCGTTATCAAAGTCAATTTTTCTCCTCCGATGTGTGCACTTGTTATGGTTTTTTGAACGTATAAGGTTAAAAATCTGGTCTGTGTAGCAAAAATTGTTACACCAATTGTATTAGAATGTTGCCAGCCGTATAGTGGCGCAGTAAATTTTGGTGAAAACCTTATAAATTCAAGGCTTGAAACAAATGTGAGGTGAAGTTTTAATCCTTGTTGTTAACAAATATTTTACAAAATACTCGGCGAATTGTTGCAGGTAAGTGTTAAATAAATGTTAACTTTTGTAGGTTTGCAATCAAAATTCGTTCATAACTATAAATGCTCAATGGAGCTGAGTGAGCAAGCCCGTGAAAGAAAGAAAGTCAAGACCTGTTAATCTAGATTTACAGACCATTAGCTTTCCGATCACTGCTATCGCATCAATCTTACACCGTGTTTCTGGTGTAATTACGTTCGTCGCGGTCGGAATACTACTTTGGTTGTTATCCATTTCGTTATCGTCCCCAGTGGGTTACGCGCAAGCGGTTGACCTTGTCGATGGCTTCTTCGTGAAGTTCATTTTATGGGGCATCCTAACGGCATTGGCCTACCACATTGCTGGTGGTATCCGTCACCTTCTGATGGATATGGGTCATTTTGAAGAGCTGGAATCTGGCGCAATGAGCGCTAAGGTTGCATTCGCAGCAACAGCCGTTCTGTCTCTACTGGCGGGGGTAATGGTATGGTAAAACACATTTCATCTTTTGGTCGTAATGGTGTGCATGATTATTTATTGATTCGTGCTACCGCTATCATTATGACGCTCTACACTGTCTATCTGGTTAGCTTCTGTGCTTTCACAGATATTTCTTACCTCTCTTGGACCCAGTTCTTTGGTGGCACGTTCACCAAGGTTTTCACTATGCTCGCGCTAATGTCGGTATTGATTCACGCATGGATCGGCTTATGGCAAGTACTGACTGACTATATTAAGTGCGCCAAGCTTCGTGGTTGCCTGCAGCTCGGCGTTATCGCTGTGCTATTTGGTTACTTCTTCTCTGGTCTATTTATTCTGTGGGGTGCGTAAGTGTCTATTCCAGTTCGTGAATTTGATGCCGTAGTAATCGGCGCTGGTGGTGCAGGCATGCGCGCTGCACTGCAAATATCTGAGCAAGGCCTTTCATGTGCATTGCTTTCGAAAGTGTTCCCAACACGTTCTCACACTGTTTCTGCTCAAGGTGGTATTACGGTTGCGCTAGGTAATGCGCACGAAGATCATTGGGAGCAGCATATGTACGATACGGTCAAAGGTTCCGACTATATTGGTGACCAAGACGCGATCGAATACATGTGTAAAAACGGCCCTGAATCCGTGATTGAGTTAGAGAAAATGGGCCTTCCGTTTTCTCGTTTTGATAATGGTAGTATCTACCAACGTCCGTTTGGCGGCCAATCGAAGAATTTCGGTGGCGAGCAAGCGGCACGTACTGCAGCAGCAGCTGACCGTACTGGTCATGCTCTTCTTCACACGCTTTACCAGCAAAACATCAAGCACAAGACAACCATATTCTCTGAGTGGTATGCACTCGACATCGTTAAAAATGAAGACGATGTCGTTTTAGGTTGTACTGCGCTTTGTATGGAAACGGGCGAAGTATGCTACTTCAAATCGAAAGCAACCATCTTAGCTACTGGTGGCGCTGGCCGTATTTACGCATCGACAACTAACGCTCACATCAATACAGGTGATGGTGTTGGTATGGCGCTGCGTGCGGGCGTTCCAATGCAAGACATGGAAATGTGGCAGTTCCACCCAACGGGTATTGCTGGCGCAGGTGTTCTTGTCACGGAAGGTTGTCGTGGTGAAGGTGGTTACCTTCTTAATAAAGATGGTGAACGATTCATGGAGCGCTACGCGCCGAATGCTAAAGACTTAGCTGGCCGTGATGTGGTTGCTCGTTCAATGATGATCGAAATCCGCGAAGGTCGCGGTTGCGATGGCCCATGGGGTCCTCACATTAAACTGAAACTCGATCACCTAGGTAAAGAGACTCTAGAGTCACGTCTACCAGGCGTTTGTGAACTGTCTCGTACCTTCGCACACGTTGATCCAGTCAAAGAGCCAATTCCAGTTATTCCAACTTGTCACTACATGATGGGTGGTATTCCCACTCAAGTTTCTGGCCAGGCGATTAAGCAAACTGCAGATGGCAGCGATGTTGAAGTACAAGGCCTATTCGCATGTGGTGAGATTGCATCAGTATCGGTTCACGGCGCTAACCGCTTGGGTGGTAACTCACTGCTCGATTTAGTGGTATTTGGTCGTGCGACAGGCCTGCATCTTGGCGAAACACTGCTGAAACAAGCTGAAGCTAAGCCAGCAACTGAAGCTGATATTGAGCGTTCACTAGAGCGTTACAACCGTTGGGAAAACAGCACTGACGGTGAAGATCCTGCTCAGATTCGTAAAGACCTTCAGCAATGTATGCAGAACAACTTCTCGGTTTTCCGTGAAGGTGATGCAATGGCAAAAGGCCTAGAAGAGCTGAAAGTTATCCGTGAGCGCCTGAAAAATGCTCACCTGTCGGATAAGTCGACCGAGTTCAACACGCAACGTATTGAGTGTCTAGAACTTGAAAACTTGATGGAAACTGCTTTTGCGACGGCCGTTGCGGCGAACTACCGTACTGAGAGCCGTGGTGCTCACGCCCGTTTTGACTTCCCAGATCGTAACGATGAGCAGTGGCTATGTCACTCGGTCTACAATCCGGAAACAGAGTCAATGGCTAAGCGTGGTGTCAACATGGAACCCGTCCATCGTGAAGCATTTCCGCCAAAAGCACGTACGTACTAAGGAAAGGAGGGTAATATTATGAAACTGAATTTCTCTTTGTACCGCTACAATCCTGATGTCGACCAAAAGCCGTACATGAAGGACTACACATTAGAAGTGGAAGAAGGATCTGACATGATGCTTCTTGATGCGTTGATTCTGCTTAAAGAGCAAGATCCTAGCATCTCTTTCCGTCGTTCTTGTCGTGAAGGTGTTTGTGGTTCTGACGGTGTGAACATGAACGGTAAAAATGGTTTGGCGTGTATCACACCCCTTTCAGCGCTGAAAGGTGACAAGATTGTGATTCGCCCACTACCTGGTCTGCCTGTTGTGCGTGACCTTATCGTTGATATGACACAATTCTACGATAACTACACGAAAGTTAAGCCTTTCTTGATTGATGATGGCGCCTTGCCACCATCTCGTGAAAACTTACAATCGCCAGAAGATCGGGCTCATCTTGATGGATTGTACGAATGTATCATGTGTGCATGTTGTACAACGTCTTGTCCGTCATTCTGGTGGAATCCTGATAAATTTATCGGTCCTGCAGGTCTTTTAGCGGCTTATCGTTGGTTAATTGATAGCCGTGATACTGCCACAGACGAACGCTTGTCAAATCTTGATGATGCATTCAGCGTTTTCCGTTGCCATGGCATCATGAACTGTGTCAGTGTTTGTCCTAAGGGATTGAATCCGACCAAAGCGATTGGTCACATTAAGACCATGTTAGTCAATCGCTCGGTTTAAGTTACTCGGTATCTAAATAGAGACGGCTCTGGCGGTCATGTATCGCCGAGCCGCAACTCGACAAAGATAGAGTAAAAGAATAGTAAAATTGCCGACCTATTCTGGGTCGGCTCTTAATAGCTCGGCATAGACCGAAGCAAACGTGAAAACTACTGGTTAAGGGAAAATATGCACAACGGCGTGATGAAGGCGTGGCTCGAGTCTTCACACTTGGCTGGCGCCAATGCAACGTATGTAGAGGACCTCTACGAACTGTATCTAAGTGACCCCGATCTGGTAAGTGAGGAGTGGAAACGTGTTTTTGAGGGCTTGCCTAAGTCTTCACAAGAGGTGGTTGAACAGCCTCATTCACGTGTCCGTGACTACTTCCGACGACTCGCTAAAGAAACGAAGCATTACAATGTCCAAGTTAGTGATCCTGATGTCGACGTTAAACAGGTAAAAGTACTTCAATTAATTAACGCTTACCGCTTCCGCGGTCATGAAGCGGCGCAGCTTGACCCTCTCGGTTTATGGCAACGTCCAACGGTGGCGGAGCTAGACCCTGCATTTCACAATCTCACTCAAGACGATTTAGAAGAAACTTTCAACGTGGGTTCGTTTGCCATTGGCAAAGAAACCATGAAACTGAAAGATATTCACTCTTCATTGAACAAAATCTACTGTGGCTCTATCGGTGCTGAATACATGCACATGACAGACACTGAGCAAAAACGTTGGATTCAACAACGTTTAGAATCAGTGGTTGGCCAACCATCGTTCAGTCAAGAAGAGAAACGAGAATTCCTTGAAGAGTTGACGGCGGCAGAAGGCCTTGAGCGTTACCTAGGGGCTAAGTTCCCGGGTGCTAAGCGCTTTTCATTGGAAGGTGGTGATGCACTGATACCGATGACTAAAGAGTTGATTCGTCATGCTGGTAAGAGCGGTATGCGCGAAGTGGTTATTGGTATGGCGCACCGTGGCCGTCTCAATATGCTCGTCAACGTGCTGGGTAAAAAGCCTCAAGACTTGTTTGATGAGTTTGCAGGTAAGCACGGCGAGTCATGGGGTACTGGTGACGTAAAATATCACCAAGGTTTCTCGGCTGACTTTGCCACACCTGGTGGTGATGTTCACCTTGCTTTGGCATTTAACCCATCTCACCTTGAGATCGTTAACCCTGTTGTTATTGGTTCTGTTCGCGCCCGTCAAGATCGTCTAGGCGACCAAGATGGTGCGACCGTTCTACCTATTACCATCCATGGTGATTCAGCGATTGCTGGTCAGGGTGTGGTTGCGGAAACGTTTAATATGTCGCAGGCACGCGGTTTCCGTGTTGGTGGTACTGTCCGTATTGTGGTTAACAACCAAGTTGGCTTCACTACGTCAAACCCTAGCGATACGCGTTCAACTATGTACTGTACTGACATTGCCAAGATGGTACAGGCACCGATTTTCCACGTTAACGCTGACGACCCTGAAGCGGTTGCGTTTGTTACTCGTATCGCGCTTGATTACCGTAACGAATTTAAACGTGATGTGGTTATCGACTTAGTTTGTTACCGTCGTCATGGTCACAATGAGGCCGATGAGCCAAATGCGACTCAGCCTTTGATGTATCAGAAAATCAAAAAGCATCCAACACCACGTAAGCTATACGCTGACGTACTAATGGAGCGCGGTGATTTCGGTATTGATACTGCTACTCAGTTCGTCAACGAGTATCGCGATGCACTAGATCGCGGCGATGTAGTCGTCAAAGAGTGGCGTCCAATGGCACTGCATTCGGTCGATTGGTCACCTTATTTAGGTCACGACTGGGATGTCGATTGGGACAATGAGTTCAACCAAGAGCGTTTGATTGAATTGGGTCACCGTATCTGTCAGTACCCTGAGAGCCATAAGTTACAAAGCCGAGTCAACAAGTTATATAACGATCGTATGTCGATGTTGAGCGGTGAAAAAGCGATTGACTGGGGAATGGCTGAGACTCTCGCTTATGCAACCCTAGTTGATGACGGTAAACGTATTCGTATCTCAGGCCAAGATTCAGGTCGCGGTACTTTCTTCCACCGTCACTCTGTACTACATAATCAAAATGATGCCAGCACGTATGTTCCTTTAGCGAATGTTCATGATAAGCAAGGGCCGTTTGAAGTCTTTGATTCGGTGTTATCTGAAGAAGCCGTACTTGCGTTTGAATACGGTTACGCGACTGCTGAACCTGGTGGCTTGACGCTTTGGGAAGCACAGTTTGGTGACTTTGCCAACGGCGCGCAGGTAGTTATTGACCAATTTATTTCATCTGGTGAGCAGAAGTGGGCGCGTTTATGTGGCCTTACTATGCTTCTCCCTCATGGTTACGAAGGTCAAGGCCCTGAGCACTCATCAGCGCGTCTTGAGCGTTACCTTCAGCTGTGTGCTGAGCAAAACATGCAAGTGGTTGTTCCTTCAACACCAGCTCAGGTTTACCACATGATTCGACGTCAGGTTGTGCGACCAATGCGCCGCCCACTGATCGTTATGTCACCGAAGTCATTGCTACGTCACCCACTGTGTACCTCTTCAATTGAAGATCTTGCACAAGGAACGTTCCAAGCGGCGATTGGTGAAGTGGATAATCTTGAACCTGCGAAGGTCAAACGTGTTGTCTTCTGTTCAGGCAAAGTCTACTTCGACTTGCTAGAACAGCGTCGTAACAATGAACAAGACGATGTCGCCATTGTTCGTATTGAGCAGCTTTACCCGTTCCCAATGGATGAAGTGACCGCTGCCATCGAGCAATACACCAATATTGAAGACTTTGTTTGGTGTCAGGAAGAGCCACAGAACCAAGGCGCTTGGTACTGTAGCCAACACAACTTCCGTGCTGCAATCCCTGCAGGTGCAGATCTTAAGTACGC
Source organism: Vibrio sp. NH-UV-68 (assembly GCF_042940635.1). Lineage (NCBI taxonomy): Bacteria > Pseudomonadati > Pseudomonadota > Gammaproteobacteria > Vibrionales > Vibrionaceae > Vibrio > Vibrio sp. NH-UV-68. Next base: position 818,799 of record NZ_CP134975.1, read on the forward strand.
TGGTCGCCCAGCATCAGCATCACCTGCCGTTGGTTACATGTCAGTACACTTGAAACAACAGAAAGCGTTGGTAGAAGACGCACTTACCGTGAATAAAAAAACTTCGAACTAAGAACTAGAAGTTAAAGGAAGAAACAGATATGACAATTGAAATTCTGGTTCCAGATTTACCTGAATCCGTCGCTGACGCTACAGTGGCAACATGGCACAAACAACCAGGTGACGTCGTTGAACGTGACGAAGTGTTGGTTGACATTGAAACTGACAAAGTTGTTCTAGAAGTTCCTGCTCCAGAAGCGGGTGTACTAGAAGCTATCCTTGAAGTAGAAGGTGCCACAGTACTTTCTAAACAGCTGCTCGCTAAACTCAAGCCTGGCGCTGTTGCTGGTGAACCAACGACAGACAAAACAGACGAGTCACAAGCATCGCCAGATAAGCGCCATAAAGCGTCGCTAACAGAAGAGAGCAATGATGCGCTCAGCCCGGCAGTACGTCGTCTTCTTGCTGAGCACGGCCTTGAAGCGAACCAAGTCAAAGGCACAGGTGTTGGTGGTCGTATCACTCGTGAAGATATTGATGCACACCTTGCCAATGCAAAAGCTGCACCGCAAGCGGCAGCAGTAGAAGCGCCAGTAGCGGCTCGCAGTCAGAAACGTGTTCCGATGACGCGTTTACGTAAGACAGTGGCTAACCGCCTACTTGAAGCAAAAAATAACACCGCCATGTTGACGACGTTTAATGAAGTTAACATGAAGCCAATCATGGATCTTCGTAAGCAGTACAAAGACCAGTTCGAAGAGCGTCACGGTACGCGTCTAGGCTTTATGTCTTTCTACGTTAAAGCGGTGACCGAAGCACTAAAACGTTTCCCAGAAGTCAATGCGTCTATTGATGGTGAGGAAATCGTTTACCACAACTATTTCGACATTAGCATGGCGGTTTCAACGCCGCGTGGTCTCGTGACTCCAGTTCTTAAAGACTGTGACACGTTAGGCTTTGCTGATATCGAAAAAGGCATTAAAGAGTTAGCGATTAAAGGCCGTGATGGCAAGCTGACGGTTGATGAGCTGATGGGCGGCAACTTCACTATTACAAACGGTGGTGTATTTGGATCGCTAATGTCAACACCAATCATTAACCCACCACAGTCAGCTATCTTGGGTATGCATAAGATTCAAGATCGCCCAATGGCAGTGGATGGCAAGGTAGAAATCCTACCTATGATGTACCTGGCACTTTCTTATGACCACCGTCTGATCGATGGTCGTGAGTCTGTCGGCTTCCTTGTAACCATTAAAGAGTTACTTGAAGATCCAGCACGTCTGCTATTAGACGTTTAATATCGCTGAAACGTCTAGTTGCCTTAGGCTGCTAGACGTTTGATAGTTTCAATGGCTAGACTAGCTCAACGGTTTGGCCTTCACCTAAATCGCTGCTGTGTCATTGAGCAAGTAGCGATTTATTTGAGAAGACCCTACAGACGTTTTGCAGAGCTCTGCTGCGTTATGGAAATAATAATCCCTTAAGGGAAAATAAACGGAATATCAAAATGAATTTGCATGAATATCAAGCCAAACAGCTGTTTGCAGAATTCGGTTTGCCTGTACCGGAAGGTTACGCGTGTGATACACCTCATGAAGCGGTTGAAGCAGCAGGTCGTATCTCAACGGAGAAGAAAGTCGTTAAATGTCAGGTTCACGCAGGTGGACGTGGTAAAGCGGGTGGCGTCGAGCTACACGATACTAAAGATGGCGTGAGAGAGTTTGCACAAAAGTGGCTAGGTAAGAACCTAGTGACTTACCAAACTGACGCAAATGGTCAGCCTGTAACTAAAATCTTAGTTGAAGAAGCATCAAACATTGCAAACGAACTGTACCTAGGTGCAGTGGTAGACCGTGCAACACGCAAGATTGTATTCATGGCATCAACCGAGGGTGGTGTTGAAATCGAAAAAGTTGCTGAAGAAACGCCAGAGTTGATTCATAAAGCAGCGATCGATCCATTGGTTGGTCCTCAAGCTTATCAAGGCCGTGAACTCGCATTTAAACTAGGTTTAGCTGGCGATCAAATTAAGCAGTTTGTTAAGATCTTCATGGGTCTTGGCACTATGTTCTCTCAGTATGACCTTGCGCTACTTGAGATTAACCCACTGGTTGTAACAGCCGAAGGCAACCTGCTTTGTCTTGATGGTAAAATCAACATCGACTCAAATGCTCTATACCGTCAACCTAAGTTACGTGAGATGCACGATCCTTCGCAAGAAGATGAGCGCGAAGCACACGCTGCTCAGTGGGAACTGAACTACGTAGCATTAGACGGAAATGTTGGTTGTATGGTTAACGGTGCTGGTCTTGCGATGGGTACTATGGACATCGTCAACCTTCATGGCGGTAAGCCAGCTAACTTCCTTGATGTTGGCGGCGGCGCAACTAAAGAGCGTGTAGCAGAAGCATTTAAGATCATCCTATCTGACGACAATGTGAAAGCGGTTCTTGTTAACATCTTCGGCGGTATTGTTCGCTGTGACATGATTGCAGAAGGCATCATCGGCGCAGTGAAAGAAGTGGGTGTTGCTGTTCCTGTTGTTGTTCGTCTAGAAGGGACTAACGCAGACCTAGGTCGCGAAGTTCTTGCTAATTCTGATGTTGATATCATTGCTGCTGAGTCATTAACTGACGCAGCTCAGAAAGTTGTTGCTGCTGCGGAGGGCAAATAATGTCTGTACTAATTAATAAAGACACCAAGGTAATCTGTCAGGGCTTCACTGGTGGTCAAGGTACGTTCCACTCAGAGCAAGCGATCGCATACGGTACGCAGATGGTGGGTGGTGTTTCTCCGGGTAAAGGCGGTCAAACGCATCTTGGTCTACCCGTTTTCAATACAGTACGTGAAGCCGTTGAAGTGACTGGCGCGACAGCAACAGTTATCTATGTACCAGCACCTTTCTGTAAAGATGCGATCTTAGAAGCGATTGACGCAGGCATCAAACTGATTGTGACCATCACTGAAGGCATTCCTACTATCGATATGATCGATGTAAAAGTGAAGCTAGAAGAAACGGGTGTTCGCATGATTGGTCCTAACTGTCCGGGTGTTATCACTCCGGATGAGTGTAAGATCGGTATCATGCCTGGTCATATCCATAAGAAAGGTAAAGTCGGTATCGTCTCTCGCTCAGGAACGTTAACGTACGAAGCTGTTAAGCAGACCACTGACGAAGGTTTCGGCCAGTCTACGTGTGTTGGTATCGGCGGTGACCCAATCCCAGGTTCAAACTTCATTGATATTTTGAAATTGTTCCAAGAAGACCCTGAAACAGAAGCGATCGTCATGATCGGTGAAATCGGTGGTACCGCAGAAGAAGAAGCGGCTGCGTTTATTAAAGAAAACGTGACTAAGCCAGTTGTTTCTTACATTGCAGGTGTAACTGCTCCTCCAGGGAAGCGTATGGGCCACGCCGGCGCTATCATTTCTGGTGGTAAAGGTACGGCGGAAGACAAATTTGCGGCACTAGAAGCGGCTGGCGTTAAAACCGTCAAATCTCTTGCTGATATCGGTAAAGGCCTACGTGAAGTCACTGGCTGGTAAGTATCGATTGAAATGAAAAAAAGCTTGGCTGATTTGCCAAGCTTTTTTTATGTATTGCTTTTATTCATCAATAGGCTAAGCATTAATCGTCACCTGCTGACTAAGCGACGGGTTCGAGGGGGCGATTTAGCGTAGTTTCTCTTCCAATACGGTCAATCGCGCGGTTAATGCTTTTACTTGTTTTTCGAGCTGAGCGATTTTATCACTGTCATTCGCTTGTTCAGGCGCCGCGATTTCTATTTTCGGTACGCGTTGGGCACTTTTCCAACTTTTTATCGTCGTGATCAAAGCAGGCATTGGCACTGATGTTGATAAGCGAGCTTTAACCAAAGCGATGCTTGGCTCTTTGCCTTCATGTTGTAATTGTTCAAGTACCTGTTTTAGCTCTTGGCTAACATCTTGGGTCAGCATATAACCTCCTTTTGCTTTGATATTGGTATTTTACTGCTCAGCGAGCCAATAGGCGAATGGTAAATTAGGCATTTGGTTGTGAGATATCTCTTACACCAAGTGTGCGAGAATAGATTCTTTTTGCGCAGAAATATCAGTAAAAACACCTTAGGTTGCTGTTTTATAAAGAAAAGTTGAATTGTTGCACACTTGTTTCGAGCGTTTTTTTTCTGCTGTATATTGTCTTCAATCGCCAAAAGCGTAAATTAATAGTTGTCGGAAGGATACTGACACGGAACAGGAAATACCAAGGATAGGAAAACTTCAGGATGAAGATTGGTTGACGAGGAAAGTCAGTCAAGCATGGAGCGAAAGGACATTGTAAGGATACATTCACTGACAGGATGTGAGTGACTAAGGAAAGCAATGGACACCTCTAGATTGAGGAAGGACAGTATCAGGATGATACTAGGGACACCGCTCAAGGAACAAGTGATGCGCGCTAACTAGGATAGTTGGCTATCAGGATGAATAGGACACCGCTAGGACGGCGAAGTAAGGATATTGCTGAAGGATTCAGTAACTATTAAGGAAGATGCATGGAGCACCTTTTGTAGCCGGACTGCTGCGAGTAAGACTATAGCCCCGATACTCACGTGTCGGGGCTTTCTTAGATCTCACCTTGGGAAAAAAGACTCATAACATCCCAATAATTACAACCCAGATCAATACCGGTTGTTGCCCGTTGGTTTAATTTTTCGGCTTTGTTTTTCAAAACAATTTTAGCTGCTAACAAGGATGTGTCATGACTATTGTGACTCGCCGTTCGTTATTAGTACCTTATAACGAATCACTACAATCAGAATTTCTCATGCTTAACTGTTGTAGTATTAATCGTGCCCAAATGAATGGTGCCCATACCGTTTCGTCGGCAAAACAATTATTTGAGAAAACGCTCAATGACCCTAACCTTTATGCGATGGCTGTTTTAGATAGTCGTAGCCGTGATTATGTGGGGCATATTTTTATTTGTGATCTTGATAGCGAGCCTGAGTTAGGTTTTATCTTTGATAAGTTATATTGGGGAATCGGCTTTGCCAGTGAAGCCCTACAGGCATTTTTTCCAAAAGCAGTCAGAGACTTAAATTTAACACATGTCGTTGCCACGGCTAATATTGACCATCAGCCGTCAATACGAATTCTGCAAAAATTGGGCTTTCAGTTTATGGTCCGCAAGCAAGACGCGTTCGGTCCATATAACGAATATCGATTTACATCCGATGTGGCGGTAGATCAACCTTCGCTAGCTGAAATCCTTGCATGATGATGTTGCCTTGATAGCAATCATCGCCGAGTGATGAAAATTCAAATTGATAAACAGAATGCCAACGCCAGACTCCGTCTGGCGTTTTTAATTTGTGACCTTTTAAAGCAACGCTAATAAGTTGCAAATCCAGTTGTTTACACTGGCGGGCGGCAATCGTTTTGACTAACTCCGCTTGGCGACGTTGTTGCCAAAAGAGTAAGCACAGGCATACCAAACCGAGGATGGCGAAAAGGTCACTGATCATAGTTAGGCCTTGGCTGATTGTTGCAGGCGAATCAGCGCAGCGGCTAACTCTGGTGATGGGCTGGAGTGCAATAGCGGCAGTAATACCATCCGCAGTTCAGGTAGCATGACTAAGTCAGCAAACAATTGGTTGAATAGCGCTTGGTCACCAGTTTGAGCTAAGCGCAGCAAGAATTGCTCGGCTGTACTTGCATCGCTTAACCAATGCCAGCAACGACCAGCAATCCCGATCAGCACTTCTTGATGGCTCAGTCTCGGGCTGGCTAAAATCACACCATAAATCGATTGTGCAATAGGTGTAGAAGCACCAGAGAGTGCGCGCGTTAATGCCGAAAGTAAGAAAAGATCAGGCTCGCCGCTGTCAATTTCGACCTGCGCCATTTGGGCGATACGTTGTGCGAGTTTGTCTGATAATTCGGTATGTTCTAGCGCACCAAGTAGGGCATAGAGAGGTTCACTAGGCAGGTGTTTTAGTGCTTTACGCAGATTAACACCATTTTGCTCTTGGCCGAGTCGGGCACAGATGTCGGTAACACCTTGTAAGCCAACGCTATGCCATTTGTCCCAGTCAAGCCCGCCAGAAAAATAGTGTTGTGCGTGCTCATAGTATTGGCTGCAGGCTAAGTTTAGCTCTGCACGAACTTGACTATGAAAGACCGCCATTTTGTCTTCAGCAGGCTTAAAAGTGTAGGGATTATTCGCGAGCTTATGTTGTTGCTCTTCAGTCATCTCTTGATTGAGTCGCGTGCCCATTGCTTCAAGTACATACTTGATAAAGTTACCGACATCGGCTTGTTTCAACAAGCCACGTTCATCAAGGTCAAATTTAAGAAACCAGATCCAAGGTTGCTGATCTTGATTCCAATAGACGATCGCTAGATGAGCTTTGCGCTGCATCGGGTAGGGGTAGGCCACTTGCCCCTGTTCGGTGTCGGCAAACATCTTCGCGTCGATTTTCTTGATTTTTCTTCCCAGATCATAGACTTGGTATTGGCAATCACTGTTGGTGAGCAATTGGGTAAGGGTATGAATGGTTTCCATTAGCGATTTGTCCTAACTTTCTTTCCTCTATAAATGGTATTCTTGAGCCCATTTTCAAGGTCAGAAACAAGATTAATGTTGAAACAGAACCAATTAATTGAATTGCTTGATCAGCTTCAAGCCGACATGCAAGCGCTTGAACTTTGGCAACAGCAGCCGCCAAGTTCGCTGGCACTGCAAAGTGAACAGCCATTTGCCGTTGATACTCTGGCACCAGAGCAGTGGCTGCAATGGGTTTTTATTGGCCGCATGCGCAACATGATTGATGCTAAGCAACCACTACCAAGTGGTTTCGCGATTGCTCCGTATTTTGAACAATGTTGGCAGCAATACCCAGATTACACACCATTGTTGGCGCGATTGGCAGTAATTGATGAGGTGTGTGCTTGATGTTAGAGATTGTTTTCCAAGATGAGTATTTTGTTGCGGTCAATAAGCCTGCAGGAATGTTAGTCCATCGCAGTTGGCTTGATAAACACGAGACTCAGTTTGTGATGCAGACATTGCGTGATCAGATTGGCCAGCATGTGTTTCCGCTTCATCGGCTTGACAGACCGACCTCTGGGGTATTGATCTTTGCCCTGTCGAGTGAAGTCGCGTCGCAAGTGATGCCGATGTTTGCCAATCATGAAATGGAAAAAACCTATCATGCGATTGTACGTGGTTGGATTTTGCAACCCGGCCGACTCGATTATGCGCTCAAGGTTGAGTTAGATAAAATCGCCGATAAGCATGTCAGTCAAGAGAAAGAAGCGCAGGAAGCAGTGACGGACTACCAGCCATTGGCTCAGGTTGAAGTTGCGCACTCAACGGGTAAGTTTCCAACCACGCGCTATGGTTTAATCGAAATGAAACCACTGACTGGCCGTAAGCATCAATTGAGGCGGCATATGGCGCACCTCAGGCATCCCATTGTCGGTGATACGACTCATGGTGACGGAAAACATAACAAACTGTTTAGAGACGTATATGACTCACATCGGCTGTTGTTGCATGCATCGCGTTTAGCCTTTGTCCATCCGTTTACTGGCCAGAACGTGTTGATCAGCGCTAGTGTCGACCCAACGTGGCAAGCACTGTGCGCTGAGTTTGACTGGCAAGTACCTCAGTAATATCGACTGAAAAAATGGATTGAAACAAAAAAGCCCTCAAAAATGAGGGCTTTTTTATTAGCATTTTTATTAGCATTGACACTGAGGCTATTTTTTAAGGTACTGACGAATCGCTGCTTCGATTCCTTTGGCGTCTAAACCGAGTTCTTGATGCAGTTCCTCTTGTGTACCTTGAGCAATGAACTTGTCAGGCAGCCCTAAAGTGAGGACAGGTTTAACCTGTTTTTCTTGCATCATAAATTCAATAATCCCAGCTCCCGCGCCACCCGCAATAGCATTTTCTTCTAGCGTGACAATAACGTCATGCTCTGCGACAAGTTGTTTGATTAAGGCTTCATCGAGCGGCTTAACAAAACGCATGTCAGCGACCGTCGCATTGAGGGACTCTGCAGCCTCAAGCGCGTTCGCTAAGAAGGTACCAAAACTTAAAATTGCGACTTTTTCGCCTTGACGAACCAAGCGGCCTTTGCCGATTTCGAGGGCGGTAAATTCAGCTTGAATATCGGTACCCATGCCATTACCACGAGGATAACGAACGGCGCTTGGACCATTATGTATGTGACCGGTATAGAGCATTTGGCGACACTCATTTTCGTCGCTTGGCGCCATGATCATCATATTCGGAATACAGCGCATAAAGCTCAGGTCAAACGCCCCTTGGTGGGTTTGACCATCGGCACCGACCAGTCCGGCGCGATCAATGGCGAACATCACTGGCAGATTCATGATCGCCACATCGTGAATTAACTGATCGTAGCCACGCTGTAAGAAGGTCGAATAAATCGCCACAATGGGGTGGTTACCGGAGATGGCCATTCCCGCCGCCAGTGTTACCGCATGCTGCTCAGCAATCGCCACATCGAAGTATTGCTGTGGGTATTCTTTAGAAAAACGCACCATCCCAGAGCCTTCGCGCATCGCTGGCGTAATCGCCATTAACTTCGGATCTTGCGCGGCCATATCACATAAGAAGTCACCGAAGATTTTGGAGAAGCTTGGTTTGCCGCCGCTGCTTTTTGGTAGCGAATTATGGCTTGGATCGAATTTTGGCACGCCATGATAACCAATCGGATCTTTTTCGGCTGGCTCGTAGCCTTTGCCTTTCTTGGTCATGATGTGCAAAAACTGTGGGCCTTTCAACTCACGCATGTTTTTGAGCGTTTTTACCAACTCATTGACATCATGGCCATCCACAGGACCGATATAGTTAAAGCCGAGTTCTTCAAATAATGTCCCTGGAACCACCATCCCTTTTAGATGCTCTTCGGTGCGACGAACTAATTCTTTAATCGGCGGAACGCCTGAAAGTACTTTCTTGCCACCTTCACGAATAGAGGTGTATAGATTGCCTGAAAGCAATTGAGCAAGGTGGTTGTTTAGCGCGCCAACGTTCTCTGATATCGACATTTCATTGTCGTTCAAAATCACCAGCATATCAGGATGGACATCACCAGCGTGGTTCATCGCTTCAAACGCCATCCCTGCGGTTATCGCGCCATCGCCGATGACACTGACCACTTTACGATCTTGCGCTTCTTGTGCGGCACTAATCGCCATTCCAAGTGCGGCACTGATTGAGGTTGATGAATGGCCGACCGATAAGGTGTCGTATTCACTCTCGCCACGCCAAGGAAAAGGGTGCAGTCCGCCTTTTTGGCGAATGGTTGGCATTTGATCGCGACGACCAGTTAAAATTTTATGTGGGTACGCTTGGTGGCCAACATCCCACACCAACTGATCAAAGGGTGTGTTATAGACGTAGTGTAGAGCAACAGTCAGCTCAACAGTGCCCAATCCAGAGGCTAGGTGACCACTCGACTGGCTAACTGAATTGAGTAAATAGGTGCGTAACTCATCACACAGTTTCGGCAGTATCTCTCTTGGGAGACTACGCAGCTCCTCAGGGGTGTCTGCGAGAGCCAGTGTTGGGTACTTTGAAATATCAAGAGTCATATTTTTGCGCGCTTATTGTGTTAGTTCTTGCGCTCGATGACATATCGGGCGAACTCTTCGAGTAACTCTGTATTGTATGGGATTGCTTGCAATGCTTGAAGTGCTTCATTTAACAGAGTGTGAGCTTTGTTAATAGCGCCGTCTAATCCGAGTAGTGCTGGATAGGTGCTTTTATTGGCTTGTTGGTCAGAACCTTGCGGCTTGCCTAAGGTTTCGGTGTCACTAATGATGTCCAGAATGTCATCTTGAACCTGAAATGCAAGGCCAATGGCGTCAGCATACTTGTCTAGGTGAGGCATCACCTCCACCCCTTTGCTACCTGCGGCAAGGGCTCCCAAACGTATGGCGGCCTTGATCAGAGCACCCGTTTTATTGCGATGAATTTCTTTGAGTTCATCTAAGGTGACTTGTCTGTTTTCTGCAGCAAGATCGAGAGCTTGACCCATACACATCCCATTGGCACCTGACGCTTGTGCGAGCACTTTTACCATTTTTATACGGTTAATTTCTGCTCGTGGGTTCAATGGCCCGTCAGCTAAAATAGTAAATGCTAGAGTTTGCAGTGCATCACCAGTAAGAATCGCGGTCGCTTCATCAAACTTAATGTGGCATGTTGGTTGACCACGACGTAACTCGTCGTCGTCCATGGCTGGCAGGTCGTCATGAATCAAAGAATAAGCATGAATACACTCTACTGCACTGGCAGGAGTGTCGAGCTCTTCGAGTTCACAACCGAGCATTTGGCCAGTAATGTACACCAAGAATGGACGTGCACGTTTGCCACCGAGTAGCAAACCGTAACGCATCGCCTCGATCAGAGGCAGGTTCTGATGAGGTAGAGACTGTAACCACAGTTCTAATTGAGCATTATTTCGTTGTTGAAGTGAGGACAAGGCCTCATGCATAACAGCCATAGGTATAATTAATTAATCCGTCGTGGTATCAAAGTCGCTGAGAGCAGAGTTGTCATCATTTTGAAGTAGGATGCTGACGCGTTGCTCGGCATCATTGAGTTTAGCCTGACCTGCACGTGCGAGGGTAATACCACGCTCAAATTTCTTTAGGGCGTCGTCTAGTGCTAAATCACCATTTTCAAGGTTTTCGACAATCACATCGAGTTCTTCAATGGTTGCCTCGAAAGTCATGTTTTCTGGTTTCTTGCTCGCCATAACGGTTCTACTTTGACAAAGATGGACGAAAGTTACCTTAGCCGATAATGATGGTCAAATTTAACCGAGTAAATTTGTTAGAAAAATCGAGATAAAGCGGTCTATGGTTGTGTGTCGGTAAGTGATAACGCTAAAGTCTAGTTATGTGTTACGTGCCAAACATCTATAGTTATGTGAAAGCGGTATCAATAAAAGACTAAAGATCTGAAGATGTTGCCGATATAATTTGATAGAAGCTTATAGATAGCATGAGGAGTGCTTTGTGGATTTAGCGACGCTGCTGGGACTGATTGGCGGATTGGCTTTCGTTGTCATGGCGATGATACTTGGCGGAAGCATCATGATGTTTGTCGACGTCACGTCGATTCTTATCGTGGTTGGCGGCTCGACATTCGTGGTGCTGATGAAGTTCACAATTGGGCAATTTTTTGGCGCCGCAAAGATCGCGGGAAAAGCCTTCATGTTCAAGTCTGACGAGCCAGAGGATTTGATCGCTAAAGTTGTTGAAATGGCCGATGCCGCCCGTAAAGGGGGTTTTTTAGCGCTAGAAGAGATGGAAATCACCAACAGTTTTATGCAAAAAGGTATCGATTTGCTGGTGGATGGTCATGACGCGGACGTCGTGCGCGCTGCGCTACAAAAAGATATCGCCCTGACCGATGAGCGTCACGAGTTTGGTGGTGCAGTGTTTCGTGCGTTTGGTGACGTTGCCCCCGCAATGGGAATGATTGGTACTTTGGTCGGTCTTGTCGCCATGCTATCTAACATGGATGACCCTAAGGCTATCGGCCCGGCCATGGCGGTGGCTCTTTTGACAACCTTGTATGGTGCGATTTTGTCTAACATGGTGTTTTTCCCCATTGCTGACAAACTGTCACTACGCCGTGAACAAGAAAAACTCAATCGTCGTTTGATTATGGATGGTGTGCTTGCTATTCAAGATGGTCAAAACCCGCGTGTCATTGACAGCTATCTGAAAAATTATCTCAATGAAGGTAAGCGCGCACTTGACGTAGATAACGAGTAGGGAAATGACAATGGAAGAAGAAAATGAGTGCAAATGTCCGCCCCCGGGTCTTCCGTTATGGATGGGGACGTTTGCTGACTTGATGTCTCTGTTGATGTGTTTCTTTGTTCTTTTGTTGTCGTTTTCTGAAATGGACGTGCTTAAGTTCAAGCAGATTGCCGGTTCGATGAAGTTTGCCTTTGGTGTACAAAATCGCCTAGAGGTCAAAGATATTCCCAAAGGCACTAGTATTATTGCCCAAGAGTTTAGGCCGGGCAGACCAGAGCCGACGCCGATTGATGTCATCATGCAACAGACGATTGATATTACTCAGCAAACCTTAGAATTTCATGAAGGCGAGTCGGATCGCGCAGGGGGAACCCAACGCGACCAAGGTACGTTGAATGGGGGCCAATCGCCCGAGACATCAACCCAAAACAACCAAAATAGTGAATCGGATAATCAACAGCAGCAAGCAGCGCAGATGTCTGAAGAGCTTGAAACGCTGGTTGAAAGTATTAAGAAAGCGCTTGAGCGCGAAATTGAACAAGGTGCCATTGAGGTGGAAAATCTTGGTCAACAAATTGATATTCGTATTCGTGAAAAAGGCGCGTTCCCTGAAGGCTCAGCGTTCTTACAACCTAAGTTCCGCCCATTAGTGCGCCAGATTGCCGATTTAGTCAAAGATATTCCGGGTGTAGTCCGAGTATCAGGGCACACCGATAATCAGCGCCTAGACTCGCAGTTATACCGCTCGAACTGGGATCTGTCCGCACAGCGCGCGGTCTCGGTGGCGCAAGAGATGGAAAAAGTACGCGGCTTTAATCACGAACGGCTACAGGTTCGGGGCATGGCGGATACGGTGCCGTTAGGCCCAAATGATACCGAAGCACAACGCTCGCGCAATCGCCGAGTTGAAATCAGCATTATGCAAGGCGAAGCGCTGCTCAGTGATGAGGTGCCGGTATTACAGCCTGAATAAAAGTCAATCAAACCAAAGACTAAGACGAGCTTTAAACGCTCGTCTTTTTTATGGTCATTGCTTCATGTATAATCTTGCGCCCTTAGCGGCAGCTTAGTGTTAAAACTAACTGCTACGCTCTCTAGAGCAGCAAAATCAGCGAAACAGTTAACTTGTGAAGTGAATTATGAAATTTATCGTCAAGCCCCATCCAGAAATTTTTGTAAAAAGTGAGTCTGTGCGTAAGCGCTTCACAAAGATTCTTGAATGTAATATCCGTAACATCATCAAGAGTCGTACAGAGTCTGTTGCTGTTTTTAACCGTCGAGACCACATTGAGGTGACATCAGAGTCTTCTCAATACCATCAAGAAGTGCTAGACGTTTTGACTCACACGTCTGGCATTCACCATGTGCTGGAAGTTCAGCAGTCTGAATTTACCGACTTGCATGATATTTTTGAGCAGGTGTTAGAGCTAAATCGTCCTCGAATCGAAGGTAAAACCTTTGTTGTTCGTGCTAAGCGCCGTGGTAAGCATGACTTTACCTCGATTGAACTTGAACGTTATGTTGGCGGTGGTATTAACCAATCGATTGAAAGCGCCAGCGTTAAACTGCGTCGCCCTGATGTCACGGTTAATCTTGAAGTGGTCAATGAAAAGCTGAACCAAGTGATCGCACGTTATAAAGGTTTGGGCGGTTTCCCTTTAGGTACTCAAGAAGATGTACTGAGCCTTATTTCTGGCGGTTTTGACTCTGGCGTTTCTAGCTACTTGCACATCAAACGTGGTTCAAAAGTACATTACTGTTTCTTTAACCTTGGTGGCCCAGCACATGAAATCGGCGTAAAGCAGGTCTCGCACTACCTGTGGAATAAATATGGTTCATCGGCCAAGGTACGTTTTATCTCGGTTGACTTTGAACCCGTCGTGGCTGAAATTTTAGAAAAAGTCGATGACGGTCAGATGGGTGTGGTACTAAAACGTATGTTTATGCGCGCCGCTGGCATGGTGGCAGATAAGTTTGGTATTCAAGCGTTAGTGACGGGTGAGGCGATTGGCCAAGTTTCAAGCCAGACACTGACCAACTTGCGTCATATCGATGGTGTCACCGATGCATTAATCTTGCGTCCACTGATTAACTGGGACAAGGAAGACATCATTAATCTTGCGCGTGATATCGGTACTGAAGATTTTGCGAAAACCATGCCTGAGTATTGTGGTGTCATTTCTAAAAAGCCAACGGTCAAAGCAGTAAAAGCGAAACTAGAAGCGGAAGAAGCCAAATTCGACTTTGCTCTGCTTGAGCAAGTGGTCAATGATGCGCGCGTGATGGATATTCGCGATATTGCTAAAGAGACAGAGCAAGCGGCGCCAGAGGTGGAGCAAGTTCAAGCGGTGGAACAAGATGCCATCGTGCTCGATATTCGCAGCGCTGAAGAGCAAGACGATAACCCACTAGTGATTGATGATGTCGAAGTGAAACACTTGCCTTTCTTCAAACTTGGCACTCAGTTTGGTGACCTAGACCAGTCTAAAATGTACCTGCTCTACTGTGATCGTGGGGTAATGAGTCGTCTGCAGGCGCTATATCTGCAAGAACAAGGTTTTAGTAACGTCAAAGTTTACCGCCCTTAAAACAAGACGTTAATCTGATTAGAAAGCGCAAATCGTTGATTCGATTTGTGCTTTTTTTTTGCAAAAACTAGGTGAGGTTATTGGATTTAGCGATCGGCAATAAGTGGCATTATTACCTTAGCGACATAAAAAAACACCGCCATAGAGGCGGTGCTAAAAAAATTGACAGACAGGTCAAAATAAATACAGGAAGTATATGTTTCGTTTCTGCTTGAAACAAAACTGGTAGAAACCTACCGAACTCGAAATACGAGTTTGCAAACACAACATCGCAAAGAGTAGTCAATTGATTCCCAAAGGAATCAAGCCGTTCTGACTTCTCTTTGCGGGGTGAAATATAGAATTTCTCTGGTCGTCAGGCAATGGACATTTTATAATGTTTCAGATAAAAAAAACTAATCCAATATATAGAAGGCCACCATGTCCAGAAGATTGCCTCCATTAAACTCTTTAAAAGTGTTTGAAGCTGCGGCGCGCCATTTGAGCTTTACTCGCGCAGCAGAGGAACTGTTTGTGACGCAAGCTGCGGTCAGTCATCAGATAAAAGCGCTAGAAGAATTTCTCGGCTTAAAGCTATTTCGTCGCCGAAATCGCTCCTTGTTATTAACCGAAGAGGGTCAAAGCTACTTTCTCGATATCAAGGATATTTTTTCATCACTAGCAGAAGCTACTGATAAAGTTCTAGAGCGTAGTGAAAAAGGGGCGCTAACGATAAGTTTGCCACCTAGTTTTGCTATCCAGTGGTTAGTGCCGCGGCTGGCGGATTTTAATCAGCAAGAGCCTGATATTGATGTGCGCATCAAGGCGGTCGATATGGATGAGGGATCATTAACCGATGATGTTGATGTGGCGATTTATTATGGGCGAGGCAATTGGCCGGGACTGCGCGCCGATAAGTTATACCAAGAATTTTTAATCCCACTTTGTTCACCTTCATTACTTTTAGGTAACAAACCATTAGAAACTCTAAGTGATTTGAAACAACATACCCTGCTGCACGACACCTCACGTAAAGACTGGAAACAGTTTGCCAAACAGACCGGAATCGAGGGATTAAATGTCAATCATGGACCAATCTTCAGTCACTCAACCATGGTACTGCAGGCTGCAGCGCATGGTCAGGGTGTAGCGCTCGGCAACAATGTATTGGCTCAGCCAGAGTTAGAGGCGGGACGATTGATTGCACCGTTTGATGAAGTGCTGCTATCCAAGAATGCTTTTTACGTCGTGTGTCATGAGAAGCAAGCGGATATGGGACGCATTGCCACTTTCCGTGATTGGATGCTTGCTAAAGCGCAAAGCGAACAAGAGGATCTGCTTGATGAGTAGTTATCTGATAGAAGGTCAAGCAGGTAATCCGGTGTTTGTTTTTGCCCATGGCGCTGGAGCGGGTATGGATCACGCTTTTATGCAGGCGGTGGCAACCGGTTTAGTCGACAAGGGCATTCAAGTGGTGCGTTTTAATTTTCCGTATATGGTCAAACGTGCTGAAGATGGCAAAAAGCGCCCACCAGACAGAGCGCCAAAACTGCTTGAGGCGTTCCAAGCGGTGATTCAGGATGTCGCTCAAGGGCAACCTGTGGTTATTGGTGGTAAATCGATGGGGGGACGCATGGCGAGCTTACTTGCTGACGACTCCTTGGTTGCTGGTGTGGCCTGTCTCGGTTTTCCCTTCCATCCGCCCGGTAAGCCGGAGAACTACAAAGGTGCTCATCTTGCTAAACTGAGCAAACCTTGCCTTATTTTGCAAGGTGAGCGAGATACGTTTGGTAAGCGCGAAGAATTTAGCGAGTTTGCCCTAGCGGAAAGTGTGACTGCGACGTTTATTCCCGATGGTGATCACAGCTTTAAGCCGCGTAAAGTCTCAGGTCATACTGAACTTGGCAACATCGCGCTGGCAGTCGATGCATTGGCGGCGTTTATTTTTGAGGTTTATTGCGATGCAAAGTAGGCAATTACTCGCTATTGGCGGACTATTAAGTGGGCTAGGCGTTGCTCTTGGGGCCCTTGGTGCTCATGGATTAAAAACGCTGTTGTCACCCTATCTTATCGAGGTGTTTAACACTGGTGTGTTGTATCAATTAATTCATGCGCTGGCGATTTTACTTTGTGGGCTGTTGCTCCAGCTAAAATTATCGTCTAAGTCACAAAAATATTTCGCCCTTGCGGCAATTTGCTTTATCATCGGCGTCTTTTGTTTTAGCGGCAGTCTCTACGCACTCGCGTTGACCAGCATTAAGTGGTTTGGGCCAATTACGCCATTAGGTGGTTTGAGCTTTATGGTGGGTTGGGGACTGTTTGTCTACGCAGCATTGCAAATTAAAGAGGTGAAACAGTGAAACAGTTAATGCTCTACTGCCGCAGTGGCTTTGAGAAAGAGTGTGCCGGTGAAATTCAAGATCGTGCCACTCAGCTAGAAGTATTTGGTTTCCCTCGCCTTAAAAAGAACAGTGGTTTTGTTATCTTTGAGTGCTATCAAGAGGGCGATGCGCAAAAACTGGTCAAAGAGATCGATTTTAAATCGTTAATTTTTGCCCGCCAAATGTTTGCCGTTGCGGTGGAAATTGATGATCTACCTCGTGAAGATCGTATTTCTCCTATCTTGCAGCAGCTCGCCGATATTGACGGTTTACCGCGTTGTGGCGATCTTCGCATTGAAACCCCAGATACTAACGAAGCGAAAGAGCTGCTTAAGTTCTGTCGTAAGTTCACGGTACCTATGCGTCAGGCGCTTCGCGGTAAAGAGATTTTGTTTGCCAAAGATAGCCCGAAAAAACCGGTTCTGCACTTGTGCTTTGTCGAGCCAGGACATTGCTATATAGGTTACTCGCTGACGACAAATAACTCACAGTTCTTCATGGGCATTCCGCGTCTTAAATTTCCGTCTGATGCGCCGAGTCGTTCGACGTTAAAGCTAGAAGAGGCTTTCCATGTCTTTATTCCTCGTGAAGAGTGGGATGAACGTTTAGCGCCGGGGATGTGGGGCGTTGACTTAGGTGCTTGTCCTGGTGGTTGGACTTATCAACTGGTGAAGCGTTCGATGTTTGTACACTCGGTCGATAACGGCATGATGGCCGACAGTTTGATGGAAACGGGTCAGGTTAAACACCATCAAGAAGATGGTTTTAAGTTTGAACCTGCACGTAAGAACATCACTTGGCTGATATGTGACATGATTGAAAAGCCGTCACGCGTGGCTCAGTTGATGGGTGAATGGATCATTAGTGGTTGGGCAAAAGAAGCGATCTTTAACCTGAAATTGCCGATGAAAGGGCGCTATGACGAAGTGCTAGAAGATATTGATAACCTGAAAATCTTCCTTAAGGAAAACGGGGTTAAGTTTAAGCTACAAGCTAAACACCTTTATCACGACCGTGAGGAAATTACTGTACACATTCAATGTCTGTCTAACATATCGCCGCACTAAACCGGTAAATGTTGCGCTCTTGGAGACAAGAGCGCTGCTACTACACATTGTACAATCTTAAGCGCTGCCTTGCTCAAAGCACGCGATCACAACTGGCAACGCTGCAAACCTTCTTGTTACTCATTTGGCCCATTAAAGCGTAAATCTTGCAAATTAAAGCCGAGCTCTATGTCGGTCTTTAAGGCGGCTATTTGCTTACATCGCCGAGCCGACTCGATGTGTTGATCAAGTTTTTTTCGATATTTAGCGGCTAATTCATCACTCGCGTATGCCTGCTCAATATCATTAAACTGAGTTAATATTTCTTTGGCCGCTTTAGGCCCAATTCCCGCCACGCCAGGTACTTGACTCGAGCTAATGCCAGTGAGTCCCCAGTAATCAGCCAATTGATGCGGTTTAACGCCAAACTCTTTGGCAATAAAGGGTTCATCTAGCCAACGATGCTGGAAGTAGTCACGGATCTGCAAAGTTGGTGACAACAACTGACAATAACCTTTGTCGGTCGAGATAATAGTGACTTTCTCATGATGCTCTGCCACCTTGATGGCCAGTGTCGCGACTAAATCATCAGCCTCATCACCTTCAGAAAGCAGCGAGTCAATCCCCATTTTCCACCAGGCGTCTTGTATCGCTTCAAGGCCATTAAGCAGTGGCTCCGGCATAGGTTTACGGTTTTGTTTGTATTCAGGCAAGATTTCCGCTCGCCAGCCGCGCTCTTGCAGGTGATGATCGAAGACGGCGATGATATGCGTCGGTTGCGCCTCATTAAGAATTCGTTGCAAGGTGCGCGAAGTCGTGGTGATCGTTCTGGCTATATCGGTCGGGTCGGGTTGTGCTGAGTGAACTCGGCGAATCAGGTTTAAAGCGTCAATAATGACCAAGTGAATAGACATAGCAAGCAAAAAAATAAGGGCATCAAGCCCTTATTGTATCGGATGAGTGATAGATTACCACTAGTTGCTGGTTTTGATTCTATAGCAAGGGTCGTATGCCGTGCCGCCGGGCAGCTTCATTCTATCTTGAGCAACAAAATCTTTGAGCAATTTGTCCATCTTAGCCATTAAGCGAGGATCGCCATCTAATTGATATGGACCATGCTGTTCGATCTCTAGAATACCCTCTGATTTTACGTTACCTGCAACAATACCTGAGAAAGCGCGTCGCAGCGCTGCGGCTAACGCTTCCGGTGGTTGATCGAGATGCAAGTCAAGGCTCGCCATATTGGCGTGGGTCGGTTCAAATGGCATCTGGAATTCAGGTTCAATATTGAGCGACCAACTAAAGCTGTAGGCATCGCCATGGTCTTTGCGGTGTTGGCGTACATCGACCATACCTTGCTTCATAATTTGCGCTACTTTGGCAGGATCATCGATAACAATTTGATAGTGTTTTTGCGCTTCACTGCCTAGTGTCTCACCAATGAACTGGTCAATCGAAAAGAAATACTCTTCACTTTCCTTTGGTCCGGTGAGAACAATTCTGAGTGGCTGTTCGGCATTCTCTGGGTGCATCATAATGCCGAGAATGTAGAGCAGCTCTTCGGCTGTACCTGCACCGCCAGGGAAGATGACAATACCGTGCGCCATGCGAACAAACGCTTCGAGTCGCTTCTCAATATCAGGCATGATCACCAGTTCATTGACGATAGGGTTGGGCGGCTCAGCAGCAATGATGGAGGGTTCGGTTAAGCCAAGATAACGCTGATCATAGTAGCGCTGCTTAGCGTGACCAATCGCGGCCCCTTTCATTGGCCCTTCCATTGCACCAGGTCCACAGCCAGTACAGATGTTCATTTCACGTAACCCAAGCTCATTGCCGACTTCACGGGTATATTGGTATTCGGTGGCGTTAATGGAGTGACCGCCCCAACAGACAACAAGATTTGGCTCAATCCTTGGCGTCAGGGCACCGGCATTGCGCAATATACCAAACACCAAGTTAGTGATATGGCTTGGGTTAGTTAAGTTAAGGCGCTGATTGTCGGCCAGGTGCATATTGACGTAGACAATGTCACGCAGGACCGAAAAGAGATGTTCTTGGATCCCTTTGATGATCTCTCCGTCGACAAAAGCGTGATCAGGGGCATTGATGAGTTCTAATTTGATGCCACGTTCACGGCGCATCACATTGACATCAAAATCTTGATATTTGTCTAATAGTTCTTTGGAGTTGTCAGTATGCGCACCAGAGTTGAGCACCGCGAGAGTACAGTTGCGGTAGAGTTGATACAGATCACTGGTAGCGGTTTTCTTAAGACGCTCAACTTCAAGTTGAGAAAGTAAGTCCATACTACCCGCTGGACTGATATGAGTAATCATGGGGACCCCTTAGGCGATGAACGGAATCGAGCTTCATCGCTGTTATTATTTATTGTTATCGTTTTATACTGTTTTTATTCTTCTGCGTTATTGTTATCGCTTTGCATTGGTACTGTTTTAAGTTGCTTAACGTGAGCATTCGACGAGCAAAGATAGCTTAAGCTTAGCAGTTAATCGCAAATAATAAAGTTAAATTATTGATATATATAGGTCAATGCAGAGAGGACGCAGACAGGCAAAGTGTGGGCGAGGTGGGATAATGGCTTTTAACGCCAAACCAGTTGGCTGTTACCGAGTGTTTTAGCTTCGTTGAGACACAAATTCAAACGTTCGAGTATCTCTTCTGGTGTGTCGGAGTCTTTAAAGGCGGTACTGGCTGCCGAAAGAGTAATGGTGAGGTGGCGATCGCGGAACTTGAATGGCAGTTTAGCCACTTGTTTTTGAATGGCTTGAATGACATTAAACGCATCGTTATCACTGACCTCTGGGAGCAGTAAAATAAACTCTTCACCAGAAAAACGAGCCACAGTATCGGTATCTTGCAGCTCTTTTTTAATCGTACGCGCAATAATCTTCAGCGCTTTGTCACCAGCAGTGTAACCAAAACTATCGTTAATCGATTTAAAACCATCAATGTCCAGTATCACAACGCGTAAAGGGTGCTGAGCACGAATCCAGCGTCGATACTCTAGCTCTAAACGGTCACCAAATGCGGCGCGGTTGTAAACCTTAGTCAGTGGATCCAACAACATGCGTTGCGCTTGATCTTCAAGACGACGGCGATAATCTTGGGTTACTTCAAAGAGGGCTTCAAGTTGGTTTTTGCCATAACTCATCCGTTCAAGCAGAGATTGCTCACGTTGCTCTGCGTGCTTCAAACGTTCTGAAAGCGAATTCAGTTGGGTGAGTAAAGGGTTAACTTCAGCTTTGAGTCCATCTAGTGATGTGGCTTGCGTTACTTTTGATTGGGTACTGTCAATCAGATCGGCGAGTTCACCGCTCATCTCTTGTCTATGCTGAAAATAACTGTGCGACTGCTGTACGTTTTGCGTTGAGCTTTTTAAAGACGAAGAGAGGCTTGCGTTGACTTGTTCTAAGAACTGCTCTGAGGTTTTACGCTCATAATTTGTGCCATCAATGACCAGTTTCAGAGTTTGTAGAGTTAATTCAAGCAGCACATGGCTATTAACTCCAATCAGAAGCTTGGCACGAATATCGGACAACAACTCTCCCGACTCACCTTCGAAATCAAGTTCAGTGATTAAGTGCTGAAGCTCATCAGAAAGTCTCAGTAGTAATTCTCGGTCTGAGCTATTTGCGATTTGATTGATGGTGTGTTCAGGGTTGGCAGTGATAATTTTAACAGAACGCTCATACAGGCTCAGTAAACGCACGGCCTGTTCAGCCTTTGGGTGCTTAAGGCCATTAGAATAGCTCAGCAAATCGCGTAAATCGCGTTTGACCTTGGCCGGTAAACCCGTCAGCCTCAACAAGGTTTCACCGCTGTGTTTTATTTGCGAGTCAAGATGATCGGTGTGTTTATCCATAGCCAAGCCTTGTTGTTTAAGCAAACGCTCCAAAACGGCTAGTTTTGGAATTAGAGTACTGACGTCTTGCTGTTGCTCGATAGCTTGTTTGAGCTCAGTTAACCCTGCGTTTAAACGCGGGTTTTCAGTTTTATAGGCACAACTTAGCGACGCAATGATGCGCTGAAGGACCTTCTGTTCTCTTTTAAATTTGAACGAGGTGTCCCGCTGTGTCAATCGGACTTGTTCCAATTGAGATTTCAGCTTGTGCAGCTGTGACTGAAGATCTTGCTCAAGAACACCCATGAATAAACTTAAGTTGGATTCTAATGCTATTTATTAATCTGTCGATAATATCAAATAAATCGGGGCCGTCACGACTTAGTGAGTGCGATTGCCGAGCTTTTACTCATCTTTTAATAGTTTTTTGATACTGTCCTCATTCTTGAACGAAGAGTGGACTTTGATCAAGCCTTGATTTATCGAATGTTTACATGCTTTGCGGATATTTCCGGTGGCTAAACTGGCGGCTGGAGCGTTTTCAATCGCCCGTAAATAGACCCACTGACTGCAATGTTCTTTCATACTGAGTGTGCGTGCAGTGCTTGTCGACATAAGTAGCACATCAATCAGTTCCTTATCATTGACCGCGGTGTAAGCTCTGGGTAGGAATGGGTAGTCCGCCATGCCGATACGAATAATTCGATTGATGTGACGCTCAGGTTCAAACTCTAAGATCCATTGTTGGATTTTTTCAAACACTTGCTCAGGTTGTGTGTTCTGTTCACTGTTCGGTTCGATATAAAGCAAATTAGCATCTGAGAAGTGGTAGATTCGCGCCGGGTGCGTCACTCGCTCTTTTAGAAAATCACCAAAAGCACGTTCCAGTTTTAGCCCTTCTTGATAGCCATGTTGCAAGTACATGTTGCGTAAGAAAGGGATATCGATCATCACAAAACGTAATCGATCGTTGAGCGGCTCATGAATAAGTTCACCCACATGCCATTTTTCAAACTTGTGATTACTCTCTTCGAGTGAAGCGGGCAAACGCGCGTTCAGCATGCGTAAGTTCTTTAAGCCTGAACGCGAGTGAGTGTAAAGATCTTCATTGAGTGCGTCGAGTTCTTCATTTTGCAAGCCGATGATATGGCCGCGTCTCATCAGGAAAAGAAATAAAATCGCACTGAGGATAAACAGCGTTAAGGTAATATTTTGAAACTTACGGTGGTCGCTTTGTGTCTGCTCAAGTTCTTGTCTTTGACTATTTAAGTGCAGCGTTTGCTCGACAAACTCTTTCTGCTGACGAAAAGCATCTTCACTGATCAAGTCGAGTTCTTGTTGCTCAATGGTTGCTAGTGAGTCGTACTGCTTTAGGCTCTCAAGAGCCAGTTGATACTGGTTGTCTAATTCATAGCCCAAGTAGAGCATCTTGTAGGCCATCTTTTCGAGGCTCACATCTTGCTCTTCACGCGCAATGTTAAGGGCTTGTTTGGCTCGGTCGATTGCTTGCTGTGGTTGGCTTTGATATTGGGCTAACTCAGCTTCAAGTAATAGCGCATAAGACTTTAAGCGCGGAATGTTGGCGAATTGGAGTAGCTCTTGGGCACGCTCTAGATATTGTTCGGCCAAAGGGTAGTTGACCAGCTTAAGGTAAGTTGAGGCAAGAGCGATATGCAATTCGATAATATTGTCGATATTGTTGTTGAGCCGGTCGTGATCCATGGCATTGAAGTAATGGACCAAGGCGAGATTGTATTTGCCTTGATGGTAATAAATGTCGCCCATACTTTTTAGTATTGGTGGCAGCGCAGGTGAGCCCTGATAATTATCGTAGTAGTCGGCGGCTTGAGAGTAGTGGTCATTGGCCTTGTCTAACACCTTACGTTCGTAAAAAAGCTGACCGAGTAGGCGGTTGACTTGTGCTAGTTGATTGGCGGAGTCTTTCTCTATCGCCTTCCAATAACTGATCAGTAATTCAGACAAAGCGCGGTTGTATTGTTTGTTCGCCAGTAGGTGTTGGCCGACCGTGGTGTGGTAGTCGATAAAGATAGAAGTGGTATCGGTACTGTCAACATAGTCTTTGGCTTGTAAATAAAGCTCGTCTGCCAAAGCAATGTTGCCTTGTTTTGATGCAATACGCGCTTTAAACATCAACATCCGATAGCCGAGTCCACGTAACAATTGTTGCGGGTTTTCAATGCTAGAGAAACTATTTTCTAGTTGAGCCAATTTGTTACGTGCTTTATCACTGTCGTGATCGATAAGCCAAATTAATTCGGTTTGCTGCAAATCGACACTAATAGACAGATATGGAAGATGATAACTTTCAGCGATAATGTGCGCTTCACGTAAATGCTTCAACGCTTGAAGGGTGTTGCCTAAGTTATATTCTGCTTGAGCAAGAATGCGCAGAGCATCTATGGTACTGCCGGGAGTACGAATACGGCTATCGGCTTCATCACGTGACATCGCCGATGGGCTTTGCTCGGTCTTATCCGAAATAGTACGCTGCTCGAGGTAGTCGCTGACCAGTTGTTTGGCCTGATGCGGTACGACATTAACCAAGTTGTTCGCTTCACTTAAGCTTGCTGATGCGTAAATCGTGTTGGCCATCAATGGCCAAGCGAGCAGTAACAACAATGCGCCAACAATGCGCTTGCAGCGTACTTTCACCATAGAGATGTGTTCCTTATTGACGAGCCATACGTTGGTTGTGGTTAGGCTGACTGCTGATGTTTGAGCGATATGGATTAATATCGAGTCCACCACGACGTGTATAACGCGCATAAACGGTTAAGGATTGAGGTTGGCAGAACTGCGTAATGTCCGTAAAGATGCGTTCCACACACTGTTCGTGGAATTCATTGTGTTCGCGGAAAGAGACGATATAACGCAGTAGCGCTTCACGATCGAGCTGTTTACCCGTGTAGTGAATCTCAACACTACCCCAATCAGGCTGGTTAGTGATAAGACAGTTGGATTTTAGCAGATGGCTATGAAGACTTTCTGTGACCCACTCACCGCTTGCGGCGCCCGCTAATAGATTACGATCAAAATCATAACTGGTGATTTCGATATCTTGAGCATCAATACAGTCACCGTCCATCGTGACGATCACGCTATCGGTATAGTCGTCAACTGAGCGCAAGGTCACATCGACTGTTTCACCCGCGCAGGCTGACAGATCCTTGATCAGTCTCTTTTCAACGTCATCCCAGCCTGAAAAACGGGTTTGGTTAAAACTGTTGAGATAGAGCTTAAATGATTTTGATTCGATTAAGTTGGCGCTGGTGGCTGGAATTGACACTTCACCAATCGCCACCTGTGGCAAACCTTTGTCATTTAGCCAAGATAGCTCATATAAAGTCCAAATATCGCAACCTACGAAAGGCAGATCTTGGCCTAAATTGAGGTCGTCGCGGTTGAGGCTACGAGGTACAGGTTGCAGCAGGCTTGGGTCATATTGGTTTGCATACTCGGTCTTCTGCCCCAAGGTTAGGCCAGTTAACTCTTTCGCATCAGAATATTTGCTCATACTTTTTGTTCGTTTTCTATTAGAATGTCGAGAATTTTACGCAATCCTGCCATTAAAAGCGACTACTCATGTTGGAGAATCTAATGACTGATAATGCCTTACAAGCGTTGCTCTCATTCAGTGCAAAATACCGCCAAGCACACTTAGATGCTTTGGGACACTTACCGAAAAGCGCAGAGTTGGTTGATCTTGTCTCTCCATGTGTGGAGAAAAAGACCGATCAAGCGGTCGAATGGCAAGCCTGCCAACGTGAGGTTGCCGCCGATTTTACCAACGTTGAGAACGGGATTGAACTCGTGCTCCATGATGATATCAAACTCTTTTACGGCACCCAGTATAGCGCCGATATGGAAGCGACTTGGCAAGGTAACCCACTGTCGTTGCTGCAAGTATGGAGTGATGAGGACTTTGTTCGTTTGCAAGAGAACATTCTTGGTCACTTAGTGACTCAGCGTCGTTTGAAATTAAAACCGACGGTCTTTATCGCCGCGACAGATACAGAGATGGATGTTATCTCTATCTGTAATTTAACTGGTAACGTTGTGTTAGAACGTCTTGGTACCGATAAGCGTGACGTATTGGCGGACAATCTCGGCCAGTTTATCAACCAACTTGACGTCGTGGTGCAATAATGTACGTTGTTGAACTGCAATTTGAATGTTTCGATAACACCACCGTCTCTGCGGTAGACAAAGCGATCAACGGTTTGATGGACGCTTTACGTTATAACGGTCAGGTTTTGGGGCGTGAGTTTCCTATTGTTATGGGCGATGGTGAATTTTTTGTTCGCGTCGTGTGCCCCGAGCAAGACAGTCTTCATCCAAGTTATCACTCCGACTTTGTCAACGTGTGCTTAAACCGCTTAGCCGATGCCAGTCTATTGGCACCTAAAATGCGTTTGCTTGGGCTAGACCTCAATTCAGAAGAGGCCGCAGAGCCAACGTCGCCAAGTTGGCAAGTGTTGTACACCACGTATGTTCATACTTGCTCTCCGCTGCGCAGCGGTGAAACCTTATTACCGATTCCACTGTATCGAAATGGACCGACGCTCAACGGGGATCATAAGGCGGTGATCAAATGGCAAACAGAGTGGCAAGCGTGTGATGAAATTCAGATGGCTGGCGGTTGTCGCGCCGAGCATGCGGCGCTGCATGAAATTTGTGATGTCGACAGTGTACTTTTTAAACGAGGGTGGGATTTGCGTGGACGTATTGAGTACATTAGCCAGATCCCCACTTACTACTACCAATATCGGGTTGGTGGCCAGAATTTAGCCGCCGAAAAAGCGCGAAAGTGCCCTAAATGTGGTGGTGATTGGTTACTTGATGAGCCTGTCCACGATATCTTCTATTTTAAGTGCGAACCATGCCGAATTGTGTCGAATATTTCGTGGGATCACCTTAAGTAAGGCAGATGTCGCGATGGATTCCTGGTTTACACCGAGATAACAAAGACAAAGACTCGCACTATTGCGGGTCTTTGTCGTTTTGGTCTGAGGGATTTTTGTCGTTGTCTTGAGCCGATGGCGTTTTTTTATCGGTCCGACCAAATTTCATATTGGCGGTGTACTTTAAGGCGGCGATGTTGCCGATAACGACACTAAGGACAATCGCGATAATCACCCAAGGGTTGGTTAGAAAGTCCATCATGACGATACCTACTGGTAAATATTATGTATAAATTGATTGTAGATCGTTTCGAGCTTAGCTAATATCACTTGTTGACCTAAAATAGGCGAGCGCTGCAGGACTTGTCGCAAAACTGGCAAAGTGAGTTGTTCT
This sequence comes from Vibrio sp. NH-UV-68, assembly GCF_042940635.1. Classification (NCBI taxonomy): domain Bacteria; kingdom Pseudomonadati; phylum Pseudomonadota; class Gammaproteobacteria; order Vibrionales; family Vibrionaceae; genus Vibrio; species Vibrio sp. NH-UV-68. The sequence continues at coordinate 845,812 of NZ_CP134975.1, forward strand.
GAACAACCTTGGCTGACCTGCTTGTGGCTGATATGCCAAGGCTCGGGAGCGACGCCACCTAAATCTTGCGCATAGGGAAAAAAGAACCCGAATTCACTCAGGTGGGTCTGTAACCACAGATAAAACTCATGCTGATGGCCCGTTAAGTACTCCCATGGCTCAAGTTTTAGTGTGTCGCCTTCAGGCAAACGATCTCGAGCAAAAATGTCGAAGTCCGTTCCCCAATGGTGGCGACTGGCTCCCGGAAGCGCTGACCAACGCAATATCGCCTCAACCTTCTGTTCGTCACTGAGGGTGTCACTTGCTAACGCTTGGCTGTGGCTGTCGAGTATCACACTGCGTCCCGCCATTTTATTATTCCAAATCGTCGCTTGACGTTCAAAATCGCGAAAGCCACTGGCGATATTAAGAGTAAAGCCAGCCTCGGCTGCGGCTTGTTTTAGCATCAGCAGATCTTGGCTCACACTAGGGTGAACCAAAAATGCTTTTTGCCCCACCACAGTGTCAACTAAGTGGCTGGTGACTTGGCCGGTAAGCTGCTCTGGAGTCATTACTGCGCCAACAAGTTCTCAAGGGTTTTTTGGTACATAGCAGTGAGCTTCTCCAGGTCGGCAACCTTGACGCACTCATTCACTTTATGGATGGTCGCGTTGACAGGTCCAAGTTCGACAACTTGACCCCCCATACGAGCAATAAAGCGACCGTCAGACGTACCGCCGGTGGTAAGCAACGCAGGTTTGGTTTGGTTAACGTTATCGACTGCACCAACAACGGCATCAAGCAAAGCGCCTGTATCGGTTAAGAATGGGTCGCCATTAAAAGTCCAGTGCAGATCATAGTCAAGATCGTGCTTAGCCAAAATGTCGTTGATACGCGCCATGATGGTCTCGTTATTGAGCTCTGTGCTGAATCGTAGGTTGAACTGAACCTTAAATTCGCCCGGAATCACGTTAGAGGCCCCCGTGCCAGCGTGCACGTTTGGAATTTGGAAACTGGTCGGCGGGAAATAATCGTTGCCTTGATCCCACTCGGTTGTTGCCAGTTCATGTATCGCGAGCAGTGACTGGTGAACCGGATTTTTTGCCAGATGCGGATAGGCGACATGGCCCTGAATTCCTTTCACGGTCAAATCACCTGTGATCGAACCTCTGCGGCCATTTTTGACAACATCACCAACCACTTCGGTACTGGAAGGTTCACCGACAATACACATGTCGATGTTTTCACCGCGTGCCATTAATGCTTCAACCACACGCACTGTGCCGTTGATAAATGGACCTTCTTCATCCGAGGTGATCAAAAAGCCAATCGAACCTTTGTGATTTGGGTGATCAGTAATGAACTGCTCTACCGCAACCACCATACTGGCTAATGAGCCTTTCATATCAGCGGCGCCACGTCCGTAGAGAAAACCATCGACAATGGTGGGTTCAAAAGGAGCGGTGTGCCAATGATCTAAGTTTCCAGCAGGAACTACATCGGTGTGACCTGCAAAAGCAAACAGTGGCGATTCGCTGCCGCGTCGTGCCCAAAAGTTGGTGGTATCTTCAAACACCATGACTTCTATCTCAAAACCAAGCGCTTTCAATCGCTCAATCATCACCTGCTGGCAACCCGCGTCTTCAGGGGTTACCGATTGGCGGCTAATTAAATCTTTTGCCAGAGCCAGAGTAGGGCTGTCTGTCATCCTTGAAATCCTTACGAAAAATTTATGAAAAAAGAGCGGCGTATTGATCCGCTTTAAAACCAATATGGTACTCGTCACCTGATACGAGAATCGGGCGTTTGATCATTGCAGGCTGCTCAACCAAGAGCGCGATGACATTGTCTTGGGTAAGATTGTCTTTTTGCTCTTGTGGCAGTTGGCGATAGGTTGTGCCGCGTTTGTTAAGTACGTTTTCCCACCCAAGCTGTTGGCAGAAAGTTTCGACCAATTTAGTGTCGATACCCTGTTTGCGGTAATCATGAAATTGGTAGTCGATGCTCTGCGCATCAAGCCATTTCTTGGCCTTCTTAATCGTGTCGCAGTTGGGAATACCGTACATGGTGATTGTCATAGTGAAACCTTTACAAGTGACTTTTTATTTCTGTTTTTTGCATCCTAGCAGGAAGTGAACAACGAGACAAAAGTGTGATGTATATATTTCAACGAGTAAAAAAAATCGCTATCAAACCATAGCGATTGTAGAGTTTTTGATCAAACGCAACACATAGCTGTGCAAAACAGAAATAATGACCCTAGAAATTTATAGGAGGTATCAATGGAATTGAGTCCTGTTTTTGCGAGGCGCTTGTATCTTGCACTGCTTGTTGAAAATTTAGAAAGACCAAATGTGCCAAAACTTATCGAGCAGACGGGTTGGCCCCGTCGCACGATTCAAGACGTCATTAAGGCCTTGCCGGGAATCGGTATTGAGCTGATGTTTGTTCAAGATGGTCGACGTCATAATGATGGCTACTATCAATTGTCAGATTGGGGGCCTTTTGATAGCCAGTGGGTTATCGAGAGAAAAACCGCGATCGCCGCCAGTTTAGGCTTTAGCGCATAGCGCAAGGCAACAGAGCATAAAACCTAGCGTTTATCGCTAGGTTTTTTTATGCGCTCGGCTCTACTTAGTACTGCAAAGGTACGCATTGCCCATCACAGTGAATGAAGTGACAAAATCTTGTGGGTGGACCAAAAATACGGTATTGCCCCCCCGAGTGTGGGTTTGATTTTTGATGTCGTTAAATGCTCCACGTACCATCACATCATTAGGAAACAACAAATAGCTGTACCAATGGCCCTCGCTGCCAGTCACTTCGCCTAACCATTGGCAATCGTTAGCATCGAATTGAGCATCCATTCTGAGATGGACGTTAGTCGCGTCAGGGTCAACCTTGGTATAGGGTGACGTGCAGCCAACGAGACTAATGGTGATAGCGATAGTAAATAGGCGATTAACTTTGGCTAACATAAACGATAAATCCTATCCAACTTGTGATGAGTAATATCCAAGGTAGAACCGGCGCCTTGGTGGAGCGTTCAGCAACCGCAGGAGACTCGTTGTTGATGTCAACAGGTGTCTGCACCACGTGCTTGCTCTTTTGCGCTTTTTTCTTTGCTTTGTCAGTCTGTCTCGCGCGTTCTTTTTGCTGCTTTTTGTACAGCGCAATGCCTTTTTCGATTCCTTGGGCAATGAGTTTAGTTTGCTCTTTGGTTTGAGCCGGCTTTTGTGTCGCCTTGGCAATTTTCATCGCTTCTTGTTGAGTTTCTGGGGAGGAAACGACTTTATTCTTCATAATAAAAAGTTTTGTTAAATCAAAGATGCCAATATCCTAACACGATATAATCGTTTAAAGATGGACATTAACCTAGGTATGGTGATGAAACGAACGCTACTCGCTAGTTTAGTGCTGGCGGTGCCAGTTTACTTCTGGTTCCAAGGTCAGAAGCCACAACCAAGCGCACTACTTGATACTCCGCCAACACACGCACAGTGGATGGAATCAATTCAGCAGCAATTGACGCAAGACCCGAATCAAGCCGAGCTGTGGTTCCAATTGGGTCAGGGTTATCTAGACCTGCAGGATTTTTCCTCTGCCTTGACTTGTTTTGACTATGCTCAGCGTTTAACTGATGTTCCTTCGGCGAATCAGTTGGCGGCGAAGGCGACGGCGCTCTATTATGTCGAAAAACAGCGTATGACCACGCCCGTACAAGCGCTTTTAGATCGTGCGTTACGCATTGAACCCAATAATTTAACGGCACTGTCTTTACTTGCCAGTGATCACTTTATTAGTTTTCGTTATCAACAGGCAATTGATACTTGGACGCAAATACTTAATTCAGCAAACAGCGAACTCGACCGTGCAGCGGTTATTCATTCCCTTAATCAAGCCAAAGCAATGTTACCTAGTAATCAGTAAGAAAAATCAGCACATTGAGTGCCGATTTTTTAACTTATTAGACTGGTTTTAAACGTAACAGACTAGTATGTCGATTCGCGTTTTTGCGCCTCTTTTTCCCATTTTGGTACTACGGTTTTGAGGAATTGCGCTTTATCAGCATTCATCTTGTCCATGTCCATACCGAGGGCTTTTTGCGCCGCCGCTTTGGTAGAAATGTCTGGGATTTCAATTGGTTCTGTGATGCCTTTTTTCGCGAGCAAGCGGACAATTTTAGTTCGAGCGTCTGCAGCTCTATCGACCGCGGTACCGAGTACTTCCAATGCCACTTCAGGAGCATGCATATGGACACCGTGTGACGCGATAGCGTAGTCCCAACGCCATTGAGCGTGACGAATATCTTGCAGAATGTCTTTCATTTCTTGTTCAGTTGCCCCTGCATCCCAAGCTGCACCGGCTTCAAAATGCGCGGCAACGATCTGTTTCTCAGCCGTTAGCTTCATATTTAGGACCTGAGCTTTTCGAGTGGAGACAATATCTCTAAGTTGGTCTTTGGATTGTGTGTGGCAGTTTGCACAAGTATCTTCAAAGCGATCAAATGGGTTACCTACTTTATGGTCGGTGTAAACCGTACCATCTTCTTTGGCTACTTTTGGCATGTGGCAGTCTACGCAAGAGACTTTGTTTTTGCCGTGAATACCATCGCGCCAAGTTTCATAACCAGGGTGCTGAGCTTTAAGCATGGGCGCTTTTGATACCTTGTGTGTCCAGTCTTTAAAGCCAAGCGCATCATAATAGGCTTCCATATCGTTAACGGTGGTGCCCATGTCCCACGGGAACTTGACCGATTTGTTTGGCCCAGTAAAGTAATACTCGACGTGACATTGACCACAGACTGAGGCTTGTTTATCAAGACGAGATTGTTTTTCAAAAGGCTTATCGATGGCTTGGAAAGCACGCTCAACATAGGGCTTGGTCAGCGCTAATGCAGGCTCACCATTTTTGAAACCTTCACTGCGCGTATCGTGACAATCTGCGCAGCCAATCGGGTTGGCAATTTGGTTGCCTAAACGCGCCCATTTGCCTTGAAAATAGCCATCTTCACCACGTTCTTCAATGACACGACCAACATCGGGGCTTTTACAGCTCCAACACGCCATAGGCATAGGACCAGAGTTTTCGTCTTGAGGCGCGCCTGTACGTAGAGTTTGACGCACATCATCAAGTGCGAAGAAGTGGCCGCGAGCCTTGTTGTAGTCCTTAGCGAAGCCATACCCAGCCCACATGATCACCATATTGGGATCTTCTGCTAAGGCATCTTCAATATGTTCACTCTCAGAGGTTGCTTGCCATGAATGGTATTGGTCAGGGTGTTGTTGTTCATAGGCCTGATTACGCGGGTCTATCAACTCTTTGGTTTCAGAAGCAGCAAAGCTTGTGGTGCTCAATAACGAGCTGGCCACGACCGCTACCGCAGATTTTGCTATCCAATGAAGTGTATTCACAGTGTTATCTCCGTATTCTGTTTTTATAAGCAGCGTTGTGAACTGGCGTATTCCAAACTAAGAATTGGAGAAACTGAAATATATTGTAGTAAATAGAAATAAAATAAATAACTTAGCAATAAGTCTTAATTGTTTTAGATCAATTTTACTAGGTGATCTAGTTCATGTTCATTTGCATATACCCCTTTAGGGGTATTAGTTTGTGTGTTTTTTTCATAATGAAACTTATTATCATCAATGAGTTAGGATTATTTACCTGACGAAAAATAAGGTGATGGAGATCGAAATTTAACCATCATGAGCTACTCCCTAAGTGTAACAGGAGTAATATTTAACCAATAGCGTTGTGGCTTATCCAGAATAAGAATTGATCTCATTTGATCTGTTGTTTACATATCAAAGGGTTTTAATTTTTAACCGTCCTTTATTTGTTGTTAATTCGATAATGAGGGCGAGTATAAGGAAAGGATAATATGGGCAATATAAAGTTGGCCATGGTCATAATGCTGAAATCTCTTCTAGCATTTTGCCTCTATGGTTATTCTCTTCATGCCGTTGCCGATACTTCAACACTGCAGTCTGAAGAACCGTTAGCGCGTCATGAAGTCACATTTATCCGTGACAAGGATTACAAATGTATTCAATGTCATAAGGATGCCAAACAAACCCTCGCAGGTTCTCATGGTGAAGAGGCTCACAAAGCTCTTGGTCGTGAAGTCAATTGTACTGAATGTCATAACAATATCGGCCCAGACCATCGAGAAGGTGCGTCAATCGTCACCAAATACTCAAGCGCCCAGTCGCAATTGGGGACCGATAAAGTGTTCCTCGATCCCCAAGCGATTCTCAAGGCCAATAGTCAGTGTGTCGATTGTCACCAACCACAACCCCTGCGTGAAAGTAGCTGGACACATGATGTTCATGCCAAAAATCTAACTTGCTCTAACTGTCATGATGTCCACGCGAGCAAAACCAAGGTTCTTGGGTTAGAGCACAAGCAGCGTATTAAGCTCTGTGTTGATTGTCACTCTGACTTTAACCACCTAAAAAAGGAGAAGTAGCATGAGTTGCTCAAGACGAAACTTCTTAACTGGTGCTGGTGCCGTGATTTTTACCACTGGTGTAGCAGGGACAGCTATGCTCAACAGTCGTAAATCCTTGGCAAATATAGAGCAAGATGGCAATAAGTTATATGGCATGATCCACGATGAAACCGCTTGTATTGGTTGTACGGCTTGTACTGAGGCGTGCCGTGAAGTCAATAACGTGCCAGAGGGCGTTTCACGCCTAGAAATTATTCGCAGTGAACCTCAAGGTGAGTTTCCGGATGTTGATTACCGTTTTACTCGCAAATCTTGTCAACATTGTGAAAACCCACCTTGCGTTTATGTTTGTCCGACGGGAGCGGCTTATAAAGATGAGAAAACCGGCATTATCGATGTGCACAAAGAAAAGTGTGTTGGTTGTGGCTATTGCCTAGCTGCGTGTCCTTACCAAGTGCGCTTTTTCCATCCGGAAGATCACTCTGCCGACAAATGTAACTTCTGTCGTGATACCAATTTAGCGCAAGGTAAGCTTCCTGCCTGTGTTGAATCCTGTCCAACTAAAGCACTGATTTTTGGTGATCTGAACGATCCCAGCAGTGAGATAAATCAGGTCCTTAAAACCGAGGTGGTTTATCGAGACAAAGCGCACCTTGGCACCAAGCCTAAGTTGTATAAAGTACCTCACCAAAAAGGGGAGATATGATCATGAATGGTTTTGAATCTGCATTTCACTTCGACGCTTTGGTATGGGACTGGATAATCGCTATTTATCTGTTTTTGGCTGGGATGTCTGCTGGTGCGGTAATGATAGCATTGTACTTGAAACGTAAAGTTATTGAGGGAGATCCTGCCAACAATGGAATTTTGAAGGCGATGGCATGGCTGGCACCATTTGGCATTATCTCGGGCTTGACGATATTGATTTTTCACTTAACCAAACCGTTGGAATTTTGGAAAATAATGATCTATTTCAACCCGAGTTCAGTGATGTCGATGGGGGTCATTTTGTTCCAAGTTTACATGCTGGTACTGTTTGTCTGGATTGGTATTTTATTCCGCCATCAAATCACTAAGTTTGGCGAAGGTTTGTTGCCAAGCAAGTTGCTTGATTTTATCGACAGTGTGTTACTTAAATCCGGCAAGTTCACCAACGCGATTGAGTTATTCTTGGGCTTTCTTGCCATTGTGCTGGCTGCTTATACAGGATTTCTACTTTCGGCTTTGAAAACCTACCCAATGCTCAATAATCCAGTGCTTCCGATACTATTTTTGTTCTCAAGTTTGTCCTCGGGTGCAGCGGCGTGCTTGATGTTTGGTATTTTAGTGTTTAAAGAGCCAGCATCCAGTCCAAGCGTAGCTTGGGTACATAGCTTTGAACGACCTGTTGTGATGTTTGAGTTGTTTGTCTTAGTCACCTTCTTTACCGGGCTGATTTTTAGTGGCGGACAAAATGAAGTTGCGGCTTGGAATGCCATCGGTGGGGGCTTTTGGTCCAACTGGTTCTGGTTCGGTGTCGTACTGATAGGGATGGTGCTTCCACTTACGCTTAATGCTTTGACTTCAAAAGAGACACGTCATAATGGTGGTTATATCTTTATGGTGACAAGTTTAAGTTTAGTTGGCGTATTGATGTTGCGTACCTTTATCCTCTATGCCGGACAGATGACGGTTATATAATTATGTTCGGAGAGATAGGGCATTTTGCACTGGTGTGGATTGCGATATCGAGCAGTATTAGCTCGACCTTGTACGCTTGGCAAAAGTGGCATATTCGTCAACGCCCATTCTCGCTTTCTTTTCTCGCTAAACTCAATGGTGCCGTTGCGCTGTTGAGTTTGGTGCTTCTCGCTTATCTGTTTATCTCTGATCAGTTCCACTTTCAATATGTTGCCTCGCACTCTAATTCAGCCTTGCCATTGGCCTTCAAAATTGCTGCTGTTTGGGGAGGGCATGAAGGTTCGATGTTGTTTTGGGTGTTTACCTTAGCATTGTGGTCCGCTTTTATTAGCTGTCTTCATCGGACTAAAAAAGCCTACTTACAAGATGTACTCTGGATCATGGGGCTCTTTGTTGGTGTGTTTGCTTGGTTTACTTTAGTCACCTCTAACCCGTTTACTTACTCTCAAGTTTGGCTAGAGCAGGGGCGCGATCTCAATCCAATGTTGCAGGATGTTGGTTTGATATTTCATCCACCACTGCTTTATCTTGGGTACATTGGTTTTTCAACGGTATTAGCCTTTGCCCTAGCGGCGTTAATGCAGCCTCAAATCAATCAGCATTGGGTCGCGTTAGCTAGGCCGTGGGCAGTATCGGCTTGGGCATTTTTGACCTTAGGTATATTGGTGGGTGCATGGTGGGCATACAATGAGCTAGGCTGGGGCGGGTGGTGGTTTTGGGACCCGGTTGAAAACGCGTCGTTATTACCTTGGCTTACTGGAACCGCTTTGCTTCATGCGTTAGTCGCTGCAAATCATCAACAACAACAGAGGTTCTGTGCCTTGGTATTAGCCTTGGTAACTTTTAGCCTGAGTATTCTCGGCACTTTTATTGTTCGTTCTGGTGTATTGACCTCGGTGCATGCCTTTGCGGTTGACCCGGGTAAGGGTATTACCTTGCTTGCGATCATGGTGGTAACTTTGATTGCAGGGTTTAGTTTACTGTTTATGCGCGCTGAACAAATCATTAGCCGACCAATTGTCTCGATTGTAAGTCGAAATTATTTGACTTTAAGTGCGGTTGGGTTGTTGGTCGTTGCCAGTTTTACTGTCTTTCTGGGCACTTTCTATCCTATGTTATACGAGCTGTTCGGCTTGGGGGCAATTTCTGTTGGTGCGCCATATTTTAATACCCTGTTTACGCCACTGACGCTGATAGCTTTAAGCTTAATGGGAGCGGTTCCTTTCCTTAAATGGCAGCATGGAAACTATTTTAGCACGATAAAAATGGCTGCATTGTTTGCCGTTTGTCTATCAATCGGTGCGCTACTGTATTGGTTCCAAGTCGCAAACTTCTCACTGTCGGTTGCGCTCACTTGGGGGTTAGCAATCTGGGTTTTGGGGAGCCATAGTTTACTCGCTCTTCGTCAAACTCGGTTATCTTTTATGGTGGCGGCTCATATTGGGCTTGCCATCAGCGCGGTTGGCGCCATGATGCATGCCGAGCATTCGTTTGAATTGAACCGGAAGATGTCACCGGGTTCAGTGGTGGAACTTACTGATGGTCAAATAAATTATCAGCGTACTGATTGGGTGATTGGTCCCAATTATACTGCCGAGCGAGCAGTGTTAACGCTTCAACAAGCGAACAAAAGCTATCAGTTTACCCCCGAGCGACGCCATTATCCGGTTCGAGTGATGAATATGAGTGAACCGGCAATACAGACCTTTTGGCACGGTGACTACTACATCACATTGGGCAGTAAAGTCGATACACACTCGTATGCAGTTAAAATACAATATAAATCCTACATGAGCTGGGTTTGGGGTGGGGCGATTGTTGCAATTCTCGGCGCGCTGATGTCTTTGGTTAAGTGGCAAGTAAGTAGAGGCCGTTATGTTACAGTCGAGCAAGTTTAAAATTACGTTGTTTGTTATTGGTTTACTCTGTTTTGTCGTTATCCTTGTCGTCAGCTTAAAGACCCAACAAATGGGGCCACAATCACAGTTAGTGGTGCGCCAATTCCCCATCACTTCAGTTGAATTGCTAGAACCCGATAATGCTAGCCATCAGTCAAGCGGTGAATTGTTTACACAGCAATATCAGTTGGTCAATGTGTGGGCCTCGTGGTGTGGTATTTGCCGTCAAGAACATGCTTATCTTAACCTGCTGGCTGAGCAGCAGGTGACGATTATCGGTCTTAACTATCGCGACACACGCTCTGCCGCTCTCAACTATATCGCCAACTTAGGCAGCCCATATCAACATATCGTATTTGATCCAAAAGGAAAACTAGCCCTCGATTTGGGTGTCGTTGGTACCCCTGAAACCTACTTAGTAAACCAAGCTGGCGAGATAATATATAAGCACTTAGGTGCACTTGATGAACGGGTATGGCAACAACATTTTGCGGCTTACTTCGTTAAGGGAGCTAATGGATGAAAACGAATAGATCGTTGGTGACCTTAGTTCTAAGTTTTTTTGTGGCTGGTTTAATGGCGACTCAGCTTAATGCTGCCGAGCAGACTTTGTTCGTTGCGGCCACCAATGAACAACAGGTGCAGGTGGAGTTATTTGAGTTTCAGTCACCACAGAAGCAGCAGCAAGCCATCGAACTGGCGAAATCATTACGCTGCCCACAATGTCAAAATCAAAACTTAGTTGAGTCCAATTCGCCGATTGCCAAAGACTTGCGGCTTATTGTTTATCAAATGATTGACCAAGGACAGAGTGACCAAGCGGTTATTGATTTCATGACGCAACGCTATGGCGAGTTTGTTCGTTATAAGCCGGAGTTTAGCTTGGCTAACTCATTACTCTGGTTGGCTCCGATTATATTGTTAGTTGTTTTTGTTACTTTTTCTGTATGGCGGATTCGTCAGCGCAATCAGCCGCTAACTTAGCCTGCTAGTCTCAGACAAGATGACAATATTCTGATAGAAAATTGTGCTTATTGGGTTAAAGTAATGGATTGATAACAGACAGTAGTTAGATATCAGTGCGTTACGCAATAGATCAATATGATAAACATGGCTTTTTAAAAGCCCCAAAGCTACTTTGGTTAGGTTGGTTATTGTTAGCCAAAGCTTGGGTCGTTTTTGTCGTGGCAGGTGCCAGTCGAGAGAGTGGCAGTAAGATTCTTGCGATAGTCTATCCGGATCATACCATGCTATATCTCGGTTTAGCGATGGGCGTCCCCAGTATTTTACTGTTGTGGCTTTTCGGCCTGCGCAGCCCAGAGAGGCGCTGGGTAAACCACATAGTGGCGTGGGGAAAACCCATTACACTGGTCACCGCGTTAGCGCAACTCTCTCAATCTATCTATCACGTCTATTTGCTTCATGGTGCATTCAGTTGGACTAATGGCGTCGTGATGTTGCTCTTACTGTGGTTTATTCTTTATGTTGCCAATAGCCGCAGTGTGAAAGACAGTTTTGTTGCGCCCCCTACACAGTGATCAAAGTAGCGATGATCGGTGTCAATGCATGGTAAGTAAAACCCAATACACTGAGCCAAAATAATAATAGTGAGGAGTAATCATGTCACAGTCTCAAAGCGCCATTCTTCCTGAATCGGGGCCTTTTGCTCAATATACCTTACTTAAGGTCAAGCAAAATCCGCAAGCAGTGCTAGAGCAATTGCAAGCATTGCCAACCTTGGTCGAAGATCTTAATGCCCAGCAACCTGGCGCGCAACTAACGTTATCACTCGCGTTCAGTAAAACCTTTTGGCAGCAGCTCAATCAACCAATCCCAGATGAGTTGATTGATTTTCCAGCGTTAGGTGAAGGGGACGTCGTGGCACCAAGTACAGAAGTTGATGTGTTAATTCACTGTCACTCTAATCGTCATGACCTCCATTTCTACTTACTGCGTAAGCTGTTTGAACACATCAGCGACAACGTTACGGTTGTAGATGAAACTTATGGCTATCGTTATCTTGATTCTCGCGATATGACCGAGTTTGTCGATGGGACGGAAAACCCGAAAGCGGCGCAGCGTGAAGAAGTGGCGATCATTCCAGAAGGTGAGTTTGCTGGTGGCAGCTATGTTATGGTGCAACGCTTTATTCATAACCTACCAGCGTGGAATCGACTCAATGTATCGGCGCAAGAAAAAGTGATTGGCCGCACTAAACTGGATTCGGTTGAATTAGACGATGTGCCTGCTGCGTCCCACGTGGGCCGTGTCGACATTAAACAAGACGGTAAGGGGCTGAAAATCCTTCGCCACAGCTTACCGTATGGCAGCGTATCAGGTGATCACGGTCTGTTATTTATCGCTTACTGCAATCGACTGCACAATTTTAAAACCATGCTTGAGAGTATGTATGGTGACACCGACAGTAAAACCGATCAGTTATTGCGCTTTACGCGAGCGGTGACGGGGGCGTATTTCTTTGCGCCGTCAAGTGAGATGCTGCGCGCTTTGCAAGTGAGTTAATCACGCGTGTCGTAAATGAACAAATAGCCAGCCGAGCCTAACCGCTCGGCTTTTTTGTTTTTCGACTAAAGAAATTCAGCTTGAGCCGATACAGAGAGTACCCCATGGAGGAAAGCATTTGTTATGGCCATTACTGTGAATACTAATGTTTCTGCAATGACTGCGCAGCGTCACTTGACCAATGCGACCGATTTGTTGAACCAATCTCTGGAGAGGCTCTCTTCAGGGAATCGCATTAATAGTGCCAAAGATGATGCTGCCGGGTTACAAATATCTAATCGGCTTGAGTCGCAAATGAGTGGTCTAGATGTTGCGATGAGAAATGCCAACGATGGTATTTCGATCATGCAGACCGCTGAAGGCGCGATGCATGAGAGCACAAATATCTTACAACGGATGCGTGATCTCTCGTTGCAATCGGCAAACGGCTCAAATAGTCGTGCTGAACGTGATGCCCTACAAGAAGAAATGACAGCTTTAAATGATGAATTGAACAGAATTGCTGAAACCACCTCTTTTGGTGGTCGAAAATTGCTCAATGGTTCATTTGCTTCCTCATCTTTTCAAATTGGGGCAAGTTCTGGCGAAGCGGTCCAAGTGGCGCTGAAAAATATGCGTTCAGACAGTGTAGCCATGGGGGGATTCAGTTATGTTGCGGCGGCTAAGACCGACAGCAATTGGCAAGTCACGCAGGGCAGTCATAAATTGGTGATGCAATACACCAATGCTCAGGGGCAGCAAGAAAGCATCAATATCACGGCCAAAATCGGCGACGATATTGAACAGTTGGCGACTTACATCAATGGCCAAACCGATAAAGTGTCGGCTTCGGTCAATGAAGAGGGGCAGCTGCAACTGTTCATGGCTGGTGAGCAAACCTCGGGCACGATTTCGTTTTCAGGCAACCTCGCCAACCAGCTGAATCTCAACCTATCAGGTTATGAAGCGGTTGATAACTTAGATATTTCTAAAGTAGGTGGGGCTCAGAGAGCGGTGTCGGTTATTGATACCGCGCTCAAGTATGTTGATAGTCATCGCGCAGAACTGGGGGCGATGCAAAATCGCTTTAATCATGCGATCAACAATTTGTCGAACGTTAATGAGAATTTGTCGGCATCGAATAGTCGGATTAAAGATACCGACTATGCCAAAGAGACCACGCAAATGGTCAAGCAGCAAATTCTTCAGCAAGTCAGTACTTCTATTCTTGCGCAGGCCAAGCAGCAACCTAACTTAGCTTTGACCTTATTGGGGTAATTCTCAAAAAAGAGAATGGTATCGACAGGAAAAAATAAATCTTTAGCGAAAAATACGCTTTTTTAAATGTTTTTCCTTGTTGGTCACGCTTTCTCTTCCAAACGAACTTTTTTTAAAAAATTCTCAAAAAATTACTCAAGGTTTCGCAAAGCGTGCCGTTAATAAATGTAACTTTTGAGAGAACTACTTTGGTTTTCCGAGACGTCGGAAACCGGAAATATCGGAAAATCAAACGGAGAAATCACCATGGCAGTTAATGTAAATACAAACGTAGCAGCAATGACAGCACAACGTTACCTAAACGGTGCGAACAACGCTCAACAAGCATCAATGGAGCGTTTGTCATCAGGCTTCAAGATCAACAGTGCAAAAGACGATGCAGCGGGTCTACAAATTTCGAACCGCTTAAACGTACAAAGCCGTGGTCTTGACGTTGCAGTACGTAACGCGAACGACGGTATCTCTATCGCGCAAACTGCTGAAGGCGCGATGAATGAGACAACCAATATTCTTCAACGTATGCGTGACCTATCGCTACAATCTGCAAACGGTTCAAACTCTAAGTCTGAGCGTGTTGCGATTCAAGAAGAAGTCACAGCGCTAAATGATGAGCTTAACCGTATCGCCGAAACCACATCATTTGGTGGTAACAAGCTACTTAACGGTACGTTCACAACCAAGTCTATGCAAATTGGTGCCGACAACGGTGAAGCAGTAATGCTGACCCTGAATGACATGCGCTCAGACAACGTTGGCATGGGTGGTACTAGCTACCAAGCAACAGAAGGTAAAGATAAAAACTGGACAGTTGCAACAGGTGCAAACGACCTTGCCATCACTTTGACTGACAAAAGCGGTCAAGAGCAAACCATTAATATCAATGCAAAACAAGGCGATGATATTGAAGAACTTGCCACATACATCAACGGTCAAACAGACATGGTTAAAGCGTCTGTAAACGAAGATGGTCAGCTACAAGTGTTTGCTGGTGCAAACAAAGTTGACGGCGCCGTTTCTTTTGCTGGTGGCTTAGCGGGCGAGCTAAACATGGGTGAAGGTAAAGCCGTAACCGTTGATGTGATTGACGTAACGTCGGTTGGTGGCGCGCAAGAATCGGTAGCGATTGTTGATGCAGCACTACAATATGTAGATAGCCACCGTGCAGAACTCGGTGCTTTCCAAAACCGCTTCAGCCACGCTATCAGCAACTTGGACAACATCAATGAGAACGTGAACGCTTCGAAGAGCCGTATCAAAGATACCGACTTCGCGAAAGAAACAACCGCGCTAACCAAAACGCAAATTCTTTCTCAAGCTTCAAGCTCAATTCTTGCTCAAGCGAAGCAGGCACCAAACTCGGCACTCAGCCTACTCGGTTAATTAACCGTCTATCGAAAAAAATCCAGCTTCGGCTGGATTTTTTTGTTTCTGCTAACTAATTGATCTTATTGTCTAAATATCCATCAAGTCAAAAAAAGCGCAAAAAAGAACTATTTTTTTCTAAAGGTATTTTCTACAGGGCCGTTAAAGGATTGAGAGAAATGAGATGTGTTGAAGTGAGGTGAGAGACGCTGATACACATCGCCCTAATGCCTAAGGAGATCAAATATGGCAATTAACGTAAACACAAACGTGTCTGCGATGACTGCTCAGCGTTACCTTAACGGTGCGACTGATGGCATGCAGAAATCGATGGAGCGTCTATCCTCGGGGTACAAGATCAACAGTGCCCGAGATGACGCAGCTGGCCTTCAAATCTCAAATCGCTTGAACTCACAAAGCCGTGGTTTAGACATGGCGGTAAAAAATGCCAATGATGGTATTTCTATCGCTCAAACCGCTGAGGGTGCGATGAATGAGACCACCAACATTCTGCAACGTATGCGTGATTTGGCGTTGCAATCTTCAAATGGTTCTAACTCTCGTTCAGAGCGTGTTGCTATCCAAGAGGAAGTGACGGCACTGAATGACGAATTAAACCGTATTGCGGAAACCACATCTTTTGGTGGTAACAAGCTACTCAACGGGACCTTTGGTAGTCAGTCTTTCCAGATTGGTGCAAGTTCTGGTGAGGCGGTTCAGCTTTCAATGGGAAGTATGCGTTCTGACACCATGGATATGGGTGGTAAAGCGTATGTTGCTCAAGAAAGTAAAGCGGCTGATTGGGTGGTATCAGAAGGGACAACCGACTTAACTCTCAACTATACTGATGTTAATGGTGATGCTAAGGAGCTAACGATCAACGCTAAAGCTGGCGATGATATGGAGCAACTTGCCACTTACATTAACGGTCAAAGTGAGGACGTGAAAGCGTCTGTGGGTGAGGAAGGTAAATTGCAACTGTTTGCATCTACAAACAAGGTTGCAACAGACGTCACTATTGGTGGTGGATTAGGTGGTGAAATCGGTTTCGGCGCTGCGCAAGACAGAACCGTGGCGGATGTCGACGTTACTTCGGTTGCGGGCTCTCAGTTGGCAGTCTCTGTCATTGATGGTGCGCTGAAATCGGTGGATAGTCAGCGCGCAGAACTGGGTGCTTTCCAAAACCGTTTTGGCCATGCAATCAGTAACCTAGACAACATTAACGAAAATGTTAATGCGTCTCGTAGCCGGATTGTTGATACGGACTATGCCAAAGAAACGACGGCGATGACTAAGTCGCAGATTCTTCAGCAAGCGAGTACCTCTGTCCTAGCGCAAGCTAAGCAGTCTCCGTCGGCAGCTCTTAGCTTATTAGGTTAATCGATAGGTTCGATTGGAGCTTATTGGTACAACGTTATGTTGTGACCTGCTAAGGTGGAAGGGAGATCGTTATGGAAATACCATCCTACACATCGAACATCCAGCCTTATGGCTCAGAAAGTGGCACTAAACTTGCTTCAAAGTACGATGGTGTACAGCAAGTTTCCTCACCCAAGGAGCAAGTCTCTACCGCTGAGATAAGTGAGAAAACGAGTCAGTCGATAGAAAAAGCGATAGAAGCCTCGCAAGAGCGTGAAAAGCTAAATCGAGCTGAGCGTGAAAGGATTGTTCAACAGATGAATGATTTCATCTCGTCGATCAATAAAGGCTTGTCATTTCGTGTTGACGAAGAATCGGGCAGAGATGTTGTGACGATATACGAAGCGGATACTGGCGATATAATTCGTCAGATACCCGATGAGGAAATGTTGGAGATTTTACGGCGTTTAAGGGAGCAAACCGCTCGCTATTCGTCAGGTCTTGTAAACCAAATGGTGTAATCGTACTTGGAGTAGTTAGATGAGTTTTGGGCCTATAGGCATGAATTCTGGCATGGATATCAATTCTATGGTCAGCAAAATTGTTGATGCGGAGCGTGTTCCTAAACAGCAACGCATTGAGAATGAGCGGGCCGAGATTGATTCTAGTATCAGTGCCTATGGTCGACTCAGAGAGTCGCTGGATACGATGAAAAACTTGATGGCGAGCTTTCGTCAAGAGAAAGCATTCGCCGCAAGAACCGTGGATTCTACGGATGAAGCGGTTGTATCCGCGACGGCAACCACTGAAGCTATCGCTGGTCGATATGCTATCGATGTGTTGCAGCTTGCCCAAAGCCACAAAATTGCGTCGGATGTTCTTCCGCAAGACGCAAAATTTGGCCCGGGCAAGCTGCAGATTTCGCTGGGTGATAAAAACTTTTCCATCAACTTGCAGCAAGACTCGAAACTGGTTGATATCGTTCGAGGTATCAACAACAGTAAATCCAATCCGGGAGTTCGCGCCGCCGTTATTAACGACGTCGAGGGGCCGCGTTTGATCGTTGCTTCCAATGTATCTGGAGGAGACAACGATATCTCGATGCGCGTCGAGGCGCAGCCAGGCGACTCACTCAAAAAACTCGAATACAAAACCCTTGAGCAACGAGTGAAAGATCTCGAACGCGCCCGTGCGGCCGCTCAAGAGTTGATTTCTCCGCTAAACCCGGCAGAAAAGAAAGTTGCCGATAAAATCGCGCAAACAATCATCGATGCGGCAAAAGTTGTCGATCAAGAGATTGCCGAAACCTCAAAACAGGCGGCGATTAATGCCGATCCTAACGCCGTTAAAGAGGCGACGCCTGGTAATGAACTGTCTAATGCAGCGACAGCGGCAGCCGCTAATGCGGGAATACAAGCCAATAAATACCTCAAGCCTGAAGAACGTATTCCGGGTTGGAGTGAGACGGCGTCGGGGACCTTACTCGACTCATACTGGGAACCAGACCCTGAGCTCGATAACAAAGCTTTGGAAAAATCATCTGATGTGCCTGGCTGGAGCAATACCGCTTCGGGAACGCTGACCGATTCTTACGTAACACCTAAAGAAGCCCAAGCTAAGTTGGAGGCTGCAAAAGCCAACCTTGAGCAGCAAGTCGCGGACGAAAAAGCGCGCTTGGCTCAGCGAGTTGAAGCGGGTGAGCTTACGCCTGAACAGGCCAAGCAAATGGAGCGGGCTAAATTACCGCAAAAAGAACGTGAATATTTAGAGCGCATCGATCAAGCTCAGCGCGATCTCGATGCTGCTCAACAGTCGTTTGATACCTATCATGGTATGACCGAAGTGCAGTCAGCACAAGATGCCAAAGTGCTGCTCGATGGGGTCGCCCAGTTATCGAGTAGCAATAATATTATTGAAGATGCTATTGATGGCGTCGACTTGACCCTCAAAGGCCGTTCTCAGCCGGGTAAAGCCCCATCAGAAATTGATATCGAATATGACCGTCAGGGTGTGCGAGAAGACATCGAACAGTTCGTGGCAGCCTATAATCAGTTTTATCGAGTGACAAAAGAGCTCTCGAGTGTCGATCCAACCACAGGGATGGCGGGGCCGCTTTCGGGCGATAGCATTGTTCGCAGTGCAGATTCTCGCTTAAAATCGGTATTTTCTTCTCGCGTAGAGCCTGCACCTGAAGACTTAAAGTCATTAACTGAGTTTGGAGTTACCACAACTCGACAAGGCGACTTAGAAATCAACTATGACATGCTCGATAAACAGCTCAACAATAACTTCAACAAGTTAGCTGATTTTTTTGGGGGCAATCAAGGTTTTGCTAAAAAGGTTGAAGATGCAATCCAAGGTCTTACAGGGGTAACGGGTTCGATCCGTAACCGTGAACGGAGCATGATTGAGCGTAATTATCGACTTCAAGATGATCAGGCGGCACTGGATCGCCGCATGGAGAGCTTAGAAAATCGAACTCACGCCAAATTTACGGCGATGCAAGACGCCACCAGTAAAATGCAGTCTCAGTTGGCAGGGATGATGAATGCCCTTTGATAACCAATTTACGCGTGATTTAGCTCTTCTTGGTGATCTAGATCACAAAATAACTCAGGCTATCGTCGGCGAAGAACTAAGTGTTGAAGATATTGCACAACTTGTCGATACAAGGGAACAGATATTGCAAAGTTTACTTAGTGCAATTGAAGCTCAACCAGAGCTTAAAACATCACAACAGTGGCAAGATGCGGTAAAACGAACCGTCAATGTTGTGCAATTAATGCAAGATAAAACTGCTGAGTTTGGCCAAGCACTACAAAAATACCGTCGTGGTAAACGCTCGGTTCAGCAGTATCAGAAGTTTTTATAAATAAAGAGGTTTGTTATGCGTGGTTCACTTCAGGCTTACAAGAAGGTATCGGTTGATAGCCAGCTCAGTGCGGCCTCCCCGCATAAAATTGTTCAAATGTTAATGGCCGGTGCTATTGAACGTTTGATTCAAGGTAAAGCGGCGATGATGGCGGGAAATATTCCTGTCAAAGGTGAACGTTTTGGCAAAGCACTAGATATTATAATCAGCTTGCGTAGCTGTCTTTCAATGGATGATGGTGGAGATATCGCACAAAATCTCGATCAATTGTATGAATTTATGATCACTCAGATCACAGAAGCCAATCATCAAAATAACCCTCAACCGATTGATGATGTGATCGAGATCATCCGAGAAATTAAATCCGCGTGGGATCAGATTCCAAATGAATACCACAATTTGACTGCGGAAGATGTAGGTTTATAACCAATCGCCAATAAAGTGATTGATTAATAAGCAATATACTAAGTGTGAGCCAAATTGCTTTGGGCTAACATCACATCAAGTAATTGCTTGGTTGCCATATTTTTTTTATCAAATAGAATAGAAGCCACTAACTAGCCTAGTGGCTTTTTTTGTTGCTGAAATTTCTACATTGTCTAGCGAGCTATCTGAACTATAGTTATCAATATCAATCGTTAGAAACATAATCCAGCCACAACGTTTCATAATAAAGGCAAACATTCTCACCTATGCAAGGTTTAGCAAAACTACTCGTGATTGATGATGATGCGCAGGCGCGGACCAGTCTCAGTAATATTTTAGAATTTGTTGGAGAACAGTGTGAGGCGATATCTTCGCATCAGCTTGACGATCTAGATTGGTCTCAGGTGTGGGCTGGCTGTATTCTGGGTTCTTTGGACAGCAATCAATTTTCTGCTGAGCTGAGTAGCAAATTATCCCAAGCTAACCATATTCCGCTATTAATCGCTGGCAAGCATTCATACCCTGTTGATGAGTTAACTAACTATGTTGGTGAGCTCGAATACCCTCTTAACTATCCGCAGTTGAGTGAGGCTCTACGTCACTGCAAAGACTTTTTGGGACGTAAAGGGGTTAACGTTGCTGCGTCGTCACGTAAAAACACCCTGTTTAGAAGTTTAGTTGGCCAGAGCATGGGCATTAAAGATGTCCGTCATTTAATTGAGCAAGTCTCTGGCACAGAAGCCAATGTATTGATTTTGGGCGAGTCAGGTACTGGTAAAGAGGTCGTTGCACGTAATATTCACTATCATTCGGCGCGCCGTAATGGTCCTTTTGTGCCGATCAACTGTGGGGCTATTCCGCCGGATCTGTTGGAAAGTGAACTGTTTGGTCATGAGAAAGGCGCCTTTACCGGAGCGATAACCTCACGCAAAGGTCGTTTTGAATTGGCTGAAGGTGGCACACTTTTCTTGGACGAAATTGGTGACATGCCAATGCCGATGCAAGTTAAGCTTCTGCGCGTGTTGCAAGAGCGCAGTTTTGAGCGGGTGGGTGGCAATACCACGATTCGCGTCAATGTGCGCGTGATCGCGGCAACCCACCGTGATTTAGAATCGATGATTGAGGATCAATCCTTCCGTGAAGACCTTTACTACCGTCTGAACGTGTTTCCGATTGAAATGCCAGCGCTGCGCGATCGTAAAGATGACATCCCATTGCTACTGCAGGAATTAATGACGCGTATGGAGGCGGAAGGGGCACTGCCGATCTGCTTTACTCCACGTTCGATTAATTCGTTAATGGAACATGAATGGCATGGTAACGTGCGCGAGTTGGCTAACTTAGTCGAGCGTATGATCATTCTTTACCCTAATAGTCTGGTGGATGTGAATCATTTACCGACCAAATATCGTTACAGTGATATTCCTGAGTTCCAACCAGAATATAATCACCGTGGCTCAGTCGAAGAGCAAGAACGCGATGCTCTGCAGGATATTTTCTCAGAAGACTTTAGTATCGAGTCCAATGATATTTTCCAGCAGCATGACAATGCGCCGCAAAGTTTGCCACCGGAAGGGGTCAACTTGAAAGAGATGCTCGCTGATTTGGAAGTCAATATGATCAACCAAGCCTTAGACGCTCAAGGTGGCGTGGTTGCAAGAGCTGCAGATATGCTTGGTATGCGTCGTACCACGCTGGTAGAGAAGATGCGAAAGTACAATTTGCAACGATAAAGTGCTCAAATATTGACTGTCAATTTTTCGACTTATTGTTAAGTTTTTGAAAAATATAATAAATAGCCTGGCGTGCTTTTTGCATTACAGGCTATTGTAGTTTTTAAGGCAGAAATACGTCATGCATTCAACACCACCGATAGATAGCCCAAATCCGCTCGGCACACTTGAACAACAAGTCGTTCGTTATCAACAAGTGCTCGATGTGATGCCAGCAGGAGTAATACTGCTTGATACTCAAGGTATGGTGCAAGAAGCCAACCCAGAAGCGCGGCGTTTACTTGAAGTGCCACTGGTCGGTGAAAAGTGGTTTGAGGTGATTCAACAAGCGTTTTCACCACGTGAAGATGACGGCCACGAAATATCGCTGCGCAATGGTCGTAAAGTTCGTTTGGCGATTTCTGCGTCAGCAACGGGTCAGCTAATTTTGATTACCGACCTAACCGAAACGCGCTTATTGCAATCACGTATCAGTGACTTGCAACGTTTATCTTCATTGGGTCGGATGGTGGCCTCGTTGGCGCATCAGGTCAGAACCCCGCTCTCTAGCGCGATGCTATATGCCTCGAACCTTGGTGCGCCGAACTTACCTCCTGCGACTAAAGACCGTTTTCAGACTAAGCTGATGGATCGTCTGCACGATCTAGAAAAGCAGGTCAATGATATGTTGTTGTTTGCCAAAGGTGGCGACAATAAAGTCGTTAAACCATTCACCGTCGAAGAGTTAATGGCAGAGTTCTCACCGATGATTGAAACGGCGGTAAAAACCAACCAAATTGATTACCATCTCGAAGTTGAGCAGCAACAGACTCAGTTATTAGGCAACGCCAATGCGATAGCATCAGCCCTGAGCAACCTCGCGTTAAATGCGATTCAAATTGCAGGTAAAGGGTCACAATTGGATATTTTCTGTCGTGCCGTTAATGGCGAATTAAAAATATCGGTGCAAGACAGTGGGCCAGGCGTTCCAGTTGAACTGCAAAACAAGATTATGGAACCTTTTTTCACTACACGTTCGCAAGGTACTGGGCTAGGACTGGCCGTGGTACAGATGGTATGTCGCGCGCATGACGGAAGGTTAGAACTTATTTCACCGCAGGGGGAAGGGGCGTGCTTTACGATGTGTATTCCGCTTGAACGTCGCCCTGATGTTGACCAAGAACCAATGACTGGAGAATGACAATGGCTCAAAGCAAGGTCCTGATAGTAGAAGATGATGAAGGTCTACGCGAGGCTCTCGTCGATACGTTAGCGTTGGCAGGCTACGAGTGGCTCGAAGCAGATAGCGCAGAAGACGCTTTGGTCAAGCTTAAGTCAAACAGTGTCGATATTGTGGTATCTGATGTGCAAATGGCCGGTATGGGCGGTTTAGCCTTACTGCGTAACATTAAACAGCACTGGCCAAATCTTCCGGTATTGCTAATGACCGCGTACGCCAATATTGAAGATGCGGTATCGGCGATGAAAGACGGGGCGATTGATTACATGGCTAAGCCTTTTGCGCCTGAAGTCTTGCTCAATATGGTCAGCCGTTATGCTCCGGTTAAGTCGGACGATAATGGCGACGCTGTGGTCGCTGATGAAAAGAGTATTAAGCTACTTGCCTTGGCAGAGAAAGTTGCCAAAACCGACGCCAGTGTCATGGTGCTTGGGCCGAGTGGTTCAGGTAAAGAGGTGATGTCTCGCTATATTCACAATGCGTCTAATCGTAAAGATGGACCATTTGTCGCAATTAACTGCGCTGCGATTCCTGACAACATGTTAGAAGCGACCTTGTTTGGTTATGAAAAAGGAGCCTTTACCGGAGCGGTACAAGGGTGCCCAGGCAAGTTTGAACAGGCGCAAGGCGGAACTATTTTGCTTGATGAAATCAGTGAGATGGATTTGAATCTGCAAGCTAAACTCCTGCGCGTACTGCAAGAGCGCGAAGTGGAACGTCTTGGCAGTCGCAAGAGTATTAAACTAGATGTTCGCGTACTCGCGACCAGTAACCGTGACCTAAAACAGTACGTCAATCAAGGTAACTTCCGCGAAGATTTATATTATCGCCTTAATGTATTTCCAATAGCTTGGCCTGCACTTTGCGAGCGCCAAGGCGACATTGAACCACTGGCGAATCATCTCGTTGAACGCCATTGTCAAAAACTGGGAATGCCAGTACCAAGCGTGTCGGCTCAGGCCGTGAATAAACTTTTGTCTTACTCGTGGCCAGGTAATGTCCGTGAGCTTGATAACGTTATACAACGCGCGTTAATTTTAAGTGAAAATGACAATATTGGTGGCGAGCATATTCTGCTCGAGGGGCTAGATTGGCAAGATGCTTCAAGTTTACAAGTTGCGGTTGAAAGCAGTGATAGCATGGTGGCTCCAGACATTAAGCCAGTTGCTGAAATGACGAAAAATTTGACGTCGAGCATCGGTTTGGGTGGCGAGCTTAGAGATCAAGAGTTTGCGATTATTCTTGAAACGTTGGAAGAGTGTCACGGCCGTCGCAAAGAGATGGCGGAAAAATTGGGCATAAGCCCGCGTACTTTGCGCTACAAGTTAGCAAAAATGCGTGATGCCGGGATTGATATTCCCAACTAACGTGTTATTTTCCTGTAACGAGCGACGTGGCACAAGGATTGCAGCGTCATAAGTCCAGCACATGTTTATGTCAAAGAGTTGACAACCGAGGTTTTGATGAGAGTTGATGGTTTTCAAGGCGAAATGCAAGCGATGATGTTCGAAGCTACGGGAACTAAGCCTGGAGCAACCGGTCAATCTGTTGGCGCAGATTTTGGCCAGCTACTCAACAGCGCTATCAACAACGTTAATAGTCTCTCTAAAACATCGAGTAATATGCAGATGCGCTTTGATCGCGGTGATGCCGATGTCTCTCTTTCTGATGTAATGATCGCCCGAAACAAATCCAGCGTCGCTTTTGAAGCAACAATTCAAGTACGTAACAAGTTAGTTGAAGCGTATAAAGAATTGATGAATATGCCGGTTTAAGTAGTTAGGTACAGTCTGTGGCAGAGCAAAATCAATCAACGGATCTGGCAATTGCAGATGGCGGCGCAGACAGCGCAATGCTAACTGCAACCGATCTCGATACCAGTTCGCAAAATCCTGATTTGGATGAGAAGAGCAGTTCAAAATTTGATATGGCAGTCGGTGACCTCGATTTGCTGCGTCAGGTGGTGTTAGTCCTGTCCATTTCTATCTGTGTTGCCTTGATTGTCATGTTGTTCTTCTGGGTTAAAGAGCCAGAAATGCGTCCGTTAGGCGCGTATGAAACTGAAGAGCTGATCCCTGTCCTAGATTACCTCGATCAGCAAAAACTCGATTATAAACTTGATGGTAATACCATCCTTGTTCCAGCCAATGAATACAACAGCTTAAAGCTCAATATGGTCCGTGCTGGCCTTAATCAAGAGAAGCAAGCAGGCGATGAAATCTTATTGCAAGACATGGGCTTTGGTGTTTCTCAGCGTCTTGAGCAAGAGCGCTTAAAACTCAGCCGTGAGCGTCAGTTATCTAAAGCCATCGAAGAGATGAAGCAAGTACGTAAAGCACGTGTGTTGTTGGCATTGCCAAAACAGAGCGTGTTTGTTCGCCATAACCAAGAAGCGTCAGCATCGGTTTTCTTGACTCTAAAAACGGGTGCCAATCTTAAACAAGAAGAGGTCGATTCGGTCGTTGACATGGTCGCCAGCGCCGTGCCAGGTATGAAGCCAAACCGTATTACGGTAACGGACCAGCATGGTCGCCTGTTGAGCTCTGGCTCTCAAGACGCAGCTTCTACAGCGCGCCGCAAAGAACACGAGCTTGAACGTAAGCAAGAACAAGCACTGCGTGAAAAAATTGACTCTGTCCTGATCCCTATTTTGGGCTTTGGTAATTACACAGCCCAAGTCGATATCGAACTCGATTTCAGCGCTATTGAGCAGACACGCAAAAGTTTTGACCCTAACACCCCAGCGACTCGCAGTGAATATACGCTCGAAGATTACAACAATGGCAACGTTGTTGCTGGCGTCCCCGGCGCGTTAAGTAATCAGCCTCCAGCGGATGCCTCAATTCCACAAGATGTGGCGCAGATGAAAGACGGCAGTCTATTGGGCCAAGGTTCTGTGCACAAAGAAGCAACACGAAACTTTGAAATTGATACCACCATCAGTCATGAACGTCGACAAACCGGTATTGTGAATCGTCAGACGGTGGCAGTGGCGGTGAAAAATCGTGCGATAGTTAATCCAGAGACGGGTGAAACCAGCTACGAGCCAATTTCTGATGCTGAGCTAAACTCTATTAAACAGATGTTGATCGGCACGGTTGGTTTTAGCGAAGCGCGTGGTGATTTACTCAATGTACTAAGTATGCAGTTTGCTACTCCAGAAATGGAAGTCGTTGCAGACGTCCCTATTTGGGAACATCCGAACTTCAACGATTGGATTCGTTGGTTTGCCAGTGCGCTGGTTATCATTGTCGTGATTGTGGTATTGGTCCGTCCAGCCATGAAGAAACTGCTCAACCCTGCATCGGATGATGAAGATCAGTTGTATGGCCCAGATGGCCTGCCAATCGGTGCTGATGGTGAAACAAGCCTAATTGGTGGCGATTTAGATGGTGGTGAGTTATTTGAGTTTGGCTCAAGTATTGACTTGCCTAACTTACATAAAGACGAAGATGTGTTGAAAGCGGTTCGTGCACTGGTGGCTAACGAACCTGAGCTGGCAGCACAAGTTGTGAAGAATTGGATGCAGGATGCCTAACGAAATAGTGCCTCAAGGAGAGGGCGGTGAGGTAGTAGATAACACCGTGGATATATCAACCATTCCGGGTGAAGAGCGCGCGGCTATTCTTCTTCTTAGTTTAAATGAAGAAGATGCCGCAGGCATTATTCGCCATCTCGAACCTAAACAAGTTCAACGAGTGGGTAGCGCCATGGCGCGTGCTACCGACTTAAGTCAAGATAAAGTCGGTGCAGTACATCGAGCCTTCTTAGAAGACATTCAGAAGTACACCAATATTGGTATGGGCAGTGAAGACTTTATGCGCAACGCCTTGGTTGCGGCTCTGGGTGAAGACAAAGCAAGTAATCTTGTTGATCAAATCCTATTGGGAACGGGCTCTAAAGGCCTCGACTCGCTCAAATGGATGGATCCTCGTCAGGTTGCCAGCATTATTATCAACGAGCACCCCCAGATTCAAACCATCGTACTTTCATACCTTGAGCCTGACCAATCGGCAGAGATTTTATCTCAGTTTGCTGAGCGTGATCGCCTTGACTTGATGATGCGTATTGCGAACCTAGAAGAAGTTCAACCTTCTGCATTAGCAGAGCTGAATGAAATCATGGAGAAACAGTTCGCGGGTCAAGCGGGGGCACAAGCGGCCAAGATTGGTGGCCTGAAAGCGGCGGCCGAAATCATGAACTACATGGACAACAACGTCGAAGGTATCTTGATGGAGCAAATTCGCGATCAAGACGAAGACATGGCGACACAGATCCAAGATCTTATGTTCGTGTTCGAGAACCTTATCGAAGTCGACGATCAAGGTATTCAAAAACTGCTACGCGATGTTCCACAAGACGCATTGCAACGTGCCTTGAAAGGGGCCGACGATGCATTGCGTGACAAGATCTTCAAGAACATGTCCAAACGTGCTGCTGAAATGATGCGTGATGACCTTGAGGCGATGCCGCCGATTAAGGTTTCTGACGTAGAAGCTGCACAAAAAGAAGTCTTGGCAATTGCAAGGCGCATGGCTGACTCTGGTGAGTTGATGCTGGCTGGCGGCGCTGACGAATTCCTATAAGTCAATTAAGTAAAGGTGTCTATGTCTGGGGAAAGAAAACGCGGTTTTTTGCGTCTTGACGATGATGAACTGGTCGAAAAACCAGAGCGTTGGGGGATGCCTGATTACACGGCAGAGAGCCACAAGCAAGCAAAAGAAACGGCGCTGAACTACGACCCAAGTTGGATTCCTGTTGCGGAACCCGTTAAAGAAGAAGCGCCTAAAGAACTGACTAAAGAAGAAATCGAACTGATCAAGCAGCAAGCGCATCAGGAAGGTTTGCATCAAGGTCAGGAAGCGGGCTTCAAGCAAGGCTACGAAAAAGGCAAACAACAAGGCCTAGAAGAAGGTCATGCCGAGGGGCTTGAAACGGGCAAAGTCGAAGGCGTGGCCGCTGGACAAGAGTTTATCCAGCAGCAAGTACAAACCTTTGTCAATTTAGCCAATCAATTTGCCCAACCACTTGAGTTGATGAATGCTCAGGTCGAGAAACAACTCGTCGACATGGTACTGACTTTGGTCAAAGAGGTGGTACATGTCGAAGTTCAAACCAACCCTCAAGTCATCCTTGATACCATCAAACAATCGGTTGAATCGCTGCCTATTTCAGGCCATGCCATCACTTTGAAGCTTCATCCTGATGATGTTGAGATCATTCGCTCTTCCTATGGTGAAGAACAGCTGGATTTTCGTAACTGGACCTTGATGAGTGAACCGGCATTAAACCGTGGTGATGTTCAGATTGAAGCTGGTGAGTCGAGCGTCAACTACCGCATGGAAGATCGCATTCGTAGTGTTATTCAGAGCTTTTGTGGGGTGAATCGTCACCAAGGTGGTGAATAGTGCTTGCTTTAGCACAACGCCTCACGCAGTACAAAACCCAAGGGTTGACCTGCCGTCCCGTTGCATCTGGCAAATTAGTCCGGGTTGTTGGTTTGACGCTTGAAGCGACAGGATGTCGAGCGCCAATCGGTAGCTTATGTAGTGTGGAAACCATGCAAGGCGAAATGGAAGCCGAAGTGGTCGGTTTCTCTGGTGACAATCTCTACCTAATGCCAAGTGAACAGATCACGGGTGTCTTACCGGGCGCCAAAGTCACCCCATTGACCAGTGAAACGGGTTTAGCGGTCGGGATGGAGTTACTGGGCCGTGTGATTGATGGGGTTGGTAACCCACTTGATGGACTTGGTACTATTTATACCGACCAGCGCGCCCCGTTTAACGCAGAGCCGATTAACCCACTTGCCCGAAAACCGATCTCTGAGCCACTTGATGTTGGCATCAAAGCGATCAATGGTCTGCTTACGGTGGGCAAAGGCCAGCGTATTGGTCTATTTGCGGGCTCTGGTGTCGGTAAATCGGTCACCTTAGGGATGATGACGCGAGGCACAACGGCTCAAGTTGTTGTTGTCGGGCTGATCGGTGAGCGTGGTCGCGAAGTCAAAGAATTTATTGAAGAGATCTTAGGTGTCGATGGCCGTCAACGCTCGGTTGTGGTTGCGGCGCCTGCTGACTCCTCGCCGTTAATGCGCTTAAAAGGGTGTCAAACCGCCCTGACCGTCGCGGAGTATTTTCGCGACCAAGGGCTTGATGTACTGCTGTTAATGGACTCTTTAACTCGTTTTGCTCAAGCGCAACGTGAGATTGCCCTGTCGGTCGGTGAGCCTCCCGCAACCAAAGGTTATCCACCTTCAGTGTTTGCAAAGCTGCCTGCATTGGTAGAGCGTGCAGGGAATGGCAGCTCTGAACAAGGTTCAATTACGGCTTTCTTTACTGTCTTGACCGAAGGTGATGATCTGCAAGATCCGATAGCCGATGCATCACGCGCGATTCTTGATGGACATGTGGTGTTGTCGCGCGAAATGGCCGATGCTGGTCACTACCCTGCGATTGACGTCGAAAAATCGGTCAGCCGTGTCATGCCGCAAATTACGTCAGATGAACATATGTTGATGTCTAAAGCGGTTCGTCAGGTATTGTCGATTTGCCGTAAGAATCAAGATTTAGTCTCAATCGGGGCTTATAAGCCCGGAACCGATGCTGCGATTGATGGTGCTTTTACCCTCAAACCTAAGTTAGACACTTACTTGCAACAGAGTATGAAAGAGACCGTGCCTTACGATATGTGCGTCAACATGCTGCGTAACTTATTGCAAGGGGAGTAACCTGCGATGGAAAATGCATTAGAGTTTCTATTAGAACAAGCGAAAGAGCGCGAAAACCAAGCCGCTTTAGCGCTCGGCCAAGCTCGTAGTGAGCTTGAAGGATATTACCAGCAGCTCGAACAAATCGAAAAATATCGGCTTGATTATTGTCATCAGTTGGTAGACCGTGGTCAAAAAGGGTTAAATGCCAGTCAATACGCCCATTTAAATCGCTTCTTGACCACGCTCGACGAAACGCTGTCTAAGCAAAAACAAGCCGAGTCACACTTCAAAGATCAGGTGACTAATTGCGAGCAAAACTGGTTTGAGAGTCGCAAAAATCGCCGTTCTTACGAATGGTTGATTGAAAAGAAACACAATGAAAAGCAACGCGTACAGCATCAGCGTGAGCAAAAGCAGATGGACGAATTTTCCACACTGCAATTCAATCGTCGTCGTTTCAATTAATTTCATCTCGCATCGTTTGTGTTGCGCGCCTCACTTGCATTTTGGCTCACTTCTGGTGGCCTTTAGCTACTTCTTACAGTCTTTGGCTTATTTCTTGCAGCTTATTTCTTACAAAGCGTTATTTGCAGTCATTGGATTGTATCTAACAGAAACGACATAGCACGCAATAGAAATCAACAGCGTTGGTTATTAGCCGCGTCTCCGCCATCTATCGCCTAACAGTGCGTATTACAGTGAGTGAAGCTCGTATGAATATTAACTTGTCATCGGTATCTGACAGCCAAAAAGTGACCCAGTCCAACCCCGAGGGTGGTGAAGCGGCGACGGAAGCTTCTGAGTCAGGTGGTTTTTTTGCCAAGCTTACGGCGCTAATCAAAGGCGAAACGGGTAAGGAAGTCAGTGGTGAGAAAGCCACGTCCGTCACGTCTGACGTCGATATTGAAGTGACCGGAGAAGGCGAAGTCGAGCCCGAAGCAGCTAAGCAAGCCAGTGGTAACCAATCAACTGATAGCTTACTTGAAGAGAGCGAGGCCGAAGCGCTCGAAAGCAATGAGGCTAAAGCTGTTAGCAAAGGTGGTGAATCGTCACCCGCGCCTGATGCATCGAAAATTGTTTCTGACAGTGATCAAGTATTGCAGCGCTTAGATGAATCGAATAAAGCGTTACCACTAAAAGACGGCAAAGAGTTGCCACAACAACCGAGAGTGCTTGCAGAAGATAGTGCCAAGTCGGTTTCGAGTGAGCAATTAACAGATGATAAGTCAGCAGGCAGTGAGAATACTCAGACTAGCACAACCCTTTCGGACACTAAGCTTGGCGCGGGAGCAGAGCAAAAGTTGACGCCTAAAGAAGCTGAAGCGTTAATAGTTAATAGTCAACAGAACGTGAGCGAGACACCAAGCGCTGAAAGCGACCAGCCAGTGATTCCACCATCGGCGCAGCGTTTTATTCAGCAAAGTCAAAGTGAGAGCGAATCTTCAGCGTCGCAACCGCTGACGGAACAAGCGATCGTTGCCGCCGCTGCCATCAAACACAATCAGAGTGAAAACCAAGCCATTGACGCGCAGTCGCAAAAATTAGCCGCCGCTTCAGCGCAGCAACGTAGTAGCGCAGTGGATGAGCCCAAAATGGTTGTCACTCAAGGCGAACATGCCATTATTGAGGAGCAGCTTGGTGAAGAGGCCGCCGCCGTGGCACTGACTGCGGCAGCGACAGCTAGCCTTGCCACTGGAGGCGCTACAACGTCAACGGTTGCAACTCAGGCTGGTGAAGAGGCTGCTGAAGCCGTGTTGGCGCCAGTCACAGCGACCATTGGCAGCATTAAGATCGAAGGCCAAGAGCTGGCTGATGCCTCCCCAGATGTTACCTCAGCCACCGTGTCTGCGGCGATACCATGGGGGGCTTCTGAGCAAGTCATCACTGATGAAGGTAAAGTCAAACTTGAACACCAACCAAAATCGCAACAAGCGGCAGTAGCGCAATCAGTCCATCAGGCGTTGGTTAATCAGCAGTCGCAAGCGCAAATGGTCCAACAAGCTCAGCAAGCATCAAATACTCAAGTTACTTCAATGTCTAATGAATTGGCCGCGAGCCAGTTACAACAACTTGCTGCAGCAACCACGACACCAATAAACCAAGACCAAGCGTTATTAAAAGCGGCGTTGGGTGCTAAGGCGGTAGGCACGCTCGGTAAATTAGCCTCAGGGAGCAAAGAGGGAGCGCAGCCAGGCAGTGAAAATAGCAGTAGTGGTTTTGCTCAACAACTCTCTCAGGCCGCAGGCCAGCAAGGGATGAACTCACTGACTCAAGCACGTGCAGAGCAAGCGGCGCAAGCTCCGCTACAACTCAGTCGAGATCTCGCGGGTGAGCAGATGGCAGAGCGTGTACAAATGATGATGTCGAAGAACTTAAAGAACATTGATATCCGCCTTGATCCACCAGAGTTAGGTCGAATGCAGATTCGAATGAGCATGAATGGTGATGGCGCAACGGTACACTTTACCGTGGCGAATCAGCAAGCCCGAGACGTGATTGAACAATCAATGCCAAGATTGCGCGAAATGCTTGCTCAGCAAGGTGTACAATTAGGGGACAGTTCGGTTCAGCAACAAGCCTCAGGTCAGCAACAAAAGCGCTATGCTGACAGTGGGCAGGGGAATTCTGCTCAAGGAGGCAGCGGTCGTGGCTTCCAAGGTGAGGAAAACCTTGAACCAGACATCAATCTTGATTTGAATGTCGCGGCAAAGCGTGATGGAATTAGTTATTACGCTTAAACTATAAAAATGAACAAATAGAGAACGTTAAGCTATGGCAGTTGAAGAAATCGAAACAGAAGAAGCCCCCAAGGGAAAAAGCAAATTACTGATCATCATTATTGCGGTGGTGGTGTTGCTCGTCGGTGGTGGTGGCGCTGCCTTTTTCTTGCTCGGGTCGGATGACGCGTCGCAAGGCGCCCAAACTGCGTCACAACAATCGGCGACACCGATCGATCCTGTGGCGTATGTAAATATTCCGCAGCCGTTTCTGTTTAACGTTGCTGGCGATAATAAAGATCGCTTAGTCCAGATTAAAGTGCAGCTCATGGTGCGAGGCAGTGAAAATGAAAACTTGGCCCGTTACCACTCGCCATTGATTGAAAGTTCGTTACTGAGCACGTTTGCTTCGGCTAGTGTTGATCAGTTAAGAACCGCCAATGGTCGTGTTGAATTGCGTGACAAGGCGACAGACGACATAAAATCCAGCTTGAATCGTGCCGTTGGTCAACCAGTGATCGAACGTGTTTTGTTTACTGATTTTGTAATGCAATAGGTGACCTGTGACTGATCTACTAAGCCAAGACGAAATCGATGCGCTTTTGCATGGTGTCGATGATGTCGATGAGGTAGAAGATGATGATGTTGGCACGGACACCAGTGCCGTTGAGTTTGACTTCTCGTCCCAAGACCGCATTGTCCGTGGTCGGATGCCAACGCTCGAGCTTATCAACGAGCGTTTCGCACGTCATTTACGCATCAGCTTATTCAATATGCTGCGAAAAACCGCCGAAGTATCGATTAACGGCGTACAGATGATGAAGTTTGGTGAGTACCAAAATACGCTCTACGTACCAACTAGTTTGAATATGGTGCGCTTTCGACCGTTAAAAGGAACCGCCCTTGTCACGATGGAGGCGCGTTTGGTCTTTATCTTGGTGGAAAACTTCTTTGGTGGTGATGGTCGGTTCCACGCCCGTATCGAGGGGCGTGAATTTACCCCAACGGAACGTCGAATCGTACAGTTGCTACTAAAAATTGTATTTGAAGATTATAAAGAAGCTTGGTCTCCGGTGATGGGGGTTGAGTTTGAATACTTAGACTCTGAAGTCAACCCGAGTATGGCCAACATTGTTAGCCCGACAGAGGTTATTGTTGTCAGCTCATTCCACATCGAAGTCGATGGGGGAGGTGGCGACTTTCACGTGGTGATGCCTTATTCGATGGTTGAACCAATTCGTGAACTGTTGGATGCCGGTGTTCAATCAGACAAGATGGAAACCGACGTTCGTTGGAGTTCGGCGCTACGTGAGGAAATCATGGATGTGCCAGTTAACTTCCGCGTCGATTTACTTGAACAAGATATTTCGTTACGTGATTTGATGGAATTGCGCCCGGGAGACATTATTCCGATTAATATGCCAGAGCATGCGGTAATGTTTGTCGAAGAGCTGCCGACCTACCGAGTGAAAATGGGTCGTTCGGGAGAAAAGCTCGCAGTGCAAGTTTCTGAAAAGATTAAGCGTCCCGATGTCGTTAAAACCGATATTGCTTTCCTCGGTAAAGACGTCATTTCTGACCTCGAAGACGATGAAGGTGATATGGATGAATAAAACAAAAATAGGTAACTGGTATGGAACCGAGTGACGACCAAAAATTAGCGGATGAATGGGCTGCGGCTCTTGGCGAAGACCCATCAGCGCCAGAGATTGATGTTGATGAAGTGATGTCGGCGCAACTTGATGAATTAAAAGACACTGGATCGCCAATTACTGATGATGAGCGTCGTAAACTTGATACGATTTTGGATATCCCGGTCACCATTTCGATGGAAGTGGGTCGTTCGCAAATTAGTATCCGTAACTTACTACAACTTAACCAAGGTTCAGTGGTCGAGCTTGAGCGTTTAGCGGGTGAGTCGCTTGACGTGTTGGTCAATGGAACCTTGATTGCTCACGGTGAAGTGGTGGTGGTCAACGATAAGTTTGGTATTCGTCTTACTGATGTGATCAGTCAAACTGAGCGGATTAAGAAACTCAGATAAAATAAGGTTTTGTATGACTTTAAAAGTTAGGAAGTACTTACCTTTAGCGCTTTTCCTACTTTCACCAACCGCAATGGCTACCTCGACAGGTAGCCAGTTAGACTGGGCGACCACTTTTGGGTCGCTCTTGTTCGTTATTGCCTTTATTTTGTTTTTGGCTTGGTTACTTAAGCGGATGCGCGTGCCAGCTTTGATCAACCAGAAAGGGCTACATGTTGTTCGTCAAATGCCCGTTGGGCATCGAGAAAGAATCATGATTGTCCAGGCGGGAGAAGAGCAGTTCTTAGTTGGTGTCACTGCCCAGTCGATTCAACTGATTTCAAAGCTGGAAAAACCACTGTCTCAGGAGGAGCTGGCTGCCAGTCCGTTTTCAAGTCAACTGACTCAGCTGTTAAAGAAGAATGATAAAAACCACTAATTTTGTAACGCTGTTGCTAGCGTTAGCCTTCGTTCTGTTTGCAACCATGTCATCGGCGCAGCAAGAGCTAGAGACGCCAGTTCCGGCAAATATTGCTCCGGCTGATTCGGTAACGGTGGCGGCGATGGAGCGTGATCAGGGCGCATCAAGAACCACGTCGAGCAGTGTTGTTGCTGGCAGTGGATCGGGTATTCCTGCGTTTACCATGACAACCAATCCAGACGGCACCGAAGATTACTCGATTAATCTGCAGATCTTAGCGCTCATGACCATGCTCGGCTTTTTGCCTGCCATGGTCATTTTGATGACGTCATTTACACGTATTGTGGTGGTGATGTCGATATTGCGCCAAGCGATGGGTTTACAACAGACGCCATCTAATCAGGTCATTATCGGTATCGCCATTTTCTTAACCTTTTTCATCATGTCGCCGGTCCTGAACAAAATCAACGATGACGCAATCCAGCCCTACATCAACGAGCAAATAAGCGCTAGGCAGGCCTTTGATGTTGCTCAAGTACCAATGAAAGACTTTATGCTCAAGCAGACTCGAGTCAAAGACCTCGAGACCTTTGTCAATATTTCTGGCTCAACCGCAACCGCACCAGAAGATGTCTCAATGGCGGTATTAATTCCTGCTTTTATCACCTCTGAGCTAAAAACGGCTTTCCAGATTGGCTTTATGTTGTTCTTACCGTTTTTGATTATCGATTTGGTGGTTGCCTCGGTTCTGATGGCGATGGGTATGATGATGTTGTCGCCGATGATCGTTTCTCTGCCTTTTAAACTAATGTTGTTTGTTCTGGTTGATGGTTGGAACTTAATCTTGTCGACCTTAGCCGGCAGCTTTGCCTTGTGACGGGAGAAAATCTATGACTCCTGAGATGTTTGTCGAGCTGTTTCGTGAAGCACTGTGGATGGTGCTTATCATGGTCTGCGCGATTATTATTCCCAGTTTAATGATCGGTCTAGTGGTGGCGATTTTCCAAGCCGCTACCTCGATCAACGAACAAACGCTAAGTTTCTTGCCACGTTTAATTGTCACCTTACTGGCGTTAATGATGTTTGGTCACTGGATGACACAAATGTTGATGGAATTTTTCTTTAGCATGGTCGAACGCTTACCTCAGGTTCTCTATTAGGTCTTATTATGGAGTATCCTGCTAGCATTGTACTCGATTGGATTGCCAACTACTTTTGGCCATATACACGCATCGCGGCGATGTTAATGGTTATGTCGGTGACGGGCGCGCGTTTTGTTTCAACCCGAGTGCGACTCTATTTAGGTTTAGCAATTACCTTTGCGGTCATGCCTGCTATTCCTGCGGTACCCGACACCATTGAGCTGCTCTCTTTTGCAGGTTTCATGACCTTGCTTGAGCAGGTAATCATTGGCGTTGCGATGGGGACCGTCACCCAATTTATGATCCAAACTTTTGTTATCCTTGGTCAAATACTCGGTATGCAAGCGAGCTTGGGTTTTGCCTCGATGGTCGACCCAGCTAATGGCCAGAATACGCCTTTGCTCGGTCAATTGTTTATGTTCTTGGCGACGATGTTTTTTCTTGCCACCGACGGCCATCTAAAAATGATCATGCTGGTGGTGATGAGTTTCAAATCGCTACCGATTGGTTCGGGCTCGCTAACAACTGTCGATTTTCGTGAGTTAGCGCTTTGGCTTGGAATTATGTTTAAAGTCGCGCTCAGTATGTCGTTATCCGGCATTATCGCGCTACTGACGATAAACCTTTCTTTTGGTGTGATGACTCGTGCAGCGCCGCAGTTAAATATTTTCTCACTCGGTTTCGCGTTTGCGCTTATGGTTGGCTTGCTGATTTGTTGGTACATCATTAGTGGTCTATATAGTCATTATGAGCTGTTTTGGGTTCAAGGCGAGCAACAGATTTGCCGCTTAATCAGGCTTAACTGCTAGGAGGCGCAATGGCAGAGTCAGATGGTCAAGAACGTACCGAAGACGCGACGCCCAAGCGCTTGCAACAGGCTCGTGAAAAAGGGCAGGTTGCAAGGTCTAAGGAACTCGCGTCGGTGTCGGTATTAGTGGTCGGTTCCATCGCATTAATGTGGTTTGGTGAGGGGCTGGCACGCGCACTTTTTGACGCGATGGGACGGCTATTTAGTCTGTCGCGTGAGGAAATCTTTGATCAAGTTAAGTTGTATGATATTGCTCTCGGCTCGTTAGGCAGCTTACTGTTACCGCTGCTACTGATTCTGATCACTTTGTTTGTTGCGGCTTTGGTTGGGGCTGCGGGCGTGGGTGGCGTTAGCTTTTCAGCGCAAGCGGCGATGCCTAAATGGTCGAAGATGAACCCACTTAGTGGCCTCAAACGTATGGTGGGGTTGCAAAGTTGGGTCGAACTGCTTAAATCGATACTAAAAGTTGCCTTGGTGTCGGGCATGGCGTTCTATTTGATCAATGCTGCTAAAGAAGATCTGTTTCAGCTCAGCATGGATGTCTATCCGCAAAACATTTTCCACGCCCTTGATATTTTGCTCGACTTTATTTTATTGATTAGTTGTACCTTGTTGATTGTTGCCGCAATCGATATTCCATTTCAGATTTGGCAACACGCCGATCAGTTAAAAATGACCAAACAAGAGCTCAAAGACGAATACAAAGAGACCGAAGGTAAGCCTGAAGTCAAAGGGCGTATCCGCATGTTGCAACGTGAAGCTGCGCAGCGCCGCATGATGGCGGAAGTCCCACAAGCCGACGTGATTGTAACCAACCCAGAGCACTTTTCGGTCGCCCTTCGTTATAAACAAGACAGTGATCGTGCGCCGATTGTGGTCGCCAAAGGCACTGATCATATGGCACTTAAAATCCGTGAAGTTGCTCGTGAACACGATATCTACATCGTTCCGGCGCCGCCATTAGCTCGAGCGCTATACCACTCCACTGAGCTCGAACAAGAGATTCCAGATGGCCTCTTTACTGCCGTCGCACAGATTCTTGCGTATGTTTTCCAGCTTAAGCAATATCGTAAGCGCGGTGGACAACGGCCAAATCTGAAAACGTCAGATCTACCGATTCCTCCAGATTTTCGCAGTTAGATTATTACCTGTCTGGTTGGTGCTTTATTTGTCTGGAATAGACAGTAAAACCAATAAAGCACCGTTGCCACCATATTCTAACGGCGCTTGGTGAAAGGCCATTACATCAGGGTGTTGGGCCAGCCATAGTGGCGCTTTTTGCTTAAGGATGTGTTTGCCAATGCCGTGCTGTACGCACGCACAACTGACTTCGTTTTTAATGCAGTAAGCGATCATTGCCCCGAGTTCACGCTTGGCTTCTTGCTGAGTCATGCCGTGCATATCTAAAAACACATCCGGAACATAAACACCGCGACGTAGACGTTTGACTTCATAATGAGAGACACCGTCGCGCGCATAACGTGTTGGCCCATCTTGGCTGAGCAATGGCACAAACTCATCAGAAAAATAGAACTCTGTATCGCTTGCTTCACGGGCGTCGCGGCGAATTTCTTTTTGCTTACTGTTTCTTTTTGGCTGTCGGACTATGGTATCCTGTGCCAACTTTTTAACGCCTTGTACTGCATCCCTAAACAGGGCGAAGTCATCATTCATCTCGGTGTCTTTTTTGCTCATGGGATTATTCATTAATATTGAACAATATAATAAGCAGTATTGTAGCGCTTTTCGGAGGCAATTTTGGATAAGATTTTTGTAGAAGAAGCAGTTTCAGAACTTCACACGCTTCAAGATATGATTCGTTGGACCGTGAGCCGTTTCAACGCCGCGAACCTTTTTTACGGCCATGGTACGGATAATTCTTGGGATGAAGCCGTTCAGCTGGTACTGCCAACGCTATACCTTCCAATCGATGTGCCTCCACATGTATTGAATTCTCGTCTGACAACCAGCGAGCGTATGCGTATTGTTGAGCGCGTTGTTAAGCGTATTAATGATCGTACCCCCGTGGCTTACTTGACCAACCGCGCTTGGTTTTGCGGTCTTGAGTTTTTTGTCGATGAGCGTGTTTTGGTGCCACGTTCACCGATTGGTGAAATGATTCAAGCCGAATTCCAACCTTGGCTAGTCGAAGAACCAACACGAATTATGGATCTTTGTACCGGTAGTGGCTGTATTGCGATTGCTTGTGCTTACGCGTTCCCTGATGCAGAGGTGGACGCGATTGATATCTCTACCGACGCACTGCAAGTTGCCGAGCAAAATGTTCAAGACCACGGAATGGAACAGCAAGTTTTCCCTATTCGTTCTGATCTGTTCCGTGATCTACCGAAAGAGAAATACAACCTGATCGTATCGAACCCACCTTATGTGGATCAAGAAGATATGAACAGTTTGCCCGACGAGTTCACTCATGAACCTGAACTCGGTTTGGCGGCAGGTACGGATGGTCTGAAACTGGTACGCCGTATTTTAGCCAATGCTGCGGATTATCTGACTGACAACGGTATTCTAATTTGTGAAGTGGGTAACTCTATGGTGCATATGATAGAGCAGTACCCACAGATTCCATTTACTTGGATTGAGTTTGAAAATGGCGGGCATGGCGTATTCATGTTGACCCGAGAGCAGCTGATTGAATATAAAGATGAGTTCTCTTTGTATGTAGACTAATCACAACGTCTCTCAATGCGCAGATAATCGCCAAGCCCGACTCGATGTTGGGCTTGGCTTTTTTATGCGAGTAAAATGGTGTTTAGGGGTTTACATCAAACCGCAATAAAGCGACTATGAATTTACCAATAATTGAAGTGTAAAGCTCTGTATACATGTGATAGGTATGCTTGAGCGAACAAAGTTTGAGGAAGTAATGGCAGGAAACAGTATCGGACAACATTTTCGGGTGACGACATTCGGAGAGAGTCATGGTATCGCACTAGGATGTATTGTCGACGGATGTCCTCCGGGTCTTGAGATCACCGCTGAAGATATTCAAATCGATCTTGATCGCCGTCGTCCGGGTACTTCTCGTTATACCACTGCGCGTCGCGAACCCGATGAGGTAAAAATTCTCTCAGGGGTATTCGAAGGGAAAACCACCGGAACTTCTATTGGATTGTTGATTGAAAATACCGATCAACGTTCAAAAGACTACTCAGAAATAAAAGATAAATTCCGTCCAGGTCATGCTGACTACACCTATCATCAGAAGTATGGTGTCCGTGATTATCGAGGTGGTGGCCGTTCTTCTGCTCGCGAAACGGCGATGCGCGTTGCTGCGGGGTCGATTGCTAAGAAATACCTCAAGCAAGAGTTTGGCGTTGAAATTCGCGCTTATTTGTCACAAATGGGCGACGTAGCGATCGATAAAGTTGATTGGAATGAGATTGAAAATAACCCGTTTTTCTGTCCAGATGTCGACAAAGTGGACGCCTTTGATCAACTGATTCGTGACTTGAAAAAGCAAGGTGATTCAGTTGGCGCTAAACTGCAAGTGGTGGCGACTAAAGTACCTGTCGGTTTAGGTGAGCCTGTATTCGATCGCCTGGATGCCGATATTGCTCATGCATTGATGAGTATTAACGCCGTTAAAGGCGTTGAAATTGGTGATGGGTTTGATGTTGTGAGCCAGAAAGGTAGCCAACATCGTGATGAACTGACACCAGATGGTTTCGCTAGCAATCACGCTGGTGGTATTTTGGGTGGCATTTCAACCGGCCAAGATATTGTGGCTAACATTGCGTTAAAGCCAACATCCAGCATCACTGTGCCAGGTGCCACCATTACTCGACAAGGTGAGTCAACTCAACTGATCACAAAAGGTCGCCACGACCCCTGTGTCGGTATTCGAGCGGTGCCAATTGCAGAAGCGATGCTGGCTATTGTAGTGCTTGATCATTTGTTGCGTCATCGTGGTCAAAACCATGGCGTGACAACAGAAACACCGCACATTTAATCGTAATCGGTGATGTAAAATCAAACGGCTTCCCATCGGAAGCCGTTTTGCATTTAGTGAACGGAACTTTCTGCCTCTAACTGGAACGAAGGAAGTCGCCATTTGAAGCGCACGGCGGCCATGCGCAGTAGATAGCCGAAGATCAGCGTTGAAACCGTCGCGGTTACATCGTTGATACCTAGCTCTAGCAAAGCTAAGTAAAGCCCTGACGAGGCAAGTGCGACCGAAGCGTATAGCTCTTGATGAAGCACTAACGGCGCCTGACGACAAATTAGATCGCGCAGCAGACCACCGAATACTCCTGTCACTAAAGCTGACACCATACAAATAAGCGCATGGTGGCCCATTGCCATCGCAATTTTGGTGCCGATGATACTAAAGACGATCAGGCCAAGTGCATCAAGGCGAATAAATAGCCCTTTCAGTTTGATGACCCATTTTGCAAGACCAGTCGTCAGTACACCCGCGATGCACGTGATGACTAAAAACTCCGGATTCTTTACCCAGCCTAAGGGATAGTGACCGAGCAATATATCGCGCACAGTGCCGCCACCAATCGCGGTGGCACTTGCGACTAACATAACGCCAAACCAGTCCATTTTACGACGACCAGCACTTAGGGCTCCTGTCATCGCTTCCGCTGTAATACCAATAATATACAAGACACTGAGCAGCATGATGAATCCTCAAGAAACGCGTTTAACGACCCACAGGTACGACAAATTTTAAGCCGAGAGTGTAGTCGGAAATATTACCAGTGACGAATGAGATTTTGTGAAGACGAAAACGTTTGTTGGATAACAATATCTAATGTCAATGCAGCCAGTATGGATTTGCAAATGAGAGTAAAAATGCGAGAATGCCGAGCGCGATATTTCACTCTCAACGAATTGACCATGATCCACGCATATCAAGACTTAATTGGTATTTTTAATCATACCTTCTATTCGGGCTACAATACCAAGTTAGAGCTTGGTGCTGATGAGCCTATTTATCTGCCGGCTGATGACAACGTCGACCATCATCGAATTATTTTTGCTCGTGGATTTTACGCTTCGGCGTTACATGAGATCAGTCATTGGTGTGTTGCCGGGCCAGAGCGCCGTTTATTGGAAGATTTTGGCTATTGGTATCAGCCAGATGGCCGTACCGAAGCCGTCCAAGCGCAATTTGAACAGGTTGAGATTCGACCTCAAGCGTATGAGTGGATTTTATCCATGAGTGCGGGCTTTGCGTTTACGGTCAGTTGCGACAATCTCAATGGAGATTTTGAACCGGATCGTTTGGCCTTTATGACTAAGGTTCATCAAGAAGTCGGCACTATTTTAGCAAAGGGACTTCCTCTCCGCGTTGCGATGTTATCGCAGGCATTAAGGGAATATTATCAAACACCTGAGCTCGAATACTCAATGTTTGAAGTTAAGTAAAACAACAAAATTGGTTACAGTTACGCACAATACGTACGTTTATTATCTTGATGAATGACTTTGTATGATATGCATCTACCCCTTGTTGTTACAGGGTTTGCGTTGCTTTTCTTGATGTGAGAAGCTTGGCTTTCTTTTTGAGATGCAAACTGATTAGGCACTAACGCAACATGATTATTGAATTTGAAGAACAGCTACTTGAACTAATTGATGCACGGATTGAAGCCGCATCGGATGATGAGTTATTTGCAGGTGGCTATTTACGTGGTCATATCTCTCTTTCTGCTGCCGCATGTGAAGAAGAAGGCATCAATGATATCGAACAGTTTAAAGCGCGTATTCAGCACAGCTTAGATGTCGCTCGTTCGGAGCTAACGCCTGCCGATCGCACCATCGTCAATGATTTATGGTTAGAGTTAGTCAATAACGTCTAAGAACAAACAGCGTTATCGCAAAGAAAAGGGTTGCTTCGGCAACCCTTTTTTCGATTTGGTTATTGAGTGATCGCTTTGCCTTTGCGCAGTTTACGTACCCACATTCTACTTGGGTGTAGGGTTTCTAAAACATCGGTCGGCAGCGGCAGCGGGTCATTGCAAATCTGCGATGCCAATAGCTCTGCTGCGAGCGGAGCAGAGCTTAAACCCCGAGAGCCTAACCCTAGCAAGCAAAACAGGTTCGGATAGCTAGGCACTTGCTCAGCGTCTTCGGCGCGAGTCTTCTGCAGTGATTGATAGACCACTTTTGTTTTGGCCAAGTCGCCAACACTGCCGACGAAAGGCAGATGATCGCGACTGACACAACGTACTCCTTGGCGTGATTGATTCGTCGAAGTATCGACTTGTTTTGGCCATGGTTGGTTGGCAACACAGCGACGTAGTCTGTCACCATTTTCTTGCTGAGCATTGGCATCAAAATGATTATCGATGTTGTTCCTATCGTAGCTCGCACCGATACAGTGATGCTGGTTACTTGGGTTGACTGGCGTCATATAGCCATCGTAACACAGCACCGTTTTGAGCTTTTCGAGCTCGGCAGTGGTCGGAACATGGCTGACTTGGCCTTTTACTTGCCCCAGCGGAACATCAGCACACTGGGCGAGTTCGGCGAACTGATGGCCATTAGCGACAATGACCGCATCATGGACAAAGGTGTCATTGGCGCTATGCAGCGTCCAGTGTTTTTCACTTTCATTCCAGCTAAGGCGTTCAATCTTGGTCGAAAATTTGGCGCTAAACCCTTCATGTTCACTCAATGTCGAGATTAACCCTTGAGTTAACTGAGCAGGGCAGGTCCAGCCGCCAAGCGGGTAGTGGACACTGGCCATATCAAGCGGTAATCCAATTACGTTACTGGTTTGCTGGGCATCCAAACGATGAATTAACTGCGGGTCAAAATTGCCTTTCAGCATTCTGTCGAGTTTAGTTTGTGCGTCTTGATTCCACATCAGTTGGGTCACGCCACACCAATCATGATCGAACTCGACGTGCTGTGCGATTTGATCGGCAAACTGACGAGCAAACAAAAACGCCGGAGCGAATAGGCGTGATATGCCGCTATGTTCGCTGTTGAGTAATGGATACA
This sequence comes from Vibrio sp. NH-UV-68, assembly GCF_042940635.1. Lineage (NCBI taxonomy): Bacteria > Pseudomonadati > Pseudomonadota > Gammaproteobacteria > Vibrionales > Vibrionaceae > Vibrio > Vibrio sp. NH-UV-68. The sequence continues at coordinate 889,381 of NZ_CP134975.1, forward strand.
CTGCGCCTTGACGATTACCCGATGCCCCTTGGGCTGCTTGTTCATCTTGGCAGTATAGCGTGACTTTCTTTTGTCGATTTCGCAGCGCTTTGGCCAGTGCGGCACTGGCGATGCCGCCACCAATAATCGCGATCGATTCACTCGACTGACTTGCCGGGCGGTAGAACCATGGCGCGATATTGCTGTAGGCTTGTTTATCATCGAGTGAGCCAGCAATCATCTCGCGTTTGGTACCAAAGCCTTTGACCTTTTTCATACTAAAGCCTGCTTCTATCAGTCCTCGACGAACAAAGCCAGCGGCCGTGAAAGTGGCGCAAGTGCACTCTTGTTTGGCTAATTGAGCCATACCATTGAACAGATCTTGATTCCACATTTCAGGGTTTTTGCTTGGCGCGAAGCCATCTAAAAACCATGCATCGACGAAGCCCTGCTCAGTGACAGGCACCTTGGGCAGACAATCTTTAATGTCACCAAACCATAAATCTAAGGTAATGGCACCGTCTGCTAAAATAATCCGATGACACTCAGGGACGGCAATAGGGTAGTATTGCTGTAGTTTATCAGCATAGTCAGCCAACTCGGGCCACGCTTGATGCGCTTTGATCAAGTCCTCTTTACTCAGTGGGTACTTTTCAAAGCTCACGAAATGAAGCTCTTTTAGTGGCGCTTCGGGGTGTTGCTGCCTAAATTGATCAAACCATTGCCATGCAGCTAGGAAATTGAGACCGGTTCCAAACCCTGTTTCAGCGATGACAAAACGTCTATGGTCATAATGTTGCCACCTTTGTGGCAGATGATTTTGCTCAAGAAACACATAACGTGTCTCTTCGAGGCCGTTAACGTTAGAGAAATAAACGTCATCGAACTGGTCAGAAACAGGGGTACCTGCTTCATTCCAGCCTAGTTGGGCATTGGTTATCGAGGTCATAGTGTCGGATTTGTGTGTAAAGAAACGATATTATGATTGCAATTGTACGGATTTAAAGGAAAGCTGACCACTTTTCCCCGTTATCTTCGTTATCATCTAGCGGATTTTTGAATTATAGGAATGTCATAATGAAACGAGTCGTAATCACCGGTATGGGTATTGTTTCAAGTATCGGTAACAACGTCGAAGAAGTTTTAGCGTCTCTAAAAGCAGGTAAATCTGGTATTACTGCCTCTGAGCAGTTTAAAGAACACGGTCTTCGTTCACAGGTTTGGGGTGATTTAAAGATTAACCCAGCAGAGCACATTGACCGTAAACAGATGCGCTTTATGGGTGATGCGGCCGCTTATGCATACCTATCGATGCAGCAAGCGATTGAAGATGCAGGTCTGGCTGAAGACCAAGTTTCAAACGATCGCACAGGTATTGTTGCAGGCTCTGGTGGTGCATCAGCATTAAACCAAACCGTAGCAACTGATACGATGCGTGCGAAAGGGGTAAAACGTGTCGGTCCTTACATGGTGCCACGTACTATGTCTTCAACTGTCTCTGCGTGTCTGGCAACACCATTTAAAATTCGTGGCGTGAACTACTCAATGAGTTCAGCTTGTGCGACTTCTGCACACTGTATCGGCCATGCGATGGAACTTATCCAATTGGGTAAACAAGACATCGTATTTGCCGGTGGTGGTGAAGAGCTTGATTGGTCTCAAACCATGATGTTTGATGCAATGGGCGCGCTATCAACCAAATACAACGAAACCCCAGAAAAAGCATCACGCACTTATGATGCGGCTCGTGACGGTTTTGTCATCTCTGGTGGTGGCGGTATGTTAGTTGTCGAAGAGCTTGAGCATGCGCTTGCCCGTGGTGCAAAAATTTACGGCGAAATCGTTGGCTATGGCGCAACGTCTGATGGCTACGACATGGTTGCTCCTTCAGGTGAAGGCGCGGTGCGTTGTATGAAGATGGCGATGCAAAATGTTGATGGCGTTGATTACGTGAACACTCACGGTACTTCAACACCTGTCGGTGATGTTAAAGAGCTTGGTGCGATTCAAGAAGTCTTTGGTGGTAACAGCCCGGCAATTTCTGCGACGAAAGCGATGACAGGTCACGCATTAGGTGCGGCCGGTGTTCACGAAGCAATTTACTCAACCCTCATGCTAGAGAACAACTTTGTTGCCCCAAGTATTAACGTTGAAAACCTCGACGAAGCGGCGCAAGGTCTTGATATTGTGACTGAAATGCGCGATGCCGAGTTAACGACTGTTATGTCAAACAGTTTTGGCTTTGGTGGCACAAACGCCACGCTTGTGATCAAAAAATACCAAGGCTAATGGATTATGCAGTGTTCAACGAACTCTGCAGTCCCGTTTTCCAGAGCTGATTGTTCTTTAGTATTAAAGAGCAATCAAACAGACGCAGACTTTAACTCCTGGAGAGCGGGTTAAGATCCTTTTGTTCTGGACTATTGCCCGGCGCTATGTCGGGCATTTTTCTAACTGCGCTGAGCAAGGCAGATTAGTCCTCGACACCCAGTGCGCTTTTCTGCACAATCAAACCAATTCAAACTCAAGCCGATATTGTGATGAAAATCCTGATAGATGAAAACATGCCGTATGCTGAGCAGCTTTTCAGCCAGCTCGGTGAGGTGATTTTAAAATCTGGTCGTACATTAACCGCCGATGACCTTATTGATGTTGATGCGTTAATGATTCGCTCAGTAACCAAAGTGAATGCGCAACTGATATCCAAAGCCAACAAACTCAAATTTGTTGGTACCGCGACAGCGGGTATGGACCATGTTGACCAAACTTTAATGGCGCAAAAAGGCATCTATTTCACCGCGGCCCCGGGCTGCAATAAGGTCGGTGTGGCTGAATACGTATTTAGCGTGATGATGGTGTTGGCGCAGCAGCATGGGTTTTCTGTATTTGATAAAACAGTGGGCATTATCGGCGCTGGTCAGGTGGGCAGTTATCTGCAAAAGTGTTTACAAGGTATCGGCATTAAGGTGTTGATTAATGATCCACCTAAGCAAGCTCAAGGTGACAAACGAAGTTTTACTCCGCTGAATGAACTTCTTTCACAAGCGGATATTATTACTTTGCATACCCCAATCACGCGAGATGGTGAGTATCCAACCCATCACTTAGTGGACGAAAAGGTTCTGAATACGTTACGCGGTGACCAAATATTAATCAATGCGGCTCGTGGGCCGATTGTTGATAATCAGGCGTTAAAAGCTCGATTGGCGAAAAACGATGGCTTTACCGCCGCGCTCGATGTGTTTGAATTTGAACCAGAGGTTGATATGGAGCTCTTGCCTCTGCTAGCATTCGCCACCCCTCATGTTGCAGGCTATGGTCTGGAGGGTAAAGCGCGCGGGACGACGATGATATTTAATCATTACTGCGAGTTTTTAGATAAAGATTTATTTGCGCATGCCAGTGAGTTGCTACCAACTGCGCCCGTGCCACGTGTGGAACTGGATCGTAATTGGGATGAAGCAACACTGCATAATATCACGCAGCTTGTCTATGATGTGCGTAGAGACGATGCGATGTTTCGTCGTGAAATCAGTAAGCCAGGCGCCTTTGACCTGATGCGAAAAAATTACTGGGATCGCCGTGAGTACAGCGCTGTCACAATAGTGGGTGATCATACATGTCGTTTGTCGCCACTAGAAAAACTAGGTTTTCAGATTGAGGTAAGTCAATGAGCCAACAATATAATGTTGCGATTTTAGGTGCGACAGGTGCAGTCGGTGAGACGATTTTAGAAGTGCTGAAAGAGCGCGAATTTCCTGTCGGTGAACTGTTCTTGCTTGCCAGTGAGCGCAGCGAAGGTAAGGCTTACCGTTTCAACGGTAAAACTATCCAAGTACAAAGTGTTGAAGATTTCGATTGGTCGCAAGTGCACATTGCGCTGTTCTCCGCTGGTGGTGAATTGTCGGCTAAATGGGCACCTATCGCGGCGGATGAAGGCGTAATCGTGATTGATAACACTTCACAATTTCGCTACGAATTTGACATTCCATTAGTGGTTCCAGAAGTCAATCCAGAAGCGATTGGCGAATTTCGTAACCGCAATATCATCGCCAACCCGAACTGCTCAACGATTCAAATGCTGGTGGCGTTGAAACCGATTCATGATGCAGTGGGGATCGAGCGTATTAACGTCTCTACTTACCAATCTGTGTCTGGGGCGGGTAAAGCTGGTATTGATGAACTGGCGGGTCAAACGGCTAAGTTGCTCAATGGTATGCCGGCAGACACTGAACACTTCTCGCAACAGATCGCATTTAACTGTATTCCACAGATCGACCAATTCATGGAAAACGGCTACACCCGTGAAGAGATGAAAATGGTATGGGAAACGCAAAAAATCTTGAACGATCCTGGTATTACCGTTAACCCGACTTGTGTTCGCGTTCCGGTTTTCTACGGCCACGCTGAGGCCATTCACGTAGAAACCTGTGCACCAATCGATGCACAAGAAGTGACAACTCTTCTTGAGCAGACCGATGGAATACAAGTGTTCGAGAATGATGACTACCCGACCCAAGTGCGCGATGCTGGTGGCAAAGACAACGTGATGGTTGGACGCATTCGTAACGACATCAGCCATCACAGTGGCATTAACTTATGGGTGGTTGCAGACAACGTTCGTAAAGGCGCGGCAACCAACGCGGTTCAGATTGCCGAAATTCTTATTCGTGATTACTACTGATCACAACGAATGATTTAGTCTGTAGAGCCTCACCTTAGTGTGAGGCTTTTTTAATCGAATTCAGAAAAATTGTGTGAGATTAATGCGAATATGGCGTTGGACACACATTTTTTACCTCTACACCTATAGTTTTGATGGGTTTATCCGATATATTTAACAGATCATTGTATTTTTAATTAATTGAGCACATAGCTGAGCCTTATATGCGTCGACTTCTACAGCGTCTACTATTGCCTTTAGCAATGGTTGCCGTGACTCAAACATCTGTTGTTAATGCGGAGAGCATTCGCCTTAAAGGGCCGAATGGCGAAATCCAAACGGCTCCCCAATTCTCAGAGCCAGTTTCCCGCAACGCGCGTGCTACAGCAGAACCTTCTCGTTTCTACGGACCAACGACCGAACAAGAAACCTTATGGGCCATTGCGTCCAAGCTTCGACCTGCTAACTCAGTCACGGTTCAACAAACGCTTTATGCCATTTTTCAACTCAATCCTCAGGCGTTTGACAACCAAAATATTCACGAACTGATCCCGCAAAGCAATTTACGTATTCCGTCGTTAGAGCAAGTGCGTGGCGTTTCAACCCAAGACGCTGTTAACGTCATGGCAGCTCACCAGGCGCGGTTAGGAAAACAACCGGTTCAACCGACGACGACGCAAACTTTGGCACCGACTGTCAAACCACGGCCTCAATCAACGTCGTCCCAAAGCGAGACGCCAGCGCCGCAAACCATCACTCCTCCGGTGGCCAATGATCTAAAAGCGCTCGTTGATAGTGAGAAAAAGCAACAAGTTCGAACGTTGGAAAACCAATTGGAGAGCTCTGAAAGTGAATTGATGGCACTTGAAGAGAAAAACCATAAATTACGTTTAATGTTGGCGGAAGTTCAGTCTGAAGTTGATGTGTTGAAAGACGACTTGAGTGACGAAGATCGTGTTCGCCGCGAAGTTGAGAAGCTTCTCGAAGAGGAACGTCGTCGTTTGGCTGAAGAGCAAAAACTCGCACCATCAGAACTGGATAAACTTTTCTCTAACACTTGGTTGTTGGCAGCATTAGCGATTATCCCCGGCCTGTTAATTGGCTTAATGGTGGTGATGTTGCTTGGTCGCCGCTCTAAAGAGACCACTGCACCTCAAGCTCCGCAAGAGCAAGCGCCTGTTCAGCCTGTCGTGCCAATAGCACCAGAAGCACTCAATAACGATATTGACGATGACTTGTTGTTAGATGACGACCTGTTTGGTGAGTCAGATAAAGACAGTGAATTATTGTTTGGCGATGATAGCGAGTTAGATGACATCGGTGAATCCGATCAAGATGATGTCTTCGCTGGTTTAGATGATGATGATCTTGACTTCAATTTAGAGGGCGAAGATGACGATGACCCATTCGCTGGCATCGGTGATGATGGCGAGTTGGATGAAGCGTTAGCTGATGGTGACCTGAGCTCAAATGGCATCAGCGTTAATAGTGAAGATAAAGCGCTTGGCCTTGAAGAGATGGAACGTGCGCTTGATGAAGTGGTTATCGATGATAACGACGAAGAAGAGGGCTTCGACCTTTCTGATGAGGGTGGCTTCTCTCAAGATGATTTCGATTCTTTGCTTGCTGGCGATGATGATGCGGAAGATCTTGGCAGTGATGAACTGGATCAGTCTTTACTGGATGATTTGTTCAATCAAGCTCAAGACGATAGCGAAGACTCGTTCGATTTAAGTGATGACCCCAGTGAACCCATTGCCGAACCGGGTTTTGCTTCAGACAGCGATATAGATGACATTTTTGCCCAGATGGAAGCACAAGCTGATCTGGAAACGTTGGAAGCGAATGCGGTCGATGATACCGCACTACTGGATGAGCTGCTTGAGGAAGACGATGTTGAGTTCAGCTCGGATAGCACCGAACTACTTGATGAACTTCTCGAAGAGAATAAAGTCGCGGATACGCCTTCTAGTCAGCCAATCGACGATGTTTTTGATGAATTAATTGCTGCTGACGAGGAAATCGACGCGGACAGCACCGATCTGCTTGATGATGTAGTCGGTGTTGAAGATGAGGATGAGTTCGACCTTGATGCTGAGCTTGATGAGTTGCTTTCAGATAGTGTTGATATTGAACCTGACATCTCGCTTGAACAGAGCACAGATTTACTCGAAGAGGTGGTTGAAACTGACCCTGAACAAGATTTAGGTGATGACGCAACGGACTTGTTTGAAGAACTGCTTGAAATTGAAAGTCAAAGCGACGAACCCATTGCAGAGCAACCAGAGCAGGAAACACAAAAAATTGAAGATAAAGACTTTGTTAGCGAAGACTTTATCGATGATATGTTGAGCGCGGCACCAGATGGCGACCCGCTGCTCGATGAACTTGATTTAGATGACTTACAAGAAGAGACCTTTGAGCAAGAGGTTGCGCCGACAACGCAAGACTCAGATACTCAGCTTGCAGAGCCAGAGCCAGAGCCAGAGCCAGAGCCAGAGCCAGAGCCAGAGCCAGAGCCAGAGCCAGAGCCAGAGCCAGAGCCAGAGCCAGAGCCAGAGCCAGAGCCAGAGCCAGAGCCAGAGCCAGAGCCAGAGCCAGAGCCAGAGCCAGAGCTAGAGCCAGAGCCAGAAGATGATGAAGATGATGACTGGTTAAGTGCGGCGATCGATGAAGTTGAGAACCCTCAGAGCGATTCATTCGACAGTGAAGTCGATGAGCTGCCAGAGACGCCTGACGAGCAATCCTCGCAGGTGGATGAGGAGTTGGTGTCACCGCCTTTGCCTGAGAGTGATGACGATGATGAGGATGATTGGCTCCAGTCAGCAATTGATGAAGTCGAAAATGGATCCGCTGTTGATGAGCAGCCAGCTCAGGTTGAAGAGGCTGCGCAATCACCATTAGATCAGGCTCGCCCTGAATCTGGTGCGGAACAACCAACGATTGTTGAAGAAGATTTGCTTGCTCAACAAGAGCGACAAACCACACTAGAAGAGACTCCAGAGACTCCAGAGACTCCAGAGACTCCAGAGACTCCAGAGACTCCAGAGACTCCAGAGACTCCAGAGACTCCAGAGACTCCAGAGACTCCAGAGACTCCAGAGACTCCAGAGACTCCAGAGACTCCTGAAGTACCAGCCGTTGAACCGCCTCCAATGCCGGAGCCGATTGCCAATGAATTTGGTGTTCCTCAGGATGATGATTGGCTTGTTGATGATCTAGAGCAGAGCGAAGAAGACGCACTAGACGATGCCGAGCCTGCTGAACAAGCTGAAGCACCGGTGGCTGAGCAAGATGAGCCGGTAGAGCTGGATGAGCTTGAGTTGCCAGAGTATGGCGAAGAAGACGCACTCGCCGATGCCGAGCCTGCTGAACAAGCTGAAGCGCCAGTGGCTGAGCAAGACGAGTCAGTAGCGCTCGATGAGCTTGAGTTGCCAGAGTATAGCGAAGAAGACGCCCTAGCGGATGCCGAGCCTGCTGAACAAGCTGAAGCACCGGTGGCTGAGCAAGATGAGCCAGTAGAGCTGGATGAGCTTGAGTTGCCAGAGTATGGCGAAGAAGACGCCCTAGCGGATGCCGAGCCCGCTGAACAAGCTGAACAAGCTGAAGCGCCAGTGGCTGAGCAAGACGAGCCAGTAGAGCTGGATGAGCTTGAGTTGCCAGAGTATAGCGAAGAAGACGCCCTAGCGGATGCCGAGCCCGCTGAACAAGTTGAAGCGTCGGTGGCTGAGCAAGACGAGCCAGTAGAGCTCGATGAGTTTGAGTCGCCAGAGTATGGCGAAGAAGATGCACTCGCCGATGCCGAGCCTGCTGAACAAGCTGAAGCGCCGGTGGCTGAGCAAGACGAGCCAGTAGAGTTTGATGAGCTTGAGCTGCCAGAGTATGGCGAAGAAGATGCACTCGCCGATGCTGAGCCTGCTGAACAAGCTGAACAAGCTGAAGCGCCGATTGCTGAGCAAGACGAGGCAGTAGAGCTCGATGAGCTTGAGTTGCCAGAGTATGGCGAAGAAGACGCACTCGCCGATGCCGAGCCTGCTGAACAAGCTGAAGCGCCGGTGGCTGAGCAAGACGAGCCAGTAGAGCTCGATGAGCTTGAGTTGCCAGAGTATGGCGAAGAAGACGCACTCGCCGATGCCGAGCCTGCTGAACAAGCTGAAGCGCCAGTGGCTGAGCAAGACGAGTCAGTAGAGCTTGATGAGCTTGAGTTGCCAGAGTATGGCGAAGAAGACGCCCTAGCGGATGCCGAGCCTGCTGAACAAGCTGAAGCGTCAGTGGCTGAGCAAGACGAGCCAGTAGAGCTTGATGAGCTTGAGTTGCCAGAGTATGGCGAAGAGGACGCACTCGCCGATGCCGAGCCTGCTGAACAAGCTGAAGCGCCAGTGGCTGAGCAAGACGAGCCGGTCGAGCTGGATGATCTTGAGTTGCCAGAGTATGGCGAAGAAGACGCCCTAGCGGATGCCGAGCCTGCTGAACAAGCTGAAGCGCCAGTGGCTGAGCAAGACGAGCCGGTAGAGCTCGATGAGCTTGAGTTGCCAGAGTATGGCGAAGAAGACGCCCTAGCGGATGCCGAGCCTGCTGAACAAGCTGAAGCGCCGATTGCTGAGCAAGACGAGCCAGTAGAGCTCGATGAGCTTGAGTTGCCAGAGTATGGCGAAGAAGACGCTCTAGCGGATGCCGAGCCTGCTGAACAAGCTGAAGCGCCGGTGGCTGAGCAAGACGAGTCAGTAGAGTTTGATGAGCTTGAGCTGCCAGAGTATGGCGAAGAGGACGCCCTAGCGGATGCCGAACCTTCATCGGACAACGATTTGCCTGGAGATGAAGACTTTGGCTTAGATGCAATGGATCTACCAGAGCTTGAAGAGATCCCATCAGAAAGCAAGGTGAGTGCAGAGCAAATTGCTATGGCTCATCAAGAGTTTGACCAACAAGCCTTCGATGAATTGTTAGCAGAAGACGAAGTGCAGTCGAGTGGATTCTCTTTCGATGGCCCTATTGATAGTGTGACATCGGATAGTGCAGGCATGGATATTGAGGCCATGTTGGAGATGGGTGAAGATTGGAACGGTTTCAGCCTGTCTCCCGAGCAACAAGCTCAGATAAGCGATGATATTCCTGAAGATGAGCAAGCCATTTGGGCACAAGACAACTTGCCCGAGCAAGCTCAGGTGTTGAATGAGAACTGGGGCGATCAACCCGAACTTGAAGAGTTTGACCCAACACAAAGCCAATACCGCACTATTGATGAACTGATGGCCGAGGTTGAATCGGAAGAGCAGCAAGAGGTTAATGACGAACTTAAGCTCGATGTTGGCTTGAATGACTTCCCAGATGTTATTGGTGACATTGGTGATGCAACGGATATTGATGCAAACTCAGAAGCGGCTGGTAAGCTTGATTTAGCCAAAATCTATATTGAAATGAATGACTCACAAGGTGCGATAAAGCTGCTTGAAGAAGCGATTGTTGATGGCAGTGATGATATTCGTCGTGAGGCAAAAAATCTGATTGATGCGATCAACCGAGGTTGAAGCTTCATCAAGTAAACAAAGGGGCGGTTTAGCCCCTTTGTTTTTTGGTATATACTTCCGGCCCCATTTTAGGTCAATCAATCCAGCGAGAACAAGTTGATGAGAATAGCTTTATGTATCGAATACAATGGTACTCAATACTATGGCTGGCAGCGCCAAAAAGAGGTTAAGAGCGTTCAAGAGAAAGTAGAACGCGCGTTAAGCGTTGTCGCGAACCATCCGATTGAAGTTCAGTGTGCCGGACGAACTGATGCCGGTGTACATGGCACAGGTCAAGTGGTGCACTTTGATACCACCGCGACACGTAAAATGGTAGCTTGGACAATGGGCGCTAACGCTAACTTACCTAATGACATCACGGTGCGATGGGCCAAAGAGGTTCCTGAAGAGTTTCATGCTCGGTTCTCTGCGACGGCACGTCGTTATCGTTATATTATATTTAATAGCGCACTGCGTCCTGGGATCCTCTCTTCTGGGGTGAGCCATTATCACGGTGAGCTTGACGAACAGAAAATGCATCAAGCAGGGCAATATTTGCTCGGTGAAAATGATTTTACGTCCTTTCGGGCAACGCACTGTCAATCGCGAAGTCCGTGGCGAAACCTTATCCACCTTGATGTTACTCGTCATGGTCAGTATGTTGTTATTGACATCAAGGCCAACGCTTTCGTTCATCATATGGTGCGCAATATCACTGGTAGCTTGATTTGTGTTGGACGTGGTGAACAACAGCCAGAGTGGATTGAGTGGTTGTTAAAGGCTAAAGACCGTAAATTGGCTGGTGCAACTGCGAAAGCGGAAGGGCTTTACTTAGTGGATGTCGATTATCCTACTGAGTTTGAATTGCCAAGAGTGCCGATTGGGCCACTATTTTTGCCAAACAACCTGAACTAAATCGTGATAAATTGTTCAAATAATCAGAGCTTTAGTGTGTGAGATTTGCAGTCAAAAAATAGGTACAACCAGTTTTTTGTCTACACTTGGCATTTAATATGCTTTAATCCTCACGCGTAAATTCAGAATTTGTATCCTGCGCATTTAGCGCGGGAGTAGATAGAAAAGGTCTTCCATGAGTTGGCTTGAAAAGATTTTAGAAAAAAGCAACATCGTTACTTCTCGTAAAGCGTCTATCCCTGAAGGGGTTTGGACTAAATGTACTTCATGTGAACAGGTGCTTTACCACGCTGAACTTGAGCGTAACCTAGAAGTGTGTCCGAAATGTGACCATCACATGCGAATGAGAGCACGTCGTCGTCTCGAGACTTTCCTTGATGAGGGAAATCGTGTCGAACTTGCTAGTGAGCTTGAGCCACAAGATAAGCTTAAGTTCCGTGATTCGAAAAAGTACAAAGATCGTCTCTCAGCTGCACAGAAAAATAGTGGAGAGAAAGACGCCTTGATCGTAATGAAAGGCGAGCTTCTTAGCCAGCCGATCGTTGCCTGTGCCTTTGAGTTCTCATTTATGGGTGGCTCTATGGGGTCGGTAGTCGGCGCTCGATTTGTGCGTGCGGTAGAAGCGGCCATCGAAAACGAGTGTGGTTTGGTTTGTTTCTCGGCCAGTGGCGGCGCGCGTATGCAAGAAGCGCTGATGTCATTGATGCAGATGGCAAAAACCAGTGCAGCACTTGAGCGTTTGTCGGCTAAAGGTCTACCGTTTATCTCGGTAATGACTGACCCAACTATGGGTGGTGTATCGGCAAGTCTGGCAATGCTTGGTGACATCAACATTGGCGAGCCTAAAGCCCTAATCGGTTTTGCTGGTCGTCGTGTTATTGAGCAAACAGTACGTGAAGATCTCCCTGAAGGCTTCCAGCGCAGTGAGTTCCTATTGGATCATGGTGCTATCGACATGATCGTTGATCGCCGTGAAATGCGTCAGCGTATTGGTAGCCTAATGGCGAAGATGAACAATAAATCATCACCTTTGGTGGTTTCTGTTAACGATTCACCAAATCAAGCTGCTTATTCTGTACCAGAAGCGGACGAAAAAGGGTAAAGTAACTCACTAACAAGCAACCACAATCAATTGGTTAAAGTTAGATGAGTCAACACCAAATTCCTCAAGCCACATCACCTCTATCGATGTGGCTTGATTATTTAACTAACATCCACACTTCAGCAATCGACCTCGGTCTTGAACGCGTTCAAGCCGTCGCTCAGTCAGCCAACCTGACCAAACCCGCCCCTACTGTTATTACTGTCGCTGGTACCAATGGCAAAGGGTCTACCTGCGCTTTAATGGAGGCGATACTGCTTGATGCAGGGTATTCTGTCGGCGTTTATAGTTCGCCACACCTGATTCGTTATAACGAACGCGTGCGCATTAATGGCCAAGATATGGCCGATGATAAAATCGCCCAATCGTTCGATTTCATTGAGAAACAGCGCGGTGAGATCAGTCTAAGCTTTTTTGAATATGGCACATTGGCCGCCTTGCGCCTGTTCCAAACTGAGAATGTCGATGTCGTGCTGCTCGAAGTTGGCCTTGGCGGACGTTTAGATGCCACTAATGTTGTCGATCACGATGTTTCGGTTATCACCAGTTTAGCGATTGACCATGTAGATTGGCTCGGTGATGACATTAACGTAATTGGTTTTGAAAAAGCGGGTATCTACCGTAGTGGTAGACCAGCAATTTGTGGTCAGCCTAAAGCTCCCGTGACAGTCGCAGCCCACGCCGACGACATAGGCGCGGAGTTTTATCAAGTCGATATTCAGTACCGCTTTGAGCAAACCAGTGACACGCAGTGGCAATGGACGCATGGCAGCTACTGTTTAGAGCAACTCCCATTGCCTAGTTTACCTTTGCCCAACGCTGCCACGGCGTTAATGGCATTAGCCACGGCGAATCTAGACCTGTCGGATGTTAATATCGTTAATGGCTTAGAGCGAGCTACTTTACCTGGGCGTATGCAGGTGATATCGCAACAGCCAACTGTTTTACTGGATGTGGCGCATAATCCTCATTCTGCCCAATATTTGGTCGAGCGCATAAAACAGCACTATCCAACTCAAACGATTCACACAGTGGTTGCGATGCTACACGACAAAGATATTGCAGCGACATTGGAAGTTTTAGCGCGGATTGCTGAGCACTGGTATCCGGCCTCCTTGTCTGGTCCACGTGCGGCTAAAGCGCACGAGTTGACCCAACATTTGGCCCAACAAACGCAACAATACGATAACCCTGTCAGTGCTTTTAAAGCAGCGATGACAAACGCGACTAAAGACGATGTCATTCTTGTCGTCGGTTCATTCCACACGGTGGGTGAAGTACTAGAGCATTGGCAGAGCAAAGGAGAGTAAATGGCGAGCAAGTTTCAAAACCGTCTTGTTGGCACCATTATATTGGTTGCTATTGGTGTCATCGTTTTACCTGATCTACTCGATGGTAAAAAGGCGCACTATCAAGAAGAGATAGCAAGTATTCCCCTTAAACCTGAACTTGATAGTGAACTCGAGAGCTTTGAAATTCTCGACCCTGTTGATGATTCACAAAGCCTTCCGCCAACGCCCGTTGAAGTTGTCGAAAATGCTGAATCGAATCAGGCTCAAGATGCGCCGCTGACGGTTGAAATTAAAGCGGTCCCCGAGCGTAATGAATACCAAGAAAGTGGTTGGATTGTACAATTGATGGCGCTCAAAAATGCCGAGAATGCGAAGAACCTAGTTAAGGATCTGCAAAAACGCGGTTATCAAGCCCATACAAAACCAGAAAATGGTTTTACTCGAGTGATCATTGGCCCAGATGTATCAAAGAGTAAACTCGAGCGCCAGATCATTGAGCTAGAAAAAATTACTGGTTCAAAAGGTCAATTGCTCAAATTTAAACCACTAAACCCATAAGAAAACGTTTGCGTCAGCGTTTTTTCTGTTAAAATGCGCGCCAACTTAAGATGTAAGTACAAAATGAATCCGTTAGATATTGTCATTTTAGGTGTGATAGGCCTGTCGGCTTTGATCAGTTTAGTTCGTGGTTTCACTAAAGAAGCCTTGTCACTTGTTATTTGGTTTGGTGCTTTTTTTATCGCCAGCCAGTATTACGCTAAATTAGCGGTCTATTTTACGCGTATTCAAGATGACATGATTCGAAATGGCGCCGCGATTGCAGCCTTGTTTATTGCTACTCTAATTGTAGGGGCTGTGATCAACTACGTCATAGCGCAACTGGTGCAAAAAACGGGTTTGTCTGGAACAGACAGAGTATTGGGTGTGGTCTTTGGTGGCTTACGCGGTGTTTTGATTGTTTCAGCTGCACTCTTTTTCATGGACGCGTTTACAACGTTTCCTGATTCGCAATGGTGGAGAGGTTCGCAATTGGTCCCGGAGTTTAGCCGTGTGATTGCACCTTTCTTTGAACATTTGCAAGCAACATCAAGTTTCTTATCTGGCGCGCTATAACGCGCCAGCTATTGTCGAAAATCGAGGGTTAAGACATGTGTGGTATTGTTGGAGTCGTGGGCACTTCGCCTGTAAACCAGTCTATCTATGATGCGTTGACGGTATTGCAGCACCGTGGCCAAGATGCCGCGGGCATTTGTACCATAGATAGCAATCGTTTTCGTCTGCGTAAGGCGAACGGTTTAGTCAAGGATGTATTTGAAGCGAAGCACATGCAACGCCTTCAAGGTCACGTCGGCATTGGTCATGTACGTTACCCTACTGCGGGTAGCTCAAGTTCTTCTGAAGCCCAGCCTTTCTATGTGAACTCACCATTTGGTATCACGCTTGCTCACAACGGTAACTTAACCAATGCCGCTGAGGTTCGCCAAAAACTGTTCGAAAAAGATCGTCGCCACATCAACACGACGTCTGATTCAGAAGTGCTTCTCAATGTCCTTGCACATGAAATTGATACGGTTAAAGGCAATGTCACTACCGACGATGTATTTCGTGCGGTAACCAATGTTCATCGTACGATTCGTGGTGCCTATGCGGTCACTGCGATGATTATCGGCCATGGCATGGTGGCGTTTCGCGATCCAAATGGTATTCGTCCTCTTTGTCTTGGTAAGCGTGAAATAAATGGAGCAACCGAATATATGGTTGCCTCTGAGTCTGTTGCTTTAGATGCCGTTGGTTTTGATTTCATTCGTGATGTGGCACCTGGTGAAGCTATCTATGCGACCTTTGACGGTCAGCTGCATACTAAGCAATGTGCTGATAATCCAAGCCTTAACCCATGTATTTTCGAGTTCGTTTACTTCTCACGTCCGGACTCTTTCATCGATAAAATCTCGGTTTATAGTGCACGTGTTGAAATGGGTAAAAAACTCGGTGAGCGTATTCGTGATGAGTACAGTCACCTTGATATCGACGTTGTTATTCCAATTCCTGAAACTTCATGCGATATCGCGCTGCAGATTGCACAAGCGATCGACAAACCATACCGCCAGGGGTTCGTTAAGAACCGCTATGTCGGTCGTACGTTTATTATGCCGGGTCAACAGCAGCGTAAAAAATCGGTACGCCGCAAACTGAATGCGATTCGATCTGAGTTTAAAGATAAGAATGTATTACTGGTAGATGACTCTATTGTGCGCGGTACCACCTCTGAACAAATCATCGAGATGGCACGTGACTCTGGGGCGAAGAAAGTCTTCATGGTGTCAGCCGCGCCGGAAATTCGTTTCCCTAACGTGTATGGTATCGATATGCCAAGTGCTGTCGAGTTGATTGCTCATGGCCGTGACAACGACGCCATCTGTAAGCAGATTGGTGCTGACGAGCTTATCTTCCAGACGTTAGAAGACTTAGTTCAGGCGGTAGGCTGCGGTAATACCGATATTGCGAAGTTCGAAACCTCGGTATTTAATGGCGAGTATGTTACGGGTGACATTGATCAAAACTACCTCGACTTTCTAGAGTCGCTGCGTAGTGATGACGCAAAGGTTCAACGTGAAATACAACAAGATTTAGCCAACCTTGAGCTGCATAACGAAGGCGCTTAAGTGGCCAATAGTAAGTAACAATAATAAAAGGGGCGGATGTGAATCCGCCCCTTTTATTTGTTTTTTGGTCGCTTAACTTCTCGACTTGGTCATTTGTGACAGCATAAACATGGCCGTTGCACTCAATACAACCGAAGGCCCTGCTGGGGTGTCATAGTGCCATGACATCGATAAGCCAATCAGAACCGCGATTGCACCAATCAGTGCGGCAAACATCGCCATCTGTTCAGGCGTTCGAGCAAGTCGACGTGCGGTCGCAGCGGGAATGATCAGTAGCGAGGTCATGATCAGTGCGCCAACAAACTTCATGCCGATGGCGATCACTAAGCCAACCAACAGCATTAAAATTAATCGCATTAAATCAATGTTATGCCCTTCAACGGCAGCAAGTTCTTCGTTAACCGTGGTTGATAGAAGCGGGCGCCAGAAGGCAAAAAGTACTAAGCCAACTAAAACCACACCAGAATAGATGTAGATCAGATCGCTTGGTGAAACCGCTAACAAGTCACCAAATAAGTAACTCATCAAATCAATACGCACATTATCGAGAAAGCTAACGGCAACAAGTCCGAGTGAAAGTGAGCTATGGGCCAATATGCCAAGCAGGGTATCTGTCGCGACAAGTTGCTGCTTTTGTAACGTGACCAACAAGATAGCTAATGCAAGGCAGCAAACCGTCAGAGCTAGGTATAAGTTAATATCGAGTAGGAAACCAAGTGCTAAGCCCATTAAAGAGGCGTGCGCCAGTGTGTCGCCAAAGTAAGCCATACGGCGCCAGACAACAAATGAACCTAGCGGGCCGGCAATGGCGGCGATACCCAAACCAGCAAAAATTGAAGGCAAGAGAAACTCAATCATGATGATGCCCGTGAGAATGATGTGAACAGTCAGTGGCTTCGCCAGTCACTGGTTGGCCTGCCAAGTCGTGGTGGTGATGATCATGTTGGTGATGATAAAAAGCCAGTGATTGTTGATGATTGTGACCAAACAGAGCAATATAACTCGGATGCTGAGCAATATCTGCGGGGGCACCAGAGCAACAGATATGATGATGGAGACAAACCACATCATCGGTTTTAGCCATCACTAGGTGTAGGTCGTGTGACACCATGAATACCGCGCAATTGAAGCGATGACGTATGGTATCGATCAGATCATACAAGTCGATTTGCCCCTGTACATCGACCCCTTGAGCAGGTTCATCAAGGACAAGCAGATCGGGACGTTGCAAAAGTGCACGCGAAAGAAGTACACGTTGAGTCTCTCCACCAGACAGCGAATGCATATTGCTATGGGTTAAGTGCTCTGCGCCGACGAGTTTGAGCGCATCGTTGATTTCCTGACGACTGTATTTCCCTGCCAGCTGTAAAAATCGGTCAACGTTAAGCGGTAGAGAGTCGTTCAGTTTAAGCTTTTGCGGAACGTAACCTATCTTTAACCCTTTTGTTTTTGTCACTTGACCGCTAAATTGACGTTGCAGTCCAAGTAGAACTTTGACTAAGGTCGACTTTCCAGCACCATTCGGGCCAATCAAGGTGGTAATTTCACCACGGTTTAGACGTAAGCTGACGTTATCAAGCACTTTACGTTGGTCGAAGTGAACGCAGATATCATTTAGTTCGACTAGAGTCGACATGAATGGAACTCATTTGCAATTGTTTATTGTTATAATGTAACATTTGTTCCTCACTTAAACCAGTCAGTAGTCCTTCGTCATGAAACAATTTTTCTCGGCGTGTGCCATTTTTTTGGCCACGATAAGTACCGCCCAAGCCGCTACGGTGTTAACCAGTATTAAACCCATTCAGTTGATTGCGACTGAAATCGCTCAGGGCATTAATACACCTGATGTGTTGTTGTCCTCAAATACTTCACCACATGATTACGCATTACGCCCGTCTGATGTCAAACGCATCCAATCTGCAGACTTGGTCATATGGTATGGACAAGATCTTGAACCGTTTTTGGGTAAAATCCTTGATGGGCGAGCAAAGGTACTGACATTAAGCCAGATTCCAGATTTAGCCCTACGTGAATATGTGCAGGGTAACCACAGCCATGAGGGCCATGATCACGGAAGTTATGATTCGCATTTTTGGCTTGGTTATCTACCGACAAAACAAGTCGCGCAAGCTATTGCGCTGGCTATGGCTGATGCAGACCCTCAACATCGCTCGCAATACTTGACCAATTTAGCCTCATTTAACCGTCAGCTAGAACAGCAGCATCAAGCTATCAAGCAGCAACTCGCGCCAATAAAAGCCCGTGGTTACTATGTTTTCCATGACGCATATGGTTATTTCGAGCAAGATTATGGCCTCAACCATCTTGGTTACTTCACCATTAGCCCAGACCGAAAACCAGGGGCTAAAACATTGATTTCGATTCGCAAAGCGCTCTCTGGTAATGACGTTTACTGCTTGTTCACTGAGCCTCAGTTTACACCTGCTGTTGTCCAGTCTGTTACTCGAGGTAGCGACACCAATATCGGCGTATTGGATCCTATTGGGAGTGATATTGAAGTAAAACCAGGTGGTTATTTTACGTTTAAACAGCAATTGGCAGATAGCTTTAGCCACTGTTTGAGTTCTGACTGATTGACGACCAAAGATAGCTTTACTTTCTCGGTTGATTCACTATCTGTGAAGCTACCGAGAAAGTCGGCACTAATTGCTTCACATCACTTGTTAATCGACTTATTTCTTAGGTAATTTATCGTCACAAAATAACACTAAGCTACTTTGTTACCTTTGGTCGCGCTATCATCGCCCTTTGGTTGTAGCCCAGGACGGAAATAAGTGAAGAAACTATTGCTGATACTCTACATGTTGCTATTTAGTGTAGAGGTTCAGGCATTGAATACCTCGCCCAAAGTTTTTTATCCCCTCCCCAGTTTGGCAGAGGGAAAAGTCTTTGCGGCTAAAAACTTGTTTCGTGCCGATGGCGGCGGCATCTGGTTGCAGGATGTACGTAATCAAGTGCTGTTTTTTGATGGCCAGCATATCATGCCGGAGTGGGGGTCAGCCCTTGAGCACGAAGCAGAGCAGATCGCCTTTGCTGATAATGCTTTTTGGACCTTTTTTCAAAACGAACTCTATCGAACGGTACCTAATCAGGAAAAGCAGCTGGTTCTAAACCTGACTCCTGGAACGGAAATCCTTTCTATTGGCGCCTCACAACGCTTTATTTGGCTCTCCGATCAGCACAATTTTTATACCTATCTTATTGATACTGGTGAACTAACCCAATACTCACTCACTGAGCTCTATCAATATAATCAGTCTGCGAAAATTACGATAAACGATGCCAAACTTGTCCATTCAAAGTGGGTGCTAGCGACCAATTCTGGCGTGTTTCTTTCTCAGCAGCAGACGTTTAAACATGTCACTAGCTCTGGCAGTCATTACGCCGAGACACTCTATTTTTCTTCAGCGCGCAATGAACTGGTGGTAGGAAGCTTAAATGGTGCGCTGGTATTCGATATTTATAACCCACATAAACCAGTCAAGCGTATTTCCAATAACCATGTATTGAGTATTACTGAAACCGAACAAGAGTATTGGATTGGTACCGAGAAAGGCTTGTTCATCTATACCTTTAGTCGCGATGAAACTCGTCAATTTGATCAAGGTTTTTGGGCTGGAAATAAACTCACTGGTGAGAAAATCTATGCGTTGCTCAATGATCATCGTGGTGGGATATGGATAGCCACGGATCGGGGAGTTCGTTATTTCTCGACCTTTTCACGTCACTTTGTACGCTATGCATACTTGCCCAGCAGTTATGGCCGAAATAGTGAAGTGGCGATAAAACTACAAAGCGCCTCGACGCAAGACGGCTATTGGATGTTGACCAATCGTGGCATCTATCGTCTTGGGGCCACTGACCTTGAACCTAGAAAATTAGTTTACCAAGGTAAAGTGAATGACTTTGAGCAGCGTGACGGGGTTTTATGGCTCGCCACCGGGCAGGGTATTGTCGGTATTGATGCCATTACCGGAGAGAGGGTCGACACTGATTTACCTAAAACACTACAACAGAGCGATGTGCGCTTTATTGAGTTCGATGAGCAGAATCTATTGTGGGGAGCAAGCAATAACCAGTTATGGAGCTATCACCTGACGAGTAGACAATACACCTCATTTGGCTCGGAGTGGATGATCGACCAATACTTACCTGCGCAATTGACGCATATGTTTGTCACCCATCAAGGCTATCTGACGCTGGGAACTGAACACGGTATCTACCTATTGCGTGATGGTGAGGTGCGATTTGTCGGAGAAAGTGTGACCTATGGTGAGGTGATTGATATTGAACAGATCTCGGAGAGTGAGTTGTGGGTTGTCGGTCGTTATGGTGCTTACAGGTTCGACATCGACAGCCAGCAGACCCAACCGCTAACTATGGTGGATGGGCATGTTACCCCCAAGTGTTTACTAAAGAACGAGACGGGAGTGTGGTTAACCTCGTCGAGTGGCTTATCTAGATACTCAGACTCAGGGAGACTTGAAGGTCATTACGGCGAACCTCTAGGCCTGATTAACAATGAGTTTATTTCAGCGCTGTGTAGCTACAGTAGTGGCAGTAAAGAGACATTATTGTTGGGTGCCCGCAACACATTCGTCGAAATTGATACCCGCCAACTTAGTGACAGCGTGCTGCCAAAAGCCGAAGTTATCTTTAGTCAAATTAAACAAAATCAACAGTTGTATTCACTCGGTAACACCGTTCAATCTCCGTTAGAAATAAGCTATGGAGAGTCGTTATTTTTCCAATTTGGTATTGTACCGAGTTCAAGTAATCTCGATCTTGAGTACCGACTCGTTCGTGATGAAACATGGACGATGCTTGATGGGGCAACACTCTCGATTGAGCACTTAAAGCCTGGTCGTTACACCCTCGAAGTGCGCGCACTGCGCAATGGGCTTGAACAGAGTGACATTAAGCATTTTGATTTTACGGTTAATGAGCCATGGTATACGTCATCTTATGCTGGGTTGATGTATGTGTTACTCACGATGGTTATTGTTTCTGCCATCGCCTTTTGGCGTTCACGTATTATGGCTAAGTCAAATCGTGATTTGCGAGCACAAGTGGCACTGAAAACCAATCAGCTTCGCCATCAAAGCCGTGTTCTGGTCGATAACAATCAACAGTTACGTAAACAACTGCAGGTGCGAGGCTTAATTTATATCGAGTCTATCCATGCGTTGCGTGACAAGTTGTTGAATCAAACTGATAGACAAGAGATCAGTCAAGCTGCGGTAGACTACTTGGTTAAACAACTTGATCTGTTGGTCAACATACGTTCGACTAATGGTCAGGCGTTACCTGTGTATAATCTCAGTTTGATCGTTCAATCGGTACTGCGTGGCTGGCAAAAAGAGCTCGATAGAGCGGGCGTCCATGTCGATCTAGAAGTGAGTGATGGCTTCTATATCAGTCTTAAAGTCTTCAACCTTGATGAGATGTTTAATCTTATCTTCGATGGCATCGTCAAGCGTTGCTATCGCAACCAAACTGTAGTGATACAGTTGAACCGAAGAGATGATTGGGTCACGTTTTCTATGCTCGACCAAGGCGCCGCACTCGAGCAAAGCGAGTCAACCAATACCTACGGCTTAGTGGACTTGGTGGCGCAAAGCGGCGGTAAAATCTATAGCCACTCTTCAGCAGAACGCAACTTGCTTGAGTTATCTTGGCCAACCAGCGAAGTATTTGAAGAGAAATCGACGGCCACTACACAGCAGGATGTGCCAAAAGATAGCCGACTGCAGCACGACCCGTGGTTAGACAAATTGGTCGACTTGGTTGAAAAGCAGTACACGGACCCTGAGTTCAGTACTTCCGTTGCAGCTAAAATGCTCTACATCTCAGAACGCAGTCTGCAACGTCGGGTCAAGTCGGCTTTTGATAAAACCTTTACTGAACACCTCAACGATACGCGTTTAGATCACGCTTGCCGCAGATTATTAGCTGGCGGTAAGGTTTCGGATGTCGCATTTGAGTGCGGGTTTAATGATCCTTCTTACTTTAGCCAACGTTTCAAGCATCGGTTTGGAATGTCACCCACACAGTTTGTCGAGCAACAAGATGATGTTTAATGCGTGAGTTAGTGTGGTTAGTGGAATTAATCGAAAAGTAGGAGAGAGAAGAAAAAAAATTTCGTGGTACAGCCGGGGGGACCATACCACGGGTGCCAATGACACCTTCGCTTGCTGCCGGAGTGGTGCTGTTTGCACCACCTCTGGAATTTAAATGTTGTTGCCTTAAGGTTGTAGCCTCTCGACGGGATTAACTATAATCGGACTTACTTTTTTTATTTATAAAATTAACGCCAAGTTAGTATAAGAAAAACGACATCATTTTAAGTTTCTGATTTTTAATGTTTTATTTCTATATTTCTCTTCATCAATATCACTCCAAGTAAAGAAACCACCTAGATTAGCGTGTCTTTGACGTAATTAACGGAGATTTTTTTGACGTTTTTTACCCTTCTATACCTGCAAACATTGATTTCAGACAAGATTATTCGCTAGGTATATCGCTATTATTGCAATCAATAATAGAAATACTTCTCATTTATATCTAAATGGCTTGTTTATGAAACTATCACAGCTACAGCAAGGGCAAAAAGCGACGATCATTGGCTTTGAACAACTGTCAAATGATGTCAGAAAGAAATTGATGGTAATGGGCTTATTGCCACAAACGCCAGTGAGATTAGTCCGTCGGGCTCCAATGGGAGATCCGCTTCAAGTTGAAGTACGTGGTATTTCACTTGCAGTACGCACCAATATCGCCGATTCAATTGTTGTGGAGATGAGCTGATGCAATATTCAATTTTAACCGTAGGTAACCCGAATAGTGGTAAAACGACCCTATTTAACGGTTTAACGGGCGCTAAACAACAAGTGGGGAACTGGGCGGGGGTTACGGTCGAGAAAAAAACCGGGCGTTATACTCATGCGGGAGACGAATTTTCATTGACGGATCTGCCGGGTATCTATGCTCTCGATAGTGGTAATGATGGCAATAGTATCGATGAATCGATCGCATCACGCGCGGTATTAACGCATCCGGCCGACCTGATTATTAACGTTGTCGACGCGACTTGCTTAGAACGCAGCCTGTATATGACATTGCAACTGCGTGAGCTTGGACGACCAATGATGGTGGTTTTAAATAAGATGGATGCGCTCAAGCGCGAGCGTCAAAGCATCGATGTTAAAGCGCTAGAAAAAGCCTTGGGCTGTCCAGTGGTGGCGATTTCAGCCAACAACAAGTCGCAAGTGGCGTATTTTAAAGAGCGTTTGCATAAAGCGCTTGTTCTTGGTGTGGCCTTGGACGAATTGCAGCTCGACTATGGTCACGAGTTTGAATCCGCCATCGCACAAGTGGAAACGAGTTTTGATCAGCCGACGCAAGTGGCGCAGCGCGCATTAGCGATTCGAGCGTTGGAAAACGATTTATTGGTTTTAAATCGCTTGACCCAGCCACAACGTGAAACGATTCAAGCAACCCAAAATCGAGTAGGGATTGATATCGACCTGTTGGTGGCCGATGTTAAATACACTTTTTTGCATCAGTTATGTCAACGTTTACGTCGGTCACAAGGTAAGTTGAGTCATAGCTTTACCGAAAAAGTCGATAATGTCATCCTTAACAAATGGGTTGGCGTTCCCTTCTTTTTTATTGTTATGTACTGCATGTTCATGTTTTCAATCAATATTGGTAGTGCATTTATCGATTTCTTCGATATTGGTGTCGGGGCCATTTTGGTTGATGGCGGTCATTATCTACTCGATGACCATTTGCCTGTTTGGTTAGTTACGCTGATTGCTAACGGTGTAGGCGGCGGTGTACAAACAGTCGCAACCTTTATTCCTGTGATTGCTTGTCTGTACCTATTTTTAGCGGTATTGGAAAGTTCAGGTTACATGTCGCGCGCGGCTTTCGTTCTCGACAAAGTGATGCAAAAGATTGGTTTACCTGGTAAAGCATTTGTGCCGTTGGTTCTTGGGTTTGGTTGTAATGTGCCATCTATTATGGCGACGCGAACCCTAGATCAAGAGCGTGAGCGTAAACTTGCCGCTTCTATGGCTCCCTTTATGTCGTGTGGTGCACGTTTACCTGTTTATGCTTTATTCGCTGCGGCTTTCTTTCCACAAAGTGGTCAAAATATCGTATTTGCTTTGTATTTATTGGGTATTGCCGCCGCTGTATTTACCGGGTTTGTACTGAAGAAAACCTTGTATCCGGGTTCAAGTGATAGCTTAGTGATGGAAATGCCGGATTATGAGCTACCAACTCTGCGTAATGTCGTGCTCAAAACCTGGCAAAAACTTAAGCGATTCGTTCTTGGTGCGGGTAAAACCATAGTTGTGGTTGTTACTATCTTGAGTTTTTTAAACTCAGTAGGTACCGATGGTAGCTTCGGTAATGAAGACAGCGAGAATTCTGTCTTATCCAAAGCATCGCAAATGGTCACACCTGTGTTTGCTCCTATGGGGATTAAAGAAGACAACTGGCCTGCTACGGTTGGTATCATTACTGGTATTTTTGCCAAAGAGGCGGTAGTGGGCACACTAAATAGCCTGTACGCACCTAGTGAAGGTGAAGCAGAAGAATATGATTTACTGGCAAGTCTAGAACAAGCTGTGATGTCAATTCCTGACAACTTAGCCAATCTAAGCTACTCCGATCCGCTCGGGATTGAAGTTGGCGATCTTTCTGATAGTCAAACCGTGGCAGCGGAACAAGATGTCGACAGTTCGATCTTTGGCAATCTTAAAGGTTACTTCGCTTCAAGCAGTGCCGCATTCGCTTATCTGATTTTTATCTTACTCTACACACCGTGTGTCGCAGCAATGGGAGCCTATGTGCGCGAGTTTGGTTCGACTTATGCCAGATTTATTGCTCTCTGGACGATGGGCTTAGCGTATGGTGGAGCGACCCTGTTCTATCAGGTCACCCACTTTATGGACCATCCGCTCTCAAGTGTTGGTTGGATTGTGGCGATTGTCGCTATTGGGCTGATAACTTACCGCATGCTTAAATCTCGTGGTGCTCGTCAGTCTGAGCTGATAGAGGTTGCTGCACTATGATTCTTGCTCAATTGAAAGCGTATCTGGATCAACACGCGAGTGTCAGCCGAAAAGAGCTAGCGAAACAGTTTCACCTTAGTGAAGATGGCGTTGATGCGATGCTTTCGGTATGGATAAGAAAGGGGCGAATTTCTCGTTTGGTCGATACCAATGAGAAACAGAAAGTGATTAGGGTGCGCTACACTTGTATTGATAGCAATGCGATCTCGTTGACCGTCACCATGTAATAAGGATTAAAAAGCCGCTCTTGATGAGCGGTTTTGTTTAACTGGGAGTAAACAGAGAACTGAGTGACAGAACATTGCGAATACGAGTCTGCAGCTGTGCTTGTTCTTGCTCGTTACGCTGTTCACCACGAGTGTTGCCCCACACTGGGCTAGGCCAGGCGATGTCGTCCTTAAAGCGCGCAATATGATGGATATGCAGTTGTGGCACCATATTACCTAGTGCGCCAAGGTTCAACTTATCAGGACGAAACGTTGCTTCAAGCGCTTGGCTAACCGCTTGTGACTCGTACAAAAATTGCTGCTGCTCTTGCATTGGCAGGTGATGTAACTCTTTGAGCTGTTCGCGTTTAGGTACCAGTATTACCCAAGGCACGGCATTGTCTTTGTGCAGCAGAGCGACACAAAGCGGGAAGTGCCCGATCACGGTCGTATCTTGCGCGAGTTGAGGGTGAAGTTCAAAGCTCATGATAATGTTCCAATTAGAGAGTAATGTGGAGAGTATACGCCAAATAAAACAAAAGGTTGACGCTCTCACGCCAACCTCTTAATTTATCTCGAATCTCGAATCTCGAATCTCGAATCTCGAATCTCGAATCTCGAATCTCGAATCTCGAATCTCGAATTACTTACATACGTTCAAGGGTTTCAATACCCAGTAGCGATAGACCTTGTTTAATGGTTTTCGCTGTGAGTGCTGCAAGCTTCAAACGACTTAGTTTGATTGACTCGTCTTCGCTGCTCAAAATAGGGCATGCTTCGTAGAAGCTTGAGAACTGACCTGCAAGCTCAAACAGGTAGCTACACATAATATGTGGCTGACCTTCGCGTGCAACAGACTGTACGGCCTCTTCGAACTGAAGCAATTTAGCAATCAAGGCCTTTTCTTTCTCTTCAGTTACTTTGATGCTGCCTTGCAGATCATCCATCGCGATGCCAGCTTTAGCGAAAATAGACGCAACACGAGTGTAAGCATACTGCATGTATGGTGCTGTGTTGCCCTCAAAAGCAAGCATGTTGTCCCAGTCGAAAACATAGTCGGTAGTACGGTGCTTAGAAAGGTCGGCATATTTAACCGCAGCCATTGCAACAGTGGTCGCAATGTTGGTTTTTTCATCGGCATCCAGTTGTGGGTTCTTCGACTCGATCAGTTTGATCGCGCGCTCTTGCGCTTCGTCCAACAAATCAGCCAAGCGAACCGTGCCGCCTGCGCGAGTTTTAAATGGACGACCATCTTTACCTAGCATCATACCAAACGCGTGGTGCTCTAAAGTCACTTCTTCAGGCACATAACCTGCTTTACGAACGATGCTCCAAGCTTGCATTAGATGCTGATGTTGGCGAGAGTCGATGAAGTAAAGTACGCGATCCGCGCCTAACGTTTCGTAACGGTATTTGGCACACGCGATATCTGTGGTGGTGTATAGGTAGCCACCGTCACGTTTTTGGATGATAACGCCCATTGGCTCACCATCTTTGTTCTTGTACTCTTCAAGGAAGACGACTTGAGCACCATCGTCTTCTTGAGCGATGCCTTTCTCTTTTAGATCCGCAACAATACCCGGCAGCATATCGTTGTACATGCTTTCGCCCATGACGTCATCGCGAGTTAGAGAGACATTGAGACGGTCGTAGTTGCGTTGGTTTTGGATCATCGTCACGTCAACCAGCTTCTTCCACATATCTGCGCAGTACTGATCGCCACTTTGAAGTTTAACCACATAGCTACGTGCTTTTGCCGCGAACTCTTGATCTTCATCGTAAAGTGTTTTCGATTCACGGTAGAAAGCCTCAAGGTCTGAAAGCTCCATTGAAACTTCGCCTGACTCTTGCTGAACGCGTTCAAGGTTGGCAATTAACATACCAAACTGAGTACCCCAGTCACCGATGTGGTTGGCACGAATCACTTTGTGGCCTAAAAACTCAAGCGTACGGACAACCGCATCACCGATGATGGTTGAGCGTAAGTGGCCAACGTGCATCTCTTTAGCAACGTTAGGTGCCGAGTAGTCTGCGACGATGGTTTGTTGCTCAGCCGCACTCACCCCTAAACGGGCATCTTGCAGTGCCACTTCGGCTTGTTTTGCTAAGAATTCTTCACTAAGAAAAATATTGATGAAGCCAGGGCCTGCAATTTCTGTTTTGCTTGCGATTCCATCAAGGTCAAGAACATCCAGTACTTTTTGGGCAAACTCACGTGGGTTAGTACCTAGTTTTTTCGCAACGCCCATCACACCGTTGGCTTGGTAGTCACCAAACTGTGGTTTTGCTGATTGGCGAACAGCAGCAGGGCTGCCTGCAGGTGCGCCAGCGGCTTCTAAAGCCTGAGATACTTTGTCATTAATAAGTGCTTGGATATTCACACGCGGTTCCTTCAATTCTTGGGAATTGGCTAGGTGTGCATTCTGATTTACTCAGGCTCTTACAGGGATAAGTGCTGAATATTATCCACGGAGTGGAATCAATGCATACCTGGATTTAGTTGATAAATTTGGCGCACATAATAGCAATTTTATCGGCGCGCACATAGGGAGTTAACTGGGAAATTTTCTACTTTTACTAGCGATCTTGATACTATTGCGGAGAAATCAACATTTTGGATAGATAAAAATGTCTCAACAGCTGATAAATGCTCAACTAATGCCAGATCAAATGATCGCTAATCTCGATGACTTTATGCATAAAATTCAAAGTCTAAGCGAGATTTTGGATATTAATCTTACTGACTTTCAAGCCGATCATATCGCG
This sequence comes from Vibrio sp. NH-UV-68, assembly GCF_042940635.1. Taxonomy (NCBI): domain Bacteria; kingdom Pseudomonadati; phylum Pseudomonadota; class Gammaproteobacteria; order Vibrionales; family Vibrionaceae; genus Vibrio; species Vibrio sp. NH-UV-68. Next base: position 917,581 of record NZ_CP134975.1, read on the forward strand.
TTGCGAATCAATGATGTCGAATTGGCGAAACAAGCGCATCATCAATGGCAAAAGCAAGCTAAAGTGATTTCACAAGCACAAATCAATGGCCGTCCGATTATCGTACTGTTGTTTGACTGTCCGCTCAAAGCTGGTGGATGGACGATTGAGTGCTTAGAGCTACCTTATCCAGCTGCAGGTAAACACTACCCAGTGCAGGGCTGGGAGCACGTAGAATTTGTTGTACCTTCGCCAGCTCAGACCACGCAAGATTACCTAACCGACCTGATCTCGCGTTTTCCTTCTTTGGGTAAGCGCTGGGACAAACTCTCTGCCTTGGGCGTAAAGATCAAGCTCTCGAGTCCGAAAGGCGAAGGAGAGCGCTTGAATAACCCGACCGTTGCGTTTAAGTATCAGGGGGTTTGTATCAAGCTCCATCCTCATTCATTAAAACGTATTGTTGAGTCTGAGCAATCAGCCTAACTCGATATCTTTAGGTCTCAATTGAAACTCTTCAATTGAGCCTATCTCTTGGCCAAGGTCGAGTGGCTCTGACTCGTGATGAGCATTACCTTGAGCATGCATGATCAGTCGATTGGCCATTCTGGGCTTAAGCTCGTTAACCACGAAACGAATCATATCGGTGCGGGTGAGCTTTTTCAGTTCGGCGAGTACCACTTCTTTTTGGTTAAATTCACTGTCCTTATTGCCAATGGCAACCCAAAGGCGCTGAGCACGTCCGCGTAAGGTGCTATCTGGCGTAGCGATTTGATTCCATAGTCCGCGTTTACTGCTGTGCCATTGGTACTCATTGAGCTCAAGTAGCACCATATAGAAGGCGTTGAGAAACTCATCAATCGATCGAATCAGGTCGACCGGCGCGGCATTGGGAGATTGAACATACAGAACAATACCAGGGTGACGATTGAGCGGTAGGTTACCAGTACCGACCATGTAGCCGAGTTGTTGTTTGGTGCGTATTTCATGAAAAAACGTTGCGGACATTAAATGGTTCGCGAGCGAATAAAGTGCGATGTTGCGTGCGCTGGAATCGTCACATTGGTAGTAAACTAAGATTGCAGAGTCTTCTTGGTCACATAACACTTCGCGTTGGAAAGTCCCACTTTTGCCAAGCATGATTAGCGGACGTAATGCCTCTTCATATTGCTGATCTTTGACACGCAAAGCATTTTTGACTGTATTGCCTAGTGACAGCGCATCCGCTTTGGTCCAATCACCATAAACAAACATTTCGACATGCAGCTCAGCCAAAATGCTATCAACGAAACTGGCGAGTTCATTGACCTCAATCGACTCTAACGCATCTAACAACACAGCGTAGGGGGGATTGTTGGGCTGTAAAACTCCCGTTAGTGCATTGAATAGTTGGGAGATGGGCCTGTCTTGTGCTGAATTTCGCCAGTTTCGCAGCAATTGCTGTTTAATGGTGCTAAAGCGTTGTTGGCTAAAATCTCGTTGAGCAAAACGGTCGAGAATCAGCTTCATCAGTTCCGGTTGCTGTTGACTAAAGCCGGAAAGAGTAAGCGTAACTCCGCCTTGATGGGCATACATGTTATAGCCCATACCCGCGATTTCGGCTTGATAAGTACTGGTGGCTAAGCTGTCTAAAAACATCTCTACACACAGGCGTGTTTTGACGATATTGCGCGGATTAGCCACGGCGTGAGGGCTATCAATCGCGACATAGATCACCCCCTTGGGGACACGAAATTCAGTATCTTGTAGGTGCCATAATTTGAATCCCGGTAACTCTTCAAGTACTTGCGGTGTGTCGTGAGGTATCTCTAGCTTTTTCGGGTCGAGATCGTAGCAAATAAATGGATTTGTCTCCGGCAGAGCAAAGGGCAAAGAGCTAGGTTGACGGAACCGTTCGATTTGCTCGGATGAAAAAGGCGTCACAGAGTAAGGCGTGAAGTACCACTTTGCGGTGCGATCGTATTGATAGCCATGGGCGATCAGCGTGGTGCGCAGATTTTCCGGAGTAAAATAGCCTAACAATGACTTAAGCAATGCTTCGTCGTAATGTGTCATCATAAAATCGCCGTAGATGACATCACTTTCCTCGTAGTGCTGCATGTTAATCACCAAGTGGCTAACCATATCGAGTGGTCTAGCGGGCTCTTGAAAGCGAAATGCAGATTCAAGCACCGCTTGCTTTTCAAGGTAGCGCCACTCATCAAGCCCATGCTGTTGAATGAGTGCAATATAGCTAAAAATGGCTTGCGTAATGTCGTCTATATGTTCGAGCCCAACCGGAGTCAGGGCACAACTAATCGTAAATTCACGATAGTTACTGCCACTGGTGCCACCACCGGCCGACAGTGACGTAATCCAATCTTGGTCTTTCAGTGCCAACATCAAACTACCTTCGCCCTCGTAACCGAGCAGATGAGCAAAGTATGAAAGCGGTTTTGAGCGATAGTGTTCATCCATGCTTGGCATTGGAAAGGTGAGGATTAACTTGCGAATCTCTTTGACTGGTTCAACATTGACCATGATCGACGTCGAGTTTTTATCACAATAAGGCGTTAAAACCGACTTTCCTGCTAACTGATGATTAGGGATAGCCGAGAACATGTCTTGGCACCAGTTTTCCATCTCATCAAGACTGTGCGCACCGGCTAAAGAGAGCGTCATTAAGTCGGCTGAGTATTTCTGGTAGTGAAACTCGACAATCTCTTCGCGTATTGACTCGCCGTTTCTGTCTCCGAGGGTTTGTAAATTTCCCACGGAAAACTTGCTGAACGGGTGGGCTGGATTAATTAATTCTTTGTGGACTTGATACAGACGTCGAGAATCATCACTAAGCTTGAGTTTGTACTCTGACTCGACCGCTTGGCGTTCTTTGTCAAGCGCTTCTGGATTAAACAGCGGTGCGGTAAAAAATTGGCTAAAGCGGTCTAAGCTCTGCTCAAAGACATTGGGTGCAACGTCAAAAAAGAAACAGGTGTGTTCTGTTCCGGTCCAAGCATTATTACCGCCACCATGTTGATTTATATAGCTTTGAAATTCACCCACTTTCGGGTATTTTTCTGTGCCTAAAAACAACATGTGCTCTAAATAGTGTGCCATACCTTCACGATCGTCAGGGTCATCAAAATGACCGACATTGACCGCTAAAGCGGCCGCAGACTTCTGTGCACTTGGGTCGTGAATTAACAACACCCTGACACCGTTACTAAGCGTGAGGTATCGATACTGGTTGGTGTCATTAGGGCTGATATGCACGCTTGAGTACTCCAAAAATGATCATAAATAAACGCTTGGATCAAAGCCTACTCGCAAGTAGAAAGGCACAAGCGCAAGTGGTTGGGATTATAGATAATAAAGTAATTATGACTCGGATAACGCTGACTGCAAACTATCTGTTTGAGAAATATGAGCAAAACATAGATCAGCGCCAATCTAAGTTGTGCATCAAAGAGTGTTAAGAAAGTCTGAGTCTTTCACTTGAGAGTTGATATAATTATTGATAGTTCAAGATAAAGTGCGGTTGTCAAAGTGACGACCGAAGTTTGAAACTGCATTGACGTCATTACAAACATAATAAACCGCTGCTGACGAAAAGCGGGATAGTATCAGGAATACACCATGAATATTTTCATCATGCGCCATGGGGAAGCCGAGCATTTTGCGCAAAGTGATGCCGATCGAGCATTAACAGACCATGGTCAAAGTGCGTCACTGGCGGTGGCGCGCGCTTGTGCAGAGAAAGGGTTTGCGAAATTCGACAAAGTGCTGGTTAGCCCTTATGTTCGAGCGCAGCAAACTTGGAAAGCCATCTCACAATACTTTGCTGCTGATCAAGTAGAGATATGTGATGACATTACGCCATATGGAGAAGCAGGCCAAGTCGCCGAATATGTCTCGGCACTGGTCGATGTGCACCATTATCAAAATCTACTCATTGTTTCGCACTTACCATTGGTCGGCTATCTGACGGCTGAGTTCGTCATTGATATGGTGCCACCGATGTTCCCGACGTCGGGGCTGATTTGTATCGATTATTCCTCGCAAACACGAGCCGGAGAAGTGCGGTTTAATATCCACCCTTAAAAAGTGTTGGCATACTTCAGGTGTGCCATTTTTTTGCCATTATTACCAATGCATTTTGCCATTATTACCAATGCATTTTGCCATTAATACTAAATCATATAGCGGCTTCGTAAGCATGGCGTTGACCATGACTCTTATTGCCTCTAGATAGCCATAAAATTGACATTGTGGCTGGACTGGATATTGCATGTGCCTGACAAGTCATTCTTTTTACCCAATATTGTAGCTGCTCAACGATGAAGTTTACTCTGCCGTTTGCACATAAATTACCGCCGATCCCGCAACGCGCGATGCCAGCGATTGGCGCACCTATTATGGTGCTGTCGACGTTGGCTATGGTCATTTTGCCCATCCCGCCGTTTTTGCTCGACTTGTTTTTCACCTTCAACATTGCGCTGTCAATGGTGGTGTTACTGGTAACGGTTTATACACGTCGTCCACTAGATTTCGCGGCGTTCCCTACCGTACTGTTGATTGCGACTTTGTTACGCTTGGCATTGAACGTTGCTTCAACGCGTGTGGTTCTACTCTATGGTCATGAAGGCGCGAATGCTGCAGGTAGCGTAATTGAAGCTTTCGGTAGCGTGGTGATTGGTGGTAATTACGCCGTCGGTTTAGTGGTGTTCCTCATCTTGATGATCATCAACTTTATGGTAGTGACCAAAGGTGCAGGGCGTATTTCTGAAGTGAGTGCGCGCTTTACCCTCGACGCTTTACCTGGTAAGCAAATGGCGATTGATGCCGACTTGAATGCCGGCCTCATTGATCAAGACCAAGCACGTACCCGCCGTCAGGAAGTGACCAAAGAAGCGGACTTCTACGGTTCAATGGACGGTGCGTCGAAATTTGTTAAAGGCGATGCTATCGCCGGTATTTTGATTCTCTTTATCAACATCATCGGTGGTCTTTCCATCGGTATGGTTCAGTACGATCTTGGTTTTGGTGAAGCTGTCGAAATCTACACCTTGCTAACCATTGGTGATGGCTTGGTCGCACAAATTCCTTCGCTGTTGCTTTCGATTGGTGCGGCGATCATGGTCACGCGTCAAAACACAGATGAAGATATGGGACAGCAGGTGGTGTTCCAACTGTTTGATAACCCGAAAGCATTGATGATCACTGCGGTGATTCTTGGTGTGATGGGTATTGTTCCTGGAATGCCTCACTTCGCTTTTCTACTGCTGGCTGCTATCGCCGCGGGCTGTGCGTATATGATTCAGCGTAAGCAGAAAAAAGCGGCTGAGAAACCGAATTTACCCGCCAACACAGATCAAGACTCACCGACACCGAAAGAGCTTTCTTGGGATGATGTCCAACCCGTTGATATTGTTGGCTTAGAAGTGGGCTATCGTTTGATTCCTTTGGTCGATAAAGATCAAGGGGGCGAATTGCTAGAAAGGGTTAAAGGGGTACGGAAAAAGCTCTCACAAGACTTTGGCTTTCTAATCCCTGCCGTACACATTCGCGACAATTTAGAATTAACGCCAAATAGCTACCGAATTACTCTGATGGGAGTCGCGGTGGGCGAAGCAGAAATCCGTCCAGATATGGAGTTAGCGATTAACCCCGGTCAGGTCTATGGTCTGATCGAAGGTGAGCCAACAATAGATCCCGCCTTTGGCTTGGAAGCGGTATGGATTCGTGAAGAGCAGCGCGAGCACGCACAAGCATTGGGGTACACAGTGGTGGATTCATCGACAGTACTGGCGACCCATTTGAGTCAACTACTGACCAACAACGCCTCACAGCTGATTGGGCACGAAGAGGTGCAGAACCTGATTGAAATGCTCGGCCGTAGCACTCCGAAGTTGGTGGAGAGTTTTGTCCCTGAGCAATTGCAGTTAGGTGTGGTGGTTAAAGTCTTGCAGAACTTACTCAATGAAGCCGTGCCTATTCGAGATATTCGCACCATTGTTCAAACCTTGTCCGAATACTCAAGTAAGAGTCAAGAACCTGACATTTTGACTGCTGCAGTTCGTATTTCACTGAAACGACTAATTGTTCAGGAAATCAATGGGATAGAGCCAGAACTGCCCGTTATTACCCTAATTCCTGAGCTGGAACAAATATTGCATCAAACTATGCAAGCTTCTGGTGGCGAATCCGCGGGAATTGAACCTGGTTTAGCAGAGCGACTTCAATCGTCGTTAAGTCATGCAACGCAAGAGCAAGAGCTCAAAGGCGAACCCGCGGTTCTGTTGACATCCGGTGTGTTACGTTCAACGTTGGCTAAATTTGTTAAGAATACGATTCCTTCGTTAAGAGTTCTCTCTTACCAAGAAATCCCTGACGAGAAACAAATTCGCATTGTTCAAGCTGTCGGCAACTAGTTCTAATGCGTTGAAATACGGTACTCAATTTGAAGATTAAACGATTTTTTGCCAAAGACATGCGCACCGCCTTGCTTCAGGTTAAAGCTGAACTGGGTGACGATGCCGTGATCATGTCAAATAAAAAAGTTTCGGGCGGAGTTGAAATCGTTGCTGCTGTCGATGGCGAAGGTGCAAATCGCATTGGTGCTGGCAATAGCAATAGTCAAGGCTATAACTCGGCCCCAAGAAATACGCCGCCTCGTCAGGCTTCTAACTCAATGCCGAGCACGCCTAAGCGAGCGCTCGACGATGACCGTGTGAGCCTGCAGTCACAAGCGGACTCTGGACGTTCAATGACCAAACGCTTTGCGAACATGCTTAAGCAATACAGTTATGGTCAAACCGATGCAGGCGGTCGAGAGGAGGAAGAGAGTTCAGACTCTTTATCGGCCTTGTTAAAACGTCAAGCCTCGTCTCGTCCTCACAGCCAAGAAAATGTTCGAGTAAAAGAAGACTCACCGTTAGCGCGCCTTATTGCAGAAGATCGTCGTATTGACAAACCTGCGGCCAAACTTGATCCCACACGCTATGAGCGTTCGCGTCAAAACGAACCAAGCATGTCGAGTGACGATCTCGAAGAGATGAAAGAAGAAATGACATCGATTCGTCGCCTGCTCGAACATCAAGTTTCGGGCTTAATGTGGCAAGAGGTCGAGCGACGTGAACCACTTAGAGCGATGTTAATTAAGCGCCTTGAACGCATGGGGGTCTCTTCCGATCTCGCCGACCAACTGGCGTGCTATATCCCAGAAGACACCCCTCCGACTAAAGCGTGGAAAGCGCTGTTGGGTTTAGTGTCTGACCAAATACCAATTTCTAAGCAAGATATTTTAAAACGTGGCGGTGTTGTTGCGCTGCTTGGCCCGACAGGGGTAGGCAAAACAACCACGGTTGCAAAACTGGCCGCACGCGCGGCGATGGAGTTTGGCGCTGATAACGTCGCGCTCGTTTCTACCGATACTTATCGTATTGGTGCACATGAGCAATTAGCGATTTATGGACGAATTATGGGATGTCCTGTAAAAGTCGCTAAAGATTCCAATGAGTTAGCCGATGTAATATATCAGTTACGAAATCGTCGCCTAATTCTGGTTGATACAGCAGGTATGGGGCAGCGTGATGTAAGGCTGTCTGAACAATTAGACACGCTTATGCATGAGAGTGGTGAGGTCATCCACAGTTATTTAGTGCTTCCTGCCACTGCACAGCGCAAAGTACTGCAAGAGACTATCGACCATTTTAAGCGTATTCCACTGTCTGGATGCATTATGACTAAACTGGATGAATCCCTGAGTTTAGGTGAATTCGTCAGTGTAGTGGTGCAGAATGCACTGCCAGTGGCTTACATCGCGAATGGACAACGAGTTCCCGAAGATATTGTGATAGCGCAACCAAAGTATATGGTCGCTAAAGCAAATGAATTACTTGAGAAGTCGACAGATGATGAACCTCACTACTGGAATAGTGAAGCGGAGAGGTTCTAGGCGGCGGACGATTATGACGAATAATATGATACAAGACCAAGCAAGCGGATTACGCCGCTTAACACAACCTTCTTTGACTAAAGTTATCTCGGTGACGGGTGGTAAAGGCGGTGTTGGTAAATCAAACGTAGCTTTGGGTATGGCGATCTCAATGGCGCGTCAAGGCAAAAAAGTAATGGTTCTTGATGCCGATTTAGGTTTGGCGAACGTTGACGTAATGTTGGGTATTCGACCAAAACGTAACTTAGGTCATGTTTTAGCCGGCGAATGCGAGCTGAAAGATGCTATTGTTGAAGGACCACACGGTATTCGCATTATTCCCGCGACATCCGGAACTCAATCTATGACTGAGCTCTCCCATGCGCAACACGCCGGTCTTATCCGTGCGTTTGGTAGTTTAGAAGATGAAATGGACGTATTGATTATTGATACGGCCGCAGGGATTTCTGACATGGTGGTGAGCTTTTCACGAGCGGCTCAAGACGTGGTAGTGGTGGTGTGTGATGAACCAACATCAATCACCGATGCCTATGCTTTGATTAAGTTGTTGAGTAAAGACCACCAAGTACCACGCTTCAAAATTGTTGCAAATATGGTCAGAAGTTATCGCGAAGGTAGAGAATTGTTCGCAAAGTTGACCTTGGTCACAGAGCGATTCCTGAATGTGAGCCTTGAGCTCGTCGCATGTATTCCGTTGGATGATAAAGTTAGACAAGCAGTTAAAAAACAAAAAATTGTTGTCGACGCGTTCCCAAGATCTCCAGCGGCGTTAGCAATCGGTTCGTTGGCAAGTAAGGCACTTACTTGGCCAATACCTAGAACACCGAGTGGACATCTTGAGTTTTTTGTCGAACGCTTACTAAACAGACCAGAGATGTTAGAGGAACCATTTGGTGAATAAGGCCTTGACCTATGACCAGTACGCCAACCAAAACAGTCAACGTGTATTTTTAGAGAAATACTCGGTGCTTGTGAAGCGTATTGCTCACCATTTGCTCGGGCGTTTACCGCCAAGCGTGCAGGTGGAAGATCTTATTCAGGCGGGCATGATTGGACTACTTGAAGCTCAAAAGAACTATGATGGTAGTAAAGGAGCGAGCTTCGAAACGTATGCAGGCATCCGAATACGAGGTGCTATGCTAGATGATATTCGTCGCGGTGACTGGGTACCACGTTCAGTACATAAGTACAATCGTGAAGTTAGCCAAGCGATATCTGCGCTCGAAGGTGAGTTGAATCGAGACCCAACTGATTCAGAAGTCGCCCAACATATGGGAATTGGCTTAGAGCAATACCATACGATTTTAACCGATATTAGCTGTTCACGTTTGGTAGGTATTGAAGATCTTGGCGTTTCCGAAGATGTCATTTCATCTGGAGATAGCGAAGCAGAGAATTTACCCTTTCAAGGCGTTGCCGACGAGTATTTTCGTCAAGCTTTGGTCGACTCGATCAAAACTCTGCCAGAACGAGAAGCACTAGTACTTTCGCTTTATTACGATGAAGAGTTAAACTTAAAGGAAATCGGTGAGATAATTGGTGTTAGCGAGTCACGCGTTAGCCAAATATTGAGCCAATCAATGCAGCGTCTACGCACAAAGTTAAGTGCTTGGACAAAATAATGAGTAAAAATCACTGATCTCGAACTCAGTGGAGGCAATTTTGAATAAAAACATGAAGATCCTTATTGTTGATGATTTCTCAACAATGCGACGTATCGTTAAGAACTTACTTCGTGACTTGGGTTTTAACAACACCCAAGAAGCAGACGACGGCTTAACGGCGTTACCTATGCTCAAGAAAGGTGAATTCGACTTTGTCGTGACAGATTGGAATATGCCAGGTATGCAAGGTATTGACCTTCTCAAGCACATCCGTGCAGACGATGGGTTGAAGCATTTACCAGTATTAATGATCACTGCAGAAGCGAAACGTGAGCAGATCATCGAAGCTGCGCAAGCGGGTGTTAATGGCTATATCGTTAAGCCATTCACTGCTGCGACATTGAAAGAAAAACTAGACAAAATTTTTGAGCGTTTATAGTCAAGGGATTGATTATAAGTTAAAAGGCCAATTCAGAATGATTTCATTAGAACAGGCAAAAGAACTCGTAGCACTGCTAGAAAGTGGTCAGCAACAAGACGCGAATGTTCTTGTTAAAGGCATCTACGAAAACGCTTCAAACCCAATGCTACAAGAGATTGGTGCATTGACTCGTGATTTACACGAGTCGATTAAACACTTTAGTGTGGATGAGCGTATTAGCGAGATAGCCAAGGACGAAATCCCTGATGCTAGGGATCGCCTCCAGTACGTTATTGACAAGACCGAAGTCGCCGCGAATAAAACCATGGACGCTGTCGATCGATGTATGCCTATTGCTGACAACTTGCATGAAGGGTTACTCAAAGTGCGTCCGCAATGGAACGAGCTGATGCGTGGTCGCATTGAACTCTCTGAATTCAAAGCGTTATGTCATCATATCGATGAACTATTAACAGAAGTCGAAGGCGATAGCTCGGAATTAAGAGGGCAATTGACTGAAATCCTAATGGCTCAAGATTTCCAAGACTTAACTGGGCAAATCATTAGTAGAGTGATTAACCTTGTTAATGAAGTTGAGGGTAGGCTAGTTGAAATACTGACCGCATTTGGTTCTAGCCATTCAGAACATGATAGTGCAAATAAAAACAACAAATCAGCAACGGATCCAGAAGGTCCTATTCTTAACCCTCAAGAAAGGGAAGATGCCGTTTCATCACAAGACGAAGTCGACGACTTACTCTCGAGTCTTGGGTTTTAGAGGTAACATATGAGCTACGAATTAGACGAAGACATTCTTCAGGACTTTTTAGTCGAAGCAGGAGAGATACTAGAACTTCTCTCTGAGCAATTAGTCGAGCTAGAAAATAACCCTGATGATAAAGATCTGTTAAATGCTATTTTCCGTGGTTTCCACACCGTAAAAGGTGGCGCGGGCTTCCTAGCGTTGACTGAACTTGTTGACACCTGTCACGGTGCAGAGAACGTGTTTGATATTTTGCGCAATGGCCAGCGTAAAGTCAGTTCTGGCTTGATGGATACCATGTTAAAGGCGCTTGATACGGTTAACGAACAATTCCAAGCTGTACAAGATCATCAGCCTCTACCCAAAGCCGAACAAGCACTACTCGACGAGCTACATCGACTCAGTGACCCTTCCGCGCCTGATGATGCAGACTCTGTTATCGCTGAGCAACCTGTTGTTGACGAAACGCCTGTTGAAGCACCACAAGTTGAACAACCTGCTGAATCTAAACAGATCTCTGCTGGTTCAATTGACGAAATAAGCCAAGACGAATTTGAAAAATTGCTCGACGAACTGCATGGTTCTGGTAGTGCTCCTGGCGCGGCAGCAGCTCCGGCGGCTCCCGCTACACCGCCATCATCGGCACCAAGTAGTCAAAGCAGCGGCGACATTACCGATGATGAGTTTGAGAAGCTTCTTGACGAACTTCACGGCTCAGGTAAAGCGCCTGGCAAGAACGAAGTGGCTGCACCTGCCTCACCACCTGTCACGCCAACCGCTCCAGCTTCTGCTGAGGTGGGCGACAGTGATTTAATGAGTGATGAAGAGTTTGAAAAACTCCTCGATGACTTGCATGGTTCTGGTAAAGGTCCTTCAGTAGAAGAACTCGAAGCGGCTACTAAGCCAGCTGCTGCGGTTAACCCTGAACCTGTGGAGCCTGTACAACCAAAACCTGAGGCAAAGCCAGCACCAGTACCTGTGCAAGCAGCGCCTCAACCGCCAGCTAAAAAAGAAGCGACGCCACCAGCAACACAAGCGAAAAAGCCACAAGTGGATGCAACTGTTCGTGTTGATACCTCAACGTTAGACACCATTATGAACATGGTGGGTGAGTTAGTTCTGGTGCGTAACCGCCTGTTAAGCTTAGGGCTTAACAGCAACGACGAAGAAATGTCGAAAGCGGTTTCCAACTTAGATGTAGTCACTGCCGATTTGCAAGGCGCGGTAATGAAAACGCGTATGCAGCCGATTAAGAAAGTCTTCGGTCGCTTCCCTCGCGTTGTTCGTGATTTGGCGCGAAGCCTTAACAAAGACATTACTCTTGAAATGCGTGGTGAAGAGACCGATCTTGATAAAAACTTGGTCGAAGCGCTTGCTGATCCATTGATTCACTTAGTGCGAAACTCGGTTGACCACGGCATTGAAATGCCAGATGACCGAGTGGCCGCTGGGAAGCCGCGAACTGGTAAAGTTATTTTATCGGCATCTCAAGAGGGTGACCATATCGAGTTAGCTATCGTCGATGACGGTGGTGGTATGGACCCAGACAAGCTCCGCGCTATTGCGGTTAAGCGCGGGATGATGGATGAAGACGCCGCGTCTCGTTTGACCAACAAAGAGTGTTTTAACCTTATCTTCATGCCTGGCTTCTCAAGCAAAGAAAAGATTTCCGACATTTCTGGCCGTGGTGTAGGTATGGATGTGGTTAAAACCGCGATTAATACCCTAAACGGCTCTATTGACATCGACTCTGAGCTTAGTAAAGGGACCAAGATAACCATCAAGGTGCCGCTGACATTAGCTATATTGCCAACTCTTATGGTTGGTGTGGCGAATCACCCATTTGCACTGCCTCTTGCCAGTGTTAGCGAGATTTTCCACCTAGATTTAGGTCGTACCAATGTCGTTGATGGCCAGTTAACCATCATAGTACGCGACAAATCGATACCACTGTTCTATCTGCAGAACTGGCTTGCCCCTCAAATGGGTCAAGTAGAACGTGGTAAAGGCCATGGCCATGTGGTCATTGTCCAAATTGGTAATCAACGTGTTGGTTTTGTAGTTGATACCTTAATTGGACAAGAAGAAGTGGTCATCAAACCGCTTGATAACCTATTGCAAGGTACACCCGGTATGGCTGGTGCGACAATTACCAGTGATGGTCACATCGCTCTGATTTTAGATGTGGCAGATTTGCTCAAGCAGTATGCTGCTGCTTCACGAATCTAAGTCGTGAGATAAAGAAGGACGCATATGGCGATCAAAGTACTAGTTGTAGATGATTCGAGTTTTTTCCGCCGCCGAGTGAGTGAAATTATTAACGCAGAGCCGCGTTTAGAAGTCATTGATGTGGCGACTAATGGTAAAGAAGCCGTTGAAAAAGCACTACGAATCAAGCCTGACGTCATCACTATGGATATCGAAATGCCAGTCATGGACGGCATTACTGCCGTTCGTGAAATCATGGCGAAAAGCCCTGTGCCGATTTTGATGTTTTCATCGTTAACCCACGATGGTGCTAAAGCAACCTTAGATGCGCTTGAAGCTGGTGCGTTAGACTTCTTACCAAAGAAGTTTGAAGATATCGCACGTAATCGTGATGAAGCGGTTACCTTATTGCAACAGCGCGTGATTCAAATCGCATCAAAACGAGCGTCAATGCGCCGCGCAATCGTAAGGCCGGCCGCATCTGCTCGTTCAGATACTGCCACTACGCCAAACCGTACCCCCATCCGACCTACAGCAGCCAAGCCTGTTGTAACAACGCGATTTAAAGCCAGTGGCAAGAAATACCAACTGACTGCGATCGGTACATCAACGGGTGGCCCTGTCGCATTGCAGAAAATTTTAACTAAGCTTCCGTCAAACTACCCGCATCCTATTGTGCTCATTCAACATATGCCGGCCACGTTTACGGCAGCCTTCGCTAGTCGACTTAACTCGCTGTGCAAAATTCAAGTGAAAGAAGCGCAAGATGGTGATCTACTCAAGCCGGGCGTCGCTTACTTAGCGCCAGGTGGCAAGCAGATGATGATTGATGGTAGGCCGGGCTCAGCAAAATTGCGCATCATCGATGGTGGTGAACGGATGAACTATAAGCCTTGTGTCGACGTGACTTTCGGTAGTGCCGCTAAAATCTATTCCGATCAAGTACTCTCAATGGTGCTGACTGGAATGGGCGCTGATGGGCGCGAAGGTGCTCGGATGCTGAAAAATTCGGGTGCGACGATTTGGGCGCAAGATGAAGAGAGTTGTGTCGTTTATGGCATGCCGCAAGCTGTTGCTAAAGCAGGCATTTCTACAGAAGATTTGCCGCTAGATAGAATCGCTGAACGTATGTTAGTCGAAGTCGGTCTAGCATAGAGGTTTCACATGATTGTATGGAGCATAGCAAACCAAAAAGGCGGTGTGGGTAAAACAACCACGACCATTACCCTTGCGGGTTTGCTTAGTAAGCAAGGAAAGCGTGTACTCTTGGTCGATACCGATCCGCACGCTTCATTGACCACTTATCTTGGTTATGACTCGGATACGGTGTCCTCAAGCCTTTTTGATCTCTTCCAACTAAGAGAATACACCGCGCAAACGGTGATGCCTCTGGTGATGAAGTCAGATATTGAAGGTATCGACTTGATCCCCGCGCATATGTCATTAGCCACTCTAGATCGAGTGATGGGCAATCGCAGTGGCATGGGTCTGATTCTTAAGCGCGCTTTGTTGGCCATTCGTGACCGTTATGATTATGTACTGATCGATTGTCCTCCTATTTTAGGTGTGATGATGGTCAATGCGTTGGCGGCGAGTGATAGAATTCTTATTCCTGTGCAAACAGAGTTTCTTGCGATGAAAGGTTTAGAGCGCATGGTACGCACGTTGGCTATCATGCAAAAATCACGCAATAAGCCGTTCAAAGTGACCGTAGTGCCAACGATGTACGACAAAAGAACGCGTGCTTCTTTGCAAACGCTACAGCAATTGAAGAAAGATTACCCTGACCAAGTCTGGTCATCAGCGATTCCGATCGATACTAAATTTAGAGATGCCAGCTTAAAGCATTTACCCGTATCTCACTTTGCATCGGGAAGTCGTGGTGTGTTTGCTTACAAGCAACTACTTATTCATATAGAGAGGTTAGCCATTGATGACTAGCCAATCATTGCTATCGAGTGAACAAGCCCTTGACGATTACTTTTCAGCATTACTTGCAGAGGAAGTCGAGCAAGATGAGATAGAACCGCTAGAGAGTGACGCAACGCTAGCCATTGTGGCTAAAACCGAAACTCATGAACTTGAACCAATGATGCAGTCGGTGCAAGAAAAAAGTTATTTTCATACACCGGCTACTGAAGTCGAAGTGCCAAATCTTGAAGATGTGGAACGTCTACTTAAGCAGCTAGAAACTGACAACCCCGTTGCCGAGCTTGATTTAGAGCAGGTAATGGTGCAAAACACGCTCGAGATCGCCCAAGTACAGCCAGAGACAGTAACTGCGGTTGAGGAAATTCAAGAGTGGGACTTAGTAGAGCCTGAGCTCGATATTGACGTCGAGCAAAGCGTAGAAACCGTCACTGAGTCAATCGAGCCTATTGCCCAAGTCGCAGAGTCGTTGGACACTGAGCTTGAGGTGGTCACCGAGGGTGAGACATTCGTTGATACCAATCTGACCACTGACGCCGAATTAGCGACACAACCAAGCCATAAGTTGGGTGATTGGCATTCTACACAGCGCGATGTTGAGTTTCCGGTACTTTACTTTGACGTTAATGGCGTCACTTTTGCGGTCCCTCTTGACGAGCTTGGCGGTATTCACCGTATTGCGGAAATGAACCATCTTATCGGTCGGCCTGACTGGTATCTCGGCTTGCAAACCAGTCGTGAGGCCCAGCTGGATGTGGTCGATACCGCGAAGTGGGTGATGAGTGAAAAGCTCAACGACGACACTTATAAAGAAAATTACCAATATATTGTGATGTTGGGTGAGAGTATGTGGGGATTGGCCTCAACTCAATTGAAGGGAACCGAAGCCCTAGACCCAGCAATGGTACGCTGGCGAGAAACTGCCGGGAAAAGGCCGTGGCTTGCTGGCATGGTGAAAGAAAAAATGTGTGCTTTGATCCACGTTGAAGCATTGATAGCTATGCTTAATGCAGGACTTGATGTTAAAGCATTAGATAATTAGAACATTTATGCCGATTTAGGCTTAGAGAGGATAAGGTATGTCTCAAACTAATGAAGTTGAAGTAAGAAAAGACCAGTCAAGTGACGAAGTGCTTCAGTGGGTGACGTTCCAGCTAGAAGAAGAAACCTACGGCATTAATGTCATGCAAGTGCGCGAAGTGTTGCGTTACACAGAGATTGCCCCTGTACCTGGTGCGCCTGACTATGTTTTAGGTATCATTAATCTTCGCGGTAACGTAGTCACTGTCATCGATACTCGCTCACGTTTTGGTTTGATGGAAGGTGAGATCACCGACAATACACGAATTATCGTGATTGAGTCTGAACATCAAGTGATTGGTATTTTGGTGGATAGTGTCGCTGAAGTGGTTTACTTACGTTCTTCTGAAATTGATACAACACCAAGTGTCGGTACCGATGAAAGTGCTAAGTTCATTCAAGGTGTCAGCAACCGCGATGGCAAGCTACTCATTCTGGTTGATCTCAATAAACTACTCACTGATGAAGAGTGGGATGATATGGCTCATCTGTAATGGATGCGAGTTGGATGACAAATGCTCCGGTGATCGCTGGGGCTATTGTTTCAGTCATACTGCTGTTTTTTTTGGCACTTTTTCGACTCAAGCAAGGACAAGTTCGTGCTTCTGAACATATTCGTCAACAGAATCGCCACTTAGATAAAGAACTGCAAAAAGCCAATAAGCAACTGTTAGAAGTACGCTCGGTCGTGGTTGGGCTTGGGCAGAAAGTCAGTGAGCAGCAGGATTTGATCCAACACTTAGGTGAGCGTATTACTGAATTAGAACAAGTCGATAGTGATGGGCGACTTTATTCTAGAGCCACCAAGATGGTTCAATTAGGGGCCGATCTGGAAGAGTTGATTGAAGAGTGTGAATTGCCTAAAGCGGAGGCCGAGCTGATGATGTCGCTGCAAAACAAAATCACGGGCAAAGAAAAAATCCCCCCTTTAGAGAGCGGCTTTGAACGTCGCCAAGATTCTCGTCGAAGAACAACCAGTAAGAAATAATTGCTAAAAAGTGCCTAAGGGCACTTTTTTTATGTCTGGTTGTAATCATTTAGTGGTAGTTACTAAGGTTTGTGGTTAGATATTAACAGATTCTTACTTAGTTTCGTGATTCGTATAGGTCTATTTCTGTTTTGCCATCAATAGGCTGTGGTAAGATACAGCCTCGAAATTTATCTAGTGATCCCAAATGTTAGAAGTATCTCAACTGACCGCGATTAGAGATGAAAGAATTTTGTTTGAATCTCTGTCTTTTACTATAGATTCTGGCGAATTAGTTCAGATTGAAGGACGAAACGGCACCGGTAAAACCACCCTTTTGCGCATCATTACAGGGCTGGGTGACCGTGACAATGGCGATATTTTTTGGGATGGTGAACAGATAGAGTCTAATCGCGATGCTTTTCATCAAGAGTTGTTGTTTTTAGGCCATCAAACCGGTGTTAAGCGTGAACTGACCGCGTACGAAAACCTCCGTTTTTACCTCAGCATTCATGCCAAAAAGCGCGTTGATAAAGCAACAGTTTATCAAGCGTTGACCAAAGTTGGCCTTGCTGGGCGTGAAGATGTTCCTGTTGCACAGCTTTCTGCTGGCCAGCAGCGTCGTGTTGCCTTAGCGCGTTTATGGTTGAGTGATCATAAGCTATGGATACTTGATGAACCCTTAACCGCGATTGATAAGCAGGGGGTTAAAGTTCTTGAATCACTGTTTTTGCAACATGCTGAAAGCGGGGGCATTGTGATGCTAACCACGCACCAAGACATGTTTGCTGACAACCCAAAACTTAGAAAAATTAAACTGGGTGACTAACCATGTTTGGGACCATCAATAGTATTATCAGACGAGAGCTTCTCATCGCTTTTCGCCGACAAGCGGATATTTTTAACCCTTTGTGGTTTTTTATTATCGTCATTACCCTGTTTCCGCTTAGTATCGGCCCTGAGCCTAACTTGTTAGCACGTATTGCGGCCGGTATTGTGTGGGTCGCCGCGCTGCTTTCCGCCCTATTATCACTTGAACGTCTATTTAGAGACGATTTCCAAGATGGTGCCTTAGAGCAGATGATGTTGATGCCCGTGCCTTTACCTGTGGTCGTGATCTCGAAAGTGATTGCGCACTGGCTACTGACGGGGTTGCCGTTAATTATTATCAGTCCGCTGCTTTCGGTGCTGCTATCGCTCGATTTTAATTCCTGGCTTGGTGTCGTGCTGACCCTACTCATTGGTACGCCAACCTTGAGCTTTATTGGGGCAATAGGCGTGGCGCTGACGGTTGGATTACAAAAGGGTGGCGTATTACTTAGCTTGTTAGTATTACCCCTCTACATCCCAATTTTGATTTTTGCGACCTCAGCCATTGATGCGGCATCTTTAGGAATGGCGTATAACGGACAACTGGCCGTCTTAGGTGCGATGTTAATGGGCGCAATGACCTTAACGCCTTTTGCTATTAGTGCGGCGTTGCGAGTTAGCGTCAATTAATGGCTACGGCCAACCAATAGTTACCCTTTATAAAATACAATAACGAAAAATTGTTTAGCCCAAGTTAAACGAAACTGAAGTGAGAGTGAGAACGACAATGTGGAAATGGCTTCATCCTTATGCCAAACCAGAATCGACTTATCAGTTGTGCGGTAAGTTACTGCCTTGGTTTTCCATACTGGCGCTGTTGTGTTTATCTGTTGGTACTGTGTGGGGGCTTGCCTTCGCGCCATCAGATTATCAACAAGGCGACAGTTTCAGAATTATTTATATTCATGTTCCTTCGGCAATTTGGTCGATGGGTGTTTATATGTCGATGGCGATTGCGGCGTTTATTGGCATCGTATGGCAGTTGCGCTTATCGGATATGGCCGCCGCAGCCATGGCACCTATAGGCGCAGTGTTTACTTTTATTGCGCTAGTAACGGGTGCGGTATGGGGCAAACCTATGTGGGGAACGTGGTGGGTTTGGGATGCTCGCCTTACGTCTGAACTGATTCTTCTATTTCTCTATTTGGGTGTTATTGCGCTTTATCACGCATTTGACGATCAAAAAACAGCGTCAAAAGCGGCTGGCATTTTAGCGATTGTTGGTGTGGTTAATCTACCGATAATTCACTTTTCCGTCGAGTGGTGGAACACACTGCACCAAGGCGCGACGATTACTAAATTTGAACAACCGTCTATCTCGAATGATATGTTGTGGCCGTTGCTACTCAATATCTTTGGTTTTGCATTTTTCTTTGGCGCACTAACAATGATTCGCTTACGCAATGAAATCATTAATAAAGAGAGTCACCGTCCTTGGGTGATGACGCTAGCCAAAGTGACATCTCAGAGAGGGGATTAAGCGATGTATTTTGAATCTTTGAGTGATTTTGTTGCGATGGGCGGCTACGCCGGCTATGTCTGGAGCGCATTTGGCATTACGTTTGGCGCGATGTTGATTTTACTATGGGTAAGCGTAAGCCGTGGGCGTCGCTTACTCAATGAAGTACAAGCTAAGGTTGATAGGCAAGCGCGTATTGATGCTGCGAAAAATTTGGAGAATACGTTATGAACCCAAGACGTAAAAAGAGGCTCGGCATTGTTCTTGCGGTCTTTATTGGTATCAGTGCCACTGTTGGTTTAATGCTTTATGCTCTTAATCAAAACATGGATCTATTCTACACGCCGACCGAACTGGTCAACGGCAAGCCTGACGGGACAAAGCCTGAAGTCGGTCAACGACTACGTATTGGCGGTATGGTTACGGTAGGGTCAGTTAAACGTGACTCTGAGTCACTGCGTGTTTCATTCGAACTGCGTGATGTTGGGCCAACCGTCACCATCGTCTATGACGGTATTCTTCCTGATCTGTTCCGTGAGGGGCAGGGGATCGTCGCTCAGGGCGTCTTAAAAGATGCGACAACAGTTGAAGCATTTGAAGTGCTTGCAAAACACGATGAAGAGTATATGCCTTCAGAAATTGCAGAAGCGATGAAAAAAACGCATGAGCCACTTCAGTACTCAGAAACACAGATACAAGGAAGCGACCAATGATTGCGGAAATCGGTCATTTTGCGATGATCATCTCTTTGGCTCTGGCCGTGCTACTCAGCATTTTGCCATTAGTCGGAGCATCGCAAAATAATACGCTACTAATGAATAGCGCCAGGCCTCTATCGTGGGGAATGTTCCTGCTGCTCGCGTTGTCATTTGCGGTGCTATTGTGGGCGTTTTACACCAATGACTTCACCCTCAATTATGTCGCGAGTAACTCTAACAGTCAGTTGCCTTGGTACTACCGTTTAACGGCAGTTTGGGGAGCACACGAAGGGTCGCTACTTCTTTGGGTTCTGATACAAGCAGGTTGGACGGTCGCGGTTGCGTCGTTTAGCCGTGGCATGCCGCAAGAATCTGTCGCGCGCGTGCTTGCGGTGATGGGGATGATCACGGTTGGTTTCTTGCTGTTTATTATCCTCACATCGAATCCATTTTTACGTACTTTACCTTTCTTCCCGGTAGATGGCCGAGATTTGAACCCACTACTACAAGATCCGGGTTTGATCATTCACCCGCCAATGTTGTACATGGGCTATGTCGGTTTCTCAGTGGCGTTCTCGTTTGCGATCGCGTCATTGATGACAGGTAGACTCGACACTGCATGGGCGCGTTGGTCTCGTCCATGGACAACTGCCGCATGGTTATTCCTGACACTCGGCATCGCGTTGGGGTCGTGGTGGGCTTACTATGAGCTTGGCTGGGGCGGTTGGTGGTTCTGGGATCCAGTTGAAAACGCATCATTTATGCCATGGTTGGCTGGTACGGCATTAATGCACTCACTGGCCGTGACAGAGAAACGCGGTACGTTCAAAGCGTGGACGGTATTATTGGCGATTTCGGCCTTTTCATTGAGCTTGCTAGGTACCTTCTTAGTACGCTCAGGCATTTTGGTTTCGGTGCATGCGTTCGCATCTGATCCTGCACGCGGTATGTTTATCCTTGGCTTCCTAGTGTTTGTTATTGGTGGCTCACTGCTATTGTTCGCGGTTAAAGGTGCGGCAGTGCGTGTGCGCGGTAACTTCGAGCTTGTTTCGCGTGAAAATGTGTTGTTGGCCAATAACGTATTGTTAATTGCCGCGTTGGTGGTGGTTCTGGTTGGTACATTATTACCACTGGTTCATAAACAGCTCGGTTTAGGCTCGGTATCAATTGGTGCCCCTTTCTTTGATATGCTATTTGCTTGGTTGATGATCCCGTTTGCTTTCTTGCTTGGTATCGGTCCATTGATTCGTTGGAAACGCGATCAGCTTTCCAGCTTAATCAAACCAATGGCTGTATCAGGGGTTGTTTCGCTAGTTTTTGCGGCGGTATTTGTTCACCTGTTCTCAGACTACTTCCAATTTATGGCGTACCTAGGTTGGGTGATGGCGCTGTGGATTTTGACAATGCACGGTTTTGAACTGCATC
Organism: Vibrio sp. NH-UV-68; assembly: GCF_042940635.1. NCBI lineage: Bacteria > Pseudomonadati > Pseudomonadota > Gammaproteobacteria > Vibrionales > Vibrionaceae > Vibrio > Vibrio sp. NH-UV-68. Next base: position 938,917 of record NZ_CP134975.1, read on the forward strand.
AACGAGCCACTCACCGACACAACTTCATTGAAGGGGTGAAAAAGCTTCAACGCAGTCACTGGGCAATGATGTTAGGTCATGTTGGTCTTGCGGTGAGTGTTATTGGTATTGCGATGGTGCAAAACTACAGCATTGAGCGTGATGTACGTTTGGCGCCCGGTGAGACGTTTGAAATTCAAGGGTATGACTTTTTCTTCTCAGGGGTTCGTGATAAAGATGGTCCGAACTATGACGGCTATATCGCTGACTTTGAAGTCACGTTAGACGGCCGTTACGTCAACACTTTACATGCAGAAAAGCGTTTCTACACCACAGCGCGTTCAATGATGACCGAAGCGGCGATAGATAGAGGCGTCACACGCGATCTTTACATCGCGATGGGCGAGCGCCTTGACGATAATAAATCTTGGGCAGTGCGTATCTATTACAAACCGTTTGTCCGTTGGATCTGGGCTGGTGCCTTATTGATGTCGTTAGGTGGCGCTCTAGCCATTAGTGATAAACGCTATCGTTTTAGAAAGAAGACTAAGTTGGAGGAGGCATAATGAATAAGAAACTTTTGTTTATTCCTCTGGTGATGTTTCTAGGTTTAGTGGCGGTATTTGCCACTCAACTTATCAAAAACCAGCATGGTGATGACCCAACCAAGTTGGAATCGGTTCTGGTCGGAAAAAATGTGCCAGATTTCCGACTCGAAGACTTAGCCGAACCTGGCAAGCTTTACGATCAGGCTATTTTTAAGGGCGAACCTTTGCTGCTTAACGTGTGGGCGACGTGGTGCCCAACTTGTTACGCTGAGCACCAATACTTAAATGAGTTGGCTCAACAAGGGGTCAAAATCATTGGCATGAACTATAAAGACGATCGCGAAAAAGCGGTTGGCTGGTTAAACGACTTAGGTAATCCCTATTTAATTAGCTTGTTTGATGGCAACGGCATGCTTGGTCTTGATTTGGGCGTGTATGGTGCACCTGAAACTTTCTTGATCGATGCTAATGGCGTTATCCGTTATCGTCATGTTGGCGACGTCAATCCAAATAATTGGGGCGCGACGCTTAAGCCAATGTATGAGGCCTTACTCGCGGAGGCGAACCAATGAGAAAGTGGTTACTTACATTCGCGGCAAGCTTGATGTTAGCGTTATCTGCTCATGCGGCGATTGAAGTGTATGAGTTTGATAGCTTAGAGCAAGAGCAGCAGTTCAAAGAACTCGGCAGTACCCTGCGTTGTCCAAAATGTCAAAACAACACCATTGCCGATTCTAACGCAGAACTGGCGGTTGATTTACGTCATAAAGTATATCAAATGACCAAAGAGGGTAAGTCAAAGCAAGACATCATTGACTACATGATCGCTCGCTATGGCAACTTCGTGACTTATAACCCGCCATTTACTATTGCAACGTCAATTTTATGGTTGGGGCCAGTTGCCGTTGTTCTGTTTGGTTTTGGCTTTATTGTTATTCGCAGCCGCAAGGCGCGCGTGCAGTCAAGCAAAAGCCAACAGCAATGGGATGAAGAAAAAGAAGCGCGACTCAAAGCGCTACTTGATGAAAAGAATGATGGAGATAAGCAGTAATGGCACTATTTTGGATCGCTTCAATCATTCTTGTCGCAATCAGTGTGGTGGTGATTGCACTGCCGTTTATCAAGCAGAAGTCGAACAACGACGCGCAGCTTCGAGATGAACTGAATAAAGCATTTTACAAAGATCGTCTCGAAGAACTCGCAGAAGAAAGTGACGAAGGCTTAGTGGGAAATCAGCAAGAACTTATTGATGATTTGAAGCAATCGTTGCTTGATGACATCCCTGGCGATACGTCGAGCGAAGTAGAAAACAATACCTCATCTTGGTCGATTATTGTTCCCTCTGCGCTATTAGTGGTTGGTCTGTCGTATGGCCTATACTTTAAATTTGGCGCGTCTGATGAAGTGGTGCAGTGGCAACAAGTAAACGCCAACTTACCTGCGTTGTCGAAGAAGCTAATGTCGCCACAAGGTACTGCACTTAGCGATGATGAAATGCAAGATCTGACGCTTGCGCTTCGTACTCGCTTGCATTATCAGCCGGACGATTCCACGGGTTGGTTGTTACTTGGTCGTATTGCTTTAGCTAATCGTGATGTTGATACGGCAATTGGCGCGATGAAAAAGGCCTATAATATTGAATCGGACAATACCGATGTGATGTTGGGTTACGCGCAAGCTTTGATGTTATCACAAGACGACGTTGACCAAGACAAAGCCCGCAGCCTACTAGGTAAGCTTGTTCAACAAGATTATGTCGACTTGAAAGTGTTCTCTTTGTTAGCGTTTGATGCTTACGAACGTAAAGATTACTCTGCCGCCGTGCGCTATTGGAGCATCATGCAGCAGATGATTGGTGCCGAAGACAGCCGTTACGAGATGCTTTCCCGCAGTATCGAAAATGCGCAAAAGCAAATGGGTCAGCAAGTTGGAGAAGGCAAATCTGTCGCGGTGACGATTTCTCTTGGCGATCAAGTCCCTGTCGACAGCAATGCTGCACTGATTGTATCTATTCACTCCGCTGATGGTTCACCTATGCCTGTTGCCGCTGCGCGATACCCTGTTGGCACATTCCCACGTACTGTTGTGCTCGATGATGGCAATAGTATGCTAGCAGATCGTAAGCTTTCATCACTTGATTCACTATTGGTTCGTGTCCGTATAGATAGTGATGGTAACGTTGCAACCAAACAAGGGGACTGGTTTGGTGAGAGCGAAGCCGTTAGAATGGGCGAACCCGTTGATGTGGTGATTGATAACCAGTATTGATAACTACTGGTTATAGGATGACGAAGGCTGGTGGAAACATCGGCCTTTTTTAATGGATATTATAATAATGAAAAGTATTAAACTGCAGCGCTGGATATTGCTGTGCTCAATGTTAGTGGGGGCTGGGTGTGCAACGACACCTACCGGGCAAGAAGGGCTTAACGAGCCGCAGGTATATGACCCTATCGAAAGCTTTAATCGTTCGATGTGGACAATCAACTACGATTATCTTGACCCATATTTTGTTCGTCCCGTGTCCCTAGCGTACGTCAATTATATACCCGTCCCCATCCGTACTGGGATCAGTAACTTTTTTGGCAATTTAGATGAGCCTGCTAGTATGGTAAACAACTTACTGATGGGTAATGGTGAAAAGGCGTTAGACCACTTCAATCGTTTTTGGCTTAACACCACTCTTGGCTTAGGTGGTTTAATTGATATCGCCTCTGAGGCTGGCATCACCGATCATAATGAAAAAGCATTCAGCGATGCAATAGGGCACTATGGTGTTGGAAATGGTCCGTATGTGATGGTGCCTGGTTATGGCCCGTGGACAGTACGCGAAACGGCAGACTTAGTAGACAGTGCTTATGTGCCATTATCGCTACTGAACTTTTGGGCAAGCCTAAGCAAGTGGGCGTTCGAAGGTATGGAGACTCGCGCCGCTATTGTTAATCAAGAGTCGATGTTAGAAAACTCACCAGATCCATATGCCTTAACGCGCGATATCTATATTCAGCACAAAGACTTTAAAGCAGAAATTCAAACCGACAATTACGATGCTGCACAAGAAGCGTATTTAGATGAGTACTTAGATGATTTTTAGGTTGGAATCGCTTGTTTAGCCACGAATAAAATAAAGGCTTGGTCTCGACCAAGCCTTTATCATTTAACCAATCGTTGTTAGAAGGTGTAATTAGCTTGGACACCGATTAGCCATACGTTACCCGATACTTCACCAGTGAACGCGCCACCAATTAGCGCTGCAGTTTGGTCTGATGCGTCACGAGGTTCGTTGATGGTTGCATCTTTGGCAAAGATGTAAGTGAAACCAGCATCCAGCGTCAATTGAGGCGTTGCGACATAACTGCCGCCGATGCTTAGCCAAGTACGGTCAGTCTCTGGGATTGTTGCGGTGCGGTTTTTATCGTCCACTGCTGATGTGTCGTAAGCCACGCCTGCACGCAGAGCGATCTTAGCGTCGTATTGGTAAGTCGTACCTAAGGCAAAGCGGTAATTGTCTTCCCAGTTTTCTGATTTGATCAGATCTGATTTTTCTGGGAATACGGCAGTCAGTTCCTTGAATGAGCTCCAATCTGTCCAGTTCACGCTGGCATGAATTGCCCACTGTTTATTTATTTGGTGCAAGCTCGCTAATTCAGCCGTTGCTGGCAAGGTCACAGACATCATGCCGGGCTTATAAGTGCCATAACTCACGCCTTTCGCATGGCCTTCAAAATCCATCACTACTTTAGATTTATACGCAAAGCCAATTCGGTGCTGTTGGTTGATTTGCCATGCAGTACCAGCTTGCCAACCCCATGCTTCATCTTCACCTTCCATATATTTTAGGGTTGTGCCTTGCGAAAGCGTCAGTGCATTTTTTGCTGGAGCAGTTGCACCAAAGTGCCCTTCACCCATGACGTAGCGTACACCACCACCAATGCTTAGTTGAGGGAGAATTTGGTAAGCAATGTTGAGGTTTGCTTCTTTGCTGATCACACTGGCTTGGTTACCAAAGTGAGAAGCTGCAAACTCAGTACCCAAATCCGTTTCCATACCGTAGTTAGTACCAAGAGCAAAGCCCAGTACCACTTGTTCATTCAGCTGATGCGACAAGTAGAAATTGGGAATCACTGCATCGTGCGCAAAATCGTTTGAAGAAGCGTGAGTTTTACCAAGTTGCTGGTGTGTTACCGTGCCTTCAACATCAACATTAGGGTTGACATAAATACCACCCACTGAGATCTGAGTACCTTCCAAATACGTCAACATCGCTGGGTTACGCCACTGTGCACTGGAATTATCAGCCATGGCTGCTTCGCCTGCGTATGCGCGGCCAAGGCCGGTTGCTGAGTATTCTGCTAGTTGAAAGCCGGCCGCATTAACAAATGCTGACGTGGTGATTAAACCGCAAGCCACTGCGATAGAGAGAAGTGTTTTATTGCTTTTCATTATAATGTTCGCTGAATTGATTTTATATCCATGGCGAGATGATAAGGTTAGAGTTATTACTTTAAAAATAAAAAACACTGTATCGCCTGTGTTTGAAATTATATATAAAAAATACCACATTTATTGGTTGAATAAACTGGATGTTAATGAAGTGTGTGTTTTTTTGAGCGTACACTTGTGCGGTATATAAACCGTTGCGAGTACAGTTGTAAGCTCGAATTGAGTGATGGCTTCGTTAAATGTGTTGGTAAGGCAGAGATTTAGAAAGCAAAAAGGTCAGCAGAGGCTGACCTTTTAATCGTTAGTTTGTTTGCTGAGCTTAGAACTTGTGCGTGTATTGGACACCGAACAGCATCGCCGTTGCTTTAGTTGTGGTGTCTAGTGTTACTTGGCTCGGTGCAGTGCCAATTGTATCATTTACCTGCGTGTCTTTGCCTACAAGGTATGTGAAGCCAACATCGAGGACTTGATCTTTATTGATATGGTATGTCGCGCCAGCAGAGAACCATTGGCGATCTGAATCTGGTACAGAAACTGATGTTAGTTCATCTTGTACGCCTTCATCGAACATGTAACCAATACGCGCTTCCCAGCTCTGATTGATGTAGTAAGTACCGCCAATTGCGTAATGGAAAGTATCTTTCCACTTGTACTGTTTAATCTCAGTACCATTTGTGGTCGCTAGGCGATCAAAACTGCTCCAACCAATCCATTGCACGCTATAGTGCACAGCAAAAGCAGTATTTTCAATTCGGTGATAACCAGAAAACTCTGCCATATCTGGAAGTGGGATGATCAGATCACCAATGTTAGAGTCACCACTATATGAAACTGTTCCACCTACTTCTTTTTCAGGGCTGTAGTGATAACTAAAGCCGAAACGGTTGTTCTCATCCATTTCATAGACTGTTCCTAGGTTAAAACCAACAGTCCACGCAGATGCGTCAATATCCATAAGTTGTTGAGTATTAGTTAGACCTGTAGGCGTATTAGGTACTTCGACAATGTTCATCGTTGATTGGCGTTTTAGTTCACCTTCACCGTAGATAACATCTAGGCCACCACCAATACTCCACTGGTCATTGATACGGTAAGAGCCAGCAAGTAGGAAGTTCATGGTGGATACATTTGTTACACCACCAAATGCATCAGCACCAGGGACCACTTGTACCGGATTGCCGCCACTTGTGAATAAAGTTCCTGAGCCTGCTCCCCAATTTGAGTCGAACTCGTTAGTCGTACCGAAATTAGAGTAAGCTCCAAGTCCTACAGCAAATTTGTCATTCACAGGATGAACAATGTAGAAGTTCGGAATAACCGAAGTTGCATTATTTGTAGTATCTTCTATTGATTGAGAGCCCAATGGAGAGGTATATGTAGACCCTGTAACTTTGACTTCAGAGTCGATAATGTTGAAGCCTAGTGACATCTCAGTACGATCAAACAGAGCCATCGCAGCAGCATTACGTGACATTACTGATGCGTTATCGGCGATAACTGCATCACCCGCAAAAGCACGGCCAAGACCAGTGGCTGACTGAGAGTTAAGTTGGAAGCCGGCAGCGAGAGCGTGCTGCGAAGCGAGAGTAGCGGATGTAATGGTTACTGCTAAAAGTGTTTTTTTAAACAGACGCGTCTTGTTCATTTTTGCTTTTTCCTTCTTCGTTCGCCTCTGATGGGCGATATTATTTGAGCAAAAGCTCAGTGGTGGCTGATACTAGACCCAAGTATAGAATATAGAAATCCGACCATTGCCAACTTGGGGGGTAAAATTATGGAAATGATGGCTATCTGGCAGGAAAGTGTTGCAAAAATGGTCTTTTTAGAGTGTTGACTCTAATTTTATGCTAAAAAAATGGCTTGGACAGAGTTTCCAAGCCATGACCTCGATCACAAAATGTTACGCATTTGTTAATTTGAGACTTTGATGATCGTTGATAGGTTTTGAGCGATGATAGCGACATTTTCGCCCTCTTCACCGACCAAGATCAGACTGTTGTTGCCCATCGGTTCCACCACCCCTGACATTCCCTGCTCATTAAAGTCGACCGTTTTATCTGTTGCGATACCAGTGAGAAACAAGGTGACTTTGCCTTTTTCACCTTGGAATACCATATGTAAGGCATTCGATTGGCCAAAGCCACAATGGTTCAAGTAATAAACGTGATAAGGAAAATTTTCTGCTAGCTGATGTTCGAACGGAACCATCTTGGCGTTTATCTGCGAAGAGGGCACTTGTTCATCGAGTTTATCGACAAAAGGCTGCTCATCGATCACATGTTTAATCGCAGTGTTAACCAAGCTGGCTTGTGCGGGGGCGATAACGACATTGCCCCAGTTGAGTTGACCAACTAATAGACCCGCGACAAAAGCAACCGATGCTGCCATCGCCATCGCTTTGCGCGCAAAATTTGGTCTTACCACCTTATCATCGTCTTTTATTGACGAGGTTTGGTTAAACAAAATTCGATCAGCTAAATCGTCAGGAACATCTACCGTCATCGCTTTGGCAATTTTTTTGTCGAGTTCGCAAATTTCGTCTGCAAACTGACTGTTTTTGTCGTTGGCTTTAATGGCCGCGGTGATGTGTTGGTCGCGACATTTTGGATCGGACATAATGCGTCGACGGAATTCTAACTCATCCATTTTGCTGCCCTCTCTGTTGGCTATCTGTATCTAACATCTCTTTGAGTTGATTCCTGGCTCTGAATAAGCGAGTCATCACAGTATTTTTATTGAGATCCAAGATCGCGCCGATCTCTTCACCACTAAAGCCGCCGACCACCTGAAGAAACAGCGGTTCGCGATACTCTTGTTCTAATTTCATGATCTGGGCTTGAATCCATTCGGTTTGATGATGTGGGTCGTCGGAGACCTTGGCATCATTGCCGTGATCGTCAATATCTACCAAATCGAACTGCTTACGTTCAAAGCGTCTCGCATTCTCGCGACGCAAAATCGTAATTAGCCAAGATTTGGCGGCCTTTTCATCTTGCAAACTATCGAGAGATTTCCATGCCCTAAGGCAGGTCTCTTGCACCAGATCTTCAGCAACGCTTTGGTCTTTACATAGCCAATAAGCGTAGCGGAACAAGTCTCTATGATAGGCTCTTACAAGCGCTTCGTATTTTCTTTGTCTGTCCATATCCGAGTTGACCGGGTCGGGGGACTTTTTCTTTCCAAAAAAATTTATAATAGACACTTGGCTTCCCTCATGGATCCGTCACTTCTATTGATTGAATATTTTTTATTTATCTTAGTTACCATTTACAGTGCGTCCTAGTAGGATGCGTACCACCTAAGTTTGACTGCGCTAAATGACATTAGGTTCAAGCTTTCAGTGCTTGAAAAAAGCGCCGCACAATTTAATCATCAGTCGCAACGCACAAATCCACTTAAAATTGATCTACTTCAAAATCTAACAAACTCTAACGGTTATAGTAACACCTGTCATCTAGTCAGTGTTTTCACTGGCGAGTTGAGCAAGATGACACTTCCTTTTGAAGGCTGACTTTACTTTCTCCTAATCAGGAAACTGATTATTTCAATTGGCGTTAGTTAATTGCTTTATATATTCCGACCACACAGTTTTGTGTGGTTTTTTTTTGCCCCCTCTATTAGTAAGCTAGTCAGTACCCACCGAAAACTAGTAAGCATCCACCGAAAAATTCGACGCTTTTGTTGTTATTTTCCTTCTCGATAAGTCGCGAGGGGATTGCGAGTAATGGTAATCTGCCATAAGTCACGTTTATTCAAACGAGCGTTTGATTGAATTAACATTCTCGTTACAATGGCGTGGTCAGACCTCTAAATATTAAGGAGCAACAATGGGCAAGCAGGAAGTGAAAACTCGCTCAGGAGAACGCATCGCGATTGTCGCTGGTTTGCGTACACCGTTTGCGCGTCAAAGTACAGAATTCAGCCAAGTGCCAGCCGTGGACCTTGGCAAAATGGTGGTGAGTGACATGCTTGCTCGCACAGACATTGACCCGAAATTGATCGAGCAAGTGGTCTTTGGTCAGGTGGTGCAAATGCCAGAAGCGCCAAACATTGCACGAGAAATTGTTTTAGGTACCGGTATGCACATTCACACCGATGCGTACAGTGTCACTCGTGCTTGTGCGACCAGTTTTCAATCTGCGGTCAATGTTGCTGAAAGCATTATGTCGGGCACCATCGATATCGGAATCGCTGGCGGTGCAGACTCTTCTTCTGTGTTACCGATTGGGGTGACGAAAAAGCTTGCTGCAAACCTTTTGGCCCTCAGTAAGACCAAAACTATCGGCCAAAAACTCAGTATTTTAAAAACGCTGTCATTAAAAGACTTAATGCCGGTTCCACCCGCTGTCGCTGAGTATTCAACTGGTTTATCAATGGGGCAAACCGCCGAGCAAATGGCGAAGTCCCATGGCATTACTCGCCAAGCCCAAGATGAGTTGGCCCATCGCTCTCACACCTTAGCGGCCCAAGCGTGGAGCCAAGGTAAGATTGAAGGGGAGGTGATGACCGCTTTCCCTGAACCTTATAAAAAGTGGATAGCGAAAGACAATAACGTACGTGAAGATTCTACCATTGAGGGTTACGCCAAGTTGCGTCCAGCGTTTGATCGCCAATACGGTAGTGTCACCGCGGCCAACAGTACGCCACTGACTGATGGTGCTGCCGCGATCATGTTAATGCGTGAAGGTAAGGCAAAAGAGCTTGGTCTTGAAATTATGGGCTATATCCGCTCATACGCTTTTTCGGCGATCGGCGTTGAAAGCGATATGTTGATGGGGCCTTCTTATGCAACTCCAATGGCACTTGATAGAGCAGGCATTACCCTGTCTGATCTGACGCTTATTGACATGCATGAGGCGTTTGCGGCGCAGGCTCTGTCGAATGTAAAAATGTTTGCTAGCGATAAGTTTGCTCAAGAAAAACTAGGTCGTTCGAAAGCAATTGGTGAAATCGACATGGATAAATTTAACGTGCTAGGGGGTTCGATTGCTTATGGTCACCCATTTGCAGCCACTGGCGCACGTATGATCACCCAGACCTTAAGAGAGCTTAAGCGCAGAGGCGGCGGTTTGGGATTAAATACCGCATGTGCAGCAGGTGGTCTAGGTGCAGCAATGGTATTGGAGGTTGAGTAATGAGCGAGCAAACAGCATTTAAATTATCGATTGATGAACAACAGATTGCTTGGCTGTCTATTGATGTTCCTGGCGAGAAAATGAACACTTTGCAAGCGGCATTTGCCGATGAAATGGAAGCTATTTTTGCTCAGTTAGCAGAGCAAAAATCTGCGCTTAAAGGGTTGATCGTTCATTCGTTAAAACCTGACAACTTTATTGCTGGTGCAGATGTTCGCATGCTTGATGCGTGTACCAGTGCCAAAGAAGCGCAAGCATTGGCAGAAAAAGGCCAGCAAATGTTCCAGAAGCTGGCAGACTTGCCTTACCCGGTGGTTGCAGCAATTCATGGCCCGTGTTTAGGCGGCGGCTTAGAGTTAGCGTTGGCCTGTGATTTCCGAGTATGTACCGACTCCGACAACACGCGTCTTGGTCTGCCAGAAGTTCAGCTTGGTTTGCTGCCAGGCTCGGGTGGGACTCAGCGTTTACCTCGCCTGATTGGTTTATTGCCATCGCTAGATATGATTCTGACCGGTAAACAATTGCGTGCGAAGAAAGCCAAAAAACTGGGCGTGGCGGATGCCGTTGTTCCTCAGACTGTGCTACTTGATGTTGCGAAAAGCTTTGTCGAGAAAAATGCACATAGCAACAAAGCCAAGCCTAAAGCCTCAACCAAAGAGAAGTTGATGGCTAACACTGGGCTCGGACGCAAAGTGATTTTTGAGCAAGCGGCGAAGAAAACGCGTCAAAAAACGCGAGGTAATTACCCAGCGGCAGACGCGATTTTAGATGTTATTCGTTTTGGTCTTGAAAAAGGGTTCGAGAAAGGTCTGCAGAAAGAAGCAGAGCGTTTCGGTGAGCTAGTTATGACGCCAGAATCAAAAGCGCTGCGATCAATTTTCTTTGCTACTACTGAAATGAAGAAAGACAACGGCAGTGACGCCGAGCCAAGAACCATTGCGCGTGCGGCCGTACTCGGTGGTGGTTTAATGGGGGCAGGGATAAGCCATGTCAGCGTAGCCAAAGCCAAAGTACCGGTACGCATTAAAGATGTGTCAAATGATGGTGTTTTAAACGCGCTCAAGTACAACTTCAAGTTGTTTGAGAAACAAAGAAAACGCCGCATTATCTCAAAAGTGCAGTTGCAAAATAAGATGATGCAATTATCGGGAGGGACTGATTTTACGACGTTTAATCATACCGATATGGTGATTGAAGCGGTATTTGAAGATTTGGCGCTTAAACAGCAGATGGTGGCCGATGTTGAGCAAAACGCCAAGCCCGAGACCATTTTTGCGACTAATACGTCGTCACTGCCAATTCATCAGATTGCTGAGAAAGCACAGAGCCCTGAAAATGTGGTCGGTTTACACTACTTCAGCCCTGTAGAAAAGATGCCATTGGTCGAAGTCATTCCTCATCAAGGTACTTCTGATGAAACCATTTCAACCGTGGTTGAGTTTGCGCGTAAGCAAGGCAAAACGCCGATTGTGGTCAAAGATTGTGCAGGTTTTTATGTTAACCGCATTCTGGCGCCTTACATGAATGAAGCCGCTCAAGTGTTGATGACTGGTGAGCCCATTGAGCAACTCGATACTGCGCTGCTCAACTTCGGTTTCCCTGTTGGACCGATAACGCTACTCGACGAAGTGGGTGTTGATATTGGTGCTAAAATTATGCCTATCTTGGTTGCAGAGCTTGGTGAACGATTCCAAGGGCCAGATGTATTCGATAAGCTGCTTAATGATGGTCGTAAAGGACGTAAGAGCGGCAAAGGCTTTTATAGTTATAAAGGCAAGAAGAAAGATGTCGATAAGTCGGTTTACAAACTGCTAGGCTTGAAGCCTGAGTCAAAGATGGCAGAGAAAGAGATCGCTATGCGCTGCGTATTACCAATGCTCAATGAAGCGGTTCGCTGTCTTGATGAAGGCATTATCCGTAGCCCACGTGATGGCGACATCGGTTCTATATTCGGTATTGGTTTCCCGCCGTTCTTAGGTGGTCCGTTCCGGTATATGGATCAGATAGGCATCAAGAAACTTGTTGAGATCATGAACGAGCATGCACAGAAGTACGGTGATCGTTTTGCCCCTTGTGATGGCTTGTTAACTCGAGCTGGGGTTGATGCACGCTTTTATTCATAATCACATTTAAAGACAAAGGCGAGCCAATCGGTTCGCCTTTTTTGTTGATGAGAGTTATTATCAAGAAGAAATAACAACAATACGTTCAAAAGGATACCAAATGGATGCTCTCGATCTCTTGCTCAACCGTCGCTCAATTGCAAAATTGTCTGAGCCAGCGCCAGAAGGTAAAGCACTAGAAAACATCATTCGCGCCGGTTTACGCGCTCCTGATCATGCCGGACTCACACCATGGCGCTTTTCAATTGCACAAGGTGAAGGGCTGAATAAGCTATCGAAAATTCTAGTGACTGCTGCAGAGTCTGAAAGCAGTGATGTGAGCCTGATAGAAAAGGTCAAAAATGCCCCATTTCGCGCACCAATGGTGATCACTGTGATTGCCAAGGTGACTGAACATGACAAAGTGCCAGCGTTTGAGCAACATTTATCGGCGGGCTGCGCTGTCCAAGCGATGCAAATGGCCGCAGTTGCTCAAGGTTTTCAGGCGTTTTGGCGCTCAGGAAAGTGGATGTTCCACCCGCAAGTCCATCAAGCGTTTAACCTGCAAGGCGAAGACCAAATTGTTGGCTTTTTGTATTTGGGGACACCGGGTTGTACTCCAATGAAAGTACCTGAAAGAGATTTAAGCCAATTTGTTGAATATCTATAACGGAAAAAGAGCTTGGCTAACTGCCAAGCTCTTTTTTTTAGTGAAGGTTGTATGCGATAACAAAGTCGATAAAAAGACGCACCTTCTCGGGGAGGTGATCTTTGTGATTGTAGAGCATATAGATATCACGAGGGTTGGCGATCCAGTCTTCAAGTACTTGGATTAGGCTACCATCGTCGATGTACTCTTTTATCATCACATCTGGCATCAAAGTAATCCCTAAACCGTCAGAACAGGCGCTCCTTACCACATTGAGTGTATTAGATTGAAAGCGTCCTTTGTCATTATTAATGACGGTTTCACCACTATTATTCGATAGTTGCCATTTAAGCAGTGGTGCGCCTTTGAGTAATGAGTGTTGGTGTAGCTCTTCGGCGTGTCTTAGCGCTGGTTTGTTGTTCAAATAGTCTGGGCTTGCGACCAGAATGTCTACCACCGAGCTAATCTTACGTGCAATTAAACTTGAGTCGCGTTGTGGCCCGACTCGGAAAATAACATCCCATTCGGTGGGGTCGAGTTGATCGGCGTGGTTGCTGGTGGTCAGCTCGATGTTAATATCGGGATATTGACACATGAAAGCGTTAAACATCGGCATCATCATGCGTTTGGTTAAGTTCGATGGCGAGTTAATGCGAATTTTGCCCGCAGCACCACGACATTCGTCGGTAATCTCTTCTGCGGCAGAGGTGAGGCGGTCGAGTAGTGGAGAACACTCGCTATAAAAACGTTCGCCAGCTTCTGTTAAAGACAGTTTACGCGCATGACGATTGAGCAGTCGTAGATTGAGCGACTCCTCCAAAGCTTGAATACGTCGCGTGATAGTAGCGACAGGAATCATGGTTTTACGGGAAGTTGCGGTATAACTCCCATTTTCTACCACCAATCTAAACAGGTTGAGATCATCTAATTTCATTGCGTTCGACACACACTTTTACCAATTTGATTAATTTATATCTATATCAAATGTCAAAGCTTGAGTCACATCAACAACTTTGGCGAAATTTGATATTCCATACATATAGTATGCAACCTAGAACAAAAGTGGAAGATTTGTATAAATTAGCTTTCGGGGCTACTTTTAAAGAGCGATTTAACTACAAATAACAATAATAATATAAGCAGTCGTTCTTTTTAGGTGTGAGGCGAAGATGTATGCATAAAACAATTGACGTTGCGACTAACACGACGACACTCGCTAATGCGAGTCAAAAAATGATTATGTTGGTAGATGATGACCCGGTTTTTCGTCGCATAACGTCGGGTTTTCTATTGGCACAAGGCTATCAAGTCGTCGAAGCTCACGATGGATTAGATGGCTTACAGAAATTAAGGACCAATGAACCCGATCTGGTTTTGTGCGATCTTTCGATGCCCATTCTTGATGGTATCGAGTTCGTCGAAGAAGTCAGCTTAGAGTACCCCTCGCTGCCGCTTATTGTTGTGTCTGCGACTGATGAGATAGCCGATGTGGCCAAAGCACTCAGATATGGCATCAAAGACTTTCTCGCTAAGCCCATTAGCAATCATCAACATTTGGCTTGTGCTATAGAGAACACATTAGATGACTCTGATAACCACCTCAGTGACCAGCGGGATTTTTCTAGTCAATGGTTTCGTATCGATAGTGGTGATGTGCCAGAAGAGCAAGAGTTACATTGGCACTTAGAGTACTTAGATGATAATCCAAGCGCTGCAACAGACTTATTGCATGCGCTATTGCCTGATAAAGATACCACCCAAGGTGATTGGAAGTGCAGCTACCGTCTGTTGCAGTCAACGGACGTCATGCCCTTGGTTTTTGACTACGCATGGTTGATAAACGGACAGTTTGTTTTTTATCTGGTCGACTCTGCGAGCGAAGAAAAGCACGGTGCGGCAACGACCTTGCTGGTCAGAGCGTTATTCCATGACTATTTACGTAACCTCAAGTCTTTTAATGCCGACTTGAAAGATCTTGCCACTCTACTTGAAAGAGGCATCAAGTGTTCTGATTGTAGTACGCCAGTCAAGGCACTTTTTGGTGTCGCAGACTTGTCTGAAGGCACGTTAGAACTGCTGCCTGCTGGTCTTGATGCGCAATGGGCCAATGGTTACTTTTCTCAGCACATCCCTGCAGGAGTGTTTCTTGGTGACAACTGTATGAAGAACTTTATCACTACAGATTTGCCAATTCACTCGGCTTGTCAATTGACACTTAGTTGTCTTGGTTCGAGCAGTTTTTGCCTCGATATTCGACGTGCAGCAAATGCCTAAACGTTTTATGAGCACTTTAATAACCCTATAATCACTCGGTGTTTTTCACCGAGTGATTAAGGTATAGTCGCGACAAACAAAAAAAGCCCAACCTATTAACATCTGATTAATCAATTGGGCATACGTTTCGTTACCTTTATATTAGAGAAGCAAGCTCATGGCAGACAAAGACTTTAAAGAACCTTATAATATTTTCTACTTTCTTGGATTTATCGCGGTATTACTGATCCCGACGCTTCCAGCGACGCTGACTTGGATCCGCGTAATGAATGGATATTCGGGTTTCTAATACTCATGCGATAGGAGTATGCCATCATCATTCGTAGAATTGCTCTGAGTTTTGTTGGCATGCTCAGCCTAGTGTTAGGCGTCATTGGTATTTTTCTTCCTCTCTTACCAACTACACCCTTTATCTTATTAGCCAGTGCATGCTTTATGCGCAGCAGCCCTGTTTTTCACCGTTGGCTTCATCAACACAATACCTTCGGGCCTATCATCACACATTGGCATCAACACCGCGCCATATCACGCAAAGTAAAAGCACGCGGTGCGGTGTGTATGGTGTTAAGTTTTTCATTTTCGATTTGGATTGTTCCCCATTTCTGGCTAAAGATTGGTCTAGTGGCCATGCTTGTGGTTCTGCTCAGTTGGTTTATTCGTTTGCCTGTGATTGAGTACCTTGCCGATAGCGAAGAAAATCACTAAGATTGCTGAGAAGTGTGCCTGCTTTTATAGTGGGCGTTTGTTTTTTTAGGCACAATAAACCTTGGTCGCTGTTTCTGGTGAAACCCTAGGTTAGGTTGTGCTGAGAACTGTGCTAACGCCTCCAGTCATTTGTTGACCAAATCGATGGATAAATTAGCCAATCTAAGTAAAGAGTTATGACAACTGAAACTATTGCGCAAATCAAATCTAGCATCCAAAGCATTGCCGATTACCCAAAACCAGGCATTCTGTTTCGTGATGTGACTAGCTTGATGGAAGATGCCCAGGCTTATCAGGCCACCATTCAACTGCTCGTAGACCGCTATAAAGAGATGGGGTTTACTAAAATTGTTGGTACCGAAGCGCGTGGTTTTCTTTTTGGTGCACCGCTTGCGCTAGAGCTCGGTGTCGGTTTTGTCCCAGTACGTAAACCAGGCAAACTGCCACGTAAAACCATCGCTCAATCTTATGAGTTAGAGTACGGTACAGATACACTAGAAATTCACGTCGATGCAATCCGTGAAGGCGACAAAGTGTTGGTTGTTGATGACTTACTAGCGACAGGCGGCACGATTGAAGCCACAACTAAGCTAATTCGACAACTCGGTGGTGTGGTGGAACACGCTGCATTTGTGATTAACCTTCCTGAAATTGGTGGTGATAAACGACTTGAAGGCCTTGGCCTCAACGTTTATAGCATCTGTGAATTTGAAGGTCACTAATCGGCTAGGCTATATATGGGTACAGTTTCATGAGTTATCTTGCTTTAGCGCGAAAGTGGCGACCGACTAAATTTGATCAAGTTGTCGGTCAAGCCCACGTTTTAACCGCATTAGAAAATGCATTGGCTCAAAATCGTCTTCATCATGCTTATTTATTTAGTGGTACGCGTGGTGTGGGTAAAACGACCATTGGTCGATTATTTGCGAAAGGGCTAAATTGTGAAACGGGGATTACTGCTACCCCTTGTGGTGTCTGTGATACTTGCCAGGAAATCGATCAAGGTCGCTTCGTTGATCTGCTAGAGATAGATGCAGCATCGCGTACCAAAGTTGAAGATACTCGTGAATTACTCGACAACGTGCAGTACAAACCAGCGCGTGGCCGATTTAAGGTTTACCTGATCGATGAAGTGCACATGCTCTCGCGTCACAGTTTTAATGCACTGTTGAAAACGCTTGAAGAGCCACCGGAGTATGTGAAGTTTCTTCTTGCGACGACGGATCCGCAAAAGTTACCAATGACGATTTTGTCTCGTTGTTTACAGTTTCATCTTAAACCGATCAGTGTTGATACGATTCATGAGCAGCTTAAGCAAACGTTACAAAAAGAACAGGTCGAAGCAGAGACGCGCGCCCTTGGTATGATTGCCCATGCCGCTGATGGCAGTATGCGTGACGCGTTAAGTTTGACTGATCAAGCGATTGCACTGGGTAACGGGAAGGTGATGACTGACAGTGTTACCCATATGTTGGGAACACTCGATACCGATCAAGCAATACATTTACTCGAAGCGATCAGTTCAAAGCAACCCCAAGTTGCTATGGATTGTCTCTCTTCATTGGCACAAAATGGGGTTGAGTGGGATGGTTTACTCCAACAGTTAGCTACTCAACTGCATCGCCTTGCTATGTACCACGCATTGCCTGCCACGCTTGATATGACTCAGCCAGATGCCGAAAAAATTGAATTACTCAGTCGAGCATTAACGCCACAAGATGTTCAGCTCTATTACCAAATCGTATTGAAAGGACGTCAAGATTTACCTTTGGCACCTTCTGAACGTATTGGTTTAGAGATGGTTATTTTGCGCATGATGGCGTTTAGACCCGTTCAGCCGCAAGCGGCGATGATTTCCACTCAGGCAGCCCCTGCGATATCTGCGCCAAGTGCGCCTGTAGCGTCAGCGCCACAGGCTCAAACGGTTGCCCGAGTTGACACGCCTCCAGTCCCTCAGTCGGCGCCACTTGTTAACAATGACCAGGCTCCACCTGTTCCGGACTATATGTCTGGGCCACCTCAATATGATGATCCTGATTATGCTATGCCTGCGACTAATGAGTCACAGCCACCCAATCAGATGGCGCCTCAAGCTCCACCATCAGTACAACCTGAGGAGCCGCGTTCTTCATCGCCAATAAGTGGCCTGCGACACCAATTACGTTCTCAACGTAAAGGGTTGACCCCAGGACAGAGTAATTCGCCAAAAAAGGCTAATACGGCATCTGCAAAAAAAACAGAGTCTGTTCTTGAGCGCGTTGCGAAAAAGCACGCCGGTTCAGGGCAGGTGTCGTCACCGTCTTCCACGCAATCTGCTCAAGTCTCTGAGTCAGCTAAGGATGAACCTTATCAGTGGAAGCCGACACTGCCTCCAAAACAAAAGCCAGTGTCACAGCTGACGCCAACGCTACTAAAAAAAGCATTGGAACATGAAAAGACCCCTGAAATGGCACAGAAGTTGGTCGATGAGAGCTTAGCCTTAGATGAGTGGGCTAAATTGATCAGCCAACTTAATACGGCAAAACTCACCGAGCAACTTGCGCTGAACTCCAGCTATCAAAAAAACGGTGCATCTATTGCGCTGACATTGAGATCGTCTCAAGCACACTTAGATACCGACAAGGCACAAAGTGAACTTCTTGAAGAACTTAATCGTGTGCTGGGTGAAGAGTGTCACTTGAGTGTTGAAGTGGGAGAGAGCGGTGAAACCCCGCTGGAATTACGAGACAGACTTTATCAAGGTCGACTTCAACAGGCATTTAACAGTTTGGATAACGATCAAAATGTACAGTTTATCGAGCGACGCTTTAGTGCTCAACTCGACAAAGACAGCGTACGACCGATTTAATTTACTGGGGTTGAACTTAAGTGATTTGGCCCCATCTAATAACAAAACAAGCTAAATAACCAGAGAGATAAACATGTTTGGTAAAGGCGGTATGGGTAACTTGATGAAGCAAGCCCAGCAAATGCAAGATCGCATGCAAAAGCTTCAAGAAGAAATCGCAAATATGGAAATCACTGGCGAGTCAGGCGCTGGACTAGTGAAAATAACCATTACTGGTAGCCATAGCGTTCGTCGCGTTGAGATCGATGAGAGCTTGATGGAAGATGACAAAGAAATGCTTGAAGATTTGATCGCTGCGGCGTTCAATGATGCTGCTCGCCGTGTTGAAGAAACACAAAAAGAGAAAATGGCTGGTGTGACTGGTGGTATGCAACTTCCGCCAGGCATGAAAATGCCATTCTAATCGAGTAAAAAATAATGCGCACCAGTCATATGCTGGAGCAATTGATGGAGGCCTTACGTTGTCTACCTGGGGTTGGCCCCAAGTCGGCGCAGCGTATGGCCTTTCATTTGTTACAGCGTGATAGAAAAGGCGGCCTTCAACTGGCGGATGCTCTGAGTCAAGCGATGACAGAAATTGGTCATTGTAATGAGTGTCGTACTTTTACAGAAGAAGAGACTTGCCACATCTGTACCAACCCGAAACGGCAAGAAAATGGCCAGATTTGTGTCGTTGAAAGCCCTGCAGATATTGCAGCAGTAGAAGCAACGGGCCAGTTTTCTGGTCGCTATTTTGTGTTGATGGGCCACCTGTCACCCCTAGATGGTATTGGCCCCAGTGATATCGGTCTTGATGTATTAGACTATCGGTTACGCCGAGGTGATGTTAACGAAGTCATCCTTGCGACAAACCCGACCGTAGAAGGTGAAGCGACCGCTCACTACATCGCTGAACTATGCCGTGCACATCAGGTGCAAGCGAGTCGTATTGCTCATGGCGTTCCGGTAGGGGGCGAGCTGGAATTGGTTGACGGCACTACACTGTCTCACTCACTGCTGGGCAGGTTAAAGCTATAGCGCCTCAATACAGAGTAAAAAGCGATGCCACTGAGCATCGCTTTTTTTTATTAATTTACAATGAGTAGCTGACATGCATTGGCTTGCCACTCGTTTTAGGTGAGGCTCTCTAACTCAATAATATTGGCCAAAGCTTGTTGGTTCGAAGTTCCGCAAAGCTCGATGCACGGTTTAAACTGGTGACAAACCTTCGGTCTTTCTGCTTTACCAAACAGCTTACACAAGTTGTCCTCGTTAAGCTGAACACATCTCACTCCGGCCGGTTTGCCATCCGGCATTCCCGGTATAGCAGAAGAGATACTTGGAGCAATACAGCAAGCCCCACAACCTAAACGACAGTCCATCTTTTTATATCCTCAAACAATAATAGACCAAATATTATCACTGAGTGTGATCTGTGTCACTTGGGTTATGTCTGATTGCTATGTAAAAACACCTCAAAATTAGATGTCGGATGAGTATTTTATTGAGGTAAATGTACTTAAACAATCCGATTAATCCAGAAAATTATTAGCCGAAAAATGGGAGTGCATTAAAGCTATTTATTGAACTATCATTATATTCTTATAAAGGGTTGACTAATAACACCGTACTGTAAACAGCGTTCGTAGTAAATTTCACTGAATCAGTGTAACGAAATTACACCGCCTTATTAATAGTATTGTTTTTAAGGTGGCTTATTGATAGTTTGCAAATTCATGATTAATTAAATAGTGATAATTTTGTGAATTTGATTTATCTAATTTATATTAATCTAATTTAGCTGGCTGATTTATTTTTTTGGCAACTTATTGCCCATCGTGTGGTAAAAAATTGCTTGATATATACAGGTTATTGCTTAAGGATATACCACAAATAATCGCTTTCGTATTAATAATTAGCCGTATTAATGTTGGTGCGGTATTTGCTATTTAATTCTGCTTAGTTATTTAATGAGAAGAATACCAATATGGGTAATGGAATTATTGTTGGACACATCGGCACTGAGCATGATGGTTTTCCACCAACGCCAGTGACTGCTGGTTCTGGAAGCGTGAAAATCGATGGGATACCCGCAGCTCGGCAGGGCGATCCACTCGCTCCGCATGATAAACCTAATAACCCTCCCCATGGACGGACAATTGCCGCAGGGTCAGGGACAGTAAACATTGATGGTAAACCGGCAGCAAGAGCAGGTGATGCCGTGAGTTGTGGTGGTGTTTTACAAGGTGGAAGTAGTGTCAATATTGGTTAAGTTCAGGCTCTATATTTTGGTTTTCATAGGCTTCAGCTATCCCGCTCTTGCATCAAATAATTATCACATTGAGCAAATGGGTGCTGACGAAGCCTACTCAACGGGTGCACTGTTGCGAGCGCAGTTTAAAAATAGCGAAGCACGCCAATACCTCAAGTATGCGGCTGATAAAGGCAACGCGGATGCTGCGTATGTTTACGCCCTTGATTCTTTGGGTTATAGACACACTGAACGTATTAATCAACAAGCACAGCGCTATTTAGAGAAGGCGGCAGAAGGTCAAAGTTTATTTGCACTTAATTATATCTACCAATTTGGTGATTGGATTAGTGCGGCGAAACGTGACCGTTACCAACGCCAGTATCATGACCAACTCATTGAATTGGGAGCAGATGATCCTGGTCGTGCGTTGTTGTTGTTATCTGGCTATTTTTACCACAGTGATCGACCACTGTCTCAATATTACCTTGATAAAGCCCGTCTATTTGAACTGCCTAAGGCAGAGATGACTTATGCAGCGCGCTTAGAGCAAGGTGAAGGTGAGTTTTTCTTTGATAGCGATCGTATTACCGCGATGAATCAGAGTTATTTAAAAGCAGCGCAGGCTGGGTACATACCTGCCACTAAGAAATACATTAGTTTGCTTGAAGAGCAGGGCAAGCTAAACAGAGCGTTTGAATGGCGACAAAAGGCCTTGGAGCAGGGCGATGTGACGTCATTGGTCACACTAGCTAAGATATACAGTGGTCAAAGTCAGCGCTATGGGTTTATTGAGCGAGACCTTATCAAAGCCAAAGCGTACTTGGAGCTTTACCTAGAGACAGCAGGGCAAGATCGTTTGCTGCAAACCTACGAGAAAGTAGAGCAAGATTACAAAGACATTGTTGATACGCTTTCCGAGCAAGAAATTGCTCAGGCCGAGTTAATGAAAGCAGAACTGGTTAAACAAGAAACGTATTTTCATCATGACTATTTATGGCTTGATTAAGTCATAAAAGAATGAATTTAGGGTTAGATATTATGGCAAGGATCAACTTTAAGAGTGGTCCTAAAGACTGATTTACTTGGTTCGTAATAACTTATTCCCTCATTTAGTGTTGTTAAGGGTTATGTGTGATGTCTATTCCATAACTTTTATCAGCAATCGATAATTTAATTATGATTATCTTATCGACCAAATAAGTGTAAATAAAAATATTTGATAAAAAGAATAATTAGCCTGTATTGGAAAATATAGGTTCGGGGTTCTTTTGTCATAAATACCACCATCCATTTAATTAATATCGGAGAACTTTGATTATGTCTAAGGAAGGAAGCGTTGCTCCTAAAGAGCGGATTAATATTAAATATATTCCTGCTACCGGCGATGCTCAGGCTGAAGTTGAACTGCCACTAAAAACATTAGTAGTCGGTGACTTTAAAGGCCATACCGAAGAAACACCTGTCGAAGAGCGTAGTACCGTTTCAGTTGATAAAAACAACTTTGAGTCAGTGATGCGTGAAAGTGAACTTAGCTTGTCTACCTCGGTAGCGAGTAAGTTAAGCGACGACGAAAATGCAGAACTTCCTGTTGAGCTGAGTTTCAATTCACTTGCTGACTTCTCTCCAGATTCAATTGCAAGTCAAGTCCCAGAGCTTAACAAGTTGATTGAACTGCGCGAAGCGCTTGTGGCTCTGAAAGGTCCTCTTGGCAATATCCCTGCGTTCCGCGAACGTCTGCAAGAACTGCTGCACTCTCAGGAGTCACGCGACAAATTACTTGAAGAGCTCAGCATCGTTGGCGAAGAGCCAAAATAGAACAAGAGACTAACTAACAACATTCGTCATTTAATGGATTAGGAAATACCTGATGTCTACAGAAACGGTACTAGAAAGACCCCAGTTAGCTGAAGGCGGCTTACTAGATGAAATCATGGCACAAACGAAAATTGCGCCAAGTGAAGAAGGCTACGATATTGCCAAAAAAGGCGTCGCTGCGTTTATTGAGAACCTCATTGGCTCGCAACAAACTGACGAAGCCGTGAATAAATCTCTCGTTGACCAAATGTTGGTTGAGTTAGATAAAAAAATCAGCGCTCAGATGGATGAAATTCTCCATGACGAAAAATTCCAACAGATGGAATCGTCATGGCGTGGATTAAAACTACTGGTTGATCGTACCGATTTTGGTGAGAACAACAAAATTGATCTTCTTCACGTGACTAAAGAAGAGCTACTTGAAGACTTTGAGTTTGCACCAGAAACCACCCAGTCAGGATTATACAAACATGTATATTCGTCGGGCTATGGCCAGTTTGGTGGCGAACCGACAGGTGCGATTGTGGGTAACTTTAGCTTTACGCCATCAACACCTGATATGAAGTTACTTCAATACATGGGGTCACTCGGAGCTATGGCTCATGCTCCCTTTATCTCAAGCGTTGGCCCAGAGTTTTTCGGTATTGATTCGTTCGAAGAATTACCAAATATTAAAGATGTTAAATCTATCTTTGAAAGCCCGAAGTACACCAAATGGCGTTCACTTCGTGAATCTGAAGATGCACGTTACTTAGGTTTGGCAGCGCCGCGTTTCCTTTTGCGTGTACCTTATGACCCAACTGAAAACCCAATTAAGTCATTTAACTACGCAGAGAGTGTTTCTCAGTCTCATGAACACTACCTTTGGGGCAACACTGCTTTCGCGTTTGCGACACGTTTAACCGACAGTTTTGCCAAATACCGCTGGTGTCCAAACATCATTGGCCCACAAAGTGGCGGTGCTGTTGAAGATCTTCCTGTCCACGTGTTCGAGTCAATGGGTGCGCTTCAGGCGAAGATCCCAACCGAAGTCCTCATTACTGACCGTAAAGAGTTTGAATTAGCAGAAGAAGGCTTTATCGCCCTAACAATGCGTAAAGGCAGCGATAATGCAGCGTTCTTCTCGGCAAACTCAATCCAGAAGCCGAAGATCTTCCCTAATACTAAAGAAGGGAAAGAAGCGGAAACCAATTACAAGTTGGGTACTCAGCTACCTTACATGATGATCATTAACCGCCTTGCTCACTACATTAAAGTACTGCAACGCGAGCAGATCGGTTCATGGAAAGAGCGTCAAGATTTAGAGCGTGAGTTGAATACTTGGATCAAGCAGTTTGTGGCTGACCAAGAGAACCCACCAGCAGACGTTCGTAGTCGTCGTCCATTACGTGCAGCGAAGATTGAAGTGGCTGATGTGGATGGTAACCCAGGTTGGTACCAAGTTTCTCTTTCTGTCCGTCCTCACTTCAAGTACATGGGTGCAAACTTTGAATTGTCACTGGTTGGCCGATTAGATCAGGCATAACCATCATGACGTACTTTGCTCCTGAAGAAAGTACGTTCGGTGTTGGCTTCTTTGAACGCTTAGAAGCCAACGCTAAGAACGTTTCTTTAACACAAGGCCCAGAGCCAAATGATGTTCTCAACTCAATTAAAGGTAACGTTTCCAAGATCTTAAATACACGTGTTGGTGGGGCACAAAGTTCGCCGAGTTTGGGATTGATTGATTTCAATGATGCCACGCTAGACACCTTAGATCTGTCGCTAAAGGTCAAGTTAGCGATTCAAAACTGCTTACATAATTTTGAGCCGAGACTCAAGAACATTGAAGTCATTGCTGAGACGGACAGATTCAGTCCGTTGTCGCTTCAGTTCAGAATAACGGCACAAATTAATAGCGATGCAATTCACGACCGCGTTCACATCAGTTTGCTTTTGGACCAAAACAGACAATATCGAGTGATTTAGGGATTATGACTCAAGACAAGTATTTCAGAGAGGAACTGGCTTTTCTCAAAGAGCAAGGGCGTGAATTTACCGAAATTCACCCTCAGCTCTCTCGATTCTTGCACGGTAGAACAATGGACCCGGATGTCGAAAGACTGCTTGAAGGGTTTGCTTTTCTCACGGCGCGTTTGCGAGAAAAAGTCGAGGATGAATTCCCTGAACTCACTCACTCAATGATCAACATGCTTTGGCCTAACTACTTAAGGCCTATCCCAAGCATGACTATTTTGGCTTTTAAACCAGATAAAAGTGTTAGTGAAAAGCAGGTGATTGCTAAAGGCACTCAGGTAGACAGTAAGCCAGTTTTTGGCACTAAATGTCACTTTAGCATCTGTCGTAGTGTCGATCTTTACCCATTAACATGCACTGATGTTAGAGCGCAACACACCCGCGAAGCAACCACAATTGACCTATCACTTGAGATGTTAGGAGACACCACAGTAGGCAGTGCACTGCTTGACGGCCTGCGCTTTTATCTGGGTGGCGATAAGTACAGCTCACAGATGATCTACCTGTGGCTTAATCACTACTTGGACAAGGTCACCATTGATGTCAATGGCACTCAGTTTCCACTTGATGAAGGCTGTTTTAAAACCGTAGGTTTTGATAGTGACGATGCTCTACTCCCTTACCCAACCAACGTCTATGAAGGGTATCGTGTCTTGCAAGAATACTTGTCATTTCCAGAGGCATTTCATTTCTTTGACTTGGTAGGGCTTGACCGAGCAATCCCGAAAAATGTCACTGGGACGTTTTCTATCCAGCTGCATTTCTCCAAAACGCTCCCCGCAGATGTTCGGGTTCAGAAAGACAATTTTCAGCTTTATTGCACCCCGATTATCAATTTATTTGAACACGATGCTGATCCTATTGCGTTGTCCGGCCGTCAATCTGAATATCGTATTGCGCCGTCAAGCCGTTACCCATCGCATTATGAAGTTTTCAATGTCGAGGCGGTAACGGGTTGGCAAGACTCAGCTAGTGAAGGTAAGCGGGTTCGTGGTGCAAAACGTGTCTATTCCTCGTTTGAAAGCTTCCAGCACGAAGTTGAGCGAGTGCGTAATCGTAATGCCCTCTATTACCGCACTCGCGTTAAAGAGAGTATTCGTGGTGATGGTTTTGATTCCTTTATCTCGTTTGTCCGCAGTGATGAAACGGTCTCATTTGATGTTGATGAAGCGGTCTCGATTAAGCTCAACTGCACTAACCGACTGCTGCCACTAGAACTCGGTGTGGGAGATATTTGCCTACCCACCGATACGTCACCGCCATTTGCCACGTTCGCCAATTTATCTGTGCCTTCGCAGTCGCTGCGCCCAGTGTTAGATGGAAGTTTATTGTGGACCTTGATTTCCAACTTGTCGCTTAACTATTTATCGCTGTTATCTAAAGACGCATTAAGCAGTGTGTTACGTGCTTATGATTTTCGTGCTTTGGTTGATCGCCAAGCCGAGCGGGTTTCTAGGCAGCGGCTCGCAGCGATTCAGAAAATAGAATCTAAGCCACTGGATAAGGTATTGCGTGGCCTGCCGGTTCGTGGGTTGCAATCCACCTTATACATCGACCAATCAGGTTTTGGCTCAGAAGGTGATTTGTTCCTATTTGGTACCGTGTTGAGTCATTTCTTTGCTTTATACGCCAGCATTAACTCATTTCATGAGCTTAATGTGGTCAATACCACCAATCAAGAGAGGTACACATGGGGTACTCAGACGGGGATGCAACCACTCATTTAGCGGATGAGTTGAGTCAAACCGTTGAGGCCGTGTTGCCACAAGACGTTCATGACTACAACTTTTATCAGCTGGTTGAGTTGCTGCAAAAGCTATTTGAATTAAATCCGGAAAATGACGATTGGGAGCGCCAGTGCAAATTGGTATTTAGTGGCAACCCGAGTCTCGGCTTTTCACCGTCTGATGTCAGTCGGCTTGATAAGCGGGATGACCAACGTTTGGTCATGCTGACTAATTTCTTTGGTTTGTCAGGAGCGCAATCACCACTACCAGGGTTTGTGGTCGAACAATTATTAAACGAAGAGCCAGGTGGTTTTAAGCAGCCATTTTTCGACTTTTTTAACAACCGACTAATCAATCTGGTGTACCGAATTTGGCGTAAGTATCGCTATTTTGTGCGTTTTCAACCTGACGCTCAGGACGATTTTTCCGCTCAATTACTGTCACTTGTTGGCTTAGGTTCGCCTGATTTGCGCGGTGATACGCCAATCAACTGGTGCAAGATGTTGGCTTACTCAGGCACGTTGGCAGGGCGAAGTCGCTCGCCGCAAGTGGTGTCTGGGATCATTGCCCACTGTTTTGATTTGGACGATGTTGAAATTCGCCAATGGACGCGACGTAAAGTGCTGATTGACCCGGCTCAGCAAACGACCTTGGGTAAAGCAAATTCACAACTGGGCGTGACCAGCATGGTGGGTGAATCGATTATTGACTGCAACGGTAAGTTTACGATCTGTATTCGCCAACTATCGCGCAGTAAGTTCTCTGACTTTTTACCATCAGGACAAGAGTTTGAACCGCTATGCAAACTGGTTGAATTTATATTACGTGAGCAAATGGCATACGACTTGGAGCTGACTATGGATGACGATGAAGCCCCTGATTTCGTATTGGGCGAACAGTCGGGTATTGCACTTGGCTGGACATCGTTTCTTGGCACCAGCTCACAAGAGAAAAGTGTATTAATACAAGTAAGGCAATAACAATGGATTCTTCGGCTCAACCTAATCTCACCCTGTTAGTGATAAACGCACAGCGACTGGAATCAGGCCTTTCTGCTGCGATGCAGTGGGACAAATCCGGCGGCATTATTGGCTCTGGGTCACACAGTAAATGGCTGCTCAAAGATGGTCAGGGTCAAGTTAAAAGTGAGCACTGTGAAGTGTTGATGTTTGATGGTGCCTTCTGTCTGCGTGACTTAAGTGGCGAGACATTCGTTAATGGGACCGAAATGCCGATCGGCAAAGGATTGCTGGCGAAAATGGTTCACAAAGACCACATCAACATTGGTCCTTACCAACTGCGAGTAATGCTAGGTGACTACGAAGAAGATCACACTGCGGGTCCATTGAGTCAATTATTTGAAGAAACAAGTACTGACTTGCTTGCCGATGATACGTTCGATATCGACACAGAGGGTGAGCAAGAGAGCGAAATCAGCACCGAGCCATTAGCGGCGCTTGATGAACTTATGATCGGCAGCGAGCAAGAGTCACTGATTGACGGTCAACTTGAAACGGCAAGGGAAGACGAGCAGCACTCGATTGTTCCTGAAGAAGATTTAACCCTGCGTACGCCGAATTTTACCGTGCAAGCAGACAGTGATAATGAAATTAGCTCATCAATGACGCTGAAACGCATTCTTAGCTTTGGCTTTGGCAAGAAAGCAGCAGCGCCGAGCAAACCGATGCAACAAACCAATATTGAACAAGCTAGTCAGCTTGAATCACAACAACAGATAACTCACGACAACGTTTCAGAGGGCCTCCAAATGGACGAGCAGACATTAGATTTGCTAGAGGAAGAAGTAGCAAAAAGCATTCAACCAGAACCAAGTACGAATCACAGCCAGTCAGCAACAGGTGGTCACCTATTGACCGGGCCGATGCTTAATGGTTTAGGCGTACAAGTTGATCAAACGGATGATATTGAGCGCATGCACATGCTCTCGCAAGAAATGGGTGAATCGTTACAAGCGTGTATTCAAGGGTTGCTTGATTTACATCAACAGGTCTGTAACGGCCGATTTGGCACCTTGAACCGTAATTTGCAGCCGATTGAAGATAACCCGTTGCGTTTAGGTTTGTCTTACCAAGAGACAATCAAAACCTTGTATGACGCAGAGAAAAGTGCCGTGCATTTGTCGGCGCCGGCAGCCATTGCAGAAAGCTTACGTAATGTTCAAGCGCACAATGAAGCGATGCAACATGCTACTGGTGAAGCGTTAAACCAGATTCTTGGCGCATTTTCGCCACAGGTGCTGCAACGTCGTTTCCAAAACTACAAGCGATCTCATCAAGATACTGCCCACGACACAGACGCCTGGGCGTGGAATATGTACTGCAATTATTACCAAGAGCTGACCTCACATCGCCAACAAGGCTTTGAAAAACTGTTCTGGGAAATTTTTGAGCAAGCGTACGACAAGAAGATTCGCGAGAAGCAACTGGAGTTTTAGGTGTGAGAAATCTGTTATGGATGGGCTTTCTCACTGTGATCCTCACTGCGTGTAGCAGCGAACCGGAACGTTACGATCCTACGCTGTTACCGACCAAAGTGACGTTCAGTATTGTCGCAGGTGATGACGTTAATCCGAGTCTTTGGGGCCAGGCATCACCAGTCGAAATTCAAGTGTTTGAGCTGGTGGACGACTCGATGTTTATGTCATCAAGTTATGACCAGTTGAAAGCGGATTATGAGAAAGCACTGAAAAGTAATTTCGTCAAAAGCTATGACTATGTCTTGATGCCAGGGCAGTTTAAATTCGTCAATCAGATCGAAGTCGATGAAGAGACTAATTATATCGGCATCATGGCGAACTTCTCCGATATTGAGCTGAGTGAGTGGAAGAAAGCGGTCAAAGTACTAAACAAAGGCAGGGAGTATCACCTTTTGATGCTTCTAGATGAATACGACGTGAAGTTGGAAAAGGTGGAATAGACAAGATGTTTGCACGCAATCGTGTTATTTGGAATGAAGGCTTATTTATAAAGCCTCAGCACTTCCAACAGCAGCAAAGATACACAGAATACTATATCGACGAACGCATGAGTTCGGTGAGTCGTTATCTATATGGTGTGTCAGAATTCTCGTTAAACCCAGAATACCTCTCTTTCGGTCGTATCGCGATTGAACGTGCTGTTGGCATTATGCCTGACGGTACTGCGTTCCGTATTCCTCAAGAAGATACACTGCCTGACGCGTTAGAAATAGAAGATGCATCGCTAGCAAATCAACTGGTTTACCTAGCAATTCCGCTGCGTAGTGAGTCCTTAATGGAGGTTAACTGGCCAGAAGTTCAAGGCACAGGGCGCTATGAAAGCCGCCGCCTTGAAGTTCGTGATGTCCATACCGTACAAGGCGACATGACGACCATTGATGTGTCACCGATGCGCATTCAATTGATGCTTGAGAAAGAAGATCGTAGCGCGTATGCGTCAATGGCGGTCGGTCGCATTTTAGAAAAACGTCCTGATGGCAGTGTGGTGATGGACGCCGATTTTATTCCGTGTCACCTCAATGTGGTCGGTAATGTAGCTTTGCACCGTTTTGTTAATGAAATTTCAGGTCTGATGCGTGAACGCGCCAAGAATATTGCTCAGCGTATTAGTTCACCATCACAAGGTGGTGTTGCGGATGTGTCTGACTTTATGTTGCTGCAAGCTCTAAACCGCTTACAGCCGCAGATGCAACATTTGGCAGAGTTACGTAGTCTCCACCCAGAGCGCTTGTTTGAATGTCTGTCAACAGTGGCTGGTGAACTAGCGACCTTTACCGACGAAAGCCGTCTGCCACCGAAAACCGTTAGCTATAACCATGATATGCCAACGGAGTCGTTCTGGCCTTTGATCCGTAATCTACGTCAGTCGCTCAGTGTGGTACTTGAACCGAGAGCGGTATCCATTCAGTTAGATAAACGTAAGTACGGCTTGATGGTCGCGCCAATTCAAGATCCACAGTTGATGGCGAGCGCTGACTTTATTATCGCTGTCAAGGCGCGTATGCCAATGGATGAGCTGCGTCGTCAATTCACTCAGCAAACCAAAGTTTCGTCTGTTGAGAAAATTCGTGAGCTTATTTCACTGCAATTGCCTGGTGTCCCTCTGGTTGCGTTGCCAGTTGCACCACGTCAGCTTCCTTATCACGCGGGTTACACCTATTACCAATTGGATAAGACCAGCAGTGCCTGGAGTATGCTTCAGCACTCTAGTGGTTTTGCGTTCCACGTGGCAGCGGCATTTGAAGAACTCGATCTGCAGTTCTGGGCAATCAGGAGTTAAGCATGGATATCAATAAAAAAGACAGTAAATACAGCAGCTTGCTATTTGATGATGTCGAGAGAATCAATCATGACCAGGACTACTGGTTTCAGATGCGCGGCAGTTTGAATAACCCATTGATTGATGCGGCGACCCCGCTGCTTGGTTTGGCACTGCGAGTTCGCCAACTGGCTGAGTGTGACAATATTGAAGCCATTTATGAGCAGACTGTTGAAGAGATCAAAACCATTGAAATTGAGCTCACGGAGCTTGGTTATGAACACGCGGTGTTAATGGCTTATCGCTACATTCTGTGTACGTTTTTGGACGAGTCTGTGATGGGAACGTCGTGGGGCGCATCAACAGTTTGGGCAGAGCATTCCATGCTCTCGCGCTTTCATAATGAAACGTGGGGAGGCGAAAAAGTTTTTACCATCCTTAAGCGTCTTGAAGCTGAACCTGAACAGTACAAACCGTTGCTTGAATTCATCTATCAATGTTTAGTGCTTGGTTTCGAAGGCAAATATCGCGTGATTGAATCAGGGAAGATTGAGCGTGAGAAAGTCATTAGTCAGTTGCACAAATTGCTTAATCGAGATAATGAGGCCGATATTGCTCAGCTCACGAGCGCCACTGAGCATGTGGTGCGTTCTAAGTACAAATTGAGTAAGCAGGTGCCTTTGTGGTCGATATTTGTAGGCTTTGTCGTGCTATGGAGTGGCGCGTTTCTCGGCTACAGCTACTTACTCCACGTCAAAACCAGTGACGTAATCGAACAACTCAATCAAATTCTATAAAAATAATTAAGGCTAGGTGATTGCCGTGATACGTATTGAACTACCCACTCTTATTGCTAAATTAAATCAACAGAGCAAGCTTGCCCTAGAGCAGGCAGCGTCTGTGTGTATTGAACGTCAGCACAGTGAAATTACTTTTGAGCACTATCTTGAAGTCTTATTAGACAACCCACTTTCAGATGTGCGCGTGATCTTGAAGCAGTCTGACTTATCGATTGATGACATTAAACAAGCCATTGTGACCAGTTTTGTTCGCGAACAAGCGCTTGATAGTTATCCAGCGTTTTCTCCACTATTGGTAGAGCTGCTTCAAGAAGCTTGGCTATTATCAACCACCGAACTGGATCAACCGGAACTTCGCTCAGGTGCCATTCTATTGGCTGCGTTGACACGAGCTGATCGCTATATGGACCATAAGTTGGTGCGTATTGTTGATGGTATTAATCGCGAGAGCTTGAAAAAGCACTTTGATATGGTGCTCGCTGACTCTTCAGAAACACAAGTTGAACCAAGCTCGCCAGGTAAAACGTTGGCACAAGAGGGTAGCGATACCTCTATTCTTGCCAAATACTGCACTAACGTGACCGAGCAGGCGCGCCAGAATCAACTGGATCCTGTGCTTTGTCGTGAAAACGAAATCAACCTTATGATTGATATCCTATGTCGACGACGCAAGAACAATCCGATCGTGGTCGGGGATGCCGGTGTTGGTAAGAGCGCTATGATTGAGGGGTTGGCCCTTCGCGTGGTCGCTGGGACCGTGCCTTTGCAACTACAAGGTGTTGAACTTCACTCACTCGATTTAGGTTTGTTGCAAGCAGGTGCTTCAGTTAAAGGTGAGTTCGAGAAGCGCCTTAAAGGGGTCATTGATGCGATTAAGCACTCACCAAAACCGATCATTTTGTTCATCGATGAAGCGCACACCCTAATCGGAGCGGGCAATCAAGAAGGGGGCGGTGATGCGGCTAACTTACTTAAACCAGCGCTCGCTCGAGGTGAACTAAGCACCATCGCAGCAACCACGTGGAAAGAGTACAAAAAGTACTTTGAGAAAGATCCGGCATTAACCCGCCGTTTCCAACTGGTTAAACTTGATGAGCCAAGTGTAGAGCAAGCGGTTGATATTCTACGCGGGTTGAACAGCGTGTATGAGAAAACGCACAATGTTCTGATCACCGATGATGCATTGAAAGCGGCGGCTGAGTTGTCGGTGCGTTATATCTCGGGTCGACAACTGCCTGATAAAGCGATTGACGTACTCGACACCGCCTGTGCACGTATTGCCATCAATTTGACCGCGCCACCAAAACGTTTAGCGTTTATCGAAACCGCTTGTCACCAACGTCAACTTGAAATCGATATGCTGGAACGAGCTCAATTACTCGGTAAAGACGTTGACCATGAACGTCTGGAAGAGCTTAAAATTCAAGAGGCAGAAGACGAACAAGAGCGTGAGCGCTTGACGGCTCAGTGGCAGCAGCAAAAAGAGTTGGTTGAAGAGATTATTGAACTTAGAGCTTCGCTCACAAGCGAGCAACAAAACGCTTTACCTGTCGATCAGCGCGAGCAAATTGTCGCGACCATCCGCGAAAAATATCAGCAGTTAGATGCCATTCCCCACACTGAACGTCTGATTCATCCTCAAGTTGATGCTCAGCAAGTCGCGGAAGTGATAGCCGATTGGACGGGGGTGCCTGTTGATCAAATGAACAGCGATGAACTGCATAAGATTACGCACTTAGCGAGCATTTTAGGTCAGTCAATCAAGGGGCAAGATGTCGCCATTGAACGTGTTCATCGACACCTTCTGACCGCTCGTGCCGATTTACGTCGTCCAGGCCGACCAAAAGGGGCTTTCTTACTCGTGGGGCCTAGTGGTGTCGGTAAAACCGAAACAGTAGTACAGCTTGCCCAGCACTTGTATGGCGGTAAGCAATTTCTAACCACGATTAACATGTCTGAGTATCAAGAGAAACACACAGTATCGCGTTTAATCGGTTCACCTCCGGGTTATGTTGGCTACGGTGAAGGTGGCATATTGACGGAAGCGATTCGTAAGATGCCCTATTCAGTAGTGTTGCTTGATGAGGTAGAAAAAGCCCATCCGGAAGTCCTCAACCTTTTCTATCAAGCCTTTGATAAAGGGGAACTTGCCGATGGTGAAGGTCGCATTATCGATTGCCAGAATATTGTCTTCTTCCTAACTTCAAACTTAGGTTTCCAGACCATTGTTGATTACGCTGACCAAGTCGAAAAGCTTGATGATGCACTCTATCCAGAGTTGGCCGCTTTCTTCAAACCCGCGCTATTGGCAAGAATGGAAGTGGTTCCTTATATGCCACTTAGTAACGAAGTGCTTGAGTCTATTGTGCGCTTTAAGCTTTCGCGTCTCGAAACACTCTTTAAAGAACGTTATGCAGCGGAAGTATTGATCGAAGATTCGCTGATAGATGAAATCTTATCGCGTGCGACTCGCTCAGAAAATGGCGCGCGTATGCTAGAAGCGATTATCGAAGGTCAATTATTACCACCAATTTCGCTGGCGTTACTCAACAAGCTTTCTGAGCAGCAACCTGTGACTCGTATTTACCTTGCTGCGCAAGACGGTGAGTTTATCGGCGAGGTTGAGTAGTGATGTCTAACTGGTTAGAGCGAGTCACTGATCTTATTGGCATCAAGACCAAGAGTGAGCTGATGGCTCGGTTTGTAGAAATTGTTGTGGGTGAGTTGAGTCTGTCTAACTGCATGATGTTAATGCCTAACTCAGAGGGACGTCGTCTCGTTCCTCATGATGGGCAGACTAACGTCTCGTGGGGGGTCGATGATCTCAATAATCCATTTGCCCATGTGTTGCAAAGCGCATCACCAATGGCACTCTCTTCGGATGAGTTATTGTTCTGGCAATCCGATCGCGCTTTTGCTGAGTTGGTGGCTGGGGTTGGCATGTTTGAAAGCGTGTGTATTCATCCTCTGCCGTTGAACTCGAAGCAGGTGCAGTTAGTGCTGTTCATGTTGGGAGATCAACGCACGGTCAGTCGAGCGTTTGCAAGCCAAGACTGCATTAAGTTTGTTGATGTGTTCACCAAACAATGGCATTTGCTTGAAGAGATGGAGCGCGAGCAGCGTGACATTAAAGTGTTGTCTGAATCGCTTAGCGATATTCAGCGCGACACAAAGTTGCGTGATATGGCGGATAAACTGTCTGAGTCATTGATTGGCCAAAGTGGTTCGATGCAAAGGCTTCGTCAGCAAATCGTCAGTGCGGCGGAATCAAAGCTTTCGGTTATGGTACAAGGTGATACCGGAACGGGTAAAGAGTTGGTCGCACAAGCGATTCATCATCTATCCACTCGTAGTGCGCAGCCATTAGTGGCAATTAACTGTGCTGCTATCCCCGAAAACCTGCTTGAAAGTGAGTTATTTGGTTACTGTAAAGGGGCATTCTCTGGCGCTGAATCTGACCGAAAAGGTCTGATCGCTCAAGCCGATGGTGGGACACTATTTCTCGACGAAATTGGTGATATGCCGCTTTCACTTCAAGCTAAGTTGCTTCGCGTTCTCGAAACCAAACAATTTCGCCCGATTGGGGGCAAAGAAGAGCTCAGCTCAGATTTTCGTTTGGTCTCGGCAACGCATGTTAACTTGCTGGCACAAGTACGTAGCAAGCAGTTTCGCCAAGATTTGTACTATCGTCTGTTCCAATACCCACTCACTTTGCCGCGTTTGTCTGAACGCCTCGAAGATATTGATCAGTTGAGCCAACATTTTGTTAGTGAATTCAATCGACAACATGGGACTAAAATCCGTGGTTTACATTACCGTGCTCTGGACTGCTTAAAGCAGTACACCTTCCCGGGAAATGTGCGTGAGTTAAAACATTTAGTGGAATTTGGCTGTGCTCAGTGCCGCGATGAATCTGAAGTGAGTGAAGGCAGTTTCGCCAATCGCATCGCGTGCTTGAACTTTGAATTGCAAAGTGCCGAGCCAGCAATGCATCACAATCTACAGTCAACCTTTATCAGTGATCATCCTTATGCGCCAGCTCAAGGGGGCTTTTCTGCCATTAATGACCTGAAACAGGCGATGAATGATTATGAAGAGCAGATCATTCGTGAGCGTTTGAATCAATTTTCGGGTGATCGTGGTAAAGCGGCCAAGAGTTTAGGTATCCCTAAGCGCACACTCGCCTACAAATGTCAGAAGTTGGAGATCAAAGCGTTATGAAAACCTCGACTTGGCTACTGACAATATCGGTTAACAGCTTATTGTTTAGTGCCCAGACGGTGGCGAGTGACGCCACAATGTCCCCGCTTGAGCGTGCCCAGCAATGCACCACCATTAGCGAGCGCCTTGAGCGATTAAGTTGCTTTGATCAAGCCCTAAATACACCAACACAGTTATCGACTCAGTCTTTAGGCGATAACAAACCACAAGCTTGGCATACCGCGTTTACCACCGCACTTGAAGCGCAGCCAATCAATGTGATTGAGCAGGGCGATAAAGACAATGGTGATGCGTGGTTAACGCTATCCGTGGCGCAAACTCAAGATAAGCCTTCACCTGTGTTGATGATGAGCTGTATTAACAAAATAAGCCGGATTGAATTGGCGCTACCGACTGCCCTGGAAGATGCACGGATTCAGGTTTCTGTTGCTTATGGCCCAAAACAGCATTGGCGCAGCGATGATGTTGGGGTGTTGTTCTCGTCAGCACGAGGAATGCCTGCGATTTCTATGATGAAAGCGATGACGAAAAACTCGCGTTTGACTCTGCGCTCAAATTCGCCGCAGATTGACGGCCTAAAATTTGACGCTACGCAGTTAGATCAAGCCCTAGTGCCATTGCGACAAAGGTGTGGGTGGTAACAATGGACATTACTCAGTATCGAGCCAGCATTGTGCGCCCGATCAGCGCAGAGTCACCAGTCGGTGAACGACTATTGGATGAGCCGCTGTTTGATTTTGTTGAAGATCAAATGATGAAGGTGGGTTCGTTATCTCATGCCAGTGTGCAGTGGCAAGAGGTCGAGCATAGTACCGTCACCTTGTTGAATGAGAAAAGTAAAGACATCAAACTGTTGGTTTACCTTTTGCAGTGTTTGCATCATCAATTGACCCCCAAACGTTTGATCACTTCTTTTGGTGTCATGAGTGATTTTATTACCCACTATTGGCAAGACTGTTTTCCAGCTCCGGGTAAACGCGGCAACCTGCCGAGACGAAAGTTTTTTAGTCAAATCTGCCAGCGTTTTTCATTGGCCGTGGATAAGTTTGATTTTGCCACACTCGATAGCCAAGACCGAGAGGAGTTGCAACAAACGGTGCAAGAGTGGCAGGCGGTCATTGAAGCCAACGAGTTATCGTCTGATGTGGCCGAGTCGGTAGTGGTGACGATTGTTAATCAACTAACAAGAGCTCAAGAGCGAGAGAAAGTCGCGCAAGCCGCGCAGCAGCAACCTGCTCCGACGAGTACGTCACCAACGTCCTCGTCATCTTTAGCGATTGACAATTCAAGTGACAAAGCGGCTAAACAGACACTGCTGAAAGTCGCGGAATATCTTTCTGAACAAGAATTCTCGGGCGCGCTGGCCATTCGCGTGCGTCGCCATGCGCTATGGGGGGCGATTACTACGCTTCCTGATCACGATCATCAAGGCCAAACCTTGCTAAGAGGAATGCAAACTGAGCGCGTGAAAGAGTATCAAGATCATCTGCATCAACCGGATCTCGCACTATGGCGTCGAGTGGAACAGAGCTTGACCATCGCACCGTATTGGTTTGAAGGTCAACTGATGAGTCACGATATCGCAAAGGCATTGGGCCAAGAAGGATGGTGCAAAGCGATTATTGAAGAAACTCAAGCGTTTATTGAGCGATTCCCCACGGTTGTGGAACTGAAATTTAAAGGGGGCGCGCCATTTATTAGTGACGCAGTTCGAGAGTGGCTCACTGCTTATCAAGGCGGCACGGCGGCTGTTTCAGGCTCTGGCAGTTGGCAAGAGCAGCGCGACGAAGCGTTCAGTTTGGCCAAAGAGGGCGGGATTGCGGTCGCGATGTCGATGCTCAATGATGGTTTAGTGGCTGCAACAGAGCCTCGCGATCGTTTTTACTGGCGCTTATTGAGTGCCGATCTTCTTAAACATAACCACCTAGATGCGATGGCTAAAGAGCAATATCAAACCTTAAAACAAGAAATTACACAGACGAGCGTTACCCAGTGGGAGCCGTCACTCATCGAACAATTAGAACGAAATACAGCGTCAGATTAAGCTAAGGGACTATCCATGTGGAAAAGTATCATTGGGATCGTTAAGAAATTTAAGCCGGGTATTGCAGCAGCGCTTCCAATTCTGTTGTTTACACTCTTTATTCTATTAAATGTCGCTATTTGGTGGGCCGGTCCTTGGTTAGAAATTCAAGGCAGCAAACCATTAGAGAGCGTATTTGCTCGCGGTTTAGCGAGTGCGCTATTCATGCTTTTCTCCCTATCAGGCTGGGGAATTTGGCAGTGGCGAAAACTGCAAGGTTTCAAAGGTCAGCAAAAGCGCGAAGAGCAGTTAAAACAAGATCCGATCCAGGTCTACGAAGAGCGCCAAGAAGCCGAACTTAATGACGTGATGAAAGAGATGAAGCAGAGTCTCAACACACGTAATTACCTTTATGCTTTACCTTGGTATCTAGTACTTGGTTTGGAAAATGCTGGTAAAACCAGTTTGATCAATCGCTCTGGACAGAATTTCGCGTTATCTTCGGTGATGCGCGCTTCTGGGCAAAAGAGTGAGAACCCATACTCATTCGACTGGTGGATTGGTGATGAGTCGGTACTGATTGACCCTGACGGTGAATTGCTCACTCAGGGAAATCGTAGCGAAGACAATGATGGTGAACTGGAGCGTCGTTTG
This sequence comes from Vibrio sp. NH-UV-68, assembly GCF_042940635.1. Lineage (NCBI taxonomy): Bacteria > Pseudomonadati > Pseudomonadota > Gammaproteobacteria > Vibrionales > Vibrionaceae > Vibrio > Vibrio sp. NH-UV-68. The sequence goes on from NZ_CP134975.1 coordinate 977,345, forward strand.
TGGCTTCACTTTGTCAATTGGTTAGAGAAAACACGCAGTCGCAGACCGCTTAACGGTGTTGTACTGGCATTGGATGTATCGCATTTAGCAACCTCTACTGCGAGTGAGCGTAAAGCCTATGCCAATCTATTGCGCGCACGTATTCGTGAGTTGATGGAAACATTGGCTACTCGTCTGCCCGTTTATATTACGCTGACAAAGCTCGATCTGCTCTACGGTTTTGAACCATTCTTCAAACACTATTCCAAGTCGCAACGTGATGAAGTGCTGGGTTTTACCTTTTCACTTGAATCGGTCGATAACCTTGACCATTGGCTCGAAGAGTTCGATAACGACTATGGTCAATTTGTTGCCCGTATTAATGATCTCTTTCCTCATGCGGTTGCAGAGCCAATTGATCAAGAAGAGCGCGACGCCATTTATAGCTTTACGCGTCAAATGTCCGGGTTGCAAAGTATCTTGAAAGAGTTTTTCCAAGATGCGCTCTCTAGCGACCAGTTTTCGACGTCAGCCTTGGTTCGTGGTGCTTACTTTACTTCGGTCTATCAACAAGGCGTACCAAGTAATGCCTTTGGTGACTCTGCGTCACGCCGATATGGTTTATCGCATTCGGTTAATAAAGCGCAAAACGCGAAGAACTCAACGGTCTATTTTACTCAGCAGTTGTTTAGCAATGTTATCTATCCTGAAGCGGGATTAGCCTCTGATAACTTCCGGGTCGCGAAGCAAAAGCGCCGTTTGATGGGGCTGTCGTTTGCCGCTTGTTTGGTGGCGTCGGTATTACTGTTCGGAACTTGGCATCGTTACTATCAGGTCAACGTTAATCAATCAGATGCGGTATTGACCAAGGTGAATGAGTACAAAGCTAAGTACCCATCGAATCTTGCGTTGGCGTCACAAAAGGATATTTTGGAGCCATTAAACAAAATTCGTCAAGCGACGTTAGAGTTTGGTTTCTTTCGTGAAAAACCACGTTACATCTCGGACTTTGGTCTTTATCAAGGGCATACAATCGGACCAATGGTTGAAGATACCTACTTAAACTTATTGGAAAACCGCTTCCTCCCCTTGTTGATGGCTGATGTTGTCGTCGCACTTGAGCAAGCGAAAACCGAAGAAGAAAAGCTCGCGGTACTGCGTGTCTATCGCATGATGGTTGATAAAAGTGGTCGTTATAAAGACTATGTTCTTGATTATTTTGGCAAGTATTGGCAACGCGCCTTCGCAGGACAAAAGAAAGTCCAAGGCGAGTTGATTGAGCATTTAGATTACGCGATGCGCCACACCGATTTGGCCAGTGCGCGAGCTCAAGGAGATGCGTTCGCAGAGCAAGTGATGAAACCTTATGATGGCACTATTGCTAAGGTTCAGTCTGAACTGAGCACGATGCCGAACGATCAACGTGTTTATCGTAACCTTAAGCTCAATGCGCAAACCGTGCTTGGTCCTGCTATCAGTATTCGCAACTTAGTCGGGCCTATTTTTGATATCGTATTTGAAGAACGTGTTGCTAATAGTAGCTTATACATCCCACAAATGCTGACCAAAGAGGGCTTTGAAAACTACTTTATGCCGCGCTCTGAATCGGTATCTGAGTTGGCCCTGATTGACAGCTGGGTGCTGGGGCAGTCAAAAGTTGCTCAGTTTAGTGAAGCGGATAAACAGGTACTGCGTGAGAAGATCCGCAATCTATATGTCGCCGATTACGTCAATACCTGGCGAGCGGCGCTCAATGATATCGATATGAAGTATTTCGGTGATATCAATGATGCGGTTATGGTGCTAGAAAATCTCACTGGTAACGTTGAGCCAATGCAGCGTCTGCTGCGCACGTTGGAAAATAATACCCAAGTGATTGCGGGTTTAGACCCAGACAGTGAAGCAAAGGATGAGCTTTTAAAAAGTGCTAAGTACAAAGTGGCGTCGAGCATTCAATCGCCATTCGCGGAACTTAACTTGATGCTTAAACCTGTCGGCGAACAGCCAGCTTATATCAATGAAGTATTGGCATCGGTTGATGAACTCAAAACCTATCTGAAAGCGATCCAAGAGTCACCAGATGTTGGTATGGCGGCATTAGATGCGACTAAAGCACGGGTCAAGCTGGTCAGCGCCGACCCTATTTATACCTTAAAGCGGATTTCATCAGGTTTGCCAAGGCCACTTGACAGCATGGTGGCAAAACTCGCTGATGAGAGCTGGTATGTGGTTAAGCAAGAGGCAATTAAGCACTTGGAAGTACGTTGGTATGAAGACGTTTACCAGCCTTACTACACTAAACTAGCCAGTCGCTATCCGTTTAATGAACAGTCGAACAAAGATGTGGCGTTACAAGATTTTGAAGCCTTCTTTGCTCCGCAGGGAACGTTAGATAATTTCTACAATAACCAGTTGAAAGTGTTTATTGAAGAGAACATTGCGGTTGATGAGTATGACAGTGCCCAGTCGATTATTCGCCCTGAAGTATTGGCACAAATTGCTCAAGCGCAGCGCATTCGCCAAGCTTTCTTTAATCGAAAAGGGATTTTGGACGTCAATTTCTCGGTTGAGCCGCTGCAGCTAAGTGGCAACAAACGGCGCAGTGTCTTGAATGTAGATGGCCAGTACTTAACGTACAGTCATGGGCCACGTGAAGGTGCCGAGCTGATTTGGCCAAACACATTGCGAGATTCGGCGGTGTCGAAAGTGACCTTAGTACCAACGAAGTCTAACTTGTCACCACGCAGTATTAATCTCAAGGGACCATGGGCATTTTTCCGCTTGCTCGAAGAGGGCAGTGTCTTGTCAGCGAGTAAAACATCGGTCGACTATCGTTTCTCGGTCGATGGTGGAGAGATGATTTATCGAATCAACGCCGAGTCTGATGCGAACCCGTTCACTGAGAGGCTGTTTAAGTCGTTCAAGCTTTCTAAAACCCTGTATTAACCAGAAAAAGGAGCAAGGTAACTTGCTCCTTTGACTACTAGGACCGAAGTTTCCATGTCCACAACGATTTTTCTTGATCACAATGTTTACCATATCGTTTCAGACTCACAAGCGATTCGACACCTTGAACACTACCAACAGGTACGTGATGAAATTAATGCACGCTTTAATCCACTTTCGGGTGGGACGAATTGGCAAGCGGTTTATGAGTGTTGTGAAGCACTAGCCAAAGGACCTGGTATTGATCTGTTGCTTAGCAGTTACATGACCATTGCTAAACTCAAAATAGAAGGGCTGACCGGTTATGCTAACGGCTTAGAGTTAATTATGCAGTGTTTATTGGTATTACCAAAACCAGACACTAAGTCGGCCAAAATGCGCAAAGAAGTTCTCGATTGGGTCAATGGTAAAGCGATCCCTGAGCTGAAAAAGATGAAACCGACTCAGGAACAGCTTCGCGATTTGTATCGCAGTGAACGCTTGTGTGAACGGATTAATGATTGGTTAACTCTGCAACAACCAGAACAAAGGGTTAACTTCGAGGGGGTAGGGTTTGTTTTGTTCGAGCATATTGATCAGATAGAAACGCGCTACCATACGGCGCTCAAGCGCCAAGAAAAACAGCGCCAAGAATCCAGTGAGAAAGTTAGCCCACAACGTTTTCGTTTGGGTTTAGTTGCTGCGGGTTTACTGGGCAGCGTGATTGGCGGGGGCGGGTTGTGGGCTTATAGTCACCCCGATTTTTTTCATAAATATTATTACAAACAATCGGTTGAAGTACCTTCGCTCGACAGTCGCAATTTACCTGACTTTGTTGAATTCACCAGCCCAGATACACTGCAGTCATTTCGCAATGAAATGGTGCCTATGTATCAAGCGTCGATTAAGCGCAACACCCAGGTGTCGATAGAGCAGCCTTATTTAGAGGCAATGGAGCAGCTCAACATTTTGCAGCAGCTTTATGCAGATAATGAGCAGGTGGTTGCAATCAGTGATCAGCTTGGTCAAGATCAGCAATACGCTCTTGAGCAAGCGGACGAGTTTGTCGCTCGCTTTAGTGAAATTCGCACCAAAATGGCCAATGTTGCACTGTTAGCGAAAAAGCGTCGTTGGTCTGATGTGGCCAACGAAACAAAATCGTTAGAGTCTTTTGCGGTCAGTCTATCGCCAATATACGGCCGCGTAGGGTACGTTGAAGAGTTGATAGAGAAGCAGCAATATCAGCAAGCACAACAAGAGTTTGAAGAGCTCAAACGCAGGCTAAACAATTTAAGTTGGAAAGTGGCGCAGTTAAATCAAATGCTTGAACAGTAGTTAATAGAATGTTCACCCTAACTACTTGCACTTTCGGCTCAGGATCTATATAAATTCGGCTTTGCTTTTTCATCAAGTACTCGAGTAGTTAGGGTTTAGACACATGACGCAGTTTTGGCAACAAAAATCATTAGAAGAGATGACTGAACAAGAGTGGGAATCTTTGTGTGATGGCTGTGGTAAATGTTGTCTGCATAAATTGATGGATGAAGACAGTGATGAGATCTATTACACCAATGTTGCATGTAGCTGGTTAAACAGCAAAACCTGTTCGTGTAAAGATTACCCAAACCGTTTCACCTCAGGTGAAGAGTGCACAAAGTTGACTCGTGATGATATCGACGACTTTACCTGGCTTCCACACACATGCGCGTATCGTTTGCTGGCAGAAAAACAACCTCTGCCAGAGTGGCACCCATTGATCACAGGTTCCAAATCTGCCATGCATGCCGCCGGTGAAAGCGTGCGTAATAAGGTGGTTTACGAAATTGATGTCGTCAATTGGGAAGATCACATTTTGAATCATCCTAACCGAGACTAGTTGAGACAAACAGCCGCCATTCGCGGCTGTTTTTGTATTTGCTGACGGCTAACAGTGAGAATGCAAAACTTGTACGGAGAGTGGTGTACACTAGAAAGCATCAATTTGTAAAACAAAGACTTGTTTGAGTCTTTTTGAGGTAAATATGGGACAAGTCAAACGTTCACATTTCTCTTTTTTCTGCTGGTCACTGGTTGCGGTGCTAGCCTTGGTTGTCAGCCTGAATGCTCATGCTGTCGAAGAGTCCACGCAACCGGTATTATCTCGAGACGCAATAGCGCTGCAGACAATTAATAGCGATTTAAAAGATCTGAGTGATTCTTTGAACAGTGCCAGCGGCGATGAAAAGGATGCTCTGCAACTCAAGTTATTTCAAAAAAATGAAGAGCTCAGAGCGCAACTGACGAGTGCGATCAACAGCCAAAGCATTGATAAGGAAATGTTGATTGCGCAAGTGGAAATGCAGCGAAAGTACACCAGCAATGCCACTGCCTATCTTGAAAGTAAGATCAAAGCACTGAACGTAAAAATCGATGAAGCTGAGAATACCGAGCGATTGTCGTTGATTACCGAATATCAAGAGTTACAACATTACCTTGATGAAGTCATTACCTCCCGTTGGCAGAATATTCAGTGGCTCAAAGCGCTCGGTCTTGATGAAGCCGTGGCAGAAGAGCAACTGCGCAATGTAGTGCTGAAAAGGCTGCGATTAGTGTCCGCATCTGTTGAGTACTTTAATCAACAGATAAGTGTGGTTGGTAAGCAACTTACGGTCAGTCCAGAGTCGGAAAAATCAGCATTGCAACTTAATCAGTTGGTGATTAAACAGCGCATGAGTATTGCGGTCGACAGCCTCTCTACACTGATTAACCTAGCAGACAAGCTTGATATCGATAGTGCCGAGTACAAACGCTTGCAGTTTGAAGTGACCGGCAGTATTACTCAAGATTTGCTCAATGGTCCGGTAATGTTAGCGATTGTGACAACTTGGACGGACAACTTATGGCATTGGATGGTCAATAATGCACCCCAGCATTTATTCCAACTGTTTGTCTTTGCCTTAATCCTGCTTGCGACAAGTATGCTCGCAAAGTTGGTGCGTAAAGTCGTGAGTAAGACAGTGGTGACCAAAAACCTCAATTTGTCGCACTTGATGCAAGACTTCTTTATCGGCATGTCAGGCAAGTTCATCTGGGTGATTGGCTTTTTAGTCGCCTTGTCACAAATTGGCTTAAACCTTGCCCCTGTGCTGACTGGTTTCGGGATTGCAGGTGTGATTATTGGTTTTGCCTTGCAAGATACCCTGTCGAACTTTGCGGCGGGGATGATGTTACTAATCTATCGTCCGTTTGATGTGGGTGACTTTGTTTTTGCGGGTGGCGTTGATGGTAAGGTCAGCCATATGAGTTTGGTTAACACCACCATTAAAACGTTTGATAATCAGATCATTATTATTCCGAACAGCAAAATTTGGGGTGATGTTATCAAGAACGTTACTCATGAGCGTGTTCGTCGCGTTGATATGGTGTTTGGTATCGGTTATGCCGATGATCTGCTAAAAGCAGAGCAGGTTTTGACTGACATTATCACCTCACACCCCTCGGTATTACGTACTCCTGAGCCGATGGTCAAAGTGCACACACTTAATACCTCTTCGGTCGATTTCATTGTTCGTCCATGGGTGAAAACGGATGACTATTGGGACGTTTATTGGGATGTGACGAAAGAGGTCAAGCTTAGGTTCGATAAAGAAGCGATCTCGATTCCTTTCCCACAACAAGATGTCCATTTGCACATGGTCAATCAAGATCACACTGCCTAATCACTTCATAAAAGAGCGTCGATTGGCGCTCTACTTTATCTGCTATTTTTGTAAAACATCTTCATCTTGGTAGCAAGCCGCCATGATTATCTTTCCTCTAGAAGAGCAGTGACTAAACGCATTGTTTAGTTCTATTCATTGGAGCGATAAGGTCAAATACTGGTCCGTTATTCACTGAGTTCTAAACTGGGTGTCTATAACGTACGTGAGATAGGTGAGGTTAATTTTAATCAGAAAAGTCCTGCGACTTTGTCGCGAATGATGTCTGATCGCCTTTAATACCCCCCCTCTCTCAATTTACTGAATAAGTTATCAAATTAAACATGGGTGCTCACAACAATGATGATTCAATATAGGAAACGTTCGGCAGAAATAACGATGAACGGTTTTCGAACGGTAGGATTGGCTGTTCTATTTTCTGGTTTCTTGTTAAGTCCGATTTCTCAAGCAATGGCGTCTGAATTTAGCACGGGAGTGAATTCACAATCTGAGAGTGAGTGGTGGAGCAGTTATAAACTTGAAGTGAAAAATACAGGCTCCGCAGCAGAAAACATGCACGAAGCAGTGATTGAGTTCGTATTGCCAGTTGCGATTAATGATATTGGGTGGGCATCATCTGATTTATCTTATCCATCATGGAAAATCACGCACACTCCTCAGTCAAATGGCGTTCTCAACTCAGTTAAACTTAAGTTCCCAACTGGTTCTTGGGTAGACAGTACACTTGCTTCAGGTGAATCGGCAACACTGACACTCGCGTTTGGTGGCGAATTGAAAGATATCAATGCGTTTGAAGATTCTGTTGTGGTGAAAACTGATGGTGAAGTCACGCCATCGCCAGAGGTCTCTCTAGATATCCTTTCACCAACACAAGGCTCTGTTATTTATAAGGGATCTAATGTCGATATTATAACGAGTGTTGAAGGTGAGGGGGCTGATAAGCTCGAGTTTTGGGTTAACAACACTAAACTAGCACAACAGCCTGTTGTGGCAGGCACAAAAGAGTATTTGCAAGAATGGCAACCAACTGAAGTCGGTGCTGCTGCGATTTCTGTCATTGCTTTTGATGATGAAGGTGAGAAACTATCAGAGCAAAAGGTAACAGTGTCAGTAGAGTCAGAATCGACAGCAGCCAACCCTCCTGTAGTGCATTTTGTTTCTCCGCAAGCGGGCTCTTCGCATAAAAAAGGCGAAATCGTAACGATTGAAGCGGATGTGTTTGATGCTGATGACGATCTATCGAACGTTAAGTTCTTTGCAAATAATGTCGAAGTTTGTAATCTAGATGCGAAAGCTCATCATGACTTTTCCTGTGACTGGACGCCTCAAACCAAGGGTACGGTGCCAATTCGCGTAGAAGCTCGAGATGATGAACGTCATGTCACACGCCAAAGCTTAACCATTACAGTAACGGATGCGAGTAACAGTTGTGGCGATGTCCCGCAATACGAAAACGGTGTGGCTTACAAGATGGGTGATCAAGTCACCAATATTGGTAATATCTATACATGTAAAGTGGCAGGATGGTGTGGCAATTCAGTCTGGACTCCGGGTACTGGCGATCCTAACTACCCAGGTGCATGGAAAGATGCGTGGAGTGAAGAGGGTCAATGCGACCATAACCCTGTGCCAGAAGTGAATGTACAATCACCACAAGATGGAAGCAAAATATCACCAAATCAACCATTTAATGTAATTGTGAAAGCGACAGACGATACTAGCGTTGAACGTGTTGAAGTGAAACTGAACGGAGAAGTGGTTACCACGTCGACGAAATCTTCGGGCAGCGATCTGTATACCCTTACGGTCCCCGGTCAACGTGAAGGCCAATATACGCTAACGGCCGTTGCATATGATGATCAAAATGCAAGCGCAGAAACCATCCCAATGTCTATCGCTGTCACGGATGAAGACCTGATGGTGTCCTTGTCTTCACCTGTCGATGGTTCCAGCTTTACTGAAGGCCACGCTATTTCAATCAAAGCGGATGCGGAAAGTTATGAAGGTAAGGTGACTTCAGTAACCTTTATGTCAAATGGCAATACGCTTTTCAAAGATACAGAAGCCCCTTACGAATACCAATGGTTAGGAGCGCAACCTGGCCGTCACGTAATCTCTGCAGAAGCGGCCAACACAGCAAACCATAAGCAAACTTCTGCACCATCGAACATTACTGTAAAAGAGAATACGGGCGCAGGGGCTGGAGATGGTGGTTTAATGGATAACTCAGATCGCTCGATTAGTTACCTAACCTCTTGGGGGTTAAACGATCACGAAGAACTGCTTAACTCAAAAGGTGATGGCTACTTACTGTCATTCGGTCGGTGGGATGCCAACGGTAATATCACCGTCTCTGATAACATGCTAACGCCACCAAATTATAACCCAGACTGGATGCCAGCTCCGTATTTAGCATGGACGACCTTAAAGTATGATCAAAGCAATGTCACAATGATGGTCGCTTTTGGTGGTCAGACGTATGAAAGTATTTGGTCTCAAATCAGCACAGAGCAAAGCCGTGAAGCGGTTGCCAACAGTCTTGTCGACTTAGTCAACACTCCGTACCCTGTGTACAAGAAAAACCTTAAACCTGAAGAAGTAGTTGGTGAATGTCTGGCGACAGATTGGAGTGGCAATTGTGATTACAGCAAATACCAATTAGCTGGTTACGTTCAAATTGGCGGATTGGATTTTGACTTTGAAAAAGCAGCTCGGATTACCGACAAAGAGAATCAAGATCTAACGGCATTGATAAAGCTAATCCGTCAAAAAGTAGCCGATAAAAAAGTATTGTCATTAACGACTTACCACGTGGGCGCCGATCCGGTTGAATGTCAGGATGCAGGCGTATTCGAAAATTGTTCTTACATTGAGCCATCTGGTCGTTCATCTCACCATGGTGAAGTGATTGACCTTATAGAGGATACCAAGCATGACGTTGATTTCTTCAATGTGATGACTTACGACGCGGGTGAAAACTTCCTCTACGATGTCGCGATGAACAACTATGCTCGACACATTGGCGACAAGTCGAAGATTGTTTTAGGTAATACAATCAACAGTCAGTGGGGACCCGATGGCGCTTTCGTTGAAAGCCGTGCAAACAATCTAAAACGCGCACAATGGCAGAAAGACAATGGTTATGGGGGCTTCTTTATGTGGACTTTGGGTTCGAACAACCAAGGTCTGTCTATGTCAAATCAAGTGAACTACTTCAACGATATGATCAACGCGAGTAAGTAATAATTACCTTTAAACTAGCGGAGATCGTCAGCAGTTAATGCTGGCCTATGAACCCCTCTTCTAAAGAGTCCAAAGTCCGAGTGTTTTTAATAACACTCGGACTTTTTTGTTGCTGAGATAAGGGCATCGCCAACAACAGACAATGTCTGTGGCGAACTAAAAAACGCTCCGTAGGGCGTTGATTAGCCCAAGCGAAATCTGTCCAGGCTATTTCACTTGAGATTTAATGAACTCGCCAAGTTCTGAGTGGTGCATGATTTTAGAGACAGGTAACACTTTTTCCGCAGGACCCCAAGCGAATACATTTACAGGCGTATGAGTATGCGTGCCCGTTCCCCAAACAATGTTTTGTCCGGTCGCTTGTTCACGCGCCAGCAGGTTGCCACGGTCGTTGTACGGGAAGAAAGCATCAAAGTCGTTAATTGCTGGCACTTCTTCTACCGATAGATAGCTATGACCTGCTAAACGGTATGGGTTGGGCTTGCTTTTCAGTATGTTCGCCGCTTGCGCTGGCGTAATAGGGAATGCACTGTTTTGGTTGACAATTTCTGCGAGTTTTTCAGGTGTCTGTTGCGCTTTTTCGAGTTTTTCAAATTGGCTGATCATCGCGTAGTAGCTGAGTTTTTGGTTGTATAAGCCATCGAGGATATTAAAAGCGCCAAAGTTGAAATTTGGTGCGTAGTCGCGATTTTCAAATGCTTTTCCTGAACGCTTTTGTGGTTGAGGCAAGTTATTTGATGAATAACTAAAACCAAATGAACCTGTTTCGTGGTCAGCGGTCACAATCACAATGGTGTCGTCACGATCTTTTGCCCAGTCGTAGACAGATTGAACTGCTTCATCAAACTTAATCAATTCTTGCAGCATGGTACCGGCATCGTTACTGTGTCCCGCCCAGTCAATCTGCCCACCTTCAACCATCAAGAAGAAACCGTCTTTGTCTTTCGCCAATACTTCGAGCGCTTTATTGGTCATCTCTTTTAGGCTTGGTTGGCTGCGTTGAGGATCGTCTTTCTCGTTACGATAAGCGATACCATCATTCATCCCAGAATAGGCAAATAGGCCTAGTAGTTTATCGCCTTTTGCGTTGTCCAACATGCTGCGATTAAACGCAAGTTGGTAACCACTTTGCTGTGCTTCTGTGAGAAGGTTACGTTGGTCTTTACGTTTTGACTTAAGGTAAACATCGCCTTGAGTAAGCTTTTCAAGCTGCTGATAAGTATCACCTTTGTCATTGGTTGACTGAGGAATCCAATGACGTAGACCACCCGATAACATCACATCGACGCCAGTGGCTAGCATGTCGGAAGCAATGTCATTCTCAAGGGAACGATGCGGCTGGTGGGCGGCAAAAGCAGCTGGGGTGGCATGGGTCAAACGTGTGTCAGACACAAGCCCCGTCGCTTTGCCCGCGCGTTTTGCTTTTTCAAGAACGGTCTCTACGTGGTTACCTTGTGCATCGATACCAATCACTTCAGAACCAGTATAAATACCGGTTGCGAGCATAGTCGCTGAACAAGCGGAGTCGACCACAATCGCATCTTCTGGATGGGTTAAGGAGGAGCCAATGACACCTTGTTCTGCCAGTTGATAGAGCGCGGTTTTTTTACCTTGATAGATAGAGTTGGGAGCTTGATTAGCGTAGGTTTCGAGTAGGCCAACTTGCTGTGGCCCCATACCATCGCCAATCATTAAGATAACGTTTTTGATTTCTGCTGAAATGACACTAAAAGAGAGCGTAGACGTTGCCACTGCGGCAATAATTGGTTTTATATAGAGCTTCATTAAATGGTCCTTGTTTATAAAAGCGCAATAATTAAAACATTGATTTATTTCGTGAATATTTCACTTTGGTTGCAAAATGATAACAACAAGGCGTCACGGCTTCTGTTACAAGGGATAGAAAAAGCTCACCAATTACTGAGCTTTGAATCAAGAGAGCGGTTGTGTTGAGTAATGGTGAGGAAAGCGTTGGAACTTATTTAGAAAAAGATATCAACAAAATAGCCATTGAGAGTAGCATTAATGTCAGTCCAAAAATGTTAGTTTATTGAATGTTGAAATCAGCCACGCGCAATGATGTCATGATTTAAAAAGGATGAAATTATCGGATCCACAGCTAATTCTCGACAAACCGGGTGATTTGTCGTGAGGGGAATAGAGGGTTATGGCCAAGCTGGCAAGACCCTAAATGAGTGCCAGCAGAATGCCACCAACCGTTGCCGCTGCGGAAAGATATTGCCCTGCAGAATACGAACCATCTTCCTCTTGTTCAATTTTGTCTGGATGATCCATCCCTAGTGCGCCATGGGCAAACGACTCGACTTTCTCGCCGACGCTCTTATCAGCAATTTTACTTTCTTTATCAATCTCTTGAAGAGCAGCTAAAAGCGCTTTACCTTCATCGGAAAGGGTCACTTTATTTTGCTCCACTTTGAGTGGGGCTGGTTTAGAGGCGGCGTCAGCTGCAGCTGCTTGAGGCTTTACCTGCTGGGTCGGTGACAGCTTGGCTGGCTCCATTCCTACTGGTGTCATAATGATCTCCTTACATCATCCTCAGACAATATATCGACTGCTTTAAGAAAAACTTGTGCAAAATATGCAAAATTTGTGTAAAAACAAACCAAGCATAAATCGTGCCTGTTTAACTATTAACCGTGCTTGTTTAACTATTGCTCACTGGCTTCCTCGCCAGTGAGAAGAAATGCGCGAGTGTTTACCACATTCCTCATCCCAAAAAGCTCGTCTGATTGATGATCAAAGCAAAATCAGTGCTATTGGCAGTCTGAGTCATTATTTGTTTGGCCGATATGGCGATAGGCCGCTTGGCGATTCTCTTCGCTGACGTAACGCGCTGGTGGTTCAAGAACATCAAGCCAGTAATCTTGCTTTAAGGATGTTCTGATGGAGGCGAGCGATCCTGGGGTAATAACCACAACCTTGAGGTTTGGATTACGTTTGAGTATTGACGCCTTGATGCCTAGTCCTTGCTCGGTATGAAACTTGCCCGCAATATGGACGATTTGAACTGAGGGATGGTGTTGAAGGTAAGTGACAATACTGTCTGCCATCGTCTCATCCCATGTTACTTGCGCCGCATATTGACGTGTCGTTTGCTCCAGTGTGCCATGATGCATTGACGCCATAAATTTCTCTTTATAAGGGCTTTCGGAGTCGTCAATCTGCGCTGCAACCCATTGACGCTGTTGACTATCGAGTGTGTCAAGATAGCTTAACCCTTGTCGCCCGATACAGCGTACGATGGCTCTGGGCGCGTTCGCTGCGATAATATCGGCATTATGTGACTTGGCAAGTTCGATTAATGGTCGGTAATCACTTTCATAGTTTGGCCAAGCTGCGCCTTGCTTGATCAGCACCTGCTCTCCAATTTCGCCAGCTAAGTAACGGTCGACAACCGCTTGTTTGTCTCGCGAAAATTGCTCCATAGACAGTGTGACAGGTCGTTGCTGCTGTAGTCGCTGCTTAAGAAAGTCGCTTTGAAAGCGATGGATTCCAGCATGAGTATGCCACTCGCCAATTAAGATGATGTCGGCTTGGTTAATGTCGTCAGATAGTGTCTGTAGTTCGACGGGGGTCAATTGAGGAGAATAGAGTTGATAGTCATAAAAGCTAATGATCGCTTGCTCGGAATGGGGCGACATTGAGCAAGCGCTAAGTAGCGTTGATAATAGTGCGATGAATATACGCTGAAACATAAAAGCCTCCACTAAAGATAATCTAATAGTAATCGAGGCTATGGGACAACTCAATTTTAATGAGAATTATTGTCGTTTGTTTGGGTTATTGTTTACGATAAACTCGGATCATAAAATGTGCTTCACACTCAAATAAACTCGCCTGCGTCAGTTTTTGACGTAGTTCGTCACTGGCTTTCCACGCAAAAGGGGTCATTTGCAGTAGGTCGAATCCGGCCCCTTCACCTAGTGACATGGTGTAGTTAAGCATCTCTTGATGCTCAAGCTCAAAGCCTGCGATAGCCTCCGCTTCTTCGTTGTGCAGCCTGACGTCCGGGTAAATGTTAGCCCGTAGTTGATAAAGATGACGAGCGGCAGGCGTCACCGTGATGACAACCCCGTTGTCACTTACAACACGTTGTAGCTCTTGTGCCTTGCAAGGTGCATAAATACGCAGTACGGCATCTAAGCTTTGATCAGCAAAAGGTAAGCGATGACTCGAAGCGACACTGAAATGGCAGTTGAGGTAGCGTTTGGCGGCATAACGAATCGCTACTTTTGAAATGTCGAGGCCATAGGTTTGAGCTGGCTCGAACTGCTTAGTGAGCGCAGTGGCGACTTGCGTAGTGTAATAGCCCTCTCCACATCCAATATCGAGTAGGCGATGCGGAGTGTTAACTGTATGTTGTGCGCAAACTTCAGCGACTCGTTGCATCAAAGGTTGATAATGGCCCTGTTGCAAAAATCGACGACGAGCTTGCATCATCTCTTTGTTATCACCAGGATCTTTTGAGCGTTTATGTTGCACAGGCATGAGATTGACATAGCCTTCTTTCGCGAGATCAAAACTGTGGTTGTTGGCACACTGATAGGTGTGTTGAGAAAAACTCAAAGTTTGATGACATAGAGGGCAGGTGTAAGACATAAATCGCTCGCTTAATAGTGAAGGCGAAGATTTTATCAGGAAGCGTTGTCAGGCACTAGCACCAAGAAAACAAAGGGCAGTTTTGCTGCCCTAAGCCTAGGTTAATAAAAGATACTAATAACCGTATTGATGATCGTTGTTTTAATTACTTACTAGTAATTAACAACACAAACTAATAAGGAAGTAGATCACTATCCAGATAGTGAAACCTTGCTGAAGGACTATTGCTTAACGCTTTGTTCCATACAGATTCGGATAAGCCAAATTGCTTCCAAAGTGGCTTTCTATCGAAATGCTTCAGATGGTTTTGGGTATTTAATGTATAAACTGAGGTGATGCCAGCCAAGAATGAAACGGTATTCCATTGACGATTGGCGTCACTACCGGGTTTTGTCGCGAGCAGTGCAATAAGACCTGTTGCGTGCGAAACATCTGTAAATCTAGCGGATAAATAACCCACTGGATCGGATTTGATATTTTTTATTGGGTTAATCGATTTACCAGCCAGAGCGCCAAACGAAGAGCTGGTAAAATGGAAAAGTCGCATGACTAACTCGCTATTATAGGAGCTTTTACCTAAATGGTTCATGGTATTAAAGGCGATACCAGCAGAAGCACTAGAAATGCCGCTTACAATGCTAGCACCAGTAAATACAGCTTGCCGCAGAGTAATATGATCATCATAGAACGGCAGACTCTTTTTCCAACTGGAGCGGATGCTAAGTACCCGACCTTTGGCAATCGTTCTTCCAAGCTGGGCGCTCCCTTTTAGACCATATCCTACCCCCGCAATCGCGAGTGAAAAGCCCAACGCTTTACCTAATATCTGCAATCCCTTTGAAGCGTTGGGTTGCATCGATAAAGCAGTCACGGTCGAAATAGGTACAGATGCAACCTCTGCTAATGCTGATTTAGCAATGGCAAGACCTAACTGTGTCCCGGCTTTTGGTGCGGCAGCGGCAATCCCTAAACCACCAGTAATAAAGCCCAATGCCGCTCCGATTCCCACCTGCTTCCAGTCAAATTTATGCGTCGGATCAACTGCCATCTGAATACCCTCTGCGGCGGCAGATACTGCTGCTCCTACCACGGCACCCACAATAGCGCCGATTAAGATACTAAGCAGAGCAAAATGGCCACTTGGGTCGCGGCGGTTGACAGGGTCTCCGAGACAATAAGCATAGCCATTCACGCCGCCTGGACCAAAAGGGCTGAGGTTGTCGTGCGTATTAAAGCGCATGAGGGTTGGACTATACATCCGGTAACCATTACCTAGCGGATAGAGCTTAGTTGCTGGGTCTTGTCGAGCTCCGTTAAAACCTAACGGACTTTTCACAATAACATTTGTGTCAAAAGAACTGGTTGATGCTAATGCTGATGACATAGGCAATGACGCATTTGTGGTAGCAAGCGCTGAGAGTCCACCTGTCTGTTTTAAGAATAGTCTTCGGCTATGCAGATCGACTTTGTGTTTGCTATTCATAACAATCATCCTTTCCGTATGGTGTATAGCGGCGAGTTTGCTTGTCTCGATTCTCAGATTCTGCTGAGGTGGACAATGACTCAATGATGCTTCCTTGACTGTTGCCGAGTAACAGTTGGTGGTGGATATGATCGGCGTCATCACGGACACTTCGGCTAACAAGGCCTGGGGCAATATGATGGTAACTAGAATGCACTCCCCCTGACGTTTCATTGGCTAGTGTGTGACGGTAAAAAAGGTAGACTAATTGTTCCTGTACCGTTTGAGACACCATTCGACCGTCTCCGTCATACTGGTATCGCGATAGCTGTTCCCCATGAGCATTGTCAATTGAGGTTAACTGGCCTAATTCGTTGTAATGGTAGCCATTGTCCTGTTCATCATTCAACATGTTTCCGCTAACGCTGAAGTGCAATTGAACACTGGATGGATAACTGTGATGTGTGTTAGTAACCAGTACTAACTGGGTAGGGTTGTTAGGGTCATATGCATATACTGCGGTGTTCGATGTGCCATCACGAAAGTCGCTGACGACTTTAGCTATATTGCCATACAGGTCATGCTTGAATACTTGTTTAAGAAGACGATGGCCATATTCATCAGAAGGTGCATTGGGGCCATGGCATGAATAGGTCTCTAGACGCCCAAGTTCATCATAGTCGAAGGTTTCTGTTGTGGTCTCGAGTCCATCTGCATAGGCTCTGGTTTCTAATTGAAGATTACTATTATAATTTTGGTCAATACTAAACTCTTCGACACCATTAAACTTTGCCACTCGGTGGGTTTCCATGCCGATACTGTTGAATGTTAGCGCAATAACCGCGGTATCTTTTTCACGCTTGGTTGTATACATCCAAGGACGGCTAAATTTGTCGTAATCGATATGTGTTGTTGTGGTGACATCAGCAACATGTTCAGTAATAATTTCTGGTCGACCTAATGCGTCGTATTGATACTCCTGACGGTTACCAAAATAATCACAACTCTTTAGCAGCCTACCTTGGAGTGAATATTCTTCGCTTGCCTGTCTGATTTCACCATCATTAACCTCAATTTGATCAATTTCTATTCGACCATAAGAGTCACGAGTGACAGTTCGTTTAGCTCCCTGATTTAAGCTATCGGTTGGCAGCGCGGTTTGTGGGTCGAAGGTATAATGGCTGCTTAGTGCGGGTTTTCCGCGTACAGATACCGTTTCAGTGACTTGAAGCTGAGTATTATTTACCATATCGACAACACTGCCATCAGCTAATACTGCACTATCTGGTTGATTAGAGGCACCCACATAGTCATATGAGTTGATTGCTCCATTGACGGTCTCATCTTTTATTCGACCTAGTCCATCATAATTTCTGTCACCAAGCGATATACCATTAACCTTGACACTCTGGCATAGGTCTGCAGAAGTGAACTTAGGGTAAGAATAGGACTCAATGACATCTTGTCCATCAATAACTCGTACCACTTCTCTGAGTCGGTCAAACTCGTCATACCGATATCTTGTGGCTTTACCTTGAGTATCTGTTGTGTGGCGAAGTTTGCCGAAAGCATCATACTCATAGTGAGTTTTGGCCAGTATATTCCCTGCTGCGTCGATGGTTTCTCTATAAATTTCTAGACCAGAAAGGTTATAACTTGTTGTTTCTGTAATTAAGCCAACCTGCTTATGCACAGTCGTCAGTAACACTGGGTTTTGCTCTATAATTTCTTGGCGACCATCTGGGTGTTTTATCTCTCTCACTTCACCATTAACATCATATTGAAAACCGGTAGTAATACTAATTTGCTCTCCATTTAGCCAGTCAGTATCGACTACTGATTCTAGTTGACCATATTCGTTATAAGTCATTGACTTAATCGTATATAGATCAATACCCTGTGACTGCTTTATTGCTATGGCTTTTCCCGCATTGTTATACGCAGTGACTTCTAGGTTCCCTTTCGCGTCGCTTTGGGTGATGGTATTGTTGTCATTACCAACGGTATAGGCAAATGACGTTGCGGATTCGTTGTTTGTATTTGGTGCTACGATGATGTTTTTTTTTCTTCCTATAGAATCATAGGTTACTTTAATCGTAGATTCCCCCTCTGCTGTTTTCTCAATGGGTAGTCCCCAGAAATACTCTATAGAGGTAGAATAAGTTCTTGTTAACCCGTCATGAGTTAACACCGTTCTGGTTGTCTTAACTCCATTGCTTAAAGATTCGTAGTTGACAGTAACTGTGTTGTTATAGCCGTTTATACTGGAAACGAGTTCTTTTAAACGTCCGTAGGTATCAGACTCTTTATTATTGTCGTAATAGCTTAATTCGTCCGTTTGATTTTCATCACTTTCAGTGGCTAACACAATAAAATACTGACTTGGGTCGTCTAATCTTGCTAAGGAAGTATATGTGTATTTTGTTGTAAGAGGTGTTTCTCCATATTGATACGTGGCTGGAATAAACTGCTCTTCTTTTAACTGGGAAATCATATCGTAAGGGTCTGCAGGGCAATTACCCTCTTCCCCTTCAGCAGGGTAGTACCTATAAACCTGCTGAGAACCATCGGATTCTTGAATTAAAGTAGGGTTTGCGTAATCATCATATTGGTATCTTTTGGTGATACTTCTCGAAGCGCCATTATAATAATGGGTCGTCGTCTGAGTTTTGGGCAAGCTATAAATGGCAGGTTGCTGTTCTATACTTTTATTGAGAATCGCGTAATACTCATATGAGTCTTTTCTGTAGAGTGAATTATTATTATAGTGTTTCTCTGAGTCCAGTAAATGATATTTATTGTAACTTCTAACTATTTTTTTTGAGTTGTTAATGATCTCTGTAGTGGTATAAGTGTAATTAGCAGATGATTTAAATAATGTATCTTCGCCGGGAACCCATACTCTTTCACTAGCAAATCCTAGGTAGTTTTTATCTGAATAGTCATATTCTGTCAGTCGAGCAGGTTGACTATTATCAGAAGCAGGTATGAGTTTATGAGTTTGAATGAATGGAATTTTCGACAAAGGAGATCCAGATGGTAGGGAGTGACCATCATCGAGATAAACCATCTCTTCAATCAATCCAGAGGGGTGGGTGACCTTTTCTATGACGTCATAGTTTGAGCTCGAGATGAATCGATATTCAAACTCTACACAAGGTAGTTCATCAGCTAGTTTTACGCTGGATAAGCGTTTGAATACACCATTGTCGCTTTTATAAATAGTCAACACTTGGAATGTCTCTTTATCCAAATTATGGATAATATCGACTTTGGTTGCCTCCTCACTCCAGTTAAAGAGTACCTCGCGTCCATCATCATCATAAATTTTATTTATTCTCCCCGTCCACTCGTGATAGCTAAAATAGACGTTTTTTCCATCCGGAGATGATATTTTATTTGTCTTTCCAGAACTTTCATTCAAATGCTCACAGACGCCTCCTTCGCTAATTACTTTTAGTTCTTTATTTTCAGCTGAGTATGTTATTTTAATGTCTTTGAGCTTTCTATATGGGATCTCATACTCTTTTTTTCCCCAAGGTTTAAATATCTTGAAAGATTGACCTGTTGAAAGGTTTATGGTGTTAGATACTTTGTCGTATTGACTGAGAGAAAGTGACCACCCACGACCAAAACCGATATCTTGTGTGCTACCAGCATTGTAAGAAAGCGTAATGGGTATGCTAGGGCCCAAAAGTTTATGTGACAAGAAATAGACTAGGGGGATACTTACAGAATACATCCCTGTTCTAACATCTACGTCAGAGGTCAGACTTTCCATAAAGTTATTAGCATTAGATTGAATACTCACAACATGTCCTTATTATACAATAATAAATCGATTAAATAATTTTTAAAATTGGACTGTAACACTATAATTTATAGTGTGACTAGTTAATGGAAGCGATAATACACCTTACCCCATTTGTCATTAGGATTTGAATGTCTAGATATATTTATTATCCCGTTATTACCATAATTATCCACAAATGTCACAAGTGGGCAATGAATTTCAATGTTGATTAATGGATTTATATATGTATGTAGATTATCTTGACCATTAAGCCAAGCAAAAGTGATACTGTTAGTAGTGTTGAATTTTAATGTTTCTGTTTCTTTTTCAACAAATTCTTCCCGGAAAGTAATTAAGTTCACAGTTATACCAAAATATGGAAAACTTGTACTTACTACTCCACGAACTGGTTCAAATAAGTATGCAGCACCATATTTTCGATTGCCGCTATATGGGTGTTCAGGTCCATTCGTCGATGAGATTAAATATCTTTTACCATTGTTTTCATGTTTTGTATCACAGCCACCAACACCTCTAATTTCCCGATTGTTTTTCAGTGTGAACCTCTCTTGAGCTATTGCATAAGAGTCGTTTTCATACCATTCACGGCTAGTTACTTGATCTAGATCTTCGATACCATAGTTTATTTCTGGAACCACGTTTAAATAAACAAGACCACTATTAACATCTCCGTTGCAAGTTGTCAGTGTTTCCCTATTTCCATTAGCATTTGATGCCACAAGTTCAGCGCATAATGTGATATTATTATCACTATTTCGCGTTGATAAATAAAATATTTGACTAGTAGAGTTTTGAACAGTTTTATTTTTTTCAGCTGAGCGATACCCACTAATGTCACTATCGTACCCGTTATCAATGGAACTATTTTCCCAGCTACTTGGTAATGGATTATTCGTATAAGCTTCCCTTATTGAAAGTTTTTCAACTGTGTAGTCTTGAGGAATGTTTTTATATGATACAAGCAACTTCGCTTGCATGTTCCCATTAGCGTAGATAGTTGCCGAGGATAAACCAGAAATTGTCCTTATAGTTAGAGATGGACTGCTACTCTGCGCTAGAGATATAGAGGGTAGTAGGGAGATTATTAATAAATTAACGATGTTAGATATTTTTAAAAGTCTCATACATGACTCCATTTAATCAGTTGATTGAAATATGATTACTAGCTTTTAATAATATTGTTGAAAATAAATTTAACTAATGATTTTGGTACTGACAATTAAATGTAGATTGCTTTTGATAAAACTGACATTAAAAAACTGTTAAACACAATGTTTATATCCATGTCGATATTTTATTAATGTGAATAAATACTCATAATGTCCATATATATTGTGTGTATTTAGAGGTTGTTTTTAGTCTTTGAAATGTCCATATTCCATTACGCTAGGATCAACTAACTAAACGAAGTGGCTGATATATTGAGAAAATTCATTTCGCAGCAAGGCTTTAAGACCAATCATACTGTCTTTGCTTCAAGCTTATAGAAAGGGAATAAAGAGAAAATAGAAGTGAAAAAACATCATTGCCAACCTAGTGGCAATTGAATAGACGCAGGTCTGGCGACCTGCGTACAGGAAGCTACTTACTTGAGATGGTGGTGACCAACTGATGGGTTTCGCCAGGTTGCAGCGTTTTTCCTTGCTCTAATGTGGCCGCGTGCAATGTTGATTCAACGCAGAGAAAGGTTTGATAGCCATTATCGGCCATATCACCCATGCTTTGTGCGCCTTCGGACCATGGGTTCCAAAGTACCGCCGAGTTGTGACCTTGATTCTTGACAACCATAGAGCGACCTAACACGGGATCTTTAACGATAATGTTCGCTTGCGGCTGAGTGTAAACACGATCAATGGTGTCGGTAAGCTGAAGTACATCATCACCTTGGAAAACCCCGCCACCTTTTAGGCTATCGATGTATTGAGATCCCATACCTGTGGTTTGTGCTTGGGTAATATCACCGAGGTTAAGGTAGGTATGCAGCGCGCCGGAAAATGTCCAAGGTGTTTGATCGGTATTTTGTACATCTAGAGTCACTGTGAGCTCTTCACTGACTTCGACCAATAGTCGAGCAGAAAAGAGGTGTGGCCACACCGAAAGAGTCTCTTCAGAAGGCATCAAACCAAGCTCAACAATAACGCCGTTATCACTTTCACGATGTTCGATCAGTGTCCATTGCGAAGTGCGCGCAAAGCCGTGCGCAGGGGCGGCAAGACGGCCAAACCATGGCCAACATATTGGAATACCACCGCGTAATGCTGTTTTTCCATCAAATTTGGCTTGCTCACTCATCCAAATCAGATCGTCTTGACCTTCAGGTTTGAATGACACCACGTGACCGCCATGAAGAGCGATACCAGCAGATGCTTTATTGTGGATGATTCGGACGATTTTTACTTTGTCTTGTTCGACGATCGTGACGTTATCAGACAGTACCGTTAATGCCGGTAATTGGTTCAGGTTCATCGCATGTCCCTCAAAAATAAATTGTATTCAATTAGACAGGGTTTCACTTCTTATATGAAGCGCTTCCAATTGAATCAAATCTAGCTCAGGATATTTTTGCCAGTGAGCAATAGAACAGGTACAAAAAAGGCGACTCGAGAGCCGCCTTTACGATATTCTGCGCTAAACGCTTATCTTAAAGTAATGATTACTTAGAGATGTGAGCGATTAGGTCTAGAACTTTGTTTGAGTAACCGATTTCGTTGTCGTACCAAGATACAACTTTAACGAATTTGTCAGTTAGAGCAACACCAGCTTTAGCATCGAATACTGAAGTTTGAATTTCACCGATGAAATCTTGTGATACAACTTGGTCTTCAGTGTAACCTAGAACACCTTTAAGCTCGCCTTCAGACGCTTCTTTCATCGCAGCACAGATAGCTTCGTAAGATGCAGCAGTCTTAAGGTTAACTGTTAGGTCAACAACAGAAACGTTAGCTGTTGGTACGCGGAAAGCCATACCAGTTAGTTTGCCGTTTAGTTCTGGAAGAACAACGCCTACTGCTTTAGCAGCACCAGTTGATGATGGGATGATGTTTTGAGAAGCACCACGGCCACCGCGCCAGTCTTTAGCAGAAGGGCCATCTACAGTTTTTTGAGTTGCTGTAGTAGCGTGAACTGTTGTCATAAGACCAGATTCGATACCGAACTTGTCGTTAAGAACTTTAGCAACAGGTGCTAGACAGTTAGTAGTACAAGAAGCGTTAGAAACGATGTCTTGACCTGCGTAAGTTGCGTCGTTTACGCCCATAACGAACATTGGAGTCGCGTCTTTAGAAGGGCCAGTTAGAACAACTTTTTTAGCGCCAGCTGTGATGTGCTTACGTGCAGTCTCATCTGTTAGGAAAAGACCAGTTGCTTCAGCAACAACGTCAACGTCGATTGCATCCCACTTAAGATCTTCAGGGTTACGCTCTGCAGTTACACGTACAGTTTTGCCGTTAACGATTAGGTTACCGCCTTCAACTTCAACAGTACCGTTGAAACGGCCGTGAGTTGAGTCGTACTTAAGCATGTATGCCATGTACTCAACGTCGATAAGATCGTTAATACCTACTACTTCGATATCGTTGCGCTCTTGCGCTGCACGAAATACGAAACGACCGATACGGCCAAAACCGTTAATACCTACTTTGATAGTCATTATAGTTGCTCCACAACTTAATTTCTGATTAAAGATAACTGGTAGTAAAATTACAGAATCCAGTCAAAATCTGCAACTGATAATCGGACTTAACTTGTTTAAAGTCAAAAAAAAGTGTCGCTTTTTTTCACAATTAGTCGCAAATGGTTAACTTTTGAACGGATTGCTAGTTTCTTCCTAAACCAGTTGACGTAAAATAGTTTAGATGTTGACAGCAGTGCTGAAAGTTTGAACATCCTTTTATGGTTTCAAAGTATGTGCTACAAAGGTTGATATTCGCAAGTTTTTCGAAAAAAAAGTCATGATTAAAATTGAGAATACGGAGAAATAACGTTTTGAAACATAAGGTAGAGAAAGTCACTAAGCCTGATGAATACTGGCGTGAAAAGCTATCTGATGAACAGTACCGAGTGTGCCGAGAGCAGGGGACCGAAGCACCATTTTCTGGGACGTTACTGCATAATAAAGAGACGGGAGTGTATTACTGCACTTGCTGTGAAGCGCCACTGTTTATCTCTGATAATAAGTATGACTCTGGATGTGGTTGGCCAAGCTTTGATGCCCCTATCAATAAAGAGGCTATTCGCTATTTAGAAGATTTGAGTCACGGAATGGTGAGAACTGAGATACGTTGTGCTACATGTGACAGCCACCTAGGTCACATTTTTAATGATGGACCGCAAACAACAGGTGAGCGTTACTGTGTTAACTCAGTGTCGTTAATTTTCAACAATTGATAAAAAAGCGGTGATTTAACCACCGCTGATTGTTTTATCCTTTCACTTTACCGTTTGGCGCTGGCAAATTTGGGAATTTGCTCTGAGTTGAAAGTGCCAGCACGGATGGAATCTTCGATTTGCTCGGCGATGTCGTCAAGTTGGTCATAAATGCTGGGCTCAAATCCGTACAGCAATTGTAATTCACTTTGAGACGCGATCGGTACATTGAACGATTCGGCAATACGTGTCCATATGTACGCTTCTTCCTTCAAGTTAAGTCGGTACGTGGTACTGGCCAGAGACTTAAATATTTCGGTATTGATGTTGTTACCCTTGGTCAACTCAAGGGCATGAAATAATAGTTGGCGTGTCTTTCCCTGATCACGGCTAGTGTAAAAAGTCGCCAGGGCATATTGCATTTCCGCGCTTTCTAGTGCGGGAGATCCTTCGAGTTGCAAGAAGCGTCGCCGTGCTTGATCATCCCCAATTTGACTCCACAAAAAGTAAAGTGCGTTCGGAGATGAAGACTGTTGTAATTTAGTGACTATGTGTTCTAAATCTTCACCAGAATTGACCAGTGCATTGAAGCGACGTTGTTTCAAATTGGTTTGATCGAGCGGTTGAATTTGTGCGGCGAGCTCGAGACATTTTCGATAGTCGGCTAACAGCAGATATTCTTTTATTTGGTTAGTGTCTGTTGGGTTTTTCAATACTTCAAAACGATGCCATATAAGATCAGTGCGAGGAACGCGGCATTGACCATCGTCAATATTGAGTCGCTCACATTGCAAGGCTGGGTTGTCATTGCACAATTGTTCAGTGTTCTTGTTTCCTTCGAAGCACCCTGTAAGTAGGAGGCTCGATCCCAAGAGTGTTAGCGCGTTGGTTATCTTCATACTATCGTTGCTTGTGATCCGTTACACTTAATCATTGCAGGTGTCTTGACTCGTTCTGCTAGCCCGGTAGTGTTTGCTTACTTTAGTCGATTTATAGGACATAACATGGACGCAGAGCAGTTAATTAATGCCATTACACCTGAGGCTTATGAGCGTCTACTATTTGCAGTAGAAACTGGTAAGTGGCCCGAGGGTACTCTACTTTCTGAGCAGCAGCGAGGCACTTGTATGCAAGCTGTGATGTTGTATCAATCTAAGCATAATGCAGAAGCTCAACATATGACAGTTGCTCAGGGTGGAGAAATCAGTTTTAAATCTAAAGCGGAGCTGAAAAGGCAGTTTCAGCAAGGGCAGGATGACATTGTGCGAGTCAACCCAAATCAAGAGTGAATCGCTTTAAGAAGATCAATAAATCACAAAGGCAAGGGAAACCTTGCCTTTTGTTATAGCGGTGTTAGCTAAGATGTTACCCACAGCACTTTTTGAATTTTTTGCCGCTGCCGCACAAACATGGATCATTTCGACCAAGCTTAATACTGCTTATTGATTGATTTAACCTAGCATCAATGTCGCGTGCAGTGTCACTTTCCGAAGGGAAGGTTCCATCGATATACAGCCATTGGCCATTCTCCCGCACAAAGCGAGAACGCTCTTGTAGACAATACTCGTCGCCCTCTTGGCGGAAAAAGGCTTTAAAGGTAACAAAACCTTCATCGATGTGGCTGCCATCTTCGCTGCAAATAACTTCTAAGCGTGTCCAATCGCTGTCAATTGACTCGGCGATTTCGCTGCGCTGTGCTTGTGCTTGGCAGCTAGGATGGTATGTGTTGACGACAAAATCGACTAACCCTTTGACATGTGCACAGTAGCGGGCACGCATCAATGTTTCTGGGGTGTGGGCTTGAGTGACATCATTGTGCACGCGACCACAGCACTGTTCATAGGCGCTTGGCTTTCCACAAGGGCAGGAATTCATACCGACTCCAATTAGTTTGTTTTGACAGACAGAATGTCAGCGGTCCATTTCACCGATTCATCGTAGCACTCACTTAATGTGCTCTGATCAATGCCGATCTTGTCACAGTAGTGATTTACATCGTCCCACTGTGCCTGTTCGTAGGCTTTGGTTAGTGAAAGAATATCGCCCAGAGTGCCTTCGTTGTTGGTAATGGCAAGCTTGATTGATTCGTCAATTGATATTTGGCTGACGATTTGTTCAAGAGGGCGATCAAGTAAGCTGTCGAGCAATGAGAACATTCCGGTTAGAAACGCTTGACCAGACTCAAATTTGGTCTCTAGCCGAGAGACAACAAGTTCGCAATAACGCGCACGCTGAATTGATAGCCGATAGAGATAATCGGGTTTGCTGTCTTGGCTAGAAGCGAGTGCAACTAACGAGATAAATTTACGTAATTTGTCTTCACCCAAGTAGATAAGCGCCTGCTTAAATGAATGAATCCTAGTCATGACAATAGATGACGAGTTGACAAAACTGAGCAGCTTATACGATAGGGTGACATCAGTGCTAATCAGAGACTCAATCGCCGCAAAATCCATGTCTTGTTTGGCTATTTCCGTGAGAAGCTGGATGACCGTCATGAATGAAGGCTCAAGCGATTTACGTGTGATCATCTCAGGTTTGCTAAAGAAGTAACCTTGGAAATAATCAAATCCTGCGTCTTTTGCCAATTCGAACTCTTGGTAAGTCTCAACTTTTTCAGCAAGAAATTCGATATTGCTACCACTTAAGCGCAGCATAAAAATGCGTGCTTTCTCGATGGAAACTTGGCGTATGTCGAACTTAATTATTGAGATATAAGGAAGAAATGCTCGCCACTCTTTGCTTGGAATAAAATCATCCAATGCGATTTTATAGCCAAGGGCGGTCATCTCTTTGATCGCATCAAGTAATTCTGTAGTTGGCGGGCAGTCTTCAAGCACTTCGACGACTAAATTATCCATTGGAAACAGAGTCGGTACTCGATTGATTAAGCTTTGATAGGGAAAGTTAACAAAGCCAAGTTTGTCGCCCAAGGTATCGTAGTGAGTAGAGAGAAAATGGTCAGACAACAAGCGACTTGTTGCCTGTTCTGGATCAATTTCTGGAAACGTGTTTTGTGGTCCATCCCTAAAGAGAAGCTCATAGCCAACCGTTTGCTTATTGATATCTAAAATAGGTTGTCTTGCGACGTATGAGTATTTCAAGGTAATAACCTGCTCCGTATGAATCATTTATGCGTTTGGCTGCCCAAATCATTGGGCGGCGACATTATGCATAAAAACTGCGCTTATCCTGAAAAAGGTCTTTGCTGTAACTCGAAATCATTTTTATCGAATGTTAACACTGAGCCCTGTGTATACCAATCACCTAACACAATTCTGGTGCAGATGGTTTGGTCTGACTCGAATGTGTGAACGTTAGGCCGATGCGTATGGCCATGGATCATTAGGTCGACATTATAGGCTTGCATGACGTGTTCTACTTCGCTCTGTGTCACATCCATGATGTCGAGCGACTTAGTTTGTTTATCGGTTTTGATATCTGACTGTATCTTACTGACAATTTTTTTCTTATAACGCATCGGAATACGATTAAACAACCATTGTAGCCAAGGTTGATGAACCTTTTTGCGGTATTCGAGGTATTTGACATCTCGGGTGCATAAGGTGTCACCATGCAATACTAAGGCTTTTCTTCCGTAGAGGTCGATAACGGTTTCGTCGCCCAGTAGCGTCACGCCTGTTTGGCGGCTAAAACGTTTGCCAACCAGAAAATCGCGGTTACCCTGGGTAAAGAAACAAGCAACACCGCTGTTGGTCAAGGTTTTAAACTCGGCTCTAATTTGTTCGGCAAATTCAGAACGGTCGTCATCGCCAATCCAGAACTCAAACAGATCCCCGAGCACATATAATGCTTCAGCATGGATGGCTTCTTGGCGCATAAATCGAACAAAGCAATCGGTGGTTGCCGGGGTCGCGGGAGAGAGGTGAAGATCAGATATAAATAATGTGGTCATAGTCAATACAAACAGAGCGCACTAGGCGCTCTGTTATTCTTTATTATTCTTCGATAGTCGTGCCAGTGATCATTACATCTTCGAGTGGTACGTCTTGATGCATGCCTGATGAGCCAGTGCTCACGCCTTTGATCTTGTTGACGATATCCATGCCTTCAACGACTTCAGCGAAGACACAGTAACCCCATCCGTCTAGGCTTTCACTACGAAAATCTAGGAAAGTGTTGTTGTTAACGTTGATGAAGAATTGAGAGCTTGCTGAATGCGGTTCCATGGTACGTGCCATCGCCAACGTGCCGATTTTATTGCTTAGGCCGTTGTTTGCTTCGTTCTTAATTGCTGCGCGAGTCGGTTTTTCACGAAGGCCAGACTCCATACCACCACCTTGAATCATGAAACCATCGATAACACGGTGGAAAAGAGTGTTGTCGTAGAAACCATCACGGCAGTACTGAAGGAAGTTTGCGCTAGTTTCTGGTGCTTTTTCATCGTTGAGCTGAATTTTGATGTCACCAAAATTAGTGTGAAGGGTGATCATGATTGTTTCCTTTACAGATGTTTTTAACTTGAGCCCAAGATTCTAGCTCAACTTCGGCGACATTAATACGTCAAAAGCACGTCTTGAGACCTAGGTATCGGTGTCATTGATGGGTTTTTGAGCGTTTGAGGGATTACCTAACAGGGCGTGACTTGATATACTGGTCGACCATTTGTATCACTCGAAAATTAGAAAGAGATCATGTTAAAGATATATAACACACTCACAAGACAGAAAGAGGAATTCAAACCAATCAATGCTGGCAAAGTTGGCATGTATGTGTGTGGGGTAACCATCTATGATCTCTGTCATATTGGTCATGGCCGTACTTTCGTCTCTTTTGATGTTGTTTCACGTTACTTACGCTACCTAGGCTACGACTTGACCTTTGTGCGTAACATTACGGATATTGACGATAAGATCATCAAGAGAGCAAACGAAAATGGTGAGTCTTGTGACTCCTTGACTGAACGTCTTATCGGCGAAATGCATACCGATTTTGATGCGCTCAATATGAAGCGTCCTGATATTGAACCCCGCGCAACGGAATTTATTGCAGAAATTGTAGAGCTGGTCGAAAAGTTAATTGAGCGTGGTTTCGCTTACGTTGCGAGTAACGGCGACGTCATGTTCGAAGTTCGAAAGTTTGACGAGTATGGCAAGTTATCTAAGCAAGACCTTGACCAACTGCAAGCGGGCGCTCGCGTTGATGTCGAAAGCGCTAAACGCAGCCCTCTAGATTTTGTTTTGTGGAAAATGTCGAAGCCAGGCGAACCAACTTGGGAATCACCTTGGGGACCTGGTCGTCCAGGCTGGCACATTGAGTGTTCAGCAATGAACTCATCAATCCTTGGCAACCATTTTGATATTCATGGCGGTGGTTCTGATCTGCAGTTCCCGCACCATGAAAATGAAATTGCTCAATCTTGCTGCGCGCACGGCACCCAATATGTAAATACTTGGATGCACAGCGGCATGGTGATGGTCGACAAAGAAAAGATGTCTAAGTCATTAGGTAACTTCTTTACCATTCGTGATGTATTAGGCCACTACGATGCTGAGACGGTACGTTATTTCCTTATGTCGGGCCACTACCGTAGTCAGTTGAACTATAGCGAAGAGAACCTTAATCAGGCGCGTGCATCACTTGAGCGTTTATACACGTCGTTGCGTGGTCTTGACCTGAGCGTACCTGCTGCGGGTGGTGAAGAATATATTGAGCGCTTTATTGCCGCGATGAATGATGATTTTAATACACCGGAGGCCTACTCAGTACTGTTTGATATGGCCCGTGATATTAACCGTCTCAAAGGTGAAAAATTAGATCAAGCGAGCTCTCTGGGAGCATTAATGCGTGAACTTGCCGATGTGATTGGTATTCTTCATCAACAGCCGGAAGTCTTCCTTCAAGGTACTGTGGGCGATGATGATGAAGTTGCTGAAATTGAAGCGTTAATCAAGCTGCGTAACGATAGTCGCGCCGCTAAAGATTGGGCCAACGCAGATATGGCACGAGATAAGCTTAACGAGATGGGTATTGTGTTAGAAGACGGCGCAGAAGGAACTATCTGGCGTCGCAAGTGATAGACAACGATGATTAAATGAAGGGCTGTTTTTCAGCCCTTTTTTCTATTAAATTCTTATTTTGAGGTAGGGCATTTCGTGGCTCAGATGTACTTCTATTACTCAGCAATGAATGCGGGTAAATCAACCACTCTTCTTCAGTCTTCGTTCAATTATCAAGAACGAGGCATGACACCAGTGATTTTTACCGCGGCGCTTGATGATCGTTACGGTATTGGCAAAGTGAGTTCACGGATTGGTTTGCAGTCTGACGCGCATTTGTTCCGCCCTGATACCGATCTATATCAGGAAACCGTCGCGCTGAATGACGCAGAAAAGCGTCACTGTATTTTAGTTGATGAATGTCAGTTCTTGAGTAAAGAGCAGGTTTATCAGTTAACAGAAGTCGTTGATAAACTGCATATCCCAGTATTGTGCTATGGCCTAAGAACAGACTTTCTTGGTGAATTGTTTGAAGGCAGTCGATACTTATTGTCTTGGGCTGATAAGTTGGTTGAATTGAAAACTATCTGTCACTGTGGACGCAAAGCGAATATGGTGATTCGTACGGATGAGAATGGTGTTGCGATTGCTGAAGGTGACCAAGTCGCCATTGGTGGTAATGACAAATATGTCTCTGTCTGTCGTCAACACTACAAAGAAGCGCTTGGTAAGTAGTGCCACTTGTGATTGAAACAAAAAACGGAGCATGAAGCTCCGTTTTTTGTTTGTGTTCGAGAATCAGAGATTAACGAGCACGGAAGACGATGCGACCCTTAGATAGGTCGTATGGAGTCATCTCAACAGTTACTTTGTCACCAGTAAGAATACGGATGTAGTTCTTACGCATTTTACCAGAGATGTGAGCAGTAACTACGTGACCGTTTTCTAGCTCAACACGGAACATTGTGTTTGGAAGAGTATCAAGGACGGTGCCTTGCATCTCAATTACGTCTTCTTTAGCCATTTAATCCTCTTTTAAAAAATGGACAATTTTTAGCGACTTTTCATGCCGATAAAAATGAATTAAGTAAAGTTGGGCGGTATTCTACCCTTGCCAACGCTGATTTACTAGCCTTTGATGGCGCTGAAATCGGACTTTATAGCTCATTGCTGGGCATTCATCAATCTGATAACCCAAATAGAGCCACTGCTTTCCTTGTTGGGAGCAATATTTTGCTTGGTACAAGACGGCTAAGGTTCCTAATGAAATCGAGTATTCGGGATCGAAAAAAGTATAAAAGGCACTGGCGCTGTTCGACAGCATATCGGTGACGGCGATAGCAATCAATTGCTGATCGTCATAGAGGTGCAAAAACTGAGTATTTAGCCAATTACATTGAGCAAACTGAGCAAATTCACGCCGTTTGGGAGGATACATTGAGCCGTGACGATGTCGTGCCTCGATGTACTTGCTATAAAGTTCAAACCAATCGTTGTCCATTTGATCTTTTAATTGCCAAGTTATTGAGCGAGCTTTACTGAGCAAGCGTTTTTGATTACGAGAAAGAGTGAAGTCGGGGATCGAAATCCGAATCGCTTGGCAAGCTTGGCAACGATCGCAATGAGGTTTGTAAATGGTATCTCCACTTCGACGAAAACCGTTGGCAAGCAATACCTCATAACTTGATCCGCAGTGCATCGCGGGATCGAGAGCAACCGCCACACGCTCCTGACGGTCACTTAAATAGCTGCACGCATGGCTATCGGTTAAGCCAATACGGATTTGTTGTAGGTCTGAACTCATCAATCTTTAGGTCTCGCTCTTTAGCCACTGTTTTGCAAAACAGTTTTCTACTACGCTTTGGCTCTTAAAGGATAGCAGTGTTTGTAAAAAATCCGATCTTTCCAGTTCGTATGCACCTAAGGACTGCAAATGAGAGTTCATGACCTGACAGTCGATAAGTTGACCATTATGTTTATGAAAGTGTTCACAAAAATACCAAAGTGCAATTTTTGAGGCGTTGGTCTTTAAACTGAACATCGACTCGCCACAAAAGACCTGACCAATTGAAAGACCATATAACCCGCCGATTAACTCGTCATCAAGCCAAACCTCGACTGAGTGACAAATTCCAAGAGCAGCCAACTGTTTATAGGCCGCACGCATCTCTTCATTCAACCACGTTTCATCTTCACTGCGAGTCGAGGCGCAATAGTCGATGACAGCATTCGTTGCGTGGTCAATACTGACAGTATATTGGTGCTTGCGTTGAAACTTTTTGAGACTTTTTGCCGCTTTGAAGGTCTTAGGGTTAAACACCGCACGCGGAGAAGGGCTCCACCATAAAATCGGCTCTCCAGGTCCATACCAAGGAAAGATGCCATTTTGATAGGCGAGTTTGATTCGCTCTGGGGTTAGGTCACCACCGACAGCGAGGAGCCCGTTTGGGTCGGTTAACGCTTCGAAGGGAGACGGAAACCAGAGTTGGTCGGAATCAAGTTCAGTAAGATAAAACGCCATATTAGGTCGAGGTAACGTGAATGAAGAAGTGGTTGTGGATCATATTGGTTTTTCCATTGATTGCCAATGCAGCTTATGAAAGAAATAGCGCCAGACCCGTCAACCAAGTCGTTTTTGGTCAAGTCGATACGGTCAGGTATATCAGTGAACAAGAGATTATCAAGTCACGTGCCAATGGTTGGCAAACCCTGCTTGGCGCTGTTATTGGGGGCGTAATTGGTCATCAGTTTGGAGGCGGGACTGGTCAGGAAGTCGCCACAGCGGTTGGCGCTGTGGCAGGCGCAGGAGTGGCGCGCCATCATGGCCAACAAGAATACCAACTAGAGTATCAATTGGTTGAGTTACTAATTAACAGTGATGATGGGCAGTTAATTGATGTCATTCAAGATGTTGATAATAAAATGCTTTTCAAACGTGGTGATAAGGTGCGCATACTCTATTTTGATAATGGTGTGCGGGTTGATAAAGCGTATTAATCTGATCATTAACGCTCTCTGCCCTGTGACATAATTATTCAGTCCTAATCGCAGTTTGGCTCTGGTTTTACGCGTTGTTTTTAGATAGTCTGCAACTACGAAGAATTTTTCATCATTCCATTCAGCATTAGGACAGTGGGATGAGCAAGGACTAACAATTTTAATGGAAAGCCTTACGTTACAACCTATCAATAAAGTCAATGGTGAGGTCAACTTACCCGGCTCTAAAAGCGTATCAAATCGCGCCTTGTTACTTGCAGCATTGGCGAATGGTACAACCCGTTTAACCAATTTGCTCGATAGCGACGATATTCGTCATATGCTCAATGCACTCACTCAGTTGGGTGTTTCTTACACGCTTTCTCAAGACAAAACCGTGTGTGAAGTGGAAGGTCTTGGCAAGCCCTTTACGAGCCCACAGGCGTTAGAGCTATTTCTTGGCAATGCGGGTACAGCGATGCGACCTTTGGCGGCGGCACTGTGTTTGAGCGATGGTGAATTTGTTCTGACGGGTGAGCCACGCATGAAAGAGCGTCCGATTGGTCATTTAGTGACGGCCCTGCGTCAAGCGGGAGCCAAAATCGATTACCTAGAAAATGAAAACTATCCGCCACTTAAGATTTATGGCACCGGTCTTCAGGGTGGGACGGTAGAAATTGATGGTTCGATTTCTAGTCAGTTCTTAACCGCATTTCTTATGTCAGCGCCACTTGCCCAAGATGATGTCACCATTAAGATCATCGGTGATTTAGTGTCTAAACCTTATATCGACATTACTTTGCATATTATGCAGCAGTTCGGCGTCGAAGTGGAAAATGATAACTATCAGCAGTTTGTTATTCGTAAAGGGCAATCTTATGTTGCACCAGGCGAGTTTTTAGTCGAAGGCGATGCCTCATCGGCGTCTTACTTTTTGGCCGCTGCGGCAATCAAAGGCGGTGAGATTAAAGTCACAGGTATTGGCAAAAAGAGCATCCAGGGTGATGTTCAGTTTGCCGATGCGCTTGAGAAAATGGGTGCTGAAATAGAGTGGGGTGATGACTATGTTATCTCTCGCGTTGGCGTACTGAACGCGGTAGATATGGACTTTAATCATATCCCTGATGCGGCGATGACCATTGCTACGACTGCGTTGTTTGCTAAAGGTACAACGGCAATTCGTAATGTCTACAACTGGCGAGTGAAAGAAACCGACCGTTTAGCGGCAATGGCGACAGAACTGCGCAAAGTAGGTGCGGAAGTGGAAGAAGGTGAAGATTATATTATCATCACCCCCCCTCAGCAGCTGATTCATGCCGCGATCGACACTTACGATGATCATCGCATGGCAATGTGTTTCTCTCTGGTTGCGCTGAGTGACACCCCTGTTACGATCAATGACCCTAAATGTACGTCAAAAACGTTCCCAGACTATTTTGACAAGCTGGCAGGGCTGAGCTCATAGCGGATTGCTGAGCTTTGATCTAAGGCTCAAAAAAATGAAAGGGTTGACACAGTGTGCCAACCCTTTTTCGTTGCTATTTTTGTAGGGTAAACTCTTTCGACAAATGGTGGGCTAAGTACTTAAACATATTAAATACCGCTGTTGTCTGAATGGTAGGTAACCCTTTGTCATCAATGAAATAGTTACCTTTAAAAACGAGCACGCCCTCTTTTTCCTCGACGCTGTCCGCGCGCATCCCCTCGATGTAGTCGTCATGTTCTTGAATGAGGTGGTTAGCTATCATCAATAGTTCGTTTTGTGGGATGATTTTTTTCTCGCTCATAAAAGTCTTGCCTCGTGTTAATCAGCTTCTCACAGGAAGGGTTGTCGTGATTGTAAGGAGTTGCACAGCAAATTCCAATGCGATAGATCAATCGAGTTGGCTTGCGCTAGCGACAGGTTTTGTGACTGATGGCAAAAATCTTTGTGATAGTTTGGCAACTTTTTGCCCTTGACGTTTAGTATGTCCGACTTTCTAGCCCACCATTAACACTCAAGCGGACATCAATATCAAATCGACTTGGCGTTTTTGGATACATCGCTGCTTTGTCGAGCAGTCAAGAGAGAATTTTTAAAAAAGAGATTGATCTTCTTGCATTCTCGCTCGATAGTAAAAAAGAAGCAGAATATTAAGAATGTCGTGCGATAAATTCGCACTCGATAAAGGACACTTGAGTCAATTATGGGTAAGTCACTGGTTATTGTGGAATCGCCAGCCAAAGCGAAGACCATCAATAAGTATTTAGGTAAGGACTTTATTGTAAAGTCCAGTGTAGGTCACGTACGTGATCTGCCGACGGCTGGCCAAAGTACGGGCCAGAAAGCGGCAGCGGTATCCACTAAAGGCTTAAGCGCTGAAGAAAAAGCACGCATTAAGAAAGAAAAAGATCGTAAATCCTTAATCAAGAAAATGGGGATAGACCCATATCATGGTTGGGAAGCGAACTATCAAATTCTACCCGGAAAAGAAAAAGTTGTCGCCGAGCTGCAAAAGCTCGCTGAAGACGCGGACCGCGTCTATCTCGCAACCGATTTGGACCGCGAAGGAGAAGCCATCGCTTGGCACCTTCGTGAGATCATCGGTGGCGATGAAGAGCGATACAAACGAGTAGTCTTTAACGAGATCACCAAAAACGCCATTCAACAAGCGTTCGAGAAACCGGGCGAGTTGAGTATTGATGGTGTTAATGCACAGCAAGCGCGTCGTTTTATGGATCGCGTTGTGGGCTTTATGGTTTCTCCGCTGCTATGGAAGAAAGTGGCGCGTGGTCTTTCTGCCGGGCGTGTTCAATCGGTTGCGGTTAAACTGTTGGTTGAGCGTGAGCGTCAAATCAAGGCCTTTGTTCCTGAAGAATTTTGGGATATCCACGCAGACACTAAAACCAAAGATAAAGCCGATTTTCGTTTGCAAGTGGCGCAAAAAGATGGTGTTGCGTTTAAGCCTGTCAATGAAGCCGAAACCCAAGTTGCGACGGCGGTGCTTGAAAAAGCGCGCTACGAAGTCTGCAAACGAGAGGATCGACCGACTTCAAGCAAGCCTTCGGCCCCTTTTATTACTTCGACATTGCAACAAGCCGCGAGTACGCGTCTTGGCTATGGCGTGAAAAAGACCATGATGTTAGCTCAGCGCCTTTATGAAGCGGGTTACATCACTTACATGCGTACTGACTCAACGAACCTAAGTTCGGAAGCTGTGGAGACCGTACGCGGCTTCATTGGTGAAGAGTATGGTGATGCTTATTTACCTGCTAAAGCCAATGTTTATGGCAGCAAGCAAGGTGCGCAAGAAGCGCACGAAGCGATCCGACCTTCTGATGTTGCGGTAAAAACGGATGATCTCAATGGAATGGACGCTGACGCACACAAACTGTATGCCTTAATTTGGAATCAATTTGTTGCCTGTCAAATGACGCCAGCTAAATATGATTCAACCACCGTCAGTGTGAAAGCGGCAGAATACACCTTGAAAGCAAAAGGCCGTATTCTCAAGTTTGATGGTTGGACTCGCGTTCAACGTCCTCTGGGTAAAAACGAAGATCAAATCCTACCTGCGGTTCAAGTGGGTGATAGCGTTGATTTGATTAAGCTCGATCCTAAGCAGCATTTTACTAAGCCGCCAGCACGCTTTACTGAAGCCGCGCTAGTAAAAGAGCTCGAAAAACGCGGTATCGGCCGCCCATCAACCTACGCATCGATCATCTCTACGATCCAAGACCGTGGATACGTAAAGGTCGAGCAGCGTCGTTTCTACGCAGAAAAAATGGGTGAGATCGTTACTGACCGTCTTGATGGTAGCTTCGATGAGTTGATGAACTATGAGTTCACATCGCGTATGGAAGAAAAGCTTGACCAAATCGCAGAAGGAGAAGCCAACTGGAAGACCGTCCTTGATGACTTCTTTAAAGACTTCACCTGCGATCTTGAGAAGGCCGAGCTTGACGAAGAACAAGGTGGTATGAAGCCAAATAATATCGTCTATACCGATATTGAGTGTCCAACATGTTCGCGTCCAATGGGGATTCGTACCGCATCAACTGGCGTATTCTTAGGCTGTTCGGGTTATGCATTGCCACCCAAAGAGCGTTGTAAGACAACGATCAACCTTGGCGATGAAGATGGCATTATCAATGTGCTTGAAGAAGACGTTGAAACAGCTGCACTGCGCGCGAAGAAGCGTTGTCCTATCTGTGAAACGGCGATGGATGCTTACCTGATTGATGACAAGCGTAAAATGCATGTTTGTGGTAACAACCCAAACTGTGAAGGCTACGTGGTTGAGCATGGTGAGTTTAAAGTCAAAGGCTATGATGGCCCAGTTGTCGAGTGTGACAAGTGTGGCAGCGACATGGTGCTGAAAAATGGTCGTTTTGGCAAATACATGGACTGTACCAGTGAAAGTTGTAAAAACACGCGCAAGATCTTGAAAAACGGTGAAGTGGCTCCGCCTAAGGAAGATCCAGTTCACCTGCCAGAGTTGCCGTGTGAAAATTCAGATGCTTATTTTGTACTGCGTGATGGTGCGTCAGGTCTGTTTTTAGCCGCGAGTACTTTCCCTAAATCGCGTGAAACGCGAGCGCCTCTTGTTGAAGAGTTGGTCAGATTTAAAGATCGTATTTCACCTAAATTCCATTATCTGACAGATGCGCCACAAAAAGACCCTGATGGTCTGCCAATGGTCGTGCGCTTTAGTCGTAAGACCAAAGAGAATTACGTGCGTTCTGAAATCGATGGTAAGCCTTCAGGTTATACCGCGTTATATGTTGATGGTAAGTGGGAAATTACCGACAAGCGTAAGAAGACCGAAAAATAATCGAATACACCCAATTAAAAAGCAGCCGAATGGCTGCTTTTTTTATAGCAAAACGTTATGACAAGTATGGTAGTGAGTACAGATTGAGCAGATCATACTCAATAAAATCAGTCTGCGAACTAGGTCACTTTAATGTAGGCGAGATGTTATTAACCTGTAGCTATTCGATGATTTTGTGTGAGCTAACGCAGGGCTCTAAAAAGTAATTAATGTGCGGTCGATAGTACAGCATATTTTAAATTGTAATCTTAAAGGAATACGATAACTTATAGTAAACCTTTTGCACGTCTATCGGGTTTGTTGATCGACGCCTTGATACTGACGTGACATGGCTTAAGCTGGATAGGTCCCTCTCTAAAAATGGGGACTAAAAACGGAATATATTGGGTGAATCTCCCCTCAATAAAGGATTGACCCACAAGAAAAAATAGAATGGAGAACAATGAATGGCTGGAGTTTTGGGAATGATCTTGGCTGGAGGTGAGGGATCACGCCTTCGCCCTTTAACAGAATCTCGTAGTAAACCCTCTGTACCTTTTGGCGGTAGCTACCGCCTTATCGATTTCGCTCTGAATAACTTTGTCAATGCTGACTTGATGCGCATTTACGTGCTGACTCAATTTAAATCCCAATCTTTGTTCCATCACATGAAAAAGGGTTGGAATATCAGCGGCATTACCGACCGTTTTATTGATCCCATTCCTGCTCAGATGCGCACAGGTAAACGCTGGTATGAAGGTACCGCAGACGCCATCTATCAAAACTTACGCTTTATGGAACTCTCCGAGCCAGAGCAAGTGTGTATTTTTGGTTCAGACCATATTTATAAAATGGATATCAAGCAAATGCTCGATTACCATGCGCAAAAGCAAGCCTCATTGACAGTCTCAGCTTTGCGTATGCCATTATCAGAAGCCTCAGAGTTTGGCGTGATTGAAGTGGATGAAGAGGGGCGCATGGTTGGCTTTGAAGAAAAACCCGCTAAGCCAAAATCGATTCCTGGCGATCCTGATTTTGCGTTGGTTTCTATGGGCAATTACATCTTTGAAGCACAA
Source organism: Vibrio sp. NH-UV-68 (assembly GCF_042940635.1). Classification (NCBI taxonomy): domain Bacteria; kingdom Pseudomonadati; phylum Pseudomonadota; class Gammaproteobacteria; order Vibrionales; family Vibrionaceae; genus Vibrio; species Vibrio sp. NH-UV-68. The sequence continues at coordinate 1,016,256 of NZ_CP134975.1, forward strand.
CGATTATTCGCCGAACTGATTGAAGATGCTGAGAATCCTGAATCTTCGCACGATTTCGGTAAAGACATAATCCCTAATATGTTTCCTAAAGGTGATGTCTTTGTGTATGACTTTAGCACCAATCGCATTACGGGCGAAAAGGAAGAGGTCTATTGGCGTGATGTTGGAACCATTGATGCCTACTGGGGCGCACATATGGATCTGCTTAAGAAAGATGCGCCGTTTTCTCTCTACAACCGTAAGTGGCCATTACATACCTACTATCCGCCACTGCCACCAGCGACGTTTACCGACTCAGCCAATGGTCGAGTACAAATCATTGACAGCTTAGTCTGTAGTGGAAGTTATGTGCGGGGTTCGCGTATAGAAAAGTCGGTGCTAGGTTTTCGCAGCAACATTGCATCAACTTGTGACATCAGTGAAAGTATCTTGCTAGGTGATGTGAAAGTGGGCGAAGGGTGCGTATTACGTCGAGTGATTGTCGATAAAGACGCGGATATTGCCCCTGGTACTCAAATTGGTGTTAATTTGTCGGAAGATAAGAAACATTTCCATGTTTCTGAAGAGGGCATTGTGGTCATTCCTAAAGGAGCACGAGTTGGCTACTAAGAATTTATCGGTTCTATTTGTAGCGTCAGAAGTTGAAGGGTTAATTAAGAGCGGTGGTTTGGCAGATGTTGCTAAGGCACTGCCTCAAGCGCTGCGTGCACTTCAACAAGATGTTCGTTTGACGTTACCAGCCTATCAGAAGATGGCGCAAGCCGCTGAGGCTGAGGTGATACTAGAAACGCAGCTAGAACATTGGCCACATACAAAATACCGCGTCAAGCAGTTAGAAATTGTAGATGTGCCCGTTTACGCTATCGAATGCGCTCAGTATTTCGATCGACCTGAAATGTACGCAGAAAACAATCAAGCGTATGCCGACAATGGCGAGCGCTTCGCGTTTTTCAGCGCGGCCAGTCTTGATATGCTGCCTAAGCTTGGTTTTCAACCTGATATTATTCATGCTAACGATTGGCATACTGGGTTTGTGCCTTATTTGTTAAAGCATCGTTATGGCGCGACGCCGTTCTTTGCACAAACCAAAAGCGTTATTTCAGTCCACAATGCGGTATTCAAAGGGGTATTTAGTTACGATGAGTTGCAGTTCCTACCTGAAATGCATACTCGTTTTGCTCCTGATGCTGCGGTCAGTAGTACTCATGTCACCATGTTGAAAGCCGGGGTGATGAACGCGGACAAAATTAATGCTGTCAGCCCTACTTACGCCCAAGAGCTTACCACCGAGTTAGGTAGTCATGGTATGGCGGTGGAGTTTCAAAGTCGTGCGCTTGATTTGGTTGGAATTCTTAATGGTTGCGACTATTCAGCTTGGAACCCACAGACTGACCCTTTATTACCTGCTAACTACAAAGCGAATCGTCAAAGTATGGTTCGTGGTAAGAAAGCATGTAAACGCGCGTTGCAGCAACATGTAGGGTTGCAAGAGCTCGATGTGGCGGTGTATGGAATGGTTTGTCGTTTGACTCATCAGAAAGGGGTGCACTACTTACTGCCTATACTGGAAGACTTTTTGCACAACCAAGTGCAAGTAGTCATTGTTGGTACGGGCGATCCTGAACTTGCTGCTGCGTTGCGAGAAGTGGCGGACGATAATCCAGATAAGTTGGCGTTTGTTGAAGCCTACGATAATGAGCTCGCACACTTAGTCGAAGCAGGCAGTGATTTCTTTGTTATGCCGTCCGAATTTGAGCCCTGTGGACTGAATCAAATCTACAGTATGGCTTATGGCACTCTACCTATCGTGCGTGGTGTCGGGGGATTACGTGACAGTGTTCGCGACTATGATACCGATCCACTTCAAGCGACGGGGTTCATGTTTGATGAGCCTTATCCTCTGGCGCTATTGGCTAAACTTCAGCGTACTTTGCTACTTTATCTTCAACAACCGAACGAGTTCAAACGCGTGCAGTTGCATGCGATGGAGCAAGATTTTTGTTGGAAAAAATCCGCCAGTCAATACATTAAACTCTACCAGAGTGCACTAGGTGCATAATTGGTATTCACAAGGCGTCAATATGGCGCCTTTTTTGATGGCTGTTTACAATTTTATCGCTACATTCGCCAAGATTTAACGCAAGACGACTCAAATTCGGCTATCTTTGTGGTAATCTCCTAAGCCAACATCAACTGCGTTTATTTGTTTTGACTATGAGTGACACTTTGCTTTTTCATAAGACCTTTGCGCACCCAACCAGTGATGAGTGGGTGGTTTTTGTGCATGGTGCAGGAGGCAGTTCATCCATTTGGTTTAAGCAGATCAAAGCTTATAAGCAACATTTTAACTTGTTGTTGATTGATTTACGTGGTCACGGAAAATCAAATCAGCTGTTGAAAGAGTTAATGTCAAATCGCTATACCTTCAAGTCGGTCACGCTTGATATTCTCAAAGTGTTGGATCACTTAAAGATTCGCTCTGCTCATTTTGTCGGTATGTCTTTAGGTACCATCATTGTGCGCAATTTAGCTGAGCTGGCGACTGACAGAGTTAAATCAATGGTTCTTGGTGGTGCGGTAACGCGTTTAAACACCCGTTCTCAGGTGTTGGTCAAGCTTGGTAATCTATGTAAGCATATCTTGCCCTACATGTGGCTATATAGCCTGTTTGCTTACATTGTCATGCCGCAAAGGACGCAAAAAGAGTCTCGACACCTGTTTATCCGTGAAGCGAAAAAGCTGTGTCAGAAAGAGTTTAAACGTTGGTTTATACTTACCGCAGAAGTGAACCCACTGATGCGTTATTTTAAGGATCGGGAAATACCCATTCCGACGCTTTACCTAATGGGAGAGCGTGACTATATGTTTATCCAGCCAGTTAAAGAGATGGTGGCGGCACATCGCAAAAGTCAGTTACTTGAAATTGCAGATTGTGGTCATGTGTGTAATGTAGAACGCCCTGAAGAGTTCAATCAGCACTCTATTGCGTTTATCCAGAAACAGATCGACTCTCCTACTGCTTAAGGCACCAATGCTAAGGTATTTAAGGCGCAGTCGCACCACACTGCCAACAAATGCCAAACTGTGCCTCATTGCTTTCATGGCACTGATGACATTGCCACTGTTCGCCAAGATGGGCTTGTTGGTAGTCAGCGATGATGGCTTGGGCAAGTGGCAACGTATCGTTATCCAATAACCACACATAGGGTTCACTGTTTTCACCGAACGGCACTTCACCTTGTAAACCAAAAATACCTTCGCCACGCACTTCACACGACACTTGGTTCGATTTTAATAGCTCACAAACAATATGCGCCTCGGTCGGGGTTGCTGCGGTAAATATCTTCACTAAACGTTTCCATTCGATGTCGGCGGGGTATTTTTAAGCTTGGCCATGATCCATTTAGCGATCACAGGGAAAAGCCCAAGTAGGGCAAAAGAGAGTAAAACACTGGGCGAGACAATACCAGACAGGCTGTCAATCTGTGCGAGTTGAGTACCAGCATTAAGATACACAGCGGTCCCTGGAAGCATACCTAATTGACTGATTAAATAGAAACGCAGGGTTGAAAGTGGCGTTAACCCCATCAACAAGTTGATCAGGAAGAAGGGGAAAACAGGGATAAGTCGTAACGAGAACAGGTAAAACGCGCCGTCGCGCTCAATACCTTGGTTAATGGCATTAAGCTTATCGCCAAACTTTGACTGAACCCAATCACGCAACAGGTAGCGGCTACTTAAAAATGCCAGAGTAGCGCCAATGGTGCTGGCAAAAGAGACCAAAAACAAGCTTGTCCAAAAGCCAAACAGTGCCGCGCCGAGTAAGGTCACTACCGCAGCTCCGGGAATCGAGAAAGCGGTTGCGGCGACATAAGCGAAAAAATAAATGGCAGCGGAGAGGGCAAAATTATCGTGAATAAAGACCGCGAGTTCTGCTTGTTGTGCTTTGGCATTTTCCAAGGTCAAATACTGGCCAAAGTTGACCCCCAAGATGACAATTAAGGCCAAAAAAATGGCACCAAAGATGACTTTCTTATTCATTGTGACGTTCCGTCCTGATTTAAAGCAGATGCGTTTCAAGTGTTAATAGACAAGACAGAGAAAGCAAGATTTATATTTCACTGAAAACAAAAAAAGTCAGCCCAATGGCTGACTTTTTTATCATATTTAACTTAGTGGCTGAGCTGATTGAGTAACTCTTGGCGTCTGTTTTGAGGAATGACAGACCAATGTGTGCCTTTTATCGCGCCTTCCAAAGCCCAGAGGAGTTCGATGTTAACATCGGTAGAGTGGGTAGACTGTATCGCTTTGAATGCGTTAACCGACCCCGTCTTTTCAAGATTCTCCACCGTGTCAATTCCGGCCTTTTTTAACATACGCTCCGTTGCTAGGCGTAAGTTAGGCAAATCTTTGAGCCGGTTTGGTTTTGCTTGCGACTGAGTCTGCTTCTCTTTGTTGGCTGCACTGAGTGCATGCCGCGCTATCTCTAAGGTTTTGCTTGTGTCAGCGATTAAGCCGTCATCTAGAGCAAAATATTTGGTCACAACTGGGAAACCCCGTTTTTTGTAAACGTAGGGTTCAAGACCTTGAGATTTGAATTGTTTCGTTAGTGCTGTATCGGCACGAACATGCAGTTTGTTGTTAACGATCAGTGCAAACATGGTGTCATCGGCAAAAATTCCAAAACCACCAAACATTGAGCGAGACTTGATGCTTCCAAGCTGCTCAAAGAATCGCATTGAGTCTTTTAAAATAGGTTTATCCATGCTGTCTTTATCTCGGTGTATAAATATACGCCACCAATTCAGGTCCGAGAGAATAGCAAAAAAATGCAGTTACTGTGTCAATATGATGTTATACCTTTGTAGGTATGTCTTAAGACGGTATGCATATTTGCCATCGGCAACCCCGCTACCTGACATAAAATGTTTAAGGCCGGAGGCTTTGCGTCCCACCCTTTCGAAGTGGTTTGCCCTGTTCGTGGCTTGTTGCGAACTCTGAAAGGATAAATAAATATGCGTAGAGCATCACATTAATGTGAAGTATATGTGATACATGTCTCATAAATGTTTGTTATTGGTTCACTCAACTAAGGTTAAACAACTCAGTTGAGTGAAATCAGAGGCTATTTATTGAGGTTACGAACGGTGCTTCGTTGAACAATCTCAGGGTGCATTTCAAAGATGCGTTTTTCGTGCTCTTTATCTTTAATGCGCTCAAGCAAGATCTCAAATGCGTTCTTACCCACACGACGTTTTGGTTGGTGAACCGTTGTGAGTGGTGGAGAGAAATATTCTGCCAGTTCGATATTGTCGTAGCCAATCACAGAGATGTCTTCAGGGATACGAATACCTTTCTGCTGCAAGCGACTCATCAGACCGAGTGCCATGGTGTCATTGAAACAGAAAACAGCGCTTGGTTTCTTATCCATTGCAACGATTTGATCCGCGGCAAGAACAGCGGTATCACATTCAAAGTTGCCTTCTAGGATCCAATTTTCATTTACGCTTAGATTGGCTTCAGTCATGGCCCGCTTAAAGCCACGGATGCGCTCTTGACAGGCGGCCTTCTCGAAATGTCCACTTAGGCAAGCGATCTCTTTATGACCGTGGTCAATCAGGTATTTGGTCGCTAGATAGCCACCTTCTTCGGAATTATCAATGATTTTATCTGCTTGTGAGCTTTCAGGGCCCCAATCCATTACCACTTTCGGAATGTCTTTGTGGCGATCAAGCATTTCACTCAACTCTTCGGTCAAGTCGGAACACATCACCAAAATGCCATCGACGCGCTTTTCTGCGAGCATGCGAATGTAGTCACGTTGCTTTTCGTAAATACCACCCGTGTTACACAAGATCAGTGTATAACCTTGACGATAACAGTAACTCTCGACACCATCGATAACTTCAGAGAAGAAAAGGTTGGTTGATTGAGTGACGAGCATGCCGATGGTTCGAGTTGTGTTGCATTTTAAACTACGAGCAACGGCACTCGGGGCGTAATTTAGCTCAGTAACCGCTTCCATTACTTTTTCTTGAGTCGTTTCAGCTACAAATCGCGTTTTATTGATTACGTGAGAGACGGTGGTCGTTGATACACCAGCGAGGCGAGCAACATCTTTAATAGTGGCCATAGGTTTTGTCCTGTCGATGACTGCCACAAGGTTATATCCTAATTTAGAATATCGAGGCAGAAGTACCAGAAACACAAAAACCGCTCTTAACTAGCGGTTTGTATTTTAGTCGTTAATTTTTTATCGTTTTCGGTCACAATTTTAGACCGCAAACGTCATTAGGGCAAACAAAAAACGCGCAAAGGGCATGCCTGAGTTCACAACGTTTTTTATTCATCACCAATTAAGTAGTGGCTATCGAGTTTAAGGAACGCTTCGGTCAAACTCGCAATCGCAGCATAGAAACCAAATTGGTCCAGTTTTTGACACTTCGCAACGAACTGTGGCACCCAACTCAACAAATGGGCCTGAATAAATTGCGCTTGTTGGATTAACGCGTCTTCAAGGTGACGTTGTTGCTCAAGCTCATTGGAGCGGATAATTAAATGACCTAAGAAATCGAGTACGATAGCGATATGGTCGACAGGCTCATTGAGTCCGTGTTCAACTGAGACGCCATGCTCGTTCATTAACGCTTCTAACTCTTTGGCGGGGGTGTCATTAAGCAAGCCATTTTTGCCAATATACATAGAGGCGTAAGGCAGCGCAGAGTCTCGGTCAGACTTTAAGAACAGGTCGCAAAAGTCGGCTGCTAATTCCAATTGAGAATCTTCCCTGTCGATCAGGCGATTGAGTGCATCAACCACACGCTCAACGGCGGGCTTCAGCTCGGCATTTTCTCCTAACCCTGAAAGAAAAGAGCGAATTTGAGCAGAATGATATTGCTGTAAGTTCTCCTCGGTCAGTTCTTTTGCGAACAGGCTCGACAACCACCAATAGATTTCGGCGCGTTTTTCATTAAATGCTTTAGTTTCTTGCACTAGGGGCTACTCCTAAAATAATTACCTATTAGTGTAACCAATAAAAATGAATAGCGATAATGGCTCATATGTCAGCATAAGAGTAGATATGAAAGATTATGAATAAAGGAGTGGGTTTGTCTTGAATCAAGAAAAAATCATCTTTCTTGGTTTTACTCTCATGTTTACTAGAAATGTGACTATTTATGAATAGAATAATTGGTAGACCCATGACCAATGCAAATAAAGTGGTGTAGATGAGCTATCATGTCCTCGTTGTAGAAGATGACGCAGTGACGCGCAATAAGCTAGTTGGATACTTTCAACATGAAGGTTACCAAGTGAGTGAGGCCGAAAGTGGCCAACAAATGCGTGAAGCACTCAGTAATAACGCGATTGATCTCGTGATGCTAGATATCAATCTTCCCGGTGAAGATGGGTTGATGCTAACACGTGAGCTTCGCAGTCAATCTAACATTGGAATTATCCTGGTCACAGGACGCACGGATAGCATCGATAAAATTGTTGGCTTAGAGATGGGGGCAGATGACTACGTGACTAAGCCTTTTGAACTACGTGAACTCTTAGTACGAGTGAAAAATTTATTGTGGCGTATTGCCTCGGCGCGAGACTCAAGCGATAAAAGTAAATCATCAGCAGGTAATGATAATATAGTTTGCTTCGGTGATTGGACGTTTGATATTCAACGCCGCGCTCTAAGTCGCAATGGTGAGCCAGTTAAACTGACTAAAGCTGAGTATGAATTGCTGGTGGCATTGTCGAGCTACTCGAATCAGGTACTCAGTCGTGAACGTATTCTGAATATGATAAGCCATCGAGTTGATGCGCCGAATGATCGTACCATTGATGTCTTGATACGTCGTATGCGTGCCAAGATGGAGTTTGATCCTAAGAATCCACAAATCTTTGTTACGGTTCACGGTGAAGGGTATATGTTCGCGGGTGATTAGGTGGCTATCACTGATTAAAATGACCGATAAAAAAGACCGTGGCATGCCACGGTCTTTTTTATCGGTGAGGTTTAGACTTGGCTCTCGGCTGATTGGAGCGCCTTTTGTTCGTAATCAGATGCCCAATCACGCAGTTTTTGCCACAAGCGGCCTAAGGTTTCATGCCAGTAGCGTTCCGTTTGCTCAAGGTATTTCCCTTTGGGCGTATATTTTTCCCATGCTTGGGTAATATTCGACTGAGCTAAATAATTGGTCGGTGCTGGGTAAGGTTTTAAGCCGGCCGAGTGGAACTCATGTAACGCGCGCTTCATATGGCTCGCTGACGTTACGACCACCAACTGTTTAGTGGTGACGAAAGCGGCTGCTTGACGCGCTTCTTCCCACGTGTCTTTGGCGGTTTCGAGCAAAATGATGTCTGATTTAGAAACCCCAAGGGCGAGGGCGACTTTCGCCATCATTCGCGCGTTACTGACTTCCGAGCCTCCGGCATAGCCTGATAAAATCAGCTTAGAGCCTGGGTATATGCGCATAATACGAATCCCTTCCGCAAGTCTCATTAATCCGGTCCGGCTGAGCTCGGAAGTGGGAGGAATTTTATCATCGACGACATGCCCGCTGCCGAGCACCATGACATAGTCTATCGATTCATCAACAGGGAAGAATGCGGAATATTGCCGTTCAAGTGGCATTAACAGACGTGAAGACACAGGCTGGAATGCGATAAGGAAAATACCGATAAAAGCGAAGAGAACAACAAAGCAGCCACTCTTCTGCTTGCGAGTGAACATGATCAACATTAAGCCGAACAGGCCAATGATTAATAGGGCTGGCAGCGGCATAAGTAAGGAAGACACTACTTTTTTCAGCTCAAACATACTAAATAGTCCGAAAAAACATCAATTGATTACATTTTAAGAGAAAGCCTCTTTATTCCTGCTTTTCTTGTGACAGAATAGCAGCACGATTAGACATGATAACTCAAGCCGCTGTGACTGAAGACCGTAATTTCGACGATATTGCCCACAAATTTGCAAAAAACATTTACGGCTCTGACAAAGGCGACATTCGTCAAGTCATTGTTTGGGAAGATCTTCAACAGATACTCAAGCTGGTTGAAAGGGATAAGCAAGCGTTGAACATCCTTGATGCAGGCGGTGGCTTAGCCCAAATGTCGCAAAAGCTTGCTAAACTCGGACATCAGATTACGTTATGTGATCTATCTTCTGAAATGCTGCAATTGGCACAGCAGGATATTGCAAATAATCGCCTGCTTGAGCAGTATCGTTTCATTCATTCGCCAGTTCAATCTATTGAGCAACACCTTACTAGTAAAGTGGACGTTGTCCTGTTTCATGCGGTGATGGAGTGGCTTGCCTCTCCTAAAGCTGCGCTTGAAACTGTGCTTGATCAGGTTAAACCCGGCGGTATGGCCTCTGTGATGTTCTATAACCATCATGGTTTGGTCTACAAGAATGTGGTGTGTGGCAATATTCCTCATGTACTCGAGGGCATGCCTCATCGCAAAAGATTTAAGTTACAACCACAAAAAGGCTTAAAACCAGAGCAAGTCTATCAATGGATAGAAGACGCTGGTTTCTCAATTTGTGGCAAGTCTGGTATCCGTTGCTTTAACGATTACATCGGTAATCAACAGTATATGGGTGACTACCAGCCTGAAGATGTGTTGGCACTAGAAAGACAATTGTGCAGACAAGAGCCCTACCTCTCGTTAGGCCGATACATACATGTATGGGCAAAGAAGAACAATAAGCAGGACTAACAATGAGTGAGATGACTCTAAATGCTGCAGAGCAGCCGCTCGACGAATTGGTCGGCTGGGTTAAACAGCACGATTTCTCATTAAATCTCTCTAATGAGCGCTTAGCATTCCTGATTGCGATTGCGGTACTCAGTAATGAAAGATTTGATGAAGAGCTGGGTGAGGGTGAATTGCACGATGCGTTCACCATAGTAACGCGCCTGTTTGAACAAACAGGAAAGGCGTCGGCGTTTCGCGCCAACAACGCCATCAATGAGATGGTTAAACAACGTTTAATCACTCGCTTTACCAGTGAAGTGAACGAAGGGGCAAGTATCTATCGCTTGTCTCCGTTGGCTCTGGGGATCACGGATTATTACGTTCGTCATCGCCAATTTTCAAAGCTAAGACTTTCTATTCAGCTCTCTATGGTAGCGGATGAGATGGCTAAAGCGATTGAATCGGCTCGTCAAGGCGGTACCGCTGGTCACTGGCGTAAAAATGTCTACGGCGTACTCAAATACTCTGTAGGTGAAATTTTTGACCAGATTGATCTTAATCAGCGAGTCATGGATGAGCAGCAACAATCGGTCAAAACTCAGATCGCAGAGCTTTTGAATAAAGATTGGCGCGACGCGATCAATAACTGTGAAGCTCTGTTGTCTGAAACATCAAATACCCTCAAAGAGCTGCAAGATACATTGCAAGCTGCGGGTGATGAGTTACAAACCCAGATCCTCGATATTCAAGAGCTAGTTTATGGTGATGATGAATTAGAATTTATCGCAGAGACCTTGTTTGGTTTACAGATGAAACTTGATCGCATCACTAGCTGGGGGCAACAGACGATTGACCTATGGATTGGTTATGATCGTCATGTGCATAAATTTATTCGAACCGCGATTGATATGGATAAGAACCGAGCGTTCAGTTCGCGTTTGCGTCAATCGGTAAAAGATTACTTCGATATGCCTTGGTATCTCACTTATGCAGATGCCGAGCGCCTAACTGATCTTCGTGATGAAGCGTTGGTCCTTCGAGATGATGAAGTGACTGGCCAAGTCCCACTTGACGTGGAATACGAAGAGTTTCAACAGGTCAACGATGAGCTATCTGAACGTATTGGTAGCATGTTAAAAGTTCACAAGCATAACGGGACGCCAATTGATCTCGGCTTGGTACTACGCGACTACTTAGAACAACATCCTCAGACTCATCATTTTGATTTAGCACGAATTGTTATCGACCAAGCGGTGCGTCTCGGTTATTCCGAGTCAGACTATCAAGCCGTTCAACCTGACTGGCAAGCGATCAACAATTACGGTGCAAAGGTACAAGCAAATGTCATCGACCGATATTAATGAATACATGTCAGATAACCTGGCAAAAGCGATTTCAAACCCACTGTTCCCTGCGTTAGATAGCATGCTCCGCGCAGGGCGCCATATCTCAACGGAAGATCTCGACAACCATGCGTTGTTGTCGGACTTTGAAATCGAATTATCCTCTTTTTACCAACGCTACAATACCGAGCTTGTTAAGGCGCCAGAAGGTTTCTTTTATCTGCGCCCACGTTCGACAGCTTTAATTGGTCGTAGTGTCCTGTCTGAGTTAGACATGTTGGTGGGTAAGGTACTGTGTTTTCTTTACCTCAGCCCAGAGCGCTTGGCGCATGAAGGTATCTTTACTAACCAAGAGCTGTATGAAGAACTGCTGGCTTTGGCAGATGAAGCCAAGTTAATGAAGCTTGTGACCAACCGAGCAAGCGGCTCTGATCTCGATAAAGAAAAGCTGTTTGAGAAAGTCCGTACGTCGCTGCGTCGTTTGCGTCGTCTTGGCATGATCATCAACATCGGTGAGACCGGTAAATTTAGTATTAGCGAATCGGTGTTTCGCTTCGGTGCCGACGTGCGTGTCGGCGATGATATGCGTGAAGCGCAGCTCCGATTGATTCGCGATGGCGAAGCGGTCGTGCACACCAAAGAACCGAATCAAGGCAGTCTGTTAGAGCAAACCGATGAAGAACAAGTCGAAGAAGCAATGATTAAAGAGGATCAAGCATGATTGAACGTGGTAAGTATCAATCGTTAACCATGGTCAACTGGAACGGCTTCTTTGCCCGTACTTTTGATATTGATGGCCTGGTCACCACGCTTTCTGGTGGTAACGGTGCGGGTAAGTCGACCACTATGGCGGCCTTTATTACCGCCCTGATCCCTGATCAAACTCTGCTTCATTTCCGCAATACCACGGAAGCGGGCAGCAGCCAATCTTCACGTGACAAAGGTTTGTACGGCAAGCTGCAAGCGGGGGCGTGTTATGCCGCGCTTGATGTGGTTAACTCGCGCAATCAACGCTTGTTATTTGTGGTAAAGCTGCAACAAGTGGCAGGCCGAGATAAGAAAGTCGACATTAAACCGTTTGTTATTCAAGGGCTGCCAAGCCATGTGAAACCGACCGATGTGCTGATCGAGAGTGTGTCTGATACTCAAGCTCGTGTGCGTCAAATTAACGAAGTCAAACAGTCGGTCGCTCAATGGGAAGAAGTACAATTTAAAACTTTCTCGTCGATTGTGGATTACCATGCGCAGATGTTTGAGTACGGCGTGATTCCAAAGAAATTGCGTAACTCAAGTGATCGTTCGAAGTTTTATCGCCTGATCGAAGCATCACTCTATGGTGGTATTTCAAGTGCCATCACTCGTTCGCTGCGTGATTACTTGTTGCCACAAAATGGTGGGGTTAAGAAAGCCTTCCAGGATATGGAGTCTGCGCTGCGTGAAAACCGCATGACGCTCGACGCGATTAAAACCACTCAAGCTGACCGCGATCTGTTCAAACATTTGATCGCCGAATCGACCAATTACGTCGCCGCAGATTACATGCGTCATGCTAACGATCGACGCAATAAGCTTGATCAGACACTATCTTTGCGCTCAGAGCTGTTTAGCTCACGCGAGACATTGCTTGAACAAAACACCTTACTTAATCGAGTTCAAGAACAACTAGAACTGTTGGTTGAGTCTGAGTCGTCCTTAGAGCAAGACTACCAAGCCGCGTCTGATCACTTGCAATTGGTGCAAAATGCGTTGCGTCAGCAAGAGAAAATCGAACGTTATCAAGAAGATCTTGAAGAACTCAGTGAGCGTCTTGAAGAACAAATGATGGTGGTTGAAGAAGCGCAAGAACGCGTGATGATGGCGGAAGAGCAAGCCACGATTTCAGAACAAGAAGTCGATAGCTTAAAAACACAGTTGGCTGATTACCAGCAAGCGCTTGATGTCCAGCAAACACGTGCATTGCAGTACCAACAAGCGATTCAGGCTTTGAATAAAGCTCAACAATTGTTGGCTGATGATAGCTTGAGTGCTGACACCGCCCAGGCGCGTTTGGCTGAGTTAAAAGCCCAAGAAGCACAGCACACCACTGCGCTTCTTGCGACCAAGCATAAATTGGATATGTCGTCTGCGGCCTCTGAGCAATTTGAAACAGCGCTCGCGTTAGTTAAGAGTATTGTCGGTCAGGTTGAGCGTCATGACGCTGCGACAAAAGCTTTCGCTGCGATACAACAAGGGCGAGATGCACAGCAACTGCTGCAAAACGAATCCCAATGGCGCGCGCAGCATCGTGATATTGAACGTCGGCTACACAAGCAGCGTCAGACCCAAGAATTGGTCAACAATTACCAAAAACAGCACCAGATTGAGCTCAATGACGAGTTGGCTTTTGAACAAGAGCGCGAACGTCATGCCATGCACATTGAGTCTTTGCAATTGGCGCAAGAAGATCTGCGTGAACAGCGCAGTGACCAGCGTCGGGTCGAACAAGATGTGAGCGCTGAAATAAACAAGTTTGAGGCCATAGCGCCAAGCTGGATTGCGGCCAACGACGCATTAGAATCGCTTCGAGAGCAAAGTGGTGCTGATCTTTACGATAGCCAGTCCGTGATGAGTCACATGCAAGTGGTGCTTGAGCAAGAAAAGCAACAGTCGGTGGCAAAAGATAAGTTGGCTGAACGTCGCAATCAACTCGACAACGAGATTGAGCGCCTCGCGTCTCCGGGGGGATCGAATGATCCGCGCCTGAAGGGACTTGCCGATAGCTTAGGCGGTGTTTTGCTGTCTGAGATTTACGACGATATTACCATTGAAGATGCGCCATATTTCAGTGCCATGTATGGTCCAGCTCGCCACGCGATCGTTGTGTCTGACTTGTCAGGTATCGAAGAGAAATTGGTTGAGCTTGATGACTGTCCAGAGGATCTGTACATCCTAGAAGGGGATGTCGATGCCTTTGATGATAGCTCCTTTAACGCCGAAGAGCTTGAAGGTGCAGTGTGTGTTCGCATGAACGATCGTCAAATGCGTTATTCGCGTTTGCCTGACATACCTCTATTTGGTCGTGCGGCGCGTGAGCAGCGTTTAGAGTTGCTGCGTAACGAGCGCGAAGATGTGGTCGAGCAGCACGCCAAAGCGTCATTTGACTCACAGAAACTGCAACGCTTATATCAAGCACTGAACCGTTTTGTCGCACAACACATTCAAGTCGCGTTTGAAGCGGATCCTGAGCAGGCACTGGCGATTGCCCGTGACAAGCGCAATCAAGTGACGCGCCAGCTGGCTGATATTGGTAGCAAAGAACAGCAGCAGCGCAGTCAGTTAGAAGCATGCAAACAAGCGTTAAACGATCTCGACAAGATAGCGCCAAATATGGCCTTGATTGAAGAGGACACCTTAGCGGCTCAGTTTGAAGAACTTGAGCACAGTTTGAGCGCGCTTTCTGAAGCGAAAGCCTTTGTTGATCAGCATGGCAAAGCGCTTGCTGAACTGGATAAAATCGCCTCTTCTCTCAATACTGACCCTGAGCAATTTGATGTGCTGGCTGCTGAATACCAAGCGGCCGATCAAGCGCTACAGCAGTTGAAACGCCAAATTTTTGCCTTGGCCGATTTGGTTGAGCGTCGTCATTACTTTACTTATTCGGATTCGGTGGATTTACTCAACAAGAGCAGCGAGTTGAGTGAGCAGTTGAAGGCGAAATTGGTTGAGGCGGAGCGTGCTCGTACGCGTTCACGTGATGAACTCAAGCAAGCACAAAGTCAATTGAGTCAATATCACCAGTTGCTTGCATCGCTCAAGAGCTCACACCAAGCCAAACAGGAAACTGTGCAAGAGTTCAAGCAAGAACTGCAAGAGTTCGGTGTCACTGCGGACGAGGGCTCGGCAGAACGCGCTTTACGCCGTCGCGATGAGTTGCAGGAGCGTCTGCATACCTCACGCACGCGTAAGAGTGAATACGAACGCAGCATTACGTCAACTGAACTTGAAATGAAAGCGCTGGCTAAGCGTTTGAAGAAAGTGCAGAAAGAGTATGTTGAACTGCGTACTTTCGTTGTTGCAGCGAAAGCGGGTTGGTGCTCAGTGCTGCGTTTGGCACGTGAGAACGATGTCGAGCGTCGTCTACATAAACGTGAACTTGCCTACCTGTCTGCGGATGAACTGCGTTCAATGTCGGATAAATCGCTAGGGGCACTGCGCCTTGCTGTTGCCGATAATGAGGATTTGCGTGATGCGCTGCGCTTATCGGAAGACAATGCTCGCCCAGAGCGTAAAGTGCTGTTTTATATTGCCGTCTATCAACATCTGCGTGAACGTATTCGTCAAGATATTATTCGCACTGATGATCCAGTCGAAGCGATTGAAGAGATGGAAGTTGAGCTAGCGCGGTTGACTGAAGAGCTTACGCAACGTGAAAACCGCTTGGCGATCAGCTCTGAATCGGTTGCAAGCATCATTAACAAGACCATTCAGCGTGAGCAAAACCGTATTCGTATGCTTAACCAAGGCTTGTCTAATATTTCTTTTGGTCAAGTGAAAGGGGTTCGTCTCAACGTTAAGGTGCGCGAAAGCCACGAGGTGCTACTCAACGGTTTATCCACACAGCAAGAGCAGCATAAAGACCTATTTGAGTCTACGCGCTACACCTTCTCGGAAGCGATGGCGAAACTGTTCCAACGTGTTAATCCACATATCGATATGGGTCAACGCTCACCGCAGGTTTTGGGTGAAGAGTTACTTGATTACCGCAACTACCTTGAACTCAGTGTTGAAGTAAGCCGTGGTTCCGATGGTTGGTTACAAGCCGAGTCTGGCGCACTATCAACGGGTGAAGCGATTGGTACGGGTCAGTCGATTTTGTTGATGGTTGTGCAAAGTTGGGAAGAGGAGTCTCGTCGCTTACGCAGTAAAGACATAGTGCCATGTCGTTTATTGTTCCTTGATGAGGCGGCGCGTTTAGATACTAAGTCCATCTCAACCCTGTTTGAGCTTTGTGATCGCCTAGATATGCAGTTGCTTATTGCCGCGCCAGAGAATATCAGCCCTGAAAAAGGCACGACGTATAAGCTAGTACGGAAAGTGTTTAAGGATCACGAGCACGTTCATGTGGTCGGCTTACGTGGCTTTGGGCAAGAGGTCAAAGCAAAAAGTGAAGTTCAACAGCTCGTTGAAGAGTTGTAAAGCCAATAAAAAAGCCCGTGATAAACGGGCTTTTTTTACATTGGAACCAAGATTAGTTGGTGACTTCTTTAGCAAAGATACCAAACTGCTTCGCCGCATAGGCAACACGCTCAGCAGGTTTGGGGTATTCAGCGGGTGAGCCCAAGCTTTCAATATGATGTAAACGAGGCAATAACCCGGCACCGTTAGCTATTTGAATCGCAAGTCCAGGACGCGCGTTAAGTTCTAACACCATTGGGCCTTCGTCTCGGTCGAGTACCATATCCGTCCCCATGTAACCCAGCCCTGTCATCTCCCAAGCACTGGATGCCAGAATCAACAAACGCTCCCAATGAGGGACCTGAAGTGTTGAAAGGTCTTTACCCGTATCAGGGTGATGCGTGACAGGATGATCAAACTGCACGGCACGCACCGCACGACCCGTTGCGATATCGATGCCGACACCGACCGCGCCTTGGTGAAGGTTCGCTTTGCCGTCTGAAGCCGACGTCGAGCAGCGCATCATTGCCATTACAGGGTAGCCTTTGAATACGATAATTCGTACGTCAGGCACGCCTTCAAAACTAAAACCATCAAAGCAGCTATCAAACTTGATTAGGTTTTCAACGACGGCCACATCGTTTTTGCCACCAAGAGAGAAAAGCCCCGCCAGTGCATTACTGATGTGGCGCTCAACGCCTTCTTTATTGATGGTCGCGCCTGAAGGCTTGGTATAGACGCCATCTTTGTGCGAGGTGATCACCAAGATGCCTTTGCCACCACTGCCTTGTGCTGGCTTGATGACAAAGCCTGGCCAGTTTTTAACCATGTTATGGACGGTTTTCACTTCAGCTTGATTACTGATCACACCAATCAGCTCAGGTGTGGTGGCGCCATGTTGCTGAGCAATGAT
Source organism: Vibrio sp. NH-UV-68 (assembly GCF_042940635.1). NCBI lineage: Bacteria > Pseudomonadati > Pseudomonadota > Gammaproteobacteria > Vibrionales > Vibrionaceae > Vibrio > Vibrio sp. NH-UV-68. Next base: position 1,033,368 of record NZ_CP134975.1, read on the forward strand.
TTTTGTCTTGAGCTTGTCATCCACCAATGGGTATTTGGAACGATCATTGTAGCGACCAATATAGCTATGGTTACGCTTGTTCATCCCCATGATGCCTTTATGACGGAGCTTACTTGGCGAAGTAATACGAGAAAACATAGTTAGTCCTCCGCAAGTGGCTTAAAGCGACGTAGCTCTGTCAGGCGGTAACCTGTGTAAGTACCTAGCAATAAGATGCAAGCTAAAACAATTAGTTGTAGTCCAATAAAGTTAAAGGTCAGGTGTTGGATAAATGGATTGGTCATGGCTAAGTAGACCAGCACCGCGGTGAGCAGTGATCCACCGCCTTGCAGTACCACTTCTTTTGCACCTTCCTCTTCCCATAGAATCGACATACGTTCGATAGTCCATGACAAAATAATCATCGGGAAGAAGGTGATGGATAAACCTTCGGTTAGGCCAATCTTAAATGCGACGACGGTGAAGACCGATATGATCATAATCACCGTGATAATCACCGCGGAGATCCGCGCCACCAGAAGTAGATTGAGTTTAGAAAGATAACTTCGTATCACCAGTCCGGTGCCGACAATGAGCAAGAAACCGACAATACCTGTGACGAGCTGAGTTTGGACAAAAGCTACCGCGATAAGAACCGGCATAAAGGTGCCAGAAGTTTTAAGGCCGATAATCACCCGCAAGAACACAACAATCAGTGCGCCAATAGGGATGAGCATAATCGTCTTGAACATCGCTTGCTCTTCGAGTGGCAAACTATGAATTGAGAAGTTAAGTAAGCCATCCGCTTCGACTTTGTCTACCGTCGCTTGGGTAGGTGTGACCTCTAGAGCAATCATCGAAAAATGGACTTGGCTGTTTTGCCCACCAATCAGATCGAGCAATGATACGTTTGATTCGTCCCAAACCAGAAGGTTATCGGCAATAACTTGATTGATTTTATTCGGGTTGAACAAAATCCAGTTGGTCCCATCCCATACTTGATTCATATGCTGAATCGTTTGACGACGACGACCATCTTCTAACTCAATAACACCGACAATCTTGTTGGGAATTTTAGCATAAGAAAGCAGTGCATTGACCGCATCGACTTTAGACATGGTGTTGAGGACGAGCGATGCGTTCTGACTGTCAGAGTCATTGAACGATTTGATCAACTCACGGGTAAAGGTGATGTCATCGGCTGAACGTTGGTTAGCCAGCTCAATCAAAGCAATCGCGGCGGCTTCTACTGGGCCTTCAAAGGTTGGTGCAATGATCTCACCACTTGGTGGAATCGGATCTACTTTTGCCTGTGGGTCAACCAAGAACTGAGTTTTATAGTAGATGGTTTGTGGGCCTGTCGCTTGACGGATAGACCACTCGGCTCGGCGGCCAGTTTCAGTTTCAAGGTAAGAGACACCGTAACCAGGCGAGGAAGAAGATTCGCTAATCAGAGTAAAGCCCGTTTGAGTATGAGGAGCCGCAAGTGAGGCTTTAACAGGTTTGGCTTGGCCATTAAACTCAATGCGCGCTTCAATGTCCCAGACTTGGCGCGTTTCCCCTGGAGTCCAAGGAACACCATAACTTTGGTGACGGAACATGCTCAAGGCGATGCCCGCTAAGATCAGTAAAATGACTGATACATAAAAAGGAATTTTAGACGTCATAAACTCACGCTACCGTTATTAATTTTTAGGAGTATTCGCATGGATATATTTTTGACTTACGTCAATGATCGCAATGTCTCGAATAAACTCACGCCCTAGCAATACAGGATGACTCATTTGAGAGCGATCTGCCAAGGTAAATTGCGCTTTTTCATGGATTTTTCCGAGCTTGACCCATAACTCAACCACGGCTCTTCTCTCAACGTCATCATTACTAGATTGACGAATTTTAACGAAACGAACAATGGGGGCTTCGATCCAATTTGAGTCGTCCAGTGGCGTTTCACCGTCAGAGAGGTGAAAACGTACCCAATTTTTGCCGTTGCGTTCGAACTCTTCAATATCAACCGCATTGAGAGAAGAGGTGGCAGCGCCGGTGTCGATTCGAGCATCAAACACCTGCTGGATTTTATCGATGGTGACTTTCTCAACTTCGCCCAGCAGTAGTTCATTTCTTGGTGGGGTCGGCACGGCAGGCATGGTTTGAACCTGAGCCGCTTTCTCGGCTAAGCACTGCTTTTGTAAAGATTCATATTTGAAGTCTGACAGTTCTTGCTCTAAAGCGGTTAAACGTTCTTCTAAGCTCTCGATGTAATCATTTTGGTTACTGATATGGGCATCAAGATTCTGGTAGTGGTTAGTCAGGTTGCTTTCAGAAGACTTAATCGCGGCTAACGTCTCTAGATGGTATTTTTCACTGTTGGTAAGGGTACAGCCGGAAAGCAGTATCAGGGCCAATACGGGGATAGATCTTGTAAACATTGATTCGCCTAAGTCAGGTTGAGATTTTGCAAATGTGGAGTCAAGCCAATCTCTATGTCACTTTATCGAAGAGCATACGTTCAGTTCCATAATGATCTGATTCTCAAGCGATAAATACAATAAAGGATGCAATAACAGCATCCTTTATTGTAAAAGGGAATCACTCACAGAGGAATCGATTTGATGCTCACTTGAGTTAACTCTTTGTCAATTCACATCGGTTAAGGTTTTTGTGCAACCAAAATCGCTCTTCTGGGGGCTGGGTGACCCTCAACGGTTTTGTTTGGATCATTGGGATCGAGGTAATCTGGCAACGAATTGTGGGTCATCCAGTCAGTCGTGCGCTGCTCACCGGTGGTGGTGGTATTTTCATCAACGATGCGAACATCAATAAAGCCCACTTGCTCTAACCAAACCTTTAACGCTTTGGCAGAAGGGAAAAAGTAGACATTACGCATTTGTGCATAACGATCAACCGGAACCAATACCGAGGTTTCGTCGCCTTCAATGACTAACGTTTCCAGTACTAATTCACCTCCAGACACCAACTGATCTTTGAGTTGAATCAAGTGATCCAGCGGTGAACGACGGTGATACAAAACACCCATGCTAAACACGGTATCGAATGCTTCGAGCTTAGGTAATTGTTCAATACCCAGCGGCAACAAATGTGCGCGCTGATTGTCGCCCATCAGCTTACGTATCGCTTCAAACTGAATCAGGAACAGATGGGATGGATCGATGCCCACCGTCAGACGCGCCCCTTCGCCTAACATACGCCACATGTGATAGCCGTTACCGCACCCTACATCAAGGACACTGCGATCTTTCAGTGGAGAAATATGCGGTAAAACACGATCCCATTTCCAGTCACTGCGCCATTCGGTATCAATATGGATACCATGAACCGTGTATGGGCCTTTACGCCACGGGTGAAAAGTACGTAACAGGCTTTCGAGCTTTTTAAGTTCACCGCTGTGGAATGGTGTGTCGTTGGCGATAGTCACCGAGTTTTTTAAATCCACTTGATCAGGTGAGCCTTCAGGGATCTTATTGAGTGCCTTTAACCAGCGAGCGAAATCACCATGCTCAGTATTTTGCCAATCGGTTAACTGTTGAGGTAATACGTTTAGCCAAGGCTGGAGACGTGTGTCTTGTGCAATCAATTGGTAGAAATTTGCAAAGTTAAACATAGTTTTTCACTGCTAGATAAATTAAAAATTTGACTCAAATGGCTCAGCGTTCAATCACGCGTTATCGCATCATTTTATCGCGAACATTGACCCGAAGTTAAAGCATTGGAACCAGACGTCGTAACTGGTGAAGCCAATTTGTGCAAAGCGTTGTTTGTGTTCTTGCTTAGAGTCAGGTCGCATGACATTTTCGATTGCACTGCGTTTTTGACTAATTTCGAGCTCGCTATAGCCATTGGCACGCTTAAAGTCGTGATGTAAATCGACAAGCAGTTCATTGGCCATTTTATCTTCAAAGACAAATTTTTCTGACAGGATCAAAATGCCACCAGGGCGTAAACCGGCGTAGATCTTTTTCAATAAGGTATATCTGTCTTCTGGGGACAGAAACTGCAGCGTGAAATTGAGTACCACCACAGACGCATTGTCGATTTCAATATCACGAATATCCGCTTCGACCACATCAACGGGGGTATCGCTGCGGTAGGCATTAACGTGTAATTTGCAACGCTCGACCATGGCTGACGAGTTATCGACCGCGATGATCTGACAGCCTTCTTGTTTGATATGGCGGCGCATAGAAAGGGTTGCGGCACCAAGCGAGCAACCTAAATCGTAGATATTGGAGTGCGGTTTGACAAATCGTTCTGCCAGCATGCCAATCGCCGAGATGATGTTACTGTAGCCAGGAACAGAGCGCTGAATCATGTCAGGAAACACTTCTGCAACGCGTTCGTCAAAGGTGAAATCACCAATTTTATCGATAGGAGCCGAAAAAATAGTGTCGGGATTGCTTTTCGGGTTCATAGCTCAGTTCTCGTAACATGCCAACGACAGGGGATATTGCCTGCCACTAAAAAAGGCGCGTATTTTATGGGAAATTTACCGCGCTGTCATGCATTGACGGTGAATCAATCAAAACATCGAAATTTGCCGTTGGCCGCTTTGAGCCGGGAAAGGCGCTAAATCGGGTAACGTGACACTTTTTTGTAGCTGTTGATATAAACCGGCGGCAAGTTCGGGGGCGACAATATTATCGGCGGTATGAATCATGACATAAGGCTGCTTTCCCTCGGCTATCCATTGTGGCAATTTGCGTAGCCAGGGGGCGAAAAATTCATAATTAAACTGCTCTTGTGGGTGACCGATAAAACGAACCATGGGTTGCTGGGCGGTCGCTATGGCATGCACTGGGACTTTGGGCTTTTTCATTTGCGCATCGATAATTGCTTCGTTATCAGGTTTGGCGGCAAACACTGGGCGACTATCCATAATGATTCGGTCGTATCCTCGCTCGATAAGCCACTGATTTAAAGCTTTCTCTGCATCACCTTTGGCAAAAAATGCCGGATGACGAACCTCAATACCTAGCGGGTAATCTGGCGGGAATAGCGTGCAAAACTGTTGTAGCTGCGCTAAATGTTCTGGGCCAAACGCGGCAGGCAACTGAATGGTCCACTGGCCAATTCTCTCATGCAAAGGCTGCATCACTTGCATGAAGCTTTTTAGCTCAGCTTGACAGCCGCGCAACATTTGCTGGTGGGTGATGCTTTGCGGCAGTTTAAAGGTAAAGCGAAACTGATCGTGAGTGGCGTTATACCAATTACGCACGGTCGTTGGGTTTGGGGTGGCATAGAAGGTCGTGTTGCCCTCAACGGTATGGAAGACGCGCGCGTATTTCTCAAGTCGTTGATTGGCCTGAGTACCCTTACCATAAAAGCTGTGCTGCCAGTGATTGTGCGACCACATCGTCAGGCCGAATCTGATGGGTAAATCGTCCATAGTGCCCCTATTCACCGTTGGTTTGAATTGGATCTATCAGAGCTTTGCCGAACCGACCTTTTAAAGGCTATAATCAGCGCCATTCAATTGTCTGTGTAGTGCTTTTACCGCTTTATTGGTTTAAAAAGCATCAACAGATGATAAATCGCAATAAATTGTACGTTGAATAGTCGATCTAAACTGACTTTCAGCGTATAAATGGAACTTTGCTCTATCGGTAAATCTATCACTGATAGAGAGTAATCAACAAATTTAAAGAGATTGGGAAATTCATTATGCGTACCCATTACTGTGGTCATCTGAACAAGTCCCTTGCAGGACAAACTGTAGAACTTTGCGGCTGGGTTAACCGTCGTCGTGATTTAGGCGGTCTTATTTTTATCGATATGCGAGATCGTGAAGGCGTTGTTCAGGTAGTTGTCGATCCAGATATGGCAGACGCACACGAAGTGGCCAATACACTTCGTAATGAATTCTGTATCAAGTTAACGGGTGAAGTACGCGCTCGTCCAGAAAGCCAAGCCAACAAAGATATGGCGACTGGTGAAGTTGAAGTTTTGGCCACAGGCCTTGAAATCATCAACCGTTCTGACGCACTGCCATTAGACTTCAACCAAAAGAACTCGGAAGAACAGCGTCTAAAATACCGTTACCTAGATCTACGTCGCCCAGAAATGAGTGACCGTATTAAACTGCGTGCTAAAGCGTCAAGTTTTGTGCGTCGTTTCCTTGATGACAACGGCTTCCTTGACATCGAAACTCCGGTACTGACCAAAGCAACGCCAGAAGGCGCTCGTGATTATTTAGTACCAAGTCGTGTTCATAAAGGCAGTTTCTACGCGCTTCCTCAATCTCCTCAGCTATTCAAACAGCTGCTAATGATGTCTGGTTTTGACCGTTACTACCAAATCGTTAAGTGTTTCCGTGATGAAGACTTGCGTGCTGACCGTCAACCAGAATTCACCCAGATCGATATCGAAACGTCATTCATGAGCGCTGATCAAGTTCGTGAAGTAACGGAAAACATGGTTCGCGATATGTGGCAAGAGCTGCTTAACGTCGACCTAGGTCAATTCCCAGTGATGCCATTTAGTGAAGCGATTCGTCGTTTTGGTTCTGACAAGCCTGATCTTCGTAACCCACTTGAGCTTGTTGATGTCGCTGATCTTGTCAAAGACGTCGAGTTTAAAGTTTTCTCTGGCCCAGCGAATGACGAGAAAGGCCGCGTTGCAGTAATCCGTGTTCCGGGTGGCGCATCTCTTACTCGTAAGCAAATCGACGGTTACGGTGAGTTTGTTAGTATCTACGGCGCGAAAGGTCTGGCGTGGATGAAGGTTAACGACCGCGCTGCAGGCATGGAAGGTATCCAATCTCCAGTAGCTAAGTTCCTAAACGAAGACGTAATCAACGCCATTCTAGAGCGCACTGAAGCAGAGTCTGGCGATATCATCCTATTTGGCGCCGACAAAGCGGGTATCGTTGCAGAAGCACTTGGTGCACTACGCCTGAAACTGGGTAAAGATCTAGAGCTAACCAACCAATCTGCATGGGCTCCGTTATGGGTTGTTGACTTCCCAATGTTTGAAGAAGATGACGAAGGTAACCTCCATGCGATGCACCACCCATTCACCGCGCCTTTGGGTGTGACAGCGCAAGAGCTGAAAGCCAACCCAAGTGCGGCAAACTCTAACGCGTACGATATGGTTCTTAACGGCTATGAAGTTGGTGGTGGTTCGGTACGTATCCACAACGCAGAAATGCAAGCAGCGGTATTTGATATTCTAGGTATCGAAGCTGACGAACAGCAACTGAAATTCGGCTTCCTACTGGATGCATTGAAGTTTGGTACGCCACCGCACGCAGGTCTTGCATTTGGTCTTGATCGCCTAGTGATGCTGCTATGTGGTACAGAGAACATCCGTGATGTTATCGCATTCCCGAAAACAACAGCAGCGGCGTGTCTACTCACAGACGCTCCAAGCCTAGCGAACCCAGCGTCGCTTGAAGATCTATCGATTGCGGTTAAAATTGCAGAGAAAAAACAATAAGCTTAATCGCTTACTTTCTTTGAAGATTTAACAACGGCGCTTCACTTGAAGCGCCGTTTTTTTGTTCGTCATTGCCCAAGCGAGCAACGAATGATCTGGAATCTAGGATTGGGTGTGCTTTCGATAAGGGCTGAAGTTAGATGTTAATCTCTTGCCACTCGCCCGGTTGTAAATCTCCCAGAGTAAGATCTCCCATCGAATAGCGAATCAAGCGCAGGGTCGGATAGCCGATATGCGCGGTCATGCGTCGCACCTGACGGTTACGTCCTTCAATAATGGTAATAGCAAGCCAGGTGGTCGGGATATTGGCTCGAAAACGCACTGGCGGATTACGTTGCCAAACGTTGGGCGCATCAATACGCTCGATTGTCGCTGGCAGAGTTAGGCCATCTTTGAGTTCAACGCCCTTACGCAGTTTATCAAGGTCAGCTTCGCTCGGTGCGCCATCAACCTGAACCCAATAGGTTTTCGGGGATTTTGATTTGGGTTGGGTCAACTTTGCTTGCAAAATTCCGTCATTGGTCAGCACCATTAAGCCTTCACTGTCTCTATCGAGGCGGCCTGCGGCATACACGTCTTTGACCTCAATATAATCGGCCAAGGTTTTTCTACCATCGCCATCAGTAAACTGGCTTAAGGTGTCAAAAGGTTTGTTAAAAAGGATAACGCGTCTTTCTGCGGCTGAGATTTTCGGTTTTTGACTCACAGGCTTGCGACGACGTTTGGTCGAACTGTTGGCCATTGAAGAACCGGATTTACTGCGTTTAAAACCAGATTGGGACTTGGTGTTAGAATCGGATGAGAAGTCCCGACGTGATGGTGGTGGCATGTTAACTACCTTGCAAAAATGTGAATAAAGTGTGTTTGAAAGTTTCTTATATATCCAATTTAAGCTATCATTTGCGCGCCAAAAAACAGGATTGTCGAGCAAGATGATAGACTATTATCTTGTTTTTGTTTAATTATAATTAATCGCTCTCATGGACGTCACTGGTCAGTGGCAAAAACAATAAGAGACGGATAAATCGCAACAAGTGGGGAGATGAAGTATTCAACTTGTTAGCGGCCATTCACACAAGGCTACTCATCCGATGGCTTTGTTAGAACAATAGGGAAATTTCATGCCTACAGAAAAACCTACAATCATTTACACCATTACAGATGAAGCTCCTGCACTAGCAACGTATTCGCTACTTCCGATTATTCAATCGTTTACTGCTTCTTCTGGCATTGATGTTGACACTCGTGACATCTCTCTAGCTGGGCGTATTCTTGCTAGTTTCCCAGAACATTTGACTGAAGAGCAGCGCATTGGTGATGCGCTAACTGAACTTGGTGAATTGGCAAAAACACCACAGGCAAACATCATTAAGCTACCTAACATCTCTGCTTCTATCCCACAGTTAAAAGCGGCGATCAAAGAACTTCAGGACAAAGGCTACAACTTACCAAACTATCCTGCAGAGCCGAGCACCTACGAAGAAGAAGCGATCAAAGCGACCTACGACAAGATCAAAGGTAGTGCGGTAAACCCAGTACTGCGTGAGGGTAACTCTGACCGTCGCGCACCGCTGTCAGTTAAGAACTACGCCAAGAAAAATCCTCATTCAATGGGCGCATGGTCTGCGGATTCTAAATCACATGTTTCAAGCATGGCTGATAAAGACTTCTTCGGTAGCGAAAAATCAGTCACGCTTGATGGCGCAACAGAAGTTAAAATCGAGTTTGTGGCTACCGATGGCACGGTAAAAGAACTTAAAGCGCCATTTCCAATCCAAGATAAAGAGATCATCGACAGTGCGGTACTGAACAAGAACGCACTCGTAGAGTTTTTCGAACAGCAAATTGAAGAAGCGAAGCAGCAAGACGTGCTACTGTCACTGCACATGAAAGCCACCATGATGAAGGTGTCTGACCCTGTGATCTTTGGCCATGCGGTTAAAGTTTACTATAAAGATGTATTTGCAAAATATGGAGAACTCTTTACGCAACTAGGCGTCGATGTCAGCAACGGTATTGGTGATGTGTACGCTAAAATTCAAACCTTGCCTGCTGAGCAAAAACAAGAAATTGAAGCTGCGCTGCAAGCGGTATATCAAACTCAGCCACCATTAGCCATGGTGGATTCTGACCGCGGTATTACTAACCTCCACGTACCGAGTGACATTATCGTTGATGCTTCTATGCCTGCGATGCTGCGTTCATCCGGTCAAATGTGGGGACCTGATGGTAAGCAGAAAGACACCAAAGCAATGATCCCAGATCGTAGCTATGCTGGTATCTATCAAGCGGTAATTGATTTCTGTAAAGAGAATGGCGCTTTTGATCCAACCACTATGGGCAGCGTGCCAAATGTTGGTCTAATGGCGCAAAAAGCCGAAGAGTACGGCTCTCACGACAAGACATTTATTCTTGATGCGGCAGGCTCTGTGCGCATTGTTGACACGTCAGGGAAAGTACTGCTTGAGCAAGCGGTCGAAGAAGGTGATATCTTCCGTATGTGTCAGGTGAAAGATGCGCCAATCCAAGATTGGGTTAAACTTGCTGTCACTCGCGCTCGTGCTACTGGTGTTCCAGCGGTATTCTGGTTAGACGAAAATCGTGCGCACGATGCGGAGCTGATTAAGAAAGTTAACGCTTACTTACCTGAGCACGATACCGAAGGGCTAGAAATTAAGATTCTGGCACCACTTGAAGCGTGTCAGTACTCGTTGGTTCGTATCAAGCAAGGCCTAGACACTATTTCAGTGACGGGTAACGTTCTTCGTGACTACCTAACTGACCTGTTCCCAATTCTAGAACTCGGTACTTCGGCGAAGATGCTTTCAATCGTGCCGCTGATGAATGGTGGTGGTTTGTTTGAAACCGGCGCGGGCGGTAGTGCACCGAAACACGTGCAACAAGTTGAGAAAGAGAACCACCTACGTTGGGATTCATTGGGTGAATTCTTAGCATTGGCTGCGTCTCTAGAGCATTTAAGTACGGTGACGGGTAACGCTAAAGCCAAAGTGCTTGCTGATGCGCTAGACAAAGCGACAGGTGAGTTCCTCGACAATAATAAGTCACCATCGCGCCGTGTTGGTGAGCTTGATAATCGTGGTAGCCATTATTATCTTGCGACTTACTGGGCTAAAGCGCTTGCTGAGCAAACTCAAGATGCTGATCTTGCTGCCGAGTTTGCGCCAATTGCTCAAACACTGGCAGAAAACGAACAGCAAATCGTTGCTGAGCTCAATCAAGCCCAAGGTGTGCCTGCTGATCTAGGGGGTTACTACTCACCGGTGTTTGAAAAGGTATCAGCCTTGATGCGCCCGAGTGCGACCTTGAACGCGATTATCAACCGATAATAAATACGCTGAAACTAAAAAACCCGCTGCCAAGCGGGTTTTTTTATCAACAACCGGTTTTTTATCAGTAACCTAAGTCAGTTGGCAGCGGTTATTTTGCTGAGTGGGCTTCCACTGGAACCACGGAGCTTGCGTGATAACCTTTTGGCCCTTCTTCCACTTCAAAACTTACTTGTTGGCCCGCTTTCAGAGTACGATAACCGTCCATTTGAATCGTTGAATAGTGCGCAAACACATCTCCGTCTTCTCCCTCTGGACAGATAAAACCAAATCCTTTGGAGTTGTTAAACCATTTTACTGTACCTGTAGCCATGCTTTACATCCCTCATGCATTGTGTCTGTAACGTTGTTAAGTGTTTACTTATCATCCTTAGTAAACAGAAAGTGAATATCCATTCAGCCGCTGCCAAATTTTGAGTCACTATTTGACCAATGTAGCCAATGGGCGAGCGCAGTCAATAGTAAAAAGGTCTCATAGTCGACATATTTGCAAGCAAATCACTTTTAAGATTTACATTTGTGCAACTTATAGCTCAATGCCACGTATTAAAATATACGCACTGTGAATGGAATTCGGGTTCTTTTTAATCAATTAGATACGCCAATTAGGCGGATCAAAATCTTTTATTTGCAGCGACTCAAATGGTGGATTAGTCTCTAAGTAGGGCCAAATATTGTTTTCTACCTAAATGGTCCTTATTTAAAGAGAGCTAAATTCAAAACTTCTGCTCGTCGAAGTGGTAAAATTCACAGAGTCAAACATCAACGTCGTTATAGTCATGAGCAAACATTTTGAATGGGTTACTCCAGATTCAGATTTACTGGAGAGAGAAAAAACAAAAGTTAAGCCACCATCTATGTATAACGTTGTTTTGAACAACGATGATTACACCCCGATGGACTTTGTCATTGAAATTTTAGAGCGATTTTTCTCAATGGATATCGACAAAGCAACACAGGTAATGCTCCAGGTGCATTATGAAGGCAAAGCAATTTGTGGCACGTATACTGCAGAAGTTGCTGAGACCAAGGTAGCGCAAGTTACTATGTATGCGAACGAGAATGAGCATCCTTTGCTTTGTACAATGGAACAAGCCTAATGCTTGTTCGAGCAACTTAAGTTGTTCTTAAAGGAGGTACTTATGCTGAATAAAGAGTTAGAGTCGAGTCTCAACGGCGCTTTTTCCCGCGCTCGAGACAAAAGACATGAGTTTATGACTGTCGAGCACCTCCTGCTGGCGTTGTTAGAAAACGATGCTGCGAGAGAAGCACTTCAGGCGTGTCAGGCGGACATCGATGCCTTGCGTGGTGAACTAGATATCTTCATCGATCAAACAACGCCGCTGATTCCTGAAAATGATGAAACTCGCGAAACGCAACCCACTTTGAGTTTTCAACGCGTTTTGCAACGCGCGGTGTTTCACGTTCAATCCTCTGGTCGTAGTGAAGTGACTGGGGCTAACGTACTGGTGGCTATTTTTAGTGAGCAAGAGTCCCATGCGGCGTACTTACTCAAGAAAAACGACATTAGCCGTCTTGATATTGTTAATTTTATTTCGCATGGCATCACTAAGGCATCAAGCGCAGGTGATGAACCGTCTTCTCCCGACTCTTTTGGTAGCGAAAATGCCGAAGAAGCGAGTAACGAAGATCGTTTAGAAAGCTTTGCTACTAACCTCAATCAATTGGCCAAGCAGGGCCAGATTGATCCACTTATTGGTCGTGAGAAAGAGCTTGAAAGAACTGTTCAAGTGCTTTGTCGTCGTCGCAAGAACAACCCATTGCTCGTTGGTGAGGCAGGGGTAGGTAAAACTGCTATCGCAGAAGGTTTAGCGTGGCGTATTGTGGAAGGGCAGGTCCCAGAAATTATCGCTGACAGTGTCATCTATTCATTAGATATCGGGTCGCTACTAGCGGGCACTAAGTATCGCGGTGATTTTGAGAAACGCTTCAAGGCAATACTAAGACAACTTGAAAAAGAAGAAGATGCGATTCTGTTTATTGATGAGATTCATACCATCATCGGTGCTGGCGCGGCTTCTGGTGGTCAAGTCGATGCCGCCAACTTAATTAAACCTCTGCTTAGTAGTGGCAAGCTACGCTGTATTGGTTCAACGACTTATCAAGAGTACAGCAATATTTTCGAGAAAGAGCGCGCGCTCTCTCGTCGATTCCAAAAAATCGACGTTGTTGAGCCTTCACTCGACGATACCACTAAAATCTTGATGGGCCTGAAACCGAAGTACGAAGCACACCACGAAGTGCGTTACACCAATAAAGCACTGCGTGCAGCGGTTGAACTGTCGGCTAAGTACATTAATGAGCGTCATTTGCCTGATAAAGCGATCGATGTTATCGATGAAGCGGGTGCTCGTAGTCGTCTTACTCCGGCGAGTCGTCGTAAAAAAACGGTTGGGGTTGCTGATATCGAGGCGATGGTTGCCAAGATGGCGCGTATCCCAGAGAAGTCCGTCTCTTCTTCTGACAAAGAGATTCTACAGAAACTCGATGAGAAGATGAAAATGTTGGTGTTTGGCCAAGATGATGCGATTGATGTTCTTAGCGAAGCGATTAAGTTAACCCGTGCGGGTTTGGGGGCAGACAATAAACCGGTTGGTTCCTTCTTGTTTGCAGGCCCAACCGGGGTCGGTAAAACAGAAGTGACAGTGCAGTTGTCTAAGCTGCTTGGTATTGAACTGCTGCGTTTTGACATGTCTGAGTATGGTGAACGTCACTCTGTCAGTCGTCTTATCGGCGCGCCTCCGGGTTATGTCGGTTACGATCAAGGCGGTCTGTTGACTGATTCTGTGATCAAACACCCTCACTCGGTGGTGTTACTTGATGAGATTGAGAAAGCGCACCCAGACGTCTTTAACTTGTTGCTGCAAGTGATGGATAACGGCACGTTAACGGATAACAACGGTCGTAAAGCGGATTTCCGTAACGTGATTTTGGTGATGACCACCAACGCGGGCGTGCAAGAAACGGTTAAGAAATCGATCGGCTTGATCCAACAAGATCACAGTCACGATGCGATGTCTGAAATTAAAAAGGTATTTACTCCAGAGTTTCGTAACCGTCTTGATAACATCATTTGGTTTAACAGCCTAGATGAGCACGTTATCCATCAAGTGGTTGATAAGTTTATCGTTGAACTGCAAGCGCAACTTGATGTGCGTGGTGTCTCGCTTGAAGTGTCGGACGATGCACGTCATTGGTTGGCTTCTCGTGGTTACGATAAGTCCATGGGCGCGCGTCCAATGGGACGAGTTGTGCAAGACAAACTGAAGAAACCCCTCGCTAATGAGCTGCTATTTGGTTCACTAGTCGATGGTGGTACGGTGAAAGTTGATCTGAAAGATGATGAGCTTAAATTCACTTATCTCAGTCAAAAAGAAGCCGCGATTCATTAATCAACCAAAATGAGAAAAGCCAGAGCATTATGTCTCTGGCTTTTTTATTTGCTAAGCAATTAACTTAGTGCGGACTTAATCGCTTGATATGACGTGTTGACGTCGTCTGGGATCACTTGTTCAATTTGATAGCCCAAAGCAGGGTAAGTCTTAATTCGCTCAAAATCGCCCAACATGGCCGATAAGGTGGTGTAGAGGTCGATCTCTTCATTAAAATAGTCGCAGAACTCGCCTTTGGGCGAGGTTACACAAAGATGCTTAACCTGTGTTGGCCACTGCTGACGGAATGAAGCGTAAGTGCGTCGTTCCATGTACGGCTTTTGCACTAAGATAAACGAGTTGAAGTTGAGATTTTTTTGCGTAAGTAGCTGATGCGTAAAGAGCAGGTTTTCTCCGGTGTTGGTTGCCTGATCCTCAATAATAATTTTATTGCTCGGCACACCTAAATCACGTGCGATTTGGGCAAAAGTTTCCGCTTCGCTCTGCTCGAACACATCCGCAGTTAAACGGCCGAACCCGCCAGAAAAGACTAAATATTCAGCCCAGCCTTGTAGATACAAATTCGCAGCATACTCCGCCACACGAACATCATTACTGCCTAACACGAAGAGGCAATCTGATTGGATTAAATCGTCGGAGAGTTGCATGTAACGCCATAAGCGCTCAATGTGTTGATACAACTTAGTTTGGTTCATAAACCCCTCTCAGTTCACACCAGTTCGAGTGTGTGGTCAAAATGGAAACGATAGCCAAGGGCAATGATCTTGTCTGCCATTATGCGCTTATCGGGCTGTTGAACCACGGGTGGAAGAGGGTCGCTTGAACCAACGCTGTCGAGCGCTGCCTGATAAAACTGTGCCTTACTGACCGTGTTTGGTGTGGTGGCATTCACTACCGTGTTGTGTGTTGCTAGGGCCATATAGCTCACGGCGCCAATCGCATCTTTTAGCTCAAGCATATTAGCAGGCGCTTGCTCACTGACTTGCTTTAATCTAGCGGCAAAGCGCGATGGGTGTCTATCGGGGCCGACCAGCCCGCTGCAACGAACGATGGCGTAGCTCAGGCCAGAATCAATCAGCGCTTGCTCAGCTTTTAACATCGTTATCGCATTATCACTAAATAGAGAATGGCTTTGTGCTAATGCAAGGCTAGCGTCCTCTTCAACCATCTCTGTGGCGGTGTTTGGGTAAACGGTTGTTGAACTGACCATAACAATACGTTGCGCCGCACTCTGCTTGGCCGCTTGGATAAGATTTTGCCATTGAGTGACGTAATTATCGCCAGCTCCTCGGCGAAATCCTGGAGGAAAACAACCAATCACTATTTCGCTCGGTGCTGTATTGAGTTGATCTTTGAGTTGTTCAAGACCCAAATTTAAGTCGCACACAAAACTGTTGAGTCCTTGTTGCTCAAGCTCTGCCGCCCCTTCTGGAGTTGTTTTACTGGTGAAGACTTGATACCCGATGGATGTCAGGTATTGGCTAAGTGGTTTACCTAGCCAACCTCCACCGACGACTGTGATGGTTTTCATGTCAGACTCCTTGCTAATAAATGACCAAGTTGTGTACGTAACACCTTGTGAATGGTTGGGTAGTCAACGATTGATGTTGTATCAGATCCAGCAATATATAGTCACTGTTGGTATACCAAAGGCTAGGGCTACACGCTTGCTGAAACGTACTTACTTTGGCATTTATTGAACGCAACAACAACCGTTGTTGTTGCAGCAATATCAGTGGTGTTATGTGCGAGATGATATCTAAGGGGGAGGGGTTTTAGCAAACGCCAGAGTGCGCCTCTGGCGTTTGCTGTTGAGTCAAGTTAGCTAGAAAGCACACGGATAATTTTGTCTGCGTGCTCGGCCATTTCGATGCCCTCATCGGTTAAGTAGCCGCCATCAGGAAAAGTACATAGGCCTTTGGCGTAAAGACGCTGCACAGCTGATTGAATCTCTTCAGATGCGTCATTATGAACTTTAATGCCAGTCGCAGCACTGCTGATATCAAACTGAAGCAGTAAGTTAAGTTCAGATATATATTCAGGCGTAAATTTCATATTCGATTCCTTATAAAGTGTATGTACTCAACTTAATCAGGAAGTTGGCGTTCAGCAATGCCCACTATATAGAAATGTTACCTAAGCCAGAGTTTGATCAGATAACTGGAGCAGATTGTTCAGGAGTTAAACAGTCACGATAAGACTAGAGCGAGATCAAAGCAGGCTACCACTAAACAGTATCGCGAGCCGCCTTGCGCCTATAAATGAGAAAATAGTATAAAAATTGACTTTAATATGAATATTTAGCCTAAAAATGGTGTCAGACACAATTAACGGTAGAAGGTTTATTTTAATTTATTGAAAAATAAGGGATTTATGTATTTGTGTGGAGTTTTTTTAACATAGATATTAGTCGTAAAAGACAAAACTGCGCTTACTTAGTTTACATGCAACGGCTTTTCATCGGCATTGTATAATTTGTGCTTGAATTTGATCACATTTCAAGTAATTATCCGCGCCCATTGACCCTGATGTTGCAAAATGTTTCGAAATGATAAACCTCAACCAATTTGATTCTCTTTTACCCCCACAAATGGCCGAACGTGCGGCTGAAATTGGCGTGGGCAAAGCGACCAAAGATCCTATCAAGTCTTTCCTTCTGGCGATTTCGGCAGGTATCCATATCGGTATCGCTTTTGTCTTTTATACTGTGGTCACGACAGGGGCAGGCGATCTACCGTGGGGAATTACGCGTTTATTAGGCGGTTTAGCCTTTAGTCTCGGACTGATTCTGGTAGTGGTGACTGGCGGTGAGCTATTTACTAGCTCAGTGCTGACTTTAGTTGCTCGAGCAAGTGGCAAAATTTCGTGGCGAACCCTGATAAAAAACTGGACGGTTGTCTATTGCGGTAACTTGATTGGTGCCTTGTTATTGGTCGTTTGTATGCTGTTGACCAAACAATATATGTTTGACCATGGACAAGTTGGCCTCAACGCAATGGCGATTTCACAGCACAAGCTTCATCATACTTTTCTCTCAGCAGTGGCATTGGGTGTCATGTGTAATGTCTTAGTGTGTGTGGCCGTTTGGATGACATTCAGTGGCCGAACTTTGACAGATAAAATCGCAGTCATGATTTTACCCGTTGCGATGTTTGTCTCTGCAGGGTTTGAGCACTGTATTGCCAATATGTTTCAGGTTCCGATGGCGATTGGGATTAAAAATTTCGCACCTGCTGAATTTTGGCAAATGACCGGAGCCAATATCGCCGACTATGCTGATTTGAATATGCTGGATTTTATCACCAATAATTTGCTCCCGGTGACATTGGGCAACATCATTGGTGGTGGGGTGTTTGTCGGCATGTGGTACTGGTTAATCTATCTACGTGATTGACAGCAATGATGCGAACTGGTTTAAAAACTCACTTTAAGTGAGTTTTTTTGATCTTGATGATGGCCTAACAAGCCATCTTTAACTGCATTCTCTATTAAGGCCTCAGGCTGAGTGATTAACCAATCTCTCATTTCATCTCGTTCGGTAAATGCATTATCCAAGCTGTGTTGGTCCAAAGTCATCGCTCGCGCTCCTTGCATTGATTTGATAGCGCAAGGCTAATGTCTGGTCTTTACGTATTTATTACATTGGTAGAATTAAAAGATATGCGTATGAATGCAAAGTGAATTTTGTGAGAGATAATTCATTAACTCAGGTTTGACCAGTTGACTTCTAGGTATCACCACGGTTATCCACAGATTCTGTGGATAAGATCCTACAATCGCTAAATAGGCGCTATATGGCGTCATCATGAACGACGTTGACCAGCACACGACCATAACGACTGATACAACTATGGACTGACAGTTTCAGCGACAATGCCACAGAAAGTGACATGGTAACGAATATCGCAATCATGATCATAATTTGATATTTAATCGCCACCATCGGGCTGGCACCACCGAGAATTTGACCTGTCATCATACCCGGTAACGTCACAAGACCAGTCGTTGCCATCGTGGCTAATGTTGGTGCGACTGAACGTGCAATCGCATCGCGTACAAAAGGCAGTGTGGCGTAGCTTGGGGAGGCGCCCAACGATATCGCCGCTTCATATTCTGCTTTGCGCTCTTCGAAAGCGCGGAAAAAATTTTGCAATGCCACAATATTGCCGCTCATCGAGTTACCAAGCAACATGCCAGCCAAAGGGATCAAATATTGAGCATGATAAAAAGGCGTCGGTTTAATTACGCCTAACGCGATAATTCCTAGCATCGGGATCAAAGCCACAAACAGACCTGTCACCACTGGAAGCATTAGTTTAGCGCGTGGTAATTTGGCTTTGCTTGTGATGGCACTCGCCCCAATCAGGGTCATGACGATAATCCAGATGACATTGATGGCTAAGCTATTGAGCTTGAAAAGGTATTCAAGATAGGCCCCGACCAAGATTAACTGCAGTGCCATGCGCCCCACGCTAACTGCGATCTCTTTGCTTAGTTTAAGTTGATAGTAGCGACTGATTGAGAATGGAATGATCAGCAAGCTCGAAAACAACCCCAAGGTCAACCATGAAATATCCACCACACTGTCCATAACATCCTCCTGATCATGAAGGATTATTGTACGCGAAAACCGCCAAAGGTCACCTTGTCTTGAAATTGATAATAAGCCCAATCCTCAACAAGCCAAGTAACAACTCATTTACATTCAGTCTAAGATTAACTGACATAGTCACTGCTTAAGTGTCGAAAACAGGGTCAGTTTTTGGGTATTTTTGGGCTTTTTTATCGCCCAAAATCCTGTTCATATTTGTTCATAAATAATGGCATATTGACACATCAAAGCACGATTAAACACATCTCTGGTTGAGCTCAAAAAAGTGTGGAATAACAAGCTTCAGAAGCGATGAATTGATTGAACCTTACTCCTAGTATGGTCTAATCTTTTTCATTAGAGATTGTAAAAAACTTCAGCTCATCTGACTGAGCTAACCAATAACACTAAATACAAAATAGGCAAATGTATGAGTGATGTTAACAAAACTGAGAGTAGTGAAAAACGCTCTCTGGAGTGGAAGTCGTTCTTCTTCATCGCGGTTGTTCTTTTTCCGGTTTTAAGTGTGGCGTTCGTCGGCGGTTACGGATTCTTGGTGTGGATGCTCCAAGTGTTTGTAATGGGACCTCCGGGCGCGCACGGCATGTAAAAGTCCGTGAGCTCAACACCACATTTTTAAAAAGATTTTAAGAGAGCAAACCATGAAATCAATGATTGTTAAACTGTGGCGCACTATGCGGCGTCCAGCTGTCCATATCAGCCTAGGCGTGCTGACCATGGGCGGCTTTGTTGCTGGGGTTATCTTCTGGGGCGGTTTTAACACTGCGCTAGAAGCGACCAACACAGAAGAATTTTGTATCAGTTGTCACACCATGCGTGACAATGTTTACGTTGAACTGCAAGAAACGGTTCACTGGAAAAACCATTCAGGGGTGCGTGCGACCTGTCCTGACTGCCACGTACCACACAATTGGACCGACAAGATTGCACGTAAGATGCAGGCTTCCAAAGAAGTGTTTGCTCAGGTGTTTGGCAATTATGACGAACCCGGAGTATTTGAAGAGCGTCGTATCGAATTGGCCAAGCATGAATGGGATCGTTTCTCTGCTAATAAGTCGTTAGAGTGTAAAAACTGTCACAATTACGATTCAATGGACTTTGAACTTATGTCTCCGACAGCTCGCATTCAAATGAAGCAAGCGGCAGAGAAAGATCAAAGTTGTGTTGATTGTCACAAAGGCATCGCACACAAACTGCCTGCAGGTATGGATAGCATCGGTGGCATTGTTGGTGACTTAGAAGCGCTTGCCTCGAATACGAATTACTCTGTTGGTCAATCATTGGTTAGTGTACGTCACCTACCGATTTACTTTGACGAGCAAGGGGCGACAGAAGCGGGCTTGCTTAACCCAGCATCGACGGTCAAAGTGATTGAAGAAAAAGGCGATTATGTCGCGATCGAAATTGATGGTTGGCGTAAAGCAAAAGGCTTTGGTCGCGTTATCCAAGAAGATTTTGGTAAGAACATTGCCGTGGCATCTTTACTTAAAGAAGCTTCAATGGACGCCAACGTGGTCAAAACGGGCGAGAAAAAAGTCGATGAACTGACTGGCCTGCCTTGGGAGAAAGTGTCAGCTAACGTTTGGCTTAAGAAAGAGTCGATGCTAAACGACATTACGCCAGTGTGGGAAAAATCCAAAGAAGCCTACAAAACCAACTGTTCGGTTTGTCATACGCAGCCAGCAGAAGAGCACTTTGATGCCAATACTTGGCCAGGTATGTTCGACGGTATGCTTGCCTTCGTTAACCTAGATACAGACAGTGAAGCACTTATCTTGAAGTACTTGCAAAAACACTCTTCAGATTATGCTGAAGGTCATCACTAATAAGCGTCGGATGGAGTAATTTAAATGGCTATTACACGAAGAAGTTTTCTCAAAGGCGTTGCAACGACAAGTGCGGCGTCGGTCATTGGTCCGAGCTTATTAGCATCTACTTCTGCTCATGCGGTTGAGAGTACTGGAACTTGGAAGGTATCTGGTTCTCACTGGGGCGCGTTCCGTGCCCACATCTACGCAGGTAAAGTTCAAGAGATCAAACCGTTAGAATTAGATAAAAACCCGACCGAGATGCTTAACGGCATCAAAGGTATTATCTACAGCCCATCACGTGTTCGTTACCCTATGGTGCGCTTAGATTGGCTTAAGAAACACAAATACAGCGCAGAAACACGCGGTAATAACCGTTTCATTCGCGTCACTTGGGATGAAGCGTTAGATCTGTTTTATCGTGAACTAGAGCGAGTACAAAAAGATTACGGCCCTTGGGCACTGCACGCAGGTCAAACGGGTTGGAACCAAACAGGTTCATTTAACAACTGTACGGCGCACATGCAGCGCGCTGTGGGTATGCATGGCAACTTTATTACTAAAGTGGGTGACTACTCAACGGGCGCAGGCCAAACCATTTTGCCATACGTGCTCGGGTCTACCGAAGTGTATGCACAAGGAACTTCATGGTCTGAAATCCTTAAACATTCAGACAATATCGTAATGTGGGCCAACGATCCGGTTAAAAACCTCCAAGTGGGTTGGAACTGTGAAACCCATGAGTCGTTTGCTTACCTTGAGCAGTTAAAAGAAAAAGTCGCTAAAGGCGAGATCAATGTCTTGTCGGTTGATCCGGTTAAGAATAAAACCCAGCGCTATCTCGACAATGACCACCTTTACATCAACCCACAAACCGATGTGGCGTTTATATTGGCGGTGGCTCATGTACTCTACAATGAAGACTTATACGATAAGCAATTTATCGATACTTACTGTTTAGGCTTTAGCGAGTTCATCCAATATGTTCAGGGTGAAACCAAAGATAAAGTAGCGAAAACTCCAGAGTGGGCAGCGGAAATCTGTGGCGTAAAAGCCGATAAGATTCGTGAATTTGCTCGCATGTTGGTTAACGGTCGCACTCAAATCTTGATGGGTTGGTGTATTCAGCGTCAAGAGCATGGTGAGCAGCCATACTGGGCCGCTGCCGTAGTCGCTGCGATGGTGGGTCAAATTGGTCTGCCTGGTGGCGGCATTTCATACGGTCACCACTATTCAAGTATCGGTGTACCATCGACCGGTTTTGCCGGACCTGGTGGCTTCCCACGTAATCTAGACACCGGAATGAAGCCGAAATGGGACAACAACGATTTCAACGGTTATAGCCGCACGATTCCGGTTGCGCGTTGGATTGACTGCCTGTTAGAGCCGGGCAAAGAGATCCGTTACAATGGCGGTAAAGTGAAGCTTCCAGACTTCAAAATGATGGTGATTTCAGGTAACAACCCTTGGCATCACCACCAAGACCGCAACCGTATGAAGCAAGCGTTCAAGAAACTACAAACCGTGGTGACGATTGAGTTTGCTTGGACGGCATCCTGTCGTTTCTCAGACATCGTGCTACCAGCTTGTACTCAGTGGGAGCGTAACGATATCGACGTTTACGGTTCTTACTCAAGCAAAGGCCTGGTCGCCATGCATCGCTTGGTTGATCCACTGTTCCAATCGAAGCCTGATTTCCAAATCATGAGTGAGTTGACTCAGCGCTTTGGCCGTCGTGATGAATACACGCGCGGTATGAGTGAAATGGAGTGGATCGAAAGCCTCTATAACGACTGTCGTAAAGCGAATGACGGTAAGTTCGATATGCCAGAGTTTGATGAGTTCTGGGAGAAGAGCGTGCTTGATTTCGGTGAAGGTAAACCTTGGGTTCGCCATGCTGACTTCCGTCAAGATCCAGAAATTAACCCACTGGGTACTCCTTCTGGTTTTATCGAAATCACTTCACGTAAGATTGGCCGTTACGGCTATGAACACTGTCAAGAGCACCCAATGTGGTTTGAAAAAACCGAGCGTTCACACGGTGGTCCTGGTTCTGAGAAGCACCCGTTCTGGTTACAGTCATGTCACCCAGACAAGCGTCTTCACTCGCAAATGTGTGAATCTGAAGCGTTCCGTGCGACCTACGCTGTACAAGGTCGTGAACCGGTTTACATCAACCCACTTGATGCCAAAGAGAAGGGCATTAAAGAGGGCGATTTAGTGCGTGTTTACAACGATCGAGGCCAATTGCTTGCGGGTGCAGTACTGACCGACAGCTACCCACGTGGCGTTATTCGGATTGAAGAGGGGGCTTGGTATGGCCCACTCAACGAGAAAGAAGGGGCGATTTGTACCTACGGCGATCCAAATACGCTAACGTTAGATATCGGCACGTCTGAGCTCGCACAGGCAACCTCTGCTAATACCTGTATCGTCAACTTTGAGAAATTCACTGGTAAGGTACCACCAGTGACCTCATTTGGTGGTCCAATCGAAGTAGCATAACCATTTTGCTACTGATGAAAAACCAGCCGTTTGGCTGGTTTTTCATTTTTTGGCTCTAGTCTGATAGGCCGTATTTGGTTTTTAATTCTGCCAAGCGTCTTTCTCCGTGATTTTTAAAGTAGTGATTGAGCGCATTGACGATTTCTTGTGCAAGAGGATGATCACGTCGCACACCTGCGTACAAAGGGGACGTATCGAGGTAAGTGCTACTGAACTTGATCTGTGATGGGTCAAGTCTCATCTCTTTTAGCGTCCAACGTGCAACAATTTCATCAGAAACGAGCACATCGGCACGTTCGGTTAGTACCAAGCGCACGCTGTTGGGCAGATCAATCGAATTAACAGGAATGAAATGAGGGTAATCGAGTAACTTGGCGGTATAAGCATAACGATTGATTAAGGCGACTTCTTTACCTTTAAGACTATCGATGTCGGTAAACTCAAAATCACTGTTGCGGCGTGACAACACTGACATCTGATTATGCATATAAGGTTCGGTGAACAAAAAGTGTTTTTCGCGCTGCTCCGTTTTCCACATTGCGACGATGACATCATTTTTGCCATGAGCCGTCTCTTTTAGAATTCGCCCCCAAGGCTTTTCGCTAAACTCAACTTGGTATCCTGCTGCGACGAGTCCTTCAATGATGAAATCATAAGCGATGCCCTGCCCATAGGCGGAATCCATAATAAACGGTGGCCACTGTGTTTGTGCCACCTTTAATACTGGTGCTGATTGTGATTGTGATTGTGACTGTGCGAAGGCCGCCGTACACCAAAGCGACAATACAACCGACATTATGTGCTTAATCCTCATTGAGTACACCGACTTCACCTGTTGTGTGGATTATCAGTAATTGTAGCCTAGTTACGCGCTCGGCTAATGAGTTAGGCGTGTTGAGAATGTCGCTCTGTTTACTGGTGTCATAAACGTGAGCTCGGTAGTGTTAGTTTTTGTTGAGCAAATAGACAATATCAAGGCGTAATGCTCTAATTGACCAAAACGAATAATAAAGAGTGTCATATGTCGCAAAATTATCGTTTATCCAACGATCGGTGGGTTACGGTGGATAATCGCGACCTTAGTGTCGAGGTGTTGCAAAACCAGCTGAGTTTCTTCTATCGCGGATTGTCCAATCACGCTATCGGTCAGCATTATCTGTTATTTAGTAGTGACTTTGATTTTGAAAAGCAAGCGACTCTGCTCGGCGATGGTTTTCAGATGCTGGCACAAACAACGGGGAAATGGGATAACCCCATTGATGTTGGCCGCTGCCCAGATAACAGTCCCAGTTATCGCATTTATCCAACCGATGAAGCTAAGCGTTACTACAACTACTTAGTGATTGAAGATTCTGCCGGTTATGCTCTGTTTGGTTTTACCTCTTGTGAGCGCTTTGCTGGGTACTTTACCGTGACACAGCAGCAGGAAAAACTGCGAATTCATGCCTATCTTGATGGTGAAAATAGCTGCCCGCAGGACTGGTCAACCAATCGGCTGGAGTCGGTGGTGGTGTTACGCGGAGATTCGCTATCAGAGCTCTATCAAGAATTTACTCAGTTGATAAACCAACGCCACTCTGCACGTCAGGGGGTGACGCAACGTTCACCACTAGGTTGGTGTTCTTGGTATGCCTATTACGCTGAGGTGACGGAACAGCATATTGAGAAAAACGTTGCTGAGATGCGCCAACACCTTAAGCAGCTTGACTATGTATTATTAGATGACGGTTACCAAGCTTATATGGGGGATTGGTTAACGCCTTCTACTAAGTTTCCCTCTGGAATTAAATCGGTGCTTAGCGAGATTCGTTCGCAAGGCAAAAAGCCCGCTATTTGGTTGGCTCCCTTTATCGCTCAACCTGAATCACAGCTCTTTCAAGACCATCCTGACTGGTTTGTGCGTCATGTTGATGGCAGTTTGCTCAAAGCTGAAGATGTTACCTATGGAGGTTGGCGCTGTACCCCTTGGTATATTCTTGATACCACTAACCTCGAAGTGCAAGAGCATTTGACTCAAGTCGTGCGCACGATGCGAGAAGAGTGGGGGGTAGAGCTATTCAAACTCGACGCCAACTACTGGGGGACTTTAAAAGGCGTGCGTAGCCAAAGTGGTGTTACAGGAGTAGAAGCTTATCGATTGGGCATGGAAGCGATCATTGAAGGCGCAGGAGAGGCACTTATTTTGGGCTGTAACGCGCCAATGTGGCCATCGCTTGGCATGGTTGATGCGATGCGTGTTTCTGATGATGTCGAGCGCTGCGCAAACCGTTTTGAACAAATAGCCAAAGAGACGTTCTATCGCAGCTGGCAACATCGTAAGTTATGGCAAATTGATCCAGATTGCGCCACCTTTGTGTCGTTGCCAAACCAAGCGACTGAGCGCAGAAATTACCAATTCCATCGAGATACGTTACTTGCTTGTGGTGGCTTACTGCTTTCCGGCGATCCGTTAGATGAGTTAACACCATTTGCCAAGCGATCCTTAGCCAAGCTCATTATTAGGCATCGCCATAATCAAGAGTCAGCCCGATTTAGCGCATTGAACTTGCACCATGCATATTTGCCGCTTACCGAACGCAACGACTTACATTGTCTGTTTAATTATCGCGGTCGGGCCCGTGATGTGACGCTGACGGCCAACTACCCGGTCTATTGGTATGACTATTGGACAGGAGAGAGGCTGGTGGCCGATCCGACGCCAGTCCTAGAAGTGGCACTTGAGGCCGGTTTGTCCAGCCGGGCGATAATTACCTCGCTATAGTGGTCGAGCTAGATTAAGATCACTGGCCATTTTAGCGATAATTAACAATCTCATGTCTATCATCTTAGGTATCGACCCAGGTTCACGCATCACAGGCTATGGTGTGATTCGACAAACGGGTCGCCATCTGCATTATCTTGGCAGTGGCTGTATTCGTACTTCAGAAAAAGAGCTGCCAGGCCGACTTAAGCAAATCTACGCCGGAGTGTCTGAAATCATTACTCAGTTCCAGCCTGATGCCTTCGCCATTGAACAAGTTTTTATGGCGCGCAATCCAGACTCTGCCTTGAAATTAGGTCAAGCACGAGGCAGTGCTATCGTAGCGGCGGTCAATGCTGATTTACCCGTTTACGAATATGCGGCAAGGCTAGTTAAACAAGCGGTGGTCGGTAACGGTGGCGCTGATAAAGATCAGGTTCAACACATGGTGCAAAATATGCTCAAGTTACCCGCTAAACCTCAAGCGGATGCCGCGGATGCGTTGGGCGTTGCAATTTGCCATGCCAATACCAACAAAACTCTCGTTGCACTTGCAGGTAAAGCGACCAGTGCGCGTCGCGGTCGATACCGCTAGTTTTAAACTTGTAGCCTTCTGCGATTCGCTCACGCCTTTTTGATCCTCGATTGATAAAGAACTGGATGTCTATCCAGTTCTTTATTATCCTGTCGCAAATCCATTTTTCCAAGAGTACTCACCGTGATTGGACGTCTACGCGGCATTCTAATTGAAAAACAACCTCCCCAACTGCTTATTGAAGTGAATGGTATTGGCTATGAAGTCCAGATGCCGATGAGCTGCTTTTATGAACTGCCAAATGTCGGCGAAGAAGCGATCATCTATACTCATTTTGTTGTTCGAGAGGATGCTCAATTGTTGTATGGCTTTAACAATGTTAAAGAGCGTGCGTTGTTTCGCGAAGTGATTAAAGCTAATGGCGTTGGTCCTAAATTGGGCTTAGGCATTCTATCGGGCATGACGGCCAGCCAGTTTGTAGCTTCAGTTGAGCGTGAAGATGTGTCGACCTTGGTCAAATTACCGGGCGTTGGTAAAAAGACTGCCGAACGTTTGGTGGTGGAGATGAAAGACCGCCTCAAAGGTTGGGGGGCTGGCGATCTCTTTACACCGTTTACGGATGCCGCTGCGACGGACAGTTCGCCTCAATTAGCTCAGTCAAGCGCTGAGGAAGAAGCCGTGAGTGCACTACTGGCATTAGGCTACAAGCCGACACAAGCATCTAAAGTCGTCTCTCAGGTAATGAAAGAGAATATGAGCAGTGAGCAGCTTATCCGAGAAGCTCTTAAGTCGATGGTATAGAGGCATAAACTATGATTGAAGCGGATCGCCTTATCGCACCTGACAATAGTGTCTACCGAGAAGAAGACGTTATTGATAGAGCCATACGGCCGAAAAAACTTGAAGACTATAAAGGGCAAGACCATGTGCGCAGCCAGATGGAAATCTTTATCAAGGCTGCGCAACTAAGAAGTGAAGCACTGGATCATTTGCTGATTTTTGGTCCACCGGGTTTGGGCAAAACCACATTAGCCAACATCGTCGCCAACGAAATGGACGTTAATATCCGCACTACATCAGGGCCGGTATTAGAAAAAGCGGGTGATCTTGCCGCGCTGCTAACCAATCTCGAAGAAAACGATGTGTTATTTATCGATGAGATCCACCGTCTGAGTCCAGTGGTTGAAGAAGTGCTCTATCCTGCGATGGAAGATTATCAGTTGGATATTATGATCGGGGAAGGGCCTGCTGCTCGCTCAATTAAAATCGACTTGCCGCCTTTTACTCTGATTGGTGCGACGACAAGAGCAGGCTCGTTAACCTCACCATTGCGTGACCGTTTTGGTATTACTCAGCGTCTTGAGTATTACAACATCCCTGACTTGCAAAATATTGTGCAACGCAGCGCTGATTGCTTAGGGTTGTCGATGGAAGCAGAAGGAGCCTTAGAGGTGGCAAGACGCGCCCGTGGCACTCCACGTATTGCGAATCGATTATTACGTCGAGTTCGTGACTACGCTGAAGTGAAAGGTAACGGGCATATATGCCTCGATATTGCTGACAAAGCGCTTAACATGCTTGATGTTGATGCCAAAGGTTTCGACTACATGGATAGAAAACTTTTGCTAGCGATTATGGAGAAGTTTGGTGGTGGTCCCGTGGGGCTTGATAACATGGCAGCCGCGATCGGTGAAGAAAAAGACACCATAGAGGATGTACTCGAACCTTATCTTATTCAGCAAGGGTATTTGCAAAGAACGCCAAGAGGACGGGTTGCAACCGACCGTGCCTATCTTCATTTCGGAATTGAAAAATAAGTTTCCACTAGCCAGCAATTAAATGCTGGCTTTTTATTTTAGTGATCATGATCACACTAATAAATATTGCTTGTCAGTGGATACGTAGCGCAAATGAATGAGTTGTTAACCGCTTGTTTTGCATAAATAGTTATCACCATCTTGGCAATAACCCTGCCGTAACAAAACATAATGTAAACTGTTGATATAGATCAATGTGATGGTTTTATGCTCAGATTGGGCGCACAAAATTTGATTTAAATCAAAGCGAACTCTGGATATAAACCTTTTGAAACAATCATTTTTTAGCAGTAGTATTAGCTCCAGCTATATTAGCTGATGCTTAACAATTAACTAACCATTACAGTACATTTTTGCAACAAGAAGCCGATGTTTGGCAACAGTGTTCGAGTTTGATTAACTCTGACTAACAATGCATTAATGTGAAAAGTGTCTTCAGCCGACACATAGGAGTAAACATGATTGACGTAGACGTAGTTGATCTGTCGCGGTTGCAATTTGCACTGACAGCGATGTATCACTTCCTCTTCGTACCTTTGACTCTGGGTATGGCATTCCTACTTGCCATCATGGAATCTTTGTACGTAATGACGGACAAGCAAATCTACAAGGACATGACCAAGTTCTGGGGTAAGCTTTTTGGTATTAACTTCGCACTAGGTGTGGCCACGGGCCTTACCATGGAATTCCAGTTTGGTACTAACTGGTCCTATTACTCACACTATGTCGGTGATATTTTTGGTGCACCACTGGCGATTGAAGCACTGGTCGCGTTCTTTTTAGAATCCACTTTTGTCGGTTTATTCTTCTTTGGCTGGGATCGCTTATCAAAACGTCAACACTTAGTTGTCACTTGGTTAGTGGCATTAGGTTCTAACTTCTCTGCGCTTTGGATTCTTGTTGCCAACGGTTGGATGCAAAACCCGGTAGGGGCAGAATTCAACTTTGAGACCATGCGTATGGAAATGGTCAGCTTTGCCGAAGTTGTGCTTAACCCAGTTGCTCAGGTTAAGTTTGTGCATACAGTGGCTTCTGGTTACACCACTGGCGCGATGTTTATTCTTGGTATCAGCTCTTACTACCTACTTAAAGGTCGTGATGTTGCTTTCGCTCGTCGTTCATTTGCCATTGCCGCCTCGTTTGGTATGGCCGCCATTTTGTCGGTTATCGTGCTAGGTGATGAGTCTGGTTACGAGCTAGGTGAAGTTCAAAAAGTCAAACTTGCGGCAGTAGAAGCAGAATGGCACACCGAGCCAGCACCTGCGGCCTTCACTCTGTTTGGTGTTCCAAACCAAGATGAGATGCACACAGATTACGCGATCAAGATCCCTTACGTTATGGGCATTATTGCAACGCGTTCATTTGACGAGCAAGTCACAGGCCTTCGTGACCTGCGTGACGAACACGTAGAGCGCATTCGTACTGGTATGTACGCATACGAACTGCTCGAAAAACTGCGTGCTGGTGACAAATCAGCAGAAAACCAAGCCGCGTTTGATGAAGTAAAAGGTGACTTAGGTTACGGACTGCTGCTAAAACGTTACACCGAACAAGTCGTCGATGCGACCGAAGAGCAAATCCAAGCCGCGGCGGATGACTCAATTCCAACCGTTTGGCCACTGTTCTTCTCGTTCCGTATTATGGTTGCTTGTGGTTTCATCATGCTGTTTGTTTTCGGCGCCGCGTTTATTCAAACATGTCGCCAAAAGATCGAACAAAAACGTTGGATTCTTAAAGCGACACTACTCAGCATTCCATTGCCTTGGATTGCGATTGAAGCCGGTTGGTTCGTTGCAGAATTTGGTCGTCAACCTTGGGCTGTTGGTGAAATCTTGCCAACCCATGTTGCAGCCTCTGCATTGACTGTCACTGAGCTGTGGACGTCACTATTTGCCATTCTAGCGCTGTATACCGTGTTCTTGATTGCAGAAGTTTACCTCATGGTGAAGTTTGCGCGTAAAGGACCAAGTAGCCTGAAAACGGGACGCTACCACTTCGAACAGAATGTCGACTCTGTTGAAGACAAAGTTAGCCGCCAAGTAGAAGCATAGGCAAGGAGAGAACAATGTTTGATTATGAAATCTTGCGATTCATCTGGTGGGTACTGATTGGGGTGCTACTGGTTGGTTTCGCTGTGACTGATGGTTTCGATATGGGTGTGGGCGCGCTTGTGCCTGTGATTGGTAAAACTGACACAGAGCGCCGTGTGATGATCAACACCATCGCACCGCACTGGGATGGTAACCAAGTTTGGTTAATTACCGCTGGTGGCGCTTTGTTTGCAGCATGGCCACTTGTGTATGCCACGTCATTTTCAGGTTTTTACCTGGCAATGTATATTACCCTTGCGGCGCTCTGGCTACGTCCTTTGGGCCTAGACTACCGTTCAAAAATCGAAAACCCACAGTGGCGTAATGTATGGGATGGCGCTATCTGTTTCAGTGGTGCAGTGCCTCCGGTTATCTTCGGTGTCGCTTTTGGTAACCTGCTACAAGGTGTCCCATTTGAACTCAATGACTTATTGATGTCTCAATACAAAGGCACCTTCTTTGCTCTGCTTAATCCATTTGCTTTGCTATGTGGTGTATTAAGCCTGATGTTGTTTGTGCTTCAAGGTTCAACCTGGTTACAGATGAAAACCACTCAAGCGCTGCATGCCCGTGCTCGTAATACCGCGCAGATTGCAGGTCTGATTGTCGTTGCACTGTTTGTACTAGGTGGCTTCTGGGTTCAGTCTATTGAAGGTTATGTCCTTACCAGTACCCTAGATACCTTCGCCGATTCAAACCCATTGAACAAAGAAGTGGTGACTCAAGTGGGTGCTTGGATGACAAACTTTGAAACCTACCCAGCGATGTGGGCGGCACCGATCTTAGGGGTATTTATGCCGCTACTTGCCGTGGTCGCTTCTCGTCTAGAGCGTGGTGGCTTTGCCTTCCTATTCTCTAGTTTGGCCAATGCTGGTGTGATTTTAACCGCCGGTTTTGCTATGTTCCCGTTTGTCATGCCGTCAAGCCTTGTGCCTAGCCACAGCTTAACCATGTGGGACTCAACAGCAAGCGAGTTGACGCTAGGCCTAATGACGGCGGTTGCCGCTGTGATGGTTCCTGTGATTCTTGGCTACACGACTTGGACTTATTACAAAATGTTCGGTCGTCTAGATAACAAGCACATCGAAGACAACGACGTTTCAGCTTACTAAGGAGCATTGACTATGTGGTATTTTGCATGGATTCTAGGTGTACTATTAGCTTGTGCATTTGGCAT
Organism: Vibrio sp. NH-UV-68; assembly: GCF_042940635.1. Taxonomy (NCBI): domain Bacteria; kingdom Pseudomonadati; phylum Pseudomonadota; class Gammaproteobacteria; order Vibrionales; family Vibrionaceae; genus Vibrio; species Vibrio sp. NH-UV-68. Next base: position 1,064,843 of record NZ_CP134975.1, read on the forward strand.
CATCAACGCTCTTTGGTTAGAGCACTCTGAAATGATGGACAAAGACAGTGAGTAATCTCTCTGAGCAGGTGGCGAAACTTCATGCCCCTGTTGATAAGGCTCTTTTGAGAGCCTTATCTCTGGTTCTTGGTTTTTACCATGTCGCAATGGTAATGTGGAATCCAGAACTCTATGCAGCATCGATTGGCGGCTTTAACGGCCTGATTTCCCCGCTGCTAATTTGGGCAGTGTGCTCAAGTATGGTATTTGGACTGGGTTTTAAACCACGCAATTGGTACTGGCAGTTGTTGTTCAGCCCTTATTGCAGTTTGACCATCTTAATTTATTTGTCGGTACTGCGTTTAGCCTCGTTTTGAGCTTAATGTAAAACCGGTTGTATAAAAAAAGCGCGACTCATTGAAGAGTGAGCGCTTTTTTTTGTTTCAAGCTTTGAATTCATCGATTTACCCTTGCATTGTGGGTGACGAGTTGCGTTATAGTATCTAGCTAGAAAAGTAATTGGTGGATAATTCACTGGTGGATAGTAAGGTGCAACAGCAAGCTGCGATTTTTGAATGGCCGGTGACGGTGTATTACGAAGATACTGACGCCGGTGGCGTTGTGTATCATTCGAACTATCTCAAATTCTTTGAGCGGGCAAGAACAGAACTGCTTCGCACAATTGGTGTGTCGCAACAGGTACTGTTGGAACAAAACTTAGGTTTTGTAGTCCGACACATGGACATCGATTTCTTACAAGGCGCACGTCTTGATGACCACCTGACAGTGACGACCAAAATTGCTGACCTGAAAAAAGCCTCATTGGTCTTCTGTCAGGAGATCGTTAATCATGATGGCAAGACATTGTGTAAAGCAATGGTTAAGGTAGCATGTATCGATAATAAAAAAATGAGGCCGAAAGCGATGCCTAAATCAATAGTGATGGAGTTAACTTACAGTGACCGCTGATATCTCGATGCTCGATCTGTTTTTGCAGGCCAGTCTGCTTGTAAAAATGGTAATGCTGATTCTTTTAGGTATGTCGATCCTTTCTTGGGCGATGATCATCAAACGCAGCAAAGTATTGTCACAAGCCGCGAAAGATACCGAAAAATTCGAAGACCAGTTTTGGTCGGGGACTGACCTGTCGATCCTTTATCAAAATGCTAAAAAACGCAAAGATGAATTAACGGGCACTGAAGAGATCTTCTATTCAGGTTTTACCGAATTTGCGCGTTTACGTAAATCCAATTCCGGTTCACCAGATTACATTATGGAAGGCACTGGGCGCACCATGCGTGTTGCGGTCGCGCGTGAAGTTGACGAGTTAGAAAGCCATTTGCCTTTCTTGGCAACAGTCGGTTCGATCAGTCCATATATCGGCTTGTTTGGTACGGTATGGGGCATCATGCATGCGTTTATCGCCTTAGGTGAAGTCAAGCAAGCGACATTAGCCATGGTGGCTCCGGGTATCGCTGAAGCCTTGGTTGCAACCGCGATGGGCTTATTTGCCGCGATTCCTGCTGTTATGGCCTATAACCGCCTTAGCAACCAAGTGGGTAAGCTTGAGCACAACTATGCGACGTTTTCTGAAGAGTTCCACAGTATTTTGCACCGTCAAGCCATGGCTGGACGAGACACAGTGCATAAGGATTAATGGTAATGGCTGGTTACCAAACGAAAAAGCGAAAACTGACGGCTGAGATCAATGTGGTTCCTTACATCGACGTTATGTTGGTGCTGCTGATCATTTTCATGGTCACCTCTCCCTTTGTTACCCAAGGGGTAGATGTTGAATTGCCAAAAACCGCCACGGCCAAACCAGCTTCCGATCTTGCTGGTGACAGTGATGCTAGCTTTATCATTGTTGAAATCGACAAAGAGGGTAATTTGGGACTCAGTGTCAATGATGAAGAAGTCACGCGCGGTATTTCATTGCAAGATGTGATTGTTCGTGTCAAAGCTGAGTTATCACTTAAACCCAATTCACCGGTTGCGGTGGGTGGAGATGCAGCCACTCCATACGCTGATGTGGTTTTGGTTTTAGACGAATTGAGTCGCGCTGGTATCCCGAAAGTCGGGTTGCTGACGGACATAAAGGAATAACGTTCGCGATTCATGAAAGAGAAGCAAATTAAAAAAAGTAGCGACTACAAAAAGCCGATTTTAATCTCGGTTGCTTTGCATGCGTTATTGATTATCGCCCTTATCTGGGGCACTGACTTTACCATGTCTAAGCCAGAGCCGAGCGGCAGAATGGTTCAGGCGGTGGTCATTGATCCGGCACTGGTTAAGCAACAGGCGCAGCAAATTCGTAGTCAGCGTGAAGCGGCGGCGAAAAAAGAACAAGATCGCCTTGATAAACTGCGTCGTGAAAGCGAACAGCTCGAAAAAAATCGCAAGATAGAAGAAGAGCGTATTCGCAAGCTCAAAGAGCAGCAAGTTAAAGAAGCTAAAGCGACTCGTGAGGCAGAAAAGCGTCGCGCAGAAAAAGAAAAAGAGCGCCAAGCTGAAGAAAAACGTGCTCAAGAAGAAAAGCAGCGCGCGGTTAAGCTAGAGCAAGAGCGTAAAGCGAAAGAGCAAGCAGTCAAAAAGGCTGAACAAGAACGTTTAGCCAAAGAGGCTGCCATCGCTAAGGCAGAGCAAGAGCGAGTGGCACGCGAAAAGGCTGCGAAAGAGGCTGAAGAAAAAGCCCGTCGCGAACGTGAAGCCGCCGCTAAAGCGGAACAAGAACGGATAGCGAAAGAGAAGGCCGCTAAAGAAGCGGCGGAAAAAGCTCGTAAAGAAAAGCAACGTTTAGAGCGTATTGAGCGAGAGCGTAAAGAGCAAGAAGCCGCACTAAATGATATTTTTGCTGGCCTTGAATCGGAAGTTGAGTTGAATACCTCAGCGCGCTCTAAGTTTGTTGCCAATGAAGCACAGCGTTATGGTGCGATTTATACGCAGCTGATCAAACAAAACTTATTGTTGGAGGACAGCTTTCGGGGAAAGTCCTGCCGAGTTAACTTACGATTGATCCCAACTGGAGCAGATGCGATTTTGGGCAATCTCTCGGTTTTAGAGGGCGACAGTCGTTTATGTGCGGCAACCAAGCGAGCCGTGGCTCGTGTAAGCAGTTTTCCATTGCCGAAAGACCCGGATATCGTCAACAAAGTTAAGAATATCAATTTAACCGTAGTACCTGAGTGATAAGGAATAGCTTGTGTTAAAGCGACTAGTAATAGGATGTGTGCTCACGTTGTTGAGCGTAGTTCAAACGGCAAATGCCGCGTTAGAGTTGGTCATTACTGATGGTATCGACTCGGCGCGTCCCATCGCTATTGTGCCATTTAAATGGGATGGCCCGGGTAAATTGCCTCAAGACGTTTCGTCTGTAATTGCCTCCGATTTACAGCGCAGCGGTAAGTTTAGCCCGGTTGCGACGAGTAAGATGCCACAAACACCGTACAGCGAAGCCGAAGTCGACTTCAATGCTTGGACCGGACTTGGGGTTGATGCGTTAGTCACAGGCTCGATTACACAAGATGCTGAAGGCAATTACGTGATCAATTATCAATTGGTTGACGTGGTGCGTGGTCAGTTAACGCAAGGTCAGAGCAAAGCGTTAAGCAATGATGGCCAGTTAGTACTGTCAAAAGATCATGTGTTATTTAATAAACGTGCCACTGTGCCCGGTAAGCGCATGCGTGAGTATGCACACCGCATTTCTGATTTGGTGTATGAAGCTTTAACGGGTGAAAAGGGCGCCTTCTTAACGCGCATTGCTTATGTAGTTGTCAACGATAGTGACAGTTTTCCTTATCAACTGCGCGTGGCGGATTATGATGGCTACAACGAGCGTTTAGTGTTACGTTCGAAGCAACCCTTGATGTCTCCGGCTTGGTCTCCAGATGGTCAGAAGCTGGCTTATGTTAGCTTCCAAAACGGTCAAGCTGAGATTTTCATCATGAACATCTACACCGGTGAACGTGAGAAAGTGACGTCATACCCGCGTCATAATGGTGCGCCAAGATTCTCACCTGATGGCAGTCAGCTTGCTCTAGTATTGTCTAAAACGGGCAGCTTACAAGTGTATACACTTGACCTAACCACAAGAAAACTGACTCAAATAACTCGTGGTCGATCTAATAATACGGAACCGTATTGGCATCCAGATGGTAAATCTCTTATCTTTACCTCCGATCGGGGTGGAAAACCTCAAATTTATCAAGTAGATTTGGCAAATGGTTCAGCCAACCGCTTAACTTGGCAGGGTAGCCAAAACTTAGGTGGTCAAATTACCCCAGACGGTCGCTTCTTAGTGATGGTTAATCGTAGCAACGCGGGCTTTAATCTCGCCAAGCTTGATTTGGAAACTGGGGCGATGGAAATATTAACCAAAACATTGTTAGATGAGTCTCCGAGTATTTCACCAAACGGTGGGATGGTCATTTATAGCTCGATCTACAACCAGAAAAATGTACTATCAATGGTCTCTATTGATGGACGCTTTAAAGCAAGATTACCGGCAACAAATGGTCGAGTTCGTGCACCTGCATGGTCACCGTTTTTGTAGCAAGTAAGTATCAATAACAAAGGAAACGATAATAATGCAACTTAACAAAGTTCTTAAAGGGCTTCTAATTGCGCTACCAGTACTTGCAGTTACTGCATGTAGCTCAAGCGATGACGCGGCAAATGCATCTGGTTCTACTCAGACTAATCAAACTCAAACTGTTGATAACACCGCTGTGTCTCCACTTGATGCAAACGGTCAACTGTCAGAGCAAGAACTAAAAGAGCAAGCGCTACGCGAAACTCAAACCATCTACTTTGCTTTTGACAACGCGACGATTGCTGGCGACTACGAAGAGATGCTAGCAGCACACGCAGCATACCTAAGCAAGAACCCTGCACTAAACGTGACGGTTGAAGGTCATGCTGATGAGCGTGGTACTCCAGAGTACAACATCGCACTAGGCGAACGTCGTGCAAGCGCGGTATCTAAGTACCTACAAGCTTTAGGTGTTCAAGCTGACCAAATCTCTATCGTAAGCTACGGTGAAGAGAAACCACTTCTTCTAGGTCAATCAGAAGATGTATACGCTAAGAACCGCCGCGCAGTTCTAGTGTACTAATAAAGGAAATACCTGATGTTCAGTAACCTTAAGCGCGTTGTTACGCTTACGTTACTGGCAAGTGCAGCGAGCCATGCGTTCGCTGCACCAGCTCCAGTATCCGATCTAAGCGGCAGCAACACTGTCAACACCACGTCTTCAGTTTCTAATGAAACCGATGTCCAGCGCTTAGAGCGCCTATTGGAAAATCGTAATCGAGTTCAGTTGCAAATGCAGCAGCAGCTTGATGATATGTCACTCGAAATCAGCAACCTTCGTGGTCAGCTAGAAAAAAGCACTTACGACATGCAACAAATGTTGCAGCGTCAACGTGAACTGTTTATCGAATTAGATAAACTGCGCTCGCAAGTCGCAAGCCCTGCAGAAACTCCGCAGGTGAGTGATAGTCAACCAGAAAAGGCGGGGACTTTCAGCTCTGACGTTGACGAACAAACCGCGTATCAAAATGCGGTCGACCTAATTCTGAAAAAGCGTGATTACACCGGTGCGATTACTGCTTTCAAGCAGTTCCAAAACGATTATCCGGAATCCAGCTTTACTCCTAACTCACATTATTGGTTAGGCCAACTTTATTTTGCCAAAAAGCAAGATACAGAAGCCGCGAAGAGTTTTGCCGCGGTAGTGGCGTACAAAGAGTCTAATAAGCGTGCCGATGCGTTGGTTAAGTTGGGTGATCTCGCCCAGCGCAATAATAACCAACAGCAAGCGACTAAGTACTATCAGCAAGTTGTTGCCGAGTATCCAAATAGTGCCTCGGCTAAATTGGCGCAAGAGCATTTGTAGTCTTACCCAACAGTAAAAAAGGAGCGCCAGTCGCTCCTTTTTTTATTCTGCTATTGAGCGAAACTGGCATCTACGCCAACGTTAAGGTTACAATAGCCGGATTATAGGAAGTTGCGTAGAGCAAGAGCAATGAGCCACATATTAGACAAAATAGAGACCGTTTACCCATTTCCAGCAAAACCTGCACCGCTTACCAAAGAGCAGCAGCAAGGGCATATTGACAACATCAAAGCGCTGCTGAAAGAAAAAGACGCGGTTTTGATTGCCCATTACTACACCGACCCAGAGATCCAAGCACTAGCAGAAGAGACTGGCGGCTTTGTGGGTGACTCGCTAGAGATGGCCAAATTTGGCAATCGTCATCCGGCCAGTACGCTGATCATCGCGGGTGTGCGTTTTATGGGCGAATCAGCAAAAATTCTGACGCCTGAAAAGCGTATCTTAATGCCGACGCTTGAAGCCGAGTGTTCTCTTGATTTGGGCTGTCCAGCCGACAAGTTTTCACAGTTTTGTGATGCCCATCCTGATCATACGGTTGTGGTTTACGCCAACACCTCGGCGGCCGTGAAAGCGCGCGCCGATTGGGTGGTGACCTCAAGCATTGCATTGGAAATAGTGGAACACCTTGATGCTGAAGATAAGCCGATTATTTGGGGGCCAGATCGTCACTTAGGTTCATATATTGCCAATAAAACTGGTGCAGATATGTTGCTGTGGCAAGGCGAGTGTGTGGTACACGATGAATTTTCAGCTGATGCATTGCGTAAGATGAAAAGTGTCTACCCAGATGCGGCTATTCTTGTTCACCCTGAATCACCAGCGAGCGTAGTCGAATTGGCCGATGCGGTCGGCTCTACTAGCCAATTGATCAAAGCGGCGAAAGCTCTGCCTCAGCAAAAAATGATCGTTGCCACCGACAAAGGTATCTTCTTTAAGATGCAGCAATTGGTGCCAGAAAAAGAGTTGATTGAAGCGCCAACAGCAGGTGCTGGAGCAACGTGTCGCAGCTGTGCACATTGCCCTTGGATGGCGATGAACGGATTAAAAGCGATTGAAACTGCGCTACGTGATGGCGGTGAGGATCATGAAATCTTTGTTGATGAAGCGCTACGCGTTAAATCATTGATTCCTCTTAATCGTATGCTCGACTTTGCTGAGCAGCTGAACATGCAAGTCAAAGGCAACGCATAAACCGCATGTGTTGACAGCGATGAAAGCCAGCCTGTGAGCTGGCTTTGTAACATCTTCGCTATGATATCATTTCTTGTTTCTAAGCTATGTTGAATTTATTCAATGACTTAGAGTGAAATAAGGTAATAAGGAGCGTTATGACAGTTTGGATCGTAGTAAGAAAGTGGCTCCACTCCCATCTGTTTAGCTTAAGCAATCGTAATCTTTTTATCTTACTGTTTACGTATATTGCGTTGTCTTGGCTGCTGTTGCGCCTGAGCGGTGAACAGGCGTTAACAGAAGAGGTGTCGACATTCATTTATTTCTTGATGGTGACGGCAAGCACGGTCGGTTATGGCGATCATTCACCTGTGACACCTTTAGGAAAGTGGGTGGTGATCTTATTTGTCATCCCCGGAGGATTATCACTATTTGCGGCGTTGATTGGCCGTTTAGCCTCAGGGGCGGTTGAGTACTGGCGTGCAGGTATATTAGGAAAACGGAGAGTTGGTGTGGAAAATCATATCTTATTACTGGGTTGGAATGGTCAACGTACCATGCACTTAATTCGTATGCTGCAACACGAAGAAGCAGGTAAGCGACCGATTGTATTATGCAGCCGTTCCGATATCGAAAACCCGCTGCCAGGTGAAATTGGCTTTGTAAAAGTTAACAGTTATACCGATAGACAAGAGATGGAAAAAGCAGCCATCGATAAGGCCAGCTGTATTGTCGTCGATAACATGGAAGATGATATTACCCTGTCAGCCGCGCTCTATTGCACCAATATTAATCCTACTGCTCATCTACTTGCTTATTTTAAAGATGAAGCGCTAAGCCATTTACTCAGCCAACACTGCCCAAATGCGGAGTGCATCCCGGCGGTAGGTGCTGAAATGCTCGCCAAAGCCGCGGTAGACCCAGGTTCAAGCGCTCTCCATCAAGAGCTATTGGCATCGACACGTGGCATGACGCAGTACTCAACTATCTATCCTCAAGATCTTGAGGCTATTTCGGTCGATGTGGCGTTCGATTTTATGAAGCGTCATTACCAAGCCACCTTGATTGCCCTTGATGTTGGTCAAGGCATCGAGTTAAACCCAGATCTGGATAGAGAAATAACCCCAGGCGCTAAGGTGTTCTATATTGCTGATGAACGTATCGAGCACTTAAACTGGCGCTCGATTACAACGTGATGATACCAGCGTGATAAAAACAAAAAAAACGCAGCGTTCTTGCTGCGTTTTTGATTGTTACCAGTCTGATTTAAGCTTGTTCTGCAAGCATACTAGCGCGCATTGTTAGACCGCTAAGCATGGTTGGCATTGCGTTGAAAATCTCTTCAAACTGCTCTAGTCCTTGAATACCTTGCTCTGCCAATGTCGCAATCGAGGTTTCTGGATCATAAAGCATACTCAATGACAGTAGCACGCCGCCGAGTAGGGCATTATCTTCGCTCTCTTCTGGCATTACGGTTTCCCAATCATCACGAGTAAGTTGCCACCCTTGCAATACGCCTTCGCAAAACTCGCGGGTAGATTCAGTGACGATCTCTTCATCATTTAATGCACAGCCTTGTGGCCATTGCCAGCGGTTTTCAAGTAATGCCGGGCGATAGTCGTTCCACATCGCAATAATATGTTCGATATAAGACTCTAACTGCTCACCGTCACTAAATGGTGCGACTTCCTCGCCACCCCACAAAAATGGCAGCCACTCGTTAGGAGGGAGTATGTTTGGCGCCGCTGCCATGGCCGTGACAAAGCCTTGGGTCTTGGCTTCATTGATTAATCTTCCCTCAAGTTCAGGCAGGGCAAGTAGTTGTTGTAGTGTCAAAACAGACATCCTATATCGAGCTAGAATAGTAATGACGTGATGGTATCACAGTCAAACAGTGAGATAAAAAGGTTGCTGTGGTGATATATTCGCTATAATTTCTTATAAATACACAAAATTCAAAGATTTATGGATATACGTTCATCGCTCAAAAGGAAAAGTATTGTTGCGCTAGCTATCTACCTTGCGCTTGTGATCGCCCTTATAGGGACGATCAGCTACCTTGTGGTTGAACCTCCAACGCGTGATCAGCTCAAGCAAAACCTCGACCTGCGGACTGAGCTAATATCAGAACAAATCAAACAACCGGTGAATATCTCTTTAGGTATCTTAAAGGCCATCGTCAGTATTGGCAGTAACGCTGACTCTCCACAACATCAAACCGAGCAGCTTAGTCAGCTGTTTACCGTCATTGATGGTGTCACGGTGAGTGGCGGTATATGGCCGGTACCCCATTCAATCTCAACCGATAAAGCTTATACCAGCCTGTTTTTTTCTCGTGCCAGTGACGGGCTTATTGATCAAATACACTCATGGAACAACCCGGCACTGGGCGGGTACGAGAACGAGTCGTGGTATTTGTCGGTGGTTGATAAGCCGCAAGGAACGGTGTCATGGTCGCCCGTTTATATCGACCCGTTTATCCATGTCCAGATGATAACCGCTTCTTCACCATATTACGTTGACGGTCGATTCGCTGGGGTAGCGACGGTGGACATCTCTCTTGAGACTCTTGTTGATTTCGTCCGAGTGCATGCGGAAGAATATGGTCTGGGGGTGCTTTTACGTGATGGCTATGGCGAGACGATTACAGAATTCAATTTTGAGCTCACACAGAATATCTATATCGGCCGTAACCAGTTTGGTGGGCTTGGCTGGAGCGTTGAAGTGGTTAATGCTAGCCAATTAGTTGCTGATCAAGTTTATGATGTGGTGTCGAAAGTAGAAGCGGGCATTGTACCGATAATGCTCGTGTGTGTGATGTTTGGTTACTTCCTTATCGATCGTTTTTTGATTTCCCCGATCATTGCCATCGCGCGTAGTGTGGATGCTTCAAAGGAAGGGGGCATCATTGAGACTCACTATGATAGCCAAGATGAAATTAAGTATTTAATCGATACCTTCAATCACAAAACCATCTATTTAGAGCGCGAAAAAGTCAAAGCGCAGGCGTCGACTAAAGCCAAGAGTGCCTTTTTAGCGACCTTATCACACGAGATCCGTACCCCAATGAATGGGGTATTGGGGACGGCGCAAATATTATTAAAAACAGACCTGACTGACGAACAGCGCAAACACCTTAAGACGCTGTACGAGTCTGGTGAGCACATGATGACCTTACTCAATGAAATTCTCGATTTTTCTAAAGTAGAGCAAGGCCATCTAGAGCTGGAGCGCGCCCCATTCCCGCTTGAAGCCATTATTGGCAGTATCAATAGTGTTTACTACACCCTTTGTTCTGAGAAAGGCTTACAGTTCAAAGTTTACTCAGAGGTCGCAAGTGATCGTTGGTATATGTGCGACAAAGCTCGCGTGCGCCAAGTATTGTTTAATCTACTCAATAACGCCGTCAAGTTCACTTCTCGTGGCTATGTTGAGGTGTATTTCAAAGAAGAGCAGCGTCAGGGTAGTGACTACTTACTTATCCGTGTACGTGATACGGGGATCGGTATTGCGAAAGAAGCGCAGCAAAAAGTCTTTAAGCCATTTGAGCAAGCCGAGTCTTCTACAACAAGGCGATATGGTGGAACAGGGCTTGGCTTAGCGATCGTGAAACAGCTGTGCGATTTAATGGAAGGTGACATTCAACTTACCAGCGAATTAGGGATTGGGTCGAGCTTTGAAGTACGTTTAAAAGTACAGCACTGCGAACCTGCGTATACAGATTATACCGAAAACAAGAAACTAGATTACCACGGCCTCAGGGCATTGATTGTGGAAGATAACCGCACCAACGCCATTATCTTAACCACTTTCATGACCAATAAAGGTTTCTCTTGTGACACGGTAGAAAATGGAGAACTCAGTGTTCATGCTATCGTCAATGATAACTACGACTTAGTACTGATGGACAACCATATGCCTGTCATGGATGGTGTTGATGCCACCGCTGCAATACGCAGCCTCAATAGTGCTAAAGCGAATGTATTGATCTTTGGTTGTACCGCTGATGTCTTTAAAGAGACGCGAGAGCGGATGATGGGCGTTGGTGTCGATTTCATTATCTCGAAGCCCATCGATGAGATAGAGCTTGATGATGCGTTAATGACCTATTCAGACAAACTCTATCAATATCGCCAACATTCGTTAGTTGCAGCGCAAGGCCGTGGGATAGACTTTGAAGAAGCGTTAGCGCTGTTCTATATGGCGATTGAAAACCAAGATCTGCCTTATGCTATCAATCGCTACGAGATCATTACTCAGGCACTTGAGTCTATTTCTACGCCACAATTACAAAAATGCCTTCAAGACATCAACGTTAGTTTGCAGCAAGGTAAAATGCCAAGCGCAACTGAATTGGATGTATTGACGGTCTTGGTTAAAGATTATTGTTACTAACTTTCTTGTTTTTGGTTGTTATTTGAACGTTTCCATCAAAACCAGTGCTTTAATCTAACTTAATTACAGAATTTGGTCATTTATCCACACCTCATAATTTAATTTGAAATCTAAAACTACATATTTGATGTTTTAATAGCGCCATTAACTGCACTGTTGCTTGTTGTCCAGTTAATGGTTCTTTTAACTGTCTTTTGATTGGTTTTATATTTTGAGGTGAAGATGAAGTCGCGTGGGCCTTTTTGTATTCGCAATGCAGCAGCGGATACCTTTGCAATGGTGGTGTTTTGCTTTATATCTGGAATGCTGATTGAAGTCTTTGTTTCTGGTATGTCATTTGAACAGTCGCTTGCCTCGAGAATGCTCTCGATTCCGGTTAACATTGCCATTGCTTGGCCATATGGTCTGTTTCGTGATTTTGTACTTAAGCAAGGCTCGCGTATATCGGCAACCAGTAAGATGAAGAATGTTTCAGACTTAGTCGCGTACGTTTTGTTCCAGTCTCCGGTGTACGCTGCGATTTTATTTGCGGTTGGCGCAGCACCCGAGCAAATTATCACCGCCGTCAGCTCAAATGCGGTTGTATCATGTGCGATGGGCGTGTTGTACGGTTACTTTCTCGACATCTGCCGTAAATGGTTTCGTGTCCCTGGTTACTATCAACAAGCTTAATTTGATGCATTGGCGATCAAATGAGTTAGTTAGTAACCAAACAGTGCTTTAAGCCGTCTTTTTTTCACTATTTGGCTTGACCTAATTGAGTAGAATCATTAAATTAGCGCCTCGTTGGTTAGCAATACCAACCACAATTTGATTCGGTGAGTTGTCCGAGTGGCTGAAGGAGCACGCCTGGAAAGTGTGTATACGGCAACGTATCGAGAGTTCGAATCTCTCACTCACCGCCACATTCTTGAAGAAAGACGTCCTAGGACGTCTTTTTTTATGCCTGTAATATTTTTCGTGAAGTATTCAGTTTAAAAATATGCTTAAAACTGGAAATTACTTTGGGCCTTTACAGTTTGGCTACTGGAGAAAGAGCACCTAACTCGCATAAGAGGACTTATCCCTGCTGTTTGAAGAGGACAAAGAGTTTGGTCTGTCAGAATTCAGCTTGAAAGTGTTGCCTTTGACTCTCGCCTTGAGCAAGTTTTTGCCTCGTAATTTTGTCATGTATTATGTTCGACAGTAAGAGGAATACATATTTATGATTAGAGACAATACTCGCTGGTTAGAGGGCGATACACCTCCCTCTATTGAGCCTCCCCGTTTATCCACAAAAGAACGAATAGCTAAACAGCATGATGAACGTAATGCTCAATCTGAGAAGGACTGGGCTTATGTACAAGCCAACCAAGAGCGCTATGCAAACCAAAGAGCAGAGACATTAACTCAACGCAATGCTTCGCAAGTACTCGGTGATTCAATGGGGTTAGAGTGCTCTCTTGAAGAGGAAATGAAGAAAAACAATCAACATGTAATGATTGTAGATCTTGAGGATGCTCATAAGATTTTACATAACGTATGGTTTGAAGCTGGAAAAGATGTGGCGGCCATTGCTGCCAGTATTAACACCGCTAAATCATGGTTTAATCATACTGAACCAATGTTCAATGCCGCTTCAATTGCCAAGCAATTTGGTGACATGAATATCAAAGCGGATCTTGTCGAAAGTAAAGGTAAAACCTTTGTTGCATTCAATGGCACAGACCAGAATGGTAAAGCGCTTAAGCACGCGTTTGTAAATGGTACCCGTATCAACATGGATGGGAAAAAGTACCCACTCAATTCTTTTAAGTCAAAGCAAGCAGGGTTTAGCCCTAAAGCAAGAGCAACTAACTTCAAAGGCGCAGGGATATTAACGTTTGTCGTATCGGCTAGTATTGCCACTAGTGATTTAGTGTTCAAAAGTGATTACCACTTAGTTGACTGGTTCGGTAACGTTGGCTCTGACATGTTTAAGTTTTTAGTTCAGATGGGGACTGGTGAGGCAATGTTATGGATAGCTGCGAGCTACAGCGCACCAGTTCTCGTAGGAGCTGTGTTTATTGCTATTGCATACGTAGGAATTGAGTATCTATGGGGCGAATATAAAATATCCAGTCTTATCGTTCGGGAGTTAGAACATGCAATCCAAAACTAAGGTTCGACTGTCGGGTTCTGCTTTGATTTTGTTTGGTATTGGCTTTTGGTTCATTTGTTCCAGTGGGGTAATGAAGGATTACATATCCCTGATAGAAAAAGCAGATGTTGTAAGAGTTTCAGTTATTACTTTATGGGTTCCCATTGGTGGTTTAGGGGCTGTACTTAGCCTACTTTGGATGTCTCCAAGAGCTCTTTATCAAGGGAAAGGAATTGGAAAGGTTTACTCTCCAAAAGCAATGCAACTAGCGAATAAGATAACCCTTTACTTCGCATTAGTAGGGGTGGCTTTTGCGGCTGGGTGGACATATCACAGTCTCGATTTACTAGAGAAATACGGTTACGTGTACAGCCGTGACTTAACTAAGATTACGCCTACAGGTATCCACTTAATGTATGTTAAATCTATAAACTAGAACCAGTTTGTAGCGTGCATTATATGGCGTTCGAGTGAAACTGAATTTTAATAAATATTAAAGCCAGAGATCCCCCCTCTGGCTTTTTCTTTTTGGGTGCCCATATTCGATCTGTATTGAATCATTCCGTTAATAAGCATGACCCACTTCTCACAAGGTCATTCAAATCCAATACTTTCTCGCACTATGCAACCAAGCTATATATTATCAAGGTAAGTTTCTGTCTTGGTTGGATATATGTCTAGAACAATCTCTTTTTACGACAACAATGCGCAGCAGTGCTTCGAGCAATACACTGCGACGAATTTCGAGTCTGTGCATGGTTCGTGGAAATCATTCTGGCCGTTGTCGAAAGATAGAGTCTTGGATGTTGGCGCTGGAATTGGCCGAGATGCGCTTTGGATGGCAGAGCAACATTGCGATGTATTTGCTGTTGAGCCCGCAGAAGCGATGCGCAAGATAGGGCGAGAGCATACTGGGACCGATGTTACATGGATCGATGATTCACTCCCTTCGCTGAACAAAGTGATTAACTTGGGGGTTCGCTTTGACCTTATTCTAGTGAGCGCAGTGTGGATGCACGTCGCGCCTTCTCATCGAGAACGTGCTTTCCGAAAATTATCGAATTTGTTAGCACCGAATGGTCGGCTAGTAATTACACTAAGGCATGGTTATTTTAATGATAAACGCCAATCGTATGACGTTAGTGCAGAAGAACTAGAGCGATTGGCAAAAGACTCTGCGTTAGTGGTTCGACATGTGTCATCGATGAATTCAGACTCATTGAATCGAGACGATGTAACTTGGCAAACGGTGGTAATGAGTTTACCTGATGATGGTTCAGGCGATTTGACGAAAATTCGACATATTGTGGTTAATGACAATAAAGCGGCAACCTACAAACTCGCGTTACTCCGTACTTTGTTGCGGATTGCCGATGCTCACTCAGGTTCTGTAGTCGACAGAACTGATGGTAAAGTGGCAATCCCACTGGGCCTCGTGGCGTTGTACTGGATACGCCAGTTTAAGCGTTTAATCGATATTGGTGATATCCAACAAAACAGCAATCCAAATAAGGGGTTAGGTTTCATAAAGCCAGATGGTTGGCACAAGATAAAACATATTGGCGTTGACGATTTAGCAGTAGGCTCTATTTTCGTCGGTGATGAGGCTAAAGCGCTTCAAGAAACGTTGAAAGATACACTCGATACCATCATCCAAAACCCAGTGAAATTTACCTATATCGGCGATAAACAGAATTGTGTATTTTCCGTTACTCGTAAGACAAAACGTAAGAAGAAAAACATCGTGTTAGACCGAGACTTCTTTGAAAGCTATGGTTATTTTATTCTTGATGAGAGTTTATGGGAGTGCTTGCGATTATTCCATTCGTGGATTGAACCTCTGGTGGTTAACCAGTGGGTGATGGAGATGCAAAAGTATAGTCGCAATCAAGCACGTAATATTTCTTTGCAGACTTACTATGATTATTTAGTTTGGGTAGAGAAAGATCATGATACTCGTGCTGTTCGCAAACGTGTAGACCAAATTACCCAGCGACAAGGTAGAGTCGAGAGTGTTTGGAGTGGTCAACAGTTGCAGTCGACGTATCAAATCGATCACTGCTTGCCTTTTGTTTATTGGCCCAATAACGATAGATGGAATTTGTTACCTTCTACAGCGGCAGAAAACAACAGCAAGAGAAATCGTGTCCCTAGCCAACAGCGTTTGCAGGATTCGAAAACTCGAATTGTAGAGTGGTGGTCAATGGCTTGGTTGGGAACGGAGAGTGAGGATCGTTTTTTCCAAGAAGCGTGTTTATCTTTGCCTAATGTTTCGCCGCAATGCCGTGATTTCGAAGAAGTGTTTGAGGCAATGAATTTGCAAATTAGAGGCGTCAAAAGCCGCTTACTTATCAACGAATGGTTATAATCTTTCGAATATGTCACACAGCACTTTCTGAGTCGTAGCTTTAAGCGATTGTAGCCATTCTTTTTCAAATTAATCTTGGGTTTTAGAGCTTTGACTATAGTTGTTAATATCGTGCATCATACCTTAAAAGGTGCAATTATGCTGCTTCTCTCACGTCTGTTCATTGCAACTTAAAGCGAGGATATGATCCTTCTTATCCGATAGCGATTAATCGTATTGCAGCGTTAAACTTCGGTGACTGAAAGTTGTTGGAGATAAATCATGAGAGCGCTAAAGGTTGCGGCTTTTATGCTGGTGGTTACAAGTACCGCCTATGCTACGCCAAATGTGATTGTGGACACTAAAGGTGTTGATACCACCCAATATCATGCTGATATGTATGAGTGTCAGCAATATGCGCAGCAAGTGTCACCTGAAGAGGTGGATTCTGCAGGTAGGAGTGTTGTTGGTTCAACCGCCAGAGGTGCACTACTTGGTGCAGCAGGCTCTGCCATTGCAGGTGGTAGTGGTAGCGATGGCGCTAAGGTTGGTGCTGGCATCGGTCTGGTTGGGGGCGCGTTACACCACCGAGCCGAAAAACGTCATGCTTCTGAGTTAAGTGAAGAGCAAAAATTTGAGGTAACCCGCAACTGCATGGTGCATAGAGGTTACACTGTTTTGAATTGATAAATGTCGTTTGCTTGGTGCAATCAGTATTTGATTGCACCAAGCTCTGCGAATAGACTTAAATTTGAATAAAATCATGGTTTGAAACAAACCGTTATTGACGTCAAATCAAGGACAATTAGAAGCGATAACCAAGGCTGATGGTGACCGATTCACGCGTTTCACCTTTGTTGTACAATGCCGTCACGTTGTAGTGCCTGCCTAACTGCTTGTTAAAGCCAACCAAGTAAGCCCACTCATTGATCTCAACACCGACATCGTATTCAAAGTCACCGCCTAATGAGTCTACGTAGCCTAAGTTGCCGCTAAGACGAGAGTCAAGACCTTGATATTCTGCGCCAACCAAGATTTGTGCTCGATAGTCTACTAACTGGTAACCAAGCATCGGTTGAACGACTAACAATGAGTCTCCCCAATCGCTTTGTCCCTCTAAACGTGTCTGGGATACGGTGGCATTTAATGTGGCAAAAAACTCCCGATAGCCAATTGCTAAGGTTGTACCAACACCGACCAGATCGTAATTTAGATTAATAGGAATACCTAACCGAGATTCATCACACAAGGGTAATCCATTATTTGCTAATGATTCACACAGCGCATCACCAAGCTTTAAGATGTCTCCATTAAGGCGATTACGTATCTCATTCATCGTAGTCGCTGTGTATTGAGCATCAATATCGGCACGCACTTTGATCTTTCCTAGCAACGCATAAACGTTCCAAAATGGTAAAATAAACACATCACCACGCAGTGAAATGCTTTCAGCGCTGACTGTCGCAAAGCTTTTACTCGGGTCAAAGTCTTTGTCTAAATTTGTGTAACCAATTTCACCTAAACCTAGATTGAAGGTTTCAAAGCCTAAGTCCATCGCTTGGTTGCGGTATGCAACGGAAAATCCGTAGGGAAGGGGTAAATCAATCCCTTGTTTTCGAACCAAATCCGCCATTATAGGGAAGGTTCTGTTGAGCTCGATTTTCTTCTCTCGTATACGCGGATCAGAGACGACTTTAAACAGTTCTTCGTTTTTCACTTCGATGCCAGTCACATCATCATAGAAAACAACGGGAGTGGTGGTTACTTCCAATTTTGCTGGCTTGCCTTTAAAGGTACCTTTTGCTGTGACCGCTTTTGTTTTTACGTACAGTGAACCATCACTCAGTTTGTCGAATATGATCTCTTGATGGTAGTTCTCAATGATATAACGGCCATACTCGAATGGTGCCGAGTTCACGATGACCATTTTTTGTGGTTGACGGTCAATCACATGGACATCGACTTTCATAAATCGAAAGTAAGCGACATCTTGCGGTAGTGCGTATTTTGAATAATTGAAACTCACAATCGCGGTTTTATCATCTATCTCTTTAACCACCACCGAAGATTGGTCATAACTATCGGCATACAGACGTAGTTTGTACTCAGTTCTTGATAAATATTCAATTGAATCAATTACATCGCCATCATCAACAAGCGAAAGACCGTCTTCATCTTGGGAAAGTTGATCCGGAAAATATTTCACTCGCAGGTCTATGATGCCTTTGTCATCGGTTGTTTGAACCAAATAGAAAGAGGACTTAGAGGCATCGCCATCAATGGTGGTGATCTTCTCTACATGCTCAACAATATGGTCTCCCTGTGTCAGAGAGCTGATGCCATATTTAGGCAAGTGGTGAGGTATTCCGTACTGTTCAAAAATGGTTTGTGCGGATGCATTTGAGAAAGGTAATAAGCTTACCAACAACAGAGCAACAAATTGAATACTATTTTTGCTTATCATTGCACAGTGAAAGCGCTGAAACACTGAGTGGATAAAGTTTGCCAACGTTTGCATCTCCCTATGAAGCAATCGTGCTGGTATTGATATAACCCAGTCACAATTGCAAAATTAATATGGAAATCAATATTATCGATTAACGTTATGATTCTAGTAAAAAATACAGCGTTAAGACATTTAAATTTATAACAAACAGCTTATTTGCTGTTTTGGTCTCTAAAGTTCCATACAGCTGTCATTTAATGGGCTTGCTTGGTGCTTCTCGTTATCTGATGACCGTTGTTATTTTACCAAGTAACCACGCTGTTTCAGCTCTTGAGCAAAATACGACTGGGTTTGTGGCTCACCATGAATCAAATGCACTTGTTTAGGTTTAGGCTCTATTCCCTCGACAAAGCGCAGTAAATCGGTCTTGTCGGCATGGGCTGAATAGCCAGACATGGTGTGAATATGTGCGTTAACTTCGACGTATTCATCATCAATGTGTACCTGCTTATCACCCGATTGAATCGCACGGCCTAGCGTTCCCTCGGCTTGATAGCCGGCTAATATCACATCGGTTCGTTGGTCAGGCAGCAGTGCTTTCAGGTAGTCTATTATGCGCCCGCCTTGGCACATTCCTGAGGCCGCCACCACAAGCGCAGGCTCGTCAGTCGATTTTAAACGGTTCACTAGTCGCTGGTGGGTACGGTGGTCTTCTACCGTGATGCATTGCTCAAAGGCTAACGGATGACGGCGTGCTTGCAAGCGTTGCTTGGCCTCTTGCCCCCACAAGCTTTTAAAACGTCGATAAGATCGAGTGACCTTCTGCGCCATCGGGGAGTCGAGAATAATCGGTAGACGAATGTCGATATCGTGGGCATGAATCAGTTGTTCAATATCAAACAGTAGCTCTTGCGTTCGGCCAACGCTAAACGCAGGGATGAGGATCGATCCACCATCTTGTAATGAACGGTCGATAATGGCTTTCAACCGCGCAGCGCGAGACGCGATCTCTTCGTGTTTGCTGTCACCATAAGTGGTTTCAATCAATAGATAATCAGCTCGCTCAGGAGAAACTGGGTCAGGTAATAATGGTGTATTACTTGGCCCCAAGTCGCCAGAGAAAACCACTACCTCTTGATTGGGCAATTGCAGTTCAATGTACGCCGAACCCAGAATGTGACCCGCAGGTTGAAAGCGAGCGTAAAGGCCATTTGGTTGCTGCGCATCAATCGGAAACCATTGATTATATTCTTTGGCAACCAACAACTTACGGATGCGGTTCAGAACTCGCTGTGCTTGTTTGTATTTTAACCCGAGCTGCAGCTTTAAACTGTCTTCGAGCATCAAAGGGATAAGCTCTGCGGTCGCTGCAGTGCAGTAAATCGGCTTATTAAAACCGTTCGCGAGCAGCCATGGCAGGCGGCCAATGTGATCAATATGGGTGTGGGTAAACAGCAGGGCACAGAGCGGTTTGGTGTCAAACTCAATATCCAATGGGCGGGTATCAGCGCCTTGAAATAGCCCACAATCAATCAACACCGCTTGGCCATTTGATCGGAACTCATGGCACGAACCCGTTACTGTCTCTTTACCGCCGTGGTGGATAATCTGCATAACTTACTCTGATTAACTCTTGTTGCTTGAACTGTGCTGACCAGCAAGCGGTAAGTAAATCAAAATCAATCAGAGTTGCGAACATTCAGCACTTTTGCAGGTAACTGAGTGATGAGTCAATGCAATCGCTGTGAGGCAACGCGCGAGAATGAGAGTGAGTTGAACAGAGTGTTTAGGTCGATATTGGGTTAACGAGGTGGAAGGCTGTACTGATAAAATGCTACAACGTTATCTACCTAAAGTTGTGCATTGTCCCAGAACTTTGTGAACTTGGAGTCGCGACAGAACTACACAACAATATGAACTACTCAACAATAATAACTACACGACAATAATTGGATTCTATAATGGCGAAAACTTGGCTTGCTTGCGCAGTGAGTGTTGTATTGCTCGGCAGTGGGATTTATTCCTATCTGCAGTCATCGATGCAACCTAAAACCTTTGTGACCTTAATGGTAGGGAAAGGGACACTAGAGAAGCAAGCTGTGGCCGTCGGTCAAATTGTCCCGGCGCATTCGGTGCTAATCAAATCCCAGCTCGATGGAATTGTAGGAGAAATCTATGTTCAAGTAGGAGAGAAGGTAAAACAAGGGCAAGCACTGATTAAAGTGCGACCAAACCCTACGCCTCAAGCATTGACTAACGCATCAACTGAGTTAATGCGCAGCGAAGCCGAGCTTGAATCGGCTAAACAGAAACTCGCCAACCTAGAAAGTCTGGTTAGGCAAGACATTATTCCTAATAACTATGATGAGTATGTTAGTGCTCGCTCGATGGTTAAATCTGCTCGGGCCAGTGTACTGCAAAAGCGTCAGAACCTAGAGCTAATTCGCAGTGGCGAAGCGTTGATTGGGCAGGTGCGCTTAACCTCGACTATTTATGCTCCCATTGACGGCACGGTGCTAAATCGTAAAGTGGAAGTGGGTGAACCGATCACTTCAACTCAATCAAGTCAGGCGGCAACAGAGATGATGTCTTTGGCCGATATGAATAACCTCATTTTTAAAGGCAGTGTCAGCGAGCAAGATGCCAGCCAGTTATTTCCAGGAATGCCAGTATTGCTAACCGTTGCTCCTTACTCGGATGTGGTCATTAAGGGGGAGCTAACTAAAGTCGCTATTCAGTCACAAAACTTAAACTCTCCAGACGCCATAGCAGAGAGTTTTGACAATGGTTTTGGTGTTGAGGTCGGCGAGTTGGCGATTCCTTCGGAGATAATGTTGCGTTCAGGCTTCTCTTCAACGGCAACGATCACCCTACAAAAATCAGAAAACGTACTTGTGCTACCTGAGCGAGCGCTGCAATTTGAAGGTGATACGCCTAATGTGCTGATCCCGGATAGTTCAGATCAAGGTTTCCATAAACGTCAGGTGAAGTTGGGCTTGTCTGACGGAATCAATGTCGAAGTGCTTGAGGGCGTAGAGCTCAATCAAGAGGTTATCGATACCAGCATGATGAGCGCGAACCATGGCTAAGCTGCATTTGCCTAAAGTAGCTTGTGCGCTAGTGGTAGCGGTACTGAGTTGGCCAAGTTACGCTATCTCGATAGAGCAAGCGTGGCAGCAGGCGAAAATGAGTGACCCTAGCTATGAGAAAGCCAAAATTGGTGTGCAGTTAGGCGAGACGGGTGTTGCATCTAGTCGCAGTTTTTTGGTGCCATCGTTAAGCGCAACAGCCTCTGCAAATTGGAATGAAAGTACAGATAACACTAATCGTTATGGCGCATCACTTGCGCAAACTATTTGGGATAGCCGTTTGTGGTCAGATTTAGATCAGGCGCAGGCGAATTACCTAAAATCTCAACTGGAATTATCTCAGGCACATAACCAACTTGCCGAAAAACTATTGTCGGCCTATTTAAATGTGGCAAGTAAACAGGATGACCTCCAGTTAGCGAAGAGTAAGTTCGAAGAGAGCAACAAGCGGTTAGAAATTATAGAGAAGCGTTATCGAGCGGGCAAAGTAAAATCGATTGACGTTGAGGAACTGCGTGCAACTCAAGTCTCTGACAAGGTGAATATTTTACGTGCTCAAGCTGACTTAGAACAAAACAAGGCAGAACTTGCGGCTTTGATTGATCAGATGCCCGATAAAGTAGATCAAATACGTACTGACTCACTGGTGAAACCGCCTATGTTGGTA
Organism: Vibrio sp. NH-UV-68; assembly: GCF_042940635.1. Classification (NCBI taxonomy): domain Bacteria; kingdom Pseudomonadati; phylum Pseudomonadota; class Gammaproteobacteria; order Vibrionales; family Vibrionaceae; genus Vibrio; species Vibrio sp. NH-UV-68. The sequence continues at coordinate 1,086,955 of NZ_CP134975.1, forward strand.
GAGTCTCGGGATCAATGGCTTAAACTAGCCAAAGACAACAGCCCTGCGTTATTGGTGGCTGCGCAGAAGGTCAAAGCGAGCGAGTTTGCTCAACAATCGGCTCAGGGTGGTTACTACCCGACAATCAAAGGTAATGTCGACTACAGGAACAGTGACTGGCACTCCAATGGAGAATTAAGTGCGGGTATTACTCTGAATGTCCCGATTGATCTTAATGGCGCGACACGTGCTAACGTTGACGAAGCGGCGCTCAATGTTCTCAGTGCTAAGCAAGATATACGCCTAGTTGAGATCGATATTCACAAGCGCATTATCCAACGGTTTACTCAAGTCGCTATCAACTGGAACCAGGTATTGATGGCAAGCGAGTTGGTTGAGTTGCGAGATAAGATCCTACGCAGCAAAGAAAAGCTCTACGATGCGGGCAGGCTTGAAGTGTCAGATGTTATCAGTGCGCACAATCGTCTGTTTGAGGCGAAGCACAGTCTGCAAACTCATTTTTATAATTACTGGCGCCAGCGAATAGGCTTATTGCAGACGGCTGGCAAGCTAGATGACAACGCTATGACACGCATCTCGCAGGCTTTTAATTGATGGCGAGTCTGTTACAGCAAATTTGGCAAACGCTGAACGCGCAACGGATGAAAAGCGCGTTAGCTGTCATCGCCATTGCCTGGGGCATCATATCGGTGGTGGTGTTGCTCGCGTTGGGAGAGGGTTTTTATCGCCATCAGGCACAGTCGCTGTCTTTTCTTGTCAACAATGTGCAAGTGGCTTTTCCATCAAGCACCAGCAAATCATGGCATGGGTTACCCTCAAAACGCCAGATCTCTATTTCTCTAGACAACATCGATATGATCAAACAGTCGGGTTTTGTCAGTGATGCGTCGGGTGTTTACGCCAAGTGGGACGCAAATGTCACCAACATTAAAGGGCAGAGCTTAACAAATGCTGTGAGCGGCATCGATCCTAGGTACTTTGCTTTAACTCAACGTGTATTGCAAACTGGTTCTCGCAATATTTCTTTTGGCGATATTGCCAATCATACTCGTGTGGCGGTACTCGGTGATCAAATTGCAAAAATGGGGGGCGTGCGCATTGGTGAGAGTATCAAGGTCAATAGTATTCCTTTTGTCGTGATTGGCATCATCAAAGGCGAGGATATGAGTATTTCCTTTGGTGAAAGTCGTAAAGTGTTTATTCCACAAAGTACTTATCTTGATGTGTGGGATGCTAAGTTGCAGATGCTATTGCTCAAGCCTATTGACGGAATCGCCCCATCGTTATTTAGGCACAACATTATCAATTTTTTAGCTCAGCGACTGTATTTTGATCCGAGCGACAAAGACGCCATCAAGCTACCTGACTTTAGTGAAGGTGCCACGCGCATTACTGGGATATTTCGAGGTATTCAGATCTTCCTAGGAGCTAGCGGTGCTATGACCATGGCCGTTGGTGCGCTGGGAGTTGCAAATATCATGTTTCTTTCGGTGACTGAGCGCACACGAGAAATTGGTGTCCGCTTGGCCATCGGCGCAACGCAAAAATCGATACTCAGTCAGTTTGTGCTAGAAGGAATGCTCTTGGTAGTAGTCGGCTCCGTACTGGGCTTAATAGTCGCCTATGCTGGGGTATTTGTACTCTCGACCTTAACGTTACCAAGGTGGATAGGTTCGCCAGTTATTACCTTAGTTTCGATAGTCTGGTCGTTATTAGTCACCTTCATTTTGGCATTGATGGCTTCTTATTTTCCTGCAAGAAGAGCATCGCGTCTTACCCCTGTGGCTGCCTTGAGCTCGAGGGCTTAGTCATGCAGTTACCGATGAGGCAGATCTTTCAAGAAATGATGGCAGAAAAACTTCGTCTGGGGCTGACTATCTTCGCGGTCGCGTGGGCAACGTTTTGTATTGCCTCTATGCTAGCGGTGGGTGAGGGGATTCGTATTGGCGTCTTGAAAATTGCACAAAATGGTAATGGCAATTTAATCTATTTGACTGGAGGCATGGCGACAGTTGAGTACGGCGTGTTTTATAGGGGTAAGTCTTTCACCCTTAAAGCCGAAGATGCAGAAGTGGTTCAAGCCTTGCCGGAAGTGAAACGAGTTGCGCCAACAGCGAGATGGAATGGACCCATTACTTTAGGCAATCGGACTTCATGGCAAGATCCGTTAGCCGTGACAAGCGAGTTCTCCAAGATGACCAATCTAGCGCCGCTTATTGGAGGACGATGGTTAAACCCACTTGATCAACAACAGAGGCGTAAAGTTATAGTTTTAGGCTACTCGCTGGCGACGGACTTGTTCAATTCTGCCGATGATCTTAATTGGTTTTCGCCAGTGACCTTACAAGTTAATCCGGTCGGAAAAAAGGTCAGAATTGGTCAAGAAGAGTTCACCGTGATTGGTGTGTTAGAAAAGAACAGCGCTAGAATTGAGCAAGGCGACCAAATTAACTACTCAAGTTTTGTGCCGTTAGCAACTTGGCAACGATTCCATACCAACGGTGATATCAGCGGAATCAACGTAGAGCCGCAAGCGAAGGCAGAACGAGTAAAATTAGCCAAGACAATTCGACAAGTGATCGCTCGCAAACATGGTGCCAGTGTCAATGACGAACAGGTTGTTCAGGTCGACGATAGGTTTATTAAGCAAAAAAGTATGCAGCAGTTTTTGATTGGTCTACAAAGTTTCCTTGGAATTATCGGTTTCGTAACGTTAGCCGTGGCTGGTGTTGGGATTGCCAACGTCATGTACGCTACGGTCACTCGAACAGCTAAAGATATTGGTGTGCGCATGGCGGTCGGTGCCACACCTTTGGCCATTCGTTTACACTATTTGATTCAATCGCTGATCACCATGATGATGGGTGGCGTGCTTGGTTTGAGCGTGACTTATTCGCTGGCTCATGTCATCAGCTCTATTCGCTTTGAAGACAATGCCTTTTATGAGCAGTTGGGGAGACCTGTGCCCCAGTTATCTTGGGCCGTTGTCGCGATTGTGATTGTCAGCTTGGTGGTCATCGGCGTTATATCTGCTTGGTTACCAGCACACCGAGCCGCAAAAATAAGTCCGCTGGAGGCGCTGCAAAGTGAATAATAGCCATCATTCGCGACAGACAATGTCGGACAGACCGCTGGTTGAACTGAGTAAGATTTGTAAATACTACTCAAGCGGTGAGACACAAGTTCGTGCTTTAGATAGTGTTGACCTCACGATTAAGCAAGGAGAATTCCTTTCGATTCTTGGTCCGTCGGGGTCAGGAAAATCGACGTTGATGAACATGCTAGGCTGTCTAGATACACCCACGGATGGAGAGTACCTGCTCGATGGTCAAAACGTTGCCACTTTAACTGCAAATCAGCTGGCCGCGATTCGTAACCAGAAGATTGGCTTCGTGTTCCAGAGTTTTAATCTACTTGAGTTCGCCACTGCGCTCGATAACGTGGCTTTACCTTTGGTTTATTCTAGCCTTAAAAGGAAAGATTGCCGTGAGCGTGCAGCTACGCTACTTGAACAACTTGGTTTGGGTGATCGCCTTAATCACAAACCGAATCAGTTGTCTGGTGGTCAAAAACAGAGGGTCGCTATCGCGAGAGCCTTGGTAAATGACCCACAAGTGATCTTGGCTGATGAACCAACGGGTGCACTCGATTCTCAATCTGGCGAAGAAATCGAAGCATTATTTAACCAACTTCATGTTGATGGCAGAACGCTGATCATTGTCACTCATGACGTTGCGCTCGCGCAGCGTACCAAGCGCATCATTACTCTTAAAGATGGCCACGTTGTGTCAGACCGAGAGCACAAAAGCAAAAAGACGCCCTAGGACGTCTTTATCGTATATTCCGCTTATACCATGATTAAACTTTAAAATACTTAAGCTGATCGGTGAGGTGTTCCGCAGTATTGGCCATCTGTTGGCTATCTTCTGCAAGTGACTGAGAAGCTTGTAATACTGCATTGGCAGCAAGGTGTATTCCAGTCACATTTTGATTCATTTCGCTAGCCACGGCGCTTTGTTGTTCAGACGCCGCAGCGATTTGAGCCACCCTATCGTTGGCATTGTGCATCTCATCAACAATCACATCTAGCTGTTTGCGGGTATCGTCTGAGGCCTGAACACTTTGCTCCACACTTTCGTTGCTGGTTTGCATTGCGGTAAAGGTTTTTCCTGCTTGCTTAGTAAGCTTTTCAATCGTCTGCTGAACTTCATTGGTCGAATTCTGAGTGCGACTGGCAAGATTACGCACCTCGTCAGCCACTACTGCAAATCCACGCCCTTGTTCGCCTGCTCGTGCTGCTTCTATCGCGGCATTGAGTGCCAGTAGGTTGGTTTGTTCCGATACCTCGCGGATAACGCCAACCACGTTACTTATTTCGTTTACGCCTGATTGAAGATCGCGTACAAGTTCGTTAGCCATCGAAATATTGTCAGAAACATGCGAAATGGATTGAGAAGTCAATTTCATGGTTTCGTCGTTGCGGTGAGCATGGTCAACCACTTTGTTAGTGCTGGTGGCCGTATTTTCGGCATTGGTGGCCACGTCAGCAATTGTGGCACTCATTTCTGTCATGGCAGTGGACAGCATTTCAAGTTGGGCATGTTGTGAGTTAACACTGGTTGAGGCTTCTTCGCTTGCTTGCGCAATCTGGGTCGCCATTGTGCTTGATTGCACTGCCGATTCATTAGCAGTGCGCAGTGTTGATTGCAGTTTGTCTAGCATCTTATCGATTTGATTACTCATGTCACCTAACTCGTCTTTGCGGGTCATAGCCATACGAACTCGCAAGTCGCCATCCGCAATTTTATGAGTGTTATCGATAAGCTTGTAAAGTGGAGTCAATATATTGTTCGAGATGGCGTAACCCATAGCAAACAGCAGCCCCGACAAAAACAGCGCAACGATCGCCTCTTTAATGGCCAATGCGTAAAATGCTTCTTGGATATCCGCAACCAAAATACCAGTGCCAATAATCCAGTTCCACTCTGGGAAAAGTTGGACATAAGACAGCTTGTTTTTCAAATCGCCTTGTGGGCTTTTCCATTGGTAGTCGAGAAAACCTTTTTGCGTGGGTGTGTCAGAGATGGCAACCATCTCGCGCCAATGGTATTTACCCGCGCCGTCTTTGAAGTCTTGTGCATTTTTGCCATTGAGCTCAGGCTTTAGAGGGTGCAATACCACTTTCATCTGTTGGTTCAGAATCCAAAAGTAGTTGCTACTGTCATATCTTAGCGCTTGGATAGCTGCGAGAGCTTGTTGCTCGGCGGTTTCTTCTCCAAGTGCTTGACGTTGATCATAATAGTGCTGAGCCAAACTAATAACCGCCTCAACTTGAGCACTGAGTTTGTCTTCACGTTCTTGCAGCGAAGAGTTACGTTGTTGGATTAAATTATAAGCACACGCCATTACGATTAGAACAACGGATAACAGTACAATTGACGCTAGCTTTGACTTGATAGAGAGGTTACTTAATTTCATATCTAACTCATTATAATTATTTGTTTTTTTTAATTTTAAGGCGAAGCTAACTTTAGCAATTTTGATGTTTTAACGAATGACAGAGCTCATAGTTTTGTTGTGTACATTCCATTGCATAACGAGAAGTTGCTTTGTGTCAAATACAGTTAACGGTAGGGTGAGGTATTGCTCTTTATCTGAGGGATTTTGGGCTTCTGTATTGGATATTTCAAAGCGAATAATATGTATCGAGTAGAGTTTTCCAGTATGTTATATCATGCGGTATTGCTGATTATTACGTAACTGCTAGTTATGACGTAACTTACTTATTTAGTTATGGTTAATGACTAAATAAAACCAGTTTCCCTCCTGAATGATAGTGTGAAAGTATTTTCTGGCCGTCCTCTTTTATCGCAATTTCAGTCCAACTAATCTAGAGTTAATCTATACTTCTACGATTAGTGAAAAGAGATTAATTTGATGGCATTTTGCATTGTTTTGAAGGCAAACGAGTGAGTGTTTTTTATTCTCGAAAATAGTGTTCTGAAGCAAGTGCGATAAAATTAAGCTGATTTAATTATTTCGTCTAAAAACCAGTGAAAGTATCAATTATTATGGCTTGTTAGGTAATGGAGTATTTAGTTAGGCAATTTGCAGCGCACAGACTGGCTAAGTTTACGCCGTGATCAAAGTGTTAAACATGAATATTTGTTGAATGATTTGGTTGTTAATGGTTATACGCAAAAAATCACTACGATCACAGTAGGAGGTGAACATGAATACTTATTTCAGACTTGCATTTGGATTAAGTACTTTGTCGATTTTATCCGCATTATCTTTTGGTTTTAAAGGAATATTCACAGTAGTTTTAATAGTGGCAGTTTTAGGGGGGGCGTTTTGTTTGTTCCTTATTCAACGAACGGTCAAAGAGCGCTTTAATTTCTACGAGCAAATTATTGATGCCATTCCTCACCCACTTTCTGTCACAGACATGGATATGAAGTGGACTTTTGCCAATAAAGCAGCTACGAATCCTTTGGGCGTTACACGAGAAGAGATTCTTGGTAAGCATTGCTCGAACTGGGGATCCAATATTTGCAATACAGAAAATTGTGGTGTGAATTGTCTGAGAAAAGGCAACCCTACCACATTTTTTAATCAATGGGGTAAGGACTTCAAAGTTGACACGAGTTACATCATGGGGCTAAACGGCAAAAAGGTAGGCCATGTAGAAATCGTGCAAGAAATCTCTGAAAAGGTTGCGCTCAATGGCGTTTATCACCATGTTGAGGCAATCAGTGAAAATATTACCAGTGGTGCACACAACTTGAATGATGCAAGTCATGCACTCACAGTGGGTTCTACCCAGCAAGCCGCCTCGGTCACTGAAATTAGCAGTGCAGTAAACGAAATTCTTGTGCAAGCAAGTGATAATGCAGAGAGAGCAGCCAAAGCGAATTTGGTCTCTGTCGAAGCTCAATCTGCAGCAAGTCATGCCGTGAATGAAATGCGGGAACTTGAGAAAGCGATGATTGAAATAAATCAGTCAAGTGGTGCAATACGAGAAATAATCAAAGTCATCGAGGACATTGCTTCACAAACCAATCTACTTGCTCTCAATGCATCCATTGAAGCTGCCAGAGCCGGAGAGTTAGGCCGCGGGTTTGCAGTGGTAGCAGACGAAGTAAGACAACTGGCTGAGAGAAGTAGTAAGGCAGCGAGTGAATCTGTGCAACACATTCAAAGCTCTATCGGAAATGTTGTGAAAGGCAATGAGGTATCTCAAAAGTGCGTTTCTGCTCTGAATCAGATAGTGGTTCAGGTCACTGAAATATCCAATACAGTAGAAGAAATAGACAATGCATCTCAAAGTCAGGCAGAAGGCCTAAGTCAGATTAACCAAGGAATGTCAGAAATTGATGAGGTGGTTCATTCAACGGCGGCTTCTGCTGAGGAGACTTCTCTTTCAGCGAGAGAGCTATCGAGTCTTGCGACTAAGCTCAATGTACAACTAGAGGGTATTCGTAAAATAGAGGGCTTACTTGATGAATCACATCTGAATATATCACCCGATATTTACGTAAAGAATATTGATTAGGTGAGAATTCAACTTGATGGCAAAAATCCAATTGGGACTTAATATAAGAGATGAATATGATTGAATTATCTTTAGTAAAGAAGATGACTTCTTTAACCATTATTGTGTTTTTACTTACGTTGTTAGTTGGTTACTCAGTTAATACTGAATTAAATTTGATTGTAGTAATCTTCTTGTGTTTTTCTTTAGCTGCGATTGCTTTCTTTATAATTAAGAATGTTCATGAAGATGTTGAAAATAAATATTTTAGGTATGAGCAGATTTTAGACTCACTTCAAACTCCCTTGTCAGTTACTGATATAGATATGAATTGGACCTATATCAATAAACCTGTACAAGACCTGTTTCACAAACCCAGAGAAAGCTTTATTGGTAAGCCTTGCAATAATTGGGGTGCCCCTATTTGTAAGAGCGATAAATGTGGTGTTTGGCGGTTAAGGAAAGGAATAGATGAAACCTATTTTTCTCAATTTGATAGAGAGTTTCGTGTGAACACCAGATATATTTACAATCGTAAAGGAGACCCGGTGGGACACGTAGAAATCTGTACAGATATTACGGCTATAATCGGTTTAGAAAAAGCCTCACAAATAGAGAAAGAAAATAGTAAACGTCTAGAAGCTGCTTACGAAGAGCTAAAGAAAACACAGGAAACGTTAATCGAATCTGAAAAGATGGCCTCACTTGGATCTTTAGTTGCAGGTGTTGCTCATGAAATTAATACTCCCATAGGGATATGTGTTACGGCCTCTTCATTTATAAAAGATCAGTTATTTGAATTACAAAAAAGCTTGGATAGTAATCAGTTGTCTCAAGACGATCTTGAACGGATTATAGATATCATCAATGAATCGAATACTATTATTGAAAGCAGTATGGCTCGTTCCATTGACTTAGTTAAAAGTTTTAGGCAAGTAGCTGTTGATCAAAGCTCGGAAGAACGTTATCAGTTTCGTATTAGTGAAAATCTACATAACGTAGTTACGTCTTTGAAGCACGAGCTTAAAAAGTATAACGCTAAAGTAGAAGTGTCTTGTGACCCTGAATTGAAGATAAATAGTTACCCTGGGGCTTTAGCTCAAGTTTACTATAATCTTATTGTCAATTCACTTGTCCATGGTTTTGATGGAAGTGATGGCTCAAATAACATTTATATAAATGTGACATTTGAAGATGACATTATTCATATTGAATATAAAGACGATGGTTGTGGGATCGAACAAGATATTATTCGAAAGATATTTGAGCCTTTTATAACCACTAAACGTGGTGATGGAAGTTCGGGCTTAGGTGCCCATATTATCTACAATCTAGTTACTCATAAATTGGGCGGGAATGTTAGTTGTCAAAGCGAGATCGGTAAAGGTTGTCAATTTGATATTAAGCTGCCTGTTGAGACTAAAGAAAGTTAGTTAGGTATCGAGATACATATGTTGTCTAGCAGTTAGTATCAAATGTAAACATACTTGACAGCGTAGGTTGCAATCAATCAACTTGTAGTTCGGTAAAGCCAGTTTTTGCATCAAACTGGCGCGAGAAGCTCAAGTCATGGTAGTGGTGTAAGATCAACTCAGCGGTGGTATCAATAAGCGACCCTTCAAGCAGATGCCCGCCAATGACATCACCATTTTGTTTGGCAACAGACAGATGAATGTGCTGATGTTCTGCCGTCAGCGTACCCATAATCGAGACAATTTCTAGCGGTTCGCACAGTTGGAGTGTTTCGGTTGCACCTGCTAAGCGAATGTTGAGCTGGGTAAAACAACCGACACAAGAGGCGATACTACCTGCGTGAATGTGATGTTGAGTGACTAATTGTTGAATCGTCTGTTTAAGGTCGTCACCTTTGGTTAGTCGGGTGGCAATAGCGGTAATCAAAACATTCTCACATCATTAATGGATTAGTGGGTTTTATAACTTTTGGTCGGCACTTTGTTAGGTTCTGGTGTTTGCTGGCTCTTATCAAGCTGACGCCACATCAGTGCGCCATTGGTTTCAAACTCTTTTGCGGCGGCGCACACCATGTAGTAATCGCCTACTTGGATGACGGCCCCTTCAGAGTAGGCCTGATCTTGATAATAGCAGATGCGTTTGGTCATCTCACTGGCGTTAATTCCGATCACAGGCCTTGCTGGTGTGGTAATAATACTCGCCATTGATGGCTGAGCAATAAGACTCAGCAACGCGAAAAATATCGACTTCATAAGCTCTCTCCAAAGTTTGAACCAAACTTTCGCTCGTAGCGAGGCAACATACTTTCGTTGCCAAGCAGCCCACCTTGATGAACGTATATGATGGTTTTGTCTTGATTGTCTTTATACCATGATTGTAGACACTGCCACATCATAGGATCGTACAGTAAGTCGAACTCAACGTCAGTCTGTTGCAGAAGTTGTTGCCAGATGCGAAAGTCCTGCTGATAAAGTTTGCCAAAGTGGTGTTTGTAATCCAACTCAAGAATCTGTGGATAGTCGTTTTCGCCTAGCTGTTTAAATTGGCTCAATAAGTAGTCTGTGCCTCCAACGCAGGGGCAGGTGAGTACCTCAATTCCGTGCGGTTGCAGATACTTATGTAAGTATAAAGCGGTAGTCCCCGTACCTGCGGGTAGCGCGACAACAAAGGTTTGGTTTGATTCAAAGCGCGTCCAAGACAATATCTCGCTGGCTAACTGTTTCATGCCTTCTTCAGCCGCTGTAGACCGACCGCCTTCATCAATAAATAAGCAGTGATTGTCAGGTTGACGTATTTGTTCAATATAGTCGAGCGGATGCAACTGGTGCGATGTGGTCGCGATCACCTTAGCGCCAAGTTCTAATGCGCCACGATAATTACCCAATGGCTTTTCACTGAGCCATTTAGGGATATGGTCGACATAAAACTCCAGTTGCCAGCCTTTTATCGCGGCCAAAGCCGCAAGAGAATAGAGTGAATTGGCTTGGGCGCTGCCATAGCTAATTAAGGTGTCAACCTCGGGGTAATCTTGCTGTAAAAACGCCATAAACTTGCGTGCTTTGTTACCACAAAAATGGCTATGCAGCTGATCATCGCGTTTAACAAAAAATGTCATACCAGCGAATGTGTGCTGAGTCATTGGAGTATTCGACAGCTTCATACAATCAATCTAATCGGAATTGGGCGCCTATCTTAACGTGCTAAATCGTTCGCGCATCATTTTAGATCAAGTTTTCTTTTGCGAAATGGTGACAAGGGGATGAATTACGCAGATAAAAAAAGCCCAGAGCAAATTGGCTCTGGGCATATACAAATAAACATAGGAGTTAATAAGAAAAAGCAGTGTAAATTAGTAGCTTCAGTAAGAAAACAAGTTTGACGGCCTGTAAACTTTGCGGGTTGTCCAAAACCCTTGAATGCTCTGCTAACTACACCTATTGAGACCGAGTGATTGGCAAACAGTTCCAATTAATTTCAAAAAAATTTATTTTCCACCAATTCAGCGAGTTAATTCCGTTTGCTGCCTGTCTGGTCGGACCAATGCGCAAAAGTGTGATGCTAACAACTTGTTGTCTTTGTGTTTCGAATGTATATTTCAAACAGTTGTTTAATACGAGTGATTGAAATGTCGGCGAGAAATTCAACCAAAGAGAAAATCCTAGATGTTGCAGAGGCCTTGTTTGCAGAGCACGGCTTCAAAGATACCTCTTTGCGCACAATTACCAGCAAAGCGGGCGTGAATTTAGCCTCGGTCAACTATCATTTTGGCGATAAAAAAACCTTAGTAAGAGCCGTGTTGAACCGCTATTTAGAGGCGTTTATGCCTCCTGTTCAAGATGCTTTAATTAACTTAAATCTCAACGATAGCTATCAAATGGCGGATGTCTTTGAGTCGTTGCGTGGCCCGCTGCGCAACCTAAACGATGTTAGACCAAACGGTACTAGCCGCTTTATGTTGCTAATCGGCCGAGGCTACACCGATGTACAAGGCCATCTGCGTTGGTTCATTACCACCCGCTATGCCGACACACTGGCCCTGTTTACTCAATCGGTGTTAAAAGCCAACCCAGAACTGACGCAAGAGGAGCTGTTTTGGCGCTTGCACTTTACGCTTGGGACGTGTGTCTTCACCATGGCATCAAGCCAGGCGCTACTTGAAATAGCAGAAAACGATTACGGCAAAGCGATGGATGCAAAATCTGTTGTTGACCAACTGATTCCATTTTTAGCAGCGGGTGTCGCTGCGAAATAATAAACCTCGACCTACAAAAATAACAACATTGAACCACCACAGAACAAAAGGATCTGATCATGGGCTCTCTAAGAACAAAATGGGTCAGCGACCCAGCTTTCAAACTGTTTAAAAAAGTACTACCGCCACTGTCTAGCACCGAAAAAGAGGCGATGGAAGCGGGTAGTGTGTGGTGGGATGGAGAGTTGTTCTCAGGAAAACCTGATTTTACCAAACTTCACCAATACCCAACCCCGTCACTGAGTGATGAAGAGCAGTCGTTCATCGACAACGAACTTGAGACTTTGCTCGATATGCTCGATGACCACAAAATTGTTAAGCAAGATCGCGACTTACCGAAAGAAGTATGGGACTTCTTGCGCAAAGAGCGTTTCTTCTCACTTATTATTTCTAAAGAATATGGTGGCCGTGAGTTTTCAGCACTAGCCAACTCAACCATCGTTTCACGCATTGCCACGCGCAGTATAAGTACCGCCGTTTCAGTCATGGTTCCGAACTCGTTAGGTCCGGGAGAGTTGTTGTCTCATTATGGTACCCAACAGCAAAAAGATTATTGGTTGCCACGTCTAGCAGACGGCACTGATATTCCGTGTTTCGCTCTGACTGGGCCGGAAGCTGGCTCAGATGCCGGTGGTATTCCTGATGAAGGGATCGTTTGTTACGGCAAACATGACGGAAAAGAAGTGTTGGGTGTGCGTCTGAATTGGAACAAACGCTACATTACCCTTGCGCCGGTTGCGACCGTGCTAGGCCTAGCATTTAAGATGTATGACCCAGAAGGGCTAATGGGTGATAAGAAAGATATCGGCATTACCTGTGCACTTATCCCTGCGGATCACAAAGGCGTTGAGATTGGTGAACGACATGATCCATTAGGTCTTGCGTTTATGAACGGCCCGACTCGCGGCCAAGATGTTTTTATCCCGATGGAGTGGCTGATTGGCGGACAAGATTACGCCGGTAAAGGTTGGCGTATGCTGGTGGAGTGTCTGTCAGCGGGGCGCGGTATTTCACTGCCTGCACTCGGCTCGGCGATGGGTCATCTCACTGCACGTACAACGGGTGCCTACGCTTATGTTCGTAAGCAGTTTGGAATGTCGATTGGTAAATTTGAAGGGGTTGCCGAAGCGCTCGGTCGCATTGGTGGGTTAACCTATCTACTCGAAGCAACACGAACGCTGACGACGACCTCGCTCGATTTGAAAGAAAAACCAGGCATAGTGACAGCAATTGCTAAGTACCACATGACCGAAATGGCGCGAACTATCCTCAATGATTCAATGGATATTCATTCAGGTCGTGCGATTCAAGATGGCCCAATGAATTATCTAGCGGCGCCTTATTTAGGCATTCCGGTTGCCATTACGGTTGAAGGTGCCAACATCTTAACCCGTAACTTGATGATTTTTGGTCAAGGCGCAACACGTTGTCACCCTTATGTCTTAAAAGAGATGGAAGCGGCGGCCAATCCAGATGAAAAACAAGGTGCGAAAGAGTTCGATGAACTGCTCTTTAAGCACATCAAACATGCGATGGGCAATACGTTTGGCGCGTTTGGCGCAGCGCTAACTGGCTCGCGTTTTATTAAAGCGGAGATGAGCGGTCCTACTCAACATTACTATAAAGAGATGACCCGACTAAGCCGTTCTTTGGCGGTCAGTGCTGATATTGCAATGGCAACGCTAGGTGGCGATCTTAAACGTAAAGAGATGATCTCTGCACGCTTAGGTGATGTGTTGGCTTATTTATATATGTCATCTGCCGCGCTTAAGAAATACGAAGATGAAGGGCGTCAGCAACAAGACTTAGATTACGTTCATTACGCAGTTCAATACTGCTTATATAATGCTGCGCAATCACTAGAGCAGGCGTTTAACAACTACCCACAAAAAGCGGTAGGTCGCTTGTTGAAGGTGTTGATCTTCCCTCTTGGCAATCGTTACACCAAACCGAGTGATGATCTAACAGTCAAACTGGCGGATAGCTTAATGACGCCAGGAGCGCATCGTGATCGCTTAACTCATCTCTGTTATGTAGGTAAAGGTGATGATGACAGTGTTGGCCTGATGGAAAACGCTTTCCTTGCGATGTATAGCGTTAAGAGCCTAGAGCGAAAACTAATACGCGCAGCAAAAGAGGGTAAAATCGCTCGTAAAGGTTTACTTGCAGACCGATTGGCACAAGCACTTGAGGCGGATGTATTGACTCAAGAAGAAGTCGACAAAATTGTTGCGGCAGACCAATTGCGCTACAAAGCCATTCAAGTTGACCACTTTAGCCATGATTTCAGTGAAGTTCTCACCCATGATAAAAAAAAGCGCAAAGCTAAGTTGAACAGCGCCGCGTAAGCTGCAAAACGTGTTGAACAGTTCAAGGCACCGACTCAGGTGCCTTTATTTTTTGCGTAAACTCAAGCTATCGAGTGAAAGTGCTCCAACCACTTGCATTTTAGCGCTGTTTTGACAGAAATTAGATGCGATCCACTGGCGAACCTTTTATCCTAGCGGGGTTTTTTAAAGGAAGTTGAATATGATCATCAAACCTAGAATTCGTGGATTTATCTGTACCACAACGCATCCAGTGGGTTGTGAAGCTAACGTAAAAGAACAAATCGCTTACACTAAAGCGCAAGGTCCAATCAAGAATGCACCAAAACGTGTGCTAGTGGTTGGCGCATCAAGTGGCTACGGTCTATCTTCTCGTATCGCGGCTGCATTCGGCGGTGGTGCTTCAACTATCGGTGTGTTCTTTGAAAAAGAAGGCACAGAGAAAAAGCCCGGCACGGCAGGCTTTTACAATTCAGTGGCATTTGAAAAACTGGCTCGTGAAGAGGGCTTGTATGCCAAAAGCTTAAATGGTGACGCGTTTTCAAATGAAGCCAAGCAAAAGACCATTGATCTGATTAAACAAGATCTTGGCCAGATTGATATGGTGGTTTACTCGCTGGCATCTCCAGTACGTAAAATGCCAGAAACAGGTGAGCTAGTGCGTTCTGCACTAAAACCGATTGGTGAAACTTACACTTCGACAGCGGTTGACACCAATAAAGATGTAATCATTGAAGCGAGTGTTGAGCCTGCAACAGAAGAAGAGATCAAAGACACCATCACCGTCATGGGCGGCGAAGATTGGGAACTGTGGATCAACACACTTTCTGCAGCGGGTGTTCTTGCAGACGGTTGTAAAACCGTGGCATACAGCTACATCGGTACTGAGCTGACGTGGCCAATCTACTGGGACGGCGCACTGGGTCGTGCCAAAATGGACTTGGACCGCGCCGCATCAGCGCTAAACGAGAAGTTAGCCGCTAAAGGTGGCAGCGCAAATGTTGCAGTACTGAAGTCGGTTGTGACTCAAGCAAGCTCTGCGATTCCTGTTATGCCACTTTACATTGCGATGGTCTTCAAAAAGATGCGCGAAGAAGGGGTACACGAAGGGTGTATGGAGCAGATCTTCCGTATGTTCAGTCAGCGTCTATATAAAGAAGATGGCAGTGTACCTGAGGTGGATGATCACAATCGCCTGCGTCTTGATGATTGGGAACTGCGTGATGATATTCAGCAATATTGTCGTGAGCTATGGCCACAAATCACGACGGAAAACTTAAAAGAACTCACCGACTACGTTGAGTACAAAGAAGAATTCCTGAAGTTATTTGGTTTTGGTGTTGAAGGCGTCGATTACGATGCTGATGTTAATCCAGCAATTGAACACGACTTTATTACCATCTAATTGATGATGAAGCCTAAAAAAATCCGGTGCACTGACACCGGATTTTTTATTTATAATAATGGCAATCGAGCGTTGTCGTTTACTTAAACGTTGACCATATTGGGGCGTGATCTGACGGCTTTTCAATCCCGCGTAACTCATAGTCAATATCCGACTCAATGCATTTAGCGGCCAGTGGTGGTGTTGCCAGCACGACATCGATACGCAGGCCGCGATTGTCATCAAAACCACGTGAACGATAATCAAACCACGAATAACGCTCACTTGCTTCGGGGTGAATGTGGCGGAAGGTATCGACAAACCCCCAATCTAGTAGCGTTTTTAGCCATTGACGTTCTTCTGGTTGGAATGAACATTTGCCTGTTTTGAGCCAACGCTTACGGTTTGGTTCGCCAATACCAATATCGCTGTCGAGTGGGCTAATGTTGATGTCTCCCATCACGATTAGTTGTTCATCGTTGCTGTGGTACTCGTTCAGGTAAGCCATCAAATCTTTGTAGAATTGGCGCTTATAAGGGTATTTTGTCTCGTGATTGATGTTATCACCTTGTGGAAAATACCCGTTTAGAACCGTGACTTTTTCACCATGCTCATCTTGCAACGTCACCATAATCATACGTTTCTGATGTTCATCGTTATCGCTCGGGAAGCCTTTTCGAACAGAGATCGGCTCTTGTTTACACAGCATAGCAACGCCGTAATGCGCTTTTTGACCATGAAAGTAAACCTTGTAACCCATCGCTTCGACTGCGTCGAGAGGGAAGGCTTCGTCATGAACTTTGATTTCTTGTAAACCAATCACATCAGGCTGGTGCTTATCGATAATAGCTTGAAGTTGGTGAAGGCGAGCACGTAGGCCATTGATATTGAAAGAGATGACTTTCATCTAGATTCCTTTTTTACTGACGGTTCGTTTTTTAGCTGATGTCATACTAACATCAATTAATTAAGCGAGTGAAACTCGGCGTCAAGACAACGCTTTTGTTAACATTATTTAAACTTTCGATTGATAAATCGGCGAATTATGATGTAATTCACGATGTTATTTAGCTTTGATGCAAAAGCCATCAACCACGTTTGCTAAAAGGATGTAGTATGCGAACCTTATCGGTGCAATGGAAAATTACCTTATTGGCAGGATTCTGTCTGCTCGTCACTTCTCTATCGTTAATTGGATTCTCTGTGTATAACGCAGTGACGAATCAGGATCAAATCAAAGCGCAAAGCGCTGAGTCAGTCAGTGACAAATCTGAGCAGATTGTGGAGACGCGGGCACTACTGAATGCGACTGAAGTGTCGGAATACTTGAATGAAGCGTTATATCGAGCCGAAATGTTGGCGTCGAGTGCGATGTTCCAAAAGACCCTCAGCGAAGAGAACTTTGGCGATAGCGAAACATTGCGAACTGCGCTTGATGAAATGGTCAGGCGAGCGGTAGTCGATTTTGATGCAATTCAAGGTGCCTATCTGGTGTTTAAGCCAGACTTGCTTGACTCAGAAGACAGCAACTATATAGACGCTGAATACGTTGGTTCAAATGAAATCGGTCGTTTTGCGCCATATTGGATGATTGCTCAAAACGGTGAGAATGTGGTTGCGAACGTTCTTTCTGAGGCAACCCTTACAGATAACTCTAACAGTGAGCGTTTCTTCTGTCCCATCGCTTCCGCAACCACTTGTATTACCTCGCCTCGTATCGTCAACCAAGATAACGGACGGTTTCTTGCAACTTCAATTTCAGTTCCGCTGTTGATCGATGATATTGCGATTGGCTTCTTTGGTATTGATTTACGCCTAGATAGTCTCGTCAATGTGGTCGCGAACTCGGATAAAGAACTTTTCTCGGGTAATGGTAGCGTTAATTTAATGAGCTTAAATGGGACGCTGATCGCGAGTGATTCGAGCAAGACTCAAGTTGGCCAGCCATTTGTTACTGATACGTTATCTAATCAACAACTGACCGATTTATTGTTTGGCCAAGAGGTCAGCACTCAGTGGAGTAAAGACGGTCAATGGTTGCAAGTGTTTGCCCCTATCGTGATTGCGAATCAGACTTGGGGGATATTATTTGATATGCCACGTGATAGTGTATTAGCTGACGCTCTCGCGCTGGATGCAACAATTAGCCAGCAGGTTGAATCGAGCATCGCGACTGAGCTATTGGCTGGAATAATCTTAGTCTTATTTGGCTTGGCGACAATTGCCGTGTCTGCATCAAGATTGGTTAAGCCAATTCGTCAGGTGGTGACTCGATTAGAAGATATCGCATCGGGAGAGGGCGATCTTACTCAGCGTTTAGACGTGTCATCACAAGATGAAATTGGTCAGCTAGCGCAAGGGTTTAATAAGTTCTTAGACAAACTGCAGTCGATCATTAGTGATGTCGTTGATACCACGTTACAGATTGGCACCACTTCACAACAGTCGACGATTGCGGCTCAGCAAACGCGAGCAAGTAGCGACTCTCAATTCAAAGAAGTGGATTTGGTTGCCACCGCGGCGGAAGAGATGACGCAAACCGCCAGTCTAGTGGTTCAGAATGCCGAAACCGCGGTGAATGCTGCGGAGCTGGCAAATGAAGCCGCGGGTAGTGGACAAAATGTGGTTGAGCAGTCGCAAACAGAAATGGCTCGCTTGGTTGAGCGCATGACCGCAGCAGTGCCGGTTGTTGAAGAGCTAGCGAATAATAACGCCAATATCACTGAGATTTTGTCAGTGATTGAGGGGATCTCTGAGCAAACCAATTTGCTTGCCCTCAATGCCGCGATAGAGGCTGCTAGGGCAGGTGAGCAAGGGCGAGGATTCGCGGTGGTGGCTGACGAAGTGCGTAATTTAGCCAGTCGAACACAAGACTCGGTTGGTGAGATTCGCCACGTTATTGAAAATGTGCAAAAAGGGACTCGAGATGTGGTGCAGGCGATTCAAGAGGGCAATGATTTAGCCAATGATTCAGCCAGTCATGTGAAAAGAGCCGCTGCAGAGCTCAATCATATTTTTGAAGCGATCGCCTCTATCAACGATATGAACTCACAAATTGTCAGAGCCGCTGAAGAGCAACAATCGGTTTCGGCGGAAGTCAATCAGAGCGTTAGTAACATCCGTGAACTTAGCGCGCAGATCCTTTCTCAAGCAGAAGAATCAGAAACTGTTAGCTCACAAATTGGCGCTTTATCCAATAAACAGCAGCAGTTAGTGAGTCAATTTAAAGTCTGATCGTTTACGTAACAAAAAAGGCGTTTCGAAATCATCGAAGCGCCTTTTTATTAAGATTTATTGTTTTGCTGTATCAGTTTCTCTTCCAGATCCGCGCTGACAATTTTTATTGCGGCCAACGCGACCTGCGGGTCAACGTCATTACTTTCTAGTAAGTAGATAAGATCAACCGCGAGCTTTATTTCAGTCGGGGCATTTTCTAAGCCAGTATTGTTTGTTGTCATGGCTGATTCCTTTCTCGATAAGTGATCTGCTTTTCAATCTTTAATTTAGATTCTTGGCAACGTTTGAGTCTTTGCTCGGTGGCAAGTAACGATTGCTGCGCTTCTTGTTGCTGGAAAGGAGGCGCGTACTGCATCGCGAGTTCTTTATCCCTGACCATTTCTAATAGTCGACGTTCCCATTCTTGATGTTGCGACAGTTGTTGATACAGTTCATTGATCGGCTTTAGAAAATAGCTTTTGTGTTTCGGCTCGTGCTTACGTATGTTTGTTGTCGCAAGCTCGCGCTGGATGGCAGACACTTGAGCAAGTAATCGTTCCGTTAAATATTCAGCGCGCATTGGTGTCAGTTTTTTCGCGTCTTCTTCACGCACAATACTGCTCAAGGTTGCTTGTGTTTCTTTAACACAGGGAACCAATAGTTTTGCTTTCGAGTGAAACAATCGTTCATCAAACAGCGGAAGATGGTGTTCACCACGCTGACGGTCAAGGGCAGCAGCGTCAATAGCGAGTCGTTCTAATGTCGTTTGTAGTTGACGAATATTACTCATTGCAGAGACTCCCTTTACAGTGAAACAAACCAGGCTTCATAGGCCAGCTTGACGGCAAGAATACTCACGACAGTGACAAAAACCGGCCGAATAAATGTCGCGCCGAATCGTATTGCTGAATGAGCACCGACAAAGGCGCCAGCCATTAAACACACACCCATGGTTAAACCAAGTACCCAGTCGATATGGCCGAGTAGCGCAAAGGTCACTAGTGATGTGAAATTGCTGGTAAAATTCATTGCTTTGGCTAAGCCTGATGCGAGCAAAATATTGAGCCGATAAAGCGCCATAGAACTGACCGTCCAGAATGCGCCAGTGCCAGGCCCAGCCACGCCATCATAAAATCCCAGCGACAAACCTTGGATATATTGCTTCTTATTTAGTGTCGGACACGGTTGAGGGGTGGCGTTATCGGTCGTATTTGGCGTTTTGTGCCAAATAGTATAAATAGCGGCCGCCAAGATAACTAATGGCAACATTTTTTCAAGCCACTCCGTTGCAATTAAATCGACCGCTAGGGTGCCTAAAGTCGCTCCAGTTAAGGTGGAGACAAAGGCGCGCTTCCAGCATCGTGGTTTAAACAGTCGTTTTCGGTAATAAGTGAAAGCGGCCGTTGATGAGGCAAAAGTAGCCGCAAGTTTATTGGTGCCAAGGGCAATGTGCGGTGGCAAACCTAACGATAGCAGTGCTGGGACAGTGAGCATGCCTCCTCCGCCAGCAACCGCATCGATAAAGCCTGCAGCAAACGCCACTAGTGCCAACACGACAAGTACGCTTGGCTCAAATAATTCCATATTTAATTCTTCTACTTATGTCTTCGGAGTGTTATTCAATCACGCGTTTAAAAGGTGGCAGAGAGTCAAGTAAAGCGCTGCCATAACGTTTGGTCACTAAGCGACGGTCGAGAATGATGACTTTACCAGAATCCCGTTCCTTACGCAGCAAACGACCTACCGACTGGATTAACTTTTTGCTCGCTTCCGGTACGCTGATTTGCATAAACGGGTTACCACCGCGACTTTCGATATACTCTGCATGAGCTTGTTCTACAGGGGATGTCGGAACCGCGAAAGGGATCTTGGTAATGATTAAGTTTTCGAGCAGCTCTCCCGGCAGATCTAACCCCTCTGAAAAACTCCCAGTACCGAAAAGTACGCTAGTCTTTTGACATTGAACCAAGGTTTTATGTTTTTTTAGTATTTCTGAGCGAGATTGTTGTCCCTGTACTTGAAGTGTCCAACCTTTTTTTTGCATAGGATTCGACAAGGCTTGCGCGACTTGATTCATCTGCCAATAGGAAGCGAATAAGACTAAGTTGGCTTTCTTATCTTCGATTAGATCAGGCAACGCCTCAATAAGATAATCAGTGAACTGGGGCATTTGGGGTTCACATTTAGTTTTGGGCAGGTGTAACTCTGCTTGAGCGGCATAATCGAACGGTGATGCAAGGGCTAAGAAGCGCACACCGTCATCCGCTTTTTCACTGATGCCAGCTTGGCGACAGAAAAAGCTAAATGAGTTTAAGGCGCGTAAAGTTGCAGAGGTAAGTACAGCGCCAACACAGCGGCTCCACAGTTGTTGATCGAGTTGCCAACCGACTTCTAATGGCGAAACGTTGACGGTGAAATCACCCTCACGTTCAGAGCTAACTTCCAACCAACGTGCCAGTGGGGCACCTTTTTCACGCATGGGCTCTGCCATTAATCGCCAAACCTGCGCAAGGTTATCCATACGCTGAATGTAGAATCCCAACTCGGCGAGCGCCGGTTCTGCAAGTCGGTTCGATAATTCGCCATCTTTTACTCGCTCGGCAATAAGATCAGCAACTTTCGCCACCGCTTGAGCGCCTTTACTGGTTAACTTTTTGAGATCTTTCGCCTCTTCGTCAAGCCAACTCGGCAGTTCACCATTTTCAAATCGATAGATATTGTCGTTGAAATGAGTGGGATCAAAGCGTGTGGCGAGTTGAGATAACGAAGGAATCAGTTGCTGCACCGAATCTTGTAATTCATTGCGAAATCTCGCGACGCGCTTTTCCTCGGCCATATTGGCAAATTTACTCACCGACTGGTTGAGTCGTTCAAGCCAGCTGGCCGCACCTTTGAGGCTAGCAGAGGCTGACGAATGGTCGCGCGCAACATGTGGAAGATGATGCGCTTCGTCAAATATATAGAAGGTGTTTTCTGGTTCAGGCAGAATCACGCCCCCACCTAAATCGGCATCGGCCATCACCAAACTGTGATTCGCAATAATGACGTCTGCTTTATCTATCTCGGCGCGCGCTTTTTGGAACGGACAATCACGGTGCGCAGGCATGCTGTTATTACAGCTATGTTTATCGCTCACAATGTTCTGCCAAATTTCATCTTTTATCGGTTTTGGCCAAGCGTCGCGGTCACCATCCCACTTACCCTGCGCAAGCGATTTGTACATGGTTTCGAGCTGTTCGATATCTTTCTTCTTCGGTTTGCTTTCAAACATAGCGAGCTGACCGCCGTCAACGCCACTGGCTGACGCCAACTTCTCAGCGCAGCAATAACGCTGGCGACCTTTGGCAAGCAAGAAAGAGAACTCAAAATCAGTCAACCTTCTATATAGAGGTAAATCTTTATTGATCAACTGCTCTTGCAAAGCGACCGTCGCGGTTGAAATGACGACTTTACGTTTGCTGAGCACGGCAACAGGAATCGTTGCCATTAAGTAAGAGATAGACTTACCAATTCCGGTGCCTGCTTCGGCAACGATAATACGGGTTGATTTGTGATACTCCCCGCATAATGTTTTGGCTATCTCTGCAACAAGATAATTCTGAGCTCGACGAGGTACAAAGTTATCGAGCTGAAATTGAAGGTTTTGATAACTAGCACGAATGGCTTGCTGGGCTTTACTGGTAATCATACGGTGGCCTAAATAACGAGTGCGGCATCATAGCACAGTTTGCTAAACACTACTTAGTTCACGAAATAGAATCCTTTATTGCCAAAGGTGGATCTTGTTCACAAAAAAAAACTGAACCTTCAGTTACTTACAATTAATTCTAAATCTAAAAAATATATCACGCCGCTGGTCATGATTTGCCGCTCAAATATGTCGTTATTATAAAAAATAACACTTATTTTTGGTGGTTTATTCTATTTTTGTGTTGTGCCGCATTTGGTTGAATAAGGTGGAAAATGACATGAAGTTGGTCGAAATTTACGCATGCAACAATGCAAGTTTTTGTTTTTAAACGTTTTTATGTTTTTTTATGTTGTAATTTTAGAACATTTGACACGCAGGATAATCTTTTGCAATCTAGACCTCGAATTTAGTGGCGATGACATCCTACTCACAAGAAGTAAGAGTTATCATCAAAAAACATAAGGGAACCGGACAAGGAATTCCCATTCTATAGAAAAGGCAGTGGATTATTATGAAAAAGACTCTAGTAGCTCTAGCAGTACTTGCAGCAGGTTCAGCGCAAGCTGGTATCGAACTTTACAACCAAGACGGTGTAACAGTAGGTCTTAAAGGCGATATCGAAGTCGTATACAGTAACGAATTTAAGAAAGGCTCTTCAATGGAGCAAAAAATCGAAGATGCAGATTTCGGTTTTGACGTTCGCTACATGGTTAACGAAGAATGGACAGTTGGTGCATACTGGGAATTTAACGGCTCAGATTACGCAAATGCTGAAAACACCAAAAATGGTGATACATACGTTGCTGCTTACAGCAAAACTTTCGGTTCTATCAAGTTTGGTCGCCTATGTACAGCAGTTGATGACTTGGGTATCGGTTCAGATGAAGCTTACGGTATTTCAACGGTTCTAGAAGCTGCTACTGATGAATGTTCTGACGAAGCTGTTCGTTATGACTACGATAATGGTTCATTCTACGGAACGCTTGGCTATGTTCAAAACAAAATGAACTCAGCTGAAGGTGAAGGTTCAAACGACGATTACATGGATGCACGTGCTGGTTACCGCATAGCTGATTTTGACGTTTCTGCATTCTATGCTGATTACAGCTACAACGTTGAAACTGCTACTGACAAAGATGCTAGTGCATACGGTGCTGAACTTGTATACAGTGGTTTCGAGAACATTGGTCTAGCTGTTGCTTACTACGCTGTTTCGTCTGATCTTGCAAACTCTGACAGTGACACTATTGCTTTTGCTGCTGATTACACTATGGGTCTTTGGGGCTTTGCTGCTGGTTACTCAATCGGTGATCATGATGTAAATACTTTAGACGAAGACCGTTGGTTCCTAAACACAACTTACGCTGTTGCTCCAAACACTAAGCTATACGCAGAAGTTGGTGGTATCGACACTGATAACACAGCTTACAAAACTGACAATGGTCTAGCTATCGGTGTTGAAGCTTCTTTCTAAGATGAAATGAGCTAAACTCTCGCTAAAAGCCACCTCAGGGTGGCTTTTTCATTTTCTATCTTGTAAATCACTTACCTTAAAAAAGGAATATTTATGAAAAAATGCTTTGTTGTAGCCTTATCTATGGGGTTGATGGTAGGGGGAGTGCAAGCGGCCACTTTAACACCAAAGGCTGGCGTATCAATTCTATATATAAATGGAGAGGCTGCTGAAAGTAAAATCTCTGAAAATCATATAGAAACGGGTTTTAATCAAGTTGTTGTGCGTATGGACAAGGATATGTCACGTGGTTCTAGCAGTGACGTATTTACTTCTAAGCCCTATGTGATCTCATTTACGGTTAATGGTGAGGATATTGAAATTAACCACCCAAAAGTCCGTAGTCGTGTAGAGGCAGAGAGAGTATTTGAATCAAATCCTGAATGGATTGTCATTCAAGACGGAGAGTCTTTGAATCATGAGCAGGATGTATTAGAGGGTAAGGTAGGGTTCATTCCTTACAGCGGAATGGCATCACTTATTGAAAAACACAATACTCAACGTGGTATTTACTTTAACAACGGTCAGCTTATCGATAAACCTGTTGAGGCAAAAATGCTACCTGTTGCTGCTGCGACAACCGTTGCTGTGAAGCCAAACCCCAAAGCTCATACAGTTAAAGAAGACGCCGTTGCTGGTAATGTTGAGCAACTCAAAGCTTGGTATTTAAAATCTTCGACAGAAGAGCGTAAAGCGTTCCGTCGTTGGATGATTGACCAAGAGTAATACAAGCTATTAAAGAATTTTAAAAATCGGCTTCTTTTCGGAAGCCGATTTTGTATTTAGAGAAAGCAATTAGGTTTATTTAGCGCACTTTCTATTACGTTAACCAGTTTTTCAATATGCTCGGGTTGGCTAATATAGGGCGGCATTAAATAAATCAGCTTACCAAACGGTCGAATCCAAACGCCTTGGTTAACAAAATGAGCTTGGATGGCTTCCATGTTGACTGGGGTCGTTGTTTCTACAACGCCGATTGCACCTAGCCAACGTACATCTTTAACCAATTGATATTTTTTTAGTTTAGGAAGGTGTTGTGAAAATAGCTGTTCGATCTGTGTGGTTTGTTGTTGCCACTTACCTTGTTCTAGTAACGCCATACTTGCGGCGGCGACAGCGCAGGCCAGTGGATTCCCCATAAATGTTGGGCCGTGCATAAAGCAGCCCGCTTCACCACCACAGACAGTATTTGCCACTTCACTGCTGGTTAACGTTGCCGACAAGGTCATGTAGCCGCCCGTCAGCGCTTTACCCACACACAAGATATCTGGTTCTATCTGAGCATGTTCACAAGCAAACATTTTACCAGTGCGGCCAAATCCTGTTGCGATTTCGTCAAGGATCAACAATACGTTAAATTCATCGCAAAGTTGACGCACACGTTTTAGAAATTGAGGGTGATAGATCCTCATCCCTCCGGCTCCTTGAACAATAGGTTCTAGAATTACAGCCGCAATATCGCGATGGTGCTCTGCTATTTTATGCTCGAAGTCCTCAATATCTTTCTCGCTCCACTCTTGCCAGAAACCCGTTTGAGGAGAGCGTGCGAAAATGTGTTCCGGTAAGAAGCCTTTGTACAGTGAATGCATTGAGTTGTCGGGATCGGTGACCGACATGGCAGCAAAGGTGTCACCGTGATAGCCATCTCGTAAAGTTAGAAATTTTGGTCGAGATTCGCCTTTGGCATGCCAGTATTGCAGCGCCATTTTTAAGCTCACCTCGACCGCCACGGATCCAGAATCTGCAAGGAATACATGTTGCAAGCTCCCTGGAGTGAGTCCAATCAGCTTTTTACATAGATCAATCGCAGGTTGGTGAGTAATACCGCCGAACATCACGTGAGACATAGCGTCTATTTGTTGATGAGCGGCTTGGTTTAAGTGTGGGTGATTGTAGCCATGAATTGCTGACCACCATGACGACATGCCGTCTATCAGTTCTCTGCCATCCTCTAACTTAAGAAAAACACCTTGGGCTGAAGTGATTGGATAGCAGGTCAGAGGTGTTAAGGTCGAAGTATAAGGATGCCAGATATGACGGCGATCGAAGTCGAGATCCATGATAAATCCTAAATTACTTATGGTTAATTAATAGCCATTTGTCAATGTTGGTGTTTTTGATTTGTTGACAGTTTACATCTCGGCGGTAGACTAGCCAAGCAGTCAAACTAACAATAATCAAAGGAAGACAAGTGGAAGTTCGTCACAACTGGACCGTTGAGCAAGTTCGAGCGCTTATGGACAAGCCTTTTATGGATCTGCTTTTTGAAGCGCAGCAAGTTCATCGTCATTATCAGCAGCATAATCACGTACAAGTCAGCACTTTATTGTCGATAAAAACCGGCGCGTGTCCGGAAGATTGCAAGTATTGTCCTCAAAGCGC
Organism: Vibrio sp. NH-UV-68; assembly: GCF_042940635.1. Lineage (NCBI taxonomy): Bacteria > Pseudomonadati > Pseudomonadota > Gammaproteobacteria > Vibrionales > Vibrionaceae > Vibrio > Vibrio sp. NH-UV-68. Next base: position 1,113,227 of record NZ_CP134975.1, read on the forward strand.
ACGATATACCACAGATATTGAGAAAGAGCGTCTGATGGAGGTTGAGCGGGTTCTGGATGCCGCACAAAAAGCGAAGCAAGCAGGATCAACGCGTTTTTGTATGGGCGCCGCGTGGAAAAATCCTAAACAGCGAGACATGCCACATCTGACCGAAATGATCAAAGGGGTCAAACAGATGGGCCTCGAAACCTGTATGACGCTCGGTATGCTAACGCCGCAGCAAGCGCAAGATCTCTCACAAGCTGGGTTAGACTACTACAACCATAACCTGGATACTTCACCTGAATTTTACGGCAATATTATTACCACTCGAACCTACCAAGATAGGCTTGATACCTTATCTCACGTACGTGATGCCGGTATGAAAGTTTGCTCTGGTGGAATAATTGGTATGGGTGAAAGCAGCAGCGATCGCGCTGGGCTATTGGTAGAGCTTGCGAACTTGCCAACTCACCCTGAAAGTGTGCCGATCAACATGTTAGTCAAAGTTAAAGGCACACCATTAGAAAAGGTCGAGGATGTTGAGCCGTTCGATTTTATACGTTTGATTGCGATTGCCCGCATTATGATGCCCAAGTCAGCAGTGCGCCTTTCTGCTGGCCGTGAACAGATGAATGAGCAAATTCAAACACTCTGTTTTATGGCAGGGGCCAATTCGGTGTTTTATGGTTGTAAGCTATTAACCACACCTAATCCTTCTGAGGACAAAGATTTGCAGCTATTTAACAAGCTAGGAATTAATCGTCAGTCAGTATCGCAAAAACCCGATGAGATAGAAGAAAACGAGTTGCTTGAACGTGTTGTGGAACGCGTTGCAGCAAGACCAACTAAGGATGATTTGTTCTACGATGTCGGCGCTTAATCAACGAATAGAGCGCGCATTATCTCAAAGGCAACATCAAGGGCTAGAGCGTAAGATCGGCTGTGTAGAGGGCGGTAACTCACGGCAGTTGTCACAAGCTAAACGAGAATATCTCAATTTTTCCAATAACGATTATCTCGGTTTGGCAAGCGATAAGCAGTTAACTCAAGCTTGGCAGCAAGGGCTTGATAAATTTGGTAATGGCAGCGGAGCTTCTCCATTGGTGACGGGGTTTTGCACCGCTCATCAAGCACTAGAAGAAACACTGTGTCAGTGGTTGGGTTTTGAGCGCGCGGTTTTATTTTGCTCAGGGTTTTCGGCCAATCAAGCACTACTATTCACACTGTTAGAAAAACACGACTTGTTACTGCAAGATAAGCTCAATCATGCCTCTTTGCTTGAAGCTGGGGTGTTGTCGCCTGCGACAATGCGGCGCTTTCGTCATAATGATGTTGAGCACTTTAAACAGTTACTGAAACCTAACGCCTTGGTGGTGACTGAGGGGGTGTTTAGCATGGATGGTGACCTTTCTCCCTTAGCTGACATTTCTCTTGCTACACAACCACACTCTTGGCTTGCTGTTGATGATGCACACGGCATTGGTGTGTTGGGAAAAGAAGGTGCTGGTAGCTGCGCTCAAGCTGGAATAAAGCCCGATATCTTGGTCGTTACTTTTGGTAAAGCTTTTGGACTGTCTGGAGCTGCGATCATGTGTAGCAAGTCTGTGGGGGACTATTTAACCCAATTTGCACGTCATCATGTCTATTCAACAGCAATGCCACCGGCTCAAGCTTATGCCCTGCAAACCGCGGCTCTCATGATACAACAGCAAGATTGGCGGCGAGAAAAGTTACTAGAGCTGTCGCATTATTACGATCAGCAACTTGCCAATGTTGCCGGATATCGTTATACGCCAACCGCGATCAAACCTTTCATTATTGGTGATGCCAATAGCGCGGTTCAATGTTCAGCGCAACTTAAGCAAAAGGGGCTTTGGGTAAGTGCGATTCGCCCCCCCACGGTCGCTAAGGGTAGTGCGCGCTTAAGGGTGACGATAACCGCCGCGCATAACCAACAAGATATCTTGCTGTTAACTGAGCAGCTAAAGCGCATCGGTAAGGAGAGTGACTAATGGAAACGGCGCTATCAATAGAGTTGTCACCGCACAGCGATAAAACCCCAATTGCAGAAGCCTTTAGTCGCGCTGCAAAAACGTATGACCAGCACGCCGCTTTTCAACGCGATGTTGGCGAGCGTCTACTTGAGTATTTACCCCTCGACTTGAGTCATAAGACGGTCATCGATTTAGGTTGTGGAACGGGATATTTTTCGCAAGAGCTGCTTAAACGCGGCGCTAAAGTTATCTGTTGTGATTTGTCTGGGCAAATGTTGGCGAGCGCAAAGCAGCGTTGTGGTGATGATGGCGTGAGTTATCTACAAGCAGATGCGGAATCTCTGCCATTGACTGATAATAGTGTTGATTTAGTCTTTTCCAGTCTTGCCCTGCAATGGTGTGAGGATCTGTCGCTGCCATTGCGGGAAGTTTCAAGGGTGACAAAACCAGGGGGACAAGCGTACATTTCTACTTTGCTTGAGGGCTCACTATGTGAACTCAAACAGGCTTGGGGAAAAATTGATTCACATCAACACGTCAATGACTTTGCCTCTATCAATCAGATAAAAGTTGCGTTAGCGCAATCTGGGTGTACTGCCCATCAACTAGACTTACCCGCTATTACCGTTTGGTACAACTCAGCGTTTGCATTGATGCGCGATCTAAAAGGCATTGGTGCCACCTATGTTCATGGTCGCGCGCAAGGGCTAACCAGTCGACGTTCATTATTGGGTGTTGAACGTGAGTACCAAGTTTTTCGAAACCGTCAAGGTCTTCTACCTGCAACATATCAGGTTTGTTTAGGGGTTATACATCTATGATAGATGCATTTTTTATTGCGGGTACGGATACCGATGTTGGAAAAACAGTCGCTTCAAAGGCGATTCTTAATGCTTTAGCTCAGCAAGGACTGCGCACAATTGGCTATAAACCTGTTGCGGCAGGAAGTGATAAAACAGAGCTGGGCTTTCGCAACTCTGATGCGCTTTATTTGCAAAATGCGGCGACCGTTGACGTCGACTACGATGATGTCAACCCATACGCACTAGCGCTGCCAGCTTCGCCGCATATTGCTGCTAAGCGTGAAGGTATCAGCATTGATTACACGCGACTGAGTGACAAGTTGGCTCAGCACAAGCGTAATTCAGATATTGTGCTTGTTGAGGGGGCCGGGGGATGGCGTGTACCCGTCTCTGACACCGAGTGTTTATCAAGTTGGGTGCAACAAGAACAACTGCCAGTAGTGTTAGTGGTGGGAATAAAGCTCGGCTGTTTAAGTCATGCGCTATTAACGTTAGATGCCATCAAAGCCGATGGGTTGTCTGTGGTTGGGTGGGTGGCAAACCGAATCAATCCAGGCACCGAGCACTACGCGGAAATCATCGCTATGTTAGAACATAAGATTGATGCGCCGAAAATTGGCGAGATTCCTTATGTACCGAGTGTTAAGCGTAAGGATTTGGCAAAATACATTGATGTGACACCACTTATCAAATAATCCTGTTTATTACACATGCAAAGGGCTGCCAAAATCTGGCAGCCCTTTTTTGTTTGTGTTGAGGTGGACTATCGCTCTTGACTCAACCACATCAACGCTTGTTGAGTTTCTGCTATACGCTGTTGAGTTGTATTGTCGGCAGAAATACCAAGTTGTTGCTTCGCTTCTTCTTCAGAAATACCGAGATGACAGCGCAACAGATCAATTGCCATTTGATAGTCGTTAGTTTCAACCATGATTTTGTTCCTTATCCCTTGGAATTTCTCATCTAGCCCAAATTTAGCAGCTTTGGTGTGACTGGCAATACGACCAAAGTCTAACGATAAGTGGTTTAAGTTTAGCCAACACCAATGAAGCTCAATGGTACTTATAGGTAAAAGAAACACATCTTATTGAACTAACTAGAAAACAAATGTTTCAATTTACTGCTTAACCTTGTAAATAAAGGGAATACACTATATCTATAAATAAACGTCAAACCTAAGCGATCTTGCTTGGGCAGTTAAATACTTGCGTATTTGGAGAAAAAGTAAATGAAGCGAGTTATGTTATTTTTGGCAACAAACCTAGCGGTTGTGCTGGTACTGAGTGTTGTCCTAAATATTGTATACGCAATGACAGGTATGCAGCCGGGCAGTTTGTCTGGGTTACTTGTGATGGCAGCCGTGTTTGGTTTTGGTGGCTCGTTCATCTCGTTAATGATGTCTAAGGGTATGGCACTGCGCTCTGTGGGTGCAAGAGTGATTGAGAGCCCACGCAATGAAACCGAACATTGGCTATTGCATACGGTTCGTCGTCAGTCAGAACAAGTCGGGATTGGCATGCCAACGGTTGCTATTTATGACTCGGCGGATATCAACGCTTTCGCCACTGGTGCCAAGCGTGATGACTCGTTGGTGGCTGTCTCGACGGGATTACTGCACAACATGACCCGAGACGAGGCAGAAGCGGTATTAGCCCATGAAGTGAGCCATATTGCCAATGGTGACATGGTCACCATGACGCTGATGCAAGGGGTAGTAAATACCTTTGTCATCTTCTTATCTCGTTTTATCGCCAATATTGTGGCCTCGAACGATAATGAAGAAGAAGGCGGTAGCAACATGATGGTCTACTTTGGCGTCAGTATGGTGCTCGAACTCGTCTTTGGCTTCTTAGCAAGTTTCATCACGATGTGGTACAGCCGCCATCGTGAGTTTCATGCCGATGCAGGCGCGGCACAACTGGTTGGTAAGCATAAGATGATTGCGGCACTTGAGCGTTTGAAAATGAGTCATGAATCTCAACTCGAGGGATCTATGATGGCCTTTGGTATCAATGGTAAGCGCTCAATGACTGAACTACTGATGAGTCACCCACCATTAGATAAACGTATTAACGCACTACGCAATTCGTAATCTTATCGTCTAATATATTGAAAAGGCTTGGTTTATAACCAAGCCTTTTTTGATCTGTTTTAAAGTTCTCAACGTACAAAAATCACAAAAGTTATACAAAAAAATATTTGTACAACTTTTAAAAGTCATCTATGGTTTATTGGTTGTACAAAAAAAATGTCTGTACAACCTTGTAAGGAGAGCGTGAATGGATGTTCAAACGGTGAGTCAAGTTTATCAGCAGCTTAACAAATCGAACCTGCATTTATTATCAGACGTTTATCACCAAGAGGTGGTGTTTGAAGACGCAGCACATCGTTTGGAAGGTTGGCATGCATTAGAACGTTACTTCGACGCTTTATACACCAACGTCAAGCGCTGTGACTTTGATGTTATTGAGCATCAGCAAAGTGGCGACAATGGTTTTATTACCTGGCAGATGGCGTTGGAGCATCCAAAACTGTCGAAAGGGGCGGTGATCAAAGTCAACGGCGTCAGTCATCTAAAGTTTCATCAAGGCCGAGTCATTTACCACCGTGACTATTTCGACCTTGGCGAAATGTTATATGAACATTTACCGGTTCTCGGTTCGGTGATTAAGACAATCAAACAGAGGCTAGGGCAATGAATAGCGTACTTATCACTGGGGCAACATCCGGGATCGGTCGGCAGTTAGCCGAAGATTACGCCAAACAGGGCACACACGTTATTGCGTGTGGTCGCAACACCGATGTGCTCAATGAACTCACTCAAAAGTTCGCCTGTGTAAGCGCGTTAGCGTTCGATTTGACGGATTTAGAGCAGTCAAAGCAGGCGCTGAGCGGACTGGAAAACGTACCAGATTTATGGATATTCAATGCAGGTGATTGCGAGTATATCGATGATGGGCAAATTGACGCGGTGTTATTCAAACGTGTCATGGACATCAATGTGCTCGGTTTAACCAATGCCATCTCAGCGTGCCAAGATCAGTTTAAGAAAGGACATCGCTTAGCCATTGTGGGTTCGATAGCTAGTGAAGTGGCCTTGCCGCGGGCTGAAGCTTATGGTGCATCAAAAGCTGCGGTCAGCTATTTAGCGCGTGCGTTGCAAGTTGATTTGAAACCGCGTGGTATTAACGTGTCGATAATCTTTCCCGGTTTTGTTCAAACACCGCTAACTGAAAAAAATACGTTTGAGATGCCGATGCTGATCACCACCGAACAGGCCTCACAAGCCATTCGCACAGGGTTAGCTAAAGGGAAATCGCATATCTATTTTCCCAAACGATTTACACTTATTCTGCGTTTGATTGGTGCTTTACCTTACCGTTGGCAAAATGCACTAACGACAAAATTACTCGCTCAAGGTTAGGATTTACTCGATGAAAATAGCAATTATAGGAACAGGAATTTCTGGCTTGACGTGTGGCTATTATCTTCATAAGCAGCACGATGTTACTCTGTTTGAAGCCAATAACTACATCGGTGGACATACTGCCACCGTTGATATTGACCTTGATGGCACCCAATACGCCGTTGATACGGGCTTCATTGTCTACAATGACAGAACCTATCCTAATTTTATTGCCTTGATGAAGGAAATTGGGGTAGAAGGCATTCCGAGTCAGATGAGTTTTAGCGTTCGTAATGATGCTAACGGCCTTGAGTACAATGGACATACGATAAGTACATTGTTTGCGCAGAAACGCAACTGGATAAACCCCAAGTTTTACTCTTTTATTTTCGAGATATTACGCTTTAACCGTATGGTGAAAGAGATCGCCAATCAGAAACAGCAAAGCGAGAAAACGCTCGGCGACTTCTTGCAAGAACACCGTTTTAGTGACTTTTTCTGCGATAACTACATTTTGCCAATGGGCGCGGCGATCTGGTCTTCAACTTTGGCAGACATGCGTGCTTTCCCGCTGCCATTCTTTGCTCGCTTCTTTCTCAATCATGGGCTGCTTGACGTCACCAACCGTCCACAGTGGTATGTGATTAAAGGCGGTTCAAGAGAGTATATTAAACCGTTAACTCAAGGTTTCTCTGAGCGTATACGCCTCAATAGCGCCGTGGAAGCCGTGGTTCGTGATGCTGCGGGGGTGACACTGCATGTTAATGGTCAGTCTGAACGCTTTGATCAAGTGATCTTTGCTTGTCATAGCGACCAAGCTAAACAATTGTTAACCGATGCGGGGGCAATAGAGCAGCAAATCCTCGGCAATTTGGCTTACCAAGCAAATGAGGTAATCCTACACACTGACGACAGCTTGCTACCCAAACGTAAAGCGGCGTGGGCGGCATGGAACTATTGGCTTGAGGGAAGCGATGACGAGCAATCGCGCGCGCCAACCTTGACCTATAATATGAATATATTGCAACACATCGACGCACCACAAACCTTCTGCGTGTCATTAAACAGTCGTGAACAGGTTAATGCCGACAAAGTGTTGCGTAGCTTTGTCTACCACCATCCTGTGTTTAATCGCGAGTCAATTGAAGCGCAAGCAAGACGCGATGAAATTAATGGTATGTCACGAACTTGGTTCTGCGGCGCCTACTGGTATAACGGTTTTCATGAAGACGGTGTACGCAGTGCATTAGATGTCGTGCGCGGTATTGAGCTGGTGCAAAGTGAGCTTAACACGCAGGGAGCGGCTTAACATGTCACAGCAAACCCATAGTCGATTATTGGTCGGTAACGTGCGCCACAGACGTTTTACGCCTGTTGAGCACGCATTAGAGTATGGGTTGTTTATGCCATGTTTGGATCTCGATGAAATCGACTTGCTCGAACAGCAAGTGTGGGGGTTTGGCCGTCGCTGGTGGCATTGGGCTCGATTCAAGCGTAGCGACTACCTCGGTGACGGCAGCTTAAAAAGCGCTGTGTTTGAAAAAGTCTTTGATTTGTCAGGAGAGCGATTAACCGGGCGGGTTGAAGCAGTTATTCATCTGCGTTATTTCGGTATCTATTTCAGTCCCGTTAATTTCTATTATGTGTACGACGACAACAATCAGTGGCGCTATTTACTGGCTGAAGTTAGTAATACGCCATGGAACCAACGTCATTACTATTTACTCAATGCTGATGATGAGTCGACATGGCACCATCAAAAGGCCTTCCATGTTTCGCCGTTCAATCCAATTGACCAACAATATCAGTGGAAAATAAAGCCGCTCAAACAGCGATTATCGATACATTTAGAATGTCATCGAGACATTAAAGAGTTTGATGCTACGCTTAAAATGAGTAAACACCCCTTTAACTCGAAAGTATTACTAAAGCAGTTGATCGCAACACCCATTATGGCAGTAAAAGTAACCATCGGCATCTACTGGCATGCGCTAAAACTTTGGATTAAGAAAGCCCCATTTTACTCGCACCCTAAATACCAACCAGGTACGAGTAAAGGCTCAGAAAAGCACGAAGCAGAACAATAACAAGGAGCTTTGGAGATGATAAACTCGCAAACCTTACCGTTTCCCCGTCAACTGACATCAGTACAAAAGACCGCTAGGAATATCGCATTCTCATGCCTTGGCAAATTGCAAGTTGGCTCTCTAACGGTTATCGAGAATTTCGTCGATGATGCCAGTCAGGGAGTAAGAGAAAACTTCGGTAAGCCTCAAGATGGTCAGCCAAGCGCGATCATTGAAGTTAAGAACCCCGCTTTTTACGCTCGTTTGCTCAAAGGCGGTAGTATCGCTGCCGGTGAAGCGTATATGGATGGGTGGTGGGAAAGCCCAGATTTAACCAAGCTTATGGAGCTAATGGCGCTTAACCTCTCAGCTTTAGATTCGATTGAGAGCCGTTCAAGCTTGCTGTCGAAGCTGATGTATCAAGTTACCCATTGGCTCAACCGTAATACACTTGTTAACTCGGCGAAAAACATCGAAGCGCATTATGATCTAAGCAATGAACTCTACCAAACGTTCCTCGATGAAAAAATGTTGTACTCATCGGCAGTGTTTACCAATCCAAATGATTCGTTAGAGCAAGCCCAAGTCAACAAAATGGAGCGACTTTGCCAACAGTTAAAACTGACAAAAGATGATCACGTGATCGAAATAGGCACTGGCTGGGGAGCCATGGCGATTTATATGGCCGAGAACTATGGCTGTCAGGTCACGACAACCACAATATCAGAGCAGCAATATCAATATGCCAAAGCGCAAATTGAGCGCAAAGGTTTAAGCGAGCAAATTACCTTACTCAAGCAAGACTATCGTCTGTTAGAAGGCCGTTTTGATAAACTGGTTTCAATAGAGATGATAGAAGCCGTGGGTAAGCAGTACTTAACTTCTTATATTCAGAAGTGCCAGTCATTACTTAAAAGTGGTGGTTTGATGGCGATTCAGGCCATTACCATCGCGGATCAGCGTTACGATTACTACAGTAACAATGTCGATTTTATTCAAAAGTACATTTTCCCTGGTGGTTTTTTGCCCTCAATTACTGCTGTGACCCAAGCTACGACTAAGCACAGTGACTTGGTGATGCGTGATCTATTCGATATAGGCCAAGATTATGCCCAAACGTTAAAACAGTGGTATATCCGGTTTAACCAACAGCACGAGAGGGTGGCGCAATTAGGTTTTGATCAGCGTTTTGTCAGAATGTGGAACTATTACTTTTGTTACTGTGAAGGCGGTTTTAAAGCGCGTTCAATCAGTACCGTTCACATGACTTTTGAACGACCATAAGGTAGAGACCCAGTGTCTATTAAGCGACTGTTATTGATATCAACTTGGTTTCAAATCATCTGGTTATTGGCCGTTATTGGTAATGACAACTGGCAGTGGCTAACCTTGAGTCTAGTAACTCTAACTATTGTTATCAGCTATCTGTACGCCGGTTTGCGCCTGCTCAAATCGGCCTTTGTGGTGTTACTTGGTATCACCCTCGATTACCTTAATTTGTCAGTAGGGCTATTTGAGTTTGGTGCAACAAGTTTTCCTCTCTGGTTAGTTGGATTGTGGGGAATCTTTGCTTGGTATGCGTTTTATTTACACTCTGTTTTGACCCGTTATCCACTTTATCTCGTATCACTAGTTGGAGGTGTTGGCGGAGCATTGAGCTATGTTGCAGGGGCGAATCTTGGCGCTGTGACTTTTGGTCTGTCTTTACCTTACATGCTTGCGATCCTGTTTTTGCAATGGTTCGCAGTGGTCTATGTGATTATGAAGGTGTTGGGTCATGAGAATCGCGATACTAATAGCAACGTATTTGGTGTGGATGAATAGTGCACTCGCTTCTACCGTTTTATCGTCTAAAAGTGACTGGCGAGCATGGCCTGAAGTTGGTCAGGCGCAGTTGTCAATGCTGTTCTTTGATATTTACCAGTCACAGCTTTTAACCCCTAACGGTCAATATCAACTCAGTCAAGATGTCACGCCGCATCCTCTTGCTTTATCGATTACTTATCAACGCGACATTAGTCAAAAACAACTATTGGAAGCAACCCGAGAGCAGTGGCAAAAGTTAGGCTTTGATCCGCTGCAAACCAAGCAATGGATCGATGAGTTGACGACAATTTTCCCCAACATAACCCAAGGCACTAATCTGACTTATGTGACGGATGGTCAGCAGGGGCAGTTCTATTATGCCGGTCCACAATCAAGTTCGCAGCTCATTGGCCAGATCGCCGATGAATCTTTTAACGATGCGTTCGTGGCTATTTGGCTTTCCCCACAAACGCAGTACCCAAGTTTACGAGCAAGCTTAATAGGAAACAATCAATGAAAAAGTGGATGTCATACTTACTCGCTTCAGTCGCTATGATGATTGGCTTACTAGGCTGTTCGGCGGATATTGATGATTATCATCAAACCCAGCCTCGTTTTGATTTATTTGAGTATTTTCAAGGAACGTCGACCGCTTGGGGCATGGTGCAAGACTACACTCATCAGCAGACCCGTCGTTTTGAAGTTGACATTGTTGGCACTGTTGAGGGAAATACACTCACACTCGTCGAGGATTTTATCTTTGATGATGGAGAAAAAAGCCAACGAATATGGACCATTGAGCGATTGGGTGATGGTCAATATCAAGGTCAGGCTGATGACATCATTGGTGTTGCCAAGGGGCGAGAAGTCGGTAACGCGTTGCAATGGCAGTACGATTTTGAGCTCAAGATGGAAGACTCATCGGTGGTGGTAACCTTTGATGACTGGCTCTATCGTCAAGACGAACAGCATATTTTTAATTTAACCAAAATTAAGAAGTTTGGGTTAGAAGTTGGACGCATTACGCTGTTTTTTCAAAAGCAATAAGGTGATTGAGCTTTGTCATGATGATGGCAAGGCGCAAAAAAAAGGTTGACGCTTTGACGTCAACCTTATGCTAGCTTTTAAGCTTTATTATAGCTTATCGGTCAGCTCGATGGCTTGGCCAATGTAGTTTGCTGGCGTCATCTCTTTTAGACGAGCTTTCTCATGCTCAGGGAGCTCAAGACCATCAATGAAGACACGCATAGCTTCCCCATCGACACGCTTACCACGAGTTAGCTCTTTGAGTTTCTCGTATGGCTTTTCAATACCATAGCGACGCATAACCGTTTGTACTGGTTCAGCAAGTACTTCCCAGTTTTTGTCTAGCTCGGCAAGAAGTGCTTCACGGTTAACTTCAAGCTTGCTGATCCCTTTTAAGGTTGAAGTGTAAGCGATCACCGCGTAGCCAACACCCACACCTAGGTTACGAAGAACCGTTGAGTCCGTAAGGTCACGTTGCCAGCGAGAAATTGGTAGCTTTTGCGCAAGGTGGCCAAAGACAGCGTTGGCAAGACCTAAGTTACCTTCAGAGTTTTCAAAGTCGATAGGGTTGACTTTGTGTGGCATGGTTGATGAGCCAATTTCACCAGCAATAGTCTTTTGTTTGAAGTGACCTAAAGCAATGTAACCCCAAACGTCACGGTCGAAGTCAATCAAGATGGTGTTGAAACGTGCAACAGCATCGAACAGCTCTGCGATGTAATCGTGAGGTTCGATTTGAGTGGTGTAAGGGTTCCAATTAACGCCAAGAGATTGAGTAATAAACTCTTCACTGAACTGGTGCCAGTCTAGCTCAGGGTAGGCAGAAAGGTGAGCATTGTAGTTACCCACAGCGCCATTGATTTTAGCTAGAATCTCAACATTTTCGATCTGCTTATATTGACGCTCCATACGGTACGCCACGTTAGCCATCTCTTTACCCATCGTTGATGGAGAAGCTGGCTGACCATGAGTGCGCGAGAGCAGTGGTATGTCACGGTACTCAACAGCAAGAGTTCTAATCGCATCAATGAGAGTACGAATTTCTGGAAGAATTACTGTCTCACGCGCTTCTTTTAGCATCAGAGCGTGCGAGGTATTGTTAATATCTTCAGAAGTACATGCAAAGTGGAAGAACTCATTGACGGCATGCAGCTCAGGAACATCAGCCACTTTTTCTTTTAAGAAATACTCAACCGCTTTTACATCGTGGTTGGTGGTGCGCTCGATCTCTTTGATACGACGCGCGTCTTCCTCAGAAAAGTTGGCAGCCAGGTCGTCTAGGAATTGGCTTGCTTGTGCGCTGAATGCGGGCACTTCAGCGATTTCAGCAGTAGCAGCAAGCTTTTGTAACCAACGAACTTCAACGATAGTACGGTACTTTAATAGACCGTACTCACTGAAAATCTCGCGTAACGCAATTGTCTTGCTTCCGTAACGGCCGTCTACTGGTGAAACAGCAGTCAATGCTGACAGTTCCATGATGTTCTCCTGAATTGGGTTTCTAAATTTCGTGAGCTTTATACCAATAACTACGGCAATTGTCACGAATATTGCGCAAACGTTTGCGCGGGTTTGATGTTGTGCAAAAAAAATCAGCTCGAGAGTTATCACGAGCTGATTTTTATAAAGTTTACATGCGAGCTAACAGGATCTGTGCCTGCTCTACCATTTTTTTACGACCAAAGATGAGATGACGACGTTTACCACCGACCTGTCGCCATAGCACAGCACTGCGAATGCCTGAAAGCAGTAAAGCACGAACCTTGTGTTGGCTTGAGGTTTGTTGCAACACTGAAGGGGTGCCAGTGACTTGAATTCTTGGGCCTACTGGGCTTATCACATCAAGATAAACGCTGGCTAAGTTGCTGATCATTTGCTCATCAAGCAACTCAAAGTGCTCCAGTTGGCGTTCAAGCATTTGCAGACGATCACCAAGCTGCGACATCGCGTCATTACGGCTTTGCAGCTTACGCTCCAATGCCAGTAAGCTAATGATATAGCGAGTAATCTCACTGCCACTTGGGGTGCTGTCGATCCCTTTCACTAAGCATTCTAAGCCGAGTTTTAAATCTGATTCTCGGCCATAAACACCAACGGTATTAGGAGGGTTGGTGTTTAAGATTGCTTTTAATGAAGTTTCAAACGCGTCAGAGTCACAGTGACCGTTTTTGGCGACTTGTTGCACTAAGGCAACCGCTTGGCAGATTCCAGCAAAGGCGATAGTACGGTCATAAAGTGTGTTAGCCACGTAGTTCTACTCCTGATGGTTACTTAAATGCGCGCTTCAATGATACCGCCACCTAGACAGACTTCGCCTTGATAGAAGACAGCGGATTGTCCTGGTGTTACGGCAACTTGCGGCTGGTCAAAGATAACTTTAATGTTTTCATCGTCAATTGGGATGATAGTACATGGGATATCTGTCTGACGGTAGCGCGTTTTTACACTGCATTGTAACGGTTGTTTAATTACTTCGCGATCTACCCAATGCAACTGAGATGCGAGCAGCCCCTGTGACTTCAGTAACGGGTGGTCAGCGCCTTGAACGGCAATTAACACGTTGCGTTTTAAGTCTTTCTCTGCAACGTACCAAGGGTCTTCGTGACCGCCACCGCCTTTTTGTCCGCCAATATGCAGACCTTTACGCTGGCCTAAAGTGTGGTACATCAAGCCTTGGTGTTCACCGATAACTTTGCCGTCAGGGGTTTCGATCTTACCTGGTTGAGCGGGTAGGTAGCGCGAAAGGAAGTCGGTAAACTTACGTTCACCAATAAAGCAGATACCAGTCGAGTCTTTCTTCTTGGCCGTGATCAAATCTTGTTCTTCAGCAATGCGGCGCACTTCAGGCTTCTCAAGCTCTCCGACTGGGAACAAGCTACGGCCAATTTGTTCGCTGCTAAGCGTGTATAAGAAATAGCTTTGGTCTTTGTTGCCATCAACGCCGCGTAGCATTTGCGGTTTTTCACCATTTTGTGGAAATGAACGGCGTACATAGTGACCCATCGCAATGTAATCAGCATCGAGAACTTCGTCTGCGAACTCCAAGAAAGCTTTAAATTTGATCTCTTTATTGCACAAAATATCAGGGTTCGGTGTACGACCTGCTTTGTATTCTGCAAGGAAGTACTCAAATACATTGTCCCAGTATTCTGCGGCAAAGTTAATGGTATGAAGGTGAATGCCTAGCTTGTCACAAACCGCTTGAGCATCGGCAAGATCTTCTGCTGCTGTACAGTATTCTTCGTTGTCATCTTCTTCCCAGTTCTTCATAAACAACCCTTCGACTTGATAGCCTTGTTGCTTAAGAAGATAAGCCGAAACGGATGAATCAACACCACCGGACATACCCACGATGACTTTCTTTTGACTGTTATCAGTACAGTTGTCAGACATTACTAAACACCACTTAAATTAACCGGACGCAAATTCTATCAGAAAGCATAACGAGGGGACAGATCCGAGATCATCCTCACATTTCGCTAACGGCCATTGTTTGACCAAGTAACACGACAAAATCACGCTTTATTGTCTATAGAGTTTGTATATATGGCATAGTAAGCAAAATTCAAGATAGGCAAGGTAAATACAATGAGTGATGAGAACTCGATAATCGAAGAAGCTCAGTTGATCGAAGTGATTGAGAATCAACTTGAAGATGGCAATCCGGTTAAAGTTAAAGAGACCTTGATGCGCCTGATGATGACGGGTAATTCAAAAGAAGATGCAGTGGCTATGATGGCTTGTGCCGTGGCGATTGAAATATTTGATGTGTCAAAAAATGACGGCCAGTTCAACTTAAAACGCTACAGTGACAACTTAGACCGTTTACCTGACTTAAGCTTTATGGAAGGTGAGTAAGGGCCTTTATTTGCCGATTATTATGAGTTTACAGCTAGTAGACTCATTTTTGCATATTGGAGCAACCACGGTGAAGCCTTGAACCGTGGATAATGAATTAACGCAGCAAACGTTTGCTATAATTCCTGATATTGCCGCACTGAAAACGGCGATGTAGAATCCGGCATCCTTTCATCCCTTATTCAGAATCAGCAATATGAAATTTCCTGGTCAACGCAAATCCAAACACTATTTTCCGGTTCATGCTCGTGATCCACTGGTTACTCAAGCGCAAGATAGCAAGAAGATGTCACGAACGCACATTATTGGTATTGACCAAACTTTGGTTGATATTGAAGCCAAGGTGAGTAGTGAGTTAATCGAGAAATACAATCTGAGTAAGGGACACTCATTAGTTATCGATGATGAAACCGCAGAAGCGCTTTATACCGAGTTAAAAGAGTACGCTTTAATTACTAATGAATATGCGGGCGGCACTATAGGCAACACACTCCATAACTATTCGGTTCTTGCTGATGACCGTTCGACCTTATTGGGCGTAATGAGCCAAGACATCAAGATTGGCAGTTATGGCTACCGTTATTTATGTAACACGTCTAGCCGTATGGATCTGAACTATTTGCAGGGCGTTAACGGTGCGATTGGACGCTGCTTTGCACTGATTACTGAAGATGGTGAACGTACTTTTGCGATTAGCGAAGGTCAAATGAACCAACTCCACCCAGACAGTATTCCTGAGAAAATTTTCAAAAATGCTTCAGCGCTCGTCTTAACCGCTTACTTGGTCCGTTGCAAAGCAGGCGATCCAATGCCCGAGGCGACAATGAAAGCGATTGAGTACGCCAAGCAGTATCATGTCCCAGTAGTGTTAACCCTAGGCACAAAATTTGTTATTCAAGACGATCCTGAATTTTGGCAGGCATTTTTACGCGATCACGTCAGTGTTGTTGCCATGAATGAGGATGAAGCGGAGGCGCTAACTGGAGAATCTGATCCATTAGTTGCCTCTGATAAAGCACTAGAGTGGGTAGATTTAGTATTATGTACTGCTGGGCCACTGGGGTTATTTATGGCGGGCTATACGGAAGAGGCGGCAAAACGTGAAACCTCATTACCGCTTTTGCCAGGTAGTATCGCAGAATTTAACCGTTACGAATTTAGTCGTCCCGCATCGAAAGCACTGTGTGATAATGCAATTAAAGTTTACTCACATATTTCACCTTATATGGGTGGCCCTGAGAAAATTAAAAACACTAATGGTGCTGGCGATGCGGCACTCTCTGCCTTATTGCATGATATGGCCGCTAATAAATACCATAGAGAAAATGTACCTAATTCGAGTAAACATACTCACTCATACCTGACTTATTCATCTTTTTCTCAAGTATGTAAGTATTCAAATCGCGCAAGCTATGAGGTTTTGGTACAGCATTCCCCGCGTCTTTCAAAAGGGCTGCCAGAGCGTGAAGATAGCTTGGAAGAGGCATACTGGGAGCGTTAAATCGAAGCCCCTTGAACGATACTTAATTTTATCGTTTAGAGAATAATGGTGATTGAAATTTCATTTAGACCTCATACTTATGAGGTCTTTTTTATACCAGCCACAAAAAAAGCGCCATTCAGGCGCTTTTTAAATAATACAAAATGGTTAGATTAGGAACTCGTCGAGTGACTTACCTGCGTCTAATTGCTCTTGGATTGATGATGGTGTACGGCCTTGACCTGTCCAAGTTTTTTCTGCGCCTGAAGCATCAACATATTTATATTTAGCTGGGCGAGGAGCGCGTTTTGTTTTTGCCTTGCTTTTGGTTTTTGACTCTCCAGCAAGAGCAGAAATTAACGCTTCTACATCAATTCCATCTTTAGAAATTTGCTCTGCAATCGCAGCCAGTTTCGCTTCTTGCTCAGCGGCAGCGGCGCGCTCAGCTTCTTCAGCTTCTTTACGCTCAGCAACCACAGTAGTTAATTTGTCGAGTGCTTCTTCAAGCTGCTCTAGAGTCAGATCACGAGCAAATGCACGTAGACTACGAATATTTAATAGTGTTTTTGTTAGTTCCGACATTTATTCATCTCTTCATATATAAGTTGTCGATGCAAGAATCATAAACCTCTATTTTTAATAATACAATCCAATAGAGATAAATTTACATAAAATAATCATATTTGATGGAAAAGATAAACATAAAATGACTATTTCAATTCAATGTTAGTGGTTAAGCTAGAAAATAGGTAACTGCGTTCCATCCATTTCATAAAGATGTGAAACCTATTATAAAAATCATTATATGAGCGGCTTAGCATATATTGTTCACTTTAACTTATAGGTTTGTTATTGCCAAGGAGGGTGTGGCATTAGAAATAGTGAATTTAGTCACTCATATAAAGGTAGCGGCTGTTATTGAACTGGATGAGTATTCAAAAGATATTCAGTAATGGATTAAGCGATTGAACCATAAAAATTAACAATAAAACTTGGAATAATCTGTTGAATCGAGTGCTGAGTTAAGTACAATGAACGCAACCTAATGCGGTGTGATGGTTAAATTATTGTTAAATTGATTTTTCGGTAGTTTAAAGTTTCATCACTCGCGGTAGAGGCGCGGGATAAATAAGTAATGTTTGTTGGGGTGATGCCAATGAACAAGCAGGAAAGGTTATTTCGCCGAAGTGAGTTGCCCTATCAAAGGTGCTTGCTGGGGTTACACTCGAAAGGGGTAACACTGCCATAGTCTATAATTTGTTAAACTATGGAGCGCTACTGTAGGGCTGGGTAAAGCATTCGCTTACCTATCGCTTATTTCAACTCAATTGTTTGGAAATGAATTCCTGCAATTAGTCTGCAGTAGATCTCTAACCATTTATTACTGGTTTTTGAAGATCATGAATTTAATTGATTTTGCATTATCTCCTTTATCTCTTTTGCCACCACTTGTGGCTTTGAGTTTAGCTATCATTACTCGCCGTGTGCTGGTTTCGCTTGGTGTTGGTATCGCACTTGGCGCGGTTTTGCTTAACGACTACTCGCTAACCAATGCTGCTGGCTACGTTGGCACGACCGTTTCGAGTGTTTTTATTGAAGACGGTGGTATTAACACTTGGAACATGAGTATTGTCGGTTTCCTTATTCTGCTTGGAATGATGACCGCTTTACTGACATTGTCAGGCGGTACTCGTGCATTTGCCGAATGGGCACAAACTCGCGTTAAAAGTAAGCGGGGCTCAAAGCTTTTGGCTGCGTTTCTTGGCGTGTTTATCTTTGTCGATGATTACTTTAACAGTTTAGCGGTGGGGGCGATTTCTCGTCCGGTCACTGACCGTTTTTATGTATCACGAGCTAAACTCGCGTATATTCTTGATTCTACTGCAGCGCCTATGTGTGTGATCATGCCAGCATCAAGCTGGGGTGCGTACATCATGACGATCATCGGTGGCATCTTAGTTTCTCACGGTATAACTGAGTACTCTGCGCTTGGCGCGTATGTTCGATTGATCCCGATGAACTTCTATGCAATTTTTGCTCTATTGATGGTCTTTGCTGTTGCATGGTTTGGCCTAGATATTGGTAAAATGCGCGACCATGAGATCGCCGCTTCGCGCGGTCATGGCTTTGCCAAAGAGCAAGCTGATGATGCCCAAGAAGCTCATGAACTTAATGAAGAGCTTGATATTGTTGAGAGCGAAGGCGGTAAAGTTTCAGATCTAGTGTTACCGATTGTTTTTCTTATTGTAGCCACTATCGCCTCGATGCTTTACACCGGTGGTCAAGCATTGGCCGCAGATGGCCATCAATTTAATCTACTCGGCGCGTTTGAAAATACCGATGTTGGCATGTCACTGATCTACGGTGGTTTAGTTGGCTTGGCGGTTGCGCTATTTACGGTGATCAAACAAGGGATTGCCACAGGTGAGATCACACGCACCTTGTGGATTGGTGCAAAATCTATGTTCGGTGCGATTTTAATTCTTGTCTTCGCATGGACAATCGGTTCGGTTATTGGTGACATGAACACGGGTAAATACCTATCATCACTAGTTCAGGGTAATATTAATCCACACTGGTTACCGGTGATCTTGTTCTTATTGTCCGGTTTGATGGCGTTCTCGACCGGTACTTCATGGGGAACATTTGGGATTATGCTTCCTATCGCTGGTGACATGGCGGGCGCTACCGACTTGGCTCTGATGCTGCCAATGTTGAGCGCGGTGCTGGCTGGTTCGGTATTTGGTGATCACTGTTCACCCATTTCAGATACCACCATTTTGTCGTCAACGGGGGCGCGCTGTAATCACATTGATCACGTCGCTACTCAGCTACCTTATGCCTTGTCCGTCGCGGTTGTATCGTGTATCGGCTTCATTACCTTAGGTATGACGGCTTCGGTCGCGATCTCTTTTGCGGCTGCAACGGTGAGCTTTATTGCGGTTTGTGTACTGCTTTCGGTTCTCTCTAGATCAAAAATGGCGGTGTGTAGCGACGCCTAACTTATTGTCATTCAGTCGTATGAAAAGGGAGCGTTAGCTCCCTTTTTATTTGTTATATACAAATTGAAAAAAGTTTAAATAAATAGTTGAAAAAAATGTCCGCCTTAGTTAGTGTGGATATCAACCAAGCGAAACTGAAGAGCTTATTAACTATGCGCCTAATCGGAATGAACATTCATCACCATCATCACCCAATCTAGTCTTTCGGGAGATGCGCGCATACCCGGGAGATAGGAAACTCCCGGAGGCTAAAATCGCAAATTACAAGATTTAGAACCCTCGGGAGATACACTCTTCCGAGGGTTTTTTAGTTTTACAGTTTAGAAATTACATATTTGAAAAATTTGCACAGGGATAAAGTCATGCAGACACAACGCTTAAGAATCGCCATCCAAAAGAAAGGTCGCCTAAGTAAAGAGAGCCAAGCTCTGCTTAAACAGTGTGGTGTGAAGTTTAATGTAATGGGTGAGCGTTTGGTCGTCCACGCTGAAAACATGCCCATCGATCTGCTATTAGTGCGAGATGACGACATTCCGGGTCTGATTATGGATGGTGTGGTTGATTTGGGGTTCATTGGTGAGAACGAGCTAGAAGAAGTTCGTCTTGATCGTAAAGCTCTTGGAGAGCCAAGCGAATATGTTTCACTGCGCCGTTTAGATTTTGGTGGTTGCCGACTCTCTATCGCACTGGATAAAGATGAAGAGTATCAGGGCCCTCAAGATTTGGCTGGTAAGCGAATTGCCACTACCTACCCACAATTACTAAAAGCCTATATGGATAAACAAGGCGTGCCATTTTCGACTTGTATGTTGACGGGCTCTGTCGAAGTAGCGCCGCGAGCAGGTCTAGCGGATGCGATTGCTGACTTAGTCTCTACCGGTGCAACTTTGGAAGCAAACGGTCTCAAAGAAGCCGAAGTGATCTTTGAATCAAAAGCCACGCTAATCCAGCGACTGGGTGAGTTTGATGCAGACAAGACCGCGTTGATTGAAAAACTGCTTACTCGCATGCAAGGCGTTCAGCAAGCAAAAGAATCTAAATACATCATGTTACACGCGCCAGTTAGCAAGCTTGAACAAATTAAA
The DNA here is from genome assembly GCF_042940635.1 of Vibrio sp. NH-UV-68. NCBI lineage: Bacteria > Pseudomonadati > Pseudomonadota > Gammaproteobacteria > Vibrionales > Vibrionaceae > Vibrio > Vibrio sp. NH-UV-68. The sequence goes on from NZ_CP134975.1 coordinate 1,133,735, forward strand.
GCACTCCTGCCGGGTGCGGAAGACCCAACCGTTTTGCCTTTGTCGAGCGATCAAGAAAAAGTCGCCATTCATCTTGTCAGTACCGAAAATTTATTTTGGGAAACCATGGAACAGTTAAAAGAGCTAGGGGCGAGTTCGATTCTAGTCCTACCAATTGAAAAAATGATGGGGTAAGCGCGATGAGAACGGTAGTTTGGCAATCATTAAGTGAATCGCAGCAAGCGTCGATCCTTGAGCGTCCAGCAATCACGCAAGGCGCAAACATTACGGCGGCAGTGGCCGACTTGATTGGTCAAGTTCGTCAAGATGGCGACTCGGCGTTGCTTGCGCTAACTGAAAAATTTGATGGCGTAAGGCCGCAATCGATTCGAGTTTCAAGTACCGAGATAGACGAAGCGTGTTTGCGTTTATCCACCAAAATGAAGCAAGCGCTTGAACAAGCGTATGACAATATTGCTAAGTTCCACAAGGCGCAAAAACCACAGCCGATCAAGGTCGAGACTCAGCCGGGCGTGATGTGCGAACAGGTAACTCGTGCGATTCAGAAAGTCGGCCTCTATATCCCAGGGGGAAGTGCTCCACTGCCATCAACCGTATTGATGCTTGGGGTTCCGGCGAAAATTGCTGGATGTCGCAAAGTGGTGTTGTGTTCACCTCCACCGATCGCCGATGAAATTCTTTATGTCGCAAAACTGTGTGGTATTGATGAAGTGTATAACGTCGGCGGTGCTCAAGCCGTTGCGTCTATGGCCTACGGAACCGAAACCGTCGCGAAAGTCGATAAAATTTATGGCCCTGGTAATGCGTACGTAACAGAAGCAAAACGTCAGGTCAGTAATGATTTCCGCGGCGCCGCGATTGATATGCCGGCGGGGCCTTCTGAAGTTCTAGTGCTTGCCGATGAAACCGCCGATGCGGACTTTATTGCCGCCGATTTACTCAGCCAAGCCGAACACGGGCCAGACTCGCAAGTGGTGTTAGTCACGCCATCACCAATTATTGCTGACCAAGTGACCGATGCGGTTCAGCGTCAACTGAAACTGCTTTCGCGCGCAGATATTGCCCAGCAAGCCTTGGCATCGAGCCTGGTTATTATCGCGGAGTCTATCACTCAGTCGGTAGCGATCTCTAATTACTATGGCCCTGAGCACCTGATTGTCCAGACCAAAAATCCGCGTGAACTATTGCCGCTGCTCGATAATGCCGGGTCTATTTTCCTAGGCGATTGGTCACCAGAATCTGCGGGTGACTACGCATCAGGTACTAACCACGTACTGCCTACCTATGGTTATACGCGTACTTACTCAAGCTTAGGGTTAGCGGATTTCTCTAAACGGATGACGGTGCAAGAGCTGACGCAACAAGGGCTGAAAAACCTTGCCCCTACGGTAGTGACGATGGCAGAAGCGGAAGGGCTCGATGCGCACAAACGAGCCGTGACGATCCGTATTGAGAAACTTGCTGCCAAAGAGAATGCGTAAGGATTGAATGAGATGGAAAAGCTAGCACGTAAACAAGTACAACAGTTAACACCTTACCTTTCTGCGCGCCGAATTGGTGGCAGTGGTGATGTGTGGCTCAATGCCAATGAATCACCTTTTGCGAATGAATATAAAACCGATTTTGCGCGTTTAAATCGTTACAGCGAGTGCCAACCTAAAGCACTGATCGAAGCCTATGCCGCTTATGCAGGTGTGTTGCCTGAGCAGACTTTAACTTCTCGAGGCGCTGATGAAGGGATCGAACTGCTGATCCGAGCGTTTTGTGAGCCAGGCCAAGATGCGATTCTCTACTGCCCTCCCACCTATGGCATGTATGCCATCAGCGCTGAAACGATCGGTGTTGAGCGTAAAACCATACCATTAACAGCAGATTGGCAACTGGATCTGGCCAGCATCGAAGCAAATCTCGATAATGTAAAACTGGTTTTTGTCTGTTCTCCGAATAACCCAACGGGGAACTTGGTAAAGCGCGAAGACATCGTCTCTTTGCTTGAAATGACCAAAGATCGCGCCATTGTCGTTATGGACGAAGCCTATATCGACTTTTGCCCTGAGGCATCAACCGTCGATTTACTAGCACAGTACCCAAATCTTGCCATTTTACGCACGTTGTCGAAAGCGTTCGCGCTTGCAGGGTTGCGATGTGGATTTACTTTAGCAAATCAACAACTGATAAACGTCTTGTTGAAGGTTATTGCGCCATATCCTGTGCCTATTCCTGTGGCGGAGATTGCCATTCAAGCTCTGTCTGAGGCCGGTTTAGCCCGCACGAAATTTCAAGTATTGGATCTCAATGCCAATCGCGCTTACTTACAAGTTGGGCTAATGATGATCCCTGGCTTGCAAGTTTTTGAAGGGTGGGGTAACTACTTATTGGTTAAATTTCCTGATGGCGATGCTTTGTTTAAAGCGGCGTGGGAGCGAGGGATTATTCTGCGTAATTCGCCTATTGAAGATTGCGTTCGGATCAGCGTTGGCAGCCGAGACGAGTGTGAGAAAACACTCGGCTTTATTAGAAACTATTACAGCTAAAAAGAATCTTTGGCACTGACGATGTTTCTCAGTGCTAACCAATTTGAAATAAGGAAGTTCGAGTGAGCAAACAACAAAAAATCTTATTTATTGATCGTGATGGCACTTTGATTGTCGAGCCACCAGTCGATTTTCAAGTCGATCGCTTAGATAAACTCAAATTAGAGCCATTGGTCATTCCAAGCCTTTTAGCTCTGCAAGATGCAGATTATCGCCTGGTTATGGTTACCAACCAAGATGGCCTAGGAACAGACAGCTACCCACAACAAGACTTCGATGCACCGCATAATATGATGATGGAGATCTTCGAGTCGCAGGGAGTTAAATTTGATGACGTTCTTATCTGTCCGCACTTTGAACAAGATAACTGTGCCTGTCGTAAACCCAAGCTAGGCATGGTCAAAGAGTACCTGCAAGGCGGTAAAGTTGATTTTCAACATTCAGTGGTTATCGGTGACCGTGTAACGGATTTGCAGTTGGCCGAAAATATGGCGATTCGTGGTATACAGTATCACCCTGATACGATGAATTGGCCACAAATCCTCAAGGATTTGACCGTAACAGCGCGTGTTGCTGAAGTGGTGCGTACCACTAAAGAGACCGACATACGCGTCAAGGTTAATTTAGATGAGCAAGGCGGCAATAAGATTTCTACAGGCCTAGGCTTCTTTGATCATATGTTAGACCAAATTGCGACTCACGGCGGCTTTCAAATGGTTTGTCAGGTCGAAGGCGATTTGCATATCGATGATCACCACACTATCGAAGATACTGCTTTGGCGCTTGGTCAGGCTTTAAAAGAAGCGCTGGGTGACAAACGCGGCATTGGTCGTTTTGGTTTCAGTTTGCCTATGGATGAGTGTTTGGCTCAATGTGCGCTTGATTTATCAGGCCGTCCTTATCTGAAATTTGATGCTAAGTTCAGTCGTGAGCAAGTCGGCGACTTGTCAACAGAGATGGTAGTGCACTTTTTCCGCTCTCTGACCGATACATTGGCTTGTACTTTGCACTTATCGTCTGCTGGTGACAACGACCACCACATTATTGAAAGTTTGTTTAAAGCGTTTGGTCGGACATTGCGTCAGGCAATCAAAGTGGAAGGCACTGAGTTGCCAAGCAGTAAAGGCGTGCTGTAGCGGGGCGAAACTATGACAGAGCAAAAAATTGTAATTATTGATACTGGTTGTGCCAACGTTTCTTCGGTCAAATTTGCTATCCAACGTTTAGGCTATCAAGTCACCATTTCAAAACAGCCGCAAGTGGTACTCGGCGCTGACAAACTGTTCCTGCCCGGCGTTGGTACTGCTAGCGAGGCGATGAAAAATCTTGCAGAACGTGACCTCATTGAGCTCGTTAAACAAGTCGAAAAACCGTTACTTGGTATTTGCTTAGGTATGCAGTTGCTTGGCAAAGTGTCTCAAGAAAAAGGTCAGAAAGCGGATGAGCAAGTTGATTGCTTAGGTTTGTGTGATGGTGAAGTAAAGCGATTGCAAACTGGAGATTTACCGCTGCCACATATGGGGTGGAATACGGTCTCGGCTAAAGAAGGCAATCCACTGTTTAAAGATATTGAACAGGGTGAGTATTTCTACTTTGTCCACAGTTTTGCCATGCCTGTTGGTAGTTATACCATTGCTCAGTGTGAGTATGGCCAACCGTTCACGGCAGCCTTGCAAAGTGGCAACTACTACGGTGTGCAATTTCACCCCGAGCGTTCTTCAAAAGCGGGCGCGAAGCTGATTCAAAACTTCTTAGAATTATAAAAGGGATTTAATGTGATTATTCCAGCTCTCGATTTAATTGAAGGACAGGTGGTCCGCCTTTATCAAGGTGATTATGGCCAAGTAACAGAATATAAAGTTGACCCAGCAGAACAATTTAATTTGTATCACCAAGCGGGAGCAAATTGGCTGCATTTGGTTGATTTAACCGGCGCGAAAGACACAACAGCGCGCCAACTTGATTTGATTGCAAAGCTACTTGCAAGCACGCCTGCTAACATCCAAATAGGTGGCGGAGTGCGCTGCGAGCAAGACGTTGTTGATCTGTTAGAAGCAGGAGCTCAGCGCGTTGTGGTCGGCTCTACTGCGGTAAAACAGCCCGAGCTTGTGAAAAGTTGGATGAAAAAGTACGGCGCAGACAAGATTGTTTTAGCGCTGGACATTAATATTGACCAAAATGGTACTCGTAACGTTGCTATTTCTGGCTGGCAAGAAGATTCAGGCATTACGATTGAAGCGCTGATCGACAATTTCCTCACGGTGGGTTTAACCCACGTACTTTGTACTGATATTTCTCGTGATGGCACGTTAGAAGGTTCAAACGTAGAACTTTACGTTGACCTATGTAAACAGTACCCACAAGTTGAGTTTCAATCTTCCGGTGGCATTGGTTCGCTAGCTGATATCGAAGCCTTGAAAGGCAGCGGTGTTGCAGGGGTGATCGTTGGTCGCGCGTTACTTGATGGTAAGTTCACTGCACAGGAGGCATTTGCATGTTGGCAAAGCGAATAGTTCCATGTCTTGATGTCCGTGATGGGCAAGTGGTGAAGGGCGTTCAGTTTCGTAACCATGAAATCATCGGTGACATTGTTCCTTTGGCCCAGCGTTATGCTGAGGAAGGCGCAGATGAGTTGGTTTTTTACGACATCACGGCATCCAGTGATGGTCGTGTTGTTGATAAAAGCTGGGTTGCGCGCGTTGCAGAGGTCATTGATATCCCGTTCTGTGTGGCTGGTGGCATTAAATCAGCACAAGACGCCGCGCGCATTCTAGAGTTTGGTGCGGATAAGGTTTCGATTAATTCGCCAGCACTAGCGAATCCACAGTTGATTACCGACCTAGCCGACAAATTTGGCGTTCAATGTATCGTTGTTGGTATCGACTCTTACTATGATAAAGAGACGGGTAAATATCAGGTATATCAGTTTACTGGCGACGAACAACGTACCAAAGCAACCCAATGGGAAACATGTGATTGGGTTGAGGAAGTGCAAAAACGTGGTGCTGGTGAAATCGTGTTAAACATGATGAATCAAGATGGTGTGCGTAACGGTTACGATATTAAGCAACTCAATATGGTTCGAGAGGTGTGCCATGTGCCGCTTATTGCATCTGGTGGTGCAGGAACGATGGAGCACTTTGCTGAGGCTTATCAACAAGCCAATGTCGATGGTGCACTTGCAGCGTCGGTGTTTCATAAACAAGTCATCAATATTGGTGAGCTAAAACAGTATTTAAAACAGCAAGGCATTGAGGTGCGACTATGAGTTTGAAAGCCGCCGAAGTAAGTTCGCTATCCGAGCGAATCGATTGGAGCAAGGTGGATGGTTTAGTTCCTGCCATTGTACAAGATTACCAGTCAAGCCAAGTGCTGATGATGGGCTATATGAATAAAGACGCGTTGTCGAAAACAGGGGAAACGGGTCAAGTGACGTTTTTTTCTCGGACTAAACAACGTCTTTGGACTAAAGGAGAAACCTCGGGTAACGTATTGCAACTGGTGAATATGTCACTTGATTGCGACAACGATACGTTGCTGGTGAAAGTGAATCCCATTGGCCCTACGTGCCATACAGGTACCACAACCTGTTGGGATGGCGATGCACAAGAAGAGTCACAAATGGTGTGGCTTCATCAGCTTGAGCAGCTATTGGCTGCCCGCAAGAGTGCCGACCCAGATTCCTCTTACACCGCCAGTCTTTATGCTCGTGGCACCAAACGTATTTCGCAGAAAGTGGGTGAAGAAGGCGTTGAAGTCGCGCTTGCGGCGACGTCGGGTGATAAAGCGGAGTTAGTCTGTGAATCCGCTGACTTGATTTACCATTTAATGGTGTTATTACAAGACCAAGGCTTGTCGATGAATGATGTGGTGAACAAACTCAAAGAACGCCATAAATAACCCTCATTGATGAGTTTGAATGATGAAAAAGCCCATTGTTGAATGGGCTTTTTTTTAATTGTATCGATGCTACTCGTTATGAACTGGAATCAAGGCATCAAATCGCGGATTACCATGCAGACCTTCTAGGTCGGGCTCGGTATCAATAAGATCGCTAATTGATGGGCTAGCTTCAATGGCTTTTTCTAGATCTTCTATCGCTTGCTCTTCAACTCCGAGACGTGAATAGGCACAAGCTCGTTGATAAAGCGCAGGACCATTGCTGGTATCAAGATCCAAAACACGGTTACATAAACTGAGCGCCCAGTGATACTCTCTAATTTCCATTGCCGCATCAGCTTTATAGGTCAAAGCTTCAAGATCACCTGGTCTGATAGTTAAAATTTCATCAAAAACATCCATTCTCTGCTCTGGGGTTGGCATACTTTGCGCCCTTAACCACAGGTTGTGGATCTCATTGATTTTCTCAATCTCTTTGTTGTTTTCACTGATAATACGTGTCTTGCGTTTCAGATCTCTTTCAAGAGCGCCAAATTTCTTTTCATACACACTTGCAATTGAGTCGAGACGTTTATCGGCCATCTCTGTGGTGTTGTTTTTGAATTCACGCAATGACTGCCAACCGACTAACGCAATCAGTGAAGCAACACCTGCAATGATGTAGAAGAAATAGGTCACGGTCACGTTGGCATAATTAAGCGACTTATCAGCGACGCTAAGTTCTCGGTCGGTAATTTGCACGATTAGTCTGCGCTCCAAGTCTTGCTGGTCTTGGCGAAGCGCTTTTAACTCATCAAGAATGTAGCGTTCCATTAAAGGTCGGTCGAGTAGTTCAGAATCTGAATAGGCTGTTTGCTCAGCCAAGCTCGGTGTACTGAAAAGAACCCACAGCAAAGAGGTGAAAGTTATCCAAAATCGCATATCCGCGTCCATTTATCTATTTGTTTGTTCAAGATAAACCTTAACAAATCTGTTATCGGTTTAATACGTTATCTTGACAATTAAGCTCGCCAGAAACGCGCGGGCGCTAACTGTACCATGTCTGAATTCACATCAAGGATATATTTAGGCCACTAAGCAATATTTACGTATTTTATGTGATTCTCGTCACATTTTTTACCTGTATAACCGAATTGAATTTGATTTGTTAGTGGGGTTTAGCGGATATTAAATGCAGAAATTGTTTAGAGTTCAAAGGAAATGTTTTTATATATGATTTCTTCAGCACCTTGGGTTATCTACCCTGAGATACAGGATACGCTTCAATCAGAGTGGGAACTCTCTCAGCCTTGTGCTGAAGATGGCGATGGCGTTGCACAATTAATTGCGGATTGCCCGCCGTTAGATGTCAATTCTTCGTACTGTAACTTTCTTCAGTCAACTCACTTTAGTAATACCTGTGTTATCGCTAAAAAAGAGGGGCAGGTTGCTGGATTTATTTCCGCTTATTTAAAACCGCAACAACCTGACACGCTCTTTATTTGGCAAGTTGCTATCGGACGTGATTTTCGTGGTCAAGGGTTGGCATTTACCATGCTGTCATCGTTGCTTGAACGCAATAACTTAAGCCATATAACGGCGATAGAAACCACTATTACTAAAGACAATCAGGCATCTTGGGCGCTATTTAACAAGCTCGAACAACAAAAAGGCCTCGACGGTGAAGTAAGTAAATTTCTCGATGAACATCAACATTTCAAAGGGAAACACGATAGTGAATATTTGTATCGTATCCCACTAAACCAAAATCAATAATCAGGAGTTAGAAACGGTATCATCATGGATATTTTTAAAAAGCAGGAATCAAAAGTTCGCTCTTATTCAAACAGTTTTCCAGTGGTGTTTAATAAAGCCAAAGGCTGCTGGCTTGAGACAGAACAAGGTGAACGCTATCTTGATTTCCTAGCTGGTGCTGGTTCACTGAACTACGGCCACAATAACCCTGTATTAAAACTCGCTTTGCTCGATTATATCGAAATGGATGGGATCACCCATGGCTTAGATATGCACTCGCAAGCAAAAGCTGACTTTCTGACCGCGCTTAAGAACTACATTCTGGCGCCACGTGACCTTAACTATAAAGTCCAGTTTACTGGCCCGACAGGCACCAATGCTGTCGAAGCAGCACTTAAACTGGCGCGTAAAGTGAAAGGTCGAGAGTCCATTGTTGCTTTCACTAATGGATTCCATGGTTGTACTGCTGGCGCTTTAGCCGCAACAGGTAACCAACACCACCGTCAGGGTGCGGGAGTCAGTCTAAACAATGTCACCCGAATTCCATTTGAAGGCTATGCCGATATCGATGGCTTAAAATTGTTTGAAACCATGCTTGATGACAATTCTTCTGGTATCGACAAACCTGCTGCTGTTCTACTCGAAACCGTTCAAGGTGAAGGTGGATTAAATGCTGCTTCTAATCAATGGTTGCAACGATTACGAAAAATCTGTGATCAGCATGACATCTTAATGATTGTTGATGATATTCAGGCAGGTTGTGGCCGTACTGGTACCTTCTTCAGTTTCGAACCTGCAGGTATCACACCTGATATCGTCACACTTTCGAAGTCGATAGGTGGTTACGGTTTACCGATGGCAGTGGTTTTACTTAAGCCAGAGCTTGATGAATGGAAGCCTGGTGAGCATAACGGTACATTCCGCGGTAACAACCACGCTTTTGTCACGGCAGCCAAAGCTTTAGAGATCTATTGGGCTGATGACCAATTCGAATCTCATATCGGACTGTGTGCTGATAAGGTCAGTGACGTGATTCAACGAAATATCAAACGCTACCCTGAACTGTTTTTACAGCAAAAAGGCCGCGGGATGATGATTGGCGTTGAATGTCATGATGGCGAGATCTCGGATGAAATCACAACCGCTTGTTTTAACAATGGCATGGTGATTGAAACGGCAGGCCCGAATGACGAAGTAGTGAAGTTCTTCTGCCCACTTACCATCACGGAATCAGAGCTTGAAGAAGGCCTAGCCATCTTTGAAAAGTCAGTGGATCAAGTTGCCGCTAAACACATCAAAAAAGCATCATAAGATTAAGGATAACCGATGATAGTCAGAACATTAGACGAGTGTCGTAACAGTGAGCGTAGAGTCGTCGCCGAGACATGGGAAAGTGTTCGCATGTTGCTTAAAGATGACAACATGGGTTTTTCATTTCATATCACGACGATTTATGAAAATACCCAAACGCACATACACTACAAAAACCACCTTGAATCCGTTTATTGCGTGAGTGGTGAAGGTGAAATTGAAATCGTTGGTGGTGAAACTTACCCAATTAAACCGGGTACTCTGTATATCTTAGATAAACATGATGAACACTATCTGCGTGCCTACAAAGATACCCCTATGGTTATGGCGTGTGTATTCAATCCGCCTATCACAGGGCAAGAAGTGCACGATGACAATGGTGTTTACCCTCTCGTCGACTAGCTTAAATGACTAGCTGAAATTTAGTGGGGCTAATTGCCCCACTCATTTGCCATAAACCCACATTTAGAAACCCAAAAGGTTCTTATATGACTTATACCGTAGAGAAAATCGGCGGTACTTCAATGACAGCATTTGATGCTGTTCTCGATAACATCATTTTACGTCCCGCTCCAGAGAAACGATATAACCGAGTCTTCGTCGTGTCGGCTTACGGCGGTATGACCGATTCACTCCTTGAGTGTAAAAAAACCAGCAAGCCTGGTGTTTATCAACTGATCGCAAAACGCGATGACAGTTGGCAAGAAGCGCTGTCCTATTTAGAGCAACGAATGTTATTAACTAATGAACATATGTTTGCTGACCCGATGAGCCGTCATCGCGCCGATAAGTTTATTCGCTCGCGCATCGCTGAAGCGAAAAACTGTATCTCCAATATTCTTGAAACATGTGAATATGGCCAGTTCTCGTTGCGTCATTACCTGCCGCAAATCCGAGAGTTTTTAGCATCGATAGGTGAAGCACACAGTGCGTTTAACACCGTGTTGAAACTGAAAAATATTGGTCTAAATGCACGATTTGTTGATTTGTCTGGGTGGACCACCACCACGCCAAAAAATTTAGATGAGAGTATTCGAGATGCATTTGCTGATATTGACGTGACCAAAGAGCTCCCGATTGTGACTGGATATGCGTCATGCTCTGAGGGCTTGATGTCAACTTATGACCGAGGCTACAGTGAAATTACTTTCAGCCGCATTGCCGCCATTACGGGCGCTGACTTGGCCATTATTCACAAAGAATATCATCTAAGCTCGGCCGACCCACGCGTGGTTGGCCCAGAGAAAGTTCTGCCTATTGGTCAAACCAATTATGATGTTGCCGATCAGCTAGCGAACTTGGGGATGGAGGCTATTCACCCTAATGCAGCTGCAGGGCTGCGCGATAAGAGTATTGAACTACAGATTAAAAATACCTTCGAGCCGGATCATTCGGGTACGTTAATCTCAAATGACTACCAGTCGAGTGCCGACAAAATTGAGATTATCGCTGGTAAAGAAAAAGTGTTCGCGCTGCATTTATTCGATCAGGGCATGGTCGGTAACGTTGATAACGTGAGCTACGATCTGATGGAAATCATCTCTGATGCACACGTAAGTCTGATTGGTAAAGAGATGAACGCTAACTCTATCACTTATTACTTAGGTGGCAGTAGCGAGAACCTCAATAAGGTGCTGTACAAGGCTGAAAAAAAATACCCAAATGCAGAAATCAAAGGTCGTATGGTGGCATTGATTTCCGCCATTGGTGCGCAAATTGATACCAATAAAGCGCTAGCACAAGGGGTGTTTGCATTACTGAATCAGGGGATCACACCGGTTGCGCTGCACTCATCAATGCGTAACGTCAATGTCCAGTTTGTGGTCAGCGATAAAGAGTACCAGCAAGCGATTTTTGCTCTGCATGAGGAGTTCTTTGCGGATAGAAAAACAGCCGCAACCACCACCAATGATAAGTCTGCGACGAAAAAAGTAGCGTAACACGATTATTGGTCACTCCCTCCTTATTTGCGCCCTCTAAACCAGGGCGCTTTTTTGTTGTCTTTGACTCTCATCGTTCAAATAAGAAGTAGTAGCTGTAACCGACTAAAAGTGCGGGCAGGGCTGAGTATAAACTTGCGACGAGCGCAGCTTTAGGGGCCAAAGCAATAGCAGGAAACAGGGCGTCCCCGTCGTTTGAAATGGCATTGGCGAGTTGTGCTGAAAGAGGGGCAACGCCAGAGAGGTAAAGGCTAGTGACCAATATTTGTGGCCCACATCCTGGCAGGAGGCCAATCGCAAGCCCCATCATCGGCATCCAAGCTCCGCAGTTTGCTAGTGTTGTGCCTAAATCAATATTTGCGGCGAAAGTTATCAGCTCAAATGCAATAAACGCAACGATGACCCAAGCGGTAACAAAGTTGGTGTCTTGGGCAGCCTTTTGCATTGGATGAGACGTCGTTGTTTTATGGTCTTCCGCGACCGTCGACTCATAGTCATTGATTTCTTTTGTCACAGACCAAAGTAACATACTGATAATAATCAATATAGCGCCAAGCCATTCGATACTTTGGTGCGGTAATGCAAGCAATTGGTTTACATCAACTTGAAAAGTATTGACGCTGGCGATAAGCGTGGTGGGCACAAGTAGCCACTTCCAAAAGGTGCCTTGTAGATTTATCGCCGTTTGTTCGATATGGCGATCTCGATTACGACAGCATCGCGCTAAGAAGGGCTGGTGAGTCTGTACTGGCCTTAAAAAGTCGTCTTTGTGTATTGCATTGATAGCCCAACCGCTAAGGCAACCGACCACAATCCCAATGGCAACAACCAAGATACCAATATCAGGCTGACTCGCGAGTAAAAGAAATGCAGCATCACCCATGGTTGATGTCAACACGGCCACCAAAGCGCCAAAACCGACCCGACCACTGACAAACTGCGTTGTCACAATGATCGCGCCGCCACAACCAGGAAGCGCCCCAAGTAGCGCTGCAAACATCACTTGATAGTGGCGAGAACGATGATACATAGTCACCAGGTAGTGTTGTCCGCTAAAGAAGCGTGACAGATAGTGATAGAGTGCCAGAGTCAAGGCCACATAACTGGCAACTGCCCAAAAAGCATCTGACAGCGATATTAACACTATCTCTCTTGTAGCTTCAGCGAGTAGCAATACTATTAGACTGATAGGTAACAATAAGCGTTTATAGGTCAGCCTAAACTGAGCGAAATTTAGCCAAACTAAGCGTTCTAACTGAGGCGAAGTACTGTTCATAATGCGCGCCGTTGCAAATGGGAATCATTATCATTGTATGGTAATGAGAATTATTTGCAACAATGGCTCGGGCTTGTTGAGTTATAAGCTTGGACTTATAACGAAATTTTCTTTAGCAGCCGATGACAAATGGCTAAAAAAGGGTAAAATATCAGCTTTGTGAGTAATTGCCCAAGTTGGGTAGAATAAAGTCAGATAGGAAAAAAGATGATTCTAGTTGTAGGTCACAAGAACCCTGATAGCGATAGTATCTGTAGTGCACTGGTTGCAACTGAGCTACTAACTGCGCGTGGTGTGGAAGCAAAGCCGATTCGCCAAGGTGAAATTAATCGTGAAACTCAACACATTCTTGAAGTCGCTGACGCACAAGTACCTGAGTTACGTACTTCAGTTGCGGGTGAAAAAATCTGGTTGGTTGACTACTCAGATTTAGCTCAGGCTCCTGATGATGTGGCGGATGCTGAAATTCTTGGTATTGTTGACCATCACCGCCTTGGGGATGTGATGACAGTTAACCCAATGGAAGCTTGGATCTGGCCTGTAGGCTGTACTAATACAGTGTTATTCAATATGTTCAAGATCGAAGGCCATGAGATCAAGCCGCAAATCGCCAAGCTGATGATGTCTGCAATCCTGTCTGATACCGTTGGTTTTGCTTCACCAACGTGTACTCAAAAAGATAAAGATGCCGTTGCTGAACTGGCTGAAATCGCAGGTGTCACTGATCTTGATACTTTCATTAAAGATCTACTGATTGCGAAAACTGACATCGAAGGCTTGTCTGCTGCTGAGCTAGTTGAGAAAGACTTAAAAGGCTATCCATTTAATGGTCGTGACGTTGTTGTCGGCCAGGTAGAGTTAGCGACACTTGAACAAGTTGATGGCATGATCGAAGCGCTAGAAGCGGATCTTGAGCGTCGCTGCGCTGAACAAGGTCTTGCGTTTGCTGCGGTAATGCTTACCGATATCACCACGGCGCAAACTCGTCTACTCTACAAAGGTGAGTGGGCTGATAAACTGGTTAAGCACGAGAAAGATGGCGTGCTAATGATGGAAAACACACTCAGCCGCAAGAAACAAGGCTGGCCTTGGCTACAAGCTGAACTGGCGTAAGTCGTTTTCAATTGATATTTTTAAACGCCCATGGTTATGCCGTGGGCGTTTTATTTAGGGGGTTCTTATGTCACAACCACTAACGAAAGAGCAAATCGAGTCAGTCGATAAAATGCGTCCAGAAGAACGCTTTAACTTCTGTATTAAAGAGATTGCGCAGCAGCGCAAGGTTTGGATTCTAACCGATGAGCATGGCAGCGTGATGCTGAATACCGAAGATGAAGATTGTGTTCCTGTATGGCCACATCAAGAGTTCGCTCTGCAATGGGCAACAGGAGAGTGGGAGCATTGCACGGCTGAGTCTATTTCGACAGCAAAATGGTTTAGCCGCTGGACGCGTGGCTTGGAAGATGACGAATTGGCAGTTGTTGTGTTTCCAAATGACAACGAAGAGGGCATGGTGCTCTATCCAGATGAGTTTGAATCTGAGCTCAGAAAGCGCGGTGCTTAAAGGTTAATACCCGATCAGTTGAAACAGTTCACCGCTGGTGGATATCGAGACGGCACTATTTAATGTGCCGTCTTTTTTATAGCGCTGTATTAATGGCCGGATAACGTCTCTCACTTGTTGTTCGTTCATCCCCGGTTTGAGTTGCGGCTCGTACAAAAGTTTGAGCAACACAACATCTAGCGGAGAGAGCAAATCTTCGGCGGTTTCGTCATTGAAGATTGAAGGGTAAGCGTACTCAGAGTCATTCGGGAGACCGAGCACTTGAGTGATTTCTTCGACAATACACGCGAGCAGTTTACCGTGCTCCCGAGCTTGATCGACTGGAATTATCACGGCCGCTTGAAAAATAGCACCATCGCCAGAGACTTGATAGCCCGCTTTACAGATCGCCCCATAGACATGCTTAAGAGCCGAGGCCCCAAACTGCGTTTTAATATCTTGACGCCAAGTCGATTCACGAGTGTAAATCCAAGTCACGTTTGCTTGGTCGGGTGAAGTGACGCGACGTATCAAATGGCCAGTGATTTGCTCTAAATGACGAATATGAGCGTTAGTGAGTTGATCATGTAACGCTTGATCGCCAACCTTATGTTCAACCCATACCTTTATTGGCTGTCGCCATTTAACCAAAGGTTTTTGGCCGGCAGAGTATTCATTGCGCAGTGCAACGTTGATAAAAGCAGTCTCGATAAACTGGGGATCAAGCCAAGTCTTTTGATTTCCACCGCCATACGTATTGATGGCGATCAAGAGTGAAATAAGCCCAATCAATCTTGTCTGCCACATTGCGATCACCTAAAACGGGCCACTTTGTTAAAGTGACTTTCCACCAAGCGTTGAGTGATTGGGTGCTGAGGATAGGTGAGAACTTGATGAGTTTCACCGCTCTCTACTACATCACCTTCGTGCATCACCATCACTTTATCGGTGATGTGTTTGATGATACCAATGTGCTGAGAGACATATACAAACGATAGCCCCATCTCTTCTTGAAGCTCTAAAAACAGGTTGATGATTTGTGAACGCATCGCCATATCAAGACCATTGAGCGCTTCATCAGCCACAATGATTGAGGGTTGCAAAATCAGAGCACGGGCCAAACAAACGCGCTGCTTTTGCCCTGTTGCTAACATTTGCGGATAAAAGTAGGCATGTTCAGGTAGAAGTCCAACACGCAGTAGTGTCTCTTTGATACGTTTAATGCGTGCTTGAGGAGGCATGCTAGTATTTCGTTTCAGTGGCCCATCAAGAATTTGGCCAATTTGAATACGCGGGTTCAAAGACGTGTTGGGGTCTTGAAAAATCATCCGAATAAGCTTGCAGCGCGTCTCATAGTCGCGATGTTCTAAACGCTCGCCATTAACACGTATTTCGCCAGAGGTTGGCTCTACAACCCCAGCGAGCATCCGCGCTAATGTGGATTTCCCTGACCCATTTTGACCAATAAAGCCAATGGTTTGTCCTGCCTCTAAGCTGAAGCTGACCGGTTTGACTGCTTGGTGGACTTTCTTGCGCAATAGCCCAGGCCGAGTCACAAAAGACTTAGAGAGATCGTTGACTTCTAATAGCGCACTCATGCTTGTTTCTTCTCCGTATTGAGAGGGAAGTGGCAGGCAAATTTATGGTTTTTAATTCGTCTGGTTAGTGGTATTTCGACACATTGACGCTGCGCATAAGGACAGCGTGGACCAAGACGACAACCAATTGGTAAGTGCTGCAGTGGTGGAATGGACCCCGGTAATGAGTGCAGTTTCTCTTTGTGTGGTATCCATTCATTAAAATCTGGCATCGCTTTGAGTAGCGCGAAGGTATAAGGGTGTTTAGGTTTGGTCAGAATCTTTTGGGTATCAGCCGATTCTACCGACTGGCCACAATACATCACGGTAATTCGCGTTGCCCACTGTGTAATGGTATTCAAGTCATGACCGATAAGCAGAATTGAGGTGTTATGGACCTGATTCATTCGGCTCAACAGACGTAAGATCTGTGATTGTGTAATCGGGTCGAGGTCATTGGTTGGCTCATCAGCAATCAGCAACTTTGGCTTGGCCGCAATCGCCATAGCAATCATGATCTTTTGGCATTCCCCATCAGTCAGTTCGTAGGGATAGCTACTCATGATTTGTTGGTGGTTTTTAATGCCGACTTTATGCAGCAGGGCGGCGGCTTGTTTTTTTCGCCATTTGAATCGTTGCCACCACTTGCCATCAAAAGAGCGGGCAGGAATTGACTCAATAAGCTGCTTACCTACCTCATCGGATGGGTCTAAACAGGTTGATGGCTCTTGAAAAATCATGGCGATGTCACGGGCGATTACCCGTCGGCGCTCTTTTGGCGTCAATTGCAGTAAATCGATATTGCCCAAGCGCATTCGATCGGCAGTCACTTTCCAATTGTCTTTACATACACCGACAATCGCTTTTGCTACCAAGCTTTTACCTGAGCCAGACTCTCCCACCAGACCACGAATTTCGCCCTCGTTGAGGGTTAAGCTCATACGATCAACCGCTTTCATCATGCCTTGCGGTGTCTCGATTTCAATCGTTAAATGGCGAATATCTAATAGCGGCATTATTCGATCCCCGCGTTAAGTGCTTGGCGAACCCCTTCACCAACGAGGTTGATGACCACAACGGTAAACATAATTGCCAAACCAGGTAGAGTCACTGTCCAAGGGGCGAGATAAATAAGCTCCACAGAGTCACCAAGAATTGCCCCCCATTCCGTGCTAGGAGCTTGTGCGCCTAAACCCAGAAAACCGAGTGCGGTAATGTCGAGAATGGCGACAGAGAGTGCAAGGGTGATTTCAGAGGCAATCACCACCAATATATTAGGAATAATCGAGTTCCACAGCAGATAAATATCGTTCGCTCCATCTAGGCGTGCCGCCATGATGTAGTCTTTCTCGACTTCAGCATGAATGGCGATATAAATTGAACGAATAAAGCGCGGAATTAAGGCTAAACAGATAGCCAACAAAATATTGAATTCGCCAAAGCCAAGAAAAGCGACAAAGATGATCGCAAGGAGCAGCGATGGAATTGACATTACCGTATCAAGTAAGTGGTTGAGGGTACTAGAAAGTAAGCCCTTGGTCATACCGGCAAGAACCCCAATTGCGCAGCCAATCACAGTGGCAATCAGAGTGATAATCAGCGCGGCGCCAAACGTGAAGCGAGAGCCATCAATCAAACGCGACAGGATATCTCGTCCGAGATCGTCAGTGCCGAGGAAGTACTCGACGGTACCTTGTGGGTTCCAAGAGGGTGGTAGCAAGAGTTCACTCGACTGAGCCTGAGGATCATGTGGTGTAATCCAAGGTGAAACCAAGGTTAACAACACAACGAGTATCAGACACCAAAGCCCAAACATTGCCAGGTTATTGGCTCGGTAGCTGCGCCAAAAACGCTCTAACTGAGTCGGAATGCGATCTTCTTGATAAACGTTATCGGTTAGCATACCACTCTTTCCTTACTAGCGGGTTGACCATAGCGCCAATCAAATCAGACAGAATATTAGCAGTGAGAACCAATGAGGCAACAACAATCACCCCAGCTTGGATAGCAACATAATCTTGGTTTGAGAGCGCATCAAGTAACCAACGGCCAATACCCGGCCAGTTAAAAATCGACTCCGTTATGATTGCTAGCGTTAACATACTTGACAGCTGTACGCCGATCTTTGGAATAATCGGTGGAATAGCGTTACGCAGCACGTGTTGAGTCACAATCTCATGCGTCGATAAACCTTTGATTCGCGCGGCACGAATATAGTTTTGCCCCATGACCTCAGATACTGATGCGCGCATCAGACCAATAACTTGAGTGGTGGGAGCCAAAGCCAGAACCAGACATGGCAAAATTAAATGCTCAATCACGCTTTGTAAGGCGTGGGCGCGGTATTCACCACTGGCAAAAAAGGCATCGATCAAAGCAAATCCCGTCACATGTTCGATTTGGTACAACAAGTCGTAACGACCTGCAACTGGAAACACTTCCAAGTGAAGTGAAAACACCATAATCATTAACAACGCAATCCAAAACAGGGGCGCAGAATAACCCGACATTGAAGTGAATGAGATGGCGGTGTCAATCCACTTACCTTGTTTCATGCCAGCTAAGGTGCCGATTGGAATGCCAATAAGTAGCGAAATGATAAAGGCGAGTAAGCAAAGCTCAAGTGTGGCAGGGAAGACGGTTTTCAATTCGTCAACAATCGGCACACCATTTTTTGTGACGCCAAAGTTGAGTTGCATCAGTTCGCCTAAATAGGAGAACCAACCGCTCCAAAAGTCTTGCAGAGCCCAATGCGAGTCTGGTTCAAGGCGCAAAATACTGAAACCAACCATGGTCAGAATCAATAGTGTGATAATAAATAGGTTGAGTCTACGTAGACTATAAAACAGCATTATTTGACCCTCTCGACGTTATCAAAAGGTTGCACATTGAAAGGGCTGACCTTGAAGCCAGTTAAAGATCGGTGCTGAGCTTGCAGTTGCATGCCATGGTTGAGTGGGATGACAGGAAACTCTTCGTTCAATATATTTTGTGCTTGCTTATATAAGTTAAGTCGATAGCGCTGTTTATCGACTTCTAGCGCAAGATCGAGCAAAAAGTCGAAATCAGGGTTGCACCAGCTAGAAACATTCAACCCGACGCGGTTGGATTCACAAGAAAGTAACGGTCGAAGGAAGTTGTCAGGATCTCCGGTGTTTGCAATCCAGCCGGTTAAAAACAGATCGATATTATTGTCGCGGTCGCTTCGATCAAAGCGATCTTCTGTGATGAGATTTAAGGTAATGCCAATATCGGCAAAATTCGCTTGGATGAGCTCCGCGGTTTTACGCGGACTCGGGTTATAGGCTCTTGGTTCAAGGGGGACCAACATACTGAGCTCTAACCCTTGACTGAAACCTGCGTCGCGCAACAGCGCCAAAGCATAGTTACGATCATAACGAATTTGTACCACATCCTTTTGGTAAGCCCATGAGGATGGAGGCAGAACAGAATAGGCTTGACTCCCCGTACCATAGTAAACAGAGTCCAGAATATTGTGTCGGTTAATGGCGTAATTGAGCGCTTTTCTCACTCTGGCATCACTGAGGGCCGGGTGAGAAGTATTCACCGCAACAAACGAAATATTCATGGCGGGTTTGGCCATCAGTTCAATGTCACTGTTTTGATTGATCACAGGTAACTGGCTAGAAAGCGGAGAATTCAATACATCACACTCTTTGCGCAGTAATTTGGCTAACGTTCCGGTGCCGCGCTGAGAAATATCGAACACGACTTGATTCATTTTTGGAGCACGTTTCCAATACCCATCATGTCGCTTTAGACGAATTAAATCGTTAACTTGATATTCAGCAAGGTAGAAAGGGCCGGTGCCAACAGGGTGACTGTCTAGCATGCCTTTATCATCTCTTAGCTCAAGTTGATTGGCATACTGTTTAGAGTGGATAACCGCGTGACTGGTAGCAATATTGGATAGAAAACTGTTATCCGGACGGCTAAGAATAAATCGCACTTGGTTGTCTGAAAGTGCCACCACATCAATCACTAAGTTCTGAAAGTCGACCCCACTAAACCAAGGGTAAAGTCCGTTACCAACATGGTGAAACGGGTTGGTCTTATCAAGAATACGACGAAAGCTAAATACCACATCAGACGCGTTCATTGGTCGTGACGGAGTAAACCACGCGGTGGTTTGGAATTGGACATGGTCACGCAGGGTGAAGGTGTACTCGGTACCTTGAGTATTGACCGTCCAATCGCTCGCTAAGCTAGGAACTGGTTGGTAATTCTCAGAATCGAGCGTCAACAAGGTGTTAAAAATCTGCGGGCTCAGGGTTTCTGTAGTGATGCCACTATCAACCAATTGAGGGTTAAATGTCGTGGGGCCACCTTGACCACAATAGACAAACCCCTTTTGACGGATTTTATCGTGGTCGAGCTCTTCACCACACCCGGTGATTAGGGCGAGACCGACTAAACTTAATGTAAACTGAATGAATGCTTTCATAGAAAGAACAATTGTCTGAGACAAAGCAGAAATGAACGGGTCATTATGCCTTAAGATGTTAATAATTTACCACTAATACACAGTGGTAACAAAAGTAAAACCCTAGAATTTATAGGTTCGCCTATCTTGTTGCCCGTCAACTCAGTTTGTTTAAGTCATATTTACGCACCATTCCTCTGAATTGATGGTAGCTTAATCCCAAAAGCTCGGCGGCTTTACGTTGATTGTATTGACTGTGCTTTAACGCTTGTTTAAGTATGAGCTGATCTTGCTGCTCCTGCCACTGTTTGTAATCCAGTGGGAAGTCAAAACGTATCTCAGCGTCTGTTTGCGTGTCATTGCAAGACAGTGGTTCGTCACTCCAATTCGATTTAAATGGGTCAAAGACTAGCTGCTCGATTGGTGTGTGCTGAGCGCCATGCTGGTAGACGGCGCGCTCAATCAAGTTTTTCAGCTCGCGGATATTGCCGGGCCATGGGTAATCGAGTAGATCTTGCTCGGCCTGTTGGCTAAAGCCGACAAAGTAATCGAACCCAAGCTCACGGCACATTTTAATGGCGTAGTACTCGGCCAGTAACAAGATGTCTTCGCGACGTTGTCTAAGAGGGGGAAGGTGAATAACATCAAAAGCTAAACGATCGAGCAGATCGGCACGAAAGTCGCCTTGTTGCGCCATGGTAGGTAAATCGGCATTGGTTGCACAAACCAAGCGCACATTAGCACTGAGTTGTTGGTGACCACCGACTCGTTCATATTGACCATATTCAATCACACGTAGCAGTTTTTCTTGTACCAATAAAGGCGCTGTGGCCAGTTCATCGAGAAACAGGGTACCGTTTTCTGCACGTTCAAAACGCCCTTTGTGGCGACCTTTTGAGCCAGTGAATGAACCTTGCTCATGGCCAAACAGTTCAGAATCAATCAAGCCTTCACTTAAGCTTGAGCAATTAAGAGAAATTAACGGTTGATCCCAACGCTTAGATAAGTAATGAAGGCGTTGAGCGATCAATTCCTTACCTGTCCCTCTTTCACCAATAATTAGCACCGGTCGCTCAATGGCGGCGAGTTTTGAAACTTTATCGAGCACCGATAGAAACAGCGGCGACTCGCCAATCAGATTTTGTTGCATCAAGCACTCCGTGGTGAAATTTACCAACCCTTGGTCAAATTCATCACACATTAATCATAAAAGCAATGCCAAATTATTTAAATATCTGATTTTAAAGTTCTTTTAAATTGGCACGCTACTTGAAATGAATTAAGGGTGATTCAATTTATGAGGGGGGAAGTGTCCACCCTCGGGGAAGCAACAAAGGAGCCTCACTATGGGTATTTTCTCTCGATTCGCAGATATCGTAAATTCAAACATCAGTGCTCTCTTGGACAAAGCCGAAGATCCTGAAAAAATGATTCGTCTTATTATTCAGGAAATGGAAGACACCTTGGTCGAGGTGCGGACCAATTCAGCAAAAGCGATTGCAGACAAGAAAGAGTTGGCGCGCAAAGTTGAGTCAATCGAACACGCGATTGATGAATGGCAGCAAAAAGCGACATTAGCACTGACCAAGCAGCGTGAAGATCTGGCTCGCTCGGCATTAATCGAGAAGCAAAAGCTGCAAGATATGCTCAAAGGGCTGCACACCGAACAAACGCTAGTTGAAGAGACGATCGATAAGTTGACCGGAGAAATTGGTAAGTTAGAAACCAAAATTACCGAGACTCGTGCCAAGCAACAAGCTTTAGCGATTCGTGGTCAAAGTGCGTCTAATCGTCGTGATGTGCAAAAGCACTTACATACTTCTCGTACCAGTGAAGCGATGGCGAAGTTTGAGCAATACTCGCGTAAAATTGATGAAATGGAAGCGGAAGCCGATGTCTATGCTCAGAGCGGTAATGCAAAGTCACTGGATCAAGAGTTTGCTGACTTACAAGCACAAGATGAAATTGAAAAAGAACTAGCAAAACTAAAACAACAAATGGAAGATAAGAAATAACCATTTGGGTCAGTTGTTGGTCACTAATTTTTGTTAGTTTAGTTGGGCAGATAGCTTGCGGGGAGCATGGCTATCTGTCTGTTAAAGGAGTCAAATATGTCCTCATTTCTTATCGCCGTTCCGTTGAGTGTCTTTATGATTTTCGTCGCGCCGCTGTGGGTGTTTTTGCACTATCGAAGTAAAAAGCACGCCAGTACAGGCCTGTCGCAAGATGATCTAGAGCGGTTAGAGTCTTTATCGAAAAAAGCAGAACAGATGCAACAGCGAGTCGACACCTTAGAACGTATTTTAGATGCAGAAACACCGACATGGAGGCGACGCTATGAATAGAACAGAGCTGTACCGTGACCCCATTAATGGCAAGATTTCCGGGGTTTGCGCCGGGTTGGCTAACTATTTTGCGATAGAGGTGTGGTTGGTACGTATCTTGTTCATCTCGGCATTTCTGCTTGGCGGCAGTTTTTTAGTCTTGTTGACGTATGCGGCGATGACATTAATGATTGAAAAACAACCAGCCAATTATGTTGAGTCGATTAAAGTGCAGCAGGAGCATAAACTAAAGAACAAACCATGGCAGCAAGGTCAAACGCCAGATTCACTGCTTAACACGATAGAAAAAGACTTTCATCAGTTAGAGGGACAAGTCCGTGATCTAGAGGCGTACGTTACGTCGGACAGGTTTAAGGTTGACCGAGAGTTTAAATCACTATAATCGCTGGTTCTAAAAATGCGACTTTTCACTCAGAACAAGGGCAAATGACTAATTTGCATACTAATTTGTCGTACGTTTAGTGGAACTCCTGAGCCCATTCATCTATGTTGTAACTAATCATTACCATTGGATGAATCACTATGTACAAACTGGCCTTGTTACTTGCCACAAGCGCCGCTCTGAGCGGTTGTGGCAAGGAACTTCCTCCCGTCCCTGAGCCTGACTCGCGTCCTGCCAAACTGTTTACGGTTTCCCTCGGCAATTCACAATTTCAACGCAGCTTTCCTGCGAATTCAGAAGCCGGAGATAAAGTTATTTTGGCTTTTCGTGTGCCTGGTCAAATGCAGTCTATTGAAGTACTTGCTGGTCAACAGGTTCAAAAGGGAGAGGTATTGGCGAAGCTCAATCCTGATGAGTATTCACTGCTAGCCAAACAAGCCGAAGCACAATTTCGCTTAGCCGATGTCCAATATCAACGCTATACAAAGTTGCGCGCAGATAAAGTTGTGTCAGAGCAAGATTTTGACCAAGCGAAAGCCAATCATAATTCCGCTAAAGCCACGCTTGAGCAAGCTCAGGCGAACCTGAAATACACACAATTAGTTGCGCCGTATGATGGCACGATATCGTTAATCCCGGCGGAAAATTATGAGTACATCGCCGCCAAGCAAGGGGTGATGAACATTCAAACCAACCAATTGATGAAAATCATGTTTTTGCTTCCTGACCATCTTTTGAATCGTTTTTCTCGCGGGGTTAACTTAACCGCAATGATGACGTTTGATGCCTTTCCGAATCATCAATATGAGCTGTTATTTCAAGAAGTCGATACAGAAGCTGATCCAAAGACTGGTTCTTATAAAGTGACGATGATCATGGAAAGACCGAATGATGTGGGGATCTTGCCTGGCATGGCAGGAACGGTCAATGTGACTGTTGAATCAACGGGTGCAACTAAGATACCGCCATCAGCATTAATGGAGCAAGATGGTGCTTATTACGTTTGGCGTGTTGATTTACAAGGAATGGTCAGTAAAGCGCAGATAACTCTTAATGAGAAAGGAGAGGTGAGTAGCGGCTTAGAAGAGGGTGACCAAATTATCATCTCTGGCGTTGAAGGTATCGAGCCGGGAATCAAAGTGCGAGAGTGGATCAAAGAGCGAGGATTGTAAAATGAAGCAATGGTTTAAACTCTGCGCTCTCTCGACTGTGGCGCTTATCGTGGGTTGTGGCGGAGAGCCTGACTACATCGACTTTGGTTTGCCAAAAGTCAAAGTTGTTGATCTTTCTAACAGCGAAGAAAGGTTAGACAAACTCTACTTCCCTGCCGTTGCGAATGCGGCGGAACGTTCACACCTTAGCTTTCGTGTCGCAGGAGAGATCAACAATATCTATGTGAAAGAAGGTCAACGCTTAACCAAAGGCACTCTTATTGCTGAGATAGACCCAACTGACTATCGTCTTCAGGTCGATAATGCCGCGGCGCGCTTTAGTGTCGTAGACAGTCAATTTAAGCGCTCTAAACCTTTGGTTGATAAAGGTCTGTTAGCCAAATCTCAATTTGATGAGATTGATGCCAATCGACAAATTGCGCTTGCTGAACTTGAGCTATCGAAGTTGCGTCTCTCATTTACCAAGCTTTATGCCCCAGTCGATGGCATTATTTCTCGCGTCAGCGTTGATCAATTTGAAAACATTCAAGTTGGCCAGCAAGTGGTCAATATCCATAGTATTGAGAACGTCGAAGTACTTATCCAACTGCCCGATCGCTTATACACTAGTCAGCCCAGCCATCAAGAGATGGAAGCTCTCGAGACCTTTGTTAAAGTGCCAAGCGGTAACGTGTACCCAGCTACCGTCAAGGAATACACCACCGAACCAGACCCTGCGACAGGTACTTTCACTGTAACGCTGTCACTGCCAATGCCAGAGCAAGAGTTTATTCTGGACGGTATGGCGGTCGAGGTTACAGCGAAAGGTGGCCAAGCCGACATCAATTTCACGCAAGGTGTACAAGTACCAGTTGGGGCGTTATTTAACGATGACGGCGCATCAATCGAGCGAGAAAACAAGTTCGTCTGGCTGGTTAATCCCGACAATACGGTGTCCAAGCGAAAAGTCGTGACTGGCAATGTGAGTCAAAATGTAGTGCAGATACTGGATGGCTTAAAGCCAGATCAGAAAATCGTGATTGCCGGAATCTCACCGCTAAGGGAAGGAATGAAAGTGCAAATCGTAAACCAGGAGGCAGACAATGAGTGAGCAACAGACCAATTCGCCTCAAAGTGATGACAACATTACCGGCATAGCGGCTTATTTCATCCGCAACCGCGTGATTAGTTGGATGATTTCACTGATTTTCTTGATTGGTGGTACTGCGGCATTTTTTGGATTAGGGCAACTAGAAGATCCAGCGTTTACTATCAAAGATGCCATGGTGGTCACCTCTTATCCTGGTGCGACACCTCAACAGGTAGAAGAGGAGGTTACCTACCCAATAGAGAAAGCGATTCAACAGTTGACCTATGTCGATGAAGTCAACTCGATTTCAAGTCGGGGTCTGTCGCAAATCACCGTTACGATGAAAAACAATTTCGGGCCAGATGATCTTCCCCAGATATGGGATGAGCTGCGTAGGAAGGTCAATGACCTTAAAGGTCAGCTGCCTCCGGGAGTCAACTCGCCACAAGTTATTGATGATTTTGGCGATGTGTACGGTATTTTGCTTGCGGTCACGGGGCAGGGCTACAGCTACAAAGAGTTGCTCGATTATGTGGATTACTTGCGCCGTGAACTTGAACTCGTTGATGGCGTCAGTAAAGTGTCAGTTTCTGGGCAGCAGCAAGAGCAAGTGTTCATTGAAATTTCGATGAAACGCTTGAGTAGTTTAGGGCTTGCGCCGCAAACGGTGTTTAATTTGCTGTCGACACAAAACGTAGTATCGAGTGCCGGAGCGATTCGAATTGGTGATGAATACATACGTATCCACCCAACAGGCGAGTTCCAAAGCGTCGATAAACTGGGTGATTTAATCATTACTGAGAGTGGTGCTCAAGGACTGATCTATTTAAAAGATGTGGCAGAAATCAAGCGTGGCTACGTTGAAGTACCGAGCAACATCATCACTTTCAATGGCAAGCTGACCTTGAATATGGGCGTGTCGTTCGCGCAAGGCGTGAACGTAGTCGAAGTCGGCAAGCGATTTGATCGACGTCTTGCCGAGTTGAAGTATCAGCAGCCAGTGGGTGTTGATATTGCAGAAATCTACAGTCAGCCAAAAGAGGTCGACAAATCCGTCAGTGGCTTTGTTGTCAGCTTAGCTCAAGCGGTTGCGATTGTGATTATCGTATTACTGTTTTTTATGGGTTTACGTTCTGGGCTATTGATCGGGCTCATCTTACTGCTTACCGTGTTGGGTACCTTCATTTTCATGAAGTATTTTGCCATCGATTTGCAGCGTATATCGTTGGGCGCATTGGTTATTGCGCTAGGTATGTTGGTAGACAATGCCATTGTGGTGGTCGAAGGCATATTGATAGGTACCCAGAAAGGCCGTACTAGGATGCAAGCGGCAACTGACATTGTTACGCAAACCAAATGGCCGCTTTTGGGGGCAACGGTGATTGCGGTGACTGCCTTTGCGCCAATTGGTCTGTCTGAAGATGCGACAGGTGAATATTGTGGCACTTTATTTACTGTGCTGCTGATCTCTTTAATGCTTAGCTGGTTTACCGCAATCTCGCTTACCCCGTTTTTTGCCGATATTTTCTTTAAAGGACAAAAGTTTAAGCAAACTGGTGAAGAGAGCGATCCTTACAACGGGATGATCTTTGTTGTCTACAAGAACTTCCTAGAGTTTTGCATGAAGCGCGCTTGGCTGACTGTGATTGTATTAGTTTTAGGCTTAGCTGCCAGTATTGGTGGCTTTACTCAAGTCAAACAGTCTTTCTTCCCTTCGTCAACAACGCCGATTTTTCAAACGGATATCTGGTTGCCTGAGGGAACCGATATTCGCGCGACCAACACCAAGCTTAAAGCGCTGGCGTCTTGGTTGTCTGATCAAGACGGCGTTGAACATATCACCACAACGGCTGGTAAAGGCTTGCAACGCTTTATGCTGACTTACGCGCCAGAGAAAAGCTACGCCGCCTATGGTGAAATCACGACCCGAGTGACCAATTATGAGCAATTGGATCGTTTAATGAGTGATTTCAGGCAGCACCTAGAACAGGGCTTTCCTGAGTTAAATTACAAGCTGAAAAAGATTGAACTCGGTCCAGGTGGTGGAGCAAAAATCGAAGCTCGAGTCATAGGCTCGGACCCTACGGTGCTGCGTGGTATTGCGCGCCAAGTGGAAGATATTATGCATGCAGACCCAGGCGCGACCAATATTCGTCACGACTGGCGCGAGCGTACTAAGATCTTAGAGCCTCAATTTAACGAGAGCCAAGCTCGACGTTACGGCATCACTAAATCCGATGTCGACGAGTTCTTAGCCATGTCTTTCTCGGGCAAAACCGTGGGTGTCTATCGTGATGGTACCACCTTAATGCCGATCGTGGCGCGATTGCCTGAAGATGAGCGAATTGATATTCGTAACATTGAAGGAATGAAGATCTGGAGCCCGGCATTAAGTGAATACATTCCGCTGCAACAAATTACCTTAGGTTACGACTTACGTTGGGAAGACCCGATTATTGTGCGTAAGAACCGTAAACGTACACTGACTATTATGGCGGATCCGGATATTCTCGGTGAAGAAACCGCAGCGACACTGCAAAAACGCTTGATGCCATTGATAGAGGCGATAGAACTTCCACCAGGTTATTCATTGGAGTGGGGCGGAGAGTATGAGTCGTCTAGTGACGCTCAAGAATCTCTGTTTACCACCATGCCGATGGGTTACTTGTTTATGTTCCTAGTAACTGTGTTTCTGTTTAATTCGGTTAAAGAGCCAATCATTGTCTGGCTTACCGTGCCTTTAGCGATTATTGGTGTGACGACGGGATTATTGGTCTTAGATACGCCATTTGGCTTTATGGCGCTGTTGGGTTTCTTAAGCTTATCGGGGATGTTACTTAAAAACGGCATCGTGTTACTCGATCAGATTGAAATAGAAATGCACTCTGGCAAAGATCCTTATATAGCCGTTGTGGATGCCGCGCTCAGCCGTGTGCGACCTGTTTGTATGGCGGCGATTACGACGGTGTTGGGTATGGTGCCACTATTACCCGATATCTTCTTTAAACCGATGGCGGTGACAATCATGTTTGGTCTTGGCTTTGCTACTGTCCTGACACTTATTGTCGTGCCTGTGTTGTATGGTCTATTTCACAAAGTGAAAGTACCTAATTAAATCAAGTTACTACGATTACGCCTCTGACTTTGTCGGGGGCGTTTTTTCAGGAGAGTCAGTATGAGCCAAGACCACACTTGTGCATGGGCAATGAATCATCCATTAGAGCGCAGCTACCATGATAGCGAGTGGGGAGTGCCTGTATATGATGATAAGGTGTTATTTGAGTTTATCACCCTTGAAGGAGCTCAAGCAGGGTTGAGTTGGATCACCATTCTCAAAAAAAGAGCGGGTTATCACGCGGCGTTCGAAGGGTATGATTTAGCCAAGTTAGCCACGTACGATGAGTCGCAGGTTATGCCTATTATTGAGAGTTTTGATGTGGTCAAACACAAAGGTAAGATTGCCTCTGTGTTTAGTAATGCGCGTGCAGCGCAGGCGTTAATCGAGGAATATGGCAGCTTATCCAAGGCGTTGTGGCAGTTTGTTGATCATAAGCCTGTGATCAATCATTGGTCAAAGATGAGTGATGTGCCGACCTCAACTGAGCAGTCAAAGGCGATGAGCAAGTTCCTTAAGAAAAACGGCTTTAAGTTTGTCGGCGAAACCATCTGTTACGCTTTTATGCAAGCAGTCGGGATGGTTGATGACCACTTAGTGACATGCCCTAAAAAGTCACCTTAAGGTGTCTCGAGTAAACCTTGGTCGTAAAGTCGCTCCAATGCTTCCACACGCTTGAGTTGTTTAGTGGCGAAGTGTTGCTGTCTAAGCTCGTTTAACTGAACTTGAAGTGATGGATCCGTGATTGATGCACTGGTTAGTAATTGTTGCCTGATCGCCAGGTAGTGAGTCAGCTCGGTTTGGAATGTTGCGCGCTGTTTATCAAGAGCCGCTAAACGTTCAGCGCCTTGTTGGCCGACTAATTCGATGCTGGTGGTATAACGCTGTTGAATGTTGTGTTCAGGTAAACGATTTAACTGAGTTAACAGTTGAGTATTGCTTTCGGCCCGTTGAATGTAGTCGGGCATTGTTAATAGCTTATCTTCTAGCAGTTGCTGTTGCTGTTCATTACTCAAACTGCTCTCAGCCGCCCACGCTTTTTCAATCGCCAATTGGCGTAAATGGTTCTCATCGGTAAACAATAAGGCTATTTGTTGCGGAGTAAAAAATTGGCGTTGCAGTGTCAGGATACCAATATCCAACTGCTCAAGTGCAAGCGCGTTAATTGAGTCAGAGGGCAATGGGTCAAGTTGCATCAAAGCACTTTTATAGTCTAAATAAAGCGTAAATAGCTCGGGTGTAATGGAAACCATGTCATTGTTGTTGGCTTGTTGACTGACATGCTGTTGTATTTGTTCAATATTGCGTTCACCAAGGCTTGACAATGCGTAGTCATAAAAAGATTTCTCAGAACTGGTATCGGGTTCGATATCATGCTGAGAGGGTGCAAGTGTGATGGGGTCAGAGATAAGTGTTTCTTCAGTAAAGAAAGCGATCGCACTGAAGTAAACACTCAGCGCAATCACTAGGCTAACCAATGCGATCTTTTTCATTATCAACGCTCTACAAGCCTTGCAGCTTTAAGCGATTAGCGTGCTGTCGATACAAGGTGACCGGATCCGTTTCAAACAAGTGGTGAATGCCGAGTAGACCATTAATCTCATCAAGATGATTCATGCGATAGTCATCGCGAATCACCTTACCTAAATGGGTACTGCATGTGCCGACTAGGCCATCATTAGGCTCATCAAAAGCCAATCCTAGCACTGTCATGGCTCCATCGGTTGGATCAAGTAAATTGGTAAACGTAGCGGCTCCCGTCCATGAGTAATAATAAACCCCATTACTTGCGAGCCAATCGCCATCACCACAGGTACTGGCTGGCACACCTTCAGGGTAATGTTGATTAAACGCCAATGAGCCTTGAGTGGTTAGAGCGTCAAGGGATGCCAAAGCATCTTGTTCTAAGCCTTGGCCGCCAGAGAGCAGGTTAATTAATGAAGTGAGTCCGTCGGCAAGTTTGACACCGAGCGCTTCTAGCCCAGAGCCTTCACGAACATTGGTTCGCACTAAGTCGGCGAGCTTAGAGCCTTTATGCACTCCGCCGATGCTCGTTACTGACGCGACGAGATCAGGTCTGACAGAGGCCACATAACGCGCTGTCGGCCCACCATGACTATGCCCAATCAAGTTGACTTTTTCCTCACCGGTGGCTGCGAGTATTGTTTCTACTTGCGATAGCAGTTGCTCGCCGCGCACTTCGCTACTGTTGGTTCCAGATACCTGAGCGACATAGACCGTTGCTCCATCCTTGGTAAGCGCATGAGGGATACCATAGAAATAATCGACTCCTGCGAGCTTATCAAAACCAAATAAGCCATGAACTAACACAATCGGGTGTTGGGTTTGCGTATAATTACCAGCGTGGGCCTGAAGCGCCACAAAAGGCTGGGCCAAAAGCAGTGTACAGCTAAGTATAAGTGAGTAGGTGAGTTTCAAAGCAGGTTCCTCTGGTTAGACCTCTTGTTGAGAGTTAAAAACTAGAAGAAAAAGGGAGAGATAAGAAATAGCAAGTGTTAATAAGATGTTAAATTATGAGTTTGTGTCAAAATTCAACAGCAATATTGAACATGAACATGAATGAGGTGTGCGAGTTGTGGCAATAACAGCCTCGCGAGGCGAGGCTGATGATTTATAAGCTTTGTTAAACGCTAACGGGTTTTTCTAGCATCACGGCATTATATCGCTCTAGGCCCGCTTTGAGGTCAGCGATCAGATCGTCAACGTTTTCTAGGCCGATATGTAAGCGAATTAGGGTTCCATCAAAGTTTGGATTGGCGACAGTACGAAGACTTGTGAAGCTTTTTGGTTCGTTAGCCAAAATCAAACTCTCGAATCCCCCCCAAGAATAACCCATACTGAAATGTTGCATGCTGTCTAACAAAGCGGTAGTTGCACGTGGATAACTGGTTTTAAGTACGAACGAAAACAAGCCATTACCACCAGTAAAGTCACGGACAAAAAACTCATGACCGGGACACGTTTCAAGAGCAGGATGACGGACATGGTCAACTTCTGGACGGCTCTGTAGCCATTGAGCGATCTTGAGACTGCTTTCTGCATGCTGACGTAAGCGCACATCGAGGGTTCGAATCCCACGCAAGCCAAGGTAAGCGTCGTCTGGTGAGACGCACTGACCCATTAAATAACTTTGCTCGCGTAATTGCTCCCAATAAGGTTCACTTGCCACCGCGGTGCCAAGCATGACATCAGAGTGACCGACAATGTATTTGGTTGCTGCTTGTATCGAGATATCGACTCCGTGATCAAATGGGGAAAAGTTCACGCCGGCCGCCCAAGTGTTATCTAGCATGACGATAATATCATGTTCATGAGCGATACTGGCTAAGGTTGGGACATCTTGAACTTCCATGGTAATTGACCCCGGAGATTCAAGAAACAGCACTTTGGTATTGTCTTGAATCAGCTCGCGGATGCCTTCACCGATCGTTGGGTCGTAATAAGTCGTCTCCACGCCGATTTTTTTCAGCATGATTTCGCAAAAATCACGGGTAGGTTCATAGCACGTATCGACCATCAATACGTGATCGCCACTTTCAACAAAGGCCAAAATAGCATTTGAAATAGCCGCAGTACCACAAGGGTAAAGGGCACAGCCAGCGCCACCTTCAACTTCAGTCATGGCGTCTTGGAAGGCAAAATGAGTATGGGTGCCACGGCGACCATAAAAGAGCGTTTTATTGGCACGATTGACGGTGGCGTGATGCTTTTCTGCCACGGTATCGAAAACCACGGTTGAGGCTCTTTGCACGGGTGGGTTAACCACACCGTTAGTCCACTTTTTGTCGCGACCTGCGGTGACATACTTAGTTTGCTTACTTTGTGACATTGGAAGTCCTTATCTAATAACGCGTTGCCTTATTTAAAACATGGCAACGCGTCAATAGCAAGAGGGATCACAGCAGTGGATTAAATAGATAGAAGACTCGCTCGAAGAAGCGTGAAAAGATGGTGCGTTGTTTCCATTGAGCTAGCTCGACAGGGTGGGCTTGATCAATATAACTTTGCTGTAGCCAATACATCTCTTTGGTAAATGCTGGGTCGTCAATCGCCAATGTCAGTTCAAAATTGAGCCACAGACTGCGCATATCCATATTAACCGTGCCGACTAGGCAAAATTCTTTGTCGATCACCACCGATTTAGTGTGTAGCAGACCACCATAGAATTCATAGATTTTTACTCCTGCAGTGAGTAGTTCACTGTAAAAAGCGCGTGATGCCCATTGAACCATCATGGAGTCATTTTTGTGCGGAATGATCAATTCAACCTCGATTCCCCGCTGGGCGGTCATCTTTAAGGTTTCCAATAAGTCAGAACTTGGTACAAAGTACGGTGTCGTGATGCGTACCGAGTGGTTGGCTTGATTGATCGCTAAGGTCAATACCTGAGAAATAAGGTGCTCAGGCATTCCTGGTCCTGATGGAACCACCTGTACTGGCTGTTTAGGTTGATTGGTTTCAATCTGACACTCTGGCAATTTAGGAAAAGTGCGCGAGCCCGTCTCGACCTCCCAATCCCAGCAGTGAATGGCCGAGAGTACGTTCACCGTCGGTCCTGTGATCCGTACCATGATATCAATCCACTGACCCACACCTGAGTTTTGCTTGAAGTAGGCAGGATCAACCATATTCATTGAGCCGGTATAGGCAATTTCTTCATCAATCACAATGATTTTTCGATGCTGGCGCAGATCGAGCCTACGCAGAAAAATACGCAATGGACTTACTTCCAGCGCTTGCACCACTTCAATACCCGCGCCGCGCATCATTTTGTACCATTCACTGCGAAAAAAGCGCGGGCTGCCAGCGGAGTCGAGTAATAACTTAACGTTGACACCTCTTTTAGAGGCTTGAATAAGGGCGGATGCAACGGAATCCGCAAGCCCGCCTGGGTGCCAAATATAAAAGACCATGCGAATACTCGATTGAGCATTTTCGATATCTTGAATGATTGAGTGGAGAATTTGTTCAGGTGAGTTTTGCAGTGACAATGAATTACCGGACAGTGCCGGTAAACCTAAACGGTTGTTACACAGCTCATCAATGCGATAAATATGCCGACCAAAGCTTTCGGGTGAGTGCGCGTTGCAATCATTTAGGTTGGAAAACCACTCCGCAAATGGTGCGAGCATCTCTTTGGCGCGCTCTGCTCGGGTTCGGCCAAGATTCAGTTCACCAAACAAGAAGTAGCAAGCGACACCGACGATCGGGATGATGTAGATGATCATCAGCCAAGCTAAAGATACGCTAACAGCCCGTCGTTTGAGCACTACGCGAATAGTCACCCCAGCGACCAGTATCCAGTAAAAACCAATGCTTGCCAGTGTTAGAAAGTGATAAAACTTTTCCATTCAGTAACCTAGATAAAAATATGCTCCTCAATCTTAGAACCGAGAGAGGGTGAGAACAAGCATGATTTGTAAGAACAAGGTCAGTAAGTGCAATTGTCTGCAAAAAGAACAATAATGTTATAGGAATGTAAATGATGGTGTATAGTGGATGTTAAAGGCCAAAAAAGCAGCATTTAAACATAATAATTACATTTGTGGTGGGAAAATGCACTAAATGGGCTTCCAATTTTAATCCTAAACTGGTTTACTTGCCATAACGTTAGCGTCGTTGATAATTCTATTAAGTGTAAAAATAATTATACGCACATTTTTTAGACGCCTAACAGAAGCAAACACAACTTAAAAAAACGATTTAATGGAGTAACCGTGGCTACAAGTACAAGTGCACAGCCCCGTGATACGTGGGGGTCTAAATTAGGCTTCGTTATGGCCGCAGCAGGTTCTGCTGTTGGTTTGGGCAATATATGGAAATTTCCTTACACAGCAGGTGAAAGTGGCGGCGGCGCGTTCGTTGCAATCTACCTCATTTTTGTAATTTTTATCGGCTTTAGCGTGATGTTGACAGAGTTCGCTATTGGTCGTAAGACAGGTCTATCAGCAGTAGGTGCCTTTAAATCGACCGATCGTCGTTGGACATTTACTGGTGTGATGGGGGTTCTCAGTGGCCTACTGATTATGGGTTTTTACCCAGTGGTAGGTGGTTGGGCTCTCGCTTATATCTTCAAAGTGGGCGGCGGTTTATTAAGTACCCCTGAAGCGATTGGTGATAGCTTTGGCGGCTTTATCTCTGATCCAGTTCAACCACTGATGTGGATGGGTATTTACTTGATGCTTAACATCGCTATCGTTATGAAAGGTATTTCAGGCGGTATCGAAAAAGCGGGTAAGATCCTAATGCCACTGCTGTTCTTGATCCTGATCGTGGTATCAGTCAAGGGTTTGATGCTTCCGGGCGCGATGGCAGGTTTAGAATTCCTATTCATGCCGGATTTCTCTAAAGTTGACAGCAACGTGGTTCTAGCCGCGCTTGGCCAAGCCTTCTTCTCTCTCTCGCTTGGTATGGGTTGTATGATGACCTACGGTTCTTACCTGAAGAAGAAAGAGAACCTAGTCCAAACGACGGGTATGGTGACGGCAATGGATACCGGTGTCGCTATCCTTGCTGGTGTGGCAATGTTCCCTGCAATGTTCGCATTTGGCATGGAGCCTGCGGCAGGCCCAGGTCTCGTCTTCGTAGTGGTTCCACAACTGTTTGCTGAGATGGGTGGCGTTATTGGTCTACTATTGGCTCTGATGTTCTTCATCGGTTTGACAGTAGCGGCGTTGACCTCTTCAGTGTCACTGTTGGAAGTGGTGGTCTCTTACTTAATTGATGAGAAAGGTCTTAAGCGTTCGACAGCAGTTATCAGTGCTAGCGCTGTGATGGCATCACTGTGTGTGTTTGCTTCTCTATCGCTTGGCGGTGTTGGCCCTACCTTATTTGGTACTGGTGCATTTGATATCTTCGACCTACTGACGGATAAGATCTTCCTAGCTGTTGGCGGTATGTTGGTATGTATTTTTGCTGGCTGGCGTCTATCTCGCTCTGAGCTTGAGAAAGAAGTGACCAACGATGGTCAAGTTTCTTTCCCACTCTTTGGTCTATGGTACAGCCTAGTTAAGTACATCATTCCTGTGGCAATCGCAATTGTTGCCTTTATGGGGATCAAGTCTGGTTTCGACAGCGGTAAAGGCGAAATCATGTTACTGGGTATCGGCATTATCGCTTTAGCGGGTATCTTCTCTAAGAAGCTATAATTCGCCAAGTAAAATGTTACCGAAAGCCTCCTTCGTTGGAGGCTTTTTTATGGGCGCTAGTAAGATGTATTTTGCTGAGTTGCCCTCAGCGTGAACTGGTTTTCAGCGTGAGAAACGGTATACTCTTGCCTCCGAAACGGAGCCATGCCAATGTTTGATATTTTATACACTCACCGC
Organism: Vibrio sp. NH-UV-68; assembly: GCF_042940635.1. NCBI lineage: Bacteria > Pseudomonadati > Pseudomonadota > Gammaproteobacteria > Vibrionales > Vibrionaceae > Vibrio > Vibrio sp. NH-UV-68. The sequence goes on from NZ_CP134975.1 coordinate 1,169,423, forward strand.
GATTTTTTGGTCATTAATAAACATCCTAATGTTTCAGTACACAAAGATGATGGCGAAACGATGTTGCTGCAGGAAGTCGCCAAAGAGAGCGGCGATCAGCAGCTTTATTTGATTCATCGCTTAGATAAAATGACCTCGGGAATTTTGTTACTTGGTCGCAATAACAAAGCAGCGCGAGAATTGAGCGAGCAGTTTGCCAAGCGGCAGGTCGCCAAGTTTTATCTGGCGATCGGCAGTAAAAAACCGAAGAAAAAGCAAGGGCTAGTGAGTGGCGATATGCAACGCTCTCGCCGCTCTGCTTGGAAGCTTATCAACTCTCATGACAATCCTGCTGTGACACAGTTTTTCTCTTTGGCATCCGAGCCGGGAGAGAGGCTTTTTTTATGTAAGCCCCATACTGGCAAGACTCATCAAATACGAGTCGCACTGAAGTCGGTGGGCTCTGCGATTGTAGGCGATCCGATTTATAACCCGTCAAATATTGCCGATCGTGGTTACCTACACGCCTTCGTGCTGCGTTTTCAATATCAGCAACAAGAGTACTGTTTTGTTTGTGATCCTCGCAACTATGCTGATCTGGGCGAAAAATGGCATCAAGAAAATACCAGTCAGAGCATTGAAACCTGGCTTAAACCATGGGAGTTATCATGGCCGACGATAAACAAATAGACGCTGAATACGCAATGCAAGCGTCACAACTACCACTTTTTTTTCAACAGTTGACTCAGCAACTCGCCATTGCGCCCAATGAGGTGCGCCGCTTGTTTCATGGGCGTGGCCGCCGTTTTGCAGGATTAGAGCAATTGACTTGTGATTGGATTCAAGGCCAATTGATCGTCAGTGTATTTAAAGGCGTTGACGAGACATTCGTTACCGCGCTGAAACAAGGTTTTGATCAGCTGACTCAATCCAGCCTATGGCAGGAAAAAAATGGTCGTGCGATTGTTGTACAACATCGATATGCACAAGGTGCGCCCTCCGAAATCATCTGGGGTGAGCTTGACAATCGTCCGGTCGTCGAAGAGTCAGGGCTTAAGTACCAGCTTGATATTGGTCGCAATCAAAACTTCGGTTTGTTTCTTGATATGCGCTTTGGACGCGATTGGGTCAAAGTGAATGCGAGCCAAAAAAATGTTTTGAACCTGTTTGCTTACACGTGCGGGTTTTCGGTTGCCGCCATTGACGGTGGTGCGGATCAGGTCGTCAACGTTGATATGGCGCGCTCGTCGTTGAGCAAAGGGCGTGACAATCATCATTTAAACCAGCATAACCTTAACCAAGTGAAGTTTTTGGCTTACGATATTTTCCGTTCATGGGGCAAGATCAAGCGTTTAGGGCCGTATGATTTAATCATCATCGATCCACCCTCGTTTCAAAAAGGCAGTTTCGCTTTAACTAAGGATTACAAACGGATACTGCGTCGTCTTCCTGAGTTGCTCTGCGATGGTGGGGAAGTGATCGCGTGCGTGAATTCGCCTCAGGTGACCAGTGACTTTTTGATTGAGAGTATGCAAGAAGAAGCGCCTCAACTGAGTTTTGTCGAACGCTTAGACAATCCGCCAGAGTTTGCGGATATTGACAGCGAAGCGGCGCTTAAGGTGTTGCGTTTCAAATAATTAAGGCGCCTCAGGGCGCTTTTTTATTGCGTTTAAACTTAACTAGCCAAGTTGCACTTTGACATCGGATTCAAGTGATGATGAGCAAGCTAATACGTACCCTTGTTCAAGTTCTTGCTCAGTCAGTGTCTCTTGACTGGTTGATGTCACCGCACCTTGGCTAACTTTGCATTTACACGAGCCGCAGATCCCGCTGCGACAAGCTACAATCAAAGGCAGTCCAGCATTCTCCAATACATCCGCTAGCAGATCGCCTTTATTGGCTTCAATTGACGTAGCCAAGTCAGGTACTTGAACCATGACCTGTTCACTACTGACCTCTTGTTGCGTCTGTTGTGTTGGTGTGAAACTCTCTTGGAAAAAGTGCCTCATGTCGAAATCGAGATCAGTGAGATAACGTCGCACATCTTGCATAAACTGGTTTGGACCACACAGATAGATCGTCCGCTGTTTAAAGTCTGGCACAAGCTGTTGTAACCAGACGGCGTTTAAGCGTCCTTCAGGGTAGTCCGTCGCTTCGCGATTTTTCAATAGCAAGCGCAGGTGGAAATGATCGTAGGCAGCGTGATAGGTTTCGATCAAATCGAAGTAAATTGTCTCTTGTTGTGAGCGGGCAATATGCAGGAACTCAATATCCACCAACTCATCACTGTTTAACCATTGCTTTGCCATTGCCATAACGGGGGTGATGCCGCATCCAGCGCTAATTAATAAAGCTTTCTTTTGCCCTTGGTGAACGCAAGGAGGGTGATCAATACAGTTAAAATCCCCCTTTGGTGGAAGGACTTGCAGTGTATCTCCGACCATCAACTTATCAAGGATGAAGTTAGAGACTTTACCACCCTCTACTCGTTTGATCGTGAGTTGGAGGTGGTCATCGCCTGATTGCGAGCAGAGTGAATAGGCACGAAACTCTGTCTTGCCGTCGATGTCGACGCCAAGAGTAATAAATTGTCCGGCTTTGAACTCAAATAGAAGCGATTCAGATAAATCTGCCAGCTTGATACTGACTGCATCGTTAGTCTCGTAGTACTTGTCGATACAGATCAGTGTGACAGGGTGATGGTCTTGCCATTGAAAAAACATAAGGATCTCTTTGCTGGTTTTATCTATCGCCCCCGAGTTTGAGATTAGGGGGGCGTACAACCTATGGTGTTATGCGGCTAGGATGGTTTTTAAATCCTCTTCTACATTGCCAATGCTGCGCATATCAAACTTATCTTGAATAATCGCTAGCAAGTTCGGGGTTAAGAAGGCCGGTGCTGTCGGGCCGGTATAGATGCCTTTTACGCCTAGGGCAAATAGGGTAAGTAGTATGACGATCGCTTTTTGCTCAAACCATGACAGCACCAATGTCAGCGGCAGATCGTTGATGTCGCAGTCGAACTCTTTGGCGAGCGCCAGTGCTAATTGGATGGCAGAATAGGCATCATTACATTGGCCGACATCTAATAGACGTGGAATCCCGTTGATCTCACCAAATGTGTTCTTGTTGAAGCGGAACTTACCACAGGCCAAAGTCAGAATCAGTGTGTCTTCAGGAGCTTGCGCTGTGAAGTCTGTGTAGTAGCTTCGTTCTGCTTTGTCGCCATCACAGCCACCGACCAAGAAGAAGTGCTTGATGTTGCCTTGTTTGACTTGATCAATCACGGCAGGGGCGGCATTCATTAGGGCGTTGCGACCAAAGCCAACGGTGATGTGATGCTCAATTTCGTCGTGTTGGAAGCCCGGTAAGTCGAGCGCGCATTCAACCACTTGGCTGAAATCGTCACCCTCGATATGAGCCACGCCCGGCCAGCCAACAATACTGCGTGTAAATAAACGATCTGCATACTGGCCAAGGTTAGGATTAAGCAAACAGTTCGAGGTCATAACAATCGCACCAGGGAAGTTAGCAAACTCTTTTTGCTGGTTTTGCCAAGCGCTACCGTAGTTGCCCACCAAATGAGAGTATTTTTTCAACTCAGGGTAGCCGTGCGCAGGAAGCATCTCACCATTGGTATAGACATTAATACCTTTGCCTTCGGTTTGCTGAAGGATTTTCTCGAGGTCGTGTAGGTCGTGACCGGAAACAAGAATACACTTGCCTTTCACCGGCTTGACGTTAACCGTGCTCGGCTCTGGGTGACCAAAAGTCGCGGTTTCGCCGTGATCGAGCATTTCCATCACTTTATAGTTCATCAGACCGATACGCATTGAACAATCAAGTAATTGGCCAAGATCTTGTGGATCGGTGCCAAGCCACGCCATAATTTCATGGTACTCGGCATAGATGTCATTGTCAGTTTGCTCTAAGACGCGTGCATGCTCCATGTAAGCCGCTGCGCCTTTCAAACCATATAAACACAGTAGGCGCAGACCAATCACATCTTCATGAACTTGGTCTTTACCACGATTGACGGCTACTTGAGGTGCTATCGTTAAAATTTGCTCAGCATCTGCAGGAAGTTCAAATAACGCAACCGCAGGAAGTGTCCCAAGTGTCTCGTCGTTCAGCGTTGCCGCGCTGATGACTTGCTGCTTGAGCGCTGCTTTATAAGTCTCTGCGATAGAAGTGAATTCAAGCACACGCTGAGGGTCAAAGTTAACGTTGGTCAACGTTGAGAAGAAGGCTTTTGGTGCCCATTGATTAATTTCATCATTGACGATATTAAATTCGAGTGCTTTCGATGCCCAAAAAGAAACCCCTTGCAGCGTATAGACCAACACGTCTTGTAGATCAGAAACTTCAGATGTTTTGCCACACATGCCTTGAGTAAAAGAGCAGCCTTTAACTGTCGGGGTTTGGATTGTCTGTTCACATTGAATACAGAACATATTGGGTTCTCCAGTGGTTGTGGTATTAGTTGTTTGTGGGTCACTGGATAGCAGGTTATGTGCCAGGTTTTATCTTATTGAAAAATATAATCTTTTTTAATTATTTTTGGTGAGTTGATGTATTTTTTACAACGGTCTTGATGTCAATAACACATCGCGTACATCAAGCGTGGCGATAAAGCAGACAGTTGTCTTTCATATTGATGGAGCGTTTGTTAGCCACTGATTAAAAAGGATTATCGCCAATATGTCGCGTTGTTGACGATAATCCGTGTTGATTGTTACTGCATGGTGAATCAGGTGCGGTGAGAGCAGTCGCTAGGCTAGGCCTTAATCCCGAGCTTTTTACCCATGCGATAAAGGTTGCCTCGGTCCATCTGCAAAAACTCAGCGGCTTTCGCCCAGACTCCGTCAGCTTGCTTTAGGGCATGCTCAATTAAATCGCGTTGATAGCATTCAACCAACTCACGCATCGGTTGGCTCTGCGTCGGCAAGTGCTTTGATGTGTTTTTTACATCGTTGGCCGTCAGCGAGGTATCAAAATGATTGAGCATGATGGTATTGGCGTCTTGCTGAATTGCATATAACGCCGCGCGGGTTAAGGTGTGTTCAAGCTCGCGAACATTGCCATACCAAGGGAGTGATTCGAGCTGGTTCAACACCTTAGGATGGACGTGGAGGTTGGGCGCATTAAATTGTGCGCGCACTTTTTCCAATAAATAGCCTGCGAGCACCGCGATGTCACCTTCACGATGTCGCAGCGCTGGCACATGGATTGGAAATACATTTAAACGGTGAAACAAGTCTGCGCGAAAACGGCCTGACTCGACTTCTTGTTCTAATTGACGGTTAGTCGCAGCGATAATTCGCACATCGACTAACAGATGTTGGTCGCTCCCGACCCGTTGCAGTTCACCTTGCTGAATGACTCGCAATAACTTGGCTTGAAGCAATAGCGGCAGTTCTCCCACTTCATCGAGAAATATTGTGCCACCATTGGCCAGTTCAAACTTTCCTGTTCGATGACTATTGGCTCCGGTAAATGCCCCTTTTACGTGTCCGAACAGTTCGCTTTCTGCTAAGCCCTCTGGCAGTGCGGCGCAATTGACGTAAATCATCGGTTTATCGCTGCGATGGGATTGGGCGTGTACGGCATGGGCGACTAACTCTTTGCCGGTGCCGGTCTCGCCGGTGATCAGCACGGCATAATCGGACTTAGCTACTGTGGCAATATTGTTGCGCAGCTGATTGATTTGCGGACTTAAGCCCACCATTTCGCTGTGCTTTGAACGAGCTTGCTGAATTAAGGTCTGAGTAACGTTTTTTTGCTGACGATGCTGCGCCTTCAGTGCTTTCACTTGTGAAATATTACGCAGTGTCGCCGCCGCGAGTGCCGCGAAGGTATCGATAATCGTTGGGTCAAGGTTATCGAAGGCACCAACAGTAAGGGCATCTATGGTTAAAGCTCCAACTAACTGTCCTTCAACAAATAAACTAAAACCCATACAGTCATGCACATCGATACAGGTGTCATGGCTGACTAAGCTGCCATCGAAAGGGTCGGGCAGAGGAGAGTTCGCATCAAAACGTACAGGCTGGTGGCTTTGAATGATCGCCTCGAGTCGTGGGTGAGCTTTAGGAAAGAAGCGTCGACCCAATACGGCTTTGGATAGCCCTTTGACTGCCACTGGAGTTAAAAAGCCATCTTGGTCAAAAATGAACAAACAACTGGCATCACAGGGAAAGACTTGCGTAACGCCATCAATCAAACTCTGGTATTGCTGATCGTGTGAACGACTGGAATTAAGGTTAAGAGCGATATTGAGCAGAACGTGGTCTAGAGTGGGCGACATGACAATCCTTGGCTGATAAGCAATGGTGTTATGCTATCAAGCTGATGTCATTTGAACATCAAAATGGAATTTAGTTTGATGTTTGGTTGACGACGATCAATGGTTTGTGTGCCGATACTGATGAATAAACCTAATCAATGGCAATTAATCTACATTCTCTATTGACCTCAACTTAACTTGAGCTTTTATCTTGGTCTTATTGAGGTCCAATAGGAGAGGGTAAATGCACAATACCTATATAAAAGAGCTAGCAGTAAAGAGCTATCAAGAAGAGATGCCCACGCAGGTATATCGCCATAAGCAAAGCCGTTGGCATTTGCCAAGTTTTGTTGCTGGGTTGCTGATGACGCTTGTTATCAATAACTTGCTGGTCTAAATAGAGCGGTCAGCTCAGATGAAACTGACCGCTCTACAGATTTATGAGTTGAGAGTATGAAACCCTGAGTAGATGCGAGTGAAGGTGGTAAACCAGCACGCGGCGCCAAACAGATAGGCGATGAGGGCAAAGTGGTGTGGAAATAGGCAGAAAAACACAAAACAACCAATGGTTTCTGTTCCTTCCGTCAGACCGCTCATGTAATAAAGTGATTTATTTTTATACACAGGGTTTTCAATGCCGCGTTTACCTGCCATCACCGCAAACGCGAGGAAACTACAACCTGTGCCAATAAAAGAGAAAATCAAAAACGCGCTCGCGACCGCATTCTGCTCTGGATTGGCTAAAGCAAAACCAAACGGGATCAGAGAGTAAAATAGGAAATCGAGGCAAATATCGAGGAATCCGCCTGCGTCGGTTATGCCTTGAATACGGGCCAGAGCGCCATCCAGCCCATCACAGATTCTGTTTAAGACGATAAACAACAAAGCGACGAGATAGTGTTCCGTGACCACAGCTGGAAAAGCGCATACCCCGAGTGCAAAACCAAACAGTGTGGTTTGGTTGGCGGTAGCCCCTAAACGGTTGAGTCCTTTAGCACTCAAAGCAAGGGGAGCACGAATTAGTTTGATACTCACTCTATCAAGCATGGTTATTCTCCCATGGCCACGTTAAGCAGCGGCTGCCATGAGCAATATCGGCTTCATCGTGAGTGACCATTAACGTTGGGATATTGGCTTGTTTGAGCTGTTCTACCACCCAAGTTCGAAATTGAACCCTGAGATCTTTGTCCAATTTACTGTATGGCTCATCAAGTAAGGCCGCTTTTGGTTCTGCCAATAGCATGCGTGTTAATGCAATTCGCGCACGTTGACCGCCAGAAATTTGTTCGGGGTACGAGTAAGCAAGCTTGGTTAAATTTATGTTCTTGAGTGCTTGTGTTGCCCGTTGTTGGCGTTCGGCGCCTTTCACGGAGTCTGGTAAAGCGAATGCGAGGTTCTCCCAAACCGATAAGTGCGGGAAAAGTAAATCGTCTTGAAACAGTATTCCTACTTCACGTTTGTGTGCCGGAACACTATCTAGCTTGATGTCGTTCAGCGTGATTGCGCCCGAATAGCGAAATTCAGCACTCAGATGACCTGCAATCGTATCCAATAAGGTTGATTTTCCGCAGCCACTTGGCCCCATTAAGGTCACAATTTCTCCTGGTGGCACTGTGATATTCAATGCAGGGAATAATGGGTCACCATTGATTTTATGGATGGTGAGGTTTTCGAGACACAGACTCATTGGACAGTAAACCTTTTATAGACAATCGGCGATATTTGGCCTGTAAACGGCTAAGCAAAATCGCAAATGAGAAAAACAGCAGAGGCAACAACGCTTGCCACAGAGCGTAAATGGCGGTGACACGTCGATCAAAACCGCTTGATAACGCAACCGCTTCGGTTGTAATGGTGCTGATGCGTCCTGCGCCCAACATTAGGGTCGGGAGGTATTGTGCCAAACTAACACTGATACCAACCGCCCACGCAAAGGCAACGGCAGGGAGTAGCAGTGGCAATTTGATGTTAAACCAGGCTTGAAGTGGAGATTTGCCTAAACTTAAAGCCACGCGAGTTAAGCCGTTATCAAAACTTCGCCATGGCCCATCAAGCGATAAATAGACAAATGGGAAGGCGAAGAAAACATGCGACCAAATAACCCAAAATAAATAGTTGCCACTACTGACATACAAGGTCGCGACTTGCATACCAAACAAAACCGATAGTTGTGGAATTAACATGGGGATAGCAATGACATAGCTGGGTATACGCCAACGGTGACGAAGGTGGTATTCATGAGCAACCAGTCCGAGTATTAACGCGATGCTGGCACTCATCATCGCGATCAGCATGCTTTGCTGTACGGTACTTGCGACACTGTGCCATTCGTATTGCCAAAAGCGTAAACTGTACTGGCTTGGGAGTAAATCTGGAAAACGCCAACGCTGGGCAAAGCTCCATATAATTAATAGCGGCGCCATGAGTAACGTTAATAACGTAATGATACTAAATAGACTCTTGCCTGGTAAGGCGATCCCGCCACGACCAGAGGTTTGCCAACTTCGCCATCTTTTGGTGATAAACCACTCCACCGAGCGAGTAAAACCAATCAGTATTGAGGCTATTAGAAACAAAACCACAGCGCCGGAGGCAGCACGAGGCAGCAGTGATAAGTCTGGATCGTTAAACCACTGCCAAACGAGAACGGCAAAGGTAGGTGGATTTGTTGGTCCAATAATTAACGCGACGTCTACTACCGAGAGGCTATAAGCGATCACAGCAAATAGCGGAAAGCGAAGTTTAGCCAACCATTGAGGGAAAATGCATTTCCACCAAGTTTGAGCGTGACTGTACCCCAATGAGTGACTCAGCTTCTCATATTTATCAACATTTAACTGGTTTAAGATAGGAATACTCATCAATAGCAAAAATGGCACTTCCTTGAGTGCGAGCATAACGATCAAACCAACGCCAATGGGATCTTTAACTAGCCACGCTAACTGCTCAACGGATTGAGTATTTGGGTCATAATCGAACAATTGGCTAAGGGTTCGAATCCCCATGCCTGTCGGGGCAAACAGAAACGCAAATCCAATAGCAAACGCGACGTGTGGCATGGCGAGAAGTGGTGCCAAGCTCACTTCTACTTTGCGCCAAAACTTGCTGTGCCAAGTCGCCTGTAAGACAGCGAATGTGATCATACAGGCAAGGTAGCAACTCACTAGGGTGGTATATATTGTTATGGCAATGGATTTTTCTACCCCTTGCCAATCGAATACGGCATAAAAGCCGTCAAAAGAGAATTGGTTTAATCCAACCGGGGGAATGTAACCCAGTGCAGAGACAACCACCCCGAGTAATCCCGGGATGGTCGGAAGGATGCAAACGGCGATAAGAATCCAATACAACGTTCTTAACATGGTATGAGCTAGCTTCCGTAGCGTTTCAACCACTCTTTCTCAAGAGCGGCTTGCCAGCTTGGGTGCGGTTCGTCAATAGACTTGAATTGCTGCGTCTCTTTCGCCGAACCCGTTAAGTATTGACTACTCAATACTGATGGATCTCCCCAAATATTGAGGTCACCTTTACGTGACTGGGCTTCAGGACTGAGTAAAAAGTTAATCGCGACTTGAGCACCCGCGGCAGCGTTGGTATTCCATGGTATGGCAAGGAAGTGAATATTCGACAATGCTCCTTGCTCCATAGCGTAGACTTGAGTGCTTGGTGCCAGTGTTCCGTTTGCTTGTGCGGAGTAGACGGAGTTAGGGTTGAAAGTGAGCGCGAGATCAATTTGACCATCATCAAGCAGTTGTATTGACTCTGATGTACCGGCTGGAAACTGCTTACCGCCACGCCATGCGACAGTGTGAAACTGATTAAGGTAGTTCCACAAAGGCTCCGTCACTTGTTGGAAGCGCTCGGGGTCAACGGGTTCTGAAAGTGCTTGGTCATAGTCCGTTAGTTCAATGAGGAGCGCTTTGAGAAAACTGGTGCCATGAAACTCAGGTGGGCGTGGGTAGCTTAGACGGTTTGGGTACGCTTTGGCATAGCTGAGCATTTCAGAAAACGAACGTGGTGGGTTATTAAGCGATAGCTTATCGTGAATAAATACCAGCTGACCTACCCCCCATGGTGCTTCTAGCCCTTGTGTCGGCTCGGTGAAATCGACGTCTACAGGTAGTGATTTATCGACATATTGCCAGCTAGGCAGGTTTGCAACGAAAGGGCCAAACAATAGTTGGTTATCCTTCATTGATTTAAAGTTTTCACCATTAATCCAAACCATATCAACGCTGCCACCGCGATTTTTTCCTGCGGCTTTTTCGGCAATTAGGCGAGTGGTTGTTTCGGCGATATCGGTGACTTTTACATGTTTAAGTTCAACGCCATAGTTGGCTTTAATCTCTTGACCAGCCCATTGAATGTAACGATTGATTTCTTGACTGCCTCCCCATGCGTGAAAGTAGACAGTTTGCCCTTTGGCTTCGTCAAGCGTTTGCTGCCAACTTTCTGCTGCTATGGCAGAGAAGGAGAGTGCAATTGAAGAGAGTAAAGTGATCAGCCTTGTCATAATCGTCCCTGTTAATTGAGTTATTTATATCGGTTAGGTTACTAGACCGGGGTAGTTTAGTTATCTATTCATTATGACTTAAAAAAGAGTGATTTATTATAGATTTGAGAGGAATGTTGTAGAGATGTTTGCACAGAGATGAATGAATACAAAAAAGCAGCCACTTGGGCTGCTTCAAAACGAGATTTATAACGATCAGTTTTTCCAGTCGTTAAGTTTAAAAGTCAGTGTATGGATGTCGTTTTTAAGCACCATGCTATCCTTGGTCAGTGACATATCACTCCAGTTAGACAGTGTTTGTGAAAAAGCTTGCTCAACATCCATCAGATCGCCGACGCACATCTTCATTGTCATGCCCATTTTTTCGATGCGAAATTTATTTTCATTCAGTTCCGCTTGACCGAAGAAGTTATTACAACCTGCATTGCCATTGGCGGTCATTTTTTCGCCGACCTCTAAACGTGGCGCAGTCTGGTTTTCTGTCAGTTTAATCGGGTTACCATTAATACTCACTAGCTCCCAATTATGATGTTGGAGGTCCTGTGCCGTAATTTGAGGGGTGTTGTCACCGTTCGAGGTACACGCAGTAACAACCCAAGGGAGGCTAATTGCGGCAAGTAATATTTTTGGGCTAAGCTTCATATTGTCAACTCCAATAAATTGATAAACACACCACTATGGATGGCGCAGTGACAGCAGTATAGTGAATAAAAGTGTATTTTTGTCAATAGCAAGTCATAGTTTGGTCTGGGTCACATATTAAAACTTATTGATAAACATGAAGTTATACATGACGTAGAGTGTTTTTATCGCATCAACCTATAGTGAGAAATTGTTTGGAACAATTAGAGTTTTTCACCGTCCCTAGCCCCTGTGTTGGCGTCTGTACCGTCGATGACAAAAGTTATTGTCAGGGTTGCATGCGCAAACGGGAAGAGCGCTTTAACTGGCTAGCAATGACCCCAACACAGCAACTGCATGTGATTAAACTCTGTCGACAGCGTTATTTGCGTAAAATAAAACAACAGCGTGCTGAAAACATACCACCTAACCTTGATGATAACCCGCAACAAGATCTTTTTTAAAATCAAAAGGTTTACACTTTTCTCACTATTAGCTATAGCTTAATTATCGTGTGCTCTATTGGTAGGTTTACTATGACGATACCAAGTTCATGTGACAACCCTTGCATTGGGGTATGTCAAACGAATAGCTCGGGGATGTGTATTGGCTGCGGTCGATCAAGAGAGGAGCGTTATCAGTGGTATCAACTACCAGAGCATCAACGTAGAGAGATTCTGTTTCGTCTTGAGCAAGAACCTCTCATCGCGATAGATTTTACTCAACTTATTTAAGTCCCCAATGGTCACTGACCCAACCACCAGCGTGTTCATCAAAGTGACAACCAGAAAATCGGTGATTGAGCTCGCTGGTTTTAACATCGTGCCGTTCATCATCGAGAAGGTGTTGAATATAACTCGCCATCTGATCCGTGCCTTTGAGCCGTTGTTGGCGAGTGGCGACTTCTTTAATCATTTGTAGACGGTACGAGTTGCTTGCGCGTTTCATGCAGTGATCCTCCTAGTTGTGACACTAATATGAAAAGTTAGGAGTTGAACCCGCAGGCGTCAATGTGTTTTGAGTAAAAAGTGAGCAATTTGACATAAAAGACAGTTACAAAAATTCACAGTCGAAATAATTTGAAATCTATCGTTTTGATTTGACGAGGATTGTGTTGATGGGGTGGGTAACACAATGAAATAAAAAATTCACAAAGTGGTGTTGCAATAACGCCTCGCTGTACGAGGCGCTGTTGGGACTACATACCGAAGTTAATGATTGGGAAGCAGGGTAAGAAGCCATTGTCAGCACAGTTGATTAAACCGATTTGAACGCCTTCAATTTTGGTTGTTTTATTGAAAACACCAACTTGTACTGTTGATTCACTAGATAAGTTTACGGCGCCAACGTCAACCATAGTGTTGCCTTCAGAATAGTTAACAAAACTCACGTTTGCACCTTTAACGTCTTTGGTGAGGTTAACGGCTCCCAAGTTGACACCGGTTGTTAGGCCTTCGTTCCAGTTCAGTAGTCCGAGAGACGCACCAGTCATCTCTTGATTGACTTTTGAAGCACCTAAGAAAAGGCCAAAATTAACACCTGTCGTGGTATTGGTTTCAGATAAACCAATAATAGAGAAATCGACACCTTTAACACTGTCTACTTTGCCGTGAAGAGCCGATAGACGAACGCCTGCCACTTGAGTGTTATCAGGCGCATTGAAATCGTTAAGTGATGAAAACATAACGGGTGTTGCGGCGATAGCAAACGAAGAGCTTAACGCTGTTGTGATAGCCACTGCAGTAAGGATCTTTTTCATAATAACTCCGAAGTTGTATTGATTAGCTGAGAGTTAGTCAGCATATGCTTATGATAGCTTACTTTGGTAGTATAGATGCAATGTTAAATCGAGGTTAAAAAGCAATAGTAATATATTGTTCTTTAATGTTTTTACTATCAAATAAAGAAAAACCTTGTCGCGACAAGGTTTCTATTAGGATTCTCTATTTACAGCTTACTGACTTTGCTGGCTACATCGTTGAGACGTAATGAGCTCATCGGCCATCAGTTGACCACGGCTATTACGCATCTTGATGCGATAACTTAAACCCACGTCGAGGTTTTTCTTAGTTTCAGGATTGTCGCAGTAAGCACGAATACTTGTTTTAAGTACTTGATCGATCGGTTTCGCCCCTTTAGCTTCCTGATTATATACCATCATAATTTCAATGGTTGTTTGGTTAGCTGTTGCTCTAAGAATCGACAGAGGGCCCGCTTCAATCGGTAATTCCGAAGCGAGTAAACTGGCGCGATTTTCTGCAACCATTGAAAGGTGGTGTTGTTTCTCCATCTCTGTAGATGAACATCCTGCGAGAAGAGTGACGAGTATGGCTAATAGTGCTGATGTTTTGACTGAGGAACTGATCATTAGAATACTTTCTTAAATGGTTTTACGATAACACTTTGATAAACACCTGCTTCAATATAAGGGTCTGCATCGGCCCACGCTTGTGCTTGCTTGAGTGAATCAAATTCGGCGATTACCGTTGAACCAGTAAAACCGGCTTCCCCAGGGTTGTCGGAATCAATAGCTGGCATAGGCCCCGCAGTTAATAAACGACCTTCATTTTGCAGATCTTGCAAACGAGCTAAGTGAGCTGAGCGTACACTAAGACGCTTTTCAAGAGAGTTTTCTACGTCTTGGGAAAAGATGACGTACCACATAGGTGACTTCCTTTTTACTAATACTAGTGACTGTATGATTACTTTACCCTAATCGACGCGATTGAAAAGCGCTGAACGTTAGATGTTGCGATAACGTTAAGGGTTTACACGATTGGCCTTGGCCTACCATCGCTATCGATCGCGACATAATTAAACGTTGCGTCGCAGACCATATAACGATCTTCCAGTCCGGTTTCTTTGACAGGTTTAACCCACACCTCAAGATCAATGCTCATCGATGTGCGACCAATTTTAGTACATTCGCCGTAACAACATACCACATCGCCAACACGCACAGGCTTTTTAAACGTGATGCTTGAAACAGAGACAGTCACGATTCGGCCTGATGATATTTCTTTAGCCAGAATGCCACCAGCAAGATCGAGTTGTGACATGATCCACCCACCAAATATATCGCCATTGGCATTGGTATCTGCGGGCATGGCGAGGGTTCGTAGTAGTAGTTGTCCTTTGGGGGTCTGCTTTTCTTGGTTCATATTGACATCCGCGATAAGAATACAGCGACTAAGTTGGCCGCTAGAAAAATAAGATTGTAGCAAAAAAGTGAGTTTAATCGCTAGAGCTAGCCTCGTTGTCCTGCTTAAGCATATGTCGGTAGATATAAATGCCCGTGACCAGTGTCCAGCCGAAGGTAGCGGCAAGTAAGCCAAATACTTTGAAATTTACCCAAACATCAAGAGGAAGTTCGAAAGCGACATAGACGTTAAGCCCTGCGCATAGAGTGAAGAATACAACCCAAGCCCAAGTTACCTTGGCCCAAACGACATCTGGGAGGGTTAACTCCTTACCAAGCATGCTTTTAATTACAGACTTTCCGGTCAGGTGACTGATAGCCAGACCGAAGGCAAAGACCAAATAAATAATGGTCACTTTCCATTTGATAAAGTTATCGTCGTGTAGAAACAAGGTCATACCACCAAAAATTGCTACCATCACAAAAGTGACTAATTGCATTTTTTCGACTTTTTTATAGATCAAATAAGTGATGATAAGTTGAATTGCCGTTGCAACGATAAGAGCACCAGTTGCGGCATAGATATCGTGCATTTTGTACAATACGAAAAAAATAATTAACGGTATAAAGTCGAGCAGTTGTTTCATGGTGAAGGTCAATGTGAGGAAAGCAGCCCTTAGTCTAACCAAAACGTATGGATTGACAAAGGGCTCACTGATCTTAAATGGCGAGTTAGTTGGATGAAAAGTTCAAGATACGCTTGCAGTCTTCTAGGTAACCCTCATCGCGTAAGCTATCTACTGTAAATTGTAACTCTTCATCGCTCATCGAAAAACAGCTTGATTTGCCCGTCATACCACTAAGATATTGATGGTATTCCAATTCAGTGAAGTGGCCGACACGTTCGACGAGTAAGCTTTTAATACCGTGATGGATAAGTCGGTAATAGGTGTGGCGTTGAACTTCCATAACGTACCTCTCATGCCGCGGCCGTTTGTTAGTTTGCCGCTAATGTTTGATAGCTATGACTAAAGCATATTTGATGCCATTCTAATAATGACGTTGTGACACTCAATTGGCTTTTAATTTTAGTTCGAAAATACAATGTCTTGCGAGAGAAAGAGTTTGGCAAGGGACGCTTTCTTTCGTCGACAGACTCAACTTGAGTGGCAAAATGAGGCCCAAAATGCCACGATTTTGACTTTAATCAGTTTCTAGAGTGAAGATTGACTCGAGTATTGAATTCAAAGCTTGCTTGGTGGTTGGTTTGCTCAACCGTCCATCCATAAGTTCGCTCATTCGTTGAATATCTTTCGCGGCCGATTCTCCAGAAAGGGCGATAATAGGAATGGTTGGATAGTTTTGTTTGATGATACTTGCGGCTTCAAAACCATCCATTACAGGCATTTGGATATCCATAAAAACGAGATCAATAGGGTTGTTGTGAATGATTTCAATCGCCACTTTACCGTTGTTAGCTAATATTACACCATAACCTAGCTGTCCCAGATAGAGCTTAACCAGAGCGCGTTGAATTTCTTTATCGTCAACCACCAATATAATTGGTGATAAGGCTAGGTTTGGTTTTGTTGGCTGTGCTGCAACTGCAGTAGGCGTTATGCAGGCGTTCTCGACCGACTTTGAATAAGTGATTGGTTCAAAGGGGGCGACTTGGTCCAAACTCATATTGGTTGCAGGGAACGACAAGGTAAATTCGGTATATTTGTTAGGTTCGGACTCGCAACTGATAGAGCCACCAAAGGCATTCATGACACGTTGGCAATAGCCCAACCCTAAACCACTACCGCCGCTTTTGTTGTGGCTGAAAAAATCATCGAATATTCGAGTCAGTAAGTTTTCAGGGATGCCAGGGCCTGAATCACGGAACACTACATAGTTTTCGTACTGCGCTTTTTTTGTATAAATTTCTATTTTACTGTTTGGATAGGAATCAAAATAGTAAATGGCGTTACGCAGTAAGTTAAACAGAACGAAGTTGAATAGGGTGTCATTGATTTTTACCACGAAGTCTTGTTCAGTCAATATGGATATACGCTTAAGATCATCATCATTATCGAAGCCATATTGATTGATCGCGGTATTAATTGCGTGAGCAATCGATGTCGCTTCTGACGGCTCTTGGTCGAGAGATGAACTATTTACTTCCCGAAGAATAATATCAATCAGCTGGCGACCACGTTTAACGGCCTGTTTGCCTTTACTGACGTGTTGCAGCAAGTTGTCGGCGTTATTTGGCGATAGCAGCTTTTGGTGAAGTGATTCAAATTCAAATTGAACTTGCGCGAGTGGGTTTCTCATTTCATGAGCGATCGAATTGGCCAATGCCTGTGATTGGCGAACTTTTCTCTCGTAGTTGATGTGAACTTGTACCTTTTCGAGTACACGCTCCATGGCTTTGAGTTCTTCGAATGAGAAATTAACTCCGCCTTGTTTGTGACTAGAAACCAATACATGAGATAACTTGTTCTTTCCTTCATAGATCGGCAGAACTAAGGCAGATTCCATTTGGTTCATGTTTTTATGCAAAGTAGAAAGTTCTTGGTTGCGCGTTTGCTCGATGGCGTCTTCTAGCTCGTCAATAACGAGTGGTGTTCTGTGGCTTTCAAAGTAAGAGCGATATATGTTCGCGCCTTGATAGTCGTCCAATAGCTTTAGTTTGTCACTGGGTACCCCTAAGTACGTTGCAAGAGACTCCATTGCCCTGCTGGGGGACTTTTGGAATTCATCTTCCAATTGAGCAATTTTTTCTGTTGGAGAGACTCTTGACCCATATAGAGCACAACTTAGGCATGTTCTAACCATTTTTGATGTATACGGCCAAGACAAGCCAATCGCCATGATAGTCAGTACTATCGCGGTAGTATTGATATAATTTAGTGGGACAAACAGCCCGACAGCAAGGGTGTAAGCCGCGGCTGTTATCAGCAGAGACAGAGAAATGAGAGATAGGTACCTTAAGCTATAAAAGCGAGAAGCCAAAATCGCGTAACCCATAAACAGCATTTCGCTCACCGACAAAGCGGGCGGTAACCATGTCAGCGAAAAATTATTGAAGAAATAGGTAAAGCCCATCTGGATGACGGCTGTGGAAGCCATGAAAATGGTCATTCCAAGAATCATGTAGTTGATTCGTGTACGTCTAATGCGGTTACTACTTTGTTTAATTGAGAGAAGGTTAATAAAAGTCATACCGAACAGTGTCGTGAGTCCGATAAAAAAGGGCCTTGTATATTCACCAAATTCCAATATGAATTGACTTGGGCCGTTGATGATTACGCCTCGGATCATAAGATCAGGAACAAAATTAATCGCGACACAAAAGAGTATGGTTGATCCGGCGATGACATGTTGCCAAAAACTTGAACGTTTACTCGTGTAATGATTTTTCAACTTAATAGAAAAATAATACGCGGAGCTAAACGCGAGCAGTGCAGACAAGTTAGCCACAATCGCCATTTTTGCGCCGACCTCTGCCCCCCCCTCAACAAGTAGTCCAGTATGGAAATACGCATTGCTCAATATCCAGATAGAGAGCCCTAGAGTATAGGAAATATAGTGTCGATATTGCTGTAAGCTATTAATTCCCTGTTTTTTGGCCAACGCCGTGCAGAAGTATCCAGCCCAGACAAAGACAAGTATTGCGGTTAGGAGCAAGACGATTGCTTTAGGATAAAATAGTTGTTCAGCAAGGTAACTAAGCATAATTAAGCTCTTGTCTATGTTGGCGATGTCGCTTCAGTTGAGTAATTGCACCCGTTTTATAATTGCGGTAATTACATTCAGATAGCGCTTGGTTAAGTTGCTCGATAAACCAAAGGCCTTTAAAGGCTGCAAAACCTGAATCCGATGTTTCGCTGTAGCTTAATGGCAAGTAAGCGCATTCTTGTATGCTCTGGTAGTAATGCACCATAAGTGGTTGTTCAATTACAACGAAGGCGATCTGGAAGCCGAGAGTTTGTAGTTGCGCCATCAATCTTTTTTGCGATAAATACAGGTAGAATATTTTGTGATTTTGTTTGCCACTGACGGTGAGTCTGATGATCTCACAGCATTTTTCATGGTCAGTGACATTTTGCCACAAAGCATTTTCATAATTGGCAGAGGAAGTATCCGGTATATAAGCTGCTGAAGACAAGAGGTTAAGCTCAACTAATCGCTTTTTTACACTATCTTGATTAATTAATTGCCAGCAATTGGTTTGAAAGAACGGTGAGAAATAGAGCCAATTGTTAGCGTCAGTGTTCTGATTTACTTTGGCGGTTGAAACAATCACAGGTAATGGCAGTTTGGCAATCATTTGTGCGAGTACAAAATGAGTCCCGCGTGCAGACACATCTATTTCGTAAAGCATCTCATACCAATGTTGTTCCCAAACAAAAGTGCTGAGATTAATGAACATCGCTGCATCAGGCAATTCCAAGGCGTATTGACAGTGAAGGGTATAATACAGGTTTGTGTGGTTCTCTATTTCTTCAATGACGCAGTCAACGTAATCCCCTTCACTTTGGCTAAAATCAGGTGTGGCGTTTAGCCGTAAAGCGTTAGGCTGCTGTTGATATTTTTTCTCAATTTGCCATATGTTGAAAGCACACCAAGCTTGTGCCCAATCGTCGAACAGCTTTAAAGCGCTTATTTCCAAGTGGTGCCATTGAGTCGGTGTATTTACTAATGGGTGGTCAACACAGGCGTAATAATGAGGGGATTTGAGTTGCGTCGCGATGTTTTTAGAGCGAAGTGAGCTGTTTTTCACACAAACCTGAGACAGGCGCTCATTCAACACATGTTTGAAAAAGTGGTTACTGTCTACACCGAAAAGTGTTTCAATTTGCTCGAATAGAGCATACTGCTCATTCTTGACCCCGTATTCAGTTGAGGTTGAATTATTGAATCTAGCCATACATCAGTTATTAGTAAGTTTTTATAATTTAGGTGGTTAGTATTCATGGAGAACCATTTTTATGCAACTCTGTTTCTATAAAAGAATCACTTTGATAAGGCCAATATTTATATCAGTGATGTGATGCACATATTTTCGTCATTCTCAGTTTTTTACTTGAGGCTAGAATAGTTTTAGTAGGTAGATTGAAGCAGTGAAGTTTCTCCGGCTATTTTCTATTCTTTAGACTTGTTGTATGGTGATTGGGTTGTCAGGCGTAAGTTGAGTTTTCTATTCCACATCAAGGCCTTATTCGTATGATCACTATTTTTTGGAAGAATGTATCGACTATTTTATCATTAGCGCACTAAAGTTCTGGTTTTTAAGTTTCGTTATTGTGCTAATCGCTTAAAATCCTGCTTTAATAGTGAACTATCCTTTTGTTTTTATAGCGAAATAGTGCTCATTGTATAAAAAAGTTGGCGAAAATCATAAGCTTGTCATACACTTTCCAGAGTAAAGCCGATATGTTGTTGATTGGCTTAGCGAAAGTTAGGGTGTCGCCTTGAGGTGGCAATGTTTAACACAGCTTTGAGGAAAGTTTTATGGCGCTCACAAAGGCCGATTTGGCTGAAAACCTGTTTGAAAAGCTTGGTTACAGTAAACGGGATGCCAAGGATACGGTTGAGGCGTTTTTCGAAGAAATTCGTAAAGCACTAGAAAGTGGCGAACAGGTAAAACTGTCTGGTTTTGGTAACTTTGACCTTCGCGATAAAAATGAACGCCCAGGTCGAAATCCTAAGACCGGTGAAGACATTCCAATCAGCGCTCGTCGCGTTGTGACCTTTCGCCCAGGTCAAAAATTGAAAGCTCGCGTTGAGAATATTGAGATTAATGACTAACGATTAACGACTCTCAACGTGACAGGTTTGTTTGTTAATCTTTGACGGCAAACCTGCTAGATACTTAAACGCCCCAGCTATTGCCGGGGCGTTTTGCTATCTAACACCTTGACGGCTAGTCACGCTTCCAAAGTGCATGGCAGAATTTATTCTCTGGGTCACGGCTAATCAGCAGACGTGCAAAAACATCATCCAAGACATCATCTTGTTCATTAACCAAACCTACACGAACTTCAGCATAGGTCTCTTTGTTGACCTCGAAGCCCACCTGCTCTTGCCAATCATCGCCAGTTTCGACTAACTCTGCAGCGCCACGCTCTTCGAACTGCGCGGTGAAAAGAATAACATCAGCAGGTTCTAGGTTGTCCGGTGCCATCTCCAAGAAGATATCGTAAGCCGTATCAATGGCTTCGTCGTAAGAGATCAATTCCGCCATCGTTATGCTCGGCTCATGTATTTACGTTCTGTGGTATTGATAATGACACGATCACCAGTAGCAATATACTCAGGGACTTGTACCGTCAGGCCCGTTGAAAAGCGCGCAGGCTTGGTACGAGCAGAAGCTGAAGCGCCTTTAATTGAAGGGTCGGTCTCTTCAATTACCAGCTCTACAGAAGCAGGCAACTCAAGACCGACAGCCTTGCCGTCAACCAAGATAATGTGAAGGCCTTGAATCTCTTCGGTAATAAACATTAAATCGTCGGAAATTTCATCTTGTTTGAAGGTGTATTGTGTGAAGTCTTCATTGTCCATAAAGATGTATTCGTCACCATCAACGTAAGAGAAAGCCGATGCACGTTTAAACATATCCACGGTGTCGACCACATCGTCAGATTTGTAACGTTCATCAACGCGCGCACCAGTCGTTAAATCAGTGCAGCGAAGCTTATAGATTTTTGCGCCGCCACGGCCACCAGGAGTCGTCACTTCAATATCTTTGATTAGTAGCGTTTTGCCGTTTGATTCAATCGCAAAACCTTTTTTCAGTTCACTTGCCTTTGGCATGAACAATTTCCTTCGTATGTGAGTTAGTCTGAGTATTATATATCGAGACAATAACGGAAGGAATATCTTGATTGATCAATCGCGCTGAGCGAACATAAAAGCACGTATTCCCGATTAATTTGTTAACAATCAAATGCATCTATCCACCATCGACACCAATGAAGCCTTTCAACCTCAGTACCAACCAGTGATTGACGCCTTGGTGAGCTTTATGGTGAGTGGGTTGGGGGATAATCTACATAGTTTATATTTGTATGGCAGCGTTGCGCGTAAAACCGCTCGACCTGGTCAATCGAACCTAGATGTGATCGTGGTAACTCAAGGTGGTTTCAGCGACATAAAAACCACCTTGTTCAACTCGATTCGTTGGCGTTTTCAAAAAGCGTATCCTTTTGTCACCGAAGTTAGTTTTAAAACAGCCTTGGTCAGTGAAGTCGCGAGTCTCGATAGTATTTTTTCGTGGGGGTTTCAACTGCGCCACTGTGCGGTCTGTATCTATGGTGAGGATCTTTCTGAATGTTTTGGTGATTATGAGCCTAGTTGGGAGATTGCTAAGCAATGGAATATGGATGTGGAAGATTGGGTCGCGGTGTATCGCAATCGAATTGCTCGAGCAGATAAGCCTGAAGATCAGATTAAAGCGCAAAAAATCATCGCTAAGAAGCTACTCAGAGCCAGCTATTCTTTAGTGATGTACAAAGATAAACGTTGGTTTGAAAATCCCATCGAGTGTGGCCAAGTTTTTTTGCGCTACTACCCTGACAAAAAGGTCGAGGTGGATCGCTTAGCCATTTTGTTGTCAGGGCGGCTAGTCGCCAAACGCTCGGTGATAGGAATTTTGGATGGCTTTGGTGACTGGTTAGTTAAGCAATATAAAAAAACAGAATTTAGAATCGGCTAGTATTCATTTTGTTTTTAATTTATACCGTTATTGGATTAGAACAGCCCGAGTTGT
This sequence comes from Vibrio sp. NH-UV-68, assembly GCF_042940635.1. Lineage (NCBI taxonomy): Bacteria > Pseudomonadati > Pseudomonadota > Gammaproteobacteria > Vibrionales > Vibrionaceae > Vibrio > Vibrio sp. NH-UV-68. The sequence continues at coordinate 1,191,720 of NZ_CP134975.1, forward strand.
GGCTCAGTTAAGGTTGTAAAGTCTATACCGATGAAGGGCAAGATCGCTTCGGCAACGGGTTTGAGTTGTTTGTCGATGTAATGTTGATAGTCAATAGCACTTTTTTGATATTCACTCGGCTCAGGTCCTGAGATCGTGATGACATACTCAATACGTCCTTTATTTTGGTATTGCAGTGGTCGTCCAAGTTGCGCATTGATTTCATCGGCCATGCGTGCGGCGCGCACTTGCGGCGGAATGTTCTTTTGATATTCATGCAATCGTCGACGCAAACGTTTTTGATAGATGAGCTTGTGATCAAATTCGCCTGTTTTTGTCCTCTCAACAAATTCGCGAACATAATCACTTGGGTTTTGGTCGTGAAATATCATCGAATAGAGCTTTTGTTGAAACTCTTGCGCCAGCGGTGTCCAGTCGGTGCGAGCGCTTTCGAGGCCCTTAAACACGATCCGTTCAGATGCGTCTTCACCAATAAGCCCGGCATAACGTTTTTTTGACCCCGTCTCTTGGCCCCGTATGGTCGGCATTAAAAATTTCTTATAGTGCGTTTCATACTCGATCTCTAATATCGATTTAAGGCTGTACGTGTCGGCTAAATGAGTCGTCCACCAATGGTTGATATAGTCGACCAATTCATTGCCAACCGCGTCAGCTTGTTGTTGCGAGTATTCGCCGCCAAGAGAAACAAATGTTGAATCAGTGTCGCCGTAAATCACTTGGTAGCCACGCTGCTCAATAAGTTGTTTGGTTTGCTTCATGATTTCGTGACCCCGCATCGTGATACTCGACGCCAAACGTGTATCAAAGAAGCGGCAGCCAGATGAGCCTAGCACACCATAAAATGAATTCATGATGATTTTTATCGCTTGGGAAAAAGCCTTCTCGTTGTTCTTCTTCGCCACATCTCTTGCCGCCCATAAGGTTTCGATCATCTGCGGCAAGAAATGGTGTTGGCGATGAAACTGACCGCCACGAAACCCTGGTACTGCTTGATTCTCTTCTTTTCCAATCTCTAGCTGTAGCCCTTCAATAAGGCCCATGGGATCAATTAAAAAACTGCGAATGATAGAGGGGTAAAGGCTTTTGAAATCTAGCACTAACACTGAATCGTATAAGTTAGGGATCGAGTCCATTACATAACCGCCGGGGCTCGCTACCCAGTTCTCAGACTCTAGGTTCGGGGCAACGTAACCTGCGCGATGAATCTGTGGCAAATACAAGTTAGTAAATGCGGCGACTGAGCCGCCAATACGATCGAGCTCGACGCCGGTAAGTTTAGAACGTTGAATTGCAAATTCGAGTAAGTGGGTATGATCAAAAATTCGATTGACCAACACACAGTCCTGCAGATTGTATTTCGCTAGTGCAGGCTTGTCGTGACGGTACATATGATTGATTTCGTCCATGCGGTCATGCACGTTATGAATTTGTTTTCCTTCACCAAGCAATTGTTGAGAAACCGACTCCAGTGACCAACTTCGAAAATGATAAGTCGCAGTTTTTAACGTGTCGATGCCATCCATCACCACTCGGCCGGGAATGGTGATAAATGCTTGCTGAGTTGATTTAGAGGCGCGGAAAAAGCTGTTTTGCTTTGCACGACCAATTGCCAGCTTAACTTGATTCCACTCAGCACGTTTATGCAGTAATCGGAAATCAAAATCAATGACGTTCCAGCCAATGATGACATCTGGGTCAAATTGAGCAAACCAGTCCACAAGAGCCAGCAAGAGAGCTTTCTCATCGGTGACCCATTGGATAGGAGTGTCGTCGACGTGTTGTGGGCTACCAATCATGATCACTCTGCTGTCCATTGGACTATCGAGACCAATCGAGTAAAGCACGCCTTTCTCGGAGCATTCTATATCGAGCGAAACAACGTTGAGTTGTGGGGTGAAATCGCCACTACGGCATTTAGGCTGGGTGATTCGCGTATAGCCAGAACGATTTTGCGTGTTGCCAGTAAATTCAAGGCTTCCCTTAATGAAGCGCTCCATCAAAAAGCGATCAGCCAAGCGAATGTCATCTTCAAGAACGACAATATGGTGTTGTTTGAATTGCTGGCTTAACGATTGAGATTGTCTAATTGAGGTCGTATAACACGCCGTCAATGGCGTTGCGTCAAAGTCTTTTAGTTCGAGTGCCACAAAGGTGGCAGCAATACCTTGCTGTTGAGCGATGGACTGAGCTTGCGCCTGTGCACTTTGTGCGATGAAAAAAACCGGTTTTTCTCCCTCAATGATCAGTTGAGTTGGCCCTTGCTCAGTGATAAGCCATAAATCAATTTGAGTGGTAGCCGAAACATCACGTGCTTGACGAGTAAGTAAGAAGCCTTGGTTAATTTTCATTTAGTTACTGTAAAATAAAAGCGAAACTCTAACACAGTGTTTAGCTTTTTGAGTCTAACATATTGACGACTAGTAGTATAAGCACCCGATGACTCTATCGCAGGCCACTGATCGCTTATAGGTAGCGTAAGCCGTTAGCTCATTGCCTGCGACAATCAATACATATAAACCAATGCATTTAATAAGTGAAAATCTGACTAGATGTGACACCCTTTCAATCAGATGTTTGGTGGAAGTTTTTCACTAAAGTATTGATTGGTATGTTAATATCGTATTAAGCGTCAGTTCTGAAAATAAGTACTTGCTAAAGTTTGCGTTTCAGCACATATTCAGATGAAGCTAAATTTTAATTTTTTAGATAAACTAGGCAGCTATGCTGTAAACCACATTTTGTGGGTGCAGGGCCAATTAGAAAGTGTGGAGATACAAGTTTGATAAATGTTTTCCTTGTAGATGATCACGAGCTGGTTCGCACAGGGATACGACGTATTATTGAAGACGTCCGTGGAATGAACGTAGCAGGGGAAGCTGACAGCGGTGAAGAAGCAGTAAAATGGTGTCGTAGTAACCACGCAGACGTCATTTTAATGGATATGAACATGCCAGGTATTGGTGGCTTAGAGGCAACCAAGAAAATTCTGCGTTTTAATCCAGATGTTAGAATCATCGTGTTAACGGTTCATACGGAAAATCCGTTTCCAACTAAAGTGATGCAAGCAGGCGCCGCAGGCTACCTGACTAAAGGCGCGGGTCCAGATGAAATGGTCAACGCTATCCGAATGGTGAACAGCGGACAACGCTATATCTCACCTGAAATCGCACAACAGATGGCGTTAAGTCAATTTTCTCCGGCATCGGAAAACCCATTTGCTGATCTGTCTGAGCGCGAACTACAAATTATGTTGATGATTACGAGAGGTCAGAAGGTGACGGACATCTCTGAGCAGCTGAGCCTCAGCCCCAAAACCGTCAACAGCTATCGCTACCGTTTGTTCAACAAACTCGATATTAGTGGTGACGTTGAGTTGACTCATCTCGCGATTCGTCATGGCATGATAGATACTGAGACTCTCTAAGGGGCTAGTCCCCAAATGTTTTTATGGTCCAGTTGAAAGTATAACCATGCCCCAATTTGACTCTGCTTCTTTCTTGAGAACTGTCACTAATCAGCCCGGCGTTTATCGTATGTATAACGCCGATGCTGTGGTGATCTACGTTGGTAAAGCTAAAGATCTTAAAAAGCGTCTTTCGAGTTACTTTCGCGCTAAAGTTGACGGCGAGAAGACGCGAGCCTTAGTCAGTAATATTACTAAAATTGATGTCACGGTGACGCACACCGAGACAGAAGCTTTGATCTTAGAGCACAATTACATAAAACAGTACTTACCTAAGTACAATGTGCTGTTACGTGATGATAAATCCTACCCGTATATCTTTATCAGCGCTCACAAACACCCCAGATTATCGATGCATCGAGGGGCGAAAAAGCGCAAGGGAGAGTACTTCGGACCTTACCCAGATTCTGGTGCGGTGCGTGAAACGCTTCACCTTATTCAGAAAATATTTCCAGTAAGGCAGTGTGAAGATACGGTTTACAGTAACCGTACCCGTCCTTGTTTGATGTACCAAATTGGCCGCTGCGCAGCCCCCTGTGTTAGCACGATTATTTCCGACTCCGACTATGATGAGTTGGTGGGTTATGTGCGGCTGTTTTTACAAGGTAAAGACAAACAAGTGCTGGCTTCGTTGGTAGAAAAGATGGAGCAGGCAAGTCAAAACCTGCACTTTGAGCAAGCAGCCAAATTTCGCGATCAAATTCAAGCAATTCGCCGTGTTCAAGAGCAGCAGTTTGTCTCTGAAGACTCGATGGATGATATGGATGTACTCGGTTTTGCTCAGGAGAACGGCATTGCGTGTATTCATATTCTAATGATACGGCAGGGCAAAGTGCTGGGGAGTCGTAGCCACTTTCCTAAAATTCCGAGTAATACTACATCGCAAGAAGTGTTTTATAGCTTCCTTAGTCAGTATTATTTGAGTCATAACGAAGCGCGCACGATTCCGACTCGGATCATTTTAAATCAAGAGTTGACCGATGAAACGCAGCCTATTGCTGATGCGTTATCTGAGATAGCAGGGCGTCGAGTCACATTTCAGGTCAATCCAACCGGTACACGTGGGCGATATCTTAAGTTGGCCAATACCAATGCACTGACCGCCATCACGACCAAGATTAATCACAAGATGACTATTTCGCAGCGTTTTAAAGAGCTTCGACAACTGTTGGGTCTAGAAAATATTCTACGTATGGAGTGTTTTGATATCTCACACACCATGGGCGAGAGTACGATTGCGTCATGTGTGGTGTTTAATCAAGAAGGTCCGGTCAAACAAGAATATCGTCGCTACAACATTTCAGGTATTACCGGAGGGGATGACTACGCCGCAATGGGGCAGGTGCTTGAGCGACGTTATTCAAAACAGTTAGATGTTGAAAAAATCCCAGACATCGTTTTCATTGATGGTGGTAAAGGGCAGCTTAATCGCGCTCATGAGATTATCGCGCGCTACTGGAATGACTGGCCAAAGCGCCCAGTATTGATTGGTATCGCTAAAGGCGTGACACGTAAACCAGGTTTGGAAACATTGATTACCCTAGAAGGGGATGAGTTCAACTTACCCAGTGACGCGCCCGCGCTGCATCTGATGCAGCATATTCGCGATGAAAGCCACAATCACGCGATTGCAGGTCACAGAGCCAAGCGCGGAAAAACCCGTAGAACCAGTGCACTAGAAGGTATTGAAGGTGTTGGGCCAAAACGTCGTCAAGCGCTGCTGAAGTATATGGGCGGTTTACAAGAACTTAAGCGGGCGAGTGTTGAAGAAATCGCCAAAGTACCTGGAATCAGTCTATCTTTGGCAGAAAACATCTATCAAGCATTGAAACAATAGCAAAAATCCCGCAACATAAGACGCTGCTTGGAAGCAGCCAACCGAGCCATACGCAAACAAAAGAGCCTTAAAAAATATGCGTTTAAATATCCCCAACCTTTTATCTTTGTTGCGACTATTCTTAATTCCAGTCTTTGTCGTTGTGTTTTATCTACCTTACAGCTGGTCTCCTTTCGCCGCAGCCATGGTATTTTGGGTCGCCGGCTTTACCGATTGGTTAGATGGCATGTTGGCTAGGAAGTTGGGGCAAACTTCTCGCTTTGGTGCGTTTATTGATCCAGTAGCTGATAAAGTGTTAGTAGCCACGGCACTGATTTTGATTACCGAGCATTACCATTCTATCTGGATAACGATTCCCGCCGTGACCATGATAGCGCGAGAAATTATTATCTCTGCACTGCGTGAGTGGATGGCTGAGATTGGCAAACGTGCGAGTGTGGCTGTTTCATGGGTTGGTAAAGTCAAGACCGTTAGTCAGATGTTTGCACTGTGGGTACTCATTTGGCGTTACGATGACTGGATGATTTGGTTAGGCTACGTGGCATTGTATGCAGCGACCGTATTAACCTACTGGTCGATGGCGCAATACTTGTTAGCGGCCAAAGACGATTTGCTCGATAAACAGCATCATTAATGAAAAAGCCCATCACCGATGGGCTTTTTCATATTCAACGCCGATTCAGTTAAGCTCACAAAATGAAGATTAATCTTTGCGATATGATTGATAGGCGCATAATCCTAGTTTGAAAGGGCGATGTTACCTCGATATAGAACGATCTGTTGCCTAGGTTTGTTGGGGTAATTAAGTGTTGCTAGCATCATTGAGTGATGTGAAATAACGATTTTTGTTCGTTTTGGCGGTAAATTAGACAAACGATTTAAAAAATTAAAAATAGTGTTGACGAACAAGTTCGAATCCGTAGAATGCATCCCGTACCCAAGAGGAACGCAGAGAAATTAGCGCGAGCCTTAAGGGATATTGAGGCGCCTTGGCAGAGTGGCTATGCAGCGGATTGCAAATCCGTGGACCTCGGTTCGACTCCGGGAGGCGCCTCCACTTGCGACACTAGCTCAGTTGGTAGAGCGCAACCTTGCCAAGGTTGAGGTCACGAGTTCGAACCTCGTGTGTCGCTCCAAAATATTTTTGATAGTGATTCAATTGAATCGGTATCTAGATGGTGTCTCCATCACAAATTTAGATTTGTGTGCCCTGGTGGTGGAATTGGTAGACACAAGGGATTTAAAATCCCTCGGCGTTCGCGCTGTGCCGGTTCAAGTCCGGCCCGGGGCACCATCTAATGCGACACTAGCTCAGTTGGTAGAGCGCAACCTTGCCAAGGTTGAGGTCACGAGTTCGAACCTCGTGTGTCGCTCCAAATATAAAACCCTAGCTTTTAGCTAGGGTTTTTTTATACCTGTTAAAAGTATGAACTCAAGCCTCAGCCTGATCGGATGACTATATCAGTGGTGTGATTTTGACTAAAATTCACATAAACTGTGGGCTTATTGACAAAATTTTGACCGGTGAAGAAGAGATGATGACTGTTTTTTGTGGCATTGAATTGGCCTTAATGTCTCTTCTCACTGGTTTCAAACCGTTACTCAATCTGCATGGCTGTCTTTTCTTCGCCCTTGACGATTCTGCTCAACAAAGCCTTGTTAAGTCTTTTTTTGTCAGTCGAGTCAATAATTCGTGAAACTGTTCAACATTCCAAAAAAGCTTGCGACTAAGCTCACCATCAATCAAATGTTGGTCGTCTCGCATTTGTGTCTGGTTATAATTTTAATTAGTGGCTTTAGTTACAGTCGTTATCATAGTGAATGGCATCGACATGTCGAGTATTCTGCTTCTATTGCTAAGCTGACCATAGCACCGCACGTTCCGTTTTTGTCTAATGCAGTCGCTGGGATGAATTATGCGAGTTTAACCATGCCTGAGTCACAAGCTGCGTTTGCTGCCATTAACGGTCTTGAGTTTCTCGACGTAGTTGGACAATCAGACTATATCAATCAAGGGGTACACCTGCGTTACCTTCGTCGTCTTGGCGCTTTATGGCGAGGCGATGTTTTACCCGCTGAGATTGATGAGTTAAAACAAAAATCACAATCGATCATGCAGATGCTCGAACAAACGCCTGAAACCAATACCATCCGTTACAAAAAGCTGCAGTACATGATTAACCGTACCCAAAATCAGTATGATTGGCTGGTAGAAAGTCAGTCGCTAATTAACACTGCGAATATTCCATGGCAAAAAAAGATCGATTCCGAACAAGGTTACTATCTCGATCCTGACCATTATGCCTTGAGCATCGTGTTACCACTGAGAAATAAAAATGGCGGTGAAGTGTGGGCGGTGTTTGATGCTAGTGAATTGGTCAATCTGAGGAACCGTTTAATTGAAGAGGTACTCGCGGAAGCGATTGTTGCGTTAGGTATTTCCCTTATTCTGATCGGTTGGGTGTCACACTGGATTGTCTCACCACTAAAGTCTTTGGCTGCACATATGCGTGCCGATCACTCTCAATCTGAATCGAGTGCGTTGATTGAAATGGATCGTGACGATGAAATTGGTCAGTTGGCGAAAGCTTACAATGGCCTGTTAACCAAAATACAGATTCAGCTCAGTATATTGCGCACCAAGTCAGATACCGATCCATTAACAGGTTTAGGTTCACGACATAAGTACTCGCGAACTACTCTGCCGTTTATCAAATCCAACTTAGCTAAAGGATATTATGTCGGTTTGATTATCTGTGATGTTGATAACTTCAAACCGTACAACGATCTCTACGGTCATACTGAAGGTGATAACGCACTGGCCAAAATTGGCGATAAGCTTAACCTTCTTGCTCGCGATAGTGATTTAGCGTTTCGTTATGGTGGAGAAGAGTTTGTGGTTTTATATGCACGTCCAGAATTAGCGCAGCTTCATCACTTCACCGAACGTCTGCGACGTGAAGTTGAAGGGTTAGCGATACCACATCAAGGCAACCAACCTTACGGTGTAATAACCATGTCTATTGGCAGTTGTGTCGCTGAACAGAATGATATCTACACTCACTATACTACGCACCAAGAGTTACTTGAGGTGATGTTTAATTCCGCAGATAAGACCTTATACAAGGCGAAACTTAAAGGGCGCAATCAAGCACTTTGGCTCACTGTGCCGATACCGCATAAAGAACATCCGCCATATTAATTGGCTCGGATTAAGCGGTATATATTGCCACTATCAGTACTGAAAATAACATGACCGTCAGGCAGTACTTCGATATCCCGAACTCGTTCAGCTAAATGTTCCATCAGCCTCTGCTCAGTAACGGCGACGCCGTCTTGTAAAGTAACGACATTTATATGAGTCAGTTTTAAGGCGCCCACAAGCAACTTACCAGATAGCTCAGGATAGCGATTCGCGTTATATACAACTAAAGAGCTGGGTGCAATGGAAGGTATATAGACTTTCTTTGGCGAGACAATCCCTTCTTTTTCTTCAGACTCACCCACATCAATTGGCCCCCAATACTTGTAGTGGTCAACTAAAATTGGCCACGGTTTTAGAGTTTTCCCAATATAATCGTTCTGATTCATTGGGAGTTAGACCACCGTTATACTGATGTGGTCTGAGTTGGCAGTAGTATCCGATAATGTAACGGGTAATCTCTTGTTGAGCCTCAGCGAAGCTACGATAACCCACAGTTGGCACCCATTCAGTCTTCAGACTTCTAAAGAAACGCTCCATCGGCGCATTATCCCAACAATTTCCTCGGCGAGATAAACTCTGTTTTATTTGAAAACGCCACAGCAATTGACGGTATTTACGGCTAGTATAATGACTGCCTTGATCGCTATGGAACATAACACCTTTAGGCTTACCACGTGACTCATAAGCTATCGAAAGAGCTTTGCCTGTTAGTTTAGAATCAGGTGATAGAGACATCGACCAGCCAATCACTTTTCGGGCAAAAAGATCGATAACAACGGCTAAATACATCCACCGATTACCTGTCCAAATATACGTCACATCACCAGCCCAGACCTCATTTGGGGCGGTAACCGCAAACTGACGACCTAAGTGATTTGGAACGTCAATATGTTCTTGTGAAGCTTTTCGGTAACGATGTTTTGGCACTTGGCAACTCACTAAACCAAGCGTTCTCATAAGTTTTGTTGCTCGGTATCGGCTCAGCTTTACACCCTGATTTGTGACTATATCTGCAATGGTTCTAGCTCCCGCAGAGCCATTGCTTGCAGCGTGAGCCTCACTGACCAAGCTGCGCAACTTTACTGTTTCAGCGTTAATTACCGTTGGGCGTTTAAGCCAATAGTGATAACTACTTCGATGAACATTGAAGACTTCGCATAATGTTTTTACGCTGTAGCTCTGCTTGAGTTTCTTGATTATCAAGAATTGTTCAGTGAGTCCGACATCAACAGAGCCGTGGCTTTTTTTAATATTTCATTATGCTCTTCAAGGCGAGCCAACTTCTTTTTTAATTCCCGAATTTCTATTTGCTCAGGGGTCATCGGTGAAGCTTTCGGTGTTTTTCCTTGGCGCTCTTCTCTAAGCTGGCGAACCCACTTATCCATCGTGGACTTGCCCACATTCATGGCTTGGGCTGCTTCAGTCACTGAGTAATTTTGGTCTAGGACTAACTGAGCTGCTTCTAACTTAAATTCAGCGCTAAATAGTCGTCTTGTACGTTTTGTCATAGTGTCACCTGTTAACTTATGAGGTGATGATATCACCTCTAACTAAGTGACCAAATTCACTATGCCACTACAACTCTTTACCATGGGAGGTGATAGGCCAGCCGTAGTTGCCACCTTTGACTATTAAGTTAATTTCGTCTCCCCCTCGCGGACCGTGTTCAACTGACCAAAGTTTCTTCTCACTGGGGTCGAAAAATAGCCCTTGAGGATTGCGGTGGCCGTAACTCCAAATTTCGCCTCGGGCTCCTTTCTGCGCCACAAAAGGGTTGTCTTGCGGTACTTGACCATCGGGTCGAAGGCGTAAAATGCTACCGGCATGTGTGGACTGGTCTTGTCCATTATCTCGCACTCCCCGATCGCCAACTGAAAAATAGACAAATTGATCATCAAAGGTGATGCGGCTGCCAAAATGTCGTCCGCCATCTGAACCTGAATGGGTGACGAGTAATTCTTGCCAATGGGACAATGAACCGCCATCAAACTGTGCTATTGCAAGAGTGGTTTCTATTGCTTGAGGTGTTCGCTTCGCGTAAGTGACGTAGATATGACTCGGGTTGAACGGTGAATGAGCAATATCAAGCAAACCACCTTGGCCATACTGGGCGACATTTGGTGAAGAGCCTATTCGTTGATACGCATTGTTGGTCAGATCCAGTAATCCGATATCACCACTTTTCTCACTGACAATGACTTTATTGTTTCCGACATAACTTAATCCCCAAGGGGTGGTTAGCCCAGACGCAATTTTCTCCGCATCCCACAGTGTTACTGCGTGCGAGTTTGTCGCCATCATAATGATGAGTAGAACCAGTAGCCGTTTGTCCATTGAATTTCCATTGATTGTTTAGGTTAGTGTCAGATTAACAATAGTTAATAAATACAGTAGTCAATAAATATTAGTGTCATAAATGTTTTATCAAAAAATTACTTGTCATGAGTAATAAATGCGATATTATGACGAAGTGTCAAAAATGACGATGCGTCATAAATGGTTTTATCAAGCGAATTGAATTCGTGGTATACTCAACGAATTAAGGAGTCAACGACAGATATGGATTAAGTAATCATGTTTGGTTTGGGTTGTAGCAAAAGTGATAAAAAAGATCGGCCGGGTTGTTCATTTAGTTTGACGAAGAAGCAGCAAGCGATCGCAGACAGAGAAGTTGAATTGACTTTACTGGCTAAGGCGTTGGTGCAAGAGCAAGGATGGAGCAACTTGACGATGGACAAATTGACGTCAGCAAGTGCTTATTCTAAAGGGACGATTTACAATCATTTTTGCAGCAAAGAAGATGTGATTATTGCGCTGTGTATTCATTCTTTAAAGAGTGAAGCGGTATTATTTGCACGAGCGGCAGAGTTTGAAGGCAGTTCTCGCGAGAAAGTGATCGCCCTACATGTGGGCTATCGTGTTTATGCTCGTATGGAGCCAATACTATCAACTTGCGCGATTATGGCCAAAACGCCGTGGGTGTTAGAAAAAGCGTCTCCTGAACGTGTTAAGGCTCTCAATTATCTCGAAGAACAAGTTATCGACCATGCAGACAAGCTGATCAATAACGGTGTTGAACAGGGAGACTTGAGATTCTCGCCAGGCATAGGTTCAGATGCGATCGTGTTTGCTAACTGGTCTATCGCTTTTGGTTCTAACGCGTTAACGCAAAATGCCTCAAACAGCACCTGTATCCATCGTTTACAAGATCCTTACTCGGTTCTAAACAACGCGAACATGTTGTTAGATGGGTTGGGATGGAAGCCTCTATCGACTGAGTGGGATTATCGCAAAACGTGGCAACGTGTTGAGCAAGAAATATTCTCCCAAGAGGTAGAGTTATTATCCTCAATCGGTCGCTAAGCGTGATAACTTGACCTGAAAGCCCTTTGCGGGCTTTTTAAATAACCATTTGTGACGATTCGTCAAATATGATGCATGCGCAATTCTCTGTTCAAAAAAACAGAGAATGTCATTGAATAACCAGCACTCGGCTGGTTTTTAAATGACTTTTATTGACGAAACGTCACAAATGGAGAGTGTGATGAACACTAATCAACCCAATACTTCCCAATCTGTAGCTTGGTTAACCCTACCGACACGCCATAGCTGGTGGATCATGTCTATCTCTATTGCTTTATTGGTGCTAGCTGCATTTGGTGGGAAGAACTTATACTTCCGCGGCGACTATAATATTTTCTTCGATGGTGAAAATGCCCAACTGCAAGCTTACGACGAGATCCAAACGACGTTTGCCAAATCAGACAGTTTAGCGATTGTCATTGCACCGCAAAGTGGCAATGTGTTTGATGTAAGCAGCCTAACACTTATTCAGAATCTAACTCAAGATGCCTGGTTAGTTCCTTATTCGAGCCGAGTCGATTCGTTAGCAAACTACCAACACACTGAAGCCGAGCAAGATGACTTAATTGTGGAAGACCTGTTGCTTGACGAGTATCCACTGACAGAGCCACGTATTGAAAAGATCAAAAAAATCGCTCTAGCAGAGCCTGTGGTGCGCAATTCATTAGTTTCTGAGCGTGGCGATGTGGCGGTGATAAATATTACCGTGCAGACGCCCGAGGTTGATGAAACCGCCGAGGCGCTTGAGATTGTCGCGCACGTAGACCAGTTGATTGCAAAATATCAGGCTCAATACCCAAGCGTGACCTTCCATAAAGCGGGCATTATCGCGATGAACCATGCTTTTATGGTCTCCGCTCAGCAAGACAGCGAAATACTGATACCAACCATGCTTGTGGTGATTTTGTTATTCTTAACCGTCATGCTACGTTCAATCTTGAGTGTTATCGCCACGCTTTTCATCATTATCACCTCAGTAGCTGCAACCATGGGCTTATCTGGTTGGGCGGGTATGTTCCTCAGTACCGCAACGGTCAACATCCCTACGCTTGTCATGACACTCGCGGTTGCTGACTGTGTCCATGTGATCGCGATCATGCGCCAGAATATGGCCAAAGGTTATAGTAAGGAATACTCAATTAATCAGAGCGTTACCATTAATGTTATGCCAATTGTCATCACTTCTGTGACTACTGCGATTGGTTTTCTGATGATGAATATGTCTGACTCTCCTGTTTTAAGAGACTTTGGTAACCTAGCCGCACTGGGTGTGATGATTGCCTGTTTGCTCTCCTTTACGTTACTGCCCGCATTGTTAAACCTCCTGCCGATTAAAGTAACAGAAGAGTCGCAGAAGACGTCTAATTTTATCGATAAGCTTGGCGATTGGGTTGTGAGTAACCGCAAAGCACTGCTTCCGATCTCTGCAATAGTGATTGCGGTTTCCGCAAGCTTATTGCCACTTAATCAGGTCAATGACGAATCAGTTAAATATTTTGATACCAGTAATGAGTTTCGCCAGGCTGCGGACTTTATGGAGCAACGTATCAGCGGTATGACTACGATTAGCATTGCGATTAAATCGGGCCAGTCGCAAGGTATCGCTGACCCGATATATTTGCAAACCATTGGTGATTTCTCTGATTGGTTGCGAAGCCAACCTGAAACCGACCATGTCGCGACACTTTCCGATGTGTATAAGCGTTTAAATATGAATATGCACAGCGATGATAGTCGTTTCTATTCATTGCCTCTTGACCGAGAACTTGCGGCGCAATATTTGCTGTTGTATGAGATGTCTTTGCCTTATGGGCTTGATCTAAACAACCAAGTCAATATTGATAAATCATCGGTAAAACTGCTGTTAACAGTTGATAACCTTGGCAGTGCTGAATTAGTCGAGCTAGAAAATCGTCTCTATCAATGGTTCGAAAAGCACGCGCCTCAGTATCAAGTCATCGCATCGAGTCCCTCGTTAATGTTCGCTCATATTGGGGAAACCAACATGACCAGTATGTTGTCAACGTTACCGATCACGCTGGTTCTTATTTCTGCATTGATGATTTTGGCGCTTCGTTCATTGCGTCTAGGTCTGATCAGTGTGGTGCCTAATATGGCGCCAGCAATTATAGGTTTTGGCTTATGGGCGCTGCTGTCGGGGCAGATAAACCTCGGTCTATCCGTCGTGGTCACATTGACACTAGGTATTGTGGTTGATGACTCGGTGCACTTCCTTTCTAAATACCAACGCGCACGTAAGCAAGGGCAAACTGCTGAACAAGCGGTTCGCTACGCTTTCCACACGGTTGGGCGTGCATTATGGATCACCACCGTCGTTCTGGTTGCAGGCTTCAGCGTCTTGGCAATGTCGAGCTTCCGGCTCAATGCTGATATGGGCCAGCTGAGTGCACTGGTTATTTTTATTGCGCTTGTGGTTGATTTTGTTTTCCTACCAGCGCTGCTGATGCGCTTCGATACAGCCAGCTATGTTGAGCAACAACCAACCGAATCTTTGCCATTGTCTACGAAAGTCCAAACTCAAAATTAAAAGGAACACATCATGAAAGTTACGTTGAAATCACTATTTAATTTAGTTGCTCTGGCTTGCTTGCTTTCGTTTTCTACCCAAGGGGTGGCTAACGAAGAGCGTGGATTGGAGATTGCCAAGGAGCGTAAAGCGCGGGACAAGGGGTGGGGTGACTCGATCGCAACCATGGAAATGTTGCTAAAAAATGCGCAAGGAGAGAGCAGCACCAGAGAGATGCGCTTAAAGTCGCTTGAAGTTGCCAATGATGGTGATAAAGGTTTAACAATTTTTGACCAACCGAGGGATGTCAAAGGTACTGCGTTTCTTAACCATTCCCACAGCACATCACCTGATGACCAGTGGCTCTATCTACCGGCGTTAAAACGCGTTAAACGGATCTCTTCACGCAATAAATCAGGCCCTTTTATGGGCAGTGAGTTTGCTTACGAAGACCTGAGTTCGTTCGAGTTAGAAAAATACACCTTTAACTATCTCAGAGATGAAGCCTTAGATGGCACTGCGACGTTTGTGATTGAACAAACACCAACAGATAAAAACTCTGGTTACACCAAGCAGTTAGTCTGGCTTGACCAACAATTTTATCGACCACTTAAAATCGAGTTTTATGATCGTAAAAGTGCTTTGTTGAAGACGTTGGAATTTGATGACTACAAACAGTACCTCGACAAGTATTGGCGTGCTCATTCGATGGAAATAGTTAATCATCAAACGGGGAAAAGTACATTATTAACTACACGTTTGCTCGAGTTTCAAACTGGTCTTGAAGACCAAGACTTTGAGAAAAATATCTTAAAACGCGTCAAGTAGGGAGCTTTATGTCGACACTTATTAATTATGCTGGCCAGATTGTGGCCAGCTCATTGCTCACGATTATTGCAATACAGTGTCATGCGGTAGAAGTGTCTGGCCAAGTCAACCTTGAGCAGCGCCAGTTTTTCTCTCATGGAGCGCAAGGTCAGGACAAAGAGCAAACTTCAGTGGTGATTGAGCCACAGTTATATTGGACTTTGGGTGAGCGCTCGGATTTTACTCTGACACCTTTTTACCGTCTCGATAGTATCGATGAAGAGCGTAGCCATATTGATGTCAGAGAAGCGCTCTATTTAACTTATTGGGACGATTACGAGCTTAGAGCTGGGATAGGGAAAGTATTTTGGGGGGTGACAGAATCGCAACATTTGGTCGATGTCGTAAACCAAACGGATGCGATTGAGTCGGTGGATGGTGAAGATAAATTGGGCCAACCTATGCTTCATCTTACCTCGCTCACCGAATATGGCACACTAGACGCACTTGTATTGCCATGGTTTAGGGAGCGGACGTTCGCTGGTGTGGATGGCCGTTTAAGACCAACAATACCAGTTTCTCGCTCAGCACTGTACCAATCTTCAAGGCAAGAAAAGCATATCGATTTTGCACTGCGCTATTCGAAAATGATTGACGATTGGGATGTCGGACTAAGCTACTTCCAAGGGACAAATCGCGACCCTTACTATCGATTGGTTGGTGGCGAACTTAAGCCCTATTACGCGTTGGCAAAACAAGCCGGGTTAGATGTACAAGGTATAATGGGTGATTGGCTTTGGAAACTTGAAAGTATCTATCGTGATAGCGAAGACCACCATGTTGGCCTCGTGTCGGGTTTCGAGTACACATTAATTGGGGTTATGGGAAGCGTATGGGATCTTGGTCTTATTGGTGAGTACCTGTATGACAGCCGGGGTAACAATGCACAAACCATAGGCCAGAACGATGTGTTTGCTGGGCTGCGATTGGCGTTCAACAATGTAGATAGTAGTGAAGTCTTACTCGGGGTTACGCAAGATCTGGACAATCGTGATGTCTATAATGCCAAGATAGAAGCTTCAAGCCGTTTAAGCAATCACCTTTCGTGGAATGTTAACGCTTGGCTGTTTGAAAATGAATCACCCAACGATTTGCTCTATTTTGCCCGCAGAGATGACTTTATCGAATTGTCTCTAGAGTATTACTTTTAAGCGTTAGCCAGATCACGCTTATTCACTGTGATTTTTATTCCAAATCCATGGGGGCTGATCTAGCTCCCTATTATTTGCTTGATCACTTAGCAATCACTAATAATGCATGTAAAATCATTATTAAATTAATGGTAATTATACATTGCGACTATTTGACCTAGGTGGCAGTGAAATATGGACTGGGGTTAATGAATTCATTCGAGTGGGATAGTTGTTACGAGACGGGGTTAGATGATGTCGATGAGCAACACCAATATTTAGTAGAAGTGATCAATCGTTACGGTGGACTGATCGCGCAGAACAACATTTCTATGCATGATATCCGTATGGCGTTGTTTGAGATGTCCCGTTACGCCGAGTTCCACTTTAAGGAAGAAGAGAATTTAATGCGTGAAGTGGGTGTTTATCAAGGCCACATCGACGAACATATTCAAGTCCATCGTACTTTTATGGCTGATATTGTTAGCATGCAGGCGTTTATCAGCGAAGAAAATAAGAAATCGTCAGAACATTTATTAAATTTCCTGATTCATTGGTTGGCCTATCATATTCTCGGTATTGACCAGAATATGTCACGTCAAGTTAAGCAGATTAAGCAAGGTGTAGATGCGAAAGTTGCGTGGCAAAATGAACAGACCAAGCAAGACAAGTCGACAGAGCCTCTGCTTAAAGCGCTAAATGGTTTGTTTGAGCAAGTCTCGGAGCGCAATAAAGAGCTGTTAGAGCTTAACCAGAGCTTGGAAGACAAAGTGCTTGAGCGCACCAAGCAGTTATCAAAAGCCAATAAACAACTTGAAGAGCTATCACTGACGGACTCTCTCACTAAGTTGCCTAACAGACGTTGTGCGATTCGTAAACTTAAAGCTTATTGGACAGAGTCATTACACAGCAATGAACCACTTGTTTGTATCATGATCGATGCAGATTACTTTAAGCAGGTCAATGATAGCGCTGGTCACGATGCTGGTGACAAATTGCTCATCGATTTAGCTCAGACATTACAGCACTCGTTTCGCAGCGATGACTTAGTGTGCCGCTTAGGGGGTGATGAATTCTTTGTTATTTGCCCAAACACCGATTTACAAGGTGGGGCTCATATTGCGGAAATGACCCGAGATAAAGTCAATCAGATGTTAGTCCCCGTAGGAGACAGTGTGTGGCGCGGTAGCATCAGTGTGGGTGTAGCAGAGCGGTTGCCAGTGATGAAAAATTATAACGACCTTATCAAAGCGGCCGACAACGCCGTTTTTGAAGCTAAGGCTCAAGGTCGTAATAAAGTCGTATTAGCAGAGAACAACATCACCCTAGAGAATTTTTAGCATCCAAACATCGCAACGGCTGTGTTCAGTTCCATCGAGTGGTTTATCTAAGTGGTTAAAACCGAGCTTTTCGTATAACAGGATCGCTGATGCCATTGAGGTGAGTGTATCCAAATAGCATTGAACATAGCCCTGTTGCTTGGCGAAGTCTAAGCATTGCTCGGCGAGGGCTTTTCCCAACCCTAAACCACGACTTTGTGGTAGCAAGAACAGTTTTTTTAATTCACATGTTTGCTTGGATTGAGCAAATGGTGCAATGCCACATCCCCCGACGATGTTTCCGTTCAGTGTCGCGACTAAATAAAGACTTTTGTTATCTTGCGAGTAGTGTTGACTCATCGCGAGCACTTCAGGGTCGGAAGGGCCAAACCCTTCGCCTACTGCACCGAATTCTGCGCCAACGGCTTTAATAATTGCGCAGATCGCTTCGTCTTGCTGTGACTGGATCGGCTCTATGTTGACTGTCATTACTATTCCTTTTACAACGTATGAATACTGATTAACTTGGTGCAAAAAACATAATTATCAAGTGTTGAGGTGAAATTTTACCCAAAGGCGGTAAATAAGCTGATTTCAGTTTGGATTTGATCTTGTCATTCGTTACTATGTACAGCTATCTATAGACCAAAGATCCCCGTCGGGTAGTTGCTGTGAGCAACTTGCCCATAATGGACACTACCACTTATGCCTTGCATGTAGGTATAGGTAGATGAGGAAACGATGCAACATCTAGAAGAGATCATTGCTAACGCG
Source organism: Vibrio sp. NH-UV-68 (assembly GCF_042940635.1). Classification (NCBI taxonomy): domain Bacteria; kingdom Pseudomonadati; phylum Pseudomonadota; class Gammaproteobacteria; order Vibrionales; family Vibrionaceae; genus Vibrio; species Vibrio sp. NH-UV-68. The sequence goes on from NZ_CP134975.1 coordinate 1,210,205, forward strand.
AATGCTGCGATTCAAGCGGCCAGTTCGTTAGTCGCACTTGATGAAGTGCGTGTTCAGTATCTAGGTAAGAAAGGTGAGCTAACGACTCAACTTCAGAGCCTAGGTAAACTACCACCAGAAGAACGCCGTGAAGCTGGTCAAGAGATCAATAAAGCGAAAGGCGTGGTTCAGCAAGCTATTGCTGCGCGTAAAGATGCACTACAGCGTGCAGAGCTTGAAGCGAAGCTAGCCGCAGAAACTATCGACGTTACTCTACCAGGACGTCGTATCGAGAACGGTGGTCTGCACCCTGTTACTCGTACTGTTGAGCGAATTGAACAGTTCTTTGGTGAGTTAGGCTTTAACACTGAATCTGGTCCTGAGATTGAAGATGCATTTCACAATTTTGATGCACTAAATATCGCAGAAGATCACCCAGCACGTACTGATCACGACACCTTCTTCTTTAATCCAGATCTAATGCTACGTACACACACGTCTGGTGTTCAGATCCGTACGATGGAAAATGGCAAACCGCCATTTCGTTTTATCGCGCCGGGCCGTGTTTACCGTAACGACTACGACCAAACGCACACGCCAATGTTCCACCAAGTGGAAGGCATGCTGGTAGATGAGAACGTAAACTTTGCTCAGCTAAAAGGTATCCTGCACGACTTCCTATGTAACTTCTTTGAAGAAGAAGTTGAAGTTCGCTTCCGTCCTTCTTACTTCCCATTCACTGAGCCTTCAGCAGAAGTGGATGTAAAAGGTAAAAACGGCAAATGGCTTGAAGTTTTAGGTTGTGGCATGGTTCACCCGAACGTACTTCGCAGCGTAGGTATCGATCCTGAGAAATACTCTGGTTTTGCATTTGGTATGGGCGTTGAGCGCCTAACTATGCTTCGTTACGGCGTAAACGATCTTCGTGCGTTCTTCGAGAACGACCTTCGTTTCCTAAAACAGTTCAAGTAATCCAAGGGATACATCACTATGAAATTTAGCGAATCATGGCTTCGTGAGTGGGTAAACCCTGCGGTATCGACTGACGAGCTTACACACCAAATCACAATGGCGGGTCTAGAAGTAGACGACGTACTACCAGTTGCTGGCTCTTTCACTGGCGTTAAAGTTGGTAAAGTGGTTGAGTGTGGTCAACATCCAGATGCTGATAAACTGCGTGTAACAAAAGTAGATATCGGCGGCGAAGAACTTCTCGACATCGTTTGTGGCGCTTCTAACTGTCGTCTTGGCATTAAGGTTGCCGTTGCAACAGTGGGCGCGGTTCTTCCAGGTGACTTCAAAATTAAGAAAGCCAAACTACGTGGTCAACCATCTCACGGCATGCTGTGTTCATTCTCTGAGCTAGGTATCGACGTTGAATCTGATGGCATCATGGAGCTAGCACAAGACGCAGCAATCGGTACTGATTTCCGCGAATTCCTAGGTCTTGACGATGTCACCGTGGACGTAGACTTAACAGCGAACCGCGCGGACTGTTTTAGTATCCGTGGTATGGCGCGTGAAGTTGGCGTTCTAAACCGTGCTGACGTAACTGAGCCTGCGGTAAACGCAGTAGCACCAGCTATCGACGACACTGTTTCTATCGAAGTGAAAGCGCCAGCTGCATGTCCACGTTACCTTGGCCGTGTGGTTAAGAACGTAAACGTTCAAGCTGAAACACCACTATGTATGCAAGAAAAACTGCGCCGCTGTGGTATTCGCTCTATCGACCCAGTGGTTGATATCACTAACTTTGTTCTTCTAGAGCAAGGCCAGCCAATGCACGCATTTGATCTTGCTAAGATTGAAGGCGGCATCGTGGTTCGTATGGCAGAGCAGGGCGAGAAGATCACTCTTCTAGACGGCAACGAAGCTGAGCTAAACGCAGATACTCTAGTTGTCGCTGACCACAACAAAGCACTGGCTATCGCCGGTATCTTTGGTGGTGAAGAGTCTGGTGTAACCTCTGAGACGAAAGACGTACTACTTGAGTGTGCATTCTTCGCCCCAGATCACATCCGTGGCCGCGCCCGTAGCTACGGTCTACACACGGATTCTTCAATGCGTTTTGAGCGTGGTGTCGATTTCGCCCTACAAACAAGTGCAATGGAGCGTGCAACAGAGCTTCTTGTGGAGATCTGTGGCGGTGAAGTAGCACCTGTTGTTGCAGTAGAGTCTGAAGCTGACCTACCAAAAGCAAACACAGTATCGCTTCGTCGCACTAAGCTAGACAGCCTACTAGGTCACCACATTGCTGATAGCGATGTTGTTGAAATCCTAGAGCGTCTTGGCCTAACGGTTGAAACAACCGAGGCAGGTTGGACAGCGACTGCGCCAACATGGCGTTTTGATATCGCAATCGAGCAAGACCTCATTGAAGAAGTCGGTCGCATCTACGGTTACGATAACATTCCTAACCAAAGTCCAGCAGCTGCACTTAAGATGCATGACCACGTTGAAGCGAACATTCCGCTAAAACGCGTTCGCAACCTACTGGTTGACCGTGGTTATCAAGAAGCGATCACTTATAGCTTCGTTGAACCAGAGCAGCAAAAACTGGTTGTTCCAGGTGTTGAGCCACTAATCCTGCCATTCCCAATCTCTGCGGATATGTCAGCAATGCGCCTAGGCCTAATCCAAGGTCTATTAAACACTGTGGTTCACAACCAGAAACGTCAGCAGCCACGTGTTCGTCTATTCGAATACGGTCTACGTTTCATCCCTTGTGAGTCGGCTGAAAACGGTATGCGCCAAGAGCCTATGCTTGCGGGTGTTATCGCTGGTACTCGCAGCGAAGAGCACTGGGACATCGAAACCAACACAGTTGATTTCTTTGACCTTAAAGGCGATCTAGAAGCGGTTCTTGAGCTAACAGCAAACGAAGCAGCTTACTCTTTCGCAGCGCTTTCTGCTGAAGACAAAGCGGCGAACCCAGCGCTTCATCCTGGTCAATCTGCAGCAATCATTGTTGATGGCAAGCAGGTAGGTGTGATTGGTACGGTTCACCCTGAGCTTGAGCGTAAGTTTGGTCTCAATGGCCGTACTATCGTGTTCGAAGTGGAATGGTCAGCAATCAACACTAAAGTGATTCCAGAAGCGGTACAGCTGTCTAAGTTCCCATCAAACCGTCGTGACATCGCAGTGGTTGTTGATGAAGCAGTTGCTTGTGGCGACATCGTTGCAGCGTGTCTTGAGCAAGGTGGCGAATTCCTAAAAGGCGCGAAACTGTTCGACGTTTACGTTGGTAAAGGCGTTGAAGACGGTAAGAAGAGCTTAGCGATCGCACTGACGTTACAGTCAGTTGAGCGTACGCTAGAAGATGCAGACATCGCTGGTGCGGTCGATGCTATTGTTGCTCACGTGTCTGAAAAATTTGGCGCTGCATTGCGCGACTAAGGTCACGCGATAAACGCACTGCTTTAGCCTAAAAAACCTGCCAAATCGGCAGGTTTTTTTTATTGCAACATACTGTCTTTAGTCGTTGTTTGGCCTAGGCATTAAGACGTAAATCAAAGTCAATATGATGAAGATAGCAAAAGTATAGGCCTTCATTTGACCGTTCCACGAATTGGCCCACATAGAAAACCATTCTGCCCCGATCACGCCGAAACCGAAGTACCAAACACCCAGTGCGACAGTCGCTCCCAACACATAAAAAGCCTGACCTTTGGAAAATCCTACGCTTTCACGTTTGAAAAACATGATAACGGCACCGATTACACACAAAGCACCGGCTAAAAACTCAAGGGCGATAATCAAATGGTAAAACATAGAGTGAAGCGTTGGAGAGGTGATCGCACGTCCATACAAATTGTCACCGGTGAAGAATGATTTCATTTGATCCATCGCTAGAACATGTTCTACAAATTGGAAGTTGGTATTGTAGTCAATCATATTGTTATAGCTAACCAGTACGCAGAATAAACCCACATACATCGCGATGACGGCTTTTGAAATATCAAGAACCAAGTTTAACCTCATAGTACAACCTTATTTACAGTTATTGTTTGTTTTGAAAGCGTAATTTTGTTCATGCCGATATGATCATTTCTGTTGTATTGAGCAATTGAATGATCAAATCCATAAGAGGTCGCTGGTGCCATATATTGCGTTACCCCCTCTTTGGTACAGGTAATGTAGTCATGACCGTGACCACAAATCACGTCTGTGACACCTGAACGTTTAAGAATATTGAATATTTTGTGGTCGTTCTCCAAACAGATGGCTTGCATCCATTCGGAGCCAACACGGATGACCGGATGATGAACAACAACAATAGGTTGCGTCATTTTACGGACTTGTTTTTTTAGATGGGCGATACCGCGGTTGTCGACCCTGCCTGAGCCAAGCGGGTGTCTTGAGTCGATGTTTTTATGACTTGAATCGAGGAAAATAAAGTTGCGCCCAGCAATTCGGCATTTATCGACGACTCGAATCAACGAACCTTTGAGCTCTGTTTTCATTAAAGCAAGGTCATCGTGGTTACCAGCGATTGCGAACACCTTTTTATTCTCGATTTGGCGGGCAATAAAAATCAGCAGCTTGTTGTAATCACCTGGCTTCGGATTACAACAGATATCGCCAGTCAACAATATCGTGTCACAAGTCTCATCCGCATTTGCGTGAATTAGTGCCTTGTTAAGGTTATAAAAACTAGACTCATCACTTAAATGACAATCGCTAATTTGAAACACAGTACTCATTTCGGTTCCTGATCAGGTTAATGACTAAGATGGTTGGCCCAAGCAGTATAAGCTGTGCAACCAATTTTTTAATGCTGGCCCAAAACATAATATCGAAGAGTAGATTGCTATCTTTAACCCCCCAGAAAGCCAACAAGAGAAACAGATTCACATCGGCCAGCGCGACAAAAAACGTAGCCAGAGTGATTTTGGTGGCAACACTGTCAATTTTGAGAGAGTTAAATAGCACGCCAAACGAGAGCATAGAGACGAAGTAGGCGCAAAGTGATGCCAAGTAAACTCGGTAGTTACTAAGGTTGTAGACGAGATCAAAGCTCTGGCTGTAATTCGATTCCGCGTTGACACCCGGTAAGGTTGCCGCAATGTACATAAGGCTGATGAACGACAGATAAGCGAAATAGGCAAAAGTAATGCACTTGAAATAGACGTCAGGTGGACGCGTCGCCATAATCACAGAAGAGAACAGATAAACGAAAGGATAAGTAAAAAAACCAGCCGTAAGATGGATACCAAAGAACTCGACCGCTTTGGCAGAGGCCATATTCGACGCGGTTAGGAAGCAGAACAGCCCAAGAGTTGCAAGCATGGTCGATTTTTCTAGTACGTTCATTACTTATTGCTCCATTTGGCGATAAATAGCGACAAAATTTTCGTTACTGATTTTTAGCTTCTGCCTGATGGCAGGACGAAGTAGGCTTTTCATCGTTACCGTGACAGGAATATCTGAAATTTCCATTTCTATGGTCTTTTCCTTAATATTTATTGTATGAATACGTTTGTCTGAGATGAAATACTTGCCACGATGAAGCTTGATGTCGTGTTTATCGATGTGGGCGTGTCTAAACATCTCTTTGTCAATAAAGCCAACTAATCCATCGATAGAATATAGTTGTGATTCTTTCTTTCTGATTTTAAATAATTTAAATTTTGACATTCTTAAGTTGCATTATTGGTTTGTCATTTTCGTGAATAATCCGATTTGAAGATACTAATATGACTTTATTGTCTTCTTTAATCGCTTTTCTTAATACAATACCATCTGATTCTGTGGTGCAAATATAGTGATTTTTGTTTTTCAAAGGTGAGACAAATTTTTCAAAAATCAGCTGGCTGCATTTGGGTAAACTATCAATTAAGTTATTGTTTGTAATGAATATATCAATATCATGATGTTGAGAAAGTGCGATGATTTCTGCGTTCAGGGTGTCAAAACGATGCGGGACTTCTGTTGCATCGGAGAGATCAGAAAAGGTGATGTTGTAGTAATCACAAATCTTTCCAACGGTTTCAATGGTGGGGTTATTGTTCTTGCCAGAATACAAACTGTAAAGGGTGCTATACTTTATGCCCATTTCCTGAGAAAGGAGTTTGATACCACCTGTGTCATGCTTACTTTCAGTTATAAGTTTTATTATCTTATCTATCATCTAATAGCCAATTAAACGTGACATGATTCATGGTTGTGTTTCATTAAAATAAATTTCTTTGATTTATTTTAATGTGATGTGTAAGTTTCTTTTGTATCCCGAGAATCTAAATGTTTTTGAACTAATAATCCATAGTTTTTAGTTAATTGATCGTATTAGATTTATTTTCTTAAGTCGGGGTTTAATTATATTCTTGTCAATTTATTGGTTTTAGTTGTACCAGTGACCCGCTCTTTAGCGGGTTTTTTTATTTATGTTCTTGTTAATTTGTTCTTTTTAATTGGTATCTGGCTCGATTTTGAGACTTTTACCTGAATCCGCGATGAACCAAAAAAAGCCCCACCAAAAGGTGGGGCAGGAGTCAAAACGATGTTTCGACGAGGGGGAAGTTTTTCTGTGCCGTTATGCAGTCGCCGCTTTACTCGCTTTCACTCGTTCACGAGCACCGAATACTAAGGTTAGGCCAAACGCGACAGCGAATGAAATCGCCATGCCAGCGACATAATAGGCAATTTTGTCTGGAGTTATGGAAATTACACCAGGTAGACCTGCTGCGCCGAGCGCTTGGGCTTTAACATTAAATAGGGTGATAAATGCACTCGCTGAAGCCGCGCCAATGATAGCGGCAATAAATGGATAACGAAGTTTTAAGTTAACCCCGAACATTGCAGGCTCAGTGATACCAAGTAGGGCAGTGACTCCGGAAGGCATTGCAATTCCTTTTAGTTTGGTGTCTTTGGTGGTGAAAGCAACCGCGAGAGCAGCAGCACCTTGAGCAACGTTCGACATAGCTGCAATCGGGAAGATAAACGTACCGCCCGTGACAGCGATATCAGCCAATAGCTGTGTTTCGATAGCAATAAAACTATGGTGCATACCAGTGATCACGAAAGGTGCGTAGATAAAGCCAAACAGCGCACCACCGACAAAGCCTGCTGAGTCATACAACCAACTCAAGCCGTCGCCAAGTAGGAAACCGATATCACGAGTAATAGGGCCTACTAGCGTAAAAGTGAGAAAACCGGCGATAAAAATTGCCAGCATTGGAGTAAGCAGGTTATCGAGCACTGAAGGGATAAACGTACGCAGACCATTTTCGACTTTCGCTAAGATGAAAGCAGAAACGAGTACTGGTAGAACCGAACCTTGATAACCGACTTTCTGGATCTCAAAACCGAAAATGTTCCAGGTTGGAATGGTGCCTGCAACGCTTGCGCCACCAAATCCCCAGCCATTAAGTAAGTCTGGGTGAACCATTAACATACCCAGTGCAGCCCCTAGGAATGGATTACCGCCAAATTTTTTACTGGCTGAGAACGCCAGTAGCACAGGCAAGTAGACAAAAGGTGCGTTTGCAAAAGTGTTAATCATACTTGCGAGGTCGGCTAGGCCAGGATTTGCCTCGATTAGCGATTGACCGTCAATAAATAAGCCTTGCGCGGTTAATAGGTTAAAGATACCCATTAACAGACCACCAGCAACGATCGCAGGAATGATAGGTACGAAAATATCAGACAGACCTTTCACCGCGCGTTGGACTATGTTTTGTTTTTGTGCTCCAGCGCTTGCGACATCGTTAGTCGACATGTCACTCATGCCAGTCAGCTTTGCCATTTCGGCGTGAACTTGATTGACGATGCCAGAACCAAAAATAATCTGATATTGACCTGCCACTTTAAATTGGCCTTTAACACCGTCTAGATCGCTGATCGCATCTTCATCGACAATACTGTCATCTTTAAGCGCAAGACGTAAACGTGTCGCACAGTGGGCAAGCGCTTGAAGGTTATCTTTACCTCCAAGCAGCGCTAGCAGCTCTTTTGCAATTATTGGATAGTTCATTCCAAACCCCAGTTGTTAGGTTTAATTATGTTAGACGATTAACGCTCTTAATTTATTGGGAACGTTTGCAAGATTGATTTTTCGCCAATCTCGCTATTCAGTCAAAGAATAGTGGGAAATTATGTGAGATTGATCTGCTAATTTTTTTTGCTAAACCGTTTGAGCAAAGTGGATTTTGTTGAGGGATATGCTATTTTTGCAAACAATCCCAATAACTTATCATGAGTCTACTATGGCTAGTTTACACGATGTGGCTAAATTGGCAGGCGTGTCAAAATCGACCGTTTCTCGCGTTATCAACGATGAATATGGGGTTAAAAAGGCGACCAAAGTCAAAGTAATGAAGGCGGTAGAGGAAGTGGGCTATGTGGTCAACCAAGTTGCCAAGGATCTTAAATCACAAAAAACAAATTTGGTCGGAGTCATCGTTCCACGTGTTTCGTCGCACGCAACAGCGCAAGGTGTCGATGGCCTAAGTCGAATCTTTGAGTACGCTAACAAACAAGTGCTCCTCGCCAGCACTCAACAATCAGATGACAAAGAAATTCAATATATTCAATTGTTTAATCAGAAGCGTGTTGAAGGAATTGTCTTATACGCAACGCATATTGACAAAGCATTAGTCAAAGCCATTAATCAATCTCAAGCTCCGGTCGTCTTGGTTGGCCAAGATGGGTCGTTGTTTAATATCCCCAGTATTGTCCATGATGACCTAAGGGTCGGTTTTGAAGCGGGTAATCGTTTGTTGGCGGCTGGATGTCGTCAGATTGGTTTTATTGGTGTCAACGACGAAGATTTAGCCGTCGATAAGCTTCGCTCTGAAGGCCTTAAACAAGCGTTAGAAATGGAAGGGAAGTGTGATCTACTATTCCATTGTCATGGTGAATTCAGTATCGAGTCGGGTTATGCCAATATGAGGCGTCTACTTGAAGATTACCCGCAAGTAGACGGTGTGTTTTGTGCCACAGATAGAATCGCGGTCGGGGCTATCAAAGCTCTCAAAGAAGCGGATATTGATGTTGGACAAGGCGTTAAAGTGTTGGGAGTGGGTAATGACGAGCTCGGGTACATCAACTCACCAGGTCTTTCTACATTTAATTATGCCTTTGATAAAGCAGGAGAAAGCGCTGCTAAGATACTATTGGACCTCATTGATGGTACTCCTGCTGTGATGAGTAAAGTCGTTCTCACTTTCCAAAATATTTACCGCGAGACATGCTGAGTACTCCTTTAATGTTGAGTAAAACCTGACCACTGTGTCAGGTTTTTTTGTTGGTTTGATCGCGAGACTGAAGAGCAGGATGTGGTTTTAGCTTGTAGTTGAAAAACAGATAGAGTATTTTTGCAAACGTTCCCAATTTTTAGGTGAGTGGCAATGTCTGTTGAACGATATATTTCTATCTGTGGTGGTATAAGCAATATTCAGCGCGTATTAGCGCCGCAAGACACGTTGATTTTTACAGTGCGAGATTACCGCTTAGTTAGCGATAGTGAATCGATTGTATTACTTGAGAATGTATTAGGTGAGGATCAGGTCACTTTTATTCGGCCCAATACCGTTGGGGCTGATGAACTGTTATCGATCGGGCGTCTTATTGAATCTCAACAGCGAGAGCATATGGCTCCTTGTTTACCAGCGCAGGCGTGCTCGTACCGACCTAACTGGCATGTTTCCCCACCACAAGGCCTCCTAAATGATCCGAATGGTTTTATCTACCATAATGGTGAGTACCATCTTTTCTACCAATGGTACCCATACGCGTGCGAGCACAAAGATAAACATTGGGTGCACTTAACCAGTTTAGATTTAGTTAATTGGCATTGGCAGTCAGTGGCGTTGACACCATCAGATTGGTTTGACTCTCATGGTGTTTTTTCCGGTCATGCGCTGAGTCATAATGGTGAACTGATGCTATTTTATACAGGCAATGTGCGTATTGGTCAGCAGAGAGAGCGACACACCACTCAATGTTTAGCTACATCAACCGATGGCCGTCAGTTTACGAAACTTGGCCCGGTGATTGATGCCCCTCCTGTAGGAGTTACGGCGCACATTCGCGATCCAAAAGTGCTACGAAACCATGACCAGTGGATGATGCTACTCGGTGCTCAAACCTCTGCACTCAATGGTCGTTTGGCCGTATATCGCTCAGATGACTTACATCAATGGCAGTTTGATGGCCTATATGGCGATGAGTTCGGGTCGTTTGGCTATATGTGGGAGTGTCCAGATATGTTCGAACTGGACGGGCAAACCATGGTTGTCATTGGTCCTCAAGGTATTGACTCTCCTTCAAAGCACCATCATGTTCCTCATCACAATGGCATTGCTAAGGCTAAGTGGGATAATGATACTCACTTTAGCCTGACGGAGTTTGAGCATCTCGATCATGGTTTTGATTTTTATGCACCTCAGACGTTATTGACGCCAGATGGACGACGGATAATGTGTGCCTGGATGGGGTTACCAGATGAAATTGACCAGCCGTCAGTAGAAAGTGGTTGGTTACACCAACTTACCGCAATGCGTGAGCTAACCTTAAAGCGAGGTAAGCTTATTCAATGGCCTGCAAAGGAGATAGAGCGGTTATACCAACCAGCCAAAACGATTTTGCTCAGCGAGAAACGTCACCGATTAGCGAACAACGCATTTGATATGACCATTGAGCTAGAGTGGGGCGATAAACTTTGTCTGTTTGCCGCAGATAATCAACAGCTCACCCTCGAAGCACAAGTCAAAAATCGGCTTTTAGTGTTAGATCGCTCGCAAACGTTAAACAGAGCGGGTGACAAATTACGTGAATTGCATTTAGCCAGTGATCGTGTTCAACTGCGTATCTTGGCCGATACTTCATCAATAGAAGTGTTTGTCAACGGGGGAGAAGCGGTCATGACCTCGAGAGTATTTGTTGAACCATCTTCAACAGGGATTTCATTGATAGGTGTACCGAGAATCGCTCAAATTCGAGCTATCAATAAATCCACTGAGCCATTTTCTTTGCCAGTGGTGTGAATTTAAGAGGTAAAGGGTCTTATGGCAATAGCCCGCTTACACAAGCCTGTCGACCAAGAGAATATCGCGTTCTCATTTGTCGCGCGCCAGCCAATATTAGATCAGCAGCAAGAGTTAATTGCGTTTGAGCTTTTGTATCGTGATGGAGAAAAAAACGCTTTTCCCGTCGATATCAGTAGCAGCCAAGCCACCAGAAAGCTTCTCGCTGAGCAGTTGTTGGGTTACCAGTCAAAAGTTCTTGGCGAGTGCCGAGGGTTTGTCAATTTCAGCTATGACTGTTTGATTGAGGGAATTCCATTCGATTTTCCAAGCGATGCGCTGGTTGTCGAGGTGCTTGAAACCTGCGCACCAGATGACAAATTGTTTGCTGCATTAATTGAGCTAAAGCAAGCGGGATATACCATCGCACTTGATGATCATATTGAGAGCTCAGATTGGCATCGTTTCTATCCACTAGTTGATATCATTAAGATTGATATCCAGCAAACTTCATTGCTCAAGGCACGAGGGTTAATGGATAAACTGGTTGATCACGATATCTGCTTTTTAGCTGAGAAAGTAGAAACGAATCAAGAATTTCAACGTGCTAAAGATTTTGGCTTTGAATTGTTTCAGGGTTACTTTTTTACTAAGCCCGAGATAATCAAGAACCGGAAAATTAATACCTCATTTAATGATCTGGTCCGCTTAACCCAATGTTTGGCCGAGCCGAAAATTGATTTTGATGAAGTCAGTGTTATTGTCTCGCGCAATCCGGTGCTCTCTCATCAATTACTCAATTTTGTCAACGCGTGCAGCGCTCTCAATACGCCGATAAAGTCGCTCAAACAAGCGGTAGCGTATTTGGGTGAAGACAAACTGAAGAAGTTTGCCTCCTACGCTGTGATCTCTTCATTTGCACCAGGTAAGCCGAGTGCCCTCTACTTGCTGTCACTTCATCGAGCGAAGATGTTTCAATTGATGATGGCTTACCTTAAGGGGCCTGAGTTAGTCAACAGCGCTTATTTGTGTGGATTATTATCGTTGATCGATGCGATTCTCGACGTTGATCTTAAAACCGCGTTAAATAAGATTAAACTTGATAGCAGCATTAAACAGGCGCTACTGCAAGGTGAAGGTATGTTAGGTGAACTATTGGCTCTAAGTCAGTCAATTGAAGCTTCACAATGGCAAGAAATAGAACACATTCGCCACCAACTCGGCGTCAATGAACAAGAGATTATTGCCTGTAACGTTGAGGCGGCAATTTGGTTAAAAGAGTTACACCTTAACCTTTAATCTAGTAATTAGATCTTAACAACCAGCATGAATGCAACCGTCAATGAGCCCCAGATTATTCGTGGGGCTTTTGCTGAGCGGTTAAATATAAGCTTTGAGCTCTGCTTGAGTTGGCAGTGCTGTCATTGCGCCTTTTTGTGTGGTCGCTAACGCACCGCAGCCGTTGGCCCATTGAACGGCCAATTCGATTGTTGCGTCGTTTTTCCACTCGTCGGATTGAGACAACTGCGCCAGCAAGCCGCCTACAAAGGCATCGCCAGCACCTGTGGTATCAACCGGCTTGACTGGTTGGCCTGAGATCAGGCGCTGGGTGTTGTTGTACACAACCAATGCGCCTTTAGCTCCTTGAGTGACAAGCACTAAGGTGTTGCGGTACGGTTCGATAGCCGCAAGCCCAGCGTCTAATGAATGAGTATCAGTAAGGTACATCAGTTCATCGTCAGAAAACTTAATCACATCAGCCAGTTCAATCGCTTGATGCACAACCGACTTTAACTGCTGTGGCTCAGCCCAGACTTCTTCACGTAGATTTGGGTCAAAGCTGACATAGCCGCCCGCTGACTTGATGCGACGCATGGCTTCTAGTGTCGTGCTTCGGCTTGGTTCATTAGCCAGTGCGATTGAACAGACATGTAGCCACTGACCAGTTTTAAAAGGTGGAATGTCTTGTTCAACCAAAAATTGATCAGCGCTGGGTTTAACCATGAAAGTAAAACTGCGTTCACCACTGTCATCTAAATCAACGATCACCGTCGAAGTGCGCTGCGCGTCGTCGAGTAACATAAACTGTGTATCGACGTTTTCTTCACGCAGAGTTTGTTGCATGAAGCGCCCAAGTGGGTCTTGCCCCACACGACCAAAAAAGGCGCTCTGCCCACTGAGCCTTGCGACTGCGACCGCAACATTTGCTGGCGCACCCCCCGGACATTTTAAATAAGTCGATGGTGACTGTGGAATTAAGTCGACGACTGCGTCGCCAGTAACCCAAACTTTGTTCATGTGGTTGCCTCTAATGTTCAATGACGATAAGCTAATTATAGAGCTAAAACGGTTTAGCTCGCTACTAAATCGACGCTATAATTTCTGAGCGAGCGACAAGTTGTGATCCAAAGCGATCTTTTTTAATTTGGTTTACAGCGGACGCGCTATTGAATTTTTAAAGCATTAGAATTCTTGCCTAATGGCAGTAGAATAAAACAGAAGAGCAACGCCATCATTACCCAAATAACGAGCGATAACGCAGGAAAATAATGACAATAAAAAAGGTTAAGCTAGCAGATATCGCAGAGCTTGCAGGCGTTTCCAAGTCTACGGTTAGTTTTGTGCTCAACGGTCATGCCCAAAAGCATCGCATTAATGAAGAGACCGTCAAAAAAGTGCAAGCTATTGCGAAGGCGAATAACTACTCGCCCAGTAGTTACGCTCGGGCATTGAAGTCTAAACAGACCTACACCGCAGGTTTAGTTATCCCAGATTTGACTAATATGGGTTTTGCTACCATTGCCAAACACCTTGAGACTTATTGTCGCGCGGCGGGCTATCAACTGTTAATTGCTTCATCGGATGACGATCTTGAGACCGAAATGGCGGCGATCCAGAGCTTAATCGCGAGACAAGTCGATCTACTATTGGTTGCCAGTTCGATGACAGATCCAAGCTATTTAGAGCAAATAGGACAAAATACGCCAGTGATTCTGTTTGACCGAGTGATAAAAGGAACGACATTATCCAGTGTGACAACAGACGCTGCCGCCGCAACTCAACAGGTGGTGGAAAAGCTTGTTCAGGGCGTCGACGAGTGTATTTATATTGGTGGGCAACTTGAGTTGTCACCGAGTATTGATCGTTTCACTGGTTACCAAGCTGGATTGAAAGGCGCGGGATTAGAGTTTAAAGCGGCTCATGTCTTTAGCCAAGATTATCAGCCGCAATCGGGCTATCAAATGCTGGCTCAGGCGTTCCAAGAATTAGCCAGACCGCCCCAAGCGATTTTCACCGCGTCTTATTCACTGCTTGAAGGGGTATTGCGTTATCTCACGGAGCACAACATGCTGCAAGCGGACATTCGCCTCGCAACCTTTGACAACTACGATATTTTAGATTGTCTACCGTTCCACATTCACTCGGTCGAGCAGGACTGTCAGCTTATTGCCCAGACGCTGTTTGAGACCAGCCGAGCGTTAATACAAACGCCGGATCGTCGATCGGAAACGCGGGTTCTGCCGGCTAAAGTCCATTTTAGAAGTCGCGCGAAGTCAGTGTGATGCCACACTGACCAAATTGCCACTGCGCTGCTTACGGATAGCTATCAATAACTGCACTAACAGCAAGACTCCCGTAACGCCGAGACCAATCCCAATTCCAGCCCAGATGCCAGTGAGTTGGTAGCCGGGCATCAGTAGCCAAGCGGCAGGCAAACCAAACAACCAATAACCGATGGCGGTTAATAGTGTTGGTCTCATTACAATTTTCATTCCACGTAATAGGTTAATCGCTAGCAACTGCCAAGCATCAACAATAAATGACAGAGCAACAACCCACAGAACGAGATTGAGCAGTGTACTGAGTTCACTATCGAGGTTGAAAAAGTGTGCGATCACCTCTGGCCATAAGATAAAACCACCAGCAAGAACAACACTCAGCAGTGTGGTAATACCGAAGCTGCGAAGTGCGGTTTGTTTAATTCCCTGATAGTTTTCGGCCCCAAAATCTTGCCCGACCAAAATAGCCGCCGCTTGTGAGAAGCCGAAATTAATATTCCAAGTAAAGCTTAAACTTTGCAGTAAAATCTGATGCAGCGCGAGCGCAGCAATACTGATCGTTCCCGCCATCAATGTTCCGCCATAAATCAAACCATGTTCAAGTAGCGCTGCCATTGCAATAGGCAGTCCCATCGCGAGCAGTGGCGTCAATAAAGACCAAGAATACTCCTCGCGGTTGTGCCAAGGGGCAAAAGAGAGATATTCCGGACGTTTAAACACCCATGCGCCGTAACCAATGGTGACGATCAACGCTGCCAATGCGGTGCCAGCGCCAAGCCCAGTCAGACCTAAATCTAGGCTAAATGCGAGTACGTAGCTAATCGGAACATTAAGCGTGACAGTCAGAAGTGACATCACCATGATGGAGCGAACATTGCCAAAAGCGCTGGTCAATCCTCGCAATACTAACAGCAATAGAGAAGGCAACATGGCCCATTTCAAAGCGTTGACATACTCCATCGCAGGTGCAACCAGTTCGCTCGGTTGTTTTGTCGCAGCCAGCAACTGTGGCACAAACGCAAAGCAGAGGCTTAGAATCACACTCAGGATAAAAGACAGCAAAACGGCGCCTTTAATCGCAAGGCGAATTTGTTGATTGCCGAACTCGGGGCGCGCTACACGTTGACCATAGGCGATGGCGACTAAGTTAGCGACGCAGCCGATGCTGCTACCCGCGATGATAAAAACAAAAGAGTAGATAGAGGCACCCAAACCACCTGCTGCAAGGGCTGACACACTCAGGCGTGACATCATCCAAACGTCGGTTAGAACCAACGCCATTGAGATCATCTGCGAGATAATTAACGGAACGGCGAGTGAGAGAATTTTCTTCATTGTTTGCCTCGTGATCATTATCACATAAAGGTAAGGTTTCTCCCTCTGGTGTTCAAGTGACATTTATGCCACATTAGCATGAGTTCAAGTTATAGGAGATAGGTGTGAGGCCTTATTCAAATCTACCTTACTCACACAACAGCTTAAAAGTCTTTGAGGCTGTGGCGCGATTGATGAGTTTTACTAAAGCGGCTGATGAGTTAAATGTCACGCAAAGTGCGGTGAGCCGTCAGATTAAGCAGCTCGAACAAGAGTTCAATGTTGTGCTTTTAATTCGCAAGCATCGAGCGATTGAGCTCACTGATCAAGGCCGCGATCTGTTCGAGGTGTTACGGCAGCACTTCCATAACCTAGATGCATTAATTGCCCAGTGGAAAGCGCCCGCCAAAAAACGCATTGTGATCAAAAGTGCGTTAAGTTACGCCACCCGAGTTTTGATCTCCCATGTCGCGTTTTTAAACGAGAAATATCCCGAACATGAAATCGTCATTATTCCTTCGATTGAGGAAGCCCCGGTCCTGGAGCAAGAGGATTGTGACTTGTTGATCATCAATACACGTCAGCATGAGCGCTATTTACATAAACCGGGAGTCACGTTTTTGCGCGCTGAATATATGGCGCCAGTCTATGCTGAGCTGCTTTCAAAGCGAGATCTACGCATTCAAGACGTTTTGGCTTTGCCTCATTTGCATGCCACATTGGATCATCAAGACTGGAAGTTATGGTTGGCGAACGCTGCACTAGAGGGGCAGAACAAAGGTCGAGATACGGTGTTTTTTAGTCTAGATCTTGCCCTTAGTGCTTGTCTGTCGGGACAGGGAGTGACGGTTACCGATCTGCTTTTAGTCTTACCTGAGCTTAAACGCCAGTTTCTCAAATGCCCTAAAGACATTGCTCTTCAGCACAGCGATTGGCATTACTATTGCTATCAACGTAATCACTCGCCTGTAGCGAATGAGATCAAGCAATGGCTCCTTGCGCAAACTGAGGCGGACATTGCCGAGCTAAAACGGCTGAGCGACAAGTTTGCGTGGAGTACTTTGGATGTTGAGTTCTAGTCGGGGGGTGACTGTTAGCTCGCGATGTCGAAACTGGGTAGCAAACCAAACTGCTGTTTGAGCTGGGTCAGAAACGTTTCATCTTCACACATCGCCTTTTCTGGCTCATCACTTATTTTTGCCACCGGGCCATCACTGCAGCGCGTCATTTTCACTACCATAGAGAGCGGTTGATACGTCACGCCATCAACCGTCCAGTCGCCCATATCATTGGCGAGAAAGGTTCCTATACCGAAGCTTACCTTAGCTTTACCTGCAAAGTATTCTGCAATATCTAGCGCTCGGTCAAAATTAAGGCCATCAGTAAAAATGAGTACTTTAGAGGTTGGATCAATACCGAGCGACTGATAATGGGCGATGATTTTGTCACCCCAAGTGAATGGGCAGCCTGAATCGTGACGCACGCCAGCATAAGCCGCAGCTCGTTCGAAAGTAAAATCCTTTAGAAAGGCTTCAATACCGATGGTGTCGGTCAAGGCGATACCTAGTTTGCCATCAAATAGTGTTTGCCAATGATCAAGCGCGGCCTTTTGTGAGTCGCGAATGTTAACCAGTTGCTGGTGGGCCATAAACCATTCGTGCGCTACAGTACCAATCGGCGTTAAGTTAAACTCCCGCGCTAGGTGATAGTTACTGGTGCCAGAGAGTAGGTCGGGCACATTATGGCGTAGGTAGTTGACCACTTCACGCTGCACCTGAGCACTGAATCGGCGTCGGCTACCCATTTCAGAAAACTGAAAGTGGCCGATCCCACGCTGAGCTAACTGTGATGTTAAATGAGTGATTTTACGTTCAAGCACATCGGCAAAATGAGAATATGAAATATCAGCCCAAAAGCGGCGACTGCGCACTTCAGAAATGATGCTCATCACCATGGTTTCGTAAAGAATGGTTTGATGCCAAAGTCCTTGGATAGAAACACGTAACTGGCCACTCTCTGTGGTGGTCACTGTCACTTGCTCACTAGGTTTAAAGCGAAACTCAGCTAAGTAATTCAAGAAATCCGCATCAAGGTAATCGGCTTGTTGGTTTAAGTAGTGAATGTCATGGTCACTAAAACGGCATTCTTCAAGTTGGGTAATCTCAGCCTCGACTTGTTCGGCTAATGCCGCCAAGCATTCGTTTGACCTTACGATTAGCTCGTAACGAACCTGCGTACGCGGATAAAGCTTAAACGCGCCAAACATCATATTGATCTTATACACATCCAGATCAAGTGCGCTTTGGATAATACGGTCATTAAAAAGCACGGCAGTCATCAAGCCAGTCCTATTACATTTACAGGCGATCAATAGGTCAAACTTTAAGTAATGCTATTTAGTTTGTCAAACTATGTTACTAACTAGATGTGTAAAAACAATGTTTCGCTTAAGCGTTATACTTACTATTAACTCTAGTGATTACAGTGTGTAATACAGTGACTCCTAGATTAATGATAAGGTTAATCACAAATGGTTACTTTCTATTTGACCTTGGCTAAGGCAATGATAAAGTAGGTCACACGTTAGGAAGAAGAGAGCAATAAATGATCGTCACGATCGACATGATTTGTCTTCGACTCGCAGAGCAAGGTCTGGAAGTTTTGCTCATTAAGCGCAGCAACCCGCAAAGGCCGCATTGTGGTATGTGGTCGATCCCGGGTGGGTTTGTGTTTGAGCATGATTTTGTGAACCAAGGTGGACAACCCGCCGACCAAGATTTTGATGCCGCACGCAGACGGATTTGTCGTCAAAAAATTCACACTTATCCTAATTACATCAGTGAACCAATGGTTGACGGCAACCCCAAACGCGATCCAGACGGTTGGAGTGTGTCCATCGCTCACTATGCCTTACTCAATCACGCCAACATCGATCAAATCGACAACTGTGGTCTGTGCCAGCAACAGCTGCGTTGGTTTGAACTTAAACAGATACTTTGTGATCAGGTTGAGCTTGCCTTCGACCATGCAGAGTTAATTAAATTGGCATGGACAAAGCTCAGAGCTGCGATTGAATATACTTCGGTGGCGCTTTTTGCGCTTGAGCCTGAGTTTCTCGTCTCCGATATTATTGCGGCTTACGCAAAATTTGGCGTTGAAGTAAATCGCATGACCGTCAAGCGTCGCCTGATTGAGACCGGCGTGATTGTCAGTGCCAACAAACTTGCTTCAACCAACAAAGGCAAAGGGGGAAAGCCTGCACAGGTTTACCGTTTGGCCGAAAAACGTGTGAGTTACTTTCAGACTTGTCTGCGTTAACAGCAAAGGAGTAGATAATGCCAATACCAACCATAGTTCTTGACCAAAGCAAAACCGCTTCTATTGATGTTGACCCACAGAAAGGGTTTAGTGAGTTGTGCCCCAATGAACTGCCTGTACAAGGTGCGTTAGAGATCGTTGAACAACTAAAACGTAACCACACCATGGCCAGTTTAAAATTAGTTTCACGCGATATGCACCCGCCGGGCGCGGCTTGGGAGGCCACATCGCCTGATCAAATGTTACAGCCTGTTGGTCTGCCAGAAGTGGATATTAAGTGGAACCCTCACTGCGTGGTCGGTACGCCGGGCGTTGAGCTACTTCCGGGTCTACCTGCGATTCGTGACTATGACTTTCAACTCAATAAAGGCATAGATCCTGACGCTCACCCTTATGGTGCGTTTTATCATGATCAGGCTGATACGCTTTCGACCGGTGGGATTGAGTTCTTGCGTGCTCACCAGATTGAGACCGTCATTGTTGGTGGGCTTGCGCTCGATTTCTGTGTTAAAAAATCGGTTGAGCAGTTGCTTGATGCGGGTTTTAACGTCGTGCTTAACCTTGCATCGACTCGAGCAGTGTTTGCTGACAATACTCAAGCCGTTGTCGCCGAACTAGAGCAAAAGGGCGCTTTGGTCGTCGAAAGTGCCGAGGCATTACGCTAGCCATCTACTTTTTGCATTTTAATGGCGCCTTAAGCGCTCCGTTGGTGCTCTTGGGTAATTTGTTAACCATCTCGTTATTACTGCTAAGTAATATTTCTACAATGTCTAAATCGACTGCTGTGGCGTTAAGGTGGCTTTGACTTGCGCTTTTAACCAACGCAGCAGATCACGATAACGATCTGTTTGCGCAAAGCTTGCTGGGCATACCAACCAATAGCCAGTTTGTAATTTCACTGGCGGACCAACGGCCTCAATAAAACCTGCCTTAAGATCTTGTTCGATTAACAAGGTTCGTCCTAGTCCTATGCCCATGCCATTAATCGCGCCCTGCAGCATAAGGTCGGCGCGATCAAACTGGTAACGATGTTGTTTGGTCGAGTAGGCAATGCCAAGTTGCATAAAGTACTCACGCCAATTAAATCCCGTGCCATCGTCTTTGCCCCGGCGATCTTCTAGTAGTTGAAGCGCATTGTCAGCCAAATCTTCTATGTGCTTGATACTTGCGGTTAGGTTCGGCTTCGCGACAGGTTGTAACTGTGAATGACATAAACGCACCGCGTGCAAGCCAGGATAAGGCCCCGAACCATATCGAATTGCTGCATCAACTGCGCCACTGGCGAAATCAGTGTGATCATCTTGTACTGTCAGCGCGACATCGACATCATCATTTCTATGAGCGAGCAAAGGGATCAACCACTTCATCGCGAGTGATGAAGAAACACTAAGACGAACTTGTTGGCTTACGTTTAACTGCTCTAATTGCTTAAGTGCCTGTGGCCACAAAGAGACAGCTTGAATGGCAGCTTGACATACAATGTCTCCAGCTGGCGTTGGTTTGAGTTGACGAGTGGTTCTTTCGAATAAGCTTAAACCTAACGCCTTTTCAAGTGAGCGAACGCGATGGCTCACTGCAGATTGTTGAACGCCAAGTATCTCTGCGGCTTTAGTAAAACTTGCCTGTTGGGCAATAACAGCCAACATAGGCGCGGCTTGTGTTAGGCGGTGAGTGAGTTTTTCTTGGTCATTATTCATGAATTAATCTCATGTTTAGATGAGTGTCTATAATAGCCTTGTATCATTATATTTAACAAATATTCAATCGATACTAGGAAGTAAATAAATGAACTCAACTCATCAAACAGTCAATGTGAATATCGTTAACGGCTTTGTCGCTAATGGCAAAGGCGGCAATCCGGCCGGAGTGGTGCTCAATGCGGATGGCTATTCTGAGCAGCAAATGATGTCGATTGCTAATAAGGTCGGATTGTCTGAAACGGCGTTTGTGTCCTCATCACAAACTGAAGGGTTAAAATTGGATTTCTTTACCCCAAATCGACGTATCGCCCATTGTGGTCACGCCACTATCGCCGCTTTTTCTTACCTAGCAGAAACAGGCGTTGTGGGCGAAGGCGAAACCAGTAAGGAGACCATCGATGGTCCGCGTAAGGTTGTGATTAAAGAGGGGGCGGCCTACATGGAACAACTGGCGCCTAGCTATAGTGATGCGCGTGATTGGCACCAGTGTGGAGTGACTGAAAATGAGGTACTAGAGGCATTGAATTTGTCGCCCAGTCAACTGGCTAAGGATATGCCAGTGACGCTAGTTAATACTGGCAACAGTTTTGTCATCATAGCGGTCGATAGTGTTAACACTTTGGCGAGTATTGTGCCAGATTTTGCAAAAATTACGGCGATCAGCGACAAATTGGACTTAATCGGTGTGTACGTGTTTACCATCGACACCCCGCAGCAAGTGGATGCAACGACGCGAATGTTTGCGCCACGTTTTGCTATTGAAGAAGAATCGGCAACAGGAATGGCGGCTGGGCCATTAGCGTGCTATCTCTATGATGTAGTTAAAATGAATAAGGCTCACTTTGTCATTCGCCAAGGTGAGTATATGCAGCCAGCGTCACCCAGTGTGATTAATGTTGAATTGAACCTTGATGCAGATCAGATCACCAGTTTAATGGCGGGTGGATTTGGTAAGTTGATGGACCAAAGAAGCGTCGTCATTTAGTTCAGCGGCTTTTACGACATTGTTATGGCGATCAATAGGGAGAACAAAGCGATGTTACACAGAGCGAAAACGGGTTTAGTGATTGTAGATGTGCAAGGCAAGTTAGCTCGTTTGGTCGCCGACAGCAATGAGGTGATAGACAACTGTGTAGCATTGGCGCAAGCCGCGCAGATACTAACGCTGCCTATTGTGTGGTTGGAACAAAACCCAGAAAAGCTTGGCGCAACCGTTGACGAACTTGGTTGCCGTTTGGTCGAGGAACAACCAATAACCAAATTCACCTTCAGCGGTTGCAAACAACCAAGGTTCATCGAAGCGGTCGAACGCGCTGATGTTGATACGTGGTTAGTGTGCGGTATTGAAGCGCATATTTGTGTTTATCAAACAGCGCTTGGTCTGCATAAGCTCGGCTATCAGGTTGAGTTAGTTACAGATTGTGTCTCTTCACGCACATTAAGCAACAAACAATTGGCTATTCGTAAACTTGAACAGCAAGGAGTCATGTCGACCAGTCTTGAGATGGCTTTGTATGAGTTGATTGAAGATTGTCGCGACCCAACATTTCGTTCCATCCTCAATCTAGTCAGATAACGCTACCTTATCGCAGATTGCTCATTGATCGGCCACGGGCCACGTTGTTACCGTGTGACAGATAACGTCGCTGTGAGAGCCAGTATCCGGTAGTAATCAATCCTTCCAAATAGTGACCATTTGCGGCGATAGCATCCGCGGTAGTGGTGCCAAATATGGCGAGAGGAGGTCGACTCCATCGCTGAACAACTGTCATTCAATCGTTAGTTTATCGAGTAGTGTTCAAAATAATCCACTTATGTTAGATGATCTTTTTATTCGATCAGTTTCTTGTTCGATCAGCGATTATCTCTATGTTTAGACTATTATCAATAAATACCATGCATAGGTTTATTTTTTTGAGCTACGTCTGATGTTGCACAATTGTTTCACGCTATGCTGACACCACGTTGAAGTAAAAAGGCCATCGAATGGACTTGAAGGATCGTTATTTTACCGTCTTAGATTCATTGCCTGATTATGTATTTATTTTTTCACAGTCAGGGTTATACATTGACGTCTATGGTGGTGAAGAGTGTGCGACAGGTTTTGATTGTAAACCCTTTATAGGTCGCTCGCTTTACGATGTTTCACCGCCAGAGATGGCGAAGCAATTCCACTCTTATATCACCACTGTCTTAGATACTAATCAGACTAAAGTTGTTCGTTATAAATTTGATAGCCAAAATATGATTGAATTACCTGATCATGTTGTGATTTCACAAGAGTTATGGTTTGAGGGGCTCATCAAACCGCTCGATTTCATTGAAAATGGCGAACGAACCGTGGTTTGGACGGCGAGAAATATCACTCAGAGACACTGGTTAGAAATGCGTCTTAAAGAATTATCCGAGAAAGATGATCTAACGGGTATTGCCAATCGGCGCTCTTTCACCGAATCCTTATTAAAGGCGATAGAGGATTTTCATCGAGATCAACGCCAGTTCTCTTTGCTGATGCTCGATATCGATCATTTCAAACGCGTCAATGATTCAATGGGGCACAGTGTTGGTGATGAAGCGATTCGCTCGGTCGCCCAACTGCTCAATAATCAGCTTAAAAATAGTGATTGTTTTGGCCGGATTGGCGGTGAAGAGTTTGCCGTCATTTTATATGATACCGACTTAGCGACCTCAGTTTTGGTGGCCGAAAAGCTCAGACGATGCTTAGAGAATGCATCGTTTGATATCGATGGGTATCAAGTGGCATTGACCATCAGCATTGGCGCAACAGAAGTGCTGGCAAGTGATGTGGCAATTAAAAGTATTTTAACCCGTGCAGACGATGCGATGTATTGTTCGAAAAACTTAGGCAGAAATCGTGTCAGTTATTAGAGCTTGACGTTTGGCTGAGCCATTTTCTTTAATCGGTGCAAACAAAACTATAAATTCACTATCTTGGTTCTGTTACACTGCCGATTATCAATAACTCGGTGACGTTAAGAAGAGACTCATATGAGCCAACAGCAACCCAATAACCCTTTGCACGGACTAACACTAGAACAAATACTAGTGCGCTTACAAGAGCACTACGGTTGGAAAGGATTAGATACAGAAATAAAGGTGAATTGCTTTTATAACAACCCATCAGTTAAGTCTTCATTGAAGTTTTTACGTCGCACTCCATGGGCGCGCGCGAAGGTTGAAGCACTCTATATTCAAACCTTTTGTCAGTAAAAACTGAACTCTAGGGGGAGGTAAGTTTAGTATGGTCGATAAGCTCATTTACTCTTGCCAATTGGCGAAGTAATTTAATAAGAACTCAATCGCGAGTTTTGCTCTTTGTGGTAGAAACCTTCGATTTTGATACACGATCCAACTGCTAGACCCTTTCCCCCAATAAGGTTTAAGTACCGGAACTAATTCCCCTGTTTTAAGCTCCTCGATAAAAGTGCTTTTGGGCATGTAAGCGATACCCAAGCCTTCTTTACACGCTTGTACAACCGCGTTGGCATTATTGCTGCGCCACCTGCCATATACTTTCACACCACTGAGCGGCTTTTGGTCTTTGTCAAACACCCAAATATCATTATTGGCGATGATGCAGCTGTGATGTTTTAGGTGTTCTGGATGAGTTGGTGTACCAAATTGATCGAGATAGTGTTGGCATGCAACCGCGGCCATGGGGCGTTCGATTAATTTTCTTGCGATCAGACCAGAATCGTTGAGCTGACCATAGCGAATGGCGAAATCAAAACCGTCTTCGATGAAGTTAACCATTCGCGTGTTAAAACTCATTTCTATGGTTAAGTTTGGGTGCTCTTTGGCAAATGTCATGAGTGCAGGGGCAACATGATTCTCGGCAAACGCTCCTGCGGCACTGACACGTAAGGTGCCACTGAGCTGAGTCTGTTGAGAAGTTAGCTGCTCATTGGCTTGCTTTAGCGCCATGATCAACTCTTTACACTGTTGATAGTAATTGTGCCCGGCTTCGGTGAGGTTGACCATACGGGTAGAGCGAGCCAGCAATTGCGTACCTACTCTTTCTTCTAATCTTGTCACTTGTCGACTCACGTGACTTGTGCTGCAGCCAAGCTGCTTTGCTGCCGCGGAGAAGCCATGAGTCTCGGCAACAGCAACAAATTCATTGATACCTTCAAAACTGTCCATATTTTTATCTTTGCTATATAGAAATAATGTTTTGCTAATGAAGGGTATTATCACTCGTTTGGTTTTTAATTAGTATGGTTAGAGTCAAATAACACCCGACCAAAGGAATAAATTATGAAGAAAATACTTGTAGTTGTGACCAACCATGCAACGCTCGGTAACACGGATCAAGCGAACGGTACCTTCGCTCCTGAACTGACCCATGTTCTGAATGAACTGATTACCGCAGGTTACGACTATGACATTGCTTCGATCCAAGGTGGCAAAGCGCCATTGTATGGAACCGATATGGAAGGGGACACGGTCAATGCCGATATTCTTGCAGATGAAGGCTTCCTAAACCGCATCAATAATACCATTCCGGTTTCTCAAGTGAATGGTGAAGGGTACGATGCTATTTTCTATCCAGGTGGTTTCGGTTTGTTGTCTGATCTTGCGACTAATGAAGACTTTGCGCAAATTTCGGCCAATCATTATGAAAATGGCGGTGTGATTGCGTCGGTATGCCATGGCCCAAGCGCTCTGTTACCGATTACGTTGAGCACTGGCGACAAGCTACTTGCGTCAAAGTCAGTGACAGGATTCACCCGCGAAGAAGAAGTGGATTTCGGTACCATCAACGATATTCCTTTCCTGTTGGAAGAGTCTCTGGCACGCAGCGCGGCTCAATACACTAAGGTTCAGCCTTGGCAAGAACTTGTCATTGTCGATGAGCGAGTTATTACTGGTCAAAACCCAGCCAGTGCTCACGGTGTAGGCAAAGCGTTGGTTGATCTGTTGGCGTAATCTCATCAGTACCAAGAGCGCAAATCGTTACTTTTGCGCTCCAAACGTCGTCAGAAGGTCACATATTTATGTGACCTTTTTTGTCTGACAAGAACGTCGTCACTTTGAATAGCGCTATCCACATCGACGGCTTGCTTCATTGATGCCATCAATTGAGCCGCATATCATTTCGCCCAAGGTGTAACTCGGGAAGTAACCAAGGGTATAATATTTTTAGTGTTTAATATCACTTGTAGCTAGAGATAAATCTGTGTCTCATTTATCTTAAGGAAAGATAACAACGATTTTGCCTACCGTCCTCTGTTTTCTCATTTCCATGAGAGCGTGGCCTGCCTGCTCAAGATTAATGGTTTGAATACGTGGTGCTTTAATTACGTTTTGATTGAGCAATAGATTGAATGATTCTCCTGCTTTCAAAATGGAGTTTAGCCCTTTGATGCCATGATTGTATCCGGCGCCTAGACTAAGTTGATGAACTCCAATACCTCTTGCTTTGGCTTGTCGGTATTGGTTTAGGTCGGCTGTCCCGACAAGCTCTACCATCTCGCCGTCAAACCCCAGAGCCTCTGAACAATAGAGTTCAGATTCTCCACCCACGCAATCAAGGGCGCTATTTACACCAGAGCCTTGAGTAATCGACATAATTTCTTTAACGACATCTTGCGTTTGGTAGTCGATGGCATGGGTGGCACCAAGGCTTTTAACGTAATTAATGTTTCGATCAGAGCAGGTCGTGATGATTGTCTCAAGACCAAAATACTTAGCAAGTTGAATGGCAAATCCACCCACGCCACCTGAACCACCAGTGATGAATATTGAGCTATGATCTTTTATTTTGAGTTTGTCGAACAACGCGCGCCAAGCGGTCCAACCAGCACAAGGCGTGGAAGCGGCCATTGCAATTGGGACATTCGGTAGCCGTGTTAAGGTGCGACTGTCTTGTAAGCAAAACTCGGCTAAGCCACCATGCTGGCTAAACATATTGCCGTGAAATAGCACTTTGTCACAAGCTCTCCAGTTGTCGACTTGCTCGCCGATAGAGACGATTTCACCAACCACATCTAGACCTACAACAAAATCGTCGTTCATGTCATTCACTAATGTGTGCCAGTTTACAATTTTGGTATCGACGGGATTTAAGCTACAGGCGAGAACCTTTACCAATACTTGATAGGCGTCTGGTGTAGGGATGGACAGGTTCTGAATTTGAAACTGATCGATAGATGGTTGATAGGTCAGAGCTTTCATGTTGTCAGTCTCCAAAAGCAATAAAGGAGCTTTCGATTGGGGTCGAAAACTCCAGAAAGGTCACTTGAGGTGAGTGACTAAATAAGGTTCGCCTTCTGGGCGACATAAATAGAGCCAATAGCTGACAAATCATGAACATCTTCACAGCGAATCACAGAGTTATCAGGGAATTGGTAATTAAGCAGCGTGGCGGTTGCTTCGCAGAGCAAGCCTGAGCCACCAATGTACACTGGAGTTTCTGAGTTAAAGTGCAGTTGTGGAGCGGAGCTTAAAGCCTTTATATCAGAATGCAGTATGACACCGATAAGGAAGCTGGCGAGCTGCTTATGTTGTTTGCCACCAAATTGTTCCTGAAGTCGAATCATAAACAGAGCGTGACCAAGACCATAACGATCAGCCGATTTATAACCTTCCAATAGAGATTCATTGCACAACGTGTCGGAAAAACGGTCTTCCAATGAGCTGGTTAAAATGGTGTGATGGGTCACGATGGCATTTAATTCACCAGCAAGAGTGGTACAGCACCCTAGAATTGTCTGTTGAGAATCAACGGATACAAACTTGGAGTGCGAACCAGGAAGGGCAATAATGGCGTCCTGCTCAATGTTGAACATATCGACAATAGCCAGTGCTTCAACCTCTTCACCTCGCATGATATCCAGACCAACAACAGACTGAAGGTTTTCAGTGTCTAGGTTTTTCACGCCGGGTATAAAGTGGATTGGTAAAGCTGAAACTTCAGGAATGACGACCGATTTTATGTTGTCGGCAAAGCTTTCGAGAGAAACTGGAGCGACAAGATGTGGAACCTCATATAAACCCAGATTAGAGGTAATCATACCTGCTGCTAATATGGCTTCAATATCCGAGTCTTGCAGAGAGTGGGCCTTTTTCAGCTGACTTATTGCATTGGCAATAATACTAATCAGTTGCTGATTATTGCCGTCGATACTGGTATTGCGAACACCGATATTCGCCTTAACCAGATCAACGCGTTGTTTACCATCATAAAGCGCTACACGAGTATTTGTAGTGCCAGTATCTATTGTAATGATCAATTGAATATCCCTCTGAAGAGACCCATTTTTCAATGGGTCTCAATCATTGATTAGATGCGGCCAAACTTGGCTAAAAGCTGCTCAACGGTTGCGCCGTTAAGAATTTCTTCACGCACTTTTTTCTCATTTTCAGCAAGCTGCTTAGCGGCAGGGTAGACTTCTTCTATAAACTCGTAAGGAACAACGGTAACACCTAGCTCATCTGCAACCACTAGGTCTCCAGGCTTAACAATTTGCCCACCGGCAACAACAGGAACGTTGATTTCGATTGGCTCAGTGCGGCCTGTTTCTGCTGAGTGTGCTGCGCGAGGTGATACAGAGCGAGATGCGATTGGGAAGCCAAGCACTTTTGACTCATCAGTATCGCGAACAGAGCCGTCAACGACTGCACCCACAACACCTGCTGCACGAGCTAGACCAGACATTAAGCCACCCCAGATTGAGGTATTTGGTGTGCCGTTTGCGTCAATAACAACCACATCGCCCGGTTTAGCAATATCGAAGATTGGAAGACAATCAACGATGTCGCCTGGCTTAAGTTTTACAGTCAGTGCAGTACCAATAAATGGCTTGTTTGATGAACGGAATTTGATCTCGTGGTCCATAACACCATCGCGTTTAAACGCATCACTAAATACCGCACTTACGCTCAAAACATCGGTCATTTCTGCACACTTTGCGATGAGCTCTTCGTTTACTTCTGGACGAGGGTTAATGATTTTCTTTGCGTATTCCATTTTTACTTCCTAATAGATTCAATAGTTCGCTTGTAACGACAAGCATTTTGATAGATTTTTTCAAATTCGTTGTTTTCAACGAGCGTGTTGTTAACTAAGTTAGAGCCAATACCAAACCCAGTTGCGCCAGCTTTAGCGAAGTCAGGGATGTTGTTTGCATCAACACCACCAACAGCAATAAATTTAAGATCCGACAAGGGGGCACTTAATGCAGCGAGATATTCTGGTCCTAACAAACCACCTGGAAACAGCTTGATAAAGTCAGCACCAGCTTCATTGGCTTGTACCGCTTCAGTTGGTGTCATGACACCGGGTAACGACACCATGTCGCATTTGAGGGTTGCCTTAATGACGTCAGCATTAAAGTCAGGGGAAACGATAAATTGTCCACCCAGGGCTTTGACAGCTTTGACTTGCTCCACCGTAGTGACGGTACCTGCGCCGAAGATCAGTTTGTCTTGAAACTCGCTGGCGAGAATATCGAGTGCCGCCAAAGTATTTTCGTCGCTGTTTTTTCGGTCAAATGTCACTTCGACTAAACGAATTCCGCCGCTATATAGTGCTTCCATTGTTGGACGTACGTTGTCCGGAGAAATCCCTCGAACAATGGCAAAGACCTTATGTTCTTCAATGGCGGCAATAGTTGTTTGTCTCATGATTGTTGTTCCGAAATTGGCGTTTTTACGCGCGCTACTGGATCAAGAGGTTCGCCACCTAATAAAACGGCTTTGGCGTTTTCTGCTGCGATTCGACGACATTCTTGGAAAGCTTCTTGTGATACATAAGCGACATGTGGTGTCACAATGCAGTTATCTAAGCCAAAAATCGGGTTGTCATCAGGATTCCAGTTATCGAGTTTTGCCGGTTCTTCCTCTGGATCATCAAGACCAGCAGAGGCTATCCAACCTTCAACAAGAGCTTTGTAAAGTGCTTTGTTATCAACAACTTTACCGCGAGCACCGTTAACGAGTACCGCATTCGACTTCATTTGACGTAAGCGGTCTTCATTGATCAAACGGTCGGTTTCTGGTGTGTGTGGACACATAACATTAACGACATCAGAAGTGCTGATGAGAGTCTCAAGGCTTACTTTTTCTACACCAAAAGTGTTCATGTAAGAACCGGATACATAGGGGTCAAATGACACAACTTTGAACCCTAATGCTGTCATCTTCTTGGCAATGTTCTGAGCAATACGGCCAAAGCCGATCAACCCCCAAGTAGAAGAACGGAAGCGTTTTGGAACTAAACCATCGATATCCCAGTGCCATTGACCTTCATGAGTAAACTTGTTGTAGGCAGGAATGCGTCTGAAAAGAGTTAAACCTAGTGAGATCGAGTGATCGGCGACTTCGTCAATGCAGTAGTCTGGTACGTTTGAAACCTTGATTCCGTGGTCATAACACGCTTCCACATCCAAAATATCCACGCCGATACCATAACGGCAAATGATCTTACAGTTGCCTAGTTGCTCGATAGTCTTACGAGGGATTTTTGCATATTGTTGCAGAATAGCATCTGCATCCTTAGCAAGCTCACCAAGGCCAATACCTGTTTTACATTTTAAGCCTATAACTTCCGCGCCAATTGGTTCCAAGATACTGCGCTCAATCTCTAGATCTGGATAGTCATAATCAGACACATAGACTTTGAATTTGGTTTCATCAGTCATGTAACATCACCTTTTTGTTATAATATCTAAGATCTAACATATCAGTTGAATTTTCGGATCGAAATGGTGATGGTTTTAAATTGTGATCAATCACAAAAAACTCGATATTTGACGGTTTAATTGAGGTTTTTGTCTATTTTTAGCTCAGTTTGAGGCCTATGATATCTGACATATCAGTAATTAGGTGGCGGTGAGATCAGTATGGTTAAATGGTTGGATGACAATTTAGAATCGGCTTTAGGTGGGTTGCTTCTTGCGGGAATTGTAATATTGATTACCGTTCAGGTAGTGATGCGGTATGTATTTCAAAATGCATTATCCTGGTCCGAGGAACTTACCTTGTGGACGTTTATTTGGTTTATTTGGATAGGTATCGCCTACGCCTTTAAGGAAAGAAAGCACGTAAAAGTAACATTTTTCCAAGACTTACTCCCGCCGAAGGTGAAGCGAGTGTTAGAAATTATGATTGATGTAGCCATTATTGTTTTCCTGTTGACCATGACATATCAATCTTACAAGTTGATTACTCTGCCTTATGTTCTATCACAGAAATCGGTGGTGCTTAATCTTCCAATTGCCATCATGTATTCATCCGCTCCGGTAGGTTCGCTACTATCGGTATTCAGGATTATTCAGTTTTACCTAGTAAAACCAACACAAACACCACCGGCAGTAGAGGTATAAAATGTCAGGTATTATACTATTTTGCGCTTTGGGGCTCTTATTAATCCTAGGTATGCCCATTGCAATGAGTTTAGGGATGAGCTCTCTGTTCGTGATGAGCTTTGTTGATGGTACTCCGCCACTAAGTTTGATGGCACGCTCAATTGTGACCGGGGCTGATTCATTCCCGCTTATTGCTGTCCCGCTGTTTGTTTTAGCTGGTGACTTAATGCAAAAAGGTGGTCTTTCTGCACGTATTATCGGCTTTGCGTATTCTCTTGTTGGGCATATTCGAGCTTCCCTTTGTTATGTAAACGTGATCGCTTCAATGTTTTTTGCTGCCATTTCTGGCTCGGCGCCTGCAACGGTGGCGGCAATCGGCTCTAATATTATTCCTTCTATGACCCAGCAAGGTTATAAAAAGGATTTCTCATCAGCACTAACGGCATCTGCCGGCATGATCGGAGTTATGATTCCGCCAAGTATTCCATTTATTATTTATGGTGTATCGGCAGAAGTGTCTATTGGTAAGTTATTTTTAGCTGGGATTATTCCAGGAGTTTTATTTGGCCTTACCTTTATGGCAATGAGCCGAGTAGTGGTTCGCAATCAACCTATTATGGATTTGGAACCGACGCCATTTTCTTGGTCGGGTGTCGGCGCACAGTTTAAAGAATCCATTTGGGCCTTAATTGTCCCAGGGATTATTCTTGGTGGTATTTATGGTGGTGTATTTACTCCAACTGAAGCAGGAGCAGTTGCGGTTGTATATGCTGTTATTTGCGGTCTGTTCATATATAAAGAAATCTCTTTTTCTGACTTGCCAGAAATATTCTCGCGTTCGACTTTAACGTCAGCAACCATTTTAGTTCTTGTGGTATTTGCGGCCGCATTTGGTCGTTTGGTTACGTTCGAACAGATTCCATCGGTGGTTGCTAACACCTTGGTGGGCCTGTCTGATAATCCAGTTGTTCTGTTATTGCTTATTAACGGTATGTTGTTGATAATTGGTATGTTTATGGAAACCATCTCAGCTATTATTATACTAACCCCTATTTTATTACCTGTAGTCAAACAGATAGGCGTTGACCCTATTGTATTCGGTGTAATATTAACTGTTAACTTAGCGATCGGTTTCTGCACGCCCCCTTTGGGAGTTAATATATTTGTTGCAAGCCAAGTTTCTAATGTAAGTATAGAGAAAATATCGAAAGCATTAATTCCATTCTTATTATCAATGTTAGTTTTATTATTGGCAGTTACATTTATACCAGGAATATCACTGTTCCTTACAGAATTAGTTGGATAGCACTAATACTTTTGAGTAATAAATAGGAGCCTTAGTTCATACTAAGGCTTTTTTGTTTCTAGCATTAATAAAAATGGTTATATATTCGTGACCATTCTCACAGCAATAATTAAACTAGTCGGTAATAATTAAAATCTAGCATCTGATATATTAGATGCTAGATGGGTTAGGGAATACTTATATTGTTGCTGCACGCTATGTAGCGGCCTTTAACGATAAACCAGAGTCACCCTGCAAACGAGAAACGAGGGCACAATGAAAAAACTAATTATGGCTACCGCGGTATCTATGCTCGCACTATCAACTTCAGTAATGTCAGCAACGACAATTCGAATTGGACACGGTGCAAATGAAAACTATCACTTACATCGAGCTCTAGAAAAATTCAAAGAAGATGTCGAAGCAAAATCCGATGGCAAATTTGAAGTGCAGATTTTTGCAAATTCTCAAATGGGCCCTGATCGTGAAATGATTGAAGGGGTTCAATCTGGCATGCTTCAAATGGCGGTATCGCCATCATCTTTCTATTCATCTTGGGATACATCTTTTGATGTTGTAGAGCTACCGTTTATCTACCCAAGCAAGCAAGCGGCACTAGATACTGTACATAGCCCTGCTGGCGATAAGATGTTGAGCAAACTTAATAACATGAACTTGCAAGGCATCGGCTGGATGGAAAATGGTGTTCGTCACGTTACAAACAACAGCCGTCCTATAGAAACACCAGAAGATCTAAAAGGTCTGAAGATCAGAACGATGAAGGTTCCTGCTCATGTTAAGACCTTCAATTCTCTAAATGCTTCTGCAACACCAATGAACTTTGGTGAAGTATACTCTGGTCTTCAACAGGGTGTTATTGATGGTCAAGAGAACCCAATCGCGCACATTTATGCTCAGCGTTTCTATGAAGTACAGGACTACGTTAGCCTGACTGGCCACGTAGTTACCTTCTACATTCCGGTTATGAACTTAGAGTTTTGGCACAGCCTTTCAGCTAACGATCAGAAGCTAATCGCAGAATCAATGCGTGCAGCTGAAATCTACCAACAAGAACTTGTTGCGTCTGAAGAAGGTCAACAAATTGAAGAGTTTAAGAAGTTAGGTACACAAGTAAATGCTTTGAGTCCTGAGCAACTCCAACTGTTCATTGATGCCACTGAGTCAGTACGTGAAGAGTACAAGCAGAAACTAGGTGCAGACATTTACGATGAATGGATGACCACCATCAAGGCAGTATCGCCAAAAGGATAACCTTTAAAAAGGTTTCGACTTTATTCTAGAGAGGGTTATGCCCTCTCTAGTTGTTTTTGTTCTGCTAGGGATAAACGGACATGTTTGACAGAGAAATCAAGTTTACACTCGATGGTGGCTTTGAATGTAAACTACCAAAAATGGTAAAAGTGAAGCAGCACTTCGATAGAAAAAAACTCGAAGACATTCAAAAACGCATTAGTCAAGAGCTTTTGACGTTTCCAAATCCGGAGCGCTTAAATGGGATGTCTTTAGCGATTACCGTAGGCAGTCGTGGGATCTCGGGACTTATACCGGTTCTGCAAGAAACGATAGCGTTCTTGAAGCAATATGGGGCACAGCCTTTTATTGTACCCTCGATGGGGAGCCACGGCTCTGCAAATGCAGAAGGGCAGATCAAGATTCTCAAAACTTACGGTGTGACAGAGCAATCGATGGACGTACCCATTGTATCATCGATGGAAGTGGTCAAAGTGGCTGCTATGCCTGATGGTGTACCACTCTACTTGGATAAAGTGGCGACAGAAGCCGATGGTATTATTCTGTGCAATAAGATCAAACCTCATGCCGACTTCAAAGGACAAGTCGAGAGTGGCTTGCTCAAGATGTTATGTATTGGGTTAGGGAATCATGTTGGTGCATCGTCACTGCACCGATATGGCTTTCATAATTTTCATCGAGTGATTCCTGAAGCAGGAGGACGTTTGCTGGAACAAATAAACGTGCCTTTCGCAATCGGCTTAGTTGAGAATGCTTACGATGAGTTAATGAATATTGAGGTGGTAGAGCAAGCCGATATCTTATCGCTTGAACCAAAGTACTTGGAAAAAGCCAAACAGAATATTGCGACGATTAAGATACCGGATATTGATGTGCTGATCATTCAAGAAATCGGCAAGAACATCAGTGGTGAAGGGATGGATCCGAACGTGACCGGGCGTCCTGGTTCTGGTGTCAGTGGTTTTAGTGGGCCTAATATTTCAAGCACGGTGGTACTTGCTCTTACAGAAGCAACTCACGGCAATGGCGTTGGGATTGGCATGGCCGATATTACTACTCGTCAATTGGTGCAAAGTCTCGACTTCTCTGCGATGTACACTAATGCCGCGACAGCGGGCACGTTAGCGACAGCAAAAATACCTATGGTCATGGGTAATGACCGAGAAGCGATCGTTTTTGCGCTGAAAACAGCGCCTATTCATGATATTTTGAATGCGAAAATAGTGTGGATAAAAAACACGCTTGAGCTCGACAACATTTATGTATCAGAAGGGCTAAAAGATGTCGTTGAGTCATTAGAAAGTGTAGAGTGCATTTCAGAGCCAATAGCATTCCAGTTTGATGAAGCAGGCGGTTTATTGCCTTGGACTGAATAGCAACCGATATAAAGGTCTTATCTGAGCCCTTTGTCTTTTGTGAGTGATTATACCAAGAAACTGTTGAGTAGCTTTATCGCTGCACAAGCGGCACCAAATCCATTATCAATATTCATCGTCATGACGCCAGCAGCACAACTCCCTAAGCAAGAGTGCAGCGCCAGTTGCCCACCTTCTGATACGCCATAACCGACAGAGGTGGGCACCGCAATAATAGGTCGAGGTGTCATACCTGCTAAAACCGTTGGCAGTGCTGCTTCCATACCTGCTACTGCAATTATGATATTGGCTTTATTGATTTCTTGTAGTGCATTTTTTAAACGCCACAGGGCGGAAACACCCACATCTTCATACAATGACGCATTAATGCCATGATAGTTGAGCGTTTGCATTATCTCGTGACAGACCCCTGTGTCAGAAGAACCACCTGAAACAATAGCAATATGACTTTTCTGCTGTGATAAGTCTTTAATTTCACCCATGATCGCAGTCTTAGAAATAGAGCAATAGGATAGATGTTTCTGGAAGATTGGATTGAGAAGCCACCACTTTTCTTCAGACAAGCGAGTAAAAAAAAGTCTGCTCTTTTTTGCCATAGCTAACTGAATGATCTGTTCAATTTGAGTTATGCTCTTGCTTTCACAAAAAATAGCTTCTTCAACGCCACAGCGCTGCTTACGTTCAAAGTCAATTATGATTTCAGACATTCTTTTTCTCCTATGAACGCGCTACCTCTTTGGTAAGGAATGAACTGGATAGGAACTGAAGCGTCGAATTTTTCAGCGATAGTGGTAATGTGTTGCTTTAATGATTTCACATCAGATTCGCAGAGGATATCAATAGCATGGGGGTCCAGTTCAATGCTCAGACGTTGTTTTTGAACACGACATCGAAGCATCTCGCTTTCAATCTTAGTACGCAGATATTGTTCGACAGAATGAACTAACCCTAAATTATTTTCGTTGATGTAGATACCCGTTTCGATTCGGCTAGCAAGACACGGTGAAGCTGGTAGTTTGGATAGTGTTGGTAAACCAAGTTGCTTGGCGATATCCCTAATATCCTGCTTGGCGATTGATGCTTCGACAAAAGGATGCACAACCTGATGCTCTTTTGCAGCGATCAAACCAGGGCGATAATCGTCAAGGTCGTCCAAGTTGGTACCAGAAATAACTTGACCAAATGACAAGCGACCTAAGGTTGTATAAAGACACGATTTACAGTAATAGCATCGGTTAACTGGATTTGATTGATAGTTTGGAGTGTCAAGCTCACCGCTTTCGACAAACACCATGTTCCAGCCATAATTGGCCGAAAAATCGCGAATTCTCTGCGTGTCCTGCAAAGGAACGGCTGGTGATATCGAGTGCGCCATCTTGGCCTGCTCTCCTAGTACCTGATGAGCAACATAAGCTAACGTCATACTGTCAACACCACCACTAACAGCAACGGTGACTGTGCCAAGCTGTTTTAGGTGGTTCTCGAGTTTCTCAATCTTGTTGTTTAGTGAGTTCATGGTTAGCTAGTTTCTCTGTAAGTATTTTG
Source organism: Vibrio sp. NH-UV-68 (assembly GCF_042940635.1). NCBI lineage: Bacteria > Pseudomonadati > Pseudomonadota > Gammaproteobacteria > Vibrionales > Vibrionaceae > Vibrio > Vibrio sp. NH-UV-68. The sequence goes on from NZ_CP134975.1 coordinate 1,246,849, forward strand.
ATTTCAACTTGATTATTGAGACTCATTTGGTGCGGTTCCAAATGGCTTGACTCGAGTTTGCTAGTCAAAGTGCCGTCAGGTCGTCGGGCAGTTTTGACATTATATTGTGTGTTGTCGACGGTAACTTGGTGATGATGTCGAGGAAGTAGCTTGCGCTGACATCTCCAGTAACGTACACCGAGCGTTGAAGTATGGTTAAAAATGAACTCAAGAATAGAGTCTTGAACGGTTAACTGGGTCAGGACAGTGATGGTATTGATATGACGATTTTTCTTACCATGAGCCACCACTTCAGTGATTTCAAGTACGCCTTGCTGAGATCGAATCTTCTCACGGGCAATGGCGAGAAGTTCTCCAGTCATATCGTCAATATCAAACTGAATGACGCTGATTTCTTCATGATTATCATGGGTTCTTTTGGTTGTTGACAATATTGTACTTCGAAGTAGGTTAGCCCTCCCGGATAGCTCACGTTTACCAAATCCATAACCAATATTGACGACTTGACCAGTTTTTACTTTGTGGGATGGGAGCAACCAAGCAAGGATAGCGGCTCCTGTTGGCGTCACTCGCTCTCCTTTTATACCATCATCAATCATCTGAAAACCTTTCAGTAAAGATAAGGTCGCTGGGGCTGGTACTGGGATATCACCGTGAGCACAATGTACGATTCCTCCACCCCAAGGAATATCAGAACAAGACCAAGAAGTTGCTTTTGAATTGACGATAAGCCAACTAGCGGAAAGAATATCGACAATACAATCCCAAGCACCTACCTCATGAAAATGCACATCTTCGACATTTTTTCCGTGTATTTTTGCTTCGGCCTCAGCAAGCAAACTAAATATCCCAAGTGTGTTTTTTTTCACGGACTCATCTATGGATAATTCCGAAATAAGATATTGTATATGTTTCCAGCTTCTATGCTCATGGTGATGTTCTGATTTATCATTTTGATTTTCAACATAAAATCGCCGTCCAGTTAACCCTTTGTCGATAGCCTCTTCAGTCCAGTAGTTTACCTGAGCAGTCTCTTTTACCGCTGCAAGTACTTCTAACAAAGGCAACTCTAAGTGTGGTAATGCATCAAGCATGGATGCATTAAACATGTCACCAGCAATACCCCCGACAAGATCCAAATGAATGTGCATTTCAATACTCCGAGTTATCGTTGCACTTACCTAGGTAAAAAGGCAGTGAGTTTTTATTGTTTTAATATGTTAGATACTTTAATTTCTAATTGGCTTATTATCTAGCCCGTTAGGCTACTATATGTCGTATTTTTACTTAATTGTGATCAGTGTCTTTAAAGGGAAATTTAATAAAATAAATTACTAGCATCTAATATGTTAGTTGTTAGTTGTTAGTTGTTAGTGTGTGATGTTGAGGTAGTTCGCTTAAACTATTTAAATTCTCAAAAACGCAAGGTTAGGTTTATGAAAAACGCGTGGTTTATTTTGCTCTTTCCCTCTTTGGTAAGTGCTCATCCAAGTCATTCTGAGATCGGTTTGGTTTCGGGTATTCTTCATCCGTTCTCTGGCATTGATCATATGGCAGCGATGATGGGAGTTGGTCTAGTTTGTATTTTGGCCGTGATAGATTGATGAAATGGGCCTCGTTAGCAGTACTTACATTAAGCTTAATTTTAGGTGCAACCATTGCAGCTTCTGGTGTTTTTATTGCTACGTTCGATAGTTTGATTACGTTATCAGTCATATCAGTTGGGCTGATATTAACATTTGGTGTATCAGGTAGATTGGTTAGTCAGAGGTTAGTATACATGTTGGCTTCACTCGCTTGTTTTCATGGATACATCCACCTGTTCGAGATGCCCATGAACACATCGGCTATGCAGTATACAATCGGCTTTGTGATCGCTAGTGCATTGATGTACCTTGTTGGTTTCATTTTAGGTACTCAATTTGAGAATGAGCGCTCGAAGCGAAGCGCTTTCCTTTACTCGGGGAGTATGTATTTGGCTATGACGGCTTTGTTCTTAGTTTAATGTTAGATTACTTTAGTCAAATGCGATTTAACTCACTGAAATAACAAGTGATATAACCAAATTATATAAATATAATATTTGCTATTAACATGCATGAGCACACCAGTCGTGCCACTTATTAGTTGCTGTCAATAGTAAGATATTGGGGTAGACTAACGTCAGTAGAATTAACCATGAGGTAACGAGATTGAAAGTTATCACTCGCCCTAAAAGTCTAACGGAAAATGTAGCTGAAAATTTACGCTATTCCATTGTGAATGGTGAATTGAAGTTAGGTCAGCCACTTTCTGAAGCATCCTTGTCAGAAACCTTCGGTGTGAGTAAAACACCAGTGCGTGAAGCACTATTTATTCTTAAACAAGAGGGGTTGATTGATATTATCCCTCAGAAAGGTAGTTTCGTTTTTCAACCGGATGAAAAGTCGATTGTTGAGCTTTGTAATTTTCGTAGCTATCTCGAACCTATCGCCATTGAAGAATCAATGCGTAATGATTCTCAAGCGTTTTTGGAAAGCTTAGAAATTAGCATTGTAAAGATGGAACATAAGTTGAAAAACAAAGACTTTCAGGCATTTTTGCTACTGGATGGCGAGTTTCATGAGTCTTTTTTCAAGTACTGTAATAATTCGCTACTTCAGAAGAGCTATCAATTAGTACAATTCCATATAGGAGCGATTCGCAGTCACTTGACAAGCACAGAAGATTCCTATACTGAGATTTTGGAGGATCATCGTCGGATCTATCAAATGCTTAATGATGACGAAATTGAGGAAGCGAAATCCACGCTAAGAAAGCATGTGTTAGATATTAAATCATTAATTGATGAGTGTGTTTTAGGTAAATAGCAAAGTGATGCCATGTAGCTCTAGCCTACACGGATGGCAGGAACACAATTTTGAAGTAGTTCAGAACTTGTCGCCAATTTTTGATTCGTATTGTACATTTCTTTTAGGTATCTTGAATTCATTGATTGCCTGAAAGTTGGTCGTGACTTGTTGATGACTTACCATTATCGACTTAGTTGAGCGGTCATTATGGAAATTGGAGCCGGGTTTGGAAGCATCATCAAGGTGACCGTCTAATTCAGCATTCAATGCTTTTTCAACGGTCACCTTGAGTATTATCTAATGGGTAACTTAAAGAAAAGGCGCAAACTTAATTAATTTAGAAGCTTTATCGCCATACGTTCCAAGAGCTCTATGTTATCAATTAAGGTTTTGATAACAAGTTTTCGGCTTTTCAGAGTGCATAGAGAAAGTATTATAAGATGTATGAATTTAAATCTGTGCCGTCTTCCTTATCAAAATTACTTGTACCGGTTTTTCAAATGATCTTGAAAATGCTGCGCATTAAGTGTTTCCCCAGTTGCCGATTTCACCAATTCGTCGGTAGTTAGTAAACTTCCTTTGCTCCAAATATTGTCCGACAACCAAGTGAAGATTGGGGTTAAGTCGCCACTTTGAATAGCGCTATCCACATCGACGGTTTGCTTCATTGACGCCATAAATTGAGCCGCATACATTGCGCCCAAGGTGTAACTTGGGAAGTAACCAAACGCGCCGTCCGTCCAGTGAATGTCTTGCATGCAGCCATTTTTAAAGTTGCCTTCGGTTGATAAGCCAAGGTATTGCTGCATTTTCTGGTCCCATAATTCAGGAACGTCAGTGTGCTTGAGATGACCATTGATCAAATCACGCTCGATTTCGTAGCGTAAAATGACATGAGCCGGGTAGGTAAGCTCATCAGCATCGACACGGATAAAATCTTTCTTTACTCGAGTATAAAGCTTTTGGAAGTTTTGCTGAGAAAACAGCGCCGAGTCATGATCGGTAAAGTGTTTGCTTGCCAGTTGAGATAGGTGGGCGATAAAAGGTTCGCTGCGGCCAACTTGCATCTCAAAAAATAGTGACTGTGATTCGTGGATCCCCATCGAACGAGCTTCACCAGAAGGCAGGCCAGCCAATGACTTTGGTAGCCCTTGTTCATAGCGTGCATGTCCAGTCTCATGAACGATGCCCATTAATGACTGAACAAACTCACTTTGGTCGTAACGTGTGGTGATACGCACATCGGTAGGGACGCCGCCACAAAAAGGGTGAACACTCTCATCCAATCGACCATGGTTAAAATCGAACTGAAGAAGTTTCATGACCTCTAGACCAAGGGCTTTTTGTTTCTCGGTGTTGAATGTTCCTTGCGGCGTCATGAATGGCTCTGACGCTTGTTTATCGATCACTTGGTCAATCAATTCCGGCAACCAAGTTTTCACTTGACCAAAAATGTTGTCGAGGGACGCTGAACTGGTACCAGGTTCATAGATATCAAGCATGGCGTCGTAGGGTGTTAGCCCATTGGCCTCTGCGCGGATTTGAGCCTCTTCTTGCGATAATTTAACCACCTCTGCCCAGTTTTTCTCAAAGCCTTGCCAATCGTTGTCACCGCGTTGGGTTCGCCACGCGTGTTCACATTTTGATCCCGCCAGAGATTTTGCTTGCACTAGTGACTCGGGGAGCAAGTTGGCTTGTTGCCACTGACGTTTGAGCTCTCGCAGGGTGGCTTGTTCAGTGCCATCAAGGTTCTCATTGTCAGCTTGCGCAAACCACTCTTCGAGTTGAGGTTGAGTTTGTAATGAGTGAAGGTGCACTGACAGCTCTGCCATCGCTTCACTGCGCGCTTGGTTTCCGCCCGCTGGCATAACCGCGGCTTGGTCCCAGCCACAAATTGCTGCTAGGTGATTAAAGTGAGAGATTTTTTGTGCATGTGCTTTTAATTGATTGAATGCGCTCATCGTTCGCCTTCCGTGACTATATAAAACCTTGAGTCTATCAACCTATTGCGGTAACACCAAGCCGCTCAATCGCGATATTAATCCCCTTAATTAATAGGTTAGATAATAGTGTCGGTAATTAAATGATTGACCCGCTAAGCTAAGTATGACAATAAAGAGTGAAAACAAATCAGGGAAGTAAGCTGTTGTGATAGAAAATTTTGAAGCGTTTTTGATCGCCATTACTATTTTAACGTTAACTCCGGGGTTAGATACTGCGTTGGTATTACGCAATTCATCGCGCGGTGGTTTTGCCGATGGTTCAACAACCAGTTTGGGCATTTGTTTGGGGTTATTTGTCCATGCCACTTTTTCTGCGATTGGTATTTCGGCCATCTTAGCGCAATCGGCTGAACTATTTAATGCAGTAAAAATGGTGGGTGCGGCGTACTTGATTTGGCTTGGCGCAACAACACTCAAGAGTGTTTGGAAGGGCGAACTTGGTACGGTTAATACGCAAGCCCAGCATCGTCAATTGAACTTAACGCGTTCACTACGCGAAGGTTTTCTGTCGAATGTACTTAATCCGAAAACGGCCGTGTTTTATCTTGCATTTTTACCACAGTTTATCAATCCAGAAGGCTCAGCTTTTTTACAGTCATGCTTAATGGCCAGTATTCACTTTGTCATTGCGATGGTGTGGCAGTGCGGTTTAGCCGGGGTGCTGAACTCAGCCAAGAAATTATTACAAAGTTCAACCTTTATGAAGCGTATGGAAGCTACCACGGGTGTTGTGTTGGTGGGTTTAGGCGTGAAGTTGCTGATTGAGGAATAACTTTCTGTATTGAGCATTGATTGCAAACAGCCAGAGTTTTTCGCTCTGGCTGTTTAGTTTGGTTATGAAAGAGGGAGCTGGCGAATCACACGTTGAATATCATTGCCATACTTGATTCGTTGACGCGTTTCTTCCAATGCATACATCTGCGTTTTCTTGGCCGCGGGGTTGGCGCTTCTTCCTTCCATCACGCTATTGCCAGTCGAAGATTTTTCATCATCCAATCGCCCAGGAATTGTCTTCACGCTCGACCAGCCAAGGCTACCAATCGATCGCGCCGTCATGATTCCTTGGTAGATGGTATAACCTCGAGCACTGACTTTTACCTGGCCAAGAAGAATTTTAGTGTAGCCGCCGTGAATAGGTGCAGGGGTATAGGTCATGGTTTTTCCTCCCTGAATCATTTTTGTTGCAATAACTTGGCCTTCAGAGTTACCCAGTCGCATTGCAGGGTTAGTTTTGCGCGCCCATTCTAAGTTGTAGTCTCCAGAGGGACTGATTTTATTCCACAGCCGCGAGCCAAGACCTGGTTGAGTGACGTCGTCTAATGCGCCTCCTGCTTTAATCCAACGAAGATTTTGTACTGATTTGTACGCTGAGTACCCGCCGCTAACGATGCCAATAATATCGAAAGGAATCGTGGCAATATCTAATTTTCGTGATATGTCGCCGTCATCAATGACGCCCGATGCTATTTGAAGAGCACCACCAGTCGCGCCAGCAAGACCACCAATAATGCCGGCAGCCAATACTAAGCTCGAACCACCAGTTGGTGCCGCTAAAGCGATACCGATAATGCTAGTGACAACGCCGAAAACGCCGAACAGTATTTTACTGATATTGAGATGACCACTGGGGTCGGTAAAGTTAATAGGATCGTTATGGCAGTAAACGTAAGCGTTATGTCCACCTTGGTTAAAAGGCGCTAAGCTATCGGGCGCGTTGAAACGCATCAGTTTCGGCTGATAGATACGATAACCTTGCCCTAAGTGGTAGCCTTCAAGAATAGGGTCGAGCCATTCGCCATTAAATCCTAATCCATAAGGTGAACGGGTCATTGACTGTGCCATCGCCAATCGAACTGAGGTAGGAAGTAAAGACACACCCCCAACCACTGCTGCCGTTTGGCCTATCTTGACTAAGAACTCTCGTCGGTTTAACGGAGTAATTAACATCGATTCGTTATGCTTCATTGCTATTCTCCGCTTGGTCGCGTTGTCCGAAAGGAGAGTAGCGGTACACTGCACCAGTTTGCCCAGGTGCGTTGTCTGCCACTACTGAGCCATTTTGATCGGTGGCTAACAGAGAGACTGCGCTGCCTTGCTGTGACCATTTAGGTAAGCCATCGTGATAGACGTAGTTTGTGACGTGTCCATTGTGTTTAATTGAGCAAAGGTCGTTCCACAGGTATTCAAAATCGCGAGATTCATTGCTCGATCGCTGATGCACGAGGCGGTCATTACTGTCGTACTCGTAGCCCCAATCAATGCCATTTGTGTTGACGTTTGCCAACCGGTCAAAGTTGTCATACTCAAGCAGTCTTCCCTCGGCATCTTGAATCATATTGCCATTCGCATCGTAATGGATGTCAATTGATTGGGCGAGCGTTGGGTGTGTATGGCTAATACGTGTTAACTGACAAGGATCATCAGACTCATAGTAGAAAGTGGCGAGATCTTGTGCTTCAGCGGTTTGGCAACGCTGAGTTTGCATATTACCTAACAAGTCATAATCCCATTCAATACAAGTGAGGGGCTGACTCCAATCACTTATCGGGCCATTACCCAGAAAGGTCACTTTGGTCAGTTGGTTTAGCTCATCGTAGGTGTAGTTTTCGGTGACCTCACCGAAGGTTGCGCATGTTTTGCTGCGAGAGGCGACCAAGCCAAGATCGTTGTAAGTTTGCGATTGCTCAAAAATATAGTGATCATTTAGCTCGACAGCCCGATTGATTTCTCTGCTGTAGTTATCCCAATCAATTTCGGTGATTTGAGTTTGGCCTGCTGAGACCAGTTGCTCGACGATGATACGGTCAAACTGATCATATTGATAAGAGAGCGTAGCAGCATCAGTACTGAGTTTAACTAATCGACCGAGCTCATCGTAACGATACTGACGGTGTTCGTCGTCTGTTTGGATAGATGAAATTACGCCTCCCGGAGAGTAGGTGTATTGTCGAATATTATTATTGTTGATCTCTGTTTCTGGTAAGCCCGTTGGGCTATAAGTAATACTGCTTTTACTGCCGGCGTTATCAAAGCTTTCGGTAGGCAATCCTGAGATTTTATCATAGCGATATTCGGAGCTTTGACCACCACAGGCTTTGCTACTTAGTTCGCCTAACTGAGTATCTCTGGTAAAGGTTCTCAATGGTGATGATAAGCTTGATTCAAACTCTGGAATATTGCTGCTGTCACTATATGTCCATTCTAGAGAGGGCAGAGGGCTTGAACCACGGTAAAGCGAGAGAGGGCGGCCTAGACCATCCACGTCGCGCCATCCGACAAGTTGTTCGCCAATTTTGACCTTTGCAACTTGTGATTGATCGGTGTGCGCAGCATATGTAATTTGTTGCGACACTTGATTAGCTTGCTTGATGTTAATGACGCGATCAAAGTGGTCATATGAGTAGTGAGTGGATTGATTGAGTGGGTTCGTTTCTTGCTCTAATCGCCCCCATTTGTCGTATTGATAACGCCAGCTTTGGCTACCTTGTTGTTTGTGCTTTTCTAGTCCCCAGTTGTTCAAGGTACTGACCGTGAGTTCCAGTCCTTCAATGCCTTGTGTTTTTTGTCTAGTGGCGAGGTTGTTAAATTCAATCTGACGACATCCGTTGGCAAGAACAGTGGCCTTTACTTGTCCCCAATCATCATATTGATAGGTTTCGGTCTGTGTCACGGATATTTTGCGATCATTGATATCTAGAAGGGTATCGCAAGTACTTTTGCTTTTAAGTCGACCTAGCTCATCGTACTCTTTCTGCCAGACTAACGTGTTGTCTATCTTGGCATTGAGCTCTCGACCCTGGCCATCCCAGCTTTGTTCGCATTGATTACCCTTACAATCCGTCAGCACCATGATCTGACGCGCATCGCCAGTGTCAATCGTGTATTGATAACTGCGCGAAGCACTGCCTTCAATGCATTCTTGAGTGATACGGCGCAAAGAATCATATTGAATTGAACTGCGAATGCCATCTGCGTCGATGTGATGTGACAGTTCACCAATGTCGAGGTAATGACCAACGACTAAGTTAGTTTGGTTGTCGTCGTGACAGATTAATTGTTGATGTTCTTCTATTGTTTCGCTATTCAATGCATATTGGTAATTCGTGATTGTTGAGTAGCGACCGTTTGGGTGAAGAATGTCATTTTTGATTGAAGCCAGTCGGCCCAACGAGTGTATTTGGTCGCTTTCAGTATGATAGTGATAATGACTTTGGTAGCGCTGGTGGGCATCTTCGAGGCTCAATACCACACTGTCATGTTGGTTTGCTCCCGTAATCGTGGTGTATTGGTAAGAAATTTGGCGTGTGTCCGTGCCATTAGTCAGTGTTCTCGATTTTACAAAATTGGCCATGCCTGACGTAGAGGCAGGGCAACCTGTTTCACCATCGGGCGCATAATATTGATACTGTTCGGTGATGTTGTTTTCGTCAGTAAATGACAGCATATTTCCATACTTGTCATAGATCCAGAATCGAATCTGAGTATGACTGTCATTATCCATTTGCCACGTCTGTTGCTCTGTATCGATTAATGCGTATTGAGCAGGTTGATCGGCAAACGATGTGTTATCGAGCGCAGGATAACCGAGCTTTTTACAATGGACTGTTTGACGGTTAACAATGCGTTCTTCTTCAATCAGCAAATGGAACTGGTTGTAGGTTTGTTTAGTCTCTATCTCACCATTCTCTATTTGGCTAATTTGGTAAGTGTAAGCAACCCCTCTCTCTAATAGGTTATCGATGCCTTCACTTAAACTTCCTCCCGATACGCCAAAACCCATGAAGTTGTGATCATCTCCTCCGACGCTATCATATTGAGTGGTGATAACAGGCGAGTTACGAGTGAGTACTTTATGTTGCGTGACGGCAGGTAGGTAGCTGTTGGCATCAACTCGTATTCCATCGGCGATATAGGTTAGCTGCTCTTCCAAACCGCATGGATGAGTGACGTTTTTGATCAGATTAAAGCTGCCGATTTGTTGGTAAACAAAGTCATAACTTCCCACGTCTTCAGGTAGGTGACATTGAACCAACTCTTGATTACTTAAGATAAGGGAGAAATAGGCTTCATGAATAGTCCCCATATTGGTAAAGATATTGATTCTCGCGACGTTTGGGTATGTGATCAGTAGTAATGGTGAAGCTTGAGAGGTTCTATCGTCCCACACTTTACTTAGGCGTTTACTATCGCCGATATTCAGCCACAAAAAATTCAGCGCATGACCATCGCTTTGGATGATTTTTTTGATATAGCCCTTGTTGTCTAAAATGTCTTTGCGGCCATTACGATAGGTAATTTGGTAACCATTAGTGTTTGCTGAAACCGTGAAGTCTAATAACTTTTTATAACGAATGTTGAGCTGATAATTTGCGGTTAATTCTGCACGATACGATTGCCCGTTGGCAAGGTACAGCTGCTTTTGCTCGATATCATAGCGAGGAAGATTCAACGTCCAGCCTTGGCCAAAGCCGAGATTTTCGCTGCTGTAGGGTGAAAACTGAATCGAAATATCTAAGTTCGGCCCTTTTAACCAGTTGCCGAGTAGCGAGCCCAGTAATATTTGATAAGAATAGCTTCGCGTTCTCTGATCGACGCCACCTGAGCAATAACTGTCAAAGTTAAATGCATTTGAAGTCCAATTAGACATATTTTATCCTTTAAATAGAGGGAATTAGCCCGGTTCTTCTGGGCTAAAACTAGTGTTCCCAGCAATTGTTATTGGCTAACGAGGTTCCATTGGGTGTAGTCCCAACGTTGGCCACCGTCAGTAAACGCACTTTCTGGATAGGTCAGTTTTAAGGGGGCTTTATTGCCATACTGGTCAAATGCGATAAAGCGATACTCACTTTGAGTGTCGTTTTGAGAGGTATTATTATTTGAATAGAGAAGCTTGCTAAAGGTGACTGAGCGAAGCTTTTGGTTGACTCTCCACTTTGCAGTGCGGCTTTCACCTGCGGCGCTGTTCCACACATATTCGTGAGTTACGGTGCGTTCCTGGCCTGGTGTAAATAGGAAGCCTTTGACAGACTTAAACCCCTCTGGACAATCACTGTAGCAACCAAGCCATTGGTCATTTAAAAATTCATTATCGTGGTTTGACTCTTGCCAATTATCTGTAGAAACCTTAACCAGTCTTAAAGATGGGTCGATAGGGGTAATATAGAAATTACGAACTTCGGCATACGAAAAGTAGAAATCCTCGAAGTCTTCTTCCTCCCATACTTTTTCGCCTTCACCTAGTTCAGCGAAGTCATTCGCTGTGTATACCACCGGTTGGACCGATTGATAGATAGCATTCTCATCGTATGGATGTGCACAGCTGTCATAAGTTGTGTCGTTGTCAAATTGGATTCGAGCGCACACGGCTCTGTATTGGGCGACTTCTGTACTGTATACCCAAGCCGTGATCAGGTTCTGCGGGGTAGATAAGAGGCGTGAAGTTGGTAGGCTCTGAGCGTATTGGTAACTAGTGCCCATTTGGTGAACGTAATCATTTTCACTGTAGGTGTACCCCCAACAATCGCGACGGTAGGAGCAGTCTTGGTCTTTGCTCAGCTCGACATGTGTGCTTTTGATGTAAAACGAGAGCGAGTTTCTTACTTCTTCATCGTTAACGCTCACCGGATTGCCGTAGCCATCAGAAATACTGACAGTAACGTTCAACTTCGACTGCATTTTCCCGTTAGCAAAAAAGGGCATCGGGACGTGGTTACTTTCGCTGTGGTCTGATGATAAAGTGAGATCAACTTGATAGTCACTATTGATAGCAGCCAAAGTCGAGTTGGTGAATAGAAATAGTGTGAGTAAAAAATACGGTTTTAAATTTAACATTGGCGTTCCTTTTTTTTGTTTGGTTTGTATTGTTATCAAATTAGGTCGTTAATGTTTTTATTTCAGTGGTTCGGATAAATGTTGACTCTTTTGACTTGGAATATAATTAGGCTAAACGCAAAGAATAAAATTGTAAATTAAATGAAAATAATGCCGCTTGATAAGGTTTATTGATTATTTTATTTAAAATTCAATTGGTTAATAATTTTATCAGAAATAATTCAGATGAATTCAATAGTTTTTTGTTGATTTCATTTTTGGTAAAATGTTTTTATAACGATTTATATGATTTAGGTCGTTAATATCTACATATTTCGGAAGTCTTTTGGATATAAAAGATAGGATGCTATAAAAATTATTTCCAACTTTTATATTTATAAAGTTAATGATGGCTTATTTAGTGTTTGTTTTATTAGATTTGACTGTTCTTTAATTGGTAATGGTCCCATTCTTGCAGGTATGAATCAATAGTTAGATTCAAGAAGATCAGGAAAAGTTCATCAAGAAAGGTTTATCACTACAATTAAATAATTTCCGATGTGCTATTTTCAGAGTTGCATGTTCGCTGGCATTCTGAATTATGTGCAGTTTTCGTCGACTGAAAGTTACAGCTTGAGTTAATTTAGTATATTAATAATCTACCGCCTGGCGTATAGCATTGTCCTATTATTGTTGAAGTTCTTTAATATCATAAAGCTACGGTTTGAATATAATACTTTGATGTTAACTTGCTTTGGCTCATCATTGAAAACTAGGTAAGGCGAGAGCATTTTGTCATTGAGTGCTGGTTCGAGTTCTTGAATAGAAAGTAAGTTGACCGTACCAGTTACAAGAAAACTGGAATCAGATTGAAGCAGTGAAATTACTTTAAAACTAAGCATCATGCGATTGGTCAGTGATTCATCTTGCAAAGAAGTAAGCTGAGTAACTCTATTACTGTTGACACGAGTAAGTCCATCGCTGCGTAATATATGTTCGTTAGGAATCATATCAACTACACGGTGGTGGTACTGTACATCTTGTATTTTTGAACCATACGGCCAAAACCATGTGGCTGCGAAAAGTGCACTAGAGGCGGCAATAGCAAGGTAAGGCTTCATAATTGCTCACTGGCGATGAATTCTTTTATGGTACGGGACGCTTGTGCAAACTTTTCTTGGGTGTAAAACAAGTTGATAGATTTTTTTGTCTGTTTATTTAGCCATGAAATCGAGGAGTATTGTTCATTTTCTGCAATATAAACAACACACTGGCATTGGTTTTCTTGCAATAGTGCTCTCAGCTCGTTTGAGATTAGGATATTGGGCTCCATGTAAACTTCAAGTGAGCCAATGGCATAGGATACTAGTCGATTGCTAGATTCTTTGTCATCATAGTGTTGGTAAAATTTGCTCAGACCTAAAAGAATTGTCCCAATGAATAGGCTGAATGTAATCAAGTAGCAAACGAAATCTTTGTAGTGTCGAAGTGAGAGGAAGCTAAGGTGGGCGAAAATGCATGTTGAATGAGCATTCGGTGGCGCCTTGATAGGAGGGGGCACATCAGATGGTTCGAAAAAGACCGTTCCTTCAATTAGTCTATAACCAACTTTTGGCACTGTGATAATCGGTGACTCTTTTACTCCCAATTGGATAAGTATTTGTCTGATAATACTTATGCTTTTGGTTAACGATGTTTCGCCAATATCTTCATTTTCCCATGCATGTAATAGGAGAGTTTGCTTTTTTATAAGATTGGGAGAGTGTTTAATCAATAAGTTAAGTATTCTCGATTCTCTATAGCCAACGAGAACCGAGTTCTGTCGATTGGAAAGCGTACTCTTAATCGGGTCATATGTAATCATGCGACGTTGCTCTAATAATTATATTAAACAATGTGTTTAGTTTCGCGGATAGTAAGTACTGTAGTCAATCATAATTAGGCATAGTTTTAGTGTTTTCCCAATATTATAATTGCTGTGATTAATTAGGAGCCATGATAAATTTATAGTCGTGTAGTCGTGTAGTCGTGTAGTCGTGTAGTCTGAGATGGCTGTATTCTGATAAGAGATAAGAGATAAGAGATAAGAGATAAGAGATAAGAGATAAGAGATAAGAATTAAAATTTTGATATATGCGTCAATTTATTATAGACAAACGCCCTAAGCCGAGTTGGCCTAGGGCTGTAAAATATCAAAGACTCGCTATCGAATAAACTGTCACTGCTGTGTTTAATGAACCATCGTAATTGGAACCATAGCGAATTAGAGTGTGATGGAATTCAATGTGCATCTTACACTTTCACTGACTCAATATTCTTTGATGATGCCACCGATGAAAAGAAGCATTTGGTTTCCTCTATTACAACATGACGAAGGGCAATCAAACCGATCAAGTTTGGAATCGCCATTAAACCGTTGACGATATCGGCAATGACCCAAATCATATCTAAGTGAAGGAATGCGCCAGATGCGACTAAGCAAACATAAATCAATTTGTAAGGTAACACCGCTTTGGTGCCTAATAAGTACACGACGCAACGTTCGCCATAGTAGTTCCAGCCTAAAATAGTTGTGAACGCAAAGAACATTAACCCGATGGAAACTAGCGTTGGGCCAATGGTGTCTGAATTTAAGCCCACGGCAAAAGCATGCGTTGTCATTGCCGCACCTGCAAACTCACTCTGCCAGGCGCCTGTTAGGATCAGAGCAAGGCCAGTCATAGTACAGATGATAATGGTATCAAAGAAAGTCCCCGTCATTGAGATAAGGCCTTGCTTAACACAAGAGTCTGTTTTTGCTGCGGCTGCTGCCATTGGCGCGCTGCCTAGACCAGATTCATTGGAGAATACGCCGCGCGCAATACCCGATTGAATCGCGAGCATGATGCTTGCCCCCAAGAAGCCGCCAGTTGCAGCTGTCGAAGTGAAGGCTGAAACTAGCACCAACTCAACCGCATCAAACAGTTTATCGGCATTCATGATGATGACACTTAAACAGGCCAGCACGTAAAACAGTGCCATGGTCGGGACAACTTTGCCCGCCACCTTTGCGATTGATTGGATACCACCTAAGGTGACAAATGCCACGAGAAGAGTAAGCACCGTCGCTGAGATCTCACGTGATAGTCCAAATGAAATCTCGCTTGCATCAAGGATAGCGTTAACTTGCGGGAAAGTACCAATACCAAAGCAGGCAACCCCCAAGGCAAAGACTGCAAACATCACCGCCAGTGCTTTAGAACCAACACCATACTGAAGGTAGTACATCGGGCCACCGATCATCTGACCTTTGTCGTCTACTTTGCGGTATTTGACTGCCAGTAAGCACTCAGCATATTTGGTTGCCATGCCGAACAAAGCCGCTAGCCACATCCAAAATAGGGCGCCAGGGCCGCCGAGTTTAATGGCAGTCGCCACACCGACGATATTTCCCGTTCCTATGGTTGCTGATAGAGCAGTACAGAGCGCAGCAAAGCTTGATACGTCACCTTGTTTATTGGAATCGTCTTTACTGAAGACCATCTTAAGGGCGGTAGGAAGGTGTCTAAACTGAAGTAAGCCTAAGCGAAAAGTGAAGTAAACACCGGTTCCGACTAATAAAATCAGTAGTGGTGGGCCCCAGACAAAATTGTCGATGGTAATAAGTAAAGTGTATAGGTTATCCATGATTTCCCCTTAATTGATAAAACTAAATTTAAGGAGAAGAGGGAAAGGGCAGAGATCGGGATCTCTTAAAAGCGATAGACAGGCGAAGCCAACTAGCGGATTAGATCTTTCCACTCCTCTGTCCTTTTGCCTGAGAGTTTCACTTTACGGGCGTAAAGCTTGCTCCTTCGGCGACCGATTAAACGGTTCTCTCCAGAGGTTCCTCCAACAACAGTCCACGCTACCTAGGTAGCACCTGAAAGATTTACTTCTTCGGTAGGTTATTCTGATCAAATGTTAACATTTGGTTAATAACCACTCTCCTGCTGTCTTCATCGGAACAATTGCTCGAAATGTGAGCAAAAGTTGGTCAATAGCGCTACAGCGTATTGACCAGTGAACTTTATCACTTTTTATTATGTTTTCAACAAAAAGTTTGAACTCAGTCATGATTTTTGGTGATCAAAAAAATAGCGCCATTTAGGCGCTATTTTAGAGGTAACTTTGCCACAACTGACTAGAAGTAATTGGCGTCCATCAGTTCGCTGGCTTTTGCTGTTTTTACTTCTGCGCGCGCTTCTAGCCATGCAATTACTTGCGCTTTTTGTTCTTCAGTGACGTCGACATAACGCTCTTTCGCGCACAAAAAGCCTTCAAACACTTCTAGGCCGCCGCCGCCGAAGCAAAGGTCTAGGCTGTCGATATAATCAATGAAATCATCGACAAATACATCGTAACGCTCAAAGTCGTTGATGTTTGTTTCGCAGCTAATTTCAAAGCCCAACATAGCAAATTCGCCTACGAAGAGTTTCTTTTGAATACGACGTTTTTTATTGTCTGTTTTAAATGGTTTCATGACTTGGCCTCACTATGATTTAGCCGCTCTTTATACATGATATTGTTATCACAGCCAAACAAAATGCTAGCAGCTTGGTGTGATGCGCTGGTTTTTTAGCCATGGATAAAATCAACCGGACGGTATGTCACCTTTTGAACCAATTAATTTAATCATCACCAAGGGTAAAACTACGCTACCCTGACTATTTTTGCGTAAAAATGGTATAAAGTAGAAACAGTGAGCCGAGCTAAGGAGAGTTTATGACCAGGTTGCTTGCAATAGTATTTCTAGCTGCAATAGCATTTGTGTTAATCCGGTATCGCACCAGTGAAAAATTACAAAAATATGTCGTGATTACACTCATCTCAGGCTTCTTAATTTATGCCGCAACATTGATGATCACCGAACTGATACGTTAACCCTCAGGAGTGTTTAAGTGAACCAACAGACAGACAACCAAGACGATGAAAATGTGGTGGTAATAGAGGAGCGCGATAACAAAACGCTGCTTTATATCGTCATTGCTGGTGTTCTTGGTCTTGCTCTGGGTGGGCTACTCGGTTCTACCTTAACGGCTCAAAAGTGGCAATCGACCTACTTGACGCTTGAAGAGCAATACCAGTCTCTGGTTAAAGATAAGCAGCAGATGGTCGCCAAAGTTGAACAGAAAGTGGCTCAAGTCGATAACGAAGTGGAGCAAAAACTGCAGCAAGCGATCATCGATCAACAGCAGAAACACAAAGTCGAGGTTGACAATCTTCAGCAGCAGTTGACTGAGCTAGAAAAAGAAAACCTGTCACTGGACGAACAAGTGAATCAACAAAAACAACAGCTGACTTCGGTAAATTCACAGAATACTCGTTTAAATCGACAAGCTGATATGCAGGTTACTCTGCTTGAGCGTTCACGAGAATTGTTTCAACAAGAGCTAAAGGTAAAACAAGAGCTAGAAGCCTTAGAGCAAGAGCGTGAGTCCTTGGCTCCGAAAATTACCCAACTAAAAAAAGAATGTGACCTTTTTCTAGAGGGGACATCTTGGGATGCCAAATCAGATTCATGTGATAAGCAAGATGAAGCATCTTCACGCTTGAGCCAAGTAGAACAGATGATCCGTGTTCACCAACTAGATTTAAAACAGATCGACGCACTTTCGGAAGAGCTCGGTTTGTGAAAGGAGTCGCTGAGTAAAAGCGACCTTATCTGAGTAAAAAACGTCTCACTTTTGAGGCGTTTTGCTTTTTTGCAACACAGAATTCTGCTTTTCCGTCAGACACTGTCTCAAATTACGCTACTGTTTATAGTAATGCACAGTTGATCAAGGCAGGTCATGCAACTGTTTAAAGTATCTGAAGGAATGCAATTGATAGCCTATATCGCCTATTTAGTGGTGGTAGGTCTAATGGCGTATGCGCTCTTATCTCAACCTCATCCGTGGCAAATAGCCTATTACGCCTTCCCGTTTTTTTTACTGTTTGCTTTGTACACTCGAAATGTATCTTTGAAACATGTCTTCGCATTTGCCGCTGTTGCGTTGTTTATGTTGGGCGGATTGATTCAACCCTTCCAGCTTAGCGTAGTCAGAGAGTGTCTATTCTTTTTACCGTTATGTTATATCGTCCTTTTCCCAGGTTCGTTGTGGCCCATTGCAGTGTGCGCAGCTCTGATTAACGTTTCCCTTTATCAACTGCCAGTGTCTGACTTTGAATGGTTTGTATCGACCTCAATAGAAGTCACCGCCATTACGGTATTCGCCACGTTAATGACCTATTTTTATGTCAAAACGCGTCAGCAAGCCGATAAGTTTAAAACAGATAGCCAAACGGACTACCTAACTAAGTTACCTAACATGAATGCCTTCATCGAAGATATTGAGCGAGTTAACGCCGATAGCGCTGCCAACTTTGCTTTGATTCAGGTTGGTCTTGAGGGGTTTAAGAGTGTCAATGACCGACTTGGTTATCGTTACGGCGACGATCTGCTAGTGGCGTTTGCTCAGCACGTGAAAAACATTGTTGCGGACAGTGGCAGAGTGTACCGCTTTGGCGGGGATGAGTTTGTGATTTTACTTGAGAGCCACGAATTGGCGCACAAGTTAGATGAGGTTGTCGATGAGTTAACTCGTTATGATCGTCTTATGTTCCAAGTTGATAATACCTCACATCGTTTAGCTTACTGTCTTGGGGTTGCCCTAGCGAAAGATGCACTTGGCAACCATGAGGTATGGGCTAAAAACGCCGACTTTGCCTTGTTCAAAGCTCGATCGGAAGGGGCGGGCGCGGTGTGTTGGTTTGATGATGAGTTGCTTAGTGAAATCATTCGTCAGCATCAGATTGAGACAGAGATTAAATCGGCATTGATCAGTAAGCAGTTCGTGCTGTTATATCAGCCGAAAGTGTCAGTCCAGAGTACGAAAGTGGTGGGGGCTGAAGCGCTTTTGCGTTGGAACCACCCTCAACTTGGGCCGATTTCGCCAGCCGAGTTCATTCCTATCGCAGAGAAAACCACGCAAATTGTTCCGGTTGGTCACTGGATCATTTATGAAGCGTGTCGTCAGGCCAAACAGTTTAGTGATCAAGGGTTAGCCGTATGTGTTGCCGTGAATGTTTCTACGGTGCAATTTGCTCACTCCGATCTGTTTGAAGTCGTGTGTAAAGCGCTCAAAGAAACACAACTTCCTTCACATTTACTGCAGATGGAGATCACCGAATCGACGTTAATGAGCGATCCTCAGCACATCACGGATATTTGTCGTCAGCTGCGTGCGATTGGGGTGTCGATTGCTATTGACGATTTTGGAGTTGAGTACTCAAGCCTTAAGTATTTGAAGCAGTTACCGGTTGATGTGATTAAAATCGACAAGTGTTTTATCGATCATTGTGCCTCTAGCCATTCGGATCGTGTCTTGCTACGCACAATCATACAAATGGGTCGCAGTTTGGGTATCAAGTTAGTTGCTGAAGGCGTCGAGCATCAACAACAACTGGATGTATTGCGCGAAGAGGTGTGTGATCAGTATCAAGGCTACCTCTTTTCTCGGCCACTGAAGTTTGAAGAGTTTGTTTCAATGATGAAAGAAGAGGCGCGCCAAGACCGACGAGTTAAACTGACGAAAGAGTAAGGCTTACAAGGATGGATAAACAAAAGCCGCCTCAGTAGTTAGGCGGCTTTATGATTGCAACAGTCAGCTTATGGCTTAATGAGTCAGGTAATGCTCAACGAATTGGGTGATTCTCACCATGTCATCGATAGCAATAAACTCTTCAGTAATATGAACTTTTGCCATTCCAGTTGAAATGTTGACCGTGGTTAGCCCTTTGGCATTGAAGTTATTGGCGTCACTACCGCCGCCAGTGCCTTTGGTGAACGGGGTGGCACCTATGGCTTCGAAGGACGCTTTAATTGTTTCGATGTGTGGATGATCATCGGCAATGACAAAAGCGTTATAAGCGCGGCTCGAGTCAATATTAACCTCGGCGCCATGTTTGATAGCTGCAGCTTGGAACGTTTCCACCATATGCTTGACTTGTATGCTTAGCTTATCATCATTGAGAGAGCGCGCTTCTGCGACCACTTTAAGTTCTGGCATTACAATATTGGTCGCATTACCGCCATGAACAATACCAATATTAGCCGTGGTTTCTTCATCGATACGTAACAATTTCATTTGTGAAATAGCGTCTGCTGCCACCTGAATGGCACTGATACCTTCTTCAGGAGCCAGACCTGCATGGGCAGGGCGGCCGATATAGTTAGCGACAATCTTTTGTTGTCCCGGCGCTGCATTGATTATCGTACCAATCGGACCGCCACTATCGAGTACGATGGCTTTGTCTGATTGGATATAAGACATATCAAAATGCTGTGAACCAAACAGCCCACCTTCTTCGTGAACGGTAAAAGCGATTTCTATCGTTTTGTGATTAAGATTTTGCTCTTGGATCGCGCGCACAGCTTCGATGATGGCCGCAATACCAGATTTATCGTCGCCGCCAAGAATGGTATTACCCTTAGAGCGAATAATCCCATCTTCAATGACAGGTTCAATGCCAATACCCGGAGTTACCGTATCCATATGACAGCTGAAAACGACACTATCAGGTCGCTCACCCTCTAGGCGTGCGTAGATATTAAAACCGTTGGAAATCGCTTCAGGTACAGGCAATTTGTGGACGTCAAAGCCAAGTTCACCTAACTGCTCAGCCAAAGCTTCACCAATACGTTTTTCGTTGCGAGATTCACTGTCAATTTTGACCAACTCAAAGAAGTGATTCATCAGGCGTTGGCGATTAATGGTTGTCATTGTTCTACCTCATTCAGGAACAGAGGCCAATAACATAGCGATCTGCGGTACTGGAGAGCATGCGCTATATCAATCTATTGTTGCTTTTGGCGCTGTTTTTAACAAGCGATAGCAAAGGTCAATATTGGCTCGTGGAGTGATTGATTGGGGCAATGACAGCGCTTTCAATCAAGCAAAGAGTGACGAAATGGGCAGGATGTAAGTTGAGCTAAAGTAAATAAAACAGCGTAAACGACCAAGTCGATGTAATTGTAAAAAAAACGTTACTCGCATGGTGTTGTTTAAAGTTTTGATATTTAGCGATATTTAACCGATTGTTGCTTGTGTTTTACACTTTAAAATAACATTTATTTAACAGTAAATTAAACGTGATAGGTTCATTTTTTCACCCGCTTGAGCCAAATTATGAGGAGTGGACACGGCAGTGATTTCAATCATAAGGGAATAAAAATGAACGAAGTGTATAACCCATTAGGTACCGATGGATTTGAGTTTGTCGAATATACGGCCTCTGATGAGAAAGGAATCCAAGATCTTAAACAGTTATTTGGCTCTCTGGGGTTCGCTGAAGTTGCTAAGCATCGTTCAAAAGAGGCCTGGTTATATCGACAGGGGGATGTGAACTTTATTGTCAATGCACAACCACACAGTCAAGCGCATGAGTTTGCTAAAATTCACGGTCCATCAGTGTGTGGTATGGCATTTCGTGTCGCTGACTCGGCGGCTGCGATGCATCACGCGATAGCGCATGGCGGTGAACCGTATGTGACCGAAGTTGGTCCAATGGAATTGAGCATTCCTGCTATTTACGGTATCGGTGAAAGCTTGCTTTACTTTGTCGACCGCTATCAAGACGGCAGCATCTATGATGTTGATTTCCGTTTCTATCCTGACGCACAACAGCGTTTAGCGAGCATGGATGTTGGCTTGCTTGAGATCGATCATCTTACCCACAACGTTTGCCAGGGCAACATGAGTGTGTGGTCTGGGTTTTATGAACGTATTGGTAACTTTAAAGAAATTCGTTACTTCGACATCGAAGGCAAACTTACTGGCCTCGTTAGCCGCGCAATGACAGCGCCATGCGGCAAAATACGCATCCCAATCAACGAGTCTTCCGATGATAAGTCGCAAATCGAAGAGTTCATTCGTGAATACAACGGCGAAGGTATACAACATATCGCATTGAGTACTAATGATATCTACAAAACAGTGCAAACTTTGCGAGAGCGTGGAATGGCATTTATGCCAACACCTGACACCTATTACGAGAAGATCAACAGTCGCGTCGAAGGGCATAGCGAAAATGTAGCTCAGTTGCGTGATCTGCAAATCTTAATTGATGGTGCCCCGATGAAAGATGGCATCTTATTGCAGATTTTCACTCAAACCGTGATTGGTCCGGTGTTCTTTGAAATCATTCAGCGCAAAGGCAATGAAGGTTTCGGTGAAGGCAATTTTAAAGCGCTATTTGAATCGATTGAAGAAGATCAAATTCGCCGTGGAGTACTCGATAATGCATAAGTGGATTACATTCCCTCATCGGGAGGGAGTGTGCTCCAAGCAGGCGCATGCTGACTTCCCGCAACAAGCGATTTATGAACGAGAAGCAGGGCGCAGTGGCTTTTTTGGCCCGGCGTCCCACTTTCACCATCAACATGCGCCAACAGGGTGGAGTGAATGGCAGGGCGAATTAAAACCGCGCGCGTTTAACTTTAATCAGGTCGAGCAGTCAGTGCAGAGTTCGCCGTGGGCAGTTCCTCATCTGCTGCATAACACAAACTGTAAAGTTCGCGTGTGGAAGCTCGACACTGCGATGGATCACTTGGTGCGTAATGCTGATGGTGATGAACTGCTGTTTATCCATCAAGGCAAAGCCGATCTTTTTTGCGATTATGGTCACCTAGAGGTGGTTGAAGGGGACTATGTGATGATTCCTCGTTCGACCAACTGGCGCCTTGAGCCTCAACAGCCAATGTTCGTACTGATGATCGAGAACACCGATGCGGCGTACACCTTGCCCGAAAAAGGCATGGTCGGCAATCACGCCATTTTCGATCCTGCCGTGCTTGATGTGCCCTCAATCGATCAAGCGTTTAAAGATCAATACAGTGAACAATCGACCCAAGTTCACATCAAACGTCATGAGCAAGTCAGTGTGGTGACGTACCCTTTCAATCCTCTGGATGCGATTGGTTGGCATGGTGATTTGTCGGTTGTGCGTGTGAACTGGCGTGATATTAGACCGCTGATGTCGCATCGCTATCATTTACCACCTTCGGCGCATACTACCTTCGTTGGTCAAGGGTTTGTGATCTGCACATTTGTCCCGCGGCCGATTGAAAGTGATCCGGGCGCGTTAAAAGTCCCGTTTTACCATAACAACGATGATTACGATGAAGTGCTGTTTTATCACGCAGGAGACTTCTTTAGCCGTGACAATATTGAAGCCGGAATGGTGACCTTCCATCCTGCTGGCTTTACGCATGGGCCGCACCCCAAAGCGTTCAAAGCAGGTCAGGAATACAAGAAAAAGTTCACTGATGAAGTGGCGGTGATGATCGACACTCGCCATGCTCTTCAGTTTAGCGAGCAAGCCGAACAAGTTGAAAACAAACACTATGTGTATAGCTGGCAAGCAAAATAACCAAGGGAATGAGTATGAAGTTAGCCACCCTAAAAAATAATAGTCGCGATGGCTTGTTGGTCGTCGTCAGTAAAGATTTAACCAAGTGTGTCGCGGTGTCAGACATCGCGAAAACCATGCAATACGCCTTGGACCATTGGCAACATGTTGAAGCGCAATTGAGTGAAATCTATGTCGCGCTCAACAATGGTGAATTGCTCCATGAAATGACGTTTACACCTTCGTCGTGTGAATCGCCACTGCCGCGTGCTTACCAGTGGGCTGACGGTTCGGCTTATGTTAATCATGTCGAGTTAGTACGCAAAGCGCGTGGTGCTGAGATGCCGCCAAGTTTTTGGGAAGATCCGCTGATGTATCAAGGTGGCTCGGACGCATTTATAGGGCCTTACGATGATATACCCGTGGCGAGTGAAGAGTGGGGGATCGATTTCGAAGGTGAAGTCGCGGTGATTACCGATGATGTTCCTATGGGAGTGTCGGCGCAAGATGCGGCTAAATCCATTCGTTTACTTATGCTCGTTAACGATGTTTCGCTGCGTTGCCTTATTCCGAATGAACTTGGTAAAGGGTTTGGCTTCTTTCAATCCAAACCGTCGTCGGTATTCTCGCCAGTTGCCGTGACACCTGATGAACTGGGGCAAGATTGGCATGGTGCGAAAGTGCATCTGCCGCTACTGAGCTATTACAATGAACGTCCGTTTGGTTGCCCGAATGCTGGTATCGATATGACGTTTGATTTTGCGCAGCTCATCGCTCATGCAGCGAAGACGCGACCGCTTTGTGCGGGGGCGATTATCGGCTCAGGAACGGTGTCGAACAAACAGGGCACCGAGTATGGTACGGCGATATCCGAAGGGGGCGTTGGTTATTCATGCATTGCCGAAGTGCGCATGATAGAAACCATCCGTGATGGTTCACCTTCAACCGCGTTTATGAAGTTTGGAGACCGGATTAAAATGGAAATGAAAGATCGCCAAGGGCACTCCATTTTTGGCGCTATCGATCAACAGGTTGTGAAGTATGAGTGAGCGGATTCTCTATGGCTATTGGCGCTCATCGGCTGCCTACCGAGTCAGAATCGCGCTCAACCTTAAAGGTTTGAGTTATGAGCAGCGCAGTGTCCATTTAGTTAAAAATGGTGGCGAGCAACACAGCGGCGCGTTTAAGCAGCTCAACCCGAATCAATTGGTGCCAGTGTTAGTCGATGGCAAACTATCGCTTAATCAATCACTGGCAATCATCGATTATCTTGATGAGACCTATCCTCAGCTATTGTTAACGCCAACTGACCCCGCGCGCCGTTATCTGGTTAAGGCGTTGGCGCAGGATATTGCAGTTGATATCCATCCTCTCAATAATTTACGCGTGTTGCAGTATTTAGCGGGAACATTGGAGGTGTCTGACCACGACAAGGCTCAATGGTATTCACATTGGGTTGAGTTGGGGTTTGAAGCGCTTGAAAAACGACTGCAAACCACGCACGGACGTTATTGTGTTGGTGATGATGTCTCTTTAGCGGATGTCTGCCTAGTGCCTCAGGTTTACAATGCCAGGCGCTTTAATATCGAATTAACAGCGTATCCGACCATTTGTCGCGTTACCGCGTCACTTAGTGAGTTGCCTGCTTTTGCCAAAGCAGTGCCAGAGCAACAGCCTGACGCCAGTGAATGATAGCTTGTGTCAAAAAAGCAAAAAGCCACCGATTCGAGGTGGCTTTGTTCGTCTTTGTTTCATCAACAGTGCGAGTTAGCGTGATGCGCTGATTTGGCGCTCTCTGTGTTGTAACTCAGCAATGTTAAATTGGCGCACATCCAGTGTCGCGAGATCATTACACTCTTGGCAAGAGTGGTGACTTTTACCGTCCACATAATTGTGTTTGGTCAGCATACTAGGTTTTTTACACCAGTCGCACATACCTTCAATCTTAAACATAGAACTCTCCCCACCTTTATTGATTAGGTGTTCATTTCGCGACATATTATGCCATGCCACCGCTTATTAAGTTAATTGTTTGTTATCGGTAATGGGAGGGTGATCGATTGCGCTGCCTTTTAATTTCGACTGTGCCGGAAAGTTAATACAAGGGAAATGCGAATTTGTAACTATTTGTTAACGTTTTTTAGGATGATTTTTAAAGCTTGGTTCAAACGCTTCATCTCGTCTTCACTGCCTTTCAAGTCAGGATGATAAATTTTGCTGAGCTGCTTATAGCGCACTTTTATCAGTTTTTCGTTGGGGATCTGTGCCGGATGAAAACCAAATACCGCGCATGCGATGTGAAGCGGATTGTCTTTGCTAGGCGCTGTTGACGTGGCTGAACTGCCTGCAGTCTGTAGTTTCTTAATGTGGCGATATAGGGTTTCAAGTTGACGCTTTTGTTGAGCCAGAGTTTGGTCTTTTCGTTTTAAATCGCGTTCCATTTTTAGCTGTTGGCGTTGCTGATCATTATCACTCACATGGACGGTTTGTTTGAGTTTGTGGTTGCTTCGCAACAAGCTGACGACGGCAATAGCACCAAGTAGCAGTAGCGAGAGCAACGCGTATAACGTGGTATTTTCGCTTTGTTGGCTGTGCGACACCGACTTGGCGTTCGGGCTCAGCTCTATTTGCTCAGCGTCGAAGGCCACTTCCAATTGGTCTAAAGTGGCGACTTGTTGTGCTCGGCGGTCATTAAATTGCTGCTCAAGTACGCGCGCGTAATCATCTTCAGCTTGAGGATTATTTTTTGCCGCTTCTTGATACCACAGCTCGGCGAAATCTAAGTGATTGGTTTGTTGAGTCAGTTGTTCATAAACTTGACCAAGTAGCGCTGGCGCTTGGTCATTGCCTAGCATCGCCGCTTTAGTCAGCCAAAAAATCGCACTTTCCATATCTCGGTTTGTGCCAGTACCATCAAGATAAGACTGACCAAGGTTTAGTGCAGCCGTTTGACTGCCATTGCGCGCGGCTTGTTGATACCAATAAAATGCATCGCTATCGGATTGTGCGACACCTTGTCCGCGATCATACTTCTCGGCCAGCTCTAGTTGTGCATGAACATTGTTGTTTTGGGCACTTTGCTGCAGTTCCTCCACGGTTTGAGCAGCACTCGATAATGAGAGGATTAACAGCAGGTAGGGAAGTCGTCGCAATGTAACCTCAGATGCTAAAAAGATAAATTATCTGTTTAGTATATCAATTCGCCCAGTAAAATAGGTATAAGGTGTAAAAAAATGGCTTCCGAAGAAGCCATTTAGAGATTATCTTTTTTACACTTAACTATTTAAGCGGCAAAATTTGAATTTCGACACGACGGTTACATGCTCGACCATCCGCAGTGCTATTGCTGCAAAGTGGGTAGCGTTCGCCATTACCACGCGCAACGGCACGGCCTGCGGCGACACCTTGTGACACTAAGTATGCGCGTACCGACTCAGCACGGCGCTCAGATAGAATTTGGTTGGTCGTATCGCTGCCTGTGCTGTCGGTGTGGCCATCAATCACTAAGCTTGTGTCTGGGTATTCGACCAAGATACGCGATACACCGCGCAATGTTTTATGAATGCTAGTGTCTAGTTGGTAAGAGTTAGTTTGGAAACCGATGCCGTTCTCAAGCCGAAGCAGCAATTGGTTTTCGCCGACGCGCTCTACTTGAACGCCTGAGTCGAGGAGTTCTTTACGCAGAGCTGCTTCTTGTTGGTCAAAGTAGTAGCCAACACCGCCACCGACAGCTGCACCACCCGCAGCACCGATCAATGCATGTTGACGACGCTCTTTTGCATCATCACCTGTTGCAAGGCCTACTGCCGCGCCTGCAATGGCACCCAGTAAAGCTCCTTGAGCGGCAGAATTGGTTTCTGTCTCACCTGTTGTCGCATTTTGGCGTTGTGTTGCCTGACAACCAGAAAGGGCGATAGCGACTGCTAGTGCAAGCGTAATTTTTTTCACGTTAACATCTCCATGTGGCATTTTAGTTTGACCAATACCGAGTTTGATCAATGTGTTCCCTGAATAAAGCGGATGCTATATCTATTGTCAATTGATGAATAGATTAATTGACAATAGATTAACGTTTGATGAATAAAGTTTGTACTATCTCAGCATTTTTGGCGCTTGTGCACCATTAATAGGGCGGTTAACTGAAACCGTACGCCCTTTTTTAAAACCAACTTCATAATCGTCAGTGAGGTTTTTCATCGCCTCTCTAAGCTGTTGCTTAAAGGTTTCACGATCGATGTTCTGAAATTCTTTGTCGATATAATCGTCGATTTTTTTGGCGGATTCGTCGTCAGGGCTAATAATCGGTAGTTTTTCGATAGCACCTTCAACCCAACCCGAGAGAAATGAATTAACTCGGCGAGTAACTTCAGTCGTTGGTGTGCCAGTGCCAGCAAAACTATTACGGAACCGACCAGTTTGTTCGTTCATTTCACGGTAAATAATGTCAAAGGCAAACGCGGCAAAGATGGCGCGATCTGCTTCACCGATATATTCAACGCGTTTAAGCCCTTTATGGTTGAGCAATACGGCCTCAACGCCAAACTTAGTATTAATACCACGAATAATGCGCAGCAGAGTGGAGCTCACGTTGGCAGGGAGTAAGTGAGTCGACTGGGTTTTTCCCATCTTAATGAACTCGATATCGTCTTTATCCAGACCATATTTAATCATTAAGCTATGGGCCATTTTAATCGCGTTGGCCGCTTCGTTAATGTTGGCTGAATTACCGAGTTCTAGACATTTCGCAATTTTTTTGAGGGCTTTTTGTTTATCCATCGACCGCATCAAATCTCACTAAATTGACAAAGTCGCACATTTTACCGTTTTCAGAGCAAAAACGGAAATCGGATATGTGTTTTAAACGGTATTTTTAGTAAACAGTAAAGGCTAACGAAAGTTACGCTAGCCTTTATCACATCGATATAGTTGAACTTTAAGGATTAAATACCCAGCTCGTCAAAAAGATCGTCCGAGTTATCTTGTTTCGCCGCTGGTGGTTTTTGTTTTTGCTTCATCTTTTGCTGAGCTTGCTCGAGGATATCATCAGGACACTCATCTTCGGCAATGTCAAACTCTTCAAGTTGAATGAATTCAGTTTTGTCCATGGCAAGCTCAAGGTAGAAAATATGACCTTTCTCAGTTGAAAAGGTTACGCGACGTGCTTGCGGGCGGTCTAAATTGGTATCAACTGACAAATTGACCTGTTTATTCAAAGAGAGCATTTTGGGTTGGTTCTGGGTGATATGCGTTTGCAGATCTTTGCGTATTTGGTTGGTAAAGTGACCCACCAGTTGGTTCATCAGTTCACCCAACACGTCAGCAACTTCGTCTGAGGTATGCGATACCGCAAGTTCATCTTCAGGCATACCCATATTACGCATGTAATTGGTGTATACCTCCAATGCGGCTTTTGAAGTGAAGTTAATGACAACAAGACCCGAAAACCCACCATCGAACAGCACAAAACAGCCGAAGTCCGGCTTAAGGCTGGTTTTAGTAATTTTCTGCACCATAGCAGAGTAAGTAACGTTCGAACTGGTGGCCGAAGTGAGCACACCAGAAACAGACTGGCATAACTTTAAAAGAATATCTTCTGTGGTGACTACTTTATTTCTTTTCATTGGTGATTCGCTCATAGAGATACTTACAAACAATAGAGATAGTTATAAGTGTGGGAAAAAAATGCGAGTATTGCCATTGTGACATTACATTTCTGTTTTGATCACCCTTTTAAATGTTGTACAGTGACTTGATTCAAATAATAGTTTAAACCACACGAACCCAGTGCTGATAGGATCAGCGTCGTAGGGGCAGGAAGCAAATGTTACCAAGACTACATTCTCAATCGGATGTTGATCCGATCGTTCTTACCTTTCTGGAAGAACTCAAAAATGCCGGCTTTAGTGGTGATATTGAAAGCCAATATTCTAGCCGACTGGCCGTTGCCACTGACAATAGTGTCTATCAACAACTTCCACAAGCAGTGGTACATCCGAAATCGACTCGCGATGTGGCGTTAATCGGTAAGCTCTCGACGCAGTCTCACTATGAGCGTGTAACCTTTTCACCACGTGGCGGTGGTACCGGAACTAACGGTCAGTCACTGACCAAAGGTATCGTGGTTGATTTGTCTCGTCACATGAATAAGGTATTAGAAATCAACCAAGAACAAGGTTGGGTTCGTGTGCAAACGGGCATCATCAAAGACCAACTTAATGATGCGGTGCGTCCTTTTGGCTACTTTTTTTCGCCTGACCTATCAACCAGTAACCGCGCGACACTGGGTGGTATGATTAACACGGATGCGTCAGGACAAGGGTCACTGAAGTACGGAAAAACCTCTGACCATGTGTTGTCTCTGCAAGCAGTGTTTGCCGATGGTTCTTGTTTAGAGTCGGATCTTTCTCATGGTATGCCAACCGAAGGCGAGTATGCGTTTGATGCCTACCATACCACCGAGCAAGTGTGTCGTGAAAAGCGCGCTCAAATTGAGCAAAAGTTTCCGCCATTGAACCGCTTTTTGACAGGCTATGACTTAAAAAACGCTCTGAATAGTGAAAATGATCGTTTTGATTTGACCCGCGTGCTGTGCGGCGCTGAAGGATCGTTAGCCTTCATTACAGAAGCTACGCTCAATTTAACGCCGATTCCTAAAGCGCGAACTTTGGTTAACATTAAATACAACAGTTTTGATTCAGCGCTGCGCAACGCGCCATTAATGGTTGAAGCGCAAGCTTTGTCAGTGGAAACGATTGATTCGAAAGTACTCAATCTTGCTAAACAAGATATCGTTTGGCACACCGTAAGCGACTTGTTAACAGATGTTCCTGGCAAAGAGATGCAAGGCATCAATATGGTTGAATTTGCCGGCCAAGATGAGCAAGAGGTGAATCAGCAAGTCAGCGATTTATGCCAGCGTCTTGATGTGATGCTGGCTGACAATCAGGCCGGTATCATCGGTTATCAAGTTTGCAGTGAATTGGCAAGCATTGGCCGTATTTATAATATGCGCAAAAAAGCAGTTGGTTTACTTGGCGCGGCGAAAGGGCGTGCTAAACCTGTCGCGTTCGCCGAAGACACTTGTGTGCCACCAGAAAATTTAGCTGATTTTATTGCTGAATTCCGAGAGCTGCTTGATGCGAAGTCACTTAATTACGGTATGTTTGGTCACGTGGATGCAGGGGTACTGCATGTGCGTCCGGCTCTCGATTTGTGCGATCCACAACAAGAAGCATTGATGCATCAAATCTCTGATGAAGTGGTGAAGCTGGTTGCCAAGTATGGCGGCTTGATGTGGGGTGAGCATGGTAAAGGGTATCGTTCTGAATATGGGCCAGAGTTTTTTGGTCAAGAGCTCTTTACTGAGCTACGCCGGGTCAAAGCAGCTTTCGATCCGCACAATAAAATGAACCCGGGTAAAATCTGTACACCACTCAATAGCAATGAAGAGTTGGTTAAAGTGACAGACACCAAACGTGGTTACTTTGATCGTCAGATTGATGTTGAGGTGCGTGATAGTTTCAAACAGGCGATGGAATGTAATGGTAACGGCTTGTGCTTTAACTACGACACCTCATCGCCAATGTGTCCTTCGATGAAAGTGACTGCTGACCGTCGCCACTCACCGAAAGGTCGAGCAGGGTTAGTACGTGAATGGTTACGCCAGTTGACGGAGCAAGGGATTGATGTTCTTGATCTAGAAAAACAGGCGCTTGAGAACAGTAGTTCGATTAAGTCGATGATTGATCGTGTGCGCAATACTATCAATAAACGTCATGAGTATGATTTCTCGCACGAAGTGTATGAAGCGATGAATGGCTGTTTAGCCTGTAAAGCGTGTGCGAGCCAATGTCCGATTAAGGTTGATGTGCCAAGTTTTCGCTCGCGCTTTCTCAACCTTTACTACTCGCGTTATCAACGACCAGTTAAAGACTATTTGGTCGCCAATATTGAAACCATGTTGCCCGTACTTGCTAAAGCACCAAAGCTGGTTAACGGAGCGTTAAAGCAGCAATGGGTGCAAGATCTAACGGCGAAAACCGTAGGTTATGTCGACTCGCCGTTGTTGTCGGTTCCTACGCTTAAACAGCAGGTCTCTGGGCTCAAAACGTTTGATTTACAGCAGCTGGCTGCACTGTCTAAGCAAGACAAAGCCAATCATGTGGTGATTGTTCAAGACCCATTCACTAGCTACTATGATGCTCAGGTGGTCGCTGATTTTGCAGCTTTGATCACCAAACTGGGTAAAACGCCGGTATTGTTGCCATTTAAGCCTAATGGTAAGGCGCAACACATCAAAGGTTTCCTGCAGCAATTTGCCTCGAGTGCCGCCAATACCGCGGCGTTTCTTCAGCAGGTTGCTGATATCGGCATTCCGCTGGTTGGGGTAGATCCTGCATTAGTGCTTTGTTACCGCGATGAGTATCAAGAGGTGCTTGGCGACAAGCGCGGCGATTTCCAAGTATTGACGGTGCATGAATGGTTAGAGCCAAAATTGCATGAGTATGAGGTGCGCGAGTGCGCGGATGAGCAACCTTGGTATCTGTTTGCCCACTGTACTGAAAAGACCAAAATGCCAAATGCCGAGAAAGAGTGGGGCACTATTTTTAGCCACTTTGGTGCGCGATTGAATACGGTTGCGGTTGGTTGTTGTGGAATGGCGGGCACATTTGGTCACGAAGTCGATAAACTGCAAATGTCGAAAGACATCTATGGACTCAGTTGGAAGCCTAAACTTGAACCCTTGGACAAAGAGCGTTGCTTAATCACGGGGTATTCGTGTCGCAGCCAAGTGAAACGTTTTGAAGAGGTTAAAACTAAACACCCTCTTCAGGCGCTATTGCAAATACTCTAATTTAAATAGCTCAACCGATTCGGTTGAGCTATTTTTTAGTAATACTATGGCAACTAAGGTCGTTAAATGGGCAAGCTTGAAACAAAAATACCGCCAGTGGCACTGTTTGTTCTGTTTATCGTTGCGATGAACTTTATCAGTCGAGAGTTTTTGGCGTTCCACCTTAACTTGCCATTGAATGGTATGGTTTTTTTACTGTGCTTTGTCGTTTCAGGCGTGATTGGTATTGCAGGGGTATATCAGTTTCGTCGTGCGCAAACCACGGTGAATCCAGTCAAAGTAGACGGTGCTTCATCCATGGTCGAAAGCGGTATTTTTGCGTACACACGCAACCCGATGTATCTCGGTCTATTTCTGTTGTTGTTTGGTTTTGGCTACTGGCAACAAAACCTACTTTCAATCGTCTTTAGCTTTAGCTTTATCCTCTATATGAACCGCTTTCAAATCCTCCCAGAAGAACGGGCGCTTGAAGCCATTTTTGGTGCGCAATATATTGATTACAAACAGCGGGTAAGACGTTGGATATAAGCACAATGCGTCTCATTTTTGAGTAAATGCTCAATGCAAATGTTTTAGTTCAAATTAATTGATCTAATCAATGTAAATTGTTGTTATTTTTAGTTATAAATCTAGCTCAAATATAAATCACTTATAACTAGGAAACACTTTCAATATGTCTCGTTGGCTTGTCCCTTTAGCAGTAGGTACATACTGCCTATCAGCTCCTGTTACTTTTGCATCTCAAGTTACCCCATACATTATTGATGGAACACCAGCTAGCCAATCTGATTGGCCGTATATCGCCGCATTAGTTAAGAAAAATCAAAGTGCTTACGATGGTCAGTTCTGTGGTGGTAGTCTGATCAAAGACCGCTACGTTCTTACAGCTGCACATTGTGTGGATGACCTAGTAAAAGAAGGTCTAGATGTAATCGTTGGGATCAATAACCTTAATAACTCGCCGAATGAGGGCTATCGCGTTTCGGTGAAGTCCGTGATTGTTCATCCGTTTTATAATTCCAGCACGCTAGATAATGACATAGCGGTATTGGAGTTGGAGCGAGCAGTTTCATCGAATGAAGCAGTGCCGGTGTCACTAGCCGCTGCAGATTCGCGTCAAGCAACAGCAGATGGTACTTCACTCAAAGTGGCAGGGTGGGGATCTACCACGCCTGATTATGGCGATCATACGACGCCAGCTATTCTTCAGGAAGTCATAGTACCACTGGTTAATCAAACAACCTGCAGTCAAACAATGAATGGGGTCGAAGATTCGATCTTGGCGACAAGCTTTTGTGCTGGCACTACCAATGAAGGATTTGATTCATGTCGCGGGGATAGTGGAGGGCCAATTATTGTAGAAAATACTGGCATTCAGTTAGGCCTAGTAAGTTGGGGGAATAGACGTTGTGGAGAGCAAAATAGCTATGGTGTTTATACTAACTTAAGCCAGTATCAATCTTGGATTGCTACAGTATTAAATGGTTTGAGCTATGTTTCGTACGAACATATAGGCTATTTTAACCTTGGTACCCATAGCCATACTGTTAAGTTTACTAATTATGATTCAGAACCAGTTAATTTCTCACAGAGCGCTTGGGCATACTCTAACTCAATTGAAACGGCTGATGTCATAAACAATACTTGCTTAACCAAAGGGACATTGCTGACAAACGAGTCATGCTCTATGACGGTCCGCTTTAATTTACTAAGTTATGGGACAAAGACTTTTTATACTCAAATGCAATATACAAAGGGGTCAGACCCCAGCTATGGTCTTTCGCAAGTGATTGAAGTAGAAGCTGCAGTGCGTGGTGACGCATCTTTAGCGGATGCATTGGGGGTAAGTAACGTCACTATTTATGCCGATGACAATCCATGGATACTTTATGGCTCCAATGGTGTACGCTCTGCTGCAATAGGTCACTCTCAGCAGTCGACATTGATTCTGGAAGGGGTTGCTGCAGGAGAATACAAGTTGGATGTTCAACTATCAACGGAAGCCTCAGCTGATGAACTGTATTTATATATCAATGGCGATACTCAAGGTGGAGTGAGCGGAGAGACGGCGTTTACCTATGACTTATCATTAACTAGAGAGTTAAACCAAGTTAAGTTTGTTTATTCTAAAGATTCCTCAATTGCTTCCGGTGATGATGCAGCGTATATTTCGAATTTCCGTAAAGTGGATGACAGCGCAAACAGCGGCACTAGTTCGAGTGGTGGCGGTAGCTTAGGTTGGTTCAGCTTGCTTTTATTATTTGTAGCAGCAAGACGCAGATAAATAAACGCCTCACATAATTGTGGGGCGTTTTGTTTTTACTTAGGCGTACAGTGTTATATCACACTAGGCAGTAGCGCTTCTGGCATCAAATGGTTATGAACGGCAAGCTCTAGCAGTGAGTTGGCCGCTTCGATATCAGGCGCAAAATATCGATCCTTGTCGTAGAACGTGACTTTTTCACGCAGAATCTGCTTAGCCTCTTCAATGCGTTGCGATGACTTGTTCGGTGCGCGAAAATCTATACCTTGCGCGGCGGACAAGTATTCCACGGCCAAAATTCCACGGGTATTTTCTGCCATATAACGCAAACGGCGACCAGCAAATGTTGCCATAGATACATGGTCTTCTTGATTGGCCGAGGTTGGCAAACTATCTACTGACGCTGGGTGAGCCAAGGTTTTGTTTTCACTGGCAAGCGCCGCCGAGGTGACTTGGGCAATCATAAAGCCTGAGTTAACGCCACCGTTGTCAACAAGGAAAGGAGGCAGTTTCGACAGTGCGCTATCAATCAGCAGCGCCATACGACGCTCAGATAAGCTGCCGATTTCAGCAATGGCTAACGCTAAATTATCCGCCGCCATTGCCACTGGTTCAGCGTGGAAGTTGCCCCCAGAGATGATGTCACCATCTTCAGCAAATACCAATGGGTTGTCTGATACCGAGTTGGCTTCAACTTGCAGGATTTCTGCAGAGTTACGAATTTGCTGCAAACATGCGCCCATTACCTGAGGCTGACAACGTAGCGAGTATGGATCTTGTACTTTTTCACAGCCAGTGTGTGAGTCGCCGATTTCGCTGCTGGTATCGAGCAGGTGGCGATAAGCCGTTGCTGCATCCATTTGACCACGATGACCGCGCACGCGGTGAATCCGTGGATCGAATGGACGGCGACTGCCGAGTGCGGCCTCTACAGACATTGCGCCACACACCGTGGCAGAGGCAAAGAGATCTTCTGCGGCAAACAGACCTTCAAGCGCAAACGCCGTTGAGGCTTGTGTGCCGTTGAGTAGTGCTAAGCCTTCTTTTGGCGCGAGAGTGATGGGTTCTAGTCCCGCGATTTTGAGTGCCTCTTGGCCAGAGATTATCTCGCCATTGTGACGCGCTTGGCCTTCACCTAACAGAACAGTGCTCATATGTGCCAGTGGGGCTAAGTCGCCTGATGCGCCTACTGAGCCTTTTTGTGGCACACACGGGTAAACTTGCGCGTTGACCAGATCGATCAGCGCTTGAATGACTTTTAGACGAATACCAGAATAGCCGCGTGATAAGCTATTGATTTTAAGTACCATCATTAAACGCACGGTTTCATCGGACATAAACTTACCGATACCGGCTGCATGAGAAAGCACGATGCTTCTTTGCAGCGTTTCAAGATCTTCAGGTGCAATTCGTGTATTCGCCAGTAGGCCAAAGCCTGTATTGATGCCGTACACGGTGCGATCTTCGGCAATGACTTGTTCAACAACTTGAGTGCTCTCATCAATCGCAGGTATCGCGCTAGGATCAAGAGAGAGCTTGAGCGGTGAGCGACTAATCTGACGCAATACCGGTAGGCTCAATTGGCCTGGCTTAAGATTGAGGTTTAACATCTAAATAATCCTTATTTAAGCTTGCGCAGTTCTTCGTTTAACATCGGTAAGTCTAGGCCTTGTTCGGCGGCGCAGCGTTTTGCAATATCGTAGCCCGCATCAGCATGACGCATAACACCAGTGGCTGGGTCATTGTGTAATACGCGAGCAATACGCTCTGACGCATCGTCACTACCATCACAACAAATTACCATTCCTGAGTGTTGTGAAAAGCCCATGCCAACGCCGCCGCCGTGGTGCAATGAAACCCAAGTGGCACCGCCAGCAGTGTTTAATAGGGCGTTAAGCAGTGGCCAATCTGATACGGCATCAGAACCATCCATCATACCTTCTGTTTCTCGGTTAGGGCTAGCAACGGAGCCAGAGTCTAAGTGGTCACGACCGATCACAATTGGTGCTTTCAATTCACCATTTTTGACCATCTCGTTAAAGGCTTGACCTAAACGCTCACGATCTTTGAGCCCAACCCAACAGATACGTGCAGGCAGGCCTTGGAATTGAATCCGCTCGCGCGCCATGTCGAGCCAGTTGTGCAAGTGCGGGTTATCTGGGATCAACTCTTTAACTTTTTGGTCTGTTTTGTAAATGTCTTCAGGATCGCCTGACAGTGCTGCCCAGCGAAACGGCCCAATGCCTTCACAAAATAGTGGGCGGATATAAGCGGGAACAAAGCCTGGGAAGTCGAAAGCATTTTCCACGCCCTTTTCTAGAGCCATTTGACGAATATTATTGCCGTAATCCAGTGTTGCCGCGCCGCGAGCTTGTAGCTCTAACATGGCGCGAACCTGAATCGCCATTGACTCTTTGGCCGCATTAACTACCGCCGCTTCGTCTGTTAAGCGTAATTGCGCCGCATGTTGCATTGACCAGCCAATTGGTAGGTAACCATTGAGTGGATCGTGCGCTGAGGTTTGGTCTGTCACTACATCTGGCGTGATATTTCGTTCAACCAGTTCTGGGAACACATCACCAGCATTGCCAAGCAAACCAACCGATATTGGAGTGTCTGATTCGTAAACCATTGATAGCGCTTCATCGAGGCTGGTGGCTTTTTTATCGACGTAACCAGTTCTGAGACGGTAATCGATACGTGACTCGTCACACTCAACAGCGATCATCGAAAAACCCGCCATTGTTGCTGCGAGTGGTTGCGCGCCACCCATACCACCAAGTCCGCCAGTAAGCACCCAACGACCGTTGGCATTGCCATCAAAATGCTTCTTGGCAACGGAAACGAAGGTTTCATAGGTACCTTGCACAATGCCTTGTGAGCCGATGTAAATCCAACTACCCGCAGTCATTTGGCCATACATCATCAGACCTTGCTTATCGAGCTCATTAAAGTGCTCCCAGTTTGCCCAGTGTGGCACAAGGTTAGAGTTAGCGATCAGTACACGAGGAGCGTTTTTATGCGTTGGGAAGACGCCCACAGGTTTACCTGATTGCACCACTAGGGTTTGGTCATCTTCAAGACGTTCAAGTACCTCAACAATTTTGTCGTAACATTCCCAGTTACGCGCAGCGCGGCCGATACCACCATAGACAACCAGTGCATGCGGATGTTCAGCCACATCTGGGTCTAGATTGTTCATCAGCATTCGCAGAGGGGCTTCTGTCAGCCAAGATTTCGCTCTCAATGCTGTGCCGTGAGGGGCACGAATGGTTCGACTTGTATCGAGGCGCATCTCTTCAACTTGGCGCTGTGTCATGGTAATACTCCTTGTGATTGACGGTATCTAGGCTAAACGAGGGGTAGAGGTTACTCTTGTTCCTCGTTGTTTCTGGCCTAGGTGTTATTGTTCTGAAAAAGCGTTGGCGATATCCCAACACAACCTTGCAGCAAGGCGGGCGGTTTGACTGTCGACATCGTAAGTAGGGTTGTATTCGGCGATGTCGGCGATCACTAATTTGTGTTTGTAATGTAAAATTCGCTCCATAAACGGTGTGATCATATCGATGCTGACCCCTCGCGCGGCTGGAGCACTGACGCCCGGCGCTGTGGCTGCTGGGAACACATCGAGGTCGATGGTGAGATAGAGGTAGTCACAGTTATCGAGAAAGTGCTGCAATTGAGTCAAATGATAAATATGGTTGTGATGAGCAAGATCTTTGTCTTCGATATACCAAACGCCCAGTTCGTCGGCTCGAGTGAAAAGGGCTTCAGTATTACTCGCTCGGCTTACCCCTAGACAGGCGTAATGGAAAGGCCATTGGCGCTGTGCACAGTAGTGTTGAATTTGATTGAACGGTGTACCAGAGCTGGGTTTCACTTCGGCTTGTTGGCTTTCAAATGCGCGTAAATCAAAATGCGCATCAAAATTGATGATGCCGATTTTAGGTGGCTTGGCGACATTGAGTGACTCAAAGTATTTGGCTAAGCCTAAGAACGATGCCCAAGCCACTTCATGCCCGCCACCAAGCGTAATCACAGGCGTCGATTTTAGCGCAAGGGCAATAACCTCAGCACACTCTGTTTGACTTTGTTCGAGCAAATCATCGTCACAAATAACATTACCCAGATCGTTCAGTGAGTGTGGTTGATGCCAAGCCATATTGGCCAGAGCGCGGCGGATTAAGTCAGGTGCGTGCTTGGCCCCAATACGACCTTTATTGCGTGCGACGCCAGCATCACTGCAAAAACCAAGTAAGCTTACAGCGTTGCTGTGTGATGGAATCTGCTCCACTTGCATTTTCTTGACTACATGATGCACGCGCTTGCCATGGGCACCATCTTCAGCGTCGTGGCGCCCTTGCCAATGGAAATCTTGGTGAGTCTTGACTGGCTTAGACATAATCTAACTCTCCTGCAACTAGGCGCGCCGATAACCGTGGCGCACCTTGGAAATAGCTGAATTCAGCCGGATGTGAGACTTCCCAAATCGCCAAATCAGCATCAAATTTAGGCTGAATTTGACCACGAGAGTTACCATAACCTAAAGCCTGAGCAGCATGACAGGTAACACCGCGAAGTGCCTCTTCTGGGGTCAGACCGAACAGAGTACACCCCATATTCATCATCATGGTTAAATCGGCAAACGGCGAAGTGCCTGGATTCAAATCGGTTGCGATCGCCATAGGTACTTGGTACTGGCGCAGCAGTTCTATCGGTGGTTGTTGCTTCTCTTTGAGGAAGTAAAATGCACCCGGAAGCAATGTAGCCACGGTACTCGAGTTTGCTAATGCTTCGACGCCTGCTTGATCAAGATATTCGATGTGATCAACTGATAACCCCGAGTATTGCGCCGTTAATGCGCTGCCACCTAAGTTTGACAGTTGTTCGGTGTGACCTTTGACTTTTAAACCATGTTCTATCGCCGCTTGGAACACCTTTTCGGTTTGCTTAAGGTTAAACCCGATCGACTCACAAAAAACATCAACACTGGTCGCGAGCTTTTCCTCGGCAACCAATGGAATGATCGTCTGACAGACGTAGTCAATGTAAGCATCGCCGCGACCTGTAAACTCAGGGGGTAAAGCATGTGCGGCTAATAGTGTCGTAGTGACGCGAATTTTTCGATGGGCTTCAAGCGCTTTGGCGGCGCGCAACATCTTTATTTCATCATCAAGGGTTAGGCCATATCCCGATTTAACTTCAACGGAGGTAACGCCTGTGCGGATTAGCCCATCAAGACGAGGTAGAGCAAGCTCGGTTAATTGCGCTTCGCTGGCATCACGAGTGGCTCTGACGGTTGAAAGAATGCCGCCACCTTGTTGGGCAATTTGTTGGTAAGGGACACCGTTGAGACGTTGCTCAAATTCGTCGGCACGGCTGCCAGCAAAAATCAGATGCGTGTGACTATCAATAAAACCGGGGGTCACCAATTTGCCTTGGCAGTTAAAACTGGAATGCGCCTTGATGGGAGCCTGGCTAAGAGTATCAATACGACCTTGCTTAATGCCAATATTGCACGGTGCTGATACCGTGTAACCATTTGCACCTGGCGCCATAGTGACCATAGATGCGTTGGTTAATACTAGGTCATTGATAGAACTCATCACTGTTACTCATAATTAAATGTATATACAATTATGCTTTCAGAGATAGAATTTGTACAAGTGTGATGTTGCAAAAATGTGATCAGTGAGTACTATCTGTGGTGGAACCGCTTTTTTAACTTTAGTTTATTCTGCTGGGTATCAACTTAGCAGTACTTTAGAGCTTAACTTGTAACGTGTACCAGGATGATAAAGCAGTGCAGTACTAACGAGTTTATCG
Organism: Vibrio sp. NH-UV-68; assembly: GCF_042940635.1. Classification (NCBI taxonomy): domain Bacteria; kingdom Pseudomonadati; phylum Pseudomonadota; class Gammaproteobacteria; order Vibrionales; family Vibrionaceae; genus Vibrio; species Vibrio sp. NH-UV-68. Next base: position 1,286,845 of record NZ_CP134975.1, read on the forward strand.
TCACTCCATGTGCGGCGATTGAGTAATAGGCACGGCTCACTAACGGCTAACCTAAGAGCGGCGCGCACAGCATCGCCAGCGACTATTGCTTCGACAGTGTGCTCAATTGCACTTAATGGGCAGTTCTCGGATAGATATTGATTGGGTGTCATTTGAGAGAAGTCTTGCTCCAAATAATTTGGAGCGTAATGGGCATTGACCCAGCGCATTTCCAGCTGGATAGGAAGTTTGTCTTCAAAGTGTATTATCTCACTATAAAAAACATGGCTTCCAAGCATGACGCCAAGCTTCATTGCCACCGCATCATCGGCAGTGAGTGCAATTTGCTTGATGACTTTACTGCTGTAAGTCTTTCCGCGTTGTTCGACTTCTTTAGCGATATTACGAATATCGAGCAGCGGTGACTCTGCTTTATCATCTGGGGCACAGACAAACGTCCCCAATCTTGGCCTACGTAATAGCCGTCCTTCTGTTACCAGATCGCGGATTGCCTTATTGACGGTCATACGACTGACATTAAACTGTTTAGTCAGCTCGATTTCGGTGGTAATTCGATGGCCGACGGGCCAAAGGCCACTGTCGATTTGGTCGGCAATATAGCGTTTGATCTGCAGATATAGGGGCGACTGGCTCATATTCTTATCGTGTATTGAATTGACTATACAAATGGTTATACATTTACTGTGATAATGCAAGCAATCTGATTTAATCGTGAGACTACGTCACAACCTTTTACGTTTAATACATTGCCTAGCAGAAGTTAGCCTTTGGTTAAGTATCTACGGCGATCAGTCGCTGTTGTTTTCGCTTCACCGTGATGCTGAGGATAATGAGGTTAAACCTTGCTTATTTAAGACTCACCAGCACCAAAACGATAACGAAATGTGACGCCGAATGCGATATCAGTACTATTGTCGGCGTTAAACATGTTTTCGACCGCGGTTATCTCAACCGCTGAATTTTTTAATCGATAGCGATAGCCAAAAGTGAACTCGGTTGATGGCTTAGAGAATTCACTCTCGTCAGTGGTGATTCCCTGATGAACGGCAAACTGGCCAATCAAGGCGTGATTAGGTAACCATTGATAGCGGTAACTTGCGCCTAAAGACCAGTTGCTGTTGCGATATGGTATCTGTTTAAAAACCGTTGGTGTGTTGCGAAAAGTGATGGCAACACTGGTATCGAAGCCATGTTTTTCGCGCTGATAACCATAATTAATCTGCAACGCTTGTTCAAAGTCCGATGAGCTGAAAATACCGTGATTTGTGTCATTGTAGTAAAGCGAAGCCCCTATCGAGAGCCCATGATTGCTATGAGTCATAATTTGATATTGCAGGTAACCCGTCAAGACATGGCTTAGGGTTTCGCTGCGAAAGCCTTCTAATTCAATTCCGTACTCGGGCATATTGATCACGAAGCGATCATTGTTAACTTCTGTCCGCCCGTTTTGTTCAAGTCCAACCCAATCATGAAAAGCAATTGTTAATCGATCGAGATGGTTATTGCCCGCGTAATTCCAACGGTAATTAAGGTCTACCTGCCAGCGCTCGTTCCACTGCCATTTGCCTCCAATCGCGAGCTGATTTTGATAATAATCGAGTTCATATTGATCCGTGACTGCCCAGATACTCGATACGATACCTGATGCGTAAACTTCACTGTGGTCAACAGGCATCGAAAAACCAGAGCGCAACTGTGGAGAAAGGCTATTGGTATGAAAAGGGGATTGAGTATAGCTTTGTAATGGTCCATAGCCGTCATTGGTATTGGCATTCGTTTGATAGGTCAGCAAGATAGCCAGTAGGCAGATCGCTGTGCGCCAGTCGATGGTCATTATATCCTCCAAACTATTTGATTATCCTTTTGATATAAATATAGTTTGAAAGATTAATGACCGCTCACTAAAACCAGCTACCTAGGCTTAGGTATGCACAGAAAATCGTTATGCGGCAGAGAGATGCGTTGTGATATAAGGCTGCCAAGCATTTTGGTACAGGGCTTCAGATTCACGGCGCATTGAGCGAATTTGTGCAACTTCAAAGTCATTCAATTCACGGTTTTCACGTGCGGCTTGGCGCTCAATTTTTTGTACGTTCTCATAAATGTCGTGTTCAGGGCCGCTTTTAACATCAGCAATAGCTTTGAGGTGGAGTTGTATTTCTGCAATTAAACCAGTTTTAGGTAATTTGACTAGGAGATTTAAATCGCGATAGCCAGAGGTTGCGGGTTTTTTAAAACGGTTTTTCGCTTTAACGACCGTGGTTTCGCGGTTTAATACTTCGTAAACAGACATCAGACTTTCGATATCATCAGCGACAATCGTGGCACGAGCAAGGTCAGTGATGCGTTCCACTTGACCGTTCAATTCATGGGCAATCTTGTCTTTGGCGCGCTGAGAAGCTTTGATGCCAGCAAAATAGGCGGTGGTATCTGTCAAGAGAGCAGTACTTTTACACAAGGTTTCTAGTTCGGCTTGAGCCTGGTGGGCTTTGCTATAAAGGATGTCAAAATCACTATAAGGCTGAAGAGGCAAGGTAGGCATAGACTGGATGCCATACAGGCCGCTCAAATTATGTTTGAACGCTTGTGAGCAGACTTGGTTTTGGTTAGTCGGATGATTTTGTTGCTCATCGGGAGCCGTCGGAATAGCGGCAAATGCAGGGGCTCGGCTGAGCATCAAAAGCATTAACGCCGTGGTACGCAAGAATAGACTCATGCACTCTCCTTAGATATGTAGGCTGGGCTAAAAGGGGCCAAACAAAGGTCTACCGCTTGCGCTACTTATCGCTGATTAATAAATGGGGCTTTTATTTCGCTTTACCAATCCTCACTTTGAACCTTGATTAAAAACTTTGAGCCTTATCTCATTTTGTTATCATTCAGTTAGAGTTACGGCCAAGATTTAGGTTCAACAGCAATGTGTTACTGAATATATCGTATTTATATGAACGTAATCTGAATAACAGAAAAGCAATCGGGGATACCCAGACGCATGAGATTCCGCTAGGCTAGGTATGATTAAAAGCCAGTAACCGAGAAAAATGATGAGAGACCCAGAATTTTGGCACAACAAGTGGGCAGCGAACCAACTTGGTTTTCATTTAGACGATGTCAATCCCTTATTGGTAGAGTATTGGCCAAATACAAAACCGGACTATCAGGATAAAGTCTTTGTCCCTTTATGTGGTAAATCGGAAGATTTAGTTTGGCTTGCCGCCAAGCATGGCGACGTTCAAGGTGTCGAGCTGAGTAATATTGCCGTTCGAGCTTTTTTTGCAGAGCATTTTTATACTCCGATGGTGATGCCGATTAATGGTCAGCACGAGCTGTTTCAATTCGATGAACTATCGATTTACACCGGAGACCTGTTTACCGCGCCAATAAAACCAGTCGATATTGTTTATGATCGAGCATCGTTGGTGGCGCTGCCACCCGAGATGCGAGTTGATTATGCCAATAGAATCAAGTCATTACTGAATCCTGGTGGGCGTATTTTGCTGGTTAGTTTAGATTATCCGCAACACGAAATGGCAGGGCCACCGTTCTCAGTGGCAGAGCAAGAAATTCACGCATTGTATCCTGAATTTAAAATAACCAAGCTTTATCGTGATGAGGCGAATGAAACTCACCCTAAAATTGCCAACAAAGGTCTGTCTCGATTTGCTGAAGAAGTCTATTTGTTAGAAAGTAACTAGTCGTCGTTGGTCAAAGTGGAATAGATAGAAAAAGGCTTGGTCTCGAACCAAGCCTTTTTCGTGTCTTTGGGTCAATTAATAGATGATTTTAATCTGAGCGGCGCTAGTGACAGCATCTTCAACGGCTTGTTCTACAGTGTCTCGGCGAGTGATTGCGACACCTAAACGGCGGCGACCATCAATGTCAGGTTTGGCAAATAAACGCAACTGGGTTTGTGGCGCCGCTAGGGCTTTATCGAGGCCATCAAATTGTATGTTGTTTGAAGTACCTTGGCCAAGAATAACCGCTGATGCAGATGGTCCATACTGAGTAATGGCCGAAATCGGTAGACCAGTAAACGCGCGAACATGAAGCGCAAACTCTGAACTGTCTTGAGAAAGTAAAGTAACCAAGCCAGTATCGTGTGGGCGCGGAGAGACCTCATTAAAGATCACGCTGTCACCTTTGACAAACAGCTCAACGCCAAAAATTCCGTATCCACCCAAAGCATTAACCACTTTACCTGCGGCATCTTGAGCGGCTCTGAGCGCGATATCTGACATCACTTGTGGCTGCCAAGATTCACGATAGTCGCCATCTTCTTGACGATGGCCAATCGGCGCACAGTAATGAACGCCATCAACGGCACGTACAGTCAGTAGGGTAATTTCGTAGTCAAAATCAATAAAGCCTTCAACAATAACGCGTCCGGCACCAGTACGGCCACCTTGTTGGGCATAATTCCATGCTTTATCAATGTCGTCGGTGCATTTGATTACGCTTTGCCCTTTGCCTGACGAACTCATCACGGGTTTACACACACAAGGCATACCTACGGTTTCGACAGCGGCGCGAAACTCTGGGTAGTTGTCAGCAAAGCGATACGCCGATGTATTAAGGCCGAGCTCTTCAGCCGCAAGGCGACGAATGCCTTCACGGTTCATCGTCAGTTTGGTCGCTTTTGCAGTTGGGACGATGTTGACACCTTTCGCCTCCAGCTCAACCAGTTTATCAGTGGCGATGGCTTCGATTTCAGGCACGACATAGTCTGGTTGCTCTTTATCAATGATGGCTTGCAGAGCGTCACCATCAAGCATATCAAGAGTGTAGCTACGGTGAGCAACTTGCATAGCGGGGGCGTTTTCATAACGATCACAAGCAATTACTTCAAGGCCAAGACGTTGACACTCAATCGCGACCTCTTTACCCAATTCACCCGAGCCCAATAGTAAAACACGTGTAGCTTGACTTGCTGTTGCTGTACCAAACATTTTTAACCCTATCATCTTAAAGGAATAGAAACTGAAGAGAATGATACTGAATATCAACCAAAAAGCAAACGTTTGCTTTTTGCTGTAATTGGTTTTTTTGGCTACAAACGAATGATGTTTATGATATGACAAAGGCGCTCGTTTGAGCGCCTTCGATGTTAAAACTGATCGTTTAAATTTCTAGGTATGACATTGGAATATCGGGATTAAGGGCTTCCAATGTTGATTGGGTGGTTGCCAAGTGACTGATGGTACCTTCGGCAACTTCTACTAGTGCCGCTGACTCGATATCCTCAAGGGTTTGACGATCGAGCAAAAGTTGAATTAAGGCCACTTGTAGCGGAGGTAAACTTGGGTTGAACGCGGCGTTTTCAGCGTATGCGCCTTGATATACTTTGCCATCGCGCATTCTTAACGCTACGCCACTTAAGTTATGGGTATAAGGCGCATGACTACGGTTAAGTGCAGCAAGCGCTAACTGAATAAGCTCGTCTTGATCGTCACTGTGTTTACCATGATCAACCTGCGCCATCAGAGCGGATTTGATACCGAGATCTGCCGGACCAAATGACTCAGGTAAATACGCTTGCAGCTTTTTACCATCGCGTTGTGGCAGTTGTATTTCAAGCTGATCGGCGGTCGATAGCTCGTTCATGAACTGGCGGCAGTGGCCACAAGGGCTAAAGTTAATCGTGATGTCTTTAACACCCTGTTCGCCTTTCATCCAAGCGTGGCTGATAGCTGATTGTTCCGCATGCACGGTTTGACCCAACTGCACGCCCAAAAATTCAACATTGGCACCAAAATAGAGTTTGCCGGATAGGCCACGAACAATGGCGCCAACATAAAAGTTTGATAGTGGGGCATAAGAATAAGCCGCCGCAAATGGCAATAATGCAACACGAAGATCAACGTCTTCTAAGCCAGATATTGTGAGTAGTTGCTCAAATTGCTCTGAAGATAAGGTCGCGTCAAAATCGTCAGCAAGAATAATGGGTGATAGAAAATCAGCGACGTTTTTTGGCACTTCAGATAGCGCCTGTTCAATGCGGCTTCTCATAGTGAATCCTTTAATCTGCATAATGGATATCTAGAGTCTATACCTTTAATTAGATTTAAACTCCGATACTGGTATTTCATTTTATGTAACGAGAAGATTAAAGCAGAGATATAGATCACAACAATGAATGCAATTTGCATGTTTGTTACATAATTAGAGTGAGCTCACACATGATAACGATTACAAAAGTACATCACTGAGCGTAACGAGCCACGCAGGGTGGCTCAAACGGACTTAAGCTGAAATCCAAAGTGCTAAAGAGAAGAAAGATGGAGCAAGTATTGAGGTAATCACACCACATACCACCAGCGCCAAAGAACTGAACGCGGCATCTTGAGGATCTTTCTCTGCGCACGTTGCGGTTCCCAGAGCATGAGAGACCGTGCCCATGGTTAATCCCTTGGCAATCGGGTGAGTAATATTTAAGACGTTGTAGATTGGGTAGGCCATGATCGCGCCAAATAGACCGACGATCAGCACCAATATTGCCGCAATCGCAGGTTCTCCACCTAAGTGGCTAGAGACTTCCATTGCAATCGGTGTCGTGACCGATTTTCCGAGTAAACTGGCAATCAAGCTTAAATCAGCCTGCATATAGACCGCAATCATACTGGCGCTTAGCATCGACATGACACTACCAACACCACACGCCAACATGATAATACGCCAGTTCGCACGGATCTGTGGGAGTTGTTCATAAAGGGGAAAAGCAAGTGCCACGACAGCGGGTTGCAGTAGATAGTTAATCCAAGTGTTGTCCGAGTAGTAGGTCTCAAAAGGTACCTTGAAATAGGTCAGTATTGGGATCAAGACTCCAAGGCTAATCAACAGTGGATTCATGAAGGGGCTTTTGAATTGCTTGCATAACCAACGTGAAGCAAAAAAGACAACAATAGTAATAAGTAGCCACATTATTGCTGCCCTCCTTTCAATATCCGGTCGAGCATTAAGCCCAACAGTACCAAGACAATCAAAGTACCACCAACGGCACTGGCTAAAATTGGCCAAGCGTTGGCTAACAACATATCAGAGTGCTCCATCAAACCTACGCTGATAGGAACAAAAAGCAGCACCATATATCGAATAAATAGCGTCGCGCTAGGTCTTACCCAGTCAGGTCGCACTAAGCCACTGGCCATCAGACCAAATAAGATCAGCATACCGATAATACTGCCGGGGATAGCGGTGTCGAGTAAGTGTTGAATATTGATGCCAGCAACAAGGCATAAAAATATCAGCGCCATAGAAACAGCGTACTGAAGCACGGTTTTGGTCATAGTAAATTATCGTCCAACGTCTATTACCTAGTTAAATAAGCGGTTATTTAAACAGGTACAAGCTTTGACATTTAGCGCCAAAGCTTTTATTTATCAATTACCTAACGCCTAATAATTGATTTCGTTGCGGTCGTCAGGATTTGCAGTAGGGTGCAGGACTTAGTACTAAGAAATATCTAGGATACTCGTTTTTCTACATATTGGTAGATGGATTTTAAAATAGCCATCTTACTTGCGTCACTCTCATGTTCGTGAACTAAGTTTTCTAAATTCAGCATGTACTGTTCAATACGGCTTTCGAAGTAGTCACGGCAGTGGTTCGCCCAGCGTTGTTGCTCTGCTTCATCCAATGTCCAAGGGTAGTGGCGAGCACGATAGCGAAACAACAGGGGTTTAATGCGAGGATCGTTAAAGCTGATATCCAAAGCCGCTAAATGATTAGGATCGGTTTCACGAATAATATCCATTGCCGCTTTATCAGCCGGAGAGAAGAAACCGTCATAAAGTTGAGTATCGACATCAGTACTTTTCTCGTATTCACGCTCAATCGTGTAAACACCGATGAGTTTTTCACGAATTTCTGGATGTTGACGTAAACGAGCGAGATTCTCTAAACATTTTGCTCGATCAATGCCAATCGCTGCGGCATTTTCAGCGGTTAATGTTTTGGCGGGTGCTAAAATCGGGCATTTATTTAAATGCACTAGCTTGACAGGGACCGGCAATTCATCGGGACCGAGTTCAGAGCGCTTGGTATATAAGCGTTGATTGAGCGATTCGACGTCTAGATCGAGCAAGGCTTGCGGATCTTTGGCTAGGTCAACACAAATGACGGCGTTTTGGTTGGTTGGATGCCAAGCAACGGGGACAATCCAACTGGTGTAACGACACTCTTTCCCCAGCATGCCTGATACGTGCATTAATGGGGTCATATTAACGATATCGATAAGCTCGTTGAGTTTACGCTTGTGACGCATGCTCAAGAAATAGTCGAACAGTTTAGGCTGTGCGGCTTTCACTTTTTTAGCCATTTCAATCGTGGCGATCACATCGGCCATCGCGTCGTGAGCGTTGGCGTGTTCAATGCCGTTGGCAACCGAGAGATGCTCAAGCTTGAAGCTAATAAATCCTTCGTCGTTTTCTGGCCAATTAATGCCTTCAGGCCGCAGTGCGTAACAAGCACGCATCACATCAAGTAAATCCCAGCGTGAATTGCCATTTTTCCAACTCCATGCGTATGGGTCGATAAAATTGCGATAGCAGGTATAGCGTGTTACTTCATCATCAAAACGAATACTATTGTAACCAAGGCTAATGGTGTTAGGCGTGGCAAGTTGTTCATGGATTTTGCCGATAAATTCTGGCTCGATAAGGCCTTGGGTCTCTGCCGTTTGTGGTGTAATGCCGGTAATCAGAGCCGCTTCTGGGGATGGTAAGTAGTCTGCAGGTGGCTGGCAATAGATAACAAGAGGCTCGCCAATGATATTAAAGTCCATATCGGTGCGCACGCCAGCAAATTGACAAGGACGATCTTTGGCAGGGCTTGTTCCCCACGTTTCGTAATCAAAAAAGAAGAACGTAGGTTGTTCGTTAGTTTTCATAGTTTTGTTGCTTTGTTCGTGATTATTCAAATTAAGCCTTTATTATCAGTCGATTAGCTATATTTAGTGTGCTATCTTTTAAATTGAATTTTATTGTTTTTGCACGTTTTACATTTGCACTTGCGTCCAAATTCTGTAAGCGCTGCGTCCAAATCTAAAGGTAGACAAATTGGGCATTACAGATAAGCAGCTAAAAGCGATTGCTAAGCAAAAAGAATATAGCGGCCCAGCAGACTAAATGATGGAGAAGGGCTAATCGCAAAGATTTCCCCGAAAGCAAACATCACCTTTCAATACCGCTGCAGGTTTAATGGTAAAAACAAACGTATTCGTATCGACAAGTATCCGATAACCCCCCTTAAGAATGCAAGGCAAATCCATAAAAGGATGCTAGAGCTTAAAGAAGAAGGCAGAAACCTGGAGATAGCCCTCACTGGTGAAACTGACTTCGTTACCCTAAAAGACTGCCTCGATGACTGGTTTGAGAATAAAGTCTCAAACCAAAAAGAAGGGGCACAAGTCCTTTACCGTTCTGTCACCAACAATTACTTCTACGATGCTTTCCCTGAGGTGGATGTAGAGAAAATTACCGCGCGTTATCACTACCAGAGCTAGCAAAAGTTTGGATCGCAATTGAACGCAGAAAAGTCGGAAACATCTACGAAGAATTTATTACACTTAATAACTATGTTATGGGGTAAGTGATTATCAGAGCTACGCTTAGCAAGGCGAGAGCACTTTGATATGGTCAATGACATTTGGACGGTACCACCAGAGAACTCAGCAAAATGGGTAACACCATATGACGTCCAATCCCCAAACATATCAAGCCGATGCTAGAGCGGTTAATGAACACTTTTGATTATTACTTGTTTCCAGGAGCTTCGTTACACAAGCCGATAACTATATCAGCGGCCAATCACTATATAAGAAGGTTCAGGAGATCATTAAGCATACCTCATTGTAGGACGCATGACTTTCGGCGTAGTATCTTAGCGACATGTTCTGCGCTTGGGGTAATGCTACATGTTACAGAGAAAATGCTAGGGCATTAATTAGTAGGAGTAATGGCAATTTACAAGAAATTCGATTGGCTTACAGATCATAAAGAAGCCTATTAGAAATTCGCGGATGCGTTGTTCGTTCAAGTACAAAAAAGAGTTATAACAAGTTGCTTGCAGTCGTACGAGGACTTTGCTGAGTTTTAGGTCAGCGCTCGACCAAAAGCCTGTGAGTTATAATAACCTCTAGAAATTGTAGGTATCTCTATACGTTACATTTATTAATGTACTTCTAGTTCACAAAATAAGCGGTTGTGTTTTTTTGTCGATTTGATTTGTAAATATTGTGGTTGTTTTAGTTCATTGTGTGCGAGAATTGGTACATTAATGTATAGGTGAGCGACGTGATGAAGTATTTTACAGAGATATCAAACTTGGTTCGGGGAGCCCTTGTTAAAGACGAACAAGTTGTATCAGCGTATACACAGCAGCTAATAGAGAAGTTAACTAGTGATGGGGAAGTTTTAGCTGCAAAAGGGCTAACTGAACAGCTTTCTCAACGAAGAGCAAGCTCCGCCATTGTCGGGCAGAAGTCAGTTAGTTTTGCTCGTCCAGTTCCAGTTGAAAAAGATAATAGATTTGAACTGGCTGATAGAACTCATCCTCAAATTGAAGAATCGATTGTTTTTTTACCTGACAATTTAGGCAAAAAGGTAAATGCGTTCGTTTCGTATCTCGGGAAAAAAGATGAGCTCAACGCGTTAAACATTCCGATTAATCCCACATTACTTCTATTTGGGCCTCCGGGAACAGGTAAAAGCAAGCTTGCAGCAAATATAGCTGCAAGGGTTGGTTTGCCGTTAGTCACTGCGAGAGCTGACGCCCTTATATCCTCATATCTTGGTTCTACATCGAAAAACATTCGTTCGTTAATGGAGTACGCAAAGAGTGAACCTTGTGTTCTCTTTTTAGATGAATTTGACTCTATAGCGAAAGCTCGTGATGACAAAAATGAAATTGGTGAGTTAAAACGCGTTGTAGTCAGCCTGCTGCAAAACATTGATACGTTAAAAGACACCATCGTTATCGCAGCTACAAACCATGCGCATTTGCTTGATCCTGCTATTGGGCGTCGTTTCCATTACAAAATGGAGCTTTTACCCCCACTAGCGCAAGAAAGAAGCAAGATTTTTGAATCTCTCTTACTTAGGTTTACGACTTCTAAAGTAGATCTCGATACCCTCGCTTCAATTTCGGAAGGAATGACAGGGGCGGAAATAGAAATTGCTACATTTGAGTACTTGAGGTCGATGATTGTCGACGGAGTAGATTATTCTTCCTATGACTTAATGAAGTCGATTCTTTCTTCGAAGTATCATTGGCTTGATTTTGAATGCGATACAGATCGCAGTGCAAATATGTTCAAGCTCAAACAATTGAATACTGAACTGTATACGGGAAAACTATTGGGTCTATTATGGAACGTGACACCCAGTTACGTTAGTAGGCTTATAAAGGATCATAAATAATGAGTATCGAAAAGCATCCAATAAAACATGTTCAGTTTTCAATGTCTGATTACTATCAGCCTGCGGTTAACGGTGGAGGGAAACAAACACCTTTAAAAGAGGTTACTAATGACTTTAGAAATGAACTATTGCAATCATTGGATGTAGTTGAAGATTCATTAACTCAATCAATTAGAAGTAACAATATAGGTGTATGTACTGCAGTTGTTGCATTGGAAAGCAATGCAACGGCTAAGAGCCACCGTCCTACTTCACTATTTAATGAACAAACTTGTCCTTTTTTTGGTGATGAAGGCTTTGGTCGATACTTGATTCAAGTTACCAAGGGCGGGTTATCCGAATTAAAGAAAAAAGTGGAAACAGTAAAAACTAAGTCAGGTGTAAAGGCTCTTTCTACGATAAAAGACATCGAAGTTTATCATCCTGATATAGGTAAAGTGGCGGATACTAGGGAGCCTCTAATAGTACGCTTATTCAGATATCAAGATGATTCTTTGAATAAGGCGATAGATGTAAAGTTTGAGGATTTGCTAAGTGCTTACGCTAATTTTTGGGTAAAACATCCATCTCAAAATGTTTGTCTGTACAAAGTTCAAGATTATGATGACGGATTTGTGGCTAAACTTTCTGAGTTTAGTACAGTGCAGAGTGCTGTAAAAGCGCAAAGTATTACAGTTCAACCAATGTCAGAAGACTCGGTGGAAAGTGAACACGTTTTAAATAATGATCCTTTACCTGATACCTCTTATCCCATTGTTGGAGTAGTGGATAGTGGGGTTAGCCAGAACTGCTCACCTCTAAATAGTTGGGTTGTCGACAGACATAACTATGTTCCAGAGCCATATCGAGATAGCTCTCATGGAACGTTTGTTAGTGGACTTATTTCCAATCCTACTTACTTCAACCCAGACGACAGATTCCCCACGTGCCAATCTAAAGTTGTAAGTGTCGAAGTATTGGGAAACGGCGTTGGAGACGTTTTTGATATTGTTCATGCTATGTATGAAGTCGCGAGTAAACGACCAGAAATCAAAGTTTGGAACTTATCTCTAGGAGCATCTGAACCAACTTCGATGCAAGAAATTTCTGCGATGGCACTTATGTTAGACGAGTTTCAAGACAAGTTTGATTGTTTGTGTGTCATAGCGGCAGGGAACTATAACGAGTCGTTGAGGAACTGGCCGCCAGAAAGAGAGCATAACGATGGAGTTTCTAGCCCTGGAGACTCAGTTAGAGCAATTACAGTAGGCTCTCTTGCGCAAGTTGATGGTCACGTTAAAAATGAGGATCCATCCCCATTCTCTCGAAAAGGTCCTGTATCTAACTTTGTTCAAAAGCCTGAACTGATGCACTTCGGTGGAAATGTAATGGTGTTCGCCAATAATAGCATACCGTTAGGCATTAACTCTATTTGCCCAAATGGCTTTAAACGCCACGATATAGGTACTAGCTTCGCTACGCCATTAGTATCGACAATTGCTGCGAACTTGTTTCACAAGTTGGGAAACTCGGCGAGTCCCAACCTTGTAAAGTCATTATTGATTCACGATGCAAATATAAACTTTGGACATAAGGTCACTAAGGAATCTCGGCCGTACATGGGGTGGGGGCTTCCTACAGATGCCGATTCCATTCTTGAAGTTAATGGTTACGAAGCCACAATAGTTTTTGAAGGCCATGCACAAAAGAGCTTTGAAGTTCAAAAGTTGCCATTCCCTATACCTGATTGCTTAAGAACTGACGAAGGCAAGGTAAGAGCGGAGTTTTTTATTACACTCGTTTACCAACCAGAGCTCGACTCTAAGAGCGCGTTTGAATATTGTCAGGTAGATGTAACTCTCGGCTTAGGTGAAATAAAAAAAGGGAAATTTGACTCTAAAATACCTAGACAGCAGGACAGCAGCAATTTTGAGAGTGAGCTGGTAAAAAATGGTGATAAGTGGTCTCCGACTAAGGTTTACCACAAACGATTCACCAAAGGGGTAGATGTTGAAGACTGGAAATTAAGGGTAAAAATTCTGGATAGAGATGGATATGAGGCAGAAGACGTTCAAGTTCCGTTCACTATACTGCTAACAATCAGGGATATAGACAAAGAAAAGCCAGTTTATAATGAAATGAGCCGTCTGATGGACCAGTATAACTGGGAAGTTTCTGATTTGGCTATCGAAGAGCAGGTTAAAGTTCAATAAGGTGTGGGCATTAGCCCACTTTAAACCCACCTTCATGTTCTACCCATTCCATCACCGCTGCACGAATCCAACGTAGTGGTGACTTGCTAATTGGCTCCGGAAAGTTACGGCTTTTTCGCCATGCAATAATAGTGGTGCGTTTCTTGTCGAAGAAATCTAATACCTCTTGATGACACATGATCTTATTAGACGACCCTGGGTAGCGAGTTACATCATAAACGGATTGCTCAGGTTGTTTCTCTTACTCAACAATGAAAGCTAGGGCTGAATAGGTGAAGATCATTGGTGATGTGTTCTAGGTCAGTACCAACCACATAGTGGTCATTTGGAATGATGTACCTAACATCTTCCGCAAGCAGGTCAACACAAAGAGCGCGAATATACATTACCTTCACCCTGCGAAGGCCAATAACCTTTGCAGCATCTAAAAGCCACCGAACGGCGCTTTAAAAAAAGTGACCGTCCTTAAGTGGAATGTCCACCTTACCATCACAGCTAGGTCTAATACCGATAGGGCTATCAGGACCGATCTTATCAATTGTGTAGTTAGAGCGAGCTTGAATGGTTTGGTACATGACTTATAGGGCTAAAATAACAACTGTGTTTATATGCAGTATATTTGAGTGTGATGAGAAGTCTAGAAAATCAATGGAGAAATATGGCGAAGTTTAGAAGGACTAGTGTGTCTAACTTTTCTTTATTACTAAAATTTAACGTTAATTATTATCAATGCTTAACTTATTTGTATGCATAATCAAAAAAGAAGAACGTAGGTTGTTGCTCTTGTTGCATTATCATTTTACCAACGGTTGTAATTCACTTGGGTATTAGACCATTGCTGTTTCGACAAGGCAAACCTGTTCGCGGTTTAGGCGGAAGTTAGATAAAAAAATGGCCAACGTAAGTCGGCCATTGAACAATGTGCTTGTGATTTAAGCTTGCTGTGTTTCGAGTTGTTCGTCGCTGAGTTTTTGCCCCATCAAGCGACTCGTAATCGTACCAGCGGTCATTGCACCGGATACATTAAGTGCGGTGCGCGCCATATCGATCAGTGGCTCGATAGAAATAAGCAGCGCGGCAATGGTGACGGGTAAGCCCATCGCAGGCAGTACGATCAGCGCGGCAAACGTCGCGCCACCACCAACCCCCGCAATACCAAATGAGCTGATAACAATGATGGCAATCAAAGAAACAATAAAGTTGATATCCATAGGATCAATGCCAACTGATGGTGCAACCATTACGGCCAACATCGCCGGATAGATACCCGCACAACCATTTTGACCTATGGTGGCACCAAATGAGGCCGACAAATTAGCAATCGCCGGTGGTACTCGCAGCTGATTGATTTGTGCCTCGACATTCAATGGAATAGTCGCTGCTGAACTGCGAGAGGTGAACGCAAACGTCAGCACGGGCCAAATCTTCTGGAAATACTCTTTTGGGCTTACACCAACGAAAGAGACTAAAATACCGTGCACAACAAACATAAGCGCAATAGCAACGTAAGACGCAATGATAAAGCCGAGAAGATTGAGAATATCAGCAGCACTTGAGGTCGCGACCACTTTCGCCATCAGTGCGGCAATACCATAAGGCGTCAGTGCCATGATCATCTTAACTAAGCGCATAACGATAGATTGCGCCGCGTCAACGAAGGTGCGGATAGGTGACTCTAGCTCTTGCTTCTCGGCCATCACTTTGCGCGCCGCAATGCCAGTTAGCACACCAAAGATAACGACCGCAATAATCGATGTTGAGCGAGCGCCTGTGAGATCGGCAAATGGATTAGTAGGAATAAAGCTGACTAACATCTGTGGAATACTAAGATCGCTGACTTTGTCAGCGCGGCTCTCAAGTGCAGCCATGCGTGCTGTCTCACGTGCGCCTTCAGTTAAACCTTCTGCGCTGAGACCAAAGGCTTGAGTAATGACAATACCAATCAGAGCTGAAATGGCTGTTGTTGCCAATAATACTGAAATGGTCAGTCCAGAGATCTTACCCAGTGCACCACCTTTTTCGAGTTTAACCACAGCCGCAATCATTGAGACCAGCACTAAAGGCATGATCACCATTTTTAATAAGCCGACATAGCCACGGCCAACCACATTCACCCAGTCTAAGGTTTGGCTAATCGCTGGATGACCTTCGCCCAACACCAGCTGAAGCGCCAAGCCAAATGAGCTGCCGAAAACTAAACCGAGTAAAACGAGACGTGATAAAGAGTTCTCTTTATTCTGCTGTGTGTAAAGAAACACCAGAATGCCAAGAAATATCGCAAGTGAAGCGATAACTGCCACTGACATATGAGCCAACCTTATTTATATAGTGTTAAATATTAGTTAATTGTATTTATTCGAAATTAGATTCGGCTGGCAGGGTAAAGGTTTGACGTAACTAAACAAAATGATAAATGGCTATTAAATATAGCCATCAGTTATGCATGCGGTGTCTTGCTGAATACGTGAACAAGAGTCGGCTAACTCTTGAGCTATCGGTATCGATTGAGCTCATTTCTCATCTTGACACTGTCGAGTATTTCAAGTTTTTTGTTTGAATGGGCAAACAGACCATACTGCATCGCTTGAGCAACGTCAGAAGCGTCTATAGGTTGGAAGTTCGCTAAGCGGCCAAACATTATCGGTTTCAACATCCTCGCAATGGCCTGTACGATCATTTCATCTTTGCGCGGCTGCTCTCTTAGCCCTTTGAGAGGACCGGGCTGAACAAACACCACACGATCGAACCCCATACGTTCAATGGTGAGTTCCATACGGCCTTTACATCTCAAGTAATGCGACAATGAACGTATCGACGCACCATAGCTTGAGACGACGGCAAGTTTAGTCACCCCCAGCAGTTTCATCTCTTGGGCGACATCGCAAACCAATTGGTAATCGACGCTTTCTAAGGCCTGTTTTGAGCCGGCTTGCTTGAGCGTCGTGCCAAGACAAATAAAACCATATTCAGGGCGAGGATCTTCATCTTGCCATTGTTGGACGCGCAGCTGTGGATGCTCGATGACGTTCAATTTGGAGTGGAAGAAGGGTAAAGGACGGCGGCTTAAGGCATAAATTCGAGCAATAGGCTGCTGTTCGAGCATCTGTTTTATTAGCTCGTTGCCTATCAAACCCGTGCAACCCGCGGTAATCACGCAGATGTCTTTTGATGAGTTCAATGGTCTGTCCTTTATTAGCGCAAGCCTGATTGAAGCTTAGCCATGTCACTGCAATCTCAGTGATATGACAACTATGCGATTGTTGTATGGCTAGTGAGCATAGCAGAGGCAATCAAAGCGGAACTTGAGAAAGCTCAAACTAACGGTGGTAAGTCGGCGGGTAGATACGCTAGACCTCGCGCGTCGGCGAGGTCTGATCCTTCACTAGGTTAACGAGAGTGGAACTTTATTGTTCTTTCTCTGTTGTGGTTTGGTCTGTTTTTGTTGTTTCGACTTTTGATTGGCAAACATACAACCTCCTTGCACTATCAAATGGGAGAACACGATGTCACGACAAAAAAGAATGCACAGTTTGTGCCGTTGTAAAACTTCTCCCTAGTAGTAAGCATACGTCTAATTTGATAAAACGGTCACTTTTCCTGTCAGTTTAATCTTTAATTAGCTCAATAATTGTCGCCAGTGAATCGGGATAAGGGATGCTAAGCCGCTGATTTCACGATACACTCGAGTAAAGGATTCGAGATAAAGGATGAGTCATGAATATTGAGCTGAGCACACTTGCACCGACCCAGATCTATCATCTGATGACGCAGACGATGATTCCACGCCCAATCGCCTGGGTACTCACTGACTCAGAACACGGCAATTATAATCTTGCGCCATTTTCCTATTTCACACCCGTTGCAAGTAACCCGCCATTGTTGATGTTTTCTGTCGGTAAAAAACCGTCAGGTGATGTCAAAGACACCACGCGCAATGTGTTGGAAACTGGGCGTTTAGTGGTGCACATTGCCTCGCAACAGATGGCGGATGCTGTCACTCAAACCGCGGCGACGCTTGAGCACGGCGAGTCTGAAGTAGAAGCGTCTGGCCTTGAGTTAGTCGATTTCGATGGTTTTGAATTGCCACGAGTTAAAGGCTGTCCAATTGCGTTCGCCTGTAAACTTCATGAAGTAAAGGAAATCGGTGCAACGCCGCAGAGCCTGATTTTTGCTGAGATTGAAAAGATTTATATCGATCCACAAGTGGTTGGCGAACGCAGTGACCGCTTGGTCGTCGATGCGTTAAGCGTAGACCCTCTCTCTCGTCTCGGTGGTAGTCAATATGCCACTCTTGATAAAGTTTTCTCAGTCGCAAGGCCGAAATAAATTATGTTAGATCAACGTTATTCAGATGCCATTTGGCATCGTATTCATCAAAAAACCAAACCACAAGGTGCGCTCGGTCAGCTTGAATCGCTAGCACATCAATTAGCCTTGATTGCTAGTAATCGTCATGGTGACGTTGTCACTAATATCTCAATTCATCAACCGACAGCTATTGTGTTTGCCGCTGATCATGGTATTGCCGATCAAGGCGTTAGTATTGCGCCAAGTGCGGTAACTCAGCAGATGGTATTAAACTTTTTAGCAGGTGGTGCGGCGATTAATTGCTTTTGCTCTGTTAATGACGTCGCGCTTAAAGTCGTCGACTGCGGCATTCTTGTACCGATTGAATCGGACCATGAACACTTTTTGGTCCAGCGACTTGGTGAGAGAACCGCCAACTTTGCCGAGCAACCTGCGATGTCTCTGCTTCAGGTTGAGCGCGGTATTGAACTGGGCAAACAATTAGTGACTGACATTATTGCGTCGGGTTCAAACATTGTGATGTTTGGTGAAATGGGCATCGGTAATACCAGCAGTGCCGCGGCATTGCTAGCGGCACTTTCTGGGCGAGATGCCAGCGCCTGTGTGGGCAGAGGCACCGGAATTAGTGATAAGCAGCTAGAGAAAAAAATCGCGCTGGTGGCACAAGGCGTCGCTCGTTGCCAAGGTAAAAAAGTCAGCGAGATCCTCGCTGAAGTTGGCGGCTACGAAATTGTGCAAATGGTCGGTGGCTTTCTTGCCGCAGGAGAAAACAAAGTACCGGTATTGGTTGATGGCTTCATTGTTAGCGCCGCCGCTTACGTGGCAACGCTTATCGAACCTAGTTGCCGTGAGGTGATGATTTTTGCGCATCAGTCTCATGAAATCGGCCATCAATATTTATTGGCTGAATTGCACGCTGAGCCTTTGCTTGACCTGTCACTACGCTTGGGTGAAGGGACGGGCGCGGTGTTGGCGTTGCCTTTAGTGCGTGCAGCGGCTGAATTTTACAGCAATATGGCTAGTTTTGAACAAGCTGGCGTTGTGGTTGACTAATGGCAGCGTTGAAATACCAAATCCAGCTGTTTATGTTGGCGTTAAGCTTTTTCTCACGCCTGCCAATACCCGCTTCAACACCGTATAGTCGCGAGCGAATGAATCAAGCTGGGCGTTATTTTGCCCTAGTCGGCGCTCTGCTAGGTAGCTTGTGCGTGGCATTTTTTACCGCGGCGCAATGGTTATTTTCTGATACGATTGCGCTGTTTTTGATGATGGTGTTTAGCCTATTATTGACGGGGGCTTTTCATGAAGATGGCCTAACCGACATGGCCGATGGCATTGGTGGTGGTATGAGCGTAGAAAAGCGCTTATCCATCATGAAAGACAGCCGGATAGGGACGTATGGCGCAAGCGCATTGATCATGGCGCTGTTAGGTAAGTTCCTGTTTCTAAGTGAACTGGTTCGCCTTGATGACTTTGCGTTGATCGTGATTTGCGGTTATACGCTAAGCCGCGCGATTGCAGCTTCGCTTATTTTTGATATGCCTTATGTTAGTGATACCGATGCCAGTAAAAGTAAGCCTTTAGCTGAGCGCCAATCTCGCCGTGAAGTCATATTCTTGCTATTGACTGGAATAGCGCCGTGTCTGTTTTTACCTCTTGAGCATATTGTAGCGTTGGTTTTAGTGATGGCGGCCTTTCGATGGCTATTTAAAGCGTGGTTGATTAAACGTATCGGCGGTTTTACCGGTGATTGTTTAGGCGCTGCGCAGCAAGTTACGGAACTTTTGATCTACCTAACTCTGATTGCATTTCAGATGAGGACGCTATGACTATCGAGCTAATTTTAGGTGGTGCTCGCTCGGGTAAATCGAGCCTTGCGGAATCTAAGGTGATAGCACTGAGCCAAAATCGTACTAAACATTATGTCGCGACCGCCATCGCTTTTGATCAAGAGATGCAACAGCGAATTGAACAGCATCAACAATCTCGTGGGCAAGGTTGGATTGAACATGAATGCCCGGTGGATCTGGCCACGCTTGTTGCTCAATTTCAATCCGACCAAGTCGTTCTAGTTGATTGTCTTACATTATGGCTCAACAACGTCATTTACAATCAAGGCCAAACATTAAGCGCACCCGATATAGAACGTAATGTTGCCGGTTTGGTTGAAGCGTTGAGTGCGACTCGCGCAGATATTGTTTTGGTCTCGAATGAAGTTGGGCTAGGCGTTGTGCCACTCGGTGAAATATCAAGACTGTTCGTTGATCACGCCGGGTGGATGAATCAAGCCATTGCTAACATTGCCGACAAAGTGACCTTGGTCGCCGCCGGGCTGCCATTGGTTTTAAAACAGTGAGTGCGATTGATGAAACAAGTAACAACCATTAACGTCTATCTGTTGCGTCATGGTAAAACGGCTGGATTACCTGCGTTGTATGGTCATACCGATATTGGCGTTGATGATGAGATTCAAGCGGCGATTTGTCAAAACCTGTTGGCACAAGCTCGTTCTTTTAGTGCGCTACAAACATCGCCTTTAAAACGCTGCCAAGATTTGGCTAAACGGCTTGTTAGCAATCAAACTGGGCTAAGTTATCAGATTAATTCACAGTGGCGCGAAATCTCATTTGGCGATCTTGATGGTGTGCCATTTGAGCAGGCAGAGCATGCTTGGCCATTACTAGAGGCGTTTTGGCAAGATCCTGCCAATAACCCTTTACCGGGAGCGGAAAGCTTGCAAGAGTTTCACCATAGAGTGAGCTTGCAATGGCAGGAGTTTTGCGAAGCTGCGCAACAAGACACGCTGATTATTTGTCATGGTGGCACGATCAGAATGATAATAGCGAACGTATTACAGTTAGATTGGCGTAATCCTACGCTCTATTCTGCGCTATCAATTGGCCACCAGACACTGACACATATTCAAATTACTCGGGCCGAACAGCTACACACACGCGTATGCTCTATCGGCGCACCGTTGACGGGACAGTAAAGGAAGTATCATGACCGCACCAAGTTGGAACTTATCGATCGCGTATCTAGATCTCAACGATCCAAGAATCGAGCAAGATATCGATCTTATCAAACAATGTATTCAAGCTTTAGGCGTACATGTTGACAATCGTGATACACCATCAGTGACCCAGAATGCGATACAAACCAGCGAAGCGGCAGGGCAGTTGTTGGCCACTATCAATACCTTTGCACAATGTTATGCCTCGGTTGATGCCATCAACAGCCAGGCCAAAGGGCTGATTGGGCGTGTTGCTAAACTCCATTCTGAGCTGTCACAGGCGTTTGCACCCTATGAGAATACCTTAACAGTTGCCCCAGAGAGCTTCATTGCAGATGTTTTAGATCACCCCAGCGCTGATGTTGCGGGTCAGGCGTTTCAAATTGAATGTACAAGAAAACAGGCAACAACAAAGTTATCGGTAGCTGAAGAACAACTTCTGACCGCGATGCAGGTCGACGGGCGTGATGCGTGGGGGCGTCTGTACGACAACATCACAGGTTCAATGCAAGTCGTGCTTAATGAGGGCGAGCAGGAAACCAAGATCGGTTTGTCGCAAGCTGCAAGCCTTCTTTATGGCAGTGATTTTTCAAAACAAGAGCTAGCTTGGCGAGGCATTCAACAGGCGATGCAAACTCATCAAGAGTCCTTTGCCGCGATTTTAAATGCGCTAGCGGGTTGGCGTTTAACTGAGTGCCAAAAGCGCTCAAAGCTAAACGATGTCCATTTTCTTGATCCGAGTTTGCATCAAAGCCGTATTGAGAGTGCCACTCTCGAAACCATGATATTGGTGGCTAAATCTAATCGTGTCATTGGTCAAAAAGCTGGCCATCTCATGGCGCGAGTGTATGGTCTAGATAAAATGCGTCCATGGAACTATTTGGCAGGTATGCCGAGCTTAACCGAAGCCGAACCCAAGCTTTATGATTTTGACGAAGCGATTGAGATCATTCGCGCGGCATTTGCTCAAGTCCATCCTGAAATGGCCGACTTTGTCGACTTGATGGTTGAAAACGGTTGGATAGATGCTCAACCAAGTGAGCATCGACGCCTGGGAGCTTATTGCACTAAATTCGCTGCGACAAGAACCCCCTTAGTATTCATGACTTGGGGTGGAAGCCGTTCTGATTTACTGACTCTGGCACACGAGTTAGGGCACGCTTTCCATAACTGGATCATGCGCGATATGCCGCTGTGTCAAACCCGTTATCCGATGACTTTGGCGGAAACGGCGTCCATTTTTGCTGAAAACGTTGTGCGTGATTATCTGCTTGAGCAAGTTGAAAGCCGCACGGAAAAGCTTGAAATGCTGTGGGAAGAGCTATCAAGCTGCTACGCGTTGATGATCAATATTCCGGTTCGCTTTGAGTTTGAGCAGCGTTTCTATCACCTGCGCCGTGACGGAGAACTCACTCCTGCCGAGCTGTGTCAATTGATGAGTGAAACTTGGCAAGAGTGGTATGGCGACTCGATGACAGAGCCTGATCCCTATTTTTGGGCAAGCAAACTGCATTTTTCTATCTCTGAAGTGAGTTTTTACAACTACCCGTACCTATTTGGTTATCTGTTTAGCATTGGTGTCTATGCACAGCGAGAGAGTAAGGGTGAGCAGTTTTACCCAGATTATGTCAGCTTGCTAAGAGATACCGGTACAATGATGGCGGAAGATGTCGTGCAAAAGCATCTTGGTATGGATTTAACCTTACCGGATTTCTGGCAGCAGAGCATTCAACACGTGAAAGCGAAAATTGATCAGTTCGAATTGTTGCTAGATCAAGAATAACTAACATTAAATCATGGTATTATCAGTTGGCCGAGCAAAAGCTCGGCTTATTTGCGCAGTGAGAGACTTCGAAGTCATCGTCATTTTTTGACAACGTGATAAATTACAATGAAGCACACGGTTCGTGTCGATAAGTGCGATCCCATCTACATAATTTGTCTGAACAATTCATTAACATACCCGCTGTGCAATAAAGGAGTAGCGCATGACGAAAACCCTGTTTCGCCAATCTTTTCTTTTTGACAGCTTAGACCTACAACAAGCAGTGCCGACAGGCCAAATTGTGGTTGCAGGTGGTTCTGTCTTTAAATCACATCAACGTGGCGTGCTTGAGGTTATTCCAAAGCAACTATCACCAGATAGCAAGCACATCATTATTTCGTGTGGTATTCATGGCGATGAAACCGCACCGATGGAAATTGTCGATAAGATCATTCACGACATTCAGTCAGGCTTTCAACCGTTAAAGCATCGACTGCTATTTATTAATGCTCACCCAGAAGCAACTAATGCGCACACGCGATTTATCGAAACCAATCTGAATCGTTTGTTTGACGACAAAGCGTACCCACCTTCGAAAGAGCTTAACATTGCTAACAACCTTAAACAGGTGGTTAGGGATTTCTATCAAGGAACACCGGTAGAGCAGCGCTGGCATCTTGATTTGCATTGCGCGATTCGCTTATCTAAGCACTATTCGTTTGTGGTTAGTCCTAGGGTCAGACATCCTGTTCGCAGCCAAGCGTTGATGGAATTCGTCGCGAGCGCCCATCTTGAAGCGGTGATGTTCTCTAATGCCCCTTCGAGTACGTTTAGCTGGTTTAGCGCAGAAAATTTCGCCGCCCAAGCGTTGACTATCGAACTGGGTCGGGTCGCAAAGATCGGCGAGAATGAGCTTGAAAAATTGGTTGCCTTTGATTTGGCTTTACGTGACTTAATTGCTGAAAGTAAACCAGAACACTTGCCACGCCAGCCGACCATGTATCGAGTCAGTCGTACTATTGTGCGTATTCATGACGATTTCGACTTCTTATTTGACGATAACGTCGAGAATTTTACCGCGTTCAAGCACGGTGAAGTGTTCGGTCATGATGGTGATAAACCGTTGATGGCCAAGAATGAAGGCGAGGCGATTGTCTTTCCGAATCGTCGAGTCGAGATAGGTCAGCGAGCCGCATTAATGGTTTGCCCAGTCAAGACTCGTTACGAAGAGGGTCAAGTCGTTTACGACTGATGACGTTATTGTTGTCGAATCACTTTCTATTTTAGTGGCTTAACGGTATCGTTAAGCCACTATTCGTTTACCCTAAGCCCGACCATTTTCAATGGAATTTACTCAGTTACTTAACCGTCGCCGTCGTCGTTGGACCCGTGTCGCATTGCTATTTAGTCTATTGCTGCTACTAACAAGCACGGTCTACCTCATGGTGGGTGAATTGTTCATTCATCCTTTTCAGCCGTTAACCACACTGCAAGAACAACTTGTACTGCAATTACGACTTCCTCGTTTGCTTGCGGCGATTGCGGTTGGCGCTTCGCTTGCGGTCTCTGGCGCGGTGCTGCAAGTACTACTGGGGAACGTATTAGCCGAGCCGGGCGTGATCGGTATTTCCGGCGGCGCTAGTGTGATGATGGTGATCGTGCTGTTCTTTTTCCCCCTGTTGGCCACGCCGCTAGGTTTTATGCTCGCCGCAGTCATAGGATCTTTGATCTTTACTCTTTTGTTGGTCTCTATCGCGCAAAACATGCGCTTAACAACGACAAAGCTGTTATTGGTTGGAGTGGCACTCGGTATTTTGTCTGGAGCGGTTGTCACCTGGGCATTTTACTTTAGTGATGATTTAAGCTTACGCCAATTGATGTATTGGTTGATGGGCAGCATCGGCTCCGCCAGTTGGTATCACCATTTATTGACGTTAGTTCTGTTGCCTGTGTTGGTTTGGATCTGTTGCCGCGGTGCGCTGCTCGACCGGTTAATGATGGGTGAAGTGCATGCCAAGCAATTAGGTATCGACATTGATAAAGTGCGTTGGAAACTCATTTTAGCGGTTTCTGTGCTAGTGGGTGGTGCGGTGGCGCTTGGTGGTGTGATTGGTTTTGTTGGATTAGTGGTGCCCCATCTTTTACGACTCGCGTTTGGCAGTGAGAATCGTTATTTACTGCCGATGTCGGCTTTGGCTGGCGCAAGCTTAGTGGTGTTTGCTGATTTAGTGGCGCGTACGGCGTTAAATTCCGCTGAGTTGCCGCTAGGTGTCGTGACCACGTCGATTGGTGCGCCAATCTTCATTTGGATGTTGGTGAGTAATCATGATTGACGTTAATAGTTTGTGTGTTGGCTCGCGACTGCTACCCCTCTCGTTCAAGGTTAAACGGGGCGAAGTTGTGCACGTTATCGGCCCTAACGGCAGTGGGAAAAGTACCTTGTTGTCAGCACTTGCAGGTTTGCTCGATTTTGACGGGCAAGTGCGTCTCGGTGATGTGGATGTTGCTTCTAGCTCTATCGAGTCGCTGGCCCATTCGCGCGCGTTCTTAAGTCAAAATGATCGACCAGCGTTCAATCTAGATGTGGTTCACTACCTTTCATTGTCGCTGCCTTCATGGCTTGATGTTCACCCACAACAGCTTGAGTCAGTGGTGAATGAATTAGCACAGTTATTAGACATCGATGACAAATTACATCGCTCTATTCACCACCTTTCAGGAGGAGAGTGGCAACGCGTTCGCCTCTGTGCCATCTGTTTGCAGGTATGGCCGACATTAAACCCCGATGCTAACGTGTTGATTCTAGATGAACCCGCAGCGCCGCTTGATATTGGCCAAGAGAGCTTACTGTATAAATTGATTCAACGTGTGGCCAAGATGGGGATCACCGTCATCATGTCGAATCATGATCTGAACCGAACACTGAAACATGCTGATCAGGCGCTGCTGCTTGATAAAGGTGTCTTACAGCAGTTTGGCGATGTCGATCACGTGCTCGATCCCGTGCAGCTTTCTGACGTATTCAATACTCAAGTCACCAAAGCGAGCTTTGATGGTGTTGAAGTACTGTTGTTTGATTAGATCTTGCTGCTAAGCCGTTACTTAGCGTCTCTGTAAGGATTACATGATAGGGATTATATTGGTGCGCGCTGCACTTTTATCGATCACGTATAGCGGCAGGTAGTGAAGGGAAAAAGACAAAGTTACTTTAAAATCAACGATTTAAATTATTTTAAAAACTGGCACGTAATTGGCAATAGTATAACGGATACATTCTCGTTCTTGTTAGGCGGATTTGGTCTTAGCTGCTGCTAATTTAGGTGGGCAGTCAGTGAAAGATTGATGAAGTCATGTTTATGTTTTGACTATGGCAGCTTACGCCACCTGAGGGTAACCAAAGGTGGCGTCTTTTTATCTAAGATTTACTTATTTTGTTAATGGAGCAAGGTCTGCCGGGCGGTAGTAAACCGATTTTAGCACTTTGCCCTGACGAATGGTTTTGCCTTCAGAGACAAAATCCTCAGCACATTTAGCAATGATGTAATCGCCTTTTTGTACTGCCATCAACTTAATACCTTGCTGGGCATAATGTGCTTCGGTATCGGCATACTCTTGCTCGTTACGACATACTTTACTCATATTACTCGAATGTACTTCATCCCAACACGAAATAAAATCAATCCCACGATTGGCTGCAACGTTGAGTAACAGATCGATTAAGTAGTTGATCGCCACGTTGTCTTCGATTTTGTCGTTACCGAGGTGAACCAGACGGCCCATCAACACATACACGCTATCGACGATAGCATCCGCTTGCTCTGTTTTACAGTCAGCTTCGGCCAGTTCGGTAAGTTCTTCAATCGCAAGAGAGGTGTGCAGAGTGTCTGCTTTGTCATCCAAGCTTTCAGGTGACGCGACAGGGAGATCAAACGTACTCCGGAATTCAGTAATGTCGCGATAAAGATGATTAAAAATATTGGTGGTCAGTTTTGAAAGGTGCATATCCAATTAACCTGGGTAACAAAATAGAGTGGGCCAATATTACCAAAGCATCACTGCTCTCGCTATTGGCCGATGAGAATATTAACTAAATAGATACGGAAACAGCTTGCGGCGCTCTTGTGCAGTCAGTGATTCGACTCTTGCGATATTGGTGTCAGGAATCGCCTCAGGGTTTGGGTAGTGCTTGAGGACTCGCTCCATACTCTCTTCGCGAATCAAATGAAACACCGGGTAAGGTGAGCGATTGGTTAGATTTTCATCGTCTTCGGGCTGGGCGCCGCCAAAGCAATAATCAGGGTGAAAAGTCGCAAGTTGGAAAATACCGTCCCACTCTTGTTGGCGGATTAATGCCTCAATCCAGTCAATAAACAGATTGTAGTCATAGAAGTCACTGAGCATATTCGGTACAGCCACTAAAGTGGTTTCTAATTGCTGCGCTGAGCTCGATTCAAGCTCTAATAGCTGAGTCAAGATATCGTTGAGTAACGTCTCTTCGTCGCAGGCCTCACTGACAAAAATTTTAATCTGCTTGTTTCGTTGCGGTTTGGCCGCAAAAGGGCATAGGTTGAGTCCGATCACGACGTCGTTAAGCCACTGAGATACAGCCGCTTCAACGTGCTGATGATCATCTTGAATTGAGCGTGGGTCTGTCATTTTGCTTCCCAATTAGAATTTGGCGCAAGAATAGCAGAATCTGGTTGTTGCGGCGTTAGCAAAGAGCGATTTTCGCAATTTTTTAGCAAGCGGCACAAGATGAATATCATCGCGTATAGAGCGCTGCCGCCCAGTATCACGTAGTCCCATCCTCCGTGTTGCCAGCAGTAAAGCAGGAAAAACCCTCCGATACTGCCGCCGATATAATAGTGAACCAGATAGAGCGCAGTTGCGGTGGCTTTGGCGTGGGTTGCCTTCTGACTTACCCATGCGTAAGCGAGGGTATGAGTGAAGAAAGCGCCAAAACTAATCAGCAACAAGCCTAACATCATAAACGCGAGTGAATCGATATAAGCGATAACCATACCGAGCAAACTTATCACGCTGCCAGTGGCCATGCCTGATACGCTGTTATGACTTTTTCGCCACACTGAGGTGAGTTTCGAACTGAGCGTAC
Organism: Vibrio sp. NH-UV-68; assembly: GCF_042940635.1. Classification (NCBI taxonomy): domain Bacteria; kingdom Pseudomonadati; phylum Pseudomonadota; class Gammaproteobacteria; order Vibrionales; family Vibrionaceae; genus Vibrio; species Vibrio sp. NH-UV-68. Next base: position 1,314,650 of record NZ_CP134975.1, read on the forward strand.
CGGCTAAATAGCACAAGAAAATCAGCGAAGCTAAACCAATAGGAAGGTTGTGCGGATCCGCGACCAAGCGAAATCCCATCACCGAATAAAGGTTAACAAATAGCGCAAAGTTGACCCCGCCTAACAGCATCGCCAGCCAGATAGTACGGTTTTGTAGATGTTTGACTAATGCGCGGTTGTGGTAGCGCAGCATCCCTCGTTGCGGGGTAAAGTTTTTTTGCTTGGGCAGGCTAACCATCACCACCAACGTGGCGACAAAAGAGAATATCGCCATGCTGATGACGGCTTGTTGCCAGCCCAAAGCATCAGTCAGTGAGCCACCAACAATTCGCCCGGTGATCCCGCCAAGTGAGTTGGCGGCAATGTAACCACCGATCGCTTGGCTGAAGGCTTTTTCTGACAGCTCTTCGACCATGTAAGCGACGGCAACGGAGGCAAATGCGGCAAGAGCGACTCCCATAAGCGCACGCAGCATGACCATTGCTACCAGTGAGTCACTTACCAGCATTGCCAACCCTATCAGCGGCATAGCGATTAAACCCAACAGCATGACGCGGCGTCGTCCAATGGATTCAGAGGCGACCGCCCAAGGCACTAAACAAACCGATAAAGCCAGCGTACTTGCCGCAAAAATCCAGTTTACTTGAGTTTCTGAAACCGAAAAATGGACCGCCATGTAGGGCAACATCGGTTGAAAAAGATAGAGATTACAGAAAACAATAAACGATCCTAGCGCTAGGCTGTAAGTCACGCGTCGATATTGAGGGCTAGCGAGTTCAATCATAAAACTGCACGGTTTGTAGGTTATGTGAGCAAATTATCAATTTTATGATGATATATAAAATATATTAAAAATATCATACCGATATATATTTGTTATTAAGATAATGGATTCAAAACAATTACGCCATTTCGTTGCTGTTGCTGAGTTACAACATTTTACTCAAGCGGCGAAAGCGTTGCATATCGCCCAACCGGCTTTAAGCATTTCAATTAAGAAGTTGGAGCAAAACTTGGGTGTTGCGCTATTTCGACGTGAAGATCGCAAAGTGTCACTGACCCGTGAAGGGCTGGTGCTGTTTGAACATGCTAAACGAGTGGTGCAGCAGCTTGAAGACGCCCAGTTGGCGATTGATGAGTTGAAAGGGCTGGAAAAAGGAGAAGTGAGACTGGGCGCTCCAAGCATGATGGGTTCTTATTTTTTTCCAGAGGTATTAATGGCGTTTAAAAGCCGCTATGCCAACTTACGCTTAACATTAGTCGATGCCGGGACGCGAGATATTCGCCAAATGTTACTTAATGGTGAGCTCGATATTGGGGTGATCGATGATGAAAATGTACCTGTGGATCTAGAAACCGATCATTTATTCCAAGCGGAGATGGTGGCGGTTGTCGCCAAAGAGCACCCGTTTTGCCAACAAGACACGGTGACGTTTGATGACTTCTTCGACCACGAGTTAGTGATGTTCAAACCCGGCTATTTCCATCGCAATTTTATCGAGAATCAGGCCAAGTTATGCGGCAAAGAGATGCAGTTCTCTTTCGAAACCAACTTATTGCCGATGATTTTGAGTATTGTTAAGCATGAATTCGCGATTACCGCGCTACTAGAGTTAGTGACTCAGCATGAGAAAGACGTCGTTGGCATTCCTTTTTCGCCCGCGGTAAAAATTGACTTGGCTTTAGCATGGCGACGGGATGGATATTTATCGATTGCAGATAAGACGTTTATTGATTTTGTTAAGCAGTATGCCTAAGAGAGCGTTGTCACGTTAAAGTTCACAGTTTGTTATTTGTTGATCGCACCGAGCCTCGCTTTGCAGTAACTTGATTAATCGACCATTAATGACGACAAGGTAGGCAAATCTAGCTATGCAAATCAGTATTCAACAACTGAACATTGAGTTGAGCGCCAATCAACTTAACATCGAACAATGGGATATTGCCAAAGGGGAGTCGTGGGCAGTTTTTAGCACCGAAGGTGATATTGGATCGCTATTGGGCTCACTGCTTTGTGGTGAGATCAACGTGTCGAGCCCGCAGTTAACCTTGGCGACAAACAAGGTTGCTCAAGTCTCACTCGTCGAACAGCAGCGCTTGCTCGATGATGAAATTGCTCATGACGATACTGACTTTATCGACAAAATTGATACTGGAACGTCGGTTTATCAATTGATTCTGGCCCAATGTGACTCATCGGCATTGACCGAGCAGTTAATCATCGATCTTGACTTAACCCATCTGGCTGACAGTGGTTTTCGGGTGCTATCGACAGGTGAAACACGCAGAGTGATGCTCGCACGTGCACTGGCCACTCAACCAGAATTGATTGTTTTAGATAACCCTTTTAGCGGTCTTGATGTTGAGCACCGCGCTGCACTTGCTCGCTACCTGACCGCACTGGCGAAAACCACGCAAATGATTGTCACCTTTAACCGCGAAGAGGACTTTCCCGATTGGATTGAGAAAATTGCGCTGTTTAATCACGGCAAACTTGAAAGCATCATGGATAAGCAAAGTTGGCAATCTCATCCGATCATTTCTCAAATTAAGGCGCAGTCGCAACAACAAAGTGAACAAATGCTGGCGCTTATTCAGCGTTATCAACATGCGCAGCACTTTGCTGATCCGCTGTTCGAAATACGTCAAGGTCAGGTTGTCTATAGTGATAAAACCGTTTTTACTGACCTAAATTGGCGTATCGATAACGGTCAACACTGGCAGGTGAAAGGACCGAACGGTTGCGGGAAAAGTACCTTACTTGGCATGATCTTTGGTGACCATCCGCAGTGTTACTCCAACGACATTGATATCTTTGGTAACAAGCGCGGCTCAGGTGAGTCGATTTGGGAGATCAAAAAGCACATTGGCATGGTCTCTTCGGCGCTGCATTTACAATATCGGGTCAGTTGTCGAGCCATAGAGGTGATCTTATCAGGTTTTTATGACTCAATTGGTTTGTATCAACAACCGAGTAAAAAACAGATTCAGATAGCGCAGGAGTGGTTAGCGATTTTGCACATGTCTGATTACGCCAAGAGGCCTTTTAAAAGCTTAGAATATGGCCAGCAAAGGCTATTACTGATTGCTCGAGCTATTGTTAAACAACCTGCATTGTTGATTGTGGATGAGCCATATCAAGGGCTTGATTATCTTGGTCGCCGATTGGTAAAAAATACCTTAGAGCTGGTGGCACGTGAGAATCTATCTCAACTGCTTTATGTCTCCCACTATGATAACGACAAGATAACAGCGATCAAAAATGCATTGCAGTTTGTCTATTCCGAGCAGCATCAGTGTTACATCCCTAAGGTGGTGAGTGAGGTTGAGTAAAGTGAAAACAGCACTGGCGTCTTGTTTGACGAAATGCAACCAATCGCGAGTAAACTGGAAATTCGCCCTTACTCTCCTAAGCTAATGATATAGCTATTATTCAAAGGTTAGGTATAAACATGATTCGATACGCGCTTGTGTTGTTGCTGATGTCGTTTGGTCACAGTGCGATGGCGACCTCTGAGGTGTTAAAAATTTATCTCGATGCGGATCGTACTGGACATTTTGCATCGGCTCGGGCTATCGAGCAAGGTGTCAAGGTCGCCTTCTCTGAAGTAGACAACAAGCTTAACGGTATTGCGGTCGAATTTGTTACTACCGACCATCGAGGCAACGTCAAGCGCAGTAAAAAAAATATGCAGCGCTTTCTCGATGACCCTAACGCAATCGCTTTTGTTGCTGGCATACACTCTCCACCTTTAATTAAGTATCGCGACTATATCAACCAATCAGAGATCTTAACGTTAGTACCTTGGGCGGCCGGCACGCCAATCACGCGCTACCCTGATGGTGAAAACAACTTTGTTTTTCGCCTCTCTGTAGATGACTCAAAAGTCGGTAAGCTGTTGGTTGATTTTGCGTTAGACCAGCAATGCCAACAACCTCATCTAGTGCTTGAAAATACCGGATGGGGAAAATCGAATTACAAAGCGATCATGACGGCTTTACCGCCCGAGATAGACTCTGGGGTCAAAACGTCGTGGTTTGACTGGGGGATTCAGACTTCAGACGCGCGGATTATTGTTCGTGAGGCCCAACTTGAAGGCGCAGAATGCATATTACTGGTTTCGAATGCTCGTGAAGGAAAAGTAATTATTGAAGCGGTATCAGAACTCGGTGCCACTTTACCTATTTATAGTCATTGGGGTATCACGGGCGGACAATTTGCGACCAATGTGCCTTACCCAATCAGAGAAAAAGCACGGCTTAGATTTGTTCAATCGTGTTTTAATTTTTACAGCTCTGAAATGAATGATTTCCGTCGTCAAGTCTTCGCTCATGCGAGTAGCCTGTTTGCAGAACAGTTCGCTGAGCCCAATATTGATGCCCCAGCGGGGTTTGTTCATGGTTATGATTTAACCAAAATATTCATCCAAGCAGCGCAACAGGTTGAGTTAACGGATGATATGGCAGTTAACCGACGCTCACTAAAGCAGGCGTTGGAAAACATCGATACGCCAGTACAAGGGTTAATCAAGCAGTATCGTCAGCCATTCTCATTATTCAGTCGTGATAATTATGATGCTCATGAAGCGCTAAATGCTGCCGACTATTGCATGGCCTCCTACGATGAAAACAATGCGGTAAAACTGATGTCTAATTTGGCGGATGTACAATAAGGCTGCACGATGATCAAATTTGATAGAAAAAACGCCATGCATTTATTTACTCTATTCATCGTTGTTGGTGCGGGGGTTTTTTTAGCGACCAGTCTTCTATTTGTTCAGCATCAGGCTCAACAAACCGCTGAATTGGTCATTAATGAAAGTTTAAAGAGTAAGCTCACAACGGTTGAACGTTATGTCAAAGAGTACTTTGATGCTCGTAAAGAACGTTTAGCCAATATTGTTGAACATCCGTTGTTACTAGGTGCTGTCTTAGAAGGTGTTGATAATTCGCTGGCTTTTTATGATCAGCTTGCACGTTTTAAGCCTGTAGGGGCTCAATCTTTCGTTAATGTGTATGATTTTGCAGGCGAAAAAGTCTACTCCGAAGTCGCGCTGCCACAAAGAGTCGCTCAATTTATCGTTAGGGGCGCAGAGAGTGAACGCTTGCTCGAAAGCGTGTCATACTCGATGTTTAATCAACAGCAAAGTGATTACCTTATTGTTACCTTACCGGTCAAATATAATGGGTTATCAGAAGGGATTGCGGCCTATATCACTCCTCTTGATAGAAGTGATTTTTTTCAGGGGTTCGGTAGTGACTCATCGTATTGGTTTGGCTTGCAGCAGTCGCGTTTTTCATGGGCCATGACGTCACCTCATTCGTGGCCAGTTGAGCAGTTCCCAATTGAAGGTAACGACTTTACCTTGCTCTATTCATATTCTCCGGTCTTAGTTGCAGATACCAAACGTGACTTTATCGAAAGTCTTTTCTTCGGCATGGTGTTGTCTACGTTATTTGCCTTAGTCGTGCTGTTTGTCTTTGGCCGCAAAGTGTTGGTCTCGCCATTTCAGGCCCTTTATCACTCTGAGCAACAACTGATAATGCAGTCGGCTGAGCTCAAACGTAAAGAAGCCGAATCGGCACGTCTAGCGCGAGTCGTGAAGTATATGCGCGATGCCGTGGTATTTACTGATCTTGAAGTTAACATTGTGTGGGTCAATCGCGCGTTCGAACAATTGACTGGTTTTAAAGAAAGTGAGGCCATCGGGCGTAAACCCAGCGATTTTCTCCAAGGTGAACGAACCGACAAAGAGGTCACCAAACAAATTCGTCGTGCGATTGATCAACGCCAGTATGGATTCTTTGAGCTGATGAACTATAAGAAGTCGGGCGAAATTTATTGGATAGAGCTTGCCTTAACGCCGCTTTATGACAAAGAAGGAGAGCTGGAAGGTTTTATGGCGGTTGAACGTGATATTAGTCAACGTATTGAATTACAAGAATCATTGGAGCAAAAAGCCATCGAGGCAAATGCAGCGAATATCGCGAAGTCAAAATTCCTTGCGGCGATGAGCCACGAATTGCGTACACCGATGAACGGTATTTTAGGCGTTGGAGAGTTGCTGCAACATACCGCTATTGATGATGAGCAACAAGAATATGTGGAAACCTTCCTTAGCTCCGGTCGGCATATGCTAACGGTACTCAATGATATTCTCGACTTTTCCAAAATAGAGTCGGGAAAACTCAAGCTTGAACAAAGCCATTTTTCGCTGCAAGCGATTGCCACCAAACTGACTCAAATGTATAAGCCCTTGTGCGCCGAGAAGGGGCTGAGCTTTGATTGCCAATGCGATTTTGAAAGCCACACTCGTTTGTTGGCCGATGAGACGCGCGTTATGCAAATCTTGCAAAATCTACTTAATAATGCATGGAAGTTCACCATCAAAGGTGGAATTACGCTCAATCTACGGGTCAAGAAGAAAGCCGATGGAATGTGGTTAGAGATGACAGTGCAAGATACTGGTATCGGGATTAGCCAAGAGAAACAATCACTGATTTTTGACCCTTTCAGCCAAGCCGAGACGGATACCACCCGTCGCTTTGGTGGCACGGGGCTCGGTTTGGCGATCATTTCTGAGTTAGTCAAAGCGATGCAAGGTGAGGTGAAAGTCGATAGCATGCTGACATTAGGCAGCACTTTTGTCGTTAGCATTCCTGTCTCTATTTCAGACAGTACAGCTGAAACGCCCAATCTTATCCAGCAAACGTTTGATGGCACGGGAATGTCAGTGTTGATCGTTGAAGATACACGCGTCAATGCGATTGTACTTGGCCGATTCTTAACGAAGAAAGGCTTCGAGTATGACGTGGCAGAAAATGGCTTACAAGCACTAGAACAGATACAAAAACACACTTATGACTTTGTGCTAATGGACAATCACATGCCAATTATGGATGGAATTCAAGCCACAAAAGCGATTGCCAAACTCACTCTTGCGTCTCAGCCTATTATTATCGGATGTACCGCAGATGCCTTTGAAGAGACTCGACAAAATATGATGGCAGTGGGTTGCAGCGAAGTGATCACCAAGCCAATAAGCTCAGCTAAACTTGACGAAGTATTTTCGCTCACTTGGTCACAATCAGGTCAACAGCCCAATTCGGAACGAGGCGCATTGGGCTGATAGGCTTAGTTGGAGTGATACATTTTCTCGAAGTTGCTAGGGTTCCAGCCAATCAGATAGCGGTCTCCAATCTTAAGTACGGGTAAAGAACGTGCACCAATGGCATCCAACTCTTTGCGTCCACGCTGCATTTTTGCATTAGTTAAACGGTACTTATAACCCTTTGAATCTAAGTAGCGCTGTGCATCTTTACAGTGTGGGCATTTATCTTTGACGTACAAGACAAGTCGTTTCATGAGAATTTCCTTGGCGATTATTAGTCGCAGAGTTTAATGAAAAGGCGGTGAATGGCAAGTCGGAATGGGGTAAACTTACGCCCCTTTATTTTAGATGACTGGCACATATAGCGATGAATCCGAGCCTAAGATACATTCAAGGTTACCCTCAACATATTATTGAACCAGTCACGCAACTGGTCGAATCAGGTAATTTGGTCCAATGGTTCGAACAGCGTTACCCGCAACATCACAACATTAAAAGTGAGAAAGCGCTGTTTGACTACGCGATAGCAATTAAAAACCGTTACATGAAGAAGACTGCGCCACTGAGTAAAGTGGTGTACGACAATAAGATTCATCTCATTAACCATGCGCTAGGGTTGCACACTTATGTAGCCAAGGTTCATGGCGGTAAGATAAAAACCAAAAACGAGATCCGTATTGCCAGTATTTTTAAGCAAGCGCCTGAGCCACTGCTGAGAATGTTAGTGGTTCATGAGTTAGCCCATCTTAAAGAGAAAGCGCACAATAAGGCTTTTTATCAACTCTGTTGCCATATGCAGCCGGATTATCACCAACTTGAGCTCGATGCCCGACTGTTTATGATTTACCTTGAAACTGTCAAACAGAAGTGACTATGAATACGCGCACCAAAAAACAGCTAGCTATTGAAAACAACCGTCATGACGCCAAAGTGTCAGCCCCTAAAATGGTTGTTGATAAAGGTAAATCAGGGCTGCACAAACACAACGTTCATCAAGGCCGATATGATTTTCCTAAACTTATCGCGGCGCTGCCTGAACTTAAACAATATGTCATTCGCAACCCGAAAGGGGAGATGAGCATTTCGTTCTCTGATCCGGTGGCTGTAAAGCTGCTCAACAAGGCACTGCTGGCTTATCATTATCAAGTGACGAATTGGGATATTCCTCAAGGGTTTTTGTGTCCACCGATTCCGGGGCGCGCTGATTACATCCACCGTTTGCATGACCTAGTGACCAAAGATTTACCCAAGCTCAATCAGACCAAATTGTACGCCCTAGATGTCGGCGTTGGGGCTAATTGTATTTATCCTATTGTGGGTGTTACCGCGTACGATTGGCACTGTGTGGGCAGTGATGTCGACCCGGTGTCAGTAAAAAACGCCAATTGGATTGCTAAGCAAAACGCCGTACTCGATGGCAAGATTGAAGCGAGATTACAAACCAGTTCGGCGCATTTTTTCAAAGGAATTATTCGTCCGGGTGAGTACTACCACTTAACGACGTGCAATCCACCATTTCATAAGTCTCTGCAAGACGCGCAGCAAGGCAGTCAGCGCAAAGTGAATAATCTGACCGCCAACAAAGCCAAGCGAGGCCAGAGTTTGCCAAAAGCGGCCAATCAAGCATCATCTATACTTAACTTTGGTGGGCAGAAAGCCGAGTTGTGGTGCCCTGGCGGTGAAGCTGCGTTTATCAAAAATATGGCGTTTGAAAGTCGAGACTTTGCCAGTCAAGTCTTGTGGTTCAGTAGTTTGATCTCGAAAAAAGACAACGTGCGTTGGATGCGAAAAAACCTTGAGAAGGCCGGAGCGAAAGAGATCCATGTTGTAGAAATGAGCCAAGGGCAAAAAATTAGCCGCTTTATAGCTTGGAGTTTTCACAATCACACGCAACGGACTCAATGGTTGGCGCGACAGCCGTAATTAAATTGACAAGGAGCAGGGGATGGAAATTGAAATTTATATGCCCTGCGAACCCGTTTGGCTCTGCGATAGCTTTTTGTCGCTATTTGCGGTACTGCTAATCATAGGGCTAGTTGGCTTTATTTATATTCTTTACCGTGAGTATAAAAAAATTCAGCGCGCTTCGTGTGTGCGACGTCGTCGCCAAACCCCTCGCTCCAAACGTCGCTAGATTGAGCCAATACACTCATGATTGCAGCGTGCTTATTGGTTTATCTTTAACCGTAAGTTCTTTGTTGCTGCGTTAGAGCCAAATCTTTGCTCAAAGTTAGCCAGTCTATTTTTTGCTTTCTCGGTTTGGTTGGTATTTAAATACATTTCTATTAGGTAGAACCATAACTCTTTGCGTTCGGGTTGATGCTCAAGCGCTTGGTTCAAATACGTTTCGGCAAGCGGATAATCGTTGTCTTTAAGTGCACATAAAGCGGCGCTTTGATAGTTTGATGCACGCTGGAGTGCATGGGCGTTGAGTATCGACTGGCGATACCAGTGCTGAGCTTGACTAAATTTATTTTGCTGACAAAGAAAAGTGGCGTAACTTGAAACAACAGCAGGTTCAGTCAGGTCGGTTTGAATCAACTGATCGTAGAGGGCTTGCGCGGAACTGGTTGAACCAACGTGCTGATAATAGAGCGCTTGTGATAGTCGGCTAAGGTAATAGTCTGGTGCATGTTCGATAGCTAATTCAAAGTTTTGTCCCGCTTTATCAAGATGCCCAAGGCGAAGGTACTCCATGCCAACAGCAACACGAGCATCTGCTTTTTGTTTACTGTCACCACCTAAGGTCATTTGATTAGAAGAGGCTACGGTTGTGCAACCGCTAATAACCTGCAATAAAAGTAGGATGAAAATACGCATAGTAAGTCAGTGATGATAAACGATGACTTACTGTAGATAACAAATCACAAGCGCAGTATATCGTGTGGTCAAAATCCGAGAAGGCGCAGAGAGTATCCTTGAGTACAGACAGGATATACATCAAAATGTGTCGTTTTGAGCAGAAAAAGTGCGCCGTGAATTGGCGAATAAAAAGGAACGCAATGCGCTCCTTTCATCCTACGATGGTTATTAGTCATTGATGGTGAAATTGGCTTCACTGAATTGGTCGAGGTCATATGGCGTTTGTTGATAAACACAATAGTTGAGCCAGTTGGCAAACAGTAAATGGCCGTGACTACGCCAGCTGGCAACGGGCTTGTTGTCTGGGTTGTTGTTGGGGTAGTAATTGACCGGAATCGCAGGCTCCATGCCTTCACTAAGATCACGAACATATTCATGATGCAGAGTGTGTGAATCGTATTCCGGATGGCCGGTTACAAAGACATTGCGTTTGTCTTTTGTTGCGGCAAGATAAACACCAGCGATATCTGATGTGGCAAGAATATCCAAATCAGTATGTTCTTCAAGGTATTCGGGTGAAAAGTCAGCATAACGAGAGTGCGGCGCCAAAAAGGTATCGTCAAAACCGCGTAATACTGGATGATAAGGTTGGTGGACTTTATGTTGGTACACACCCGATAGCTTTTCTTTACGTGTACGTTTGGGCAGGTTATAGAGCAACTTTAGCCCAGCTTGCGCAGCCCAACAGACATACAATGTCGAGGTCACATGGCCCTTCGCCCAATTCATAATCGTTTGTAAATGCTCCCAATAAATCACGTCTTCAAACTGAACCAATCCTAATGGGGCACCAGTAATGATCAATCCATCGAAATTACGCCCTTTGACCATCTCAAATTGGCGGTAGAAATTGTCGAGATGTTCCGTCGGTGTATTTTTACTTGGGCGATCATCAATCCGCAGCAGTTCAATATCAACTTGAAGTGGACTGTTGGATAGCAAACGTAGAAATTGGGTTTCCGTTTCAATCTTTTTTGGCATCAAATTGAGGATCAAAACTTTAAGCGGACGAATTTCCTGAGTAGAGGCACGAGACTCGGCCATCACGAATATATTCTCGGTACGCAATACGTCAGACGCGGGCAATTGATCGGGGATCTTAATCGGCACAGCTTACTCCCTAAGCATGGTTATGGACGTCTATACTTCTAAACTTAACCCAATCATATGAAGATGTCGATAGCAATCTGACCTCTAGATATAATAATATTGTTGCCCAAATCAATCACACGATCTCTTTATGACATTAAAACTGACGCTGATACGTGGTTTACCTGGATCGGGCAAAAGTACCTTGGCTAGAACATTGCCAGCTCATCACTTTGAGGCTGATATGTATTTCGTCGACCATAACGGTGACTACCTTTTTCAACCAAATAAGCTGCCACAGGCTCATCATTGGTGTAAAACCAATACCCAGCGCTGTCTAGCCCGCGGTCACGATGTGGTGGTTTCCAATACCTTTGTGCGTCGATGGGAAATGGCGCCATACTATAAATTAGCTCAGCGTTATAACGCGAAATTTGAAGTGATCGAGTGTCACGACAATTTTGGCAATATTCACGGTGTTGAAGAACACACCATTGAGAAAATGAAACAGCGATGGCAAAGCTGGCAAATACCCCTTAAGCGGTAAATAGCCTTGTTTAGTCAATGATTGGTCAATTGATTGTTTGGTTTATGACTTAAAATTTGGAGCGATATCAAGTTATATTGCCATACACTATTATAGTATTCACTAATGTATTTGTTTGGGCAATTCATTGAATGAATCGAATCCGCTTTCTGAATCTTACTCTCCAAACCAAAACGGCGCTTTACTTCATCGTCGGATTGTTGAGTGTCACCCTGAGCTGTTTGTTTATTACTCGCTACTTTTTTGTTGTCGCTATTAATGACTTGGAAAACAGTGAGTTACGTCAGTCGAGTGAGCAAGCACGCAGTGTGATCACTAAGATGGCCAATGATCTTGAAGAGCACTCATATGATTGGTCCTATTGGGATGAGACTCATCAACTACTGCAAGGCGGAGATCCAGAGGCATTTCGTGAACGAAATTTGTCTCAAGACGGATTGGACGCGCTCACGCTTGATCTAATGGTATTTAGTGACCTACATGGCAATGTCATTGAAAGCATCGTGCGTGATGGCCACGATTTAGAAGGTCAGTTGGTCAGTTTAATGACGAAAAACGAGTTTATTCAACGTCATATTGTTTCAATGAACCGGGTGCTAGACGCCGCGCGCGACAGTTATAGTGGTCTGTTGCTCGTGGGAGGGCAAATCTGGAACCTGAGTATTACGCCAGTACGTGATAGTGAGGGTTCCTCTGGCTCATCTGGTTGGCTGTTATGGGGGCAAAACTTAACGCAGCGTTTTCCCGGGGACTTCAGATCTATTTTAATTGCCGACAATGAGATCGTTCCCTTTAACGAGGCAGCAGCTTTGGACAGTAAAGAGACTAATGCTCTACAAGTGACTCCTCGACTGATCGAAAAAAATCAGCAGTCGATGACTGAGACGGTCAGCTTAGTAGGGATGACAGGGAAGAAGGTCGCCACGCTTCGAACCACGATAAGCCGTGCTTATTTCAATAAAGGTAACGTTATTTTCTATTACCTGCTGGCCTCACTTGCCGTCGTCACGGTATTGATTTCGTTGATGACTTTTTTAACCTTCAGACGTCGCGTCGCTCTTCGTTTTTCCGATTTACAGCGCGATCTTAATGCGTTATTTGAATCCTATAAATTGGACGGTTTAACTCAGCCAAGCAAAGATGAGCTCGACAATTTAACCAATTTGGTTCAAGCGCTAGCCACCAATAACTCGCAAACTCATGAACGCTTACAAGATACGCAGCGTAAGTTTGACGCGCTTTATCACAGTAAAAATATCGCGATGGTGTTGGTGAGAGGGCGTGAAATCATCGATACCAATCAGACCGCGCTGTCTTTACTTGAATATCAACACGATGATCTTATTCATCAGCCACTCGATGTACTCTGCTCTGATTCTGATCAGCCTGAGTGCCAGATCGACGTGATGTACCGTCAGTTTGCACAAGGCAAAACACAATTTGAAGCACAAATGCTTACCAGTCAAAACATTGAAATTGATTGCCATATCGAAGTGAGTCGAATCAAATATCAGAGCCAAGATGCAGTTATGCTTTCAATCAGCGATATACGAGAGAGAAAACAACAAGCTAAGATGATTGAAAGTTTAGTAGAACGTGACGCGGTGTCTGGTTTGTGGAATAGAAAATCGATCATGGAACAGGTAATCGCGCTAAAAAATCAAGAACTTACCTTTATCTATGTCTCCATTCCGAACCTTAACGTTATCGCAGATGTGTATGGCCATGAAAAATACGACGAATCGGTTCAATATGTCTCGGCGTTGTTAAAAGACAAACTGGCCCGCTTTCCAGTTGGCCGTATCAGCGCCGATGAATTTATTGCGTTGATCGCAACTCGGGTAGAGTTTGAAGATGCTTTGTGGGGGGCGATGCGTCTGCACGAAGAGTTATCGGAAAAGCAAAAAGTGAATGGCGTCGAGATTGACTTGAAGTGTGGAGTGAGTGTTGTTCCCCCTGAGATGAGTCATCTGGATTTTAATGCCTTACTTCAGGCCGCCAGTTATACCGTGCAGAATAATAAGGCCGATATAAGTTCGGTCTCTGTATCGCGCGTTGATCAAGATATGTTTGATCGCTCGCAAATTGCCGCGGCGATTAATCGAGATCTTGCCGGTGCGATTCGTGATGGTGATATCAGAGCGTACTATCAACCAATCGTTGACAGTAAAAGCGGTGATATTAATGGTTTTGAAGCGCTAGCGCGTTGGCAACATAGTGAGTTTGGTTTTATCTCACCAGCGGTTTTTGTACCACTGGCAGAAAAGGGCGATCTGATCATTGAGTTAGGAGAGCAAGTACTCAGACAATCTTGCCAGTTCATCCAACAGATTAATGGTATTCGGGAAAGTCAGGCAAAGAAACCCTTATCTATCCATGTTAACTTAAGCGCGCCGCACTTTTATCATTCTCAGTTGATTGCTTTTCTAGCTGACCTCCTCACTGAATATCAAATTCGTCCAGGTCAATTAGTCATAGAGTTAACGGAAAGCATGTTGATGGGGCCAGAAAGTGAAGTGGTGGCGCTAATGGATGAGATTAAAGCGCTTGGCGTTCTATTTGCTTTAGATGATTTCGGCACTGGTTACTCATCGTTTAGTACTTTGTGTAGTTATCCGTTAGATATTGTGAAATTAGATAAGTCTTACATTGACCAACTGGAAACCAACGATCGTGCCAAAAGTCTGGTTAGACATATCGCCAATATGGCTCAAGAATTGGGTTTAACAACGGTGGCGGAAGGGGTCGAAAATGCATCCCAAGTACGTAAACTGTGTAACTGGAACATCGAAGAGATTCAAGGTTTTTACTTCTATAAACCAATGCCCGCAGATGAAATAATCAGTCTTCTCCAGCGCTAGATTTTGGTCTGCTTATTAAGGCCAATGATAAAGGCTTAGCGACCTAGCTAAGCCTTTATTCGTTCTATAATTTTGCTGAAAGCTTACTGATGGACTTTCGATAGCCGATGTAACTGAGCAACGCCCACCCAATACACTGTATCCAAAGTTGCAGATATTCACCAGAGACACTTTGCCAACTGCCTCCCATCTGATTGAGCCTCAGGAAGCCCTGAATTGCCGGCGTGCTAGGGAACAATTCAGATAACCAAACAATCGGAGCAGGGATCGCTTCAATAGGCCAAATGAAGCCGGCGCTGAAAACAAGCGGCATCGAACTTATCAGTACGACTAAGGTGACCAACTCACGTCTTGGTGTGATGGCACCGAGCCAAGAACCGATAGCTATGGTTGCAAGCAAGAAAGGCAGGGTGAAGGTGAGTAAGTCGACTGCGCTGGCCAGTTGATTAACCCCATAGAACGAGAAGCTGGCGCCAAAGTAATACATGCTGAGCAGATAATAAATTACCGTCAGGACTATACTACGTGCCAGTAATAGCTTCACTGGCGACACTTTTAGCCAATATCCTCGTCCTTGTTTCTGTGTGCCGACCATTAATCCGGCAGCCATGGCAAGGGTCTGTTGTAAAATCAGCACAAATACCGCAGGAACCACATAGTCAACGTAACCCATGCGTGGGTTAAAGGTCGGTTTTAGATTGGTGCGAGTTGCGGCGTATTGCGTGGCAGCTTTAGACAGAGGTTCGCCATCGAGTACCAGTTTAGCTACCGTCGTTTGTGCGGCGAGTGTACCGCCAGCTTGCGCCAATCCTTCAACGATGGTGCCGTAAACCAAGAAATAAGAAGCGTCACCAGCGTAGGCAAGTGTGGGGCTTTTCCCGAGCATTAAATCTTTGTAGAAATGTTCAGGAATCACCAAAATACCACTGACTTTCCCATCGAGAAAAGCTTGCTTCGCATCAGCGAGTGTTGAGTCGCGTTGCATGACTTTAACTTGAGGGGTGGCATCAACCATAAGCTCTAACTGGTAACTGGTTTGGCTTTTGTCTAAGTTAACAACGCTTATTTGCTGTTCTCTCGGGGTCTGGTGACTGTAGGGTAGCGGGTAAAGGAACGAGTAAAACAGTACGCCGCCAAACACCGTAATCAAGATTACCGGATTGCTCAGCAGTGCTTTAAGTTCGGCTTTAAGAAGTAGGCCAAATCTCATTGGGTGCCCTTAGTCGAATGACTCGAATGTATTGCGTTGAGATGTATGCTCATTAAGCCAATAACCATAACGAGAGGAAGGCAATAACCAAGCATCGGTATCAAGTGCGTCATCGATTGGGTCCACGCTTCACCGTAACTCACTTGACCGACTTGAACCTCAATATAGTGACTGATTGGCAAAAGGTCTCGCCATATCTGAGCGAGCGTGTTCATATCAGTCACCGGGAAGGTGATGCCCATAAAAGCGAAGCTCGGCGCCGTAAATGCGCCAGCAAAGCTCATCGCTCTAGCTGCGTCTAAAGTTAAGAAGAAAAACAGGCACCCCATGACTATGCATGCAATCATGGTGAAAAATTGAGCAATAATTAGTGTAATAAAGCTGCCATTCATCGGCCATTCAAAACCAAGATAGAACCAGTACAGAAACGCAAAACCTTGCACTGCAAACACCCAGCTATAAGGCGCTAATGTCATGATTAAGTTGCGAGTGGCGTGAGTGCCTAGCCAGTGTGTTAAGCCCCGATCGCGTAAATTGGCAGAGAGAATCAAAATGGTGCTGACTACAATAACAATTTGCCACAGCGCAGGAACAATCGCTGAAACTAAAAACTGGGCATAATTGGAGTTTTTGTTAAACAGTGAGGTTATCTGCGTTCGAATCGGTACGGCTTTACCCATAGCAGACGCGAATGTTGCCCCGCCCTTGGCCAAATTCTCGACAGTGCTTAGTTGAGCGTTAAGCGTACCTTGCGCTTGAAGAAAGGCGGAGCTTAGAATCTTACCAATTAAGATCATTTGGCTGTTATAAAACACACTCACTTGTGGCGAGAGATGTTTGTAAGTGTCTTGCTCGAAGTGGTACGGGACCACCGCATAAGCATAAATATCGCCAGAAATCAGGGCTTGTTTGGCACTGGCAACACTGGGGTAGTGTTGTTTGACTGCCATACTAGAGCTTGCGTCATAGTAACGAATCAATTCTCCAGACAATTTGCCTCGGTCAAGATCAACCACACCAATAGGCAAATCGCGGACGATGCCCTGAGAAAAAATAGCCCAAACGAGGATAACCAGCACCACTGGGATCCAGGTGAGGGATGAGAGGAGCCATTTATCGCGCCGGACAATGGTAATTTGTGAAACGGATCTAGCGTGCATAATGACAACCGTATTAATTCAACTCGACCACTAAGCTCATGCCCATACGCAATTTATGATCAGGTTGCGTTGGTCTAGCTTCAACTTCAAAGGTGCGTAAGTCAAAGCCCTGTGATGCGTCGGTTGAACGCCAAGTCGCAAAGTCACCCATGACTGAAATATGCGCCACTTCTAATTCAATATTCTTATCTAAAGCAGGAACATAGGCGTTAATCAGTGTGCCTTTCTCGAACTGTTTGAGCCAATCTTCACGAACATTAAACACCGCCCAGGCGTCTTGGGTATCGATCACAGTAACAACTGGGAAGCCTTGTGGAGCAAGTTCACCACTTTGTAGCAGTACTTGAGACACTTCGCCCTCGAACCAGCTTTCTATGCGTGTATCTTGAGCGTAAGCTTCCACCTCTGCAACAGCGCCTGCAGCCATTCTAGCTTTCTCTGCGGCAGCCAACTTAGTTTCGCTGCGCACACCTTCACGGGCGAGTTGATACATCTGAAAAGCCGCGCTTTCGGTATACTTAGCCGCATCCCACTGTGTTTTAGCTTCATCACGTTTTTGCTCCGCGACAACGCCTTCATTATAAAGGTTATTGACACGAAGGTAGGTTTTCTCCATCAGTGACGCCGCCGCTTTGGCTTTTAACCATTGATCTTTGGCCGCCTGAATCTGTTGGCTACGCGCCCCTTTTTCGGCCTCCATTGCAAGTGCATCTGCGGCTTTTTCGCCCGCTTTTGCTTGTTCCAATTTTGCTTCAATTTCTGGGCTATGAAGGGTGAAAACGAGGTCACCTTTTTCAATAGTTTGACCTTTGCGCACCAGAATTTGGTCGATGCGTCCTGGCACTTTGGAAGAGATACTGTACTGCTGCGATTCAATTTGACCTTGCAGGCGAACAGGTTGAGGTTGATAGGCTTGGTAAAAGCTATAACCCACCCAAGATGCAACACTTAATGCGACAGCTGAAAGAACTAGTGATTTGGCGTTTTTCATCGGTAAACCTTATAAACCTGAGGTATTAATAGCGTTGTGTTGGTACTGACTAAATGCATCCATTTCGCTTGAGAGTGCCAGTAATTTTGCTAGCGAAATGAGGTAGTTGAAGCTAGCGGCGGCTTTTTGAGTCTTCACCTTTGCGATATAAAGTTGGGCATCAACTACGTCGGTTGATGTTGATAATCCTTGAGAGAACGCCTTTTGACGCAGATTTAGGTTTTCCTGTGCCAGATCGATACTGGATTGCAGGCCGATCACTTCTTCTTGTGCCTGTTGCGCTTCGAGGTAGGTCTTTTGTACCAATACTGACAGATCTTGCTTGGCCTGTGCTTTAAGGTATTGAACTTGCGACACAGCGCTATGTGCGGCTTTCACTTTTTCGCTACGCCCTGAACTTTCAATGAGCGGAATATTTACTCCTACCCCGACTAACCAATCGGGTTTGAGCTGACTGGCGATTGAGTCATCTTCATACAAACTGTAATCACCATATAAGTAAACTTCAGGATAGTATTTACCCCGCTCAGCTTTGATTAAACTGTCGGCTTGTTTCTCTTTGGCATCTAATAGTGCAAGGCCAGGATAAGTCGACAGCGTACGTTCGATAAACAACTGTTGGGCTGGTAGGTTTTGGTTAATGAACAGCGAATCTGAAGGTGTTACTGCTGCAGACTGATTTAAGATCTGTGTGAGAGCAGATTGTGCGATTTCGAGGCTTTTATCTGCTTTTTTACGTTCAATGATCGCATTATCGAGTGCAGATTGTGCTTGTAGGCGCTCAACGCGAGCAATTTGCCCTTGTTGCTCTAGCTTTAACGCATTGTCACGGTGGTGAGTTAACCCCTGTTCGACTAAACGGCGGGTTTCGACCACGTCTTGTGCCAGCAGCACGGAAAAATAGTATTTACTTAAATCTTCGAAACGCGCTTGCGTTTCCATTGCTAGTTCGCTCTGTGCTTGCTGTTTTTTCCCTTCAGCCGCAGATTGAGCCGCGTTAATTCTTCCGCCAGTAAAAATCGGCCAAATCGCACGTAACGATGAACTGAAAATATCGCGCTCAGTGATTGTCGAAGTGATATTACCTAAGTTGGCAAACAACTGATTAAAAGTCGGGCCGAGGTTAGGTAGAGGCTGACCCGTACTATTAAAAATTTGCTGCCCCGATAAAGTGACATCGCTGTCGAGTCGTGTGTAATTGGCACCTAAAGTGATAGAAGGGAGATTAAGGTTATCTGTCGCACTTTCTAGGTGTTGATAGCGTTCAACGTTGGAACGTTGCGCAGCCAATGAATTATTTTCTTGCTTTAATAGCTGCCAAGCTTGTTCAAAACTAATGGCGGCTGAAAGCGACACGGGAGAATATAAACTCAAACATGCGATCATTGCAGCGATAGGGCGCGGTAACATAGTGGCACTCTAGTTGGGTTATCTTTGGAATTAGAGTGTATACTCTAAATGAGACTGAGGCAATTTACCTGTCTAACTATAGAGCAGCCATTAAAAAAGGGGAACATAATGTTCCCCTTGTTAATTGATCGTATCGTTATTGCGTCACTTTTTTTGCCGACGGTCTGAGTTTTTCAAACAATCTGACCAGCAATGGACTACACAGAACGAGAACCGCCAGAATGGTGAAGCTCATTGTAATTGGTCGCTCCCACAAGAAACTTAGCTCGCCATCACTGAGCATTAACGCTCGACGCAAGTTTTCTTCCATCAAGCCGCCGAGTATGAACCCGAGAAGCAATGGTGCCAGTGGGAAATTGGCTAACCTAAGCGCGATGGCCGCCATCGCAATCAGCAACATGATAAAGACATCCATGGTGTTGAAGGAGACTAAGTAAACCCCGGTAATAGAAAAGAATAAAATCATCGGTAATAGAACGGTTCTCGGAACCGCAAGCAATTTAGAGATGTACGGAATGAGTGGCAGGTTAAGAATAACCAGCACGATATTACCAAAGTACATTGAAATGATAACCGACCAGAATACATCTGGGTGTTCAACGAACAAGCGTGGTCCAGGCTGAATGCCATAAGAGATTAGCGCACCAAGCATGATCGCGGTGGTGCCTGAACCAGGAATACCCAACGTTAATAAAGGTACAAAGGAGCCACTTGATGCAGCGTTGTTCGCCGACTCAGGGGCGACCAGACCACGAATACTGCCTTTACCAAATTCTTCTCTTTTCTCTTTTGGCGCTAAGTTACGCTCCATGCCGTAGCTTAAAAATGCCGCAATAGTCGCGCCTGCACCGGGTAAAACACCGGTGAAAAAGCCAAGAATGGACGAGCGAATTGACACGGGTGCCGCTTCTTTAAACTCTTCTTTGGTCACCTTCATGCTGCCGATATGGCTCATTTTGTTCTGTTCATCGGTGCGAGTGTCTTGTTCTGGCTTCAAGATGCCCATCAAGGTTTCCCCCAAGGCGAAGGTTGCCATTGCGAGTAGTAGGAAACTAAATCCATCCATTAAGTCAGTCATACCAAAAGTAAAGCGCTCAACCCCAACACCTTTATCGATACCGACCGTGGATAACATCAAACCTAATATGGTCATCATCCAAGCTTTTATCACTTGTCCTTTGCCCGCAAATGCCGCTACTGCAGATAAACCCAGTAACATTAATGCGAAGTAGTCTGATGATTGAAAACTGAGCGAGACGTTAGCTAACGCTGGGGCCGCAACCAATAGCATGATGGCTGACAATGTTCCGCCAGTGAATGAAGAGTAGGCCGCTAGAGCCAATGCTTTACCCGCTTGGCCTTTTTGCGCCATTGGATAGCCATCAAAGGCCGTAACTACCGTCGATGAACAACCGGGTGCGTTAATCAGAATTGAGGAGGTTGAACCGCCAAAAACGGCACCATAATAAACGCCAGCCATAAGAATTAAACCCGATGATGGGTCGAGGCCGTAAGTGATTGGGATCATCAGCGCGATGGCTGAAATTGGCCCTAACCCTGGCAGCATGCCGATAAAGGTACCAACGAAACAGCCCACGATCACCATCATGATGTTCATTGGCATTATCGCCGTTGAAAGGCCTTGTAAGATTCCATCTAACATAATGTCATTTCCTTAAAATATTAAGACCAGAGGGTGAAAATAACACCAGGCTCTAAATAGATTTCTAGACCTTGGGTGAGGAGTAAATAGAACGCGATAACGAAGGGGAATGAAGCGCCAAACAGCACTTTTTTCCGTCTTTCACCGAGTAAGTAAAAACCCGCGAGTAAAAACAACCCCGTTGCGAGGACAAATCCAAGGTAAGTCAGCCCAACCCCGTAAAGTGCCATCAAGACCAAAAAGCCAATTAATAACTTCCAGTTGAACTCAACTACGGCGCCACTTTTCTCATCAGGTTGCCCTGTTACGAGAAGCATTAAAGCCAGTGCGATACCAATATAGGTGAGTATGGTCGGCAGAGTACGTGCTGTGAAAGGTTCATACTCATCACCAGGAAAAAGGGCAATTTGAGCAGTTTGATAACCGTAACATAGGCAGACGATGAGAAAGATCATCGCACCGACACGATCACGGCATAATAGGTTTTCTCTTCGCAAGAAATTGCCTTTATTGAATGAATTGGTTGGCAAATCCGACATATCCAACTCCATTTACATGACAGGTGGGAACAAATAAAAAAGCCGTACACGAGGGTTAATGAGCATATTTCACCAACCAATAAGCCCATTGCTGCTAGTCAACGAGGCTTAACTGTTCATTACTAAACAGAGGAGATTGTATTGCGAGTTCTCGAGTACGGCAGAATAGGTAAGAGGGCGTGGGTTAGGCCCTCAATATTGTTATTTACTTAAGGAAGCCCAGCTCGCGCATTAGGTCGCCCATTTGTTTTTCTTGATTTTCAAGGAACGCGTAAAAGTCTTTATCGGCTTTGTAGTTGTCAATCCAACCATTACGGTCACGTACAACTTGCCACTGTTCTGTTTGATACATTTTAGTCAGAGCGGCGTTCCATTCATTGATTTTTTCTTGGCTCGCCCCAGGCGCTGCAAAGAAACCACGCCAGTTAGCAAAGACCGTCTCATTACCGTATTCGGTCAGCGTTGGGATATCTGGTGCTGCGTCTAGACGTTTAGGCGCCGTGACAGCAAGAATTTTGACTTGACCCGATTTCGACATCTCAAGGACTTCACCTAGGCCTGTTGAAAGCAGTTGAGTCTCACCTGAAAGCAGCGCCGCCATCGCTTTACCACCAGCATCGTAGGCAATGTAACGAACTTTCTTGGCATCAAAGCCTTCGCCTTTAAATGCCGCTGCAACAACAAGGTGATCCATACTACCGCGCGCCGATCCACCAGCAATTTTTACTTTACGCGGGTTGGCTTCAAACTCTTTTACGACGTCTTCCCAACTATTGTACGGTGAATCAACAGAAGCAACGATTGCGCCATAATCGGCGATCGTGGCGGCAACTGGGGTAAGATCACGGAAAGACTGAGGGAAAATACCGCTAAGTGAGCGAACCACAATCGGCGTGGAGTTAACCATTAGCGTGTCTTCTTGGCGCTGTGCCGTTTCAATCAAATGAGCAATCGCTTTACCGCCACCGCCGCCAGAAAGGTTTTGGAATGAGACGGTTTCAACGATATCAGATTTAATCAGTACGTCTCCGGTGCCACGAGCGGTCATATCCCAACCGCCACCAGCGCCACCAGGGATCAGAAAGTGGATTTTTTCTACATCAGCTGCAAAAGCGTTGAATGAAAAAGACGCAGCGATGATCGAAGCGGCCAGTGTTGGTTTAAATGCCTTAAACATGATTCACGTTCCTTATGTCGGTGCCTATTCTTCTTTGTGAGCAGGCTTATCATTATGAATGATCTACCAATAAGGAGGATGCTTATTGATAGATGCATCTAAGGTTAATGGCATGTTAAATATCTGTCTGTAATGCGGTGATAAAAACAATATTGAGCATAAAGTGAGTTTTGTTCATAAAGTTCACGCAACTTCCTCCGCGTCAAATAAACAAAAAGCCGCACTAGGTGCGGCTTGATGTTATGGGTTAAACAGGATGGGGCTATTGACGGTCTTGATCAAAGTCACCGTGGAAGTGATCGTGGTCAGAGACGCTATCCGCTGCTTTCAATTTCTCACCAATACGTTGTTTCGTGGTCGGTGCGTCTGCA
The DNA here is from genome assembly GCF_042940635.1 of Vibrio sp. NH-UV-68. Lineage (NCBI taxonomy): Bacteria > Pseudomonadati > Pseudomonadota > Gammaproteobacteria > Vibrionales > Vibrionaceae > Vibrio > Vibrio sp. NH-UV-68. Next base: position 1,337,642 of record NZ_CP134975.1, read on the forward strand.
ACACTCAAGCTGCGCAGTGCAGTTTGAGCTGTTGGTTGCGGTTGTGGAAACACGGGTTCACTAAACGCGTAGTAGGTGGTGACGTAAGCAAGCGACTGAGTGTTGACGAACAAGGCGTTTTGACTGATGTTGTTCAAGTCATCACATGCTTGGTGGTAACACTTGTCATAAGCGACATCAATTTCGCCGCCAAATTGCTCGACTTCTTGTGCCGACTTGGTTTTTTCTGCACCAGTAAACAGACCACCAAAGGCAATTCCCCAATCGGCAAAGCCAGCGTAGTCAGAGCGTTTTGATAGCGCTTGTGGGACGGTTGCTTCCGATTTTCTCGCAAAGAAACGATTGAATGTTGACTCGATATCCGATGTGCCATAAGGCGGCGTGAAGTCACCGGTATAAGCATTGTCTGGGCTGTCTTTGGTGTCAGACAGGTCGCCATCCATAACACCGAAAATATAGTTCGGTGAGCCAATCATATCGAAGTTAAGATAGAGCTGGACTTTGTTGAGCTGATAATAACGCGCTTCAACTAAATCGAGCTGTTCTTCAGTCAGTTGACTCGGATCTTCTAGACCAAGCTCGTCCACTATCTCTTGCTCTGCCTGACTGCGTAGCGCACCAAACAGCTCATTGGTGTAGTATTCCGATCCGACTAAGCCTGCTTCTTCTGCCGCCCACCATGCAAAGCGGACTTTGTTTTTCACAGGAGCATTAAGATCGGCGAGCGTTACCGCGTATTCAAGTAAACCGGCGGTTCCAGAACCATTGTCGTTGATTCCTGGTCCTTCTGGCACTGAATCTAAGTGTGCGCCAAGCATAACCACTTGGTCAGGGTTGCCCCCTTTAGTCTCGGCAATGACGTTTTGAGTAATGACGTTTTCGTCTTGAACATTAATATTGAGTGTGACAGGAACATCCGCTGTTTGACTCAGTTGATACCATTGTTGACCAAGTTCAAAACGCGCGCCTAGTGCAGGGATGGTCGCTTGGCTGTCGCTGCCTAATGTGCCATTCACAACCGCGGTTCTGCCTTCTGCGTTGCCTTGGTTAAAGACAATGACACCTTTCGCTCCAGCATTTTGCGCGTTAACGACTTTTGTATTGAAGCTACAGCCTCCGCGTTGAATGACGGCTACCTTATCTGCAACGTCTTTACCTGCGAAGTCTGACGCTTCACAGCCGTCAGTACTGTCGTAATCTGGGGCATCAAAACGAAAATCTGGAGTGATAAATACCGCCGGTGCCGAAAGCACACCATTTGAATTGCCCGAGTATGACATCGCGGCAAAATCGGCCTCTTGCCCTTCACCTGCACCGCGAGTACTGATCAAATCGCTACCGTTGACGTTGAGTTTGGTCCCCGCTAGCTCTTCCCATGCGCGGAAATCAAATTCTTGGGTTGAGACGATATAGCCGTGATCACGCATTGTCTCGATGATGTAATCGACAGAATATTGGTAACCGTCACTACCGGCGGCACGAGTAACGGAACTGCCATCAGTGGTTTTTGATGCGCGTGCTTCAAGTTCGACTAGGTGGCTTATCACCTCTTTACGATCAATTTTGTTACTGACGTATTTCGCCGCTTTTTCTGGGTCGTCCCAGTAACATCCTGAAAGTAGGGTGGTACTGATAACGGTCGCGAGCATAGTTTTTGTTGTTGTGATGCTTACTTGCATTTGTGACTCCTTGTTGATTTAGCAGTCACATACTTGCTGAAAATTGGCGTTAAAAAAATGTTAAATTGATGGCGTGTGGCTATTTATGAATCGATATCAAATAAGGTACATTTATCAATTTTATCAGTTACATATCCTTCGACAAGTCATCACGAATTCAACAGAAAACAAACACATTATCAAATGTAAGGGGTTAAAAGGGTTTTGTTGGTAACCTTGTTTTTCGCATCAATGACTTAACGGCTGTCAACGATTAATAGTTTCGCACTGCGATAGGCAAAGTCCATGCTCTGTATCTCATTAGGGCGACTGGTGATGTAGTCAACTGGCGGTAAAACGACAAAGAAAAGTAAAGGTTCCGGATTAAGGTATTTCCAGCGCTGAATAGCAGGATTTTTTTTGTACGCATTGAGGTTGACTGTGAGGACGATACTTTCAGGTGCTAGTTGCGATCCTTTCAATGCGCCCAGTTCATGAACCGCGCCCCACAAAGTATCGAGAGAACGTTCATGGCTACTTCTTAAGAACAATTCTAGTTGAAACGTGTCTTGGCTATTTTTGCTTACCACACTCAAACGTTCGGTTACGCGGCGACCTTGTTGAAAGGGCAGATAATCCAAACCATTGTCGACAATCTGGTTACTCAGTGGGCAAAGTTGGATTGAATCGACGGGTTGCTGACTGGCGAACAGCTCGCAACTAAATTGTTTGATTAGTAAGGCTAAGTTTTGGTGAAACTCGGACTCAATCAGATCATCAATCGACACGGCTTGATTGTTGGTTGCTTCTGCGAACAGTTTGTTAAAGGCTTGATTGAGTGTCGAAGTCTCGTTGACGGCTAAAAAATGATTATTTCGAATCGCTTGCGTAAGGATATTGTCTGATTGAATGACCGCGAGCTCTTGCTCTGAATAGATGGCGTCGCGCAGCAAAGGGTAGTAGGGCTGACGCTGATCCGCGTCAAATAAAGAGCAGCCATTTAGGCCTAACAGTGGCATCGCGGCAACCATTAATTTGTGCTTTAACTTCCACATAAGCCTTATCTATTCACTATCCGTGTTAATGAATTACGATACTAAACGCATACCTAATGTGAGTCATTGATTTTGTGGCATTTGTGTTAATCGGCACCGTAATCGATTGCTAATATGTGACACAGTTGTGCGTAGCTTAAGTTGCTCAAGAGTTATACCTTAGTCTAAATTGTCGACAATGACCTTGATTGTCGACAATGTTATGGTCTATTTTGTTGGTATGAAGAAAGATTGTAGACAGTCTTCGGTTGTTACCAAGAGTAAAATAGAGATGAATACAGAGCTTAAAACTCGACAAAAAGGCGCTCTCGTAGAAAAAGAGCATACCAAATCAGCAAGCTTGACCGAGTCGCTGGTTGAAGCGATTGTCAATGGTGATATAGCGCCTGGAAGTAAAATCTCTGAGCCCGAACTGGCTAAGCGCTATCAGGTTAGCCGAGGTCCGTTGCGTGAAGCCATCATGCGCGTTGAAGGGTTAGGGTTAATCGAACGTATTCCGCATGTTGGTGCGCGAGTGATTACTTTATCGCCAGAAAAATTGGTTGAGCTCTACTCTGTGCGTGAGGCGCTAGAGGGCATGGCCGCGCGCTTGGCCGCACGGCACATCACGCAAGAGCAACTTGCAGGGCTCGAAGCGGTATTGTTGACACATTCACATCATATTGATCAAGTCGAAGGGGCCTCATACTTTCACCAGCATGGTGATTTCGACTTTCACTATCGAATCATTTTAGCCAGTCGTAACAGTAAGTTGATTGCGCTGCTGTGCGACGAGCTGTACCACTTGCTTCGTATGTACCGTTATCAGTCGCCACGCTCTCAATCGCGTCCGGTTGAAGCGTTGGATGAACATAAATATATCTTGCAGGCGATCCGCAATCGTGACGAAGAATTAGCCGAAATGCTTATGCGTCGTCACATATCAGGAAGCCGCTCACTGATTGCACAACAAATCCGTAAGGACTAGAGGAAAGAGTCATGAGTTTATCTCAAGGAGCAAAGTTTAGACTTGCTGTTGAACAAAACAATCCACTGCAAATTGTCGGCACGGTTAATCCGTATTGCGCGATGATGGCGAAAAACATTGGTCATCAAGCGATTTACCTCTCTGGAGGTGGTATTGCGAACGCATCGTATGGCCTTCCCGATCTCGGTATCACGACACTGAATGATGTACTGGTCGACGTTGAGCGCATTACCAATGCCTGTGATCTGCCACTACTTGTTGATATTGATACTGGGTTTGGCGGTGCGTTTAACATCGCGCGCACGATAAAAGCAATGGAGAAAGCAGGTGCTGGCGCAGTGCATATGGAAGACCAGGTGGCACAAAAGCGTTGTGGACATCGTCCGAATAAAGCCATTGTTAGCCAGCAAGAGATGGTTGATCGTGTCAGGGCAGCAGTTGATGCTCGCCATGACGAAAGCTTTGTCATTATGGCGCGCACCGATGCGTTGGCAGTCGAGGGGATCGACCGTGCGATAGAGCGTGCAATTGCTTGCATTGAAGCGGGGGCCGATATGATCTTCCCTGAAGCGATGACAAAGCTGGAGCAGTATGTGCAATTTTCTGATTCCCTGCACCAAGCGACGGGCAAGCATGTGCCTATCTTGGCCAATATTACTGAGTTTGGTCAAACGCCTCTTTATGGTTGCGATGATTTGGCGAAGTCAAAAGTTGATATGGTGCTTTATCCGTTGAGTGCCTTCCGTGCGATGAACAAAGCGGCAGAAAATGTCTACCAGCATCTGCTTGATGTCGGTAATCAAGAAGCGCTGACTGCATCAATGCAGACGCGCAAAGAATTGTACGCACACCTTAAATACCATGACTATGAAGATAAGCTCGATCAGCTATTTTCAGAAGGAAAATAACAAGCGCGCAAGCCCAAGAAAACCATTTCAATCAATTTAATAACGTGAAATCGTTTGGTAAAAAACGCTCCACAAGAGAGCAGTATCAAACAGAAAAGGAGTTCAAAAAATGTCTCTAGCATCGAAAAAGAGTGCAGAAATAGGCGGCGCAGGTTTACGCGGCCAAAGTGCAGGTAGTACAGCGCTGTGTACCGTTGGTAAAACAGGCACTGGCTTAACCTATCGTGGCTTTGATATCACTGATTTAGCCAATAACGCACAATTTGAAGAAGTCGCTCATCTATTATTACGCGGTCATCTACCGAATCAGCAAGAGTTGGATGAGTATAAAACGCGTCTGATCAGTTTGCGAGGCCTCCCCGCTGAGCTAAAACAAGCACTTGAATTGATCCCCGCCTCTGCTCATCCAATGGATGTAATGCGCACCGGATGCTCTGTATTAGGTAACTTAGAGCAAGAACGCGACTTTTCTCAGCAGTTAGATGCTACTGAGCGCATGTTAGCCTTGTTTCCAGCGATAATCTGTTACTGGTATCGATTTAGCCATGACGGCGTGCGAGTCGATACTGAAGATCAATCGCAAAACTGCATTGGCGGTTATTTCTTGAAATTGCTCACTGGCAAAGAGCCGACAGAAATGCACAAGAAAGTAATGCACTGCTCATTGATTTTGTACGCCGAGCACGAATTTAATGCGTCGACGTTTGCAGCGCGAGTCTGTGCATCAACCCTGTCTGATCTTCATTCGTGCGTGACGGCTGCAATCGGTACTTTACGTGGCCCACTGCATGGCGGCGCGAATGAAGCAGCGATGGAGATGATTGAAAATTGGCAAACACCAGATGAAGCGGAAGCAAACATCATGCAAATGTTGGCCAACAAAGACAAGATTATGGGCTTTGGTCACGCAATTTACCGCGAAAGTGATCCGCGTAATACGTTGATCAAACAGTGGTCAAAACAGCTTTCGAAGGCGGTGGGCGATACGCACTTATACGCGGTGTCTGAGCGAGTTGAAGCGGTAATGAAACGTGAAAAAGGCTTATTCTGTAATGCGGATTTCTTCCATGCATCGGCTTACCACTTTATGGATATTCCAACCAAACTATTTACACCGATTTTTGTTATGAGCCGCTTAACTGGTTGGGCTGCCCACGTGTATGAACAGCGCGCCAATAACCGCATTATTCGTCCAAGCGCGGACTATACTGGCCCCGATCATCAAGACTGGGTGCCAATCGAAAACAGGTAACCCCAACGCACGCTCCCTCCCTGTAGTGAGGGAGCGAATAACAACGACTTACCTGAATGGAAGCTGCTATGACTGTCAATACCCAATACCGAAAACCGCTTCCGGGAACACATCTTGATTATTTTGATGCCCGTGAAGCTGTCAATGCGCTCTCTCCTGGCGCTTATGAAACACTGCCATACACCTCACGCGTACTGGCGGAGCAACTGGTTCGACGCTGCGATCCAAGTATATTAAAGCAAAGCTTACAACAGCTTATTCAGCGCAAGCGTGACCACGATTTTCCTTGGTATCCTGCCCGAGTAGTGTGCCACGATATTCTGGGCCAAACCGCATTGGTTGACTTAGCGGGCCTAAGAGATGCAATTGCTCTGCAAGGCGGTGAGCCTGATAAAGTCAATCCGGTGGTTGAAACGCAATTGATCGTCGATCATTCATTGGCGGTAGAGCATGCAGGTTTTGACCCAGATGCGTTTGAAAAGAACCGTGCTATTGAAGATCGCCGTAATGAAGACCGTTTCCACTTTATCGAGTGGTGTAAAACTGCTTTTGAGAACGTAAGTGTGATTCCCGCTGGTAACGGCATTATGCATCAAATCAACCTTGAGAAAATGTCACCTGTGGTGCAGGCAAAGCAGGGCATTGCTTATCCAGATACCTGTGTTGGCACCGACAGCCATACACCTCACGTTGATGCATTAGGGGTTATCGCGATTGGGGTTGGTGGCCTTGAAGCCGAAACCGTGATGCTCGGACGGCCATCTATGATGCGATTACCAGACATCGTTGGGGTTAAGTTAACCGGTAAACGTCAGCCGGGCATTACTGCAACAGACATTGTGTTGGCGATTACCGAATTCTTGCGAAACGAACGAGTGGTCTCTTGTTACTTAGAGTTCTTCGGTGAGGGAGCTAAGGATCTTACCATCGGCGACCGTGCGACGATTTCAAATATGACGCCAGAGTATGGCGCTACCGCGGGCATGTTCTACATTGACGAGCAGACCATTACCTACTTGAAACTCACAGGCCGTGATGAAGAGCAAGTTGCGCTGGTTGAATTGTATGCGAAACAAACTGGATTGTGGGCCGATGACTTAATTGAGGCCGAATACGAGCGAGTGTTGGAATTTAATCTTTCGCAAGTGACGCGCAACATGGCAGGGCCATCAAATCCACACCGCCGATTGCCTACCTCTGAACTTGCTCAGCGCGGTATTTCTATTCCACAAACACCTGCGCAAGATGATGACAACTTGCCTGATGGTGCGGTAATTATTGCAGCCATCACTTCGTGTACCAATACCAGTAACCCTCGTAACGTGGTTGCTGCAGGTCTGCTGGCAAAAAAAGCCAACCAACTAGGTTTGGTGCGAAAGCCTTGGGTTAAATCGTCGTTTGCGCCGGGCTCTAAAGTGGCCAAGCTTTACCTTGAAGACTCAGGCCTACTGCCAGAGCTTGAGAAGTTGGGTTTTGGCATCGTTGCTTACGCTTGTACGACTTGTAATGGCATGAGTGGTGCACTTGACCCGACCATTCAGCAAGAAATTATCGACCGAGATCTGTACACCACGGCGGTTCTATCGGGGAATCGTAACTTTGATGGGCGCATCCACCCTTATGCGAAACAGGCTTTTCTTGCCTCGCCACCTTTGGTCGTTGCGTATGCATTAGCAGGAACGATTCGTTTTGATATAGAACGTGACGCGCTTGGTACAGACAGCAGTGGTAAACCTATATACCTCAATGATTTATGGCCAAGTGATCAAGAGATCGACGCGGTAGTTGGCCAGCATGTCAAGCCGGAGCAGTTTAAGCAAGTCTACATTCAAATGTTTAAACTGGATGAAGGCGCGCGTAATAACAATCCACTTTATGATTGGCGACCACAAAGTACCTATATTCGCCGCCCGCCGTATTGGGAAGGCGCGCTCGCAGGGGAGCGCAGTTTGTCTGGCATGCGTCCATTAGCAGTGCTAGGTGACAACATCACAACCGATCATCTATCGCCATCGAACGCCATCTTGGCCGATAGTGCTGCGGGCGAATATCTTGCATCCATGGGCGTGCCAGAAGCGGACTTTAACTCTTATGCGACACACCGTGGCGATCATTTAACCGCGCAACGTGCGACGTTTGCCAACCCTAAGTTATTTAATGAAATGGTAATGGACAACGGCCAAGTGGTGCAGGGTTCGCTTGCGCGTATTGAGCCTGAAGGCAAAGTCACTCGAATGTGGGAGGCGATTGAAACGTACATGAACCGTAAGCAACCCTTGATCATTGTCGCAGGAGCGGATTACGGTCAAGGCTCATCGCGAGACTGGGCGGCAAAAGGGGTACGTTTGGCTGGCGTTGAGGCGATTGTTGCTGAAGGGTTTGAGCGCATTCACCGTACCAACTTAGTCGGTATGGGGGTATTGCCTCTGCAGCTCAAAGCAGGGACGGATCGTAAAACCCTTGAGCTAGACGGCAGCGAATTGTACGACGTCCTCGGAGATATCACACCAGGTGCTGATTTAGCGCTGGTGGTGACCCGAGCAAACGGTGAAAAATTTGATGTGCCAGTGACTTGCCGTCTTGATACTGCGGACGAAGTCAATGTCTATAATGCGGGTGGTGTTTTGCAGCGCTTTGCTCAAGATTTCTTGGCGCAATAAGGGGAAGAGATGACAACTTCAAGTCAAATCAAAGTGGCCGCAACTTATATGCGGGGTGGAACAAGTAAAGGTGTCTTTTTTAAGCTCACCGATTTACCGCCAGCTGCACAAAAACCGGGTCAGGCGCGTGACCAATTACTGATGCGTGTGATTGGCAGCCCTGATCCTTACGGCAAACAGATTGATGGTATGGGGGCGGCGACCTCAAGCACCAGTAAAACAGTGATTGTATCAAAGAGTACCCAAGCTGATCACGATGTTGATTACCTATTTGGTCAGATCTCAATTGATAAGCCATTTGTTGACTGGAGTGGTAACTGCGGCAACCTATCAGCTGCAGTTGGCCCTTTTGCGATTCACGCTGGCCTGATTGATGCAGAGCGGATTCCAGACAACGGCATTGTGCAAGTTCGCGTTTGGCAAGCGAACATTAATAAATCGATTGTGGTTCATGTGCCCATCAGTCATGGCCAAGTTCAAGAAACGGGTCACTTTGAACTCGATGGGGTGACCTTCGCTGCAGCCGAAATTCAGGTTGATTTTATGCAGCCAAGTGAAGGCGTCATGTTTCCAACTGGGAATTTAGTCGATAAGTTAGACGTGCCGGATGTGGGCTGTTTTGAAGCCACGATGATCAATGCAGGAATCCCGACGATTTTTATTGATGCGCAAGCGCTTGACTACCAAGGCACAGAATTGCAAGAAGAGATCAATAACGATGAACAAGCCTTAGCGCGGTTTGAAAAAATTCGTGCTTATGGCGCGCTGAAAATGGGCTTAATCGATAGCATTGATCAGGCGCAAAGCCGTCAACATACCCCTAAGGTCGCGTTTGTCGCAAAGCCTAAGTCGTATCTGTCTTCGAGCGGAAAATCGGTCAATGCCAAACAAATCGACGTACTGGTGCGCGCGCTTTCAATGGGTAAGCTGCATCACGCCATGATGGGCACGGCCGCGGTTGCTATCGCTGCGGCGTCTTGCGTACCGGGTACGTTAGTCAATCGAGCGGCAGGTGGCGGTGAAATGGAATCGGTTACTTTTGGCCACCCTTCGGGCACATTGAAAGTGGGGGCAAAAGCACTCCACAGTGACCAAGGTTGGCTGGTTGAAAAAGCGGTCATGAGCCGAAGTGCTCGAATTTTAATGGAGGGATTTGTGCGTGTACCCTCTAATGTCTTTGCTGAGTAGATAACAAATCGAAGCGCAAGTTTAGACATACTGGAGGAAGCAATATGTCTGCATATGAAAAAGAATATCAATGGGCAACCCAAGATCCACAAGATTTTTGGGGCGCTCAAGCAAAAAATATCGATTGGTTTAAAGCACCACAAACCGTGTTGGCTGAAGACGAAAACGGAATCGAACGCTGGTTTCCCGACGGGTTACTCAACACGTCATGGCTAGCCCTTGATTATCATTGTGAGCAGGGGCGAGGTTCACAAACGGCGTTGATATACGACTCACCTGTGACCAACAGCCAGCAAAGCTATAGCTATCAAGAGTTGCGTGACCGAGTGGCCAAAGTTGCCGGTATGTTGGCAGCGCAGGGGGTTGAGAAGGGTGATCGTGTTGTCATCTATATGCCGATGATTCCAGAGGCTGTTATGGCGATGCTTGCGTGTGCGCGCCTAGGTGCTATTCATTCAGTAGTATTTGGTGGCTTTGCTGCCAATGAACTGGCTGTGCGTTTAGAAGATGCGGAGCCAAAACTGGTGATGACGGCTTCGTGTGGTATTGAGGTCAATAAAGTCATTCCATATAAACCCCTAGTCGATAAAGCCATTATGGACAGTCGCTGGAAACCAGAGTGCGTTGTCGTCTTGCAGCGCCCCGAATGTCAAGCCGAGTTGACTCAAGATCGTGATCTTGACTGGGCGAGAGCCTATCAACAAGCATTGCCTCACGCCTGTGTTCCAGTTCTTGCCACCGATCCTTTGTATATTCTTTATACCTCAGGCACAACTGGCAAACCTAAAGGCGTGGTTAGAGACAATGGCGGTCATGCTGTGGCGATGAAGTACTCGATGACTTCCATTTATAACATTGCCCAAGACGGTGTGTTCTGGGCAGCCTCCGACGTTGGTTGGGTAGTCGGCCACTCCTATATCGTCTATGCGCCATTAATCCACGGCTGCACCACCATTTTGTTTGAAGGTAAACCGGTACGCACTCCAGATCCAGGAGCATTTTGGCGTGTATGTGAAGAGCACAAGGTCGATGTACTATTCTCGGCGCCGACGGCGTTTCGTGCGATTAAGAAAGAAGATCCAGACGGCGAGCAGCTGAAAAAGTATGACCTATCTCATCTGAAAACCATCTTTATGGCGGGAGAACGCCTTGACCCGCCGACACTTGAATGGGTTGAAGAGAAAACGCAAAAGCCCGTCATCGATCACTGGTGGCAAACCGAAACAGGCTGGGCGATTGCCGGTAATCCAACCGGTATCGAACTGATGCCGATTAAGGCGGGCTCGGCAACCAAACCCATTCCAGGCTATCAAGTTGAGATTCTCAATGAATTGGGTGAATCAGTTGGGCCTAATCAGCAGGGTTTTGTGGCATTAAAACGTCCGTTGCCACCAAGCTGTTTGCCAACGGTGTGGCGTAATCACGATCGTTTTGAGTCTGGTTACTTGAGCCAGTTCCCCGGTTACTATGTTTCGGGCGATGGTGGGTACCTTGATGATCAGGGTTACTTGTTCATTATGGGGCGTATTGATGATGTGATAAACGTCGCCGGACATCGTCTTTCAACTGGCGAAATGGAAGAGATTGTTGGCGGTCACCCTGCAATTGCCGAGTGCGCGGTGGTTGGTGTGCATGATGATTTGAAAGGTCAGTTACCACTGGGATTAGTGGTACTCAAGGATGGGGTTAAAATCGATGATGCGCAGCTTGAAGGTGAATTAGTTGGTAAGGTTCGCGATCAGATTGGCGCAGTAGCCTGTTTTAAACATGCGTTGGTGGTAGAGCGCTTGCCTAAAACGCGCTCAGGTAAGATTTTGCGTCGTACTATCCGCCAAATCGCCGACGGAGAGCAGTACACTGTGCCATCCACCATTGATGATCCAACCAGCCTAGATGAAATAGAAAGAGCGCTGAATTCATAAAAGTTCTAAGTTAATCAAGAGCCCCCGATATTTGAGGGGCTTTTTTATTGCTAAATACCAGCGTTCGCGCCAAACTAGTGCTTTATTTTTAACGCAAAAATACACATGCAACCTACGACGATACGTGCCGCCAACCACGACGATTTAGAGTCACTCAATCAGTTGATGTTTCAGCTTCATGATGAACATCATCAGCGATGTCCAGAACACTTTAAAAGCGCTCAGGAGATTGAGCAAGAAAAGAGTATTGCGCGCTACCTTGATGATCCTGAATGCTTGGTTTTGGTCGCGACGCTTGATGAACAGATCGTTGGTTTTGTGAGTGGGCATTTCTGTGAGCTCATCTCATCGGTCAGTAAACCTGTTCCTATGGGCAGTATCGACGAACTGTATGTTATTGCGGCGCAACGTAAGTCAGGTATCGCCTCGCAGCTATGTCTCGAAATCGAACAGCGTTTTGATGACTATGGTGTGCAGCAAGTGTTTGTTGAGGTGTGGCAATTTAACCAGCAAGCGGTTGAGTTTTATCAGCAACAAGGTTTTGAGCACCATATCCATTGGTTAAGAAAAGCAATCAACAAGCAGTAATTGAATAATGATGAAAGCAGTAGTTCGTTGGGGTGGTGTCGTTTTATCTTGTCTGGCCGTTATGTTGTCGGCCTTTGCTATCGCGCAACAAGACGATAGCGAAATTAAAGGCGCAGTCTGTGTTATTCGTTCTGGTGAACGTGTAGTAATGATTGACGAAATCATTACTAAAAAACTGTCGTTACCTGGTGGTGGTGTCACTGCTGGAGAAAACCCTAAAATGGCTGCAGAGCGTGAGGTTTGGGAAGAAACGGGCTTAGTCGTCAGTGCAAACAAGGAACTCGCTCGGGTTGATAATGCCATTATTTACGATTGTGTCAGTGATTCAGACATTATCGCTTTTCAATATAATAATGCTCTCGATGGCAATGTGTTACCAAGTTGGTTTGCCCCTCATTATGGCGTGGAAGTCGCGTCAGCGATGCTGATAGATCCAAGGCAAGTATCGCCTTCACGCTATCGTTTTCCTGGTCAGCTTGAGTGGCTAAGAGGCGCTGTCTTGTTAGCGAGTGATCAACCGACGCTATATATCGCTGATATGATTGAAGCGGCGCCGTTTTGGCATAAGTTTGAGTTAAAATGGTTGGTCGAACTTCAACACTCGTTACACAAATTACCGCAATCATTACATTTATTTGCTGAATCTTTCATTTTGCTCGGTTTATGGTTTGCCAACCCGATTACCGCGATGATCTTAGTGCCTGCCATTTTTTGGCGCTGTGGTACACAATTTGGTTATCGACTGATCTTTGCCCTCACAACCACATCGTTATTGGTATTAATTGCTCAGCAAGGTTTTGCTCTGCCTGGCCCTCAGGCCTATTTGCCAGAGGTGGCTAAGCGAGCGAGCTATGGCTTTGGCCTGCCAAGCTTAACCGCTGCGTTGTGGGCGTGTGCTGGCATCTTAGTGTTGCAGGCTAAAAATGGTTTAGCGCTGAATAGAGCTAGTGGATTACTTGGATTGGTGCTCGTTTGGGGCATTATCGCCAATTATTACAGCGGTGCCAGTTTCATTATTGATGGGTTGAGCGGCGCTTTGTTTGGGGCACTATGTGCATGGCATTTAATTCGTTTGGAGCTAAAACCTGAGATAGATTTATCCAATCTCATCGCTTCAAGAACCGTGTGGTTGGTGTTATTGGTGGTGAGTGCAATCACCACTTTGGTGTGGCCAATCCCTGTCTTTACCTACTGGCTGGCGGCAATATTGACAATTTTGGCTGTCATCATGACATGGAAACAAGAGTCAGAGGTGACATGGGTTTCAATGCTCACCACTGTTTTGTTGCTGTTAGTGACAAATTTCGTAGTGTCATCGATTGCTGAACAATTTTCCAGCAGCGGGTTAGCGAGCCTAATCGTCGAGGCTCTGCGATACCCACTCTTGATTGTGCTGTTTACACTAATGGTTCGAACCACTGCCAAGGCTAAGTAATCTTGGCAGTGGTCAATCGGCTAGTGCGTATTGAGAATGAAATCCTCTATCACTTTGGCTACACCATGATCGTTGTTGCTTGCAGTGATATGATCGGCAATCGCTTTGGTCTGTGGCATGGCGTTTTCCATCGCTACACCAAGCCCTGCGTATTCGAGCATATGGTGGTCATTTTCAGCATCACCGACGCAGATTACCTCTTTGGGCTCGATGCCAAGATACTCGGCAATCGCGCCGACACCGACACCTTTATTGCTGTCTAGATTCAAGAACTCAAGGAAAAACGGCGCGCTTTGAACAATCGTAAACTGATCGTAAAAAATTGAAGGAACCTGGCTAATCGATGCCGTTAGTTTTTTTGGTTCACCGACAATCATGGCTTTAATGATCGGATGGTCGTCTTCAAGTTGGTTAAAGCTCATCTCAGTCACTGGGATCTGATTAATGGTCGCTTCAATGTGCGTATATTCGTTCAATTTTGGTGTAATTAAACCATGCTGGTGGCTAAAAGCATGACAATCCAAACCGAGCTGCTGCGCCAATTCAGCAACTTGCTTTGCTTTAGCACCATCGATGATCGCGGTATGGATTAGCTTTCCGCTGCCAAGTTCTTTCACCATCGACCCGTTAAAGTAGACCACGAACTCGTTATCGCCAGCGATGCCTAGTTCGTCTAGTTTAGCTTGCATACCATCGAGTGGACGTCCTGAGGCGAGCACCACCTTAACTCCCATCTGCCGAGCTTGAGCAATCGCGTTTTTGGTTGGTTCGCTGATGGTCTTATCACTGGTGAGTAGTGTTCCATCCATATCAAGAGCGATTAATTTATACATAACTTACCTAAATAGTTGGCTGCAAAAATAACAAAACAACTCAGCATAAAGGCTGTCGTCACAATGATCAATTTATGAATTAGTTGACCTTCTAAGGCGTCTCCTTTAATGTCTCGTTCCTGCAAAAAAATGATCATGATTTAGGCTGAGATAACGTTGTACAAGATTAACGAAATGTTCGAGACAATTCAGGGCGAGGGTGTGTTTACCGGCGTGCCTGCTGTTTTTGTCCGTCTGCAAGAGTGCCCAGTTGGCTGCGCTTGGTGTGATACCAAACAGACGTGGGATGCGACTCCCCAAGATGAGCGTCCTTTAAAAGATATTTTGGCGAAAACGGAAGATTCTCCAACCTGGTGTAGTGTCTCGGCGCAAGATATTGTTAATGAGTACAATCGACAAGGTTACTCCGCTAAACATATCGTGATCACAGGTGGTGAACCCTGTATTTACGACTTAACTCCGCTGACATTGACATTTGAGTCGATTGGCTGCCAGTGTCAAATTGAAACGAGCGGGACATCGCCAGTGTTAGCCTCAGATAACACCTGGGTGACAGTGTCACCTAAAGTGGCAATGAAAGGCAAATTGCCAGTCATTGATTCGGCTCTGCAGCGCGCAAACGAAATTAAGCACCCGGTGGCGACACAAAAAGATATCGATCAACTTGATGCGCTACTTAACCGAGCAGAGGTCGGTGCCAGTACGACTATTGCACTTCAGCCTATCAGTCAAAAGCCGCGAGCAACTCAGTTATGTATTGACGTGTGTATCGCACGAAACTGGCGTTTATCTATTCAGACTCACAAATATCTCAGCATTGCGTAAAGGAAACTAAGATGAAAAAAGCCGTTGTTGTATTTAGTGGTGGTCAAGACTCAACCACCTGTTTAGTGCAAGCGCTGAAAGAGTACGATCAAGTCCATGCCATCACGTTTGACTATGGGCAGCGCCATAAATTGGAAATTGAAGTTGCGCAAAGCTTGGCAAATGAACTTGGTGTTAAAGCGCATAAAGTGATGGATGTTGGTCTGTTAAACGAGCTCGCGATCAGTTCGTTAACGCGCGACGATATTCCTGTTTCACATGAACTCCAAGAAAACGGCTTGCCTAACTCATTTGTTCCTGGTCGCAATATTCTCTTTCTGACCTTAGCGGGCATTTATGCATATCAGATTGGTGCAGAGGCGATCATTACTGGTGTATGTGAAACGGATTTTTCCGGTTATCCAGATTGCCGAGATGAGTTTGTAAAAGCGATGAACAATGCTTTGGTTCAGGGAATGGATCGAGAGCTGACAATCTCAACGCCGTTGATGTGGCTCAATAAAGCCGAAACGTGGGCGTTAGCCGATCAATATCAGGCATTAGACTTGGTGCGCGAAAAGACGCTAACATGCTATAACGGTATTATTGGTGATGGCTGCGGCGATTGCCCGTCGTGTGATTTGCGTAAAGCGGGTCTGAGCGACTACCTTGATAATCGAGAAGCTATCATGGCGCAATTAAAGCATAAGCAAAGTATTAATTAATACGCACCGTGACAAAAAAAGCGTCTGAAAAGACGCTTTTTTTACGACTGATATTTTATTCAGCGATGTACAGCTTGGCTAAATCTGAAGGTTCCATTTCTTTACCTTCTAGCTGAGCGTTCCAGTTAGTACCGATAAGAACGCCATCTTCTGCAAGTGTGAGTAACCAATCCTCAACAAAGATATCGAGCGGAATTTCAAGGACTTCAAAATCGGCCCACTCTTCTACATTGTGCGTTTTAGCATCTTCTTTTGAAGACCAAAACGGCATTACTTCACTGTTTTCAAATTCAGTAGAATCGCACGATAGCCAGCCTTCTTCATTGCGCATACCCCAAACCAAGTTATTTTGCTTGGTTTCTGCAACGAATAGTTCTAGGTTTGCTTGAATATCAGAAGTTAATTTGCTCATTTGATAGCTCTCTTAGATTGAATCGCTGCTAGGGTAGCACTCATACACTGTAAGCCACAATAAAAAAGGGAGCATTAGCTCCCTTAATCTTTGTATCTAGTTACTTTTCTATCTTGGTAAAGATTGTCCACTCTTCTTTGACGTTACCTTTATGGCCGACGACCGTAGCCACCACCTTCCGGTTACGAGCGTGGCTGACTTCGTCATCACCATAAGCTTCAAGCGCGGAATCACCAAAGCCAACAATGCGTACTCGCTGTGAAGCCACGCCATTGGATAATAAAGCGTCTTCAACCGCTTGAGCGCGGCGCTCCGATAGGGCCAGATTATATTGAGTATTGCCTACTTTACTTGCATAACCTCTTAACTCAATCGATGTTGAGGGATAAGAATCAAGAAACGCCGACATTTCACGTATTTGCGCTAAGAAAGCGGGCTGAATATCTGAAGAGTCATTGGCAAACAGAATATGCAGGTTCATTTGCTCTTCAGTTTTGATGTAAGTGCCACAACCATCATTATCGATTTCAGCCATAGTCGGAGTCTGAGGGCATAGGTCACGCGCGTTGATCACGCCATCTTTATCTTCATCCAGCAAGTCATCAATCTGATTTGGAGTCGGAGTTTCAATGTAGTCATACGAGTCTTCAGCCATCACCGGGCTAGCGATCAAAGCAGTTGTGATAAGCAGTGATAATAGTGTGTTATTCATATTAGTACTCTACTTCCTCATTCCACTCTTCAGGTGTGTCTACTCTTAATGCTGCTAACAGGTTACCAGTCGCATTCATGACACGATATTTAGCATATTGCTCATCGTACTTAGCATCGAGATACCCTTTACGAGCTTCGAAAAGTTCATTTTCGGTATTGAGTACGTCAAGCAAGGTACGTTTACCTAATCGATATTGCTTACCATAGGCCACAACCGTGTCTGAGGCAGAATCCACGTGGTCAGCCAAAAATTCTTTCTGCTGAACGGTTAAATCCAGTGCGCTCCAAGAAAGACGCAAACCTTCTTCAACACTTCTGAAAGTGCGGTCGCGGAAATCTTTGGCTTTATTCAGTTGGTAAGCGGCACTCTCGCTGCGATCGGAGTCAGATCCACCATTGTAGAGGTTGTATCGCATACGCAGCATTGCCGAAAACTCATCGCTACTGCCTTCGATACCGCCAGCATCATCGCGCCAGGTTTGATTCGCTTCGATAGATAGGGTTGGGTAGTTAACCCCTTTACTTTGATCATATTGGAATCGAGCTGAATCGACATCAGCCTGAGCAATTTTGATCACCGGATGGGCGTTAAATGCCTCACTCAACGCTTCATCTATAGTATACGGAATTGCGGTTTGATCGGCACGTGGGAAGGTAAGCCCTTGCGGTGATTGGCCGACAAAACGTTTAAACTGTGTATGTACATCAAATAAGTTGTTTTGTGCAGCGAGCAGGTTGCCGTGCGCTTTGGCCAAGCGAGCCTCAACTTGTGATAAGTCTGCTGTAGAACCAATGCCGGAATCGACACGTTTTTTAATATCACGGTAGATGTCTTTGTGTACCGCTAAATTACTCTCAGACAGGGCAAGAATTTCGTAAGCCTTGGTTGCATCGAGATAAATCTTAGTCACTTCAAGCGCGATGTCTTGGGCCGCCGATAGTAGCTGAAAGCGCACTGACTCGGCATCTGCAGCAGTGCGATCTATATCATTTAAGGTCGCAGAACCGTCCCAGATTAATTGTGTCAGAGAAAGCGTTGCCTCTTTACGGGTTAATTCGTTTTCTGTACCAGAGGCGAGATCCACAGCTTCATAACCAACACCAGCATCTAAATCTAACTTAGGCATATAAGCGCCTGTTGACGCTTGAGCATCAAAATATTTACTTCTAAACTCATTATAAGATGCTTTGATTTCAGGGTTTGTCGTAATCGTAAGTGCGACGGCTTGCTCTAATGTTTGACTGTGTGCTGGAAAGCTAAGTGCGACCGCGCAACTTAATACTTTCAACTTATTCCAATTCACTCTGACTCTCCTCGAAGTGCTTTCAATTGAGGATATTACTCAACTTTACTGTCTCATTAGTGAGATAAATCCATCATCGGCGCCAATAAAATAACACCATTAATAGTTAATAACGAATTAAAAACAGCAAAATTGAGTGTGAAAATGTTAAATATCGAGGGTTTCCACAAATGTTAATCAATTGCGCTTAAAGAAACGTCATGTTGTTAATGGTGGCTGAAAAATGAGATCTTGATTCATGTTCTCATTGTTGAGAAATGCAACTTGTGTCGTGTTTAACGCGGCATTTATGCAAAAAATAAGTTTGGCAGAATTGTTAATAATGCTAATTTATAGGGTATATGAATCTTTAGGTTGCCAAATATTTGTCGGTGACCTATTTGAATTAGAAAGTAGTCAAGGATAAAGGGCTTAAAATATGGGTTTTGGTACTTACGTAGCAATGGGTAATCTTGCAGCCAACCAAGTTATCGTGATCGATTTAAACGGTAACGTGCGTGTACTCGCGGAGGGCGAGCTTCCTAAACCTGGTGAACTTATCGTTCAAGGTAATGATCAGGTTTCATCACAGTCGTTGCCTTTACAAGTCGAACTAGTAGCCGAAGACGGTGAAAATCAAGATATTACCGCCGAGCTAGAAGACATTTTTGCTGCTTTAGAAGAAGGCCAAGACCCAACCCAGCTAGGCGAAGAGTTCGCGACCGCCGCCGGTGGACAAACTGGCTCAAGCTTGACAGCATCGGGTTCCGTTACCCGTGATGGTGTAGAAACTATCGCCAATACCAATTTTGATACGTCAGGCTTCGAAGCGTTAGGTCTTTCGCAAACCCAAAGCCTTGGCCTGCTAGAACAGTTCCGTTTGTTCGAACCTGTATTTATAGACTTTAACGATGATCCTCTTGGTGAAAGCCTTGCTGTTATTACAGACGAAGACACACCAATCAGCGGCTCACTCACCGCGACTGACCAAAACGTTCAAGACATCCTAACCTTTTCTCAATCATCAACGCCTTCCAACGGTACTGCTGTCGTAAACCCAGACGGCACTTGGACATATACGCCGAATGAAAACTACAACGGCCCTGATAGCTTCACTGTCATTGTCAATGACGGCAATGGTGGTACAGATACGCTGGTAGTCAATATTGATGTTACGCCAGTGAATGATCCCGCAACGGTGAGTGACGGTGATGGTCTGGTATTAGAAGACGCAGAAAATCAATCCGTTGCAACTGGGAATTTGGTTATTGCAGACGTGGACGCTGGAGAAGCGTTTGTTCAACCGTTTGAGGTCTCCAATGAATACGGTACGTTCAATGTCGAGGCTGATGGAAGTTGGAGCTTTACGATAAATAATGAGAGCGGTACTGTTCAAGCTTTACCTGATGGTGAAGAGGTACCTCTAACTTTTGATGTTACTTCAGTGGACGGAACGGGCACAGGGACAGTGACGGTTATCGTTCGCGGCACTAACGACAAAGCAACGATTGAAACCTCTTCATCAGAAGATCTAAGCGTGACAGAAACTGGCGATGTAGTTTCTGGTGACGTTAATGCGGGCGGTAAGCTGACGGTCAATGATATAGATGAAGGTGAAAACCTGTTCCAGATCCCAAGTGACTTATCAGGTAAATACGGAGAGTTTACTTTCGATGAGCAAGGCAACTGGACCTATGTGCTGGATAACGACAAAGCAGACTCGTTAACAGACTTAGAGCAAGTACAGGAAACCCTTACGGTCAAATCAGCGGATGGTACAGCGACGCAGACCATTACAGTGAATGTTACTGGTAGCAATGACTTTGCGACGGTCAGTAATGACCTCGGTGTAGTAAAAGAAGACCGAGCAGCGAAGAGCAAAGCGGAAGGTGATTTAGTTATTGCGGATGTCGATGCGGGTGAGCAAAAAGTAGACGCTTATCAACAAAAAACAGATTACGGTACATTCAGTGTTGACGAAAATGGCCATTGGGAATTTGTCATTGATAACAACTCTGATGTTGTCCAAGCTTTGGGCAAGGGTCAAAAAGAGCGCCTAGAGTTCGAAGTGACTTCAGTGGACGGCACGGGCACAGGGACAGTGACGGTTATCGTTCGCGGCACTAACGACAAAGCAACGATTGAAACCTCTTCATCAGAAGATCTAAGCGTGACAGAAACTGGCGATGTAGTTTCTGGTGACGTTAATGCGGGCGGTAAGCTGACGGTCAATGATATAGATGAAGGTGAAAACCTGTTCCAGATCCCAAGTGACTTATCAGGTAAATACGGAGAGTTTACTTTCGATGAGCAAGGCAACTGGACCTATGTGCTGGATAACGACAAAGCAGACTCGTTAACAGACTTAGAGCAAGTACAGGAAACCCTTACGGTCAAATCAGCGGATGGTACAGCGACGCAGACCATTACAGTGAATGTTACTGGTAGCAATGACTTTGCGACGGTCAGTAATGACCTCGGTGTAGTAAAAGAAGACCGAGCAGCGAAGAGCAAAGCGGAAGGTGATTTAGTTATTGCGGATGTCGATGCGGGTGAGCAAAAAGTAGACGCTTATCAACAAAAAACAGATTACGGTACATTCAGTGTTGACGAAAATGGCCATTGGGAATTTGTCATTGATAACAACTCTGATGTTGTCCAAGCTTTGGGCAAGGGTCAAAAAGAGCGCCTAGAGTTCGAAGTGACTTCAGTGGACGGCACGGGCACAGGGACAGTGACGGTTATCGTTCGCGGCACTAACGACAAAGCAACGATTGAAACCTCTTCATCAGAAGATCTAAGCGTGACAGAAACTGGCGATGTAGTTTCTGGTGACGTTAATGCGGGCGGTAAGCTGACGGTCAATGATATAGATGAAGGTGAAAACCTGTTCCAGATCCCAAGTGACTTATCGGGTAAATACGGAGAGTTTACTTTCGATGAGCAAGGCAACTGGACCTATGTGCTGGATAACGACAAAGCAGACTCGTTAACAGACTTAGAGCAAGTACAGGAAACCCTTACGGTCAAATCAGCGGATGGTACAGCGACGCAGACCATTACAGTGAATGTTACTGGTAGCAATGACTTTGCGACGGTCAGTAATGACCGCGGTGTAGTAAAAGAAGACCGAGCAGCGAAGAGCAAAGCGGAAGGTGATTTAGTTATTGCGGATGTCGATGCGGGTGAGCAAAAAGTAGACGCTTATCAACAAAAAACAGATTACGGTACATTCAGTGTTGACGAAAATGGCCATTGGGAATTTGTCATTGATAACAACTCTGATGTTGTCCAAGCTTTGGGCAAGGGTCAAAAAGAGCGCCTAGAGTTCGAAGTGACTTCAGTGGACGGCACGGGCACAGGGACAGTGACGGTTATCGTTCGCGGCACTAACGACAAAGCAACGATTGAAACCTCTTCATCAGAAGATCTAAGCGTGACAGAAACTGGCGATGTAGTTTCTGGTGACGTTAATGCGGGCGGTAAGCTGACGGTCAATGATATAGATGAAGGTGAAAACCTGTTCCAGATCCCAAGTGACTTATCGGGTAAATACGGAGAGTTTACTTTCGATGAGCAAGGCAACTGGACCTATGTGCTGGATAACGACAAAGCAGACTCGTTAACAGACTTAGAGCAAGTACAGGAAACCCTTACGGTCAAATCAGCGGATGGTACAGCGACGCAGACCATTACAGTGAATGTTACTGGTAGCAATGACTTTGCGACGGTCAGTAATGACCGCGGTGTAGTAAAAGAAGACCGAGCAGCGAAGAGCAAAGCGGAAGGTGATTTAGTTATTGCGGATGTCGATGCGGGTGAGCAAAAAGTAGACGCTTATCAACAAAAAACAGATTACGGTACATTCAGTGTTGACGAAAATGGCCATTGGGAATTTGTCATTGATAACAACTCTGATGTTGTCCAAGCTTTGGGCAAGGGTCAAAAAGAGCGCCTAGAGTTCGAAGTGACTTCAGTGGACGGAACGGGCACAGGGACAGTGACGGTTATCGTTCGAGGTACCAATGATAAGGCAATTGTCTCCGGCGACGACTTGGGCCTGGTAACTGAAACGGATGGAGCGGTGACACTGAGTGACACAGGTACCTTGTTGTCTCAGGATGTTGACGGTAACAACGCGGACAATACATTCCGTACAGCCGTCACGCCAGTGGTTCATCCAGGTGAGGGCACGCCACTGGGTGCGTTGAGCATCACTGAAGGTGGGGTGTGGACTTACACAGTTGACAACAGTAAGGTCGAGTATCTTGGTGACGGTCAAACACGCGTAGAAACCTTTACCGTACAGTCTGAAGATGGCACCCCTCACACAGTGACGATTACCATTACTGGCACCAACGACACCCCAATAGTTACAGGGCCACAGTCAGGCACAGTAACTGAAGACGGAGCGACGGACGGTGATACAACTACTGCTCAAGTTGTATCTGGTACTTTGACTGTTGACGACAAAGACGAAGGCCAAAGCGGGTTCAAGCCTCAAGCAGATATTACCGTAGACTACGGTACTTTCAGTTTTGATGCTCCAAAGGGTATTTGGACCTTTACCTTGGATAACGATGCGGCGCAGCATTTGAAACAAGGAGAGTCGTTACAGCGTCAGTTTACTGTCGAGACGTTGGATGGCACTAAGAAAACTATAGATATTACTATCAATGGCACCAATGACGGCCCTGTTGCCCTAAACGATACTTACGGTTCGACAACTGAGACGCTACTGTTTGCTGAATCATTTGAACATATGAGTACCACCGGTCGCTGGACTGTTGTGAAAGGTGATCAACTGGGTGATTGGGCAGACGGTAATGGTAATGGCCTAGAAATTCAGCGTGATGGCTTAGTCGCCAAGGCTACCGACGGTAATTACATCGCTGAGCTAGATGCACACAATAACACTTCGATTACCACCAGTATCGATACCGCTGGTCAAGACAGCATCCGTGTAGAGTTTGATTACAACCCTCGCCGAGACGGTAATGAGTCATCGAACATGACATTTACAGTGGGTTCCACTGTGATAACTGTAAATGCGGATGGTACGTTATCTAATGTTCCACCTGGCATTGTGGTTTCAATCACCCCAACGAATAATGGCTGGTTTAGAGTGTCTGGCGAGTTTGATGTTAACGAAAGTGCGTCAACACAACTTGGCTTTGCCGGTGCAGGTACGTCCGATAGCTATGGTGCTTTGCTGGACAATATCATAGTGACAGGTATCAATCAGCCAAATCTTGTGACTGAAGAAGATCGTTCCATCACCATCTCTTTTGATGAGCTATTGGCTAACGACACAGATATTGATGGGGATAGTCTTGAGATCGCATCGGTATTTAAAGGTGATAATGGTGATATTTCTGTCGATTATACAAATAGAACCATCACATTCACTCCAGACAAAGATTTTAATAGTCAAGATGGTAAAGGTGACGCAACCTTTACTTACACGGTTAAAGATCAGAACGGTGCAGAATCGGATCCGGCTACTGTCACTCTTAATGTAACACCTGTGAACGATGCTCCACAGTTCACCAACGAAAATGGCCAGAACGGTGGTTACGAGTTTAGTTATGATGAGGGTATCACTCAGTCTGACGTCATTGGTACAGTAATAGCTAAAGACATCGACAACACTCAGGATGAACTAACGTTTAGCTTTAAGTCTGGTAATGAAAACGGATGGTTCGCGATTGATGATCAGGGCCGCATTACTTTAACCGAACAAGGCGTTCAGTCTTTGGCTAATAACTTTGAGATTGAGGATAACATCCATAACCTTTTTGTTACCGTTAGTGATGGTCAAGCTACTGATGATGTTGAGGTTAAGCTAACAGAGCTTAACTTAAACGACAGTGCCACTGAATTTGCCGAAGATTCCTATGAATTTAGCTATGAAGAGAACTCTAAAGCGGCCGGAGAAACTATTGGTACCGTATCTGCATCTGACTTAGATGGCGATAACATCGTTTACTCAATCGAGCCTGGTGATAACGTCTACGCAGACGATGACACTGACCAGTCTGAACCTTACTTTGATGTTGACCAAGACGGTAACGTAAGCTTGACCGAAGCAGGCGTAAAAGCATACACCAACGACTTTGAAACCTTGGGTAATGCTCACTCGATTACCGTTACCGCTAAGGGCCTAGATGGCAAAGGTGTTCCAACGGTGGGTACTGTTGTCGTTAATCTAAACGAAACGGACGATAAAACCGACAACCCACCTCAAGCAGAAGACTTTACTGTGTCTCTTGGCAACAACGGTACGGCAAACGTCATTTTTGACACAGATGAAAATGATGGCTCTGATCATATTTCAGATAACGAAGACGACAATGACAAAGATTCGGATACAAGCGTAGGCGTCATCGTTTCAAAACTTCCTGATTCAGGCACGCTTTATTACATTGATGGCGATGAAAAAACTGAGGTGGTCGTTGGACAGAAGTATGCTAACCCGAACAATATTGTTTACCAAGACGATCAAGAATCAACAGGCTTCTTCTTAGGTTTAAATGACACTTCCAACCTTGATAAAGGTCCACATAGCATTACTGAGTTCCACAACTGGGGTGATGAAGTGGATGCTTATACTCGTGAACTAAAGTTTGAGAATGGTGATGTAATCACGATTAAGTCTGAAAGCCGCAACGACGTTGATGCTAAACCGCTGGTACAAAACAATAGCCAGCAGGGGCACATGGGCTTTGGCATCGCAACCACTGACATAGGCATTCATAAAGATGAAGTGATCAGCATCGATTTCTCCTCTCGTCCTGCTGATTCAGTAACTCTAGGACTCAGTGGCTTGGGCGGGTGGTTTGCCACAAATGCTGATGAAAGCGTGCTTTCAAGAGCTGAGATTACCGTAACTTTTGACTACGGCAATGGCGTTACAGAAGATAAAACTATCCACTATGACGACACCCACAATAACCAAACTGTAACTATCGTTGCTCCAGAAGATGCAGAGATCGTGGCAGTTGAAGCTAGCACGAAAGGTCCTGGTAACTGGGAGCTAACCTCACTTGAGGCTAAAGCATCTGATTCGTTTGACTATAAAGCGGTTGATAGCGACGGAAATGAGAGTGACGTTAAGACTGTTACCATCACTGAAGGTAACACAGCGCCATTTGCTAATGATGACCCAGATGGTTATAGCATTAATTTGGGTTCACTAAATAATGATGATTGGTCCGGTTATAAGTCGGTAGTGTCTGCACACTACGCAGGCTCTCAGGAACATGTGAATATTTCGATGGAAGGCGACCTAAAAATGGGCGTTGATTCCGATGCGAATGGTGGTCCTGGCGCTCAAATCCAATACAATCGCGATACAGGTATTTCTGAGCAACTTGTCTTTAACCTTGGCAAACCATCTACGGAGTTCTCGTTTACAGTCTCAAACCTAATTAAAGGTGAAGGTGGTCCTGGTAATCACGAACAAGGAAAGTGGGTCGCTTACTTTGGCGATACGGCAGTAGCAAGCGGGATGTTCACTGCTAACGAGACTGGTAATACAGGCAGTTACTCCTTTGATACTAATGGTGAATTTGCTTTTGACCGTGTGGTATTTGAAGCCGTCGACTTTGTTGAAGTACCAGCTAGAGGGACAGATTCATCTGATTATTTCATCACGGGCTTTAGTGCCTCAAGCGATGGTGGTGCCCATGTCATTGAGCAAGATAGAGATGGCACAACTGAATTTAGAATCGCGATTTCTGAACTGCTAAGCAACGATGGTGATGCAGACGGAGACGAAATTCGCATCACCTATGTATTTGGCGAGCAAAATGGAGATGCGTACATCGATGGTGATGAAGTCGTATTTAACTTGGACCGTGACCACGTTGGTCCAGCGGAGTTTAAATATCAGATTACTGACGATAAAGGCGGTTTTGCCGAAGCAACTGTTAAGGTGATTGTCAACCCTGTTGAACCTAATGATGTAACTGTGAAGTCTATTGAAGGTATAGATGCACTAGAAGGCGATAACTTGGTTTACAAAGTGACTCTAAGCGAAGGTCCTCTGAGCGCCCAGTCTTTCAAATTGACATACGGCGGCGCCAATGATTCGGCTGATAAACAATCGGATGTTGACTTAAGTAAAGTGGTATTCACTAACGGCGTTAAGTTCGAGAATGGACAAATCACTGTACCAGTTGGCGTTAGTAGCTTCTCTATCTTGGTTCCAGCACTTAAAGACGGTACCTACGAGAACTCAGAAACCTTTAGTATTACTCTAGGCGAAGGCTCAAACGCAGTCAGTGAGTCAGCAACGATTAGCAACATTGATATTCCTGAGCTAAGAGTGGAGGCTGCTGGTGACGTTAGCGAAGGTTCAAATGCAGTATTTAAGGTAGAGCTTACTAAAGATACGGAAGTTAGTGTTAAGATCAACCTTGGCCTTACAGCGGAAAGCGACGGAGCCACTCTGAGCGGCGATGGTGTTGATGTAGGAGCTATTAAGGTTGAGTTCTACAACCCTGAAACTAAAAAGATTGAAACGCTCGATGTCGCTGACAACGGTGACGTTATTGTACCTAAAGGCATCATAGAGCTAATTGTGACGGTTCCAACTTTAAATGACGATCTCAATCCAGTATTTGAAGGTGATGAAGCGTTTAATCTGGTAGCAAAAGGCGTTGAAGGTGTATCTGCAAAAGAAGTGTCTGGTGAAGCAGTAATCGTTGATGATGGTACAGACCCAGACGGTCCTCAAGGCCCACAAGTGGGTAATGATGATCGTCCGGTTGTTGAAAGTGTCTCTGATCCTCAAGTCAATGAAGAAGCGCAAAATCCTCAAGCAATCTTTGACGTGGTGCTATCTAGTGAAAGTACCTCGACGACAAAAGTCGAGCTGACACTGCGTGAAGGCACAGCAGGTAAACCGGAAGACTTTGATGCGACACATGTGGTCATTAAAGTTTCTGGTCAACCAGACCAAACGATTCGTGTAGACAGTAACAACGGAAAGTTTATTATCGATGCGCTACCTGCCAATACGAAGGCATTCCAAGTCGTTGTAGCGGTTAACCCTGATGATATTAGTGATGATGGCGAGCAGTTCCGACTAGATGCGACAACAGAGTATCAAGCAGGTGTTGTAGTGACGGGTACAGCGACAATCCTTGATAATGAGAAACCAACTATCGACTTAGATGGTAGCGATTATCGTTTTGAGTTCGTCAGTGAGAGTGCTAGCTACGAAAATGTTTTTGGTTATTACGTGGTTGATGGGACAACTGGCGATAAAGAACTGCATGTGTTGGTGTCAAACTCTCATGAACCGCAAGATGGCTCAGTACTTCCAGGCACAGTCAGCTCATTAGAAAACATTAAGTACTTCCTAATTCCTGATGGTGCGGACTTAGTCAAGGGTAAAGAACTTCATATCAATGACCAAGGTAAGTTAGTGATCGATGGACAAGAAAGTAATCGGTCTATCTTCACATCGAACGATGGCCTTGGTCAGTTACGTGTAAATAGCGATGGTAATGGTAATTTATTATTAGAAATTGACGATCAACATACTGGCAATGATGACAACGACTTTAATGATTTAGTGATTAAAGTGGTGAAACAAGACGCGACAAATGACTACCAAACTACCTTTACAGAAGGTGGACCAACGGTCGGCATTGTAGACGCTGATGTTGATATCATCGACGATAAAAACACCATTGTGTCTATGACAATCGAGTTGTCACAACAGCATGTTGATGATGAGCTACTACTAACTGGCTCCTTTACGGGCTTTACGGTCAATAACAGCGGCACTACTATCACTGTTACGTCTGATAATGGATCTACTCCAGCCGAGTTTGAAGCGATTCTTAAACAAATTCAGTTTAACAACACGAGTAACGAACCAAGTACCGATGACCGCACGATCACCATTACGGTGTCTGATGGTGTTAACACAAGTGATCCAGCTTACACTACCATCAAGGTCATTCCAGTAGATAATACAAGACCTGACGTTACTTCTATTGAATTTGATGCCGTTGCGGGAAGGCAGACAATAGGCTTTGAAGGGTTAGTATCTGATAAAGAAGATGATTCTGCTGGTATAGTTGTTAACCTCGAGATTGAGTCTACGCCACAATTTGGGCACATTTACTACTTTGATGATAAGGGTGTTCGAGTCGATTTGTCAGTTGGTGACACAATTGCTGAAACAACACAGGTTCAATATATCCTAGATCCTGAACTTATTGCTCTTAACGGGACGATGGTGGCAAAGGATATTGACTCTAGCCTACTCGGTAGTTCAAGCCTTACCGTCAATGGCCTATACACTATTTCAGGTGGAATTGTCTCCAAAGGGGCAGCTCCAGAATCCCATCAGTTCACTGAAAAAGGGAAGTTGTTATATGATCATGCTAAAGGTGAAGAGGGCTTAGCCATAAATACTTCCAAAAACGATACGGGGCATGGTGATGAAATTAATCGAAACGAATACATATCGGTTAAGTTCGAGTCTATTGAAGTCAATAAAGCTGTGGTATCACTAGGTAGTATAAATGGTTTGTTTAACAATAATAAATCTTCACTTACTGCACTTTTCTTTAAAGATGGCAAGTTGGTTGGGTCTGATGAGTTAACTCTTGTACAAGGTGGTCACAATAAGGAAGCTTCAGCGGATCTGCATAACGATGTGGCATTCGATGAAGTACGCTTTGTGCTTGATGCGAAAAATAATAGTGCAGGGTATGTCTTACAAGGAATAAAGATTGTTGAAGCTACAGATGTAGTTGATTCATTTGACTATAAAGCTGTTGATTCAGAAGGTTTAGCAAGTGATAGTGCAACAATTACTATAAATAGTAGCAACCTGACTATTTCGTCTAACGCGAATGCCGTTGATGATGTGCGAGTTACTAATTATGGGCATGGTTCAGAAGAAGTCCTTTGGAGCGCGTCAGGAATTTATCCAGCGATAAGCAATGAATCATTGGAAGGTCATAAAAATGGCTTATTTGTTGATGTTGGTGAAGCGGGCGATAAGGTGTACCTAGGTTCTGGAGATGATACGATTTACCTCGGTCGTAGTAATGCTTTGCTTGATGAACATGAGAATCAAGAAGATAACCTAACTGATGTTCAGAACAAATTGATCAATAGTTATTCTTCTGGTGCGGATGGTATGCACCTAGAAGCCACTGATGATCGCTTTAGAAATGATAACCTTAAAGATGATACGATAACTGAGTTTGAAGAGAACTCTGCTCTTGTTTTCCATGACCCAGATGGTAATACTAACCAAATCAGCACAGCAAACATCGATATTGCTCATGCAGGTGGCGGCAATGATATCGTATTTGGTGAAAGTGGGACGGATGCAATCTTTGGTGGTTCTGGTGATGATACCATTTATGGTGGGGAGGGACTGGATGTGCTTCGTGGTGGTACAGGAAGTGATTATATTGACGGCGGTGAAGGTACAGACTATCTGATCGGTGGGACTGGTGATGACATCCTTATTGGTGGCGAAGGCGAAGATATCTTTAAGTTTGTAGACCAAGGTTCGGGTATCCGTAATGGCGAAGTCGATACAATTAAGGACTTTACTGCTCATGAAGATAAGATCGATATCTCCGAGTTGCTTCATACAGATCAGAATGACACGATTGATTCTTTGTTCGCTAATAAAGAAGTCGGGTTAGCTGTCAGCGGCAATGACCTTACTCTTACGTTGTCAGAGACTGGTGAGCAGCAGGGGGAAAATAGCCAACAAATCACAATTGAGGGTGGTGCTACTCAATATGGTGACTACATTTCAGGTAGTTCTATCACGGACACTAGCGCAATCCTCAACGACTTGCTAAAGGTTTACGACATAACTAACCACTAAAGCTAAAAGGGCCGCAAGGCCCTTTTTTAATGCTCGCTAGATTAACTATTAGAGTTCTGCCAAAATAAAAAAAGGGTTGACACTAAGTGCCAACCCTTCAAAGTTTTTCTCGCTTCTACAACACCTTACAAGCAAACCCTTTAAGGTAGAAACCCTCTGGATATGCACTGTCGGTAGGGTGGTCGGCGGCTTGTTCGAAGCGTTCGATAAACTTCACCTCGCGTCCTGAATCTAAGGCAGCGTCAGCAATCACTTTTTGAAATAAGTCTCCACTCATCAGGCCAGAGCAAGAGTAGGTCAGTAGGGTGCCGCCAGGTTTCAAGATCTGCATCGCTAACATGTTGATATCTTTATAACCATTAGCGCCTGACGTTAAGTTGTTCTTACTTGAAACGAACTTAGGTGGGTCCATGATAACCACATCAAACTGAGTGCCTTGATCGCGATATTCACGTAGCAACTTGAATACGTCGGCATTTAAGAACACGGCACGCTTTTTTGAGATATCAAATTGATTGAGTTCAGCATTGTATTTAGCGGTATCAAGTGCTGGCTGAGAAACATCGGCATTGATCACGCGCTTTGCCCCGCCTTTTAGAGCGTATAACCCAAAGCCTCCGGTGTAAGAGAAACAGTTCAGCACTTCTTTATCTTGTACGTACTTCATTGATTGTTGACGACTGTCGCGCTGATCGAGATAGAAACCTGTCTTGTGACCACCGATAATATCAACACTAATTTTGACGCCGTTCTCTTCAATAACGACTGATTTAGGAGGCTCCTGACCATGTAGAACCCCTGTCGTCTCTTGAAGTCCTTCTTTCTTGCGCACAGCCACATCAGAGCGTTCATATACACTGCATTGAGGAAACACTTGTACTAATGCGTCAATTAATGACTGTTTATTGAACTCCGCGCCCGCACTTAGTAGCTGACACACTAGATAATCTTGATACTTATCAATGGTGATGCCAGGCAAACCGTCAGACTCTGCGGCAATAAGTCGGTAGCCAGTTAAACCGTCGCGTTGAATAATGTCTTCGCGCAGCAGTTGAGCATTCTGAATACGTTTAACAAAGAATGCGGTGTCTATCGACTCTTTTTTAAAGCTCCATACACGAGCGCGAATTTGCGAGTTTGGTGAGTAAGCCGCTTTTGCTAACCATTTTCCGTCATGGGTAAAGACATCAACGGTCTCACCGAGTTTTGGCTCACCTTCCACCTTGTGAACACCACGAGAAAATACCCAAGGGTGTTTGCGGCGAAGAGATTTATCACGGCCTTTGACGAGATAGATAGCTGGAGTCATTGCACTGCTCAATTGTCTGTTTTGAAAGGAGGGGTATTTTGTAAGATGTACCTTGGAAAAGCAAATAAAAGAGCCGCTGAGTAGCGGCTCGCTTGTTTAAGCTTTTAGCCCAGTGAGTAAGGTTTCCATTTGGTCACTCTGGCTACGAAGTTGAGTGATGTTCGAGTTGGTTGCGTTGATCATATTGTGGACATTGTCTGCCTGGACTCGAATCTCTTCAACACTGGCGGCGATGTTATCGGCAACGACACCTTGCTCTTCAGCCGCAGTAGCAATT
This sequence comes from Vibrio sp. NH-UV-68, assembly GCF_042940635.1. Taxonomy (NCBI): domain Bacteria; kingdom Pseudomonadati; phylum Pseudomonadota; class Gammaproteobacteria; order Vibrionales; family Vibrionaceae; genus Vibrio; species Vibrio sp. NH-UV-68. The sequence continues at coordinate 1,369,507 of NZ_CP134975.1, forward strand.
TGCATGCTGCTGTCAGATATTGATTGGTTTTTCTCGGCCAAAGAGCCAATCTCGATATCGACTTCAGACATAAGTTGTTGGCCGTCAGCGGCGTTAGCAACCGTTGTTTCCATTAGCTTCGTCAAAGACTGGCTGTTGCGCTGCAATGCTTCTATCATCGACTGAATTTCTACAGTGGCTTGCTGAGTGCGACCTGCTAGTGCTCGAACCTCGTCGGCAACAACGGCAAAGCCTCGGCCTTGTTCTCCAGCGCGCGCTGCCTCAATCGCGGCATTGAGTGCAAGTAAATTGGTTTGCTCAGAAATACCACGAATAGTACTGACCACCTCGTCAATTTGTGCCGCATTGGCATCCAGTTCTGTGACAGCCTGTGAGGCCGACAGGATCTCTTGCGATAGTTGAGAAATCGAACTTAAAGTGTGGCCCACTTTAGCTTGGCCTTGTTTCGCGACACTTCGCGCATCTTCGGTCTGGGTGCTTGAGTCGTGAGCAAGGTTTGCGACTTCGCGAATGGTCGATGCCATCTGCTCTGTTGCGCTGGCCAACGAATTCAAATGTTCTTGCTGGGTACCAGATACCTTGGCGCTTTGCTGATTCGATTGATTTAAGTCTGAACTAATTTGCTGCATAAGCGCAATGGATTCTTGAATCGAAATCACCATGTTTTGTTCACGTTCAGCGACTTTATCTATCGTAATCGCAATTTCACTGAACTCATCGCGAACTTTAAAGAAATTCATTCGACTGGTGAGATCACCATTGGCAAGGGTATTTAATGCTTTGTTCATCGTAAACATCGCACCACCGATAAAGGTCATAATGTAATACACGCCCAACGCAATCAGTGACAATGTAACAAGAATGATGACGCCATGTGTGGTTGACATTGATGCCCACAAGTTCTGCTCATGCACTGCTGCAATACTGAACGCGCCATTGTTAATGCTGACAGCGCCAGCTTCAGAGGAAAACCTGATTGAGTCAGAATTATGAATAATCGCCGAAACTTGATCTCGCGATAAGTTACCTGCTTCGATGAGATCGCGCATCAAACCGAGCTCTTCTTGATAAAGTAACTGCAGCATATGATCAGCAGTGTTATCTAATACTAAGGTGAGTACAACTAAAGCAATCAATGGCAATAAGAACAGTAAATAGAATTTTTCTTGAATTTTGAGATGAATAAGATATTTATCTATCCAACGAAATGGTATTTCTTTCATAATTATTATATCCGATATGGAGACCCATCTATCCATTGTGGGTGAGAATAGAACCTGATAAATATATCATTGACGGATTAATTGAGGTAATGCTTATGGACCAAAGTTGTGAGAAGTTCACAGTATCTGGACATGTTCAAGGAGTAGGGTTTCGTTATCACACGGCGCATCAGGGCATGCAGCTTGGCTTAGTCGGCTATGCGATGAATTTAAATAACGGTAATGTCGAAGTGGTTGCGTCAGGAAACCCAGATAAAATCGAAGCCTTGTCAGTGTGGCTAAAAGATGGACCACGCACCTCACGAGTTGACTCAGTGGTGCGGGAGTCCATCTGTTATAAACCTTATAAGGGTTTTAAAATTCTATAGCGACAGGCAGGCTACAAGCACTTGGCTGGTTTAGGTAGACCTGCAAGTTTGGTGGCTTGCTTGGCTGGCCCTTGCTTAAAAAGTTTAAACAGATACTTGCTATTGCCTTTCTCGGGCCCGTGCGCTTTTTCCATCGCTTTCACGAGCATGCGTACTGCCGGAGAGGTGTTAAACTCTTCGTAAAACTTACGTACAAAATGCACGACCTCAAGGTGTGCGTCGGTGAGTTCAATTCCTTCTTGCTCGGCTAATATCTCAATCATGCCTTCTTGCCATTGTGTATGGTCAAGTAGGTAGCCCTGAGCGTCAGTTTCGATTTGCTTGCCGTTGTACTCAAACATCTTTTTGTCCTAAAACCAATGATACCAGTTAGGGTAGCGCAGCTTACCTTGAAGAAACAATATGACAAGTAGCAAAAAGCCCGAAAATCAGGTTTTCGGGCTTTTGATTCATCTGAAATCGACAGTGATTAGTCGTCGTTCATAATGCCTAAAATGCTTAGTAGGCTGATGAAGATATTGTAAATTGATACATACAGCGTGATGGTCGCTGAGATGTAGTTTGACTCACCACCGCGAATGATGCCCTGCGTTGTCATCAAAATAGCCATGGTGGAGAACACAATAAACAAGCTGCTCAGTGCAAGATGAAGAATCGTTGACTGAATAAAGAAGCTCGCAATCATACCAACAACAAGCACAACGAATAGTGATAGCATCAAGCCACCCATCATCGAAAGATCGCGTTTAGTTGTTAGAGCGTAAGCCGATGCCGCCATAAACGACAGTGCGGTTCCACCAAGTGCCATTAGGATAACATCACCCATCCCAGCGCCAATGTAAGCATTAAGAATTGGGCCAATGGTGTACCCCATGAAACCAGTAAACAGGAATGTGAATACTAGACCCATGCTGTTGTTGCGGTTCTTTTCAGTCAAAAATAACAGGCCGTAGAAACCGACGAGCATGATGATGATTCCAGGACGAGGAAGGTTCATCGCCATAGAAACACCAGCAACAACCGCAGACCAAAGCAGTGTCATTGACAGTAGAGCGTAGGTATTACGCAATACTTTATTCGTTTGCAGAGCACTTTCTTGTGTTGAAGTGCGGGTAAACATAGGACTGTTCATAATCTTCCTCGTAAGGTTTTATGTTTATACCAACATATATGAGGCCGATTAACCAAAAGATCAAGCCCCAACGAGATTAGTCGTTAGTAAAATAATAATAGAAATAGATGCTTATGTATTTTGAAAGATGTAACACAATATAACAACTAAAAAGGGCGACCGAAGCCGCCCATTGAGCAAACTGTACTATTAATGGTGCAGAATCTGCGCCAAAAAGTTTTGCGTTCGATCTGACTGTGGATTTTCGAAGAAATCAACCGGGTTGTTTTCTTCGATTATTTCACCCGCATCCATGAAGATAACCCGATCAGCCACTTCTTTCGCAAATCCCATTTCGTGAGTTACACAAAGCATGGTCATGCCTTCTTCTGCGAGCTCAACCATAACGTCCAATACTTCACGTACCATCTCAGGATCAAGTGCCGAGGTTGGCTCGTCAAACAGTATCACTTGTGGATTCATACATAAAGAGCGAGCAATAGCGACACGTTGCTGCTGACCACCAGAGAGTTGACCTGGATATTTGTCGGCTTGTTCTGGGATCTTAACGCGTTCTAAATATTTCATTGCCACTGCTACGGCTTCATCCTTAGGCATTTTCTTTACCCAAATTGGCGCCAAGGTACAGTTTTCGAGTACCGTTAGGTGAGGGAACAGATTGAAATGTTGGAAACACATTCCTACCTCACGGCGAACGGCTTCGATATTTTTTAAATCTTCTGTTAGCTCGTTGCCAGAGACAATAATCTGACCTTTTTGGTGCTCTTCCAAACGGTTAATACAACGGATCATCGTTGACTTACCTGAGCCTGAAGGGCCACAGATAACGATTTTCTCGCCTTGCTTTACGTTTAAATTAATGTTTTTTAGTACGTGAAACTCGCCGTACCACTTGTTCATATCCTTAATTTGGATCATGTAATCTTGTTGTTGCGTCATAATACGTCCTTGAATTTTTTGCTACCAATTTCGTCAATCAAGTCGATGACCGACGGCATTGGTACGAATTATCGTTTGTGACCGGTATGGAGTTTGTTTTCTAGCCAAATCGAATACCTCGACATGCCGAAACAAAATACCCAGAACACTAACGCGACAAATACATAACTTTCTGTTGCAAAACCTAACCACTCTGGGTCGGTATTGGCAGCCTGACCGATACCCAGTACATCGAACATGCCGATGATAAGCACTAGGCTGGTATCTTTGAACAAACCAATGAAGGTGTTGACGATTGATGGAATAGTGATCTTCAATGCTTGCGGCAGAATAATCAATCCCATTTTCTTCCAATAGCTCAGACCAAGGGCATCCGCGGCTTCGTATTGACCTTTTGGAATTGCCTGTAAACCACCACGAACTACTTCAGCCATATACGCCGAGCTAAACATCACCACACCGATTAACGCGCGAATCAGTTTGTCTGTCTCTGAACCTTCAGCGAGGAAAAGAGGCAACATTACTGAGGCCATGAATAGTACGGTAATCAATGGTACGCCACGCCAAACCTCAATGTAGATGGTACACATGCTGCGGATGATTGGCATTTCTGAGCGGCGTCCTAACGCCAATGCGACACCGATAGGCAATGAAACCACTATCCCGACTAGCGCAATGATTAACGTAACAAGTAAGCCGCCCCATTTGTGGGTTTCGACTACTTCTAGACCAAATACACCACCATACAAAAGTGCAGCAATGATAAACGGATAGATGTTAACGAAAAATAACCAAATCCACGTACGTTTAGGCGTTTTTTCATACGCTAATAATACGGTGAAGATCGCTAAGGTGGCATAGAACAGGCGAGGGCGCCACAGTTCTTCTTGTGGGTAGAAGCCATACATAAACTGCTCCCAACGCACACTAATAAACACCCAACATGCGCCTTCGCGACTGCAGGCATCACGAGTAGTGCCGACCCAATCCGCTTTCAATAATGCCCAGTCAAAAATATTCCAAAGCAAAGTAAACGAGAAGTAGGCAAGAATAATGGTAATGATTGAGTTAATCGGACCATTAAATAGATTTTTACGCAGCCAACCGACAGCACCTACGGTGTTACCAGGTGGCGGAAGGTCGGGTTGAAATTGATGTACACTCATATTATCTCTCCACCAAGGCCACTTTACGGTTGTACAGGTTCATCAGCGCGGATGTGAGTAGGCTGAGTGTTAGGTACACGCCCATCGTCATTGCAATGATCTCGATTGCCTGACCGGTTTGGTTTAGCGTTGTCCCTGCAAATACAGAAACCAAATCTGGGTAACCAATCGCCATCGCGAGCGATGAGTTTTTAGTAAGGTTTAAATATTGGCTCGTAAGAGGAGGGATGATAATACGCAGTGCTTGCGGGATCACTACCAGCTTCAACGTACGTGAGCGTGGTAAACCTAGCGACATTGCTGCTTCAGTTTGACCGTGGCTAACGGCATTAATGCCTGAACGTACGATCTCTGCGATAAATGATGCAGTATAGATACTCAATGCAAGCAATAGGGCTGCAAGCTCAGGAATAATACTAATACCACCTTGGAAGTTGAAACCCTTAAGCTCGGGGTATTCGGCGGTAATAGGAGCGCCCATGATAAAATAGACGACAACGGGCAAACCAATACACAAACCAAGTGTAATACGCCCCATAGGCGTGATTTGGCCAGTGAGTTTTTGTCTGTTTTTAGCCCAGATACCAATGAAAATTGTCGCTATCACGCCCAGTACAAATGCACCAACTACAAACGACGAACCCTGTTCAAAAATAGGAGCAGGAAAGTACAGTCCTCGAACGTTGAGGAAGATGGCCTCACCTAAACTCATACTTTGACGTGTTGATGGCAGGGCTTGAAGTACGGCGAAGTACCAAAAGAAAATTTGCAGCAACAAAGGGACGTTTCGGAATATTTCGATATAAACGGCGGCAAAGCGACTAACCAACCAGTTAGACGACAAACGCGCGATACCAACAATAAAACCGATAACGGTCGCTAGGATGATGCCAAAAAATGATACGAGTGCAGTATTTAGTAGACCGATAATAAAGGTACGGCCATAAGAGAAAGTTTCGTCGTATTCAATCAGTGTTAGGCCAATCCCAAACCCTGCTTCTTGATTGAGGAAATCGAAACCAGTAGCAATACCGCGAGACTCTAAGTTGGTAAGAGCATTGTTGACAATGTTGTAAAAGAAAAAAACAAGCGCTGCAATCGCAATTATTTGGAAGACAACCGCTCGAAAGGTGGGATTGTAAAAAAGGTTAACGTTTGAAGCCGGTCTGCTCTGTGGCTTCGTCGTAACATTAGTAGGTTTCATACAGCTATAACCTCAAATCCATTTTTTAAAAAGGGCGGCCTAGACCGCCCATTTTTGTAGTTACTTAACTAACCTATCGTTAACGGATTGGTGGAGCGTACATGAAGCCGCCAGCGTTCCATAGTGCGTTTACACCACGAGAGATCTGTAGAGGAGATCCTTCACCGACTGTGCGCTCAAAGCTTTCGCCATAGTTACCGACTTGCTTGATAACTTGGTAGCCCCAATCATCACGAATACCTAGACCTTTACCTTTAGGACCGTCAACACCAAGAATACGTTTGATGTTTGGATCGGTTGATTTAAGCATTTGGTCTGCGTTTTGCGATGTAATGCCGTACTCTTCGGCGTTAACCATTGCAGAAAGCGTCCACTTAGCAATATTGAACCACTGGTCATCACCTTGACGTACTACTGGGCCTAGAGGTTCTTTGGAAATGATTTCTGGTAATACTTGTGCAGATGATGGGTTTTCTAGGTTCAGGCGAAGTGCGTACAGACCTGATTGGTCAGTCGTTAGCACGTCACAACGTCCAGCATCGAAGCCTTTAGATGTTTGAGCTGCCGTATCAAATACCACTGGCTTGTATGACATACCGCTGTTGCGGAAGTAATCAGCAAGGTTAAGTTCAGTTGTGGTACCAGATTGAACACACACAGATGCACCATCTAGCTCTTTAGCACTTTTCAGACCAAGCTCTTTTTTGACCATGAAGCCTTGACCATCGTAGTAGTTAACGCCTACGAAGTTTAGACCGAGTGCTGTATCGCGGTGTAGCGTCCATGTTGTGTTACGAGAAAGAACGTCAATCTCACCAGATTGAAGTGCTGTGAAGCGTTCTTTCGCCGTTAGTGGAACATATTTCACTTTTGTTTTATCGCCTAGAACCGCTGAAGCTAGTGCTTGACAGTACTCTACGTCGATACCTTCCCATTCACCTTTTGAGTTAGGGTTAGAAAAACCTGGCAAGCCAGTACTTACACCACAAGTAATGAATCCTTGTTTAGTTACTTTATCCAGCGTGCTCTCTGCTGCAGAAGCGCCTGTAGACATCAATGCAGTAGATGCAGCTACAACTGAAGCAAGAAGTGTTAGTTTATGTGCCATTTGTATCCTTCCTGTATGATCCATGTTTGTTCAGGGTTTCCCCTGATTCAACGATTGAAAGTGTTGTGTTTCATTCATTATTAGGTTGCTATTGCTCGTTATCGAGTCTTAAGTAAATCAACCAGTTATAAGCGTAGGAAAGGATTCGTGATTTCTCAAATATATAATTTAAAAAGATTTTTGAGAGAACTCACAATTCCTGACAGACACTAGAATGGCTAAATGTTGCTTAAATGTAAATAGTGCAACACTTCACAGTTCTGGTGCGACAGGATGGTGTAACAAAATTATCAATACTTATAGATTTTGAAAGTTGAATGGGTGTCACGATCTGGTTTATATGACTGCAAATAATGTGAAATTTGGTGATTAATTATGGCTATGATCGAAATCACATGAATGTCATGCCCCATTTTTGGTAGTATCGTGCGCAAAGTCGTTATTTTTAATTCAAGGAATGAAATGCAATATTTTCCACTGTTTCTAGATCTAAAGAATAAACCCGTCCTAGTTGTGGGTGGCGGAGAAGTCGCTTGCCGAAAAGTTGACAGCTTAATTCGAGCTGGTGCGGCGGTCACGATTGTCTCGCCTCAGGTTGAGCCATACTTAATGGGTTTGATCAACGATGCTCATTGTCAGTGGATACAAGGCTTTTATTCGGCTGACTTACTCGAGCCTCATTATGTGCAAGTATGGGCGACGACGGATAACCCGAGCTTAAATCATCAAGTTCATCATGATGCCAAACGCAAGCGGATATTGGTTAATGTTGTTGATGATCAACCGTTCTGCGACTTTATTACCCCCTCTATTATAAATCGTGGGCGCATCCAACTCGCGATTTCTAGCGGTGGTGCCGCACCAGTACTTATTCGCAATGTACGTGAAAAGTTAGAAAGTATTTTGCCCCAGAACCTCGGGCTTCAAGCGGATTTTGCCGCATCCAAACGCAATGACATTAAACAAAAACTCCCCTCTGTAGATGAGCGTAGAAAGTTCTGGGAGCGTTTTTTTGCGCTCGTTGACGTCGAGAGAGCTCAGGCCAATAGCGAACTTGAGACGGCTTATCAACAAGCACTAGAAATGGATGTAGATGATAAGGGGAGCGTGACTTGGATAGAGTACGGCGTTGATGTCGAATTACTGACTCTCAAGGCATTAAGATTAATGCAGCAAGCAGAAGTAGTGCTGTATGACCACTCATGTCCGTTTGGTTTTGTGGATTTAGTGCGTCGTGATGCCGAGCGTATCGAATACACGAGTGAAGCTCAGCTTTCTGAGTCCCTTGAGAGCGCTAAATCTGAGCAATTAAGAGTGGTGGTTTTTATTGCTCCGACCGCAAGCCGAGTGACCTTTATTCAAGCGAGTGATAGCGTATTGACACTAGGCAGTGCCTAACCAGTAATAAAAAAGGCTGAAGAATCAGCCTTTTTTATTTAAGCGATCAGTAGGGCTTAATCGCGGAAGTTTTCAAATTGGAAAGGTTGACCGAGCTCAGCTTCGCGGATCACTGTCATCACCGCTTGCAAGTCATCACGTTTTTTACCAGTGACTCGCACTTTCTCGCCTTGAATAGAGGCTTGAACTTTCATCTTTTTGTCTTTGATTAGCTTAACGATCTTTTTCGACATACTGGTTTCGATACCTTGCTTGAAAGCCACAATTTGGTGCCAGTTTTTCCCTGACGCCTCTTCTTGTTTGGCTTCCATCGCGTTGGCATCAACACCACGTTTGGCTAAGTTTGCGCGTAAAATGTCGCGCATCTGTTTGAGTTGAAAATCACCCTCAGCGTTCATTCTGACCGATTCGTCTTTCTGCATCTCGAATGACGCTTCTACGCCTCTAAAGTCAAAACGTGTAGTAAGCTCTCGCGAGGCATTGTCTACAGCGTTGCGCAGTTCAACAGTATCGATTTCTGAAACGATATCAAATGATGGCATCTTAGTATCCTTATATTAACCGCGTGATTTCACAGCATCCGCTAACATTGCGAGCATAGTGGCAGTATCGTCCCAACCCAAGCAAGGATCGGTGATAGACAGGCCATAAGTGAGGTTGCCGAGATCATCCATAGGTTGGTTGCCCTCAAGAATAAAGCTTTCGGCCATAATACCAGCGACTTGATTCTTACCTGACTTAATTTGCTCGCAGATGTCTTTTGTCACATCAAGTTGTTTACGATGCTGTTTCTGACAGTTAGCATGACTGAAGTCGACGACTAAACGCTGCGGCAATCCAAACTGAGCCAATTGTTTGCAGGCAGCATCAACAGACGCAGCATCAAAGTTAGGGCCGCTTTCGCCACCACGTAAAATTACATGGCCATACGGGTTGCCACTGGTGCGATAGACCGTCATGCGGCCATTTTTATCTGGCGAGTAGAAATAATGCGAAGCTTGAGACGCGCGAATGGCATCAATTGCGATTTTGATATTGCCATTAGTGCCGTTTTTAAAGCCAACAGGACACGAAAGAGCAGAAGCCATCTCACGGTGAATCTGTGACTCAGTTGTGCGCGCTCCAATAGCACCCCAAGTAATCAAGTCAGCGATGTACTGACCTGTGATCATATCTAAAAACTCAGTCGCCGTTGCTAGACCTAACTTGTTGATGTCTAAAAGTAGTTTACGTGCTTTATTCAATCCAGCTTCGAGTGCGTAAGATCCGTCAAGATTCGGATCCGTAATTAATCCTTTCCAGCCTACAACCGTGCGCGGCTTTTCAAAGTATGTTCGCATGACGATGAACAGTTGATCTTTATACTGCTCTTGGACAGCGGCGAGACGCTGTGCGTAGTCGATGGCCGCGGCCGTGTCATGAACTGAACATGGCCCAACAATCACCAGAAGACGTTGATCTTCTCCGGTTAGGATATTTTCAATTTGACGACGAGATTGTGCGATACGCTCAGCGACTTCATCGGTAATAGGATGAGCTTGACCTAATTCTGCCGGAGTTGGCATGGGCCCCAAAGGTTGGGTTCTTAATTCATCGGTTTTCAGTGGCATACCACAGCCTGTTCTTTTTATTGCGAAGCGGTAAAGATAACGGAAACCAACCGAGGAATAAACTACTTATCTGGATTCTTGCTCTTGCTTGAGTGTAAAAGTGAAATTTTATGCATTTTAGTAGGTTAAAAATGCTTTTGGCTCTTGTTTTCCCTAAAGTCGGGCGTTATGTTGAGTGGATAGAAGACAATAAAACCTTTGCACGGAGCAGTAATGAGTTTAAACAGTTCAAGCAGTTTGCATCCAGCACTCACTTTGGGTCAGTCACTTCCTAGCCCTGAAGAGCCAAGTGGTGATAGTCACCTATATGTCTCTTTGTCTGAGATGATCTTAGAGCATATTTTTTACCACCCCCTACATCACTTAGGTGACTCTACTCTGAATGAGAGGGAACAAGCATCAATCAATGCAATTTTAGGTGATCGTGAGGCGGAGTCTCATTTTGTTCAAACCTTAAGTGACAAAATCAAACACGCAATTCAGCCAAGTCATCAGGCGATTCGCGTTAGTTTAAGTTGCGCTGATAGTGACAGTTTTCGCTCACTGTTAGGGGGGCAATGCGAAGCACAAGAAGCGAATCCAGCATTAGGTGTTCGTGGCGTCTCTCGTTATGCGACTCAAGCGTTAGGCCAGCAATTCGCTCTTGAGTGTCAAGTGATTAAAGCGCTTCAAGAGCAGGGGCACATTATCGATATCGTTGTGCCTTTTGTGCGTAGCTTATCTGATGCGGCGAAGATCATTGATTTGCTTGCTGAACAAGGGTTGCCACGTGGTCTTAACGGTCTTAAGGTTTTTTATCGTATTGATGTTCCTTCGGCGGCTCTGTTGTCGGAACGATTGCTGCATTATTTCGATGGTTTGGTCATCAATCTTGAAAACTTAACCCAATTTACGTTGGGGATCGACAGACTCAGCGAGCCTCTCGATTACTTGTTTGATCCACAAAGCGAAGCGGTGTTGCAATTGATTGAACAAGCGGTGACGTCAGCATTAAACACGCATAAACCAGTGATTGTAACCAGTAGTGGTCTAGTCGCTTATCCGAAATTGCAAGAATATCTTGCTGAGCACGGCCAGGTAGATGTTATTGTGACGGTGTAACACCTGTTCGGTACCATATCACTCTTTACACGCCCAATGTTAATGATATGTTGACATTGGGCGTTGTTCGTTATGAACTAGATTGAATCTTACTGGTCGGACAAGTTCAATGTTATCACCACTTACTAAAGCAAATCTCTACCTCAACATGTTTGGTTTTTTCAAAGTTCCTTTTATCTGGTTAGCAAGGCCAAAATTGTTACAGCTAGACTCAAACCGAGTTGAAGTAAAAATTCCACTCAAACGCCGAACTAAAAATCATCTCAATAGCATGTACTTTGGTGTACTCGCAGTTGGAGCGGATGTTGCTGGCGGATTTATGGCGATGAATAAAGCGCAACAGTGCGGTCAGAAAGTCTCTTTGGCATTTAAAGCGGTGGATGGGCAATTTTTAAAACGGCCAGAAGCGGATGTGCATTTTATTTGTGAGGATGGACCGTTGATTGATGAAATGCTTGCCGAAACTTTTAAGACTGGCGAACGTGTCAATCAAGCGGTCAAAATAACCGCTACTTGCCCATCATTACATGGCGATGAACCGATGGCGGAATTTATGTTGACTCTTTCACTGAAGAGAATGGGTGATTAACATCTTCGACCTCAATCTCCTCGACGGCAACGATTTTGCTCCGGTTTAGCACGATCTTCCAGCGATAATATTTGGGGTTGCCGTCATAATTGTTCTCGCGTGCAATCAGGTTGACCAGGTGGCGCTTTTCGACTGATTCACGGCTGACTTGGCCATTATTATTGATATAGATCTTGTTTGAGCTTTTATCCATTAAACGGGTTATCGCGCGCATACTGACCAACATGGACTCTCGTGTTTCTTCATAACCACTCATAAACTTGGAGGTCGACATCTCGGTTTTCGAGCTGTAGTGCAATACTTGTTCTTCGCGCTGCACGACGCGCTTTTTCCGAATTTGCTTGATACGATCAGGCAATTTGTCGAACATTTTGTAGTCGAGCCATTCAAGCTTCTGTCCTACGGCCTTTTTGGTGGTGGGATCTAAGTACATCTTGCGCCATTTGGGCCGACCTTTACGAATCCAACGCCACATGACATCGCGTAAATCGTCTTTAAATATCTCACGCAAGGCGTAAACGAACGACATTAACACAATAAAAGATACGGTGATTTCACCCCAGTAGTCACGAGCCAAAATTGCCGTAATGGTAACAAAAACCATCACGAAGCCTGTCGCACTGCCTTTCACCGCACGTTTCATGTTGTTGCCGAGTGATTGTGTTTTCTCTTGCAAAACGACAGGGTGTTCAATTAAGCGACGCAGCAAACGCATCTTGTTGCTTAGGCGTGTAACATCATCGCGAACATGTTTTGAGTTGTAGTTATTAAGCTTACGGTGAGCGGCCTCTTTTTCAACAATAGCGAGCAAGCTCTCTTTTAAACTCTTGTACTCACTGTCGCGCGGCATATGTGCCACCAGCGACATGAGGCGCTGACCAGTATACCAAGACAGATAATTGTCGATATTGGCATAGTAACGCTTGAGGCTCTCTTCGTATGGTATACTTCGGCGAAGTTTTTTAAGAATATCGAGTGACAGGTAGATAACTTCGTCTACCTCATCGATGGTGACCGACTCTTTGTTGTGTTTGTTTAATTCGTTGACGGCTTTATCTAACGCAATTACATATTGATATGCGAATAGGCTTAAGCTGACTCGATATTGGGTTGAAGAGAGACGACCACGTTTGGCTAGGCGACTGTGCACCAGAGGAAGTAGAGTTTTGTCACTGTAGTAAGCACGTTGCTGTGTAATCGATTCGTAGTAAAACTCACTCTCTTTCAGCACGTCTGGTGTTAAACCCAGCTCGCCAGGAATAAAAAAGTACAGGTCGAGATCTGACTTTTTGGTGGCATCCATTGCATGTGAAATTTTAAGAGTAATGCCGTCCTGCTTATCAACAGTTAACAAAAAAGTGCTCCTGAAAAAAGTACCAAATATCTTGCGCAAGCATATCAGAGATTCGCTATAATCACCGCAAATTTAATGAGAGACAGTTGAAATGATTAAAGTTGGTCAGATTAACCACTTAGAAGTTGTAAAAAAAGCCGATTTTGGCGTATTTCTTGATGCGGGCGATTATGGCACCGTACTACTGCCTAATCGTCATGTACCTGAAGGTACTCAAGTGGGCGGTTATGTCGATGCTTTTTTATACTTTGATTCTGACAGTCAGTTAGTCGCCACAACTGAAACCCCGATCGCACAAGTAGGCGAGTGGGGTTTAATGAAAATCCAAGGAGTCAACGCGACGGGCGCTTTTGCTGACTGGGGAATTAAAGAGAAAGATCTTTTGATCCCGTTCAGTGAGCAGCGTGCGCGTTTTTCTGAAGGTCAAAACGTGCTGGTTTATGTTTACACCGACAAAGCCTCTGGTCGCATTGTAGGCACCACCAAGTTTAATAAGCTGCTTGATAAAACGCCGGCTAACTATGAAAAAAATCAACAAGTTGACTTGATTATCGCGGAGCGCAGTGATCTTGGCTACAAAGCCATTGTCGAAGGGCAACATTGGGGAATGATATTTACTTCGGACGTATTTGGTAAGCTATTTGTTGGTAAAAAACTCAAGGGTTACATCAAGAGCGTGCGCGAAGATGGCAAAATCGATCTCTCTTTGCAAAAGATTGGCGTGAGTAAGATGGATGATCTGAGCCAAAAAGTTCTCGATTTACTTGAGAAAAAAGGTGGGTTCTTACCACTCAATGACAAGTCGAGCCCTGAAGAAATTTTTGCTGCTTTTCGTACCAGTAAGGGCACGTTTAAGAAAACCATTGGCGGTTTGTACAAGCAAGGTAAAATTGTAATTGAAAAAGAGGGCATTCGTTTAAGCTAATTAAAATGAATGACTGAAAAAAAAGGCCCATTGCTGATCCTGCTTTGGGCCTAGGGGAAGGGCTCAGTGAGAGCCTGCGCTAATCATTTAATTACTCTTGCCTGTTTACATGCTTAATTGTAGTTCATTCTACTGGTTATGCGCGCTTCGACGTGTAATTCATGCCTTAGCATGACCGATTAAAATAGGTTTTTATCGCGCACGAGCTCTCGCGGTAAACCATTTTTAATTCGATTGCCAACCCATTTTCCCAATCCAATCACATCGTTATCGTAGGTGACTAGTACTTCACCTTGTCCTGATATTCCCTCAGGTCGGACATCTCGTCCCATATACCATTCACGTGCATCTTCGACACAAAGTGCTACGCACATTTGTTCTTTGCCGCTCGCTAATGCCGTTGCGACTTGGTGCTGCCAGCGGTAACCTTTTTTGTGTGTTTCAGCGATTTTGATGCCCATCCGTGAGAAACGCAGTTCACCAAGCATAGGCTCTAAAGCGGATGGGAATAACCACACATCTTTATCGCGTAGCCAAACACAGGCTTGTTCTGGTAGGTCAATATCAAGAGTGCGTTTTAGTTGCTCAGTGATCTCTTGCTGAATTTTGGCACTCGCTTTTTCAAACGGAAATTTACCCAGTCGCTTTTTAACTTTCGGTGCGTCAACGGACGCTGTTTTTCGAATGCGAGCAACGAAGAAACCCTCACAGTCATACACTTGAGGGAAAATATGAAGAAATCCTTCTTCAGTAAGCGCCTCTTTTGCGGCTGGGAATAAGTCAGCTAAACTTTCAAACTCAACCTGATCGGCAAATGTCTGTTTGAGATGATGGCAAACTTGTTGATTCTCTTCGATGCTTAGGGTGCAGGTTGAGTAAACCATAATACCACCCGGTTTTAAGGCGTGGAATGCACTTTCAATCAAGTCTTTTTGCGTTTCGGCGATGTCAATAACGGATGCTTTATCCCAGTTTTTCATCGCATCGGCATCTTTACGGACTGTACCTTCGCCAGAGCAGGGGGCGTCTATTAGTACTGCGTCAAACTGCTCTGGTAGCCATCCGCCGAAGACGCGCCCATCAAAATTACTCAACGCCGTATTGCGTACGCCACAGCGCTCAACATTAGCATGAAGTACTTTGACGCGACTGGCGGAAAATTCGTTCGCAACCAATACGCCGTTGTTGGCCATTTTTGCTGCAATCTGGGTGGTTTTTGAACCAGGGGCAGCCGCCATATCAAGCACGCTTGCAGCGACTCGATCTTCATCGGTAAACAGAGCCGACACTGGCATCATCGAGCTGGCTTCCTGGATATAAAATAGCCCTGACATATGCTCTGAGGTATTACCAAGCGGAACTTGTGATTCATCTGCCTCAATCCAGAAACCTTCTTTACACCAAGGAACAGCTTCTAGTTTCCAGCCTTTATCTTGGGCACGCTGCATAAACGTTTCGACCGATATTTTTAGAGTATTAACTCGAATACTCTTACGCAAAGGGCGCTGACAGGCGGCGATAAAGTCATCCATACTAAGATGCTTTGGGAGGATCTCTGCCATCTCTTTCAGAAAGGCTTCGGGTAGAAAAACGTTATGATGCACGGCGGTGTCTCTGCTAGCGTGAAAGGTGGCGATTATAGCTAAGGTTCAACAAGAAATACTATGGTCAAACAAAAAAACGCAGCTTTTTTGCTGCGTTTTTCACTTGCTTAAGGTTTCGGTATGGCGGTTCGCCATTGTTTCCAACTCTCTTCTGCTTGCTCATTAAGATAGAAAGACATACCTGGCGGGGCAATCGCTTCGAGCTGTTTCTGTTCTGGTGTCGCAAACGTGATGCCGCCACGTACAATACTACCGAGCGTGCCTGCTTTGATATTGGCACCTGAAAGGCCAATAGAAATATCGACACCAGATGTATTCCAAAACACCGTATTACGTCGAACTAAATAGGCGTATTCTGGCTTAATCATTATGGTTGAAACGATGCGGTCAGCAAACTCACCAAGCTCAACATGAGTGACTTGTCCGACTTCCATTTCGCGATATAACACTGGGGTATTTTGTGTAATAGAGCCGCGCGATTCACTTTGCAACGTGAATTGAACACCATGGGCAACCTTTGGGCTCTCATTTAAGACGAAGCTTTGACGCGCTTGGCCATGACCTGGGATCACGTTGATTGCTTGAGAAAGCAAATGTCGTACATTCTTAACGCCGCTTAAGCCTACTTCGGCTTGAGGAAGCCAGAAGAAAGAACCCTCTACCGCAATCTGTTGTGTATATTCTGGCAGTATACGCGCTTTGACCTCAATACGACTGCGCTTAAAGTCAGGGATAACCAGCGTGACTTCGCCTACTTTGACACCGTTATAAAGAATGTCCGCGCCTTCGGAGAGCGAGTTCTCTCCATCAAAGTAGAGGGTGATCACCTGGCCAAATTTGCGTGCGGTTTTAAAGTCTTTATACAGTAACCACTTTTCGTTTTGCTTGTTGTCGACACCTGGCAGCGAATCAAACGCGATTCCGCCTTTAATTAAGGAGGTCAGCGGGGCGGCCTTAATATTTACACCGGCAAGACTGGCATCAATCTCTACACCGGAACGATTCCAAAATACCGTCTGTTCAGTTACAAGATGACTATACTGATTTTCAATGCTCGCCATGATAATGACACCGCCATCAACGAGGTAGAAGTCCGCAATACTTCCAACTTGTAAGTTGCGATATAACAGTGGGCTGCCTTTACTGATCGGCGGAAGCTCTGAGGAAAACAGGGTAAGTTTAGTCGACCCCGACATATTGTATTTGGCCAGTTCGGCGAGAGACTTACTTGGGTAAAGTTGATAGGTGACGCGCGGTTTACTTTGACCTTCACTGACAAAACTGATCGATCCAGTTAACAGTTGCTTCGCGGGTGGGACATTGATGTTGAGTCCCGACTCTGTCAATTCTGCACTGGCACTTCCCGTTACATAGAAACGGTTGAGCGACTTAATTAAGTGGGCATAATCACTATCAACTAGCGCATCAAATTGTACGCTATCTTTGACAAGTGCAACCGCAGTTATCGATCCCACACTAATACCACGATATAAAATACTCGCCCCTTTCTCGAGACCGTAAGAGTTATCTGCAGTTAAACGTAGTGCCACGGTTTGCGCTTGTTCGCGTTTATACTCATCTTGCCTGACCGCGGTGAAGTGGCGTGAGCGGTCGCCGTCACCGGGAGCAATGGTCAGGTAATTGCCTTTGAAAAGATTACTTAGGTTCTCAATACCAGACAGAGAGACTTTAGCCTCTTGCAAGATAAACTGACTGCCTGTGGTTAGCATGTCACTGAAAGCGGGCTGAATCGCAGCAGAGGCAAGAATACGTTCACGGCCTTGGCTAAGTTCGAGATCGGTAATTTGGCCAATTTCTATACCACGATAAACAATAGGTGCTCCAGCGGCGCTGACGTTATTATCGTCCGGTAAGGTGATTTTTATCGCGATTCCTCGCCCCGCGGTTTGGATGTCGGGGTAGAGTTTGAATTGGGTATTTTCGGCCACTGGCTCACCACCGTCAGGGGAGTCGACCGCAATTGAACCGCCAATCAAAGCACTCAAGCTCTCTAAACGCACGTCGACGCCAGCAAAGCCGATATTGGCACCAATACCACTCACATTCCAAAAACGGCTATCATCCGTGATGATGTGGCGGTACTCTTCGTCAATGCTCGCATTAATAATGACGCTTTTGTCATCAGCATCGAGTTGATAGCTGTAGACTTCACCTACCGGGATTTTACGATAGACAATTTGTGAGCCAACGGAAATGCCTCCTAGATCGCGTGACTTAAGCGAAATACTAAGGCCTTCTTTGTTTAGCAGATCAGAAGGGGCGCGTTCGAGTGCAGTGAATTTTGTTTCGGGTTCAGACGATGCAGTCGCCGGAGAAATCGCAATATAGTTGCCCGACACCAATGCATCTAATCCAGAAATACCCGAAAGACTGGCAGTGGGTTTAACCATCCAGAAACGTGCGCCTTTGGTCAGCAACTTGGTAGCTTCAGGGTAAATATCAGCATCAACATAAATACTTTGCAGATCTTCGGCTAGGTTTATGTCTTTAACCATACCGACTTCGAGCCCTTGGTAGCGAATGGTGGTGCGTCCAGCAATCAAACCTTGTGCATCGGAGAAGTAAATCTGTACCCGTTGCCCTGCGTCTTGGATTGCGCTAAAGACCAACCAACCAGCGAGCACCATCGTTAAAATTGGCAGCAGCCACAATGGTGAGACACCTTTATTGCGTTTCACTTTGGGTGAGTATGAGTTTTGCGTCGGAGAGGGGTTACTCATTTATAGGCTCTTTCTTTTTAATTGCATCAGGGTAGTTATCCCAAATTAGTCTCGGGTCCATGCTTTCGGCTGCGAGCATCGTCAATACTACGACAATACCAAATGCGACAGCACCATAGCCGGGGGTAAAGTCGAGTATTTGACCGCGATCGACTAAGGTCATCATGATTGAAATAACAAAAAGATCCATCATCGACCAGCGACCAATCCATTTGACCACAAAGTAAATTAGCATGCGGTGTTTATGATAGATCTTACGCTTGAATTGAATTGCGAGGAGCAGGTAAGACAACCCTAGGATTTTCGCCACAGGCACAACGATACTGGCGACAAAAATGATAATCGCGATCCCCGTCATGTCGCTGTTGATTAGCGATGCCACGCCTGAAAAAATCGTGTCTTCAAGTCGTTTGCCATTAGTCAGCAGAATCGATATCGGGATCAAGTTAGCTGGAAAAATAGCAATACTGGCGGCAATCAAATAAGCCCAAGTTTTTTGAATTGAACGTGGCTTTCTATGATGAATTGGGTTTTGGCAGCGCAAGCAGTGCTCACCATCAGGTTGTGACAGATGACAATGGTGACAGTGTAGCGTTTTAACATTGATTGGATAAGTGTCTTCCGGCTCGAAAACTTCCCAATAACGTCTAACATTGACACGTGTCAGCAGTAGTACTGTTGTCAGTTGCAGTAGAACGAGACCAATCAATCCGGGGCCAACAAAAATGTCAGAGTAGTCTTGCAGCTTAAAACACGAGATTGCAATGCTAACTAAAAAGACATCGATCATAACCCAAGGTTTTAATCGCTGTATTAGCAATAGTGATAATTTCAGGATGCGAAATGAATGAGTGCTTAGTGCAAAGTGGGCGGCGACAACCGCACTGCAAAGCAGCAATGGCGCAATTGAACTGCAGAAAAAAATCAACGTGGCTAAGAGTACAAACCCTTCATCGACCAGAGTAAATATCCCGGATGGAAGGGTGGCCGGTATCATCACGCCAAAAAGACGAATACTGATAAAGTCGAAAAAGTGCGAAGGGATAAATAATACTAAACAGGTAATCGCCAATGCCAAATTACCCGAGAGTGACGGTGTTCCACCCCGATAGAGCAAGGTATTGCATCGAGGACAGAAAGCACTTTTTCCGCGCTCTACGGAGACTAAATCAACCGGAAGTTCGCAACCGTGACAAAGTCGCACCGATGTGAGCCTCGATGGATGGGCGTGTGAAGCAGAAGAGTTGCTCATTGCAACTCTCCATTACTTGTTGAAAAAATATGACTAATGGTGTGATTGCACACTGCCATATAAGGTTTGATATAAGCCTTGTTGTTCAACCAACTCTCCATGCGTACCTGTTTGTGTGACTTGACCATCTTCAAGTACATAAATCAGATCGGCTTGTTTCACCGCTGACAGTCGATGGGCGACTATTAACGTGGTTCGTCCTTGTAAGAAGTCTGTCAACGCTTTGTGTAATGCCGCTTCTGTTGCGGTATCAAGTGCGGAAGTTGCTTCGTCAAGAATAACAAATTTTGGGTTACTCAATATCATTCGAGCAATCGCTAAACGTTGTCGTTGTCCACCAGATAAACGAATGCCACTGCGGCCAATTTGTGTCTCTAAGCCGTCGCTGAGTTGTTTGATGACGTCTTGCATTTGGGCAATTTCGAGTGCACGCCACAGTTGTAAGTCATCAAACTCAGCGCCCAAGGTCAGATTATGCCTTAAAGTATCATTAAAGAGTATAGGCTGTTGTAATACCACAGCTATTTGCTCACGAATAATCTCAAAACTGATATCTTCGCATTTCTCACCATTAAAGCGGATAGTACCGGAATCCGCTTGATACACACCAATAAGCAGTTGAATCAAGGTTGATTTCCCCCCACCACTAGCACCAACCAGAGCCACTTTTTTTCCTGCTGGGATAGTTAGAGAGAGATCACGTAGTACGTGCGCTTCGGCGTTATACGAGAAATTGACCTTATCAACCACGACTTCGACTTCGCGATCATCATTAAACGGATTAACCTTACTGACAGGTCGAGCTTCCTCTTCTAAGTCAAGTAGGGCATTGATCCGTTTTAAAGCGGCTTTAGCGCTATACCAAGAGAATTGAACCCCCAGTAACTCTTGAACCGGAGAGAGCATAAACCACAGATAACCGAACACGGCGAATATTTGACCGATGGTGAGGTCGCTAAACAGCACCATTAACATTGCGACCGCGCGAAACAGTTCAAAGCCGAGTAAAAACAGTAAGAAGGAGATGCGTCCAGCCGCTTCTGATTGCCAGGCGTATTTATCTGCATCAATTCGTATTTGATTGGCTTGCTGCTTCAGTTCACGAAGAAACTCTCGTTCACGGTTGGCAGCGCGAAGTTGATAGATGCCATCTAAGGTTTCAACCAAACGATTTTGGAACTGTTCAAAAGATTGATTTTCACGCTTTTTAAGATGTTTTACTTTACTGCCAAGTTTTCGAGAAAAGTAAATGACGATGGGGTTAACCAATAAAATAAATAAACCCAAGCGCCAGTCAAGCCACAATAGCACTCCAGCAGTGCCCAAAACGGTGAGCAAACTTATCAAGAATTTACTTAACGTCGAGCCAATAAACTGGTCGATCGTTTCAATATCGGTAACCAGATGGGCGTTCACGCCACCACTGCCGCGCGTTTCATACTGACGGATACTGATTCGCCCCAACTTATCAATCATTTGACTGCGCATCTGATAAGTGATGGTTTTGGAGACAAGAGTAAATTGACGACTTTGCAAAATGTTGAGTGCTTGGCTTACACTGCGCATTAAGACAACCAACATCAACGTTAAAAAAATATAACCAGTCGGTGTTTGCATTGAGTCAGGCAAAAGGCGGTTCATTGCTGCAAGCCCTTGTCCTGGTTGATTGAGAAGTACCTCATCAACCATCAAAGGCATTAATAGCGGGATTGGCACGCTGATCAAGGTTGCAATCAAAGCGATTATATTGGCAAAGATCAGCTTAGATTTATGCTTTTTTACTTGAGTTATCAACCAAGAACGGCTAATAGTGTTGGGATTGTCAGTCATTATAATGAGAATGCTTACTATTTATTCTTTGTACGTATTGTACGTAGATTCATGATAGAAGTCTCCAGTTTCAAATGGAAGTAGTATGAAAATAGAACATTATCAACGCTTAACCAAGCAAGTCATCGCGTTAATTGAGTCTGAACCTGATCTTATTGCGAATTTAGCCAATATAAGTTCTGTATTGAATATGGAACTTGAACAACTCAACTGGGTAGGTTTTTACTTAATGCAAGGGGATGAGCTAGTTTTAGGACCGTTTCAAGGCAAACCCGCGTGTGTGAGAATTCCACTTGGTCGCGGTGTTTGTGGTACCGCTGCGGCGACCAATACCGTGCAAAGAGTTGAAGATGTACATCAGTTTGATGGGCACATTGCCTGTGACGCGGAAAGCAACGCCGAGATCGTGATTCCGTTCTCTATTAATGGTCAAGTGGTGGGCGTACTCGATATTGATAGTCCAAATGTGGGTCGATTTAATGAAATTGATCAGCAAGGGCTGATATTTTTGATGGGTGAAGTAGAAAAGCTGCTTAATTCACACGCTATCAAGGCATAAATTGATTATTGAGTGTGGTTTTTCGCTTGCAGGTCACTATAATACCTCAAATATTTGTACTAAATGCTCGCGGACAAGCCGCAATAACCAGGAATCCTCATGGAAAACACTGAAAAGTTAAAAAACAGCAAAGAAGTTATCGCGTACGTTGCTGAATGTTTCCCTAAGTGCTTTACTTTAGAAGGTGAAGCAAAACCACTTAAAATTGGTATTTTTCAAGATCTTGCGGAGCGTCTATCTGACGACCCGAAAGTTAGCAAAACTCAACTTCGTGCAGCGTTAAGACAGTACACTTCATCATGGCGCTACCTTCACGGAGTTAAGCCTGGTGCAGTTCGTGTAGATTTAGACGGCAACCCAGCAGGTGAGCTTGACGAAGAGCATGTTGAACATGCGAAAGCAGCACTAGCTGAGAGCAAAGCGAAAGTACAAGCTCGTCGTAAAGAGCAAGCACAAAAAGCCCGTGAAGAAGGCAAAGCGAAAGCTAAGCCAGCGGCGAACAAGCCTCAAGGCCGTCGCCCGCAACAAAACAAAGTACAAAAAGCCAATAAGCCAGTAGAGACTCGTGCTCTGACTGCTGACGATATGACAGTCGGCAATCAAGTAAACGTTAATATGGGCAAAGGAAATATGGCTGCGACTATCGTTGAAATCAATAAGGAAGATGTGCGTGTTCAACTGTCTAACGGCCTACAAATGGTTGTGAAAGCGGAGCACTTGCGCGCTTAAAGGAGATACTCCTACGCATGAAATGCCGTTCAAAATTGTCGCTGATTGCTGCTAGCCTCTGGCTAGCAGCGTCTACCGCTAACGCGTTAGAGGCAAACATCAGCTTAGAGGACTTACCCGTTCTCTCTTCAGAAGCTCAGCATGAGACCGCAAGCAAACGTGTCACATCGCGCTTTACTCGATCCCACTACAAACACTTCTCACTTAACGACCAGTTCTCTCAAGCTATTTTCGAACGTTATATCGAAATGCTTGATTACAATCGTAATATTTTTACTCAAGCAGACATCGCCACATTAAATAAATGGTCTACATTGATTGATGACCAGTTGAAATCCGGTGACAATCAGATTGCGTTTGATGTGTATAATCTTTCGATGAAACGTCGTTATGAGCGCTTCCAATATGCCCTTCGACTTCTCGACAAAGAGATGACCTTCGACACAGATGAGTTCATTGAGTTAGATCGAAGTGAAGCGGCTTGGCCAAAAGATACCGCTGAGTTAGATGAACTGTGGCGTAAGCGAGTTAAATACGATGCGCTCAATCTTAAACTGACGGGTAAAGAGTGGGATGAGATAAAAGAGATGCTCGGTAAGCGTTATAACAACGCGCTTAAGCGTCTTAGCCAAACTCATAGTGAAGATGTTTTCCAACTTTACATGAACGCGTTTGCGCGGGAAGTGGATCCCCACACCAGTTACCTTTCACCTCGCAGCGCCGACCAATTCCAAACCGAGATGAATTTGTCGCTCGAAGGGATTGGTGCGGTGCTACAAATGACCGACGATTACACTGTCATCCGTTCACTTGTTGCTGGTGGCCCGGCTTCAAGCAGTAAGCAATTGGCTGAAGGTGACCGCATTATTGGTGTTGGGCAAGATGGTGAAGCTATTGTAGATGTGATTGGCTGGCGTCTTGATGATGTGGTACAGCTAATCAAAGGTCCAAAAGGCACCAAAGTTTATCTGCAGATTTTGCCAGAAAGTAAAGACGCCAAACCCGAAGTGATCACCATTGTTCGCGATAAGATCCGTTTGGAAGATCGGGCGGTGAAATCAGAAGTTATCGAAAAAGATGGCAAAAAAATCGGTGTACTTGAAGTTCCAAGCTTTTATGTAGGACTTGCAAAAGATACTGACAAGCTTATCTCTGAGCTAAAAGAGCAAGGCGTTGACGGTATTATTGTTGATCTACGTAATAATGGCGGTGGTGCTTTAACTGAAGCCACAGCGCTTTCGGGCTTGTTCATTACCAGTGGCCCTGTTGTTCAAGTGCGTGATAGCTATGGTCGTGTTAATGTCAATAGTGATACTGATGGTGAAATCAGTTACGACGGGCCAATGACCGTGCTGGTTAACCGTTACAGTGCCTCGGCCTCTGAGATCTTTGCTGCGGCAATGCAAGATTATGGTCGTGCATTGATTGTTGGTGAAAACTCATTCGGTAAGGGGACAGTGCAGCAGCACCGTTCACTTAATCATATCTATGATTTATTTGATAAAGAACTTGGCTACGTGCAGTACACAATCCAAAAGTTCTATCGTATCGATGGTGGTAGTACGCAAAATCGTGGTGTGGCACCCGATATTGCCTTCCCAACCGCAGTTGAGCCGAGTGAGACTGGTGAAAGTGTCGAAGATAATGCGCTGCCTTGGGATAGTATTGAACCGGCTAAATATCAAGTGTTACAACGTAACCCTGTTCAAGTTGAACAATTAACAGCGGCTCACCAAGCCCGTATTGCTCAAGATCTCGAATTTGGTTTTATTGCTGAAGATATTGCTAAATACAAAGCAGAGAAAGACGACAATGCATTGTCTTTGAATGAGAAGACACGCAAGGCTGAAAGTGAGCAGGCGGATATTCAACGCTTAGCGCGAATTAATCAGCGTCAAAAAGCGATGGGCGAAGCTCTATTTAAAACGCTTGATGATGTTCCTAAAGATTATCAAGCACCAGATGCTTATCTGGATGAATCGGTTGCAATTATGGTCGATATGCTGAAATCCTAGTAACATCATGCAGTTATCAAGCGGGCTCAATGAGTCCGCTTTTTTTTTGCCAATAATTAATGTGATTTAGATCAATTTTTTTAGCGTGTTATCGGCATGGCGCCTAAGCTTAAGAAAAAGAGTATGGAGCGCGCTATGAGATTGATGGCCTTATTTTTACTTTTGTTCACCAGTGGTGTGTTTGCGGAACAGGCGCGCGACAATAGCGATTTAACCCAATTTGATCAGCCATTCTTACTTGGTGATTGGTATTTGGTCAATACACAGCCAGAACAATCGCAAGAGAAGTTTTTAGCGATTAAACTCTCACTTGACTCCAACTACACTTTTAAAATCGATATACAAAAGCATGATTATTCCGTCGATCATTGGGAAGGTTTGTATACGGCCAATGACGATACTATTATTCTTGGTCTCAATAGTGATGAGCCACAGGTCTATCAATATTCTGCCAATCATAATCTACTTAATCTCAACGGTGTCACCTTCACCAAAGCGTTATCTAATGCACTCGCAGGAATGTGGTCCAGTGCTCAATTGGCCGGCGATGATATCGACTCAAATGATGTTAATCGGCTCGATTTGATCCTACAGCCTGATTTTGTCTTCATGTTTCGAGTCAGTAATGATGAGGGCGATGAGGCTGTTCATCGTGGTGTGTACTATACCGAAGGTGAACATTTGGTGTTGTTATACGAAAATGGTGAGCACGAAACTAAGTACACTCTTAATCGAGATATCTTGACGTTAGAAATGGAGGAAGGCGCGCTCTATGCGGTATTGAACCGTATACGATAAGTCATAACCAATTAGCGTGAACTTTGACGATAATCTAGACAAATTGTTTGAATTCGACACCAGCTGTAGACAAAAAACGAGGTATTTCTTAGCGGAACCTCGTTTTTTTGTATCGAGACAGGTAAGCTAATACGCAATAGTTCGACGTCTTTACGACGCGAGTTCAAACTGCACAAGCAGTGCGCTTTTCATCTCTAATTAGTCAGAAGGATTTAGACATGGCTCAGACTCCACAAGCCAAATGCCGCAAAGACTATCAGTCTCCATCGCATACCATCACTGATATCGATTTGACCTTTGATCTTTACGATAATCAAACAACGGTTAGCGCCGTTTCCCGCGTTAAACAGCTAAAAGAATCAACAACCATCCAGCTTGACGGTGAAGCGTTAACGCTAAAAAGTATTCATGTTAACGGTGAAGCTTGGAGTGCTTTTAAACAAGTCGAGGGTGGTTTAGAAATCAATCAACTGCCTGAAGAATGTGAGCTAAAAATCGTGACTCTCATTGACCCCGAAGCGAATACTGCATTAGAAGGGTTGTACAAATCAGGTGGTGCTTTCTGTACCCAGTGTGAAGCAGAAGGTTTCCGCCGCATTACTTATTATCTTGATCGCCCCGATGTATTGGCGAAGTTCACAACCAAAGTTATTGCTGATAAGAGCCAATACCCTTACTTACTCAGTAATGGTAATCGTGTTGCCCAAGGTGAACTTGAAGGTGGTCGTCATTGGGTTCAATGGCAAGATCCACATCCGAAACCTGCGTATTTGTTCGCTTTAGTGGCTGGTGATTTTGATGTCCTGCGCGATAAATTTGTAACTCAATCTGGGCGTAACGTTGATCTCGAAATATTCGTTGATAAAGGTAATTTAGACCGCGCGCCACATGCGATGACGTCACTTATTAACTCAATGAAATGGGATGAAGAACGTTTTGGCCTTGAGTATGACTTAGATATCTACATGATTGTTGCGGTCGACTTTTTCAACATGGGCGCGATGGAAAATAAAGGTCTCAATATCTTTAACTCTAAGTTTGTTCTCGCCAATGAAAAAACCGCAACGGATACCGACTACCTGGGTATCGAAGCGGTTATCGGTCATGAGTATTTCCATAACTGGACAGGCAACCGTGTGACTTGTCGAGATTGGTTTCAGCTAAGTCTTAAAGAAGGTCTAACTGTATTCCGCGATCAAGAGTTTTCTTCGGATCTAGGTTCTCGTGCGGTGAACCGTATTAATAATGTACGTATTATTCGTGGTCCTCAATTTGCTGAGGATGCAAGCCCGATGTCACATCCGATCCGCCCAGAAAAAGTGATAGAGATGAACAACTTCTACACTTTGACCGTGTATGAGAAAGGCAGCGAAGTCATTCGTATGATGCATACTTTATTGGGTGAAGAAGGTTTCCAAAAAGGCATGAAATTGTACTTTGAGCGCCATGATGGGACAGCAGCGACATGCGAAGATTTTGTCGCGGCGATGGAAGATGCGTCAGGTGTTGATTTAACACAATTCCGTTTATGGTACAGCCAATCGGGGACACCAACGGTTAGCGTGTCAAGTGAGTACAATCAGGCGGCGAAAACTTACACGTTAACGATTGAACAATCTACGGAACCGACACAAGATCAGGCAGACAAACAACCTCTACATATTCCATTCGACGTTGAGTTGTACACGAATAACGGTGAAGTGATTGAGTTACAATGTAACGGAAATCCAATCAATAATGTACTCAGTGTCACCGAGGCCAAGCAAAGCTTTGTGTTTGACAATGTTACCGAGCAGCCTATTCCTTCATTATTGCGCGAGTTTTCGGCCCCAGTAAAACTTGAATATGACTACAGCGACCAAGAGCTCATTTTCTTGATGGTTCATGCACGCAATGAATTTGCTCGTTGGGATGCAGGACAAATGCTGTTGGCAAAATACATTCGTGATGGCGTAGCAGACGTGCAAGCACAACGAGACGTTGCATTGCCGCCAGCAGTGGTTGATGCCTTCCGTGGTGTACTATTATCCGATCAGCTGGAGCCAGCATTTATTGCCGAAATGATGGCCTTGCCAAGTCACAACGAAGTGATGGGATGGTATAAACAAGCAGATATTGATGCAATTGCTCAAGTGTTGAAAGCGTTCAAAGTGATTTTAGCGACTGAACTTGAGGATGAGTTGAGCGCGCTATACCACAGCTTAAAACAAGCCGATTACACGGTTGACCACGCATCGATTGGTCAACGATCGCTACGTAATAGTGCGTTGGGCTTACTTGCGTATACTGCGCAGGGTAATCATTTAGTTAAAGCTCAGTATGACAGTGCCAACAACATGACAGACACTATTGCCGCGATGAACGCAGCCAATAGTGCTCAGTTGGCTTGTCGTGAGTCATTGATGGCTGACTACAGTAACCAGTGGAAGCACGATGGCTTGGTGATGGATAAATGGTTTGCACTACAAGGTGCTAACCCAGCTGAAAATGCGCTTGAGGTGATAAAGCAGACCATGAGTCACGAGGCATTCAGTCTGAAAAACCCCAACCGTACCCGTAGCTTAATAGGGTCGTTTTTGAATATGAACCCGGTCCGTTTTCATGCCAAGAGTGGTGAAGGGTATCAGTTTGCTGGGGAAATTCTACGTCAACTTAACAGCAGCAACCCACAAGTGGCGTCGCGTTTAATTGATCCATTACTTAAGTTTGGTAAGTATGATGAAACGCGTCAACTACTTATCAAGCAGCAATTAGAAGAGTTACGAGCAATGGATAATCTTGCTAACGATCTATTTGAGAAAGTGAATAAAGCACTCGAATCCTAATCAAGCGCAGTAAAACAGTAGCACTTTTTAGTGCTACTGTTTATTAATACAGTACTTTTGGGGCTAAGCCAATAACGTTACTTTTTTAACCAATTTATGAACCATTATTATTTTACTCTCAATATTTCTTATCAAACTTTCTTGTCACACTACAATGGTGTCGCAAGCAACATTTTAGTTATAACTGACAGTGGGTTACGCTTGCAATTGCCTGCATCTCGTTTCAGGCCCTTTGTTAGTCAAATTGGTCTAAAAGGGCGCTTCAGATTAACAACTGACCAAAAAAATAAGTTTATAAAGTTGGAACTTCTGTGAGCAACTGATTTTATAGAAGTTTAAATAGAACCTTAGTCACAATATCAAACATTTCACCTCTTACCACTCCCAAAAGAATTAACTATTTATCAATAAAGCTTTTACAATGAAGCGGCATTACCCGTGTTAAGCACTATGCTTACAACATCCCTCAAAAATACATACAATTCTAATTGTGGAGTGTGATTATGACCGCGCGTGAAACATTGATGCCGGTTCTGCTTGAAAAAGTTTACAAGCTTATTCAAGACAAACTCGAGCTTGCTCATCAACCCCTAGTCACCCAACTTGCTCAACATCTCTTTAGCAACATTTCTCAAGACGATCTTATCGAACGTAATGAATCAGATCTGTATGGCGCCGTTATTTCTCTATGGCACCATATTAATGAGAAAAAAGCTGATGAACTCTCTGTACGAGTTTTTAACCCGACGGTAAGTCGCCAAGGTTGGCAATCGACTCATACCATCGTTGAGATTGTGGTACCCGATTGTCCCTTCCTAGTCGACTCAGTAAAAATGGCCCTCAGCCGTTTAGATCTTTCATCACACTTAATGCTCCACGGACCGACGCAAATTGCTCGCACTGGAAAGGGAGAGATTGTTTCAATCAATGCTGGAGAGGGCGCACTACAGTCTCTGTTCCACATTGAGGTCGATCGCCTTAGTGACAAAGAAGCCATGACGTCACTCAAGCAAGAGTTGTTAAGTATTCTTAATGACGCAGGACTGGTTGTGCAAGACTGGTTATTGATGGTCGAAAAACTTGAGCAAGTGACCTCTGTGGTCGAAGCTCAAAAGGGCAAAATAGCGATCGAACGTGATCGTTATGATGAATCTATCCAGTTCCTACGTTGGTTAGGTGATCATAACTTTACCTTTATGGGTTACAAAGAGTATGACTTAGTGACCGTTGATGGCGATACCGAACTAAGGCCAACGCCTGATAAAGGCTTAGGCTTATTTGCCAACCGAGAACGAGTGCGTACCGTTAATCTTAACGATTTTCCCGACTCAGCACGTCTTGAAGTGAAAAAACCGTTCTTGCTGATTGTGACTAAAGGCAATCGCCCATCAAGAATTCATAGACCTGCGTACACGGATTATATCGGCATTAAAAAATTCGATGAGAATGGCAAAGTGATTGGTGAACATCGCTTTACTGGCCTATATACCTCAGCGGTGTACAACCAGAGTGTGGCGGATATTCCACTTATTCGTGAAAAAGTAGAGCGAATTCTTAACGCGAGCGGTTACCGTGAAGGCTCGTACTCTTTCAAAGCACTGCACAATATTCTTGAAAACTACCCCCGTGACGAACTTCTACAAGCGAAAGAAGATGAGTTACTTGAAGTGGGAATGGGTGTTGTACAGATGCAAGACCGCGATCTATTGCGCCTCTTTGTGCGTAAAGATCCGTTTGGGCGCTTCTTCAGCTGCATGGTTTATGTAACGAAAGATCGTTATAACACTGAGCTTCGACGCCACACCCAGCGCATTCTTAAACAGTATTTTGGCTGTAAGCAAGAAGTGGAGTTCACCACTTACTTTTCTGAGAGTCCGTTGGCTCGCACACATTACATTGTTCGTGTTGATAACAACAATATGGACGTTGACGTTAAAACGATTGAGCAAAACTTAATGGAAGCATCTTCAACTTGGGATGATCGTCTATCCGAAGCGATCGTGGCAAACTTTGGTGAAAGTAAAGGCCTACCGCTATCGAAAGAGTATTTGCGCGCTTTCCCTCGCTCCTACAAAGAAGACGTTTTGCCTGGTTCAGCAGTGGCAGACATTGAGCGCTTAGAGAAGCTCAATGATGACAACAAGCTGGGAATGTTGTTTTACCGTCCACAAGAATTAGGCGCTGATTCTAAATCAGTGAGACTCAAGCTATACCACCGTGACGAGCCCATCCATCTATCCGATGTGATGCCAATGCTAGAAAATCTCGGTTTGCGCGTTATTGGTGAATCGCCATATGAAGTGCGTAAGGCGAATGGTCAAGTCTATTGGATTTTAGATTTCTCGATGCTGCATAAGAGCGACAAAACGGTCGATCTTCGTGAAGCTCGTGATCGTTTCCAACAAGCATTTGCCGCCATTTGGGCGGGAGAACTCGAGAGTGATGGCTTTAACCGCTTAGTATTAGGTGCTTCATTAACGGGGCGCGAGATTTCTATTCTTCGTGCTTATGCTCGTTACATGCGTCAAGTCGGTTTCCCATTCAGTCAACAATATATTGAAGACACCCTTAGCCATTATCCAGAATTGGCCAAAGGGTTGGTGGAATTATTTGCTAAGCGCTTTGAGCCAAAATCTAAGGGTAGTCAGAAAGGTCAAACCGATCTGATCAATAAGATGACAGAGCAGCTAGATCATGTTGAAAGCTTGGATGATGATCGAATTATTCGCCGCTACATGGAAATGATCACGGCTACGTTACGTACCAACTACTATCAAGTTGACGACAATAAGCAGCATAAACCTTGGCTAGCACTCAAAATGAAGCCAAGTGAAATCCCTGATATTCCGCAACCTGTACCAGCATTTGAAATATTCGTTTACGCCCCCGACATCGAGGGTGTTCACTTGCGTGGTGGTAAAGTGGCTCGCGGTGGCTTACGTTGGTCGGATCGCCAAGAAGATTTCCGCACCGAGATTTTAGGCTTGGTGAAAGCGCAACAAGTGAAAAACACGGTCATTGTTCCAGTTGGTGCTAAAGGTGGTTTTGTCTGTAAGCGTCAACATACGTTCAGTGGTCGCGATGAAATCTTTGCTGAAGGTCAACGTTGTTATAAACGTTTTATCCGCGCACTACTTGATGTATCTGACAACATCATTGAAGGTGAAGTAGTACACCCAACCGGTGTGGTACGTCATGACGAAGACGATCCGTATTTGGTCGTTGCCGCTGATAAAGGGACAGCAACTTTCTCCGATTTAGCTAACTCTGTTTCAGCAGAATATAACTTCTGGCTAGGTGATGCTTTTGCCTCCGGTGGCTCTAACGGTTACGATCATAAGGCAATGGGGATCACGGCGAAAGGTGGCTGGGAATCGGTTAAGCGTCATTTCCGTGAAATGGGCATCAACTGTCAAACCACCGACTTTACTGTGATTGGCGTGGGTGACATGGCGGGTGATGTATTTGGTAATGGTATGTTGCTTTCTAAGCATATTCGCTTGCAAGCTGCATTTAACCATATGCACATCTTTATTGATCCAAACCCTGATTCAAAGTCTGGTTGGGAAGAGCGTAACCGTTTGTTCAATCTGCCTCGTTCAAGTTGGGAAGATTACAATCCAAAACTTATCTCACAGGGCGGTGGTATTTTCTCACGTCGTGCAAAATCGATTGCCTTGACGCCAGAAATCCAAAAAATGCTCCGTACTAAGAAAGCATCAGTGGCACCCAATGATCTGATTAAGATGATCCTTTCGATGAAGGTTGATCTACTTTGGAACGGCGGTATTGGTACTTATGTTAAAGCGTCAACTGAAACTCATACCGACGTAGGTGACCGTGCCAACGATGTATTGCGTATCGATGGTCGTGATCTGAAAGCGAAAGTGATCGGAGAAGGCGGCAACTTAGGTATGACTCAGCTCGGTCGTATTGAATATGCTCTCAATGGTGGCCGTGTTAATACCGACTTCGTTGACAATGTTGGCGGTGTAGACTGTTCGGATAATGAAGTAAACATTAAGATCTTCTTAAATGGCTTGGTTGCAAACGGTGATCTTACCGTTAAACAGCGCAACAAGATCCTTGAGTCGATGGAAGAAGAAGTGGGCGAAATCGTTCTTGATGATGCCTACTGCCAATCCGAGTCAATCTCTGTGACTGAGCAGCAAGGTACGTCGTTGGTCAAAGAACAAATTCGCTTTATTCATGCAATGGAGAAAGCGGGCTATCTTGATCGTGCCTTAGAGTATATTCCTGATGATGAAACACTATTAGAACGTGAAAAACAAGGGATGGCACTTACTCGTCCTGAGCTGTCAGTGCTTGTGGCTTACGCTAAAATGGTATTGAAAGAGCAGCTAGTTCATGAAGACATTGCCAATGACGATTTCCATGCTGAGCAGTTAACTAACTACTTCCCAACAGAGTTACGCCGTAACTATTCTCAGCAGATGAACAACCATCCGTTGAGAGCAGAAATCATTGCGACAGCACTTGCTAATCAAATGGTTAACGAAATGGGATGTAACTTCGTTACGCGTCTGCAAGAAGAGACCGGGGCAAACGTAGTCGATATTTGCAATGCATATGCCGCATCTCGTGAAATATTTGGCCTAGGTAAAGTGTTAGAACAGGTTCGTGCGCTAGATAATGAGGCTACAACTCAAGCACAATACAGCATGATCTTTTATGTGCGTCGTACTCTACGTCGTTTGTCACGTTGGTTATTGCGCAACCGCAAGGGTAAACAGTCAGTTAAAGCCCTAATTGAGCTTTATCAAGCTGATGTTGATACTATCAAAACACATCTTGATCAGATGCTGGTTCCATCGGAAGTTGAAGAACATAACGATATGGCACAAGCGTGGATCGAACAGGGAATTAGTACCGAACTGGCGAATTACGTTGCTCGACTTTCTAGTCTCTACTCAGCTCTTGACATATCAACCGTGTCTCGAGAGGCAGGAAAAGGGATTGAGAAGACCGCGAAATTATACTTCAACCTTGGTGATCGCTTGTCGTTGCATTGGTTCTTGAAACAGATTAACGGCCAAGCGGTCGATAATAACTGGCAAGCACTTGCACGTGCTGCATTCCGTGAAGATCTCGATTGGCAACAACGTCAATTGACAGGTCAGGTATTGAACTGTGCTTGTGAACCTGAAGATCTCGATGTGATGAAAGCACTAGATGACTGGATTGTGACCAACGAAATTTCGTTGCACCGTTGGGAAAACATCCTCAACGAATTCAAAGTCGGTTCAGTGCACGAATTCGCTAAGTTCTCTGTTGCATTGCGTGAACTCATGCTGCTTAACTTGAATTGTTCAGCCAATGAGTAAACGATTGCTTTAATTCGTTGAATTTTTCGGTAAAACATTGAATAATACAGCCCCGTTTACACGGGGCTTTTTTCTTTCGGAGGCACAATGCTTTACCGTCTAGCCAGAACTGGCTTTTTCCAACTTGATGCCGAAAAGGCACATGATCTTGCAATTCAAAACTTCAAACGTTTTACGGGTACACCACTCGATCTTCTTTATCGTCAACAGCTACCACATCGCCCAGTCGAATGCATGGGGCTAACGTTCCGTAATCCGGTTGGACTTGCTGCAGGGCTTGATAAAAATGGTGAATGCATAGAAGCTTTTGATGCGATGGGCTTTGGCTTTGTTGAAGTCGGAACGGTCACGCCGCGACCTCAATCAGGCAATGACAAACCACGTTTATTTCGTCTCGTTGAGGCAGAAGGCATCATCAATCGAATGGGCTTCAATAACTTAGGTGTCGATAACCTGATTGAAAATGTTAAGAAAGCCAAATACAGCTGTGTTCTTGGTATCAACATTGGTAAAAATAAAGACACACCAATCGAAAAGGGTGCAGAAGACTATTTGATCTGTATGGATAAAGTCTATCAGTACGCCGATTACATCGCCGTTAATATCTCATCACCGAATACACCTGGATTGCGTTCACTACAATATGGTGAAGCATTAGATGAACTTCTTGTTGAGTTAAAAGCAAAACAAGCCGAGTTAGCGAAGCAGCATGATAAATATGTCCCTCTTGCTCTAAAGATCGCACCGGATCTTAGTGATGATGAGATCAGCCAAATTTGCCAGTCATTGATCAAAAATCAGATTGATGGAGTGATCGCGACCAATACTACACTAGACCGTTCAATTGTCGAAGGTATGAAACATTCGAACGAAGCAGGGGGCTTAAGTGGTCGACCTGTGCAATTACGTAGTACCGAAGTGGTTCGCCGTTTGCATCAAGAGCTTAATAACCAAATCCCGATAATTGGTGTTGGTGGTGTAGATTCATATGTTGCGGCAAAAGAGAAGATGATGGCTGGTGCAAATCTGGTTCAGGTCTACTCAGGCTTTATTTATAAAGGTCCTGGATTAGTACGAGATATTGTTAAAAACATTTAATAGTTAGTATTATTAATCGCTTAAGTGACATTGTCACTAGGGACACATACAGCAATTTTAAGCACTCGAGAAGAGGGAATGAGCTTTCATTTCCTCTTTTTTTTCGTCTATTAGCGCATAGAATCTGAGTATTGATTGGCGAGGTAATTAAGCGTTTTACCGACATTCATTACAAATAAAGAGATGGAACGATGCTTAAACCCAGTGACAAATGGACCTGGTACTATGATGACTCAGAGCAGCACTTGATGCTTGATCTGGGTGATAACATGGTATTTAGAACCAATCTTGCTCGTAAGTTGATTGTCGAGTGCGCGATTGGTATCAATGAATTTTCAGTTGATGACGCCTCAGCTTACATGACATACAAAGAGCAAATCTCATTACTGGGTCTCAGTGAGCCAAAACAAGCAGAACTGACGCTCTATTGTGTTGCGGCAAAACGCTTTCATAAACCTGTTCAGCCTAAAAGCTGGTTCTTTGATTCACTCTCCGATGGTCAGTTAAAGCCTGAGGAAGGGGACCTAATTCGTCTTAACAACTCTTACAGTGATGGCTACTTCTTAGTGCTTGAAGTGGGTGAGAGCGCCAGCTTATGTGCCTCTGTCAATTTAGAAGCGTTTTGGCTCAATAGTTCTAAGTGCCTAGAGTTTGGCCAAGCCATTAAAGTTATGCACGACCGAATTCAATTATGTAATCACCATTTCCATGTTCAACCTATCTCAATGGTTGGATAGGATAGGCGTAAGCCCAATTATCGTTCCTTTGTTTCATTTTCCGCCAGCTTTTTAAAAAAGTTGGCTTTTTTTTGTCTATCATTTACGTCCTAAATGAGACGAGCTGCTCGAATCATCGTCAGCAGCGTGTGTCTCTATTGTGAGATGAGTTCAAAATTTCACCGACAAAGCAATGTCTTTATCCTCATATCTGTCCTTTAAATCTCGCGTAATCCCCCAATAATTCCCCATTTGACGATTTTCTGTTGCTTTATTACGTAAAAATCAATGTCTGGTATAGACCAATTTTAGCGAGAATAAGTATTCACTTCGCTTTAATTGCTTATCGAATAACAGAATTGGTTTTAGCTACTCCATTGGCATGACGTTAAAATACGACACGAGATGTTGATGATTAATTGAACGATTGAAGAGAGAAAAAGGGTGAATTAAGGGATTGAGCTAACAGTAACTAAGCGAGTCAGGTATAATGCGGGGTCATTTTTTTAAAGAATCAAAACATCACTATGCATCAATATCTTGCCGTTACCTCCAATGGCCTTGAAAACCTATTGGTAGACGAGCTGACCAAGCTTGGAATTAGCAACGCCAAACCCGTGCAAGCAGGGGTTCGCTTTAAAGCGACAAATGAACAGATCTATCGAGTCTGCTTGTGGAGCCGCTTGGCTTCAAGGTTCGTACGCGTGCTATCAGAATTCACTTGTAACAATGATATGGATCTTTACTTGGCCGCATCGGCTGTTAACTGGGTGAATCAGTTCCACAGCCGAAACAAGTTGGTTGTTGATTTCAACGGTACTAACCAAGAAATCCGTAATAGCCAATACGGCGCCATGAAAGTAAAGGATGCGATAGTCGATAGTTTTGAAAAGAAAAACCTACCTAGACCGTCGATCAGTAAAGATCAACCTGATCTTCGCATTCACGTTCGTTTACACAGAGATAAAGCGATTCTTGGTGTTGATATGGTTGGAGGTGGCCTTCATCAACGTGGATATCGTCCTGAGTCGGGGCGCGCGCCTTTAAGAGAAACACTTGCGGCGGCAATTATCCTTCGCAGTGGTTGGACGCATGAAAAATCATTCCTCGATCCGATGTGTGGCTCAGGTACTTTATTGATTGAAGCGGCTATGATGGCGGCGAATATGGCTCCTGGTGTTAATCGTCCTAAATGGGGCTTTGAAGTACTGGAAGATTTTCAACCTGAGTTGTGGGCTGAGGTTAAATCCGAAGCATCAGTACAGGCAAAACGTGGCGTCAAAAAAGTTGACGCTAAATTTTTCGGTTTTGATAACGACGAACGGGTACTCAAAACTGCACGTGACAATGCTCGCCGTGCGGGTGTGGACTCGTTGATTGAATTTGAATTGGCGGATGCGGCAAAACTAAAACGTCCAAAAGGCTTTGAAGCTGGTGTTATTGTTTCTAACCCGCCTTATGGTGAGCGTTTGGGGACTCATCCAGGTTTAATCGCGCTCTATACCGCATTTGGCGCCCAGCTCAAGGCTGAATTTGGTGGTTGTCAGGCGTCTATTTTCTCAAGTTCTGATGAATTACTTAGCTGTTTGCGAATGCGTGCAGATAAACAGTTCAAGCTCAACAACGGCGCGTTACCTTGTCACCAAAAGAACTATTCAATTAGTGAGCGTTCTCCGCAAGCAAAAGGTGACAATGTCACTGAATCTTTGATTGCTCCTGATTTTTCGAATCGTTTAAAAAAGAATATCGCTAAGATAGGGAAATGGGCACGTAAAGAACAACTGGATTGCTACCGTATTTACGATGCTGACTTACCAGAGTATAACGTTGCCATTGATATCTACCTCGATAACTTAGTGATTCAAGAGTACGCTGCACCAAAAGATATTCCAGAAGAGAAAGCCAAACGTCGCCTTACCGATATTATTCGTGCAGCGATTCAAGTGACGGGCATTGATGCTAATAAAGTGGTACTCAAAGTTCGAGAGAAACAGAAAGGCCGCTCTCAATATCAAAAGCTATCACAAGAGTCTGAAACGCTAACCGTCAATGAGTACGGTGTTAAGCTAATTGTTAATCTGCACGATTATCTCGATACTGGCTTATTTCTTGATCACAAGCTCACTCGACGCAAGTTAGGTGAAATGGCGCAAGGTAAAGATTTCCTTAACCTATTCGCCTATACAGGTTCTGCAACCGTGCATGCGGCTTGTGGTGGGGCAAAATCAACAACGACGGTTGATATGTCTAACACTTATCTCGATTGGGCCAAAGAGAACATGAAGCTTAATGGCCAAGTTGGTCGTCAGCATCGTTTCGAGCAAGCGGATTGCTTGCAGTGGCTTGAGACATCAACGGCGCAATTTGATCTGATCTTTATTGACCCACCAACGTTTTCTAACTCAAAACGTATGGAACAAAGCTTTGACGTGCAACGCGATCACATCCAATTGATGAGAAATCTTAAGCGCTTATTGAGAGCGGACGGTACTATCGTGTTCTCAAATAATAAACGTCATTTCAAAATGGATCAGGCAGCGTTAGAAGAGATTGGTTTGGTTGCAAATAATATCTCGCACCAAACGTTACCACTGGACTTTGCACGTAATAAGCATATCCACAATTGTTGGGTTCTTGCGCACAAACACTAATAGGTGAGCCGTGATTACATTATTCAGTACAGAGGGCTGCCATCTATGTGAGATGGCACTGACTCTCACCCAACAGCTTAATATCAACGAATCTATTACCATCGTTGATATCGCGTTTGATGATGAATTATTTTCTCGTTACGGCGTCACTATTCCAGTGCTACATTATCACGGCAGTGAGCTAAACTGGCCGTTTGATTTACAACAGTTACAGATTTGGTTAGGAAACAATGGCATTACTTACAATTAATAATGGACTGTTAGCCTATGGCGACCATCCTTTGCTTGATAGCGCGGACTTCGCCTTACAAGAGAACGAACGCGTTTGTTTAGTTGGCCGTAATGGTGCCGGTAAATCGACGTTAATGAAAGTGATCGCGGGCGAAGTACTGCTCGATGATGGCAAACTTACCGTGACTCAAGATGTCGTGGTATCGCGCTTAGAGCAAGATCCACCGCGTAATCAAGAAGGAACTGTATTTGATTATGTTGCTGGTGGCGTTGCGGAAATCGGCAATCAAATTAAGATCTATCAAGATCTGCTCGATCTCATCGCGGTCGATCCATCAGAGCAAAATATTAATAAGCTTTCACGTATCCAAGAGCAGCTTGAGCATTCCGGTGCATGGCGTTACGAAGACCGAATTAAGAATGTTTTGGCTGCACTGAAGCTAGATGGACATGTCAAGCTGACTGATTTATCGGGCGGTTGGCAGCGTAAGGCTGCATTGGCGCGCGCTCTAGTGTGTGACCCTGATGTGCTATTGCTTGATGAACCGACCAACCACCTTGATGTGACCACCATCGAATGGTTGGAAAATTTCCTAAAGGATTTTCGCGGTTCGATTATCTTTATCTCTCACGATCGCGCTTTTATTAAGTCAATGGCAACGCGTATCGTCGATCTTGATCGTGGTAAGTTGGCCTCGTTCCCTGGTAATTACGATAATTACATGATCGAAAAAGAAGAGATGCTTCGTGTCGAAGAGATGCAAAATGCCGAGTTTGATAAAAAATTAGCGCAAGAAGAGGTCTGGATTCGTCAAGGTATCAAAGCGCGTAGAACGCGTAATGAAGGACGAGTTAGAGCCTTGAAAAAACTGCGTGACGAACGTCTAGACCGTCGTGAAGTGCAGGGCAAAGCGAACATTCAGATTGATGACGCTTCTCGCTCAGGAAAGATCGTATTCGAAGCTAAGAATATGAGTTACTCGATTGAAAATAAATCGATTGTTAAAGACTTTTCTTTCAATATCATGCGTGGCGATCGTATTGCGCTAATCGGGCCAAATGGTTGCGGCAAAAGTACACTACTTAAACTTCTATTGAACACGCTTGAGCCACAATCGGGTACCTTGCATTGTGGGACTAAACTTGAAGTGGCGTATTTCGATCAGTATCGTGAAATTCTCGATCCTGAGAAGACGGTGATTGATAACTTAGCCGATGGGAAACAAGAAGTGATGGTCGGCGGTCGTCAACGCCATGCCTTAAGTTACTTGCAAGATTTCCTCTTCGCTCCTAAACGCGCACGTACTCCAGTAAAAGCACTGTCAGGCGGTGAGAAGAACCGCTTACTACTCGCACGTATTTTCCTTAAACCGAATAACTTGCTAGTTCTCGATGAGCCGACCAACGATCTAGATATCGAAACATTGGAACTTTTAGAAGATTTGCTTGCCAACTATCAGGGTACGCTTTTATTAGTAAGCCACGATCGCCAGTTTGTTGATAACACGGTAACGACAAGCTGGATTTTCGAGGGAGAAGGTGTCATCGAAGAGTTCGTTGGTGGTTATCATGATGCTCAGCAACAGCGTGCGCAGTCTCATAAAGCGCGAGTGAGCGAAAAAACAACGAAAACCGTCCAACAGGTTGAGGAAACTCCCAAAACGAGTGCAGTGAACAACAAGCCGAAGAAGTTATCTTATAAACTGCAGCGAGAATTGGAAGTACTTCCGGCCAAACTTGAACAGCTCGAAGCTGACATCGAATCTCTTCAAGAGCAAGTTAACAGCGCTGAGTTTTTCTCAAAGCCCGTCGATCAGACACAAGCCGTATTAGAAAAGCTTGCTGCTCTAGAGCAGGAGCTTGAAATTGCCTTCGAGCGCTGGGAAGAGCTCGAAGCAATGCAACAGGAAAGTTAAATTTAATGAGTCGTAATATATTAAAAGTCACCACATTAGCCGCGATGGTTGCGGCTTCTTTTAGCGCCAATGCTGCGCTTTACAATGTGTATCAGAGTGCGCCTGAAGGTGCGAGCACAGACCTGCAAACTTATGGTGTAGCAATATCGCCTGAAACTTCGGTTTGTTGGAACAATGTTTGTAACGAAAACACTTCTGTTATGGCAACGGAAGTAAAACGCTATCGTGAAGGTTTTCAGTATCGCGACGAAGCTCCGTTTTTCTCACCATTTGGCTGGAGTTATCTAGATGACAACTGGGAAGGCTTTCGTAGCTATTGTTATCGTTTCTTAGGTTATTCGGATACGCTGTGTGAAAGATGGGCAACCCAGCAATACACTAATGGCTACGCCAATGAGCAGAGTGGTAATTATGCGGGTTCTATCGCGTATCTAGATGGTGTATCACTTTACTCAGAAAATACAGTAGTTAATAGTATTGATAGCGGTTTGGCTACTGGTAACCGAACCATTGGTGGTACGCCGAGAAATGTTGCGTTTACCAGTTCTGACGGCAGTACGGTTTCTGATCTTCCTTTAACGGATACAGCAAGTACCACATATGCTGAGTCGCATGCATGGAAGACACTCTATGATGGAGTCAATTACTATACTGTCGGCAGCGTTACTAGAACCAACAATCATTCTTCAAGTGATAACGACTCTAAAGCCGCAGTATGGATAAATGGTATATTGCAGCAACCAATTAGTTGGTTTGGTGGCGCGAACAATGGCGATAGACGTGCTCATGCAAGTGCGCGCGATATCATTAAAGACGGTGCCAATTTGTATGCCGTGGGGTACAACTCAGATAATGATATAAGGTTTAAGGCGACGGTCTTTAAATCAACAGACAGTGGTGTAAACTGGACACCTGTGCAGGTTAACAACTTTCCTTATGATTCAGAACGGTACTTGAATCAAACATTGAAGGCGGTTAACGATAACAAGATAGCAATTGGTACAGCTAAGCTTGATGAGCCACTAAACGGGGCATATTCTAATACGCTATTTTATGTGAATGATTTGGATTCACCTTCATATAAAGCATTCAGTGGCAGTATCTTTTTTTCAGGCGCGAACGGTAAAGCCGGAAGTATCAATAATCATAATGATGTAGTTGGTACCATAGATTATGATCAACATCCTGAAACTAATGGTAAGCCTCGTGGGCAACGTGCATTTATCACTAATCTGGGTGTAACATCTGGCTCAGCGCCAATCGGTGGTCAAGCTCGTTATCTAGATGACTTAACATATGGTTCTGGAGCTTCCTCAGACAATAATCAATATCGTATCGTTCAAGCGGCAGATATTAATGATGCGGGTGTCATTGCTGCAAGTGCTTATTATTGTGCTGGTGGATTTGAAAGCGAAGCTATTGATGCAAAGTGTTCTGCAGGTGCTTCACTAGTTGGTGTAAAACTTGTGCCGATTAATGGGCAAGACGTAGGTGATATTACTGTTCGTCCAATCGAACAGAGTACGGTAGAGCGCCAAGGTGGTACATTAGGGTTCTTAGCACTGACTCTACTCGGCTTACTTGGGTTCCGTAGAAAATAGATTAAATTGTAAACAAGAGCACAGGTTCACATTTTTGGATCTGTGCTTTTTTTTCGCTTGAATTTGGCTCTTTTTTGATCGAATCTTAAAGGTGAAGTCATAAAAGCTTCACATCTACTCGTTACGTCATTGTGTAAACGATGAATGGAGTGAGGTGTTTTAAGTAGTACGTTAAGAAACATTTTATGTATGAGGACGACACTATGAAGAGACAAAAGCGTGACCGCTTGGAAAGAGCTCAATCTCAAGGTTACAAAGCAGGTCTAAATGGCCGCTCGATGGAGGCATGTCCGTACCAACAGATGGATGTTCGATCCAATTGGCTTGGTGGTTGGCGCGATGCCAGAGAAGATAAACACTCTGGTCTCTACAAATAACACTCAATCCACATACGATATAGGAACTTAGCCCCGTAAGGGGCTTTTAAACAGTTACCTGATGCACTATAACTAAATGCACTGTGAACAAAAAAGCGACTCTAGAGAGTCGCTTTACTATAAGAAACAGTTAAAACGCTGACGTATCTTGGAAAAGGCCAACTTTCAGATCTTTAGCAACATAAATCTCTTTACCGTCAACCAGTACACGTCCATCAGCAAGACCCATAACCAGTTTGCGATTAACGACACGCTTCATATGGATTTCATAAGTTACTTTTTTCGCCGTTGGCAGAATCTGGCCGGTAAATTTCACTTCACCAACACCCAGAGCTCGGCCTCGACCTTTACCGCCAACCCAGCCTAAGAAGAAGCCAACCAATTGCCACATGGCATCTAAGCCTAGACAACCTGGCATTACCGGATCACCAGGGAAGTGGCAATCAAAGAACCATAGATCAGGAGTAATGTCTAACTCTGCTAGAATAAGACCTTTACCGAAATCACCTTCTGTTTCTGACATCTTAGAGATGCGATCCATCATCAACATATTTGGTGCTGGTAGTTGTGGGTAACCAGGACCGAACAGTTCTCCTCGGCTTGAGGCTAGAAGATCATCACGGTTATAAGAATCACGTTTGTTTTGCATTATCAATTACTCCAGATTTTGATAGCAGCATGTTAGTGAACAGGTGTACGCTAAACAACTCCGATCAGTCGTTTTGTGGCCATTTTTTACTCAAACGAACCAGTTTTTGATGCGCTCCACAATTCCTTGCGGATGTTCATGTCTTTCAAAGTTTTCAATACGTTGCGCAATCTTGCTGATTACGCTTTCGTCATCATCACCACGAAATGGCTTACCCATTAAGATAGGGACGGCTTCATCAACGGTTGATACTGACCAGATATGAAATTGATTGTTTTTAATGCTCTCAACGACATCTTTGTTGAGCGCTAAATGCTTTAAGTTTGATTTTGGTAAAATGACACCTTGCTCGCCAGTTAAGCCTTGATGTTTACAAACATGGTAAAAGCCTTCAATTTTTTCATTGAGGCCACCAACAGCTTGTACTCGTCCAAACTGATCAACAGCACCAGTAACTGCAATTTGTTGATTTATTGGGTATTCCGACAAAGCACTGACAAACGAGCATAGTTCGGCAAGCGTCGCGCTATCACCATCGACTTCGCTGTAAGATTGTTCAAAAACAACGGATGCAGAGTAGGGTAACGGCTCGTCGAGTCTAAGTGCACTACTGACGAACGCTTGCATTATCATCATGCCTTTGGCGTGTAAGTTACCACCAAGCTCCGCTTTTCGCTCTACATCAGAAATGTCCCCATCGCCGAAGTGGATAACACATGAAATTCGCGCGGGTTCACCATATGACATAGGGTGACCTGGTATATCAATCACGGTTAATCCGTTTACCTGACCAACACTTTCACCTTTGGTTTCAATCAAGACTTGCCCATCGGTGATGTCAGCCAATGCCCGTTCAGGTAGATAAGCTTCTCGGAAATACTTGCTGTCTAGAGCGGCATCAAGATCTTGCTCTGACAGTACTTTACCGTTTGAGGTAAGTTTGGCTTCTTGAAACAAACAAAGATACCACAGCACCTCAATAGGCATGTAGTGTTGGTCTTCAGTATAGCGCGCACCGGCAATCATTAACCGATGAAGCGCACCGAAAGACAGGGGAGGTAACTGATGCGTTTTGACCAACCAAGCGATAAAGCCAAAATAAGCTTCTACGCTCTGCGGCGTTAAGGCAAACTCGTTTTCAACTTCAGTAAACAGGGCAAGGCCAGTATAAGCTTCTGGTTCTATGTACTCAAAGTCTGCGATTTGATGGCGGTCGCCGACAATAACAATTTTTATTTGGTAGTGGTTTACTGGCTGTTCAGTCGCAATTTTATGTGGGTTCGCATTGATTGGACTAACGCCTTGACCAAGAAGAACGGATTTCAACATCTGCCAGCTAGCTGGGTTGGCAAGTACCAAACTTACCGGAATCACTAAATAGCCATTATTCGCTTTATCTAACAGACCGACACTAGAGGTGACAATGTCACCTTTATCATTGCATGTGTAGGAGCCTAATAGAGTGGCGATGTTTAAAGACTCTGTCGAGAATACTGGCTTATTACGATCAATGCGGTTGATGCCGTCTTTTATTAACTGACGATAAAAAGAGTTATCGAGCGAGTTGACGATCAGCAAGCGGCTTAGGCCATCTAAATGACAAAAGGTTGTTAATGTATGCTTGAGTCGAGCTTGGATGTCGAAAAAATCAACCAACTCTAAAGTATCGAAGCGTTGAATCTGAGAGTCGTATTGAGAATACTGAGGGGTAACGGCGTGCCAGCTTTCTTGGTTCATTAATATCGTTTTGTGTCCGCTAAGTAGACGTGAATTATATAGAAAAAGCCAATCAGTATATATAGATAATTTATCTAATGATCTTGGTCTCTTTTCTATTACAATGGGGAT
Organism: Vibrio sp. NH-UV-68; assembly: GCF_042940635.1. NCBI lineage: Bacteria > Pseudomonadati > Pseudomonadota > Gammaproteobacteria > Vibrionales > Vibrionaceae > Vibrio > Vibrio sp. NH-UV-68. The sequence goes on from NZ_CP134975.1 coordinate 1,414,409, forward strand.
TGTAACTTTCTTAGTATAGGGTTACGCTGTCACCTATAACGTTAACGGAATGGCTTCGCAATGAAATATCAACAGCTTGAAAACTTAGAGTGCGGTTGGAAATGGAATTACTTGATTAATAAATGGAAAGCAGGCGAGTCCATCACATCATACATTGATACCAGTGAAGCCGATGCCGCCGTTAATGAGCTTCGCCAGTTAGAGCATCAACCAACGAGAGTGCTGGAGTGGATTGAGTTGCATATGGCTCCCGAGCTTGAGAATAAACTTAAGCAGGCGATTAGAGCAAAACGCAAACGTCATTTCAACGCAGAGCAAGTCCATACGAAAAAGAAATCCATTGATCTTGACTATCGCGTTTGGGAAAAATTATCGTATCGAGCTAATGAGTTGGGATGTACCTTGTCGGATGCGATCGAATATCTGTTGTCAGAAGCGTCACGAAGCGAAAAAGCAAGCAAAGCAGTAACCAGTTTAAAAGAAGATTTGAGTAAGTTACTTGATTAATACGGGGGCTATTCTATGTTATATGTGATTCTAATTGCTGCAATTGTCGTCTTCTGGCTCGTTGCTATAGACAGACCGTTACTGAAGGTGGTGTTTTGCGACGGAAAAGTCACCCAAGAAAAAGGCCATTTTCCTCCGAGCTTTAAACATAACGTGCTCGATATCGCTGAGCGAACTCCGTTTAGCGGAGAACTGAAAGTTTACCAACAGCGCACCGGCACGAAATTGGTTCTTTCGAAACAGATACCAAAGAAAGTACAACAACGTATTCGCAACGTTTTTCCTCATCAAGGCTTCAGAGCCAAAGGCAAGCATAAGAATTCGCTATAAAGCAGTTAATTTGAAAGTTTGCGCAGCGTTACAGTACGAGCAACAACAAATGTTCCAAGCTATCACGGGTTAAATAAGCCAAACCCTTCAGTGCGTATTATCTATCTTATGTTAAATAAGGTGTTGCTAGATTGAAATGTGCCGCTTTTAACGATCCTACCCTAGTTACTTTTCGCGTAGGATTGAACATAATCGTATTTACCATAAAATACCTAATAACCATATATCAGTTAATCAGAGATTACTGAATATGGTTATTAACAATCACTTCAGTCAATGAGTTTTGTATCTCAATACTACGAATTGGTTTAGAGATGAAGGCATTCATGCCAGCGTCTAAGCAAGCTTTCTTGTCTTGCGCTAGAGCATGTGCGGTTAACGCAATAATTGGCGTTTGTTGGCAAAACTGACGAATTTTTTCTGTTGCTGTAATGCCATCCATTACTGGCATCGAAATATCCATAAAAACCACATCTATACGATCGATATTCTGCTTTAGGTACTCGACGGACTCTTTGCCGTTATTTAGAGTGAGTACATTGTGGCCTAATCGCTCTAACACTAGCTTAATCACCATTTGGTTCGTTTCCGTGTCTTCGACGACCAAAATGTCTAATGGCTTATGTTGATTAGTGACTTTGTCAATGGTTGGTGCCATTTGCTGACGCTGAATTGAAACTGGCAGCTCAACCACAAATGTGGCGCCTAAACCTAGCACACTGTTTACCACGATGGTGCCATTCATAAGCTTAGCTAATCGTTGCGAAATGGCCAAGCCTAAACCGCTGCCGCCGTATTTTCTGGTAATCGAATCATCGGCTTGTTTAAATTGACTAAATATTGCCTTAAGACGTGAACGTTCAATACCAATCCCTGTATCGTCGACTTTAATCTGTAGTTTAGAGTCACTCAACTGGGCCTGAAGCGAGACGCTCCCGTGTTCTGTAAACTTAATCGCATTGCCAATTAAGTTGAACACGATTTGCATGACTCGAGCACGGTCGACCCAAATGTAGTCATGTTTATCGAGTGCGATGTCTAAATCTAACTGTAACCCTTTACTAAGGGCTAATTCACGAAAATGCTCCAACACTTGCGACAATTCTGTTTTCAGGTTAACCCACTGATATTTTATCGGAAATTCGCCACTTTCAATTCGTGAAAGATCGAGGATATCATCAATCAAAACTAGTAGAAGCTCTGCTGAACATTCCATTTTTTCCAGAATTTCTACTTGATCCTTTTGATATGGATAACCTAATAAGACATCAATATAGCCAAGAACAGCATTGAGCGGCGTGCGCAATTCATGGCTCATCATTGCTAAAAATCTTGATTTAGCTTCATTGGCGTTCTCGGCTTTCAGTTGAGCTTTTTTGAGCTGTTTAGTGCGTATATCAACTAAACGTTGTAATTGTTCTTTGTGTTCAATATCGATCAGTGCACGCTCTAAAAGAGGTCTAAAGCGTGACAGGGTGTCACTTGATTCAAGGCTAAACTGCCCTGCTCTGTGCCCGATCATGATCAATACGGAATCTGACGTGGCGGTTTGTACTCCGGTGATCAACGCACTGCTAAGCTGTTTAGTATGGTGTGATTTTAGTGAAGAAAATTCACCCAATGAAGCCGGATCGAACAACGTGATACACTCTCCATTAAGGGCTCTAATAAATTTATCACCACAGCCCCACACTGTGTGTTTGAAGCTGGGGTCAGAGCTTAATACGGTGTGATATTGGTGTTGATCGCGTGTCTTCCCGATTACTATAAAGTGCGAAAAATCAATATATAAGCCCAATACCTTTTGCAGTTCTGTAAAGATCTGTTGTTTATTCGCTGCACTGGTAATACTTGAAATTGCATCTAAAATCGCTCGGTTTTCAGCGTTCAACCTTGCTTCGCGCTCTTGACTCTGTTTGAGTTCAATCAAGGCTTCGTTGAGCTGTTCTCTAATTTCTAAACTCATTTATCGCCTAATCCGCATAAAAGGTCGCAGAAGATATCATTAAATTACCGTGTCCATTCTCGCCATTGATAAAGCGGCCTTGCTCGCCAAAGCTAAATGGACATATGAACGGTAAATCGCCTATTTCTTCTTTTATCATGTCATGGACTAACTTGATGTCATCATCTAAATAAAGCATCGCTCCAGCACAAATCACACAAACAGCGCCTGATAAACGGCCATTTTCGACAAATTGTCGCTTAGCTTCTTTAATAACGCGTGCTGGCCTTGCGATTAGCTGAGCTTTGTCACCTGACATTAAGGTGACTTGTTCGCCTGTATGAATGTCGGTAAACAGCAGAATGCCATCTGAGGGGGTGACTGATACTGGGTGAGAGAGTTTATAATAAGGTTGATCATATAGTTGGCCAGCAATGCGTCCTAATGGGTAACGCGTCACTAGCTCGAATTGAAAATATTCAGGCACTTGTGTTTGGCTATGCTGGTATATCCATTCACGATAAACGTGTTGGGCAGGTTTGCCATTGATTTCTATCAGTTCACGCCCTTTAGCCTTAGTGATCACCCCGGAAAACTCGGTCGGTGAATACCCGGAACTAAAGCCTGTCGCCAGTGGTTTTGATGCAAACACCAGTTGAATTGCCAGGCCTTGATGAGTTGAACCGTCTTCGGTAAAAACCGACCATTGCCCTTTGATTGCGTTGTCAGCTGCAGTGGCACCAATGATGGGAACCGGAGTTTTGAACACCTCGTCAAATGACTTTATCAATGTCTCTTCTACCCCAGGCGTACTATGAACAACAGCAAATCTCGGCACTTCTCCTACTCGGTTTGCTTTGATCAGTGCAAGCTCAATCGCTTGTTTTGTCGCCGCAATCGATTCTGACGGAGTATCGAATGGCATTAATCCCGAGCCATAGCCTTGTGAGTTTGTGTCATAAATTGCCATGATGCCAACAACAGAGCCAAAGTGAACGTCACGTTCAGTCATCATTCCTTTGCAGGTTGAACAGCCGATGATAGATACGTTAGGTAGTGCATGTTTGAAGGCTTTTCTCAGTTTCTCGGCACCATAATTTTGCGTAAAGTAACAGACGACACTAGCCAAGTTTTTAGTACTCAAGTTCGCAACCAGTTCTTCAACTGCAAACTGCTCATTTAATTGATGAGTAATATGAGTTTTAAAATCCATTATTATTTTTTGACGATAATGACCTGATGAGTTTGATTTACTACGTTAACAGTTAACTCAAACTCATTTAATGACTCTGGGTAAGAAAATGTCCAAATGTCGTTTTTTTGAGTCAGCTCCGAGGGTGAAAATTGTGCCTTTATCGTTACTTCTGGGGCATCGGTACGAATCTGTAACTCATCACTGGTTATTTGAGCAAAAAACCGAGAGTTATTTACAAAAAAGACACACTCTTCAGTCTCCTCACAGGTCACTGAAATTTGTGACGTATGCACGACAGTACGCCAAATAAACGCACTAATCAGTAGGGTTAACATGATGATTATTTGAACAAAACGTCCACGAGTGAGTTTTTCAGCGGCCATTTGAGGGGTTCTCCGTGTAACAAAGTTCAAAGTTTTAAAATAAAAGGTCAAAACCTGACCGACTGTAAGGTTACTACTCTGTCATTGAATTGTTAAATGCAGTATAGTTGGCGGCTGAAAATGCCACTTTTTTTAAAAATCGGCAAGAATTATTAACCGACTGATACGGTTCTATTTTTCTTTAAGGTTTGGGTGGCATTACGACATGTGTCGTGTTGGAAGTAAAGTGTAGTTAATTAGAAATTGGAAGCATGCAAATGAGCCAAGAAAAGCAGCTTGAACAAAACTACAACTATACAGTCGTCCGTCAGTTTACCTTAGTGACTATTCTCTGGGGTATTGTTGGCATGGCTGTTGGTGTTTTGATTGCCGCTCAATTAGTTTGGCCACAGCTAAACTTTGATACGCCGTGGTTGACGTACAGTCGCTTACGTCCTCTGCATACTAATGCGGTTATTTTCGCGTTTGGTACAAGTGCCCTATTCGCAACGTCCTATTACGTTGTTCAGCGTACTTGTCAAACACGTTTATTTGGTGGCCCTCTTGTCGCCTTTACCTTCTGGGGCTGGCAAGCCATTATTTTAGCAGCAGCAATTACTCTACCGCTTGGTTTTACATCGGGTAAAGAGTACGCTGAGCTAGAGTGGCCTATCGATATCGCCATCGCAGTTGTCTGGGTCTCTTATGCGGTTGTGTTCTTCGGAACATTGATTAAGCGTAATACCTCACACATCTATGTAGCAAACTGGTTCTTCGGTGCCTTTATCATCACTGTTGCGGTGCTTCATATCGTAAACAGCATGGCAATCCCTGTGTCTATGGGTAAATCGTACTCGATTTATTCTGGTGCGGTCGATGCGATGGTTCAGTGGTGGTATGGTCATAATGCAGTAGGTTTCCTACTGACGGCTGGTTTCCTAGGTATGATGTACTACTTTGTACCTAAGCAAGCTGAACGCCCAGTATACTCTTACCGTCTGTCAATCGTTCACTTTTGGGCATTAGTCTCTTTGTACATTTGGGCAGGTCCTCACCACTTACACTACACTGCGCTTCCAGATTGGACGCAATCGCTAGGTATGGTGATGTCACTGGTTCTATTCGCACCGTCTTGGGGTGGTATGATTAACGGTATCATGACGCTGTCTGGCGCATGGCACAAACTTCGTTATGACCCTATCCTACGTTTCCTCATCGTATCTCTATCGTTCTACGGTATGTCTACGTTTGAAGGTCCTATGATGTCGATTAAGACAGTTAACGCACTGTCTCACTACACTGACTGGACTATTGGCCACGTGCACTCTGGTGCTCTTGGTTGGGTTGCGATGGTTTCGATTGGTTCGGTTTACCATTTAGTTCCTCGACTATTTGGTCAACAACGTATGTACTCAGTAGGTCTAATCAATACTCACTTCTGGTTGGCAACAATTGGTACGGTTCTTTACATCGTAGCAATGTGGATCTCTGGCGTAATGCAAGGTCTGATGTGGCGTGCAGTTAACTCTGACGGTACATTGACTTACAGCTTCGTAGAATCTGTACAAGCATCTTACCCGTTCTATTTCGTACGTTTCTTAGGTGGATTTATCTTCCTAGCTGGTATGTTCTTAATGGCATACAACACGTACAAAACGGTAACAGCGCCAAAAGATAGTTTAAAAGCTATCCCACAGCCGGCATAAGGAGATTTAAAGAATGAGTTCTAATTCTAACAATCGCCACGAAATTGTTGAACGCAATGTCGGTTTGCTAGCGATTCTGATCGTTTTTGCTATCAGTCTGGGTGCTCTCGTAGAGATCACTCCTCTGATCTTCCAAAAACAAACCACTGAACCAGTAGAGAACTTACGTCCTTATACTGCGCTTGAGATGGAAGGTCGTGACGTTTACATCCGTGAAGGTTGTAACGTTTGTCACAGCCAAATGATTCGCCCATTCCGTTCGGAAACAGAGCGTTACGGTCACTACTCAGTGGCAGGTGAAAGCGTTTATGAGCACCCGTTCCTGTGGGGTTCTAAGCGTACTGGCCCTGATTTGGCGCGTGTTGGTGGGCGTTACTCTGATGAGTGGCACCGTGTTCACCTACTTGATCCTCGTGAGCTAGTTCCTGAGTCAAACATGCCTGGTTTCCCATGGCTTGCTGACAATGTCCTTGATGGTAAGGACACACAGAAAAAGCTACAAATATTCCGAGATCAGTTTGGTGTTCCGTACACTGATGAGCAAATCGCAAACGCGTCTAAAGATGTCGAAGGGAAAACAGAGATGGATGCCATCATTGCTTACCTTCAGTCTCTTGGTCACGCAATGAAGTAATTAAAGGGGTTAAATTATGGATATCGGTACTATTCACAGTATTTGGACCATAGTGCTGTTTGTTAGCTTTCTTGGTGTGGTTTGGTGGGCTTACGGTAAAAGCCGAAAAGCCCGCTTTGACGAAGCCGCGAACCTTGTTTTCGCTGATGAGCAGAAAGCGCCTGAAAAAGAACAAGGAGTGACTAAGCAATGACGACGTTTTGGAGTCTTTGGATAATCATCATCACCGTCGGTACTCTTGTCGGCTGTGCTGCACTTCTGCTTTGGTGCCTAAAAGATAAGATGGGCGTTGAAGAAGGTGCAGACATGGGACACGAGTACGATGGTATTCGTGAACTGAACAACCCACTACCTAAGTGGTGGACTTACCTGTTCGTTAGTACGTTTGTATTCGCTGCGATCTACCTAACTCTGTACCCAGGTTTAGGTAGTTTCAAAGGTGTACTAGGTTGGCAGAGTTCTGACCAAACTGTGCGTTCTATTGAGGAATCAAAAGCGTCTATCGCTGCTGCTCAACAGAATAAACAGTTGGTTCAATACGCGAAAGAGCTTGATGATGCAGAAACCTACTTTGGCGAAGCATTTAAGAAACTTGCGTACGTCGATGGCTCAACTGAGCTGCGCCCTATCCCTGAAATTGCAGCGGATAGTGAAGCAGTAAAAGTGGGTCAACGTCTGTTCTTGCAAAACTGTTCTCAGTGTCATGGCTCTGATGCCCGCGGTCAGAAAGGGTTTCCTAACCTGACTGACGATGCATGGCTATATGGCGGTGAGCCGCAAGCTATCGTGACAACATTGATGCAAGGTCGTATTGGTCAAATGCCTTCTTGGAAAGATGCGCTTGGTGAACAAGGTGTGAACGAAGTAGTAAGCTACACGCTAAGTTTGTCTGGTCGTAGTGTCAACGCACGTGAAGCAGAAGCAGGTAAAGCTCGCTTTGTTGTGTGTGCTGCCTGTCACGGTACTGACGGTAAAGGTAACCCAGCTGTGGGTGCTCCTGACTTGACAGATCAATACTGGCTATTTGGTGGTTCACGAGCTGACGTTACTGAAACAGTAATGAATGGTCGTTCTGGTGTAATGCCGGCTTGGAAAGACATTCTTGGTGAAGACAAAATTCAACTTGTTTCTGCCTATGTTTGGAGCCTAAGCAACTCAGATAATAAGTAACATTCCAATAACAGCCCCTATTCAAGGGGCTGTCTTTCTTTTAAATTAAAGCCCTAATTTCTTTCATCTTTTATTGAGAACTTTTTTATGGAACAGCCTTGGTATAAGCAGTTTTGGCCGTGGTTTCTGATTACTCTTACCGTCGGTGTATCTCTTTTAACGGTAGTCAGAGTGTTAATACTCACAAATCAATCAGTTCATCTTGTTACTGAGGATTACTATAAAAAAGGTAAGGGTATTAACGTTGATATATCTCGTGTTAGCACCGCGAAAGAGCTGGGCCTGAGCGCTGCAGTTTCTTCTGAAGGCAACACAATTGTGGTCCAGTTTGAAAAGGGGCAGCTCGATCACTACCCTGCTATTACCGCTATGTTTGCCCATCGCACCTTACCCGATAGAGACTTCACTCAGCTGATCACATCCGATGCACGTGGTCATTACCGTTTAACTCTTGAGAATGAGCTGCAAGGTCCGTGGTTTATCGAGTTAACTCCACATGATGAAAAATGGTTAATTCAAGGCCGAGTAGAGTTCCCTACTATGTCATTTGTCCCACTATCCAACTAAGCAAAATCTATGTGCAAATCGTGTTATCACTGTGGTGAAGATGTACCAGCCAACACGGACTACCAAGTAGATATTCTCGGTGAAACCAGAGAAATGTGTTGCCCAGGATGCGAAACCGTCGCTCAGACTATCGTTGATAGCGGCCTCGTCTCTTATTATCAATATCGAACCGCACCGGCAGAAAAAGCCGATCTTGTTCCTGAGCAGCTTCAGGCTCTCATTCATTATGATAATGATGAAGTACAATCGGAGTTCGTTCGCAACAACGACAATTACGCAGAAGTGACGCTGTCACTAGAAGGTGTCTCTTGTGCGGCTTGCGCTTGGTTGATAGAAAAACAAGTGTCGACTAAACACGGTGTCGTTTCTATTCGTGTTAATACGACAACCAACCGTGCGATATTAGCCTGGGATAAAACTCAAACTAAGCTCAGTGAATTACTCTCTTCAATTCACAAACTTGGTTATAAAGCTGCACCATTTGAAGCGGATAAACAAGAAGCGGCCTATCACGAGCAAATGAAGCAATACCTCTATCGTTTGGGGATTGCAGGTCTTGCGACCATGCAAGTGATGATGCTCGCGGTAGCGCTTTATCTTGAAGTGTTTGGCGACCTAGAGCCTGAGTTTAAAAACTACTTTCGTTGGGTGAGCTTAATTTTTGCTACTCCGGTGATGCTCTACTCTGCCTTACCCTTTTACCTCAATGCATGGCGAAGTATTCGCAGCCGTACTCTGGGTATGGATGTACCTGTCTCGATTGCGATGATCTTTGCTTACTGCGCAAGTCTAGTTGCGACGGTGACAGAACAAGGGGAAGTCTTTTTTGAGTCTATCTCAATGTTTGCCTTCTTCTTGTTAGTTGGACGTTTTCTTGAAATGCGCGCCCGTCGTAAAGCAGCAGCGGCCAGTGGTAATTTACTGAAACTTATCCCAGCAATTGCCAATCGCCTAGATGGAGAACAAGTTCCGGTCAAGACACTCAAGGTCGGTGACCAAATTCGCGTCTTACCCGGTGAGCATGTTCCTGCCGATGGTAAGATCATTACTGGTCGTGTTCACATTGATGAGTCAATGTTAACAGGCGAATCCCTACCTGTGGTTAAACAGGTTGATGACATGGTTTTTGCAGGTACGCTTAACGGCGAGGAAGCGTTTGAGCTTGAAGTCACATCTTCGAAAATCGATTCAATGATTTCTAATATCGTCCGCTTGCAAGATGAAGCGCAGCTATCCAAGCCCAAGATCGCTGAAATTGCAGATATTGTTGCGCGTTACTTTGTCGCCATCATTTTGGTCATTGCTGCTGGTACTTGGTTTTTCTGGCATCAAGCTCGTCCAGATGATGCGTTTTGGATTATGTTGTCAGTACTGGTTGCGACCTGCCCTTGCGCGTTGTCTCTTGCTACCCCAACAGCGTTGACTTGTGCCACGTCACGTATGGGAAATTTAGGTATTTTGCTGCGTAAAAGCCACGTTTTTGAAACCTTATGTAAGGTCAATCATCTTATCGTCGATAAGACTGGCACCTTAACCCATGGTGATATTGTTATTGATGATGTTCAATTACACAGCGAACTAACCAAAGACAAAGCTCTCGCCATTGCCGCGTCACTTGAAGAGCGTGCGAATCACCCGATCGCTCGAGCATTTAAGCGTTACGCAGATAATGATGTAACGGTGACAGAAGTTGAAAACGTGATTGGCTCTGGTATCCAAGGCTTATTTTCTGGCCAGCAAGTAAAGATTGGCAGTGCCCAGTTTGTGTTAGACAACGCGGACTTAGCTCAAGCCAACTCCGTGTATCTATCGATAGATAATCAGCATGTCGCGACCTTTATCTACCAAGATCCGATTCGTTCAGAAACGAAACAATTTATTGAGCAATTCCAACGCGCTGGCGTTAAAGTCACATTGCTGACAGGCGATATCGAACATAACGCTAAAATTGTTGCCGATCAGATTGGCATTGAGAATGTCGTGGCTGGTGCTAAGCCGCAAGATAAGTTGACTTATCTGCAAAACGTTGATGCCAATGATATTACAATGATGATTGGTGATGGAATCAACGATGCACCAACTTTAGCGGGTGCGCACTTGTCGGTAGCAATGGGTAGCGGTACTGATGTGGCGAAAGCGTCAGCCGATATGGTCTTACTTGGTGACAGACTTGATAGAATTCTTGAAGCTCGTGAACTTGCACTGCAAACTCGTAAGATCATTCGCGAGAACCTAGCCTGGTCGTTAGGTTATAACGTACTTATATTACCGTTGGCCGTATTGGGTTTCGTCGCCCCCTATTTTGCAGTCGTTGGTATGTCTGCGAGTTCAATTATTGTAGTATCTAACTCTCTGCGTCTGCTCAAAGAAAAAGGTAAATAGATGGAAAGCCTTTATATCCTTATCCCAATCGCAATTGTATTGGTGTGTGTTGCCGTCGCAGTGTTTTTATGGGCGGTGAAGAGCGAACAGTTTGAAGATTTGGAACGTCAAGGGCACAGCATTCTCTTTGATGATGACGAAAATAAAGAGAAGCGCCCAAAATGACACCTGATTGGGTTGGTGCATTTTTGATAGGATTGGTTGGCGCTGGCCACTGTATGGGGATGTGCGGTGGCATCGCTTCTATGCTCACCATGGGACAAAAACACCCGTCAAAGTTAACGCCGCTATTCTATAACCTTGGTCGATTAACCAGTTATGCGGTGATTGGCGCTCTGGTTGGCGGTGCGGTATCAACGTTGACTGAAATTGGTCACCTTAATGACGTTTTGGCTTGGTTGCGACTGGCCGCTGCACTATTTATGATTTTGCTTGCTGGTTATATTGGCCGTTGGTGGCAAGGTTTACTGCATATTGAAAAACTTGGCCAATCTTTATGGCGGGTGATTTCTCCAGCCGGTAAATCCCTGTTGCCTCTTCGTTCACCCATCCATGCTTTACCTTTTGGTTTTATATGGGGATGGCTACCTTGTGGCTTGGTTTACTCAATGCTAACTTGGTCTGCGGTGTCAGGGAGTGCCCTTAATGGCGCGCTAGTCATGTTAGCTTTCGGCTTAGGAACGCTGCCTGCAATGCTCTTGGTTGGCCACGCGGCAACCTCTTTGCATAAGTTGCAATCATCTTACACATTCCGACACATTGTTGCGGTTATAATCCTGCTCTATGGCGTTTATACTGGCTACGGCGCGCTAAGTCTATTATCAATTAACTTTTAGTTAACTGTTTTTACGGGGCTTTTTACACTACCCTTTAGGCTTAATGGGTGCTAAAATATTGATGTATATCAAATAGTGAAAGGTTGTTATGATTTCTGAAAAGCCTGCAACAAAGCGCGTTCAATCCGGCGGTTGTGCTATCCACTGCCAAGATTGTAGCATTAGTCAGCTTTGTATTCCGTTTACACTTAATGAGTCTGAGCTCGACCAGCTTGACCAAATCATTGAGCGTAAAAAGCCAATCCAGAAAGGACAAGAACTGTTTAAAGCGGGAGATGAACTCAAGTCTCTTTACGCAATTCGTTCAGGTACAATCAAGAGTTACACCATTACTGAACAAGGTGATGAGCAAATTACTGCGTTTCATCTTGCCGGTGATTTAGTTGGCTTTGATGCGATCACTGGTGATTTGCACCCAAGCTTTGCACAAGCACTAGAAACCTCAATGGTGTGTGAAATTCCTTACGAAATTCTTGACGATCTTTCAGGCAAAATGCCTAAACTACGTCAGCAGATCATGCGTTTGATGAGCAATGAAATCAAAGGCGATCAAGAGATGATATTGCTGCTTTCCAAAAAGAATGCAGAAGAGCGTCTTGCCGCGTTCTTATACAACCTTTCAACCCGTTTCTCTCAGCGCGGCTTTAGCCCTCGTGAATTCCGTTTGACCATGACTCGTGGTGATATCGGTAACTACCTTGGCCTCACCGTTGAAACTATTTCTCGTCTTTTAGGTCGTTTTCAGAAGTCAGAAATTCTTAGTGTTAAAGGCAAATATATCACTATCTTAGATCACGACGCACTAATGGCATTGGCTGGCGTGTCTAAAGAATCGTAATACCTTTCAATGATGTAGCTCGTTATTCATTTTGAAATAGAGCTACATCATACTTCTCTTATAATCCTTCAAATAATGCTAAAACTCTCCTCTTAAGTAAGCTACATTAATCATATAGCCCTCCTCGTCTCTAAGGAGAACATATGAGTATCTATAATAAGATTTTGGTCGTTGCTGACATCAATAAAGATGAACAACCTGCACTTGCTCGTGCGATGCAACTGGCGGAAAAAAGTCGCTCACCAAGTCACGTTACCTTCTTCCTCTCTATCTATGATTTTTCTTACGACATGACATCAATGCTGTCTGTTGATGAACGTGATGCCATGCGTCGTGGCGTTATCCATCAGCGCGAACAGTGGATGCACAAGATTGCCAAAGACTACCTGCTTGATGGTGTTGAATTCGATGTGCGTGTGGTTTGGCACAATCGACCGTATGAAGCGGTTATTGCTGAAGTTTTTGCCGGTGAACATGACATTGTGATTAAAGGCACTCGAAAGCACGATGTATTAGAGTCGGTTATTTTTACACCAACAGATTGGCATTTATTGCGTAAGTGCCCATGTCCTGTATTACTAGTAAAGAATACCGACTGGCCTAAAGATGCGAGCATTTTAGCCTCAGTACACGTTGGCTCAGAAAACGATACACATTTAGGCTTAAATGATGCCATGGTTGAGCAATTAAATAGCTTAACTGAACGATTAGGTGCTAAACCTTATTTGGTTAACGCTTATCCGGTTACGCCTGCCAATATAACCATTGAACTTCCTGAGTTTGATCCTGCAATGTACACTGATGCGGTTCGTGGTCATCACCTGACAGCGATGAAAGCACTACGCCAAAAACACGGTTATGATGAAGAACAAACGGTTGTTGAGCAAGGCTTACCCGAAGATGTCATTCCAGATACCGCAGAAAGGTTAAACGCGGCTATGGTTATTATTGGCACCACTGGCCGAACTGGTTTGTCTGCAGTCTTTATTGGCAATACCGCTGAACATGTCATCGATAAGATCAACTGCGATGTCCTTGCACTTAAACCACAAGGCTATGTCAGCCCTCTTGACCCTAAAACTGCAATCTAACTAAATCAATACTCCCCTTGGCCGCGCTAAGGGGATTTTTTTGTCTTTCGTTCATCAATAGATCTGGCATCTGCTTTATTTATCCGTATCATACCCCCTTCATTTTGTATTGAAGATTGACGAAGACTGCAAGCCAATGACTGAGCAAACTCAAGAGCGTACTAAAGCTCAACAATATAACTTTAATAAGCTACAAAAGCGCATCCGCCGCAATACAGGCCAAGCGATCCAAGACTTCAACATGATTGAAGATGGTGATCGAATTATGGTCTGCCTCTCTGGTGGTAAAGACAGCTTTACGATGCTTGAAATTCTGATGAGTTTGCAGAAAAGTGCGCCAATATCTTTTTCTTTGGTCGCGGTCAATCTCGATCAAAAACAGCCAGGTTTCCCAGAGCATATTCTTCCAGAGTATCTTGAGTCTTTGGGCGTTGAATACAAAATCGTTGAAGAAGACACTTACTCGATTGTTCGAGACAAGATCCCAGAAGGTAAAACAACCTGCTCACTGTGTTCACGTTTAAGACGGGGTATTTTGTACCGCACGGCAAAAGAGCTTGGGGCAACAAAAATAGCACTTGGACATCATCGCGATGATATTCTCGAAACGTTATTCTTGAATATGTTCCATGGTGGAAAAATGAAAAGCATGCCACCTAAGCTTGTCTCTGATAATGGCGAGCATGTGGTAATTCGTCCGTTGGCGTATTGTCGTGAAAAAGACATCATCAAGTTTTCTGCTATGCGTGAATATCCGATCATTCCATGTAACTTGTGTGGCTCTCAGCCAAACTTACAACGTCAAAACATTAAGCAGATGCTCAATGAATGGGATAAGCGCTTCCCTGGTCGTATTGAGTCAATGTTCAGCGCTTTGCAAAATGTCGTCCCGAGTCACCTAGCGGACTTCGAGTTGTTTGACTTTAAGTCGATCGACAAAGACTCTGGTGTTATTAACGGTGGTGATATTGGCTTTGATAAAGAAGAGCTACCTAGCCAAGCGTCATCAGCGCAAGATTTAGTTCAAGAGTTTGATCCCAGCCTACAGCTCAATGTCACCAATCTCTAATTGATAAAGGGTCGTAAATGCGACCCTTTTATATAACGAGCAACGTTTCTTTTTGACTTAATTCGCTTTGGGTAAGTAAGGCAGTACACGCGAGGTTTCAGCTGGAAGCATCATGGTGCCTCCCTGGCCTATTTCCGATAGAGCGACCTGAGCTTTACCGTCAATGATGGGTTTTGTTTGACCATTAGAGAACACAATTTGCGAGTTAAGCTTGTCCGGAAATTCTAGTGTCACGCCTTCGACATCTGGCGTAAACCAACTGGCGAACATTCCTCCTAACTCTTCTAAGATAGTTTGCATTTGTGGTAACAATACTTTGATTTCATCATAGCTCACGCTACCTGACAACGGCGCCTTGGTCATGACAACCATTGAAAAGTCACAACGTTGATCCATTGGCGTTTGCACAAATACCAGTGGATTAGCGGAACGTAAGTTGTCATCGAGCGGTACCAGTACTTCCTGGTAAGGCGAAACTTGTAACTCTTCGTAGTGCTCTTCTTTCTCCATCCAAGCTTTTTCGATATGACACAGTTGCTTAGTATTGGCATTTAAAAAGAAAAATCCGACTTTAACATCGTCGTGCCCCTCTTTAGCATTTTGCTTCATGTGCGAAAAAAGCTTTGAGTAGGTAAACATATATTCTTGAGCTTGCACTGGAATAACCACGGAACTACTGAGCATAGCGGCTAAAATTGCTAACGATACTTTCTTCATTGTTTTCTTTCTTATTGATTTATTGAGGGAGTTTCCCAGAACCGCTTATTTTGCCTGATCATCGCTTGTAAATCATTGACGTATGCCTCACCGCGCTCAGAGTATCTTAACAATCCATTGGTCAGCGCCATTGCAGCGTCAGTATCGGTTAAACTTTGTCCGGCCAAATGACGTTGGTAACGAATTTCACGTAACTGTTCGTACGCCTTGTTACGATTGACATTCATAAAATAGCCGTTAATAGATTGTTGGACTGATCCAAATTTAGCCACTTCATGAGTCATACCCTCGCCTCTTTGCATTGGCACTAAACCGCATCCCGACGTATAACACCATTGACCAAAATAGTTGTTTGCTTGTGTGGCAAAACGAGACGTCCCCCAAGCCGATTCATTGGCGCCTTGAACCAGAACCAAAGCCTCAGGAATGACATCTACTCTGTGCAGCATATCGTCTAGCCAAGCTTGGTTAATTCCTTGGGTTGGCAACGCAACGTTGTATAGTTGGCCCAGTCGCTTAGCGTAGCTGATATCACTTGCAGAGAGTGTTTGACTATTAAAATGATCAGCGATCGACTCCAACCACTTACGCTCATCAATAATGCGTTTGTTTTCTAGAGCAATACCAGGCCTTAAGTAATCAAAAAAGGCTTGTTTCTTCTGGTTTACATCTTTAATTGCAGCAAAATCAGGTGCATCACCAACCGACTTTTCAATCGAACCAGTCGTTGGCTCCGTCGGCGCTGTATGCTGTTGAACGTTTAGTTCATAACTATAAAAACTACAACCAGCAATGACCGCTGCGACAGCAATTGCGGCAAACTCACTCTTACGCATTGAACACTTGTGGATCGTCATCGTTATCATCTTTATTTTGTGGGCGGTCGGTTGCAACAATTTTTAATTTAATGCCGAACATGTTGCGGTAAATAATCCCTTTTACATGGAAAAAGAATGGTAAAACAATGATCAAGCCAATACCGTAAGACATGGCGCTAATTACGAACATAATCGAGATAAATAAGTAGATTCCGGATAAGACAAAAATTTTCTTATTCACTGCGCGAAGCGAGAGCAATAAGGATTGCATTGGTGGAATCTTCTTTTCACAAATCAGCAAAATAGCGTTACTAAAGGCTAGCGAGAGGTAAAGGGATAGCAGGGGAAAAATCATACCTGCGATACCTTGTAACAGTAAGCTAAATAACGTGGCTAAGATGACAGGGACAGTGTGCTGTAAGCCTTTACCGATATGACGAGGTTTGGTCGCAAGCCCAGCAGCATGGCTCATCGCCATAAGGCTAATCCCAGCGTAGATTGGTGCGCTAATCACTTCATAACTGAAGTTAGCTACCATGATGGCATTGAAAATACTTGGGTCAAACGCTTCTGGATTAATAAAAGCGTCAATGATGATGCCAGGATTCCCCAATTGCAGTTTCAACGCGGCATAGAAAATGGCCAACTGTAAAGCAATCAAAATTACAATCGATGGTGAAAACGAGAGGAAGTTCTTGAGCGTATGTTGCCAAGCTTCACGAAACACCTCTCCAGCTTTGAGCTCGTAGTCGCCAGACAGTGCTCGGTCAACACTTCCGCCTAAGTTGAAGTCTTTTTCAATGTCATTGTTCATTCTTGAATCCAATGCTTAATGACAATGCCACTAAGCTAACCTGTTGATAAAAAGTTGCGAGTATTATACGTCAACCAAGCTAAGTCTAAAATCAGTTCTCGAACATCCGCTTGCTTTCCTGTCTGATTGGTTGATAATTAAGCACTAAACGCAGTGCATAAGTGTTTATATCCCAATAAAAACAAAGAGATTTTTCTTACATAAGTACGACTCTCGGTAAATAGAAAGTGTATGGTAAGGAATGTTTACTTTTATCGACAAATTTTTTTCTGTTTCAAGATGAGAAAATGCTTTGATTTCACACTATTGGTGATTATGATGCGCGCCTCGAATTTGTGTAACAATCGGTCGTTGAACTTAGGTTTCAGTGACGCCCCAAATGGGAGAAAAACAGACGTTGAACGCTACTAAACATGCAGGACAACCAGTTGTACGTCTAACTGGCATAAGTAAAAGTTTTGATGGCAAGGAAATCATCTCGAATTTGAATTTGGATGTTAACCATGGTGAGTTCCTTACAATTTTAGGTCCTTCCGGCTGTGGTAAAACGACCGTATTGAGGATGATTGCGGGTTTTGAAGCCGCTGATAGCGGTGAAATCACCCTAGCCAATCAGAATGTCACTCAAGTTCCTGCAGAGCAAAGGCACGTCAATACTGTATTTCAGAGTTATGCACTATTTCCCCATATGACCGTGTTTGAAAACGTTGCCTTTGGTTTACGGATGCAAAAAGTGAATGCTGCAGACATTGAGCCTCGCGTCATGGAAGCCCTGCGAATGGTTCGACTTGAGAAGATGGCTGCGCGTAAACCACACCAACTGTCTGGGGGTCAGCAACAACGTATCGCGATAGCGCGTGCGGTTGTGAATAAGCCCAAAGTTTTATTGCTTGATGAATCATTGTCTGCACTCGACTACAAATTGCGCAAGCAGATGCAAATTGAACTAAAGCAACTTCAACGTCAGCTTGGGATCACTTTTATCTTCGTGACTCACGACCAAGAAGAAGCCTTGTCAATGTCTGACCGCATTATTGTGATGCGTGATGGTGTGGTTGAGCAAGATGGCTCTCCACGCGAAATCTATGAAGAGCCAAAAAATCTATTCGTTGCCAAATTTATTGGCGAGATCAACGTCTTTAACGCGACGATGCTTGAACGCACCGACAACAAACGCATTCGCGCCAATATTGAAGGCGTTGACTCAGTTGTCTACTGCAATAAATCCGCCAACAGCGGTGATAAGCTGCAAGTATTACTGCGCCCAGAAGATCTTCGCATCGAAGAGATCAAAGAGTCTGAGCAAAGAGGCATTGTAGGTCACGTAATGGAACGGACTTACAAAGGCATGACGCTAGATTCAGTGATCGAACTTGAGTCTGGTATGCGTGTCATGGTCAGCGAATTTTTCAATGAAGACGATCCCGATGTGGACCACTCTTTAGGTCAAAAAGTTGCTATCACTTGGGTTGAAAGTTGGGAGGTCGTCCTCAATGAAAGCCAAGACGATTAGTCTACAAAATGCGATCATTGCCCTGATTGTCGGTTGGTTAACGCTGTTTGTGCTGATCCCAAACGTGATGATCATTGCAACCAGTTTCCTTACGCGTGATGAATCCAATCTCATTGAGCTGACATTCACGTTGGATAACTATGTCCGTTTGATCGATCCACTCTATGCCAAGGTGTTGTTGCACTCTTTTTATATGGCCATTATCGCGACGTTGTTGTGTTTAGTGATTGGCTATCCATTCGCGTATATCGTTGCAAAAATGCCGCCTAAATGGCGCCCTATTATGCTGTTCTTGGTGATTGTTCCTTTTTGGACTAACTCATTGATTCGTACCTATGGAATGAAAATAGTCTTAGGCACGCAAGGAATTTTAAATAAATCACTGATGGCAATGGAAATTATCGATAAACCGATACGTCTGATGTACACCGAAACCGCGGTGATGATCGGTTTGGTCTACATCCTTTTACCGTTTATGATTTTGCCGCTCTATTCCGCTATTGAGAAGCTAGATCACACTTATATTGAAGCTGCTAAAGATTTAGGGGCCAATAAGTTGCAAACCATCACTAAGATAATTTTGCCTCTGACTATGCCGGGAATCATCGGCGGCTGCTTGTTAGTGCTGTTGCCCGCTTTGGGGATGTTTTACATCTCAGACTTATTAGGTGGGGCGAAGAATCTATTGATTGGTAACGTGATTAAGAGCCAAGTATTGAATGCGCGAGATTGGCCTTTTGGCGCGGCGACTAGCATTGCCTTAACCATTGCGATGGCGATTATGCTTTATGCTTACTACCGTGCAGGCAAACTGTTGAATAAAAAAGCGGAGCTAGACTGATGGGACGAGCAGTTCGATTTAGCTTTATGGCGTTAGTGTACGCGTTTTTGTATCTGCCAATTATCGTGTTGATCGTTAACTCATTTAATGCCAACAAATTTGGTATGAAATGGGGCGGCTTCACCACCAAGTGGTATGAAACCCTAGTTAACAATGACAGCTTAATGCAGGCAGCGTGGCATTCACTGAATGTTGCCGTTTTCTCTGCTACCGCAGCGACGATTATCGGTAGCTTGACCGCCGTAGCCCTATTTCGCTACACCTTTAAAGGCAAACGTGCGGTCAACGGTATGCTGTTCGTGGTGATGATGTCACCAGACATCGTAATGGCGATCTCGCTATTGGCTTTGTTCTTGGTGCTAGGAGCTCAGCTCGGTTTCATCACCTTGCTTATTGCGCATATTACTTTCTGTTTACCGTTTGTCGTGGTGACTGTTTACAGTCGCTTAAATGGTTTTGACGTAAAAATGCTTGAGGCTGCAAAAGATCTCGGGGCAAGTGAGTGGACGATTTTGAAGCAAATCATTCTGCCACTTGCCAAACCTGCCGTTGCTGCAGGATGGCTATTGAGCTTTACCCTATCGCTTGACGACGTCATCATCAGCTCTTTTGTTACTGGGCCAACATACGAAATCTTGCCATTGAAAATTTACTCAATGGTTAAGGTCGGTATTTCACCCGAGGTCAATGCGCTCGCAACCGTGATGTTAATTGTTTCATTATTTCTTGTTATCGTCTCTCAATTGTTGGCAAGAGAAAAAGTACAGTAGTATCACGTTCGATTTCACTAAATAGGATGGCATGTCGCCATTCTATTTTCTATCTAGTGCCAATTAATGACTTTCATTATGCGGCAACGTTTGGTTTGGAGCTAACGTAAATGAAAAAATGGGCTACTTTATTAGCTGGTAGTGCATGTGCGCTTTCACTGTTCTCAGGTTCAGTAACAGCGGACGAAAACAAACAATTGGTATTTATGAACTGGGGGCCTTACATCAGCAGTAATATCCTAGAACAGTTTACCGAGGAAACGGGTATTAAGGTTATCTATTCGACTTATGAGTCGAACGAAACCTTGTATGCCAAACTAAAGACGCATAATCAGGGTTACGACCTTGTTGTGCCATCAACCTACTTTGTTGCTAAAATGCGCGATGAAGGTATGTTGCAAAAAATTGATAAAACTAAGCTGACTAACTTTAACAATTTAGATAAAAACTATCTAAACAAGCCTTATGACCCAAACAATGACTACTCTATTCCCCATGTTGTTGCTATTACAGGGCTAGCGGTTAATGCCGACATGTACGATCCGAATGATTTTCAAAGCTGGGCTGATCTATGGAACCCAGAGCTTGAAGGCCAATTGATGCTGATGGATGACACACGCGAAGTGTTCCATATTGCGCTACGTAAACTTGGCTATTCGGGTAATTCTACCGATCCAAAACAGATTGATGAAGCATACGCCGAGCTGCAAAAATTGATGCCCAATGTACTGGTGTTTAATTCCGACAACCCTGGAGCACCCTACATGTCTGGCGAGGTAGGTGTCGGTATGCTTTGGAATGGTAGCGCCGCCGCTGCACAAAACGAAGGCATGAATCTAAAACTGGTCTTCCCAAAAGAAGGCGGGATCGGCTGGGTTGATAACTTCGCGATCTCTTCAGGTGCAAAGCACGTTGACGCTGCGCACAAGATGATTGATTTCCTCCTACGTCCAGAAATAGCTGAGCAAATCTCTCGTGATACGGGGTATCTCACCGCGGTTGCCGAATCGAATGCGAAGTTTAAAGATGTTGCTCCGTTATTCCCATCGCAACACGATCTTGACCGCGTTGAATGGCAAGATTCTGTGGGTGATTTAACGGCGAAATACGAAGAGTATTTCTTGAAGTTGAAAGCCGGCCAATAAGCCGAAGTTCAGCAAAAATAGGCAGCGTTCGCTGCCTATTTTCGTTTATGGCTGATATACTAATCCGTTGCTAGGTTTGTCATATGACAAGCAGATTCAATCATCAGGCTCACTCAGAAGAGACAGGCTTTTGAGCGTTCATAGATAAAAAACGGAAATCAAATGAAAAGTAAATTCTACGCAAGTGCGCTATGCGCAGCGACGCTATTCACGACGCCTGCAATGGCGGCTGATCAAGAACTCTACTTCTACAATTGGTCTGAATATATTCCCAATGAAGTTCTTGAAGACTTTACGAAAGAGACCGGAATAAAAGTGATTTATTCCACTTATGAGTCAAACGAAAGCATGTACGCAAAGTTAAAGACTCAAGGTTCTGGTTACGATCTCGTTGTACCGTCAACCTATTTTGTGTCTAAAATGCGTAAAGAGGGAATGCTGCAACAAATCGACAAAACTAAGCTATCTCACTTCGCCGACTTGGATACTAACTTCCTAAATAAACCTTTCGATCCAAGTAACAACTACTCTATCCCTTACATTTGGGGTGCAACCGGTATTGGTATT
Organism: Vibrio sp. NH-UV-68; assembly: GCF_042940635.1. Classification (NCBI taxonomy): domain Bacteria; kingdom Pseudomonadati; phylum Pseudomonadota; class Gammaproteobacteria; order Vibrionales; family Vibrionaceae; genus Vibrio; species Vibrio sp. NH-UV-68. The sequence goes on from NZ_CP134975.1 coordinate 1,436,226, forward strand.
AACTCTGATATGCTTGATAAGTCATCAGTAACCAAATGGGATGACTTTTGGGATAGCAAGTGGGAAGGCCAACTGATGCTGATGGACGACTCACGTGAAGTATTCCATATTGCGTTAACAAAATTGGGCTACTCGCCAAATACAACCAATCCAGATGAAATCAAAGCGGCGTACGAAGAGTTAAGAAAACTGATGCCAAACGTGCTGCTATTTAATTCTGATAACCCAGCGGTACCTTACTTAGGCGGTGAAGTTTCATTAGGTATGTTGTGGAATGGTTCAGCCTACGCCGCTCGTCAAGAAGGCGCTTCAATCGACATTATCTGGCCAGAAAAAGGCACTGTTTTCTGGATGGATAGCCTATCAATTCCATCAGGTGCGAAAAACATTGAAGCGGCGCATAAGATGATCGACTTCCTACTACGTCCTGAAAACGCAGCGAAAATTGCGTTAGAGATTGGTTACCCTACTCCAGTGGCGGCGGCGCACAAGCTATTGCCGAAAACGTTCACTGAAGATCAGAACATTTTCCCACCGCAAGCGGTAATGGACAGCGGTACTTGGCAAGATGAAGTTGGTGAAGCCAGTGTTCTATACGATGAGTATTTCCAAAAACTAAAAGTAGATAACTAAACAATTTGTTTTACACTTAATAAAGCGGCACAAGCCGCTTTATTTATATCTGGAGAAGCATGTATAGAGCGACACTCTTTTTTATTTCAATACTTATTGGTGCGCATCTCATTATGCTCATCATTAGTCATTTTCTTGCCATTGATTCTCGCTACGATTTACTGTTTGAAACGAACACACTCATTCTGGTTATTTACCTTGCGAACATTTCATTAAACACGATTAAATCCAATACGATGATTCTATACGGCATCGGTTTACTCATCATCAATAGCTTTTATGAGGTCGTTACCGAATTCAACTACTTCAACCAGATAGCAGACCATCACCCGATGATTGACTCATTGATGGAAGATGGGATGTTACAACTTTCCTTTTTACTTTTAGCGTTTGGCATTACTAAGCTGGTTCACTCGGCTCAAAAGAGTGCAACAACAGACGAGTTAACAGGGCTATACAACCGTAAAAAACTCCATGATATCGAGCTCGATCCATTTGAATTGGTATTTATTGATTTAGATGGATTAAAAGCGGTCAATGATACCCAGGGGCATTTGATGGGTGACACGGTGATTGTTCGGTTTGCTACTGTACTAAAAAACTGCACCATCGATTCTGAACAAGCATTTCGCATTGGTGGTGATGAGTTTGTCGTGGTTTGTTTGCCTGAACGCGCGGAAACTTTCATTACCGAAGTGAAACAGCAACTGGAAAAAGATCCCATCGCCTTTAGTTACGGGATTGAGCACTCTACCCGTTCGAGCGTGTTTGAATCAATAGAGCGCACAGATAAGGCGATGTATGAAATGAAAAACGCTCAACGTAAGCATTAAGCGTGTTCAAAGGTGTTGTTGCCGTTAGGCATGCTTGATATCAGGCTGTTGTAACGAGAGTATTTCATCGACTAGTTTCGCCACTTCAACACTCGCTTTGCCGTAACGCTTTTCTTCAAATTCACTTTCTACCGCACTCGGCTCTAAGTTTATCTCAATAGTATGAGCGCCGTGCATCCTCGCATCATGAACAAAACCAGCAGCAGGATAAACCACGCCTGAGGTACCAATCGAAACAAACAAATCGGCCTCTTCGAGTGCTGCGTAGATGTCCCCCATTCTCAGTGGCATTTCGCCAAACCAAACCACATGAGGGCGCATCTGTGATGGGATCTGACAACAATGGCACAGGTCACCTGTGTTGATGTCACCTTTCTCTTCAATGACCTGATTAGAAACACTGCAACGTGATTTCAACAACTCACCATGCATGTGAATGACATTCACACTGCCTCCGCGCTCATGAAGATTATCGATATTTTGGGTAATGATGGTTACCTTACCCTCAAGTTGCTCTTCAAGCTTGCCTAACGCTACATGAGCCGCATTAGGCTTAATCTTTGAATCTTGCAGACTGAGACGACGTTGGTTATAAAAGTCTTGAACTAAATCAGGGTTGCGTTCAAAACCCTCGGGCGTTGCGACATCCTCTATGCGATGGTTTTCCCAAAGCCCATCTTGAGCTCGAAAGGTTTGAATTCCCGATTCTGCCGAGATACCCGCGCCAGTTAAGACCACAACGTTACGATAAGGAAAGTTCATACCACATCCTTTTTAGTATTGATGTTGTTAGCTTAGCATTGGCAAGGCTCACACCCTAATAAATTGGGTTAGACCATGGTCGAAAATGGCGCAACTTAACGCTGTTTTTGTGAGGTGAACCTATTTTGTGTGGCAAACCAATAAGGCGGCTTAAACGCCACCTTTGATGGTTGTTGACCCATTAGTCTTCGTTGGTTGACGAGATTTTATGGATGGCTAAGTCGGCACCATTGAACTCATCTTCCTCTGACAGTCGTAAGCCAGACACTTTATCAATCACACCATAAACAATGCCTGCACCGATCAGTGCGATACTAATGCCGACAACTGTACCTAATAGTTGCACACTCAGACTGACGCCACCTAAACCACCTAATGCCGTTTGACCGAAGATTCCCGCAGCGATGCCACCCCATGCACCACATACGCCATGCAGAGGCCATACGCCCAGTACATCATCAATTTTGGTTTTGTTTTGTAGATAAGTAAATAAGTAAACAAACAGAGCTCCAGCGATAGCCCCTGTGACTAAAGCACCGATAGGATGCATCAAGTCCGAGCCTGCACATACGGCCACTAACCCTGCCAATGGACCATTATGAATAAAACCCGGGTCATTTTTACCCACAATCAATGCGGCGACAATACCGCCAACCATTGCCATTAGGCTGTTCATTGCAACAAGACCACTAATGCCGTTGAGGGTTTGGGCTGACATCACATTAAAACCAAACCAGCCGACACACAGAATCCAGGCACCTAAGGCAAGAAACGGAATATTAGACGGTGCAAAGTTGGTATGTTTGCCTGCGCGAATACGGCCTTTACGCATGCCTAAGAAAATAACCGCAACAAGTGCTATCCAACCACCGACAGCATGGACGACGACTGAACCTGCAAAGTCATGGAATCCATAACCAAATTGGCTTTCAAACCAAGCTTGCAAGCCAAAATTACCGTTCCAGATCATTCCTTCGAAGAGCGGATAAACCAAACCGACGGTAAAAAAAGTTGCCACTAAGATTGGGTAGAAACGCGCACGTTCAGCAATACCACCGGATACAATTGCCGGGATCGCTGCTGCAAAGGTCAGTAAGAAAAAGAATTTCACTAACTCATAGCCATTTCCTTGCGACAAGGTTTGCGCATCGGCAAAGAAGTTAGCGCCATAAGCGACCCAATAACCGATGAAAAAATACGCGAGCGCAGAAATACCAAAATCAGCCAGAATTTTCACCAAAGCGTTCACTTGGTTTTTATGTCTGACGGTGCCAACCTCGAGAAAAGCGAAGCCTGCATGCATCAAGAACACCATAATGGCGCCGAGTAAAAGAAATAATGTATCGGAACTTTGGGTCAAGGTTTGTACTGCTCCATGAACCTGACTGGCTGTTACGCTCATCCGTAATGTCTCCATGTTGATTGTCGCGCACTTTTTATGTGCATCAATTTACACTAATCACCATCTTGGTGAATCGGTATGAAGAGGTGTTACGGCAAGTTATGTGCCAGCGAATGATACCATTATCAACTAACATTAAGTCATTGAAATAATGTAGTTAATTATATTGTGAATAACAAGAATTGTATTAAGGCAAGCTTAATTAACGCTTTAATTGCACTAACATGGTGAGACTGCACTAGATTAAAGCGTGCTTTTGTGGTGCAAAAAAAGCCCTAGAGACTAGGGCTTTTATTAAGCAAATGGCATCGCTATAAATTGGGCCCTTTTGAAAAACTAAAGGGTTGATTGTCTTTCAATCGGCTCATTCCCTGATACATCCTGATAAACCAGATAACGATGGCGACTAAACCAAAAACAAAACCAACATAGGGGATGTAATAAGCGATTTGATCAATCACTGGGCTCTTGTACCAGTAGTCATTGACGCCAGAAAGCACCCCATTTGATGTCGCTACCGTGATAATAAGGACCACAAAGTAGGTTAAGTTCAAGAAGAAGGTGCGGATTAAACCATAGTAATGGGAATCGAGAATATCGCCATCTTCTCCTTTATCTAATCGGTAACCCGCATAAACAATCGCCAAAACGCCAGAGATCAAACAGGTAAACGGAGTAAAACAGCTTAGGATATACGCAACCCAAATCCCTTTATGAGGTTTGTTCATTGGTTTGTGCTCCTTTTCTCTGTTGGCTAATCTCAGAAGACTCAGTAAATGTTTGCTCTTTCTCGACGACTTGTTGATACCAAAGATCGTGGTGCTCTTTGGCCCACGTTTCATCGACTTCACCAGTAACCATGCCTTCAAGCGCCCCTTCCATACCAAACAGACCAATATAAATATGGAAAATAAATCCACAGATAAGGATTAAGGCTGCAATCATATGGACGAGGTTCGACATTTCCATGTCTCGGCGTGTTTGACCAAAAATCGGGAAATCAAGAATCAGCCCACTTAAGGCTACGACACTGCCAACAATGATGAGCATCCAAAATAGCGCTTTTTCACCGGCATTAGAAAATTCCGCAGAGGGGTGCGTTCCTTTATGTTTGCCAACCATACCGCCAAGTTTAATAAACCAATCGAAGTCGACTTCTTTAAAGATCGATTTACGCCACCATTTGATCAAAACGCACAACAGTAAGACATAGAAAATCGGTCCGATGTAGTTGTGATACTGTTTGGCCAGCATGACAATGAAGCCCCACAGCTCGGATGGAATGTAAGGTTTAAGGAAGTGTTTGCCATACACCAACATCAAGCCACTGAAAGCTAACGTTAAGAAGGTAAACGCCATACTCCAATGCAGTGCTCTATCGAGTCGCGACCAACGTTTGATTTTCTTCCCCGTTCTTGGGGCACTCAACATCAAAGGGCCAATGGCGACGTACATCAAAGTAACCAATGCGATACTGCCGAAGATAGCGACAGCGCCAGCGGGAGACATCCACTTCTCTTTCAGAATATACCAGGTTTGACCTGGCGTACTGATCAGAATGCCATGCTCGGCAGACTGAGAGGTGGTATAACCCTCTTCACCTTGACGAACCTGGCGCCAAAAATCCGCACCGGCTAGCTGGGTCATTTCACGTTGTGCAACTTGAGACTCGTTTTGCTCAGCATGCACAGGTAACGACAAAGCAAGCAACAATGCTGTCATTAACGACAGCATTGCGAGAGATGCACGTTTAAGTATTGAAAACATGACTCTCTCCAACTCTAACTTTTGGTTGCATCGTAAGACAGATCGTTGCCATCAGTCCAGCCAGCTCCTTTTGCGCCGCGCTCAACAACGCGCTGACGGAAAATATCAGACACTTTCTCTGCATCCCCCGCCAATAGCGCTTTGGTAGAACATAGTGACGCACACATAGGTAACTTGCCTTCAGCAATACGGTTAGCTCCGTATTTTTGACGCTCTTCGACTGAACCCGCTTCTGTTTCAGGACCACCGGCACAGAAGGTGCACTTGTCCATCTTGCCACGCTCACCAAACGCTTCTTGTTTGGGAAACTGAGGGGCGCCAAATGGGCATGCAAACAGACAATAACCACAGCCAATACACAAGTCTTTATTGTGTAGAACAATGCCATCTTCTGTGTGCTCAAAACAATCTGCAGGACAAACCGCCATACAAGGTGCATCAGTACAATGCATGCAGGCGACTGAGATCGAGTTTTCGCCCGGCTCACCGTCATTCAGCGTGACCACTCGGCGGCGCTGGATGCCCCACTCTAACGCATCGTCATTTTCGTTCTTACATGCAGTGACACAGCCGTTACATTCAATGCAGCGCTTGGTGTCACATAGGAATTTCATTCTAGCCATCAGTTGACTCCTTACGCTTTGCGAATGTTACATAGGGTGACTTTCGTTTCCTGCATTTGCGTGACCGGATCATAGCCGTAGGTCGTTGCAACGTTGGCAGACTCACCAATCACATATGGATCGGTTCCTTCAGGGTATTTATCTCGTAGATCTTCTCCTTGGAATTTGCCGCCAAAGTGGAACGGGATAAAAGCCATGCCCGGTTTAACGCGACGTGTCACCATTGCTTTAACGTGGATTCGGCCCTTCTCTGCCCCTTCAACCCAGACCATTTCACCATCTTTGAAGCCAAGATCATTGGCATCTTTCGGGTTAACCTCAACAAACATCTCTTGTTGCAGTTCCGCAAGCCATGGGTTTGAACGTGTCTCTTCACCGCCCCCTTCATATTCAACCAAACGACCCGAAGTTAGAATAATGGGGTACTCGCCCGACTTGTCTTGATCTTGAATAGATTTGTACATCGTCGGTAAGCGGTAGATAGACTCACTGTCATCCCATGTTGGGTAATCAGCGACCAAGTCACGACGTGGGGTGTACAGTGGTTCACGGTGCAGTGGTACTCGATCTGGAAACGTCCAAACCACGGCGCGAGCTTTGGCATTACCGAAAGGCATACAGCCATGTTTGATCGCAACTCGTTGAATCCCACCCGACAGATCCGTTTTCCAGTTTTTACCTTCAGCCGCCGCTTTCTCTTCGCCAGTCAAATCATCCCACCAACCGAGAGCTTTAATCAGCTTATCGCTAAACTCCGGGTAGCCATCTTGAATTTCACAACCTTTTGAATAGCTATCTTCGGCGAGCAAATTGGTGCCTTCAAATTCAACACCAAAACGGGCACGGAAATTACCGCCACCTTGAGCAACGGGTTTCGAGGTATCGTATAGGATGTGGGTTCCCGGATGTTTCATTTCCGGCGTTCCCCAACACGGCCAAGGAAGACCATAGGTTTCACCATGCACAGGGCCGCCTTCGGCTTCGAGTGACGTTTTGTGGAAGGTATGCCAGCTTTGTTGGTGTGCTTTAAGACGCTCTGGGCTTTGCCCTGTATAACCGATGGTCCACATTCCACGGTTGAATTCACGCGTAATGTCTTCAATCAACGGCTGATCGTTTTCAACTTTGATGTTCTTGAACAATTGATCAGCAAAGCCGAGTTGCTTGCTCAACAGATACATGATTTCGTGATCAGGTTTAGACTCAAATAAAGGCTCAACCACTTTATCACGCCATTGAATCGAGCGATTTGACGCTGTCACACTACCGTAGGTTTCAAATTGCGTCGTGGCAGGTAATAGGTAGACACCATCGGTGCGATCATTCATCACAGCGGCAACGGTTGGGTATGGGTCAACGATAACCATCATATCAAGCTTTTTCATTGCTTTACGCATTTCCACGCCACGGGTCTGCGAGTTCACGGCATGTCCCCAATAGAACATGGCACGAATGTTATCGTTTTGCTCGATGTTATCTTTGTTTTCAAGTACCCCATCAATCCAACGCGAGACGGGAATACCCATATTATTCATTGGTTTCTTGCCACGATATTCACTTTGATCAAACTGGCTTTTGACCCATTCATAATCAAGATCCCACACCTTAGACCAATGTTTCCAAGCGCCGTCAGACAAACCGTAATAGCCTGGTAAAGTATGAGAAAGCACCCCCAAATCGGTCGCGCCTTGGACGTTATCATGGCCGCGGAAAATGTTGGCACCACCACCAGATTTACCCATGTTACCGAGTGCTAATTCAAGCACACAATAAGCACGAGTGTTGTTATTACCCGTGGTGTGCTGAGTACCACCCATACACCATACGACACAACCTGGTCGGTTTTCCGCCAGCAGTTTAGCGGTTTGGTAAACGTCAGCTTCAGTAACACCAGTGACACGCTCTACTTCTGCAGGCGTCCATTTCGCAACTTCTTCACGAATTTCATCCATGCCGAAAACACGTTGGCGGATAAAGTCTTTGTCTTCCCATTGGTTAGCAAAAACATGCCACAAGACACCCCAGATGAAAGCAACGTCTGAACCCGGACGAAGCGAGACGTAGTGATCGGATTTTGCTGCAGTGCGGGTACGACGAGGGTCAGCCACCACGATCTTGCAGTTGTTCTTCTCTTTGGCAATCAAGATGTGCTGCATCGCGACTGGATGCGCTTCAGCAGGATTCGAACCAATGAACAGCATCGATTTACAATTGTGCATGTCATTGAACGAGTTGGTCATCGCTCCGTAGCCCCACGTATTAGCCACCCCCGCCACCGTGGTTGAGTGACAGATACGCGCTTGGTGGTCGACGTTATTCGTCCCCCACAATGACGCCATTTTACGGAACATATACGCTTGTTCATTGCTGTGCTTAGCACTACCCAACCAGTAAACTGAATCTGGGCCAGACTGCTGTCGAATCTCTAACGCTTTGTTGCCAATTTCCTCAATCGCTTGTTGCCAAGAGAGTTTTTTCCATTTGCCGTTTTCGAGCTTCATTGGGTATTTAAGCCGGCGTTCACCGTGGCCATGTTCACGTAGCGCTGCACCTTTAGCACAATGTCCACCAGCATTAAATGGGTGATCAAATGCGGGCTCTTGACCCGTCCATACGCCGTTTTGTACCTCGGCGTAAATGCCACAACCCACGGAACAGTGTGAACAAATGGTGCGTTTTACTTCAGTTTCTGCTGATGGATCCACAGCTTTTGCTTGAGCTTTCTTGATCATGCCAGGCGCAAAAAGCCCTGCACCAACAACTGCGCCGCTCGCCGCAAGAGAGCTGTTTTTCATAAAGGCACGTCGAGAAACACCCAGCTGATTCTGTTCTCTATTCACGCTATCGGAGCGTTTGACTAATTTCATGGTTTAGCTCCTATAGCGTGTCGTAATAATCACGAATGTGTTGGGTTTCGTGATAGCCGGTTTTCTTGACGTCTTGTTTTGGTTGATCCGTTTCTGATGCGTTGGCTATTTTTGTACCGCCAGCGACAACGGCACCCGCAACAGCAGCCGTCGTTAATCCTTTAAGGAGATCCCTTCGACTTTGATTTAGCGCTTTGTTCTCTTTCATTATTGCTTCCTTACCCTTTTTGGAGGTATGACTTTCGATGTGACGTTTTAAGACTGAGGTTGCTCGTACTCAGTAACGTTCTTAACATCAATTTTTAATGTGGTTTTATTGCTTGAGTGGTGTTCACTAAACCGGACCTGCTCAACCGTCAGGAACGCGTGTGTGAGCTCAGCAACACAGAGGTAAAACGAGGCATGCTTCGCCTGTAGAATTTGTTTGATCAACGACTCAAACCATGGCGCAATGTGGGTATTGAAAAAAGCTTGTTGAAGGTTTTCTTCTTCACTCACCAGTGCAGCCATCACTTCGCACAGTGCACTGATATGATCTTCTGGCTCTTTCACTGACTCGGCTCTTTCGAAACCAAGGCGCGTTAGGTCATGTCGTATCGCCGCTAGGGGTTTTTCCATCAAAGATCCTGTGAGGTGCCATGAAGCGAAAGGCATCACTTCACCGCGCCCAATACCAATGAACAACTCTTGATATTCGTCAATCAAGGTTTGTGTATCACTCGCCAATGCGGCGTTTTTAAGCTTGTCCCATGCGACTTTCATAGCGCTATTGCTTGGTTCAGTCTCTAATTGCGCAAGAAACTCAATCATCTCAGCGCTTGGTGCTTGGCGATATAATGTCGCCAGAACTAAGTAGATTTCACTGCGAATGCTTTGTTGTTGGTTATCCATCTATCATTCTCACGCTTAATAATTTAGTTGTTTGGTCGGGTCATCAGCCATGGCTTCGAACATGTCAACCACCCGGCAGTCTTCACACATTGCAATCCGATTTAGCGCAGCATCATCAGAGAAATGAGAGTGACCACGTAACTTATTTTGCAGCATGTCAATCATCGATTGCGGAGCGAATGGTTTATGACAGCGAACACATTCTGCCGCTTTCTCTTGATGAATGACTTGTGCTTGCTGACGACTTGTCTGCTCCCAATTCATTCTTGGCGTCATGGTTAATACTTGCTCTGGGCAGGCCTTAACGCATAAACCGCACTGGACACAATCTTGCTCAATAAACTTGAGTGATGGTGAAGTACCATCGGTATGCAGAGCCCGAGTAGGACAAACCGCTACACAGCTCATACAAAGTGTGCAGTCGTTGCTTTCGCATGAGATATTGCCGTACGGCGCGCCTAATGGCAGTTCGACCACGTTTTCAACCGGAATTCGCGCTTGTGCTAGCGCATCAAGAGAGGTAAATAAGCGCTGACGTTTATCACCTTCCAGATCGCCTAATGCCAAATCAAAGTGTTCAGTGCAAAGTGTCGGTGCCCCTTCGCGTAATGACTCTAAATAGATAATGTCGATGGTCTCTTTCGCAATCCCCAACTGTTCTAGTAGGGTTTGAGCTAACGACACTTCACTATTAAGAATACGCAAAATAGTGGCAGGCATATGTTGACTAGCGGCGAACAAAACTTGAGATGCGCCGTTAGCTAGCGCTGCAAACCATGAATCAATCCCGACCGATGGTAGCTCTTCAACCACAATTGGGATGACATGGTCAGGAAGTGCGCTTAGTGCCATCACGTTATACGATTCGTGACGAGAACTGCAGATTAAGATGATGGGATTCACCCCACCTTGAGACTCATAATTGGCTAACGTGCGTTCGATAAATTTCTGCGTATCTTGTGGATTCGGCAACGCGTAATGAATCGCTTCAGTTGGACAAGCGGTTGCGCAGGTTCCCACACCTTGGCAGAGGTATGGATTGATTTCGATTTTATGGCCCGTTTTGTCTGTACCTACACTCGATAACGCACCGGCAGGACAAGCATCGACACAACGCTCACAGCCTTTTACTCCTCGCGAGCTGTGTGCGCATAAATCGGTATCAAGGCGGAAAAACTTAGGCTTATCGAACGTTCCCATTAGTGTCGGAATTTCTTCAAGCGCTTGCGCTAATTTCGGATAGCCTCTACCCACTGGATAATAACCGGGAACGGGCACCTCTTCGCTCATACAACTGTTTAGACAAAGATCGAGCACGATATCAAAGCAGTCATGATTCAGTGCCACTTTAGCCAGGTTAATTTCACGACCGTGACTTTCGGTCACCACATCGAAGGCGCCAAGAAAACCATTAATTTGCACCGAGCTGGCGAAATAGAGATTGTCGCACGTACTGCGTTCACCATCTGTCGAAAGAAGTGTAATACTGCTCATCTGCTCAAGTTGCTGAGCGGCACTCTCGATTATTGACGTAGGACCAACGATAAGGGTGTTCCCGCCGCTTTCATAACTGACTGTCGGGGGGATCAGGTTGGTTAGCTCAACCGTGTTTTCAAAGGCATAAAGTCGCGCCTTGCCATTTTGTGTGACTGATTGTCGTAGTTGCTGTTTTAACATTGCTCTGTTCCATTAGAACCGAATATTCACTCTGGTGAGTATTAGCAATTGCTGTACCAACTTTTTAGTACTTACAAATCAGTAAATTAGTCTTGATTATTGAGTTATTCATCGTTTAAAAAATCAAGTGAGACAAAATGTCCCACTTGATAAATCACTGAGTTAGTCAAAATGTACCTATTTTTTGTGTGGTATATTTTGTCCCACGACTAAAACCGCTCCATCATCGTTTGCTACCGTTTCTAAAGGGTCTTGCACTGCATCACAGGTTAAATCAGTGGCAACGTCATCGTTTTCATGATCAAGTTGCGGTGGCGTGTCAGTCATCGGCTCCTCTTCGGTATTCATCCAGTCACGCAGCTTCTCGGCCACCTCGCTAGAGAGTGATTTTACCGCTTTGTAGTCATGGTCATAATCGTTGAGTCCATCGATTTCGCTAAATTCGCCAGAGAGAAATAGTTGTCTTAGTGCCGCCTTTTTTACTGCGGCTTCAGCTTGTGAAGCCAACAGGCTTGCAACGCTCGTATCACTAGCTTGGGTCTCGTCAGTTTGCTCTGGGATTAGAGACTCTGGCGAAGATGGCGACTCTGCTATTGGAGGTACGCGATCTTGTTCAAGTTCACCCTCAAGTTTTCGCTTTGACCAACGATGGATAAAATTAGTTGCCACTGGCTCGCCCTGCCCCTTTGCGCTTCTTACGGCGCTGCTCTAACAGTTCGCCATGCCGGCCAATAAAGGCTTCGATCCATGCCTGTACGGCGAGTGGCATATCGTTTGACAGAACCAAATAGTCACCGTCCATATACTGGCTTGCTACGCTTTGAGAAGCTGTTAAGGTCACAATGGTAGGCTGCTGGTTTGAATCCATGTCATCCAAAATTAAAAACAGCTTAGGTTGGTTAGAGCTGAGGTTGAATCGATAATCTGTGCGCTCGTCGCGATGTAGCTGCAAAATACTAACGAGTGAATTCAACTCGCTCGGTTGCAAATCAAAATGGGTCAACTGCCATTGAGTGGTTGTCCATAAACCGGTTGCAATTTCATGAGCGACCAATTTGCACTCAATAGACCAAAGCGCCTGATCTTTATGCAGTTTCGCCGTCACAGATTGTTGTTTTGACATGGTTCACCAATATGAAATATGTGATTAAATGTAAGCATTGTTCTGGTTGAATTGTGCAGCACAATCTAACCAAACATTGCAATGACTTAACGATACAAAGCAAGTTTTGTACCTACAGGCCAAGAGACAGTAATATTTATCACCAACCCTCTTTTTATCAATGTAGTCGAGGGTTAGATTCAAGGTTGAGAATCTCCGATCAATTTAGTTAGCGCTAAAAATTGGGAACAGTAATTGCTTGCACTAGTCCATTAACCATCAATCCATCACTAAAACAGGAAACGTTTGTGGCCAAGCCAACGATAATTAAAACCAGTGAGAATCCTTTACAAACCATTGAAGTTGAAGTTTTTGACGAATACGGCGAACGTTTAACAAAGCAAATTGCCTGTGAACGACCTCTGACGGTACTGTTGAACTGGAAAGAAGTGGTGACTTTAATGACATTAGGGTCGCGTCCTGAATCCTTAGTCTTAGGCTACTTGAAGAATCAGAGCTTCTTAAGCGATCCTGATGCGCTTGAATCGGTGATCATCGATTGGGAATCCAATAGTGCTGCGGTGGTTACCAAGGAGGATATTCAGCAAGTCGAAGCGGCACTGAAGAAGAAAACGGTCACCTCAGGGTGCGGTCAAGGCACCATGTACGGCAACGTGATGAAACAATTAGAAGGTTATCAGGTTCCGCAAGTTAAGCTTAAACAGTCCGAAGTCTACGCAGCGCTCGAAGCCCTGACCCATTACAACGATACCTATAAAAAAGCCGGAGCGGTTCATGGTTGCGCGATATGCAAAGGCAATCAAGTGCTCTCTTTTGTTGAAGATGTCGGCCGCCATAACGCCGTTGATACACTTGCTGGTGAAATGTGGCTCAATGGTGAAGAAGGCAAAGATAAAATATTTTACACAACCGGGCGTTTGACCAGCGAGATGGTGATTAAAGTTGCTCAAATGGGTATACCAGTACTGCTTTCACGCAGTGGCGTGACGCAAATGGGGTTAGATCTTGCCCAGCAATTTGGAATTACGACGATTGCCAGAGCTAAAGGGCTGCGTTTTCAGGTTTTTACCGGTGCGACTAAGATCCAGTTCGATGTCAAAGGTGAACAACAAGACTGAAGTCACAGTCTACTCCCCAGGTTAATACCGTTTCTGTCATGGAGGAGGAAATATTGTCCGCTTCTTCCTCCATGTACTGTATGCACTAGAAAGTTAGGCCGGAGCTCGCGTTAGGCGTCTTAGAATCTTTTTGAACGGTTGCGAAAACCAATAACGTGAAACAAACAGAGCTATCTGCACAAAAATGTACTGACGTTTGCAATAAAGCATGCAGACATAATCAAACTTGTCTGTTGGACCCTCAAATAAAATGTTGGGGTAAATGTATTTTTGCCGTTCAGCAACTTTAGGATTTCTTGCGCCACTCATGAAATAACACTTATTGGATTTATACGCCTCCCAACTGGCACAAATGAACACATAGCCTCGCTCAAAGTCGGTCAGATCTCGACTTACCCAAAGTCCGCCCCCTTCCACGATCTCTCCCTTTAGTTGCTGTAATGGATGTTCAACAACGCAGTCTGGCAAGTCGGCAAGATAAACCAAAGGCTCATGGCTGTTGATGGTAAATCCGGCACACATTTCTCCGCTATCGGTGTAAAAAGCGCATACGCATGTTCGGCTTTTAAGCTGTTCTATCGTATTCTGATGCCCTGAAACCTGTTGGTATTGTTTGATGAACTCTAAAATATCCTGATCATTAGTCAGGTGCTTGCGAGTAAGGATCACTGTTTCGCCCCCGGAATATCGAATACTCCATCCATTTGATAGCGTCCAGGCGCAATGATATCCGCAGGATCGAATGCCTTATTAATTAGGCTTCGAAGTTTCAGAGCATCTTGCTCTAGTTCATCAACATCATTAAATGGCATTTCATCCACTGAGCGACGATAACAAGGCCATTTATGGGTACGGTAAAGCACGCGTAGTGTGCTAACCAGTTCGGTTGCTTGTTTAACCTCTTTCGGGTTACTGGCATCGTAGTAAATACTGATTATGGCCTGACACATATAGGCATTGACCGCTGTCAATGTTACGCCAAATTCAAAGCCAGCATTATCAAAAGCGCGCTTGGAAAGCTGCATACACTTTCCAACTTCCTCGCCGATCATGGGTAACGTAGGGGCGATCCAAAAAAATCCTGCGCCATCATCTACCGGATTCATTTTTACAGGAATAGCCTTGCGATACCGCCAATAACAACCTTTCAGTGCCATGTCTTTTGGATTCCCTTCAAGCATATCCATCATTTCAGTAAAATCGGCAAGACTCTTTTCTAAACGTCGGTATGCGGCCATTCGGCCAAATATCAGTTTCAGGGCTTGAGTAATTTGGTTAATTTTCTTAAGCGTTGCAAGGCTGATAATATCAACTTGAGCAATTGGCTTGAGGCTATGTTTTATGCGTGCTGCTTTCGCCTTAGCGACCGCTTTCGTGCCAGTAATAACAAATGCGCCAGACCAGTCTGTGAGCCGGTATTGCTGACATAATTGTTTGATATCGTTTTTATTTGCTCCAATAGAAGGGTCCCACTTTTCGAAATCGAACTGTTGCATCATGGTCAACATACGATAAGCATTACCCAGATGCGGAAGCCCATCAATTGTGCCTTCAGATTTTAATTGCCGCATGATATCTATATAAGCAGCTAGGTTGTGATTCGACTTGAGCCGAACTAAGCACCGTAAGCTCATTTCTGGCCTGCGCATAAGCTCAAACTTAATTTTGCTAATAACGGCAATATTATTTTGAGTGAACAGCTCATGTAGATTTGCCGCTAAGCCGGCTCGTCCACAGTAACGGGTGCTTTTACTCAGCCTGAGAAGCTGACCATTGGCAAGGATCAATTCACTGATCGTAAAGTGTTGGCTACGATTACCCATCACTCCATGCCCAAAGCCTCTTTCGAGTACGTTACCCATCACGCTTGTATCGGGACCTGCACCCGTGCAATCAAGCATCCACTCTGTATGTTGCAGATACTGGGCTATTTGCCCTTGGGTAACACCAGGCTCTACCTCAATAACACCTAACTCTTCATCAAAGCTGACGATTTTGTTAATTGCACTCAAATCCAATAAAGTACAACCGTCACTTGCTGGTGTTTTGTAGCCATAGCCCCAATTGTTGCCCTTTGAAACTGGGTAAACGGGTTGACTAACGGTAAAGGCATGTTGAATATATTGTTGCAGTTCTTTGTCGGTCTTGGGATACAGGGTTTGGGTAACTGAACGTGAATGATAACCAAGACCACTGTACAGCGCTTTAGGTTGGTAGAATGAGATCTGCTCTGTAACAGATGACATGAGTAGCTCCAATATTTGTAATGAATATAGCTATAAAGCGCCCGCTTTATAGTTTGTTCATCTGTAGAATTAGGAGCAGAATTATCTCAGCCAAACAAATATCAAACAATATGCATATATTGATGGTGAATGCATTCAGCACCATCAAGTGAGTGATAATATGCATATTGAAGTGGCTCACTCAGGATGCATCCCCAAACATCGCGTGTATGGATTGAAAGAGGCTCATGGACAAAAAAGCCCAGCATATTTGCAAGGCTTAATGTCTATCACAACCAGATAGACTATCCGTCTATGCTGCTGCGCCGTTATCACGCACAGTAAAAATAGCTAATAAACTTTGCCTACTGGCTGTTTTTATTTGGTTCTTTTTCCATTGAATGATTTCATCCTTCATAACAGATACCTGGGTTCCGACACGTTTCTGCTACTCTTGCCAGCATTATATTATCCATAAAAATAAGCAGGCCATATGGAGTTATTTGCCCTTTCTATTCTTTGCACAATCGTTGTTTTAGCATTTTTACTCAAACTTGCACGATTGGATCGAAATCGAGTTCACATTCCGACGGTGTTAGGTTCAGACCAAGTGAATTGGCCAAGTGTTAGTGTTGTTATCCCTGCAAGAAACGAAGAGCAGAACATTGCTACTAGCTTAGGTTCTTTGCTCACACAAGATTACCCCAGAGATAAATTGGAAATTATCGTGGTTGATGATTTTTCGACTGACAATACGCGCGCCATCGTTGAACAACTGGCCAAACAGAGTCCGTTTTCCGTTCGCTGTATCTCTGGTCGCTCACTGCCGCCTGGGTGGTTAGGAAAAAGTAATGCGTGTATGACAGGCGCATTAACTGCAAGTGGTGACTACTTGTACTTTATCGATGCTGATACAAAATCTGAACCCGCGATGTTGAAATCCGTCATTCAGTTCTCAGAGTCTAGGGCTATCGATCTTCTCTCATTTAACCCAAAGCAACAACTTGAATCTCGTGCTGAAAAAGCGATTTTACCGGGCGTTTTTCTCTCTATTGCCTCTTATATGAATTTTCGAGACTCTAACGATAGTTCCAAAGAAGAGGCCATTGCGAATGGTCAAGCAATGCTGTTTAAACGCTCGGCGTATGAAGATGTTGGCGGGCATAGCGCAGTCGCAGATCAAGTTTCCGAAGACATCGCGTTTGCACAAGTAATGAAACTCACTGGTCATACTATTTTCTGGGCATTTGCGGATCAGTTGATGAGTACTCGCATGTATACCGGGCTTAATACTATTTGGTCTGGATTTTCTAAGAATATGAATCGAATTGTGGGTTGCAGCTCTTTGTTCGATGCCAGTGCTATTTTCATCAAAGCAAATATTATCGCATGGTCAACCCCATTGTTATTGATCATCTCATCGATGGTCTATTTTACCAACCCTTCGCTGATAAACCTGTGGTCAGTCGGTATAAATGGTATTACCGCTGTGTGCTTGTTCGTTACATATATCCTGTTAGCAAAGGCGCTATTTGTCCCAATACACTACGCCCTACTTGTGCCCTTCGGTGTCAGCATACAAAGCGCTTTAGTGTTAAATAGTTACCGATTATCAAAAAACAAACAATTAATGTGGAAAGGTAGAGCGTTAACATGATCAAACCCATTCTCTCTTTATTTGTCATCTTTATATCATTTGCCAGCCAGGCCAGCTCTGATCAGACAGATTGGCATCTCGCTCGTGACAAACTTGGTATTGAAGTTTATAACCGCAGTATTGAAGGCAGCGACTTTAAAGAGTTCCGTTCAGAAGCTGACATCAATGCCAGCTTGACCAGTATTATTGCGCTTTTCCTTGATACATCCGTCGGGACCGAATGGGTAGAGAACATTGATCAGATGGAAGAGATCGAACACTTTGACCCAACCCACTCAATAACTAAGACTTACAGTAAAGCGCCTTGGCCAGTTGCTGACCGTGAAGCAATTGTAGAAAATCACATAAGCCAAGACGATAAAACGCTCACTGTGACGATTGAACAGCAAGGATTACCGGATTATCTTCCGCACCCTAGCGATCATAAAGTAGTTAGGATCCCGTACTTAAAATCTCGTTGGGTATTAACCCCAATTGATAGCGCGACCACGCACCTATCCTATCAAGTACTAACTGAGCCAGGCGGCACGCTGCCCGCATGGCTTGTGAACTTGGTATCCGTCTCGCAACCCTACAATACCTTACTTGGCATGCAGAAAATGCTCCATGCTGACAAATACCAAAACGCGTCCTTGAGTTTTATACAGAATTACTAGCGTTGGCTGTTGAGGTACAAAAAAGCCCGCATTCGCGGGCTTTTTACTAACACAATCGAATCAATTACTGCTCTACACCGCGAGATTTTAAGAACTCGGCATAAGTGCCTTTAAAATCAGTAATCTTGTTGTCTTTGATTTCCATGATTCGTGTTGCGAGTGAGTCAACAAATACACGGTCATGAGAAACGAAGAACAGAGTGCCTTTATACTGCTCAAGGGCATTGTTGAGTGACTCGATAGACTCCATATCCATGTGGTTGGTCGGTTCATCCATCAATAGCATGTTAGGTTTGTGCATCATGATCTTACCGAGCAACATACGACCTTGCTCACCACCGGACAGCACTTTGACTGACTTCTTAATATCATCTTGTGAGAACAACATACGACCTAAGAAACTACGCAGCACTTGCTCATCATCGCCAGCTTGACGCCACTGTCCCATCCAATCCATTAAGTTCATGTCTTGCTCAAAGTCATGCGCATGGTCTTGAGCGTAATAACCAATGTTTGAGTTTTCAGACCACTTGTATTCGCCGTGACGAGGCTCAAGTTTGCCAGCGAGAGTGTTAAGCAAGGTTGTTTTACCCACGCCGTTCTCACCGATAATCGCAACACGTTCGCCGACTTCAAAAATAGCGCTGAAGTCACTAAACAGATCGTCGTCAAAACCTTGGCTGAGGTTTTCAACCACAAGCGCATTACGGAATAGCTCTTTTGATTGCTCAAAACGAATGAATGGGTTTTGGCGGCTCGACGCTTTGACTTCTTCAAGTTGAATTTTGTCGATTTGTTTAGCACGAGAAGTCGCTTGTTTAGCTTTCGATGCGTTAGCAGAGAAGCGAGCAACGAAGGTTTGCAAATCGGCAATTTGCGCTTTCTTCTTAGCGTTATCGGTCAAAAGACGTTGACGAACTTGATACGCAGCCGTCATGTATTCGTCGTAGTTTCCAGCGTATAGACGTAATTCACCGTAGTCCAAATCCGCCATGTGAGTACACACAGAGTTTAAGAAGTGACGGTCGTGCGAGATAATGATCATGGTGCAGTTACGTTGGTTCAACGTATCTTCCAACCAGCGAATGGTATCCATGTCCAAGTTGTTGGTTGGTTCGTCGAGTAGCATGATATGCGGGTCAGCAAACAGAACCTGTGCCAATAGCACACGCAGTTTCCAACCTGGAGCCACTTCACTCATCAAACCGTAGTGCTGCTCTTCAGGAATACCCACGGCGAGCAATAATTCACCCGCTTTGGAGTCTGCCATGTAACCGTCCATCTCGGCAAATTGCACTTCAAGATCCGCAACCTGCATGCCTTCATCTTCACTCATCTCTGGCAGTGAATAGATGCGGTCACGCTCTTGCTTTACCTTCCACAGCTCTTTGTAGCCCATGATAACGGTATCAATAACGGTGTATTCTTCATAGGCAAACTGGTCTTGGTTCAGTTTTGCGACACGTTCATTGGGATCGTAGCTGACATTACCACCTGAAGGTTCAAGCTCGCCGCTCAAAATCTTCATAAAGGTTGACTTACCACAGCCGTTTGCGCCGATCAGGCCATAACGGTTACCTTCACCAAACTTAACTGAAATATTTTCAAATAGTGGCTTAGCCCCAAATTGTTGTGTGATGTTGTTGGTGGAAATCAATGTCAGTACCTATTTAATATCAAAAACGGCGCCACACTACTGATTACTGCGATTAACTTCAAGCTTTGTTTTTATTTCGACCTATAGATTTGTCACCAGCAATTCAACATGTGCCCGTTCCGGCAGGTATATCGAAAAGCGGCTGCCCTGCCCCAAGGTTGATTCAACCGTGAGTTCTCCACCTGATTGGCTTAAAATACTTTGCGATACCGACAGGCCTAAACCAGTTCCATCACGCTTAGTGGTAAAGAAAGGGGAAAACACTCGGTTTAGGTTTTCTGGTTTGATACCGCAGCCCTGATCTTGGACATGAATCACCACACCACGGACTTCACCATTATCAATCCAATCTTCACTCGTGATTGTCAGTTCGCCCTTGCCTTGCATGGCGTGGATACCATTGATCTGTAAGTTAACCAAAATCTGCAAGAGCTGATGGCGATTGATCTCAACACAATGGTGAGCCTGTAACTCAGTATGAAACACCACATCACGTTTCTTTGAGCCAGTTTTGACCAGTGTAATGCTCTCTTCAATGATGGGGTTAACATGCTGCCAAGTAATTTCGTCCTGTACACCGCCATGGCGACTGTATTGCAATAAACTGCGGGTGATATTGCGGATACGGTCGATTTGAACGTGAATCGCCTCAATTTCCTCGGCGACACGTTGTGACTCGTCCCCCAGTTCAAACTGAATCAATTCAATATTTCCTAGGATCACTGCGGTTGGATTATTGATCTCGTGCGCGATACCTGCGGTCAACTCGCCCAGCGCCGCGAGCTTTTCATTAACAACCAATTTGTCTCGCGTTTGGTTAAGCAGTTGAATGTGTAGCTCAAGTTGTTCGGTTTTCTCTTTTAAGCTGATGGTACGGTCATTGACTTTACTCTCGAGCTCACCCGCTGCGCGTTCCAACTCATTTTTACGTTGTTCTAGCAGATCAAGCATATTATCGAACTGTTTGGCCAGTTGGGCTAATTCATGATTCTCGTCTAACCCTAAGTGACCGATCCGGGTCTCTTTGTCGAGTTGAATCATTTTGACCACGCGGTGTATATGTTCAATCGGAATAAACAGATCGCGTGAGCCTCGATAAACCAGCAAACTTGATAACAACAGCAGCACTAATGTGGTCACGGATATTTCCGCCAAATTAGTCATGTACGTGGTGACAAAGGGCCACATCAAATAACCGGTATAAAGCATGCCGATGACATTGTCGTATTGGTCATACAGTGGTTTGTAAGCGGTGATATACCAGGCGTCATAAACAAAGGCTAAGTTAACCCATTCTTGACCATCAACGAGTACCGTTTGCCTTACTTCATCGGATACCCGAGTGCCGATCGCGCGCCCCAATCGATCATCACTGTCGAGTGGGACATTGGTGCTAACGCGCAAGTCATCAAGAAAAACGGTTAGCGTTCCAACAGGCCTTAGGCTGTCTTGCTTTGTCGGATAGATGAGGTCGCGAATAGCGTCGACTAAATTGGTGCTGTTATTGAGCAGTAATCCACCATCAAGAAAACCAATGATGTCACTTGTTTGGTTGTAAATGGGAATAACCGTTCGACTCACCAAACCACGCCCTTCAACCTGATGGCTGTTGAGGATTGGCGTCTGCGCACGCTTGACTAAATCGTCACCCAATTCGCTTAACTCTTGCGTCGTCAGTACATCAAAAAACGATTCGCGCCGAGTCAAATCCATAAAGCGAAATTTGCTCTCTATGTTATCAACACGATGAAAGCGAAGAAAATCAAGTTTATAGTGATGACGCTGTTGAGAAACCCAGTGTTGTAAATCACCGAGCTCAGTGACAGGGTCACGATAGCGTTTAACAAATTCATAGGAGTGAGCAAAAGCTTGAACATGATTAGCTTGTTTTTCTTGGATCAGTTCAATACTGTTTTCAGCCACACCTAGACGCTCTGAAACATCCACCAGTGCACTTTGCCACGTGTAATGTATCGACCAATAAATCGTTATACCAATTAAAGCAATCAGAGTTAATACAATCGGCGCCGAAGTCAGAATCATCAAGCGATAACGCACCATGGTTTTAAAGCGATAACGCCATTTTGACCAAAAAGTCGCGTTAATCGACATAGCTTGACTCTTCATTTTCCC
Organism: Vibrio sp. NH-UV-68; assembly: GCF_042940635.1. Lineage (NCBI taxonomy): Bacteria > Pseudomonadati > Pseudomonadota > Gammaproteobacteria > Vibrionales > Vibrionaceae > Vibrio > Vibrio sp. NH-UV-68. The sequence goes on from NZ_CP134975.1 coordinate 1,458,250, forward strand.
ACTCTTTGAATTTTCGCTCTAACGTTTTACGCGCCACACCAAGATCGCGCGCGGCCGCCGACTTGTTACCGCTGTGGTAATCGACCAACTGTTGTATGTGCGCTTTCTCAACCTCTTTAAGATCCCAATCGTTTGGATAACCTTGCTGTTGGTGACCATTTGATGTCAATTCAATCAGTTCGGCGCCATTTGACACTGTCATCGTAACCGATGGTTTAAAAGTGTCGCCATGATTGTCTCGCCAGTAATGCGCTGGCGGCTTGCCAAGTAAGATACAGCGCTCAATGAGATTTTTTAGCTCACGAATATTGCCGGGCCAATCGTATTCATTCACCGCGAGAATATCTTCGTGCGCCCATTGTGGATCCGGCATACCCAATTCTGAGGAAAGCATTTTGGTAAAAAATGGCACAAGTTCTATCAGATCGGCCTTTCTCTCACGAAGAGGCGCCACTTCAATCTTGAGCACATTGAGTCGATAAAACAAATCCTGTCTGAAGTTGCCATTACTGACTTCTTGTTGAAGATTGCGGTTGGTTGCAGCCACCACTCGAACATCAACACTGACTTCTTTTTCGCAACCGACTGGGCGAATGGTTCGCTGCTCTAACACGCGAAGCAGCGCTGATTGCATGGCAAGTGGCATTTCACCGATTTCGTCGAGAAATAAGGTGCCGCCACTGGCAACGCGAAACAAGCCTTCACGGCTCTTCTTTGCCCCAGTAAAAGCGCCAGCATTATGGCCAAAAAGTTCACTTTCTAACAGTTCAGGGGCAATGGCCCCACAGTTAATTGGAACAAAGGGTCCACTGCGCATACTCGCTTCATGCACGCCACGGGCGACCAACTCTTTGCCGGTGCCAGATTCCCCTTCAATCAACACCGAAGCACGTGATGGCGCGAATTGCGTGATCAGTTGTTTTAACTGCTTGGTCTTTTCTGAGCCACCAACAATATCGGTGGTGATATGGCGGTTAAAGTCGTGTTGAAGTGCATACTGATGACGTAACTCTAAGCGCTTATCCATGCAGCGCTGCACAGCTTGTAACATTTGTCCAAGATTGAATGGCTTCAGGATGAAATCAGAGGCACCCAGCTTAAGGGCACAGATGGCAGTTTCTAAATCGGCATAACCCGTCATAAAAATAACGTCGGCCTTTTTATCAGGATCGTTAAATGCTTCTTCCCAATCAATGCCTGAACGTCCGGGTAAGTTTATATCGAGCACGATCAGATCGTAATGATTGGCAATGCGCAGTGCCTCCGCCTCTTCAATGCTGCCGACACAATCGACTTTAGAGAACCACTTACTCAGTGCTTTGTCTAAAATCGTCTGCATTCCGACTTCATCATCAACGACGAGAACGGAAAAGGCTTGATATTGCGACGCTTTATTAGGATCAAGTGATGGAGGCATAACGATTATTTCAATTGATGATGAGTTGGGTCAGAGTGTACCAAGTTTCTTATCCGCTGACTTAATCAATGTGGGACATTTTGTCCCTCGTCATAGTTTAATGCTTTAACTTGTTGATATTTCATTTGAAACCATACACATATTTCTGGCATTAAGATTGCTTAATATGCGTGCCAACTTATAAATCAATACTAAATGTTGGTGAACCGTGGCATAGGCTGCGGTTTTATAAGCGAAGAAATGGAATGATAATAATATGAAAGCAACAACGATTATATTTGCAACAACGTCACTCGCCCTTGTCAGTTACTCTGCCCTAGCAGCGGATGAGAAGCCCCACGTGCGCTTAGCCACGACAACCAGTACTTACCATTCTGGATTGCTCGATTATCTTTTACCAAGGTTTGAACAAGACACAGGTTACAAAGTTAATGTAATTGCAGCGGGAACAGGCAAAGCGCTCAAAATGGGCGAGAATGGCGATGTTGATCTCGTTATGACTCATGCACCTAAAGCAGAGGCTAACTTTGTTGTGCAAGGCTATGGCATTTTGCCTCGTCAACTAATGTATAACGACTTTGTTGTTGTTGGCCCAGACGCCGATCCAGCTAAAGTAACTGAGCAAACAAACGTTACCGAGGTGTTTAAGTCGATTGCTACCAGCAATGCAACCTTTGTTTCTCGTGGTGATGATTCTGGTACAGATAAAAAAGAAAAAGCCATTTGGCAACAAGCCCAAATAGAGCCCAATTTCGGTGGCTATCGCAGTGTAGGCCAAGGTATGGGCCCAACACTTAATATGGCCAATGAAATGCAAGGTTACACGATGACAGATCGAGGCACTTGGCTTGCTTACACCAACAAACTTGACCTTAAAATCTTATTTCAAGGTGACAAGAGCTTATTTAACCCCTATCAGGTGATTTTGGTTAATCCTGAGCGCTATCCAGGTATCAACTACCAAGGAGCAAAAGCATTCAGCGATTGGTTGGTCAACCCTAAAGGTCAGCAGTTAATTAATAGCTTTTCACTCAACGGCACCCAACTGTTTGTTGCCAATGCTGATGAGCAGTAATTGAAGATGAGTTTGTGGCAAACAACCCTTGATGCACTCGCTTTATTAGTCAGCTTTGATCAAGAGCTTTGGCGAATTGTTGCGGTCTCTTTTAGTGTCTCTTTGTCTGCGATCTCGATAGTGTTGTTTCCAGCTATTATTTTCTCATTTCTGCTCGCCTATACTGAGTTCAAAGGCAAGTGGGTTTTGTTGTCTCTCATCAACACTCTACAAGCGATTCCAACCGTGGTAATTGGCTTGTTGCTTTATATGTTGTTGTCGCGATCAGGGCCACTCGGCGATTGGCAAATGCTGTTTACTCAAAAAGCGATGATCGTTGGCCAAATGTTAATTGGTTTTCCTGTTTTGGTTTCAATGATGCATGGGGCATTGCAATCTAGCGACCGTCGTGCGGTAGAAACCGCCGTGACACTGGGTGCCAGCGTGCCACGTATTATCGCTACCATGATTTGGGAAACGCGTTTTCCGTTGATGGCCGCCGCGATCGCGGCGTTTTCGCGTATTGTTACCGAAGTGGGCTGTTCGACCATGGTCGGCGGAAACATCATGGGCATTACGCGTAATATTCCTACTGCCATTGCCATGGAAAGCCACAAAGGCGCCTTTGCTCAAGGTGTCGCTTTAGGCATAGTGTTACTCACGTTAGCCTTGGTACTGAATTTCTTTCTCACTAGCATGCGTGGAAAAGGCTATTTAAGGACGTAGTACATGACGATAAAAATGACTGCTCAACAGCTGTCGATGCGTTTCAAGGATCGAGTTCTGTTCCATATCCCAACGCTGTCTATCGGCCCGAATGACGCCATCTACCTCAAAGGGGACAATGGTGTGGGCAAAACGACGCTGCTTAAAATTCTATCTGGACTTATTAAGCCCACAACTGGGAAAGTCAACGCACCCAACGATAGTTGGCTACAACGTGTTTTCCCACGCAGCGGTCGCAACCAAGTCATTTATCTGCACCAATCCCCCTATTTATTTGATGGTACTGTTTACGAAAACATCGCTTACGGTATTCGCTATCAAAAAGAGCCGTTAAAAGATAAGCGAGCTCAAGTAATTACTGCTCTGCGTATGGTAGGCTTAGAAACCCTTGCTGATGAACATATTTCGGTTTTATCAGGAGGAGAGAAACAGCGCGTGGCCATGGCGCGAGCCTGGATTTTAAAGCCTTCTATTTTATTGATGGATGAACCGAGTGCTTCACTTGATCAAGAATCAATTGATCGCTTAGTCGTAATGGCGCAAGATCTATTAAACCGTGGATCAAGTTTAGTGATTACGAGTCATCAGAAAAATGCATTGACTGGCCTGTGCCGGAAACAATGGTGGATCAAAGAAACCACTTTAATAGAGGCACCGCTGCTGCAAGTCATCACCGATAAAGAGATAAAGAATAGTTATGCTTCTTCCAACGCAAACTAGTTGGGTTATTTTGGCTGGTGGTCAAGCTAGCCGCATGGGTGGCAATGATAAAGGTCTAATCCTGTTAGACAATAAACCGTTAATCCAACACGTCATTGATCGTCTTACCCCACAAACATCACAGATTTTAATCAACGCTAACCGTAATCAAGCAGAGTACGCTCAATTTGGTCAAGTGTTTGGCGATGAGTTTAAACAATACCCAGGGCCGATGGGTGGTATACATGCTGGCCTACTTAATGCGCCAACTGACTGGGTTGGATTCGTTCCGTGCGATAGTCCGCAAATTAATCACGATTTAGTTGCTCGTTTTTGTGCAGCCGTGACACCAGAGAGTGATATTTTGGTTGCTCACGACGGTGAACATCAACAACCTGTCTTTACCCTTTATCACAAACGTGTATTACCTAAGTTAACCGCATTTCTTGAGCGTGGCGATCGTAAGATTATATTGCTCTACAAAGAGTGCAATACTCACTATGTTGACTTTAGTGACTCTGCTGACTGCTTTGTTAATTTGAATACACCTGAAGAACTCTCTCAATTTGGAACGCTGAACTGATGACTTACCCATTCCCTATCCCTTTGTTAGGTTTCGCTGCCTATTCGGGTACTGGTAAAACAACATTACTCGAGGCGTTACTGCCGAAATTGACCGATGCGGGTTTGCGCATTGGTATCCTTAAGCATGCTCACCACAACTTCGATGTCGATAAGCCGGGCAAAGACAGCTATCGCCTGCGCAAGGCGGGAGCAACCCAGATGTTAATTTCATCACGCAACCGCTTTGCTTTGATTACAGAAACCCCACAGCAAGAGTCAAGTTTTGACTATCTGCTGAGCCGATTTGATTGTGATTGCCTTGATATTATTTTGGTTGAAGGGTGCAAGAATGTCGCCTTTCCTAAACTTGAACTTCATCGCCAAGCACTCGATAAACCTTGGCTGTATCCCAATGACGATAATATTATCGCTATTGCGGCTGACAGCGAAGTGACCGATTCTGATTTGCCTCAGATGGACATTAACGATCTTGAGACAATCAGTCAGTTCATTATCAATTATGTCGCGAATCATTCTTCTGAACACAACAAAATGAGTGCGACATGTTGTGATGTATTATCTCCGGCCTTTTTGTCGGTGGAACAAGGGCTGCAAAAAATCCTTGCCTTAATTGAGCCCGTCCAAGCTAAAGACAACTGTGCAATTGAAAATGCATATGGACGTGTTTTATCGACTGACGTTATTTCACCCGTCAATGTTCCTCAATACACCAACTCGGCCATGGACGGTTATGCCATTCGCAGTACAGATATAGGCCGTGAATCTTATCAGGTTATCGCTGAGGTCTTTGCTGGGCATGCCTACGATAAACCGCTACTTGAAGGGCAAGCGGTGAAGATTATGACTGGCGCTCCAATGCCTATCAATGCCGATACTGTTGTCATGCGCGAGCAAGCTCAAAGCAAAGGTGACAGTGTCACATTTAACGCATTAATAAAACCACAGCAGAATGTTCGTCAAGCGGGTGAAGACCTTGAGATCGGTAGCCATGTATTCAAGCAAGGGCAACGTGTCACTTCAGCTGAAGCAGGCATGTTGGCTTCATTAGGATTTGCTCATTGCTCGGTATTCAAGCCGTTAAAGGTTGCGGTATTTTCAACTGGTGACGAAGTGCAAGCTCCAGGGAGTGAACAGCAAGCAAACTCAATCTATGACTCCAACCGTTTTACCATTATGGCGCTGCTGCAACAGCTTGGTTGCGAGGTCTTAGATCTGGGCATTCTTGAAGATAATCAACAAGCGATTATGTCTGCGCTTGAAAAGGCCTCTCATGACGCCGATGTGGTGATTACGTCTGGTGGTGTTTCTGTTGGCGATGCCGACTACATTAAATTGGTTTTAGAACAACTTGGTCACATTGACTTCTGGCGTATCAACATGAGGCCAGGCCGTCCCCTCGCCTTTGGTCATATCAACAAGAAGCCTTTTTTCGGTTTACCCGGCAATCCTGTAGCGGTCATGGTTTCATTTATTAACTTTGTCGAACCTGCACTGCGTAAAATGCAAGGCGAAATAAACTGGCAACCACTCAAAGTAAACGCTATTGCTGAAGAGTCTCTTCGTTCTCGTCAAGGACGCACAGAGTTTAGCCGTGGTATTTATCAAATCAATCCATTGGGTCAATTAACAGTACGCACCACAGGTAAACAAGGTTCGGGAATATTACGATCCATGAGTGAAGCCAACTGCTTGATTGAAATCTCCCCTGCTATCGATACGGTTAAGCCGGGAGAAAGCGTGACAATCATCCCACTTCAAGGCAGAATCTAGCCTACTAAATGTTAGACCAGTGTGTCACTGGTCTGTTTTATTAATATCTAGGATGCTTTTTTATGTCTCGCACCATTCTCTATACCTACAAAGATGAAGAAAAAACGCTTACCTTTTCTTATCAACAACATCACTCTATACATGAAGCGGTAGCTGAAGCTGAAGGCATTGATATTTCAGGGTATTTGAAAATGGAACAGCAAATAGAAGCCATCTCTGATACCAAAGCAGTGCGCAACTATCGCGATAACCATTTTAGAAAGCTCGGCTTTAGCAAAATAACGCTTAAACAGAAAGAAAATCGCGGAGTGGGCAAGAAGAATGATTAGTGAATATTAATGGGTATTTATTCATTTCTTCATTAACATTTTTTCATATCTCTGGTCACAAATCGTCAAACGTACAATATACTTCGATAGTCAATTGTGTGACTATCGTTCCTTATTTTGATGATTATTTCACCAAGCCAAGGATGACCGATTTTCAATGGAATCGCTGATCAAAAAAATCATTGATTCGAAAGATGATATGGAACTGTACCAACGTTGCCTACATGAAGTTTTTCTGCGTTACAAACCCGATCACTGTTTGATCGCAGAATACAACTTAGAGCATCGCACAGCGCAAACCCGTTGTTATCTTGTACAAGGAAAACTTGCCGACAATATCCGTTATTCTCTTGGCGGAACACCATGTGAAGAGGTGCTAGATAGCGTCGATATCTGTATCTACGAGTCCCAGATTCAACAGCAGTTTCCTCAAGATGAAATATTGCAAGTCATTGATGCGCAGAGTTATCTTGGCATCCCAATTCAATCACGCACTCACAAAGTCGTTGGTGTTATTGCTTTAATGTATAACACTGACCTACCAAATATGTCATTTGACAAAGATTGGTTAGAAACTCTGGGCTATCTGATTGGCAAAACTATCCTTCAGCAAAGATTAGGCCACCAAAAAGATCATTTATTAAACCTATTTGATCGTTCTGAACAGCTGACCAATAGTGGCTCCTGGACTTGGGATGTAGTGAACGATCATTTAACCTGTTCGCATAACCTTATCCACTTGCTGACCGCTGATCATCCGTGCCAGTTCTGTTTTGATTCATTTTTCAGCCACTATATTTTCCAAAGACTTAATGATTTTGAGCACTTCAAAGCCCAATTACTGAGCAAAAAGCCAGTCATGCCCGTAACTGTTTTCAAGGAAATGAGTTCAAGTGGATTGCAGTTAGAAATTAGTTACTCGCGTAATTATGCACTCGATGGGACCTTAACTGAGATTGTTGGCAATATAAAAAATGTTACTGACATTTCTGAGCTAGAAGCAGAGTTCAGTTTGGCGCAAAAAGTCATTGACCTATCTCCTAATGGGGTATTAATTACCGACAAGTACAACCGTATCATTAAGTGCAATACTCGCGTTGAGTCCATTACCGGTTATTCGGCACAAGAGCTTGAGGGCAAAACGCCTGGTGTATTAAGCTCAAACCTTCATCCTGCTGAATTTTATTATTCGATGTGGTCGAGCATTCAAAAAGATGATCTGTGGAAAGGTGAAGTTTGGAACCAGACCAAAAGTGGCGCGGTTTATCCAGAGCAGTTATCGGTGTTTGTCTTACGCAATTATTTAGGTGAAGTGCAAAACTACATTGGAATTTTTGAAGATATCAGTCTGCAAAAATCGATTGAAAATGAGTTATCACGCTACAAAAATCAATGTGATTTCACTGGATTAATGAAACGCGACAAGTTTATCAACCAACTTGAACACGACCATGAACGAACGATCGTAATCGTCGACATCAAACGCTTCTCTTCATATAACAACATGTATGGTGAATCGTTCGGTAATAAACTTCTGATTCATGTTGGCCAGCTTCTCCACAGTAACTTTAATAGTGACACGGTCAACATCTGTCGCTACGGGGCTGATCAATTTGCTTTGAGTATTGCCCCTCAAGTTGAACACCTACTGCCTCAGTTGATCGACCGATTAAAACACGTCATTGAGTCACCCTTTAGCATTGATAATCACGCCATCGAATTGATGGTCAATATCGGCTACTCTGCGCACCTTTCGAATATCGATACGCATCCGATCAAACAAGCGTATTACGCTTTGACTCATGCTAAAAAGGCAACCACAACCGCAACCATCGCTTACTCACATCAATTAGAACAACAAGTTACCCGTCGACATGACTTGAGTATCCGTTTGAAAAAGGCGATCCAAGAGAAAAATATCGATGTAGCTTATCAAGCGATTTACGACCTTGAGACTGACTCCGTGGTTAAACTGGAAGCGTTGGCTCGCTGGAATGATGGTAATGAGTCGATCCCTCCACATGAGTTTATCCCCATTGCCGAAGAGTTTGGTTACATCTTCCAGCTAGGTCAATTGGTGTTAGAGAGAGCTTGCCATGACTTAGTACAGCTCAAACAGCTCGGGTTCGACCAAATCTCGATCAGTGTCAATCGTTCTATCGATGAGTTAAGCCAAGAGAGCCTTACCCATTGCTCTATTATTGAGATCATTCGGCACCATGGTCTCAATGATGGTGATATTGTGATTGAAGTGACGGAATCCATTCCATTAGACGGCAAGCCTCACGTTCAAGAGTTACTCAAATTTTTAAGGCTGCAAGGCGTTCAAGTGGCGCTCGATGACTTTGGTACGGGGTACGCCTCCTTTTCAAACCTGATGAAAAACACCATCGATATTTTAAAGATAGACCGATCTTTTATTGTCGACATTGAACATAACCAAGATAACGTTGTGCTCATTCAATCACTTAACTTGCTCGCTAAACAACTTGGTTTAACGGTGATCGCTGAAGGTATTGAAACGGCGCAACAACTAGAAATACTACGCCGACTAAACTGTCGTTACATCCAAGGCTATTTTATTAGCAAGCCAAAACGGATTGAAGATATCATCATCGATTTGGGTAACACTACTCAATAAAACACTAACGGGAGCAATGTGCTCCCGTTAGTCGTCAGTTTATTACTTTCACTTCTTAATATTTAAGAAAGCTGCCCCACGGACACCGCCAGAGTCACCGTGTTTAGCTTTAATGATCTTTGGACATTTTGCTACCGATAACAAATACTTCGGCACGCGTTTTGGCATCTCTTGATAGATAAGTTCAAAGTTTGATAGACCACCACCAAGCGCAACAACGTGTGGGTCATTTGCGGTAAAGATGTTGCCAAAACAGATAGCCAGTAACTCCATAAAGCGCTCAACATGTTCGCATGCTTGCGGTTCACCCGCTTCATAAGCTTTAATGATGTCGATTGCTTTCTTGTCTTCGGCAAAGTAATGATTGTAAATAAGTTCGAAACCACGACCAGATAAGTAGCTATCCAAACAGCCTTGTTTGCCACAGCCACAACCTAATAACGGCGCATTCTCGCCTAAATGGAACCAAGCATCGAGTGGTAAACGCATATGACCCAATTCACCGGCAACGTGGTTACGACCAGAAAATACTACGCCGTCATAAACCAATCCGCCACCAAAGCCAGTACCAAGGATCAAGCCCATTACTGAGGGTTCATCTTTAAGTTCATCATCCCAAGCTTCAGATAAGGCAAAACAGTTAGCGTCATTTTCGATTTTTACGCTGCGGCCAATTTTGGCTTCAAGGTCTGCACGTAATGGCTTACCTTTTGCTGCGGGCACGTTAACCGTCAGGACAGTCGCATCGTCAGCATCTTCCATACCTGGCAAACCAAGACCAATTTTCCCTTCACAATCAAACTGTTGATCGTACTTACTTACTAAGCCTGCAATGGTATCAACCAATAGCGCGTAATCGTCGGTTGGCGTTGGAACGCGCTCAGTTGCAACTCGTTCTAATTTATCGTTAAACGCACCAAACTCAATCTTGGTACCGCCAACGTCAAAACCGTAGTACATCTCAATCTCTCCCAGAAAAACAAAAATAAAATTCAAATAATCGAGCTATTATCCATATAGCTACGCCTACAAACTGTGACATATCACTGATTTAGCCGTGGGGTGAGCCTGGTTGGACAGTGTGTGTCCAACCAAAAGCCAATAATTAGAGCGATTTCTCGTTTCTTTTTCGCTCAATAAAGCGTTGCAGTATTGGCCTGCCATCATCAGACTTCGCACGACTTTTACTGTGCATATAACTCTCTTTGAACACGTCAAACCACATTGCTAAAGTTTGTGATAAATGCGTCTCTCCCAACTGCTCAAAAACCAGTGTCGCCACTTCAGCGGTGGCTAAGTGTTGTTCGTTGTCAGAACGACGCATCAAGTAGCGAGAAACCGCTTGAGGTTCAATAGACACCACCGGCAAACGGTCGAGATAAGGCGATTTTCTAAAAATACGCCTCGCTTCGCGCCAACTGCCATCAATAAAGATCAATAAGGGGATTTTGCCTTGGCATCGTGTTATCACATTTTCCCCCACCAATCGGGTATCATCATCGACGTACTCTTTGGGAAAGATCACCAACGGTTGATAGTTAGGGTTCGCCAATAGCTCAAGCATCGCTTGATCAGGGTCTGTCCTACTCCATTGAAACGCGTAGCCTTGATGGACAGTATCTAATATGAGTCGCCCAGTATTACTTGGTTTGAACACCTCATTTTCGGATAACAGCAACATGACTGCCAATTTACTATCGATATTGGGTTGGTGTGGACACAGGCAGTGTTGTTGTGCGACTTGGCAATATTGACAACGTTCGATTTTGCTGCCTCTGGCGTTAAAAGGCTTGGTTGAACGCTCTAGTCGCTGCTGATAGAGGTGATGAAAGGCGTGGATTCTCATAACAGATCGTAATAATGTTAGGGTCTGCCAGTTTACTTAGCGTTACTCACGTTGCAAGGACATTATAATGCAAGATGCCGAACTGATTCGTTTGAGCTTTTTTATCACCACATTAGTTTTATGTGCGGTGTGGGAATGGAAAATGCCGCGCAAAGTGTTAACGCAAAATAAAACTTATCGTTGGCTCAATAATTTAGGATTGATTGGCTTCAACTCGCTCTGTTTAAGCTTGCTCATGCCGATTGTCGCGTTCGGGATGGCCCATTATGCAGAGCAACACGAGCTAGGGTTATTTAATCAATGGCAACAGCCCGCTATTGTAGAGATTTTCGCAGCCGTCATCATCTTAGATTTTGTTATATATCTCCAGCACTTAGTTTTTCATCGTGTCCCTTGGCTATGGCGTCTACATCGAATGCACCACGCCGATCAAGATATTGACGTCACGACTGGTACTCGCTTTCACCCACTAGAAATTCTCTTGTCAATGTGGATTAAAATCGCCTGTACGTTAATGCTAGGTATTTCGCCACTGGCCATTATTGTCTTCGAAATCGTATTGAATGTGAGTGCTATGTTCAATCATAGTAATGGCTACCTACCGCTAAAACTGGATAAATTACTGCGAAAAATCATTGTCACCCCAGATATGCATCGTGTTCACCATTCTGTTATCACACAAGAAACCCATTCTAATTTTGGCTTTTTCCTGTCGGTTTGGGACCGTTTATTTCATACCTATCGTGCCCAACCTAAGCTTGGCCACCAACGGGTTAAAATTGGTATTCCACTCTTTCAAAGTGCTAAGGAACAGCGGTTGGATAACATGTTGTCGCAACCATTTCGCAATCGCTAGTTAGATTTTCGAAGCGTTTGGATACTGAAGCGGTGTTTGTTTATGAGACTACGTACTTATGTAGCATTGCCTGTTGGTGACCAGCAATATCCGCGACCTGTTCAGAACTTTCAACCATCGATTCGAGCTGCAGCTTAGTTTGAGTACCTTGATCCGATACCCGTGTTATCGACTCACTGACATATGCTGTGGCACTTTGTTGTTGTTCGGTTGCAACAGAAATTTGCTCGACTCGATTGCGAATATGCATTACCGCCGTTTCAATATCGACAAATGTTGATTTGACTAACTCACTGGAATCGAGCGCATTGGCCATCTCTTGACGTGACTCATCAACGGCCATTCTTGAGCGTTCAGCGGCAGCAACCAATTGATTCATCCGCTCACGTATACTCATGGTTTGACTCGAGGTATCGCTGGCGAGTTTTCGTACTTCATCGGCCACAACGGCAAAGCCACGTCCTTGCTCACCTGCCCGCGCCGCTTCAATTGCCGCGTTCAAAGCCAATAAATTGGTGCTCTCTGCGATGCCTGAAATTAAGTCAACCATCTCACGAATTTGTTTGACACGCTTATCAAGCTCTACCATCGAACCTTCGTTGGCGTTCAATGTTTCTTCTAGCCTACGTAAGCGGGTCTGATTTTCTTCAATTGCCAATACTCCGCTAGCAGAGTGTTCGCTGGCAGTAGTCGACTCTTGATAAGATTCGTTAGTGATTAATGCAATCTCTTTTATCGATGCTTCGAGTTGATTGATTGTCGTCACCATGCTCGCCAAAGATTCGTTTTGCTCGGTAAGACTTTGGTTAGATTGCTCAGCAGCACCATGGCTGATTTCAGCCGTTTGATATAACGTTTCGCAGTTTCTCGTTACTGTACTGATCGATTCTTTCGTCGACGTGATCACTTGATTGAGTTTTACGGCGACCTCTTTCATCTCTAATGGGCCAATCAATTCGACTGTCGCCGTCAAATCGTGTTGCGTCATGTGATTAAGGTTGGACAAAATATTCACTAAGCCTCGATGAATCCAACGACGCAGTAACAACCAAGTCAATACAACCGCAAACACCAACACAGCGCCACTGACCAATAAAATCGACTTGACCAAATCCATGGTTGAGCCCACCACATGTTGACTGGTATTAATCAGAGATTGTGCTTGATAAGAGATGTGATTTAATTGTTTGATGGTTTGGCTGGCAAGCATCGTGACCTGTTCAACCTCATTCATCTGTTGGTTGGCCAATTCAAGCTTATTAAGAATTTGATCAACGATTCCCAAAGGCTTAAAGCCCTCTTCAACCATTTGATAACCCGCCGTTAAACTTGCAAAATCAACCACGTCGGGGTGCCATTGCTTAAAATCATCGTAAGCCAAACTCACCCCTGCCAAACGATTTTTCATTTCACGGTATTCTTGCTGTGCGTTGGTTAAATCGGTCTGCATCATTAGTTCAACAAAAGCGCTTTCCATCGAACTAACATTAGCGATAAAACGGTTGGCCGCATCCGCTGATTCTGGGTTGTCCCCACTTAAAAACGAACTAATTCGGCTCATTTCTGGACCGATAGAACCTAGGCCATATCGAAACCCATCCAACTCCTGATTGATATCGGCTTGGCGTTGCAGCAAATCGCCTTGTGTTTTCATCACAGTCGCACTGAATTGATTAAGCTCAGTGATCCGGGTAAACAAGGTGTCTATTTGTTGGTTATCGATCGCCGTATCGTAATCACTGGCAATCAAACGCACTTGTTGGATCAATGAGTCTGTATCTTGTTTTAAACGTTCGATCTGAGTTGATATCACATTGAGTGCTGGTTTTCCGCGAGTTTGCGTTGCATAACTTAACTGTTTGACTTGCTCTAATATAGTTTGTGTCAGACTAGCGTTGGTCATGGCAAGAGGCAGTGCGCGCTGTGACAAATCGGAAAATTGTTGACCGATACGCTCTAGACCTTTAATACTGGTCGCAGAGAGTAGAACAACCAGTAAGGTAATAGTAATAAATACTGTACTGATGGTTTGAATCAATGACAGTTTAAATCGGCCTTTATTCAACGTGTTCATACGAAATGGTTTTCCTACAGCTTAGATTCACTGCAGGCATGGTATGGGGCGTTTATTACGTTTAGATTTCATGGAAGGGATTAATGAGTCAGTGGTTATCTTGTGCGAGTCAGTTCAAAGCTTTGCTGTTATGTTCAGCGTTAATCGGATGTAGTTCTCAACCGAATGTTGAGTTCACTCAGCAACACGTAATGCCCTTATCTAGTGAAGAGAAGCAATTGAAGCGCTCGTTGATGGAGGTATATAACGTTTGGCAGGGTGTTCCATACCGATTGGGTGGCAGCTCACTCAATGGCGTGGATTGTTCGGCGTTTGTGCAAACAGCCTATCAACAGGCAATGGGTTATCAAATACCAAGAACAACCCTAGAACAAGTCAAGATCGGACGCGAGATCTCATATCAACAGGCAAGCGTAGGCGACTTGGTCTTTTTTAAAACCTCGCCCAAAGTGCGGCATGTTGGCGTGTATATTGGCAATAAGCAATTTATGCACGCGTCAACCTCTAAGGGGGTCATTATTTCTAGGTTAGACAACCCTTACTGGGCGTCTAAATACTGGCACATTAGGCGAGTCAGTTTCTCGTTTGAACCCCACTAAGGCTGGTCGTATATCAACTAATCGTATGTCGCGACGGCAGAGTCGAATAAGTTTTTTACGAGCGCAATATATTCATCCAAAAACAGTATCTGCTCATTGGTAGCAGGTTTACCCCAAACCCCAGCCAGCACTTCGCCAAGATCTTCTACTACTGAATCCGCTTCTTTTAATAATTGAAAACGAACACTTGAATGAAGTTCTGGATTTTGCTCAAAAATGGCCATGATGTTACTCGCAACCATGTCAGTCACAACATCTTCAACGCTCTCTGTCCCTGTATCACTATCTTCACGAGCAAATACATCTAAGTTAAAAGCTAAGTGCTCAATAAGAGCTAGGTAACCATCGGTTTCAACAACCACAGTTTATCTCCATTCAATACATACGTAGAGTTACACCTTTAATACTAAGACATATCAAGGACGTTACACAACCTAA
Source organism: Vibrio sp. NH-UV-68 (assembly GCF_042940635.1). Lineage (NCBI taxonomy): Bacteria > Pseudomonadati > Pseudomonadota > Gammaproteobacteria > Vibrionales > Vibrionaceae > Vibrio > Vibrio sp. NH-UV-68. The sequence continues at coordinate 1,473,284 of NZ_CP134975.1, forward strand.
CCAGTTATGGTTGCTGATTTATTCGACAATTTGAGTCAACTTCCACTTACAAAAGCTAACACAACTTCCAATCAAAAGTTTGAAATTGGCAAAAATTTATCAATCTGATTCGAATAATAGAGCATTTTGGCCAATAACCAGCGACCCAAGTCACACTTTAAATGTATAACGTTTTGTTTCAGTTAAACGATTGAATTTTTTGCACTAGTAGCCATTATCTTGCTCTACGATCATCTAAACTAACAATATTGTAATCCAATGATGGAATGAATTATGTGGCAAGCTATTGCAAAACAGCTCTCTGACACTCTGCTGTTCACTTTCCAGATCAACGAAAAAGAGAAAGTCAACGGTGGTGATATTAGCGATTGCTATATGATCTCGGATGGTCAACAGCGCTATTTCGTTAAAGTAAACCAGCGTGACTTTATCAACAAATTTGAAATCGAAGCAGAGAACATCCGTATTCTACGTGAAAGTAACACGGTGTTTGTTCCTGAACTGATTATGACGGGCACGTCTAAACAACACGCTTTTATTATTCTCAATTTCTTGCCCACTAAGCCACTGGACGATAATAAAAATAGCTACGCATTTGGTCAACAACTGGCCCGTTTACATATGTGGAGTGAACAGAAAGAGTATGGTTTTGATCAAGACAACTACATTGGGTCGACACTCCAACCGAATAAGTGGGACAAAAAGTGGTCTCGTTTCTTCGCCGAGCAACGAATTGGTTGGCAATTACAATTAATGCGGGAAAAAGGCATCAATCTTGTCGATATCAATGAATTTACCCAATTGATCCATGAAAAGTTAGCTAGCCACCAGCCCAAACCATCTCTGTTGCATGGTGATTTATGGCACGGTAATGTCGCTAACTCTGTCGTTGGCCCGATTTGCTATGATCCAGCTTGTTACTGGGGGGATCGAGAATGCGATCTAGCCATGACAGAGCTATTTGAAGGATTTCAGCCCGAGTTTTATCAAGGTTATGAAAGCGTTTTTCCACTCGATATTACCTACGCTGAGCGTAAAGACATCTATAATCTCTATCATTTGCTCAATCATTACAATCAGTTTGGTGGACATTACCTAGAGAAAGCCGACCAAATGATTAAGCGAATACTTTGCTTTTAATGTTAAATATTTCCTTAGCTAACAGTGGTTTACATTTTGTTACATTGAACGTGTCAACTAATTTTAGTCGTAAAGGTGACGCTTGATTAAGGTAAGTCGCCATTTCCTTACCTTAATCAAGGTTTATACTTAATTCATGTCTAACACAAACTTTTAGCCTTACTATTATTATGACAAGCCAATCTAGTTATTGGACTTGACGTAATTGGTAAAGATGTAGAGGACAGAATTATGAAAAACTACACAGAGAAAATGGTGTCATGCCCTCACTGTGGCCATTCAATTGGCATCACACTAGATGCATCCAATGGCAGCCAAAACTTTTATGATGACTGCCCAGCTTGCTGTCATGCCATTCACTTGAGTATGAGTGTTGACGAACAAAGAGATACCATCGAATTAGTTATCGATGCTGATGACGAACAGATATTTTAATCAATCTTGAAGGTCGATTCGTGAGCGCGGCTCTCTAAAACGCGCTCAACCGTATCCACAATCGCTTGGGTTTGCGGATCGAACTCAACGTTGACCTTATCACCGACTTTGCGCTCTTTGAACAATGTCCGGGTTAAGGTTTCAGGAATAAGATGGACACAAAACTGATTGTCTTTAACCTCACCAATCGTTAACGAACAACCATCCAAGCCAATATAGCCTTTGACTAACACGTATTTGATCATTTGTTGCGGTATCTCAAACCAAATTGTGCGGTTATTGGGTGTATCGATGATTTGTGTAATCTCACCCATCAGCGAAATATGACCCGACATCGAATGACCACCAATTTCATCACCAAACTTGGCGGCGCGCTCGATATTGATGTTATCACCGACGTTAATACCGCCAAGGTTAGTCAGTTCGAGGGTCGCTTGCATCAAATCAAAGTCGACGTGATTACCATTAATCTGTGTCACGGTTAAGCAACACCCGTTGTGAGCGACTGAAGCGCCAATCATTAGGCCTTGTTTCATTTCATCACTTATATAAAGTGTATGCGTTTGAAATTTCTCTTTTTTATCGATGGCGACCACTTCAGCCATACCTTGCACTATGCCAGTGAACATTCTCTTTTTTCCATCAGTTTTTAATGGTGTTTAGTGTGACATTTCTTTATTATCCGACACAACATCTTTCTTCTTACTAACCGCTCGTTCAAAGCGCTTTAGTTTCCCTTGTAGCTGGAGTTATCTACTTGCAACATTATAAACACGAAGCAAATCAACTGATAAAACTCGCCACTCCAGTATTAATTGCGTCAGTGGCTCAAACTGGTATGAGTTTTGTCGATACTGTGATGGCCGGTGGCGTCAGTGCTACTGATATGGCCGCTGTCTCTATTGCATCCAGTATTTGGTTGCCTACGATTTTGTTTGGGATTGGCATGCTAATGGCTTTGGTCCCTGTGGTGGCACAGCTCAATGGTGCGGGTAGACAACAAAAAGTCCCGTTTGAAATTCAGCAAGGTATTGCGATGGCACTGTTTCTTTCTGTGCCAACTTGTCTGGTTTTAATGCAAACAGAGAATATTCTTAACCTAATGGATGTAGAGGCTCTAATGGGCGCTAAGACCATCGGTTATATGGATGCGGTAATCTATGCGGTTCCAGCATTTTTGCTATTCCAAACTCTACGAAGCCTTACCGACGGTATGTCATTGACCAAGCCAGCCATGATCATTGGCTTTATCGGTCTGCTCCTCAACATTCCTCTTAACTGGATGTTTGTCTATGGTAAGTTTGGCGCGCCCGAGCTAGGCGGTGTCGGTTGTGGCGTTGCAACCGCGATTGTTTATTGGATTATGTTCGCCCTGCTATTGTTCTATGTATTGACCTCTCCACGCTTAGAAAAAGTGAACGTATTTCAACAGCTATATAAGCCAGAATTGAAAGCGCAAATCCGTCTGTTCAAGCTCGGCTTTCCTGTGGCAGCAGCGCTGTTTTTCGAAGTTACTCTGTTTGCGGTTGTTTCCCTGTTAGTGGCTCCATTAGGTCCACTGGTTGTTGCATCACACCAAGTGGCGATCAATTTCTCAACTATGGTGTTTATGCTGCCAATGAGTATTGGCGCAGCGACCAGCATTCGGGTTGGTCATCGATTGGGTGAGTCAAATGTGCATGGTGCAACGGTTGCCTCACGTGTTGGTCTCTTTGTTGCGGTCGGCTTGTCTCTTTTCACGGCACTATTGACCTTGTTATTCCGCGAACAAGTATCACTGCTTTATACTGACAACCGCGCGGTTATCGAACTGGCAATGCAACTGCTCGTTCTTGCTGCGGTATATCAAGTGACCGACGCGATTCAAGTTGTCGCTGCTGGTGCTCTGCGCGGTTATAAAGACATGGCTGCTATCTTTAACCGTACCTTTGTCGCTTATTGGGTTTTAGGCTTACCGCTTGGCTATGTATTAGCCATGACAGACTGGATCGTCGAACCTATGGGTGCGCATGGTTTTTGGATTGGATTTATTATTGGTTTATCCTCAGCCGCTTTACTATTGGGTTTGCGTTTGAAATGGCTGCATACCCAAAGCGATGATCAACAACTCGCTATAGCCAGTAAATAAGAAAAAAGCCAGTTGTCTGGCCTTTTTTTAATTTTCAATGCTATTACGTTGACGAATGTAACGGGCAAATCTTGGAATCCCGTTGCTCGTTAGGCCGTTATAGCGAAATGTGATGGAAGAGCCAAGCGGCGGTGGTGATTGCCTTTGTGCATCAGAAAGCCCACTGCCGATATAAAATTCGAGTCCAGATGCGATCTTAACTAACAATGAGCCGACTTGATTTTTGTACTTGCCTGTTCCTGTCTTGTAGCCCACCACGATCGCTTCTGCATCTTGATATTGCTTTAACTTCAAAAGATCATCACTACGTCCACCTTGATACGCATTCTCGATGTGGCGCAGCATTAACCCTTCTCCTCCCTCTGCCGTTACTGAAGCAAGTTTTTCCAATAACTCAGACTCCGTAGTAATGGCATTTTGCTCTATGACATCAATGTGCGGATTTGAATTGTTCTCAATGAACTGACTCAGTTTTGCATAACGTTGTTGATAACTGCCAATGCTATTGGGTAAATCAAATAACATTAAGCGTATCGTTTGCCACGCAGCCTCACTCGGGTTGTGGTCCAATACCGTAGTATGAACTTGAGTAAATTTACCCCTTCCTGCCCACAACTCCCCTTCTACAGGGAAACTAGGTAAGGCTGCGGTAAACCAACTAGGTGCATAAATCTCTTTACCTCCGCGAGTTTTTAGGATGCTTCCATCCCAAATCGCCCTGATACCATCAAGTTTTTCACTCACCCAATAGTGAGAAAGTACCGCCGCCGTCGAGTATTCGTTGGCAAGAGTGACGTTGATCTTCTGCAACGGATAAATATTTTCAGTGTTTGACTGCGCGCTGAAGGCCGTGATCGCCAGCGCAATACAAGTCAGGCGCATTTGCATCGCTTGTTGTCCCAATAAGCCAATAATGCCCCTAGTTATTCATGACTGTGTTGTATTCTCTAGTCAAACAATCGTAAAACCTCGTTTAACTTGATGTCTTTCATCATCATCTTACAAGCCGATTTCATTGCATGACCGTTGCGCTCGCGTGAATACGTCAAGATCACCAGAATTCTTGTTTCAATTTGAGAAAGCGAATGTGTCAAATTGAGAAAACAACAAGGGCATTAACTAAGCCATTGAATTGTAATAACTATAATTTTGGCACATTCCATGCTCTCTGCTATAGAACAGCAAAAGGAGCAATCTCATGGAACTACGTAAAGTACAAGCAAGCGACACTAACATCACTTTATTCATTAATGGCAATTTAGATGCGGATGGCAGTCGATTTGCTCAGCCTCATATCGATGAGCTGATCGCACAAGAGTCTGTGCAAGATATTGAAATTGACTTTAGTCAGGTCCAATTCCTCGATTCTTCTGGTGTGGGTGCTATCGTTTATTTATATAAACGTTTGGTTGAACGTCAGCGGAGTATGCGTATTGAGAACGCGTCAGGTCAACCACTTGAGATTATGAACCTCCTTCGTATCAATCAAGCGATTCCGGTTAACTCGCAAACTTTTTAAAAATAATAATATTAATAAAGGACGTTGGCATGAAATTAACTCTATTACTCTTTGCTCAGATAGTCTTGATCACCGTGATTAGCGGATGCTCTAGTTATCCTGAGCAAGGGCGTGGTGGCTTAGCTGAATCCTATATTCAATCAAGTTTTACTCCTATCATGCCCGATGAACCTCTTGGCCCTGAGCATGGTTTAAGATTTGATTGGCAATTGGCTAAGCTTCATCTCGACTCGCTCATTCGTGAGGGCGCGCGATGGTGCTTCCCCGCAGCCGTAGTCCAAGCGTTAGAAAAACAAAATCGTATTGCACGTGAGCTTGAGGGTGGTCTTTTGCTTGATGCGGCCAATGATCTAGTCATTCAACGCAACAGGCTCAATGAACTTGAGTTACAGCTTGATTACGTGACTTCGCAATCACGATGCGTGGCTCCTGTTGACGAAAATGCCTTCCAACAACGATTAGCCGTGATAGAAAGGCTCTATGACTTGTTGAATATCGACAATCAATTTGCTTTAAACTCAACAGAAGTAAACCCTAAATACATGGGACATTTGGCACGTGCGGCCAATGTCCTAGAACAAAATCCAACGCTCACTCTATCCGTCACCGGACACGCCGATTCAAGCGGTGATCCACAAAGTAATATTGAGTTGGCGATGGGCAGAGCCCAGCAAGTCAAACGCTACTTAACCATCTTTGGCCTTGCGCCGGATCGTATTAATACTTTATCTGTTGGTAGTGACCTACCACTATATCAAGGAGAGTCTGCCGCAACTCATTTAACTAACCGCCGTGTCAGTATCGAAGTACTTGATAGCCAAGAAAAGACCAAGGCTAGCCAACAAGGGGGCTACTATGAAAAGGATTAGCTTATGCTTAGCGCTGTGGCTGTTCTGTATGGTTACTTACGCACAAACTGAAGTGGAACGGGTGCAAATTGGCGATCTTATACAGGTGAACTTGCCCGGTGAATCGACTTTAAATAAAGGTTTTCAAGTTGATAAACGGGGCCGAATCACCCTCCCAGAAGTTGGCGCCTTATATGTCGCGGGCTATAGCGAGGTTCAGCTTGAACATGCCGTCAAAGAATCATTAGAAAAAGTCTATCGTGACTTATCCTCAGCGTCTGTTTACATCGCTCAACAGCAGATCTTGGTTTCGATACAAGGCTATGTAAATTCACCCGGAGAATATACTTTAGCCAAAAGCGCCGATATTCAAATGGCCATACATGCCGCAGGAGGGTTACGCTCTGGCGCCCAGCTCAATAATCTTTTTATCAAACGAGGAAAAGACAAACTCAACTTCAATTACAAAGCTTTTCTTGATACTGGCGACGAATCGTTATTACCGCCACTACGATCGCTTGATACTGTTTTCGTCCCTGCTTCGCCTTTAGTCGGCAACATAGAGCAAGAGTTCGACGCAAGTAAACTCGCCGATTCAGGAGACAGTGCCGATGGACGTACTGCGATTAAAGTCTTTGGTGAAGTCAACGCCCCAGGTTCGTTTAGCTATCAAGCTAAATCTGATTTAGTCGATATCATTATGCGAGCTGGCGGCGTCACTCGTTACGCCTCTGTCGAGCAAATTCGTGTCATCTCGGACAATAGTCCTAAGCTATTCAACCTTAAAACCTATCTCGACAGTGGCGATATATCACTCCTTCCGACTTTAACCCCTGGCACAACCATTTTTGTGCCTAAACAAGAAGATGAAATAAAAGCGGGTGCCAATGTGGTCTACATCATGGGTGAAGTCGCTCAGCCTGGCGCCTATGAAGGCAAAAAGAACGCCTCATTTATGGATATATTGGCCAACGCTGGCGGCCCAACACGCTACGCAGAATCACGCCAAATACGCATTATCAAGGCTAACGGTAACGTCGTGAAATTCGATCTTACCGCGTTCACCGAAGGGTTAACCAAACAAAAAACGCCAAATATCGACGCTGGTGACGCTATTTTTGTTCCAGAAAAAACCGATATGAACGAAAAATCATGGCTCAAAATTTCACCTGATCGCGCCGTAAGTGTGATTGGCGAAGTCGTGCGCCCTGGTCGAGTGGAATGGTCAGATGAAATGGACTTGATGGACTTACTGTCCCATGTTGGAGGCCCAACATTACGAGCCGACACATCAAAAATCGAGGTTGTAAGCACAGGGAATAAGTTACATCTTTTTGACTTAGATGCCTTTATTCTTGCTGGTGCCCCATCGGCCGACTTACCGCCTGTAACGGCTGGTGCTATTGTTCGCGTCCACGATCTGCCACAAGATCCTTCTGACAACAAATCACAATGGGTACGCCAGAGTTCCGATGCTTCTATCTATGTCTTCGGTCAAATCAACGCCCCAGGTCGCTACCGCTTTACCAAAGATATGCACTTTCTCGACATTCTATCTGCCGCAGATGGACCAACCAAAGATGCTGATATACACAACATTCGCATCACTCATCGAGACAAAAAGTACGCAAAGGTCAGTAAACTTAACTTATCCCTCTATTTTGAAACGGGTGATGAGCGTTTACTTCCTAAAGTCACTATGGGTGATACGATTTACATCCCAGAAAAAGATAAGATTTGGTTAGACCGTTCTAAAGAGTCCACGGTGCGCGTGCTTGGTGCGGTCAATAGCCCAGGTCGCTATGTCTTTGATGACAACATGACGGTATTAGATATACTCGCCGAAGCCGGCGGCCCCTCTGAACGTGCCTATTTAGAGAAAATATCCATCGTCAACATGTCATGCTGCCAAGGGCAGGCACGTACCTTCGACTTAGTCTCTTTCAGTAAAACCGCTAACATCTACCAACTGCCTGTACTTCGCGCCGGTGACACCATCTATGTTCCTGACCGTAATGACAGTTTCATGGAAAAAGCCCGTGTTGGTCTCGAGGATATCTTGCGCCTCACCACCACCATCGTATTAATAGGAGCGCTGTAATGACGATTCCTGCAACGCATACCGAAATTGAACAAATTTATCTTGCCGCCGAGATGAAGCAGTGTCGCTCACTCTGTATTACGGCTTGTCAATCTGCTGACGGCGTCACTTCAGTAGTATCAGCGTTGGCCGAGCGTTACATGTTGGCAGGCCACAAAACCTTGGTGGTTGACTTAAATACATTCCACCCCGCGTTTGAAGCCGTTGACATTACACCGAATCAACATAATCAAGTTGGTCACTTAATTGAGCACTCCTCAACCCATCAGTTATTTACTGGATTAACCGTACCGAGCAATCAGTCTGCTCTGTTGGCCTACAAAGATCCCAGCCAATTAACTAAAGTGATGTCTGGTTGGCTAAATGAGTTTGACCGCATTCTTTGCGATACCTCACCGATATTGCAAATCAATCGCAGCAACATACCTGCGCAAGTCGTCGCAAGCGCCTGCGATCAAACCGCTTTGGTCGTCATGGGCGGTAAAACCTCTTCAGGACAACTGCATAAAGCGACTCAGATGCTCGAGAGCAACACCATCTCACTATTAGGTTCGGTGCTAAATTTACAACAGCAAGCAACCTTAGCTGAAGAAATGGTACGTGAGCTTAACCGTTTGCGTTTTATTCCCCTAAACTGGCGTAAGAAATGGGCCCAAAAAATCCTGACCAATGAATTTTTAGCTCAGTCAGCCTAGGAGTTGTGATGACACTTCGCTTTAAGACGATACTCAGCATTGCACTGATTGAGATTGTCGTTCTGATCACATTAGTGTTTAGCGCGATGCAATTTCTTGCTGACTCGAACGAGAAGCAGCTACTGCAACGTGCCCAATCCAGTGCCATGATGTTTGCGCACGCAGCCAAAGATGCGCTCAATTCAACCGATCTCGTCACGCTCAATGACTTAGTAAACACCTTAATGGCCATTGAAGATGTGGCATATGTTCGCGTCTCTCATGATGGTCAGGATGTTGCGGTTGCAGGTGACGAAAGTTTACTCAGTAGAGCGTTCATCACTGACACAAGTTTGGCATCCGTTAACGATGGTGTGTTTGACTTACGAACCGAGATTGTTAGTGATGAGCAGGTATTTGGTTATGTCGATATTGGTTTTGCAACCTCGCCTATCAAGCAGATGTTGGCTGAAGCTCAACAAGCCATTGTCGGCCTTGCCGCTGTTGAAGTTTTCTTAGTCGCTTTAGCGTCTTTTACTCTGGGAACGTATTTAACGCGTCACCTGACTCGTTTAACGACAGCAGTAAACAATTTAGGCACTCATGGCCCCGGTTATCAGCTCGAACAACATCCCACAGACGAGTTAGGTCAGGTATCGAAAGCGTTTAACGAAATGTCCGCTAAATTAGCCAAAGATCACCAGCACCTCACTCAAGCACGTCAAGGTGCTGAACAAGCTAACGACTCAAAAAGTCGTTTCCTCGCTTCAATGTCACATGAGATACGTACCCCAATGAATGGCGTACTTGGCATCCTCAATATTCTCGAGGAAACCAACCTCACTGCAGAACAGCGTAAAATGGTTTCAACCGCGACGGAGTCGGGCCACTTTTTACTTTCAGTAATCAATGACATTCTCGACTTTACTCGTATGGAATCTAATACACTGATTTTAGAAGATAAACCGTTCGATTTTCGTCATTGCGTTGAAAGTGTCGTTGACTCATTTTCTCCGACCGCCGCGAGTCAAGATTTGGTTTTTCATTGTTATTTCCAAGGCGATATACCGACCAAGGTCAGAGGCGACCACAATCGTATCAAACAAATTTTACTTAACCTGCTTGGTAATGCTTTCAAATTTACTCAACAAGGCAGCGTCACTGTCAAAATAGCCAGTGAAGCGTTGTCTGGCGAAAAGGTAAAGCTTCAATTTGATATTCAAGACACTGGGATCGGCATCGAAAAAAACGCACTAGACTACTTGTTTGATGAGTTTACTATGGTTGATCAGACCTACTCTCGCAGCAAGGAAGGCTCTGGATTGGGGCTTGCAATCTGCCGCAGACTTTGCCACTTAATGGATGGTGAAGTCAGAGTGGTTAGTGTGCCTGAGGTCGGTAGTACGTTTACGTTTACAATCCAACTTAAGGTCTGTGATGACCAACACGACACCATAATCGAATCCGATGCCAACCACGAATTGCTCTGCCCTAACGCCAGAATACTGGTCGCAGAGGATAACCGCGCCAACCAGTTAGTCATTCAAGAGATGTTTAAGCGTGTTGGTCTGCAGATCGACATGGCTCAAAACGGTTTAGAAGCCGTCGAGATGATACAAAACTATCAATATGACTTGGTTTTTATGGATATCTCAATGCCAAAAATGGATGGAATGAAAGCCACCGAAATGATTAGAGCGCTAAATGATCCGTCGAGTGCCAACCTACCTATCATCGCGCTAACCGCCCATTCTCTAGCGGGTGACAAAGAGAAATTCATTGCATCAGGAATGAACGACTACCTGTCAAAACCGTTGAGATTGTCACAACTAATTGAAAAAATTAATCTATTCTTAAATGAGACTTCAAACACGATATTTGAGCCATCGTCACCGAACAACAGGCAAGCCATAGCCTACAGATTATCCGTAGACAAACAAGATGTTGCCAATGAGAAAGGTATTAATGTGGATTTAGTTGATGAAACCATCCTCCAGCAGATGATTGAAGACACTAGTGCTGACATCATGCCGATGCTGATTGAACATTACTTAGAAGAGTCACAACAACGATTGGCAAAGATCGCCGTGGCGATGACAAATGAAGATAAAAATGTACTCGAGTTCGAGGCTCATACTTTGGGCAGTTCTTCACTCGCGCTCGGCAACCGCGCCCTATCGATACTTTCACGTAAAATCGAACACTTGTGTCTAGAAGGTCGAGAAAAAGAAGCTTACCAGTTGAAAACAGAATTAGAGTTGACCGCGATGCGCTCTTTGCAAGCCCTAGAGCAGCGTAAGCAGCAAGGATTTAGCGAGTCACCTGAACTTTAAAGATAAAAACCAAGGACGTTGGCGATGAAAGCAAAAGTACTACTCATTGAAGACTCAACTTCACTAGCCATTTTGTACAAGCAGTATGTTAAAGACGAACCATACGATCTGTTTCATGTCGAAACGGGTCGAGAAGCGATCGCATTTATTGAAAGAAATATCCCACAGTTAGTGATTCTCGACTTAAAACTGCCCGACATGGATGGCGAGGAGATCCTCGATTGGATCAACGAGAATCAAGTCCCCACTTCGGTCGTGATCGCGACGGCGCATGGCTCTGTCAATTTGGCGGTTAACTTGGTACAAAAAGGAGCCAAAGACTTTCTTGAAAAGCCCATCAATGCCGATCGATTAAAAACCTCAATAACCCTCCATCTACAGCAGTGCAAACTTGAAAGTCTTGTCGAAAGCATTGAAAGTAAGTTTGATCGTAATCGATTCCACGGTTTTATCGGCTCAAGCTTACCAATGCAAGGAGTATACAAAATCATTGATGCGGTTGCGCCCACTTCAGCCAGTGTTTTTATTGTCGGCGAAAGCGGTACAGGTAAGGAAGTGTGCGCCGAAGCTATCCACAAAGAAAGCAAACGCAGCGATAAGCCCTTTATCGCCATCAACTGCGGCGCAATCCCCAAGGATTTGATGGAAAGTGAGATTTTTGGTCATGTTAAAGGGGCATTCACTGGTGCAACAAGCGATCGTAAAGGCGCGGCATCAATGGCCCATGGTGGCACTCTTTTCCTTGATGAATTGTGTGAAATGGAACTTGAGATGCAGAAAAAACTGCTGCGTTTTCTCCAAACAGGCACCTTTACCCCTCTTGGGGCGAGCAGAGAAAGCAAAGTGGATGTACGAATTATCTGCGCCACCAACCGCAATCCTCTAGTTGAAGTTGAAGAGGGCCGTTTCCGTGAAGATCTCTACTATCGCGTGCATGTGGTACCGATTGAAATGCCTGCCCTTCGCGAACGTGGCAACGACATCATTACGCTGGCGACCCATTTCGTTAAACTTTACGCCAAAGAAGATGGCAAAAAATTCAATGTCATTAATCGCGATGCAGAACCTGCGCTAAAACGTTACGCATGGCCGGGTAACGTCAGACAATTACAAAATATTATTCGTAATATTGTGGTACTCAATGATGATAACTCCCTGCGTCTGCAACACATGCCAGAGCAAGTGACCTACTCCAAGCGGGCCAAGCATCCGCAACAGGTCACGCGTGAAGTTGAGAGTGTTTCGCACCAACCTACTTCAGCTTCAGCGCAAAGTGGGCACAATATCTCAAACAACATTTCAAATAACGTTGCCCTTGCAGAGAACGCTAAGCCTGCTGAAATTAGACCAATGTGGCAGATAGAGCGCGAAACGATTCAACAAGCTATAGATTATTGCGATGGCAATGTACTTAATGCCGCCGTTTTGCTCGAATTGAGTCCTTCGACCGTTTATCGTAAGAAACAAGCCTGGGAAGCGGAAGATGAGCAACAACTGGTGTGATGAAGTTTGGCTGTTGATTGATAGCCTCACTTTTGGTGGTATAGAGACCCACGTCGTTGAACTGGCCCACGGGCTCAAGCAAGCCAATGTGTCAGTCAAAGTATTATTATTGCGTCGCTACCAACAACAAAGTTTAGTCGCTGATAAGCTTAGCGATGCTAAGATCCAAGTTGAGTTTCTTGACACTGAAGGCCACTATTTTCACACGCTCCTTAGCCGCATCAGGCAGCAGCCCCCCACGGTTATCCATTGCCATGGTTACAAAGCCAGTTTGATTGGTAAAGCAATGCGGCTATTGACCAGTGTCGCTCAAATCAGCACTTATCATGCAGGTGAAACGCCAACTGGCAAAGTGTGGCTATATGATCTCTTCGACCGTTACAGTGCCTTTATCTCTTGTCATTCCATCGCGGTCAGTAACAAAGTTGCTGCCAAGGTCAAAGCTAAGGCGGTTGTATTTAACAACTTTGTCAGTGTTGACTCAACTCAACCCGCTGATGGCGAACAAATTGCTTTCGTTGGGCGACTTAGCTATGAAAAAGCCCCCGATCGCTTCATTGAGTTAGCACAGCTTAACCCTGCGTTAAGCTTTGATGTTTACGGGTCTGGCCCAATGGAGAACGAACTTCAAGCTTGTTGTGTCAATAATGTTTGCTTTCACGGCCATCAAAGTCATATGGATAGTATATGGCCGTCTATCGGTCTATTAATCATCTGTTCAAGATTTGAAGGATTGCCAATGACCGCATTAGAGGCAATGAGTCGTGGCATCGTCGTGATCAGCTTAGATGTCGGTAACATGAGTCAATTGATTGAACATCGTCGCAATGGGTATATTGTGTCTTCAATGGCCCAATTACAGCAATCAATCCACCAGTACTTAAGCCTTACTCCGACCGAACGACAATCGCTTAAAGACAATGCCATCACTACCGTCAATCATCACTATTCTCCCCAAGCGGTGATACCACAAATACGCCAACTCTACTCTTGTTAGCCATCGCAATGTGATTGTCATATTGAGAAAGTGACTACACACCATTTCTAAAATAAAAAATAACACTAAAATTCAGTAGCTTAAACCGATGTCATTATTGGCATTGCGCTTGCCTTATCTACCACAACTAACCACAGCTCAATCGAGTGGCAAACTGAGAGGCGAGCAATGAGTAAACGTATTTTATTTGTACATTATGGCGACGACTGGATCCGAGGCAGTGAAAAATGCCTGCTCGACTTGGTGCAATATGTATCTCGTCACCAATACCGTCCTTTCGTTTGGACTAATAATCAAGAGTTGACCTCGCAGCTTGATGAGTTGGGTGTTGCCAACCGATTAGATAACTTCCCACTGTTACTTGGTTGGCGGGCACCAAGACTTGATATCCAAGGATGGAAAACACTCGTCAACTACGGTAAGGCGCTCATCAAGCAAAACCGCATTGATCTAATACACATTAATAGTGCAGCGCCGTGTCAATGGATGTTAGCGGCAGCCAAATGGTGCGGTGTGCCCTGCGTAACACAACTGCACTGTCCCTACCCGGCTCGTGATCGGCTCACACTTGGCATCCACTTGTCACCACACATTATTGCGGTCAGTCACCATGTGGCTAAAACACTACTTTCAGACGGCTACCCAAAAAGTAAATTGTCGGTGATTCATAATGGCATTGATACGGTTCGACTTGAACAGCAACAGTGCGTCAACGTTAAACAAACGCTCGGTATTCCTCAGCAAGATTTCGTTTTCGCCACGGTAGGTTCGCTTATTCACCGTAAAGGAGTCGACCGAATTCTTACTGCACTTCGTCATGTAGCTTTTGAATACCCTAATGTGAGCTTGGTTATCATTGGCGATGGACCTTTGAAACAAAAACTTATGCGCCAATCTGAATACCTTTATCTTGCAGATCGTGTCTATTTTACTGGAGAACAAAGTAATGTTATTGGTTGGCTTAAAGGTTGTGATGGTTTCGTCAGTGCTGCACGCAGTGAAGCGTTTGGGTTAGTTTTAGCCGAAGCGGCTTTAGCCAAACTACCTATTATCGCACCATTTGAAGGTGGGATACCCGAGTTCATCCAGCATGGCGAGACTGGTATTCTATACCCAAATAAAGGGGCTGCTCCGTTAGCGAAGTCGATGCGGATCTTAATTAACAACCGCGCTCTTTGTGACAAATACGCCCGTAACGCCTATCAGCATATTAAGTCATATCACGATGTGTCCGTTAGCTGCCAAAAAATTGAGCACCTCTACCAAAAACTTGTCACACAACCTTCTGAAACGCGTTCTTTAATATCAACCTTTGCACCAGTCAGAACGTTTCTTTCACAGCGCCTGCCGCTAGGGGGCCAACATGGCTAACACATCAACAACTCTCATTTTTGACCCGATCCCATTCAAAGGCGGCTCAAAAATTGCCACTAGTGATGCTCTTAATTGTGTGCCAGTCAGTGACACTCATTTCCTCGTTCTTACCATCGAACCTGACTTCTGGCTACAGACAGATTTTTATCGTAATCATAAAGTTAAATGCGTCCAGTTGCCTTCTATAGCTTGGCTAATGCGTCAACATCACGGCTTAGGCTACTGGCTCAATCAAGCCTATCTTTTGCTCTTGATACTCAAAGCTATTATCAGATCCCATAAGGTAAAAAAAGTCATTGGTGCATCAGGACCGGGGATTGATATGGCGCTATACGGATTACAAAAACTCATCAACATTGACGTTATCCAGTTTATTCACGGTAATGTTGGGCTATCGCGTTCAATCGGCTATTGTTTGGCCAACGCGGATCGTGTTTTTTATCTGCCTTGTGCACGTGCGAGTATTCGTCTCGCGCTGCAAGCCTATCTAACGGACAAGCTCGGTATTGATGATAGCGAAGCGGTCGCCGAACACTATTTATCAGCTTCAAGTTATCAAACGTTTACCAATGGCATTCCTGCCTCTCGCTGGCCATCAAAATGTCAAGACACACTGCCAGTGTGCTTTTGGGCCGCATCTTTATTGAAATGGAAAGGCTTGGATTTACTTATTGACGCGGCCAAGAGATGTGCGCCATATCAGCCGCTACTCATGAATATCTGCTACATTCGTCCGAAAGATATCTGCCTACCAGTTAGCCATGCACCAGTCGACCTCTCGTATACCCAATGGTGGGAAGATCCTAGTAATCTTGATGAGATACGTAGTCAATCGAGTATTTTTGTTTCAACCAGTCATAATGAGCCTTTTGGTCTCTCGATTTTAGAAGCGCTCGCGGCAGGTATGTGTGTTGTGATCCCACAAGATGACGCGTATTGGGATCAACAGCTAACACATAATGTCGATTGCATTAAATACCAGCCGAATGACGCTAGCAGCTTAGCCCATGCACTACTCGACGTTATCAATAACAGGGAGTTGATGTTGTGCTGCCAGGCCAACGCCCGCCAACTTGCACTCCAGTATCGTGCAGAGTCGCAATACCTTGAATTTACTCACTGTCTCAACGATGCACAAATCAATAAAACGATGCGTATTTACTCATAATAGAGGTGACATGATGAGCTTATCGAATCTAAAAAACATCAGTCTCTATGCAATGAGCCTTGTTTTGGTCAAAGGGATGTCGCTGTTCACTTTACCTTTGATGACACATTTCCTCACCCCGAGTGAGATTGGTCAACTTGAGCTGTTAGGCATTACTACTGTTTTCCTCAGCTTAGTGGTTGGCCTTGCCATGCATGAAAACCTCTACCGATTCATTGGTACCATCAAATGGCCAAAATTACGCAAAGCCAAAGCCGCGAGGTTGTATAGCGCGGCGCTATTGATATCGATAGGCACTAGTATTGCGCTGCTCGGTGGTTACCAACTTGTGGTTTCGACTCACACCCCTTTTGAACAAAACCAAGTACTGCTTATTGCCCTAGTGTTGTGTTTTGAAGCGCCACTTGCGATTGGTTTAGCTTGGCTGCGTTTGCACAATCAAGCGAGGTTCTTTTTTAAACTGTGCATGTTGACGGTGACAGCCCAAGTCATCTTACTCATCACCGTGTTGTACAATCAACCCGATATCACCACGATCTTTGCCGTTAATGTTTTTTGTACCTTTGCTCAGTTTTTGGTGTTGCACCGATACCTAAACTTCCCATTCACTTGGTTAAGCAGTAAACGTCTTAAACACTATTTAGCCTATTCAGCACCACTTATGCTATCAGGTGTCGTCGCCTTTGGACTCAGTGGCGCTGAACGCTGGATTATTGCCGCAGTGAGCGACCTTACGACACTTGGCCTATATGCCATCGCGGCGAAATTTTCGCTTGCCGTTGGTATTGCAATTCAACCATTTCATATGTGGTGGATGCCAAAGCGTTTCGAAGCAATGGAAAAATGTGGTCGTGATTATGTCGCGAATACTGCCAATCAAGGCATGGTCTTGCTGTGTATTATTTCCGTTGTTGTGTGTTGGATGAGCCAGCTATTTGTAACTTTTGCAATGCCATCTGCCTATAGCAATGCGATTCCCTTTATCGCTATTACCATCATCATGATGCTGTTTAAAGAGATGGTCGAATTGACAAATTTTGGATTACTTTATCAACGTCAAACCCCTCAGTTGTTATACATTAACCTCGCCTCGACCATGACTGCTTTGATCGTCGGTATCGTCACTTTTACCTACGGGGTTTACGCTATTTTAATTGCGCTACTGATCGGTCAAATCACCCGTTTCACTCTGGTTTATTATTACAGTCAAAAATCGATTGAGCTGAACTACAGCCTTAATAAAATCATTGGTTTATTATTACTTTCTAGTTTGTTTATTATGACTAGCCACCTTGCATCACATCTTGGGCTATCCTTATTGATGCTTGCACTACAAGTCGCCATTTTGATTGGGTACGCCATTCGTTGTGACATACTCAAAGTCAATGTCGTCCGCGAGATGATAATCCAACTTCAATGCTATGCTGGGAAAGCATCATGATAAACAGCGTCCGGAGTAAAGCCATCATATTGATGACCATGCTGTGTTTCGCGTTAGCTGCCCTATGGTATCTAATGCCACATCCTGCGTTAATTGTGGTGATCTGTTTTCTACCGCTTGGTGCTCTATTCGTACTTAATCAAACCTTTTGGCTGGTTAGTTTGTTTGTGCTGTTTTCATTTTTCCGTATTCATGAAGCGATTCCTGCACTCTATTCGCTTAAAATCCCGTTGTTATTGTCACTTGGCGCTCTATCTGCATTAATGTGGCACACCCTGATCAGTCGTCAAATAAGTCCATTCTGGCATCCAAGTTTTACCTGGCTAGCCGTATTTTGGTTATTGGTCGTAATTGGCGCCGTGCTCTCTTCTAACCCAGGTTTGGCAATTACTTATTTTAAAAATATCTACTGGAAAATCATCATCATGACTCTCGCGATCGCTTGGTTAGTCGACAGTCAAATCGCAGTGAGAAAAATTGCCACGCTGATCATTTTGGCTGGTTCGTTGATTGCCATTGTCGCTCTGTATAATTCGGCAGCAGGCATAGGCTTGGTGGAAGGCAGCCGAGTGACGATTGGTCGACAACTTGGCTCGGTGCTTGGCGATCCCAACGATCTTTCCTTAGTATTGATGTTCCCACTCGCGTTTGCCCTTAGTTTTGCGACCACCAAAGGCATTGGTTTTTCGCGTCTGCTTGGCGCCATTGGTCTCGTGCTCGCCATGTCAGCGGTGATAGCGACTCAAAGTCGTGGTGGGCTGCTCGGCTCTGTCGCGGTATTTGGCATATTCGGCTTACGTTTAATTCGCTCAAAATCTTTACTCATTATGATTGCCATTATTGGTTTGTCGCTGCTGTTCGCGGTTGCAGGTATTTCTGATCGCCAATCGGGCGGCGCAGCCGAAGAAGGGATAGACGCATCGGCGATGGGACGTTTATACGCATGGGAAGCTGCGTTTAAAATGGCCATTGATAACCCATTAACCGGGGTCGGACTGAATAATTTCTATGCTAACTATTACTTTTATAGCCCTCATTGGGATGGTCTCAATCATGCGGTGCACAGCACCTGGTTTGGTGTACTGGCCGAAACTGGATTTTTAGGCTTGGCGGTATTTGTTGGTATTATCGTTTCGTTAGTCAAAACTAGCCGTGAAAGTTTACTCTTATTAACATCGATTCAGCACCAAACTTCACCCTACCTAATGGCAACGGCCTTAGCGGTTTACGCTGGTATTGTTGGCACAATTGTCTCTGGCACCTTTCTAACCCAAGGATTTACATGGCCAATTTATATCTTGGCGGCGCTGTGTATCGCGATTTCTCGTATCACGCAAAACTATTCTCAAATTGAGAAAACCGCACAAGTATAAAATTAAGCTTATGATTTTATTGACTTTATATTATGGCACATAAAGTGAAACAACCTAATATCGTTACGTTATTAGGAAAGCACCATGATTGCACAACACCTCAACCACTTTAAGGTTTGGCTGCAATGCCACGACAATTCATCATATCGCAAATTGTTTGTCATTTTGAAAACGATCCGAGCTTGCGATTTCCCCACTCCCAGATGGTTTAATCAACTCGTTTACGCCTGCTACAGTGTCGTAATGACAAGTGCGAGCAATTTCGTACGCATCTTCATCTATACCCCAGCCTTTAAAGGCCGCACCACACAATGTGGCCGCGGACTTTATCTATTCGGCGGGGTTCCCTTTGTTTCTGGGCCGTTAACGATCAAACTTGGTCGCAATTGTCGTGTTTCTGGTCATACAACATTTAGTGCAAGGCCTCAATCAAATCAACCACAATTGATTATTGGCAATAACGTTGACATTGGTTGGCAAAGCACTCTGGCTGTAGGAACCCGAATTGAAATTCAAGATAATGTTCGAATTGCTGGCCGCGCTTTCTTGTTTGGATATTCTGGCCATTCACTTGATGCCCAACGCCGCGCTGCCGGCGATGGCGATTTAGACACCGATGTTGGCCCGATAACTCTTGAGCAAGATGTTTGGCTCGGAACCAATGTAACGGTTTGTCCTAATGTCACCATAGGTCAAGGAACCATCGTCGGAACAGGCAGTGTCGTGACGAAAAGCTTACCCGCATTTGTGGTGGCTGCAGGCAATCCAGCGCGTGTGATTCGCCAACTCGAACAAGGAGCAGACCATGCGTGATCTTATTGTATTTGGGGAAGATTTCGGCGGGCTCCCTTCGAGCACTCAACACCTTATCACTCGTCTTGCCAAGCAAAGGAAAGTACTGTGGGTTAACTCAATCGGCCTAAGACAGCCAAAGTGGAATCGACAAGATATTAAGCGCGCGGTACTCAAACTGCTCGGTCGCGGCAAAGGTGGTTATCGGATTGACTGCGAACTCCCGACAAATATGACAATCGTCAATATCAAAACCATTCCCGCACCGCAGTCTGGGATTGCACGGAAACTCGCACGTATAATGATGTGTCAGCAGCTTTTACCCGTGATTCAACGTCTTGAACTGCATCAACCGATTCTGTGGAGCTCTTTGCCAACCACCGCCGACCTATGTGGACACTTAGGTGAGTCATCGGTTGTCTACTATTGCGGCGATGACTTTTCATCACTGGCTGGCGTTGACCATCAAACGGTGCAGCAACATGAAATAAAGCTGGCCGCTAAGGCTGATTTAATTTTAGCCGCCAGTGCTAAGTTGCTAACCAAATTTCCTCAATCGAAAGCGCATTATCTGCCGCATGGTGTCGACATTGCACTGTTTAGCCGCCCTGCGAAGCGCGCACAAGACCTACCTCATCAAGGGCATAAAATTGCTGGCTTTTACGGCAGTATATCCAATTGGCTCGATTACTCGTTACTTGATACGGTCTGTCGCGAAAATCCGGACTGGCAATTTGTTTTTATCGGGCCAATAGAGCTCAGCCATAACCCTTTACCGTCATTAGCAAATGTTCACTATTTGGGGCCAAAACCACACAGTCAATTGCCGCGTTATAGCCAACATTGGGATGTGAGCTTGCTGCCCTTTATCAATAATGGGCAAATTGCCTCATGCAGCCCATTAAAATTACTCGAATACCTCAGTGCGGGTAGTCGTGTGATCAGTACGTCTTTTCCTGCATTGACGCCCTACCAACAATGCATTTCTGTCGTCGATAACGCGGCGCAATTTTCACAGGCACTAAAGCAAGTTGAGCAACACACTATCAACCCGACAAGCGTGAATATTTCTGATCACAGCTGGGACTATCGTTCAGCGCAACTAACGACGCTATTGGAGTCATTATGAACGACTTGAAACAAAGGTTAATCGTGCTGTTAAACGCAGCTTGGCGTCAACGTTACGTTATTGTTGTGCCGATCCTCATATTGCCGTTTATCGGCTTGATGATCGGAAAAATGGCGCCAACTAACTATGTTTCCCACACATCAATGTTGATCCAAGAAACCGCTAAGATGAACCCTTTTTTAGAGGACATAGCGGTATCAACCATGCTCAAAGAACGCTTGAATGCACTGAGCACCTTATTAAAAAGTCGTCATGTTCTTACTGCCGTCGCGAAAGAGCATAACTTGATCAACGATGACATGTCGCCAGAGGCAAAAGATTACGTCATCAATAAACTGTCCAATAACTTAACGATTGTTCAACCTGGTAAAGACTTTCTTAAAATTTCACTCTCTGCGCCAAAACCAGCTGGTATGAAAGAGATGCTTGAATCGATCAGCGACCATTTTATCGAGCAGCTTTTGGCACCGGAACGTTCGTCGATTCAAGACTCGGCTGCATTTCTGGCGATTCATATTGAGAAACGCCGCGAAGAGCTCGATGTCGCTGAAAACGAGCTTGCAGACTTCAAAAACCGCTTCGCCTCCGTAACTCCAGAAATGCAATCTCAGTCTTTAGGTCGCCTGGCCTCTCTCAAACAAAGTTATGCCGAAAAAAAAGCCGAATTAGCTGGCGTTGAGCGTAGTTTAGGTTCACTGGATCAACAGCTTTCTAAGACCAACCCTGTGGTCGGAAAAATCGAAGACCAAATCATAGAAATTCGAAGTCAATTAACCTTACTTAAGGCGCGTTACACCGACAGTCACAGCTTAATTCAGGGCAAAGATCGTGAACTGCGCCGATTAGAAAACGAGCGTAAATTACTGCTCAATATGGAACAACCTAACATCACCAGTGATCAATTATGGGATATTGCCAGCAGCAACCAGTTAGGTGACATCAGCGAGATGCAACCTCTTCTTGTCACTCAGTTGCAAAGCCTACAGCTAGTACGCAGCCGGTATGAGTCGCTGAGTGAAGAAACCAAAAGCCTCCATTCCATGATTGAAAGCCTTGAACAAGAGGCCAATCAATTTGGCGACAATGCCAAAACCATGCACCGTTTAGTGCGCAATGCAGAGCTCAAGCGTCAGTTATATGATGAATTGATTCAGCGTTATGAAATGGCCCAACTCACAGGTTCACTTGGGGTATTTGAACAAAATAAACGCGTCAAAATTATTGACCTCCCTTATACACCTAGCCGTCCAGCCAACCTACCACTGATCATTTTCATCATTGCCGGAATAGTCGCGGGAATTGGATTAGGTGTCGGAATTGCTACTTTGGTTGAATTATTTGACTCTTCAGTACGCCGTAAAGATGAAATCGAAGTCATCACTGGTGCGCCAGTTATTACCTATATTCCCAATATCGGACCTCGTCTTGTCAATTAAAACTCAATTTGACAATCAGGATAAGAATTTACCAACAAACAATTTAACTGATTGATTTTAAATAACTAAATTACTGGCACATTCCATGCAAAACTCTATATAAATAATAAGTTAGCAATCCAAAGATAACTTTCTATCAGGAGTGTCCATGATCAAATCAACCAAACTTATCGTGCACGTGGTTCAGCACCTTGCCCCAGGCGGGCTAGAGTCTTTGGCACTCGATATGCTTACCTTCTCCTCCACCGAACAACGCTGCTTGATCATTAGCCTTGAAGGAGAAAAATCTCAAGCCATCGAACATTGGCCCAGACTTAGTCAGTATCGTGAGCAGCTGATTTTTCTCGACAAGCCACAAGGTTTCAGCCTGAGCACTATCGTAACATTGCGTCAGTTGTTTAAATCATTAAACCCAAATGTGGTACATACTCATCATATTGGTCCGGTGCTTTATGCTGGAATCGCAGCGAGACTTGCTGGTGTTACGACTCGAATTCATACCGAGCACGATGCTTGGCATTTAAACCAAAGTAAACATCGGAGGTTACAGTCCCTAGCTCTACGTATTGCCCAACCTCAATGGGTTGCTGATGCCGAACTAGTTCGCGAGCAAATCAACCAACATTTTCACCATCATTCAGTAAGCGTGATCAAAAACGGCATCGACTGTGAAAAATTTAAGCCCGGCGCTAAGCACCTCGCTAGACAATTACTCAATCTGCCCACCGATGTGGCCTTAATTGGCTGCGCAGGAAGACTCGAACCAGTCAAAGGCCACGATCTTCTATTAAAAGCCATGGTCAATTTACCAGATCATATTCATCTAGTGATCGCAGGCGATGGTTCACAGCGTCATTCGTTAACCCAGCTAGCCCACCAATTACACATTCAGCACAGAGTCACTTTCACGGGGTTATTATGCGATATGACCCGTTTCTACCAAGCCCTCGACTTATTCTGCTTACCCTCTCGAAGTGAAGGATTTCCATTGTCGACTCTAGAAGCACAGTCGTGTGACGTTGTCACAGTGGTAACCGATGTGGGTGCCAGTAAAGAGACCATTTGTCCTCAATCCGGCATCTGTGTCAAGCCAGGCTGCCCAGAGTCGTTAGCGGACGGCATCATGGCTTCTCTAAAGCAATCGCCTGCAACATCGCCTCGAAGTTTTGTAATTAAAAACAATGACATACGGACAATGATTAAAGCCTACAACCAGCTAAGCGGGGAGAAACAAGCATGAGTAGTATTATCTTAATCTCCTTATTTGGCGTCTCGAGTGGCCTGATTATCTATCATCACCTAGTGTATCCATTGTTGCTATCTTGGTATTCAAAACAGCACCCTAACTATGATGTATTCACGTCTCGTCGTGGCTATAAGAGCGCGAAACATGATAGCGACTGCGCTTCGATTACTGTTTTAGTGCCCGCTTATAATGAACAGTTATGGATTGCTGAAAAAATTCGCAACCTCGCTTGCCTCGATTACCCTCGCGACAAATTGAAAGTCATCATTGTTTGCGACGGTTGCAGTGACAGTACCGTCGATATAGCCGAACAGACCATACAAGAAGCGATTTGTAGCGACACGCACTTTGAGATCCGAGCTTTTGCAGATAATCGCGGTAAGGTTACCGTTCTCAATGAACAAATCAGAACCATTGATAGTGATATTGCCGCGCTCAGTGATGTGTCTGCGCTTATATCTATCGATGCACTTTGGCTGGCTAATCAGCATTTCAATAACAGTAATGTTGGCGTCGTCAACGGTCACTATCAGCTATTTTCAGCCGAAAATTCAGGTGAAAATCAGTACTGGCAGTATCAAAGCCAAGTAAAAGTGAATGAAGCCAAGCTTGGTTCTACTATTGGCGCACATGGGGCTTTCTATTTATTTCGCACCCATTTGTTTACCGCCCTTGACGCGAATACCATCAATGATGACTTTGTCATTCCGATGCAAATTGTTCGCCGTGGCTATGTGGCCATTCACGAACCACAAATTATGGCGTTAGAGTTAGAAACGACGACTCAAAGCAATGATTTTCATCGTCGTTTGCGTATCTCAGCAGGCAACATGCAACAAGCCATTCAGCTATTCGATATGTTTTTGCCTAAATACCGTGGTGTGGCCTTCGCTTTCTTTTCGGGCAAAGGCCTCAGACTCCTCACTCCCTATTTATTACTGCTCTGCTTTGCGTCATCCGCTGCGATGTTAAACAACCCGATTTTAATGCTGGCTTTTTATTGCCAAGTTTTACTCTATACGATGGCGGTTTTAAGTTATCAATTCCCCCATGTTTTCTGTCACAAGGTGTGCAAGTTGGTGCTCTATGTGGTTGCAGGGCACTGGGCTAACCTTATCGGCGGCTTACGCTACCTCTTTGGACTTGAATCAGGAAAATGGTCTCGCGTAGATCAATAAGGAACGATTATGAACAATGTAAAACGCTACTACCCTATCTGGCTTGCAAAACGCTTATTCGATCTTTTTGGTGCGCTATTCGGACTTTTATTGCTGTCACCCGTGATGCCATTTATTGCCATCGCGATTAAGCTCACCTCACCTGGACCAGTATTCTACAAACAGTTACGTGTCGGTAAATCGACCCCAGAGAAAATGGTGTTTTTTGAGATTATCAAATTCAGAACCATGTATCAGGATGCAGAGCAGCGCACTGGAGCGGTTTGGGCGACAGAAAACGATCCTCGTATCACGCCAGTGGGTCGATTTTTACGCAAAACCCGCCTTGATGAAATTCCTCAGCTGTTGAATGTGGTTTTGGGTGATATGTCATTAATTGGTCCTAGACCAGAGCGCCCAAGTTTTTATCATAAGCTAGAAAATGCGATTCCTTATTTCGCCGATCGTACCTACGGTGTTATGCCAGGTATTACCGGATTAGCTCAGGTTAACCAAGGCTATGATACTTGCATTGATGATGTGCGACGCAAAGTGGGTTATGACCACAGCTATGCCCTGTCACTATGTTCAATGAGATCATGGTTGAATATGGACTTGAGCATTATCACTAAAACTATCATCGTGATGTTTGATGGACGAGGCCGATAGTGAATGGGTCTCACTCGATATGTTCGTGATTTAAAGCACACTTTCTAGTCAGTGGCGAATAAATTGTCAACAATTCGCCTAGATATAGAGCAAACGAGTTTAAATCGATAAAAATGCACTTGCACGAATCAATAACTCTCGGTAACATCCATCTCGTTCTTAGGGAATGGGTCCGTAGCTCAGTTGGTTAGAGTACTACCTTGACATGGTAGGGGTCGGCGATTCGAGTTCGCCCGGACCCACCACTCCTTTATGCATAGAAATGCAAAAGAACATAATTTGGATCCGTAGCTCAGTTGGTTAGAGTACCGCCTTGACATGGCGGGGGTCGGCGATTCGAGTTCGCCCGGATCCACCATATTATATAACAACGCCAAGCACTTAGCTTGGCGTTGTTGTTTCTACTCTATAAAAATTAGACCCGCCTTTCTTTATTGAAGCCCTATTCCCATCACCCCTCACTATGAATTTTTATCCAATAACCAAATCTCGATTTATTAGTAAGAAATGCCCGGTGTCCATCTGGTGACCAAAACGGTGACCAGATGAAAATTTTTGTCTCGCAAAACTGGTGACCAAACGACAAAATCAACCTCAATATTTGGTGACCATAAAATATAGTGGTCAAATGCTCGGGTTATTCAGATGTGTGTGTCGATTAGTCTGCAATTCTGTTTACGCGATACCAGTATTGTCTATGGTCAATGTCTGCACTGCTGTGCGTACGAAACATTTTTATACAATAAGGGTAAATTGATGGAATGGGTGAATATTCACAGCATCCGCATAAAGATGAAGCGAGAATTCTAGATATGTAAGTAAATACGTTAGTCATTTGGTAACGAAATGAACGAACACATTACAGTGTCACAAAAAGCACTGAAGGACTATTTATCTCTAAAATTTTGATACAATACCCAAGAGCCAAAAATGGTAACGCCGACAATGATAAAAAAAACCGATTAGAAGATAAAATTGGATCGAATGCTCCATCACAACTCCCCCTTTTATATAGTGATGTGATGTGCCCTATTCCAGTTTAACGAGCCATCCCAAGCGATCAAGATTTCTACTCGAAATAACATTAACGTGTTCATAACGCAAAAAAAAACACAATAATTCTTTGATGCGGTTTTTTATTTAACATTAGGCTTTTAATAAAATATCTTCGATTAACCTTAATGTCCCTATACAGTCATTGGTGTATTGAACCTTAAATCCAGCATCGCTCACTATAAGTCGCATGAGATTGGGTGGTAAGATGTTGGCAAAATCGCTAGAAATTTGTCATGTAACTTAAAGCATTGTTCAGATAGAGGAAATGCTTTCCCATAGAGAGTGATAGAGCGGCCATGCAGTCAATGGGGGCCCGTAACGCCATCAATCGAAACCAGTCGACTAAGACTACGAGCATGGGTACCGGAGAAAACAAAGCTGACGCGCCTTAGATCGATGCGCTTACGATCTTTGCCAGACGAAAAAGCTGGCACGAAGCTGGACATAAATCAGTTAGACCTTATGCTCTAAATCGGTCATTTCGGATAACTTAAGATTGGGGAAATTAAACTGGACTGCTTTGTTGTTTGAGAGCATTTTGGCTGCTTTCGCAGCCAAAAACACCCAACACCAGTGATTGACTTAAATTATTGTTTTTAAATTTAATATTTCATGAAACGCTCTGCCAAATTAAGAGCAAGAAATATAGAATATTGGAGTTAGCAACTTTATAGACCCAGCTTCTTAGTTTAGCTTCGGCGCTTCTTCATGGCCTTGAAGTATTCGTCCAAAGCATTCACATCTTTCTCAAATTCACTCGCGCGAGGACAATCAACTGCCAAACCAGTTGCGTTGTCATGACCGCACATATAAGTACTGCATTTAGACATTGCTGCATTGATGATATCATTGTCCTCAGAGGTCACGTCGTCGACGACCTCTTTCAAGCTTTGAGTTTTAACTGCGCGACCAAATCGCTCAACAACTTTTCCCAGTAGCCACTCTTCAACAAGACGCTCATAAGTTTCACGCATCAAACCGTAAGCATGCTTAACTCTCCATTCATACTCAAAATTACCTGATGCTTCCATCTTTTTGAGTTGAGGCGCCAAATTCTTCAGTTCACCAACTCGAGCTTTTGTATTCTTGACATCCCACGGCGGCTCTCGGAAAGGATAACCGGCTACATTCCCTAATTTACGAATAGAAACCACTTCCAAAGGAGCCTGAGCTACCCCTGTTGATTCCTCTAACATCTTTAAGAAAGACATATCGTGAGTGAACACAATCACCTGACGCGTTAAAGCTTCTTGAGCGATGCGATCAGCGAACAAGCGACGCCATCTGTGATCGAGTGAGTTAATTGGGTCATCAAAGATAATGGCTGATTTTCTGTTATCTACAGTAAGCTCAGCCAAGAAACCAGCGAGGGCAATACACTTTTGCTCCCCTTCACTTGCGACATCAGTGATCCCGTTGGGCTTATCTGTAAGACGAATCTTGAGCATTTGCTTGCCACGATGTCCGCGAGTAACGGTACCTACATCAAAGTTGTCAAAGCCTAGCTTCTCTAGTTCCGCTCTGAATGCATCCTGCAGAGCACCTACGGCACCACTATTCGCGATAGCGTTGGCTTGAGTGGTGATAGACGTAGACTGACAAGAGTTACCAAGACTATTGTATAGAGCGAGAGTTTGCAGACGAGCAATTTCACTCATTACATTTTGTTTAGCTGTAGTGAAGGCCTTTCTGTCCTCAAGCTCTTGGATCTGAGCCGCCATGTCTGCAATCTTCTTAGCTAAACCTTCATTCGTTGCAACTTCAGATTCTTTCTTCTTCCAAGAGGCGATCTGAGCAGCAATCCAGTCAACAGCCTTGAAGTCAACCTTTATAGAAGTAAAGTCCGGTTCAATCTTAACTAGGTTGTCGCGAAGAATTTCGAGGCTTGCATTCAGTGCGATGATGCTTTCCGCACACTCTGCACTGTGGTCGCGGATCTTGCTTAGTGCCAGTTCATATGGCTTTAGATCGAAGTTGAGGATCTTCAGGTTCGCAATGTAGGTGTCAAACGTTCTTTTCGCTTGTTTGGCTTCTACCTGAGTTTGATCTTTCAAATAGTCGTCAAATGATTTCAGCTTAGTTGCAGTTTTGCCTGAAATAGGTTGGAGGCACGTAGGACATGGTGACCCTTCAGGAGGTGGAAATGCTAACTTGCTGTTATGAGTTTGAACAAATGTCTTAACGTGGGACCACATCTGCGCCCATTCTTGTGAGCAGATGCCGGCCAGGTCATGACCATCAACAGCCTGACTGCGAGCTAACTCCGCAGCGCCTTGCTTTGTTTTGTAATCATCATAGGAAGCCTTGATTAAGTCGAAGTGCTCTTGATCTAACTTCTCTTTCAGTTTCTCCAAATGAGTAAGCAATGGCTGTAGACCCTTGCTCTTGTCACTGTAACCTTTGCGAAGCTGCTCAGGAGTACTGGTTCTGAGTTTCGCTAGTTCTTCAATGAGAACAGGGATCGACTCTTCTGCTTCTTTATCGATGCAAAGTGCGTCAACATCTTCAGGCTTTGTGTTAGCTGACAATGCTGAAACAAAAGCAAGAACCTCACCACCAGGTTTAAAGGTCGGCAGTGGGGTAGATTGAACAAACGGTTTCTTCTCGTTATCGTTTTCAGCGCGCACAAACTCACAGGCGCGCATAAGCTGGGCCAAGAGCTTCATTCCAACAGGCTTGTACTCAATAGCATCTTCACCCGAAATATAGTGAGCAGCAGAGGTGTTGTCGAAGACACGAATAGACTTTAGGTCTTCACGTGGGGTGGCAGATAGAGCCCACTCGACATCATGTTGTTCTTCGACTACGACAATCGAGAGTTCAGCTGAAGGGTCTCCAGATCTATCATTATAAATATTAGATAGGATTTGAGGTGTATCACCGCGAGTTAAGCAGGCGTTCTTGAGGATTTTTGCATAACTCGACTTACCAGAGCCGTTGTCACCATACACCGCAGTCAGACCTTCGGTTTTGAATTCCAACAAGGCATCAGAAACCAATGCGGATACATGGTTCACTTTGCCAATACTCTTCAGATTTACAGCCTGTCCTTCCTCACCAAAGCCAGTAAGGTCTAGTGGCGCAATGCAGTCTGAGTATGATTCGTCCTGAGCCTCTAGACCATGTTCCATTTTGGCGATAGTGAAAAGGAATTTTAAATCATCCCCCCCTAGTTCGCCTTTCTCAGCAGCTAATCTGATCGCATGACGCCACCAAAGGTTCTTTTTTAACTTGTTAGCCCAGCTAACAACGCTTTCAATCGACATATTACTCTCTACATTGCCCAAAGTTTCTTACGCTACCGCTCGGTGCCTAACGGCACATAAAGAGCTATCGCTGTCTAAATTATTAAACGTAACTGTACCATAAAGCACATAATTTAAGACTTGACTGTAGTCACATAGAAATGGCATTGGTTATCGATAAAACTCTCGGCAATTGACTGAATTTACAGGGGAAAGAATGGAGGAAAAGATTAGTTTTAATATTGAAAGCCCCGTGTTCTGTAAGGTAGGCAAAGAATAGGAATAAATCGAAACGGGGCAGAAGTGAGTTGAACGAACTTCGAGGTCAGGTCTAATGAAATGGTTCGCCTCATCGGCACCGACTAAGGTAAAGATGAGAATCAACCCGAAAGAGGCAAACCATTATGACTACTATAGCAACTCTAGGTATCGATATCGGCAAACGTTCATTTCATGTTATTGGCCGTGACGAAAATGAGAAGCAGGTAAAAAAAGCTAAGTACTCTCGCCAAAAACTATTGGAATTTATCGCTAACCTACCTCCATGTTTAATTGCCATGGAAGGTTGTGCTGGTGCTCATTGGCTAGGCCGAAAATGCAAGGAGTATGGGCATGAAGTTAAGTTGATTCCAGCTCAGTTCGTCAAACCGTATGTAAAATCGAATAAGAATGATTTCATCGATGCTGATGCGATATGTGAAGCCGTTTGTCGACCACAAATGCGCTTCATTACACTCAAAACAGAGCAACAACAGATTATTAGTGCGTGGTGTCGTGTCAGAGAAAGTTACGTCGTTGAGAAAACAGCGGTCTGTAACAAAATACATGCGTTTTTTCTGGAATTCGGTGTTTCTCGTTCAAAAGGAAAGAGGTCTCTTAGTGAAATTCCTTTATTACTTGAAGATAGTGAAGCCCCGCTCCCTGATGGTTTAAGAGAGATCATTTCTCGACTTTATGATGAATACAAAGCCTTACAACAGCAAATAAAGCAAGTGGAAACTCGTTTAACTGAATTGCTTAAACCAGAGCCTTTGGCGGAAAAACTAATGGAAATACATGGCGTTGGTCTTATTACGACGGCATTACTTATAGCTAAAGTTGGAGATGGTAAGCAATTTAAAAATGGTCGAGAGCTCGCGGCCTGGATAGGGCTAGTGCCAAGACAATATAGCACGGGAGGAAAGGATACTTTGCTTGGCATAAGCAAGCGTGGTGATAGCCATTTACGACGTTGCCTTATACATGGAGCACGCTCCATAATTCAATGGCATAGCGAAAGCTCTCTAAGGTGGTCATCTTGGTTGAAAAAACTTCAATCAACAAAGGCAGCGAACGTTGTTTGTGTCGCGATGGCGAATAAACTAGCACGAATTGTTTGGGCAGTGATGGTCAAAGAACCTCGCTTCCAAGCATAACTTTAGTATTAGCTCGATTTTATGAAACAACAGCTTATGCGACATCGCTGAGAACCTGAAAAAGGCTTAAACGCAATGACGTTGTCGGTCTTGATAGGATGGCGATGTGCGCATTTTCATAGTGGTCTTGGTGAAAGAAGAAAGCCAAACTGAACCCGAATACATTGACGCAAGCTAGTTTCACGAATAGAGATTATTGAATAAAAAGGTTGACCGTAAGGGGCGAACCATACATTGTCTTTTGACTCTTATTACTTTTTGTATATCAAAGTTGACTGAGTATCATTGTGTGATTTGAAGGCGTATCTAATTTTGGTGCATTTTCGTGTTTCATGCCCTGTAGCACACTCTTGGACAATTCTGTTTTAGGGAGTTTGCTAATTTAGCTATTCATAAATAAGTTCTGGTATTGAAAACTGGCTACTAGCTACCGACTAATATCTCAAAATCATCCGCAGTCCTCACCACCATCATCTCACTTCTGCCACTGTGGGTGAAAAATTCGAACAAGTCTACTTGACCTGTCTACTACTCTACAGTTCATACTATCCAAATACTAAGAACACTTAGGTCAAATCTAACATGTATTTGATTTCGGAATTGGCGGCGAAGGCAAGTCTCTCTCGCACCACCCTACTCTATTACGAAAAGTTAGGGTTGATTAAAGGACAGCGCCTTGACAATGGATATCGCTATTACAGCGAAAACGATTTGCAGCGACTGTTATTGATTCAGCAACTTCAAAGCGCAGGACTCTCATTGAAAGAGTGCGAACAATGCTTGGACGCGAAGTTAAGTAGAAGCTTATTGGAAAATCGGCTGACGCAACTCAACCATGAAATTGATAAAAAAATCCACGCTCGTGAGTTGCTACTGGCGTTACTTGGGGAACGTCCACAAAGAGAGTTACACCATTCCCTGAGTCAAAGTGCGCCTAGCGCTTACTTAAACTGGTTAAGTACGCAGGGTTACAGTGAAAAAGAAGCGCTCCGATTGAAGTGGCTATCAAAAGATATGAACGAACACGAGAGTTACATGAAAGACTTTATGACGGTCTTTGCAACATTAGAAAGATGGGGGCCAGGGAGTCACAAGGACTCTTTAAAAGCGATTTCATTAATGTCACCTCAGACAATGACCGATATTTTAGACATTGGTTGTGGCACTGGCATCTCAACGTTACTACTAGCTGACAACAGTAACGCACACATAATAGCAGTGGATAATGAGCCTGTTGCCATTAAGCAGCTCGATAAAAAAATACAAAACGCACAGTTGCATGAGCGCATTTCTCCTGTTTGTGCCTCCATGAGGGAACTGCCATTTCAGGCAAAGAGCTTTGATGCCATTTGGGCGGAAGGCTGTGTGTACATTATGGGAATGGAGAACGCACTAAAACAATGGAAGCCGCTGTTAAAAGATAATGGCGTTTTGATGGTGAGTGACTTGGTGTGGCTGACTGACTCTCCCGACGAAGAGACAAAACAGTATTGGCTGGCAGACTACCCAGACATTCAATCGATACCTAAACGACTCGCTCTGTTCCAAAAGCATGGCTACGACGTGATCGAACACTTCTCATTAGGCGTCGATGCATGGCAAAACTACTGGCAACCGCTTCAAGACCGAGTTGAGGAATTACAAGCTGTTATGCCCGTGTCGCAAGCGTTACTAGACATTAAGAAAGAGATTTCAGTTTACGAGCGCAGTGCTGCAAAAGATTTTACCTATCAGTACTTTATTTTAAAACTTGCAAACTAGAGATATAGATATGAAATACGCTTCGTACAAACAAGAACAAACTCAAGAAATCATTACACTGTTCAATGACACATTTTCGGATTCAGAAGGCAAAGAAGAAGGTACATTGATTGCGAAACTCGTAGAAGACTTTCTCACTTTACCAACCAAAGATGAGGATCTTTATGTGTTTATTGCTCAAGATGAAAGTGAACGCATTGTTGGCAGCATCATTTTCTCTCGCCTATCGTTTCCAAATGGTGAAAACATATTCCTTTTAGCCCCCGTGGCAGTTGCAACAGATCGTCATGGGCAAGGTGTAGGTCAAGGACTGATCAAATTTGGGTTAGCGACACTGAAAGAAAAAGGCGTCACCGTTGCCATTACATACGGGGATATCAACTTTTACTCAAAAACAGGATTCGCTCCAATCAGTCAGGGCGTAATTCAAGCACCGCTAGACTTGTCCTACCCTGAAGGTTGGATTGCACAATCTTTAGTCAGTAAAGCGGTCCCTAACATCGAGGGAAAACCAACATGCTTACCCGCTATCGACAATCCATATTATTGGTAGTTAATTGGCGTGAAAATTCCTTCGTTTCTGAATTTCGGTATCTATGCTTAAACACTATTTTCTAAGCGGTACTCTTACTATGCTCACCTAGTCACAACGAACATACCGTGTATGTTCTAAGCAATTATTCTTTGATAACCTAAAGAAACCACTGATAAATTTGAGGGCTATGATGAAAGTAAGAAAAGCCGTTTTAGATGACTTACCCTACCTTGTTAACTTCACTGCAGAAGAGGCAAGAGAGGCTGAGGGGAGCATTAAGATCCCAGAAACACTTGAAACGGGCATTCTGGTCGCGCTTCGTGACCCTACAATTGCAACCTATTGGGTTTTAGCTGATGAGAGCAACACTCCCGTAGGCAGTGTCTCTGCGGTTCGCGAGTGGAGCGACTGGAACGCTGGTTATTACTGGTGGATTCAAAGCATGTTCTTATCCAAATCACAGCGAGGCAAGGGTCATATGTTATTGCTTTTGGATGCAGTAAAACATGAAATGAAACAACAAAATGGCTTAGAGCTGCGCCTATATGTTCACAAAGACAACAGAACGGCTGTTAGAGCTTATCAAAATGCTCATTTTTCAAAGTCCGATTATGAAATCATGATTTTAAGCGATTGAGAATGAGTTTTAGTCAAATAGCTTCATTTAATGTGAAGCTATTTGGATATAAAATACGACTAGGCGATGACCGTTTTTGTTTTCATAAGTTCGCTGTGCTCCAACGCTTCGGCCATCTGTTCGAATTTAAAATATACGGGTAAACTAACGTCAAAACTGCCTTTTGAAATACGCTCAAGCAGCGCTTCACCATTTTGCATTAATGCATGCCAATCATCTTTATCACCAAAATTATGTAACGCTCCAAGGGCTATTTCGTGGTAAGAAATAGTGCGTGTAAATGGAGGGTCAATGGGTTTAGCAATACGATCTTGAATGCAGACAATATGTCCATTTGCTCTTAACAGTGGCACTAAATGGGCGGCATTTTCCCCACTCACCGCATCAAAAATGGCGAAGTATTTTATGTCAATTAGAGATTGTTCTCGATAAACTCGACGAATTCCTAGTGATTTTGCACGTTCTTCACTAAGGCTAACTGAGACAACATCAACGGTATAACCAGCATTGACGAGGAACTGGGATAGTAGATTATTAACCGCTCCAAAACCAACGATAAGCACTTCTTTTTGCAGGGTTAATGGGATTTTTTCAAATGCTTGCCATGCGGTAAGCATCGGGCAAGGTAGCGCTGCTGCAAGTTCAAATGATAGGCTCTCAGGCAGCACCATCACTCTCTCAGCATTCAAAACTGTATACTCAGCAAAGCTACCATTGCGTTTTAATGAGGCATGGTACGCCACTCTGCGCCCAATTAGACTGGTATCAACATTAGCTCCTACTTGTACGATGAGACCTGCACCATCAACACCTGGAACATGGCCATTCGGCCAATTTAAAGGATTGGCTTTAATAAATTTCCAATCGACAGGGTTAATACCAATGGCTTTGTTTTGTACTAAGATTTCGTTGTCATCTAAAGCTGGTATTTCAGCCTTACCTAAAACAAGACTGTGTGTCTCAGTTTGATATTGCCAAATTCGATAGGGTTCCATATCACTTCAACTCGCTTAATGAAAAGATAAGGCACCAAAGAATTGTCCTTGGTGCCTGGTGTATTAGGCCTGATAGGTTGGATAATCGATGTAGCCCTCTTCTCCACCACCGTACAAGGTGAGCCTAGCATCGGCATCAAACTCGGTCAGTGGTAAATCATGGGCAAATCGGGCGACTAAATCTGGGTTCGTTACAAAAGGTGTACCAAAGGCAACGAAATCAGCATACTGCTTGTCAAGTAACTGTTGCGCTGATTCCTTAGTCAACTTACCCGCTATCATAATTGGGTTTGGATACACTTCGCGAACTTGATGACGGAACGTTTCTGGAACGTCAACATAACTAGAAATTCGCTCAGAAAAATGAACATAAGCCAAATTCATCGGTGCCATTTTCTCAAGTGCTTTTAGCGTAACCTCAATGATTTCAGGATCCTCATCAGCAAAACCTTCAATCACGTGTGGAGAGACGCGCACCGCTACTTTATTGCTACCGATTTCGTTTGCGACCGCTTGTAAGGTTTCCAGTAGAAACCGCATACGGTTTTCTTGGCTGCCACCATATTGATCTTGACGTTGATTACTTTCTAAACGCATAAATGTATCAAACAGATAGCCGTGTGCACCATGGATTTCAACACCGTCAAAGCCAGCTTCAACCGAATTTTTAGCGGCTTGAACAAAATCAGCAATCGTACTCTCGATGTCTTGAATCGTCATTTCTCGTGGAACTTCTGTTTCAATCATTCCGAACCCACCTTCTGGTAGCGGGCCAAATACTTGATCGGGCACTTTTATGGCTGAGGGTGCTAAAGGCTGCTCACCAGAAATAGAAGAATGGCTACGGCGCCCAACATGCCAGAGTTGGATA
The DNA here is from genome assembly GCF_042940635.1 of Vibrio sp. NH-UV-68. Classification (NCBI taxonomy): domain Bacteria; kingdom Pseudomonadati; phylum Pseudomonadota; class Gammaproteobacteria; order Vibrionales; family Vibrionaceae; genus Vibrio; species Vibrio sp. NH-UV-68. Next base: position 1,509,262 of record NZ_CP134975.1, read on the forward strand.
AATATCTTACCCCCTTCCTCATGAACAGCCTGAGTCACTTTCTTCCAGCCTTCAATGTGTTCTTTTGTGTAAATGCCTGGCGTCATAGAATACCCACGACCTACGGCTGATACAGGCGCACCTTCTGTCACAATTAGACCAGCACTGGCACGCTGACGATAGTAGGTTGCCATCATCTCGTTTGGCACATCACCAGGTTGAGATGTGCGTGAACGAGTCATCGGTGCCATAGCGATACGGTTGCTGGTCTCGAGTCCGTGACCTTTAAATACATTAAACATACATACTCCTATGCTTTATACGTTGGATAATCAATCAGCCCTTTTTCACCGCCACCAAACAAGGTGTTTGGGTCATGCTCTGCGAACGGGTAGCCATGAAGTAGTCGTTCAGGAAGGTCAGGATTCGCAACAAAAGGGCGACCAAAGCCGATCATATCAGCCAGTTCGTCATCAATAGCTTGTTCCGCTTTTTCCGCATTATAACGACCTGCGTAAATCAAAATGCCTTGATAAGCCTCACGTAAGGCACGTTTGAAAGAGACTGGCGTATCAGGGGCGTCATCCCAATCGACTTCCGCGATATGTAGATAAACGATACCGTGCTTATTCAACAACGCAGCAGCAGCGGTATAGGTCTCGATAGGGTTCGCATCTACGGTGCCGTTTAAGGTAGTCAAAGGAGCGAGACGCACCCCAACACGGTCAGCGCCAATCGCTTCAACTAATGCTGCAACAACTTCATCAAGAAAACGAAGACGATTTTCCAGGCTACCACCGTATTCATCGGTACGGCTGTTAGCTTCGGAGTCTATGAATTGGTTGATCAAATAACCATTCGCCGCATGCAGTTCAATACCATCAAAGCCTGCCTCAACAGCATTCAATGCCGCTTGACGATAATCTGCGATGACTTGTTGAATATCCGCTTTTGTCATTGATCTAGGCTGGACGACGTCAACAAAACCAGGTTCATCACTGCCATTATCAACGAATACTTTTACGTTTTCCGCTTTTAACGCTGATGAAGAAATCGGTTGATCACCACCAATGTTATCTGGGTGAGTGACTCTACCTACATGCCACAGCTGAGCAAAAATTGCGCCATTTTCTGCATGCACTGCTTGAGTTACTTTACGCCAGCCTTCAATCTGCTCAGGTGTGTATATACCTGGCGTCCACGCATAGCCTTTTGCATTTGGGGAAATTTGTGTTCCTTCGGAGACAATTAAACCTGCACTGGCTCTCTGAGCGTAATACGTCGCCATCATGTCATTAGCGACATCCCCAGGTTGAGTTGCTCTGGAGCGTGTCATCGGTGGCATGACGATGCGGTTTTTGAGTGTCAAGGACCCCAATTGGATAGGTTGAAAAAGTGATTTAGACATAATAAGCCCTCTTATTTCTTGAGAGGGATACTAACAAACTCAACGCATTACATTGATAGCAACAAAGACAAATGATAGTTGTTAAAATTGCAATAATTTGGATCAATGAAAAAGAGATAACTGAATATAGCTTCACTATAAAGCATGCTTCCGTTGCCTTGTGTTATGGGACATTGGCGAATATGTTTGTCTAAAACGAGTTATAGGCACCTTCACTTATCACTGTTGTTAAGGAGAAATATGGATACTAAGGGCAAAACCATTCAGTCGTTGGAGCGCGGTTTCATGATTTTAGAAACACTCTCTTTCGCAGAATCGCCACTGTCTCTGCAAGACATTACCCAATCAGTAAAATTAGCGAAAACAACCGTATATGGGCTGCTCGCAACGTTAGTCAAACTAGGGTATGTAGAACGTACCAAACAAACATACCAACTCGGTTTAAGACTGAGAGAGCTATCTAAGCCACTCGAACAACGGGACGAACTTGTTCGTCGCCATTTTTACCCACTTCTAAAGAAAATGGCACTGCTTTCCAATAACACAGCTTATCTCGCAATCCAAAGTGGGGCTGATGAGTACCTTTATATCGACGCAATAGAAAAAGATAATCCCTTGACGATACGCAGCCCAAGAGGACGCCGAGAAAGTTTAATTGACTCTGCCATTGGGAAAATATTTGTTTCTTTTAACCCTCAACTAAAAAGAATACTAAGAATGCAAGGTGCGTTAACACCATGGTTGGAGATGGAAATTGAGCAGATTTCCCAACAAGGATTTTCATTGGATCTAGAGCAAGCAGAGCCTGGGCTGCACTGTTTGGCTATTCCTCTTTATATGAATGGTGATCTTGTCGCTGCTGCGGGTTTAAGTGGTGCTGCTGATGAACTCACTGAGGCAAAATTGCGTCATTTTGCTCAAGTATTTCTGAGGTGATTCGACATTATCGAATCTTACTTACTTTTCACACGGTTCGAATGCCCCCCAGGATTTATCTAATTAAACTGATCGCGTCATTCACGATCATAATTAGGAGACGCCTGTGATTTCTCTCAACTTAGCAAAACAGATCACTGCGATAGCTATACAACAAGCGAAACAACAAGAATTTAACATCTGTGTCAGTGTTGTTGATCAAGCTGGATTATTAGTCCATTTTGAACGCATGGATAATGCATTGCTCGGCGCGATTGATGTGGCGATAAAAAAGGCCAGAACAGCAGCGCTTTTCCAAACCAATAGTGCTGAACTTGGTGCGATCGCACAACCTGGAGGTGCGATTTATACACTTGAAGCCACGAATGGAGGACTTATTTCCTTTGGTGGTGGTGTGATCCTCCGTAACGAACAAGGTAATGTTATTGGCGCTATAGGGGTTGCAGGAGCGACCGTTGAAGCCGATGAAGCCATTGCACAACTTGCAGCTCGTCAATAAGGAGATCCAGATGAAAACGGTAGTGATTACTGGCTCAGCTTCTGGCATGGGGTTAGCGGCTAGTAAGTTGTTTCTAGAAAAACATTGGCGCGTTCTGATGATAGACACCAACGAGGAGCACGGGCAACAGCAATGTTTGAAACTTCAAAGCCAAGGTTTTACTGAGGTTTATTTTCAACGTTGTGATATCACTCAAGCATCACAGGTCTCGCAGGTCGCCGAGTTTGCAATTGACAACTTTGGACAAGTTGACAGCGTGATCAACAATGCTGGAGTTTGGCGTGGTGGTGAACTACATCAAACAACAGAGACAGATTGGGACTTATTGTTTGATGTTGATGTGAAATCGATATTTTTGATGAGTAAGTACTTTGTGCCATACATGATTGCACAAGGTGGAGGGACTATTGTAAATACTGCTTCAGTATCAGGGCTGAATGGGGATCATCAGATGGCAGCCTACAATGCAGCAAAAGGAGCAGTTGTTAACTTAGTCCGAGCGATGGCACTCGATTATGGAAAATATAACATTAGAGTAAACAATGTATGTCCTGCCGCTTGCGCTACTCCAATGTTTCTTGCCAACGCCAAAGAAGTGATTGACACATTTAATCAGGCCAACCCTCTAGGCAGGATCTGCACGCCAGAGGAAGTCGCTGAAGCAATGTACTTCTTGGCCTCTGATACATCAAGCTCATGCAATGGTATCAACCTACCTATTTCTGGTGGCTTAGAGCTGCATACTGGTCAACCGATACAATAAAATCGATATAAAAGCGAGGTCGGCAACGGCCTCGCTTGGAACGATTTACAGATCCAGTTTCGGCTGAATAAAATCGATAAAAGCAGAAATCCGCTTGGCAACAGAAGAAGACTTATAGTAGACGGCATTAATTTGCTCCCTGCCTGAGTTGCCGATTTTTTCACCTTCTAACAACGCAATTAATCTTCCTTCCGCAATATCTTTTTTCACCATAAAGCCTGATAGGCAGGCGATTCCATTCCCCATCAATGCTAGCTGTCTCACCGTTTCACCGTTACTTGAGGTCAGCGTGGGTGTCAGCCCTGAAAATCCTTTCAGAGGCCATTCGTTGAGTGTTTTTGGTGTTGAAAATCCGATGGTATCGTGATGTTCCAAATCACTGCTCTTACTCGGAAAGCCGCGCTTTGATAAATAATCAGGTGAAGCAACAATGTAAAGTAAACTTCGGCCAAGAGGCCTTGCATGTAAAGTTGAATCATTTAATGCACCGATACGAATAGCGATATCGGTTTTCTTTTCTAGCAAATCAACAAAACCTTCATTAGAAGTTAACTCCAACTCAATATCAGGATAGGCTTGATTAAATGGCTGAACGAGTGGAACTAACTGGTGAAACACAAATGGACTGGCGGCATCAACACGCAGCCGCCCTTTGGGTAATTCCCCACGGGATATGATCTCGTCTTCCGCTTGCTGCAACTGCATCAGCCCTATTCTTACCGACTCAACGAATTGCCGCCCCTCATCCGTTAATTCAATCCGTCTTGTGGTTCGGTTTAATATCGTCACGCCAAGTTGGCTTTCTACCTTACTCACCGCTCGTGATACGCGTGCCACCTGTATATCGAGACTTTCTGCCGCCGCAGTAAATCCACCAGTATCAACGACAGTAAGTAGAATTTCTAAATCGTCAGATTTCGTGCGCATGCTTGCCTACCATTTACTCAACAGTTTCGTTTAATTATTGCATTTATAACAAATATTATTTGTTAAATAACCTATTTTTTGCAACGACATTTCCACGCAAAATCCCTCTATCAAATCACGGCAGCGCGAAACGTTGATAAGCACATTCGCTGCTGTGTACTAGAACCTAACAAAAGAGAGTAAATGATATGCCATTAGCACTTCTTGCATTGACGCTCAGCGCCTTTGCTATCGGAACGACGGAGTTTGTGATCGTGGGCTTGCTCCCGACCATGGCTTCTGACTTAAATGTCTCACTACCATCCGCAGGACTGCTGGTGAGCCTTTATGCACTCGGTGTTGCGATTGGCGCACCTGTTTTAACCGCGCTAACGGGAAAGTGGAACCGTAAGCATGTACTCATTACCGTTATGTCATTGTTTGTGATTGGCAACTTATTGGCATGGCAAGCACCTGGTTACAACACCCTTATCATTGCTCGCATTTTGACTGGTTTAGCCCATGGTGTGTTTTTCTCTATCGGCTCTACGATTGCGACAGGCCTAGTCCCCAAAGAAAAAGCAGCCAGCGCGATTGCGATTATGTTCACGGGATTAACCGTGGCATTAGTAACGGGCGTGCCGCTCGGTACTTACATCGGCCAAACCTTTGGTTGGCAATCGACGTTTTTGATTGTAGCGCTATTGGGACTGATTGCGCTGATTGGTAGTGCGTTCTTAGTGCCAAGCAACCTAAAACAGCCTGCTGCCGCGAAACTGTCATCGCAGCTAAAAGTGCTCACTCAACCAAGGTTACTACTGGTGTATGCAATTACCGCACTCGGCTACGGTGGTACCTTTACCGCTTTCACTTTCCTAGCGCCGATTTTGCAACAGGAAACAGGATTCAGCGCCAATGCAATCAGCCTAATTATGTTGGTATACGGCGTATCAGTAGCGATTGGTAATATTTGGGGCGGCAAAATGGCCGATAAGATGGGGCCAATTAAAGCGCTGACAATTATTTTTGCGGGACTCGCCACCGTATTAGTTGTATTTAACTTTACGGCCGTTAACCCTATCGCCGCAGTAGCGACCATTTTAGTTTGGGGGGCCTTTGCATTCGGTAATGTTCCTGGCTTACAAGTCTATGTGGTTAAACTGGCTGAAAAATACACTCCTGATGCGGTAGACGTCGCTTCTGGTCTAAACATTGCGGCGTTTAACGTGGGTATTGCGCTTGGCTCATGGGGCGGCGGTATGATTGTGTCAGAAATGGGCTTAATGCATACCCCTTGGATTGGAGCCGTGATAGTGATCGTTGCGCTCGCTCTTACTCGAATGAGTGGACGTCTTGATAAACGTAAAGCAGTTCATTTGTCGGAAGCAAACGTACTTGTGAAGTAAGTATCACGACAATGGTTACAAGCTGGTCAAGGCTCGGCATTGACCAGCTAATTCTTACTTATAATCAACTTAGGTAGCTCACAATGAAAACGGTTTTTATCACTGGCGCCAATCGAGGCTTGGGCCTAGAGCTTGTTAAACAATACGCTCAGCGTGGATGGCGTGTGATTGCATGCTGCCGTGACATCAATACAGCTCAGGCTTTGTGTCTCTTGGTACAAACTTATCCCACCATTTGTATTCATCCGCTCGACGTGAGTAATGAGTCCCATATTCTCGCTTTGACAGAAAAATTTGCGGGCATCGCCATTGATGTACTCATTCATAACGCAGGAGTGAGCGGAGATGAATGTGAAAGCCTAGGCAACATGGGGCAAAAGGAGTGGATAAATGTATTAAACGTCAACACCATTGCGCCCATGTTAATCACGCAGGCTTTGCTTAATAACATTCTTGCGGGTGAAGATAAAACCATCATTGGGATGACTTCAATACTCGCTAGCATCGATGACAACCGCTCTGGTGGTCGATACAGCTATCGCGCATCAAAAGCCGCCCTCAACCAAATAATTAAATCTCTGGCTTGTGAGCTATCCGAAGTGGGAGTGAAGACTATGGCCATTCATCCTGGTTGGGTACAAACCGATATGGGCGGAAAGGATGGCAAGGTAACAGTAGAAGAGAGTGTTAAAGGCATGCTTAATGTTATCGACAATTTAAAACTTAAGCATTCAGGTTCATTTTTTGTCTACGATGGCACTCAATTGCCGTGGTAAGCCCTGTAGTTACGTCACATGCAAGTTCTAAGGGTATGATATGCTTTTATTTATAGTTTTAATCCTTTCTATTGTCGGTTTGATCTGGTGGTATTTATACAAAGTCTCCCGTGATATTTCCCAAATTGACTGGGATTGGGATGACGATGAGATCCTATAAATTGATATTGCCTGAATCTATGGCAGGTCACATTACATATTCTAAGGAAAAACTACGAGCCTGCTCTGGATTGAGTAAATACTTTAACGTGAAATGGGGCACTTCTGTGTTACGAAGTGCCAACAGTGAAGGTTCTGGACATTCCCTTTTTAGGTTCTTTACTTGAGTTCTATTCCTTCGTATTAACTGAACTATGGCAAATAATCAGTCGCCTATAACAAATTGACCAAACTCACCATACCTCTTCACCTTTATAAATACCCTACCTCATATCATGTATAAATTGTTAGACTCGAGCCATTGCTTTACCGCGAGATTAAAAGTTACCAGCTTCTTGGGTGTTATGCGCTTTTGGGCATATATCATACTCAGTTTATGAGTTTTTACTGACCATTCAGGGAAAACATGAACAAGATCACCACTCTCGAAAAGATCTTCAACTTGATAATACGGCAAGCTTGCTACTCCCATTCCCTGTATAGCTAGCTCTAATATTGAATTATAGGTGTTGGAGCGAAAGCTTCCTGTCACTTCAACATCATAGCTTTGCTCGTTACTAATAAGCTCTAGTTGGTTCCAACTCTCATTTTGACTGTTAAGAATGAAGCTGCATTGATGAATATCTTCGATAGTTGCCAGTCTTTTCCTTTTGGCGTAATTCGCGCTACAAACCAACACATTTCGGATGTAGCCCAGCTCTTTGGCAATGACATCGCCTGGTAATTCATCATAAGCCCGAAAAGCGACATCAAAATCTCCGGACTCAATTTTCTTTTTCATAGGGCCAAAATCGAGGGTTAAGTTAACCTTCGGGTATTGTTGTCTGAAGGATGGGATCACATGACGACAAAGTGCTCGACCAAACTCGATGGGCGCAGTTACTTTCAGCTCACCTGCGACTTCCTGAGTAATATCTTTTACACGCATCTCAGCCTCAGTGGCCAGTAGCTGAATTTGCTTTGCCTTTGAGTATAACTCTTCCCCGACTTCGGTAAGGCTGATTGACCGAGTAGTCCGATGGAACAACCTGGAATTCAAAGCCTCCTCAAGCTTCTGAATATGACGTGACACCAGGCCTTTAGATACATCGAGTGTCTCTGCTGCTTTGGTGAAGCTATGCTCTTCGGCTACTACACGGAAGGTTTGCAAATAGGTTAAATTCATCAATTAGCGCCATTTAGTAAACAGTTAGGTCATTTTCTGCTGTTTTTCTCTCAACATCAATCATCTAATATTCAAAATATAAACAGACAGGAGAAAAACGATGAAAGTTCTCGTAATTGGTGCATCGGGCACAATCGGCAGCAAGGTTGTAGAAGCTCTAGGTGACACACATGACGTTGTTAAAGCTGGCAAAGGCAGCGGCGATGTGCAAATTGACATTACTAATCCCGACTCGATCCGCTCGGCACTTGATTCAATAGGTCAGCTGGACGCAATTATCTGCGCTACTGGTGATGTTGCCTTTAACGCTTTCACAAGCTTATCGCGTGAAGAGTGGGATATTGGTATTAACAGTCGCCTTATGGGGCAAGTGAACTTAACACAAATTGGTGCTGAATATCTCAATGATAGCGGCAGCATCACGCTAACAAGCGGCATTATCGCAGATTACCCGATCGCCTATGGGACGAGTGCAGCCACGCTTAACGGTGCAATAGAGCATTTCGCAAAAGCGGTATCGACTGAGCTGCCGCGTAGTATTCGAATCAATGTCGTCAGTCCATCAATGGTCACCGAATCACTGGGCACATACGGTAACTATTTCCCTGGATTCCACTCGATCGCTGCAAAAGATGTCGCAACATCCTATATCCGTTCGGTGTTAGGGGTTGAGTCGGGTCAAACATTCAAGGCCTTCGCAGGCAACTGAGTTAACAAGAGGTATTTGAGATGAATAAGCTAATTTTTATGGCCGCTGTCACTGCTTTCTCTATGAACGCGTCAGCTAACTCATTGGTAGAAGATAATCCGACCCTTGTCGGCGACACTTTTGGCTTTGTTGAAGGCCCTGCGTGGGATGCGCAACATCAGCGCTTCTTGTTTAGCGATATACCCAACAACAAGACATATTCCTATGACCTAAAAGGGACACTGAGCATCTTTGATGAAAACTCTGGCTATGCCAATGGCCTCGATTTTGATTCAAAGGGCAACCTATGGGCGGCACGTCATGACAGAAAGCTGTCATACGTTCAAGAAAACGGTGAGAAAGTCATCGCAGCGGCTACATACAACGGAAAACGCCTGAATAGCCCAAACGACTTAACAGTTAAAAGTGATGATAGCATCTGGTTTACCGATCCACCATTCGGCATTCAAGGCTATGGCCCACAAAATGCGGAAGAAGAGCAACCAGTAAGAGGTATCTACCGCTACTTGGATGGTGATTTTCAGATGGTATATGGGGATCTGAAATTACCCAATGGTATTGCCTTTTCTCCTGACGAATCATTCTTATACGTTGCTGATACGTCGGATGGTTGGGTTTATCGCTTTAAGGTGAAGGGTCAGACTCTCAGTGACAAGACCCAGTTTGCCAAGGTCAATCCACCTTCTGCGTCAGAGCCGATGGCCGACGGGGTTGAAGTCGATCATAAAGGCAATGTTTATGTAGCCGGGCCAGGTGGTGTAGGTGTATTCAACACAGAAGGTCAACAGCTTGACTACATTGCAATTGATGCAGGTCATATCAGTAACATCGAAATTGGCGGTAAACACCAAGACCTATTAATGGTGACTGCATACAACAGAGTAATATTATTTCAGATGAAATAACAACCATTGTTGATTAATGTGCAACCAGTTCGATTAAATCTGTTGTTTTAATTCAATAAAAATAGAGCTACCTCGTTTGATTGATATCAGTACAATTAATCAAATTAAAAGGGAGCTCTCTTTTTATAGTGGTAATCTCGTCAGTAACATCAAGTCCCCTCAAATAGACTGTTATATACCCGCATAATATTTTCGCATTACCAAAAATATTTCGAAAAATGTAGTCGACAATGTGTGCCGATGATGAAACGTAAATCACGTTGGGGCGTGCGACGTGAAGTCGTATGAAGCGCTGTTCACCGCTTAACGTGTGAACCATCTGTATCACCAGATGAACCTAGGGCTCTGAATAAAGTAGCGAGCCTGACAATGTAATGAAGAATGGTCTTGACCATTCGGGATTTGAATCGTGAGAGAACGATCCTCCTGATAACCACAATCGGGTGAATGCTAGGTAGTCAGCATGATGAACATATGTGAATCCGCTTAAGGTGCGTTATGTGATGAAACAGCGGAAGTGGTTAATACGCTGTAGCCAAAAGGCACGAGAGTCGGAAAGAGATTGCCCCATGCTTTTTCGTGATCATTGAACTCTCCGCACCATAGCGGGCATCTAAACTGATATTGCGCGACATACGGAACACGGTAAGCCTGTATCACTCCCTCTGGGAAAGCCTCTGTGGCCGATAGTGGTGCTGGTATAGGAGGTTGGAAAAAGCGAAGGCTGCATTGTAACGATGCAGATACAGACTCATGTCTTGTCACGAAAGTGAGCCCACTTCCAACTGGTCTCTCGTTGCGAGAGAGTTTGAAGAACTTTATTCAAGGAGAAATGCAAATGATGATTTCAAATGAGATTAGTGCCTCTCCTGACAGCGCCCAATGGCAGTCAATAGACTGGAAATCCGTTGAATCGCATGTATTAAAGCTTCAGATGCGTATCGCAAAGGCAACTCGAGAAGGTAAACACGGTAAAGCGAAAGCCTTGCAGTGGCTACTGACTCATTCTCGCTCAGCAAAACTTCTTGCTGTTAAGCGAGTATCTCAAAACAAAGGCAGTAAAACGCCAGGAATAGACGGTGTCATCTGGAATACGGATACACGCCGCATGAAAGCAGTCAATCAATTGAGTAGAAAGGCATATCAAGCCAAACCACTCAAGCGTATCTATATCCCTAAAAAGAATGGCAAACTTCGACCTCAGGGTATCCCGTGCATGATAGATAGAGCGCAGCAAGCGCTTTATCTTACAGCGCTAGAACCTATATCTGAGACGCTTGCCGATCCAAATAGCTATGGATTTAGACCCAACCGCGGCACTGCTGACGCAGTCGATCAGTGCTTCAAATGTTTGGCTCTAAAGAAGTCCTCTAAATGGGTTCTTGAAGGCGATATAAAAGCCTGTTTTGACAAGATCGGACATCAATGGCTTATGGATAACATCTCCGTTGATAAACGAATGTTAGAACAATGGTTAAAGTCTGGCTTTATGGATAAAGGGCTGTTTTATCGCACTGATGAGGGCACACCACAAGGTGGGATTATATCTCCGACCTTGATGCTAATGACTCTCGCAGGCCTTGAACAGCAGATAAAGTCCACCGCCCTCAAAAAGGGCGCTAGAGCCAATTTTATTGGTTACGCCGACGATTTCGTCGTCACTTGCGCTTCAAAGGAAGTGCTAGAGAGCGATATCAAACCGTTGATTGCTGACTTCTTAGCAGAACGAGGCCTAACATTATCCGAAGAGAAAACGCACATTACTCATATCAACGATGGCTTTGACTTCTTAGGTTTTAACCATAGGAAGTACAAAGGTAAACTGCTCATTAAACCGAGTAAATCCAACACGTTGATGTTCTTAAGCAATCTGCGAGAACTCATCAAAAAGCACGTAACCCTTCCAGTGAACGATCTTATCAAGCTGATAAATCCGAAACTCAGGGGTTGGTCGAACTACTATCGACACAGCGTTGCAAAACAGATATTCGGATATATAGGTCACAAGCTATTCCATACGTTATGGCACTGGGCTAAAAGGCGTCATCCAACAAAGTCTAAAACTTGGATCGCCCTAAAATACTTCATCAACCGAAAAGGCCAGTGGCAGTTTCATGGTTGGCAGAAGATCATGGATATAGATTGCCAGTTCAATCTCTTCCAAATAGCCAAAGTGCCAATAGAAAGGCATGTAAAAATCCGAAGTGCAGTGACACCATTTGACCCTCAATACCAAGAATACTTGGCTAAAAGAAAGTCCAAAAGGAAAGCTCGCAACTCTTGGAACGAACCTGCTCCGACTGCTTTATAAGTTGCTGGGTATCAAACGATGCCTTTGTGGAGGCTTGAGCCTAGTGCAGTGAAAGTTGCACGCTGGGTTCTTAGGGAGACGGCACTTGGTAACAAGTGTCGTCCACCCGACAGAAGTGAGTTGAACACTGTGGGTTAAACCTGCCCACAAAACGATCCATCGGTAATCAAGATTTGCTACACGAAGTGACATTAGCGTACTCATGACGTAAAAACAAAAGCCGCACAATCATTCTTTGATGTTTGGCTTTTATTGAACAAGAGACTTTAAATAAAATATCTTCGATTGACCTTAATGTCCGTATACAGTCGTTGTTGTGTTGAAGAGAACCTTGATTGCATTGCCTGTAACAACCAAGCAGGGTTTCTTGCTATTGAACTGTCTTTACCGAAGTGTAGTACCTTGAGTACGCCTTATCCGCCCCATGAACCCACGGGGCGACAACTTTTGTATGTTCCTTATCAGTTGTATTCTGAATCACTTTAGATGTCGCGACACAGAGATTGCCTATTGGTGCTGATACATTCAAGGGAGAAAATGGATGTTGTGACGATTTCTACTCATTTACTAGACTTCGGATAAAATCAAGACAGGGTTTAATGAAACTCTCAAAATCTTCACAATCAAACTTTTTCTATAAACGTAACTTCTAGCTCAATTCAAATTTCAGTTATTAATGAATTTTAGATTAAGCTAGAAGGTACTGAATTGCGACTTTCGTTAACGAAATCGTACCACTATTTAAGAAATGAGATTGAGTCAGCAAGTACTTGAGACGCCTGTTGGGCACTCATATTTGAGTTCATAAATTCCCCCACGACCAAATAAATTGCACTTTGCACTTCGCTGGATACCATATGGCCATGAGCGATACTGCCTACCATTGAATCTTGTTTAACGGCTTGCTTCAAATCGGCCATCGATTTCTTTGCACAAGCATCAAACCCCTCATCGCTAACCTCTAAATTGGGAGGAACAGAACCTTTAACCTGATTAAACTTGGCTTGGAATCCCGGCTCCATGACCGCTTTCGCCATACTGTCCTGTGCTCCTTTTTTCTCTTGAGACACGTCGAACATTCCAAACTGATCAGAGTTAAACACGAGAGCGCCATCCGTGCCTGGATACTGGAAACAGAGGAAGTCTTTGTTTGGCACTTTGCCATTATTAATAAACTCACCTTTAGCCCAATCGCCCATGATTTGCATTGCGGCATCGCCACGCATCACCATAGCTGTAGCCTTGTTCCAATCCCGCCCTGGGTAATCAGCATCCACATAGCTGCGATACTGCCTTAACTGTTCAAATGCCTTAGCCATGGTCACGCTATTCAAACTGTTATAGTCCAACTCACCAAACGCTTTGCGATAGAAACTTAAGCCTCCCGCACTGAGTACTGCGCTGTCGAAAATGGTCACTTCTTGCCATGTTTGACCACCACCTGCGAATGGAACATAACCAAACGCTTGAATTAAGCTAGCGGCCGCCATCAGCTCGTTAAATGTTGTTGGCACTGCAATATTTAGCTCATCGAAGATCTGCTTATTGGCCCATATCCAGTTTGTTCGGTGAACCCCTACAGGAGAAGCGACCCATTTACCTTCATACTTTGAGAATTTCTGCAGCGCCGGAGGGACTATTTGATCCCAATTACCCTGCTGCGCGACACTGTTGATGTTTGCCATCACCCCTTCTGAAGCCCACTCAGTTAGCTTAGTGCCACCCATTTGTACCGCTGTTGGCGGATTCCCAAAGGCGGCTCGAACACGAAGGTAGTTTTGAGCGTTGGCGCCCGCTGCCCCGGCAATTTTCAAGTCATTCCATTCAATGCCCTGTTCAAGTAGGTTGTTCTTTAACACTTCGACGGCAGCAGCTTCACCACCGGATGACCAACCATGCAATACTTCAACTGAAGAGTTGGCGTACGCAAATCCAGAACATAGACATAATGTGAGTGCGAGTTTCTTCATTGTCTTTCCCCTACATTTTGAACTGTTCTGTGATTTTCGCTTGCTGATCTGAAAGCGACATTAAGTCCGCAAAGGTTTGTCGATTACCTCGCGATAGTTGGTGTATCTCCACTGCTGAGTCTGAAATAGCAACCACATTTTCCGTGATCTCTTTCGATACATGGGACTGCTCTTGCGCTGCAGAAGCGATCTGCTCGCTCATATTGGCAACAGAATCAATGGCAGTTGAAATTTCAAGCAGCGAAGTCGCAGCATGTTGAGAATTATCCACCACCTCTTTCGCGGTCTGACTATTTTTCTTCATAATGTTCACTGACGATGTGGAAATTTTCTGTAGTGACTGAATCATGCGATAGATCTCTTCCGTCGAACTCTGCGTTTTACGGGCTAGATTACGCACTTCATCCGCAACAACAGCAAAACCTCTGCCCTGCTCCCCTGCGCGAGCTGCTTCAATGGCCGCGTTTAAAGCGAGTAGATTGGTTTGCTCGGCAATACCGGTGATCACTTCAAGAATCCCTTCAATATTTTCCGACTCTTGCTTCATCTGACCTATGGTTTGAGCAGCGGATTCAATATCTGAATCAAGTTCGTTAATCGAGTTAATCGACATATCCATCTTCGATTTACCAGTAGATGCAAGTTCGCGAATTGCTAGCACTTGCCCCAATGAAGACTCCGCATTTCTCGCCACTTCATAAACCGCCGATTCCATCTCGGTAACCGCTGTCGCAACTGAACTGGTTTGGAACTTCTGGCTTTCTAGCATCTCTTCCGATTTAGTTGTCACATCGAGTGCACCTTGAGCGGAATGAGAGAGCGTAGTTGAACTCTCTTTTAGCTCGGAAAGCACGCCGCCAAGTTTATTGGCGAGTTGATTAATACCACCAGCAATCTCACCAAACTCATCTTTCTTCTTAAGATCAATATGCTGATCGATCTGACCATTGCCCAATTCGGCCAGTGCATTGGTGATACTTTTTAGTGGCGTTTTAATGCTCTGAATTTGACTCAACACGATCAAAACACTGACCACTATCGCTACGATAAACAAAACTGAAGTCATTAGAATATTTGAGTCAGCGCCTTGCTCCACTTTCTGGTTGGTGCTCGCGACTAACGCATTTATCGATTGAGATAGTTCATCTAGGCTGTTCGCACCTCTATTGACCAATGAGCCGATTTCAACCAAATTTTGGTTTATCTGCTCACCCAATGAGACCAACTTGATCTGCAGAGATAGATAGCCTCGCTCATCGTTAACTGAGAAATTAAGGAATTCGACAAAAGGCTTGAGCTTCTCGGCTGAGTTTGGTGCCATATCAGTGAGCTTTTCGATTCGAGAGACGGTTTTTAGCGCATTGGTCGATAGCTTTTGTTTAATGTTATTCAGCAGCTCTAAATTCTCAATGTTACTAACGCCACTTAGGGTTGCTTGTGCCAGAGTTAAGCTGTCAGCAATTACTGAGACCGCAAAGCTTTCTACTAAGCCTAAGTTACTAGCTAGCAATACTGCTGCATCTCTCTCATCATCGAAAGTAATCCATCTCGCCGTGTAGTTCTGTATTTCGGCACGTGAGACGTCGCGCGTCGTCGCCAGCTCATTGGTCGCGCTTATTTGCTGTTGCCCCAAAGCAAAGGCTTGAGAGAATGCTTGATCAGCTTGCTCTAACAAGCGATTGAACTCGGCTTGGTCTGCTAAAGAGTTGCTCAATGAAGAACGCAGGTCCGTATATTGTTTGACGGCACCATCAAACTCTTGCTCTAGTTGATTGCGTTGTTGGTTGTTGAGAGCATTGGCATGTTGACTCACAGCTCTATTAACGTTCTGCGCGATAATCGCTAGTTGATAGCTGCGCTCCATGACCGGAATCAGCGTTTCTGCCGTTTCTTTGTAGGCACTGGATGATTGCTTTTGGGCATAGAAGCCCACCATCGCTAAGAGTGTCATCAAAAAGACGACAATACTAAAGCCCAATATGGTGCGACTAATGACAGTTAAATTCAATGTTAGCCCCTTGTATGGAGTCTTCGGCAAATGAAGTGCGCCTAGCTCAGTTTATTGTTGTAGGAAGAGGCTCCGAAAAGAAGCCTCTTTAGTTCACGTTCTAGATAGATTGATTAAATAGTAGTTGATAACGAAAAACTTGCGTTTGATATGGGCTTGCTATTTGAAGCTAAGCGCTTTTGCGTCGACAACCTTCTGCGTTTGCGGCTTTAATAGCGGCAAACACTGCATCAGGATCGACTGGATTTGGTTCGTTATGAATCGTTTCGCCTTCTACACAGGCTGCTTGTGCAGCTCTAACTAGGTCAGCATCGTCTACTTGTTTTAGTCCAATTTCCGCTAGTGTCGTTGGAAGACCCACCTGTTCACAGAATTGGTAAACTTGCTCGATAGTTTGTGGGTCTTTGCCTGTTAGGAACAGCGAAGTAAGAACCCCAAACGCAACTTTTTCACCATGCAGATAGGCGTGAGTTGGCTCTAGTACAGTTAAGCCATTGTGAATTGCGTGCGACGCTGCAAGGCCGCCACTTTCAAAACCTAAGCCGCTAAGCAGTGTGTTAGCTTCTACAACACGCTCCAGCGCTGTAGTGACCACGCCTTCATCATTAGATGCTTTAGCTAAAGGGCCGTACTCTAACAGAGTGTTGTAACAAAGCTCTGCTAACGCGTAGGCCGACATAGAGCCTAAGCGGCCTGTCATATTAGTCGCAAAGCTTTGCTTACATGAGTTAGCTTCAAACCAAGTCGCAAGGGCATCCCCCATACCTGCCGCCAGTAAACGAGTCGGCGCTTTAGCAATGATTTCACTATCGACTAGAACAAGGTTAGGGTTTTGCGGCAGAATTAAGTAACGGTCAAACTCACCCTGCGGTGTGTAGATAACCGAAAGCGCGCTACATGGCGCATCACTGGCAGCAAGAGAAGGCACAACCGCGACTGCAACTTCAGCATAGTGAGCTACTGCTTTAGCCGTATCGATGGTTTTACCACCGCCAAGGCCTGCGACAAACTCGCCGCCTCTGCTTTTCAGTCTATCAACAAGGCGAGAGATCTCTTGGTCACAGCACTCGCCTGAGAAGGAAGCAATATCGACCTCAACTTCGCTAAGGTAGCTCTCGAACTCAGGCAAAATATTGTCATAAACAAACGGGTCACAAATGAGCAGGCCTTTTTGTCCAAATCGTTGAAGCTCTTCACCGAGGTGTTTTCTTGCCCCTTTGCCTTGTACATAACGGCCCGGAAATACTGTCGTTGTAATCATAATTTACCTCTACTTATGATAATGATTTCAATACGTTTTCTGCTTCCATTTCAACAGGAGTCGTAAGTGGCGGAAATAGTACAAATCTTCACTCGATAGCATTTTTGAACACTCATCCTCGTTCTGTGACACAGCCAATAGTAGGAAAATGCTATCCGACTGATCGTTTAAATAGCTACGACCCTGCTATTTTTGTTCATCACGAATAGTCGCTTCCATCAGCTTAATGGTCTGTATGTCTGCTCTTGGATATTGCACGTTAATTTGCAGGCCTAACTCATTTCGATTATGAGCTATCAAAACTGCAATATCGACCTGCAGCAACATATCGCGGTACAACTCTTCCGCACACGTATCCGCAGATTCACTACAGCTAATCAGTAGGCGATACCCAAGTTCTTGGGTGAGTTTTTCTAGTCTTGCCAAACATTCCATTGCCTTTGAATGTTGCAAATTCGGCAATATGACACCAACCAGTTGACTTCGACCGCCACGTAAGGCTCTAGCAGCAATGTGAGGTTGATAATTATGCTGTTCGGCTAACGCCCATACTTTGTTCTGGGTCGATAAACTGATTCGATATTGATCACCTTTGCCGCTTAATACATAACTCACAGTCGTTTTAGACACACCAGCTAACTTAGCAAGATCACTTAGTCTCATACTTGACCTCAGCTGTCATTCAAGTCACATATCGCCGCACAAGAACTTGCTTGAGCATTTCATCAAGCAAATTAATTGACGCAACGCCAACCCCCACTTGACACACCGCCAAAGCGCCTGTTGCTGTCGCACTCGCAAGCTGCCTGCGTGGATTATCAAACTGACTCGCCCAACAGAATGCAGCGACTACAGAGTCACCAGCCCCGACGGTGCTGACAGGTTTAACGGTCGGAGGTGTCGAAAGTAATACGTCTTTTTCAGTTGCCCAAATTAGCCCTTTCTCCCCCATAGAAATTAGAACATTGTCAATGCCAAGCTCGACTAACTCTTGGGCGGCCGTGACACCGTCCTCGATTGATACTACGTCGCGACCAAGCAGTTCAGAAGCTTCTGTTTCGTTGGGCTTAATTAGCCAAGGCTGCGCAGCAACACCCGCTTTGAGCATGGCTTTACTGCTATCGAGCACGACCTTTTTCCCGAGCTGTTTTAGCTCACGAATCCAACGAGTCACGACATTTTCTTCGATATTTTCTGGCACGCTACCCGCGAAGATAAACCCGTCATGGTCGCAAGCGAGCTCTAAAAGCTTGCCATGCAGTCGTTCAATATCACTAGACTGTACAGAAAAACCATCAAAGTTAATGTCGGTGGTCTCTCCGTTATTTGCATGGATTTTGATGTTGGTCCGGTTGCTACCATCCACACTAACAAATTGAGCATCTAGCCCACTAACGTCAAACATCTCATCAAACAGTTCTCGATTGGCACGGCCAAGAAACCCCGTTAAAGTAACTGGTGTACCTAGATCCGACATCACCTTAGCAACATTTATCCCTTTTCCGGCGGCGTAGCAGTGCTGCTCCTTGACTATATTAACTTGATTAACCGCAAAACGTTCAGCTTCAACAGACAGGTCTATAGCGGGATTTAGAGTCACACTAACCCATTTTGTTGGATTCATATTTACCTCCTAATGTGCAATATATTTGGTTAGAGATTCTCAACCATAAGGGGTAAGCGGCCCCAAACATAGATTGTTATGGATTTGTAAATAGTCTAAGTAATCAGCGCAATGCAATATGTAGGTTAGATGTTCGATAAACTAGAGAAATGTTCGATCTTGCTAATATTGAGAAGTCACGCAATTAGTTGTTGTTAGTTCGCGAGGCTCTTCCTAGATAACCACCATGGTGCCTAAGTCCATACTCCTGTTTTGTAAACCCTTTTGCTTCTGAAACAGATACTGAAATCGCATCGCAAATCGCCAGCATCACCGCGATTGTGGTTGTCGGTGCTAGGTTTAGGTGACACGCCTCTTTGTGCTGGCCCATGTTTAGCACATATTCACAATGTTCTCGAAGCTCTGAATCTGGATGCGAAGTAATACCAACTATGTGTCGAACGCCAAGGTGACGAGCGAGTTCTAAGATCTCAATCACCTCACGGGATTTACCACTGGTTGAACAGGCGATAAGGATATCGTTACTGTTTACGATGCCGAGATCACCATGGGCGGCTTCAGCAGCGTGAAGGAACACTGCAGGACTACCCGTAGAACTTAACGTCGCAGCCATCTTTTTCGCAATCAAACCCGCCTTACCTATCCCAGTAGTAATGACTTTACTGTCATACTCTAAGATTAGCTTTACCACCTTCTCGTAGTTGTCATCAACTTCGATACTAGCAATAGCGGCCGCTTCTTGGGCGATTACCTCACGTGCCCTTTGTAATATGTCCATAGTTATGCCCTTTCACCTGCCAGAAACTCAGTAATGGTATCCACCACTAACTTGTGATCTTCATACTGAGGAAGGCCAGATACAGAGATAGAGCCAACCACACCTACGCCTCGAATAATCAAAGGAAAACTACCACCGTAGGGAGCAAACTCTTTGGCATCCACTAAGGATGCTTGGTCAATAGTTTTGCCTTTCGCCTTGTAGTATTGACCCATATACCATGAGCTATGCTCGTAACGGTCGACCACATTGCGCTTACGCTCAATCCAACGTTGATTGTCACGAGACGTGTCAGGCATGGCAAAACTAAACAAGCGATGGCCGTTACGGACGATCTCGATAGCCACATTAACCTGTTTAGCCTCAGCACGACTTTTAATTAAACTGCCCAGTTCCCAGGCAGTTTGGTTGTTAAACACTTCAAACTGCAGTTCAGCTTCTTGCAGCAACAGTTGGTTTAGATCGGTAATCATAGTAGCTCCTGTAATTTCACTCGACGCTTCTCTTTAGCACTTAAATAAGCCGCTTCGATCACTGCAATAACACTCAAAGCTTCTTGCGCAGGAACGGGCTCAGGATGACCATGACGAATAGCATTAGCCAATTGATGATAGAAGTTTTGATAGCAACCAAGCTCGGTCGTAACACGACTCTGAACGCCGTTTACATCTGTATACTGACCATAAAGATCTTCGCTTTCGCTACCCCAACCTGGAGTGCTCGGTCCTTTCTTCTCGCGCAGGAAATCCTCTTGACTATCCATGCCATATTTAATCAAGCTGCCATTGTTGGCAAAAATCTGGAATCTTGGCCCTTCTGTCGTGCTCAAGCAGTTGCCATGGACAATCACTTCGCGCTCTGGATAGTGGAGCACTAAATGAAAGTGGTCGACAGCCTCTGCTCCCGGCCTCTGATTGCGCAATATGCCTGTCACTTCATCTGGGGTGCCAAACAGCGCGATGGATTGATCAATTAAGTGTGCGCCCAAGTCATAAAGAATGCCTGCACCAGGGACGTCTTGTTCTCGCCAACGAACTTTCACCTCTGGACGATATCGATTGTAGCTGGAGTAAAAGGTATGAATATCTACGAGCTTTCCTTCACTAATCAGCTTTTTGATAGTGATAAAGTCGCCATCAAAACGACGACTTTGATAAACCGTCAGTACCTTTCCCGAGGTGGCCTGAATATCTAGCAGCGCTTTACCCTCTTGGTATGAGACGGAAAACGGCTTCTCTACCACCACATGCTTACCCGCTTGCAGTGATGCCATCGCTTGCGGCACATGTAAGTGATTGGGAGTCGAGACCACGACGAGTTCAATGTCGGCACGTTCAAGCATGGTTTCGAGGTTCGGGTAGACCTCTGCATTAGGAAGTTGAGCTTTTACTTTCTCTTCGTTGCTAGAGACAACCGCCTTAAGATCGTACTGTGGACAATCGCTGATAACTGGCGCTTGAAAACACTGCCCCGAAATACCGAAGCCAACTAAACCGACTTTAATTGTTTCCATTAAATAATCCTTATAAAAAAGGCTGTGACTCCGGAGAGCGCCACAGCCAAAAAGTATAAACGGGGGTAACTTATGCGAGCTCAAGCTCATGTTTCAGCAGTGCTTCAACTTGAGTATCACTGCTTGCAGTCATTAACTGCTCCCTAAAATCTGCATGCATAATTTTGCGCGCAAGTTTAGAGAAAATCTTCATATGCTGGTCACCAGCAGCGTGTTTATTCAGAGTCAGCATGATGATGAACTGCGCTTCTTCATCGCCCCAAGCAATTGGTTTCGCTAGACGACACACGCTAATTGCGGACTGCTCAATATGCTCACTCTTGGTATGTGGAATCGCAAAACCAAACCCTAATCCAGTAGAGAACACATCCTCGCGAGCCCATAAGTCGTCAGCCAATTTATTCGGGTAACGACAACGTCCGGTAATAAACAAGTTGTCGGCAAGGGTCTTAATCACTTCTTCTTTGCTGCGCAAATCTCGGTCAAGGCTGATGCAGTCTTTCGACACCATCGGCGCCTCAGTTTGAGTCATTCGGAACTGGGCAAGAACATGTTCGACTTCCTGAACAGTGCGGCACTCCATTGCGCGGTTAAGCAGTTGGCGACATTCACGACTATCTAGCTTAGAAATTCGCTCTTTAGTCGCTGCAATACTTGGCGCACTCATACTGATTTCATCCAAGCCTAAGCCAACCAATAGCGGTAGAACTGAACCTTTCGCTCCTAGCTCACCACACAAGCCAATCCACTTACCATGGCGATGCACTTCGCGTACTACGTGGTCAAGGGTCCGCAAGAATGCAGGGTTCAAGCTGTTGTAGTTTTTAGCAACCTTAGCGTTGTCGCGGTCAACCGCCATCAGGTACTGAGTCAGGTCGTTTGAACCAATTGAGAAGAAATCAATCTCTTCACAGCACTGGTCGATAATGAAAGCAACTGAAGGAACTTCAAGCATTATGCCTAGTGGCACGCGCTCGGCAAAAGGAACTTCTTCTTTGCGCAGCTCTTGGCGCACTTCTGCTAGTACATCTTTCACCCAAAGGATCTCTTCCATCGATGAGATCATTGGAATCATAATCTTCAAGTTACCATGAGCCGAGGCGCGTAAGATGGCACGCAGCTGAGTTTTGAACATCTCAATAAACTCAGGGTAGATACGAACCGCGCGGTAGCCTAAGAATGGGTTGTTTTCAGCCGGGATATTGAGGTAATCCACTGGCTTGTCACCACCAATATCAATGGTACGGATAATGATAGATTTGCCATTCGCCGCTTCACAAGCCTGACAGAAGATGTTGTATAGTTCGTTCTCATCTGGCGCAGATGTTCTGTCCATATAAAGCATTTCAGTACGGAACAGACCTACCGCTTCCGCCCCGTGAGCAAAGGCTTGTGGCGCTTCTACTGAGTGAGCAATGTTCGCTGCGACTTCTAACACTTTGCCATCGGCTGTTGTCGCTGCTAGGTCACGGTATTTTGCTTGGCGTGTCGCCACAATCTCTTTTACTTTTTGCTCTTGAGCATAGTAACGCTCTACCGGTTCAGTAATATCTGTCACTACCGCACCTAAGTGGCCATCCACAATCACCTGCTTACCCATAAACTCACTTAACTTAGCCGCATCTAAACCAACAATCGTCGGGATAGCGAAAGAGCGCGCCAAGATGACAGTGTGCGAAGTGCTACCGCCGTGAGATAGGATCAAGCCTTTAAGCAGAGATTTGTCTAGCTCAAGGAACTGACTTGGCGTTAGGTCATCAGCTAGACACACTGTTGGTTCTTTAAGCTGAGTTTGGCTAGCAAATCGCTCGTCACCATAGATGCTTTGCAGTAGTTGATAGCAAACATCACGAATGTCTAACTCACGCTCACGCATGTAGCTGCTAGACGAGTTCTTCATCATCTCGCCAAAGTGTTTTGCTGTTGCGATGATAGCATCTGCACAGCTTTGACCTTCACTCAAGTTACCTGTAATGGTTTGCTGAAACTCTTCGTCTTTAGCGATTGAAAGGTGAGCTTTTAGCACTTCCCCTTCGGTATGTTCAGCGGCTTTGAGTTGAATTGAAATCGACTTAATCACTGACTCCAACCCATTTTGCATTTGCAGCTGCTCTTCACTTAGCACTAACGCAGGTGGAAGATTGTCTAGACTGTCGAAGTTAACCGCCCCCATAATAGTAAGGGTACCGCGACCAATACCTTCACTCACTGCACGGCCACGCTCATGTGCCACTTCTAGATTAAAGAAGTTACGCGGTAGCGGTGCTAGTTCAGCATCATCAGCACTCTCATTGTTTTGTAACGGAGCGTCACAGTGTGGGAACTCGTTAACGATGAACTGTTTAAGCTGGTTAATGGCAGACTCTTCATCTTGGCCATCAATGGTAATTAAACACTCATCACCAAGAAGTGTATCAGTACCAATAAGAGAGAGAACGCTCTTCGCGTTACCACTCATTCCTGTGCGTTTATTTTGCCAAGTAATGTCAGAAGAAAATTGGTTACAAAGCGCTTCGACATGACTCGCTGGACGAGCGTGAACACCGTTGGGTAGCTCGCAAGAGAAAGAGAAAGTTTTCATTAGATATTGTCCTTGTACTGCTAGGCGATAGGCCCGAGTTGATGTAACAACAATAACAAATCATCACACTCCAGCCATTGGACAAAAATACTAATTACTGGATTTTTGTATTATCAGGAACTAAGTGTGAAGGAAATCAAATTTACTATCCATTTTGTGAGCCAGAACACTTTAAATGATAGGAAAATCAAAAACAAATAAAGTAAGCCATTGGTTTTATTAGACAAAAACCATAGCAAGTGTATCTAATGCTAATCTGGACAAAAATGTAGATGGAGATCAAACTTTGCCTCCACTCTAACAATTATCCAGTAAATAGCATAAAAATCCTCTAACTAGACAGCACAAATGCTCACTATATTAGATTCAAAGCCCGGGCAGCTAAACCAACGTGAAACAGATTCAATACTTACAATTTGACCCAAGGAGAGGTCTATGAACGATTTAATCACAATTTTGAAGGACACCAGAAGACATCTGATGACCGGTGTATCTCATATGATCCCATTTGTGGTAGCTGGCGGTATCCTACTTGCTGCGTCAGTTATGATGTATGGTGAAGGTGCCGTTCCAGAAGAAGGGACATGGTTACACGACCTATTCTTCATCGGTGTGGCTGGTTTCCAACTTATGGTGCCAATCCTAGCTGCTTACATCGGCTACTCCATCGCAGACCGTTCAGCGCTAGCACCTTCTGCCATCGCCGCTTTTATTGGCGCTAACATGTACAACACTGGTTTCTTCGGTGCGATCTTCGCTGGTCTACTCGGTGGTATTGTCGTCTTCTACTTGAAGAAGATAAAAGTACCCGCGTTTGCTCGCTCCATCATGCCTATCTTTGTTATTCCAATCATAGGTACCTTCATTACAGCAGGCGCTATTGTATGGGGTATTGGTGAGCCAATTGGTGCCGCAACAGCTTCGCTAACTGACTTCCTAAAGAGCATGCAGAATGAAAGCATCGTAGTACTTGCTATCATCATGGGCTGTATGATCGCTTTCGATATGGGTGGTCCAGTCAACAAAGTGGCTTACGCATTCGTTATCTTGTGTGTCGGCGAAGGCATCTACAACGTAGCGGGTATCTCTTCAGTAGCCGTAGCGGTTCCTTCTATCGGTATGGGCTTAGCAACCTTCATCAACAAGAAACTGTACGACTCAAGTGAACAAGAAGCAGGTCGCGCATCAATCCTAATGGGTACTATGGGTATCACTGAAGGTGCAATCCCATTCGCAGCTGGCGACCCACTACGTGTTATCCCATCTATCATGATCGGTACCGCAGCTGGCGCAGTAACTGCAGCAGTAATCGGTGTAGAAAGCTACGCAGCTTGGGGCGGCCTAATTGTTCTACCAGTTGTTGATGGACGCATCGGGTTTATCGCAGCTCTAGCTGTTGGCTCAATCGTCACTGCACTATTGGTTAACTTCCTAAAGGCACGTCGCCCGGTGCTTGAAGAAACAAACGAAGAATCTGACGACTTAGACCTAGATATCAAAATCGGTTAATTAACAAACCCTATCAAAACTTGCAAGGCGCGCTCTCTTTCACTTAGCGCCTTGCTCTCCAGACTGAATATTAAGGAACCATATTATGACTAGTATCGTAGCAGTAACAGCATGCCCATCAGGTGTCGCACATACGTACATGGCAGCAGAAGCGATCGACGCGGCAGCAAAAACCAAAGGCTGGACATGTGAAGTGGAAACTCAAGGCTCTATCGGTATCGAAAACGAACTGACTGCTGCAGCCATCGAAGCCGCTGACGTCGTTATCCTAACTAAAGACATCGACATCAAAAACAGCGAACGCTTTGAAGGTAAAACTGTAGTGAGTATCGGTGTTAGCGACGCGGTTAAGCGAGCTGCAGCAGTAATGGATAAGATTGAAGTTCATCTAGCAAACGTAACGGCTTAAGATAGCATTAAACGCTTTCCTCTATAGGCTCACTCCCCTCCTCCTTGGAGGGGACGCCTAACACCAACGAGTAGTGATACCAAAGTGACCGCCGTTGAGAAATCCGCACACGGTGACTTCGTTATAAATATTCAAAACCCCAAAACGCTCAACAACCGTATTACTGGTAATGCAAGGAGCCACGCAAATGAGCACCCCAAGAATTGAACGCCTCAAGTCAGCACTGTTTGAATCACAACGTGAAATCTCACTCGAGCGCGCATTGCTTTACACAGAAAGTCATAAAACAACTGAAGGTGAACACACGCTTATTCGTCGTGCAAAAGCCACCGCTTATGTTCTCGACAATGTCGAAATTTCTATCCGTGAAGATGAGTTGATTGCAGGTAACCGCACAGTGAAAGCGCGCGCAGGTATTGCCTCTCCAGAGATGGATCCATACTGGATTGAGAAAGAGCTCGATATCTTCGCTACTCGCCCTCAAGATAAGTTTTTTATCTCAGAACAAGATAAAGCCGTTTACCGTGACGAGCTACTGGCTTACTGGTCAGAACGCTCAATGAAAGATTTTATCAACGCACAAATCCCATCTGAAGTTAAAGATGCCGTGGCGCAAAAGATCTTTAGCGTCAACCAAACAGATAAAGGCCAAGGTCATATCATCATCGACTTTGATCGCTTGTTAGAGCACGGCTTAGGTTCACTGCTGGATGAGATGCAAGGCCTAGCGTTAAGTAACCCAGACAATGAGTTCTATCAATCTGTGGTGCTGTTGCTAGAAGCCTCAATTCGTCATATCTACCGTTATGCCGATCTTGCACAGAATATGGCAGAAGCGTGTGATGATGCAGAGCGCAAAGCAGAACTCGTCAAAATCGCTAATATTTCTCAGAAGATCGCTACCAGTAAGCCACAAGGTTTCTACGAGGCGTGTCAGCTATTTTGGTACATGAACATTGTTTTGCAATACGAATCTAATGCAAGTTCACTATCTTTAGGTCGCTTTGACCAGTACATGATGCCGTTCTATCAAGCATCTATTGATGCAGGAGAATCTCCGGCATTCCTAAAAGAGCTATTAGAAAGCCTATGGATTAAAACCAACGATATCGTTCTGCTACGCTCTTCTGGCAGTGCTAAGTTCTTCGCAGGTTTCCCTACCGGTTACACCATCTTACTTGGCGGACTGACTGACACAGGTAAAAGTGCGGTTAACCCACTATCTAGCCTATGTTTAGACGCGTATCAAAGCGTACAGCTACCACAACCAAACCTGGGTGTACGCGTTAATGAGTTCATTGACCGTGGCTTCCTAATGAAGACCGCTGAAACCATTCGATTGGGTACCGGTATCCCGCAGATCTTCAACGATGAAGTCGTCGTTCCTGCCTTCTTGAACCGTGGTGTTTCACTGGAAGACTCGCGTGATTACTCGGTAGTTGGTTGCGTTGAATTATCTATCCCAGGTAAGACTTACGGCCTGCATGACATTGCGATGTTCAACCTGCTCAAAGTGATGGAACTCACCATGCAGCGCAATCAAGACAATCCAGATATCAGCTTTGATAACTTGGTTGAGCAGATTCGCAATGACATTAAACACTACGTAAAACTCATGGTTGAAGGCTCTAACATCTGTGATGTTGGCCACCGTGACTGGGCTCCAGTTCCCCTACTGTCATCATTCATTAGCGACTGTATCGAGAACGGCAAAGACATCACTTACGGCGGCGCTCGCTATAACTTCTCTGGCGTGCAAGGTATCGGTATTGCCAACCTATCAGATTCACTACAGGCACTAAAACGCTTTGTTTTTGAAGAGCAACGTCTGAGCTTTGCTGAATTTATTGACGTTCTAAACGCCAACTTTGATGTTCCTGAAGGTGACAAGATTCGCACTCGCTTAATGAACAAATACGAGAAGTACGGCAACGATATTGATGAGGTCGACAATATGGGTTCTGAGCTTCTTCGCCTGTTCTGTAAAGAGGTAGAGAAGTATGACAACCCACGCGGTGGTCAATTTACACCTGGCTCTTACACCGTTTCAGCGCACGTACCGCTAGGTGCTGTTGTTGGCGCGACTGCTGATGGCCGTTTAGCTGGAGAACAGCTCGCAGATGGTGGCCTGTCACCTATGTTGGGTAAAGATCAACTTGGCCCTACAGCGGTACTAAAATCAGTAAGTAAGCTAGACAACTACCTACTTTCCAACGGCAGCCTACTCAACGTTAAGTTCACACCTGCAACTCTTGAAGGTCAATCGGGGCTAAGCAAACTGTCTGACTTCTTGCGCGCGTTTATGAAACTAAAACTACAGCACGTTCAGTTCAATGTGCTCAATGCGGAGACGCTGAAGAAAGCGCAGCAAAAACCTGAAGATTACGCTGGGCTGGTGGTTCGAGTCGCAGGCTACAGTGCATTCTTTGTTGAATTATCGAAAGAGATTCAAGATGACATCATTCGCCGAACCGCACATGAGCTGTAATTCAACGCCAAAAGATCAAGCGAGCAACGGCCGGATATTCAATATCCAGCGCTACTCGCTGCACGACGGCACTGGTATCCGTACCGTCGTGTTCTTTAAAGGCTGCCCGTTAAGCTGTCCATGGTGTGCTAACCCTGAATCGCGTTCGCACCGCACTACATACTTGCGGCGAGAATCCAAGTGCATTGATTGTGAAACCTGTGCCATGGATGTCGATGAGTGCCCAAGTGGCGCTTGGGAGCAAGTAGGCTCAGATATGACCTTAGATGAAGTTGTTGCTGAAGTGACCAAAGATGACGTGTTCTTCAACACTTCAAATGGCGGCATTACTTTATCAGGTGGCGAGGTGTTAACTCAGCCTAAATTTGCTATTGAGTTACTCAGCAAATTGAAAGCGATGGGATTTAGAACCGCGATTGAAACCTCGGGGCACGGTAACACCAAGCAACTACTCAGAATTGGTCAGTTGTGTGATGAAGTGCTGTTTGACTTTAAAATCATGGACCCACAACGGGCCAAAACCGTGATTGGGATTAATCTGGAATTGGTTTTAGACAGCTTCCGCCAATTGGTAGAGCAAGGGACGAACGTCGTTCCTCGCCTACCCCTCATCCCAGGTTACACCTTAGACCTAATTAACACTGACCGGGTGATCAATTTCTTGCGCCCGTTCAATCTTAGCGAAATTCATTTACTGCCATTTCATCAATATGGCGCAAACAAATACCAAACCTTGGGGATGGAGTATCTACTCGAAGACGTTCCGGTTCCGAGTAAATCAGAGGTGGAAAGCATACGCCAACACGTTTCGGCACATGGCTACCACGTCATCATTGGAGGATAAACATGACTAAGAAAATACTCATTACTGGCGCAAAAGGCTTCTTCGGTACTCGTTTTATCAACCGCTACCAAGGCGAGTTTGAAATCCTTGGCCTAGACGTTGAACAACTCGATATCACAGACAACCAAGCAGTCATTGCTACTTTTGATGACTTCCAACCAGATTACGTGATCCACGCTGCGGCGATTGCGGTGACAGACTTCTGTAACAAGCATCCTGATGTTGCACACAAGGTCAATGTTCAAGGCGCAATCAACGTAGCAAAAGCGTGCAAAGAACATGGTGCTAAGCTTGTGTTTATCTCAACGGAGCAAGTGTTTAACGGTAACCCAGAGAAAGGTCCATACAGCGAATTAGACCAACCTGTGCCAGATACCGTTTACGGTCAAAACAAGTTAGAGGCAGAGAAGGAGCTAGCGAGTATTCTCGACGAGATGTGGGTACTGCGCTTTACCTGGCTATTTGGCCTTCCTGAGCGTAATACGACCATCAACCCGAACGTGGTTTGGAACACACTGCAAGCGCTAGTTAACGGACAGGTGATGCAAGAGCGTCGCAATGAATTCCGTGGCCTAACATACGTTCACGAGCTTATCGAACAGTTCCCGAAAATTTTCACTATTCCTTACGGTACCTACCACACAGGTGCACATAACCCAGCAAGCCGTTATGAGATTGCACAGCACATTCTCACAGAGTTAGGACAACAAGATCGCCTAAATGAACTGTTAGAAGCGGCAGATGCACCAAAAACACGCGATGTACGCTTAGACACAAGCAAACTCGCCGACCAAGGGGTGATCTTTACTGAAAGTAAAGATGCCATTACCAAGTGCCTGAAAGAATTCCACTTTGTTTAAGTTTGTTTGGCTACGCGGGGGCGTAGCCTAGCCCAATTTAGGAGCAATACCATGATTTACATGCTAGATACCGCAGACCTTAGCGCAATTCGAAAAGCGGTAGACCTTTACCCACTGGATGGGGTAACGACTAACCCATCCATTGTCGCTAAAGAGAACCGCCCTCTCAAAGAGATCCTTTTGGATATCCGTGAGTGTATTGGTGAAGAGCGTATGCTGCATGCCCAAGTGATGGGGAAAGACGCAGAAACAATGTTTGAAGAAGCTAAAGCTCTGAAAGCATTTGATAACAACATCATCGTAAAAGTGCCAGCAACTCCTCAAGGCATCAAAGCAATCAAGCTTATCCACGCAGAAGACATCCGTATTACCGCAACGGCTATCCTTACTCCTCAGCAAGCGCTAATGGCAGCAGTTGCTGGCGCAGAGTTTCTAGCCCCTTACGTAAACCGTCTAGACAACATCTGTAGCGATGGTGTGAATGTTGCTGCTGAGATGGTGGCACTGATCGACACTTATAACTTGGATGCTAAAGTACTTGGAGCATCATTTAAAAACGTGCAGCAAGTGCATCAATTGTCTCTAGTAGGCGCACACTCAGTAACAATTGCACCAGACGTATTTGACCAACTGTTGGTTCATCCACTGACAGACTCTGGTGTCGCAGGCTTTGTGGCTGATTGGGAAGGTGTTTATGGGAAAGATACCACGGTACTAGACGTACTATAATGTGATCTAGTTCTTGGTTTTTGGTCACTGGATTATAAAACACACAAATTGAAACCAATCGCATGCCCAATGATATTACAATCGTTGGGCATTAACATATAATGCTAATCAGATATTTATCTCGATTGGTATAACTAATAAAAGACCGCATTATGAAAATCGTTGGAGTTACTGCGTGCATCAGTGGCGTAGCACACACCTACATGGCTGCCGAAGCACTAGAAAAAGCCTGTAAAAAAGCGGGATACAAAATCTCAGTTGAAACTCAAGGAGCACTGGGGAGCGAGAACCAACTTGAAGAGTCTGATATTGCAGAAGCTGATGTTGCGGTCATTATTGCCGATATCAATATTGATGGTGTCGAGCGATTCAGCCAAACGCGAATTGTGCGTTGTTCCATTGCGCATTTTTTGAAAAATAGCGTCGAGGTCCTTCGGGCGATTGAAAAAATACGCAACGCGCCACCCAATGCAGAACTTATCCTCTAATCTGTAGGCGTAGCGCTTGAGCTAAGATACTGCGCGCGATACTCCGATGGTGAGCGTGCAGTTTGATTTCTAAACACTCGACAAAAGTAGTTACTATCCTTAAATCCGCAGCGATGCGCGACCTCTTTGACCTTCATATCATATTCAATCAACAAGTACTTAGCACGCTCTAAACGAACATGGTTTAAATATTCGTTGAACTTAAGCTGCCCCTCTTTCTGAAACAGCTGAGACAAATAGTTTGGTGACACATAAAAATGCTGAGCTACCGACTCACGCGTTAACGGCTCATGATAGTGTTGTTCAAGATGTTCCCTCACCGCTTCAAATAGCGCATGACTTTTAGATGGCGTCTCAACTGGACGTTCAATCAGATCAAGAATATGGCTAAACAGTGAACCAACCAATAAACGCTTAGTGCCCTGACTTTCAGACTGCTTGATCAACTCTTCAATTGCATTAAGGATAAAGGTACCAATTCGAGGGCCGCGACGAAGGACACTCTCTTTAATCGCGGAATCAAACTGTTCACCATCCCAACTCAATAGACTCATACCAAAGCTTTGCTTACCCGCCATAACAGTTAGCGTCACGACAGGCTTATTCCACACAGGCTTATTCCAGCTTTCCGCAGGCAGGTACAACACACCACCCTGTTTTAGCGTGTACTGGGTATCAACGCCCATGCTATTGCCCACTTCCATATCTAACTCGCCCACTAGAACCATTTCTACACGAGGAAAGTGAACCTGATAAGCCAAAGGTGGAGGTGTAGGCAGGTTGCCAGCAAAGTAGACATCGCTGATCGCTTCCGTCTGGTTGGCATAATATTCAAGTGCTTCTAATAAATATGTTTTGTCTAGCATGGTTGATTATCTGTATAAGTTTTCATTACACCCAATCTTAGGATGATTAAGCCTTAAAGCATTGTAGCCATTAACTTACAACAAGATATTCGAGCAGTAATCTTAAGGATATGTGCTAAATCACACTTTGTTCAATAGTCAACAAATATCCAGCATTTCGAACAATTCCCCTACTTATAAAACGCGTAATGTCCATTATTTTGGTGATTGAAGTCAGCACTAAAAATAATATTAAAAGGTACCCTACATGACACAAATCGCTCAAACGCATTTAAACGCGCTCGGTGCAGATCTTGAACTGTCTCCACAGATGATTCACGAGCTAGACACCCTAGGTTTCACCGTCATTCACAACGTAGTCGATGAAGATTGGCTTGAAGAGATGCGTCGAACTATCGACATGCTCGTTGAACGAGAAGGCGAAAACTTGGCGATTGAACATCACCAAGAAGAAGGCGTAACAAGAGTCGCGAACCTGATCAATAAAGGCACAGTGTGGGAAAAAGTATGGGCGCACCCGCTTGCTCTCGCTGCCTGTAAACACATATTTGGTGGCGCTTTTAAAATCTCTAGCCTCAACGCGCGCGAAGCGCATCCTGACTGCGGTCATCAACCGCTGCATGCCGATTGGAAAAAACCACGTCCCGACTTTCCTAAAGTTCACTTGGTTAACTCTATTTGGGCAATTGACGACCTAACTCGTGAAAACGGCGCACCGCGAATTATCCCAGGCACTCATTTACGTCCAGAGTTACCTGAAGAAGTGTTAGGCGACGTAGAAAGCGCGCACCCTGACGAAATCTATCTAGAGTGCCCGGCTGGCAGCGTGATGATTTTCAACGCTCACACCTGGCACGGTGGAACCATTAACTATGCGGGAACACGTCGCCGTGTGCTGCATGGCCTGTATATCGACCGAGATGATGTAGCGCAACAAGACCAACAAAAGTGGCTTACGGAACATACGGCTAGCCGCTTAACTCCAGCTCAAAAATGGCTACTAGATGTAGAATAATCTAGAGGTTGGCTGTTCCAATTGGAACAGCCAACCTTTTGAAATAGAGAGACTTAACATGTCGATATATAAGCTAAGTAACGTCATTCAAACCTATGATTGGGGTAGCCTCACTTCTCTCCATGAGATGTTTAATATCGAAAATCCCCAACATTCTCCGCAAGCAGAAATGTGGATGGGAGCTCACCCTAGAGGATGTTCAAAAGTCGCAGACCTAGATATCGCGTTAAGTGAGCTACTGGTCGAAGACACTCCCAACATGCTAGGGAGCTACACCGCAATGCGCTTTGGTGAATTGCCATATCTACTTAAAGTCATTGCGGCCGATTCACCACTCTCTATCCAAGTTCATCCGAGTAAAGAAAAAGCGGAGCAAGGTTTTCAGCGCGAAGAACAGCTCGGGATCCCTATCGATGCCAGAAATCGTAATTATAAAGATGACAACCACAAACCAGAATTGGTTTACGCACTAACCTTCTTCCTAGCTCTGAATGGGTTTAGACCGATTGAAGAGATCACCTCTCTGTTTGAAGAGCTCAACATTCCTTCGATGATTCCAGCACTGCAATCACTGCTCGCTCAGCCGAATGAAAACGGTTTGAAAGCCTTCTTCAAGTACATCATGACCTTATCAGGAAACGACAAGCAACGAGCATTAACAGAGCTAAACCAAGCCGTGACACTTCCTGCTAAAAGCCGCCTAGCCAGAGAAGCCTTTCACACCATCAAAAACCTATCTGAGCACTATCAAGATGACGTAGGCTTGTTTGCCCCGCTGCTGCTCAACATTATCGAACTCGCTCCAGGCGAAGCTATGTTCCTTCATGCAGAAACACCACATGCTTATTTGTCGGGTACGGCACTAGAGATCATGGCTAATTCAGACAATGTGCTAAGAGCAGGGCTAACCTCTAAGCACATAGACCTTAAGGAGTTGTTACAAAGTTTATCCGTTGCCCCCCTACCCATCGAACGCGCCCTCATCCACCCTGTCAAGAAAGGCTCTAGGCTTTGTTTCCCTGTAGCCGTTGATGATTTTTGCTTTGAGATAATTGACTCTAGAAAGAGCGACCAACAGTACTTCACGCGAAGCGCCGAAATACTGTTTTGCATAAGCGGCAACATATTCGTCGAGACTCAAGAGAACTCCATTTCACTTACTCCAGGTGAATCTGTTTTTGTCACATGTAACACTTGTTTCTACCTGATTAACGGAATAGGAACGTTAGCCAGGGCGTACAACTAATAAAACACCCAAATACCACCTTTAACTGAGCAATGACTTACACTCATAAAAATATTTTTGTTCATAGTTCAGCCACGTCAGATCAACATAAAATTGTCACAAAATAAACCGTTTAAAGGAATAACCATATGATTAACATACCATTTAAAGGGCTGCTTTTTGATTTAGATGGCACTTTAGTGGATTCGATTCCTGTAGTGATTCGTTCATGGTCGACATGGGCAACGATGAAGGACTTAGATCCAAGTTATGTACTTTCTAAAATTCATGGTCGTCCAGCACGAGAGTCGATAACCGTACTTCTCAAAGACGCAACGAGCGACGAAGTAGAGCAGCCTCAACACCCTGTTTAACTACCCAGAGGATATTCGCCGAGCCATTTATACGACTAACGCCATTGAATCCCTCAACAGCGTTATTAGAAAAGCGATCAAGAAGCGCAAGCTCTTCCCAACAGATGAATCAGCTCGAAAAGTGATCTACCTGGCTATCCGAGATGCTTCCAAGAAGTGGACGATGCCGATTGGAAACTGGCGACAAGCTCTAAACCGCTTTATGATTATGTTCGAAGACCGACTCACTGAATACATGTAACCCCGACAGTTACACAGAATTATTTACAGAGTCCCCCTATCTGGCACCTGTTTTTTTTTGGCCTTCAGTAGTAAGGTTAATGTTTTGTGTCGACACAAACTTGACTCCTGATTTCTCTACGCCCCCTACAATCATCTCTACGAGTAAGTCTAGACTTTTAGACTAAAACGCCCATCTACTGATTGTAACTACGAGATGTTCGAGGATGATAAATGGTAATGCTGCTCAAAAGAAAACTGTTAGTTTAGGGCGTATAAATGTCATGAAGACCAGCTCGTTTTCACCCAACAGAGGGCTTTAAAGGGCTATCATGTTCGTCTACTCTTTGCATCAAAGAAAAAATTCAAATATCGGACAGCGCCCTCTAACACAAATTGTATGCACTTCGTTTTTAGATTAAACCTGTCAACTTTCCTAGGCTGTTACCTGAAACCTTAATATGTAATACCGCTTAGCTACTGAACAATTCAACTATGGATTGTGACTAAGAACGTTTTTATTTCATCCTAACTGCAACTCGGTACATTGTACTCAACCTCAACTCTATTCCGACCATTTTGTTTAGCTCTGTACATGGCTTTATCAGCACTAATGAGGAGCTCTTGAGTGGATTTGCAGTTGTTAGAACTCGCTACCCCCATACTGACCGTTATACTTAGATCATCATGAAAGCGTCGCTGTTCAACGGCCTCTCTAAGCTCTTCAGCAAGCAATGAAGACTCATGAAGATCCATGCCTTGACAGACAATCAAAAACTCTTCACCACCCCACCTACCAAATGTTTGGCTGCTAAGCAAGGAGTTTTTCAACGTATCGGCTAGCTCTACAAGAACATGATCTCCACTGTTATGACCGTAACGATCATTAACTGATTTAAAGTGATCAACATCGAGCAAAATGATTGAGAATGTCTCTGGGTCACTAGCGCTCCAAACATCGAGCAGCTCAAGTACGAGAGATAATTTTCTTCTGTTATATAGACCAGTTAGATAATCAGTTTCAGATAACTTTCTTAACTCTTTTTCTAGATATACTTGATGTGTAACATCTTCGATAACGGCTTGAACGGCGGGTCGACCCTTCCATTCAACCAAATTATCGTAAACACTGAAAAAACGTTTTTTGCCGTCGAAGCAAATATTCTCAACGACAACTTTAGAGCGACAAATTTCACCATTCAACACTTTTAGATATCTCTCTTTAACAGCGTCATGATGCTCTGGAGGAATAAAGTCCAACAATTTGACATTCTTTAACACATAATCAATTGATGGAGCATGCATCAGTTCTACCCATGCTTGATTCACCATAACAGGAGAAAACTCTTGATGCACGCTAATGCCTTGCCCTGAAGACAAAACTAGACGTTTGTAGTTCTCGTCAACTTCTCGGTGTTGTCTTATGTATGCTCCAACTAAGCTCAAATCAAGTAGAGCCAGATATAGATAATCGTTTTGTTCATCAAGGGCTCTCTTGACCAACTGCAGCGCCTCAAACTGTTTCCCCAATCTATCTACAAACCTGGCAACACCAATGTTCGTCCACAAACCCCTTTTAGGCTTCGAGGTAAGATCAGCGGTATCGCCCACAACTAGATCAGCCATTGTCCCCGCGCATTTTAGAAAGTGCGCACTACTGCTATAGCCAAACATTGAAGCCCCCGCTTCATCGATTTCAACAATGTCAAATCCGTTCAGAATCACAGTGCCATATGGGGATTCAGTAAAGAGCATACAGTCAGAAATCCTTATCGTGTTTGCCACTAGTTTAGCAATGCTTTGACAAGTAGCATAAATTTGAAGCTAACCGAAATTAATTTATTGAAGATGCGCAAAGAATACAAGAAATACCGATGAGATTTGGACCAACTTGAAACTTATCAACTTCAAGAGCAAACATCCCGTGGTCAGCGCCGATGTGTAACTGACCCACTAACGCCAACTTTAAATTGACCTACCCGAATCAAACTATCCGTTCGTAACATGAGCAAAGCAGTGTAATGGTCAACTAAAATTGGCCACGGTTTTAGAGTTTTCCCAATACAGTCGCTCAGACTCATTGGGTGTCAGCCCACCATTATATTGATGTGGCCTGAGTTGGCTGTAGTAGCCCGTGATGTATCGAGTTATATGTTCTCTCGCTTCGCTAAAACTCCGATAACCCGACACTGGTATCCATTCTGTCTTTAGGCTTCTGAAGAACCGCTCCATCGGACTGTTGTCCCAACAATTACCTCGCCTAGATAAGCTTTTCTTGATTTGATGTCGCCACAATAGTTGCCGGTAAGAACGACTGGTGTAATGACTTCCTTGGTCGCTGTGGAACATCACGCCTTTGGGCTTAACTCGTGATTCAAACGCCATAGAGAGTGCCTTTCCTGTCAACTTACTATCAGGCGATACTGACATCGCCCAACCAATTGGCTTTCTCGCGAACAGGTCGATGACAACAGCAAGATACATCCAGCGCTGTCCCGTCCAGACATACGTCACATCACCGACCCAGACTTGGTTGGGAGCGGTAACGGCAAACTGTCGAGACAGATGGTTTGGGATCTCTACGTGTTCTTGTTATGCCTTTCGATATCGATGCTTCGGTGTTTGGCAGCTTACCAGCCCTAATAATTTCATCATCTTAGAAGCTCGATAACGTGTCAGTTTTACACCTTGAGCCGTCACCATGTCGGCAATGCTTCTCGCACCCGCAGAGCCGTTGCTTGCCGTATGAACTTCTTTAATAAGACTCTTGAGTTTCACCAACTCTGGAGAAACATGTTTAGGGCGACAACGCCAGTATTTGTAACTGCTGCGGTGGACACTGAACACATGACATAAGGTGGTAACGCTAAAGCTCTGCCTGAGTTTCTCGATTATCGAGAGTTGTTCAGTGAGTCCGACATCAAGAGAGCTGTAGCCTAATGGGATGGTCTGCTCCTCCCTCTGATATCTATACTCAGCAAGGGAGATCGCAAAAACAAGGAGACCGACCATGTCCAGTTCAAATGTGCATATTTACGGTATCGATCTAGGAAAAAACTGGTTTCACATAGTAGCAATGGATCACCAAGGGCATATTCTCTGGCGGAAGAAGCTTAATCGAAGCCAACTTAAAACCTTTGTGATTAACACTCCACCTACAATTGTAGCGGTTGAAGCTTGTCCGGGCTCTCAATACTGGGGAAGATTGTTTAATGATGCAGGGTTCTCAGTAAAAATCATTCCCGCTCAGTTTGTTAAGCCGTACTTAAAGTCAAACAAGAATGACTTCAATGATGCTGCCGCCATCGCTGAAGCGGGCAGCCGTGGCACTATGCGCTGTGTTTCCCTAAAGACACACGAACAACTTGCCTTGCAAGCGACTCATCGAGTAAGGCAGCGTTTTATTGTTGAGCGCACAGCAACAGTCAATCAAATGCGGGCTTTACTACTTGAGTACGGCATTACAGTTCCTGTAGGTCGCAAAGTTTTTGAACGTAACTTACCTAGCATACTCGAAGATGCGGAAAATGGACTGCCTGATTTTATCCGTGCTTTAGTATTCCGCTTACGAGAGCGTTGGCAACACCTTGATGTTCAAATCGATGAGATGAGTGAGCAACTACAACAAGCCTCAAATGCGTCAGAGAAATGCCAACTTATATCCAGCGTTCCAGGTATTGGCCCAATTGTCGCCACTGGGCTAATCGCTGCAGTTGGCTCAGGCACTCAATTTAAACGAGGTCGAGATATGTCTGCATGGTTAGGCTTGGTTCCCAGACAATACTCCACGGGTGGAAAAAGCAACCTTGGTGGTATAAGCAAAAGAGGTAACGTTTATCTACGCCGTCAGGTGATACAAGGGGCTAAAGCATTAAAGATACACATGAAGCGAGATAAATCCGCACTCGGGCAGTGGATAGCCAA
Organism: Vibrio sp. NH-UV-68; assembly: GCF_042940635.1. Taxonomy (NCBI): domain Bacteria; kingdom Pseudomonadati; phylum Pseudomonadota; class Gammaproteobacteria; order Vibrionales; family Vibrionaceae; genus Vibrio; species Vibrio sp. NH-UV-68. Next base: position 1,547,869 of record NZ_CP134975.1, read on the forward strand.
GTTGGAGGCGACACACCATCACCATGTTGTTTTAATTGCCTTAGCTAACAAGATAATGAGAATTTGTTGGAAGGTATTGACCTCAGGGCAGGAGTATCAACCTTATCCAGCTTCGGCTACGAAGTAGCGTATAGCTAGTTATGTTTTCCATAGATTTTGCGAGAGACAAGCTGATGACAGAAGCGTTAAACCCACGATGTTGAAGCCTGGCTAAAAAAGCAGTCTTTTATGACTGAGCGCTTTATTAGGACAACAACGTGCGGATCCCATCAAGGCCAGAACACTAGATAGTTCACAAACAGGCCGGATACATTGACGCAAACGTATTCTGACAGCGAGCTTTTACTTGCAAAAACGGAGCAGACCATACATTTTTTAATATTTCATTGTGCTCTTCAAGGCGAGCAAGTTTCTTCTTCAGCTCTCGTATCTCAATTTGCTCTGGTGTCATTGGTGAGGCTTGAGGAGCCACTCCCTTTCTTTCTTGCTTGAGCTGCCTTACCCACTTATCCATTGTCGATTTACCCACCCCCATGGCTTTGGCGGCTTCAACAACGGTGTAGTTTTGGTCGAGAACAAGTTGTGCTGCTTCGAGTTTGAACTCCGCACTGAAAGTGCGTCTGGTACGCTTGGTCATAGTTTCACCTGTCATGCTATGAGGTGTATCTTAACACCTCTAATCAGGTGGCCAAATTCACCGTACCACTACAATCTGACTCCTTGGGAGTATTTAGCAAGGCATGAAAGTAGGACAAACTCTAATTTAGAGTGTCACTAAAACAGGGAGGGTTACACTTCCACTTGTAGAGAACCGTAGTTGTAACACCAACAGCTTCTGCTGCCTGAGCTACGCTATAACCTTGCTCTCGTACTAATGCGACTGCTTCTTCTTTAAGGTCCTTGGGGTAGCGTTTGTAGGCTCTTTTCTCAGTCATGTTTCACCTCATTGTTCTGACAAGTATTGTCTCTCAATTCGGTGTCCATCCAACTTCATTGGACCAGTGTACAAACAGCCTGATTTCACAGAAATCGAACTTTTTTTGGGAGGAGGGTTACACTTTCTTTTGCCGGACGGTGGGTCATTTAGCCATAAGATCAAACCAACTTTCGATGAGAAATTTGATCTTATGGCTGACTCTACATCATAGGGATGTTGCGATTATCACGTGGCATCTTAGTTAGATGCTAAAAAATATACATACTCGAGCCTAATTGTCTATTGAAAAACCTTGATTGATAATTGCTTGTAAGTTTAGTCCCATATTAAATATCAAATGTATGACGCCATGAAGCTCGGACATGTCCTTGCAATAAACTTCTATGCACGTACCACTATTAACACTTTTAACGGATATGTTCGAAAATGTCTCTTGCCAATTTTCTGATAGCTCTTCTGCCACATATATTTTGAATAGTTCTAAGTCGTTGTGTAAGCTGCACATATACTTCCCCTATTCAAGTGACTAAAACCGATATCCTATGGTTGCAGCCCAACTAACCCCTCCAGCGTCTCGCTTTTCTCCATTTAGTTCAACATCCACATTTGAGTAATGTACATCGGCTCCGATAGACCAGTGTTCCGTAAATAAGTACTCTATGCCTCCACCAATCCAGTACCCTACTCCCTTATCTTCGTATTTTGTTTTTGCCCCATTTATCATCTGCTCTAACTCTGCTGAGGCATAACTTAAACCACCACCTAAGTATGGAGAGACAACTCCACCTATAGGGGTTGGGCTATATCTTAGGCCTAGGTTAAGCTCCCCAACAGTGGTTTCAACTTTAACACCGTTGATCTTATCTTCATTACCACTACCGTAAAAATCCAATGCAATACCAAGAGGTAGCGAGGCAGGATAATACGTGGACTGAAGTCCTATCGTTTCCATCGAATCATCTTTGTTCCAATCACTGTCTAATGACTTATTACCAAGCAATACTTTTACAGACGAGTATCCCCCGGCAGCATTTACGATAGAACTAGGAATAAATAATAAACCAGTAATAGTTAGCAAAGTGAGTTTCATATTCATAGTAGCCCCTTTCAGCACTGTAGTTAAGCTTGATTGCTTGACTACTAAATTACTTGTAGAGCTCTTCATACTCATCACCCAATGATGTGATTTATCACCTACTCAAGGGATCAATTTGAGTGAGCGCGATTTATTTACCGCAGCCCTGCGATTGTTGACTCCAAGTTTTGAGTAAATATTCTTTGTGTGAGTTCTTAGTGTATTCAGGCTAACGAATAGTTTCGAGGCGATCTGTGGCCCACTAAGCTCAGTATCAAGCCAACGCAACACTTGCTCTTCTTTAGGACTTAAAGACTCGATTAGGACTTCTCCTGATGTTACGGTAGGTGTTTGTTTTTGATTTATAATTTTATACTTGATGAAGAGATCAGATACGATTTCTATCTCTGTCAACCACATTAAGCTATTGTTTTCCGTAACTAACAGGACCACTTGCTTTAAGATATCTTCGACCAACTTTTTGTCGCCGTTGGATTCTGCCTTAATTGCCGTAACGATTTTTGACGCAAACTGTATTGCAGGGGGAGTGTGAGGTGTACTCACTTTACCTATGCTGTCTAATACTCTATCCATTTCGTTAGGCTGTACAAGAGCATAGACTAGATAGTTGAAAGGATTTGAGTGAAACGAGCTCGAAAAAGGTACTTGCTGCCTTACCAACTCATCATTACCTTGATTAAGCAGAACAATAGCTTTCCAGAACAGTGGAGGCTTGTGACATGGATTTGGTGTCGCGGCATATTGAGTATCTGCATCGCTTAAACTCCTTAATGCATCTTTGATACGATTCTCTGCTAACGCAATCCTACCCTCGATTAATGGATAACGGTATTTTGTCTCTGGCATCGAACCTAGCATGCCGAACTGCCGCGCAGTATCAAGTAGATTTAGAGCTTCCTCTATATTGTCTTGCTCAAACTCAATCTCTGAAGACAGGAGATATAAATCAGCACTTCCCTCGACATTGTAGCTTCTGCTTCGATCGATTATTTCTAGCGCAGACTTTACAACAGTTTTTGATCGGTTCAGCCAACCGAATTGATAGTAGAAATCACCCAGCAAAAAGCGACTCGTAATTTTAGCGCTGATATCATCTGAACGATCCATATCAGCTACTGCCGCTTTAAGACTATACTCTGCCCTCAAAGTATCTCCATCCCTCCATAGTGCGATACCCTTTAAAGCTCTTGACGAACCACGCCAAACATTTTCCTGCATTGGCAAAACATTCAAAGCACTACGCACACAGCCCAAAACTCCTTTTGAATTATTCTGGGCAGCATGAACATAAGCTTGACCAATATTAACTACTCCAAGAGTAGTGTTTTCGTTCTCAGATAATGGTTTGTCACTTTGTTCAAAAAACAGTCTTGTAGCATTAATTAAGTAAAGCCCTTGCTCAGGGTTACGAGGTAACAACGCTAAGCCGTAATAACCTGCCAAAACACGAAATCTTTTGATACTTTCAATATCGCATGAAGCCAACCAGTCCAACAGTAGTGAATCATGAGAGGTTGCTCGTGCTGTGGGCCAGTGGTGTTCAATCAACCCTAACAGCTTGTTCGCACCGCAGGAACGAGCATATTGTACTGCATCAGCGAGACGCCCCTTGTCAGCCAACCATACCGCAGCTCGCCATTTTAGTTCTTGTAACCTGCTCTCGGTCAGTGAGGCATGGATACGTAAAACATCTGAAAAAAGATGGTGGTAGCGAAACCACCTTCTCTCATTATCCAAGGGGATTAGAAAAACATTGTTAGAATCCAAGTAAGTGACAAACTCCTCACTGTTTTCAATGTCAAGTATAAAATTACAAAGGTCTACTGAGAACTCTTTTAGGAAATACGTCTCACTTAGAAAATTTCGGATGCTCTTGTCTACACCTGTAAGTACTTGCTCTGTCAAGTAATCGATAATGTAGCTATGGGCACCAGAGAGAGCAGAAATAATCTTATTGGGATTCTTGTTATTATTAAGCGCTAGAGAAAAAAGCTGTAAACCGACTGCCCAACCTTCAGTTTTGCTATTTATTATAGTTACTTCCTTCTCAGTAATTTGGGTAGAACAAGTCTTATTCAAAAGCTCCATCGCTTCTTCATCGGTAAATCTCAAATCTGCCGAACGAAATTCAGTTAAATCGCCATTCGCTCTTAGTCGTGCCAGTGAAATTGAAGGATCTGAACGAGTAATAAGAACTGTGTGAACATTGGGAGGTGTCAGACAGATAAAGTTGTCTATGATTTTATCTATTTCAGGTGAGCTTGCTAAATGATAATCATCTAGTATCAAAGTGACATCATTTTCATAGTAGGTTAACTCATTTAGCAAACTCTTAATTACACTTTCTTTGCTAACCCCCTGACTGAGTTGGACCAAGTCCCAAGCCTCTTGAGCAAGAGTGCAATCAACCTCTCTAAACGCAGCGACTAAGTAATAGAAAAAGGTATCCGTATTTGTATCGTTTACATCCAATGACAACCAAGTGAACTTTCCCTTGTAGATAGAGCACCAGCCTGCGATTAAGTGTGATTTCCCAAAACCAGCGGGTGCCGATACAAGAGTTAGTTTAGTATGGTTTATCTGCTCAAGCTTGTTGCCTAGCCCTTCCCTGAAAACAAAGTTTAGCTTGGGCTTAGGTGCGTATAGTTTCGTTCGTATAATCATCAACTTAACTCGGGATCATCATTTCTTGACTTCCCATGAGGTAAATGTTTTAGGAAGTGCGGCAAACAGCAATAGAAACCAGAATATCAAGAGTGCCCCAAACAAGATAGCAAAGGTTTCAGAAGAGTCAAACAACGTACTTAAACCCAACACGCTAGCTACATAACCTGTAATTTTAGTACTAGTAGTCATCCATTTGTGAGCAGGCAGGGCGTAAGAAATTAACCCAATCCAAATCGCACCAATGAGCACATTCCCTCCTCCAACGCTCTCAAGCAAAAAGACTGCCTACCACCCAAACGTCAATTGCAAGATCTAGATTTTGTGTATAAAGGCCCACAACGCTATTGATCAGTTCAATGGCAAGTCCACCACTAAGCAACATAAATCCGGACCAACCCCCCCCAATGGTCAAAATACTGGTGGCCAACTGTGGTTTGTGTTTTTTCAAATAAAAAGCGATAACAACAGTTAAGTAGAGCAAAGATACTCCAAATACAGCGTATACAAACAAGTTCCAAATTATAAAGTGATACCTATCTAACTGCAGCATTTCTATTACTTGTTTAGGGAAGAGGCTTTTATCATGTAAGTAATGAAACTTACTGACTAGTAACCAAAACCCAAACATAAAACAAAAGATATTGATAAATAGAGAAGCTCTTGCTTTGTTCAATGAAGTCATACTATCGCTCCCAGAGACAACAATAACAGCCCAACAAGCTACCATTAGTTACAGGCTGCTCAATCACCACATATGGTGATTGATAAATTGAATAGTTGGTATAGGTTTCTAGCACTATTCTTAAGAAAGGAGGTGTAATGTGGACAATACTAAGACGATTCTTGTAGCTGGAGCTAGTGGTTACCTTGGTCGACATCTCATCGATGTTTTAAAAACCTCTAATACAGATTTTTTTGCTTTAGCACGGCACACCGAGAAACTCAAAAGAAGTGGAGTTACTGACTCACAAATCAGAGTTGCAGAAGTTACTAATCCTAGTAGCCTAATTGGATGCTGTGATGATATAGATGTTGTTATTTCCTGTGTTGGTATTACAAGGCAGAAAGATGGTCTGAAATACATGGATGTAGACTTTCAGGCTAACTACAATTTATTAGAAGAAGCTATAAGAGCAGGTGTCAAGAAGTTTATTTACATTTCTGCTTTTAATGCCCCGCAATATAAGCATGTCCGACTGCTTCATGCCAAGGAAAAGTTTGCCGACAAATTACTCAAAACAGAAAAATTAACTCCGTGTGTAATCAGGCCAAATGGATTTTTCTCGGATCTAGAAGAGTATTACAAAATGGCACAATCTGGACGAGCATATGTATTCGGAGATGGAAGAACACAGTTAAACCCTATTCACGGTACAGATTTGGCCCATTTTTGCTTAGAAGCTATCAATATGAGCGAGCGTGAACTTAGTGTTGGAGGACCAGAAAAGCTATCTGTATCCCAAATAGCTATGCTTGCATTCGAAGCTCAAGGACGAGCTGATAGAGCTAAGATAATCAAATTACCAGACTGGATAAGAAGAACTGCGTTATTTGTCGCAAAATCTATACCTGAGCGTTTTGGAGGCCCTGTTGAGTTTTTCCTTACCGTTAGCGCAGCGGATATGGTCGCTCCGTTGTATGGGCAAAGGACCTTATCAGAACACTTCCGAAATCTTTACCACACGAATAAATGATATCAGTAAATCAACAAAGCAAACCAGGTATGAATATGAACTATCTAGAAATAAACAAAGATGCGTGGGATTCCAGAACAGACACTCATATCAAGTCAGAGTTTTATGATGTCGAATCATTTAAAAAAGGCAGGTCCTCTCTAAATCCTCCCGAACTAAAATTGCTGGGAGATGTGAAAGGTAAATCTATTTTACATCTTCAGTGTCACTTTGGACAAGACACTCTATCTCTAGCGCGCATGGGTGCAAATGTAACGGGGGTTGATCTATCAAGCAAAGCCATTGAACAAGCTAACTTACTAAAAGAATCGCTAGGAATAGATGCAACATTTGTAGAAAGTGATGTTTGTCAGTTTGATCAGGTTAACCAAAAGCAGTTCGATATCGTATTTACTTCATATGGCGTACTTTGCTGGCTATCGGACTTGTCTGCATGGGCAAGGACCGTCGCAAACTCACTAAAGTGTGGTGGTAAGTTTCATCTTGTAGAGTTTCATTCGGTCAACGATTTGTTAAGCGGTTATTCCTATTTCCCAAAGAGTGAACCTGATATTGATGAAGAAGGTACATATACCGAGAACTGCGATGGTACAACTTCGACGATGGCTACGTGGTCTCATTCAATTAGTGAAGTTATCAGTGCCTTATTAGCTGCTGGCTTAAAAATTGAAGTGTTCTCTGAGTCACCCTACAGTCCATACAACTGTTTTGATGGATTGGAATACATACCTGGTTATGGGTATCAAATGTTGCACAAAAACCAACAGGTGCCACTTATCTATTCTATATCAGCGAAAAAAATCACTGATACATTTAAGTAAAGACCATCCTTATAACCAGACCACCTCATATTTACATGAGGAGGCCTGGTTACAAGCCTCGTAGCCCTTCAAAGTAATATAAATCATCATATGCAATTTAAATAAAATGACAGCATATCATGAACACGAACTATCTGTTATACGGCTAAAAATAACTAAATTCGTAACCATCTTTAACAGCTCAATTTTTCGATAAACCAAACAAATGTAAACTTAAATATGAAATCAAAGATAACATGGAACAAAAGCAATATCTGGGTAATTTTTAATGTTGTTTTAGCTTCTTCCATACTGCTGTTTGTAAGCGCCCCACAAAGCACACATTCAATTAGCCAGGCACCAGACTTATGATCTTATCTTCACTAATAAGGAGATAAGATCATGGCTCACCGACGACGCAGCGATCAGGAATGGCTGGAAATATTTCAGCAATACGAAGACAGCTCTCTTAACCAAAGAGAGTTCTGCCGACAGAATCAACTCAGCCCTTCAACTTTCTTTTCAAAGCGACGGTCGCTGAAGCTAACCAGAGAAAACCAGCAATGCAGTTTTGTCCGAGCGGAGGTAGTTGAACAGACCACTCGCTATCAGGTAACGAATTCCGCAACAGAAAATATGACGCTTTGCTTTAACGATGTTGAGTTGAGCATCCCGCAAGGCACGCCAACAGATTATCTGGCCGAACTTATCGGTGCATTATCATCATGAGGGGATTAACTAACGCGCCTGCTATCTACCTGTATCGTGAGTTCGTTGACTTCAGAAAATCCATTAACGGTCTGGCCGCACTGGTTGAGTGTGAAACTAACTTGCCTCTGAGTTCAGGAGCATTGTTCCTGTTTACCAACAAACAGCGCGACAAAATAAAGATACTCTACTGGGATAAAACGGGCTTCGCGCTCTGGTATAAACGACTGGAAAAAGCGAAGTTCAAATGGCCTTCCCAGGAGAAAAAACAGGTATTTACCCTCAACCAATTTGAGTTGGACAGGCTGCTCTCAGGCTTCACTATTATCGGCCACAAGCCTGTTGAAATACACGATTTTACAATGAGTTAATCGTTATAAAAGTCAGATGTATCAGGTGTTGCAGCGGCATTTTTAGTATAATGGATGCCATGAAAAAGATGCCTGATATTAACCCTGACAGCCAAGATATTGCCGAGCTTCAAGCGATGGTAAAAGCCCTTATGGCTGAAAAGGCATCGCTGCTTGAACAGTTCAAATTAGCTATCGACCGTCAGTTCGCCAAACGCTCTGAATCACTCAAACCTTATGATGATGCACAGGGTGACCTGTTTAATGAAGCGGAGTGCGAGGTCGATGCAGCCTCTGACGAACAGGAAGTGGTAACGACAACCACGACCAAAAAAGTACGAGGTAAACGCAAGCCGCTTCCTAAAGACTTGCCCCGTGAGCATATCGTTCTGGACCTGGATGATGATGAAAAAGTCTGCTCATGCTGCCAGCACCCTCTGCATAAAATCGGTGAAGATAGTTGTGAAAAGCTGGAGTTCACGCCAGCAGTACTGAAGGTTCTGGAATATGTTCGCCCTAAGTACAGTTGCCGCCAGTGTGAAAAGGAAGCCGATAAGGTTAGCATCAGCCAAAAGCCTGCACCTGCCAGTATTATCCCTAAAAGCTTCGCGACAGAAAGCCTTCTGGCTAACATCATCCTTGGAAAATATCAGTACGCGCTACCGCTTTACCGTCAGGAAACCCTGTTCGAGCAGTCTGGTATCGAGCTATCCAGAACAACCATGGCTCGCTGGATGATGCAGGTCAGCGAACGTTTTACTCCGTTGTATAACGCTCTGCACAAACACTTGCTGGAGCAGGTGGTCATCCAGGCAGATGAAACACCACTAACCGTGCTTAAAGAAGATAAGCAATGCTATATGTGGGTTTACTGCTCTGGTGCTGACTCTCCTGAAGCGACATTGGAAGGCGTTAAAAACATCGTGCTGTACGATTATCAAAATCGTCGCTCAAGAGCATGTCCCATCGGCTTCCTTGGTGACTACAATGGCTACCTGCAAACGGATGGATACCGAGTCTATGACGGCCTGGAGAAGGTTGAACACCTTGGCTGTCTTGCTCATGCTCGCCGTAAGTTCATGGATGCGAAGAAGGTACAAGGTAAAGGCAAAACAGGAAAAGCGGATGTCGCTCTGGCAAAAATCCAAAAACTGTATGCGCTTGAAACTCGCCTGAAAGGAAGGTCTGCTCTGGAGCGAATGACTGAACGACAAAAACTGGCGAAACCTATGCTTGATGACCTGCATAAATGGCTGACATCGCAAAAGGTCATCGGTACAGGTGAACTAGGCAAAGCAATCAAATACGCGGTTGGTCAGTGGCCGAAACTGGTTCGGTATGTCGAAGATGGTCACCTGTCTATCGATAACAATCGGGCTGAGCGAGCAATAAAATCCATGGTTATTGGCCGAAAAAACTGGCTCTTCTCTGACACTCCCAGAGGTGCCGACGCCAGCGCAATGCTTTACAGCATCATCGAGACAGCAAAAGCGAATGACCTTATCTTGTACGACTACATGGTTAAGTGCATGAAAGAGTTGGCTAAGCCCGAGCCTGATATCGACTCACTTCTTCCCTGGAACTTCTCCCACACATAAAAAAGCGCCCGTGTGTTCATGGGGCGCTTACTGCTGTTTGGATACTATGCTTATTATAACTGGTCATCTTTGGTATTAGCCGCTAAAAAAGAACAGGAAACCCACGTAAGACTGCTCAATAATTCCGTCATGTCTTTTCTGAAGACGCAAGAGTCCCTTTTAGAGGTGTTGGGCAAGCAGCTTATTTATCGAAATGGTTTTCCTACCCGCCCAATACATGACTCTCTGCTCGACAACACCATGGAGACCTATCCCGCATTCATTGGTCTGGGTTTGGCAGATTATGATGGCAAGGCATTGGTGGTCAGCTCCAACTTCGATCTTGAGCATTTACCCAACTTAATGGAACTGGCACAAACTAGAGTGTCTTACATGGAAGCAAGAGAGAGTGATAAGCTGCATACAGGTCCAACGTATACCATCAACACCCTGGACAGTCAGGCACTGGCCATTCCTGTTCGTAAAGCTATTTACTTAGACGACTCAAGCAAGGCAGTGGCGGTAATGACGGCGGGGGTTAGACTTGACACATCCTCTCTATTTAAAGACTACAAGCAAACAAACCAAACTCAAATCATCGAGATCATCCGTAAAGACCGCTACCCTTTGTTTACGACGGATAAAAGCACTCTTTATACTCAGCCCATCGAGCAACATTACTACAGTGAGTTAATGAAAAGACTCCACGGCAGTGGTGCTGTTTCAACCTTCAACTTCGTCGACCCCAGTTCAGGGAGCTCGCGTCAAGTAGTTGCACTATACAACAGTTACCTGGATTTTTGGTTTGTCTCGAAACTTGATAAACAAATGATCCAAGAAACTTTCTATCACAGAATGATGCTTAGCCTCGCGCCCTTTGCTCTTTACTTGCTCTGGATTTTTAAACTCACCCAATCAGTCGCCAACGCTGAAAAGAAAAAGGAAAATGAGCTGATGAAACTCGCCCACCTTGATTCTTTGACGGGGCTAGGTAATCGTTCTTTAGCGGTAAAAAAAATCGATCAAGCGATTACAAGTACTGCTCAAAGCGGTCATTACTACAGCATTTTGTTTCTTGATATAGACAACTTTAAAACAATAAATGACACCTACGGACATGACCATGGTGACACTCTGCTGAAGGAGACCACAAAACGTATCATCCATCATTTACGAAAACGTGATTTTCTCGCTCGATTTGGAGGCGATGAATTTGTGATTTTGCTACCAACCTTTGAGTTGGATTTACTTGCTGCTCAAGAAAAAATTGCACTCACTGCTTCAAATGTGCTCGAGGGCCTGTCTCAGGTTTATAGATTTGATCACTATGAGTACAGTAGCAGTGTCAGTGTTGGGGTTGTACTGTTTAATAACGCATCTAAAACAAGTTCCGAGTTACTCAAACAAGCCGACATTGCGATGTACAATGCAAAGCGCTCGGGTAAAAATAGAATCAGCTTTTTTAAACCAGAGATGCAAAAGACGATTTCTTCTAATTTTGAGCTAGAAAGAGACTTACGAGAGGCATTAAAAAAGGAACAATTTGAACTCCACTATCAACCGCAAGTAAATGAAGATGGAACCGTTATTGGTGCTGAAGCACTTATTCGCTGGAGACACCCCATAAAAGGGTTAGTAAGTCCTTATCATTTCATTCCTTTGGCCGAAAGCATAGGATTAATAATGCCTATAGGCGAATGGGTGCTCAAAACGGCTTGCAAGCAATTGGCTAAGTGGCAAGGTGAGTCGACCAAATCCCATTTGTCGATTTCAGTCAACATCAGCTACCAACAGTTCCGCTCGAACAACTTTCCTAAGATTATTCAAGAGCTAATGGAGAAATATAGCATCCCTGCAGGTAGGCTAAAGCTAGAGCTGACGGAAACTATGTTAATTGATGACATAGAGCAAGCAATACAATGCATGAACGAGGTCCAAGCCTTAGGTGTTGAGTTCGCTTTGGATGATTTTGGTACAGGATACTCATCATTGAGCTACCTAAAAAAGCTTCCTATTAGTCAGTTAAAGATCGACAAGTCTTTCATTTGTGAGCTTGAGTCGACGCCAAACGCCCGATCGATTATTGAAACGATTATTTCACTATCCAATATTCTTGGGTTGCGCACAGTTGCTGAAGGCGTCGAAACGAAATACCAACGAGATTACCTCGAATCATTAGGATGTATCGTGTATCAGGGTTATTACTACTGTCAGCCTCTACCAATTGAAGAAGCAGAGACTTTCATAGAAAATGCTAACTGCCCTGACTTATCAGTATAATTAGTCGTGACTGTTAGATTTCATGGGAATTAGAAATGATCGACATTCTTCCTTGATAAACAAACTCTACCAGTATAAAGCAAGCGATTTCAAGGCAATATCCAATGGCCCAGGCAAGAAACTCAAGTGAACACTAAATCGTTTCATTGGGTGCTCTAGCCCTTCTAACTGTTCGACTAACTGGTAATTTCGATTCAATGAGGTAGTGTTTAGAAATCTGTGTCATTTCAGTATCATATATAAAACAGGAATGACACATGACCAAAGACTTCGATTTAGAACAAGCCATTAAAGCTCTTCAGTCAGGACAAGATCTGACAGGCAAAGATGGCTTCTTAACCCCTCTCATCAAACAGATAACCGAAGCTGCCTTAAAGGCGGAACTGGAACAGCATCTAGAAGATGATGATCAGCCAAACCGTAAGAATGGCTCCAGCAAGAAAACGGTTAAGTCGTCAGTGGGCGCTTTCGAATTGGATACTCCGCGTGACCGTACAGGCTCGTTTGAGCCGAAGTTGGTCAAGAAAAACCAGACCAAATTGACTGACGAGATCGACCGTAAGATCTTATCCATGTTCTCACTCGGTATGAGCTACCGCGATATCCGTGGTCATGTCGAAGATATGTATGGCGTTGATGTTTCTGAGGCCACCATCACTGGCGTTACAGACCGTTTGATACCCGAGCTGAAAGAGTGGCAGCAGCGACCGCTGGATACCCTCTATCCATTTGTCTGGCTTGATGTTATCCACTACAAAATCAAGGAGGACGGGCGCTACGTCAGCAAAGCGGTCTGGTCTACACGATCTTAGGACTCAATGTCGAAGGCAAAAAGGAACTGCTAGGTCTGTACCTATCCGAGTCTGAAGGGGCAAACTACTGGCTGTCAGTGCTCACGGATCTACATAACCGTGGTGTTGAAGACATCCTGATAGCTTGCGTGGATGGCCTGACAGGCTTCCCAGAAGCCATAACGACCATTTATCCTGAGACTGAAGTTCAGCAGTGCGTTATTCACCAAATCCGCAACTCCCTGAAGTACGTAGCTTCCAAACACCAAAAGGAGTTCATGGCTGACCTGAAGCCTGTTTACCGAGCCGTCAGCAAAGAAGCAGCAGAGATGGAATTGGATCGTTTAGAATCCAAATGGGGGCAACATTACCCAATCGTGCTCCGTTCTTGGCGGAACAAATGGGCAAATCTGTCCGTTTACTTCAAGTATCCAGAGTACGTACGAAAAGCCATCTACACCACGAATGCCATCGAGGCGGTACACCGTCAATTCCGTAAATTGACCAAAACTAAGGGTGGGTTCCCGAACGAAAACAGCTTGCTTAAGCTACTGTATGCTGGGATATTGAATGCTTCTAAGAAATGGACAATGCCAATCCAGAACTGGAATATGACATTGTCTCAACTGGCGATTCACTTTGATGGGCGCTTAGATGACGTCTTAGATATCTAGCCAGAATTAGCTGACACAGAATTCTGAACGCCCTCTTCAATGAGTTGAAATTTCGACGTTTCCGCTGAGAGTCACTTAAAGTCTTGATGCTAACAATACGCGGTTGTCTTCCTAAATCCGCCCGCTTGTTGTTTTGCTTTGTCGGTAATTTTTAATCTAATATATCAGTTACTTGATTCAATTGTTCAGAGATGGGATCCAGCACCTCTCCAGTATTATCTACACGCTTCTTATTGATCCGATAACCTAATACCTTTTGACATTGCGTCTACGGCGTTTTCAACAGCCATTACAATGAAAAACGCCAGTTGAACTGGTCATCTGGCGATTGGTGTTATATGTTGTTCCAGTTTTGCAACAGCCATCGCAATTTATTTCCTAGGTCCAGTCTTTTGGAAAGACCAATTTCCTCATAGTTAAATATCAAAAAGAGATTAAACCGCCAGTAGAAGTGCTGCCGTTATTTTGAACAACGCTCTCTTCGCCCACAGCCCCTTCAACTCGAGAGTCTAAAAGGCTCGTCAGTAGCTAATCAAGAGTCCGTTTGTCCATTTTTCGCTCGTTCAAGTATCAACTTTCCGGGTTACTAGGGAGGGAGCCTAGTCGATCTAGTGTCGTTTCGAGCTACTGCTGCATATAGTGTCCATAACTCCAACTTCTGTTTTACAACTGATAGCTTACCGCCAGTTGGCGCTTCTGTTCATATCTAAGGCCCAACTCTTCCTGAGAGGCTCCTTCATTCTGATAAAATAGAGCACTGTAACTTTCAAGCAGTGGAAAATGATGATTGAGAATCTCTTGAACGACATCAATTCGCTTGAGTGTTAAGGCTGTGCAACTTTTGCCTTCCAGATCGTCTTCAATATCAAGCACATGAGAGCGGAACATGGTTGTCAAGAAACACCGCTCAAGTACTGATTGGTTAGAAATGGCCTCGCTGAACTCTCTCTGGATACCACGATAGTATTCGATGATATAAGACTCGCCACCGTTCCCCTCAAGCCAAGTTATTTTATCCTCTATGGCTTTTAGTGCGGTCATTTTGACCTCTCTAAACAAAATGAGGGCCTTATCCTGGGTATACCCCTTCTCGAGTAACCATCCAGATAAGAAACGCGTCTCAAACCTTTCACAGAAGTTAAATAGCGGATCGTTCGTTCCGTTACTATTAAATGCCCGTCTAGGGTCAAACTCATACATGTAACCAAAGTCGAACAATTTAAGTTGTTGATGATGGTCAACTAACAAATTGCCAGAGCATAAGTCCCATTCGAACAATCCGTTTTGTTCACACATCATCAAAGTCGAAAACAGTTGCTGGAGTATTTCAGGCGTTAGGCTTTGGATTGGCGCACCTTCTATCCATTCAGATAAGATGATCCCTAATCGATAGTCGGCATAAACGGTATTCACAATTCCATCAAGAGACCGACCAGTACGACGCTCTGCTTTTAACTTCTGAAAGTCCTGACGCCGCTGAACCTCATTAAGAAAAGAAAATTGACCATCTAAGTTTTGCACCTTTGCACTTTGACGCTTCTTCTTTAGAGTAAAGTCCTTATTGTCAAAACGAACTCTATAGACTTCCGCCGTCAAACCGCTGTCAAAAGCCTCGATAACATAAGGGGAATCAGTTGTCGTTTGTGCTAAATGTTCAGGTTCAATGGGACAGTCAATGACTCTTCCCACAATAAGATTCTGACCACTTTCTTCAAATAACTGTTGCTTTACGTGACGAGCATTCATTTTCTTTTCCTTCATATCCTAGAGTGTTGAAGCCTACCAAATAGAATTCATTCGTCTTCATCTGTGCGACAGAAAATTGAGGTGTAGGCAACCGGAGTAGACGATAGACTATCCGATGAGTAGTTTGAGACCTTCGTGGCTGTCTCTAAACCCTAAGCGTTGATAAAAGGCGATAGCGTCAGGGCGAGATTTATCACTGGTCAACTGGACCATAATGCAGTTTGATGCCTTCGCGAGATCGAGCGCATAGTGAATCAGTGCGGTTCCAACTCCCTGCCCTCTTACTGTCGCTTTCACTCTGACGCCTTCAATCAAGCATCGCCATCCTCCCTTATGGGTCAAATAAGGAATGAACGTCAATTGGCACATTCCAACAACCTCATTGTCAAGTTCCGCAACAATCATTTGATTTTGCGCATTACTCAATATAGTTTGAAACGCTTGCTGATATCGTTCATCTAAAGGTTGGGTCGTATCCTCTCTATCACGACCCAACGGATCGTCAGCGAGCAAGTGCACTAGACACGTCAGATCTTCTTGCTTAGCGTTACGAAATCGAACCATAGCTATCTCCCTATTGCGCTTACTTATCACTAAACATTATTTTCCCTAACATCCAATGGACTTGGACATCCCCAAGTCCATCACACTTCCTTGCCTGGGACCGAGTATTTATGATAAATCCGTTCATTACGCATCGACTTCTAGCGTAACCGTGATACATCATACTCAACCGCTCCATCTCCACTTGACTGAAAGTCCGTTTTTTATAACGTTTCGTTCAGGAATAGCGACATTGTCGTTGGACGTAGTCATCTCCATGAGGTCACAAGACTTGTCATCAAGACGACATATGTACAAAGGTTCATTTCGAGTGATTAAAACCTCAACCCCATGTATCGTCCCCTTTCTCCAATTTTGAACTTTATGCAAACAAATACGAACTTAATATCATTCCGCTAAAGGCACTCTCAGGACATGATGAACACCACGTCAACAACACGTCATAATCCCACGAGGAGATCCATCATGAACAATCCATCTACCCCCATTGTCATCATCGGAAAAAATGCAAAAACCGGTGTTCGTGTCAACAAAAGACTCATTGAACTTGGCTTTGAGACTCGCCCAGTCTCCCGCAGCACCTCGACTTGCTTTGACTGGGAAAATAGAGCAACTTGGCCTGGCGCCTTAAAAGGCGCAAAGTCAGCGTACGTGACTTATCAGCCCGACCTTGCCGTACCCAATGCAGAAAGTGATATCCGCGCATTTATCGAAGTGGCGAAAGCCGAGGGCGTTGAGCATGTGGTCTTGCTTTCAGGGCGAGGTGAAGACGGGGCTGAAAGAGCGGAGCAAGTTCTTATCAACTGTGGCCTTGAATGGAATGTGGTTCGCGCTTCTTGGTTTGCACAAAACTTTAGCGAAAGCTTTATGGCTGATGGCATCTTGAACGGCCACTTAATATTACCTGCTGGAAACACACCAGAGCCCTTCATTGACACGGATGACATTGCAGAAGTAGCGGTGGCCACTCTGGTTGACCCAAGCAAACGCAACCGCCTGTATGAGGTGACCGGTCCTGAGTTACTGACCTTTCAGGACTGCGTTGATGAGATTTCCAAACAGCTCAACAAAGAGATTAAATTTACCTCGGTCAGTATCGATGACTACCTAAACATCCTCAAAGAGCAAAACGTACCAGAAGATTACCAATGGCTTCTTAATGAGCTCTTCACTGTTGTCTTTGACGGGCGTAACTCAAACCTTGCGTATGGTGTCGAGGAAGCCACTGGCACCAAACCGACAAAGTTCTCAGACTATGTCACCAAAACCATTGAAGGAGGTTACTGGGGATAGAGCATTCAGGACGGGAGATGCAACCATCACCATTGGGCAGCCCGAGTTTCCATCGGGTTGCCCACCGTTCCCTAGATAAAACGATATTATCCGGTTTTCTTAGAATAAGATGGTGACACTCCATACTTACTCTTATATGCACGGCTGAACGCGGCTTCAGATTGATAGCCAACATCGAGTGCAATATTGAGAATATGCTCATTGCCATGCAACAAGCGCTCTCGCGCTAACGATAAGCGCCAATGTGTAATGTACTTCTTAGGCGTCTGACCCACGATTTTCTTAAAATAATCAATGAAGCTGGTACGAGACATACCAGATAACTCAGCTAAAGACTCAATATCGATATGCGCAGAGGGGTCTCCATGTATTTTTTTCATCGCACGAGAAAGACGCTTATCTGTATGTGCCAGTAGCCAAGTCTGATGCTCATCAGAGAGTTCATTCACCCAAGCACGAATACATTGAAGGATTAATACATCCGCCAACTTAGAGACAATAAGTCCTGCGCCATAATCCTCATTTTCAGTTTCTCTGTGTATCGATTGGACCACACTTTCGATGGTTTGGTGCGCTGGGGATTGTGACGGCACCAAAATATAATCCGGCATTGATTGAATGATGGATGTCGTCACCTCGTTATCAAACAAGACCGTGCCGCACAGAGTCGTCGTCAACGCACCTTCACCAGCCGTAGTTAAACGCTCATAGTGTTCGGTGATTTTTTCGATATCATTGTCAAACAGGTCATTGGCTGGTGTGTTATTGACGTCAACGATATCATGACCGGTACCTCGTGGTAGCAAAATAAAGTCACCAGGCCCCAGTTTTACGCGTGTCCCATACGCTGAAACTAACGCTTCGCCCTCTAGCACCAAGTGAAACATTGTACTAGAGGGAATAGCAGGGATCTTCACCCCCCAAGGTTGCTTCAACGTTGAGTAAGTATAAAAAACGCTACTCATTTTCAGTTGACTGAGCGGAGAGCTGACTTCCTCATCCTGGCACCTGTTTTGTTCAAACTTCGCCATGGCTTGTGTTCTTCTATCGTCCATCAATATGTACTTCCTGCAAACGTTTAGCGACTTTCTGTCAATTAAATCATCGCCCAATTTGGTCTAATAAACAACGTTCACTGCCTGCCGCAGTTTTGTGGCTCTAGTCAGTAAATCCAATGATGTCATAAAATCTAGAAGGAGATTGCACCATGATTGTATCTATGTTTGAACGTATTGTTTTAGGGATAGCTGGGGTGACCGCCTTTACTATCGGCGGGTTTATTGCATTAGAGCCACATACTTTTTACTTAAGCTATGGTATTGCGCTCGCGGATGACCCAAGCCTACTCAGTGAGCTACGAGGACCGGGGACAAATCTCGCTGTATTGGGCGCAGTAATGCTAGCTGGCCTCTTCTACCATCCCTTATCTAAGACCTCCATCATTGCTGCAAAAATCGTTTTTTTCGCTTTTCCTGTGGGTAGAGTAATAGGAATACTTACCGATGGTATGCCGTCTGAGGCTATTTTGGCCGCGCTAGCGGTAGAAACTGCGATTGCGGTTTTACTCTTCGTCGCCTTTAGAAAAACGAAAGCGTTCACATAACGTGTTTTTCTCGCTCAATATCAACCATATTCAAATTTTCAGTGACTCATCGAAAGGACCCATATCATGAACTTTAATAAAGTGCTCATCGTGTACGACTCGGGATTTGGCTCAACCGAAGACATTGCGCGCTCAATGGCAACTGAGCTTTCTCGATTAGGTCTGCAGGTTGAGTGCCAAAATGCTGAAAATGCGCGTGCACCTCTAGGTGATGAAGCGGTGATAGTGGGAAGTCCCATCCGTTATGACAAGTGGTTACCCACCGTCAGACAGTATGTGACTCGCTATCAAACGATACTCAGAGAGATTCCAGTTGCGTATTTTTATACTTGTCTTTCTCTTGTGCAAGGCACATCAAACCCAATTGATGACAAGCAAGTCTACGATGACACACTGCTTAGCATGAACACCCAAGTTAAACCGATTATGGTTGCAGGTTTTCCTGGTACATTAAAGCTAAAGGTAATGCCTTGGTACTTTCGTTTTCCCCTCAAGTGGATCGCGAAAAGCAACGGCGTGAGTGAAGGGGATTATAGAGATTGGGCAATGATAAAACGCTGGACTCACCACTTTGTCCATACGTTAGCCGCTCCGTAACATGACATACTCTAGGTGCTGTAGGCATATGTTATCAACAAAAACACCAATAGCATCAACCTCGGCTTGCTGGAGGCGCTTCTCTCTTCTCAACCCACAGACTTTGACCGAAGCAAAGAGTTGAACGTAATGGAAAACTTGTTGGCTTCGTACCCAGAAGTACAAGCCGTGTTTGCACAAAATGATGAGATGGCACTCGGCGCAATTAAAGCGATTCAAGCCTCTAATAAGAGTGCTCTAGTTGTCGGGTTTGATGGTACTGACGAAGATATCAGCTCTGTCAACATATCCGCTCTCTCATTTCCTTCAATGCCAGAGTGCGCTTTGACTTTAAGTACCTCGACATACTTTCTAGATCGCAGTTCATCGACTTGCTTCCAAAGCTTACGATGTTTAACTGGCTTTTTATTCGCTTTACGCCAACCTCGGTCTTTCCAATCGTCCATCCAGATGTTGAAACCTTTCACGCAGTAATCATTGTCTGAATAGATAAGTAGCCACTTTCGAAATTTGGATTAAATGTTGTGAAAGCTGGATTTTGTGTCAAGTGACAATAGAACGGTTGAGTATAATGAACCAAGTTCGTATTAAGATGAAACAAATCGAATATAGGATCATCATAAACTGAGAAATATTCACCAATAAGCTGGACAAACTGGTTTTTCTATCAGGTAAAGGTCACAAGCAACTAAAGGGTAGGTAGGTCAAGTTGTAGCCGGACTTCGTAAAGCCAGGCATAAGAACTTGCTTTCTGTTGACCTTAACGATGGGTTTAGAAATGGTATTCGTTTCCTTAAAACAAACGTTATAGCTCAGCTTGTCAAACCATAATGAGTGGCATGTAAAACCAGATGCACAATAATGTTGCATAACTTAAAGGCGTTAGAATTGGCCAAGCTGAATAAAAGACGGGACCATGTAGGGCTTCAAGCACAGAGACAATAAGATGATTTTGTCTCACACGATAGTTGGGAGTGATGGTTCCCCTGACAATAACATGACTAGAGAAACGTTCTCTGTAGTCAAAACTTCATAAATGAACTAAGTAATTTCTAAGAGGGTTGTTAATGAACATAGTTGTTTTTGGTGCAACAGGCACCACAGGAAGAGAAGTTGTCAAACAGGCAATCGATTTGGGATACACCGTCAGCGTCTTCGCTCGCAATCCGAAAAAAGTGACATTAGCTCATCCCAATCTCAAGGTAATACAGGGGGATGTACTTAATGTTGACGATGTGCACAAAGCGGTAAAAGACCAAGATGCGGTTTTATCATCTCTGGGCGCGGGACTAAAAGGAACGGTACGTTCAAAAGGAACGAATAACATTATTACAGCGATGACAAAAGCTGGAGTTCATCGATTAGTCTCTCAATCTACCCTAGGTGTAGGTGACAGCGTAAACAACCTAAACGCATATTGGAGATATTTTATGTTTGGATTCTTGTTGAGAGGCGCCTATGCTGATCATGTGCTCCAAGAGGAGTTTATTAGGACAAGCAGTCTCGACTGGACCATTGTTCGCCCAGGATCGTTAACCGACGGAGTTCGTACTGGTAACTACCAACATGGTTTTTCTTCAAATTACAGAGAGATCACCTTGAAAATTTCAGCAGCAGATGCGGCGGAGTTCATGCTCAAGCAGCTGACAGATAAAACTTATGTGCGAGCCGCCCCTAGTTTGTCTTACTGATTTTAAAGGCGTAGTAATGGAGATTGCTTAGTCGCTCTCCATTTGGTACTCAAATTTATAGATTGTCGCTGTATATGGTGAAGTTGACTTAGATTTTGTGCTGTAAGAGCGTCGCAACTAAATTGTGTGCCTCTCGTGTTTCAAGGGTTTTGTGACCTTAGTCCATCAGTGTTCTTGGTATCTGGGGAGGGGGAATGCATTTACTCTATTGGCCGGTGGGGCTAGAAGAACTGGACCTACTGCTAGCACTACTACAACTGGGAACGGCCCCCTAACTCACTAAAGGTGCTAACAAGATTACAGAGTTATCTGACCAAGATCCGTTGTCTGAAGAAGTATCACAGCACTACCCGCTCAGGAAAGAGGTGTCGCGAAAGCAGAATTACAAGCTTCAGCTAAGAAAATTGAAACCATCTTTATGAAACACACAGCTCATGTTAGTTGAAGTTACCCACGTTCGTGTAATGCCTTCCGTTAATTTTTCTGATTTGGCGTTCATTTGCCATCGGCTGATAGGGGTTCGCATCTAAAAACATAGTGAAGCGGTAGCTGATTGCGCAAGTGTCAAATATTTCCTTTTTCCATATCAGACGAATCTTGTTACGCTGTCTGTAATGACAGAGTCGATAAAGCCACTGATTGAATAGTGTTTTGGCCTAATGGTTGTGCTTTCCCGGTATACCTAACCGGAACCTGAATACATAGCTGTCTAATCATAAAGCAAGATACTTACACCCTATCTTTTGTTCTATTCATTATTGATGATACAAAATTAATTGCATAAATAAATGACTTGGTTAGCGTATCTTCAAATTTGAGTTACCCCAAAGCACGAAACATAACAAAACTTATATTCCTACATACATCACATTGGCATCAGGAAATCTATCGAAAACTTTTGAAATGTGGCTGAAGAGGTTTGCTTCCAGTAACGCAAAACAGGGCAAAAACTTGCTAGGAGAGCGGTTAGTCTAATGTCCGGTCTCGCATCACATCCCACTTCAGATATATGTTATCTACAAAAACGTAAATAACAGGTACTAGCGGCTTGTAGGTATCAACCCTACAAGCCACATTGTTGTGTTAGTCGATGTCGTTTCTCGCAGCATCGACTACCAACTTATCCGCTCTTTCAAGACTCATAAAAGTTAAGTCATCCTCTCAACTCAAACTTCTATGCGCAAAGTCTCCGAGTAAAAGCACAACCAGCATCAAAAACAGCTCTTGGCGCATCCCCATACGTCAGTGCGACTCTCTTCAAGTCTATCGACTCCTCTTCGACTACTAAGATTTACACCTTCTACTGCTCAACTTTAAACTTCGCCATCAACCCGCTCAATTGCTGATTAACTTCTACTAGTCTGAGTGTTTCCTCTTCAATTTCAACGCCCGATAATTTTAGTGCATTCACAATATCGTTAATTTGGGTGATGTTACGACCAATTTCCTGTGTAACGCTGCTCTGCTCTTCAGCCGATGTTGCTATTTGCATGCTGGCGTCATTAATGTGTGTGACCAACTCTGCAACATGGGAAACATTCGTTTCCAAGGCATTAGCGCTAGAGTCAGCTTCTTGGCAACACACTTTGGTACTTTCCATTGAATCCACCATTAGATGACTGCTGCTTAACAGCTCATTTAACGCCTGCTCAATTTCCTCTGTACTGGATTTTGTTCGTCCCGCGAGATTTCTAACTTCATCCGCTACAACCGCAAATCCCCGTCCTTGCTCACCCGCACGAGCCGCTTCGATCGCCGCATTCAAGGCAAGCAGATTTGTCTGCTCAGCAATATCACTGATGACCGTTAAGATAGAGTGGATACCTTGTGATTTACCATTCATCTCTTCTACACGTCCGACGGCCACATCAACCTCTCGACGCAATGAATTCATGTTTGTTTTGGACTGGTCAATACTCTGAGAAGCGTCACGCCCCAAGTCTTCTGCTTTCTGTGTCAGTTGCGCAGTTGTCGCAGCACTCTGAGCAACCGTTTCCGCGGTGGAGTTCATCTCTTCAATTGCTGCAGCAATTTGCTCGGTTTCGGAAGCGTGCTCTGTGAGGCGCAGAGCACTCTGTTGGGATTGAGTTGCAAGGGTACCAATGCGACTTTCAAGCTCCTTGGACAAGGTTTTAACCTCTAGGAACATTGTCTGTAACTGCGCGATAAACCCATTGATACCAACGGCTATCCGTCCAAGGTCATCGCTTGACGTTACTGGGATCCGATTGGTTAAATCGCCATTACCCTTGGCGAGCCCCTCTACGACATCCCTAAGAGCTAGGACGGGTTGGTATAAGCGATGGAAGAGTAGTGACATAACAACGAGTGCAGACAGGACACTAATCGCGACACTGAGAGTAAGGCGGTTTTCCAACTCTCCTAACTCTTGAAATGCAATTGCTTCATCAACCCCTACACCTAGGTACCATGTTTTATCCGCCACTTGGAATCTGTGAGAAAAGAACAGCTTCTTTTGACCATCCAGTTCGTAAGACTGAACACCGGAAGGCATTCTGACCGCATTCAGCGCAGTATCCCTGAATCCATTCAGGTCCCTTGCCTTTTCACCATTTTTTATGACAGGTGAAGATGAAGCAAGTATTGTCGTCTCACTATCCATCATAACAGCAACCGCACCAGGTATATCACTCACTCTATTGACGATCTGGTTTAGAAAATCCAGAGTCAAGTCAGAAGAAACCGTGCCATTGAATGTTTTTTCAACAAAACTAATCCAGATCACACCATCAGAAGCAACATACGGTTCGGTTACAGAGACCTGTGATTTTCCTTGAGCCAGTTGATACCATTCACGTGTCGTAACATCGCCATTATATTTGTGGTTGGGCCATGTGTCGGCTGTTTGATTCCAGTACGCATCACCATTGTCAAGTGATATCACAACACTGTCTATGTCCATGGCATTAGCGAGTAACTTAGTCTGCTCAATATAGTTTTCAGGAAAAGGCTGAGCCTTATAATGCTTCGCCACTTTACTGATACTGCGTGTCTTCTGTCCGAAATAGCTCTCTGCAGCCATCGCTTGTTGTCGTGTATAGTCAGTAAAATAACGCTCCACATTTTCCACGACGATTTCGCGAGTTTCATTATAGCCAATCCAAGCGCTTACAATAAGGGCCGTTGTTAGCAAACAAGCCATGGCGCTCAGCAGTATCCCTTTAAACCCAAAAAATCCTTTTTTCATAATTCGTTCGTCCTAATCGTACCTAATAAAAAACCGCTAAATAAGTGTTCCTAATTGTGCTACAACCGTGTTGAAAACACATTGAATCAGAGGCTATATGTACGTATCTTACTAACCGCATAACATCGACTTAATCTTGAATGGTAATGTCTGCCCCATGATTAATAACCCCTGATCGTTTGGTTTTATACAATTCGCAGGTTCACCCCATTACTTAACTTGACCGAACTATCGCTCAGTTCATAAAGATCTTTCAGCTCCATCAAAGTAGAGTCAGCCTTTTCACTCACACTTCTATGCGCAGACTCTCCGAGTAAAAGTACGATAAGCATCCCAAACAGCTCTCGACGCCTCCCCTGGTTGATATGCTCTTGTATTCTTCTAATTAAATTCTGGTCGCTCACGCTCAATGAGCCTGAATAGCCATAATGAATAAAACGAAACTCCGCAATGACCATGTGTTGCTACCTGCTCGCTACTTATACACGCATAATAAACTTCGATATTCCGATAACACTTCAGCAATCGAAGGATAGTCTGACATCAACTCTCCCAACTCACGCTCAATGGCGCTCACCTCTGATTGAACGACATCAAGCACCGAACTCACTTCTTTATCATGGCGTGTCACTCGCTGTAAGTTGTACCTGAGCTTACGCAAATTAATTCTCAAATGAAGCTCAACTTTGTTGAACTGATGGCTCGCTTTTAACGCGTGATGGACATCATCCATACAAAACTCGCATACTCCATGCTCAATCTGAAACGGAACCGTTTCTTGTACATCAACCGTCGATTCAAAAGTACATAACTTGCAGGTGTAATTTAACATTCGTATCCTCCCTAAATCTTAAACCAGCGCGCGTTTTTCCAACCACACTTCAGGTGAGCAAGGCTTGTAAAGACAATACCCCTGAAGGTAAGGGACACCTACGCCAGTTAATGTCTTGAACATCGCCGAGGTCTCTACGCCTTCCGCAACCAGACTGATATTGTGTGTACGACCAAACTCACACAAATGCGTAATGAGCTTTAGGCAGGCATCACGTCGCATCGCTTCATGAATCAATGCTCTATCCAATTTTACTTGATACAACGGAAGCCTAAATAAGCTTGTAATGGCACTCATGCCTGCCCCAAAATCATCGATGGACAGCTTGAAGTCGTGGGTATGAAGCTCATTAAGTGTTGTTGTAATGGTAGGGTCTTCATCAAGTAGGTAGGACTCGGTCACTTCGAGCACAATACGACTAGGAGAAACACCAAATCGAGCGACAATCTCACACACATCTTCAACAAAGCTCGCCTTCAATAATTGATGCGCTGACACATTTACATTGACTAAAGGTCTTGCATTGTGTGTTGAGTCAAACATCACCAAGTATTGGCAGGCATACTCCAGGACTAATAAGCCCAACGCATGTATATGCCCTAACCGCTCGGCAATGGGAATGAATTCTGCGGGGGATATCGAACCCAACTCAGGGTGCTCCCACCGAGCTAACGCTTCAAAACTTATCAGGTCCCCTGTCGATGCTTCGACTATTGGCTGCAACGCTATCATGATTTGGTGTGTATCAATGGCCGCTTCTAACGCGTCTTGTATGGCAAAATGTCGGTCAATGTTACGTTGTGACTCCCCCGTATAGGTGACCGGGGAGCATACCAATCGCGTGTACTCAGAAAGATTAAAGATTTGCTCTAAAGGGTGGGTGACATCCAAATCATTGACGGGGAGTGCTCCAAGACCGAGTCGACTGGTCAGCGTTGTACTGCACATTCGACCCTGATGAAACACCGCTTCGATTTGACTAATCAATGAACACGCCTTCTCATCATCCAGCTCTTGCTCCATCGTCACCACAAAGACATCTGCACTGA
Source organism: Vibrio sp. NH-UV-68 (assembly GCF_042940635.1). Lineage (NCBI taxonomy): Bacteria > Pseudomonadati > Pseudomonadota > Gammaproteobacteria > Vibrionales > Vibrionaceae > Vibrio > Vibrio sp. NH-UV-68. The sequence continues at coordinate 1,574,026 of NZ_CP134975.1, forward strand.
TTCGATACAACCCGTATCTTAAATTCAAGACATCATCTAGGGTCGACACCAGAGTCGAAGAAAGCTGGCCCGTCGCATCATACCTCACTCGTCGTTGAAACTGCTGCAATTGGGTTAAACAGCACACAAGAATCCAGCCGTTTTTATTCAACTTTGGCGCATTTTGTAAAAACTGGTGCCGATTCAACAGCCCCGTCTCGCTGTCATGGTTAGCCATGTGCGAGAGATACTGGTTCAGGAACACTTCTTCTGACACGTTTTTGTGAGAGCCGACCATGGCAAACCCACCTTGATACTCCACTCTCACCCCCGTGGCTTCAATCCATAGATAACGACCTGAGGTGTTTTTTACCCGGTAGCGGGTTTTGACACGTGTCGATGTTTGCTCTTTTTGGTGTCCATCCACTTCTTGCGTTAATCGCTCTCGGTCTTCAGGATGTACAAGGGCCAGCCAATCATCCAACGTTGAATAATCTGTCGAGAGTGCGAACTGTTGGTAGAAGGAGTGGTTGTAGAACTGAACGACATTGTCGTCACTCATAAACCACAAACCTTCACTTGCCGTGTCAAAAAGGCTGAGTAACGCTTGGGGTAAAGCCTGCTTGTCCATGTTATTTCCCTATATTGGAAGGAGTTACCCTTATCGACTCCATCTCATCATCACAATAACTCAAGCCGTCCAAGGTGAGCATTGCTTAACAAGTCTTTGGCTAACAACTACACATTCGCAAACCAGAGTGGCTTATACTTCTCAATGAAAACGCGACTTTTAACGGCAGTGTGGACAGACACCAGGATACAGTTTGAAGTCCTAATGCACCAATCGCAGCTTTCGGCTCATGCAACATCATTGGTCGACGTCTTATACGCGCAACTCAACACGCCTTAAAAATCTTGTTCGTGCATACGCAACATCCATGAACCTATGACCTCCGCTGCTTTGAGAACAATAGAGAAATGTTTCTCCCCATCAAGAACATCGATTTCTACATCTGCATGTTTATGAGTATTATTCTCTACAAATTCTATGACCTTATCCGGATCAAAAGCTTCGTCCTCAGAGCCTATCCAAAGCCCAAATCGTTTCAATTGATGCAATTGGATATCTGGGGAGCTTGGGGTTACCGCGTTAGACATTGCCACTGTATTAAAAGTCACTATTTCTGGGTTTTTCTCGAGAATGTCTTCGGGAAAGCTAAATTCCACAGCTTTTGAATGGCTAAAAAACAGACCTTTAGTTATTGAATTAACTACAAATTTAGCTACATTTACCTCTGAAAAACTATACTCCTCATCATCAGATTCACGGTTTGTTTTTGAACGAAAACCTAAGTATGGTGCGACAAGAGCATAACCTGCTACGGCGTGCCGCTGCTCCCAGCTCGAGTAATTCAGTACCAGTCCCGCACCCGCTGAATGACCACCTAAGAAAATAGGTGTAGTAGGATGTAAAGTCCTAATATGATTAATCATTGTTGTAATATCATGCCAAACTTGGTTTTCACTGGGTGCATCCCCTCTCGCGCCACCCGAGCTCCCATGCCCTCTGATATCAGGCATGTATACCGTCATTTGAAACTCGTCTCTCAACCCCACTCCGACATGGTTATATAGAAGCCCACTATGTGCCCCTGCACCGTGATAGAAAATCAGAATAGCTTTAGTATTTTTGGAACGGTAAGTTCTAAAAGCGAGTGGTACACCATCGCTTGACGGTATAAAATCCAAAGGCGCTAATTCCTTTTTTTCAGAAAGCTGAATTTCTTTGAGTGAGAAAAAGCGGCTTTCACCATCATCTGATTGACTAGCAAACGAGTTAGTCGGGAAGACAAGAGCCTGAATCATTAGCAATACCAATGTAAAAACAAACACCTGTAGTCTAATGAATAAAATTTCTGCAGACATATACTCTCTTTAAAATAAGGCCTGTTGGTAAAGATAGGACTCTATTAGTCTCTGCATTCTTTCCTAATGAAATTTACAAGCTAATCTAAGATATTGAAATAATTTGACTTATACTAACGCTAGACAATTGACATCTTCACTTTATTACTTTACACCGTCGAACTGTCACCGTTCATAAAGTTCATTCAGTTTCATTAGCATTCAGCCTGCGATGAATCACCACACGCTCTAACTATCTGCTAACTTATTAGTGGAGTGCTTACCTAACATGAACACACCTAACCAGACAAACCATAGAGTCTGAGTGATACCAAAAATTTCAGTTAAGACTTCAGCGGGATATACTGTCGAAATTCCAGCAACTCCTACAGTCATGCCAAGGTAATTGAGCCCTCGTGGAAGTATCTTCACCTTTAAAGCTGCTTGGCTAAGTAATAGAACCCAAAGCCCACCAACTAGTTCGTTTCCTCCTCCAAGACTTTCAACTATTACTGAAATCACTCTCCACGTATCAAAAGCTTTCTCTACAGATACATCCATTAGTTCAATAGCATGTGCAAGCCCAATATTCGCCAGCATGCCACTTGCAATGACCAGAACAACCCAAACAAAGCCGAAGACTGAGCCGACTTTAACAAGTGGATCATTTGTAGATTCTAGTTTTTCAAATATTCCCACAACAAGTACGGAAAGAAAAACTCCAAACACGACATACATCAGAAAATACATCATTGAAAAAGAAAGCTGATTTTCTGACAAATAGGCCATTTTTTCTGATGCACTACCCTCCGAGGGATATGCCCAAAAAGCACCAAAGTATACAAAGGCAAGGATATAAATGAGTGCTTCAATCCAAGCTGCAGCACCTAGAAATTTTTGTAATCTGTCCACTACTACTTTCCCTTTAACTGCTAACACCACATCACGCTATGACGATACTAGATAGATTAGCTTTGAACACAAGCCGGTGAAATAAACTGAAACCTAAGGACAATAGATTGTAACCGATAGACATCATTGCGGTTCTATTTGTTTGATAAATTGGCCCTCTACATACTTCCGCCGACAGAATTTTGCCGATAAAGGGCAATAAATAAAGGACTTAACATGAAGAAGAAACCCATCTTACTCACTGTGATTGGTTTGGCGCTGCTAACTGGTGGTGTTGCAAATGCAGCAGATAGTCAAACTTCTATAAAGGTAATGGTTGGTAATAAAACATTAGAATCAAACTGGGGCAAAGATGACTCAATGCACACGTTTGCCGTCCTTTCGACGTTTCAAACTGCAGCCCTGCCATTCGGTATAGCATTTGACCTTCATGGCAATAGCTACGAAAACAAAGTAGCTGGTAAAGCAACAGAATCAGCTATAGGTGAAATGAACATCGGTCTAAGATATCACCCCCAAACTGCATCAAGTGTTTTTACACCTTATTTGGGTAGTGGCGTCAGTTTCGTAGCAGTCGAACTAGAGGAAATCAACTCGGGAACCAAAACCACCCATGAGGGTACTGGTACTGGCTATTGGGTTGGGGGTGGTATCGACTTTCGCTTTTACAGTCATTGGTCTGTGGGTCTTGACGCTCGTTATTCAAGTGTCGATGTGGAGCTGAGCGGTGAAAATAGAGACGCTGGTGGCTTTGGATGGGGAGCAACGATCGGATACTACTTTTGATTAAGTTGGTTAATCTAGTTAGATTGAAATCTATAACAATTGGCTTGATAACACTCTCAATTGTGGGTTGTGCTTATACGCCTAGAACTGTAATTGATTATGATGGAGCTTATGGAGAGATAGCCGAACGCATTAAAAATTTAAGAGAACACTACTATACTTAACATTGCTGCTCAACTGATAGATACGGTCGTACTGCTTGATGTGCAAGTACTATCAACTACTAAGCCTGTTATACCGTCAGGGAGTTGGAAGCGAAACTATTTGTCAGATAGGAAGAGAACCATAGATTCGATACGGAGTGACAAAATCATCTAGCTAACCATTGATGTACTGTGCTGGTGTAACTCCAAACCACCTTTTAAACGCTTTGTAAAAACTTGATGGTTCTTTAAATCCGAGGCTAAAACATATTTCGGTAATACTATGCTGGCCAGAACTAATCAAGCTTCTAACTCTTTCGCTACGGACTTGGTCAACAATTTTTTTGAAATTCGATCCCTCTTCTTTGAGTCTTCGATATAGTGTTTGTCTGCTCATATGCTGTTGCTCAGCAATCACATCTATATAGGGGGGGTGACCCTTGCCCAAACAATCAACGACTAATGCCTTTGTCTTATCCTTGATATTTGAATCACCCTGAATAGTTACTAATACCTCCTTGGCTTTTTGCTCCGCGATACTTTTAAGGAGTTTACTGCTCGTTTGGATTGGTTCCTCTAAGAACATTGAAGGAAACTCTAGGGAATTGACGTTGGATGAAAAGGTTATATTCTTTCCAAATACTAGTTCAAGCTTACGCTTGTAGCTCGGAGCATCAAAAGTAAAACTTGCCCTTGATATGTTGGCCTTGTTCCCGCTTAGCAAGTTAGCCCAAGCAACCATTGCGCTCATACTTCTTTCGACGGCTATCGAAGGGTACTCATTACATTTATGAATAGTCAGCTTCAGGGTGCAAGTCAACCCATCGTTATCCATGTGCCATTGTTCCGCAGTATTCATCAGAGAAGTATTCTCAACGAAGATATCTACCGCTTCAGCTAGAGAGCTTGTTTGACTAACCCAGCAAGCTAGTACACCTTTAGAACTTGGATTAATCTTTTGACCAAGATTGAGTCCGATCTCAGGAATAGTGTGATTCTTGCGAATCACTCCCCAAAGGTAGATATAGTCAGCGATGGGTAAACGATCGATCAAATCAAGGGAAGAAAGCTTCTGTAGCAGTTGCTGTAACCTCACGTCCTTATGTTCCAAATTAACCATGTTAAGTTCATCAATAAGGTCGAGAGCCGCAGCGACAGAAACATAGTTGTTATTATCAGTTCTTGACAACTTCAAACTTCCTTTTCCAAAAACATCCGACTCATACTAGAATGGACTCACAACTCACTTTGCCTTCACATTTAATTTAGGTCAACAGAAACATTTACAGATCTATACAAAAGTACAATCCCATCCATTAAAAGCTTGCGGATATAGACGTTTAAATATCTATCACTCTTCTGAGTAACTCTCTTCAACCAGTTGATCCCCTTTGACCAACCCCACTAGCTTTCTAATCTAACAAAAACTTAATAGTGATCATCATTTCGATAGCACATATTGGGTAGGAATCATTTTTACTTATGTTTACGTAACATAGGTATTTTTGACCTGCTGCAGATGATTCAATGAGTACATGCAATCTTTTATCACGAGTTTCTTCTTTCTTGGCAGTCATAACCCACCATATCGAATCTCTTCTGTACGAAGGCGCTAAACTAGTAAAGTATTGCCAGGCGGGTGCATTCGCCTTAAGTGACTCTTCATACTTCCTATCTAACGGGACATTTCTTTGTTCAGAGGAATAGCCTTTCTCGTCATTTCGATTGTCAAATAACAAAATGCCCTCCGACCTCATTTTCCCCATTTTTAGAAGATTCTGCACTTTCTTCACGTTCACAGCACTCCAAACACTATCTATCTTCCGAGGTGAGAAACGAATTTTATAACTCTCTTTATCTATTGATTTCCGGATGCCATCTATCCAACCGAAACAAAGCGCGATGTCAACTGATTCGGACCATGTAAAGCATAACTTTCGAGAGCCTTTTTTATAAAAACCCACCCAAACCTCAGTTTGCTTAGCATGATTTAACTCTAACCAGGCGTGCATTTCTTCTTGATTCTTAAAAAATAGGACTGCTGACATTTATTGTCTCCAAACAATCTTGCTTTGTTTTTTTTTTGCACTTTTAAAGGTTAAACGAATGAACGGTTTACAATTGGAGACATCTCCGAAACTCTAACAGACGCCTACCTTTTCAACTTAGGATGACGAGGATTATAACTAGTATTGGTGACATAACTTGACACCAATACTAGTTATTCCGAGAAAAGCTTGTGCAAGCTTTAGCCTTTTGAACTACGGTTTTAAACTTCAATTTCGCCTGTCCGGGCTCTCATCTGAAGATGGGGTCCTTACAATGAAATGAATGGCCAATTAGGGAATATCAACAGTTTCCAACTCTGCAGCCAATAGATCAAACACCCGGCAAACTCGAATGTTCGTTCTAAGCTCCTCATGACATACAAGCCAGAGTGGTATCTGCATCATCGGAAAGAAATCATCGGGAGCTCGAATAAGTTTGGGTTCTTGCTTCGCTATGTCTTCTGGCAAATACATCAACCCTAAATGGTTTTTGCATAACTCGAGTTGAGCAGGCTGAAATTCAGTAGAAAGCTTGAAATTATCTTCAACTAGCTGCCAACCATAATCAGCAAACTGTTCAATTACTCTGCTGTTGTTTCCAAAACCTATAATTTGCAGCTCCTGGAAGTTCTCGATAGCCCTTACATTAACGAACGGTTGGAGGTACTCTCTGGTACCATATAAATAAATTCGCTCTTCTCCTAGCTTCTTTGCAATGAGACTCGGCTGGGTAGGTTGAAAACTTCGAATGGCAATATCGGCATCTCTACGTTTTAAATCACTCACATCGTTTGTAACGACCAGCTCTATGGATATATTTGGCTCTTCATGTCTCAACTTGCTAATAATCGGTGGCAACCTATACATGGCATCAAGCTGACAAGCTGAAATCACAACAACGCCTGTCAGATCTTCCGAGTGGCCATTTGCAGCCATCGAAAACTTGTGGGCTACATCTCCCATTTCGCGAGCGATATTAAGCAACTCAACACCGCTGCGAGTGAGTTTTAACTTATGGGCTGAGCGCTCAAAAAGAGACACTCCAAGCTCTTGCTCCAGGGCTGACACCTGACGACTCAGCGTTGGTTGTGTCACACATAAAGATTTTGCTGCTGCAGACAAACTTCCAAGCTCTGCAGTTGCTAAAAAGGCCCTTGTCCGATTCCAGTCAAAAGAAATTGATTTCCAATTCATACAAATATGTATACCTCTATACACTTTTAAGTAATTACCATAACTATATGTATAGATATAGTATCTGCACAATTGTTTTATTGAGGTTATTTATGACAGTTTTAGTGTTGGGGGCGACAGGAGCAACAGGGCGACTTGTCGTAAGAGAACTAATCTCGCGGGGTTACCACGTAAAAGCCATTGTGCGATCATTAGATAGAGTAGAAACTGACCTTATCGACAACACTCAGGTAGAAGTAGTGGTTGCCAGCATAGTTGATTTATCTGAGGAGCAATTGCTTTTCCATGTCAGAGGTTGCGAAGCTGTGATTTGCTGCCTTGGGCACAATTTGACGCTGAAGGGAATTTACGGCCAACCAAGAAAACTGGTAGCAGACACCACAAAGCGGATATGCAGAGCTGTTGCAGAACTGAAACCATTGCAGCCAGTAAAGTTTGTTTTGATGAGTACGTCTGGATATCAAAACGCACTAAAAGGTGAGTCAGTTTCCTGGATGCATAAAATGGTTATTAAGCTGTTAAGAAAAACCATCCCTCCCCATGTGGATAATGAAGAAGCTGCCCAGTACCTGCAATACAATATTTCCGGTTCTTCCTCCTCATTGGAGTGGGTTGCAGTCAGACCAGATAGCTTGGTTGACCAACCATTTAAAACGGAGTTTTCTGTCCACCCCTCACCGCTTTGTGACCCCATATTTGCGTCAATGAAGAGCAGTCGCATCAATGTCGCCAGTTTTATGGTGGAATTGATTTCTTCACCTCAAACCTGGAGTATCTGGAAAAATGAAATGCCCGTTCTCTATAACGCTCAGGAGAGTATCAATGTGTGACACGGGTGTTGGAACATGTGTCATCCAATAATCAATCAAATAGAAAAAACTGATAAAGCGATAGTTGCGGAAGATTTTGATACGTTAATATCTATCTATACTTGTGACGCTGTATTAGTGGTCGAGCCTGGCAAGAACGTTGTTGGCAAACAAGCCATCAGAAAAGCGTTTGAGGCTTAAGCTGTTTATTTCAGAAACGGGCTGAGAGTTAACCAAAACGGTTTAGAAATTTTGGAGTCTGGTGATACAGCTTTAGTGCTGGCGAATACGGTTGTATCAGCGCCGAATTACCCAGAAGTAACCATAAAGCAACCTATGTCTTTAAAAAGGTGCATGGTGAGCATTGGTTGTGCTCTATCGATAACTCATATGGGTATGACATTATCCAAGTCCCTGACCAGGCCCCATGTTAGGACTTACATTACCACCGCATAAGCTGCCAACACTAGCAATAGTGTGGTAGTAGGTGCCCATATGAGTCTCACTATTCGGAAGGGAGTAATCCAATTTCAAAGGGCAATTAAAGCCTGTATGGTCAACCAGTAAACACTTTTGATAAGTTTTGTGTCAGTTGAGCCTAGAACAAAAAATTTTGGGTGGTCAACGAGCCAGGTTACGATATTGAGAAACGTTATCTTCAAACGGTACGTAACGCTGGCGAAATTTACTACCTTCAACACGCTCAGGTAGTTTAATTCTATCCATACGAAAGTGGCGAAAATCATTTCGTAGTGGATCCCATGCGACCAGATACCAGAGAGGCCACAGTATCAGTATGGCTTGCGGTTCTACTTCACGACTCGTTGTAACACCTTTCGCATCAAAGTATTTGAAACGGATAATTTGTCGCTGCAAAAAAGCCGTTTCGAAAACAGGCAAAAGGTTGGTATCTATCTCTCCTATGTTAGTTGTATCTACACCTGGTGCGAGCTTTCCAATATATAGACCATCCAATAAGCGGCGCAGATCTTTGACTTTATCTGAAGACAATAAGTCCTCTATTTTTGCTAAGCCGGTATCGGCAATATTAGAAAATGGCATACTCCCTGTTGAACGTATCGCGGTCACACTGATGATAAGAGAAAATACCTCAACAACAGAAATTCGAGCGCTGGTTAAGACGGACTGAGGCTCAAGTCGAAGCCCCCCTCCAGGCCCTGCTTCCGAGTGAATAACAAACCCTTCTTCCCTCAACGTACTGATATCCCGTAGTACTGTACGCCTTGATGCACCAACACTTTCAGCCAAACCCGCTACGGTTAATATTCCGTTTCGTCGAAGATTACGAATGATGGCATCTTGTCGTACTCTCACATTCATTTTTACACTTCCTGATATTTAGTGCCAACTGGTGTCACCATTAAGTTATACATTACTTAACATTGTTTGTCAGTGGATCCAAATGTTGTTTCGACTCAGACAATTATCTTAATAGATAGCCGTATAGCTTAAATGTAGAACAACCATGCCACCACTCAGGAGAAGGACTATGTTAGATTTTAATCACTTTCCCACGCCCAAATTAATTTCCGTTAATAATATCGAACTTGAAGTGTTCGAAGCTGGTCAGGAAAACGTCGGGAATCCGATTATCCTTTGCCATGGCTGGCCAGAGCTCGCTTTTTCATGGCGTTACCAAGTGCCTGCCCTCGTAGCTGAGGGCTACCATGTCATCATTCCTAATCAACGGGGTTATGGAAATTCCTCATCTCCTAAAGAAGTAGAGGCGTATGATATCGAACATTTATCTGGTGACCTTGTTGCCCTGCTCGATCACTATAGATACGACAATGCCATTTTTGTTGGTCATGATTGGGGAGCAATGGTTGTCTGGGGACTAGCTTTATTACACCCCACACGTGTTAGCAAGATAATAAACCTGAGCTTGCCCTATCAAGAGCGTGGAGATGTGCCCTGGATAGAGCTCATGTCACATCTACTTGGCCCGGATTATTACTTTGTTCATTTTAATCAACAACCGGGTGTTGCAGATACCATACTAGAAGAGAACACATTTCAGTTTCTTCATAACTTGTACAGAAAAGATACTCCCACCCCAGGTGCAGAGTCCGGCATGATGATAAATCTCGCGCAATCGGAAACGGCCTCTGGGGAGCCTGTGATGAGTGAGTCTGAATTAGACGTCTATGTATCTTCCTTTAGAGCTTCGGGGTTTAACGGTAGTATCAATTGGTATAGAAACCTTGACCGGAACTGGCACCAATTATCGGATGTAAACCCTGTGATCCAGCATCCGACACTGATGATTTATGGTGATCGGGACATGATACCTCAACCAGAGAATCTGAAAGCATTTGTACCCAATGTCCAAGTCATTCATTTAGACTGTGGTCATTGGATACAGCAAGAGTTACCGGAAGAAACAAATCGGGCAATCTTAAACTGGCTTAATAGATGACGCATTAAGGCAACTCTGAACACTTCGGGAGCATTATTCTTCAATTTGAGTTAACACTCCCGAAGTGAGGTCTGTTCAGAGGATGTTTAGCCCAAATATACCTTTAATATCAAAAAGTACCCTCTCAGTTTTCTCTTTAGATAGTTGGCTTCCTTCAGCCAAAATATTAATTAGCTGTGCTTTATCATCGAGTAGTTCGGCTCTTTTCGCTCGAATTGGCCGAAGTAGCTCTTGCAGACATTCTTCAAGGATTTTCTTTGTAGTTCCATCACCAAGACCGCCTCGTTGGTAATGTTCCTTCAAGTGAGTGATGTAGTTTGAGTCTGGATGAAATGCATCAAGATAGGTAAAAACAACGTTTCCTTCAACACAACCAGCATCCTCAACCTTCAAGTGATTTGGGTCGGTAAACATTGATTTTACTGCAGCACTGATCTCCTTCGGGGAAGAACCAAGATTGATAGCATTGCCCATTGATTTTGACATCTTGTTCTTTCCGTCAGTGCTAGGTAGACGTGATGCACTACTTAGTAGTGGGCGGCATTCATTAAGAACTGTCTTCCCTGCTAGAGTATTTATTTTCCTCACTATTTCATTCGTTTGTTCAAGCATAGGCAGTTGATCATCTCCTACAGGAACGAGAGTCGCGTTGAAGGCTGTGATGTCGGCGGCCTGAGAAATTGGATATGTCAAAAAACCAGCGGGGATTGAGCGCTCGAAGCCTTTATTTTGAATCTCACTTTTCACCGTAGGATTTCGCTCTAACCGCGCTATTGTCACAAGATTACTGTAATACATCGTTAGTTCAGCTAATGCGGGTAACTGCGACTGGAGACAAATTGTTGTTTTACTTGGGTCAATGCCTACCGCCAGATAATCGGCGACGACATTAAGTATGTTGGAAGATACCTTAGATGGATTGTGAGCGTTATCTGTTAAACCTTGCATGTCAGCAACAAGGATAGTTTGGTCGTTAGCATGCTGCAAAGCAACACGCTGCTTTAGTGAACCAATATAGTGACCAAGATGTAATGGGCCTGTAGCTCTGTCACCAGTTAAGATGACTTCTGAATTTTCAGAGTAGCGGTTAGTGTTCATGTTTATCTCCTAGTAAATAGATCGCTACCGGAGATAATCAGAACACAGTCTTAGCTACCTTCCAGCAGCTTAAGAATGTGAAAATCCCGTGCCGCTCTAGTTAGAGCGCCACCAAAAGAAAAATGATGAAGGTGTCGAGATACGTTTCATCCAAACAAAGTAACAATCATTGGCTGTAAACTCAACCTCAGAATAAACCAATCGGGAGCCGTCAACGTTAGTGTGGGTAAATGCACTTAATACAAAATAGATGTAAAAGCGGCTCTGCAGGAAGGCGACCATCACTGCTCCTGAAGGCTGTGACGCAATCAAGAAAAGTAATGCCACTAGCAACGATAAAAAACGACAATGAAAAGCAAAAGCGCTCCCCATTCTTTTTTTGCTTCTATACACAAGCGGTACAACCAATAAGCCACACGATAAGCCAACTTTCCAGACTCATTTTTGGACAGGAATGAGTTAAATCTTACCCTAAATTAGCATTTCATGGATTACTAAAGGTATTACAAAACCTCTCCGCTAGTGGCCAAATTAACCCATCCACTACAACTATCTAGATGCAATCGATGACTAACGCTAAGCAAAGTTCATCTCAATTAGCTGGTTAATGCATCATGAGATAATCCCCACCGAGTGAGGGCCGTCTTCTGCTTTAACCATAAAAAACACGCTAGTGGTGAAGTTAGCGTGTTTTTTTAACTTGGGGCATGCGAGATGAATTACAGTTTAGCGGCAAGCTCTACACGCGCTTGGTTGCGGCTAGCTTGAGCTGGCTCATCGCCTAGGTTTAACGCTTCAGCGTAAACAAACTCCACATTGCTAATGCCAAAGAAGCTAAGCATTGTTTTTAGGTAGCCGGTCACGTGATCATTTTCTCCACCTATGTGAATACCGCCACGAGTAGTGACAACAATAACCTTTTTATCTTCGATAAGCCCCTTAGGACCCTGCTCTGTGTATGAGAAAGTCACGCCTGCACGCGCAAGTAAGTCAAACCAGTTTTTCAACTGAGTAGGGACCATAAAGTTGTACATTGGTGCGCCAATTAAGATAGTGTCTGCTGATTTTAGCTCATCAACCAATGTGTTTGATAATGATTGAATCTCTTTGAGTTCATCAGCTAGGTCATCACCACTGTTAATAGCGGTCATGGCTTCAGCATCTAGAACAGGCAATGGGTTAGCAGCAAGATCTCGCACAAGTGCATTTGATTGGCCTTCTATTGCGGCGTCAATAAGTTGGTTTGATTGCGAGTGTTCACCAAGAATGCTCGATTTGAGTACAAGTAGCTTAGACATAATCATGTTCCTTTGTTCAATAATTGCGCGGCTGTTTGCCTGCTCTGATTTGTTAATAGCAATCTTAATTGCTTCTTATGCCCAGATAACTGGACACAAATGTGGGTCTTGTTCAATAAATTCGGAAACATTAGTGAATTTAGGGCAAATCAAACACCAAAGCGGTAACGTTCATCTCTCCTTGGTTAGCTAAGCTAATGCGTTGTTGATCCTCAATTTTGGCACCATCGCCAGCGTTGAGCTCAGTCGCATCGACAGACAGTGTGCCTTCAATTTGATGTACGTAGATTTTACGCCCTCTCTCAATGTCCAAGTCTAAATCAGTACCCGGCTCTAGTATCAACTGGTGGAGCTTAGCATCTTGTTTGATAGGTAGAGTCCCCTCCTCTCCGGTAGGCGTTGCTATCGTGGTCAAACCTGGATTCCTACCAAAGTCTTTTTGTGCATATCCCGGCTTGTTACCGAACGTATTGGGCTGAATCCAGATTTGCAAAAATCGCAAATTGTCTTTTTTCGATGCATTATATTCACTGTGGTATATCCCAGTTCCCGCTGACATGAGTTGGAATTCACCAGCTGGAAGAACTTGCACGTGACCTTCGCTGTCTTTATGTTCTATTGAACCTTCGAGAACATAGCTGATGATTTCCATGTCTCGGTGACCATGAGTATCGAATCCGGCCCCCGGGTCAACAATGTCATCGTTGATGACTCGCAATGCTGAGAAGCCCATATGTTTTGGGTCATAATAGTTACCAAACGAAAAGGTATGTTTGCTATCTAACCAACCGAAGTTTGCGCGGCCACGCTCATGAGAATGTCTTACACTGATCATTTTGTTATCTCCTATATTTAGATTCATTAAGCTAACTTTTTGGCTACGAATTGATCAAGAGCCGCTTTGCCTGCGCCAGAGAATACCAGCGATACGCTTGCAGCTAATAATGCAAGACCAAATGCATACCCGTTGTTGGCCATAAACAGACCGTTTTCAAAGTGAACAGCGAAAATAGCGACAATCATGGTCATTGCTAGAGAGAGTGCTGCCGGGCGAGTTAACAAACCGAGTAGAATGAATAAACCGCCGAAAAACTCCGCACTTCCTGCTAATAATGCCATTAGCACACCGGGACCTAGGCCAATTGAAGCCATCCATTGACCAGTTCCTTCCAATCCATAGCCTCCAAACCAACCAAACAGTTTTTGCGCGCCGTAGGCCATAAAAATAAAACCTACAGGGATACGTAATGCCAATGCTCCGTAGCCAGCTTCAGATTTTGATACTTTTTGGATGAGATCTTTCATTTTTATTCCTCAATAATTTTCAATATTTTTTCATTTAATTTGAGAGCCCTTAAAGATTCGCTCTCAAGCGTTGAATACAAGTTTATGTATGTTAGATTTAGGAGAAAATCGGAACATTTTGAATGGTAAATTCAAAATATTTGAATATGAGGGAGTCATGCATAACGCCATAACCATAGACGCTTTGAGAGCATTAGATGCTATCGATAAAAAAGGCAGCTTTGCCGCAGCGGCTGAATCTTTGTACAAAGTACCTTCAGCCTTAACCTATACAATAAAAAAACTTGAAGAAGACATGGGGGTCGCTTTATTTGATCGCTCCCGGCAACGTGCACAACTTACTCCTGCTGGTCAATTGGTGTTAGAACATGGCAGAGAAATTCTTCTTGCCGCTAATCGACTTGTCGACTCGGTGCAGCAACTAGAAAGCGGCTGGGAGAACGAAATAAGAATAGCCAGAGATACCGTGATTGCCCCTCAACCCTTGTTCGACCTCATTGAAGACTTCAATACACTTGAACATAAAGTGGATGTTAGCTTGGGGGTAGAAGTGCTAGGTGGAGGTTGGGATGCTTTGCACTCAAGACGAGTAGATATAGTGATAGGTGCGACGGGCGAATTACCGAAAGGGCTGTTTCAAACTCATAGGATAGGTGAGCTCTCTTTTGTGTTTGCCGTATCCCCTGATCATCCGTTGGCAGAATATGAAGGTATATTGGAAGCGAAAACACTCAGTGCATATCCGGCTATTGTCGTTTCTGATACGTCTCAACTCTTACCGGTAAGAGATAGTGGGCTATTTAATAGTAAAAGAGTGATTCGGGTAAACTCGATGGAAACCAAATTAAATGCTCAAGCGCAGGGGCTAGGAATCGGCTTTTTGCCTAAACATATGGCGGTTCCATATATTGAAAGAGGAGAGCTAGTTGAGAAGCGGTGTGAAATCCCAAGACCCGATCAGGACCTGTTTATTGCGTGGCATAAGGAACAACAAGGTCGAGCATTTGACTGGTTCGTAGAAAAATTATGTCAATTGGACTGGGGGTTGAACTAATGGCTATGAGTAAATTTAACATTATGATTTTTAGAGTGAAAAACGTACAAATCATCATAAGTTCAAAATATTTGAATTAATAAGTCAAATTGTTTTGATTTTTTCCATTTTAGGTGTCGTTTAAATTGTATTTCGAAAGGCGGAAACGCCAAGGGAAAAACAAAATCTAGTGAGGAAAAATCATGAAAAAGTTCGTTAAAAATCTAGTCGCATTAGCGACTCTATCAGCAGCTATTACGGCACCTGTGGCACAAGCAGCAGCGGAACCTGCAAACAGTCTACTTAGCGCCGATAACCACACACTTATTTTGATCGATCATCAACCTCAAATGGCATTTGCTACACGCTCTCATGATGTTGAAGATGTTAGAAATAACGTTGAAGGACTAGCAAAAACCGCAAAAGCTTTTGAAGTACCGACGATTTTGACGACTGTGGCTGAAAAATCATTTAGCGGCCCAATTTTTCCTGAAGTCCAAGCAGTCTTCCCGGATCAAAAACCGATCGACCGCACCACAATGAACACTTGGGAAGACCAGCGAGTGGTAGACCAAGTTAAAAAATTCAAAAAGAACAAGATTGTTATTGCCGCACTTTGGACTGAAGTATGTGGTGTGATGCCAGTGCTGTCAGCCATCGAGCAAGGTTATGAAGTGTACTTTGTCACGGACGCTTCAGGCGGTGTGAGTAAAGAAGCTCACGATATGGCGGTACAGCGTATGATTCAAGCCGGTGCTAAACCAATTACTTGGGTTCAATATATGCTCGAACTGCAACGTGATTGGGCCCGCGCAGATACTTACGAGGCAGTAGTGAATATCGCTAAGGAGCACGCTGGTGGTTACGGTCTGGGTCTTATTTATGCAAACAGCATGTGGGGTGCACAAGAAGGTAAATAAACCTTTATACCTAAACTGAAAATCCTTTCATTTCCTATTCGTTGATTTGTTGCGCGGAGTCAGACTCCGCGCCTTTTTAGAGGTCGATACAGTGAAAAGCAATTTTTTTTTGGCAGGTATAATAGCTCTGACATTTTCTGCACTGAGTTCTGCCGAGGTAACCCAAGATCCGGTTTATCAAATAGGCGTAGACCTTGCTCACAGCTGTGCCGGGTGCCATGGATTAACTGGAATTTCACCGGTTGAATCCAATCCCAATTTGGCTGGACAAAAACAAGGTTACTTAGAATATGCGTTGAAGGCGTATCGTAGTGGCGATCGCAAGGGCGGCATGGCAATGATAATGTATCCTAATGCTCGTGGATTAAGTGATGACGAGATTCAAGCTCTTGCGCTATACTTTTCTTCACAGAAGAGCCAAGCAGGGCAATGAGTTAGCATGGAAAATCAGCCGCTTAAGGATTTAATAGGTAAGCAAGTACTTGGTGTACTAGGGACCTATCAGCAAGGTTCCGACGAAATGGACGTGTATATCTGCGGAGTTGAGATCCCTGATGAAACCCACTTAAAACTTAACTTTCCGAAAGGCCACGCCTTAACCAACGGTCAATTAGTGACGTTACATCTAGATAATCGTACCGGTGTGTCCGAGTACGATGCAGAGCTGTCAGTGTATCGTCTCTCATACAAAGCGAATGTTCGTTCCGTTATCAACCAAAATGAAGTGGTGCTTGATGCCTTAGAGTATCAGGTGTTTTATGGTATTTCCGCTGTCAAAACCTATATGGCAGACGATTACCAGTTTCCTAAAGATGTTCGTCAAACAAAGCAATTGCCTCTGACACCATTAGTTGACGCTCCGCGTATCGATGAAGAAGAGCACGATAATAAAATCGGTGTACTGCTGACATACGCAAGTCAGCAGCCGCATACTACAGTGATGGCTTTTCTTTCATCAGTAGATGACGATATTTTCTTCATTACTTTCCCAAGTACTTTTAAGGGGCTGATGTTACAAAGAGACAATCGCTGCTATTTTGCCATTGATGGTAGGGCATCGTTTACTTTTGAACATGCTATTGAGTGGAATTACAGTATCATTCAAGGTTCTGTATATCATGTCCCCAAGGACAGCGAAGTGTTTGCGCAAGTCAGAGAGCTCTTTATCACTAAAAACCCGTGGGAAATGGGATTTTTTAGTCATCCAGATATTGAGATGTATCACCTCAAAGCTGAACACGTAGTCTGCCCCACGATTGCGCCGCCTGCATTGCAGACGAATGTCGTATAGAAAGATAGTGCTCATTCTCAGTTCAAACCGCTCTGGAGAGGTATACTGTCCAAAATAAGCTTCGCCCCTAATTAGGAATGCTGAGTTTAGACAAGAAACGATACTAAGATATGAAAAGCTGCAGTCGTGCATGAGAGAATCAAATGAAAATGGTCCACCCCGTATTCTTCACGAGTACTGTTTCTAACTCGTTTTGGGGCATAGACAAGGACCCTGTAAATAATTCTGTGTAACTGTCGGGGTTACATGTATTCAGTGAGTCGGTCTTCGAACATAATCATAAAGCGGTTTAGAGCTTGTCGCCAGTTTCTAATCGGCATCGTCCACTTCTTGGAAGCATCTCGGATAGCCAGGTAGATCACTTTTCGAGCTGATTCATCTGTTGGGAAGAGCTTGCGCTTCTTGATCGCTTTTCTAATAATTCTTTTGAGGGATTCAATGGCGTTAGTCGTATAAATGGCTCGGCGAATATCCTCTGGGTAGTTAAACAGGGTGTTGAGGTTGTCCCAATGCGCCGTCCAAGATCGACTGATTTGAGGATATTTACTATCCCATCGGTCAGAGAACTGCTCTAGAGCCAGCAGAGCCTCATCCTCTGTGGCTGATTGGTAGATTTTCTTCAGGTCAATCGTCACCGCTTTGTAGTCTTTCCAAGGGACGTACTTAACCGAGTTTCGCACCATGTGGACGATACAGAGCTGTATTTGCGTCTCTGGGAACGCGGTGTTGATGGCGTCAGGAAAGCCCTTGAGTCCGTCAACGCAAGCGATAAGGATGTCTTTTACCCCACGATTTTGAAGCTCGGTCAGCACGTTGAGCCAGAACTTAGCACCTTCCGTTTCAGAGAGCCACATACCGAGCAGTTCTTTTTGGCCTTCCATGTTGACGCCTAGCGCAAGATAGACTGCTTTGTTGATGACTTGCTTGTCTTGACGCACCTTAACCACGATGCAATCGAGATAGACGATAGGGTAAATTGCGTCGAGAGGTTGCGACTGCCATTCAATCACTTGCTCAAGCACCGAGTCGGTGACTTTTGATATCAGCGTTCGCGAGACATCCGCATCATACATTTCCTTGAACGTTGCGACGATTTCACGTGTGGTCATGCCTTTCGCGTACAGACTCTATATCTTGTCATCCATGGATTGGAACCGAGTTTGGTGCTTGCGGACGAGTTGAGGTTCAAAACTAGCTTCACGTTCGCGCGGGATGTCGATGTCGACCTCTCCATCATCGGTGATGATGGACCTGACCGAGTAGCCATTGCGGGAGTTGGATCCGGTTCTAGATTGGTGTTTTTGATATCCAAGGTGCTCATCGAGTTCAGCGTTTAACGCTGTTTCAACGGTCACCTTGGTTAACATTTTTCGGAAGTCATCAAGATCAGGTTATGTCTTAATTGACTTTGCTGCTTCACGAGCAAAAAGCTTCGAGTGCTTTCATATCCATATTGTCCGCCCTCAACCTCTAAGGCTTAAGTTTAGACAGTTACACAGAACTCAGGACACTCTCAAAAGAGAATTAATCATTGAACTGAACAGAAATCGGCTCAATATTCAGTTTAACGTTTTCAAAACTGTAGACGTCTGCTGTGATGTCTTGACTCCAATACCCTTGAGATTGTTCATCCTGACTGAAGGTCAGTTTAACTCCTTGATTCTCTCCATCTAGAACCCAAGATATTGCTTGTGTTGCACTCTTATTGTCCAATATATTAAATCCAATGAACTCGTCTAAGTTCCGATTCGAACTCATAATGCCGCTGACTGAGGCACTGGGCACATCAAAATACTCATGACCAACGGTTTTGTAACTCTTGGGCCGTGGAATATAGGTATGTGAAGATAGATTGTACTCATCGCCAGCCTGTAAATAGCTTAAACGCACATTTGACGCTTTGAGTGGATACTGTTTTCTTGTATGTGTCGCCGAATTTACATTAATGACTGTAACGCCACCTCGTCCAACAACCGTTGCAATATCATTCTTGACAACCATGGCTGTACCCTCGTCTACACCATAACCTGGCTGACTATCCGCTTTTTCTAGTAACGAGACTATCAAACGGCCTAAACGGGCTTTCCGGTCAAAGTGCTGGTCGATAGTTCCGTAAGTGAAAAAGTTAGCACCTCTTCGAGTGACCACAGGCCCATATTCTTGCTCATCCATGCTCGTATAATCGTTCTTAGAGCCTTGAAACAATGCTCCTGTACTATTTCCACCGGCGAGCATGGTTTTTGACATAATCGCTGCGCCTGCACTGGTTCCCCCAATAACGCCACCGTTATCGAACACTTCTCGAATTGAGCCGAGCACTTTCGTATCCGTCCCGTCTTTATTGAGTAGCACTTGAGTTATTAAGGTTTGATCTCCCCCGACAAACCATATGGCGTTCAACTTCTTAACGTCATCTGCTAACTGTGTATCGTTGCCATTCGTTAGCCATGTTGATTCATCTGTATCTTTTGTTTTCTTGTCATCTTTTACTGCAAGCGGTAGAAGTACGACATGATTTTTATTGACACCAAATTGGGAAAAAATTTCTTGTAGCTTAAGAAACTTTTTGTTGATTGACCCTGTCGCTGCAGGCACAACACCAATTCTCACCTGGTCACCATCAACCGAGTTAACAAATGCTCCATAAACATCCATTGTCGCTGAAGATAGCGCTCCTCCAGCGATAACTAGCGTCCCATGTTGTTCTTCCGCAACCGCAGGGAGTGCTAATATCGTAGCAAGTGCCACAGTGATTACATGTTGTTTCATTGAGAGTTCCTTTTCATGAGATGAAGATAGAAAGAGGCAGCCATCGCCAACTCAACAATGACTGCCAATGGGCTATGACATTGACCCAGAAATAAACAGAACGATGCTAGTAATGAAGAATACCGTCCCAATAAATGGCATTACCCACTTAAAGAAACGTCCATAAGGGATTCTTGCTAACGCTAAGCCAGCAATAAGATGACTAGATGTTGGTGCAAACATATTTATCCAACCCGTGGCAGATTGATAAGCAGTAATCACCAAATCACGCCCCACGTTTGAGAAATCAGCAAGCGGCCCCATTAGTGGCATTGAAACGGTTGCAAGCCCTGAGGTAGAAGGGATGAAAAAGCTAAGGACAATATGGACATAATAAGTCACAACAACAAATACACCGGACGGTAGGCCACTAACAAGCCCTTCTGCCCAATGCAAAATGGTATCAATAATCGCGCCATCACCCATGACAACATAGATACCACGTGCTACTGCAACGACTAGCGCAACCCCAATTAAATCTCTAGCGCCATCAAGAAAAGTCTTTATAAAATCACTCTCAGGCATGCGATTAATCAATGCAACTAAGATCGCTGCGGAGAAAAACAGGGTTGACAGCTCATCGAACCACCACCAAAGCGTCGGCATAACATCGATGCCCATATCTTCCCAGGGCACAACACCGTAAACCATCACCATGAACGTACCGAAGAAGACGGCCATAGTCATTTTTCTAGCCGGGGTAAACTCTAACGCTTGGACTTCATTGGTTAGGTCATCATCAAACTCAACACCATTCAGTGCTGATTTTTCGGGATCTGCTTTTGAGCGAGCGGCATAGCGCATGACGAATACAACTGCAACGACAAAGAAGATCGCAAGCATGATAAGTCTTAGAATGATCCCGTCTCCAATTTGGAGCCCTGTAAATCGAGAGGCAATACCGGTCGCAAATGGGTTCACAGTAGAGGCCAGCACACCGACACCCGACCCAAGTAATATAACGCCAGCGGTAACCATACGGTCATAACCTGCCGCTGCCATAACGGGTAAAATCAATGCCCAAAATGCAACCGTCTCCTCTGCCATACCATATGTTGAGCCCCCAATCGCAAAAAGAAACATCAATATGGGGATGAGCAGTTGCTCTCGCCCCTCAAACTTATTGACGACGGCAGAAACCCCCGCATCCATAGCGCCTGTTTTCATTGTGACAGCCAAAAAGCCACCGATGACCAGAACAAACAATGCAACATCCGCTGCCTTGTGGAAGCCTTTGATTGGCGCCATAAGAACATCAATTGCACCTTGTGGTGATGACTCTAACTCGGTGTAAGTACCAGGAATAGGAAGGAGTCGCTCTCCTCCTCCATAACTTAACGCTTCTTGTGCCGTGACAAGCTGTTGTGTATCGGCAGTTTTATAATCGTATTTCCCTGCTGGAATTACCCAAGTTAAAGCCGCTATCATCGCGATAATGGCAAATAATATGGTGTATACCGTCGGCATCTTGAACGTCTTTTTCGACGCGCTATCCATTATTTTTGTTTCCATAACTCAACCTCTTTATATACATAATTTGATCTTTAGCGGGTGTAGACCTTATGACCTAGAGCCCAAACCGCTTCTATATCTAGAGTGTCGTTCGCGAGCATAACCATATCGGCATCAGACCCAACGCAAATATGACCTTTTTGGACCAATCCTAGTGCTTTAGCCGGGTTCTTGGTGATACAAGCCAGTGCTTTATCGAAAGACACATCAAACTCGAAATGCGCTTGTTTTACTGATTCGTAAAGGCTGGAAATACGACCAACATCAACACCGATGGTATGCCCATTCTCATCAAACCTAGGAAGGCTCGCGTTCGCGTCAGAGCTCAAAGTGATAAGTGATGGATCAACGCCAGCCTCCATTGCAAGCTTTATGGCCATTGCACTTATGACTTCACCATCCTGAATAAGTCCCTCATTAGTGCTGGCTGTAAAATCGATATACCCGCCTTCTTGGCCGTAGCGTATAGCGTCTTCGAAAAGGTGGGGGTTCCGATTACAATGAGTGGGGATGAAGTGTTCATGTGAGATATCGGATTGTTCTACAACATTTCGTATCAAAGACAGTTGTTCAGGGCTATCCCCCATATGACAGAACACCACACCTTTCTTCCCTGATAGTGACGCGGCGGTTTTCGTTTTTCGGGCGATATCTAGCAAGTCGTTAAAGGTGATTACCGATGCTCTATGATCGGCCAATGCCACTTCACCAACACCGATAATTTCTGGGATATAAAGCAAATCGCTTTCTACTGATGTGGTCAGCGTTTTTAGTGGGATATGATATGAACCAGAATAAAAGTATGCTGACAGCCCATGCTCTTGCAATTCGCGGGCTTTTCCTAACAAGTTGGAAACGGTCCGCGTGAGCGAGTCGGTACCTAGAGCGCCTACAAGCGTGGTTACACCGCACTCCTTAGCCTCATGTGCGAAGAGCTCTGGTGTTCTATTTTTAAATCCACCTTCCCCACCACCACCACAGTAATGAACTAAGCCATCAACAAAACCTGGAACAATACACTTTCCTTCTGCGTCCAATACCTCAACAAATGCTGGGGTTTGAAGACAGTAATCTTGGTCATAGATTGCCTCAATTTTGTTGCCGGCGATCAATATGTGTTTAATGCCTACATACTCAGGCGTGTATAGACTTGCGTTCGTGATTAGACGAATCATAAGGATATAACTCCTATATCGTTACTAAAATCTAAATCACCCTAAGATCAATAGAGCGATAAAAAACGACGCACACATAGCCAACATCAGTTATATCAACTGAATGCAATACAGGTGGCCAAAACACGAAGAATCACACGAACTAGAAAGCTCGATAAAGTGACATTGAGTACGTCGAAAAGACTTCGAAAACGAAAAAGAGTTTTACTCGTTGCACCATTCACTTAAAGCATGGCGACTGAGTTTGTAGAAACCGATAAAAGTGCAAGCGGTAATGGTAGAAAATACGCAACGCAAAGCATGTTTATAGTCAAATGTAATCTGGATTATCAGACTCATACTATTTTTACTCCGCGTGTTGTATAGGGTTAATATATAACATACTCCTTTTATTCTTAATTTCAATCAGACCTCACTCACTCATCATGGATTAAATAGTGAATTGATATTCATCGAGTTATCAAGAAAGTCAGACTAAAACCGATCTAGATCAATAATTATCCATAATTAGTGAAGCCATTTTTACTAATGCACATTCATAATGTTTGCATTTGGTCACATTTAGATTGTTCATTATGGCTTCACATGAGCTTTTTCACTATCAAATAGCTCAATAGCGAAATGTGGCAGGGGTGAAAGGCAAGCTTGGTTACAAGGTTAATATCCTCAGAAAAGCAAGTTTAGAACGAAGACGTCATAGAGCTGTCTGTCAGAGATGTTTATGTTGTTGGTTCATATCTGATCAATTCAGTCAAGACTAGTCCTGTTCAACTTCAGATTTTGCTCCCAAGACCGTTCGGTAAAAGGGCGTCTCGAGTTTTCCCGCGCGAAAACTGTAACGCTCATCAACAATACCGTGACTGTATACCTAGCAAGAGTAGATAGCTCGACCACATCAGTATCGAAATATGATTCTAGAACTTACTACCAATTTGTTACATACAAATGAAACGTGAAATTAGTCACAACTTTTTCGTATACTTTATATAATTATCATCGATAATGATTATATAAAAATCAGTTCTGTTCATCTCTTTAACGTTCGTATTGCAAATAACAGACACCTACAAGATGTTGAATAACTTCCAACATGACGTGTAAACGTTTACAAAGGCTAGGCTTGATATGTCACTAACACTTCACCAGAAACTCCCTCTTTCACGCTTAATTAAAGGCTCATTGTTATTGGTTGGTATTGTCCCTTTGATTTCAATATCTCTATTCCTTACATCTCTAACAAAATCTGCTTTGGAGAGCAGCGCCTATAGCCAGCTCAATGCAACCCGATCTATTAAGTCCAAACAAGTCGAAACCTACTTTCAAGAAAGGGAAGCAGACCTTACCGTCCTATCCAATGCAATCAATGCCTTCTACCAACAATCTCAAGGGCAATTGGCACAGGTAGCGACAATAAAATCAAGTTCATTGAGGTCTCTCTTTCAACAAATTGAACGTGAGCTTACTCTTTTTTCAAAAAGCTACGATACATTTGAAGCTTTGAAGGCGTTTAATAGCAGTTTTTCACTAGAACAGCCGACTGAAAACAATGCTCGTTGGAGAATCCATCGAGATATTTTTGGGCCTCATGTAAACGCCTTCAAAGAAGCCTTTGATTGGTATGACGCATACCTTATATCACCGAACGGAGAGATAATTTATTCAGCGTTGCAAGACTCAGACTTGGGTTTGAGTATCCTGGGTGAAAATATGAAGAGCACTGCCTTGCAAAAGGCTTTCAAGCAAGTACAAAACTCCGATGACAATGTCTTCAGCGATATAGAGCATCATCAACCAACAGGACAATATGCGGCTTTCATGCTCAGAAAAGTTCTTGACTCAGAGCAAAGGGTTCTAGGGTATGTCGCTCTTCAGTTACCCTTAAGTCGTGTCAACCAGATAATGTCTAAAAACGCTGTGTCTGAGTCTAATATATACAGCTACCTCGTAGGGAATGATTCTAAACTTCGTTCCGATACTCCATTCACATCTTTACTAAAGTCTCCAAACTACCAAGTTTCGTATGACCTGCCCAAATTAAACAAAATCGGACAGCCAACGATAGTCCGAAATCAACAAGGAAGCTTATCTGTCGTCATGTCTGAGGTCGTCCAAGTTTCGGCTTCTGTCAACTGGACCTTGGTCACCGAAATGTCTGTCGATACTGCTTTAGTTCCGACAATGAGTCAAAATGAATCCTATTACGACAATTATCTCAAAGAATATGGCTATTATGATTTATTTCTAATTCACCCTGAAGGTGACATTTTTTATACAGTAGCAAAAGAGTCGGACTATCAGACCAATATTTTATCTGGCAAATATTCCAGTTCAAACCTAGGTAGGCTTATACAGAAAGTATCAAACACATTAGAGTTTGATATTGTCGATTTCGAACCTTATGCCCCCTCCTTCGATGCTCCGGCTTCATTCATTGCAATACCAGTACTAAACAGCAACAAAGAGCCTGTCGTCTTTGTTGCTCTACAACTGTCTTTAGATTCCATCAACACAATGATGCAATTACGTGAAGGGATGGGTGAGACAGGAGAAACATATCTAGTCGGGGAGGATTTCAAAATGCGTTCCGACTCATTTCTCGATCCTTCAGGGCACTCAGTATCGGCCTCATTTGCGGGCAGCGTTGAACAGAATGGCGTTCAAACAAAAGCTTCTCAAGTGGCTTTAAATGGCGGTACAGGAACCGAGCAAATAACCGACTATAATGGCAATCAAGTCCTTTCATCATACTCTCCCATACAAGTGGGGGACACTCGATGGGCTGTTATCGCAGAAATTGATGTTGCCGAGGCGTTCCGTGCCATCGATGACATTAATTACTGGTTGGCCATTGGCGTGGTCAGCACTTTACTCATCACTGTGGCGTTAGCATTGTTCATTTCCAGGTTAATTATTAAACCCTTAGGTGGCGAGCCAAGGGATATGATGGAACTTGCCAATCGAATTGCATCTGGAGACCTCTCTTACCAGTTCAAACACCGGGGAAAAGATGGAAGCGTCTACGCGTCCTTGCAATCAATGTCTCTCAACCTAACATCACTTATTGGTCATATTATTCAGTCAAGCCAAGAGTTGGCATCAACCGCAGAACAAGCCTCTGTTGCGTCTGAGCAAACAACTACGGCGGTCACCAATCAACAAACTGATACAGAAATGATTGCGGCTGCAGTCAATCAAATGTCTAGCACCGTTGCGGAGGTAGCGTCGAACACCGAATCTGTCGCGTTGATCACCAAGGAGGCACATCAGAAGAGCCTTGATGGTGTAACATTGCTTGAAAAAAGTGTCCTTGCGAACGAAGGTCTGATGAATGAAATGACCAAAACTTCTGCAAACATGAGGAACTTGTTGAACGAAACTCAACACATTGATCAAGTCCTTAGTGTGATACAAACAATCGCCGAACAAACCAATTTGCTGGCACTGAATGCGGCGATTGAAGCCGCGCGTGCCGGTGAAAACGGACGAGGCTTTGCCGTCGTTGCCGATGAGGTTAGACAACTTGCGTCGAAAACCCAGCAATCAACAACAGACATCCAAAACATCATTACTTCGGTAAAACATGCGACCCAAGAATCGTCGGACAACATGAGTACAAGTGTTTCACAAGCGGAGACGGCCAACCGCCTGTCACAAGAAACGGTTAGTGCTTTTAAAGCCATTAATGAAGCGGTTGAACGAATTGATGAAATGATGTCTCAAATATCGACAGCAGCTGAAGAGCAGGCACACGTTAGTGATGATATTAACCGACGAATTAGCCACATCAGCACAGTTTCCACCGAAACCTCTGTAAGCGCTCAAGAACTTTCAGCTTCAAGTCAAGAAGTCGCTCGAGCAGCAGAAGGCTTGTTGGCACAAACAAAGCGCTTCTCTCTCTAACAATGTGCCATTTGACGTCGTTCTTTAAAAGAGCGCTCTACTTGGATACATATTATTTTTACATGGAAAGAACATTGCTACTTGGTTATGGATATTCAAAAAACACAACATATTAAATCGTGCAAGCTTTGCACAGCGACGTTTAATACTAAATCTATTTCAACAAACTTGGCAAACATTGACAACGAGGTGTGCGAATCATGCTTTTCTGACATCAATGAATGCTTGGAATCTAACTACCCTTTGCACAAGCATGATCTCGTTTTACGCATAAGCTTAAGGAAACTAAGGACAAATCTCGTGCATCTAGGCCATAAAAATGAGGTTATAGCGGATCTGATTGATATATTAAACCGAGAAATTGATTCAATCGAAGAGGAGCTATGTACGAAAAAGTTAGACAACCCTTCTCTGAGAAACACCATCTCGGAATATCGAGTACTTACCAACGTTTACATGTAGATAATTATAAGTGTCACTTCAAAAGGCCGATATCACCCTGTTTCGGCCTTGTCTTTTTGCTTGATAAAGCGCTTTATCCGAACGACGAATAAATGTGTCATAGTTCTCTCCGTAATGTCTTTGCGCGCACCCAATCGATAGTGTGACCGAAATAGCTTGAGCTCCAATACGCTTGGTACTCACTCGGTGTCGAATATGTTCAGCTAAAGTTTTTGCCATTGGCCCATCAACATAAGGCAAGACAACTAGAAACTCTTCTCCCCCAACTCGACCAATGAGTTCACCATTTTGACAACTACAGGAAAGAACTTCAGCGACACTCTGAATCACTTTATCTCCAACCGAGTGACCATAGACATCATTGACACGTTTAAAATGGTCAATGTCGATCATAAGACAAGAAATAACCCTACTCTGCGTTTTTATCAAGCTTTGCGTCAACTCCTCGATTGTTCTTCTGTTCAACAAACTGGTTAAAGAGTCCTTTTCAGCCAGTTCTTTCAACTGGCTTACCGATATTTTTATGGAAAATAGCAAGAAAATGACGAGCAGTGAAAAACTGGATAGACTTAAATAAAGTGCTAATTGCCTCAATACCATCATGTTTTTGTCCCAGCGCGACATCCGATGTAGTAAGTACACTTCCCCAGGTACAATTGGAATGGTAAATCTCACATAGTCTTTTTCTTCGTAATAGGCTTCTTCACGAAGTAACGTGCTCAAATCAATAGCCTTTTCACCAAGTAGAAAGGGGGACGCTTTTGCCAGGTATTGTCCGTTTTCATCAACCAGTACACTTTCCCCTGGTATTGTTCCAAGACTTAATGCTTCATTGAGACGGTTTAGTCCGATATCGAGAGAAACCACACCGCGAAATGCATCGTTCTCGTAGACTGGTGAAGAAATAGAGATCATCAAACCTTGACCAGCAGCATCGTCATATAGTTCCGAAATGACTGTTTTTCTGTCCGGATTATTTTGCGGAATCGCGGCAAACCAAAATGGTTTATGAAATAACTCTTCTGAGAAATGGAAAGAGTCTAAAGAAACAAATGGCGAGATATGAATAAATTTCTGTAAAGACGTATAGTACGCCCAAATGTATTCTAAGTCTTCTCTCACCGTTGCGATGTCTACCACTAAAGATAAAGCAGCATGCAGTTCATGTTTGAGTTGTTCCGAGTGTTCGTCAATGGAGCCAATACCAGACGTGATGGCGACAGGATTAGCATCACTATTAGATTGCAATGGTCCCCTTTGTGAGCCTTTTTCCAAATACCACACACGATATCCCACGTGGTCTTTTGCATTCTCGTAATGGGGATGAACAAGCCTCTGAGCGGACGACAAATGGATATTCATTTCCATTTGCTTACGCATCAGTTCTACCAAGTGGATCGTGACCTCAAGGTACTGTTCAACAAGTTCAGCTCTCTCGTTCAGCGATCGCTTTACTTCAAGCCTGACCTCGTCTTTGTAGTTTCCAAACAGCACGATCGCACCGATTAACCAACAAACAGCAAGGAGCGCAGCGAACAGTGGTTTTATTACTTTGGTATTGTGAAGACACCAGTTCATCATAGTTCATGCCTCCATTTCCAACTACAATAACGCTTTTACGCAACGCACCTTCTATCTAAAACCTCGCCAAAAGACCACCCAGGCAAGCGGATTCATAGTTACTGCTCGACTCGAAACTGATCCATCAAAGCGTTCAAACGTCTGTTCGCATCAACTAAGTGTCGGGTTTCCTCATTCATTTCGGCCCCCGATCTTTGTAGCTCACCAACAATCGTATTGATTTGGGAGATGTTACGCCCAATCTCTTGAGTGACACTACTTTGCTCTTCTGCTGATGTGGCAATTTGTATACTAGCATCATTGATATCTGTGACTAATTCCGACACATTTGAAACACTTCCTTCTAAAGCCTCAGCACTCATTTCCGTCTGATCACAACACGACCGTGTTTCATTCATCGCTGTAACCATCGACTGACTGCTCGACAGCAACTGCTTCAATGCCGATTCGATCTCTTCAGTACTTGACTTTGTTCGTCCAGCAAGACTCCTAACCTCATCCGCGACAACCGCAAACCCGCGACCCTGCTCACCTGCTCTGGCTGCTTCTATGGCAGCGTTCAAAGCGAGTAAGTTGGTCTGCTCGGCAATTTCACCGATAACAGTCAGAATTGACGAGATCCCTTGCGATTGGTTGTTCATTGTCACAACTCGATCGTCGGCAACACTCACTTCATGCTTCAATGATGATATAGCTTGCTTGGATTTCTCTATAGTAAGCTGAGATTCTAAGCCTAACTCTTCAGCCTTTTGAGTTAACTGAGCTGTCTTGGATGCACTTTGTGCGACGGTCTCTGCGGTGGCATTCATCTCATCAATAGCAGCGGCTATTTGCTCAGTTTCTGACGCATGATCGTTAAGCCTAACGGCACTTTGCGTGGTCTGCCTTGAAAGGGACTCTATTCGGGATTGTAACTCTCCGGAAAGTTGTTTTACCTCCAAAATCATAGCTTGCAATTGACTAATGAAACTATTAATCCCTTCAGCAACCCTTCCTAAATCATCTCGGGAACGTACTGGCAGACGTTTCGTCAAGTCGCCATTACCTTCGGCAAGACCTTCAACAACATCACGCAGTGCTAAAACCGGTTCATAGACATGTCTAAAAACTAGGAACAATACAAAAAGAGAGATCGCTACACTAAGTATCACACCAAGCGTTAAATCAAGTTCTAGTTGATTCAACTGTGAAAATGCCACGTCTTCATCAACCCCTATTCCCAGATACCATGTTTTATCGGCAACTTGGAACGACTGAGAGAAAAACAGCTTTTCGCTTCCGCTAAGTTCATAAGCCTGCACACCGGACTCCATAGACACCGACTTTCGAGCTGTCTCTTCGAATCCCGCCAAGTTCATCGCTTTCTCACCGTTCTTTATCGCAGGAGAAGATGACGCCAATATAGTTGTTTCGCTGTCCATCATTATCGCGACAGCTCCCGGAATGTCAGTAACTTGATTGACTATTTGATTGAGAAAATCGAGTGTTAAGTCGGATGAGATACTGCCATCGAAGGTTTTTTCGACAAAACTGATCCAAATTACGCCGTCTGACGCAACATATGGCTCGGTAACTGATACCCCTCTCTTTTGCTGAGCAAGTTGGTACCATTCCCTTGTTCTTACATCTCCATTATATTTATGATTGGGCCAAGTATCTGCGGTTTGGTTCCAATAGGCCTCCCCATTGTCAAGAGAGATGACGACACTTCCTATGTCCATCGCACTGGCAAATACTTTTGTTTGCTCTACATAGTTTGTTGGAAAAGGTGTCGTTTTATAATGTGCCGCTACTTTGCGAATACTGCTTGTCTTCTGCCCAAAATAACTTTCTGCAGCGCGAGCTTGCTGACGAGCGTAATCAATAAAATATTGCTCGACCTTAGCCGACACAATGCTCTGAGTCTGCTGATAACCGTACCATGCGCTAATTGCAAGTGCCGCAGTTAAGAGGGAGACCATCGCTCCTAGCAAAGCGCCCTTAAAGCCAACTTTCTGCTTAATCATCTACTCATGTCCCCAATCAAAATGTGCTACTCCTTGCCAAGTCTGTATACTAATATCACTTTCGTGCTATCTATAAACTTATAGATCCAGGTTATTGTTGGAACAAGGTTTATTTTGTGACGTTTTTATTACACAAGAAGATTGGCTTTATGACCTTTTTTCAAAGACTTCTGCCTCATCGGAAGACAAACTGAAAGTCATCTTGAGCTCGAATCCACTCATCACAATCTGTGGCGTTTACCTCTTTGATAGAAGCGCAATATGTTCCATTGTTATATCCTTTTTATTGGAGTGAGCTGACTGTGTTCATTCAAGATCGCTACAAGATCAACGCTATAGCTGGCATGCTTACCATTAGCATACGAGTATGTTACAGGCGTTGCGCATTTTTTCTTGACTCCTTTGTGTTTGGCCGATTAAATGATGAGTTGATAAAGGACTTAGGTAGGAAATGAAGCGGATCCCTTGGCAAAGAATGTTGAAACCCGTACAAGGAGAGATTTTCATCGTCTGTCTCATGTTAGGCAGCCTAGTTGCGGTAAATGTCCCTCGCTCAGCTTTTGTTGAAAAACGACTGGAGTATGAGGCTGCGCAGCTTGAAACCGTCAAAGAGCTCTATCAAAGCTATATGCACTATTTCCATTTACTAATGAACTCATCTGAGTTCATTAGTTCCCCTACTCCTGTTCTTGGTCGATTTCAAGCTCACTATTGCAACTATGCACCGAAATCTTATTCTCCCTGCTCTTCGGATATTCGCTCTGAAGTCAGTACTAATCCAAACCAACGTTTCTTTGTTTTACCCGAGAAGACATTTTTTGTTTTCAAACAAGGCCTTTACCCTCGCATTGTCTGGTTCCATAGCGATGAGTTCTGGGATACTTCAAACTCTAATATCAGCACCGCACTGGTTACACACACTCGAGTCGACTTTCTCTCAAGTGAAGTGCCTCCATACTCATTGGAAATGAGTGGTCTTGTCATTGACAGTGACGAGCGTTTAAAAAATGTGAGTTACAAAGGCACAGACATAAGTTTCCTCGTATGGCAATTTGGCGCATACAAGTTTGCAACCTTTTATCATGAGGATGACCCTTTGGTTGAGTCATTGTATCAAGCATTGACTGTCTGTATTGTCCTTATCAGTTTTATGGTATTTGTGGTCTTAAGGGTTAACTCTAATCGGAAACAAATGAAGGCCCGATCTTTTAAAGATAACTTAACTCAATTGCACAATCGTCACTACGTAGATGTCGTAAAGCCTGACTTTGAAGCCAACGCGGATGCCCATATAGCCTTAATAGACATTGACCACTTTAAGGCGATCAACGATCAATATGGCCACAACACGGGTGATAGAGTACTTCGAGAAGTCAGTTACTTGCTTAAACAAAGCATACGTGAAAATGACGTCTTAGTTCGATATGGAGGCGAAGAATTTCTTTTACTTTTCAACTCGAAGTCCACATACGCGGCACACCAAACACTTGACCGTCTAAGAGAAAGGGTCGCAACCAAACAGGCTAGTATTAGAACCAGCATTTCTATTGGGTTTACTCGCATCAATGGAAACCTAGATAACAGTATTGTTCGCGCTGATGAGCTCTTATACTCAGCCAAACACACTGGTAGAAATCGCGTTCATGGACCATAACAACTGTTATCTATATCACTTCAAACAAATTGCTATGGTTTGGCTTAGCATAGAACTTCTGCAATTTCTAATAGTCACTGCGGTCAAAGAAAGGTCGCCGTTTTCTAACCTTAAGCTCGGTACAAAAAAAAACAACAAGCTAGACGGCTCTTTTATTATCGCCTCAGGCCTTCGTCTTCCAAAGTCTCGCATTAAACCGCTCATTACTTTGACAACTATCTTTCATAAGTTCCAATAGCTCTAACCACATATGTTTGCCGTCTGACATGAAGTTCGATATCATGCAATGAAGATTCGTTCAGGCCATTTGGAATGAACTAATCATCATTGAGTATGCTATTCAGCGCCTCTACCGATGGCATCGTTTCATACTGCTCGGCATTGCTCGATATATCATCCCATGATGCTTTTGACGACACAAAAATGTGGGCTTTTACTTTGCAATTGCCGACTAAATCAAGGAGTCCAGCGGGCACCCAGAACTGCTTACCATTATCCATTTCATGAGGGACTGTACTTCCACACAGAGAGCAAAAGTCTGAACGATAACCAGAACGAAGGCGATAAGTGGATATAAGTTCGACTCCTTTCTCCCAATAAAACTGGGACTTGTCGACAAACGTAGCCGTATCCGATGCCGAAGCGGATAATTTTCTGCATAAAGAGCAGTGACATTGATAGAAATGAGGAACATGCCCTGTGATAAAAAATTTCACTGATGAACATAGACACTCACCATAGGTGTTGTTTTTCATGGGCTGAACTCCGATTCCATTTTCTATACTGTATGCTCTTAGGATCCAGGCCAGAACCCTTCAACAGCAGATAAGTTACCCAGCCACTTTGCATTACGTGATGCTAGTTTTTCTATACCTTAAATCGACCCACCAAGTCATACAACTCGTTAGCCCGTCCTGTTAAGGTCTCGCTTCCTGAACGGTTTTCATTGGCGAGCTCCGCTGACTGCAAACTCTGCTCTGAAATCACTACAACACGTTGTGATATCTCCTGCCCGACCAGGCTTTGCTCTTCTGTGGCCGTGGCGATAAGCGTGTTCATATCCATGATGGTACCAATGAAACTTTGTATTTCTATCAACGCCTTTGCCGCAGCCTTTGCCTCACTGACCGTCGCCTCACCTCTCGTCTGACTCGAAGACATGGCACTAACCGCATCATCGGACGCCGCTTTTAGTCGCTCTATCATTTGATGAATGTCACCGGTACTCTCTTGTGTGCGACTGGCCAGTTTTCTGACTTCATCTGCCACCACGGCAAAACCTCGACCTTGCTCTCCCGCTCTCGCCGCTTCAATCGCGGCATTTAAAGCAAGTAAGTTGGTTTGCTCAGCAATATCTTGAATGACACCCAGCGCTGCCGAAATATTTTGCACATCGCCTTCCAATCTTGTAATGACGCCACTGGCGTGCAAGACTTCTTTCGCTAGTACCTCTACAGACTCCGCCGCCGTATCCACAATAGATTGCGCTTGCTTGGCGTTATCATCCGCCTGCTTTGCCGACGCAGCTGCTTGACTCGCATTGCTCGAGATTTCTGTTGCAGTCGTGGTCATTTCCGTCATGGCGGTCGCCACTTGCTCGGTTTCCTCTCGTTGACCGGCAGCCAATGCGTCCACTTGCGTCGCGCGCTGCGCCATGCTTTGTGTTTCAGTGACCACTTGTTGTCCCACCTCGCTCACGCTTTTAATGATGGTTTGGAGGTTCGCCACAAACAGATTGAAATGATGACTCAGCCTCGCAAACTCTGGCACCGTGAACGCCTCCATACGTGCGGTCAAATCCCCTTCACCATGGGCAAACGCGCGAATAGAATCATCAAAGAGGGTTAGAGGCTTCATTATTGAGCGGTTAATCACCACAGCCAAGACAGCGACAAGACCAGAGAGTAGTAAACAGACGACCACAATCGTGGTTAACGTATCAGTGAGCGCCTGCCCTGTTGCCTCTTCCAAGTCCGCAATGACCGCATCAATATCATCGGTATAAAACCCCGTACCAAGTATCAGGTCCCACTGCGGAATGTGCACCGAGTAACTGAGTTTAGGGAGAGCTTGTGTTTGTCCCGGTTTAGGGAAATAGTACGTGGTAAATGCCCCAGACTTCGCGTTGCGTACCAGCGACTGAATAAACAGACTGCCTTGCTTATCTTTTAAGGTCCAAAAACTCTCGCCAAGCCCTTTATTACTCTCGCCCAGGAGCATTCGAACCCCTTTCGAGTTATATCCGAAAACATACCCATCGTCACCATACTTGAGCGCTTTGAGGGTCGGCAGTGCCTCGTCCAACGTCGCACCTTGACTCAACAAAGGCGCAACAGCACTTTGCGCCATTTTGATGTAGTTTTTCAACTCGTCCTTTTTCATCGCCATCATCCGCTCTCGAGTCACCTCGACTTGATGCGCATTGAGCTCCGTGGTTTTGACATACGTGACGACTAACATGCCGAGCATGATGCTCAGTAAAGGGAGAAACGCCAGCACATAGAGCCGGCTGCGAATAGAAAGATTCATAGTGGTGTCCTTACCCGGTCGAAGAAAGTCTCTCGTGACAGTTAGCTACACAACTATCAATCAAAGTCTAGCTCACGGCCGAGGGGTTATCGATGGTATCAAGCTTAAAAGCATCATCATTAAGCTGTTTGAGAATGGCGTACACGTCCACCTGCTCATTGCGACTCGCGGCAAGTAGTCTTCGGATGTCTTGACGAACCGATTTGTAGTTCGGGTTGGTCAGTGCGCGTTTATAAAATTTCACCAACACTTGACGCCGTTGCGATTCGGTAACGCGCCCCTGTGTCAGCGTCGCTGACATTAGCAAAGCCAATAAGCTATGACAAATCAAGTCATACAGCGCTTGCTCACTGGTGAGGGGTGGCTGCCTCATGCTGTTACCCCACTGGCTAACCAAACGCTTGGCTCACAAGGACGATACAAGCAGAAGCCTTGAAGGTACGGGACGCCTGTTGATGTCAGTCGGTCAAACATCTCGGTGGTTTCTACCCCTTCAGCGACTATCGTAATGCCATGACTTCTTCCATAGTCACATAAGTACGACACAAGTTTTAAGCATGCAGGTAATCGCATCGCTTCCATCACCAATGCTCTGTCTAATTTGACCTGATAAAGCGGCAAACTGAACAGTCCGGTAATCGCCGTCATACCCGCACCAAAATCATCAATGGAGAGCTTGAAACCGACGCGGTGAAGGGCGTTTAGAGTACTCATCAGTGATTGGGTGTTTTCAAGTAAGTAAGATTCGGTAATTTCCAATACCACTCGTGACGGAGACAGTCGATTATCCGTGACAACCGACATTACATCATCGACAAAACTTGGCTTAAGCAGTTGCTGGGCCGACACGTTAACATTAACGTTTGGCCTCGACTGATGCACCTTGTCAAAGGCAGACAAAAACTGACATGCTTTTTCTAGCACGACCAACCCAAGGGCATGTATGCACCCCAGCTTTTCTGCCATAGGGATAAACTCCCCAGGAGAGACACTTCCCAAGGTGGGATGAGCCCAACGAGCCAGAGCTTCGTAGCTCACCAAGTCGCCTGTTGCAGAGGCCACGATGGGTTGTAATACTATGTCTATTTGTCGATGAGCAATCGCAGAATCTAACGTATCTTCTATATAAAAATGACGTTGTATTGCCTTTCGTGTCGGACCGACATAGGCGACGGGCGACTCCACTAACCGAGCGTACTCTGACACATTAAATACTTGCGAAAGCAAATGCGCCGATTCACCACTTTCACGTCGCAGTGTGCCTAACACGAGCTGAGTACTCAGGGGCACGTCATGGGTCCGACCTTGGTTTATAAAGCGAGTTTCTACTTTTTTCATCAAAGTCATGGTTTGTTTTGCGCTCAGCGGCTCGTCGACCGTAAAGACTAAAGTATCAGCCCCGATGCGATATAGCCCGTAGCGCAGTGACAACACTTCATCCAACACCGCCACCAACGTAGAGATCAAGCGGGAGGTCGCTTCCTGCCCTACTCGGCGCTGGGCTTCATGAAGTTGAGTAAAACAACACGCAAACAACCAACCTCCCTCATCAAAGTCGACCATGTCTTTTAAAAACTGATGGCGGTTATAGAGCCCCGTTTCACTGTCATGATTGGCAATGTGGGAAAGATATTGGTTAAGAAACACTTCTTCAGACACATTCTTGTGTGTTCCAACCATCATCAGGTCACCCTCTTGTTCTACCAACGTGCCGGTTGCCTCAATCCACAAATAGTGTCCGAATCGGTTCTTGACTCGGTAACGGGTTTTTACGCGCGCGGATAGCGCCTCGTGTTGATGTTTATCGACTTTGCCTTGCAAGAACTGGCGGTCCTCTGGGTGTACCAGGGCCATCCAGTCATCCAATGTCGAGCCTTCTAGGGGCATATCGAACTGTTCGTAAAACGGGGTATTGTAAAACTCCACCAAGTTATCACGGGTCATAAACCAAAGACCTTCACTGGTGGTATCAAACAGTTGTAATACCGATGTCGGGAAAAGATGTTTTTTCATAGTGTTTCAAATCAATCCTTATGATTCGACTTTTTATGCACTTGAATCAGAAGCCCCAAATCGTAACGGCTAACGAGCTTTTCGCATACTCAAGCAACCTGACTGTCGAGAGTTACACTCCACAAGAAATGCCATCAGCGATTTGTAAAGAAAGACACAGTTACTCATCCAATCGATAGCACTGGAGGTCTCGTCGCATGATGAACCTTCACACCATTTTGGCGGTCTTTGAGAGTAACACCTCTGCCCCCCGCGTTATCGCCTTTATCAACTCTTGACCGTTAAACTTAGATAGGGCTTCATTCGCACCAACTTGTTGTGCACGCTCTTCGCTTATATCACTGGAGAGTGACGTATGTAAAATCGTGTATATCGCTCGTGTGTTTGGGTTATCGTTCAATGCAAAGACCAGTTCATAACCATCCAAACCAGGCATTTCGATATCACTAATGACCATGTCAAACTTCGTTCCCGCTTCCCCAGTGTCAAGCAGCAATGCCAATGCCTCATCCCCACTACGGCATAACTGATACCTCAAACCAAAACGGTCCAATAGCTTCGACATCATTCGACGAGCAATAATAGAGTCGTCGACAACTAACACATTGAGTCTTTGTAATAGCGCCAATTCTTCTTGTGATAACTGGACACCCGCATCTTCAATGCCTACTGGGAAAATTTCAGTCAGTATCCTTTCAACATCCAATAGTTGCACCAACTGCTCATCGTAGCGCGTACTCCCCAACACAAACGTATCCTGCCCCGCCGCTTTGGGTAAAGGTGTGACCGACTTCCAGTCACACGGCATGATATGCTCAACTTTGTCCACCATTAACGCCACTTGCATACGCATGCAATCAGCAATGATTAAGGTTTGCTTTTCGCGCATAGACAAAGGCACACCGCCCCCCCCCATTGCCAACGACAAGTCAATCACAGGCAGACTGGTGTCACGAATGGTCACCGCCCCGATGACATAATCATGACATGCAGGCAGAGCCGTTGGACGCTGAAAAGGCACAATCTCCTTAATCTTCATGGTACCCAAGGCATAAGACGTTGCTTGCTCGTACAGACGAAACATCAGAACACTTTGAGACTGGTCTGAAAACTGGGACATAGGATATATTCCTTAAATTAAGACGGTTACGTTCTAAACAGTGCCAACGCTTGAGTGAGTTTAGTGATATCCGCTACCAAAGTATGTGCATGACGGGCTGAGGTTTTGGCCGCGTGATTCACCTTCTCACTGAGCGTATCAATGACGGCCGCTTGCTCAGACAGACTGGCCGT
The DNA here is from genome assembly GCF_042940635.1 of Vibrio sp. NH-UV-68. Taxonomy (NCBI): domain Bacteria; kingdom Pseudomonadati; phylum Pseudomonadota; class Gammaproteobacteria; order Vibrionales; family Vibrionaceae; genus Vibrio; species Vibrio sp. NH-UV-68. Next base: position 1,612,120 of record NZ_CP134975.1, read on the forward strand.
TGCTTGCGCTTGTTCTTCGGTGGTTGCCGCAATACTTTGCGCTTGCGCCGATGAGGCACTCATGTGCTCCCCGATATGGCCCATATCTCTCTGAGTGTTCGATAACTGTTCCATCATGGTCTCACTTTGCTCGGTGACCAAGCGCATCGTGCCTGAGGTATCGGCAACCTCTTGGACCAATGCAGACACGATACCTTCGATATCAGCAATAGAGCCTTGGGTTTTCGCCGCAAGTGAGCGAACTTCATCTGCAACAACAGCAAAACCGCGCCCCGCTTCGCCAGCGCGAGCCGCCTCAATGGCTGCATTTAGCGCCAACAAGTTGGTTTGCTCCGCCACCTCGCCAATGATGTGAATGACAGAGCGAATATGGTCTGCTTGCTGATTGAGTCCCTGTACTTTGTCATTGAGTTTTTGCTGTTCATCGACTACCTGGCGGACAGTCTCTATGCCTAAGCCCAAATGACCAATCCCCGTTTGGGTTAAACTATCGACTTCAATAATACTGCCTGAGAGCTGTTCAATCTGTGTGGCAATTTCCTGTGACGACGTTGACAATTGCTCGACAGCGCTGACCATCTGAGACAGCTCTGTTTTAACACCCGATACATGTCCCGTCACATCGTCTGAAACAACATCGATATCACTGGCACTTTTGAGGCCTTGCTGCGCTGTAATTTGAGCAGACATGACCATCTCTCGTACCGACTCCGTCATCGCTGCAGCCGCCTCAGAGAGTAAACGCAACTCGTTATGCCCAGCCGTCGTCTCATTTTTAAAGGTCTTTGTCCAATCCCCATTCCCAAGGTCAGTTAATGTAGACGTTAGTGTCGACAGCGGTGAAAAAGTCTTGTTGATGTACCACGTCAACACAGCGAACAAGATGGCGCCACCGATTGAAAACTGCCAAGCTAGGGAGGTCAAAAACACCGCACTTTCTTTACCCAATTCAGACTCAAACGCCCCGCCCATGACCATCCAGTTCCAATTGGGCACACGCGTAAACGCCATGTGTTTAACATCAACCTCTCCGCTGGACTTTTCAAAAGGGTATGAAATGACACCGTTGTCTTTTTGTTAAACATATGTGAAAAAGGTCGACTACCATCAGGCAAGACCAGCTCTTTAATGTTTTCGTCACTATCAAACTTCGGATGTAACAGATATTGACCTTCGTTACCGATAGAAGCGTCAAGAACAATGGTGTACCCCGTATCCCCCCAGACCACATCCTTAAGTCCGGAAAATACCTCATTCATAACTTCATCAAGCGGGAGGCCGACAAAGCTCAAGGCAATGACCTGGTTGTTTTGGACAATCGGGAAATAGTAAGTGAGATAACGAGAGCCAAAGAGAGATACCAACGATTGATAAGGTCGCTTGGACTGCAATGATTGAAAAGCTGGGTGCTCTCGCCCCAACTGCGTTGCAAACGCCCTTTCATTGCGTTCGTTTCTCAGAGAGGTCGTAATTCGAACAAAGTCGCCATCTCGGGTAGGTGCAAAGATGGTGGCCACGGCGCCCGTCACCGCCGTAAACTGGTCAAGCGGCTCAAAGAGAGAAGTGATAGAACGACCTTCTGTCATCAGCTCTTGATAGTGACTCTGACCTAATTGCTTACTCGTCGTACTGACAGAGACATGAGGAAGATACCGATCGAGCAAGACATCGTTCAATCGCTTTGCTTGGAGTAGATACCCCTGATATTGATCACCCAGTTGCGAGGATAACATTGACAACTGACGCTGGGCATCAAAGACACTTTGCCCAACTAAAGTTTGCGTGGCTTGCTGGTATATCGCCCCACCCATCGTGAGACTTGTTAATCCCAGTACACAAAATACAACGATTTTTAATTGTGCTCCCAACGCTTTCTGACGAAGCCATTCCATTATTATCTATTCCATTAACAGGTAAGGCAGTGCAATTTAGTGCAATGAAACACAAAAATAATTGACGAAGGTCAATATTACAATTCATTTTGTAAACATTAACTTTCAATAACATTCACCAAGTGAATTACTTCAATTTCGTTTACCCAAAAGCATCCCATCAGAAACATTAGCTAATTTTACTCGTCATTTCAGAAGAATGAATCGACATGACTTATGTGAATCTTTTATGACAAGTGCACTATTACTCCTTATAAAACATAAGCATCACACCACCGATAGAAAAACTAATAAACTAGTCAGTAGTACCCCTTTCGCGTTTGTGCTATACAAATAATTAATAAATCAAGCGTTCAAACAATAGTACAAAAAATTGGAAACGTTTACACTTGCAATTAACCTTTTGTCGCGATTCTAATGGCTGGGTGCGTTATTTATTATGAAAAAAAGTAAAGATTCGAACTTGCTGGATGCAGTAGAAAACACGACGGCTGTCGGCACATGGAGCTTAGATTTCCACTCGCAGACCCTCCACTGGAGTGCGAACACAAAGCGTATCCACGATGTACCATCTTCTTACGAGCCTCAGCTTGAAAGCGCCATCGACTTTTACCCTGTGGAGTTTAGGGCAGAGCTACACTCTCAACTTCACTCTGCTGTTCACAACCAAACTCCCCTTGTCTTTACGACCAGAATCGTTTCTGCTACCGGACGCGAAAAGTGGGTAAAAGTGTTTGGTCAATCAGAGCCTCATCAAGGTGTGCTTTATGGAGCGATTCAAGATATCACCGAAGAGATCGCTTTGAGCAAAAGGCTTACTGAGCTACTGGCCAATAGGGACAGCGCTTTGAACAATGTGATTGAGGCAATCGTTCATTACCACTGTGATGGACACATCGTCAGCGTAAATAATGTGGCATCAAATCTCTTTCTATATACCGAGCCCCAACTCCTCGACCTGAACATAGCTGCGCTTTTAGAGCAGAACCACATTGCTAACCTCTCATGCTGTAAGGGGAATGAACAACAGCAAGAAATCCTAGCACGTAAGTCCGACGGCTCTACCTTTCCAGCCACGCTCATTACCTCGGCAATAGACAACTCAGATGTCTGCATGGCCATATTTAGAGATCTTTCTGGAGAGTTTGAGACACTTGAACGAATAGAGCGATTAACATTCTTTGATGAACTTTCTGGATTACCAAACCGACACTATCTAATGGCCGAACTTGAAAACAAGATTGCAAACGTACGTAACTTAATCGCTATTAATATTAATAACTTCAGTAAGATTAATCTAGCCTGCGGACACGATGAAGGAGACCGCGTCCTACTTGAGGTTGCAAGACAGCTTAATCAACGCGCTGGAAAACATGCTCTCGTTGTTAGAGATCTTGCAGATCGCTTTTTTGTTCTCCAATCCAGCGTTGATTCAGCACACGACCAAGATGGTCGTCTTTTGGCTTCAAGACTACTTGAAATTCAGGATTCACCTTTAGCTGGTGGAAAATTGCACTACCTCTCTCTTTCACTCGGTATCGCGAGTATTAAACCAAAGGAACGAGCATCTGACGCAATTGCGCGAGCTGAGAGTGCCTTATTGACCTCACGCTCCTCTCCAACTGAACCTCTACACATTTACGAGGCGTCTGATACAGACACACTAAAGAAACAATATTCGATTGAACAGGCGCTTCGACATGCAATTGAAAGCAATAGGATTACTTTCTATTTGCAGCCGAAAGTCAATCACCACATGCAAGTCACATCTGCAGAACTACTGATACGATGGGTGGACGCAGATGGACATAGCCCCTTCAATCCCGATGACTTTATCCCCGTTGCAGAGGAAAGTGGGCTGATGATGCTTTTAGGTCGCAAAGCCATTACCTATGCCGCTCGTTGCCTTTCAGATATGCAGCTATCACACCCAACATTGACTCTCTCTGTCAACGTCAGTCCCAGTCAATTCATGAGTCACCAGTTTGTTGGTCAACTACAAGAGATTTTCAACAGATACGATGTCAGTTTAAACAAACTGATGATTGAAGTTACTGAAAATCTTCTACTTCATGATGAGACCGAAGTGACTAAAACCATCGCTCGCCTGAAATCCTTAGGTGTCAAGATATCTTTGGATGATTTTGGAACCGGGTACTCGAACCTAAAGCGTATCTTGGACTTGAACATTGATGATATCAAAATTGACAAATCTCTAATGATCGGTCTTGAAAACTCTGAAAAATCTAAAGCTCTAATTGACTCAATTGTTCTCATGGCGAACAGCTTATCACTTCCTTTAACCGCTGAAGGTGTCGAAACTAAGGAAGTTGTAGAATACTGTCAAGAAGCTGGAATACAGCAAATGCAGGGCTACTACTTCGCTAAGCCGATGCCGTTTCAAAGGTTCATGATGTGGTTGAGAAAAATACATTGAGGAGGTCACTTTCATGTCCTTACGCACTCAAACCAGCTTAAGTTTTTTCCTAATACTTCTTAGCAGTAATTGCATGGCTAAACCAATAGAGCTCAATTTGTACACTCAGGATTTTCCGCCTCTCCAGTTTACACTGAAAGGTCAACCACAAGGTTACGTAGTTGACTATGTTACAAAAGCAGTTGAACTTGCTAATGACCTCGTCCCTGTGAAGGTTGCTGGTGTGTATTTTGCTCCTTGGAAACGCGCATTGAAAACGGTCAAAGAAAGAGAAAACACATTACTCTTTTCCATTTCAAGAACACAAGCGCGTGAAAACGAGTACTTGTGGATCGCTAAGGTCTCGCCGTATAAAGTAGCGCTTTTTCAAGTTCATGGAAGGAATAAGAAAACAATTACTGATATTAGACACCTTTCCAATTACAGAGTCAGTGCCCCACCCGGAAGTTCGTTCCAGCAGTTCTTTCTACGCTACAACTTCACTAATATTCTTCCTGTTAGCGAAAGTAAAGAAGCCTTAAGATTACTCCATAGCGAACGTATTGATTATGCACCAATGGTTGAAGCCAGTGCGTACTATCGCCTGAAAGAGTATGGTTACAATCCTGATGAATTTGAAAAAGTGACCGACATCGCAGACCTTTGCGAAGACTTGTGGTTGGTAGCCAATAAGTCCACCAACCCTGAAGTGGTAAAAGCTCTACAACTTAGTTTTGATGAACTAGAGCAGAATAACTATCTCGAGCACCTAATCCAGACATATCCGAAAAACAGTGAAAAAATGAAAAGCTATTTACACGAGAAGCTGTCAAACCACTGAGCCCACCTGCTAATACTCTTCACTCTTTCAAAAAAAAAGGCAGGAACCTTTGAGGGTTAGGACTGCCTTACCACAATGTGGTGGAAAACTAGCCAAGGCTAGTGTAGTGACTAAATCGATATCAATGTGTCTATCCAAATGGACATAAGCTTTTTTGGTTAAGTTTATCTAGGTCAATCATACTAAATTGAGTAAGTATTTGCTCACAATTTCACCGCTGACAAAACACTCTATTTTCCTCTGTTACTCTCAATGAGCATATAGAATTCTGGATAGGGAACCGCTGGCGAAAAGTGGAAACCTTGCAACACATCTAACCCCATTATTTTACATAGCTCAGCATGCTCACTGGATTCAACCCCCTCTGCTACCGTTTTGAATCCAAGTTTATGTGACATCTCCACGATAGAAGAGACGACTGCCTTGCACTGTTTGGAAATCGGTAGGGGTATAATTAAAGATTTGTCAATCTTGAGTTCAGTGACATCTAAATCGACAAGCCTTCTTATATTCGAATACCCTGTCCCATAGTCGTCAATCGATACCGAAACACCTCGTGCACGTAAAGAGCGAATCGATTTCTCTACTTGACTAACATCGCTCACAAGTAGCTCTTCTGTGACTTCAACGTTTAAGTTGGCTAAGTTCGCCTCATACGCAGAAAAGATGTCCTCTATATTTGAAACGAATGAAGAAGAGAGCATCTGTGAGGGGCTTACATTGATAGACAGCGAAAAATCTGGATAACTCTCGTTAATTTCATTCAAAAATATCGCCGCGTACTCAATCGCTAATAATCCTATGCCGTGAACCAATCCCGTGGCTTCAGCTATATCCATGTAAACAGCCGGACTGTGTTTAATCACACCATCTTTACCAACCCAACGAGATAGTAATTCTCCCCCAAGAATCGTATCTTCTGGAGAGTACTGTGGCTGAATCCAAAACACAATCTGGTTATTTTCCAATGCTTCGCGCAGTTCGAACTCCAAGTTGTAGTTCGCTTTGACGTTTTCTAACTGACTATATTTAAACACAGAGTAGTTTTTGCCTACTCTTACTTTTGCATTCATTAAAGCGCTTTGAGCATTAGCGAGTACTGATAACGGAGAAGACTTATCAACTACCGCAATCCCAACATAAACCGTGACATAGTGCTCCGAACGATACCCACTAACTTTCTTCTCAAGTCGCTCCAAAAAAGCTTTTACTTGATGTTTCACATCGTCTATCTCGCCGTAGCCATAGTCGCGCAATACAACAAAAAACCGGTCAGCATAGTCTCTAACAACAACGCCATTGTGTCCAAAATGGTCTACGAGTGTTCTAGAAAGCTCTATAAGAACCGAATCACCTTCTTCGTCACCGAACACAAAATTAATCTTGGCAAACTCCTTCAAGTTGATCGCCAAAACAGTCATCTCTTCAGTCGTGTTCGAACTCAGCAACTCAATAAGGGCATGCCGACTTTTGAGCCCCGTCAAAACGTCTTCATAAAGATTAGTATCTGCACTGGGTTTAGGTCTAACTATCGCTATTCTTGGCGCACTTTTATCCGTGGAAAAGCGTGTTAGTAGTACCTGCACGCATGTTTCCACACCAGTTGAAAATGGAACTTTAGTATCAAAGTAAACCTGGTTGCCCACTGGAGGCTGCAACCAGCTTTTATCAAAAATCAATGATGGTAGTATTGCGTCAAGTGTGACGTCTCGGCTTCCTGAAAGTAGCAAATTCGACTTGGCGGCGTCATTCATACTGACAATCAGTCCATCTTTATCGTAAAGTATAACGGACTCTTCAATGAGATGGAGCAGTTGAGAACTCAGTGTCGACACTGAGTTTTCTAACCCAAATAATGTTGCCAGACGATCATTACTCTCCGTTGCTTTGACTTCTTTTATAAGGCCGTAGTATTCCTTATTGTGTTCTGTATATTCAACATAAAGCCTCACTCTGCCCAATTTGCCAGTCTGAGTTCTTATTTCCGCATCAAACTGAAACCGTCCACCGAATCGATTTATGTTACGTAGTCTATAAATCAAATCCGCTTGATAACGAGGTAAAAAGAAGCCCAAGACTTCGACAAGGCTAGGTGTAGCGTCAATCTGAAAACCAAACATTGTTCTCGTCGTTTTGCTCCACGAAAACAACTCTCCATCTATATTAAAGCTCCAGGTTCCTATAGAGAGTTCCCTCTCAAACAGTTGCAGCATCAGAGATGTTGTATCTGTTCTTCCCATAATCAGTACACCACCTATTAAACGAAACAAGCCTTCGCATCACAAGTTCAAAGAAAAAAACGTTTCTAGCTTGTTTTGAATTTTTTAAGGCCCAACTTAATCTCTCCACTCAGTTTGTCCAATATCTCGGTTTGATCGCCGACATGAAGCGCATTCTGAGTAACTTCCTGCGTAGTGCTATTGATGTTCTCTACTTTTTCACTTACATCAGATGCCACTGCATTTTGCTCCTCGGTTGCCGTCGCAACTTGTGCATTCATATCAGCAATGATTGTAATGTTTTCTAATATATCAGCTAACGCTTCGAGCGCTTTGTCGGACTCTTCTAGCGTACCCGACAAGCGATCGCTCGTTCGGTTCATCTGCTCACCAGCTTGCATGGATGCAGTTTGCAACTCTCGGATAATTTCTTCAATTTCCTCTGTTGAATTCTGAGTGCGTTGAGCAAGCCCCCTTACCTCATCAGCAACAACAGCAAATCCTCGACCTTGCTCACCCGCTCTCGCAGCCTCAATCGCAGCGTTCAGCGCCAGAAGGTTGGTTTGTTCAGCTATTTCTTTAATTACTTCTAGTACCGTATTGATATGAGAACTTTTTTCTCTCAACTCACCTATCGTCAATGACGTTTGCTCTATCTGTACACCGAGCTCTTTGACATCAGACACTGTTTTACTGACAACGTCGCTTCCAGACTTGGCCAAGTTGCTGCATTGGGCAGTCTTTTCAGACGTTTGAACCGCGTTGCCAGATACTTCCTCTGTAGCACTGCTCATTTCACTGAGCGCTGTGGCTACTTGTTCCACATCAGCAGACTGACGCTTCATCGACTGAGCGTTGACATGTGCACTTTGTTTAATATCACTTGAACATTCCACTAACGCTTCTGTGGATGTCGCTATACTTTGAACCAATGATTGCAGATGGGCGACAAAACTGTCGAAGCTTGTCGCCAGTCGACCGATCTCATCATTCGTTGTGATGTTGAGTCTCTTAGTCAAATCACCACCACCCTGGGCGATCTCATGCAATGCCAGTGCGACTTTCTCGACGGGTTTCACTACAAATTGTGATAAAACCATCCAACTCGTTGCCAGAAGCGAGACAAGTAACGCTCCACCCAGTAGCAGCAATACCATTCTTAATGCCTGTAACAAGGTATCATTCGCGTCGAGGCGGTACTCTATCTCCAAAGAGCCGACCTTTTTATCTCCTCCCCAGAAAACATCGACTGTTTGAGTTTCTAGTTCAGTCATAGAGGCCTCTTCTTCAGCACTCGCCGTTGCCAGTGCTTTATTGCGATGATCAGAGACTTGAATACTTTGGATGTGTGGGAACGCCACAAAAGAATCGATAATGTTGGTGATAAGTGCTTGATCATACGCAAAAACAGGCTCTTGCAATACGATACTTAACGTCTGGTTAGTGTCTGTTATGTCACTTTGCAACGACTTATCGAGATAGCCCTTCGCGACATAATATGTAGATATAAACGCTACTGTCATGACGACGAGCGTGACCAGTGACAAAGATGTCATCGACTTTTGTTTAATAGAGTTCATCATTCTTCCCTGTGATTGTTACAATTTGGAAACGTCAAGCCAGAATTCTTTTCGGTCAAAAGGGGTCTCCTCATGCATATATGGGTTAGGAATACGAAACACAGTTCTTTCTTTTAAGTTCGCTTTTGCTAACACTTCCTTAATCATTGGGTGGTTGAAGAAGAGAAGATCAAAACTACCATCTTGAATTGCCATCTCGAATCCGTTGTAAATATCGTCATGCAGCGATTGATTGTCAGGGCTGACAAAAAAATACATGGCAAACGGATAGACCAGCATGACATTTTTGTCGATGGTTAGGTTTAACTCTGGACGAGAGTTCACTTCACTCCAAGGCTCATGGACTGCTCTAGGAAAATAGTCAAACCGTCCACCTTCTAACATAGGGAATAGATTCGCGTACTTAATAGTAGTAATCGTTGGTATCTGTGCAGCTTTTAACACCTTTGTATCCCCCCAAAAAGTGCCCTGCCCTGCCTCAAAAGCTTTCAGTTGATTCAACGTTTGAATAGAAGCAAATCTCGCTTGGTCTTCTTGACGAATGATAAAGATTCGGTGCCCCAACAACCCTTTCAAGATAGGGATTCGCACGGTGAGCATTTTTTCTTCTTTATCAGGTGCTGCGCCGGCCCACATAACATCAATATTCCCGGCAACGACCTCCTCCATTAAGCGTGCTTCATTGTAATCTTGAGTGGAAGTGGCGTACTGAGCACCAGGACGAGTTTTACTGAGTGCTAGCTTGAGTATGTCGAAGACAATCTCCTCTTTAAGGCCCTCTACTTTTCGCACGGTTATTGTATCGGCGTAAACCAAGGGACTCAGCAATGTACTGAACACCAATAGGAGTAGAAACGATATTTTCTTAATCATGATGACACTCCATTGTCTAACTAAGTTTATAAAACTGTAACATACTACTAAGGTAGTACATATTGACATTTTTATTACAAAGATATTTATGAGATTCAGTAGATTAAAATAGGTGAGGCAGAAACTGCCTCACCCATGAGTCTACTTTCAGGAGCACAGGGGGGTTATGCTTTTATAAGTTGACTCATATCTTCACGAACTTGAGGAACCGTTAGACCCACAATAATTTGAAAACTCTCTTTGTTGCGCACCACATTCACTGCTCCATGCGAAGTAAAGAAGGCGTTGTCTTTAACAATACTTGTATCTTTGACCTTGACTCTTAGTCGCGTGGCGCAGTTCGTCAAAAGCTCAATATTTTCTTTACCGCCTAGGCCTTCGATAAACGCGCTCGCCTGCGATGTCTCCGAACCTTGAGCTACTGATTTTTTACCTTCTTTGTAGTCCGCTTTTGAATACAGTTTGTTTTCAGCGCCTTCACGTCCGGGCGTTAAAATGTTGTACTTCAAAATCAGAGTTCGGAAAGTAACAAAGTAAATCGCAGTGAAAAGCAAACCAACTAGAATTTGAAGCGCATAGGTTCCTGCATGATTGCCCGCCAGTGGTAACCAATTCTGGAAGATAAAATCGATTAAGCCCGTTTGAAAGTTTCCAGATACCCCAAGTGTAAAAGCGATGGTTGCCATGGTTGCAGATAGGACAGCATGCAGTGCAAATAATGCAGGAGCGATAAACAAGAAAGTAAATTCAATTGGCTCCGTAATCCCGGTCAGGATAGCGGTAATCGCAGCACCTAATACCAGGCCCATGACCATCTTTTTGTTTTCTTGTTTGGCTACCGAGTACAGTGCTAAAGCAATCCCTGTACAGCCAAATACTTTACCCATACCTGTAAGCATGAGCCCGCCTTGTGGGAACTGAGTGGTCAAGCTTTCCGAGCTCTGGGCAAAGCTCTGCATATTTTCTATCCAGTAAGCGACCGTACCGCCATCGACAGCGACTGGGCCATAAAACACAGGACCATACACAAAGTGATGTAAGCCTGTTGGGATCATAATGCGTTCTAGGAAGGTAAATAACCATACTCCCAATGAGCCTGCTTCCACTAGGAATGATTGCAAGTTATTGATACCATGTTGAATGCTCGGCCAAACAAAACAGGTAACAACAGCCATCGCAATCATCATTGGAAAACTGATGATAACCACTAGTGGTGTACCCGCAAACACAGCGGCCCAATCGGGAAGTTTTTTGTCAAAGAATCGGTTGTGTACCCAAACAGAGACACTCGCTATTAGAATTGCACCTAGTAAGTTGGTATCTAGCGTGAGAATGCCACCCACTTCAGTCAACCCGCGTTCACCAGCAACATAGTTCACACCAAGGCTTGGGCCCCAGAATTGAAGAATCCCGCCAATAACGTAATTAAACGTGATATAGGAGACGAGCGTGGCCAAAACTGCTCGGCCCGAGGCTTTCTTTGCTAGAGCTATGGGTAAGCCCACAGCAAATATCAGCGCCATATTCTTAAAAACAGCCAGTGAAGCCTGAAGAATAATGGTCGATACTTTTACCCAGGCACTGCCTTCTTGCGCCCAAGGAAACACATCCTGATTGAGTAATACAACAGACAGCCCAAGTAACATACCTGCGGCCGGAAATAGTAGTACGGGGACAAACATCGCTGCCCCAAAACGTTGGATAATATCTTTCATGTCAACCTCTTGTTGTGACTAGGAGCCCACTCATTGAGCTCCTGTCCTCCATGTGTTATTGAAAAAATTGTGGAAGGTAGGCTTTATTTTCTTCTAGTAATTGTTCTGTAATCGCTTTTGCTTTCGGTACATTGACCACAGTACGATTGAGGGTCAGCGCGTTAATCAGCTTTTGCTTGCTGCCTTCGTACCAGGCATCCACGACTAACTTTTCATAGCCGAGCTGACTCTCAATCATCGCTTTTTGGAAAGTAGGGATTGTTCCAACACTAAACGCTTTGGGACCTTCATTCGTCAATGCTGCGGATACCTCAACCATCGCGTCGTCTTGTAAGTTAGAGATAGCGCCATTATTGGGAACAATGACCAAGTAAACATCATTGAGGTTGTAAGCAAGTGACGAGGCCACTCGAACCATGTAACGACCATGAATGTCTGCATGCAACGTTTCATGTGCGGTTGTCCCTGCATCAATGATGCGTTGATTCAACTCAAAGACTCGTTTTTCTCGTCCGTTAATCACCTGACGGGCGCGTGTATTGTTGATGTCTTCTTTAGCAACCATTTTTTCAGGGTAGAGATAGTATTGAAGATATGTATTGGGTAGATACTCTGGATTATCCTCAAGCATCACCTGCATATTTTTGAATGTCGCCTGCCAAGATGGATCATCAGCAATCTCAGAATCGACTGCACTGATCCCCTGCTCTAAGATGATTTTTTTGATTCGTCCGGTTAGATCTTCGCCTTGTTTGTTGCGAATTTTGGTAAACCATCCATAGTGGTTAAGACCAAAATACTCAGGAACAAAGTCCCATATCTCACAGCCAAGCAATTGCGCATAGCTGACCATGATGGCTGCAGGCATATCACAAATATTGAGGATTTTCTTATCGTGGGGAAACTCGCGGTTTAGGGCTTCAGCCACGATTGCAGCAGGGTTCGTGTAATTTAGAATCCAAGCATCAGGGCAATGCTGACGAATGTCGTTAACCAGTTCAATCATGTCACCTATTGAGCGAAGGCCATAGGCCATCCCACCCGCTCCACAGGTTTCTTGGCCAACACAAGAATTTGAGAGTGGAATTTGTTCATCGCGTTCACGCATGGCCAATCCACCAGTTCGAATCTGTATAAAGAAGAAATCAGAATCAGCAAACGCGATTGATTTATCAGTGGTATAAACAAATTCTTCTACTTCTGGATATTGCTCGCGCAGCAAGATTTCAGTCGCCAGTGCATTTGACTGCTGACGCTCTGCATCAATGTCGTAGAACACCACCTTCTTAAGAGGAAAATTTTCCTTCTCGGCAATCAAGCTGTTTATCATTCCGAGCGTGTATGTGCTACCGGCACCGACAATAGTGAGATTTAGGCGTTTCATTAGAAGACCTCTGGTAAATGACTTTAGTTGCTATGTTTGCTTTAAGTATTAATACTTTTTAGATACTTTTAAAGTGAAAAGTCACACAAAAAGATCGTCGGTCACAAAACTAACCTCAGAAAAGACTTAAACTTGTGCTGGGATCACAGATCCCTGATAAGATACGCCGGTCAATTGAGAGGAACTATGAAACCAAAATACATTGAAATCGCCGAGTATCTTGAGAGCCAAATTAAGCAAGGTGTTTTAGCACCTAAATCAATGCTACCTAAGGAGAGTGTTCTTCAAGAGCAATTTTCAGTAAGTCGTGTGACCATAAGAAAAAGCTTACAAATTTTGGTCGACAGTGGGCTTATTTCTCGCTCGCGTGGAAGTGGCACGTATATCAATGACCTCAAAGCGCGGCATGACGCACTACACCTATTAGGCTTTATCGAAGAGGTGAGTCGCCAAGGAAAAACACCGAGTTCTAGAGTGGTGAAGTTTGAGCTGAAAAAGCCCACACCCGTTGTCGCAGAAAGGCTGGAGCTTGAACTCGACGATGATACTTTTGAGATACATAGGCTACGTTGCATTAACGATGAGCCAGAAATATATGAAATCACTCATATGCCTGCGAGCCTTTTTCCAGACCTCAGCATAGCCGTTATGTGTGGTTCTAAATATGACTATATAGAAATCGAGAAGGGACTAACCATTTCCAAAAGCAGGCAATCAGTCAAGCCCTACTTGCTCGACAAAGATATGGCGAATCACCTGAATGAGAAGGTCAACTCAGCTATTTTGAAGGTAGAGTCAACAGGCTACCTAAAATGCGGAACGCCTTTTGAGTACACAATCAATTACTTCAGGCTCAATCAATATAGCTTTGACTTTACGTCGACACGCGATAAGTAAACCATCAATCCTACTGATTTCAGTCCGAGGCACAAACATCAGATTCAGCTTGTGACACAGTAGCTCAAGTTAAAATCCTTAATCCATTTTCAAGAGGAATCCAACCATGCTCAAGAAAATTTTAGGAATAGACCCAAAACTCGAACCAGACGGTTCACACGCACCTTCAAAAGTTTCGTTGATGCTTGCTACTACTGATAAGACAGATTACCAGAAAGTCGACTCCAGTCCGCTTCCAGAAACGAAGAGCAGAGTTTTGGTCATCATGACTGAACAAAAAAATATGAAAATGAAAAATGGGAAGCTGTTTTCAACAGGTAATCACCCTGTTGAGACCTTAGTCCCTATGTTACATCTACAAAGTGCAGGTTATGAGTTAGAAATAGCAACCCCTACTGGAAAGTCCGCCGTAATAGAAATGTGGGCCTTTCCAAAGAAAGACGAGCACGTGCGTTCAATTTATACCGAATATAGAGAGCATTTCGAAGCCCCTAATAACTTAAGTGAGCTTGTGTCCAATGGCCTCAACGCAGAAGACTATGCTGCCATTTTTGTTCCTGGAGGTCATGGCGCTATGTTAGGCCTACCTGAAAACCGAGCTGTTGGATCCGCACTTAGGTGGGCACATGACAACGATTTACTTACAATTTCCATCTGCCATGGCCCGGCTGCTTTCTTTTCAACATTAAAACCAGAATCTGATTTCATATATCATGGCTATCGAATGGCTGTTTTCCCTGATTCAGTCGATGCTCTAACCCCTTTCATCGGATACTTGCCAGGTAACATGCCTTGGAAATTGAGTCAGAAGTTAAAGGACTTTGGCGTCGAGCTGGTCAACAGAGCAGCTGACAACACGGTTTGCTCTGACCGTTTGTTAATCACTGGTGCAAGTCCACTAGCGGCAAATGCATTAGGAAAGCTAGCTGTAGAAAAGCTAAGTTTTCTCACATCGCAGAAGAAAACCTCATGATTAGTTAATCTCGCGTTTTTATGTGCAAGGCTTTGCTATTCTCATTTAACCCAAAGCTATAGCCTAGGTTCATTGCTTCATTGCCCTCAAATCGATACATTTTGGCGCATTAGTTACGTATATAGACGATAGTCCCCAAAGCAAAAGTCTAGAGTTATCTCTAGACTTTTGCTTTGGGGACCTATTGGACAAAAACAATCTAGACCGAAATAGGTTCAGCGATAAAGGATAAAGGCAACTGCTGGTACATTAACCAAATGGGCCTTTCGAACACAAGGAAAGGTCTAGTTGCTACAGTCACAGTCCTCATGTTCACAAACCCCATCATGAACAACCGTTCCCTGCAAGACGGCGAAACCAAGGTCGATAGCTGCTTTATCGCAAAGTACAACCATTGTGTATGCCTCACCGCTTCTATCTGAGGTCAAATCCCCTTCAACCATATATTCACGCGTAATCATATTTTCTCCTGAGCGAATACCAAGGGACAATATGAACAAACATTTCATGAAAACCTAGCTTCATTACTAAGTTTTGAGAACGCGACAACACTTTGTATAGACAATATAGAGCTCCTTTGTTGTTATCACGACTCATCTTATTTCCCAATACAGTCGCTCAGACTCATTGGGGGTTAAGCCCACCATTATATTGATGTGGCCTGAGTTGGCTGTAGTAGCCTGTGATGTATCGAGTTATATGTTCTCTCGCTTCGCCAAAACTCCGATAACCCGACACTGGTTGGTATCCATTCTGTCTTTAAGCTTCTGAAGAACCGTTCCATCGGACTGTTGTCCCAGCAATTACCTCGCCGAGATAAGCTTTGTTTGATTTGATAACGCCACAACAGTTGCCGATAAGAACGACTGGTGCAATGACTTCCTTGGTCGCTGTGGAACATCACGCCTTTGGGCTTACCTCGTGATTCAAACGCCATAGAGAGTGCTTTCCCTGTCAACTTACTATCAGGCGATACTGACACCGCCCAACCAATTGGCTTTCTCGCGAACAGGTCGATGACAACAGCAAGATGCATCCAGCGCTGTCCCGTCCAAACATACGTCACATCACCGACCCAGACTTGGTTGGGAGCGGTAACGGCAAACTGTCGAGACAGATGGTTTGGGATCTCTACGTGCTCTTGTGATGCCTTTCGATATCGGTGCTTCGGTGTTTGACAGCTTACCAGCCCTAATAATTTCATCATCTTAGATGCTCGATAACGGGTCAGTTTTTGTACTGAGTGAATTACTGTACAACACTTTAGAGCATGGACAAGCTCATTATGAGTATGGTGAACGAATGCATCGACTACCTTCATTGTGTCAGTTTTCTTGGTACAAAAGTAAAAATGAAGTTTCATTTATCCTTGCTGACACAGGGATTGGTATTAAGGAGCACCTAGAGCAAGCGTATCCTGGACAGGACAGCCACGCCGATGCGATTCTAAAAGCAATGAAACCTCAAGTTTCAGGGACTTTTGGAAAAAACGACCCTTATAAAGACAAAAATAATGCTGGTATTGGATTATTCTTGTCAACTAACATCATACGCCGATTAAATGCAGATATGCATATTGTATCCGGAAATGGCGTTGTACATATATCTCCACGAGATATTACGACTAGGAATATTGAGTCTTACTGACCTGGGACATTTGTGTTAGTAACAATCAAGGTTGACTTAGAGCCATCCGAGCAAACCTTAGAGCAGATGGACAAGAACAAGACTCTCAACTGTACGTCAACATCTCAAATTACTTTGGATTTTTCGCAGAGGATAAAGAATCAGCGATCCGCTTCAAAAACGAACGTATATTCCCTGCATTAGAAGCTGGCAAAAAGATACTACTTGATTTTAAAGGAGTTGAAAGTTCACCACACAGTTTCTTGAGCGCTCTGCTTGCTTCTCCAGTTAAGTCCACAGGTATGAAAGCTTATAAAATATTTAAAGTCGTTAATGCAACCGCTGATATAAGAGAGACTCTGGAGTTTATTATGGATGAGAACACCGACTAAGAACTAGCAAGCCGGCTTTATTGCGGCCGGTTTGTTGCCTAACGCCCAATTAAGTAGCCCGAAACGCCCCGGCTAACCTTCCGCATACCTCGGCTACACAAAACCCGACGCAAACCAAAAGTGCTGAGCGTTGAGGGTCTGCTTGAATTGTTTGTTATAAGGCTTGGATTCAAGTACGAAGTACAACAACGTTATACCCAAAACTGTTCATCTACATTAGCTTTCAGCTCTTCGCTTAATAGGTTTAGATTGTCGTAATCTTTGAAATCTATTTTGCCGGACGCTCGTGTTTTCAATATTATGTTGGTGACATTTCCGCCCTTTTCTTTAACCTGTAAATAGGTAACTTGATCCCAGGGTAAAATAGTTTTACTACCAAAGTTTTGAAAACTCACTCCGTCACTTTCAATAACCACTCGATGAATCTTCGCCCACTTTAGGTAACGTATTACACCGTAGACTCTCGTACCGACGGCGAACAATCCAGTGAAAGCAACTAGGAATATGAGTTTGGACCAATCAAAGTCTTCACCATATTCTGGCGTAGACATTAGACTTCCTAAAAACAGGACAAAGACTAGCGTCCAAATGGGGCTTAGCTTTTCCTTTCTGAGCTTTTTGTTGTCGATTTTATACACTTTATTACTACCCTATAGCCTTATAACGCCCAATTAAGTAGCCCGAAACGCACTGACTCACTTTCCGCATTGCACTGTAAACACCAAACCCGACGCAAACCAAAAGTGCCACGCGTTGAGGGTCTGCTTAAATTGTTTGTTATGCGAATTCACACGCATAAGCCAAGTTGAGCAGTGAAAGGTTACCTTAGACACGAAAAACCACAAATAAACCAAGCACTTTTTGTGAGTCACTGAACAACCGAAGTCACTATGTTACAGACCAAATTCCCACAAGTGACTAATGGTGAACTTCTGCTAGTAATTAAGCATTTGCTTCGAGAAACTCAACGCGGCGGCAAACCAGCGAAGAAGAAGTTCCGATAAACTAGCCCTTACCACACTTTGCGCCTGCCAAACTCACCACGAACCAACACTGAAAACCAATGAGGCAACCCACGAACTTTGGCATGTTTTACGGCTTAAGAAATTCAAGAATTTGGGCCGACAATGCTAAATTGCCGACACCGAAAACCGACTGCTAAAGAGAGCGAGAAAGAGAGACATAACAGATTTTTTGCTTAGTCGCATAACGCCCAATTAAGGGATGAGCAACGCTACCACCCAGCCTAAAGCATTGTGCCATAAACACTTAACTTGAAGTAGAAGCAAAAAAGCCAAGCGTTGGGAATCCCTCTTAAATTGTTTGTATGGATAATAACTAACGCAATCGG
This sequence comes from Vibrio sp. NH-UV-68, assembly GCF_042940635.1. Classification (NCBI taxonomy): domain Bacteria; kingdom Pseudomonadati; phylum Pseudomonadota; class Gammaproteobacteria; order Vibrionales; family Vibrionaceae; genus Vibrio; species Vibrio sp. NH-UV-68. The sequence goes on from NZ_CP134975.1 coordinate 1,630,279, forward strand.
GTAAGGTGAGACCCAGACTTTAGCTGCAACTAAAGTTCTTCTATCTGATAGTTCGATTAAATGATGGCTCCTCTATCGAGAGACCGATAACAAGTACGAACGTCAGATAGAACTCCAAGCACCACACTCGGATAGTCTTCTGGGTCTCGAGCCCGCATTTGCAAGCAAGAGTTAGCTTATTATGAATACAAACACACTTCAAAACATTAATGTCGGTGTTGATACTGGCAAATCACAGTTAGATATTGATATTCGTCCTCTCGATATTTACTTCACTGTTCCTAACAGTGACAAAGACATTAAAGAGGCCGTCAAAACTATCGCTAAACACCATCCTCAACGTGTCGTGATTGAAGCTACTGGACGATTAGAAATGCCCTTCATCCTTGCTTGTGACCAAGCAAAGTTACCCTATGTCATCGCTAACCCATTGAGGATAAAAAGATTCGCTGGTGCTATCGGACAAAGAGCTAAGAACGACCGTTTAGACGCCGCTATCATTGCCCACTATGCGGAAAAAGTTCAGCCTGAGCTAACCAAACTGAAAGCCGAAAACATCCGACTAATGAGTGACTTAGTAACAAGGCGTAATCAGTTACTCTCCATACAGACCATGGAACGAAACCGACTACAAATATTGCCAAAGAACATCGCTTCAACCATTACACCCATCTTAACCGCTCTTAAAAATCAAATTGAGAAAGTAGAAGCTAAAATCACTAAGCTCATCGATACCTCACCTGAATATCAGAATAAAAATGAGATACTTCAAAGCATGCCTGGTGTCGGTAAAATACTGGCCGCATCAATCATTAGCAACGTCCCAGAACTTGGTTACATCACCAATAAACAAGCCTCTAGCTTGATTGGCGTTGCACCCATCGTTAGAGAAAGTGGTCGTTACAAAGTAAAGCGCATAACACAAGGCGGTCGGACTCAGGTTAGAACCGTTATGTATATGGCGATGATGTCTGCTATCCAATGTAACCCTGTTTTTAAGACCACTTATGAACGATTACTTGCGGCAGGAAAACCCAAAAAAGTAGCCATAGTTGCCTGCATGAGAAAGATGGTTGTGATCTTAAACTCGATGCTCAGAGACGGTGTAATGTGGGATAACAATAGCGCCCAAAATTAACTATTGACGCCATAGTCTCTTGTTAGGCGATGGGTTAAGATTGCACCCCAAACCTCAATACAGTTTTGTATTTTTCTGGACTCACCCGCCTTGCATCAGATAGGTAGATTTCCCGATGTACTTTCGAAATACGAGTCAGTCCGTTGCTTTTTGCGAACTCTTCCATTAACGAAAAACTCTCTGGCTCATCCTCGAAACGCCCTAAGTGAAGCATTTGAACACAACTACCTTCTGATATTTTCTTGAATGATATGGAAGGTAAGTGCTTAGACGGCTTCGCTACCTTAACTTGAGCTATAACTTTTTCAAAAAGAACATTATCAACAAAATCTGGCTGCCTGATCATCAACGTATAAACTAGGTCATCCTTATTGATTGTCCCGTCGAAAGTAGCTTTCGCTTCAGTGGTAATATCCCACACACCCTCTAAGGGGTAAACTGTGAAATCACAATACCCTTCAGGTTTGTGCTCACTTTTCTTAAGTCCCATTTTGAGACTGTAGGCCACAGAATATAGAGCACCTACGCGCTCAGAAAAATCATCATCATTAGGATTGCCTTGTCCGGAAATCGTAATGAAATTAAAAGTAGGCACGTTGATCAATTCTGGTGTGTTCTTCGGCATATAGATCGATTTCTCATGCTTACGCCATTCATGTTTCACTGCCATTTTTCCACCTAATTTTAGTTAATGTGAGTATTCGCCTAACGCCCAATTAAGGGGTGAACAACGCTTCCACCCAAACCTAAAGCATTGTGCCATAAACACTTAAACTGAAGTAGAAGCAAAAGTGCCAAGCGTTGTGAATCCCTCTTAAATTGTTTGTTAGAAACCTTTTTTGAGGAGCTTGCGAACCCTAGCTTTTACTGATGCTGGCTCATTATTTAGTGCAAGATTTAAAAGGTCAGTCACTTCCTGTTGTAGCTCTGGGTACTGTACAGCTAACTCATATAACCCGTTAAAGCTCCACGCTTTAACAAACTTATTTGTACCTGATACGCTGTGTTTAAAAAACGGTTCGAGAACTTTTCGAGTTTTACGGCTAACTTCGAAGTGAGATAAAACCTGCAATATGTGAAGCTTTGATTCCCAGTGGCCGTAAGTTGGTAACTTAATCAGTACCTTTTGTATATCCAGAGCATTGATAGAACCACCGTGCTCGATGTGAAATTTAACTAACCAAGTTCCACCTACACTCAAACTTTCGTCTAGACAAAGCTCAATGAGTTGTGATTCAAATTCTGAAGTCTGTTGGTAAGTAGCATAGATCTGTTCAATATCAGATGCTGACTTTCGATCCCAATTCATAACTTCATCTTTTATTGACATATTCGGAACCTCACTGGTTTTCTAACGCCGCATTAAGGTGTGAGCGGCGCTTGGCTATACTTGAGCGAAGCGAAACTGCCAAGCGTTGCGAATCACTCTTAAATGCTTTGTTATACGTTTGTTTCCACCATATCCACAGCTAGACATTTACCTTATATGTCAGGTCCTTAACGTCATCTCCAGTCATGCCACGAAAACCCCAACAATGCGGTGGTTGCTCCTTGATCGTAATCTCAATGTCTACAGGAGAAATGCCCAAGCTAGATTCGATATTAGCAAAAAGTGACTTTATCAGAGCTTTTTTAGTTTCAGCTTTACGCCCTTGCATCATATTGATTTCAATGACTGTATAAGCATCCGTGCGACCTTCTGGATAATAGAAGTCAGACTGATCGAGTGGAACAATTCTGTGAGCACGCTTGCTTTCGGGCAGACTCAACACTTGTGTCATAGAGGCTTGAATTACATCAGATAATTCAGCTTTGATCGGGTTTAAATACTCTTTGATTCCATATATTACTACCACCGTTCCTCCTTAGAACGTATAACGCCGCATTCTTACGAATCCCCTCATAATTTCTATATAAAACAATGAGTAGACGCGCATCGCTCATTCTGATCTAATGAATTTCGCCAAAAACACACCTGATTAAATGGATTTAATAGGGAACCCTAACGATGCGCGATGTTCAAATTCTACAGCAAACACTCGAAAACCAATGCCCTGACATTCACAAAAAACGACTTAGATCTCTGATGCTTGCAACCAGAACGGTACTTGACGGCTCTGATCTCACCCTCACTAAAATTGGACGAGCTCTCGACACTGATACTACGGTGAAACATGCTATCAAACGTATCGACCGATTGCTTGGTAATCGCAATCTACACCGTGAAAAAGAGTCCATATATAAATGGCATGCGTCCTTTATTACCCGAGCCAATCCTTTTCCTGTGGTGCTTGTTGATTGGTCGGATGTTCGTGAGCAACTGCGCTATATGACATTACGCGCTTCGGTATCCGTTAAAGGTCGCGCCGTCACGCTTTATGAGCAGGCATTTGAGTACAAAAACTACAACTCACCCAAGAGCCATCAACACTTTCTCGATAAGCTTCAATCCCTACTCCCCCAAGGCTGCACCCCTATCATTATCTCCGACGCTGGCTTTAGAAATACGTGGTTCAGGCAAGTCGCCAACAAAGGTTGGTTCTGGCTTGGGCGTGTTCGGGGCGAAGTCTCGATTAAGTGTGGCGAGGGCTCTTGGCAATGGAATAAAACCTTTTATCCTCAAGCATCTGATAAGCCGCTGTTTTTAGGAGAAAGCCAACTTGCTAAGCGCTCACCGCTTAAGTGCTTTGCTTACTTATACAAGAGTCATTCCAAAGGCAGAAAAGCCCATCGGCATAGTCGAACCTGCCAGAAACACTCGGCTGGAAAAGTGTTCCATAAAGGAGCGAAAGAACCTTGGATTCTGGTCACTAACATCCCCAACCATGTACTTAACGGCATTAAAATTACCCGTTTATACGCCAAAAGAATGCAAATTGAAGAGTCGTTCCGAGATCTAAAAAGTCCAGCCTACGGGTTGGCGCTCCGCCATAACCGAACACGTTGCACCAAACGCATTGATATCTTGTTACTCATGGCATTGATGGCCGAAATCATCATGTGGTGGAATGGCTTAATCGCCATGCAAGCCAAATGGCATTATGACTTCCAAGCCAACACCATCAAGCACCGTCGTGTGCTCTCCATTCCTAGACTTGGTAAGGAAGTACGTTGCCACCGGAGATACCGAATACAAGAGTCCCAATATCATTGGGCAATGGTGGAATATCAGCGCCTCACGCATACCTGTGGGTTGGGGGAATTATGAGGGGATCCGCCAGCGCCGCATTAAGGTGTGAGCGACGCTTGGCTATACTTGAGCGAAGCGAAACTGCCAAGCGTTGCGAATCACTCTTAAATGCTTTGTTATGCATTTTCTCGATTTACACGAGATACAATTTGTTGAGCAGACAATTCGGGTAACCAAGACATGTGCATGTTTAAGCTATCGGAATTGGAGCCCTCTAACGGTAAACCTAGTAAACACAGCTTGCCTACCTCAGCTGGCAAATCATGTTTAACTCGCAAATTGACTATGTCATTTGCGACCGAGTATACCTTACTAGCCTTTATATCTAGTAAAACTTCACTGAGTTTCTGGAAACAGTTGTGCCAAACTTCGAGGAAACTAAGAACTGGTAAATTGTCAGGGAATGCGCGTAAATCCTGTTTCAGCTGGCTATTCCAAACCGACTTTTCTTCTAACAAAATATCAGTTTTCAAATCTAGTTGTAACGTTACCTCTTCTGAACCCATAGAGTCTTCAAGTTGAAAAGTGAAAGGAGGAACACCAACGTGCTGACAATAGTTCCTCAATTTGTAAAACAGTCTGTATTCACTATGTGCGTCGTATAGTTCAGATTGAGAGGCTTTCCATTTTTTAAATTCTGGCGATTCTTTTCCACAAAGCCGAGAAATTGAAAAATCAGAATGATCAAGCAAGGAGCGAAACATACTAGATAGATTCAAAAACTGCCTAGTTAGGTCTAAGGTTATATTTTCATACAGTTCGTCTGTCATGTGCTTTTCGTCTATGTATTGACGAACATACGCCGCTATTGAGCCAAAGAACTCGTCCACATTCAACTGAACACTTTTTATTAATTTGAGACTTTGCGAATACTCTGAAATGAGTTGATTGTTGCTTAAAACACTTGTCTTACAGGCAAGTTCTAAAGCTTGGATTTTGGTATTTCGCTCTAGCTTCCCATCGATTTCCTCTAGTAGATCGTAAGCATAAGCATATTCCCAACTAAACGATGAATCTGTCATATATACTCCTTATGCATAACGCCAAATTAAGGTGTGAACAACGCTAACACCCTACCTAACGCATTGTGCCATAAACACAAAACTGACTTGAAGTGAAAGCGCCAAGCGTTGTGAATCACTCTTAAATTTATTGTTATATGCGTATTAGAAGCTACATTGAAACTGCTTCGATTTTGTTTCCGTCTAAGTCACGTACGAATGCTGCGTAGTAAGTTTCACCATACTCTGGTCTTACCCCTGGCTTACCTGCACATGAACCACCTAACTCAATGGCTGTAGTATAGAACTGGTCAACTGCTTCTTTTGAAGGCGCATTAAAAGCAATATGAGCACCATTACTTGATGTAGCTTTTCCTTCGCAGGGACTTCCGACCCAAAATTCAAAGTTTTCACCATAAGCCGCTGCGATATTTTCTATATAGTGAGCACGCTTAATAGACAACGTAGAAAGAACTGAGTCATAAAAACCAACTGCTTTTACCACATCAGATGCGCCAACTGAGACGTGATTTAGAATCATTTTTAAGTCCTTTTATTGTTTGAAATTTGAAAGCATATAACGCCCAATTAAGTAGCCCGAAACGCCCTGGCTAACCTTCCGCATTGCTCGGCAACACAAAAGCCAACGCAAACCAAAAGTGCCACGCGTTGAGGGTCTGCTTGAATTGTTTGTTATGCGAATTTACCTACCAAGCCAAGTTGGCAGTGGAAAGATTACCTCAGACACGATAAACCACAAACAAACCAAGCACTTTTTGTGATTCACTGAACAGCCGAAGTCGCTATGTTACAGACCAACTTCCCACAAGTAGCTAATGGTGAACTTCAGCGCATGACTTTGCTTTTGCTTCGAGAAAATCAACGAGGCGGCAGACCATCGAAGAAGAACCACCGATAAACTTGCCCTTGCCACACTTTGCACCAGCCAACCTCGCCACTAACCAACTCTGAAAACCAATGAGGCAACCCACGAAATCTGGCATGTTTTACGGCCTGAGTGATTCAAGAATTTAGGCCGACAATGCTAAATTGCCGACACCGAAAAACAAATGGCTAGAGAGAGCGAGAAAAAGAGATAGAGAAGATTTTTTGCTCAGTCGCATAACGCCCAATTAAGTAGCCCGAAACGCCCTGACTCACCTTCCGCATTACGCCGTAAACACCAAACCCGACGCAAACCAAAATCGCCGAGCGTTGAGGGTCTGCTTGAATTGCTTGTTAGCTGCGCTCTCAAATCAGAACGTATAATCAAATACAACGATATCCTCAAGCAAAGGTCTAAAAACTTGCTTCAACGCTTCGTGCTCAACATGCGGTAAATAGTTTTGACGCCCAGCTTCGTTTGCAAACGTCATTAAGACTGAATGCGTGTAACCTTTGTTTTTACCCTCAGGGCTATCGTTGACACCCCACTCGACAGACACAACACCCTCGACTTTTTCAGGCATAGCTTCGAATAACCCTTTAAGCTTTTCGATTTCCGAGAGCGGTGATGATTCTTTGAACTTGATTAATAATATGTGCCTAATCATTTTTTACTTCCTAGCTGCTAACGCCGCGTTCTTACGAATCCCCTCATAATTTCTATATAAAACAATGAGTAGACGCGCATCGCTCATTCTGATCTAATGAATTTCGCCAAAAACACACCTGATTAAATGGATTTAATAGGGAACCCTAACGATGCGCGATGTTCAAATTCTACAGCAAACACTCGAAAACCAATGCCCTGACATTCACAAAAAACGACTTAGATCTCTGATGCTTGCAACCAGAACGGTACTTGACGGCTCTGATCTCACCCTCACTAAAATTGGACGAGCTCTCGACACTGATACTACGGTGAAACATGCTATCAAACGTATCGACCGATTGCTTGGTAATCGCAATCTACACCGTGAAAAAGAGTCCATATATAAATGGCATGCGTCCTTTATTACCCGAGCCAATCCTTTTCCTGTGGTGCTTGTTGATTGGTCGGATGTTCGTGAGCAACTGCGCTATATGACATTACGCGCTTCGGTATCCGTTAAAGGTCGCGCCGTCACGCTTTATGAGCAGGCATTTGAGTACAAAAACTACAACTCACCCAAGAGCCATCAACACTTTCTCGATAAGCTTCAATCCCTACTCCCCCAAGGCTGCACCCCTATCATTATCTCCGACGCTGGCTTTAGAAATACGTGGTTCAGGCAAGTCGCCAACAAAGGTTGGTTCTGGCTTGGGCGTGTTCGGGGCGAAGTCTCGATTAAGTGTGGCGAGGGCTCTTGGCAATGGAATAAAACCTTTTATCCTCAAGCATCTGATAAGCCGCTGTTTTTAGGAGAAAGCCAACTTGCTAAGCGCTCACCGCTTAAGTGCTTTGCTTACTTATACAAGAGTCATTCCAAAGGCAGAAAAGCCCATCGGCATAGTCGAACCTGCCAGAAACACTCGGCTGGAAAAGTGTTCCATAAAGGAGCGAAAGAACCTTGGATTCTGGTCACTAACATCCCCAACCATGTACTTAACGGCATTAAAATTACCCGTTTATACGCCAAAAGAATGCAAATTGAAGAGTCGTTCCGAGATCTAAAAAGTCCAGCCTACGGGTTGGCGCTCCGCCATAACCGAACACGTTGCACCAAACGCATTGATATCTTGTTACTCATGGCATTGATGGCCGAAATCATCATGTGGTGGAATGGCTTAATCGCCATGCAAGCCAAATGGCATTATGACTTCCAAGCCAACACCATCAAGCACCGTCGTGTGCTCTCCATTCCTAGACTTGGTAAGGAAGTACGTTGCCACCGGAGATACCGAATACAAGAGTCCCAATATCATTGGGCAATGGTGGAATATCAGCGCCTCACGCATACCTGTGGGTTGGGGGAATTATGAGGGGATCCGCCAGCGCCGCGTTAAGGTGTGAGTAACGCAATACCGAAATTTCAGTACTGTTCCTTAAACACTAGAGCCAACGCATAACAAAAATGCCAAGCGTTACGAATCACTCTTAAACGCTTTGTTAGGTGTTGGTTATTCACCGACTTCTTGCTTTAATTTTTTAATATTCAATCGAGCCATTTCATCTTGCATCGGTTGGATCTTAGTATGCCAAGTTTTGAAACCATACCACAGCATATAAATACCACCGGCAATCATTCCGCCGATTGCGATTAGGAATATAAACTTGTTACGGACTGCAACATCTAATTTTTTATCTAAAACTTGAAATGTAGCTTCTTGCACCAGCGTCCGTGCTTCAACTGGGATGTTCTTAAGCGTGTGATATTCGATAATTACATCATAAACAAGGCTGTTCGTTGATTGGTTAACATAGATGATGGAACCCAAGCCAAATATAACAAGCAATAACCCAAACAAAGCATAAAATTTATATATATTATCCGTTGGTAAAGGGATCCTACTTTCCATTGAATTGTCCTTATTTCCGTGAAAACACCTAACGCCGCGTTAAGTAGTGAGCAACGCCGCCGCCAAACCTAAACCATTGTGCCGTATACACTTAAGCCAAAGCAAACCAAAAATGCCAAGCGTTGCGAATCTGTCTTAAACGCTTTGTTATGTGCGTTCTTTTTTCACACTCTCTACAACTTGCTCGGTTTGATTAAGTAGCTCTGACTTTATGGTTACACCCAGAGTAAAAATAGAAACAATAGCAGCTAAAACAGCGACATAAAGTGATGTTTTAAAGCGACTATGATCATTTGAAAGATCTGCGACGATTGATGATAGCATAGGGAAATTAATGCAATGCTTGTCTTTTCCTACAGATAGGTTGAACAAATAGTTTGTCACTCCATCTGCATTGTCGTGCTGATACTTTGGATTCAGGTGATAATAGAGACGACCAAATACGAGATCACCTTCCATATGGAAGTGTTTGGCGATATGATCTACATCGATTGGCACATAGATTTTTGTTTCTCTATTTTTAGCTGTCTCATATGCTAAATAATCTTCCATATAATGATTCAAAATGAATTCTAGTATTTTTAAATCTGTTGGTATTTTCATTTTTCCTCGCTAGCACATAACGCCCAATTAAGGGGTGAGCAACGCTACCACCCAACCTAATGCATTGTACTGTAAGCACTAAAATTGAAGTAGAAGCAAAATGCCAAGCGTTGGGAATCCCTCTTAAATTGTTTGTTATGTGAATTTTTACTCGTACTTTTTACCGTTGTGCTTTAACCAACCATGCGGATGTTTATTGTTAGGATCGTGGTGTGTCCAGTGCATTACACCACCCTTTTTAGTCCATTCATATTCACCGTAAAACTGAACTCGATCGCCTACTCTTAAGTTAGGAATCCTCGGCGCAAGATCTATATTGTGAGCAACAAGTAGGGTTTGTTTACTATTCAGTCTTATGATGAATTTTTGATGTCGACTTCCATCATTGTCATCGGGTAACAAACGAATTACAGTGCCTACCCCCTGAACTTGAAGGTCACTTTGATGATTTTCATATGCCTGTTTCAATTTGTGATCATTGGCTTGCGCACAAACTGAAATCAGGCACAAGGCTGCCACAAATATTGCTAAAAACTTCTTCATATACTCAAATACCTTGGATTCACATAACGCCCAATTAAGTAGTGAGCAACGCTGCCACCTACCTAGACCATTGTGCCGTAAACACTAAAACTGATTCAAACCAAAAATGCCGAGCGTTGCGAATCTGCTTAAATTGTTTGTTAGTTGCCTACTCAAAGACTTTACTTTGAAATTCATTGAGACTTTGCAAACACTGCCTTTACGCACTTTGAAAAGACCAAGTCAGGCGCAGTTTCAAAGCGACTATCACTGAAACCACTTGGAATTAACAACACCGCAGAAAACAGACTTTGCACACCAAAGGACTCTTTTGGAAAGACTAAGCAACAGAGCTAACCTTCAACGAACGAATCAGTTTCTGGAACAAAGAGCCCAGCGACACATCAACCAGAACTACACTATCACCGATTCGAAAAGCTAGAAGGTGAAACACGAAAACCTAGCCACTAGCACACTAACATTAGCCCTAAACTTGCTGATTTAGTTACTTTTTCTTCATTGGCAACTAACGCCCAATTAAGGTGTGAGGCACGCAATGCCGATGCTTCCGCATACCACCTTAATCACTAAAAACAACGCATAGTAAAAATGCCACGCGTGCCGAATCACTCTTAAATTGTTTGTTAGGCAAATTTAGCACGACTCGGCTTCCAACTGTTCAAAGTATTCTTGGTAAAAGCTTTGCTTAATATCTTCATGAATTCTGGCAACTTCAGAAATGTAATCGATATCCGGATTATAAGCCTTTAACACTTCTCGGCGAATACTCCAGTAACCATATTTTGCATCAGGGTGCTTCTTTGCCAACTCAAAATCTTTGACAATTTTTTCGCAACCCAACACTACACTTTCTTGATCGTTTATGTATTTATCTGTCGTTACTTGCATGATGCCGAGTGTCTTTGCGAACCCGAGATAGAAAAGTACGTTTTCGACTATTCGGTATGCTTTAGGTCGATTGAAGTTTTCATAAATCAGAACAGCGTAAACTAAACTTTCCTGATCTTGGCTTTCAACAATGCTTTTGATGGTTTCTCCATACAATTGGCTATAAGTTTGATAAACACTTGAAAGGTAATTTCTTTTACGTCTTTTAGTGCTTTCTTCTGAAAGCCGCACTGAATTACACGTGTGGTAAATAAAACCGATAACCCCCAACCACAAAGCATTGCCAATGTCTTTCGGTTCAGGAAAGAAGAAAGACTTATCCAAAATCAAGTTTGCGTAAACATAATATGAAGCTCCAACTGAAAGGAGTATATATGCTATTTGCATTCCCCAATTTAGCAGCCTAGCTCGACCAGTCAATATATTGAACCCTAACCGAAATACAGCATGGTAAACAACAACCATATAAATATCAGTAACGACCCAATCCTGTTTAGCAACATAACATGCAGCGGATACCAATGTTATAAAAACTACCGGCGCAAAAGAGCGATATAGAAAGTTAAATGCAGGTGCTTCATCTGTTTTTACAAAGACCGACATTTGAATATAACCAGCATTAATGGAGTGCTTTCCAATCCAGTTCATGCACAAAAACAAAACCATTGCTAAAATTGCATGAATAAAAAACAATTCTATGTTCATTTATCTACCTATTTGCCTAACGCCCAATTAAGTAGCCCGAAACGCACTGGCTAACTTTCCGCACTGCTCGGCAACACCAAACCCGACGCAAACCAAAATCGCCGAGCGTTGAGGGTCTGCTTGAATTGTTTGTTATGTTTTACCACAAATGACTGATTTATTTGGTAAAGAACTGCATTGTTGACCACGTTTCAAGAAGTCAGTCACACGCCAAAACTCACTTGGCCGCCAGAGGCACGAAACACGAAGCGCGTAATTCCACTTCCCTGCCCAATGAGGCAACCCGACTTAGCTTCAACAAGCGCCCTCTCTTTCCAACCAAAGCGCAGAACAATGGCAAATTGCCGAGGCAACTGCCAAGCCGAGATGCTAACTGACAAATATGCTGGAAGCGACTTAGAGCCAGTGAGATTTGAAACCAACCGCCACGACCTGAAAATGAAGCAACCCACGAATATTGACATGTTTTACGGGTTGAGAAATTCACGAAATTGGGCCGACAATGCAGATTTGCTGAGGCAACTCGGACGAACTGCCAAAGGGACAAAGAACAGAGATCGAAGAGTTTTTAAGCCATTGAAATACAAGTAAACATAACGCCGCATTAAGGTGTGAGCGACGCTTGGCTATACTTGAGCGAAGCGAAAACGCCAAGCGTTGCGAATCACTCTTAAATGCTTTGTTAGCTGAATTTCTCAAACGGTTTTAGAAGACCATTTCGTTCATTTAGTAAAGCATGACGCTCTTCTTCTGAAACAAGATTCAAAATAAGCGATATTTCTATAAACCTTGTATGAGCTTCTCTAAAAAGCTCAGATTCAAAACAACTTTCAATCCAATGCAGTTCCTCACCACTGATGCTGTGAAATACTTCCACAGGTAAATAATCACAGTGTTCAGGGTCAGCAAAGCCTGGTGTTTGTTCTATACCAAATGGACCGATATTATTACCGAAAAGCCACGGTAAAAGGTACACATTAGATAGCATCGTTGCTGCTAATTCATACGTTGCCTTTTCTGTTTTACCCAAACGATGAGACAAAATTGAGCGACATAACATCTGGATTGGTTCGCCAATATCGTCTGGAAATTGAGAGTCATACCATTCCATGTATTCTTCTGCTTTCTTCAAGTCATTGAGCACAAGCAGCAACGGAAATATTAAGTACCTTTTCCCGTAACCATCCGAGATGGCACCATACTCTCTAAGCTCACGGTTAAGCCCAGATTTGTAGCTTGAAATCTTAGCTCGAATTTTCTTTTCTGTATCTGGAACTGTAAACATACTCAAATCTCGTTCTATTAAGCTAACGCCGCATTAAGGTGTGAGCAGCGCTTGGCTATACTTGAGCGAAGCGAAAATGCCAAGCGTTGCGAATCACTCTTAAATGCTTTGTTATGAATTTTTACATTTTATACGCATAGACACTGACTGAGTTGAGGCGAAAACGTTCGGATTATAGTTTGGGTCGACTTTTCCTGTCGCAGGATTGACCACATCGTATCCTTTTCCATCACACACTTTTTCGGCTTTTTCTTTCACTTCTTCAAAAACTGTTGCTCTATCTTTAAGCACTGTAGCATGCCCGATAATAACAATTGAGCCGTCATCTTGATCCCAAACATTGAACGCTGTACAACCAGTAAGTCCAATTGCAAGTACCACTAACAAGATATTTCTAGCCATAATTTTTCCTTATATGTTGTGTTTAAACTTGTAAATTCATAACGCCGCGTTAAGTAGTGAGCAACACTACCACCTAACCTAAACCATTGTGCCGTAAACACTAAATTCAAAGCAAACCGAAAATGCCCAACGTTGCGAATCTGCCTTAAACGCCTTGTTAGTTGCCATTCTAAACCTCTGATTTCCAGTTCATTACCATTTTGCCAACACCGTTTTCGAGCGCGTTGAAAAACTCAAATCAGGCGCAGTGTTAAAGCGCCTGTCACTGAAACCACTTGGGACTAGCAACGCCGTAGAAAACTGACTAAAAGCACCAAAAAGACCTTTTGGAAAGACAATCTCACAAAGCTGATTTTCAACGAGTACATTCGCGTCTGAAACGGGAAAACAAAGCCACAATAATAAAAATCGAACACAATTTCATCAAACCACACACCCAGACACAAAACAGAGCAAAATTGCACGATTCATTAGCCCTAAGTTTTCCGATTTAGCTACGTTTTTACCGCTGGCAACTAACGCCCAATTAAGTAGCCCGAAACGCCCTGACTTACTTTCCGCATTCCTCGGCAACACAAAACTCGACGCAAACAAAAATCGGCGAGCGTTGAGGGTCTGCTTGAATTGCTTGTTAGGTTTGTAGTCACAACCTCCCTTTGAATGAACTTTTGCTGTAAATATACGTAGTACTTGCTTCAACATTAAGGAGTTATTCATGTTTTCTTTTTTCAAAAGCAACCCAGCCAAAAAACTCAAAAAGCGACACTCAACGTTACTTGAGCAAGCGATGCATGCCCAGAGAAAAGGTGACATACGAACTTACTCTCAATTAACAGCTGAAGCAGAAGAAGTTTTCAAGCAAATCCAGGAAATTAGTACTTCGAAAACCTAACGCCGCGTTAAGTGGTGAGCAACGCAGACCACCACACCTAAACCATTGTGCCGTAAACACTAAAGCTGAATCAAACCGAAAATGCCAAGCGTTGAGAATCCGTCTTAAACGCTTTGTTATGAGGCAACTTGAAGCGACAAAGAAAGGAAGTTTTCATCGCTTTCAGTCATCTTATAGCCAAGAGATTTGTAAAACCTTACCGCTGACTCGTTTCTAGTAAAACTTGATAAGGTTACATGACTACGCCCTTGCTCTCGCGCCATTTCGTGAACCACATTCATTACCCTTCCACCAAGTTGCTGATTCTGAAATTCTGGAAACACAATGAGTAAATGTACATGAAATGCGTTTTCGTAAGGCTTGAAGCATAGCATTCCAACTTGCGTGTTATTGAGATAAACCCAGTGAAACCAATGCGGCTCGTAGTCATTTTTTAAACGATTGACTTGGAACTCATCACACCAGCCAAAGACGGCATCAACATGCGAATAAAGCCCCTGTTTCACAACAGAGAACAGACTTTCAAACTCATCATTTTCTATTTGTATTAGTTGAATATCCATATGCCTCATAACGCCCAATTAAGTAGCCCGAAACGCCCTGGCTAACCTTCCGCATTGCGCCGTAAACACCAAACCCGACGCAAACCAAAAATGCCGAGCGTTGAGGGTCTGCTTGAATTGTTTGTTATGTTTTACCACAAACGACTGATTTATTTGGCAAAGAACTGCTTTGTTGAACGCATTTCAAGAAGTGAATCACAAGCTCGTACTCACTTGGCCGCCAAATGCACGAAACACCAAGCGAGTAAGTCCACTTCCCTGCCCAATGAGGCAACCCGACTTTACTTCAACAAGCGCCCTCTCTTTCCAACCAAAGCGCAAGACAATGGCAAATTGCCGAGGCAACTGCCAAATTGAAATACTGCTTGGCAAAGAACCTAAAAGCGACTTAGAGCCAATGAGATTTGAAGCCAACCTCCACGACCTGCAAATGAAGCAACCCACGAATATTGGCATGTTTTACTGGCTGAGAAATTCACGAATTTAGGCCGACAATACAGATTTGCTGAGGCAACTCGGACGAATGGCTAAAGGGACAAAGAACAGAGATCGAAGAATTTTTAAGCCATTGAAATTCAAGTAAACATAACGCTTATTAGACGACAAACTGTCGTCTTTGAACCTTCAATGTTGCAACATCTCTCACATGCGCTCAACTGATAATCAATAAGTTATACCACACGAAGATGAACTAAAATGCAAGATGTCGCTTAACAACGGGGATGCTCCGCCATCAACTCAATCGGATAATTTTTAGTAGGACTAAAAAACCATTAACAAGATATGAATGAGTATAGGTCTATCCAAAATTGGAGCAAAATGAATCAGCTTAGATCAAGAGGACTCGAGAATGAACACAAGCGTGTTAGGACTTTTGCTCTAACGAAGGCATTTCAGATTACCAAAAGTATGGAAAAGCTCTAAACCTGTGGCCAGTTTTACTTGACCACACGTATCACCTAACTGTAATTCCGACAATAGTTCAAAGCCTAAGCTTGCAAGCATTGATAGTCGAATTAGATGTTTAACCTGACCTAACTAGGAATGGCTATACGTAGCCAAAATATTCGACTTGAGGAGTTCGTGCTATATCCCACCTCCTATGATAATCAGCAGGCCTATCTCGCTCTTTTGCGTATGTAAGAACTAGGCGACGCTTGGCACGGGATACACCAACAAAGAAAGCACACCGATTAGCATCTGGATCCCCAAAGAATATTTCGTTCTCAACGGCCATAATTATCGTTGAGTCGAACTCCAATCCTTTACTCTTATGGATCGTCAGAATACGCACAGCCTGATCATCAGAGAAACGAGTCAAGGCTTGAGGCAAATCGGGGGTAAGTTCAAGTAATTCTTCAATGTGCGCTTTGGTATCTCTCACAACTTCACTTAACCTAGCATGTGACTCATAGTCAGGCGAGAGAGCAACAAGAGTCTCCATTCCTATTTTCTTCAGAAAGCTACACACAGAATCCCACCATCCCGAAAACGGCTCATCCAACAGCTCGGTCATGGTGATGATTTTTCTCTGCTCCTTGAAGAAGCGTTGGAAACTTTGCCTAGCGCTAGACTGCACCTCATCATCAGCGAAGGGAATCAATTGATTCATAAGCCGAATCCAAGCTTTGGGCTCTCGCTGGCCATAGAGGCAGGACAAATAGTCAACAACGAGCCTCGCGGCAGGTTCAACAGTAATATCCTGCATCTCCTGCTCGTTCCGGTACGGTATTCCCCTAACTTCCAATGCCGTCATCAAGTGGTTGGCATAAAGATCTAGTTGTTTGGACACTAAGACGGCGATTTCGGACAACGGAACCTTTTCATTTCTTATCCACCCGGCAATCAAATCGGCCAAATACTCAGCTTCCCCCTGTGCATTCTCGAATTGCCACGCGAAAACCTCTCCCTCCTCACCAGCAAGTTGGTGATCTGGCATAACGGAAGCTGGATCAAGCACACGAATTATCTCGTTCTGCATCCGAAGCAGGCGTGGTTTTGAACGAAAGTTTCGGTACATGTTTAGTGGTACAGCTGAAAAATCCTTAGCGAAAGTTTGGAAAATTCCGTCCAAAGCTCCTGCCCATCCCATGATTTTCTGCTTGGTGTCACCGACAGCGGTAAGACGAATGCTTGTGCTTTGGAAAGCTACCTTAACGAGTTCATATTGCTGATCCGTGCAGTCTTGGAATTCATCCAAGAAAACATCGCTGTAAGTTTGGCGTATGGCATTTCTTGCGACAGCAGAGGCCTTGAGAATTTGAATTGCTAGCGGCACAAGATCATGAAATGTAATTTGCCTTCTTGTGACTTTTCTTTCGCCAATCGAATAATCCATATCCAGAGCATTATTACCAGTAAGTACTACTCGGAAGCGATCAATAATACGCTTTGCAAACGCATGAAATGTGTAGCTATCAAAACGGGAAGCCAATTCTTGTCCACAGCGTCGCTGGATTCGCTCCTTCAAGTTTTTGCTGGCGTCAACTTTGAAAGAAATAGCGAGTATTCTCTTCGGATAACGGCAGGTTCCGGTTCGGAGGAGGAAGTCAGCTCGCTGTGCAAGCATTTCCGTCTTGCCCGCTCCAGGCCCCGCAGTTAGTGCAAGACAGCGCGCTTGCTCCTTCGCAGCCAGCAGAGCATTGGGTTCAAGTGTTAGCCCATCCGAAGGCAACCATGCATCTACAGCAATCACTCGGGCAACTCCGCAAGCTTGGCTATCACGGCATCTGCAAGTCGTCCAAATGATTCTGGCATGTTCGCCAGCAATTCCTTGTTGCTCAGTTGAGCAAGAGCATCTATATGCGCAGCGGGCTTACTACCCAGTTTAAAAAGCTTGTGATACGTAGAGAAAAGATTTAACTCGTCTCCGCTGTATTGGTATGAGCCATGATGGCTCTTGCCCAAAACGGCTTTAATCGTAGACTCATCTGAAACCTCCCGCTGAACACCGTACGCATTAGGGAAAGCAAGAAGCATTGAAAAATCTAAATCCATTGGAAATGAGAAAAAAACACCACGTGTTTCCAGCTCTGAAAATACACTCTTAGTTCCGTTTTCAAAGAAATGATGTGTACGAACAGGTACTTTGTCATCATTCCAATCTGATAAAGAAAAAGTAGTTGGTAGTACCTTTTCAGGTTGATACAAACCAAGTTGGTTATTTACATACTTTATTCTTCCCCAGCCCGCTTGATATCTGCCCACATCTAAATCGAGAAGGGTTAAAAATGGGATTTGCAATGCCGATAAAAGGCGCCAAAAATGGTTAACGTGTCGTCCTCCTAAAGGTGCAATCGTCACCGCGGATTCGTCAACTGGTACACCCTTTGCACTGAAAATACGCGGTAATACAATTTCTTCGCTATCTCCTTCACCCAACACAACTACACGAGAGAAGTAGATCTCAGGGAATGCCTGGACAGCCTCGCGTACAAATTTGTGCGCTTCATCGGTTTTAGCGGGTAATTGGATTTTCTTAATTCTTGATTGCCGGGTTTCGGTAAGTCGAAGATATCGAATATGTTCCGGTTCAACACGTCGTAACATTGACGGGGCATGCGTAGCGATTAATGCCTGAGCATCCTGGTTGCTCGTCATGGCGCTCAGAGCGCTGACAATCCGCCCCAAATAGTGAGGCGATAGGCTGTTTTCTGGCTCCTCAAGGGCAATCAAAGTGAAGACTGGCGGACGCAATTTTTCTGGGTCAAAAGAGCCGTCATCACCGGCAAGGACAGCACGGCCAATTGCTTGAGATGAAAGAACCAATGACAGATAGAGCATCGATTTCTGGCCGTCACTGAGTCGGGAAAAATCGATAAGATGTTCGTCATGTCCAGGCGAGAATGATACAGACAAATGACGAAGCAACGCCTCGATTTCAGATGCCACAAAAGTAATCTTGGGATCTGTAAAGTAGCTACCTTTATGAAGGGTGCTCCATGTTTTCTTCAGGTGAGCACTAAAAGCATTGACCGATGGATTAGCAGCCAAACTCTCGCTAATCTGGTCGGTGAATCCTTTGACCTCTTCTCGTTCATTTTCCCAGTTAACAGCACGTAGCAATCGGCCAAGTAACGCGCTCGTTCCGTATGCAATGTGGTCAGTAGGATCTCTTCTTGCGGGAAGATAGTGGACTTGTATGTGATTTCGTTCTGATCTGGGAACGGATTCGGGATTTAGAGGTGAACCGTCCGGGTTAGCTTCAAGCACATACACAAAAGTCTCATCAATATCCCCATCCAGGCCCATAGTGGCACTTAGGCGATACCGTACCCTAGGAATTCCATCAGGATCATCAAGGCGCATGTGACTGAAATGGGGAGCAACGGTTGAGTTATCTTCTTCACCCTCTAACTCGGGGAACACGAAGTCCGCCTCAATCCATAGCTGCCTTTCTTCGGGCGCTTCTTGCTCATCGTGCGGGACATGGAAGTCTGAGCGCTGAATACGGCGTAATGATTGATCAAATGCAAACAGTCGGCACAGAGCCAGAAGTGCAGCAGTCTTACCTGAGCCGTTGGGGCCAATCAGATAAGTAATATCTGACAGTTCCAGTTCTGTTGGTTCTGCACCAAAACTTTGAAAATTTGATATCCGAATACTGTGCAGTTTCATCCTTGCCCCCAACTTCGAATTTATTTAATTACTTCTATATATCTGATAATTTGAATGACTTTCCATCTTTTAGCTCTACGATATTATCAGGCTCAGAACAAAACTGGTAAGGCCTGATTTCTATAGATACTCTGCAGCATTACTAAAATTTGGTCTATTAGTATGTATCACACTTAGCCAAAATTATGATGCTGACTCACAATGGGGCAGAAGTGAGTTGAACACTGTGGGTTAAACCTGCCCACAAAAAGATCCATCGGTAATCAAGATTTGCTACACGAAGTGACATTAGCGTACTCATGACGTAAAAACAAAAGCCGCACAATCATTCTTTGATGTGCGGCTTTTATTGAACATGAGACTTTAGATAAAATATCTTCGATTGACCTTAATGTCCGTATACAGTCGTTTTTGTGTTGAAGAGATCCTTGATTGCATTGCCTTTAACAGCCAAGCGGGGTTTCTTGCCTTGGAGCTGTTTTTACAGAAGTGCAGAGCCTTAAGTACACCAAGTGTTACTGCATGAACAAATTCATGCTCTTTTTTATGCTTGTTTGGCCACAGTTCCGTTCTTTGTTGAATCAATTCATACACATCATCATAAAACCAGTTAATCTCTTCATGAGATAACATGAGGAATTTTTCATCCTGCAGGATATCGCAGCATAGACTCGTGCAATGTACTGCTAATGGGGAATAAATCATAGCTTCCCTCTTCCACTACGATTGTTCTCAAGTAACTTTTCAAATGCACTACCATCTTGGCGAGTTAGGTTCGGTACAAACCGACTGTAGACTTCAAACAGCATCTTAGTTGTCGTATGCCCCATCTGCCGAGCTATCCACTCCGGAGCTTCACCTGCCGCGAGCCATAAGGTAGCGGCTGTGTGACGGGTTTCGTACGGGCGACGATAACCTACCCCCATTGCCTTTAAGGCTGGCTTCCAGACTCGTTCACGTACATTGCGTTTGTCTAATGGGTTTCCAGCAGCATTACTAAAGACAAATTCTTGCCCTACGCTAACGTTACGTTGTGACATAAGAGCGTCAAATACAATGGAAGACATCTGGATATCACGATGAGAACCCGTTGTTTTCGTTGTATCCATTCTGCCATGAACATAGGTTTCGCGAATCGAAATAGTACGACGCTCAAAATCAACATAGTCCCATTTAAGCCCGTCGATCTCGGAGGTTCTCATACCCGTGAAGAAGCGAACCTTAAAATAGTCAACGTATTCTGGTTTTACCACACGGAGGAACTGAACCACTTCATCAAGACTGAATGGGTTAACATCACGCTTCTCTACTCTGAGTTGTTTAATATTCTCAAATGGAGCTTTAAATTCGTAACGATCAGCAGCTTCATTCAATATCATTCTAAGTGGTGTCATAATGTGGTTGATAAAATCGGCCGATAATCTCTTACCATTTGCTTTGGGTTTCACTAGCGATGCGCGATATTTCAGGATATCTGGACGCGTAATTTTATCGACAGATAACTCCCCAAACTGAGGAATGAGATATGAGCCAAGGTAAATACGCATACTGTCCTTGTAACTTTCTTTCCACCGCACTTCGTTTTCTTCATACCACTCCTGAGCAAAGTCATCAAAACGGATCGTAGAAATCCCTTGAAGTTGACTAGCAGCTACTTCGTAGTTCACTAGCATTTCGGATTTTTGCCTCTTAGCAATCGCGTCCTGTTTAGCGAAGCGAACAGCTTTTGGCGAGCCTGGGAAACACTCCGCATACACAAAACAACCTAGCCGAATGTCAGCTTCAATTTGATTCAGTAACTTTTGCAGCTTACGACGGTTAGCTTGAGAATCAGAAAGTGCTGTTTGTTCTCTACAACGAACTCCTTGATATCTGAAATCAATGAACAGCTTTTCTCTACGTACATTGATACTACCCATTACACACTCTCCCACCCGCCATCGGGATGTAGGCAACATTTCTGCAGGCAGAGCGGTATAAATCGACTTCGATCTCTTCCCAAATGTACAAAATTTTTCTACCATTGAACGGTCGAATGTAGTGTTTACCTTCGATGAATACAGAGTCTCGCAATGTCGAATTGATATAGTTGGCGCTAAATTTGATGCGACTTGCGAGCTCTTTAGTAGTTAATAGTGTTTGGTCCATACGACCCCTCTCTGTTTCCTAACAAGATACATTATTCAATATAACGCATTGACGTCCCCTGTCAAGATACAAAGGGAAGCTTACTTTGGCTATTCGATATAAAATTTCGGAACTAATTGATAAAAAAGAGAAAGTTGAAGGGAGAAAAATATCTCAAGCTTCTATTGCTCGAGATATTGGGGTTCAGCGCTCTGCTATTAACAAATTAATCAATGATGATAATTACGTCACTACTACCAGTACGCTTGACCTACTTTGTAATTACTTCGGATGTAAAATTGAAGATCTGATTGAACATACGAAAGACTAACATGATTGATCGTTTTACTCTTTTATTCTAAATGAGGTGGTTCATTCACGCCGAAAATCTCACATTGAATCATGTGGTAACTCAAGTTATCTTCAAAGTAAGCGGTCAATCACCACACATACTAAACGAATTAATCGAGTGCCATAGTATCTTTTTCATTGGATGATGAACTGTGGACTAACAAAGTAATCGAGACCATTGAGCTCGAAAAGCGCCGAAACAGAAGCACTTGCGTTTCTGAACTTGTTCTACTTCGATGGTGGCTAAAGCATGTTTTATTTCGATGTGCTAAAGTCTAATACAGAAATGTAACTGGCTTCCGAAAGGTATACGTTATGCTATTTGTGATGACCATTGCAGGGCTAGCATTTGCTGTCTGCACTTTTGCATACTTTTCGCCACAAATCATAAAGTGGAGCGAGGGGCCGCATGATAAGGATAAGTAACTAGGAATTATGCTCGGTGGGTAATATGGGGGCTGAGCATTATTGCCGATTTCGTCTCATAGCTTTGATCAGTCAACGCCGATTTAAAATTGACCCACCTGAGTTGGGATAGAAAACTACCTATATTCAAGCGTACTTCCATGCTCAAGTGCCGATATTAGTAACCGACTGCTTGGCTGACAAATACACCACTAGCAATCGAAGGAAACTGACAAAGGCTTTTGTTCTCCGTGGGCGGCTTGGCAAATGTTCGGGCTCTTTACGCATATCGTTTACAAACCGTGTCTGCTTGACATGAATAGAAACGTAGCCAGGCGCTTTGTAAGCTAAGAATTTACCGTCATCACTTAACGTCGTTGTTGCAATGCTCTCAAATTGGCGCTTAAATTGATTTAAGCAATGAGGCAATACAATTGAAAACGCTGTATTGGTTAACCCTACGTTGTTGGCCAAAGCTTTCTTCCAAAATTCAGCATGATTCAAGTAGGGTTTCAGCTTATTTCCTTCAGTTAATGGTATGTCGTCCATATACCACTTAACACTGATATCAAAAGGCTCGAAATTCATTAACTTTAAAAATCTAAGTATGGTCAATGCAGAGTTTTTGTCCCTAGTTCGTAACAGCGAGTCTTTAGCACCGATCAAGTTTTCAATGCTCGGTAATAACAACGACAGTTTGATCTCGCTGTTTAACTGTTGTTCGATACTCATAAAACGTTTTATCAGCCCTTTAACGACACTGA
Source organism: Vibrio sp. NH-UV-68 (assembly GCF_042940635.1). Taxonomy (NCBI): domain Bacteria; kingdom Pseudomonadati; phylum Pseudomonadota; class Gammaproteobacteria; order Vibrionales; family Vibrionaceae; genus Vibrio; species Vibrio sp. NH-UV-68. The sequence continues at coordinate 1,653,194 of NZ_CP134975.1, forward strand.
TGTTCGGTTTATTAAGCCGAGCATAGTTGATATTGGGTTCTGCTCTGTGTTTTGAGTTTCGCAGTGTTCTCGCAGTTATCTCCGCTTCCAGCTCCAGAACCGTGTTTACGCCATCCAACGTCATATTCAAATCATGGGCTATATTTTGTGGTGAGTGTTTCTCCGCTGTGCGACTGAGGATCCTCCAGTAGGTATCAAGCCCTAGCCCAATCAGTGATTTTCCAACCTTTTTCTTCTCTAGAGTTCTAATATCAAATGCATCATTGGATGTTTTAATCCCTGATGGATTTGGCCTAGTCGCGATGATTGCTTGACTTATGGAAGGCTTGGGCACAATTCGACCAAACAGATCAGTAGCTATACGTTGTCCCCAAACCAATCTTAACGCTGATAATTCTGCCTGGTGATTGGCATACAAGTTACGTCTCAAAAAATCGGCCAAATGAAAATAAGATGAAGCAGTGGTTGCCGGTGACGAATGCCCTAACATCTCCCCTACCGACCAAAATCCTTTTCGGCTAAACGGCTCTATTCCCAATCGTTCTAACAAAAAATCGCTTCTTTGGTTGCTAAAATGCGGATGATCTAAAAAAGCATAGCCTTCCACGTTTGTCAGAGCTCGGTGATAAAACTGCAACATAGTCCAGTTAGCAAACGAATGGCGGCAATGATGAAAACGAAGTGTGCCATCACCCGTCACGCCCTTTATCACTTGAGTGAGAAAACTAAACCCTTCATTGAGCTCTGCATCACCATAAAAGTGAAAGACAGAGCTATCTTTACTAGCGTACTTCACTCTCGATCTATCTAGAAAATCATAAACTTGAATTAACGCGGGCTTTGGCAATAAGGCATCAAGCGGTAAATTTCTCGAGCTGTCTTTGGATTTTAATTCTCGGTAGCGATTGGGGCGAACATGCAACGTCTGATAACTATCGCGGTACTGATGAAAATCTTTGAACTGCAATCCTTTGATTTCATTACGCCGTAAACCCGCATAAAACCCAAACACAAAACAAAGCGTTGCCAATTCAGCCTTTGGATGAGAGCTCTGTTCCAAAGCACTTAATATCCTATCTGCTTCATGCTGAGTGATCACATTAGCATCAGCATTGTGTTGCGCGGCTGGCACATCAATATCGGACAAGCAGAGGTTTGGCACTAATTCACTATCAATCAAGAACTCAGCGAAATAGGCAACATAAGCCTTCTTGCTAACAGAAGCGATATGCTCTATCACCGTGTTTAACTTTTCTGCCCAGTCAACTTCGTTCATTAAAGTCGGGTTGCAGCCATTAAACTCTGCAATGAAAGGCTGTGCAACATAATGAACATAAGACTTTATGGTATCTAAGCGTAACGTGCGCTTATGTTTCCCGCCATTTTTCAGCAAATGGTATAGCCATGAAAGGGTTAACCAGGCCCATGGCATTTTCTTTGTTGTCACGGGGTCTTCCAGTTTAACTCTTATTTTTTCCAATAGGCTGTGACGAATACGAATACTGGTCTTGCGGTTTTCCTTTTCGAGTTTTTTTGTGTATTTACTTACCACATTAAGTTGTTCTTTAGTCGTTAATTCTAAAATCTCAACGCTATTTGCATTGCGGCGCTTCCCATTGCAGCTCTCGGAAAAAGCGCCATCCCAACTTCGTGATTGCCTGACCGTCGTCGATATATTAGGAGGAGAGGTTGTGTCGTACTCAACACGTTCATTATGCAACAATCGGTACAACACATGCTCTGGCAGCAAAGCTGAATCAATCTTTCGTGTTGATAAACCGTACTCGATAGCACTTCGGCGCATAATGTACTCAAGCTTTAGCATCTGCCTAAGCTCAATAAAACTAAGAGTGACTTCTCCTGGCAATATACCTTTTTCACATAGATATCGATTCATCACACCAACAACCATTAACTTTTTTGATGTACATGTTTCATACCAGCGATGCAGGAGGAGTTCCGCTTTGGTAGATAGCCAATAACGTTTTTGTTGATAAGGGAACAACCAGTGCTTATCAATTTCCAGCAAGCTATCCGCTGAACTCAAGAGCTTAAGGATGCCCTTTTGATGATCTATAGCCTCTTTAAGACACAGCCACAACGCTAGGAACCCACTATTTTCTTTAGGAGCCTTTAAATACTCGTGCAGTGCATGTTTAGATTCGAGTAAGTCATATATCTCATTGGCTAACCTTGAATTGAGAAATGTATCTGGTGTGAGTTGCGGGACTTCTTGATTCAGATAGGTGCTAGAACCTAACTCTGGTGCGCGTATTCCTAGCTCTTTTTCAATCACGACCAGCAAAAGTCCAAGTACTTTTCTATAAATTGGCTCTAATTCGATATTCTTAGGGAAGCGCTGCTGGATAGAGTTTAGAGACGACGATGTTATCTGGTTTTCAACATGACGAGCAGACTCAACCGTGAACTTGTAAACTTTCTTTATGATCTTACTTTTTTCTGAGTAATTCAGATTTTCAATCGAGAGCGATTTTAGATACAGTTCTAGTTCACGCTCTGCCTCTGGTTCAAACTTAAGCCAAAGCCCATCACTTTGAATACGTTGCGGTTTCTTCATGCTCGGCGTCTCGTCAAGAGTGATGGGATAGCTTCCCAGCCCATTTCACTGAGCATAGTATCTAGAATCGGCTGTAGTGTTCTTATCGAGTCTGCCATTGCAAAAGATGAAAATAGCTCCAGTGGGTTCTCCCCTGCAACCCAGTGCCCTAATTGAAATTTTATTAACTCTTGATGTACACCCATATTCTGCAAGTGTAAACGAAGGTAGTGCCTTCCAAAGTTCATTGGAATATCAGGTAAATGTTGACTGTATTGCTTTACAGATTTTGGGTAGGCATTGTAAGCAACCAACTTTTGCTGCTCGTTGAGCTTGAAAAATAAAAACAGTCCATCAGTCCCTTTAGAGTTTTTGACACTGATAAACCAATCAAGCTTTACGTTCTTTGATTTCAAGTCCAGCAACTGAGAATTAGTCGCTTGCCACTTATACTGGCTCGAATAATGTGGAGAGGCCACCGTTAGTAACCTCGACATTGCCTGTATGTGCGACAGGTAGTGATCTAACTGGCTTTCAAGTGTCTTAGCACAGGTCACCACACGCATATGCGCGAATGTTGTTATGTTATCTTTATCTGATATACACAGAGCCCCATACCTCTTCAGATATAAATTAAACGTGGGTAAGGGATTTCCCACCGCCCTATAGCCCGTCGAAGATAGGAGCATATATAGGGTATAGAGTGTATAAGCATTATGATAGGTCACGATTGAATGAAGATCACTTGCAGCATCAAACGCTTTTGTCTGGTATAAAGGCTTCTGAAGTGTTTTAACAAGCTGCCGCAACGATGATCGCTTAGCAGTAAATTGAGAACCAATCCCCTGTTCATTCTCATCAACAACATCGTCCGTCAGCTCTAAAGTTAGTTGCGATTGACAGGTTTGAACCATCGAGAACATTTCTGTATATAATCCAGCCAACTTGCGGTTCACCAGTTCCGTTGAGTACCACATGTAATGTCTTGGCGCTCGCGTGTAGTAACTCGATTTACCTGTCAGGCATTCTAACAATACAGGATCAGTTCTTTCACGAGCGACGACGTAATTCGTAAGATGATTGGTAATGCGTTTAATGCTGATCTGACAATGGTGTTTCTTGTTGATACTTTTTAGTAACTGCTCAACGGCTGCAATCAAACAATGATTTTTACTACCACTTAAAAATTTGCTCCCGACTGGCATACGCGCTTGTTCCAACGCCTCGCTTGCCCAACTAGGGAGCGCAATATGAATCTCGGTGCCTGCTGAAAGTAAATGAGTATTCAATCTTTGTGATCCCAACACCGCAGTCAATCCATGATGAGCTTTAAAAAACCACCGGCCACTTTTTGAATACAGCCCTTCACCATCAAAATCCTCAGTACTCAATACACCAAGTGTATTAACACCCTCTACATAACGGCCTAGAATCAAACAAAGCAATACAATGACTCTGACATGACGCTTATCGATACCATTAAGGCTTCCTTTTCTTGTTGATAGTAACTCATCAACTAAGTACTGGATTTCATAGGGTTGAAGAACGTTTCTACTCACTAGGCTTAGGTTGTGCGATTTTTTGGAGTCTCGCTGAATAAGCCTTTGCTGTAACCTTTCTTTGTGACTGTCTCGAATCACGGCTTTATTTGGCATTTCATGCCGTGGTTTAGCCAAGTCTGTGACTTCAGTTTTGATAAAGGCTAAAGGTGGAAAGTCTTCTTCAACAGTAATGCCCGTTAACTTTTCTTCTTCCGATAACTGAGGCTTATTTAACTTGCTTGTATAGAGATTATCGGTGCCATAAATACGCTCATAACCACTTCGTTGATATGCAGCTCGCATCGAAGAGACATTTTTTCTTCGCCGTTTGGTTCTGCTGGTCCAATCTAACCTATAAAAATGAATGAGTTCACGTACGTAATTACTCATTCTCTTGGCATCATTGTCATCTTTTGAAGTTGATAGATGCTTTCTATATTCCTCAAGTTGAACCGCAACATTCTCTGCATCTTCTCCGACCAAGCAATCATGTTCAAACAGTTGATCTGTATATAGCAACCGGTATGCCCTGAATGACTCCTCTTCTTTGCCTCTGGCTACGATTTTTGCTTCATTTGCAAAGTAGTGCTCAAGAAATAACAGCAAAGAGAGAGTGCCTTTTGAAGTGAAGTGTTCTGAAAAAGTAAATAACAATGAAAAAATTGGTCGTTCACTTTTGGAACCATGAGGTAACTTTTGGAATGAGTACTTTGGATAGGCGTCATGATCGACTTTCATAAAAACGTCGAACAAAGATGAACTGACCGATTGTGCTATGGAAAATGTTTTAAAAAACTGATGCGGATGGTTCAGACAAGCTGATTCGAGGGTATGCAAAACATACTGTAGTGATTGAAAATCTTCTGGACACTCAATCGTGTTTAAAAATGCGCACCAAACCTTAGCTAATTCTTGCGAAATGTCGGGACAAAGCTTAATCAAATTTTCTTCAGTTATCGCTCCCATTACATCATCCTAAATGTCTTTTTTTGAAGCTGAAAGGTAAGATGCCAGCGCTTCAGTAGACGTAATCTGGGGGTACAAAGACCGCCACTCTTCCGATTGAAGAATACTGCGTTTTCCGACGTCTTTCTTGAACCATTTTTTTAGAATGAATAGGATTTTTTTTGTGTCACTAACGAAGCATTTGTCGAGCAGATTATCGGTGAGGTCGAACTGGATTATTCGACGTCTTATTGTTTCTGATGGTTTTTTCTTTAATACGAAAACCGGCAATTCGTAGTCTGGAGATATGAGCTTTTGCGCATTGGCTGTCCGCAGATTTTCGATAGTAAAACTTCCTACGAGATATCGAAAGTAGCGGCGAGAGGGATACGTAATCACTGGTGATTGAAGTGTAGAGAAATTAAATAAGTATTCATTATTGAAGTTCACTTTCGGCTGAGTTCTTAACAGTGCGATCGGGTTGGCCTCACTGTACAGCTTCTCCAAAATGTCGTCGGGAACGAGATCGTCCAGGGCGATATGCTTCAACTCGACGTTATCAAAAAGAGTCGATTCAAACTTATTCAATTCCTTCATTGACTAAATCGCTGTATAATTTTACTACAATATAGGAACTATAGTATTTACAGCGCCTGGTGACCATGTGGTGACCAATATTTGTGATAAACAATACATTTCCAATCTGGGAAATGCTCGTAAATCATTGAATTAAGTAATTTATTGTGATTATTATTATATTAAAATACATTAGACATGTCTTGACATGGTAGGGGTCACCAGTTCGAATCTGGTCGGACCCACCACTCCCTAGAGTGCAGTAATGCAAGAACACAAAATTTGGGTCCGTAGCTCAGTTGGTTAGAGTACTACCTTGACATGGTAGGGGTCACCAGTTCGAATCTGGTCGGACCCACCAAATTTAGTTCCTTGTGAACAAAACAATAAAGCCCGCTTTTTAGCGGGCTTTATTGTTTTTGAATCTTCCCATTTTTGCTCGATTTAAATCTCTTCCATATCTCACTAAATTTTAAGCTTGAGAATACCCGTTTTGGCACGTGACACACATGGACACATCCAAAGTTGACGCTCTTTCTCGGTCAGGCAGTTGTCTCTATGGTCCACTAGACCCTGCTCAACTTCGACAACGCAACTGCGACATTCACCACTATGGCAACCACTTGGGATAGACACGCCCTCCTCTATAATTGCATTTAACAAAGTCTGGTTGTTAGCGACGTTGACTGTCAGATTCGATTGAATTAATCGCGCAGAAAAAGCTTGCCAGTTGTTCGCAGTTTGCGCTGAAAAACGTTCATATCGAATTCGGTTCGTATTTATGCCTAGCTTAGTTGCCGTTACTAACATTTCATCGATCAACGCTTCAGGCCCACACACGTAAAATACGCTCTGTTCTGGTGCTTGCGTTAGCACTTTTTGACAGTTAAGACGTTGTAAGCCCTCGGTATAGTAACATTGAATTTTATCACCAAACTCCCTTGATAACCGATCATGAAATGGCATTTGCTCTTGTCGTTTACCAGTATAATGAAGTTCGAAATCCCGCCCCTGCTCAGCCAGTTTCTGGGCCATTGGTTTGATTGGTGTAATACCGATCCCTGCAGCAATCAATACACTTGGCCGATGGTCGTTGTGCATCTCAAAATAGTTTTCAGGATGCTCGCAGTTAAGCCGTAAGCCAAGTGTGAACTGTTCATAAATCGCTTTCGACCCTCCGGTCCCATCACTTTTACACTGCACTGCGATTTCATAAATATCTCGCCGACTGGGATTAGAACAAATCGAGTATCGACGAGTAGTTAAGTCCCCAGTTTTAATAGTAATGGGAACAGAAAGATGGGCACCAGCGGATACTTCAGGCAGAGGAAGATTATCACGGTGGCGAAATTCAAACGCACGTACATTGGGAGTCAGCTGTCGTATTCCTGTCACAACCAAGGGCAATTTTCCATCACCTAAGCTTTCTGTCTGTTTTTTGTCTGTATTTAACGTCTTACTTTCTGCTTGCAAAGAGGTCTGAAAATGTGAAATTTCCAACTCTGTAAACCTAGGCGTTATATATTTGGGACAATTCCAATCAAATGCTTCAACACTAATAATGAAGGCGCGTTCAATTGGTGCTGGGTAATCCGCCACTTCTAAATGCGCTAAAGTATCCCAATCGTCGTCAGCAACTTGCTCAATCCGACCACTCAATTTGAGTCGACGTTGATTGGGGTAGTCCATAAAAAAGAGAGACACCCTATTATTGCCTCGAAAATTTCCTGCACTCACGTACTGTCGATTACCACTAAAATCGGCAAAGCCAAGCTTATTATTGTCCAATACCTTGATAAAACCTTTAGGGCCACCGCGATGCTGGACATATGGCCACCCCGAACTATTTACACTTGCCATATATACGCTATCACGTTGTTCAATAAATGATGCTTCAACTTCCGAAAGAATAAAATTGTAATCTTCGCCGTGCTCCATAGATTTATAGCTAGTTCGGCTGCCCATTTCTTGTTGAAAGTGTTTAACGTCATCGGTAAACATCAACTCTGCGTACTTATGCGGCATGAGCGCCTCCTTATAAATTTTATCGCATCCGAGTTCCTAGCATCTGGGTGACTAAGAACTCGAACTAAAGCTCAACACAGCAGACTATTTTGTGTGTAAGTCAACCTTCGGGAAATCGATTTCAACTCGGCTAGCTTTACCTAAAATGTTTGTTAAAATATTCATACCGACATGCGTAATTACTTCGACAATCTCGGCGTCGCTATATCCTGCATTACGTACTTGTAACAACTCTGCAGTTGATACCTCGCCATTTTTCTCTGCTAATGATTGGGCAAATTTGACGGCAACAGCCGCTTTACTGTCTTGACTGCCCCCTTTTCTGTTTTCTTCCATCTCGCTATCCGATAATCCTACTTTTCGGCCAATAGCTGTATGAGCAGATACACAGTATTGACACGCATTTTTCTGGGCTAAGCCAAGCGCAATTCTTTCTCGGGTTTGTTCATCTAAAAAGCCCGCGCCTGCGATGGAGTGTAAACCTAGAAAAGCTTTGAGTGCTGCTGGGGAATTGGCAAAAACTTTTAGAAAATTAGGAATAATGCCTAACTGAGATTGAATCGCCGAATAAAGTTCTTGTTGTTCACTGTCGGCATGTTGTTCTAAAACGATATTGATGCGGCTCATACTATTTCCTTTTTAATCAATGGTTATACATCTAAATCACCCAAAAGGTGTAAGTGCTCGATAAGAGGTTCTCCTCACTCGACGAAAACAGTGTGTCAAAAAGTGATTGAGTAAAGAATACCCATCAAGCACAATTGATTATTCCACTTAGCGGAATAATTAATTGATAGTATGGATCAACTACATCTTATGCGCGTTTATGTCGCCGTCGCAGAAAAACAAGGTTTTGCCGCCGCAGCTCGGCATTTAAATATGTCACCACCTGCTGTCACTAGAGCGGTTTTATCGTTAGAACAACAACTTGGTGTGAGACTGTTGATTCGAACCACACGCCATGTACGAGCAACAGATGTTGGTTTGCGATATTTAGAAGATACACGTCAAATTTTGCACGATATCGAACTTGCCAATCAAACGGCTATTGGTATTAACTCTGAGCCTAAAGGTGAACTGGGCATAACCGCCCCTGTGATGTTTGGGCAAAAACACGTTATGCCAGTGGTAGTCGAGTATTTACGTCGCTACCCTATGGTCAATGTTAACGCGGTATTTTTGGACAGAACTGTCAATCTTTTAGAAGAGGGGTTTGACTTGGGCATTCGAATTGGAACCTTAGCAGACTCAAGCATGAGAGCAAAAAAAATTGGCGAAGTTAAACTGATGCTTGTCGCATCACCGAGCTATTTAAACGTTCATGGTATACCTACATCGCCCGCAGACTTAAAACAACACACACTGATTAGCTCTTCGTCAAATAACTTTCCTCGCGACTGGCAATTTACCCACAATGGTCAAAAGACGAGGCTTCATATTCAGCCTCGTCTTACAGTAACAACCAATCAATCAGCAATAGATGCCGCTAAGGCCGGATTAGGAATAACTCGAGCAATTTCCTATCAAGTCGTTGAAGAATGTGAAAATAACCATCTTGTTAACGTACTTGAGTCATTCCAACCATTAGCTTTACCGATACACATCATCCATCGAGAGAGCCATTTTTCATCTGCAAAAGTTAGAACTTTCATAGATTTGATGACTGAAATGTATCGCGTTAATTAATACGCCTTAAGTGCACGGTACACGTCGTGTTCAGTTTTCGATCATTGCGGTGTGTTGATGGCATGCCGGTATAAACGGTTTCTCCCGGCCTAGGCAGTGCAACCGCAAGCCACCAAACTATTTAATCTCATTTAACGCTAGCTCAAGCTGCAATTAGCCCAACAAAAATCACTTCAAGTATTGAAAGCGCTCGTAGCCTATTTCCGAGCTTAATGTCGTATATACCCCTAACTTGACTTCAAGTCTCTGAGCTAAATCCCCCTCGCTCACACGATATCGTTAACAATGTTTAATCAATATCAATGCATTAGAACGTTGAACCTTTAAGACTGTGCTAATATTTTTATTCAAGGTTAAGAGTTGCATATGCTTTCTACACCACACCAAAGGTAAAGTCGTGTTTGATCATGTGTAGCGGTTAGTAGAGCTGACAACTATTACAGGAACCCTTATGAGAATAAAAAAAATCTGGTGGTGGTCTATTCCCTTGCTCATTGTGCTTGTCGTCTATGCGCTGAACACCTACAGACACAATTCTATCCGTACTGTTTATGATCACACCGCTTTCACCTTACAATCTCAAACTAGAGAGAAAGTCGCGGTGATACAACAAAGTATCTCGCGCAACATTGACCAAATACGCTTTCTTCATTCGACGCCACCAATTTCAGGAATAACACGGGCGCAATCGAACGGTGGCATTGATAACCTCGATAAAACCACGTTAGCTCAATGGCAACATCGACTCTCTACCATCTTTAAAGCGCTCATCGAAAATGACGCTTCTATCAGGCAATTGAGAGTGATATCCGTCGAAGATGCAGGTCAAGAATTTTTGCGCGTTGACAGAGAAAGCGGCAGAGTCACTATTCAACCGTCAACTCGCTTACAAAATAAGAGCGAAGAGAACTATTACGAAGCCGCTTCGACTCTCCAGCCCAATCAAGTCTACGTCGGCCCGATTAACTTAAATAAAGAGTACGGCAATATTGCCTACCCTTTGCAGCCTACCTATCGCCTGGCGATTCCGATTTTTTATGCTTCGGGAGCGCGTTTCGGTTTTATCATTATGAATATTGATGCGTCACCATTACTCAGCGCTCTCAATGCTGACAATTCGGTTCTGGATGCATTTTGGGTGGTGGACAACGACGGTTACATCGTTTTTTCACCGGTTGAAGGTTTTTCGTTTACACGCCAACTTGCGCCGGAAATCACACTTGACAGTGTCTTCTCTTTAAGTAGCAGTGCTCACAGTGACATCGTAGAGATGGTGAGCAAAGATAGCGCTCAGACACACTGGTTTGGATACAGAAGTACGCTTTTAACAGGGACGAACACCCAGCAAAAACTGTTTGTTTATGGCTTGATAGACAAATCAAAAGTACTGGAGCAGGTCAACCGCAGATTCAACGAAATTTTATTGTTAACACTTGGGGCGATGTCGATTGTGTTCATCGTTCTCTCGATGTTCTATCGCTCCTATGCCGCCAGCTTGAAACTTAATAAAGCCAACTTGATATTTCAAGCTATCGTTGAAGGCTCAACAGATGCAGTCATTTGTATCTCCCCCTCTGGATTGGTAAAAACGTGGAACAGTACCGCTGCTCATTTATTTAACGTTCAAGCTAATTTGGCGTTAAATCGAAACATTGACACCTTAGTGTCATTGAATTCTCTCGATTTGATGGATCAGATTGAACAGTGCAAAAGCAGTAAATCGACAATGAAGTTTCAAGATATTGTTTTTTTCAGCGACAATCGGCATCTGTACCTCGATATCATCATCTCACCAGTAATGAACAACCACATTGATGAGATTGATTCGTACGTAATTTCCGCAAGAGACGTGACCGAGATGGTTGAAGCTCAGGAAAAACTTAAACAATACAATACCAAGCTGGAAAACGAGGTCGATAAGCGAACGCTAGAACTTCAACAGCACAGTAAAGCATTGGAAGAAGCCCGTAACAAAGCGTTAGAAGCGAGCCAAGCGAAAAGTAATTTTATCTCAACAATCAGCCACGAAATGCGCACCCCGTTAAATGGTATGGTGGGAACACTCAGCTTGATCCGTAATGATTCGTTGAATACGGCGCAAAAAAAATACCTCACCATGGCAGAGAATTCTGTCAATACCTTATCCATATTAATCAACGATATTTTAGATTTATCGAAAATAGAATCGGGCAAATTAGAGGTGCATAACCAACGATTTTCTCCCCGTAATGTTATTGAAAGTATGGTTCAGTCAACGTCAGTGAAAGCGTTTAAAAAGGGACTTGAAGTGGTGCTAGACACCACCGAAATACGCCATAAATCGATAACTTGCGATCCGAACCGACTTAAGCAAATCCTCAATAATTTAATGAATAACGCCATTAAGTTTACGCAGAGCGGCACGATTAAAATCATCGCATCAACGGAACGTTTGGATGATATGGTACGCCTCAAAATCGAAGTCGCTGACACTGGAATTGGCATTGCAAAAGAGAACCAGCATCGTTTGTTCCAACCCTTTTCTCAAGAAGGGGCCGACACCGCCACTAAATATGGGGGAACCGGTTTAGGACTGTCTATCTGCCGCCAATTGTGTGAGCTTATGAATGGATATATCGATTTTGAGTCTAAGCAAGGCGTTGGCAGTCAATTTAATTTTTATCTAGACATCAATGCCTCAGAATGTGAAGCCATGCCTTCTGAATGTATATTAGATGGTGTAACGGTGGGAATCTCACTGGCCAACGCAGATTTAACTCAAGCGGTGGCCAAAGCGGTTGAGAATTTCGGCGGCAAATCTAAAGCCGTAGATGAACCACTGGATATCTGGCTCAGCGATCTCGATACCGTGGTCACAGAGAAAGACTCACCTCTGTTTGAAACTATTATCGAAGCAATCGAGAGCCACCGAATCACCCACCCAGAGTTACCCAATGTTATTGAACTGAGTGCGAGTAGCGTTCTACCTCCTTATAGAGTCTCTGATCAATTGAGTACTATTTTGGTCGCCAAGCCCTTAATCAGTCATGATTTAATTACCGCATTAATCGGCGAACTCGATACGTCAAACGACACTTCACATGATGACACGCAAAATGACTTCAATCCCACTTCTGTCGACTTATCAGGCGTCCATGTACTTGTGGTAGACGATAATGAGATTAATCAAGAGGTAGCAAAAGGTTTTCTGGCTCCATTAGGAGCGAACGTCAAAACAGCTGATAATGGCAGACAAGCGCTCGATTTAATCGAGCAAGCAATACTTAATAACACCCTATTCGACTGTATCCTCATGGACTGCCAGATGCCTGTGATGGACGGCTACGAATGTTCGAAGACATTACGCTTTAGCTCGCAATATTATGACGTGGTAAATACACCTATTATCGCGATGACGGCGAATGCCTTTTCTGGCGAAAAAGAGAAGTGTTTTGCTCATGGTATGAACGATTACATCACCAAACCTGTAAACGCTAAGCTTTTGATAGACAAAGTTTCTCGTTGGACTCGAAAACACCCTAGCAGTAATACTACGCAGGGCTTAAACCACATGCCTGCCCACCCAGCGCCTTCACGTTATTCTGGATGGAATAAAGAGGCGGCACTCAAGCGAATGGAAGGCGATGACGAATTGTTAGAACACATCGTGTCGATATTCCAACAATCTTCGGTTGAGTACATAGAAACATTAGAGGCAGTGATTAATCATCAGGATATTGACCAAATTGCGCATTGGGCCCATAAACTAAAAGGACTATGCAGCCAAATTGGTGCTGATGAGTTAAGTGAGTTGATGGCTGAGCTTGAGCAAGAAGTCCGATACAACGAAGCGGTCAATTTTAAAACGATAAATGAGATTTTACAGCGCAGCCTAAGTGAGTTTGCTAATTTAAAAACCGCGCTTAACGACGAGTACAATCTTGAGGCTACCGACGATATCACGGTGTCAAAAGATACCGTTTAGCCTCAAAATCGGTGACCAGTTCTCAGTTAAGATGTGGTTTTGCGCGAAGTGAAAACAACAACACATTTCATCAACTAATGATATCAGCAACCTTACGTACCAACTGTCCCAGTTCATCCCATTGCTGATTGTCAATCAAATCACCAGGAACCATCCAGGTACCACCACACGCTAAGACTGAGGGAACAGACAGGTAATCTTTGACATTGCTTGGGCTCACACCACCTGTGGGCATGAAGCTCACTGGGTAAACCGCTGACAATGCTTTTAGCATTGCAACGCCACCTGATGGCTCTGCTGGGAAGAATTTTAGCGTACGCAGACCCATCTCCATCGCTTGCTCAACGAGACTCGGGTTGTTTACACCTGGAACAATGGTCACATTACGTTGCTGACAATACTTCACTGTCGTTGGATTGAAACCAGGGCTAACAATAAAGTCTACGCCAGCCTCAATCGCTTCATCAACTTGCGCACTGGTTAACACTGTCCCTGCTCCAATCAACATATCGGGAAAAGCTTCACGCATGTTTTTGATCGCAAGCGCGGCGTGATCGGTTCGGAAAGTGACTTCTGCACATGGAAGGCCATTTTCAATCAGCACCTGTGCAAGCTTCACCGCTTTACCTGCATCTTTAATAGCAATCACAGGAACTACTTTAATTTCTGCCAGTTGTTTATTGAGATCTTTCATCGCTTTTTCCTTAAATGATAGGTGCAGCTACAAGTACTAGTCAGGCTGTTGTCGTATTGTCGTATCGATAACCGAGTTAACTTTTTACATCGTAGCTACAACCATTGAAGAGAATCAGGTGTTTGGTTGATTTTTTTTCTGATACTATTCGCGTTCGATTCGTTTTGGACTAAATCATGAACCGTAAGAAAAAGATCAATAGCATCTTAAAATCTAAACTCAAAAAGCAAAACGCCAAACTGCATAAGAGCAATAAACCGCGCTACATTTCAAAAGCAGAACGCGAAAAAAACGAAGCAGAACAAGCTATTGAGCAGAGTGACGTTGACACCGCTGCCAATCAAGATGAGCAACAGACACTACCTTCTGAGCAATAACTCTTCTTCGATCGGTACAAATCGGTCACACACATCAATCAGGGTTTGAGCCGTCAATCCCGGTACAGAATAAACATCAACTTTGACGCCAAAACGCTGCTGGACTCTTTCTACCAGCAGCTCAAAGTCACCGTCGCCTGAAAGCAAAATGATTCGATCTACCGTGGCTGCTGACTCAAAAACATCAAGCGCGATGCCGACATCCCAATCCCCTTTCGCACTGCCATCTTGTCTTTGGATATAGGGCTTAAGTTTGACGTTAAACCCGATACCTCGAAGAATATGATGAAACTGACGTTGTTTAGGATCTTGTGAGGCAATCGCATAGGCGTTTGCTTCCACCACTTCGACATCTGTCGTTGCCACATACCAAAACTGGTTGTAGTCAAAGTTAGCTCGATACTTGTCTCGAGTGGTGTAGTAGATGTTTTGCACATCGACAAAAATTGCGACTTTTTCCATCGTAAGCCCATAGGTGAGTGACATAACGAGCTATTCTAACAACGATTGAACCGCTTGGCAGTTAATTACTGTATTGCGATGAAAAATTACGAGCTGTCTGCTGATCACCACGTCCGTGTGGTCTCATCTAGATTCATTAAACCACTTTAATTTATTGTGCAGCGACGTCACGCTACCAACCACGATTAACGCGGGGCTAAGCGCCTGTTTCGCCATCGTCGCGAGGTCTTTTAGCTCACCAGTAAACACGCGTTGCTCGCGACGCGTTCCGTTTTCGATAATCGCGCAAGAGATTGACGAGTCTAACCCAGTGTCGATTAACTTTTGACTGATATGGCCACTTTGCTTCAACCCCATATAAAATACTAAGGTGTTATTTGACTGCGCCAAGGATGCCCACTCAATTTCACGGCCATCTTTTTGTACATGGCCAGTAATGAATTGAACACTTTGTGCATGATCACGGTGAGTTAATGGTATACCAGCATAAGCCGTTGCTCCGGCTGCTGCGGTAATTCCCGGCACGACTTCGAAGCTGATTCCGTAATCGACAAGCTCTTCAAGTTCTTCACCACCTCGGCCAAAAATAAAGGAGTCTCCTCCTTTGAGGCGCACGACCCTTTTACCTTGTTGGGCTTTTTCAACCAGAATTTGATTAATTTGCTCTTGAGGCACGCAGTGAAAGTCGAGCTTTTTACCGACATAAATCATCTCGGCTTTGCTATCAGCGAGCGCCAAAATCTCGGCCGAGACCAAGCGGTCATACACCACTACGTCAGCTTGTTGAATGACCCGATACCCTTTTACCGTCAACAAGTCAGGATCGCCCGGTCCAGCGCCCACAAGGGAAACAAAACCGTTGTTCAAAGAGTCGTGATGAGTAGTCATATCAATGCCTATCGAAAATTTAGATATAAAGAGTAACGCTCAACAAGCCAGTAAAGAGTATTACTTTTTATCGCTAAACCAATCAAAGATGAGGAGGAAGAAAAGATTAAAACGGTCCCACCTAATCAAAGGCAGGACCATAATCAATGATTATTTAGCCATAGCAGGCTGCGCATTTACTTCTTGTTCAACATTGATAGAAGGCGCCGTTTTTGCGTGCGTTAGGTAAAGTGGAATACAAGTCATCACTAAGCCACCAACAATATTACCTAAAATGGTTGGGATTAAGTTGAAGTTCAACCACGTCGCGATACCGAAATCAGCGCCTAGCAACATGCCTAGTGGGAACAGGAACATGTTTACTACCGTGTGTTCAAACACGAGCGCGAAGAAGATAAAGATTGGGAACCACATCATCATCACACGACCTGCCACTGTGCGAGCCGTCATATTACCAATCACACCGAGACACACCATCAAGTTACAGAAGATAGCGCGTACAAAACAAGTGATCCAGCCGTCCATACCCATTGCCTCGAAGCCTGCGCTACGAGCAGTAGAGGCACCAATAAAGGTTTTCGCGACACCATTGAGCTCTTGCGTAAAGTTACCTGTTAAAGAAACCGCAACAAGGTAAGCGACCAACAATGAGCCAATTAGGTTACCAAGCCCCACTAAGCCCCAACAGCGAAAGATACGTCCCCAAGTGATACCTGGACGTCCTTCAAATTTAGCTAACGGCGCAAGACCAAATACGCCGGTTACCAAGTCGTAGCCCATTACCGAGAGAATAACGAAACCCACTGGGAACACTAGTGCACCAACAAGCCCAATTCCTGTTTGAGTAATAGCTGTAATAGCCACCACAACCGCTAACGAAAGAATAACACCAGCCATAGTACCGCGCAGTAGAAGATCACGAGCGCTGGTGTTTGTTTTCGCTTCACCAACATTGATCATGGTTTGCACGAATTCTGCAGGTTTAAAATCAGTAGACATGAATGTGTCCTTATCCAAAAGTGAAAGTTAAAAGTTGAAATCAAATAGTGAAAGGCTCGCGGTTTCTCCTGTCCCCCGATAGTGAAACAGCAAGCCTTTAAGCTATTTAATCTTGTTTAATCCGCATCTAAGCAGCGATTTCAATGGTGCCTTTGACAACACGTACTTGGTAGGCCTTGACGTTGAATTGCTGGTCTTCCATACACTCACCAGTAACTAGGTTAAAGCGCTGCTTCTTCAACGGGCTAGCTACCCATAGTTGCTGGTTATGTTCAACGATCAAACCACGTGATAGCACATTGGATTGATAGAAAGGATCTAGGTTGCTGATTGCAAACACCTGTTGCTCTTCACTCGGTCTGAAGATCGCGACCTGCTCACCTTCGATTAGAGCACACACACCAGTGCCTGGGATGATTGCGTCGATATTACATACTTTGGTAAATGCCATGATGATGCCCCTAATTAAACAAGTTCAACATGAAGGATATCGCCCTTCACATCTGGGTGTTTTTCAGTAAATGTTGCTGGGCGGTGCTGCGCACGCTCTGAAACAAAAACCACGTTGTCATCACGCTCATCCGAGTTGATGAAATGTGCAAAGCGCTCAAGCTGCGTCTCATCGTTGATGGTATCGGTCCACTCACAGCGGTACTCTTCGACAAGCTTAGCGACATCCGCTTCCAGTTGATCGTTAATACCAAGCTTGTTATTCACAATCACTTCGCGAAGGTAGTCAACGCCCCCTTCTAGGTTTTCCATCCATACCGATGTACGTTGCAGTGGTGCTGCGGTGCGAATGTAGAACATCATGAAACGGTCGACGTATTTGATTAAGGTCTCTTGGTCTAGATCGCTGGCTAACAAGTCTGCATGACGAGGCTTCATACCGCCGTTACCACACACATACATATTCCAGCCTGCATCAGTCGCGATAATACCTAAGTCTTTACCTTGCGCTTCTGCACACTCACGAGTACAGCCAGAAACACCAAACTTCATTTTATGTGGGGTACGAATACCTTTGTAACGGTTCTCGATCATTACGCCCAAACCAACCGAATCTTGTACTCCGTAACGACACCAAGTGGAGCCAACACAAGTTTTCGCCATACGTAGTGCTTTCGCGTAAGCTTGACCCGTTTCATAACCTGCCGCGATAAGCTTTTTCCAAATCGCTGGCAAATCGTCTTTTTGCGCCCCAAACAAGCCAATACGCTGTGCGCCCGTCACCTTAGTGTAGAGTTTGTATTCGGCGGCAACTTCCGCCAATACTTTCAGCGCTTGCGGTGTCACTTCACCACCTGCCATACGCGGAATCACCGAGTAAGTGCCGTCTTTTTGCATGTTGCCAAGAAAGTTATCATTGGTGTCGTGCAGTTTGACCAGTTCAGGTTTGAGGATGTGCTCACCCCAGCATGAAGCTAAGATTGAACCTGCTAATGGCTTACATACTTCACAGCCGTAACCTGTGCCGTACTTCGCTAACAGCTCTTCAAAAGTCATGATCTCTTCAATACGAATGAGGTGGAACAGTTCCTGACGTGAATAAGCAAAGTGCGCACAAACGTCGTTTTTCACTTCGACACCTGCTTTTGCAAGTTCAGCGTTGAGTACGGATGTCACCAACGGGATACAGCCCCCACAACCCGTGCCCGCTCCCGTAACCGCTTTAATATCACCAATAGTATGGTGACCATCTGCAACGGCTTGAGCGATCTTGCCTTTGGTAACATCAAAACATGAGCAGATAACCGCAGTTTCTGGCAAAGCATCCGCACCTAGAGTCGGCTTCTCTGCGCCAGCATGCGCCGGTAGGATTAGTGTGTCGGGGTGCTCAGGCAACTCGATTTCATTAAGCATTAATTGCAACAAGTCACCATAATCGGAGGTATCACCAACCATTACAGCGCCAAGCAGCTTTTTATTATCTTGTGAAACAATCAGGCGCTTGTACACTTCCTGCTCTTCGTTTTGATACACATAACTTTTGCAACCTGGAGTGCGACCATTAGCATCACCGATAGAGCCAACCTTTACACCGAGTAATTTCAGTTTGGCTGACATATCAGCGCCTTCAAATTTACTCTCGTTACCAATCAGGTGATCGACGGCTACTGTCGCCATCTTGTAACCTGGCGCGACTAACCCATAAAATATCTTGTTCCAAGAAGCACACTCGCCGATTGCGTAAATGTTTTCATCGGTGGTTTGGCAAACATCGTTGATCTCAATACCACCGCGTGGCGCAATACCGAGTCCCATTTGACGAGCTAATTTATCTTGAGGACGAATGCCAGCAGAAAATACGATAAAATCGGTTTCAAGCTCGCTGCCATCGGCGAACCGCATCACATTGCGCGCATTATTACCTTCTGCTGCGATTTCAAGTGTGTTCTTGCTAGTATGAACCTTAACCCCCATGCGTTCGATTTTTTGGCGAAGCTGATCACCACCCGCTTGGTCAAGTTGCTCTGCCATCAATTTGGGCGCAAATTCAACCACGTGAGTTTCAACACCTAGAGCTTTCAATGCACCCGCAGCTTCTAAGCCTAACAGCCCGCCACCAATCACAACGCCGCTTTTACTGTTTTTCGCACAAGCTTCAATGACTTTTAAATCTTCAATCGTTCGATAAACAAAACAGTCTTTGCTCTCATTGCCCTTAATCGGTGGAACAAATGGGTAAGAACCTGTCGCTAAGATCAGCTTGTCGTATTGGATTTCACGACCAGTACTAGAGTAAACAATTTGCTTTTCTCGATTAATAGTAATCGCACGCTCACCCACCAGCACATTGATGCCATGTTTTGGGTAGAAGCCCTCTTTCACCAAAGAGAGTTCGTCAGCGGTATGGTGTGAAAAGTAAGAAGAGAGATGAACGCGATCATAAGCGACGCGAGGTTCTTCACAAAAAACGGTGATGTCGTATTGTGAAACATCGGTTTTATCAACGAGGTCTTCGAGATAGCGATGGCCCACCATTCCATTACCAACAACGACCAGCTTCAACTTGCTCATAGTACTTCCTAAGGGTTAGGTTCTTATATCTAGGTGCATTGTTGTTTGTGAAAGAAAATTAATACATGATGTAAATCAATTACAGTTTTAAACTACTCTAAAGGGGTAGATGAAAGGAATAGATTGATAAAAGTGTGCTTTTAGTACAAATTGAGTTAAAAGTTGTCAATTTGTAATAAATCATTAATCGCTAACCAAGAAGCTCACGGCAAGACACATTGCATGCAGCCGTTTCAAGTAAGTGGATTAATATCGAAACCATTTCGACTGGCCACATCTGATCGAGGTCAATATCAGCGACTGAATGTTCACACATGACACTTTCTCTGTTCTGAAACACAATCCCACATCATTTCATTAGCTTTTTAATGCGCGCCGCGAAAATCGGTTAATTTCTTGCTATTTTGTTTTTCATAGTGTGACACTGGTTCATTTATATCCTTGATTCCATCCGAAAAAAGCATAGTATAAATCGATATTCAAGCTTGAGCATATATTCTTCAATCTAACCAAGGCGACACGGATGGAGCTAGATATTTTCAATCCTTCACGGCAATTACGACGTGCGGTGCTGTTTTGGCTCAGTACTTTATTGGCCTGCTTAGCGCTCGCGATCACGATCTATAACCTTGTCGTGGGTCGACTCGATGGGATTAACGTCCTTCTTGCACTGTTCGGTTTATTTTCTGTTTTCATCGCTCATTATGCATTTAAAGGTAACACCTCTAAGTTCACGGTTTCTTTATACGTTTATAGCTTAATCAGTGTCACTTACCTCACCACCGCAATGCTACCAATTGAGTTTGGAGTCATCATGTGGGCCTGCTTATTTCCTGCCGTGTTCTACCTTCTTTTAGGGCGACGTTTTGGTTTCATCGCGACATTTTTTGGCTTTACTCTGCAAATGAGTATCATCGCAAACCTGTTTTTTTCTAATGGGTTAAGTCACTATTTACCACTTGTTGGGAACTTCATTTTTGCCTTTGTTTCAATTTGGATCATCGCGCATGTTATTGAAGTTAAGCGACGTTTATCAGAATCTTCATTAGGCCAACTGGCATCCAGAGACGCATTGACAGGTGTCTATAATCGTCATGCTTTAATGCACAACTTTGAACGTTATCGAAAAGAGAGTCGTAAGCTGCCTTTGTCTCTACTTGTCCTCGATTTAGACTACTTCAAAGCAGTGAATGACGAACATGGCCACGACGTCGGTGACAAGGTATTGACTGAAACCGCAGCACTCATTGACTCACTGAGTGATGAACATTTGGTGTATCGAATTGGCGGAGAAGAGTTTTGCGTCGCACTACATAACTGTGATGTTACAAGCGCTCAGGAAAAAGCTGAATGCATTCGCGGCGCCATTGAGAAATCGTCATTCAATAGTGTGTCTGAACCAATATCACTTACGGCAAGTATTGGTGTTTATCAATGCGACCATTACGCGAATCTTGAATCGGTATTAAAAGAAGCCGATAAAGAGCTCTATCGGGCAAAAAAAAATGGCCGCAACCAAGTCATGGTATGCAGCCAATCTTCTGTAATCAGTTTCTCTTAACTGTTACTCATCGTCTTCAAATACGACATTGTAATTTTCGGTATACGTACAATGCGGCTGACGGCTACAGGTAAAGAAACGTCTTCCTTTATGCTCTCCCTGATACGCAATTTTAATCGTCATCGGACTTCCACAGCGTTTACAAAAACGCACCTCTTTATCAGGCTCGATCAAATCAATATGTGCGGCCAATAGACGACGTAAACGCCCTACTTGGTAGCTGTGTTTGATATTGGTACCAATCAATGGGATATTTGCTGACTTACACACATGCAGTAATAACTTTTGACGCTCAAGCTTACCTTTGTCGAGCTCTTTACCATTGTCGAGTTCAATAGCAACACGTACTTCCATAGTTCGTGGGTCACAGACCACATAATCAAAGTAGCTTTTAGCAATTCGGTTATTGGCGATAAACCATTGTTTTTTTTCTGTTGAAACGGGCGCCAATACATTGGCCATATTCACTTTGCTCATTACCACACCGTGATGACCCACAGCAGCAATCAAAGCGTTATAAAAGGCTGATTCTTTTGCATTAAGTAACGGCCCCTTTCTTTTATAGTGGTTGTCCTTGAGCTCATCTTGCTTCAAAAACCGCTTTTGCACTACCACAAAAAAGATGACCAAAATGCCAACGACAATAAAAACACTTTCCATTGGGCTAAAACTGACCTTAAATGAATCACATACATCAATTATTCGAGTTTACACCCAGACAGCAAGCCTGAGTTAATGTTTTTGAGAGACCGGAGAGGGTAGATCGAGATTTATCACAACTCGCTGCTCTGGTTGCAATGTTTTAAAGCTCTCACCCCAGTATTTAACAACCAATTGATCAATCAATCCGTCTTGCTGTGCGCGCAGCAGCGCTTGCTCTAAAACGGGTTTATACTTGGCCATTTGAGGGGACAAATAAAATTTAAAATCGCGCTGATAAACGAGCATAAGGTGCTTTTCAATCGATAAATGGGGATTCTGCGCCGCTTCAAGACCGATTTCGTTTAGACCACGAGGAAAGTAATTCACCGGTCCTTTTTCGGTCAAATTCCAATATAACGAGCGCCACTCACCATCTTGCTGATAAACAGGCAATGAATTGAAATTCCATACATCGACATCAAACCAATTAATGCCAAGACCTGCAACCAATTTAGAATCTCTCAAAGATTGAAGGCTATCGATTTTGTCAAATTGACTTTGCAAGCCTGGCGGAATCAATAGCAAACGCTTACCAATCCATCCATTGGTTAACGCTACATTAACCGATGTATACTCAGCATCTCGCTCCGGTGTCGCGATCAACCAAGTTAAACTGAGTTGATCACTTTTAACCATTTTTACCACTCTCTTTTGTGGTATATGCTCGCTCGGAACGATAATTTCGACCGAATACCCTTCACGAGTTAGCGCTTGATAAAGTAATTCATGGTAAAAAGCATGGCCATTATCAAGTTGAGAGGCGAGTGTTAGTGTCAATGAATCTTTAGCAAAGCTATGCATCGCGACAAGACTAAGAAGTATGCTCCAAAGCTTCATTTACTTTCCTTTTAGCGACCTACTCAGTTTGTAATACATTGCACAATCAAGCAGCAATGATTGTTTAGCGTTACAGCGCCTTTAATAACATAAACAACCACATTTATTGACCATTCACTTAATAATGTAGGAGCGCTTTGCGCAATCGTCCAGTCTTCTATCGTTCGTTATTGACTTTAAACGGATTTTCGATAGGTACGTTCAGGGCGACCTACACTACCATAACTAAGATCTGCTTCTAATTGACCACTACTAATTAAGTACTCTAAATAACGTCTTGCCGTCGTTCGACTTGCTCCAATTTTTTCTCCCGCTTCATCGGCAGTCAAACTTTCGTGATCATTAAATAATGCTTGGATTTTCTCTAGGGTGACGCTATCAATTCCTTTGGGTAACCGGTTTTTCGCGACCTCAGGGCCATTATTGGAGCGTAACATTTTATCGACAATCGACTGGTCTAGGTCGTTAGTATGGTTAAATTGAAGTTTCTGTGCATTGTACTTCTTTAACGCAGCCTCCAAGCGAGAAAAAACGACGGGCTTTAATAAGTAATCAACGACACCACCACGCATTGCCTGCTGAAGCGTATCGACATCTCTTGCGGCAGTGATCAAAATCACGTCGCAACTGAGGCTTTTTGCGCGTAACGCATTGAGTAACTCAAGTCCGGTTCCATCCGGAAGATAGACATCAAGCAACAATAGATCAGGCTCAAAAATATCGAGTTGCATTTGCGCTTCCAGCTTACTAGTTGCAATACCGATCACCTGGTAACCGCCCATCTGTTCTAAATAGCGTTGATGCAGTTGAGCAATTGCCTGATCATCTTCGATGATCATCACTTGAGTCACACCATTCATATCTGTTTTTCCTTAGGCAAATACACCGCCATTCTCGCTCCATACTGCTTATTATTAGCCATCTCTAATTCACCATGATAACGAATCGCAAGTTGGTTGGTGAGATACAAGCCGACACCACGCATGGTTGAGCCTTTACTTGAGACCCCTCGCTTCACTAAGGCTTGTAAACTCAATTCATCAGGCAGTCCGCATCCTTGATCAATGACTTCTAAAATAACTTCATTACCAAAATCGCTAATCGATACTTCAATAACGCGGCGACTAAGTGGAAAGTACTTATCCTTATTAATTTCATCCCGAACCGCATCAAACGCGTTGTCAATCAAATTGCCTAATATAGTGACAACATCTTCTGGATTGATTTGCTCAGGTAATGGCTCTAAACGTGAGCCCT
Source organism: Vibrio sp. NH-UV-68 (assembly GCF_042940635.1). NCBI lineage: Bacteria > Pseudomonadati > Pseudomonadota > Gammaproteobacteria > Vibrionales > Vibrionaceae > Vibrio > Vibrio sp. NH-UV-68. The sequence goes on from NZ_CP134975.1 coordinate 1,677,286, forward strand.
CTTCAACAACCAGTTCAAGGCCCAACTCACGTGCTCGCTCTGTTTTACCAAGTAACATTCCTGCGATTAAGGGCTCTTTTATTGTTTCACGTAAAAATTCGATTAAGGCTTGGTAATGCGCGGTTTCTTGGCCAATCAAATGCTGGACGGCCTCAAGTTCACCCATTTGGACCATCCCACTGATCGTATTGAGTTTGTTTCGATGTTCATGAGTTTGTGAACGTAACATCTCAGCGTACTCTTTGGTCTTAGCCAGTTGTTCGGTTAACTCTGTTAAATCATCTTTAAGACGAAAACTGGATACCGCTCCAACCACTTTCCCTTCAACAATAATGGGGCTACGGTTGGCAATTAAGCGTTTTTTGTTAAGGTATAAATTGATGTCGTGATCGGTACGTGCAGTTTGCAATACTGTGTGTAAATCGCTGTCGGGTAGCACTTCATTGAGCGGTTGATTGAGGCATTGCTCTTTCACTAACTCTAAGATGTTACAGGCACTTCTGTTAATCGAACGCAGCTTTCCCTTGTCATCAATAGTTAAAATTCCTTCTTTCAGCGTTTCCATTGTGACGTCTAGCTCGACATATAGACGGCCGATTTCTTCAGGTTCAAACCCCAATATTGCTCGCTGAAAACGACGTGAAGCATAACTAGAGATGACTGCATTTGCCCCAACAACCATGAACGCCATTAAAATCAAATAAGTAAGATAAGGTTCAATTCTATCTTGCAGTCGGTCAATTAAATATCCAACTGATACCACGCCAATGATGTCACCTTGCTGATTGAAAACCGCCGATTTCCCTCGCACTGAGTAACCGAGCGATCCTTTGGCGAACGAAATATAAGCTTCGCCATCAATCAAAGCTCGTTCATTATCTCCGCCTTTCATCGGTTTACCCAAACGTTGGTCAAGAGGATGAATAAGACGCATACCTTGGTTATCACCAACCACAATAAAAGCAGCACCAATCAAGGTGGTGAGATCTCTAAACCGCTGCTGACTCGCTGGCGTCGTACCACTTTCGATTATTTGCACAACGTACGGAGATTGAGCCAAAAAAGAGGCAACGCCGAGTGCTTTATGGCCGATTTCATCTTCTTGCGCTTGTTTAATGTAGATAAAACCTGCGGCAACTAAAATCAAAAGCTCAATCAGCCCAGATAGTGTCATGATGATCAGCATTCTTTTACGAAAACTGACACTGCTCCATTTCATACTCTCTCCCTACTTTCGCGCCAGAATAACATCCTGCTAACAAGCAACCGAGTAGTGTCAGAACAAACTGTGAAGCCTACAAGGAATTCGCGCTCTCTTTGATTACTAAAAAAGCACTCAGCAAAGAGCAAACGATTGCAATCATTACTAATCACAAAATCATCCTTAACTCCGCCATTTCCTTTGATTTAGATCAAAGGAAATGGCGGTTATTTTTCGTACGAAAGCATCCATTCGGTTGTATAATTATTAGGCACGCATAGAGTGTGCGTTGATACACGGCCAGTCAGACTTAACAATAAAACAACATAAAAAGTCGACTGAACAAATGTCAGAGGGAAAGACAATGAAACGTGACGTTTTTGGTATTTGTTTGTCGAAAAATATGCTGTCAAACAATCTAGCCAGTACATTTACCCACGTCAGAGCTTATGAAAAACCAAATGGAAGCGACGACCTTGTTGTCATGCGCGCTTTTCCACAGATGTCAGGGCAAGAAGTACTCAGCAATATGCACGAGTCAAACCGCTTATTCTGGCGCGCCGAGTTTGTCTGTATGGACAACAAATGATCATTGGTTAAATACAAAGCACGACGTTTATTTTTGCTTCACTGCTGTTGCCGTAAACAACAGCAGTGATTTCTCTGTGTAAATCGTTTACGAGTTTCAATTAATGGGATTTCGTGACACCCACCGCTAGCAAAGCGCCAACTAAACTTCTCGCTTTTACTTTAATCGCTCGCCAGTGTGTCGCGGGTGTTCTTGGCGCCGTTGATATAAGGTGCTGATAGACTTCATGACTCAAAGCCACCTGCCCTCCATGCGCGACCAACAGAACTTTAGGCGCTAAGTTGTAGACGCGTTTTAAGGACGCTTTATATTGATTCGGATAGAATACTGGGAAAGGTGCCACCAGTTTTTGTTTCACCTCAACCATGAGATCCGCCACATACAGTATTTGCTGCTGCGGATGATATAGCGACAGATCTCTATCTGTATGTCCCGGAGTTTCTAATACCGTCCAATCTAAAAAGTTAGGTATTGGCTCGCCATCCGATAAGACGATATCCGGTCGTAGTTTACGTGAGTACCACAGATTTCGTTTTGGTTTACGTTTACGCTGCGCAACCCAGCGTGCCAAAGCAATATCGGTAAGATGCATTAATGCCCCATCCACACCGGAATACCAATCTCGACTGCGTTTCGCCGAAATAATTTTGCATCCCGTGAGAGTGCGCAGTTTATGTGCGGCACCAGCATGGTCAGGATGCATATGAGTCACCACTACTGCGGTCAGGCTAGAGAATGGTCTTTGCAGTTGGTGGACAATAAAATGCTTTAGGTAAGGGATATCCGCTCGCGACGCTCCATCCAAAAGCAGTAATTTATCTGGGTATTCCGCTAAATAGAGAGTCTGGATGTATCCATCAAGAGCGTGAATCTTCATGCTTGAAGTCCGTTTTAACAATTTCACAACAAATGACTTTAACAGGGATTGCCTGGCAAGAAAGAGTAATCACTCTAATTTGTGACTTAGTTGCGTTTATGTTGTGTCGCAATGCTAAGCTGTGTCAAAACCCCGACTTGTTTAAACGATACACCACTGACTAATTCTTTACTTTAAACAGTCGACCATCGGTACGATAAAAGATCAGCGCCAACAAAATTAAAGCACAACCAATCAGTTTGTTACCTGAGAGTTGCTCTCCGTACCAAGCAATACTCAAAATAACCGTCCAAATAGGCTCCAATAACATAATCAAAGCGGCGTTTGCTGGGTTGCAGCCTTTTTGTCCTAGCGTTTGCATCACATACCTTAAACTCGTAGCCAAAATCGCGCTTAATGCAAACCACCCCCAAATAGAAGCGTCGATGTGTTGTGGAAACGTTTCGAATAATAACGATGCAGCCAAAGCAATAACGCCAGTGGTAAAGAGCTGAATACAGGTGAGCAATAAAACCGGGAGTTGCTGTGCAAGCTTACTATTGATGTTGAAATGAAGCGCTAACAGGAAAGCATTGACCAGAAACCATAATTGACCTGAGGAGCTATTCCAGCCTTCGGTTAGTGAAAGCATCGCTAGACCTGAAACCGCAATAGGCATGGAGAGCCAAAACGCCCGTTTTGGCCTATCTTTAAACAGCAGCCAAGCAATGATCGGCACAATAATCATCGATAGGCTGACAATAAATGCCCCCTCGCCTAAAGTTTCACTTATTGAAATTGCATACACCCAACTCAGCAGCGCCAACGCCAAAATCGCACCGCCCCCGAGAGCCTGCATAACTAACTTGACATTCAGTTGATTGAAAAACTTAATTGAGAATGGCAACAAACAGATCGAAGCGACGAGAAAACGCAAACCAACAAAGCCAAAAGGTGGTAAACCTTGAATTGCTTGTTTAGAAAATATCCAGCCTAAACCAGCCAACGCTGTGGTCGCTATCAAGATCCATGTTGCTTTTTGTTCCGCGTTCAATTTATATCTCGTTGATTATTGTTTTGTTCATTATCACTTGATAGTGTCAGATCTTGGCGTCGCTGGCTACGTAAAGTGTGCTGGAAAAGCGGCAAGCAAAATCGCTTACTATCGAGAAATGCATTGATGATTATTGTTGGACACCGTGGCGTTGCTGGCCACTATCCCGAGAATACACGCGTAAGTATTATGGCAGCGATTGACTTGGGCTTGGAGTGGGTCGAAGTTGATATTCAGTCGACTAAAGATCACCATCTTGTCGTTTGTCATGACCACACCATTAATCGTTGTAGTAATGGTCATGGCCGTGTTGATCAACACACACTAAAGGAACTTAAACAATTGGATTTTGGCGATTGGTTTGATAAGAGATTTACTGGCGAGCGTATTATGACGCTGGGTGAATTACTTAATCTCTCTAAATTACATCGATTGAAGTTAAACTTAGAAATTAAAGTCGACAAGCATGATGCCAAATTTGTCTGTCAACTGCTTACCGATGTATTGCATCAAGAAAACGTCACAACCGACAACATAATCTTATCGAGCTTTGATCCTGATGTGATGCGTCAGTTACATCAAATGCTACCCCAGTATCGACGCGCAGTTTTGTGTGGCCGAGTTTCACACAAGGTGTATGCATTGTTAGCCGAAGTGGCGGCCTTTAGCTGTAATATTGATCATCGTTGGACTAGCAAGCAGCAGATTGCAAAACTTCAATCACTCGGTTATCAAGTTTGGAGTTACACAGTAAACAACCCGCACCGTGTAAAATATTTATCGAATCTTGATGCCTTGTTTAGCGACTATCCGCAGCGCTTCGTAAACTAACCGTCCGTATACCTCTGCCATACAGAACGACTGTATGGCCCTGCATTCACACTCGTGATATTTGTCACATTATCTAATCTTCGCCCTCATTCTTTCCTCAAAAGTAAAAATAAATAAATTATTTAAAAATCATATAGATAATTAAATTCATTGTTTTTCAATACAAAATTATGCTCAAAAGTTGCACCAAAAAGTCTTGATAATTTTCCGCGCCCAAACTACTGTATAAGTATACAGCATGTACAAGGGAACAGTAATCATGATTCAGGCACAGACTGCAGCTCGCACTTTTTCAAAATACAATGTTCTTGCTCAACCGACGCAGCCAATGAATATCGATCCACTGACGCTGAGTCGCTTAGCGGGTCTTTCAAATCAAAAGCAGTGGATCTTATTTACTGCCGAATGCCCTCGCCCTGATTATAGTCAACTGGCATCCTCGCGTATTAGCTGTAAAAAAATTATTCACATGAAGGCTTCTCAAAAACAATCCGAATTTGAAATCGTCATGAAAGCCATACAGTCAAAAAATGCGAGCGCGGTTATTGCTTCAAACAAAATTCCACTAGCAGAACAAAGCTTACTCTGTGATCTCGCCGTTCAATGCCAGTGTGAAGTGTTCTTTGTTGAGGGCAAAACTAATCAGTACCACTAATTAAGCACAGCAATCATAGACGGTCGTGCACCCCTTCATTCGAGGGGTTTTCTTTTCTATCCCAACCAATAAATCATGATTCGACTCTAATAAGAAAAAATAAGCAAACGTTTGCTTTTTAACTGGCAGAGCAAAATAGTTCTGGTATCATGCGGGGCAAATAAATTATCTGACTCTGATAATTTCCATGTTGCTTAAGATAGGAATGTCTAAATGAATCTCGCAGATCAAGTACTCGCTGTAAACGACGATCTACCCATTCGTACAGATAAACCCGTTCATAGCGGTAAAGTCCGCTCTGTGTATTGGTTAACCGAGCAAGACAGTAAACGTCTGATCAAAGAAAAAGGCTACGACGTCGCCGAAGATGCGCCGTTGGCGATTATGGTGATCAGTGACCGAATCTCTGCATTTGACTGCATTTGGCATGCCGAGGGTGGCCTAAAAGGCGTTCCGGGTAAAGGCGCTGCACTCAATGCGATTTCAAATCACTGGTTCAGCCTATTTCAGCAACACGGTTTAGCAGACAGTCACATCTTAGATATTCCCCACCCTTTTGTCTGGATTGTACAAAAAGCAAAACCAATCATGATTGAGGCGATTTGTCGTCAATACATTACGGGTTCAATGTGGCGCGCCTATGCAAACGGCGAACGTAATTTCTGTGGCATTGAGCTTCCAGAAGGTTTAGAAAAAGATAAGCCACTGCCCGAACTGCTGATGACCCCTTCAACCAAAGGCATTTTACGCGGTATTCCTGGGGTTCCTGAAGCCGATGATGTCAACATTACTCGCCAAAACATTGAAGAAAACTACGCTGCATTTAATTTTTCTAAAGCCGAAGATATTGCCCAATACGAAAAGTTATTGCGAGAAGGTTTCGTTCTAATCAGCAATGCGCTGGCAGAAATTGACCAAATCTTCGTCGATACAAAATTCGAGTTTGGTTATGTCACCGACTCAGCTGGTAATGAAAAGCTAATTTACATGGATGAAGTTGGCACGCCTGACTCATCACGTCTCTGGGATGAAAATGAGTATAATGCAGGCAAGATTGTCGAGAACTCTAAAGAAGGCTTCCGCCAGTTTTTGCTTAACTATTTCCCAGATCCAGACATCTTGCTCAATAAAGAGCGAATGGCCGAACGTGAAGCACTGGCTCGCGACAATGCCCTACCGACAGACGCTTTAATGGATATCTCAACAACTTACCTTGGTATCGCAGAGAAAATAACCGGACGGTCAATCGCACTCAGCACCAATCCGAAGCAAGAGATTATCGATATTCTCGCCCGTGACTACGGACTCATTGATTAATCAAAAATAGAAGCCTCAACCATGTTGAGGCTTTTTTGTTATTTATCTTTCCCCTTACCACCTTTGTCTGATCCTCCTTTATTGCCACCGCCCTTGTTACCTCCACCCTTATTACTGCCTGAACGGTTGTTGGATTCACTGGCCTTGTCAGACTGTGCGGTCGCGCGGATTTGCTGCTTCTGCTCTTTTAACTCACCAGTCCCATTCCCAGGATTGGAATATTTTGCATGAGCATCAAGTTCTTGCTGGGTCACAAAGCCATCTTTATCTTTATCAAACGAGGCAAAAGCGCTGAGTTTATTGCCATCATCATTATCAACTTCACTTTCTTCCTCTGCGCCCTCTTCAGGCTCTTGATCTGATGATCCTAAACGATACTGGTTAAATTCATCTTTAGAAACTAACCCATCACCATTACTGTCCATGTCAGCAATGTCGGGTGATAGCTTTGAACGATTATTGATATCACTCTCTTCTTCAGCTTGAGCACCAAAAACTAATATGGTTAACAAGGCGACGAGTACACTGGTTGCTTTATACATAACTGACTCCGTATTTATCTTTCAACCATAAGTTTAGAACACCAGTTGAAAAGTGCGGATTAGATAACTAGGCTCTATCAATTAGTAGTGCAAAACGTTATAACTGCTTATTGTTGTTCGTATTATTGAACTCTATGGACTATATCACCCTTTCCCGTATCAGTTTGAAACACCTGACAGTTTTGCATGTCCTGCTTAGTACTCATAGCGTGACAGGCGCGGCCGAGATCTTGTGCGTCACCCCATCAAGCGTCAGCAAAAATCTGTCTCTATTACGTACACAACTCAATGATGAATTGTTCTATCGTGATAATGGCAGCCTGATCCCGACGCAATTTGCTTTAAGCATTGGCCCTGAAATTCACAAGATTTTATCTGCGATGAATGGCATTCTTCATCAAGGTGATTTTTCACCACAGCAATTTTCCGGTTCCATTTCTCTTTCAATGCGAGAGAGCACCTTTGAACTGTTTGCACCGAAAATCGTCCAGATTTCTCAACAACTTTCGAATGCTCGCTGTCTTAATGTGTTCGCTAAAGAGCAGTTAAGTTTTGAGGCGCTGAGCCGCGGACAAGTGGATTTTATGTTGCTCCCTCATGATATCAGTCAACCACCAACTCGCAGTCGTGATCTTATGTGGCAACAAGTGCTTGCAGATGAAATGGTATGTTTGATGAGCCCGAAGCACCCGCTGGTTGATAAACCGATGAACATTGAACATTACTTAAGCTGTTATCACATAGGCATCTTAGACAAAGATCTGTCTGAGCCTTATTTTGAGCAAAATCTGACTCAGCAATATGGATCAAGAAAGCTCGCTTTATCGGTCGCTGATTTTGGCGCTGGTGCAGTGTTATGCCATCAAACCGAGTTACTTTTAACATGCTCAAAAATGTGGGCGCAACATGCCTTGCAAGCTAAAGGCTTAGTCACAAAATCGCTGCCCTTTGACTATGGTAAAGTTGCATACAGCTTAGTCTGGAATCCAGCCAGCCTTAACGAACCTGCACTGAACTGGCTTCATACCCAATTCACCACCGAGGATTAAGTGTAGACGCTTGGAGTAATAATGGTGTGAGAGATTCGTTGCGCCAGTTTTGCGCGCAATGATTCAATTTGCGCTTCATTGCATTTTGGCCATTCAAACGCTTGACCAATAACGCCGTGATGTTGAAATGCATTCAGACGGATGATCACCTGCTTAGGGAATGTGCCGATAAGTTGCGCGATGGCTTGTACCTCGTCCTCGAGATCAGTAACGCCCGGAATATGAAGAAGTCGAAGTTCGTGCAGTTTGTCTAAGCTCGCCAGATAGCGTATCGATGTTATCACTCGGTGGTTATCACGACCGACTAGCCATTGGTGAGTATCGTTTTGCCATGCTTTCAAATCAATCATAGCGCCGTCGAGTACCGGTGCGAGTTTTTGCCATCCGACTTGATTGAGGTAGCCGTTGCTGTCAACAAAGCAGCTAAGGTGTTTAAGTTGTTGGTTGCGTTTTATTTGCGTAAACAGCTCAATAATAAACGGCAACTGCAACGTGGCTTCACCTCCTGAAACGGTAATCCCGCTAATAAAACCGCATTGCTTTTCGATAACATCCAGCAACTCAGTGACGCTGTAACTAGATATTTTTGGATTTGATTGATGAAGACAGGTATTAATACAAATATCACAATGTGTGCACAGTGATTCATCCCATATGACGTGATTATCGTTGTCGATTGTTAACGCATGCGTCGGGCAATGCTCTACACAATCGCCACAATGATTGCAGTGGTTAATCGTATGCGGATTATGGCAACTGACACAGTTGAAATTGCACCCTTGCATGAAGATGACCAGGCGATTACCCGGTCCATCAACACAAGAAAAACGCAGTATGCGGCTAACTTTGGCGCGTTTTGTCATAATACTTGCTCACGACGTCGTATAAACTGGCGTGCTCTCTAAGCTAGCAACACGCGGTTTTCTATCGAGAATCGCTGTATTTTTGGCCGCTTCGGTGCCGAGAAAGGTGGTGTTGTTACGTGAGCCCTGTTTGGCAAACTTTTCAATATCAGACAGTTTAACCATGTAGCCCGTAACTCTTACCAAATCATTGGAATCGACATTAGCGGTGAACTCTCTATAGCCCATATTCAGCGTCCCTTTACACAGATTGTACATGGCTTCGCGATTCGACTTCACCGTTTCATCAATGGTTAAGATGTCACTGATACCTGAGGTATAGTACTGGTGATGTTGAGCTGTTGCCTGAACGTAGCTAACCGGATCTGGTTCGTTGCCATATGGAATACGCACACCTGGTGTGACATCTTGATCAAGGCTTATCCCACCTTGCGCATGCAGCAACGCCTTACCATTGAGGCCATATTTCACTGGCAAACTATCAACTAACTCAGCCAGTTTAGATGATATTGTATGTGCCAATTGGTTCGCTTGTTGGTCATGACCATAGCGTTCCGATCGTCCTTCTTTTTCAATCAAAAGATTTACCGCTTCAGCCATACCATAAATTCCAAACATTGGTGCAAAGCGTGCTTCTTCAATCAGCCCCTCAGTGGTCAGAAATCCTTGAAAGAAATTGGATTTTTCATGGAGATAGGTTGAGCGCGCATCAATCAACTCAATCATAAGCTCACTGTACATCGGCAATAATTGCGTGAGGAAGTGTGCCGGGTTCTCAGCTAACTGCGCGATCTGCTTAAGGTTCATCCGCACTAACGTGTTTGAACCTCCAGCCAATGGTAAGGAGTTATAACAACTGACAATTCCGAAGCGCTTTTCACCATAAGCGGCGGCGTGCATAGGATAGTTGGCAATATGGGGTTTGCTGCATTCGCATATATTGTCGGTCGCTTGACGCAGCAGATCATCTGGCGTTATCTCTGGGTCATACATAAACGTTAGGTTTGGCGCAATTTGCTTAAGCTCAGCATCAATACGCAAAATCATTCGACAAATAATATTGTCACTTGGGCCAATATTGACATGCATAAACGCATCCGGCAGGGTTCGATCAAGCATGATCCAAAAACGCTTTAGCTTTTGATATACCTGCTGCTCTGATAGGTCGCCAACATAAGCAAGTAACACATCGTCTAGTTGTCCAAGGTAAACTGGTATATTAGTCACAGACGGTACATGGTGATAGAGAATGGTTAGCAGGTTAAGTGCATCGTCAAAGTCTTGCGCTGGTTCTAACTCAAGATAGTCAGAGCCTTGATCGAGAAACTTGGCATAATCAGGCAATACATAGCGCGGCTTAAAGGGCGCATGGCCTTCAAACATATCGCATAGAATGCCTTTCTCCATAGCACTCTTAACCTGCTGTGAAACAGTCAGATACGGCAAACTTGCCTCAGCCTCTAGCGCTAAAAACTGATTTTTCTGTTTCACACCAAGGTGAGGATCGTTAACAATAGACGTAATACGCGACTGGAACGCTTGATATAAATCGGACATGACTATAATCCCCTAAAGTTTTTATGGATTTTATATCAGCCACATCATGTCCACGATTGAAATTACATCCTACTAATATTTCCAATTTGGAAACTAGTTACGATTTGGACATGATTTACGATTAAGATATTCATGGTAATAAAAAGGCCTCACGGAAAGCGAGGCCTAGACAAGCACTAAAGTTAAGCAGATTACAATTTGAAGCGTTGAATCTCTTGCTCTAATTCATGTGACAATTCGGATAGTTGAGCGGCCTGAGCGGCAGCATCGTGCGCTTCATCAGCAAGTTCATTCGATACGTCACGGATACCCACCGTATTGCGAGTGATCTCAGAGGTCACAGATGCTTGCTCTTCAGCCGCCGAAGCAATCTGTGTAGCCATATCACTAATACGCTCAACCGCTGTTTGAATTTGAGTCAAACTCACTGCCGCAGAATCAGCATCCGACACACTGGTATCTGCCAGTTGACGACTATCATCCATAATGCCGACCGCCTTGCCTGTGGTCGACTGGAGCGTTTCAATCATCTGCTGAATTTCTTTGGTCGAAGCGTGTGTACGTTGGCTAAGTACACGAACTTCATCAGCCACCACGGCAAAACCACGACCTTGCTCACCAGCACGTGCCGCTTCAATCGCAGCATTTAATGCTAAAAGGTTGGTTTGCTCAGCGATATCTTGGATGGTACCTAAAATCGTACTAATACTGTGTCCATGTGTTTCTAGTTCTTGGATGACGTCTGTCGCTACCTGCACTTCTGTTGCCAAGTTCTTAATTGAACCCTGAGTTCGAACCACTTGCTCGCCACCGTGCACACACGCCGTTACCGCTTCCGTTGAGTTTTGTGCGGTATTGTCGGCATTACCAGCAATTTCTTGCGTCGCCGCCGCCATCTCATTAATCGCCGTTGCGACCATATTGATTTCGTCTTGTTGCAAACGAATACGCGAGCTACGCTCTTCAGCTTGCTGAGCGGTCTGCTTTGATTGTTCAGAAAGTGACGCAGAAACGAGGCTTAGTTTAGATACCATGGTGTGCATGTTGCCAACGAAGGTGTTGAAGTTAGTTGCAAGTTGGCCCACCTCATCATCACTGCGCGGTTCAAGGCGTTGCGTAAGATCGCCTTCACCTGAAGCAATTTCTTCAAGAGCTTTCGAGACGCGGCCTAAATCGCGGAATAAGAAGCTGACCAACCAAGAAACAAGGGCAATGACAATCAACGTAATGATGATGGCCGTAACAATCAGGCTGGTCAGCAATTCACTTTGCGCCGCTTCCTCTGTTGCACGATCCATTTCAATGGCAAAAATCCATGGCGTATTTTCGACTTGGCGGAAGAAGTACAACTTCTGCTGGCCTTTACGTTCAATCTGTTCAATTTTGCCCGAGTTAGCCGCATCTTCGATCGCGCGAAGCGTAAACTGCTTCGATAACGTTGTGACCGGCTTAAGCGATAACGCATTATCAGGGTGCGCAAGGAAAGTACCATCTTGAGTATCAATTAGCATTGCGTAAGCATTTTTGCCCGCATCAAGATTGATAACATCGTTGACGAGTTGGTCAATCAGTACATCTGCACCAACGACACCAACAAATTTACCATTACTACGAATAGGCTCGGCAATGGTGACCAACAACGCGTTAGTGATTGCATCTTTATACGCCGTGGTAATAATTTGCTTACCTGCGTTGTTCGCATCTATATACCAAGGACGCACACGAGGATCGTAGTCGGCACGGTTACGCTCCGGATGAGAACGGTACATACCGCCCTCTGGTGTACCAAGAAATATATCGTCAAAACCACCAGCATTGCGTGCTTGCTGCAAAAAAGGAACAACGTTCACTTCTTGGCTGTAGTCATTAAATGCAGAGGCAATATCTTCACGAATCGAGATCCAATCTGAGATACCTGCAGAAGCTGCATTCGCTAGGCTTTCTGCTCGTGCGTGAACGCCATTTTGAGTTTGTTTTTTTAGCTGATCAGCAGACAGCCAAGTCAACGCGCTTGCCATCAACACCACAGCCAACAGGCTTGAGCCGATGAGTTTTTGCTTAAGAGTGAGTTTCATAGAGTTTCTTATTGATAATAGGAACAGACAGGGCGCGAATTTTATAATCAAATAGCTGAATATGCACGCAATAATATAGGACGATTGGGTCAAGATAACTTATTGTTATTATGTTTATTTTTTGACGTCATTACTCTGTCGCCGAATGAATATTCGGCGACCAATTTCAGTCGATTTGACGTATTTATGAGCAGGTATGGATTGTTTACTAAGTGGTTTACTAAAGCGGCGTTTTATCATCAAGTCGGCGGATGAGCCTGGCTGGCGTCCCACCATACAAACAGTCTGAGGGTACATCACTATTGACGACCGAATTAGCAGCAATCACCGAACGCGCACCAATTGTAACACCTTGATTGATAACAGAATTACCTCCGATCCAAACATCGTTTTCAACCGTGATAGGTAAACAAAAGGTTTCCCATAAACGACGGCTTCGATAATCCAGAGAGTGACCAGCAGTATAGAACTGTACGCTAGGGCCAATTAACACATGGTTGCCAATGGTGATCTTCGCACCGTCTAACATCACGACATTCATGTTGATGAACGTGCTGTCGCCTATTTCAATGGTTTTGCCAAATTCACATTGAAACGGTGGCTGGACCATACTATTGCCTATCTTCCCAAGCAGTGCAGTGAGTAGTTGGTGTCTTTGCTCTGTTTCCAGACACAAATTCAGTTGCTGTAAAGTCTTGGCGGCTTGTGTTCTGATCTGATCAACTTCGTGCGAGGCACCATCAAAGGGTTCGCCTGCCATCATTTTTTCTAACTCAGACATCTCGAATTCCTACATCTATCTTCGATACAGGTAGCATAACGCGTTGACGAGATTGGAAAAAGTGTAAAAAAAGCAGAAATCCTTTCCGGGTTTCTGCTCTTGAGAGATGAGTATGATTAATTGTGCGGCTTTGTGGAATTTTTCTTAAGCCGCCGTCCCGCGTAAACGTTCAAAAAAAGAGGGGTACTTTTGTCTGATGTGGCGCTGTTGGTCGACCATAATCTTGAATGTCGGCCCTTTACGCAATTGCAGTACGACTTCATCGTTGTCAAAACGGAGCACGGCACCTTCGATGGGAATACTATGGTCACCATGCAAGTTGAGTACGCCTTTCATAGTTAACCCTTTGTACATAGAGGTAAAATTATTCAAGACCATTCGTATCCCGCCCTCAGATACTTCGGTCACTTGAAACATCTCATCAGCAAAGCGCACATATGGCCTAGCCCGCTTGGGGTATTTCAACCGGTAATATTGACGCTTCTGTTCAATGTCGCTCATGGTCGTACTCCTCGTAACACATGGCTACAGCTTATCCTTAAGTATAGTCGGTTACGCGTGAACCGATAATTGATCAAATAAATCTAACATACTAAGAATGATATCGACAAATTCACTGGTTTCTTTAGTGACGTGCGTTGAGTGGTGGGTATTTGGTTTAGTGTGTACAAAGCCGCTTCAATAAGCGGCTTATTCTCTATATCTACTATGCGTTCAACAACTTTAGATTGGTTAGATTCCCACCAGATTTGTAATGCTTAATCGCAGCGTCTTTCTGTTTCCTTAACACATCACTTGGTTTAGCCCATTCTTCTTTCGGCAAGGGCTTAGACCACTCATCGATCTCGCTTGGAAACTTTGCCATGGATATTTTGCTGTCCCACTCTGAAACCAAGTAAGGTAATTTCCAAAGGCATAAAATATTAAACGCATAGTAACCAAACATATTGAAATACGAGGCAGTGGGATCCGACATACTCATCGCAAATAAAGGCTTAGGCCCGTTTTTGAACTTCTGCTTTATCTGGCGGCGATTTTCATCGAATGTTTGTCGACTTTCATCTCCCGCTTTTTGAGCCCAAAACTCGGGCTCTTCTTCCATATAGCAGCGGATAATCTCCCACGAGCGTTGTCCTTCTTCCATAATCCCTACGGGTCTTTTAAACATCCAATAATCTTTACCCGTTGAATCCGGTAAGGCAATTCCGAATGTGACATTTGAAACAATAGCATTGCCAGTAAAGCCTTTATACATGGACACCCATGAAACGGTTTCTTCCCAAGGAACAATGGTTGGAGTTTGACTTCCTTCCTCGAAATAACAAACCTCTCGGCGCTGTCGATTAAAACGAATAGGCTTCTGACGTGCTTTTTTTAAAGAAGAATTGATTATGGTGTACCAACCAATGAATAGGGGAATCAGCAGAATCGTACCAATTACAACCCCTTCATCACGAAGTCCCAACAATAAAGCCTCAAAAAAGCCCCCTAACCTGTCTTGCGTCGCATATGCGCTAGCCAAAAATATCAATGCAACGACTATTACCCCCAGCATCACACAAAACATTATTAATTGAACTTGAAAGGCTTTACCGTGATTCGATTGTCCGATGTCCATATAGGTATCGTTGATGACCACTATTTGATTTGATTCACCTAAGCCACCAGAAATAATTCTTGCAGAAGGCAACGGTTTTGGTGAAAAGAATAATGCCTCTCCCAGAGGATAAGTGCGTACTTCTCCCGCAAGAGGGCGTTGGTCATTTAAGTTAAAATCCTGTTCCACACTTTGATCTTTTGCCACGTTATACGCCTTGTAGTTTCAGTTGATTCGTCGTTAGCGGTAATAGGTTGCCTTGTGCAATGGTCCTTACTTTTAGCATACTTACCTCACTCAAAAGCCCAAGTCGGTTTAAACTTGTGGTTTGATATCGCACTACACTTTTTTCTGAGGAATCGGCTGTTGGTAAATAATGTAACTCTACGCCGATTCCATGATGGGCATTTGCTTCTTGTATAAATATTGGAAGTCCGATCTCAAGTGGATCCTCTGGTGAGCTTAAACAAACCCATTGTTGACCTGCTGCTTCAGTCCAAGGTTGCCAGTTATTTTTTTGATGATCCACAAGCCAATAAACCGCAATTTCGATACCAGCATCATCAAGTTCGTTAATGGTAATGCCAGGCATTATCAATGAAAGAGCGTTTCCTGCCGGGAGTTGTTGAATTGACATGGTTGGTTTAGAGCTAATCTTGGCAAGTTTTTCATTACTGGTTTTTAAAGAGTTATTTTTTGGGGAATCTCCCCATAAGCTATCCCTAAACCATTGCATATAGTCAGATAAGCTAAAATAATTGTACCCTGCGGTCACTCCAAGTTGAATTGCAGACACAACCAAGCCGATCATATTAACTCTTATACCAATAGATAAAAGACGGCTACTATTGCTAGCCCAAACAACGGCTCTTGCTGCCTTTTCTGTATTCAATACCATCCAACCTACTTGAGTAGTTCGCACAAAGCCAGCTCCGTTTACTAAGGTCATAGTCGTTTCACCTACAACATCGGTACCGTGCTTTGCTATATTCGCAATATCTCCTTTTTTAATTGAAGTTGTAAGTTGGGTAACCGATTGATATGTTTTGGATGCAGATGCTAATAATCCAAAAAAGTATGCCATACTACCAAGCGTTGCACTCCAGCGTCCTAGAATTGCTCCATACGCTAATTTTGAGTTAACGTGATTGACACGCTGAAGAGCGGCTTTATCGTATCCTTCTCTTAGTCCTTGGGCAAAACCAAAAACAGCACTTAGTGCAGTAGTAGTTTCTTTCACTAACAATGTTTTGTTTATACTTGGTGTAGATGATGAAAACTGCGTCTTATATGCATTAACTGCATTGTACACTGCAAAGGCTGAAATAAGAGCGCCCAATCCGTCCCAAGCTCTAAGTTTGCTCCAAGCTCTAGTTCGGCGCTCTGAGCGATAATCTGAAGCCATTGCTTTAACATCCAGTTTCTGAGCTTCTGTAAGGCCTTTTATATAGAAGCCAGCTTTTTCTGAGCCCTCCCCAAAAGGAGACATTGCATTATGGATGCTAATCTCAAGCTCGGATAGTTTAACCTGATTGGCTTTGTGACTCTCGGTAAGTGCTGTTACATCAGGCTTGCCTGAGCGCCCTTTTTTCCTATGTTCAGCCCACACTTGGCGTATAGAGTTTTTTAAAACGGTGTTTTCTTTGCGGATTTGAGTTGCCCGCTCAGTGAGGTTATTGAACTTATGCATCTCTTGCTCACTTGCAAAGCCAAGAGTTATGTCAGTATTTTTATAGGCTTGCAGTACGCCCAACCATGCAGCTCCGGTGTAATTGCGTAAAACGTCTGAGGGGTTAAACTCCTGAACGCTATTTACTTTTTGAAAGAAAGCTTCAACTGTACTTGTTAATCCAATGGTATTGGCTGGGGTGTATGTTGAGTCAATAAGTTGAGAGAAACTATTTAAACTGTCGTTTGTTTGAATTGTTTCATGAGGCCTGAACTGCTCATTGATAATGTTATTGAGCTCCGTGCCGACACTATTTAGTTCGGTAAGATTATTTTTGTATTCAGCTATGAACCTTGCTTCTGATATTTTTTTGCTAATGGCTTCTGTTAGTTTGTCGTATTCATCAACGGAAAGCGTAAATAGCGCTCGATAGGTCGCAACCCAAGGCATCTTTTCTAACTTTTTAGCAACTAATTGACTAGCTGCGTCGTTCCAACATATATCCTGAATACAACTGTACTCAGCTGCTAAGAGTTCTTCTAACTGAGTACTGGTACTAGCATCATAGTACCAAGCTGCGAAGTAGAAGCGACTGAACAATTCTATACGGTCTTTAGAAATGGTGTTAAGTCTTTCATCCCAATAGGCCAGTTTTTCTCTTTCTTGTACGAGAAATTGTTCCATCTCACTTTGATTGATTACATCTTTAATTCCTTGTTTTCCATGCGAACCATTCCAAATTTTCAACGTTGAGACTCCATGCAGATCGTTGGCAAACTGTTCTTGGATGTCATGGATCAGATCTTTATATGTATCCATTTTTTCATGTCCAAGGGCTTGCTCCATTTGTCGATATTTCTCTCCAACAGAAGGTCGACTAAAATCATGGTATTTGTCGTCGTACTCTTTTACCCAAGCTACAACGCTTTCTTTCTGGCTTGGGTTAAGTTCACTACTAAACTTTTCATTCCCAAGCATCGCAGCTAGAGCATCGACTTTTTCAGGCGAAATCTGCAATTGTGTCTCAATATAGCAGCCTTCTACATATTTTTGATACTGTGTTTCATTTGACTGCCACTCTTCCAAAGACTTAGCAACTAACCCTTGATAGCTTGCTAGATCTCTTAAAACGCCAATATCATCATTGAAGACTAAGTAAAGATGGTCTTCTTGGTACTCAGTAAGAATTTCGCTATTTAGATTCGTGAAATCAGTAGGTTGGAAGATTGGTTTGTGTTCCCATTCATAAGGTTGATATTCTAGATTACTGGCTGAATCAGCTGATTTCTCTGAACATTCGGCAATAAGTTCCGAGGCTTGCTTTGGAGTAAGTAGATTTGTCCCACCATTAATTGCATCAAAGCTCGATAGGTTTACCTTTTGCATAAAACGCAATCTATCTTTATCAGATCCAATTACCTGAGAGCATTTTTTTGCCGTCCATTGAAGCTCAGAATAGGAGCAATAAATAACACTACACCTTTTGAAGATTAAGTTTGCTTCTCCGACAGATGTTGTTCGCTCGTCACTGCTTACTTCAGAGTCTTGCCATAGTAGTTTTGTTATTAATCCCGCTTCTACTCGATACTCATGAAGAATCCATTGGTTATTGTCGCTTACCAATACATAGATCCAACCATCACGAAGTAACCTAATTCCTAAAGGTTTAGCAAAGGTCTCGAAAGGTACTTTTGTGTGTTCTTTGACGGACAATTTTTCGACTAATCCATACCTAAGTGGAACTAGCTGTATTTTACTTTTTTTCAGAGGACAAGTACCCGCGGGGTCTTGAGCATCTTTTGTCTGACCAGTTCTGGCGTCGTCATTTGGGGTGCTCATACTTGTTTCTCCTGATTGTTATTATGGTTTGAATAGGCTTGGGCTAGATTTGCGGCTTTCTCTACTCGCTGAGAAGGGGTTTGCTGAGACGCGTTGAGAATCAAATCATGTATATCCGGATATAGCCTTTCATCCAAAAATTTATCCTCTCCTAAAAACCCTATAATGTTCATGTACATCATAAGATCGCGCTCCGAGGTAAAGCCTTGTTTGTATGCACTCAATGCATACGTCTCTACCCATGATAAACTTTCTACGTTTCCATCTAGCAATAATGGGAACCATTTCAGCACGTGATCTTTTAACTTAATAACGGTTGTATCCCAAGAGACTTTCCCTAATAAGGACCATTGCTCGTCAGAAATCTTCAACTTATCTCTATTACGGTTTAGGTCTGGACAGATGGCGGACTGCCAGCCTTTACGAGTTGGAATCCAAACCTGAGATATGTCATTCCAAAATTGCGGAGTGTGAGTCGAGTAAAAAACCCAAGCACATTCAGAGTTTGCCATTTTTATGTAAAGCTGACTTCCGTACGGTGATTCTGCAATAATGAAGTTTCTATAGTTTTCACAGATAATTTCTAGAGATTTAGCGGAAGCGACGAAATACCCTGACATAGGTTTATTTTGAGCAAGGAACCAGTCCTGGATTGCCTTTGTTGCGTGCACAATATACGGAGATACTTCTAGAAGCTGATCGTGAGGAGGCATCATATAAATTGGTTCTACGTTTATAGGGCCATTTAAGGCGTAAAGCGTTCTAGCTAATCCCTCAATTTGTGCGCCATCAACAATCAAATATAAGCGCTCACCTTTAGACAGATCGAAACTGAACCCAGAATCTATGAAAGCTTCATTAAGACTAATCATTATTGTCAATCTCTTCACAAACTTCACATACTGGCTCCGCACTCTTGAGCGCTTCTATCTGACGACTCTTCAATAACGGACTCATGGACTCTTTTGTTGAAGAGACGTGTAACGGCTCCAACTCCTCCGGCGCAGCCAACGCCTCTAGCCCCATTGGTAGTACAGCAGCAACACCGGCATAACCAGAACCACCACCTGCGCTGCCGCCGGAGTTAAGGTTGATCGCTGATCCGACAAGGTGTACGCCTCCAGCATCCACTGTAACAAAGCTACCACCAGCTTTTATTGTGATTGCGCTGCCTGCATCAAGAACAATTTTATTGCCCGCTTTAAGATGAACTTCATCAGAGCTGTCTATCGCCGTTTTGCGCTTGACCTTTTGTTGTAATGACTCACCGATATTGATGGTTTTGTCGGCGCTGACTTGTTCTCGTCGTTCACCATTTATCGTTAGGTGACGATTGTTCTTTGTCAGGCTGAATTGATCATTTTCAACCGTCAGATGTTTATCGTTATGCACTTCTGTTGTGTGATCGTTCTTCACTTCAACTTCAATATCTTTCTGGGCATGTAGATAAACACGCTCTAGGCCAGATTGATCTTCAAAGCTCAGCTCATTAAAACCCTCGCCTTGATAAGACTCGCTGCGAATCACTGTTTTGGTTTTATGGTCGGGTAAAGGGTACGGCGTTACATTGGTCGCATGATAAGTTCGACCTGTGATAATTGGTTGATCTGGGTCACCATTGAGAAAGGTGACGATCACTTCATGACCAACGCGCGGGATCGCGACCATGCCATATTGATGCCCCGCCCAACCTTGAGAGACTCGAACCCAACATGAACTGTGTTGATCGCCATTTGAGTATCTGTCCCAATGAAAATGAACTTTGACACGACCAAATTCATCGCAATATATCTCTTCACCTTCCGGGCCAACGACGGTTGCAATCATAGGGCCATCAACCTGAGGTTTCGTCATAGGCTCTGCTTGCCAAATAACGTCACTAGGAACAAGTTTAAATTCGTTGTGATAGGTGGTTGCCCCGCTGCCCCCCTCTTCTTCTAGCGCTTGCGGTTGTTTGCCAATATGTTGCGTCGCTACCACTACCCATTCTCGATTCAAGCTAGTATCACTGTGCTCTTGAAGTTCAAACTTCACTCCTGCTGAAAGTGATGGTTGATTGCTTATTCCTGTCGCTAAGCGAGCGTCTCGCCTTAGATAATCAAGCCGTGCTTGGGTGATGGTCTTGCCTGCGTCATCGCATTTAAACCGGCCTGGCGCATCAAAGTGCTCGTAGCGATTTTCAATTTGATACGCCATTTCTGTACCCTGAACGCTCTGTGCGAATGAATAAGCCGGTTTTTTAAAACTGTAATCTTGAATCTCGGCATGGCTGACTTGCGCTGTATGATGGGTTGCAAAAGTGTTGATATAAGGCGCGCCTACAACTCCGCCACCACTTAGGTTGTTGTACGGTACCGGCTGGCCAAGTTTCACCAAACTGTCATTGGCGTCACTGAACACCACGGTATGTTTATCACTGTCATGCACAATATGATAAATAATCCCCTCTTCTGCGAGCAAACGATGGGCAAAATCTAAATCAGACTCTCGATATTGAACACAAAACTCTCTTTGCAAATGATCGTTTTTTAGCACAAATGCATAGTCATTGATGTTCATCTCTTGCAGCAAGATAGAAACAATTTCAGGGACAGTTTTGTACTGAAAGAGACGGGAATTATGGCGTAATGACAGACGTTCAATTGCTGGAACAACACTGAGGGTGTAGAAAGTATGACGATGACCTGTGTCACCTTTACCAAAGTTACGCACTACACCATGCAGCCGCTGCACAACAACACCATCACGAACCACTTCAAACTGAACGTTTTTATCAACCACTTGTTGAGGCGTAATGGTGTGCTGACGACTCGCAAGTTGAAACTCATAGCGGTAACCATTACATGCATGCTCAACAGGTAAAGATTGGCGTGAAAAAGTGTCCCATCCAGAATATTCAATCACCCTTAATGTATCTGGTGCTAATCCATCGATTCGGATATTGAAGTTGAGCGTTGGCATCGGGGCTTCCTTTTGTCTTTAACCGTTGATAGAAACTATCGAGGCACAATAGAAGCAAACTTAATACCAACTTAATATTATTATATATCAGCACCTTAAAGTGAAGCTCAGAGTGTAATCAAGCAGTTTTCTACCTCACTCAAGCAAGCTTTTGCTCACTAAGAGAAAACATGCCATATAAAAAGTGAATGATGATGAATATCAACGTGGTGTAGATGGGCAAACTAGTGAGAGGTAACGTCCTGATTTGGACTAGAAAAAAGCCCCAGCAAATATTTACTGGGGCTTTTATTTACAATGCTAAGTTCAGACTACCGCTCCATATCATGCCAACCGCCAACATTGCGGTGAAACCCAATACACCAGCGCCAAGCCTTTCTCTTCCTTTAAATGGATGGATACCTTGCTCTCGTTTAGCTTGAATGTAGAAATAGAGACCCGGCAAGTAGAGCAATGCTGATAACAGCAGGTAGTTAAGACCAGAAGCATACAGTAGCCATAAACCATATACGCTCGCACCAAGTCCAACCAACAGCAAGCTACCTCTGTTTTTCTCAGTGATGGCGATTTTCAATACAAATGCCCCAACAAGGAAGTAAGGCACTAAAATCATTTCTGAAGCGATGATCAACAAAGTATCATAAGTACTGCCAGCGAACATGACAAAAATCAGCGAAACCTGTATCCATATATTGGTTAAGGTTAGCGGTTTCACTGGGCTACCAGCCTTGTTTAACTGCGCATATTTCTTCGGGAACATTTTCTCTTTAGCACACAAGTACGGCGCTTCGGATGCCAGAACTGTCCAACTGAGAAACGCACCACATACTGAAATCAACAGCCCAACACTGATAATGTATTGCCCCCAAGGGCCGAGAATCAACGTTAATACTTTGGCCATCGATGGATTTTGATAAGTGGCTAATTCCACTGGCTTAACAACCCCCATAGACAACAAAGTCACGAAGATATAAATCGCCAGTGCCGTGAGCAGCCCCAAAATTGTCGCTCGACCAATATCTTTTCGATTTCTAGCTCGGCTTGAGACAACGACTGCCCCTTCGATACCAATAAATACCCAGACGGTGATAAGCATAGTACTTTTCACCTGCTCGAGCAGATCGTACTCTTCACCAAAATGAACACCGGTAAAATCAAAGGTGAAGGTATTCCAACTAAAGGCAAACATTGCACAAATAATAAAAATTATTAGAGGAACTAACTTTGCGTAAGTGGTGACCATATTAATTAACGCCGCCGTTTGTACACCGCGTAATACTAAAGCATGCACTAGCCACAATAAGCACGATGCACCAACGACCGAAACTAGCGTATTACCTTGACCAAATATTACATTGTCAGGCGTATCGAATAACATTCCTAAGGTACTAAATACAATCACTAAGTAAGAGACATTGGCTAACATCGCACTCAACCAATAACCCCACGCAGAACAAAAGCCTACAAAGTCGCCAAAACCTTCTTTGGCATACCCAAAAACACCGCTATCAACGTGAGGTCGATGAAATGCAAGTTTTTGAAATGAAAGCGCAAGGAAGATCATCCCTACCCCTGTGATCGTCCAACCAATCATGACGGCGGCTGGGCTTGCCACGGATGCCATATTTTGCGGTAAGCTAAATACCCCCGCACCGATCATCGAGCCAATCACGATGGCGGTTAAAGAGCTTAATCCGAGTTTATTATCCATTTTCATTTCCGGAGATACCGTTTTTCGAAGGGGGGATTTTACGCTGATTTGGCATCAATAGGCAGATCGAATGTGAGCCACATCTCATACTTTAGCAACTAATTGGCACTTCATTGCCACCGATCAATTGATGAATTCATTTTTAGTCAAATAAAACGCAGAAATCAAAGATAACAGCAAATTAGTAAACACCGAGGCAACAATTACAACATTTACAACTAAAATTAAAGACAAAAACGGAATATACAGCGAAACAAAAATCGACAAATATGCGACTAATTATCCCTATTATTGATAAATTAATGCATAAAAATCGCTAAACAGTGTTAATCGACTACACTGAGTATTAAACGTTCAACAGACCGTAACCTCTGTCTCTTGGCGTTATCCATTACTTCCTGTTATGTGGCCGCAGTTGCGGCCTTTTTTTTTCAATCACGAAATGAGCCATCAACTTTGAGAAAGGAGCAAGTGGGTAAACTCGCGACAATAGACTGGTCTAGAATACACATAGCCTTGGATCAGATAACACTGCTCACTTTTTAACAACTCGCACTGCTTTATATTTTCGACTCCTTCAGCAATGACACCCTTATTTAAGTTGTGCCCGATCTGAATAATAGTGCGGACTATCATATGATCCGTTCTCTCTGTAACACAGTGATCAATAAAAGACTTGTCGATTTTTATCACATCAATAGGTAACCGTTTAAGGTAATTGAGTGATGAATACGCGACACCAAAGTCATCAATCGCAATACTGACGCCTAATCGTTGCAATTTGTCACAAGTTTTCGCTACCCGAGTGTGTTTATCCATCATCGCCGTTTCAGTAATTTCTATTTGAAGCTGTTGAGGGGCAAGTTCATGTTTAACCAACAAACCTTCGATGAAAGGATAAATGTCATCATGGGTAAATTGAACACTGGAAACATTGACAGAAACACAGATTGGCTTGCCTATCTCTTGCCACTCTTTTGCTTGCTGAATGGCCTGATCAAGTACCCAGCGCCCAATGGGAATAATCTGCGCTGTTTTTTCAGCAACAGAAATAAAGTCTAAAGGAGAGACAACACCTAGATCTGGATGATGCCAACGCAGCAGCGCTTCGGCCCCAACGATCGAATTGCTTCGAGTGTCGACTTTAGGTTGATAGACCAACTTCAGTTGTTGGTTATCAATTGCGCCTTTTAATTCAACTTCAATCTGATGATCACGAATAGTGTCATTCATCAGCTCTTCGTCATACCAGCGCATTATTTCATTATCGCTGCTCTTGGCGCGGGCCACCGCGGCATCAACATTCTTGCCCCAAACATTAATATTGTTATGTGCATCACTGAGTAACGCTACTCCCCCGCTAAAAAGTAAACTATGCGAAGTATTAAAAACTTGGCAGACAGTATCATAGTGCTGAACGAGCCTATCGATGACCTGCTGCAACGGCTGTCTATCTCCTGTAGCAAACGAGACCAACACGACCAATTCATCTCCGCCAAGTCTAAATACTGTGCCAAATTCTCCTACAATGCTTTGTACATGGGTCGAAAACTGTTTGAGTAATTCATCGCCATAGCCGTAACCTAGATTGTCATTCACTGCCTTGAGGTTATCCAACCCTAACTGTATTACCGCATGATCGTTCTGCTCATCGGCCAGTAAATCAGCGGTGGTATTAAAGAAGGATTTACGATTGGGTAAGTTGGTGAGGTGGTCTGTCAAACTGGCTTTTTTGTAACGCAGAGACTGGCGTTGTGACTTTTGATAATAATAAGTCATCACAGTCGCAAATGATGCGATGAAAACCAACTCGATTGCATCTTCGACAAATTCACCAAATTTCTCAGCCGGTAGGTTGAACCAATAAGTTATGACTAACCCAATCGCAACCGCAATCGGCCATAACGCACCTGGAAACAAGAAAACATAACAAAGAGGCAGCAGGATAAAGCTCTCTTCAATTACATCAAAATCTAGCGGTTCGAAGAGTCCACCGATAAACAGAATAAGGAGTGACAACGTAGATAAATAGGCTCTCACTTTTCGGTTAGCACTAAAGAAACACACAATAAGCGCGATCGGAAACAACAGATATATCCAACGTAGCATTTTATGCTCAGAGATTAGAGTGTCCGAGATCAGGTAAACAGATATAAAAAAGAAGGCGATAAGTACTGACCGAGCAAACTTATTCATTTGTTCAGCTGTCACTGACTACCCCTCTTAGTTTCGAGCTTGTTCTCGACATCCACGCTAGATATCATCGCTTTGGTTAAGCTTTGAACTTAAACAGACACTCCTATAACTGTATATGATGTACGCCAAAGTGCATGTTTTTGTAGATATAATGCGAGTAAAAACAAAAAAAATGCCAGACATAAAGTCTGGCATTTGTTCGAACAAAGTAACGAAATTTAATTACTCTTGAGTATCATCGCTATCGCTTGGAGCCTCTGCCGATGTGTCAACGCTTGCCTCTTCAGCACTTGCATTGTCTTCATCTTGCAACAGTTCAGCTTCATCAATTTCTTCAATACGTTGCAAACCGACCACAGATTCGTCTTCAGCAGTACGGATCAAGGTAACCCCTTGAGTATTACGGCCAACTTGACTAACTTCAGCGACACGTGTGCGTACCAGAGTACCGGCGTCGGTGATCATCATCATCTCGTCGCCTTCTACGACTTGAACCGCACCAACAACCGGACCATTTCGCTCGGAAACTTTGATCGATACAACACCCTGAGTACCACGACCTTTGGTAGGGTACTCATTAAGCGTCGTACGTTTACCGTAGCCGTTTTCTGTCACCGTAAGAATATCACCATCATTCGATGGAACAATCAGTGATACGACTTGATCATCATTAGCCAACTTCATACCACGGACACCAGAGGCAGTACGACCCATTGGGCGAACCCCTTTAAACTTCACTTCTGGTTGACCGTTCTCATCAAGAACTGGATTGCCATTTTCATCAAGTACAGGTGTCTCTTCTGCCTCTTTAAAGCGAACCACTTTACCCGCCTTAGAGAACAGCATAATTTCGTTTTCACCATTGGTGATATCCACACCAATCAGTGAATCATCATCACGTAAGTTAACCGCAATCAAACCGTTTGAACGTACGTTGGCAAACTGGTTGAGCGGCGTTTTCTTCACCGTACCATCACCCGTTGCCATAAAGATAAATTTATCTTCTGAGAACTCATCAACACGCAGGATCGCCGTGATACGCTCGCCATCCTCAAGTGGAAGAATATTAACAATCGGCTTACCACGCGCGGTACGGCTAGCAAATGGTAGTTGGTACACTTTCAGACGGTAGGTCTTACCACGAGTAGAGAAACATAGGATGTTATCGTGGGTATTCGCCACTAGAAGACGCTCAATATGGTCTTCGTCCTTCATCTTAGTTGCGCTCTTACCTTTACCACCACGACGTTGTGACTCGTAGTCGCTCAGTACTTGATATTTAACATAGCCACCATGCGATAGAGTCACTACCACATCTTCACGTGCAATCAGCTCTTCCATGTCGATATCATGACTAGCGGCTGTGATCTCTGTACGGCGAACATCACCATAGTTCTCACGCACTAGCTCAAGCTCTTCACGGATCACTTCCATCAAACGCTCGGTGTTTGCCAAGATGTACATTAGCTCTGCAATTTCATCAAGCAGTGCTTTGTATTCATCGAGAATCTTGCCATGTTCTAAGC
Organism: Vibrio sp. NH-UV-68; assembly: GCF_042940635.1. Lineage (NCBI taxonomy): Bacteria > Pseudomonadati > Pseudomonadota > Gammaproteobacteria > Vibrionales > Vibrionaceae > Vibrio > Vibrio sp. NH-UV-68. Next base: position 1,704,155 of record NZ_CP134975.1, read on the forward strand.
CTGTTAGCTTATGTAGACGAAGATCAAGAATCGCTTGTGCTTGCTGTTCGGTTAAGAAGTACTGTCCGTCACGAATGCCATATTGGTCTTCCAACCAATCTGGACGGGCAGCATCAGTACCTGCACGTTCCAGCATTTCAGCAACATTACCGAGATCCCAACCACGGGCGATTAGGCCAGCTTTGGCTTCCGCTGGAGTTGATGCGCTGCGAATTAATTCGATAATGTCATCGATATTCGCGAGAGCGAGAGCTAAAGCTTCTAAGATATGAGCACGGTCACGTGCTTTCTTCAATTCGAAAATAGTGCGTCGAGTCACCACTTCACGACGGTGGTCAACGAAACACTTCAACATGTCTTTTAGATTGAAAAGTTGTGGCTGACCATTGTTCAATGCCACCATGTTGATGCCGAAAGTCGTTTGGAGCTGAGTATTGGCGTACAGGTTGTTTAGTACCACTTCGCCAACTGCATCACGCTTACACTCAATAACAATACGCATGCCATCTTTGTCTGACTCATCGCGCAGTGCACTGATACCTTCAACTTTCTTATCTTTTACAAGCTCAGCGATTTTCTCAATCAAGCGAGCTTTGTTTACCTGATAAGGGATCTCGCTGACAATGATAGTTTCTCTACCATTCTTTTCTACTTCGATATCCGCTTTCGAACGCATGTAGACTTTACCGCGACCTGTTTTATAAGCGTCAATGATGCCTTTACGGCCACTGATTAGCGCTGCGGTCGGGAAATCTGGACCAGGTATATAGTCCATTAGCTCATCAATAGTGATCTCTTCATTATTGATATATGCAAGGCAACCATCGATAACTTCAGTTAAGTTATGAGGTGGGATGTTGGTTGCCATACCTACTGCGATACCAGAGGAACCGTTGACCAATAGGTTAGGAATTTTTGTTGGCAGAACTGCTGGAATTTGTTCTGTACCATCATAGTTAGGTACATAATCAACAGTATCTTTGTCTAAATCAGCTAAAAGCTCGTGGGCGATTTTCGCCATACGAACTTCGGTATAACGCATTGCCGCCGCTGAGTCACCATCGATCGAACCGAAGTTACCTTGACCGTCGACTAGCATGTAACGAAGTGAAAACGGTTGAGCCATACGTACGATAGTGTCGTACACTGCGCTATCACCATGTGGGTGATATTTACCGATTACATCGCCAACAACACGGGCAGATTTTTTATATGGTTTGTTCCAATCATTACCTAGCACATTCATCGCAAATAATACGCGGCGATGCACTGGCTTTAGGCCATCACGCACATCTGGAAGAGCTCGACCAACGATAACTGACATCGCATAGTCTAAGTACGAACTTTTCAGCTCATCTTCAATGTTTACGGGCGTGATCTCTTTCGCTAGATCGCTCATAGAGCCATTATCCCTCTATTCTATAGATCGTATGTACAATACGCTTAAGGTGCAAAAATATAACATAGAATTCATTTGTTCGGCATCACTTTCCCTCTCCTTTTACAAGGTTGTGAGATTGGTTGTGAATCAAACGCCGACAAAATGCACATTTGGACTATATGCTGCTGATAAGTGGCTACATTTTATCCACATTTGGATAAAAGTGGCCTCATTTATCGAGTCAGGTATAATGCCTATCTTAAGGAAAGCAGTTTATTAGCAGAGTTGTTATGACCCAATCACAAAACGTCGACCCAAATGAAATTAAAAAATTCGAGGATATGGCCTCTCGCTGGTGGGATTTAGAGGGTGAATTTAAACCTCTACATCAAATTAACCCTCTGCGTTTGAACTATGTGCTCGACAATTGTAATGGTCTGTTTGGCAAAACGGTACTTGATGTAGGTTGTGGCGGCGGTATCCTTGCTGAAAGCATGGCGAAAGAAGGCGCCAAGGTGACAGGTTTAGATATGGGTAAAGAGCCCCTCGAAGTCGCTCGCCTTCATGCACTAGAAACAGGCACAACACTGACTTACATTCAGAGTACGATCGAAGATCACGCGCAGCACAATGCGGGTACCTACGACGTAGTAACTTGTATGGAGATGCTTGAGCACGTTCCAGATCCACTTTCGGTCGTTCGCTCTTGTGCAGCGTTGGTAAAACCTGGTGGCCATGTGTTTTTCTCGACCTTAAATCGAAACATTAAGTCATACCTGTTCGCTATTGTCGGCGCAGAGAAGCTATTAAAGATCGTTCCAGAAGGCACCCATGACCATGACAAGTTCATTCGCCCTGCTGAACTAATTAAAATGGTCGATCAAACCGATTTAACCGAAACAGGCATCACTGGGCTGCATTACAGCCCACTCACCGATAGCTACAAGCTCGGCCACAATGTCGACGTAAATTACATCGTCCATACCCAGAAATTTTAACCAACCATCACTCATTACTCTAAGTGATGACGATTCAGGCGGTAGCACAAGCTCACCGCCTTTTTTAGTGCTTTTTTAACCGATTTTTGTCGATTTGATTCCAATTTAAACAACCTAAAAAACGGTCTCAAATTTATCTAAAGATCAAGGTATTTTTTTTTGTTTATGGTTAGTTATAAACCGATTCTAAAACGGTAATTTTATGCAATCTTGCCAGCACTATTCTCATCGGTTAGTAGTCACTTACTGTTTTTTTTAATTTTGTTAGTTATCCACAAGTCATCCAAGATCTGTAACTTGAAAACTACCCGAGATAGCACTATCTTGTAATCCGCACCGCAGTGCACCCCTATATGTTGTGTTTGTACTACAATATATAGATAGACTTTGATCACAAAGCCGGAACGATTTTTACAAGAATTACACATAAAATCGGCTTTAATCAGTTTTGTTAGGGAAATGAAGCAGAATGAACCAACAACTTACCGTTACTAAGCGTAACGGACGCAAAGAAAGTATCGATCTCGACAAGATCCATCGCGTGATTACATGGGCTGCCGAAGGCCTAGACAACGTCTCTGTATCACAAGTAGAACTACGCGCTCACATTCAGTTCTATGATGGCATTACGACCTCTGATATTCACGAAACTATCATCAAATCAGCCGCCGATCTTATCTCGGAAGAAACGCCAGATTACCAATATCTTGCAGCACGCTTAGCGGTTTTCCATTTGCGCAAAAAAGCTTATGGTCAATATGAGCCACCAAAGCTGTATGATCACGTTACTCGCCTTATTGATAAGGGCAAGTACGACAAGCATATTGTCGAAGACTACAGTAAGGCGGAACTGGATGAGTTGGATTCGTATATCGACCACAGACGCGATCTCGATTTTTCTTACGCGGCCGTTAAACAGCTAGAAGGTAAGTACTTTGTCCAAAACCGTGTCAGCGGTGAAATTTATGAAAGTGCTCAGTTCCTTTATATCTTAGTTGCCGCTTGTTTGTTTGCGAAGTATCCAAAAGAGACTCGCCTTGACTACATCAAGCGTTTCTACGATGCGACATCTACTTTCAAGATCTCGCTACCAACGCCGATCATGTCTGGTGTGCGTACCCCTACTCGTCAGTTCAGCTCTTGTGTACTGATTGAATGTGGTGACAGCCTAGATTCGATCAATGCGACAGCGAGCTCGATTGTTCGTTACGTTTCTCAGCGTGCTGGTATCGGTATTAACGCTGGACGCATCCGCGCCTTAGGATCAGAAATCCGTGGCGGTGAAGCATTCCATACTGGTTGTATTCCTTTCTACAAGTACTTCCAAACTGCCGTTAAGTGTTGTTCTCAGGGTGGTGTTCGTGGTGGTGCTGCAACCGTTTTCTACCCAATGTGGCATGGTGAGTCTCAGGCATTAATGGTGCTCAAGAACAACCGTGGCGTTGAAGAGAACCGCGTCCGTCATATGGACTACGGCGTACAGCTGAACCGTCTGATGTACCAACGTTTGGTTGAAGGCGGTAATATCACACTGTTCTCACCTTCGGATGTTCCAGGTCTGTATGACGCATTCTTCGAAAACCAAGATGAATTTGAACGCCTATACGTTAAGTACGAAAACGATCCTTCTATCAAGAAAGAGACCGTAAAAGCCGTTGAGATGTTTTCAATCTTAATGCAAGAGCGTGCTTCAACGGGTCGTATCTATATTCAGAACGTTGACCACTGTAATACGCACAGCCCATTTGACTCTGAAGTTGCGCCTATTCGCCAGTCAAACCTATGTCTTGAGATTGCATTACCAACTAAGCCACTGACGAACGTTGAAGACGACTCAGGTGAAATCGCGCTATGTACTCTGTCAGCGTTTAACTTAGGTTCCATTAAGTCACTGGATGATTTTGAAGAGTTGGCTGATCTGGTTGTACGTGCACTAGATGCCCTACTTGATTACCAAGACTACCCACTTCCGGCCGCTTATAAGTCAAGTATGAACCGTCGTACTCTTGGTGTGGGTGTGATTAACTACGCCTACTACTTAGCGAAAAATGGTGTTAAGTACTCGGATGGTAGTGCCAACGGTTTGACTCACCGTACATTTGAAGCAATGCAGTACTACTTGTTGAAAGCGTCTGTTGGCTTGGCTAAAGAACAAGGTAAATGTCCTTTGTTCGACGAAACCAACTACGCAAAAGGTCTATTGCCTATCGATACCTACAAGAAAGATATCGATTTAGTGTGTGATGAGCCGCTGCACTATGACTGGGAAAACTTACGTCAAGAAATAATGACTCATGGCTTACGTAACTCTACCTTAACGGCGCTTATGCCATCTGAGACTTCTTCTCAGATTTCAAATGCGACCAACGGCATCGAACCACCACGTGGTTACGTTTCAGTTAAAGCATCTAAAGATGGCATTCTTAAGCAAGTGGTTCCTGAATTCACTGAATACAAGAATAACTATGAGCTGCTGTGGAACATTGGTTCAAATGAGGGCTACTTGCATCTTGTCGGCATTATGCAAAAATTCGTTGACCAAGCCATTTCTGCCAACACGAACTATGACCCAACTCGTTTTGAGAGTGGCAAAGTTCCAATGAAGAAATTGCTTCAAGATCTGCTGACTGCGTACAAATTTGGTGTCAAAACACTCTACTACCACAACACACGTGATGGTGCGAGCGATGACCAAAAAGACGCAGTACAACCACAAGATGACGATTGTGCAGGCGGCGGTTGTAAGATCTAATCGATAGCCTTATACAGTTATCAGGTTTAACAAATTATTCGCCCCTTATGATTAAGGGGCATAAAAGGAATTGAGGCATCATGGCTTACAGTACTTTTAATCGAAATAAAAATGACCAATTAAAAGAACCAATGTTCTTAGGTCAATCCGTTAACGTGGCACGTTACGACCAACAAAAATTTGAAATCTTTGAAAAGTTGATCGAAAAGCAACTTTCGTTCTTCTGGCGCCCAGAAGAAGTCGACGTTTCAAGTGATCGCATCGACTACAACAAGCTTCCAGATCATGAAAAGCATATTTTCATCTCGAACTTGAAATATCAGACGTTGTTGGATTCAATCCAAGGCCGTAGCCCTAACGTTGCACTGTTGCCATTGGTTTCATTGCCTGAAGTCGAGACTTGGATTGAAACTTGGTCGTTCTCAGAAACGATTCATTCGCGTTCATACACTCACATTATCCGTAACATTGTTAATGATCCGGGTGTGGTGTTTGACGACATTGTTGAGAACGAGCATATCCTAAAGCGTGCTGACGATATCTCTCGCTATTACGATGAGCTTATTCAGCTGACCAACGACTACCACCGCTATGGTGAAGGCACTCACCAAATCAACGGTGAAGATGTAACGGTTTCACTGCATGGGCTTAAGAAGAAGCTTTACCTGTGTCTGATGTCAGTCAACGCACTTGAAGCCATTCGTTTCTATGTGAGTTTTGCTTGTTCATTCGCTTTTGCTGAACGTGAATTGATGGAAGGTAATGCTAAAATAATCAAGCTTATCGCTCGCGATGAAGCGCTGCACCTCACTGGCACGCAGCATATGATTAACTTGTTGCGTAATGGACAAGATGACTTTGCTTTCATTCAGATTGCAGAAGAGTGTAAGCAAGAGTGTTTCGATCTATTTAAAGCCGCTGCTGAGCAAGAAAAAGAGTGGGCAGAATACCTATTCAAAGATGGCTCTATGATTGGCCTTAACAAAGATATTCTGAGCCAGTATGTTGAATACATCACGAACATTCGTATGCAAGCGGTTGGCCTAGGTACGGCTTACCCAGAAGCGACGTCTAACCCAATTCCTTGGATTAACGCGTGGTTATCATCAGACAACGTCCAAGTTGCACCACAAGAAGCAGAGATCTCATCTTATCTTGTCGGCCAGATCGACAGTGATGTTCGCGCCGATGATTTTAAGGATTTCGAACTGTAATGCCCAGTATCAAAATTAACGGAATTACAACGATTCAGTCCCACCCGTCTAATACCATTCTAGAAACTCTAGAGCGGGCAGAGCTGGAGCCAGAATACAATTGTCGCGATGGGCATTGTGGTGCTTGTCGCTGCACCTTGATTTCTGGAGAAGTTGAGTACGTTGGTTTTGCGATGGCTTACACTCAAGAAAAAGAGATTTTGCCGTGCATTTGCCGAGCAAAATCTGACATTGAAGTCAAAGATGTCAAATATACGCTCAAAGAAAGACGTGCATAATCATTCAAAAAAGGCCAGCAGAAACGCTGGCCTTTTTTATATCTGCACTCGAACACCGGATAAAAATTCATCTGCTGTCAGCATTGATACTGACTTACCACCAATCTCTCTGCCATCATCATCATATAAAGAAAGACGGTACCCTAGGCAATCGGTAGCAAGAGGCTCCTCTGGCGCCTGCAGCCATCTCGAAATCAAGTCTTGGTGCTGATTATTCAGCGCTTCACCCAAAATAACTTTTTGGCTAGCCACTTGATACCAAACCAAAATCTTGGACTGATTTAACATGCTAACCTCCTTATGCAATTGGCAACCGAATTGTCATTTTAAAGGTTATTCTGACGAATGCACGTTGCAAATCTAAGACAAAAACGTCTTCTATGAAAAATCATTCAGTTAGCTATTATATGAAATTCGAATAAAAATTAATTATCTCGCTCGATGAGTAATAAGAAGAGCTTTCATTCACTTATTACAGAACGCAAAACGGTTAGTGTTTGACAAACTTAGCGCACTACCCTAGCTGAATTTTTATTCACTAATTATGCTACGAGGCACGAACATCTCTTTGACTCTCGATAACGAGCTGTAACCGACAAACATCGGTTTCTTACTCAAATAACGGCGCAACATATCGGCGGCGACAATGGTTATCACCAATGCTTGCTCATCACGGGAGTAATTTCGCTTCAAGGTTAGTGTTTGTCCCCATTCACCTTCTGGCGCAGCAAGCGTAACGCAGAACGCATTATCGGTAACCTTCCCCGTCACAATCGCTACATCGGTACCGCATTTGTCCTTAGTCGCACCAACCAACGCCAACGCTGCCGCTAACTTGTCATCCGCTTGTTCTCCAACCGCAATTCGCTCACCTAAGACCCAACCATGACCACAAAATTCTGCCGCCAAAGCATTTGACTGGATCCACTGAGAAAGCGCACCAAACGTAGATTGTTCTGCGGTCGAAATAGACATTTTCTTCTCTTGGATCAAGTAAGCAACATGTTTCTGCATCGACTCATCGACGCTCACTACATGCTCTTCGATAAGTTTAAATATGATTTGTAGTAGTTTGACGCGATTATCCAAGTCCTCTTTGGGACCGAACAACTTTACTTCGATATAAGGTAAGTAGGAGCGATAACCAAGCGTATAACCTGGTGGCAGTTTGATCTTGTCGAGTTTGTCAGAGAGTGCTGATTCTGACGTACCGAAAGTATAAAGCTTGCTGCAATCTTGTCCTGTCACTTGAGGGTGACTTGCTTTAATATCAGGCAGCACTTGTTGATCAATCATGAGTTTAAACTCACTGGGAACGCCAGGAGTAAAATAAAAATCGCAGTCGTTAAGCGTGAGCTTAAAGCCACATGCCGTTCCGACAGGATTATCTAGCAATATTGAGCCTTTAGGCAACATTGCTTGCTTGCGATTACTTTCTGGCATGGCAATGCCGCGAGCAGCAAAAAATTCCTCTAATGTCTCTAACCACTGTGGAAACAGCACAAGTTCAGTGTCTAGCGCGAGCGCTGCCGCTTGAGCACTCAAATCATCTGATGTTGGACCTAGTCCACCGTTCACAACCACAATGTCACAGTTAAAACTGAGCATTAATAATTCTTCAATTAACGCCGCCATTTCATCACCGACGGTTGAACGTTTGGTCATGCTATAGCCATGTTCAAAAAAGCGTTGCGACAACCAGGCAGCGTTGGTATCAACAATATCGCCGTGAAGGACCTCTTCCCCAGTGCTGAGCATTGCTATCTTTAACATTGTTATATCCTTTGTGGGAAATCGTCACATATTTGTAGAGTTTAACTGATAATAATCATGCGTTTTGGTGAAAAATGGACCCAGTTTCTTATTTAGGACAATTTCAAGTTCCCATTATGCTGACTTTGTTGGATAATTGTGAACCTGATCATCAAAAAATAATAACGATGGAGTCTTTCGTGTTCCAAAAAAGCATTTCCGCTTTAATGTTGTCAGCTTGCACTTACGCCAATGCCAATGTTTATCAGTCGAATCAACATATTGAGCTTTCGTATCAAGTAGATCAAGCGCAACCTGACAGCATATTTCACAACTCCTATCAGTATCAGATCAGCGATCCTTATTCTCTAAGTCTAACTGAGAGCACGTTTAAATTAGAAGCACCAGGCTTACCAAAATATTTAACCATGTCTGAGGAGAAGGATTGGGATTATTTAAAAGGTCAAACCTACACCATTTTAGGTTTGAGCGTCGCAACCGTCGGATTGATGACACTTCTGCCAGAATCTATCACTAAATGGGATGAAGAAGACCGTAACTTAAGTGGTTTAGGCTCAAAATGGAAAGACAACGTCACCGCAGGCCCAGTTTGGGATCGCGATGAACACTTTCTCAACTACGTTATGCACCCCTATTTTGGTGGCGTGTATTACACGGCAGCGCGCCATGCCGGGTTTAACGAGTTTGAATCCTTCCTCTACTCTGCCACCATGTCTACTTTCTTCTGGGAATATGGTGTAGAAGCCTTTGCTGAGATCCCTTCATGGCAAGATCTCTTTATCACACCATTCTTTGGTGCGATCGTCGGTGAAATGATGTTCGAAGCCGAGCAAAACATTGTCAACACTGGTGGTGAAGTCATGGGCTCGGAAACCATGGGCGATATCACACTCTTCTTCTTGAACCCTGTCGGGCATATTCACGGTTGGGTCAGTGGTGCTTGGGGCGGCAGCGCAGAATTTCAGTACAGCAGCAATCCTTGGTTTGGCAATCAAGATGCAGCCAAATTTGCCCTTGATGCGGGTGCGAGCTACGACGATATTTTCTACGGTGTAGAAATGAAGGTCACCTTCTGATCGCCGTAACAACAGATTTTGGTGAAATAAAGGCGCTTGATGCGCCTTTTTTGTGCTCGCGGTATAATATTGGTAAGACTGACAAGGCATTAGGTTTAAAAGTTGATTTACATCAAACCTTAGCCTTTGAGCTCTTCTACACTGAGGTTAGGCACCAATCCGTTTTTCGACGCTGAAAAGATTGGTTTGCAATATCTACTTCAGCGCTAGGAGGCCCCACTATGAACAGTACATTTATCGTAAACTTTGTCGGCCGAGCAACCCCGACAACCATTAAACAATTGGCGACCATTACTCACGAAAATGGTGGTAAATGGCTTATCAGTAAAGTTAACTTTATTGAAGACCAAGTTGCCGCGGTGATCAAAGTTGATTTGCCGACAAGCAATATGGATATCGTGAAAGAGGCGTTTAGTTCACATCCAGAGTTGATGGTTCAATTTACCGATTCAGATACCACAAGTCACAATGCCGATACCATCTATCAACTTAGAGTCGATTCTAACGACAGGGCTGGTATCGTTAATGAAATTACTCACGTCCTTGATGACCAAGGCATCAGTATTCTCGATATGGACTGTCAACGAGTCTTTATCGCAGGTGGCGGTGGCGTCAGCTCGAGTCTATTTACTGCCAGCTTAGCCATTCGTATTCCTCAACAAGTTGACATCAACGATGTCGCTAACGAATTAGAGTCTCTTAGCGAAGATACCCGAGTGATTGTTGAAAGCTAAAACCGCGACTAGGCGAATACTGCAACAACAAAGAGAGCGAAATGAACGCTCTCTTGTTATTTTATCCCGTTATGTCACAGACCACTGCGATAACGAACGCTTAAAATCAACGTAGTCAAACTCATTAAGCTTTTGAATCTCACCGCTTGAACGTTCACAGTAAACCGACGGCATGCGCAGACCGTTAAACCAGTTTAGTTTCACCATGGTGTAACCAGCGCTATCAAGAATGTGCAGACGCTGACCGATTTCTAATGGCTGATCAAAATTCGCCACACAGAACTGGTCACCCGCCAAACATGAACATGAGCCGATAACGTACTCGTGTTCACCATTATCAGACGCTTCTAGAATCGAAGCCGGCTCATTGTAAATCAGAGTATCTAAACGATGTGCTTCAGTGGCTGAGTCAACAATTGCCGTTTTCTTCACATTTTCAACCACATCAACCACAGTCACGACCAGATCAGTGGTTTTAGTAATAATAGCTTCACCCGGCTCTAGATACATTTGCACGCCATGCTTTTCAGAGAACGCTTTCAGCGCTAAACCAAGCTTGCTGATATCGTATCCAGGCCAAGTAAAGAAGACACCGCCGCCCATGCTAACCCAATCAAGTTTGTCTAAATACTCACCAAACTGCTGTGAGATGGAATCGAGCGAGCCAATAAACGCATCGACATCTTTGTTCTCACAGTTCATGTGAAACATCACGCCATCTATATCATCGAAAATTTCTGGCTTGATGTGATCAGCCTGAACCCCAAGGCGAGAGAACTGACGTGCGGGATTGGCTAAATCTTGCCCCGCATAGCTCACGCCAGGGTTCAAACGAAGGCCAATCGATGCTTTACCTTCCACAATGTGACGGTGCGCTGCGAGTTGAGACTGTGAGTTAAAGATCATTTTATCGCAAATGTCTGCCACTTCACGCACGTCATCTTCACTGTAACCGACACTATAAGCGTGTGTTTCACCACCAAAGGTTTCATGGCCAAGCTTGACTTCAAACGGGCCCGAACTCGTGGTGCCATCTAAATATGGCTTGATGATGTCAAATACTCCCCAAGTTGAGAAGCATTTCAGCGCCAGAACAAGCTTTACGCCAGAGATCTCTTTGAGTTGTTTGGCTTTCTCTAGGTTCTCTATCAACTTATCTTCATTGATCATGAAGTACGGAGTTTTAAGTTCGTTGTGTTGCATTTAAATACCTTAAGCTCCCTCGCGTAAACGAAGGCACTATAAATATAAAATCGAACAAAGCCGACGCAGATGCATCGGCTTACATTTAGATTTCAAATAAGAGCAGTGACGTTCTTATTTCAACTTGTGGATCACAGGTTGGCTCGGATCTAGTTCTTGTACATGCCAATCCAGACCGATAGCAGGCATCGTTTCTAAGAACGGATCTGGGTCTAGCTGTTCCATGTTGAACACGCCTTTGTCTGCCCACTTGCCGCGGAAAAATTGTAGTGCCGCCGTGATCGCAGGAACACCAGTGGTGTAAGAGATCGCTTGGTGCTCAACGTCTTCATATGCCACTTCATGGTCAGCGTTGTTGTAGATAAATACGCTGCGCTCCTTGCCGTCTTTCTTACCTTGAACCCAAGTACCAATACACGTTAAGCCTGTATAACCCGGCGCAAGAGACGTTGGGTCTGGAAGCAGTGCTTTAAGAACGTGTAACGGCTGAACCACGGTACCGTCGTGGAGTGTGAGCGGATCAGGGCTTAGCAGGCCGATATCACGCATTACATTGAAATAGTTTAGGTAACGGTCACCAAAACCCATCCAGAACTCGATACGTTTTGCCGGAATAAACTCTTGCATTGAACGCACTTCGTCGTGTGCCATAGAGTAAACTTTGTGCGAACCACAGTTCGGGAAATCAAACTCAAGCATACGAGAATGACAAGGCACTTGTTTCCACTCGCCATTTTCCCAGTAGAAAGAGTCGCCTTGGATCTCTAACATGTTGGTTTCTGGGTCAAAGTTAGTCGCGAACTTCTTGCCGTGGTCGCCAGCGTTAACGTCCATGACGTCAATAGTATCGATTTCATCAAACAGATGTTTTACAGCATAAGCGGCAAATACGGATACCACGCCCGGATCGAAACCGGCACCTAGAATACCTGTGATGCCTGCTTGTTCGAACTTCTCGCGGTAGCCCCATTGCCAGTCGTACGCTTGTGGTACTTGTTGGCCTTCGCTGCACAAGTCGACTGCAACCGAAGTATCTAGGTAAGATACCTTAGCTTGGTAACACGCTTCCATGATTGACATGTTGACCCATGGAGGACCTGCGTTGATCACAAGATCAGGCTGAACTTCTTTAATAAGAGCAACGAGAGAGTCAACGTCATCGGCATTGACTGCACGAGCTTCTAATTTCTTCGATGGATCTTTCAGGTTGTTTTTATTCTGAATAGATTCAATGATTTTTTCACATTTGCCCACGGTACGTGATGCAATGGTGATATCACCCAGAACGTCGTTGTTTTGCGCCGCTTTATGTGCAACTACCCAGCCAACGCCGCCTGCACCAATTTGTAGAATTGCCATAGTTTTCGTTACCTTTATTTCGCTAGCTCAACCGCTAGAGTATTAATTTTATTTAGCAAAGATTCGAAGTCCGAGATCTTCAAGCAAGGGTTTAGTATTGTGAATTTAAGGGCCGATTTGCCATCCACAACAGTTTCTCCAAGTACCGCTACACCACGTGTTAGCGCTTCTAGTCTTAGAGTTTTATTGAGTTCATCTAGGTCGGTATTCCCCTGCACTGCGCGGAACAAAACTGTCGACAACGCAGGTTCTGCCAATAACTCCAAACTGTCATTACTGCGCACTAAATTTGCCACTTGCTGAGTTTGGGCCAAGAGATGATCGTACATTTCACCTAAAGTGGCTGGGCCAACATTCTGCATTGTCATAAACACTTTCAATGCATCAAAGCGCTTAGTTGTCGCGATAGACTTGTCGACCAAGTTTGGCAGCTCATCATGTTCACGGTTCAAGTAATCTGCATGGTGCAGAAGAAACTTGAAGTTGGATTTGTCATTGACCAGCAAAGCACCGCAGCTAATTGTTTGGTAAAACAGCTTGTGGAAATCAACGCTTACCGACGCTGCGCGCTCAACGCCTTTAAGACGATTCTTGTGGCTACTTAGAATCAATGCACCACCGTACGCGCCGTCAACATGCATCCACATCTGATGCTTGTCAGCCATATCAGCGATAAAATCAAGATCGTCAATCGCTCCGTGATCGGTTGTACCTGCGGTACCAACGATAGCAAAAGGAATCAAACCTTCAGCTTTTGCCTGCTCAATGGCTGCGTCAAGCTGAGTGACATCCATCGTACCGTCTACGTTGGCATCTACTGCTAAAATCGCTTTTTCACCTAATCCCATCCAAGAGGCGGATTTTTGTACCGTAAAGTGAGATTTCTTTGAACACACAATACGCAGTTTGTCTGCATAGTCAGGAAGACCAAGCTTTTGGATCGAATGTCCCGATAACTTATCGGCAATCCAGTCGCGTGCGAGCATGAGTCCCATTTGGTTACTTTGCGTGCCGCCACTGGTAAAAATACCATCTGACTTTTCGCCTAATTCGTACTTATCACATAACCAATCAACCACTTTTTGCTCGACATAGGTCGCTGATGACGCTTGATCCCAAGAGTCCATCGATTGGTTTAACGCCGCAATCATTGCTTCCGCTGCCACGGCTGGCATTAACGGCGGAGTATGCAAATGCGCAATACAGTTGGGATGTTGGGTAAAGATAGCATTCTTCGCCACAAGGTCCGCGGTTTCGCCAATCACATCGATAAGCGAAGCATTCTTGTTATCGAGGTCAACGGCGTTGATCGCACTTTGCAAAAGCTTAGGATCAAGACCAGAGTATGGCGCGTCTACTTGTTCAAATACCGACTTCATTGTCGCCGTGGTGTGGTTCATCACCTTAGCAAACTCGTGACTTCCCATCTCTCCGGTATGGATAAAGTGCTGCTTCCAACTTTGATTGGCCTGCTCAGCATCGACTTTATTGGCGCCTGAGACTAACATAGCCTCTTCAATCACACGCAGTGCAAAGTCGATCTGCTCAAAAGAGATAATCAAAGGCGCAAGGAAACGAATCACCGAGCCGTCACGACCACCCTTTTCGATCATCAATCCACGCTCTAGCGCCGCACGTTGAATTCTTAGGGTAAGCTCACCATCCGATGCAGGCTCTCCAAACTTGTTCAGTTCATTGCCCGGCTTACGGATTTCAACACCCAGCATCAACCCTTTGCCTCGGACCTCAGCAATACAGTCAACACGTTTTTGGATCGCTTCAAGACCATGACGTAAATATTGACCAGCAATATTGGCATGCTCAACAAGGTTATCACGCTGAATAATTTCAAGAGCCTTGGCGCCTGAAACCATCGCAAGTTGGTTGCCACGGAACGTACCCGTATGCTCACCAGGCTTCCACGTATCATGATCTTTTTTAATCACCAATAGCGACATCGGCATACCACCGCCGATCGCTTTCGATAAGCAGAGCACATCGGGTACGATACCTGCTTCTTCGAAAGCGAAGTTGTAACCTGTTTTGCCAACGCCACACTGAATTTCGTCAAAGATAAGTAGGATGCCATGCTCATCACAAATGCGGCGCAACTCTCGCAGCCAGAACGCTGGAGCAGGGATAACGCCGCCTTCGCCTTGAACGGGCTCTACCACGATAGCGGCAGGCTTCATTATTCCTGCTTCATCATCGTGAAGAAGACGTTCGATATAACGAATGCTCGCTTTAGCGCCTTCATCTCCGCCTAAACCAAACGGGCAACGCAAGTTATATGGGAATGGCATAAAGTGGACGTCAGACATCAAACCTGTACGACGTGCTTTTGTACCTAAATTCCCCATCATTCCCATGGTACCATTGGTCATACCATGGTAGGCACCACGAAAAGCAAACATGGTATTACGCCCAGTCGTCTGCTTAGCCAGTTTAATCGCTGCTTCAACCGCATCTGCGCCTGATGGGCCACAAAACTGAATCACACAGTGATTACCCAATTGCTCAGGCAAAAAGTCTTTAACGGCCTTAATGAACTTGGTTTTCGCTTCAGTGGCGATGTCCAATGTTTGATATGGTAAACCGCTGTCAAGTTGGTCTTTAAGCGCTTGGTTGATCTCTGGGTGGTTATAACCCATTGCCAACGTGCCAGCTCCAGCCAAACAATCGAGAAATAATTGACCACGCGTATCTTCCACGAGCGCCCCGTATGCCTGTTTAATAGCAATAGGGAGTCGACGAGGGTATGAACGAACGGCAGATTCATGCTGCTCTTGGTCAAGAAGAACCTGGTCTGGAGTAAGATCGTAAATACCTTCCAGAACGGGAACCTGAGTAGAAAAAGGTGTTGCGATAAATGAATTATCGACTTCAAAGGCGGTGCTCATGATGTAATCCCTTGAAATAGTTTTATTTCCCTATTCAGAAACCGATTCTAGAATGAGGGCAAAGCAAAGAGTCACGCACTAAAATAAAGTAGCGTGTACGACAAATCGCTCCATCAAAGATGGACTATATACTGGTAATTAAATCAAGGTTCAGTAATGCAACTGTCTTGTAGAACAGGGCATTGAGGAAGAACGAAGCTGATTAATGGTTGTTTTTTATGTGAATTCAATGTTGGGTTTCCCATTCACATGCCGCTAAGCGACATTAGTATCCCGTCTATCGACAAAAGGACTTGTCGATACCTACCCTACGTGATGCTCACTCAGCCCGAATGTCATCACGCGTATCCCCCAGAATATCTTTTCGACTCATCTCCGAGATTGCGGCGAAAATTATCATAAAATGCGACGCACTGGCAATAATAATTTGTCGTCAAGAAGCAAAATTTTTATCTAACTATCAAAACAAAACTGGCCTAATTGAGGCCAGCTTTTGTTACACTTTGCCGTCGAAATTACACAGTATCAGTCTTTAGAATTTGCGTTAACATCTCCATCTCGTTAAGTGTGCCGTTATCAATGAAGACAGCGAAACTTGGATCACTTGCAGCACCGTCAAGTACAATGCTTTGTTCCACCTCATTGTCGATAACCGTTAACACGATATCGCCATCAACGATTTCGCTATCAATCTTGCCAACCAGATCTTCAAGATCAACACTCTCCGCCTCTTCTAAAATCCCGCGTAAGTCGAGTAAGTCTTCTCCGAGGGTAAAGTTATCGACCACATCACTACCGTTATCGATAACGTCATCTAACCAAACAAATACATTATCTTGCTCATCACCTAACATGACTTGATTACCAAGTTCAGCGTTAACCTCACCTGTATCATCAGCACTCACAACACTGTATTCCGGCGAATCAGAGACATCAATGAAGACTGAAGATTCGTTACTCACTGCTAAGTCTGAATCTACGGCAACATAATCGAAGCTGTCATTTTCAGTTATCTCCTGAGTGCCTTGAAGATAGCTTAATACCCAGTTGCCACCTGTCGATGTCATTTCCATTTCGACAACTGGATTGTCTGGTGATGAATAGCTAAATTCGTACAACGTTTCACTGTTACCTACATCACCTTCATCTTTTTGGTAGTGTTCTATATGAGTAGAACCGTCGGCCAAGGTATAAGTGACCGCAACATATACTGCACTGTTAGTAGTAAATGAGCCTCCTAGGCCATCTAGTCCGAAGGTAACAACGCCTAGAGGATTATCTGACAAATTTAACACCAGTGTTTCTTGCATATTCAGGCCTTGGCCGTCTTCATCACCAATACCGAATCCGGTGTGTGGTGTACCCCCGAGATATTGAACTAGCTCCTTATCGTTATTGTCGAGTAATGCTACGCCGATGGTGTTACCATTATCGAGTGTTATCAGGCGCTCGGTATCGCTAACGTAAGCCCCCCAGTTATAAAATCCATCATCATCAAGACTACCAATGATGGTTTCAGGATCGCCACTGTAACCAATTTCGAACGGTTCTCCTTCTCCGGGTACGTAGGTGAAGTTATCCGGGTTAAATAGTTTAGCCGCATCAATCTCTTGTCCTACTACATGCAAGTCTTCAGTGGTGATCACACGGCTTTCGCCGAAATCATCGGTGTAAAGCAAAGTGCCGTATGTAGGTAAAGAGGTGATCATGACATTCAAATCAACCTTATTAAAATCATCATCCTCATCTGAAATGTGGTCAAGGGCTGGATCATCTGAATCAAACACAATCGGTACAAATACCGCATTACCCGCATCAATATTGAAATCTTCCGACACTGGCAATTCGTTTACGTTTTCTTCTTTGAGCGTAACGTTGATCGAGGTGTCGTTGACCCCATCACTGGCGACCACGGTTAACCCATGCTCATTCAATACATTGAGATCTTCATAGTCATTGGTGAACGCTTCGGCGCCCGCCTCAGTGAGAAAAATATTGCCGTTGTCATCAATCATGAAGTAATCCGCGAGTGGATCACCTTCGGCAAAATCTAATCGATAACTAATTGTCACTCCTTCAGGATCGCTTGCTGACACAGACGCGATTCGAGTGCCCTCGACATCGTTCTCATCATAGGCTGGGCTATTTTCCGGATAGCTAAACACATAGCCTTGCTCTTCATCTTCAGGAGGCTGGAACGTCGGCAGCTCATTGACATCGGTTTCTCTTAACGCCACGTTGATCGAGGTGTCGTTGACCCCATCACTGGCGACCACGGTTAACCCATGCTCATTCAATACATTGAGATCTTCATAATCATTGGTGAACGCCTCCGCGCCCGCCTCGGTGAGGAAAATATTGCCGTTGTCATCAATCATGAAGTAATCCGCGAGTGGATCACCTTCAGCAAAATCTAATCGATAACTAATTGTCACTCCTTCAGGATCGCTCGCTGACACAGACGCGACTCGAGTGCCCTCGACATCGTTCTCATCATAGGCTGGGCTATTTTCCGGATAGCTAAACACATAGCCTTGCTCTTCATCTTCAGGAGGCTGGAACGTCGGCGGCTCATTGACATCTTGTTCATTGAGAGTGACAAGCACTTGAGAAATGTTATTGCCATCGCTTGCTTGCACCACTAGCTGGTGCGTATTGATAGCGCCTTGATCTTCAAAATCATTGGTGTAAGCGGCAGCGCCTGCTGATGTTAGAGAAATTTCTCCCGAAACAGGGTCGATGATAAAGAAATCAGCGAGTGGATTACCGTCTTCAAAAACGAGTGAGTAAGTAACACTATCCCCTTCAAGGTCGGTTGCAGAAACAGTGCCAACAACAGCACCCGCTAGTGAGTTTTCATCATAGGAAAAGTTATAACTGTCTAAATCAAATTGCGGAGCTTCTACTTCAGAGATCAATTGCGCCGTGACGAGATCCAATACGGCTAAACTTTGTGTCTCTGACAGCCCCTGTGACTCAAGCCCCGCGGTGTCAAACTGAGTTTGCGCTAAGGTTTCTGCCCCTGTTCGCTCAATCGCACCCGTATTGGTAGGACTCGACCCATTTTGTCCTCCGGCGGCAGTGGCAAATTCATCATTCTGAGTTGGATCGACCCCTTGTTCAATTTGCTCAATTATTGACGCAATTTCGTTATCGAGATCTAAACCAATCCCATCAACGTTATTACCAAATAGCTGAGCATCAATCGTGCTTCCAACTTCTGCTGTCGTATCTTGTCCCACCGTTACGACTACTTCTCCCGGCGCTGGCACCTCACCCGGAAGTAGCGCGCGGATTTCCCCGTTTACATCAATAACCACGCTGGTATTAGCGAGCATTAATGTCGCTAGACTTTTCGCATTCATAACCCAGTTCCCCTGCTGCGTCTATGCTAAATAGTTCCTTCTACCCTATGAGAATGAAAAATTCGCATACCTCTACATGCTAAAAACTAGACCCGTTACTAATGACAATCTAGTTAATAACAAGAAAGTCCTAACGAAATGTGTCGCGGGTTTAAAACTTTTAGAACATTTTATTGACAACAAGCTCACAAAACATCCCCGAGTCAACTAAGATCTTTTTACCTAGCCAGCTTCTTTTACCTAGCTGGCTTTGGGGATTTCTCTGCCCTCATTAAAGCGGACTAAGTCTTGGCACTATAGTAAGGAGGCCACCTTGAACTGGAAAAAGTCACTTGTAGCATGCAGTGTCATTATGGCGACTCATGCGCCATCGTACGCGCAAACACTCGAACAAGCCGTCGCTATTGCCCTAGCAACCAACCCCGAAATTAAAAGTGTTTATAACGAGTTTAAGAGTGCGGTCAAACAAGCCGATGCCTCCAGCGGTGCTTATCTTCCAAGCCTAGACTTAGACGCCGGTATTGGCTATGAAGGCATTGATCCTGCTTCCTCGACTGGGCGCAACGACACAGACTTAACTCGAAAAGAAGCAACTATCAGCCTTACCCAATTATTGTGGGATGGTAACGCCACCTTAAATGATATGGATAGAACCGCCGCAGACGCCGAGTCAATTCGCTATCAACTTTTATCGAATGCGTCCGATCTTGCGCTGCAAATTACTCAAATCTATCTTAACGCAGTAAAGGCGACTGAAGTACTGGCGCTTTCAGAGAGTAACCTCGCTGTGCATAAAGATATCTATCGCGACATCAAGAGACGAGCGACTTCGGGGATTGGCTCAACAGCTGACGTAACCCAAGTTGAAGCCCGTATTGCCAAAGCGCACGGTAATCTTCTGGCCGCGCAGAATAACCTCATCGACACTCACACCCAGTTTAAACGTTTGGTGGGACAAGCCCCACTTGGCCTTATTTATCCTCGTGCCGATGAGTCTAAACTGCCGCTGTCATTATCGGACGCATTAGTCGAAGCCTTCGATAAACACCCTGTTATTCGTATATCTATGGTTGATGTGGATGCAGCCCGCTTCCAATATAAGCAATCAAAAGGCAACTATTTTCCAACATTCTCAATTGAAGCCAGCCAGACATGGCGCGATGATGCAGGCGGTGATCGAGGACAAAGTGAAGAAACCTTAGCCATGCTTCGAATGCGCTACAACTTGTACAACGGTGGTACTGACAGTGACTTATCTGAAAGATCAGCCTACCAACTTAATAAAGCGAAAGATCTCAGAGACGACGCTTATCGACAAGTTGAAGAGAGCCTAAGACTGTCATGGAGCGCATTAGACTTAACCCTACAACAAAAGAACTTCCTTGCTGACCACGTCGATTCGGCATCAGAAACCGTTATTGCCTATAAGAAACAGTATGGTATCGGCCAACGTACCCTACTGGATCTACTTAATACCGAAAACGAACTTTTTGAAGCGAGAAAAGACTACCTTGATGCGCATTACGCTGAGCAATATGCAAAGTATCGTGTGATGAACGCGAGCGGCGGGCTGCTTGATGCATTATTGGTCGACACACCAAAAGAATGGGCAGAGCCAGTGGAGTATTAACATGAAAATCAAACAACTGATTCCTTGTGCACTTATCGCAAGCATACCGTTCGTTATGGTGAACGCGGAAGATGAGTACCGTTATATAGAAACACCCATCGCTGACCAGATTTCTGATCTTACAGACGATGATAAAGATGGCGTTGTTAATGCGCGCGATATCTGTCCTGGAACACCAATGGGTGCGCAAGTTGATAACGATGGTTGTGGTGCTGCGGTCAATGCGCAAGAGGAACGTGAACTAAGAATTCTTTTTGCTAATGATTCTTATGAGATTAATCCTATCTTCGCCAACCAGATCCAAACCATGGCAGAGTTTCTTGAAAGGTATAAATCCGCTTCAATCCAAATTCAAGGTTATGCCAGTCAAGTAGGTGACCCAGATTACAACCTTGAGCTATCGAAGAAACGCGCACATGCGGTCGAAGATCAACTGCTCTCTTATGATGTTGCTCCCAAACGGGTGACCATTGTTGGTTATGGCGAAAATAGGCTCGAAGCTCAGGGTGACGATGAAACCTCTCACGCTCTAAATCGAAGAGTTACAGCAAAAGTGGTTGGACTGAAAGAAGAGGTGATAGAAGAGTGGACAATTTTCACTGTAATCGAAAAATAAATCATAATGTTCATTTGAAAATAAACAAGCGCTCCAGTTGGAGCGCTTGTTTCGTCTAGGAATTAGCACGATGATTGTTGCTCGGAACTACCTACTGAGCGACATTAACGGCTTTCTTTGGTAGTGACAATCGTAACAAGCAATAACCAAGCACGGCAGCCGTCGTCGATCCCATCAAAATACCAAGTCGAGCATAGGTATCAAACTCAGCGTTCGCTTGGCCAAAGGCCAGTGAAGAGATGAAGATTGACATCGTAAAGCCAATACCACACAGCACAGATACCGCAAAAATATGCTTGAAGTTAATCCCTTCAGGTAACTTAGCGATACCCAGCTTCACTGCCGCCCAACTGAATGTATAAATACCTAATGGTTTACCAATCAACAGGCCAAGCGCAATACCGATAGGCAGCGCAGCACCTAAACTATCAATCGAAATGCCCTCAAGAGAAATACCAGCATTAGCAAAAGCGAACAAAGGTAAAATACCGAAAGCGACGTAAGGGTGCAGCGCATGTTCCATATGTTTAAGCGGCGAGTGCTCCCCTTCCTTGCCTTGCAATGGAATAGAAAAACCAATCACAACACCCGCTAAGGTCGCGTGCACACCAGATTTGAGAACCGCGAACCAGAGAATCGCACCGACAATCATATACGGAGTTAACTTAGTGACTTTTTTGTTATTGAGTAAAACTAACGCCGCCGTCATCGCGAAGCCTACCGCAAGCGCTGTGGTAGAAAGATCACCTGTGTAGAAAAAGGCGATAATGACGACCACACCTAAATCATCAATGATCGCAAGCGCGAGTAAAAATACTTTTAAACTAACAGGAACACGATTACCTAGTAATGCCATGATACCAAGCGCGAACGCGATGTCAGTAGCTGCTGGAATTGCCCAACCTTGAATAGCTTGTGGATCGTTATAGTTAAACAGAACATATACGAGGGCCGGAGCCAACATACCGCCGACTGCGGCAATGGCTGGAAAGATTGCGGTTTCCTTAGATTTTAACGCCCCTTCGAGCAGCTCTCGTTTTACTTCCAAGCCAATAAGTAAGAAAAACACAGCCATTAAGCCGTCATTAATCCAATGAGAAACTGACATACCCAGTAAGTAAGTGTGCAGAAAACCTTGGTATGCATCGTTGAGATCAGTATTTGCGATAGTCATTGCGATAGCCGCAGCTATCACAAGAAGTATGCCTCCGGCAGACTCCATTTTGAAAAAATCGCGAATAGCATCAGTCATGATATTGCCCTTATATTAATTATTTACATAAGCGAGTAGCAAAGAATAACTCTGAGTGTATAGAGTAAGCCACCTTGATAATAATCGCTTGTTTAGAGTTGTAACTTCGGAAAAACCGATACAAACAACTTTAAACCACTTATTTTCTTTCAGTAATTATAGGCAATATTGACCATTTTCCCTAGGCAAGTCAAAAACCACTTGTCATTTCCTGACCTGTGGCTCGTTTAAATACTGCTCTACAACGTTGTACTAGTAACCAACTAGCTGCATAAAGCCTTGCGCTTGGTGACTGCCTTGCGTTTCGATGGGGCCTTGCCAATAAGGAAGGGCAAAAGGTAGCCAAAGCTCGTCATTCAGTGTCGTCGCCTCGACATTAATTCCATACTCAGGTACAGCAATTTGCCACTGAGTGGGAATCGATTTTCCGTTAGCGATAACCGTTGTGTTAAGAGGTACGATAGTCAATTGTTCATTATTAAGTTCAATCACTTTACCGTCGTTGCTGGCAAGAGTCCCAAACAGATAGGGTATCTGCTTATCTTGTCTGTACCGACTGACAGATAATGTGGTTTGATTGTCTAAATTGATAACAAACCAATCCCATCCTTGTTGCCCTTGACCAAGCAGACCACTTCCCCACTCTTTGCTCATCCATGCTTTGCCTTCCACTTGAAAAGGTTGGCCGTCATTCAGTTGCAGTTCACCACGTACTGACAAAAAGGGCGCGGTTATCGCGTGCGACGCCACGGGCAGCAAATCGTGTTTCTGTACATAGCCACGCTCTCCAGGTACAACCAAAGGACCCGATGTTGAGGTATGCAAACTTAATTTTAACTGGTCGGTCTCAATGCTCAGCATGCCAGGGAATGGATTTAAACCAAGTGAGCGCCAATACCAATTATCAATCCATATCTTGAAAGGTTTCTGTGACATTCCCGCTTGTCCAATACCACCTCGGGCAATTCTCTGCTCACGCCATACCTGTTGTTGGTTTGATATCACAACGTTAGCAATATAGAGCTGTGAATTTAACCACCCCTTAAGGTTAGTATCATGATTGGCAATCCGGAAATAACTCCATTGCACTGAGTATTGATTACCTTGTTTATCAAACACGTTAGCAAAAAAGTGCCACCAGCTATGTTGATATTCATAATGAAAAGCGAAATCACGCGGTAGAACGACAGGATTATCAGGTAAAACCGGCTCGAATACATTGCCATTAGGTAGGTAGATGTCTTCATTGACAGCAGTGTCGTGACTTTGTGCAAAGAGATCAAAAAAGCGCGATTGAAAAGCGGCAGCGATTAAGACGATGATGGTTATCACAACCAAGGTGGATACTAAACGCCTCTTCACCACAACCTCCATTTACAACGAGTCTCGCAGAGACTTCATGGGTGTGTTTCGAACCATTCTTAAAACGGGGATTGCACCTGCCAGCATCAAAGAGCCCATCGCTAGTGTGACCGAATAAAAGTACTCTTGAGGAATAAATTGCAGCTCAATGGTCCAACCAAATGAATGCTTGATGATAATGTCGACCACAAGGCTCGCCAAAGCCAGCCCGAGAGGCATCGCAATCAGTATTGAGATTGCGCCAAAGACAAACAACTGCAAACTGCCCATCACGATCAGCTCTCGTCCAGACATTCCCAAACAGCGCAATAACGAAATATGCCGTTGACGCGAGATTTCCCCGGCCACTGTCGCAAAGAAAATACCAAACACCGCAATCACCAAAGTAATGTTGCCCAAAGAATCTGCGATAGAGAAGGTTCTATCAAATACACGCATTGCTTGATCATGAATGTAGCCAGTGTCAAAAATGCGTTGAGAGTCGATTCTGAACAGGTTTTCGAGGCGGTGCTGCAATGCTTTTGTCTCTGCTTTAGGGTCAAGCACAACACCTAAGGCAATACTGCCAGTGCCACCAAAAGCATAAAGCCAATTCCGATGAGAAAGCAGTATTTGGTTATAGCGGTTACCATAATCGTAATAAACTCCGCTCACCAACCAGCCATCACCCAATTCACCATTGAGGTTAATGATATCACCGGGACGTATGTCCATTTTAAGCGCCATCGATTCACTGATCATCACGGCTTTGGCTTGATGAAGATAATACCAATAATTAGGAATTCCAAGCTTAACCGTTAACGAGTCAAGTTCGCCTTCTGATGGCCCAGTGCTCACAGCTTGCAACAAACCTTTATCGGTTGATATTTCTTTCTCCCAGCGCCACCAAACCGAATTAACTTCAGGTTGCTCGGTTAACCAAGCACTTATCCTTGTCGCTGATTGACTATTTGGATAGATATACAAGTCGGCAGCTAAACGCTGACTCAGCCATTTGTCGGTTGTATCTCGAAAGCTCCCGACCATGGTTTCGATACCAATATTGGCTGCCATCGCCAACATAAAAGCCATCGTCGCAACCCCGCGATAACTCATGCTCGCAGCCGCATCACCAAAAAACCAACGTGCTTTAACCCAACGAAGCGAGTAAGAAAAACCTTCAAATACCCGCCAGATAATGTAGGGCGTAAACAGTGCCACACTCAGCAGCATCAGCACGATGATTACAAAGCCCAACTCCTGACTTCTTGGCGCCTGATAGATAGCCACCGCTGAGACACAAAAAACACATGCGAGTAATGCTTGGAAGGTAAACTCTTTACCAGTAAAGCGAGTCAGCGACAGCCTTGTGGTTAACCGTGAAGGCGGCGAACGCAGCAGACGAACCAATGGCCATGCACAAGCGGTTACAGCGCCCAATGCCGACATCGCTAGACTATACAAACTTGCGTGCCAACTCCAAGCCACTGACAAACCGACATTGGCATCATAGAGATCGGCCAAGCTTGCCGATACAGAAGGAATCAATTGTTTGGCGAGCAACATACCAAACAAATTACTGCACATCCAACTGACAACGACCAACACAATCAGCTCTAAAAACAGCGCCTGAGCAAGCTGCCAGCCTGAAACGCCCATTTGTCTAAGTAAGCCGACCAAACGCTGACGTTGAGTCAAAGAGAGTGATATTGCTTGATAAAAAATAAACAGTCCGACCAGAAATGCCAGCATCCCCATCGCACTGAGGTTGATATGAAAAGCTTGGGTAAGAGACTCAAGCTCCATACGCGAACTATGGCTGATCTCTATCCCGTTTGGCAACATAGCTCTAAGCATTGCCAACTTCTCTTGTGGCATTTCACTACAAGCAATAAAAGAGATACCAGCACTGCGCTCTATCATGCGTAGTAGTGCAATATCCGCCACGATGCGGGTTCCAGAGATCACGCCTTCCGAATCAATGACAATAGGGCCTATCATGCGACCGTCTTGCAATTGGATGGCGTCATTTGCCTTCCAACCCATATGCGCAGCTAACTCGCTACTGACCATAATGGGATAAGGAGGGCGCATCAAAACCAAAGACTTAAACTGACTAAGTTGAGCCTCTTGCTTGAAATGCATCATGGCCGCAGGGTCAATACCCATTAGAGTAATATCGGTCCCATCGATGGTTTTAACCCGAACATTATCAAACGGCACGCATTGCTGGAAACCATCGCGACGTAGTTGAACGTAAAAACCTTGAGGTATTTTGTTAGGAGAGTGCTTAGAACGAATTCGGTAAGGAAGAGGATTATCAAATAGTTTTTCACCATGCTCATAACTGGCACGAGCATGGTCGTTAATTAAAGTAACACCAACAAGCAATGAGCCGCCAAGTGTCAAACCCAGCCACACCAGCAATATTTGCAACGGATAACGTCGATAGTGACCCAGTAACGCCTTAAGTACGGGCCATAACATGCAATTGCCCTCCTTGCAGCCTCACTTTTCCTTCCATGTGCTCTGCCACACGTTGACTGTGAGTAACCAGTAACAGTGTGCAATTAAGCTGTTTGGTTAGCGATGTCAACAAGCGCATCACCGCTTCGGCATTACGTTCATCGAGACTGCCAGTGGGCTCATCCGCTAATAGCAGTTTGGGTTCCATATACAGTGCGCGTGCAATCGCCGCTCGTTGCTGCTGCCCACCTGAGACTTCTTCAGGGTAACGACCTAGCAGCGGCATCAAATCGAGTGAGGAGAGAATCTGACGCCATAAGCCTTGATCTTCAGGTAGCCCTTTTAACTGACGACAAAAACGAATATTGTCTGCGATATTCAAAGTCGGAAGTAAATTAAACTGCTGAAAAATAAGACCAATATTATTTCTTCGATAAACCGTACGTTTGTTTTCGGTGACCTGATGCATCGAAAAGTCCGGAAACAGCACTTCACCAGAATCGACCGTATCAAGACCTGCGATCAAGTTAAGCAAGGTACTTTTACCTGACCCACTTTCACCCATCAAAGCGATTTGCTCACCTTGCTTCAAAGACAACTCAGCACCTTGTAAAACTGGGTGGAATTCTCCCCCGTCTAAATAGCCTTTACATAGGTCTGTCAGTTGTAACATTGAAACTCTCAATAACGTAAATTTAGGCTGTGAATCTACACTAAATCTCACTCTCAAGAAAGTATTTTGGACTCTAGATCACAGGATATGCACTCAAGTGATATAAAATCACGCCTAACGTCTAATTTTCAATCAAATTTCGAATCCATTTGCGAGTACGGGTGCGATAAAGTGAACCAAACCACTTGATAAGCTCTTCGGTTAAAAACAGCAGATAAATCCACTGCGGCTCCCAACCTAGCCCGATCGCGGCGAACGCCGCTAATGGAATTCCGATCAGCCATTGCGCAACCAAGTCTTGATAGAGGCAGAACTTCACATCGCCGCCAGCACGCAATATGCCAACGATAGTCATCATTGGTACGGAACGCAGAATAATGCTCAAGCTCAATACAATCATAAACTTTTCAGCCAGCGCTCTGGTTTCAGGGGTTAAGGCACTAAAGGCATCCAACACGCTACCCTGCACAAAATAGAGTATTACTGCGACCACAATACCGACGATTAAGCTAAGTAACGTCACACCAATCGCTTGGTAATACACCGCTTCGTAATTTTTGGCGCCAATCTGATTTCCCACTAACACCGCAGCAGCATTAGACATACCAATCAAAAGTGCCAAGGAAATCGACTCAACCGGAGTCATTACCGACAGTGCCGCTAAACCTTGCACACCCGACTGCCCCATGATCGCATGGTAGGCAAACAACCCCCCAGCCCAAGCAAGAAAATTAAACGTAGTCGGTAGAGAGAGTTTAAGAAATTTAATCACTCGTGGTAACTCAATGACCGAGCGAATATCATCAGGGCCAAACGCGAGAAGATGCTTTTTAGCGTACAGATAGCCAAAAAGTGTCGCCACTTCTATCGCGCCACTCAATACCGTCGCGATCGCAGCACCTTTGATTCCCATTGCAGGTATACCGAACTGACCGAAGATCAATACCCAGTTGAGGAAAATGTTCGACACAATCCCGATACCACTAAATAAGGTGCTAATACCAGGCCGATGCATAGCTCGTAGCCCAACAGACATACTGGCAACACTCGCAACTGCAAACATTGTCACAGAAGTAATCACCAAGTACTCACTGCCTAAGCGATTCACTTCAGGATCGTTGGTCGCAAGTCCCATTATCTGTGTCGGGAACAAAATAAACAAAATCGCTGTCAACGCGGCAAAGAGTGTACAAACTAACCAAGTGAGCGCCGTACTTTCACGAACCCCTTGACGATCGCCGGCTCCCCAATACTGCGCCGTCAGCATTGCACCACCAGTGGTGACGCCGACCAGCATAATGGTCGTCACAAACGTGGCTCGAGCGGCTACCCCAACGGCGGCAATTTCAGCCTCGCCGAGCTGACCGAGCATTAAAACGTCAACCAAACTACGGCTCGAAAACATAATGCTTTGTAGCGTTATTGGCATCGCGATCGCAATCAAACGGCGAATAAAATCACCACGGGTGTGGTGTAACACTTGTGAAAACATCGTAGTGACCGTACCTTAAATTGTAACAGCATGAAAAAAGAGAAAAAAGCGGCCGACTATTATATGATCACTCCTGATATGAAACCAATAAAATAACAGAGGGTCGTGATGAAGAATGTGCTGGTTTTAGGAGCTTCTGGTTATGTCGGCTCGCAATTGCTTACCCAGCTGTGCGCCCAAGGTTACAATGTCACGGCTGCCGCACGTCAAATAGACTATTTGCGTGCTCGGGTTGTTCCTCATCCGAACCTGCAACTGAAATATCTTGATCTAGCCGACAAGCAAGCTACTCAAACGCTTATCCAAAACTTTGATTTAGTTTATTTCCTTGTCCATGGCATGGCCCATGGACATGATTTTCTCGACTACGAAATCTCACTCGCAGAGAACTTCAAACAAGCGTTGCTGCAAAGCTCGGTTAAGCACGTGATCTACCTTAGTGCGATTCAACCGCAAACTGGCGATTCTTATCATTTGAAAGCTCGGCGTATGACCGGTGACATCATCCGCCAAGCCAATATCCCTATTACAGAACTTCGCGCTGGAGTGATCATTGGTCCTGGCTCGGCAGCATTCGAAATAATGCGCGATTTTGTTTATAACATGCCGATATTAATCACACCGAAATGGGTCGACTCTAGAGCCAATCCTATCGCCCTAGAAAATCTTAATCACTACCTTCTTGAAATCGCTCAAGAGCAGCCGTCGACTCATCAGCTATACGAAATCGGCGGTCCTGACACCCTTAGCTACCGCGATCAATTTAAAGTAATCGCTAAAGCGGTCAATAAGCCGATCACGATTTGGCCAACATCACTACTGACACCTAAAATGGCATCACGTTGGTTGGGGATTGTGACTTCGGTACCTTCCAGTATCGGCGCTGCTTTGTTGTCAGGCCTAGAGCATGACTTCATTGCTAATTGCGAAGATATTCAAGCTAAATACCCACAGCCTTTGATTCGATTCGAGCAGATGGTCAACAACAGTATTCAGCGCGAAGGAACCTTTGTTCGCAGCAATGTCTGGGGGTTCGACCCTGCAGCATTTTCACGTTGGCAACCCGGATTTGGCTACTACCCAAAACAAACTGGTGCTGAAATAACCACGGACTTAACGACGAAACAACTCTGGCAAATCGTGAAAACAATTGGTAGCCGAGAACAAGGTTACTTCTTTGCTAATAGCCTCTGGCGCACACGTGAATGGCTCGATATTTTCTTTGGCGGCGGTAAACCTATCAGACGCACCCCGCCAGGCCCGGAACTAAAAGTGGGCGATTTTATTGATTCGTGGAAAGTTATTCGTTGTGAAGACGAGGCATTTATCTCACTCTTATTTGGCATGAAAGGGCCGGGGCTTGGCCGACTCGAATTCACTATTCAAGATCTTGGCGATAAAAGAACGTTGAATGTCACCGCGTGGTGGCACCCACAAGGCTTTAAAGGGTTACTTTATTGGTTTGCGATGATGCCAGCGCACCTGTTTATTTTTAAAGGTATGGTTAAAGCCATTGTGCGTAAAGCAAAAGAGCTTCCGTAATGGAAGCTCTTTTATCGTTTCAGCTAGACCGTTAAGCTCAGGGGAATTTCAGCTAACTGGTTACCGCGGTTGGCAGGAAAAATCAGGTACTCACCATGATATTTCACATTTGACTTGTAGTCGGTCACTTTATGCACCATAAAACCTGCCGCTGATGCTTTTTCAATAAAATCAGCATGGTGGCCACGAACAAACCAATTCATCGGTTTGACCAGTTCTTCACCATCAAAGCAGTCGTCACATTGATCCGAGCAAAGCGCCAACGAATTAGAACCTTCGATAAATATCTGCACCTTGCCACAGCCAACCAAAGGCTCTGACGTCGACACTTCCCAACCGTTTGCTTCCATCATATCGAGAAAAGCATCGATCTCTTTATCTTTGATCACACGCTCAGCTTCACCTTGCGGGAAAAACTGCTGATAATAAGTCGAGATCCGTTGGAAGGTTGTCATCAATCCGGCCTGATCGCCTTTTGAGCGACCCATTTTTTGCCAACGAACAAGATCATCGACAACAATACGCGGAAACTGCTGCGATTTAATCGCTTTAGTCACCCAACGTACCAGATAGAGATTGTTAGCCACCGAGCCATTGCTTAGCCTGCCCGCTTTATGCTCTTTAGCAATATCTTCTAGTGCTTGATCCACGAGTTTTTGTATTTCTACGGTATATTGCGACATCACGCCTTTCTTCCATACATCCAATAACACGCGGCCGAAATAATCGAACACGCGCTCATAACTAATACCATTGGCCATGTTACACCGCCTGGCAACCATGCGACAACGGCACCAATGATCGAACCGGTACCAAAACGCAATGTGCCTGCCAGTGAAGATGCTGTGCCTGCCATGGTTGGGTATCCGCTCAAAAGTAGCCCCATACTATTGCTACCTATGGTTGATAGCGTGCCAATAAACATCACAACAAAAATCACGGTCCCCCACAGTCCCCAATCAAATAACCATGTCGCGAACAATCCGAATCCGGCCAACAATTGCACCGCTAAACCAAAGCGCAACATGGTATGTGAGCCAACCTTTTTAACCAAACGTCCATTAATACTTGTCATCACGATCATCGCAATGATGTTCATACCAAACAAGTAACCAAACTGGTCAGGACGCACGCCATAAATATCAATATAAACAAACGAGCCCGCCGTTAGAAAGGCAAACATACCTGCAAACGAAAACGCCCCCGAGAAAATCAAACCAAGCGCTTGAGGGTTTTGGAACAGACGTGAATAGTTTCTTAAGGTATTTCGCAATCTGAACGGTTGCTTATTCTCAGCGCTCAATGTTTCTGGGATCTTCCACAATACCAAAGCAATCACAACCAAAGAGAAGCCGGCTAATATCCAAAAAATGGCTCGCCAACCAAACCAAATAGCAACATAACCACCAATCATTGGCGCGACCAAAGGAGCAAGCGTGACCACTAAAGTGACAAATGACATCGCTCGTGCAAAGTCTTCGCGATCAAACATATCTCGTACGACCGCTTGAATCACAACGGCCGCGGCTGCTCCTGCAAAGCCTTGCGCGGTACGAATCCACATCAATGCTTCAATACCCTCGGTTGTCGCACTGACAACGGATGCTAAAGCAAAGAACAGTATACCTAAAATCAATACTGGGCGTCGCCCGTAGCTATCCGCAAGTGGGCCATGAATAAGCTGCCCAATAGCAAAACCGGCTGTATAAGCGGTCAACGTAATCTGAACGGCGCCTTGTTGCACACCAAGATCGCGAGCAATCGTTGGCATCGCTGGCAAATACATATCAATCGCCAGAGGCGTTAGTGCACCGATGGCACCGAGAACAATAAATAAAAGCAAATTGATTTGTGGCGCATTAACATTAGATGACGGTGAGGTATTCTCGGACATAAGTCTCCTACTCGGCTGTGGATTAGGTGCAGCCTCCTTGCTACAACCAAACAGAATGGAATCGCGGTGCCGTGTATCTTCATCGCGAAGTCACATGACGATCGACACCTAAAAAAAGATATTTGAGCGTTCTATCCTCAAACATTTAAAGCAAAAAGACTAGTTCCTATTTGGAAATAAACCATTTCCTAAACCTAGAATTATTTCCAAACAGAGTCGATTTCATCTTGAGTGAGGTAGCGATATTCACCAGGCTCTAGAGAATCACATAATTCGATAGCACCAATTCGCTCTCG
Organism: Vibrio sp. NH-UV-68; assembly: GCF_042940635.1. Classification (NCBI taxonomy): domain Bacteria; kingdom Pseudomonadati; phylum Pseudomonadota; class Gammaproteobacteria; order Vibrionales; family Vibrionaceae; genus Vibrio; species Vibrio sp. NH-UV-68. The sequence goes on from NZ_CP134975.1 coordinate 1,736,390, forward strand.
GTGTAAATGCTCGACCTTATTGCCCAATGCCGCGAACATACGCTTCACTTGATGGTACTTACCTTCGGTAATGGTCAGTAATACTTGGTTATCTTCACGATCCACAATCTCAAGCTTGGCAGGAAGCGTCAGATCTTTTTCGCTCCGCAGTTGAATGCCTTCGGCACATTTTTCGACGTAATCATCTAATATCGGGTCAACAAGCCAAACACGGTAGGTTTTCTCACACTTGTGTTTTGGCGATGTAATACGGTGTGACCATTGACCATCATCGGTAATTAAAACCAAACCTGTGGTATCAACGTCTAATCGGCCAGCAAAGTGAAGTTCGTCCATTTTTACTTCATCTAGCAACATAAATGCCGTTTGATTGAAGCCATCTTCATGCGAGCACACAAAACCATCTGGTTTAAATAACATGATATAGCGCGGACCCAGTTTGTGAATTTCTCTGCCCTGCCACTCTACGCAGCAGTCATCGGTCACTTTGAACGCCCCACTTTTTTGCACGACGTCGTTCACCGTGACTTCACCACTTTTAAGGATTTTTGTTGCTTCTTTTCGCGTCGCACCAAGTGCGTCGCATAGATATTTATCTAAACGCATGAATACCTCATCTTTCTTAGGTGAGGTATTATAGTGCGACTGGACCAAATAGTTGAGCTATTTCACACAATTTATGTATACACTTCGCCCATACCAAGCTGACTCTGTCAAAGCTGTCATCCATTACTTTCGTAAACACTCGACACCTGCGGTATTGGTGCTTCCTACCGGAGCGGGCAAAAGCTTAGTGATTGCAGAACTCGCCCGGCTAGCCAAAGGACGCGTGCTTGTTCTCGCCCACGTCAAAGAATTGGTGGAACAAAACCACGCAAAATACGAAGGGTATGATCTTAAAGGGGCCATTTTCTCGGCTGGACTTGGCCGCAAAGAGACCGATCAACAAGTGGTCTTTGCCTCGGTTCAATCGGTCGTTCGTAACCTTGATCAGTTCAAAAATCAATTCTCATTGCTGGTGATTGATGAGTGCCACCGCGTTCCCGATGACAAAAACACCAGTTACCAGAAAGTCATTCAGCATCTCAGCGAACAGAACCCTGGCATCAAAGTACTCGGTTTAACGGCCACCCCTTATCGCTTAGGCATGGGATGGATTTACCAATACCACACACGCGGCTTAGTGCGTAGTGAAGAACCTCGATTTTTTAAAGATTGCATTTTTGAACTGCCGATTCGTTACCTGCTTGACGAACAGTTCCTGACGCCCGCGAAAATGATGGATGCTCCCGTGTTAAGTTACGATTTCTCGCAGCTTAAACCTGCAAGCACAGGACGCTACAAAGAGGCAGAACTCGACATGGTGATCGACAAGGCCAAGCGAGCCACCCCGCAAATTGTTGAGCAGATCATTACCATGGCTAAAGAGAAACAAGGTGTGATGATTTTTGCCGCTACCGTCAGGCACGCTCAAGAGATTTATCAGCTTTTACCCAGCGGCCAAACAGCCATTGTTATCGGTGATACCCCGACACCCGAACGCGATAGCATTATTGACCAATTCAAACAGCGTCAGATTAAGTTTCTGGTTAACGTCTCAGTACTGACGACTGGGTTTGACGCCCCCCACGTTGATCTCATTGCCATTTTACGCCCAACCGAATCAATTAGCCTCTATCAGCAAATTGTTGGACGTGGATTACGGTTATCTCCCGGAAAAAAAGAGTGTTTAGTGCTTGATTATGCGGGTAACAGTTACGATCTTTATCAGCCTGAAGTTGGCGATCCCAAACCCGATTCTGATAGCGAAATCATTACCATTCCCTGCCCTGCTTGCGGGTTCAATAATAACTTTTGGGGCAAGCTTGATAGCAACGGTTTTCTTATCGAACACTTTGGTCGTAAATGTCAGGGCTTTCTCGAAGACGATGAAACGGGAGAGCGTGAGCATTGCAACTACCGTTTTCGCGCCAAATACTGCGGTGAATGTGGCGCAGACAATGACATTGCCGCGCGTATATGTCATGAATGTGACGCAACCTTAGTCGACCCTGACAAAAAGCTTAAAGAGGCATTAAATCTAAAAGATGCCTTGGTTTTCGAGTGCATCGAGATGGATTTAACCGTGCATAGAGATGACAAGGGAAAAAGTAGTCTTAAGGTATGTTATATCGGCGAAAATCAGGCTAAAGTCAGCGAATTTTGGTCACTCACAACTAAAAATCAGAAACAGCGCTTTAAAGATCAGTTTGTTCGTCCTCATCTTGCTGACAAACACCGCCCATTTGAAGACGCTTCACCAACTAAAGTGGTGAACAATCAACACCGCTTTCGACCGCCACAATTTGTTATTGCCAGAAAATCTGGCCGATTTTGGAAAATGCGCGACAAAATCTTCGCCGATGAGTTAACCCAGTAATCGATAATTCACTTGGCGTTCATATTTGAGTCCATATACTCATATTGAGAAACTTTAAAGGGGTACCATTGTGTCTAAACGTCCAATTACACATTTTATAGTCTTGATGGTATGTACACTGTTCGCTTGGCCTACGATAGCAAAAGATCACGACGACTATGATGGCCATGCATTAGTTCAAGACGTCCACAAACCGGGCACTCGTATTGAATTCGATGAGGACCAAGACGAAGTCTACGACGCCGTAAAAAAAGGCTATATTCAGCCATTTTCTGAAATGTACGCCGTGGTTGAGCGCGACTTGCATGGTCGAATTATTCAGGTTGAACTTGAAGAGGATGATGATATGTGGATTTACGAGCTAAAACTAAACCACAATAACAACATTCTGAAAGTTGAATACAACGCCCAGACGTTGGAAATGCTGCAAATTAAAGGCAGAAACATCAGACAAGCACTTAAAAATACAGAAGACTAACGCTTATGAAAATTCTTGTTGTTGAAGATGACCCACGTTTAGGCCAACAAATTATTGAGTCACTGGAACAGACGGGCTGGGTGCCAGAACTTGCCCAAGACGGCATTGATGCTTTATACCGCGCGACATCTGAAGAGTGGGACGCGATTGTATTAGATCTTGGGTTACCAAAACTGGATGGTTTAACCGTATTAAATGGCATTCGCGATGAAAACATCAATACCCCAGTGATTATTTTGAGCGCCCGTGACACCTTGACTCAGCGCGTTGAAGGCCTCAATGCCGGCGCCGATGACTACCTTACCAAGCCATTTGAGATGGTCGAACTCACCGCTCGTATTCGTGCTCAACTGCGCCGCGCTTCAGGCAGTGCTTCACCTATTCTACAAGTCGGCAACTTGAGCCTAGATACTCGTACGTCAAAAGTAATGTGGCAAGGACAAACGGTAAGCTTAACCGCCTTGGAATATAAAGTTGTTGCTTATTTTATGCATAACCCAGAAAAAGTCATTTCACGCACTGAGCTCGTCGAGCATATCTATAAACAAGATTTCGATCGTGACTCAAATACAATTGAAGTCTTCATTGGCCGAATCCGAAAAAAAATCGCCCCTAAAGTAATAAAGACTGTCCGCGGTTTAGGGTATCAATTGAATGCCGAATAAAATACGTCCAACTCTCAAGCGCCTGAGCCTTAAAAGTCGCTTAGTACTGGCTGCCATTGTGTGGCTAACCGCGATGGTTTTTGCTGCTGGAATCAGTGTTCCGAACCAAGTACTCAACTACATGGTCGATGACACTAAAGGACAATTAAATCTATTTATAGACGAAATATCCGCGTCGATTGAGGCGGATGAAACCGGCAATATCACACTGGCTAATGCGCTTTCTGATCCGCGTTTTAATCGACCTTACAGCGGGCTTTATTGGTCTGCTCAGACTGACTCTGATTTACTGCGTTCGCGCTCATTGTGGGATAAAACCATGGTGTCTGAACGTAACGGTAAAGAGATGCTCGGCGCGCGCGGTGAGCCACTAATTTTCGTCAAAACGAATCTCTATTACCCCGATTACAAAGGGCCAATTCAAGTACTAATTGGTATCGATGAGCAACCGATTAAAGATACGGTGCGCGACCTTATGAGTCAGTTGTGGGTCATTCTTGGGCTACTCTATTTTGGCGTACTTCTCGTCATCATGTTGCAAGTTCAGTGGTCGCTGAGTCCATTGACCAAAATGCAAAAAGAGTTGGCTCAACTGCGCAGCGGAGATAAAACACGCCTTGACCAAGACTATCCGAAAGAAGTCTCGCCCGTCGTCTCTGATCTCAATGCGCTACTGTTCCATTATCAAGAGTTACTCGAACGCGCTCGGCATCATGGTGGTAACTTATCCCATGCATTAAAAACGCCCCTTTCGGTACTCAAAAACGAAATCAATAACTTGGACTCTAACACTCAACAGCACTTACTGCCTTCTGTCGAACAAATTCAAAGCCAGATTGATTATCATCTTGGCCGAGCCCGCATGGCAGGATCGAAGAATATTCTTTCCGTGCGTAGCAACGTAGCATCAAGGGTCGATGCAATTTCGATGGCATTTGACAAGCTCTATGCGAACCGTCAAATCACTTTGGTTAACGAGTTAGATTCTGAAATCGATGTCGCTGTAGAGCAAACCGACCTAGATGAAATGGTCGGCAACCTACTTGAGAACGCCTACAAGTGGTCGAATACGATTATTCGTGTTTACTCCGAGCCCGGTGAAATCGGCGACATTAATATTATTATTGAAGATGATGGACCGGGAATTCCTAACGAGGATGTTAATCAAGTCACGCAGCGCGGTGTCAGGTTAGATGAAACAACACCCGGCAGCGGTCTTGGCCTCAATATTGTCAGCGAAATGGCTCATAGTTACCGTGGTAAGCTGTCGCTTTCTACGAGTCACTTAGGTGGACTAAAAGTCACTCTATCATTGAAGCTTTCCGCCTAACCACGAAAAGCACTGCCGAGACTCTGATTAACTAAATGAACTTAACTAGTTGATGTCTGAGTAGACTTTATTGACTTTGTCCCAAGGGATGGGATCTATCGACACACCAGCTTGTTTAGCTCTTTCAGCAATTCTATCGCTGTAGTTCGCTTTATAAATTTCAGCGTTATTGCCAAAAGTATCAGCATCAAGCTCGGCATCTGGAGATAATTCAGTAAGATATTTGTACTCACCACAGCCATCTAACCAAACCTTGGTATGCCCATTGGGTAAAAACCCGAAAATAATGTCTTTATCATAACAATCTAGTTCGGCACCATCCCAAGTTATAAATTTCTTTTTAAGTGCCATCTGTTGTTTTACTTCTTCAGATAAATCATACCGAGTAGCAAAAAATCTAGCATTACTAATGGATGCCCAATAAATATAAATACTATCTGGCAGTTCTCTCGTGCCTCCAACCTGCCTCTTTACTGTAACTGGAGCTCCTAACACAAGGCTAAACCCATCATAATCAGGCAAGTCCTTTTTTATACTGCTCAACTCAGTTCTAGTCAGAAAATGCATATCGTTGTGAACAAACGATGTCCAATCCTTTTCCTCATTCACTCCATAAGCTTCGGTTATTTTTGCCGGATACAACGAAGACATTGCATATCCAATACGCCATTTAGGCATATCTTCAGGAACACTCGGAGTTTTGACAAATGCACAAGAGGCTAGCAGCAACACCAATGGGCTAGGCATTAATTTATGCATCATTAATTCTCTCGGACAACTCAGTAAGTACCTAGCCTTCGCTATCTAGTTTAACGGTGTAATTTCTGTTCTTGAATAGACTGTGTTTACCTTTTCCCATGGGATAGGGTCTATCGACACACCCGCTTGTTTGGCTCTCTCGGCAATCATGTCACTGTAGTTAGCTTTATAGATATCGGCATTATTGCCAAAAGTATCAGCTTCAAGTTCTGCATCCGCCGCTATCTCAGTGATGTATTTGTATTCACCACAACCATATAGCCATATTTTGGTGTTTCCATTGGGTAAGAAGCCAAAAATCATGTCGGTACGATAGCAATCTCTCACCACACCGTCCCATCTGGTGTACTGTTCTCTAGTACTCATAACCTTTTTCACTTCTGGCGTCAGTTGCCACTTAGTGGTGAAAAAGCGTTGGTTTGTAATTGAAGCCCAATAAATATAAACAGTGTCAGGCAAAGATTGAGTTCCTGCTACTTGCCTCTTCTCTGTTACCGGAGAGCCAAGCACTAACCCAAATCCATTGTATTCTGGGATGTGTTTTCGAAGACTTGCTAACTTGGTCCTAGTCGTAAAATGCATGTCATTGTGAACAAATGAGGTCCAATCCATTTCCTCATTCACTCCATAAGCTTCGGTTATTTTTGCCGGATACAACGAAGACATAGCATAACCAATACGCCATTTAGGCATATCTTCAGGAACACTCGGGACTTGAGCAAACGCATAAGAGGCCATCGGCAACATCATTAACACGCTAGACATTAATTTTTGCACTATCACTACTCACGAGAAACTTGGGAAAATATAGGATTACTCGCACCAGTTGACCTACTTAACTTTGTCACTGGAGTACACTTTGTTCACTTTGTCCCAAGGGATGGGATCTATCGACACACCAGCCTGTTTCGCTCTTTTAGCAATTATCTGACTATAATTTGCTTTATAGATTAAAGCATCATTGCCGAATGTGTCTGCGTCCTGCTCTGTATCAGGAGATAATTCAGTAAGATATTTGTACTCACCACAACCATCTAACCAAACCTTGGTATGCCCATTGGGTAAAAACCCGAAAATAATGTCTTTATCATAACAATCTAGTTCGGCACCATCCAAAGTTATAAATTTCTTTTTCAGTGCCATCTGTTGTTTTACTTGTTCTGATAAATCATACCGAGTAGCAAAAAACCTAGCATTACTAATGGATGCCCAATAAATATAAATACTATCTGGCAGTTCTCTCGTGCCTCCAATCTGCCTCTTTACTGTAACTGGAGTTCCTAACACCAAACCAAGCCCATCATATTCAGGCTCAATCCTTTTTATATTGCTAAACCCAGTTCTAGTCAGAAAGTGCATATCGTTGTGAACAAACGATGTCCAATCCTTTTCCTCATTCACTCCATAAGCTTCGGTTATTTTTGCCGGATACAACGAAGACATAGCATATCCAATACGCCATTTAGGCATATCTTCAGGAACACTCGGTACTTTTGTAAATGCACAAGAGGCCATCGGCAACATCATTAACACGCTAGACATTAATTTTTGCACTATCACCACTTTCGGGAAACTTGGTAAACACTAGAAGAATGTATATCAGTTTAACTGTGTAATTTTGTCGCTGGAGTACACTTTGTTCACTTTGTCCCATGGAATTGGGTCTATCGACACACCAGCTTCTTCGGCTCTTTTTTGTATTCGTTTTAGGTATGAACGTTTTTTGTAGTCGTCGGCACCGAAGCCATGGCTATCATGATCCATAACTCGCTCTGGCTCTAGCTCTGCGATGTAGATGAGTTCTCCACATCCTTTTACAAATACCTTAGCGCGCCCGTCAGGTAAAAGCCCAAAAACAACTTCAGTTCTAAAACACAAGTTTTCTATTGTTCCATTTGGACGGGCATATGAAACTTTTGAGGACATTATCCTTTTTATCTCTTCAGATAAATCAAACTTCGTCAAGTAGAACTTTGTATTAGTTAGAGATACCCAATTTATTATTATTGTATCAGGTAACTGATTCGTGCCAGAAACTTGCCTTCCCCACACACTAGTAAAGGTATCTATAGGGATGCCATATCCATCATAATTAGGTATCCGTTTACGGACCGACGAAAGCCTGCTTGTGCTCATAGTGCTAAGCATATTGTGTATTGGTGAAGTCCAGTCTTGGTCACCATTAATCCCATACGCTTGACTTATACTTACAGGGTAAAAAGATGGCATCGCCACCCTGATAGACCACTGTCTATCTGGCGCAGAATAAGCCTTGCCTGAGCAGGATGAGACAAATGCAAGCATCACACTCAGCAACAAACCATTGGTATTCATTCTAATCCTCTTGCGTAACGTTATAGCTCGCTCGTCTATACGCATTATTTTCTTTATCATACAAAGGTTTAAAGGCGAAACTGTCATCACACGAATGATGAACTAAGTTTAGATACATAAACTCATTCCTTCTCTCTTCATTCGATAACAGCCTTTCAATATCGTCGCATTTACCTTGCATAGCTAGTTCCAGTATCTGTTCATTTAACTCTTTAAATCCTGAGTTCCCCTCAATATCAAGAACTGTATAATAGGGGTTGTCAGTCCAAACATACTTACTTTCATCTTCAAATGGAACTTCGTTAAAGCTGGCCAAACCATACATCAGTCGCAAATATAGGCGCGACAATTCACCTCTTACTCTTCGCTTTATGTATGCGCTACCCGTCACGATATTTTTAGAGGAGTTAACCTTTCTATATACAAAATCTGGAATATAGTAGTCTTCTTTTTTCCAACCAGTTCTTTGATCGATTTCCACAAAGTCTTGAAGGTTCTCAGTAATGTAATTTTCAGCCCTCTTTTTTTCCCAGTCAGATGAATAAGCACGACTTATTCGTTTGATGCGCTTCATTTCCAATTCGGGTAACAAGAAATTACTATTTTTGTAGGTGTGTACTGACTGATAACCCCCACCGATATCAGAATGTGCACCAGGAAGAACGAGTTCTGAAAAATTAGCATGTTCATTGAGATGGTTTAAACTGAAATTATCACGGCACTCTAACGTAGGATCTGCAGTTAAATGGACGGCTTTCATCACTCGAGAAGGATCGAGCCACAAGCGAACATCCCCACTGTCTTTATGAGTAGAAAAATCCAAATCAAGCAAGTTTTCAGCATCCAATGACACTAAATGGACTATAGAGGCGACAGTATCAAAAAGCCCTGCAAACCGAACTATGCAGCTCGCTTTGTCAACATCCCTCTCAGCCCAATCAAACGACTTTGATAGGATGAAGCCCGCTTCTTCAACTGCTTTTTCAAAACTGGTAGAGAACTCACTCCCTTTACCATCCAACAGCATATTAATGAAGTGCCTTGCCGCTGCAGCTCCTCGACTAAATCCAAAAACATCAATATCTATTTTTCCGAGTCCATCGAGATCTTCTGGAAAGTTAGGAAAAACTTCTTTTTTCAGCGTACTTGTAAGGCTATTGATAGCTGTTATTACTTTTGCTTCAACACCGTAATCCCCGATACCTGTTCCCTGTCCGAATAGTGACTCATCTGCAGGAGCTACTGCTATGTTATTGCCAGTACCAATACCCGTAACATATACCGCGTGATGATAAACGTCACCATCTTCAGAAAATACGTTTTTCTTATATAAATCAAAAAGCTTTTGAATATTAGTTAGCTCATTGGTCGCACTACCCTCAACAGTTTCTACTTCATCATCACTCTCAGAAAATAATTTGACCAAGAAGTTTTCTTCCTCAGGGTATTTGAAGCATTCCTCAGACAACTCCGTAATTGGTATATTATTTTTCTCGTAGTCAGACCTTTCTGAGATCAATTGACAATCTGCATCGTATATTTGACGCCACTTAGATTGATACTTCTCTAACTGCTTTTTGCCCCACTGAGCACTGTAAGTATTGTTACCTGTCCCATCAAAGAACATCCCTACACGAAGAGTAATAAAGTTAAAGCCGCGTACTTGCAGTACATAACTATTATCTACTACCAACTTTAAGCTGTCTGCTTTACCTTTTTGATGGCGAGAAGGCAGAACTTCCCCTTCCGCAAGTTCGGTTACATCTCCGGCGGTTATCTCGACGTATTTTGGTGTAGAATCTTGATGTCCCTGATATTCACTGGCGAACTCTTTTGTCGGATTGGCTTCTGAATTCGGTGTGCGCTTGTCACCTTGGGCTTCAATCAACCAAGATTGACTGTCTAACTTAAGAGTGGCAACACCCGGTGCGAGCTCTTCCAATAAAATTGGAGCTTCACCTAATGATATTGAAAATTCATTACCAGCGCCGTCAATTAAAACGCCACTCACGCCTGAAAAGGGCTGATTGAACTCATCCCGAACAAGGATTTCAATCCAGTGATTACTGTTTTCACACGGATAGCAGTAAGGACTGGTTCCTGTTTCACTACTCACGACCAAGTCTCCTTAATGCTTTGTAATGCTTTAAGCTCATCAAATGTTAAACGAAGGGGCATTGATAGTTCTGAAAGGTGTAGATTCGCTTGTTTAGCCACTTCAATGATCACGCACGACTCTAGCTGCGACTTTTCATAGTTGCGTTCAATAGCACTTTCAAGCGCATGAATGATCACATTGGATGGACTGTCGAATTGCGCTAACGCATTGGGTATCAGTTCCCACAAACGTCTTTCAAGAATTTTCGCATGGTTTTGAACGTCGTAGAGCGCATCCATATGATGCGGCAATAGACGCCACCAAACGTCCACATTGAGCTCAAAAGGCATACTCGCGTTATTTTTAAACTCATGAACTTCTTGCTCTGCGAGTATCATAGTGTCGATATTGCCCATAAATGCATAACGTTCACTTTCATCCATGGCTTGAAGCATCGCGAGAAGGACCTTTTTATCGTAATAGCGAAACATGACTTCTTCACCGTCTAACGATGCGATTAAAAGGCTGCGTAGGTGATCAATCACCTCATCAACTGGCCTTTCACTGCGTAATAGGATACCTAGATCCAATACAACATCATCCAATGACGTGACTTGTTCGGTTACGGGGATCAACCAAGGTGATAAGTCCATCGCTGGCGCAAAACTCTCTCCAAAGAAGAGTGGTACCGCCTCATCAAACCCGAAACCAAGCGCTTTCACAGCAAGACGATGCGCTTTGCTATCGACTAACCAATAGGCGTTACTGTCACTCCTCGGTAAATAAGCGGCTAACATCAAACATCACCTGCTAATGGGCACATTTTCACCGCCGGAATACTTGACTCTTCAGCTTGTAAAAGAGATTGGTAACGGATGGTTTTTGCAACTTCAGGAACTGGCGGCGACTCTACATCAATCGGTAGTATTGGCTCGCTGCCACTATAGACGCTGCCTGAACCTGCACTGCCTCCAGAGTTTAGATTGATCGCAGGACCAACTAAATGAACACCACCGCCATCAACTTTGACGAAACTGCCACCGGCCTTGAGGGTAATTTCAGCCCCAGCCTCTACAACGATTTTGGCGCCACTCTTGAATGAAATTTCGCGCCCCGCCTCGGCTGCGAATAAGGTGCCAATTTTTTGCTCAAGGTTACTCTCGACTATTTCCGTGTTTGAGCCTACAACGGTCAGCCTTGATTCAGCTTGTGTCGCTGCATGATAGTTGTTAGTGATTGAGTCAAACTGATCATTATCAATTTGAACATGGAGGTCATTGCGGATATGGGTTTTTGCGTCATTGAGAACTTCAGCTTGAAAATCTTTTTGTGCATGCAAGTAGATTTGCTCTTGGTTGGCTTGATCTTCAAAGCTCAGTTCATTAAAACCATTTCCTTGGTGTGACTCAGTTCGAATCACCGTTTTGCTCTTGTTGTCTGGCAACGGATAAGGCAAGGCGTTGGTTGCATTGTAAGTTCGGCCAGTAACAATCGGCTGATCTGGATCGCCATTTAAGAAAGAGACGATGACCTCTTGCCCCACTCTTGGCAACGCAACCATTCCATACTGAGAACCCGCCCAACCTTGAGAAACCCTTACCCAGCAAGAACTATACTCGTCGCCATTTGAGTAACGATCCCAAGGGAAATGTAGCTTCACTCGCCCATATTCATCACAATAGATTTCTTCAGCTTCTGGGCCAACGACCAGGGCAACACAAGCACCATCGACTTTAGGTTTCGCTTGCGGCTCTGCTTGCCAAACAGTATTGGCTGGAATCAAAATAAGTTCATTTTGGTACGTTGTGGCACCATTACCCCCCTCTTCTTCAAGAGCTTGAGGTTGGGTTCCGGTCACGACAAGATTAATCACTTGCCACAGGTTAGTAGAAAAGTTTTCTAATTGATCTTCAAGTTGAAACTTGAGCCCGGCTTGCATTTGTAAATGGTTACTCTGAGCAACCGCTGAATGCGCCATCCTGCGTAAATATTCTAAGCGAGTACGACTAATCGCAGCGCCGACTGACTCTTGTTTGTAACGTCCAGGAAAATCAAAGTGCTCGTAAAGGTGACTGTTTTGATATTCAGCTTGCGATGCTTGTTGATCTTGTAAAAAACGATAAACTGGCTTTTTAAAACTGTAGTCGCCGGTTTGAACGTGACTTACCTGTACACGTTTGGTTTCTGCCAAGCCAAAAACATGCGCAATATCTGCAGAGCCACCAGAAACTGCATTATAAGGAATCGGTGTCTGATACTCGATTAGACACTCAGTGGCATCACAAAAAACAACATTATGCTTGTTATCTTCATGCTGGAAGTAGTACGTGATGCCCTCTTCGGCCAACAGACGATGAATAAACGCCAAATCTGTCTCTCGGTACTGCACACAGTATTCTCGAGTTGCATACTCTTTCTTTAGTGCAAAGCCGTAATCTGAAATTCCCATCTCTTGCAAAAGAATAGAGACGATTTCTGGCACCGTCTGCGATTGGAATATGCGGCTATTATGTCGTAACGACAAACGCTCAAGAGCGGGAACAAGAACAATCGAGTAAAAGGTATGATGATGGCCAGTATCGCCTTTGGTAAAGCTTCTTACCACGCCATGTACAACTCGCTCGCGAACATTATTACGATACAGCTCGAGCTGTACATTTTGATCAACAACATCATCTTGTTGAAGAGTATGACGTCGGCTGGCTAAATCAATGTTGAAACGATAACCACAGCACTCTTGGCCAGATTCTAAACGCGTCGAAGATAACGACTCAGTACCTGAAAACTGTCGAACTACCAGCGAATCATCGTCTAGCCCTTCAATTTTTATCCGGTAATGCAGTGTTGGCATAACGCTTCCTTTCTTTGCTCGCAACTCACGAGACCATTTAGTGAATCTACGCGATGTTGCAAAGATAGCGCCAACAAACAACTTGTGCTTATTGCTGATATCCAGCGCATGAACCGCTAAAATCAAGCAAGGTTTTGCCTACTTTCAGGCAGCATTTTACTCATAGGCAAGATTTCTATTATCAGAGCGTTATACAGACAGTGCTTTAGACTTAACCAATTGATAGTGCATCGCCTTAAAACAAAGGGATTAAAGGATTTTGAGTTGCGGCAAAAGAGAGAGAATGTTAGTATCCGCGCTCGCTTATGGAGTTACTACCAATTTCTCTTGAGCGTTCAATGTCCGCGAGGTCGCATTGCGGACGTATAAATCAATTTGTATTTTTAGAGAGTCATACTATGAAATTTGAAGCAGTAGTACGTACTGAACTAGGTAAAGGTGCGAGCCGCCGCCTACGTCACGCTGGTAAATTCCCTGCTATCGTTTACGGTGGTGAAGCTGCGCCAGTATCTATCGTTCTTAAGCACGATGACGTTATCAACCAAATGGACAAGCCTGAGTTCTACGAAGGTATCGTTCTAGTAATTGACGGCGCTGAAGTTAAAGTTAAGCCACAAGACGTTCAACGTCACGCGTTCAAGCCAAAAGTTGAGCACATGGACTTCATCCGTATCTAATTCCTACCAGGAATTATTCGGATAAAATCCAACCTTTTGCATATAAGATAATCGGAATTACCAACCGAGAAGTCTAGAAATTCGAAACCCCGATGCTACCAACATCGGGGTTTCACCGTTTTTGAGCCCTCAAAAACGCTCTCAATTCTCTTCAACTTACTGAAACTTCGCCACTTTACCTGAACCCACTATAACCACATCATTCTTGGGTGAATTAAGTGTGGACGAATAGTGGACTTATACAGTAGTTTCTCTCTCAACTATCTTAGACCCATTTTCACCACGACTCAAATCACTGCCCTGCTTCCCCTACTTTATTCTTTACTCTAGAACATATCTGAAACTGCCTCCAAGACTCTCTAAACGGTGTCCGATTCAATCCCCCATCAGTGATATACTTCCTATTAAATCGCTTACTGGTGAGGCTACAGAAATGAAAAAGATGACTTTGACCGAGCAAGAGCTACTCGAAGGATTAGATGCTCATACTGCGCATGCGGATGAGTTGGCGGAGCCGGTTGAGACAGAGATGGATTTAGATGAAGTCAAAGAAGAAGGCAGCCACGAGTAAAGCGCTCATTCGCAGCTGCTTATCTATTAAATTGACCTGAGGGGCTAACTCATTTTTGGACGAAAATGAGTTAGGACTTTTGTCCTATAACTGCTAAGTTAGATGAGAAAAATATCGAAGACCTACATTGTAAATATTCGGGCTCAAGTACAGCCACCAAGACGCACTTGATGACTGTAAGATAAAGTCTGAGCAAGTAAAATTTAGTATAACTAAACACGTATTTTTCTCGATCTAATCATGTGCTCTCGTAGATAATAAGCCCTTGCAGAACCAGTTTCTACAATCCCATTAAGTAGCTCAAGGCATGAGTTATACATTTTCTTATTTAATACACCTCTATTTTCTATTTGAAGATATCGTCCTATCGACATTTCTAAGTAATAAGCCGTATTAATTTGCTTACCTATAAGTTCCGAGTTCACAGTGAACTTTGAAGCTAGAAGATGAATACCTTTATCAAAGAACACACTATGAAAGTGATATATTAAAGACGCTAAAGCTTCAAAAACGTGGCTATTGCCAGCAGATTGATTGGCAAATTCCAATAAATAGTGTGCCCCAGCCTTCATGTCACGCTCTTCATTAGGATGGCCTTGCCAAGGACTATCCGCATACATTAGTCCACGTAATAGCTGATTTAAATCATTCTGTAACCCTACATAACGGTCATTGACATCATTCATGGCTATCTTATGTGCCTCTGGCGCTAACAAACTCCAAAGTGCCCAGACTGCGTAGTAATCATCTTCTTTTTCCACTACTACATTATATGAGAGTGTTATAGAGTAAATAAAGCTGGGGGCTTTTGAACACCCTAAGACCAATAACTCTTTAAAGGGCATAAAATTATTATTTCTTGAGTAAATAACATGCTCAGAAAGACAATCTTGCATCTGTTTTTTAATGTCATGATTTATTTTTTCATAACCACTTGAACGATGATTTTGATATTCAGTATCAAATACAAAATTCACTAACCTGTTAACTAACTGAATCTGAACATCATCCGTAGTACAATATGGAACCATTAACATTGGTAAATGAAGAAACCATGAACAATGACTTTCCAAAGAAATGTCGTTAACCGAAAGCTTAAATTTTCCATCAACTAATTCATTGCGAAATTTTGTTATAAGGGCATTCCAATTTTCGATAGCTGCTTGCAACTCATCACCTTGTAGATGATAAAACCTACGTACCACACTATCTTCTCTTCGTAATCTGGAATACTCAACTATTCCAGCTATACAACTGGATGCTAATTCAGCGTCTCTTGACCAAAGAAATTCCCTTACCCCCTTAGCAGCATAAGCACTAACATTAAGGTTCTCATGGGTTAATGCTGTTGCCAAAGCAAACTTCAAATGCTCTTCTTGTTCTGAATCTAGCTCTAAATCAAATAATTTAGGTAAAACAAATGCACACGCTCCAGAGCCATAATAATCAGTCTTATCATGGGCTGTTGTTCCATTCATATTATCTGCGTGCATAAATATGGACTCTAGGATAACTCCTAGACACCACTCTTTATCTCCATCACTTAAGTTCAAAAGGTCATCTCTAACACAAACAGCAGCAACAGTTGTGATTGCACCAACCGCCATATCGGCAAAGTTGTGAATTTCACCTTTTTGGAGGGAATTGAGTGATTCTTTTGCGGCTATTAATGCATCTTGATATGAAGAGAAATATTTTTCTTCGAGCAACTTCTCTTCGAATAATTTTCGGCCCCATAATTTCAAACTAGTTACAGTGTTATCAATTGCATACTGTTCGTTAAACTCTTGTTGATCTTGCTTTAAATCTGCAGGAAGCTCAGACGAGCTTTGAAGCAATATTCGATCATTATCTTTATCTTCAACAGCTTCCCAAGTCCTTGTATCAACTCGGTGTACCATATACCGAAGTTTTTTTTCATTACGAGCAATCGCTTCACCTGTCAATTCATCAACAATTTTTAAAGCATCATCTCTTAACTCACTTACGAATTGAAACCTTGTTAGTAAGGTTTCTAAAGACTCTTTTCTCCAAGGTCTAAGTGCGGCTTTTCTTCTTTCCTCGATGTAAATTTTTGTCATTACATCTCTTTGATGGCTAAAAAAGTGTAATTCATTCCCCCCCATTTCTTGCGTCATTCGAATTAAATCTAAATGGTATAAATCAGGAGTTTTCAGTAAAGGAAATGCTGCTTTTCCTACTTTATTAGGGAAACCTGTCGCCACAGAAGATAAAACAGAAGTAGGCATTACAGAGTTACTTTTTCTCAGCAAGTAATCGTATATCCATTCTATTTCATTGTCTTCACTACACGTATCTACATATTCAACCAACCAATTTTCTAACGCCATAAGCGCACACTGAAGAAGATATGGTAATGTTGACTGACCTCGGTAACCTTTCCAAAGGTGAGGTGAGGCATACTGCTTTATTAATGTTCCATCATTGAGAATTACACCCACTTGCGTTGCAGCTGTTTCATCAGAGAAGTACTTTTCTTGTTCATCCGCAGAAGGAGCGCCAAACTCAGATTCAGCATACTTCTGTGCAGTTAAATTGCATAATTTAATAATAAAATCTAACGCTAATCTAGGTTTTGATTCCAGTAGGTACTTAAAAGGCCCTTTAGAACCACTTGCGGGGAAAAAATCACGCTCTCGATCTAATCCATAGGATTCTTCAACATCAATTCGGCCATAAGAACTATAGCCAAACTCATCTTCTTCTGTTTTTTGCAATAACCACTCATGCAAAGAAAGCTTAACTATAAAGTCAGGATCACGCTTGCATAACATAGGCACATTAGTTCCTACTAGGGCTAAACTAGTCAGCTCATCAACATAGCTTAACCTTCTAGGCTTTACCTTGGAGATGAAAACATCCTGAGCCATTAATTCATCAAATTTATCTTTGATTGCTGTCGAAACCTTTAATAAGGCATTAAGTATTTTCTTTCTTCGCCCCTCATCACGATAAGAATCTTTAACTGGTTCAAGCAGCCATAAACATAACAAGCCAACCTTTTGTGATGCATTTGGTAGTTCCTCATATATATTAATGAGTCCACACCATTCATTTATCACCTCAACAACTTGAGTAAGCATAGTGTTGCTCAAGTCATGCTTAACCTCATAGATAAAATTAAACAATGCCTCCCAACCGTTACCATAAGGCTGTAAAAACAAAGATTTCAAAATCCCTGATTTTTCATCTTTAACCAATAAATTATTATATAGTGAGTTTGGTCTTTGACAGGCTATTCTGAGAATAAAGCAAAAGCGGACCAAAAGCGCACAATCGTCCTTTAGAAGCTGAGACTTAAGAGAATATAGAAAATCTTCTGGCGAACCATGTTGCATAATCGCTGCAATAGCTTCATCCTTCCAGTAACTTTCTATACCATCAGTAGTCAAGACTTCTTCAACAAATTCATTGGTTGTATCATCAAATTTCAATTTTCTGTATAGCCATAACCGAAAGGCTCTACTAATTGCAGGTTCATTACCAATCGTTAATAAAAATTGAATTAAGTCATGCGAATTTTCAACGTATTCGCTCTCAATGTATTCTTCCAATGCCCAGTCCTCTAATACATCGTGCATTGGACTTATAGTGGCAGACTTCTGATCACGGTGGATTAAATGGTCCTCTTCCAATTTAGCAATGACTTCAGGATCAAACTCACTAGCTCTAATACCAAACAACATCTTTTTTGCTCGTTGTTTTGCAATATTAATAAAAGTTATTCTTCTCTTATCTGGCATTCCTGATTTTCTATCTGCCTCTTTTGAAATCACTGTTGCCCAGACAGTATTTCTAAAATCGACTTCGGTATCACCAGATTTAAATTGCGCACCATTACCAATAGCTCTTACTGCTATCTCGATAAAGAATGGTACTTTAAGCAATTCAGTTAACGAGTCATTAGATATTAGCCCTGTTAACTCAGGAATATGTTCACTGACTTGAGCAACTTGATCCGTAGTAAGCCCTTCCACATTAACACTGTCAAACTGGATAGCACTTGGTTGAAGATAATTAAAAGTAAGTTGTTGATATGCATAATCACGGCCTGTTGCAATAATGGTCCAACCCGCTTGTTTTTTTATGTATTGAAGTAAATCAATAAATGCATCTTGATAATTTAGCTCTAAAACTTTTTCTAGAGACTCAATAACAAGTATTTTTTCTTTAAGTAACGAGAAGTACCCTTCAATCTGACCTAACGTAGAATTCATTCCGATAGATGTAAATACATCGTTAAGGTGGTTTTTATCTAAGTCTTCAGCTCTTAAATAGAAAACAGGAACGTCTTTACCTTTCGTTGAGATAAAGTCTTTAACAACTCCAGACTTTCCAACACCTCTAGCACCAGTAACAAAAAGAAAGTCATTTTCCTCGTACAGTTCAGATATTTCTGCTATCTGATCAGCTCTATCTATATGAAAACCATTAATAGTGTTCGATATTCCATTAAATATATGTTCACCACGCTCTTTAAGCTTTAAGAAATCATTTTCAAAATTTACTTTACCTCTCGAATTAAATAGTAATTTAACTTCTTCTGGTGCATTATCTTGAGTTAGAGTTCCTGCATTCTGGTTAAATTCTTGAGCACAAGTTACTAATTTAGACAAAACAAGAGGTGGTGACTCATCCGAGTAACATTCAATCAAAGAGCACAAAAGATTTGCAACTACTGAGTATTTTGCATCTAAGTCGAATGAAACTAACTGAAAAGCTTTTAAGAAACGCCATAATTCATCATCAGTAACAGAACTCCCACCATTGGCAGCGGTTAATTGTGACCTGAATATATTAAGCTTGTTAACTTTTGCTTCACTAGTGAAGCCTTTCGTTTTAGATTTTTTAATAAATTCTGCTGAGTTTGACGAATACTTAGCCCATTCCAATATTGGTAGAGTATTATTGACTTCAAGTTTGGGTAACGGGCCTGTTATTAATGCAATTGAATCATTTTCAACATTAAAGTCAGTACTTTTAAAATCATTCCACGCACTATGAATAACTTCAGCGAACATTGAATCAACAGCCCCGCTTATAGTGATTTCATGCTTAATCTGAGCAAAAAGCTGGCTTTGGTTACTTGCTTTATCAGTCGCTACTAAAACAAAGTCATCCGTATTTACGCCATCATATTTATTCTGAAACTTTAACTCTTTTGCCCTCATATCCTGTGATAAGCAGGGAACACAAGACTTTGTTAGTAATGACAATGCAAAAGCAGCTTGAACTCTAGTTTCAAAGTTAACACCACCACCTCCAGTAGAAAATGGATTGCTCTGTTGTTTGACATCATTACTCATTTATCATCTCCATAAAGCGCACAATGAAATTCATGAGTCTTTCGCTGCGCAAGTCTCACTAAATTTCAACACTTTATCGCAAAATACGGAAGGATGATATGAGCATAGTCACTTACCCGATACAAGCAATTTTTGTGGCTCACAATGGTCACAAATTACAAAAAATTGGCAACCCAACCACGTAGAGTTTTTAAGCCAGTTATCAGCGTGCGAAATAGCCTGAACTGTTAGTGCTAACGCACTTTGGGGCAAGAACAAGTTAGAGCAACACGGATAAACAGCTAAAAATGTTCAGACTTTGAACATTTTTCTCCTCCGAAAAACGACAAAAAGTGTTCCAACCTCGAACACTTTTAAGATCGGTTGTTGAGATTCAATCGTTAATTCAACGCCCTAGATAAACCGCTGTCACTTCCTCTCGACTATGCCCTAACTCTTCGCTAATGATCATTGTAGTGGCATAGTGAATTTGGTCACTTAGTTAGAGGTGATATCATCACCTCATAAGTTAACAGGTGACACTATGACAAAACGTACAAGACGACTATTTAGCGCTGAATTTAAGTTAGAAGCAGCTCAGTTAGTCCTAGACCAAAATTACTCAGTGACTGAAGCAGCCCAAGCCATGAATGTGGGCAAGTCCACGATGGATAAGTGGGTTCGCCAGCTTAGAGAAGAGCGCCAAGGAAAAACACCGAAAGCTTCACCGATGACCCCTGAGCAAATAGAAATTCGGGAATTAAAAAAGAAGTTGGCTCGCCTTGAAGAGCATAATGAAATATTAAAAAAAGCCACGGCTCTGTTGATGTCGGACTCACTGAACAATTCTTGATAATCAAGAAACTCAAGCAGAGCTACAGCGTAAAAACATTATGCGAAGTCTTCAATGTTCATCGAAGTAGTTATCACTATTGGCTTAAACGCCCAACGGTAATTAACGCTGAAACAGTAAAGTTGCGCAGCTTGGTCAGTGAGGCTCACGCTGCAAGCAATGGCTCTGCGGGAGCTAGAACCATTGCAGATATAGTCACAAATCAGGGTGTAAAGCTGAGCCGATACCGAGCAACAAAACTTATGAGAACGCTTGGTTTAGTGAGTTGCCAAGTGCCAAAACATCGTTACCGAAAAGCTTCACAAGAACATATTGACGTTCCAAATCACTTAGGTCGTCAGTTTGCGGTTACCGCCCCAAATGAGGTCTGGGCTGGTGATGTGACGTATATTTGGACAGGTAATCGGTGGATGTATTTAGCCGTTGTTATCGATCTTTTTGCCCGAAAAGTGATTGGCTGGTCGATGTCTCTATCACCTGATTCTAAACTAACAGGCAAAGCTCTTTCGATAGCTTATGAGTCACGTGGTAAGCCTAAAGGTGTTATGTTCCATAGCGATCAAGGCAGTCATTATACTAGCCGTAAATACCGTCAATTGCTGTGGCGTTTTCAAATAAAACAGAGTTTATCTCGCCGAGGAAATTGTTGGGATAATGCGCCGATGGAGCGTTTCTTTAGAAGTCTGAAGACTGAATGGGTGCCAACTGTGGGTTATCGTAGCTTCGCTGAGGCTCAACAAGAGATTACCCGTTACATTATCGGATACTACTGCCAACTCAGACCACATCAGTATAACGGTGGTCTAACTCCCAATGAATCAGAACGATTATATTGGGAAAACTCTAAAACCGTGGCCAATTTTAGTTGACCACTACACATTCTGGCTTCATAGTCACGCTGCTTGTCTGCACCACTCAACCCTTTCGTTGAAGGTCCTCCCGCAGCAGGAGCACTATTACCCGTCAACTCAAGGTATCGCTGGTGCGCATACGCATGTCTCAGGCCATGTGCACTCTCTAGCCCCATCTTGATACATGCTCGTTCGTATCTACCTTTTTGAGTTTTATACGTATCCTCTTTCGGTATAAGTGAGCCATCCCCCACCCACTTTTTTATCGAATCGATGAGCTCACGCTGTGCTTGGGTTCTGATCGGTACAGTTCGGGGTCTAGCTCCTTTCGTTTTACTCAGAGCTAAGTAATCACCTTTATCTGAAAAGCGCAGTATTATCTTCATGCACTCTTCGCGGCGAAGACCAAAAGCGGCTTGTAATCTGAAACTCGCTTCTAAATAGCGGTTATTGAGCCTAGATAACTGCTCATTTGATATGTGACGGGATCGATTGATGTTTGTGACATAGTGGCGCTTTTCAATACCGAGAGATGCATTGTTAGCGGGTATAAGCCCGTGCTTGCCAATTTTTCAGATAGCCATCTTAGGTGAGACATTCGGTTTTTGATGGTGCCTGCCGATAAGCCTTGCGATTGCCACAGGTTTAAGAGCTTGTCGATATGACGACGACCTAAGTTTCGCACTTGGAGCTTTTTTACATGCATCTCTTGTAGTTGTTTATCCACCAACCTAAGCGTTTTCTTACGTTCCGCCTGTGTCGATTTCGAACCATCCGGATTTCGACGCAATATTTGTATTACCTGATAAGAGAAATCTGAAGCCATCTTTTACTTCTCCGTTAGAAGATGAAAAACAAAGAGCCGAGGCCATCGGCTCTTTCCATTTTGAAGCTGCGATTCTTATTTCACGGGTACAGTAGTTAGGTATCAATGCGATTTTAGATTAGTGTTGTTGCTCCCGTTCGTTTCGACAGAACGCCTATCACTTCAGTGAAGTAATTAGGTATTGGAGCGAGACTACTGCGCGGCAAAAATTCCGTACAATTGACTGACTGTAAGCCACGAACAATTGTTTTAATTCCCAGAAGCCCGTAAGGCTGGTGAGATAAGAATGCGCTGGTAAATTAAGTGGTTTCTTCTACGAGTAATCTGTGCAGCAATAGCTGCGTATTTAATTCCATTTCATTGTGTGCGATGAGCGTTGAGTATTCAAATTTAGTGACGCTCTCAGCGTCAGTTTGGGTTCGGCGTCATTCGCTGGTAATTCTGAGAATTAGCTCGGAAGGTAGTAATGGCGGGCGCTGTCCGTCCTGTCACTCCATGCTTGGAGTGACAGGACTAGTGAACAAACTCCGTACTGAATCTGATAACAAAAGCCTATACAGAACTACATTCCAATATTTCATTATGTGATATGCACATTGATTGTTAGCGCACGTTGTGGCGCATAAATGCCTAAACGTAAAGATTAAGCCCACGAAGCGACAGCTAACAATAGTTATGTTTTTGTTCGAAATCACAGTTCAGAAATATCCTATTTTTATTCTAAATTGTGAGCTTTTTTCACAATACACGCTGTACAGTTAAGGGCATTTAGATTGTAATGTGTACAACGATAATAGAATAAATTGGTAGCGTTATGAATGTGTTAGAAAACCTTAGGGTACTCAAAACAGACATGGAAAGTAACGGTTGGGTGATCGATGCGTTTCCGTTCACATTTAAAGCGGTAGACTATATTGTACTAGTTAAGCTGTACGATAAAAACGATGCTAAAAGACCAGAACATGCACTTTTGGAGCTAGAGTTTTTGAAGAAAAATGACATCTCAGATAACTTAGTTGCTCCGGCTAATACCAGGAAGCTTTTGATCACAGCTCAGGAGCTAAGAACATATTTTGGTATTGAGTGGTCAGAAAATTTGCGTGATATCTTAAGTCAATTTTATGAATATCTCTCTAACTTTATCCCCTTAACCGTTGGTTTACATAGAACTCAAGAAGTTGATGTTGCTATGGTTGAATCTTTGTCAAAGAGTGATAGTGAGGACCCAAGAAAAATATACTGTTTTTCAGCTAAGAGAAATCCGAACAATGGGAATAGAAGTCCATATAATGACAATAAGACGCGAATATTAAGACCAATTTTGTACTCAAAACTATCAAGTGATCCTCAAGTTAGTTTTAATTACTCGTTAGAAGAAGATAAGAAAAAGTCTGACTCAGAAATTATTAGCAACTTTAGTTCTAACAACAAGCTACCCGTTTGTGGAAAAACTTAGTATCAAGTTTGAAGTGCGATAACAATTAGCAAAATTACACCGCCATTTTCCCTGGTCTGCTCTTCAATATAGCCTTTCTGATCTACTTAGATGAAGAGCGCTATTGCACTAACTCACTTTTGGCTTCACCTCAATCGCTGGAACCTGATTCCAGCGAATATCATTTTCTCTCGTGTATATCTTCGTTGTATCTGCATTCGCATGGGCCATTCGCTCAGTTGCGCTTATGCCCTGCTCTTCTATCATTCTAGCCGATAGACCTCGAATCTCGTGATAGGTAGGTCGAAGAGATTTTTTGAGGTGATCGTATAGGCCCAAAGAGTCTCTTACCTTGCTGAACTCTTTGCTTATATTGTGGTGGTGAACCTGATAAAGATGATCCGTTTCCTTAGAAATGCCACGCTGCAACTGGCGAGGTTTTCTATGCACCACATACGGACAGTGCAGCCTTGAGGTTTTGGATAGGTCGACAATGTCTTTAATCGCCTGAGTTACAGGAATCGCTACCGCAGAGGTCTCAGACTTTTGGACTTTTTGGCGGTGGATATAAAGCGTTCCGTAGATAGGTTGGCTGTCAATGTAATCTACCCTGCCCTCTGGATTCCAAAGGATGCCGCATACACCTTCTCTGGGCTTCTTGATTCGATAGCGCAATCTGTAGATTTCTCGCACAGCATGAGTCGTCTCTAGGGTT
This sequence comes from Vibrio sp. NH-UV-68, assembly GCF_042940635.1. Lineage (NCBI taxonomy): Bacteria > Pseudomonadati > Pseudomonadota > Gammaproteobacteria > Vibrionales > Vibrionaceae > Vibrio > Vibrio sp. NH-UV-68. The sequence goes on from NZ_CP134975.1 coordinate 1,760,558, forward strand.
AAAGACATTGCTACTTTCAAGAACAGTGGTGCTGCTTCGTAAATCTGAAGATAGCTTTCATAATCTAAGTTGTGACGCGCTTTGGTGTAATCCTCTTTGGATAAACGTCGCTGTTTCTTGTTGAGAACAAAGTTACTCTCTATAGCACTCTCATCAGCCAAATAGGAAAATATCTTTTTCAGATTGCTAATTTTTCCATTTAGCTGTCGATTATTGAGCTCAGCATAGTATTTACCAATGTGCTCATTGATATGCTGTAACTTCAGCGATTTTGTTAAGCACTTACCCATATGCTCTTCTAACCTTTCGCAGTCGCGTTCTAAGTTTCTAAATACATCTTTTGAAAGCTTCTCTTCGGCTTTGACACGGGCCAACACGACAGGGAGCCAATCTTTTAATGGCTTATTAAACTTATCTCTACGCCCTTTTGAGATTGCTCTTTGAAATTGGGTTGGCTCACTGAGATTAAAATCCTGCGTCAATTCCGGCCTGTTCTGCATGTTATAAACATATGCCGCTTGAATCGCCTCTTGCTCAGTTGTGCCACTAGGGAAAAGTCGTTTAACACCTTCAACTGTTGTAAAGCGAAAACGAAGCTCTCCCCTGTGGCTCATTCGCACAAGAAATGCTGGGTAGTGAGCCGTTTCTTTACTTCTTGCTCGACCTACCATTACGACTCCAGAAATCTGACTAATTCTGAAATTCGATCGGCTGGGTTGCCTATATCCTCATCTATACAGACAAGGTATCGGCCTGTGGGGGTTCGAGTGCCGCCCAGCTTCCCAATTTTTATCCAATTAATGATCGTGGCGCTGCACATACCAGATCCAGGATAAAATTCCTCAATGTACTGACTCGGTCTTAAGTATCGGATTGCCATGTTCTTCTCCTCACATTTCAAATAATGAAAACTGCTTAAGAAAAACTATGCATGAAATTTTCGGTAAGATTTGTTTTGCGCGGCAATTGGCAACAAAAGCAAATGAAGAAGAGGTGCGTAAAGTGGTCGATGCCAGTCGCTATAGGGTGGACTTATACAGTAATAGCAAAATTACAAACGATTGATTTATAAGCCTTTACCAATTAGAGCATTTTCGCATTTAAGACGCCACTTTAAGATACGAAATGCTCTATAAAACAATGAAAACATTAAAAATCAATACCCTACAATTTTGCTTACTACCAACATCGGGGTTTCACCGTTTTTGAGCCCTCAAAAACGCGCTCAATTTTCTTCAAATCATTGAAGTTAAAGTAATTTTCCGTTCTCTTTAATCACACTCTTCGTACTGAGTAGATACAAGATACCAAAATAGAACGTGCTAGTAAGAATGGTTTAAACATAGAAAATGAGCCTTACTTTTAGGCGGTACAGCGCTAAACTGAGAAGTTTCTGATTAAACTCTAAGTTGAAAGTTTGACTCAACTGAATTTTGGAAATAATAGGTTGTATATGCGTCAATAAGATAACTTGAGCCATCGGCTCGAATGATTTCGAAGATCTGCCAACGCGATGTACCTCTATCTGCTGGTTGAGGGATGTAACCCGCTGGACAACGTAACACCTTGGTATAAAAGGTATGCTCGTTAACCTTGAAGACATCAAAATACCGCCCCGTTGTCTCTGTTACGCGTCCCCAATTTCCTTCAATGGTGATGTAGTCATCCTGCTCTGAAATTAACCAATCCCAATCACTCCCGTCAGGTAGGCCGCAAAAGACATAAGTGTAAGTGTCAGCAAAAGAGGAAGTGCTAATCAGTAGCGTGGTAGATAAGGCAAATAGAGGTAATTTCATAAGTTGATTATTAAAAAATTGTAAACAGGCAGAATGGTAAGGTATCAATGACCTGTAGAAAACACGTACACAGTTGAAGTATGATCTGACTCTCATTGATAAAACTCGGTTTGACGTATTCACCAATGCGATAATACAAAGAAGTATTAATGGTTAATGGAAATAAGACCTAGGTATTATAATTTCATATCTGACAGTAGGATTTTAGATGGACATAAGCTGCAAACATACAAATTTTTAAAGTCTCAAGATACTTTTTCTTATGTGAATTTATTCCTCTAAGTCATTTTAACTAAGAAACTTTTGCCCAAAAATTAGTTACGCCAAAATGAATAGCTGTTGCCTTGAGAGCCGTGTGTCGTTTGATAAGTTAAACTAAAAATCGGCTTAACGCTCAGTTAAGCCGATTTGATTTTTTACAGTTTATCGCTTTAACTGTTTGAATTAGCTCAGCTTAAAGTTGGCGACCTGTCGCTTAAGATCGTCATTGGTGTCATTAAGCAACTCCGTCGCTTGTACCGTTTGCTGACCGCTAGTGACCAATGACTCGACAATATCTCGGATCGACAGCATATTACGACTTAACTCTTCTGCTACGGTACTTTGTTCTTCTGTAGCTGCCGCAATTTGAGTACTGACATCATCAATTTCTTGTACCGATGTGCTCATTACGGTCAGGCTTTCAGACACTTCAGCGGTTTTATCGGCGGTCTCTTGGCATTGCCTTTTGGTTGAGTCCATAGCCTTAACGACGCTTTCTGTACCACCAAGTAACTGATTAAGCATGTCAGAAATTTCCATCGTGCTGTTTTGCGTTCTCCCGGCAAGAGCACGAACTTCATCAGCAACAACGGCAAAACCCCGACCCTGCTCACCCGCGCGAGCGGCTTCTATCGCAGCGTTAAGCGCAAGTAAATTGGTTTGTTCAGAGATCTCACCAATCACAGTCAACACATTACTGATCTTATTCGCGTCTTGATTCATGCGAAGAATGCGGTTTGACATGTCCTCTACTTCTGTCACTAACGCACTTACGGTGCTAACGGCGTTATTAACAATGGCAAGAGATGATTCTGCTTCTTTACTCGCCTCTTCGGTGATGCGATTTGATTGATTGACGTTTTCTGCTACGGTTCGAGCGCTCTCACTCATTTCAGTAATGGCAGTCACCACTTGCTCTGTTTCACTTGAGTGGGTCACCAGTTTGGCCTCATTTTCACGCGCCGTCGTGCCCAACTGTTTAGCACTAACCGAGATATTTTGGCTGGCTTGCGATATATGCAGCATCATCTCTTGGAGGTTTTCAACAAATCGATTGAAGCCCTGACTTATCTGAGCTAAATCATCATCGCCTTCAATTTTGAGTCGCTGCGTCAGATCACCGGTACCATGAGACAAGTCAAGCACCGCGCTTTTTAATTTCAACAGCGGTCGATAAGCGTATTGTAAAATAACAAAAATCGCGCCACAGCTGACAAGCAGTAATATGCCGCCGGTCAGCAAAGATTCGTACATTGCTGCGTAAACATCCACCAGCGCACTCTCTTGATCAACAAATACCATCAAGGTCCAATACATATCGGGGGTCAAGTTAACGCGTTCGAAATAACCATCAAATTGAATACCGAGATAAGGAAAACTTAAATGGCCAGATTGTTGCGAGAAAAAGGCGCGCTCCATGTCAGCGAAATTTGCGCTAATTTGCGAAGGGGTTTTTCCGATATCATTCGGATCGTCACTGGCAAAAAATACCGCATTGTTGTCAGTTAGTGTCGCTGCACCACCAGCAAAACGCATATTGCTCACCGCACTGATCACATCGCCAAGTTTTATATCACCCAATAAAACGCCTATCACCTGCCCCTCTTGCTTAACAGGCATCGTTACACTGACCACTTTCTGTTGAGTAATTTGGTCTTTATATACTCCGGTAACCGTGACGTCAGAGGCGTTTTTCGCACTTTGATACCAATCCCTGGTACGAAAATCATATTTGCTATCGTCAAGCGACATATACGAACGACCGTCTTGATAGGACATGATGACATTTGAAATCGAAGCGCTTGTCGCCAGAAGTTCAACTAAGCGTTGATTGTCGTCATCGTTGAGTTGGAGGTTAAAACTTTTGGCACCATTCTTAATCGCCTGAGTTTTAAACGTCATCATCTGCTCAAGCTCTGCCACATGAAAACTCAGTTTGTCTGATGTTTTCGCCACTAGGCCGTCAACCATATTGTCTCTCATCGCGACGATATTGAGCGTGCCCAATACGATGAGAGAAGCCGCGACGAGCACCCCTACGCCAATGTAAATTCTTGATTTAAAGCCTAAATTCATCTTATACCTCACGGTTTGCGTGTTAGAGCGGTATTTTTGATGATGTTGGTCATTAATTTTGTGCTTCACGTTACTGATCACTCAATACGCAAAGACGAAAACCAATCTATCACCTAGCCATGATAACTCTTTTTAATTATATGCAACTAAGTTACCAATAGAATGTGTAGCTGTTTTGACAACAACTATCAACATTTGAATAGTATTTATTCTCGAAAAATCGCCTTATTTAGTCTTTAGTAAATCCCGACAAGCATATATGCGACTGAGTTAATACTTTGAAAATTGCTCAAGCTAATATTCAACCAGGTGACTATAGTAAGCGATACACGAACATATCGTGGTTGGCTAGGTAGCGAAAAAGCTCTCGCTACTTGTTCCGGATAAAACAATCTTAAAAACTTGGAGCAACAATTATGAGTGAAAAAACCAACATTAAGTACGGTCCTAGGCGAGACCCCTGGATAGAACAGGTGCCCGACTTCGCGCTTGGCAAGATCTCCCCACCTTCAGCAGATCCGACCAAGATCTATGCCGAAAGAAATTATGATTTTCACTACACCGAACAAGCCGTTAACAGCTTTGATGTAGAGCTGCCTCCCGGTGGGCAAACGGCAAGTGAACAAGACCAAGTTTTTCGACAACTTCTTGCCTATGTTGATGGACAAAAACAGCACTTTCTTGGTTATCAAACGGAAGAAAAAATCCACTATCAAAGTCATTTACCCCCTTTTCTTAACGCCAGTCTAAACAACGTGGGTGACCCTTTCGTCAACGGCAACTATACGATCAATTCAAAATGTGTAGAGCGCTCGGTGCTCGACTATTTTGCTTGTTTATGGAATGCAAAATGGCCATCTCAAGGGCCATATATCGATAAGAACAACCAGCTTCAATCAGGTGATCCACAGAGTTACTGGGGTTATGTCCTTACCATGGGCAGTACCGAAGGAAACTTATATGCGATGCTCAATGCTCGAGACTATTTAAGCGGTGTGATGTTGTTAGAAGAGGAAATACGATCTGAAACCGAAACCGGCACAACCATAATGAATAGCGAAGTCTATGCACACTACCCTTGCCCACCACCACAAAACGCCAATGCCTATACTCCTGTCGCATTTTTCTCAGAGGACACTCATTACTCGATCGTGAAGGCGATGGCGGTTGAAAAAATCGATACCTTTGGTGAACTTGGGAATCGACTTTACCCGCAACAGAACCCCGTCGAAATAGGAAAACCTTGGCCAAGCGAGGTCGAGTCAGAGAAACCAACTGCAGACCTTCCAGCAGGCTCCGGTGCAATTGATATTGAAAAACTCGTTAAATACGTGACGTTTTTTGCTGAAAAAGGTCACCCTATTTTGGTGGTTCTCAACTGCGGTACGACGTTTAAAGGCGCCTATGATGATGTTGACCATGTTACTCGTCGATTGGAACCAATTTTAAAAGCCAATGGACTGTGGCAAAGAAAGGTGCCCGTTGACCCTAAAGATCCCCAGAGCCACTACGAGACTCGCACAGGTTACTGGCTTCATATCGATGGAGCACTTGGCGCCAGCTACCTGCCCTTCATTAAAATGGCCAAGGATTGCCAAGAGTATCAGACGTACTTTGCCAAGCATGGTGACGACACTGGGCCTAATTTTGACTTCAGTAACCCTATGGTTCACTCGATTGTCACTAGCGGACATAAATGGCCGGGGGCTCCTTGGCCGACAGGCGTCTACATGACCAAACAACAATTTATGGTTTCCCCACCTGATAACCCAGAATACATTGGCTCCCCCGATACCACCTTTGCTGGTTCACGTAATGGGCTCTCTCCGCTAGTACTTTGGGAATATTTTGCTCGTAACAGTTATCAGCAACAAATCGAGCTCGCCATGCAAGCACAACAAATGGCACATTATGCTTATGAGCAGTTGTCTCTTGTGGCCGAGTTTTGGCGCAACAAGGGAGTGGGATTACCAGAAGGATTATGGTTACAAAGAACACCATTGTCGCTCTCTCTTATCTTCTGCCAACCGAATGAGTCGATCATTTTCCGTTACTCGCTTGCTAAAGAGAGCATCAGCTTAGGAGAAGGCCAAGATAAAGAGCAGAGGCACTATGTTCACCTTTTCACGATGTGGGACGTAGACAAGACTCTGATCGACAGCTTATGTCATGATCTCAAACAGCCAGATGCATTTGATCCTGTTTTATTTGAGTCAATTAAGCACACAACAGTGACTAAACCTCGTGTCACGAATACCCTCAAACAAGTTCGTTTACCTCTTAGGGGGCGTTCATTTCGCTGATCAATTCGAACATTCATAAAGGCTAGTGGCACCTCAAATTCATCAGCATGTTTTTGAGGTGCAAGGCCTACTTTGGATATCAACGCATTTCACACCACTCATCACATTTACCAACTCAAATACTGTAATTTTGAGCAGCATCACTCGTGAAGCAACTTTTTTAGACTAGCCTTTCAGTGATTGAAAATTACCTAACTATCATTAGCTTGAGGTGTTCGTTGGTGGAAAAGATAAAAACCGTAGGTGCCGAATCCTTTTCTGTGGATCTTAAGCACGCGCTCGTCTGGGTAGCTCGGGCACTAGACTATGTCGGTGTCGATGACATTCACCACAATCATCGCGTCGCCTATATCGCGCATGAGTGTGCGAAACGACTCAACTGGCCGATAAAAAAACAAGAGTTTACTTTTTTCGCAGGCCTTATACACGATTGTGGTGTATCGCAAACGAATGAACACCAAGAACTTATCCGTGAATTAACACCAGCCCACGTCCAAACGCACTGCTCTGTCGGATTTAACGCCCTTAATAAGTGCAGTTTACTGGCCAAGTTTTCTACAATCATTCTTCATCATCATACCCATTGGGAGCTATTGAAAGAGATCGATTTGTCTCCTTACGAGAAGGATATCGCGGCGCTTATTTTTATTTCGGATCGATTGGACTTTCTGCGTGCCAAACATATTAGTTCTAATAGCGCTGACTTGGTAACACTACGCAAAAAGGAAATATCTGACGAACTCAATAAACGCAGCGGCACGCTTTTCCGTCCAGAATACGTTGAAGTTCTGTGTGAATTAGTGACCAAAGATGGTTTTTGGTTTGCGATGGAGCCTGAAAACATTGAATCAATACCGTTGCACTTCACTCACTTAGAATGGCTGCACAAAGATCTCTCGATGCATGATCTGATTCAGTTAGGCCGCTTTATTGCGGGTATTGTCGATGCTAAAAGTCCTTTTACTTACCAGCATTCAATCAAAGTTGCCGAGTTGTGCTTACACCTTGCTCTGGCAATGCATCTACCTAGGCACACTGCACGTATGTTATATGTGTCTGGATTGGTTCATGATATCGGTAAATTGCGTACACCAGACGAGATTTTGCATAAACCCGGTCAGCTCACTGCTGAAGAGTATATTCACATCAAACGTCACACTATCGACACAGAAATTGCGCTGCAGATGGTGTTCCCTAACTCAAAGATTGGAGAATGGGCCTCAAATCATCACGAAAAACTCAATGGAACAGGTTACCCGTACAATAAATCAGCTAAAGACCTTGATTTACCCTCAAGAATCATCGCTGTTGCCGATATTTTTCAAGCCTTGTCGCAAGACCGCCCGTATCGTGATCGTCTTACAGCCAATGAAATTATCGACATCATGCAGCCGATGGTGACGGATAAACTAATTGACGATGAAGTTTTTCAATATCTCAATAGTAACTTGGATGATTTCTACCTAATGTCGATATCACCAGATGAAAACATTCATCCTCTCTATGCAGCATGATCCATTGGCGAATCGATGAATAAAATATCAAAAACGGGGAGCTAAGTGCTCCCCTAGTAATAACTTTTTATGCCACATAAAAGCCGCATCTAGTGAGTTGAACTATCACTACGCTGACCAAATTCGGCTTGGTGGTAGATATTGGCAAGACTTCGATCCTTACGAGACTTAGCTTTATTAGCTTGGCTCACACAACGTTGTTCTTGCGCCTGCAATGCTTTCTCATGCTCTTTGGCAGAATTAAGAAATTTAGGATCGCTCAACGCTTGTTGGCGTAGGCGGTTTACACGTTCAATCGTTTCTAACAACATACACACCTCCTTAACCTGTGTTTATAAACAGTATAGTTCAGTTTAATAGCAATGCAAGAAAACACCTGTGTATATGCACAGACAATCATTTTAACTGCTTGTTTGTCTGGCCATTTAGTTAAGCTAGTCTTTATTGGTGTTATCTTGAACCTGTCATTCCCTATCAATTACATTGGTATTTTCTATCAATAGGAACACTCTATCGCAGTGATATACACCACCCATTTCAAAAACCTAGCAACACTAATTACACTGTCGATATTGAAGAACAGCAGATGATGAAGTAACGATGAAAGCGATAGTGGTTGAAGGTGGGGCAATGCGAGGTATTTTTGCGGCAGGTGTGTTAGATCAATTTATCGAGCAAAACTATTATCCCTTTGATTTCGCACTTGGAGTGTCGGCGGGTGTCTCTAATTTAGTCGGGTACTTAGCCAAACAATCTGGTCGTAGTTACCAAGTGATTACTCAACTTGCGACAGATAAGCAGTTTTATAATCCTGCTCGCTTCCTTAAAGGAGGCAACCTTGTTGATGTAAAGTGGTTGGTGACACAATCGAATCAACAGTATCCGCTTGATACCGATACTATGTTTAACAACATCCCTTTAATTGCGACGGCGACTAATATCGAAACAGGCCGTGCTGACTACTATCAGGTAAATGCTGACAATTTAGAGAAAGTGCTAGAAGCCACTAGCGCGCTGCCAATCGCCTACAAACAGACTCCCTGTTTATCACGTGGCTGTTACACCGATGGCGGCGTCGCCGATTCGATCCCTGTCATCGAAGCTTATCGTCGTGGTGCACGAGAGATCACGGTAATACTGTCTCATCCGCTCAGCTATCAAATGCCAGTACGAAAAAGTGCGTTAGTCTTTAAACGCCTTCTTAAACAGTATCCAAAGATAGGCGATGCGATGGTCGACCGAGCTAGGCGCTACAATCAATCGCTTGAGTTTATTCGCCATCCACCTGTTGATGCCACCATCAGAGTTATCGCACCCTCACAGACATTTGCCGTCAAGCGTTTAACCATGAAACAAACTTTATTAGAGCAAGGTTATCAGATGGGACGTTCAAAAGGACAACAACACCTTGCTAGTCGACAAGGTGTACATGGCTTAACCCGTGAAAACTGTCACTTCTGTATCTAGTTGGCGATATCAAGCCGGTTGTTTTGTACTCCATTGACGCGAAACCACCCAGCAATACTGTAACGCTCACTATTGGTCGGCAACACTTCATGTGGAAATTGCTCAGAAAAAAACACCAGTAACCGACCTGACTTTGGGGCGATGGTCAGCAAGTGCTTATCTTCAAGGTCATAGATCGCTAGCTCGCCAGCATCATCCACTGTCCATGAGTCGTTCAAGTAAAAGACGGTTGTCAGTTTACGATTCTCATTGCCTTTAAAACTGTCGAGGTGTTTTTGGTAGTAATCTCCTCGCTCGTACTTGGCAAAGTGGGCTTCATACTCAAATAAACCAAGAAAGAAATGGCGATTTGCTTCTAATCGTAGGCATTCCATCTTATCGAGGTAGGACAAAACAGGGGCGTCCATCGCTCGGTGTAGCCAATGAACTTTATCACTGCGAATTGAGGTTGCACGCACTGCTTGCTCACCACGCCCGATTCGTGCTTTTTCCCATTCAGGAGGTAGACACTGCCGTAGCTGCTCAACTTCATTTGGCGACAGAAAGTCATCCCAAACATAATATCCTTGGGTAAATAACGCATCGATAAGCTGGTTCATTTCTCGCGTGGAGTCCATTAAAGCGATTGGAACCACGCTTATACACAATCAATACAGACAACAACTAATCAGATTTCTTGTCGTAACGACAAATGAGGTCAAAACAGAAAATTGTGGCGCCACCACCAAGTCACGCCAAATTTTACACAAGAAAAACATTCACTACGCAACGATACCCTGCTCAAGTGCGTATTTTGCTAGCTCCGCGGTACTGTGTAAGTCCAGTTTGTGTTTGATATTTTGCCGATGTGTTTCCACTGTGCGGTAACTGATATTTAAAAGTGATGCGATTTTTTTACTACTATTGCCCTCCGCCACCAACTTCAAGATCGCCTCTTCTCGTCGACTGAGTGGATTTGGCCGTTGCGCTGCGGGGATCACTTCTTGGGAAAACAAGGTTTGTGTGACCGATTCACAAAAATAGGTCGAGCCTTGATAGACAGTTTTGATCGCTTGAACCATGCGTTGTGCGCAGATTTCTTTGAGCATATAACCGACGGCCCCCACCTGCATCACTTTCATAATGTACTCTCGATTGTCATGCATGGTTAACATCAACACTTTTACATCAGGCATCGATTCTTTGATCACCTTCGTTGCATCAATACCGTTCATCAGTGGCATGCTAACGTCCATCAAAACAACATCCGGTTGCAGCGCCTTCACAACCTCTATCGCCTCTAGCCCGTTACTTGCAGAGCCAACAACATCAATATCAGATTCGGTCTGCAGTCGCGCTTTAAAACCGTCTAAAACAACTTGGTGATCATCAACAATCACCACTTTAATCGGTTCATCCATAAACTAATCCGTCCAACTCCAACAATACGGTTATCTCAGTGCCCAACCCTGGCTGACTTTCGATATCCAGTTCGCCACCAATAAATTCGACACGTTCACGCATATTACGCAGACCAATGCCGCTTTTCCTCAAGGTTGCATTAACATCGAACCCGACCCCATCATCACGAATGATCAACTGCAGCATATTGCCCATCTGCTGCAAAATGACACTGACGCTGTCAGCGTGAGCGTGTTTTTCAATATTGGTCAGTGACTCCTGAGCAACGCGATACAATGTGGTCGCCACTTCCGATTTTAGCTTACTCGAAGAGTCAGTATTGAGTGTCGCTTCAACATCGATACCTGAGTGCGCCTTAAAGTCTAGCAGTAAACTGTTTAATGCGGCTTCTAAGCCAATATCATCAAGCGCACTTGGTCTCAGGTTATGCGAAATGTGCCTCACTTCATTGATCGCCGTCATCAACGATTGTTGCGATTGAGCCAGGTGCTGTTTAAGGGGAGCGTCATCAATTTTACTGGCCAATAACTCCAAATGACACTTGCTCGATACCAATAACTGATTGATACCATCGTGTAGCTCTCTGGCCAGATGCTTTTTTTCATCTTCTTGAAACATCACTGTTTTATGCGCAAGCTCTTTTAAACTCTTATCCGCCAATCGATGTTCATGCAGGTTAACTGCCAGCGTAATCACCACAATGACTCCTACGGTGACGCTCATAATGACGATCACCGAGAAAAACGTCGTATCAATGTTATTATTAACCTCGGACTTTAAATTCGCTACCTCATAGGTAACATCTTCAATGTAAAGCCCTGTTCCCACCATCCAGTTCCACCTTTCAAGCCAGGCGGCATAACTGAGTTTAGGGACATTTTCTCCTGTTGATGGTTTTTGCCATAAGTAACGATGAAAACCTCCACCATTTTGTGCCTCATTAAGCAGAGCTTCAATAAGGTGATCACCATTTTCGTCTTGAAGAAGCAGAAGATTTTGTCCGACCAACTCTGGCTGTATCGGGTGAACTAAGTTGACGCCAAATTGATCATAGGCAAAAAAATAGCCGTCTTTATCTTTGCCGTAACGAAGCTTATTTAACACCTCTTTAACCTGCTGTTTGGCTTGTTGCTCAGGTAAACTGGTGTCATTGTAGATATGCCCGATAGCATCAAAAGCAAGGTCAACATAATCTTTCAATGCTGTCTCTTTGGAACGAATCAATCCATCTTCAAAAATTTGAATCTCTTTTTCACCCAGCGTTTTAGCTTGGTGGATAGATATCCAACTGGTCAATGCCGTCACCAACATAAGTGGCAGTAGACTGAGAAGTATGAGTTTTCCTTGTAGAGGCATCCCTTTCCCCAATAAAAAAACAAAGGCTGCTTACCTTTCGGTTAAGCAGCCTCACTTTAGCAGGAGTTGTGATCAAATCGTAACTTGTTGATCACATTCCGTAGAATCCAGGGAAGACCAACAAGGAAGCCAGGACCAACACCTGAATCGCGATGAATGGCATTACACCTCGGTAGATGTCTCGGGTTGTCACACCATTTGGAGCGACCCCTTTTAGATAGAATAAACTAAAGCCAAACGGTGGGGTTAAGAATGATGTCTGCAAGTTCATCGCAACGAGGATTGCGAACCATGTCATGTTGATGCCCATCAGTTCAGCCACTGGCGCTATAATTGGCACAATAATGAAACAGATTTCAACGAAGTCGATGAAAAAGCCCAACACTAAGATAACCAACATAGTGATAATCAAGAAGCCCCATTTCTCACCTGGAAGCTGAAGCATCCACTCTTCAACCAAATAGTCACCACCTGTGTAGGTAAACGCCATTGAGAAAGCCGTTGCACCGAGCAAGATCGCAAAGACCATCGCCGTCACTTTAACCGTTTCTTTGGCCGCATCATAAACCATCATGAAACTGAATTGACCATACAGTAGCGCGAGTACAATCGCACCGGCACCACCCAACGCCGCCGATTCTGTCGGTGTCGCCACACCCGCAAAAATCGAGCCCAGTACCACAATAATCAACGCTAATGGCGGGACCACCGCTTTCAGAGCAGCAATAACTTCTTGCTTACGATTAAGATTCTCATCAGCTGGCATCGCTTTGGCCGATTCAGGGTTTAATTTGGCATAGATAAGTATGTAGATGATGTAAGCTGCAACCAACACGAAACCTGGCCAAATCGCCGCTTGGAACAAGTCACCGACAGGGACACCTAGTACGTCGCCAAGCAGAATCAAAACAATAGAAGGTGGGATGATCTGGCCAAGCGTACCAGAAGCACAAATGGTGCCACACGCTAAGCCTTTATCGTAATTGTACTTGAGCATAACAGGGAGTGAAATCAACCCCATGGCAACAACAGAAGCACCAACAACACCTGTTGACGCCGCTAAAAGCGCACCAACCAATACGGTAGAGATCGCGATACCACCATTAACGCCGCCAAATAACTTGCCCATCGATTCTAGCAGTTGCTCAGCAAGACGCGTTTTTTGCAATACCAACCCCATAAAGACAAACAGGGGAACGGCCATTAACACGGTGTTTTCCATAATCGACTGGATTCGATATGGCATAAAGGCAAACATATCCATGCCTTCTGCCCACACACCAAAAATCAACGCAATACCGCCAAAGGTAAACGCAACTGGAAAGCCAAGTAGCAAAGCAAACAAGGCTACAAAAAACATTACAATACCGACCATTTTCTTGTCTCCTTACTTTTGCTCTTGTGAATATATAAGATGTGGATTGACGATTTTGTTGATGGAGTGAAGCAATAAACCAACGCCACTGATCGCCATAAAGAAGAATGAAAGTGGGATCATCGCTTTGATTATCCAACGGTAAGGCAGACCACCAGGGTCACCGGATGTTTCGCCTAGCTCGTAACTCTCGCGAGCAAAGTCGACGCCGTAGTAAGCCACTAGCAGACAAAATGGGAATAAGAAAAACAGCGTACCGAGCACATCGATAATGGCTTGAGCTTTGTTCGACAGACGCTCATAAAACAAATCAACGCGAACATGCCCACCGGATTTAATCGCATAAGGAACGCCGAGTAGGAAAACGGCCGAGAATAGATGCCATTCCATTTCTTGAAACGCAATGGAAACATCATTGAACGCATAGCGCATCACAACATCGTAGACGACATTGGCCAGTAGCAAGATAAATAAAATGCTCGATAACCATCCGAGGAAGTCACCAAGGCGATTAAATGCTCGCTCGATATATATTAGGCTTCTCATTCCCTACTCCATGGAATTTTGAATAGATGCCACTCATAGAGCAGCGAAGTACTATCTGATAGGTTTCTTGGGCTAGCGAATGAGTGACAACGTCACCCATTCGCTTATTGTTATTGTTACGCCAAATCTTTTATTGTTGTGCTTGGCTGTTGAGGTAAGCGCGATGTGAGATGTTAGACCACGGACGAACCTGATTTAGGTAGTTCGCTTGAGACTGTTGAATCTCATTCGCCAATGCATCTTTCTCTGCATGATCTTTTAGCAAGCGATCATTAGCTTCACGTAGCGCTGTCATGACCTCTTCTGGGAAATCTTTAACCATGACATTAGGGTACTCAGACTTGATTGACGCCCAGTTCTTACCACTTTCGTGTTTTGACTGTGTGTACATATCGTAGGCTGCAGTCTTCATCGCGACACGTAAGATAGCTTGTAGATCAGCCGGTAGACGTTCCCATACACGTTTGTTAACCAAGAACTGAAGTTCTGTTGCTGGCTCATGCCAACCTGTGTAGTAGTAAGGCGCAATTTTGTGGAAGCCCATACGTAAATCAAGCGATGGACCGACCCACTCTAGTGCATCAATGGTACGACGCTCAAGTGAGGTATAAAGCTCGCCCGGGGCAATGTTAGTCGGTTTGGCGCCAAGTTCGGCAAGGATCTCACCGGCAAACCCTGGAATACGCATTTTCAGACCTTGTAAGTCTTCAACGGAGTTAATCTCTTTTTGGAACCAGCCACCCATCTGGGTATCGGTATTACCGCCAGGGAACGATAGAAGGTTATGTTGAGAATAAACCTGCTCCATTAGTTCCATACCACCGCCGTAGTAGAACCATGCGTACTGCTCTGTTGGTAGCATGCCGAAAGGCATCGAAGTGAAGTAAAGGGTGTTTGGCACTTTACCTTTCCAGTAATACGACGCTGAGTGGCCCATATCATATTGGCCAGACTTAACCATATCGAAAACACCTAGCGGCGCTTTATGTTTGTTGGCAGAGTCGATACGAATCTGTAGACGTCCGTTTGACATCTCTTCAGCCATTTTGGCCATATTTTTGGTGGCATCACCAAATATTGGAAAGTTTGGTCCCCATGTTTCTGCCAGCTTCAAGCGATATACTTTTTCTGCCGCAGAAGCAGAAGTAGCCATAACAGCTAACGCAGCTGCCATTGCGGTTCCTTTAAAAATTCGTTTTAGCGATTTTTTAATAACACTCATGTTCACGTCCTTTGTTAACGGGTCATACCTTTTTAGATATGTTCTATATCGATTACAGAGTGGTCGATCATTAGCAAAGATGAAATCAGCGTGAACACGGATGTTTTTTAACACACACGACGGAAGTTAGACTAAAGAACTACGTAGTACTACGTAATCCATAAGATACGAGATAATTTTATAGTAAAAAAATCAATAAATTAAACGGAAGAGAAATATGACTACCATGCGTTAACTACGTAGTGATAAACGCGAGTAAAACAACGCAGACATTAGCTGGAAATGTGACAAAGATATTAATAACACATTGAATAAATGATAAAGCCTCGACAAAATCGAGGCTTTTCAATGTACATTTAGCGGCATAAAGCACGCTGCTGCGGCGTTTAAATGGCTTTGTAAATAACTTTGTTACCCGCAAGCTGCTCTTTCGCTACTAGGTTTTCTTCCAGTAGTTTTTTCAAAGCGCCAGTCGCCCAAGAAGCCGCTTTAGCGTCATCTTGACCCGCTTCAAGGCCAATGCCTTTTGGATTGATACCGTCTGCATTTTTCACAACGATATCTAAAACTTGTTGTTGCTTTGGAGTGAGCGCAACGTCAGTTATTTTCGCCGCGGCTACAACTTGTTGTTTCGCTGCTGGCTTGGCCACTAGCTTTTTCTCAACAGCAGGCTTGGCTTTCTGTGTTGCTTCTACGTTTGCAACTGTCGCTTTAATGCGTTTTTGCAGCTTTAACTGCACCTTACGCTTATGAGCAAGTCTCATCGAGTATTTCTCCATTTCACTGCATACGTGGCAGTGGTGAAAATTTGAAGCGCGATTTATAGCAAATTTTTGGCTGAATTTACAGGGTATCGACGCCTTTATGCCACAAAAATACCCGATACGCAGGTATCAGACTACAATTTAATCAGTGTTATTGTGATCGATTCTTAGACTACTGATTATATAAACAGAGGTATCTCGCGACTTGAGTAATGAAGGATGCAAACCGTACACTTAACCAATCAACCTTTTGTATTTTCTTCTATCACCGTACGTTGGCTAACGGGTATTTTTACCATTGGTTGCGTATTTTTGATGGTGTATGCTCCTGGTTGGCAGCAGGGGTTGATCACGATAATCGCGATAGGCTGCGTGCTCGCCTTCGGCTACCTACTGATCCTGAAAAGCACCGTACGTTTTACTCTCACTGCCACGCATTTCCAGCAACACTTATTCAAGGGCGGTTGGGTAGTTAAATGGAATAACATCCAAAAAATTGATATTTGCACCTACGAGCAAGACGGTTGGCAGCACCCCTTGCCGTGGATCGGAATCAAGTTGAAATGCTACTCCCCTTACATCAATAGTATTTGCCCACGCATCGCTACCGAGCTGTTGCTAAGTCAACGAGCGCTGCTTTATTTAGGTGCGAGACAGCATAAACAAAGCGAAAATTTTGAGGATATTGTACTCGACTCAGCTATTTATAGAAATGAAGAGGGTGTGGAGTTTAAAGGCCTACAAGCGATGTTAGCCAACCGCATGCGCTATCAGCGGCGTTATTTCGATTACGATATTTTTATTGCAGCGCAAGACTTAGACAGAGCGCCAGAAGAATTCGTTGGCCTTGCACGGCGCTATCTCGCCGCTGCCGAGTCTGAGCCGACAGCTTGATGAACAACGGCGATAAAAAAGGCCGCATCAGCGACCTTTACTGTTTAAACACGCGTTAATAGAGCGGCATTTCGTCGGCAACAAATGGGTTTGAAGCGCGTTCGCGACCAAAAGTGGATTCTGGGCCATGACCTGGCACAAAGCGCACATCGTTACCTAACGGCCACAGCTTAGTTTTAATTGAAGTAATCAGAGTATTAAAGTCACCCTGAGGGAAATCAGTACGACCAACAGAACCATTGAATAGCACATCGCCAACAAAAGCTAATTTCGCTTGTTCGCTAAATAGCACCACATGGCCTGGAGTGTGACCAGGGGTATGAATAACATCAAGAACTTGCTGACCAAAGGTGATTTTATCACCCTCATCAAGCCACTGATTCGGCTCAAATGCTTGAGTCAGAGGAAAACCAAACATTTGGCTTTGCCCTTCTAATCCTTGTAGCCAGAAGTTATCGGCTTTATGTGGGCCAACAATCTCAACACCACCCAATTCACTGGCTAAAGGCTCAGTGCCACCTACGTGATCTAAATGGCCATGAGTCAAAACTAACTTGACCACTTTCACACCGAGTTGATTAATCAACATGCTAAGTTGTTGGACATCACCACCTGGATCGACAACGATGCCTTCCATGGTTTCATCACACCAAACAATAGAGCAATTCTGAGAGAACGAGGTAACAGGAACAACTTGATACTTAAGCGACATAGCTAACCTTTAGCAATCTTCTAAACTGGCAGAACTATGACATTTGCCGAGCCTTTTGACAACCAGAGACACGGCGAAGCTACGCCCAGTAACGTACGGGACCGGTGTCAATGTGAACAAAATTACTGCGTGGGTAATAGCCAACGCCACCAAAATCAAGCTCACGAGCGATATCTCGCACGCGTTTTAACTCGACACCATCAAGACGGAAATCGAGGGCTTGCCCCAACATGTGGTAGCTTTTCTTCGCCACACCATCGGATCGACTGCGCAGCGCTTCATTGGTTGCTGGCGAACGGTAGCCAGAAATGATCTGCACTTCGCTTTCAACACCGAGCTCGGTTTGAATTTGGCTAATATGATCGAACAAGCGTTTGTCCATCGGATGAACTTCATTGCGCCTGAAGTCTCGGCACAAATGGTTAATACGGCGCAGTTCTTTTGAAACGTACTCTGCCCCATCAAAATAGCAAGTTTCAAGCGCTTCTCTTGTATGCAGGTTAGTCAAAGCAAGCGAGCGAGGTTCTTCTGGGTAAGAGGCCAAGGCGATCGTCGGCGCACAACTTGCGACCACTAATCCACTTCCGGCTAATTTTAAAAAATTTCGTCGAGATAATGCCACAATCTTTTACCTTCACAATTGAGTTATTCTGTTTTCGGCAGCGACCGTACCGAACTCTATAGTGAAGTGCAAATGCATAAAACATGCTCAAACCGCTGTAAGCCACGGTAAGAAATGCTTACTTATTGAACCTATTAATAAAATAAACCAAATACAAAACACGTCATGATTGTGTTAATTCTATCCTTTTGTGTAACCAAATCTATCGAAACGGTAAATATCTTCCCGATAGTGGACGGTTCCTTCCTCAAACCATGCCGTTTGGTAAATGATATGCACAGGAATACGGCTTCGCAGTGGAATTGACTGGTTTGGGGTCGGTTCACTGTCTGACTTAGGTTCCATCATCAAACCTTGTGACTCGAGCAATAAATTGGCAAACACATCGGCATTCTCAACGCGAATACAACCCGAACTGAACGCGCGCTGAGTCTGAGTGAACAGGTTTTTACTCGGCGTATCATGCAGATAAATGGCACGGCGATTTGGCGTATTAAATTTATACAACCCCAACGCATTGGCATTTCCTGATAACTGGGTCATCCGATATGGAAACGCTTGCGGTTTCAGGTTATCCCAATCAATCTCAGCAGGGTTGACTACTTCAGGCGAGCCCCACTTGGGTATGATTTTGATATTATGTTTTGCCAGGTACTGCTTGTCTTGTTTCACTTTCGGAATGATATCTTCGATCATAATCTTCCATGGTATATTCCAAGTCGGATTGAGGATCAGTGAATCTAAATTGGTTGTCATTACCGGGGTAGGACGCGCTTTTTTACCGACCACGACTTTAGAGTGAAAAACCTCTTCTCCTGCCGCCCAATATCTCATCTGAAAACTAGGAACATTGACCACAATTATAGTGTCACGTTGCACAGGCCAGTAACGAACACGTTCGGCATTCAGTGCCAACGTTGCCAAACGCTTTTCAATCGGCAGATTAAGCCACCTAACTGTCTCAGGGCCAATAATGCCGTCATCTTTTAATCCGTGTAAATACTGAAATTGCTTGATCGCAGCTTGTAATGACAAATCATACCAACTAACGTCTTTACGGACATCAGCTAGGTTAATGTCTACCATCGCCAAGCGTTGAAGCAACACGTCACGATAATCCAGCGTATCACCTACTCGTTTTAACCCAGCTTGTTGATAAAGCGGGAGTTCGAGTTGCTGAAACTTAATCAGATGCAGATAGGTATCCACCAGCTTTTGGTACTCACGACTGTCTGGTGTATAAGCTTCTATTAACTCGCCAAGTTGCTGCTGAGCAATGGCTCGGTGCATGGCAATAAAGGCGCTATTTGGTGGCAGATCTAAGCCTCGTTTGAGTTTCGTCTGAAAAAACCATTGTTTGCCTTGAGTTTTAGCCAGTTCTGCATAGCTGAGATAGAGCAATAGCGTGTCAGTGGCAAGAATGTCGTATTCATACCAGCGATTACTTTTGCGATAGAACTGAAGGTAGCTAAGTTGACGAGAAAACAACGGGCTAAACCCCGCATGTTGGATAACTTCTAATTGAAACTCCAGCTTGCTGCTTTGTTGCAAGTCAAACCAAATCATCTGGGTGTTATTGTTGCGATAGATGTCTTCTACAACTGCTGGATATTGCAGTATTTTCGTCAGTTGACTGTTCGACTCAAGCCAACCTATCTGATTAAAGTATTGCCCAGAAAAAGCCGCTGTGGGTGTTAGGCATAGTACCAACAGCCAGCATGTCCATCTTCCCATTGATTCACCCCTTCACATCCATTCAAGAAGTATGGCAGAGATAAGTGACATAGGTATGACTTGTTGCTAAGAGTTCTAACCACGTCTACGTTTTTCTTGATTAGGTGATGACCGACCAATGATTATCCCATTGGATGCCCGATTGGCTCACATGCTTACTCGTAGCGTTGGATAAAGACACCACGCCCCCAGCCCCAGAACTTACTTTAAATGTCTCGTCCTGCACTACGACACCAGAAGCGTCGGGAAGCGGCGCTAACTCGACCAGTTTTAGTGTCTGCTTAGACCAAATTCCATAGCAATTACCACGTGGTGAAGTCGCTAAGATCCATTCCTTAGTTGCCGCAATACTGGCAATATAATGGTTAAAACGTGCCCACTGCTCTGGTTCTGCCTCAAGCTGCACCATCGGCCCCCCAGCTTTATGCATCGCTAATAGCGCTGGGTATTCCTCTGGTTCACCGCGATACTGCTGACCACATAACACCGTTTTATCTCCGTCATGAGCAAGATGGCGAATGCTCAGCTTGTGATCACTAAGCCCGACTTGATCCACCAGCTCGCCATTTCGATCCAAATAACTAAGGCTCGGCGACATAGTGGTGAGATTGAGTGGCTCGCGTCCATTGGTATGTACGCCTCCAACGCCAATCACTAGCCTATCGTCCGGCATGACTATCACTTCATGTGGGCCAATACCAAAGCCGCTAAACTCTGCCACTTTTTGATAGCCTGCAACAACGTCATACACACCGATGATTCCTCGACTGCTGCCGCGTTGCCCTTCTGTCGCATACAGCCATTGTCCATCGTTAGAGTAAACTCCATGACCATAGTAGTGACGATTGTCATCAGCTGGGCGCAGTTTTATCGACTCGCCAGTATTAAAGTCAAACACTTGAAAATAACGCCCTGGACGACGAGCGAAAGCCACCGCGTGGTGCAGGCGTCGGTGGGTGGCAACACCATGCCCACGTTCAGGCAGCGCAACTTGGCGAATAAACTGACCATCCGCATTGGCAACAACCGCACAAAAACGATCGCGTCCATTGATCGCACAGCCAATAAGCGCAGGTTGGGTGTTTTTTGCTGACGTCGATACACACCCGACCAATGGATAAGCCGTGCCCAACAGAGCGACTTTAAGTAAACGACGTCTTGTTTTATCAGTCACCATCTGTTGCGTTAAACCCTATTATGACACCTAGTTCAATCGCTACTTCTTCATGAATAAGGTAGTTGAGTTGCTCTAACTTATTCAGTTGCGCATAGACCTTCTGATAGCCTGATTTGGTTTGCAGTAAAACAAACACACTTTGCTCACTTGGCCAAGTCTCTACCATCGTATTGAACTGATTGACAATTCTATCTGCCAGGTTCGCTTTACCCCTATCACGCAGCACAGCATCGATTCCGTGGCCATCAGCCAAATAGAGTGCCTGCAAAGCCATAATATTGGCTTGTAAGTTTTTCATCGAGGCTTGTGAGCGCCAAGATTCAGCAAAATACGGCCTTGGATGACCAAAATTTGCCAAAGGACGACTTAGCTTCTTGATACTATAATCGAGTTGATTGGATAGAAGAGCAATGTATTCTGCATGCCACTGTTTTTCATCAAGATTGAGCCATGGATTTGTGTGCCACGCACGGGCAATCTCACTGGTATTTCGTGCTAAATTATGACTGATAGCGATAGCGGTTTGGCATGTCGACGTGTTTGTAGACAAGTCAGACGCCGAATCAAACAACAACCACTCCATTGCGCCTAACCCTTGCACTGTAACGCTTTGCTTAGCAATTTCAGCCTGAGTCCAACGCTTAGGTTGCGCGATAAGCTGATGCATCTTACGCCCGGTCGTGTTCTTCTTATCTGGCCAAAACTGCAGGTTCCAACTTTGAGCCAATGCCAACTCAGGCCCTCGTTGTTGGCCTTGTAATGCCATCCAGGCGAGCATAGTACGATGCCATTGCTGCTTTAACGACGCAAGATCACCATTGGCGGCGCAATAATCGCTCACCGTCTGGGATAAATTGATTGACTCAACTTTTAAGCGTTGAGCAAACTCAAACTCAAGCTTATAAACGTGGTGACTAGGATGACTAGAAATTTGTGGGTTGACCGTCTGTGTGTCAGTGCTCTGGCAACCTAACAGAGATATCGTCAGCAGTGAAGCTAACAGCACTTGCTTAAAATCCATTGGCCTACCCTATAACGAGTTTAAGAATGCAATTAATGCATCTCTTTGTTTTTGATTGAATGTTAATACCTGTTGCTGAGCCATTTTCGCCTCACCACCATGCCATAGTACCGCTTCCATCAAATTACGCGCTCGACCATCATGGAGAAAATAGGTGTGGCCATTCACTTCTTGGGTATAACCGATACCCCACAACGGCGCCGTACGCCACTCTTGTCCATTGGCTAAATATTCAGGTCGATGGTCAGCCAATCCAGGCCCCATATCGTGAAGCAGAAGATCGGTGTAAGGATGGATAGTTTGATTAGAAAGCGCCGGCAGATCGGAGCGCACCTCAGTCTTGGCACTCGGTTTATGACAGCTATCACAGCCTGCTTTAGCAAACAGTGTCTGACCAAGTTTAACCTGCGGATCATCAACATTTCGACGAACAGGCACCGCTAAATGCTGAGAGTAAAATTCAACGAAATTGAGGATGTTATCACTGACTTCAGGGGCGCCTCCATTAGGTAAATCATCACAGATGGATTGTGTCGCGGTACAGTTTTCTTGTGGAAACAAGGCGCTGGTTAAACCAACATCACCGTTGAATGCCGCTGCATTTTGCTGCATCAAATTAGGTTGACCTGCTTTCCAGCCAAAACGCCCAATCGCGAAATCCTTCTTGCGTACGTCCCAAACTCGATTCACTTTGCCGGAAATGCCGTCATTATCTTGGTCTTGTTGATCAGACCAGTCGATGAGGGTTTGATCAGGGATACTTTCTAGCAGACCAAGACCAATCATAGGTGGCGCCACACGCGCGGACAGTTGAGTCTGGGGATGCATCGGCCCGTAACCTAATTGTGTAATCGATACATTCGGTTGGCGCAGCGTCACTACCGTGCCATCAGAAAAAGTAACTGGAACCTCGTCATAGCGAATATCAATCGTTCCTTCTGGCTGCTCACCTTGGAGAGCAAAATCTTGCAGTTGGCCGCCATAATTGGGCTCTGGAATCACACCGTCTTTAATGTATGCCTTCTTTTGTTCTGCTGTCATAGCTGGAATACTTAAACGAACCAACATCGACACCGCGTGCTTGTCGCCTTTCTCAGGGGGATGACCACGACCATCTTTAATGTGGCAATTTTGACAGCCATTAGTATTAAATAACGGACCTAAGCCATCCCGAGCATCGGTTGAGGCTGGTGCCTGAACCCATGGATTACGAAAAAAGCTGTTACCGACGCTGAAATCAAGTCGCTTTGACATCGGTAAATTGGCGGCAGGAAGAGAATAGGCATTCGCGCCCTGCTTTTTAACAGCAGTGTCACCACCCGATTTCACTTCATAAGCAAATGAAGAGCATGCACTCAGTGCCAAACAGGTGACCATTAAAGATTTGGGAAAAAACGTCATTGCGATAACTCTATAAAGGTAAAAACCGAAGCATGAAAATGGGAATATTTCTCATAAACAAACAGGACTCATAACAGCAAAAGGGCTCTAGTGAGCCCTTTATCGATAACTGTCACAGAGCTTAAAATTCGTGGTCCGCTGTGTCTGGATTAAGACTAGTAATACCAACAATTTTTGCAGCTCGTTCAATTTGTGCAGTTTGCGCGACTAAAGAGAGTATCGCTTGATTGACAAGTGCGTTGCCTTGAACGTTGCCTGCCGCAATCAATTGATCAAAGTGCTGATTATGTTTTTCCGCCGACGTCACCAATTGGCCCACTTGCGCTCGAGTCAGATCAAATTGTTTTTGGATCTGCTGCGCTGCTTGTTTATCTTTTTGCGCAACTAAATCGTGAAGGCTAGGTCCAGAAAGTAAGGTTCCGTCTTCACGCTTATACAATCCGGTATAAACGTTGTAGATGCCCTGCTCGTTGTAGTAATGCGAGTTGTGGGTGTTATCAGAAAAACAATCATGCTCATCTTCGGTTGAGTTTGCTTCGAGCGCGACTTTCATCCGTTCACCAGCCAGTTCACCTAATGAGAGTGAGCCCATGCCAAACAGCATTTTACGTAGACCATTTTCAGCAGACTCATTGAGAAGAGTTTCGCGGTAGTTGCCTTTTTCGTTAGCCGACCACTGCTTTTCCATCCACTCAAGATCTTGTACCAGCAGGTCCGCTGCCGCTTGCAGATAAGCACCACGGCGATCACAATGGCCATTAGTACAGGCGTCACCAACCACAAAATCGGTATAAGCGCGCGCACCTGCGCCCTCATTGGTACCGTTAAGGTCTTGGCCCCACAGTAAAAATTCGATGGCGTGATAGCCCGATGCCACATTCGCCTCAGAACCACCCACTTCATTCAAATCAGCAATCAATGTTGGAGTGATCGTCGATACATCCAGCGTTGATGGACCAATCTTCAGCGTTTTACTCGCAATGATGTTCGCGCTCGCCCCTTCGTTGCCGAGTTCATACTGGTAGTCAGCAGAGACGTAATCGATCAGACCTTCATCAAGCGGCCAGGCATTCAACTGCCCTTCCCAATCATCGACAATCGCATTACCAAAACGGAAAACTTCAGACTGTTGGTATGGTACGCGTGACGCTAGCCAAACTTGCTTAACCTGTTCAAACTTCTCTGCACTTGGGTTGGCTAAGAAGGATTCGATTACTGTGTCTAGCGCTTTAGCGGTGGTTAACGAGTCAGCAAATACCGCATGGGCCACATCGGCATAATGCTCAACCACTTGTTGTTGAGTGACCGGTGCGGCCAACGCAGAGCCACCAACGAGCAAAAGTGACGCGGCAACTGCTGATTGAGCGAAAAGCGTGTTTACATTCATTAAAGAGCATCCTTGTTGAGCTTAATTATCATTTGTTATCTGTAGTGCTAATTATTATCATTTGCACTCTTAGGTGGGAATAATACAAATTTACATTTTTTTTGCAAGCACCAAACAAAAAAGCCTCACAAAAGTGAGGCTTTTATCAACATGGAATGGTTAACAAATTAGAGATCGAGATTGTGTTTGCCATGAGACACCTTCGCTTTCAGGTAACCTTCATTGCCTTCTTTGACGTGAGCAGAAGTGTTAACAACTTCTTCGATGGTAATACCATGCTCTTGCAGCTCTTTAACTTTCTTTGGATTATTGGTCACTAAACGAATATTGGTGATACCCAAGGCCGATAACATTTGCGCGGCTTCGGTAAAGTCACGTAGGTCATCGCCAAAACCGAGATGATTGTTAGCTTCGTAGGTGTTCATCCCTTCGCTTTGCAGCTTGTATGCATCAATTTTATTGTAAAGACCGATGCCACGACCTTCTTGACGCAAATAGAGGATGATACCGCCCGACTCTCCCATGCGGTTGATGGTTTCGTCGAGTTGCTCACCGCAGTCACAACGCGAAGAGTGAAATACATCTCCGGTTAAGCACTCTGAGTGCATGCGTACTAAAGGCGCTGGCTGGTTTTTATCAGCATGCTTAAAAATCACAGCGACATGCTCTTTATCAGTCTTTAAACCGCTGAAAGATAGGATTTCTGCATCAATATTACTTTTAACACCGACTTTGAAGTCAACTCTGGCTCTTACTTCCGCCATATTCTTACTCACCTGGAATTCTGTAATTGTTATATCTGTCGCTGCATTCATGCGATGCTCCACTTTGAGGTTAACTATGGGGATTATTACTGGATAATTCAATAACAAGATCACAATTGTTATAATATAACAATTAATCGTCCAGGCAATAAAAAACCTCAATATGAAATATATTGAGGTTTTTCAACAACGATTGGCTATCAGTTGCTTAATCTTGCTGGTTTTTCCAAACTGATAATTCAATCCAGCAGGCTTCTAGTTCTCTGAGCTCTTCTTCAGTTAATAGTGAAAGCGTCGGCTTAGTCTGAGGCAGCGCGTAGGCTTGTATAGCGCTAATATGCGCATAAAAATCTTCGCGTAATTGAGCTATGTTCATGGCCACTACTTTTCCCTAAGACGATGATGAAATGTGAAAAATAACTCACTGGATGTATTTGTCTTATAAATGATAACAAACACAAATTCCCACGCAAAAAATAGGTTCAATAATGGGCTTAAAATCACACTTTATCGTCAAACATACTCTTTACATTTCTGGTACTTAGTCGATCAATAATGATCTTCATTGGCTTAAGTACGATCATTAGATTCAACCACTAGCAAATAACATGTTATACAAGTTCGATAAGAGCCGCATGGCAAAAGACGCAATGCAAAAAAGCAGCTGACGCTGCTTTTATCTATTTACGTTGGCCTAATTTCACCTTGCCTTCGCTATCAAACCATAATGCTTCACTGCGTCGACGACCAATCAACATCGGGCCATCATCGTAAAAAAGGAAGTTTTTCCAATACTTTTTAAAAAATGACCAACTGGTTTCGATCACGTTGTATTTCTCGTAACAAAAATAGACAGTGACATCATCTTGCCAGTCAACGAAGTCTAATACTTCTTGCGGCAATTGTTCGTCATCAGATTCCCAAGCCGCCATCCAATCAACGTTGTCTTTCCAGTTTGACTCTTTCATCGGCCAATCACTAGAACTGAAGCGATCGGCATCTGGGCTTTGCGCACTGATGTTTTCTTTCCACAGCTGCGACGCGCGCAATTGAGTCATTGGTTTTATCGCCGCAAGCTCTGATTCAGGCACTGGCATTGACTGGTGAGTAAAAATCCATTTTCTTTGGTATTGATCCAAAGGTAGGTACGACATTTAGTTTCCTCTTAAAGCATGCTGCTTTCAGCCAGCCATATCTGCTGACTTGATAAATTACTATGATTCAGGTTGGTTTCAATGATGCACGATTACAATGTCTTCCAGTGCGGATTGATCAAAGATGTTAAGTTGTGGTCTTCCCACTTACCGTTGATCAACAGGTAATCTTGCGCAAAACCTTCTTTAACGAACCCAATCCGCTCAAGTACCGCTTCACTGCGTTTATTTTTCGGCATGTAGCTGGCCATGATGCGGTGGATATTCTGTATATGGAACATGTAGTCAACCGCTAAACGCAGTGCACGGGTCATCACGCCTTTTCCTTGCACCTCTTCGCCTAACGAATACCCCATATTGCAAGCATGAAAAGGAAAGCGCGACAAATTGCTAAATGAGATAGTGCCTAACATTTGATCCGATTCTCTATCGATAATCAATAAGTAATAACCTAACCCCATCCGATGCAGTTCATTGAGCTTGATAAGACGCTGTGTCCATCCAGAGATAGAAAAAAACGCCTCTTCACGCTTGGGTTCCCACGCTTTAAGGTGTGCTCTATTGCGAATAAAGTAGTCCGCAATCAACGCGCCATCGGTTGGCTCAGCCGTGCGGACCACAATCTCATCATCAACCTCATATACTTGAGTGGGGGTACTGACTCTGTCCATTAATTTTTCCGAATACCATATTCTCTGAGTTTGTTCGCCACTGAGGTGTGCGACACATTAAGACGTTTCGCAAGTTTACGACTTGATGGGAAAGACTGATACAAACGCTCTAAGATCTGAGATTCATACTCTTTCATGATTTCATCCAGCGAACCATCGAGATTTAATGTTGGCGCGTTACTGCTGGCTGACTCAAGTTGTGGCAAATGGAATAGATCCGCCGTCAGTTGATCGGACTCTAACTCGGTCAGTGCGCGCAGTACTACGTTTTCGAGCTGACGCATATTACCTGGCCATTGGTAGCTAACCAGTTGATCAATCAACTCATCATCAATATTCGGTTTCGCCATTCCCAACTGTTTAACGTATTTCGCAACAAATAACTCAAGCAGCGGTGCAATATCATTCGATCGCTCTCTTAACGGTGGAATAAGCAGCGTTAATACATTGAGTCGATAGAAAAGATCCTCGCGGAAAGTTCCTGATTCAGCCAAATCGGCAAGATGATGTCTTGTTGAGGCAATCACTCGCACATCAACATGTATTTCATCTTCTTCACCAACCCGGCGGAAAGTGCCATCTTGAAGTAGGCGCAACAATTTGATTTGCAAGTGCGAGCTCATCTCACCAATTTCATCAAGAAAGACGGTGCCACCGTTAGCTTGTTCAAAGATCCCTTTATGGCCTTGCTGGTGATTGAACGAGCCCGGCGCATGGCCAAACAACTCGGTTTCTGCCACATCATCGGGCATCGAAGCGCAACTCAAGACTAAAAATGGCCGTGCCGCGCGTTGAGAGCGATTATGGCATGCCCTAGCGAGCATCTCTTTGCCAGTACCGGTCTCACCCTGAATCAATAGCGGCTGATCAAGCATAGACAATTTCTTCGCCTGACTAATCAATGCCTTATGACGATTTGAAACCCCAACAAAGTGCTCAAAACCCAAGTTATTGTGCACAGAAAGAGAATCATCAAACAGCGGTTTTTCATTGCGCGAGCGAATAATCATCACCGTACTTGCCAGCATTGACTCGTTGGTTTCATCGCTGATATAGACAGGCATGATTTCCATCATGTAGTCGAGGCCGCGGATGACGATTTCTTCTCTCAGGCGGGTGATCTTACCTTCCGCCCACTTGCTAAAGTTAAAGCTTGGCAGCAGTGAAGAGATTTGATGACCAATCATGTCACTCTCTTCATGGCCAAATAGTGTCAGAGCCGCATGGTTTGCCATATCAACATTGCCTTTCAAATCAATAGCAAGTACTGGTTCGGGCAAGTTGTTGAGCAATGAAATCAATTCGTTATTGTGTCTTTCAATGGGCATAAACTGAATTTTACGCACATCCTTAACACCCGAAATACGACGAATTTCAGCCATTAACTCGCTAAACATATCAAAATCAATGTCTGGGCAATTGAGATAAATAATACCGCTGACATCAATTTCGATACCACGCAAGTCTATGCTTTTAGACGCGAGGATATCGAGTAATTCACGAGTCAGACCAAGTCTGTCTTCACAGGAAACTTCTAGACGCACGGATGAGTTCCTAACTAGGTGTCACGAAAAGTTGACAGTAGTTTCCCTTAAGCCTAGATCCCCGTCAAGTAAACTGATAACGCTCGCGTCACATTCATACTATTTGAAGGTAATTGCGCCGATTTTTTCAACGATCTGCTTGCGAATTGCACCCAATTTAACCCGTCGCTGCGCGTTCCACGGCGTCGGTCTTAACAGCGTCATTGCTTTCAGCCCCAAACGGGCAGTCAGAATCCCCACGCCAAGACCTTGCCCGGCCCTTGCCGACACTTTGCCGGCTAGGTCCATCGACATCAGATCTATGCTCGCATCAACCGCCAATTCACTCGCTCCTGCCGCGGCCATATTAATCAAGGTCGCTTTAAATAGTTTCAAGCGTGACCAGTAACCAAGCTCAACACCATAGACTTCCGCTAGGCTGTCGATCATTTTAAAGTTGCGCCACGCCACCAGCAGCATATCAGCTAACGCTAGAGGGCTTATGGCCACCAACGCAGCAGACTCGGTTGCGTGTTGAGAGACAATGCGCGTTGCCACTTTGTCTTGCTCGGCAACCACCATAGCGTCGTACATATCGAGGATTTCTGCATCATTGTGCGACGCATTGATACTGTTTAGCCAGCGGTCATAACTCGGTGACTCGGGCTTAATCCCCGCCTCTTGAGCTAAGGTCTGGCAAAAAGCCTTGGCTTGTCCGACATTGTGTGTGTTGATCATCACCTCACTCTGCTCTTGAACGCTAAAGTGATGCTTAAGCTTACGCAGTTTTAGAAGCTCTTTACCAATCGCACCAATCCCTAAACTCGCGAGCACAGTTACAAAGCCAACCCAGCCTAGCGCCAACCAATCTGCACTCTGTATTGCAGTCAGCACATTGTCTATCGCTTGCCAAGCCACTAGACCTGCAAAAGACGTTAATAAACCGGTAGTCAGCCACTTAGAACCACTTTTAGGTCTGATTACTTGTTCTAGTTTTTGCTCTGCCTCTGTCGGTGTTTCTGGTTCGATATTGACCGGAACAAACGTCTCGCTTTGAGCAAACTGCATCTTCGCTGTCAGATCGGGGTCAAGCTTAACGTTGGGTTGATCCAAAGACTCATTGAAGACCTGTTTAGGTTTAAGCGGTGCTTTATCACTTGAGGTCATTTCAGTTTATCTCCTATTAAAAACTCTAACGCCTTATCGATACGAATATGCGGTAACGGTTCATCGATAGAATTTGCCATCGGCCTAAAACCAATAAACTCAAAGCCTTGTTGCTGCCAATAAGTTTTTTCTGGCAGTTTTTTCGGCACGTCTCCGGGGAAGACCGTCAACGGCTGCCCGTCAATAGTCACGCCACGCAATGCAGGATGTGATTGATCGCCTTGGGCAATAAAACCAGCTTCAGTGGCTTGAATCGACGCTAATGTCATGCAGCTCATCTCAATGTTTTCATAAGATGCCGTTTGCCACGCCGGATGCACCATTTGTTGTAACAGTGACACCAAGTTATTGTGCTGCTCTGGAGTCACGTGGTCAGCCTTGGTTGCTGCAAACAAAATCTTGTCGATACGCGGTGCAAACAAACGTTTAAGCACATTACTGCGACCATAACGAAAACTGTGCATGATCTGTTCTAACGCTTGACGCATATCGTTAAACGACTCGTGACCTGCATTGAGTGGTTGCAAGCAATCCACCAGTACGATTTGACGGTCAAACGTTGAAAAGTGATGTTTGTAAAACGCCTTAACCACTTTTTGTTGATACTCTCGATAGCGTGCTTTTAGCATCGCTAAGTTCGAGCCCTTGACCACTTTGTGCTCTGGATCAAAACGGCATGGGAAGAACTGCAGCACTGGCGCACCTTCAAGCTCTCCGGGTAACACAAAACGCCCCGGTTGCACCCAATGCAAGCCATGATCCTTACACGCAAACAAAAAGTCGCTGTAGCTAGATGATATCTGGGCAATCTGTTTTTCATCTAACGGCGCGTCAGGGTCAAAGCGCTCAATCTGCGCAAGCCACTGTTGGGCCAAATCCGCACGTAAACCTTTTAGCGCGGTAAACTGACTCTGGGACCAATGATTAAAATCCATGTCTAACAAAGGCAAGTCGAGCAACCATTCACCTGGATAATCGATGATGTCGATATTGAGTGTTGCGGTACTACCGAAGAGTTTTTTAGTCCGTTTTGTTGGACGATACTTTACCGCCAGACGAATTTCACTCACATCTCGCGTCGGCTCAGGCCATGTTGGTGGCGTTGCATGGACTTGGTCCATGGCTTGGTCATAAGCAAAACGCGGCACCAGCATGTTGCTTTGTGGCTCTCGTTTTGCACCAATCACTCGCTTATCCCGAGCCGCGGCAAACAATGGCAGATTGTCGTGCGTCGAAGTATGAAGTAACTGATTCACCAGTGAACTAATAAAAGCGGTTTTACCTGCGCGCGATAACCCCGTCACCGCGATACGAACATGGGAGTCCATAGTACGGCTAAGTAAATCATTCATTTCTTGCGTTAATTGCTTCATTCACACTCTCTTTTGCGATTGATAGCCCTAGCTTATTGTGACTAACCTTAATCCTAGATGAACAAAAAAGCCCCTGAAGAGATCCAGAGGCTTAAAATATATGTGCTATCAACGAAAATTTAATCGTCTTCGATCAATTTATAGATAATAAACAGGGCAATTTCTACTATTAGCAACAACACACAGGTGATCGTCACGTACTTCTCATCGAAGATACTAATACCATGTAAAATAAGGTCATAACAGACAAATGCACCCACCACCACCGCAATGAAGATTTGCAAGATTTGAATAAAACGTGGCATGTAAGCTCCTGACGATTTTAAAATATTAGAGTATACAGACTAAAGGTGGTGCCTTTGCGCCACCTTTGTCAAATATTTGCTAATTAAATCAGTAATTTCTTTCAAAATTAACCGTTATAATTACGATTTAACATCCATTTCTTGGATTTTTACTTTCCAAGTATCTGGACCTATTTGGTGAGCATTAGCACCGTTTGCGTCAACTGCCACTGTCACTGGCATATCTTCAACTTCGAACTCGTAAATCGCTTCCATACCCAAATCTTCGAATGCGACCACGCGCGCTTTCTTAATCGCTTTAGCGACTAAGTAGGCAGCACCACCGACGGCCATTAGGTAAACCGCTTTATGCTTTTTGATTGATTCAACTGTCGCAGGTCCGCGCTCAGCTTTACCAATCATGCCCATAATGCCCGCATCTTCGAGCATCATGTCGGTGAACTTGTCCATGCGGGTTGACGTTGTAGGGCCAGCAGGGCCAACCACTTCATCACCCACGGCATCAACTGGGCCAACGTAATAGATAAACTTACCTTTTAAATCAACGCCATTTGGTAGCTTTTCACCCTTTTCAAGCAAGCCTTGAATACGCTTATGCGCCGCATCACGACCTGTCAGAATTTTACCCGATAGGAGTACCGTTTCACCGGTTTTCCACTCTTGAACTTGCTCTTTAGTGACCGTATCTAAGTTCACGCGACGTGTGTTCTCACCCGCTTCCCAAGTAATATCTGGCCAATCTTCAAGTTTTGGTGGCGTCAATTCTGCAGGGCCGCTGCCATCAAGTGTGAAGTGAACATGGCGCGTCGCCGCACAGTTCGGGATCAAACAGACAGGCTTAGAGGCCGCATGAGTTGGCGCCGTTTTAATTTTGACATCAACAACGGTCGTCAAACCGCCAAGACCTTGCGCGCCGATACCGAGTTTATTGACACGATCAAAGATATCGAGACGTAACTCTTCTTCTGCATTTTCTGGACCGCGATCGATAAGCTCTTGAATATCGATATGCTCCATCAGAGACTCTTTCGCAAGCACGGCTGCTTTTTCAGCCGTGCCACCAATACCGATACCGAGCATGCCCGGTGGACACCAGCCCGCGCCCATTGTTGGCAAGGTTTTTTCTACCCACTCAGCTATATCATCGGAAGGATTGAGCATCACCATTTTGGTTTTGTTTTCACTGCCGCCACCTTTGGCTGCAATCTGAATATCAACCTTGTCGCCTGGCACCATACTGATATGAACGACCGCCGGAGTATTGTCTTTGGTATTGATGCGTTTTCCTGCTGGGTCTTTCAATATAGAAGCACGTAACGGATTATCCGGGTTGGTATAAGCTTGACGCACACCCTCATCAATCATCTGCTGAACGGTCATATCGGTCGCGTCCCATTGCACGTTCATACCGATGTAGACAAAACAGGTCACAATACCCGTATCTTGACAGATCGGGCGGTGCCCTTCGGCAGACATACGTGAGTTAATCAGAATTTGCGCCATGGCGTCTTTTGCCGCTTGGCTTTGTTCACGGTGGTAGGCTTTTTCTAGGGCTTGGACAAAGTCTAATGGATGGTAATAAGAGATGTACTGAAGTGCATCAGCAACACTACTGATCACATCCTGTTGGCGAATTACGGTCATTGCATGCCTCGTTATCGTTATGCTTCCTTTTGTCATCGCACACAAACGATTGCTAAACGAACTTGTATTAGCAACACGCTGGTGTAGCGACATTTATGGTCATTATGATACTCTTGCTTTCCTCAACACGCCACGGTAGCAACGATCTCTTTGTCACAAATTAAACAAATGAATAACAACAAGCCAAATCGCTTAGAAATCAAGCCGATTACCTATAAAAACACCTTAGCAATCGAGCTTTTTAATCTTGTCGAGTCACAGCCGTGGGCGATGTTACTCCGCTCTCCCTCGCCTTCTCATATCGATAGCCGTTTTGACATTCTTGTCGTCAATCCGGTGGCAACCCTAACCACCACTGGCGACAAAACATGCCTTGTCAAAAAGGGTCATATCAGCGAGTCACAGCAAGATCCCTTTGAGCTACTTAAGCAGATTCAATCCGAGCTCCTACCTGAAATCGACTATCAGGGAGAGCTACCCTTTATTGGTGGCGCGCTCGGTTATTTTGCTTACGACTTGGGTCGCCGTGTTGAGCGTTTACCGGTAATTGCCGAGCAAGATCTCACGACTCCGGATATGGCTGTCGGCATTTATGATTGGGCGGTTGTGGTTGATCACCAGACAAAGCATGCATTCGTGGTTGGCGTTGATATTGAGGCGCGTTGGCAGTGGTTACAACTCCAAACGTCAGAGAGCAATAAAGCTTTCTCGCTCACCAGTGACTGGCAATCGAATATGACCAAAGCAAGCTACAGTGACAAGTTTCATCAAGTACAAGAGTACCTACGCTGTGGGGATTGCTATCAGATCAATCTTGCCCAACGATTTAACGCCGAATACCAAGGCAGCGAATGGCAAGCCTACCTAGAACTTGAGCAGATCAATCAGGGCCCATTTTCAGCGTTTGTCCGTACGGATAGGAGCGCGATCATCAGCGTCTCACCTGAGCGTTTCTTGCAAGTTAAACAGGGAATGATCGAAACCAAGCCAATCAAAGGAACTCGACCAAGACACGTCGATAAAACGCTTGACCAGCAAGCGGCCAGCGAACTCGCTCATGCTGAAAAAGATCAAGCTGAAAACTTGATGATCGTTGATTTACTGCGTAACGATGTCGGTCGGGTGGCTAAGCCTGGCAGTGTGCATGTACCGAAACTGTTTGAAATCGAAAGCTTTCCAGCTGTTCACCACCTCGTCAGCACGATTCGAGCTCAACTGGATGACGGTTTCGCTGCCGCCGATCTACTTAGAGCATCGTTTCCGGGAGGCTCAATTACTGGCGCTCCGAAAATCAGAGCAATGGAAATCATTGAGGAGTTAGAGCCACATCGTCGCAGTGCATACTGCGGTAGCATTGGTTACATCAGTCGACATGGCGCCATGGACACTAGCATTACCATTCGTACTTTGGTCGCCGAAAACAATCAGCTTTATGTATGGGCTGGAGGCGGCCTCGTAGCCGATAGTCAATGCGATAGCGAATACCAAGAGACACTTGATAAGCTCAGTCGCATTTTACCCGTGTTAAGTCGCCAAAGCCGCGAACACTAAACCCATTTATCTAGCGTCTGTGTTAAATCCTTAGCGGTATACGGTTTGGTTAAAATATCATTCATGCCGCTTTGGATGCATTTTTCACGTTCACCTAAGGTTGTACTTGCCGTCAGGGCAATAATGGGCAATTGATAGCCTTGCTCACGTAAGTATTGTGTTGCTTCAAAACCGTCCATTTCGGGCATGCGGCAATCCATAAAAATCAAATCATACTGACCGCTACACACCGCTTTAATGGCCTCAATACCATTGTTAGCGATATCTGGCGTAATCGACAACTTTTTGAGCATCTGGTTAATAATAACTTGATTCATACGAATATCATCCACAACCAAAATTGCCAACGCATCAAGTGGTTTCTTACGATTCTCTGGCGCCAGTTGTAAGTCGCGCGCTTGCTCTACCGTGCCTGCTTTTAAAGGCAATATCACCTCAAAGCAGCTTCCTTTGCCTAGCTGACTACTGAGAGTGATTGACCCTGACATCAGCTCAACTAAGTTTTTACATATCGCCAAACCAAGGCCAGTGCCTTCAAAGTGACGCTTTGCTGTTCGGTCGACCTGAACAAATGGGTTAAACAGATCTTTTTGCGCATCTGGGCTTATCCCTACCCCAGTGTCTTCGACTAAAATGCGCAATTGGTCTTGATGCCAGTCGACAACCACACTCACTTTACCCTCAAGGGTAAACTTTACTGCGTTACCAATCAGGTTAACGAGAATTTGTCCAATACGCTCAAAATCGCCAATCAGCGCAGCGGGTAACGAGTTTTCTTGACGAATTTCAAACTCAATGCCTTTTTCACGCGCAGGGTTGTCAAAGATGCCAATAAGTGTTTCACACAAGTCTGTCCATGAAAACTGAGATGGAATAAGCTCCATCATGCCAGCGTTCATTTTGCTGAAATCAAGCAGGTCATTAATAATATGGCGCAATAAGTCACCGGAATGGGAAAGATTAGACAGCAGTGCTTGTTGCTCTTCCGTCAATGGTGTGTCGGCTAATAATTCGGCACTGCCTAGCAAACCATTGAGGGGCGTTCGCAGTTCATGATTGATCATTGCCACAAACTCTTGAGTCGAGCGTTCAGACTCTTCTGCTCTTGCCCGAGCTTGCTGATTGCTAATTACGATTAACTGGCGACTGATTGCGCTGCAGACCAACTCAGACACCAGTAACATCTGGCTGACGATGAAATCTTTTTCGATATCACTTTCATTGACGAAGATAGTTAATTCACCCACTACTTGCTGATCAACTTCTATCGGTAAGCGCAGCCGTAAACCATCCCAAACCGGGTATGGCTTAGTCATATGTAACGCTGATTCACTGCATTGACCAAATTCACTTTCGACCACCGTTGCAATCAGATCCGTTTGAAGAATTAAACTGGCGGTTTTTATGACGCTGAGTGCTTCAAGGCATTCCAGCAAACTGATGATCAACCCATCATCAAAATTACGCCTCAGAAAGGCGCGACCAAAATGAATCAGCGCGTCATTAATATGCTGTTCAAATTCAAGTTTGTGCAGGTCAGTACGTGTTTGCAATTTGAGTTGGTTTAGGACCAGCTCTAAATGTTGGTTGGATTGATACAGCTCTAAACTCTTATTTTCTAAAAGCTGTTCTGCTTGTTTTCGTGAAGCAATTTCACGGATTAATTTTCTCTCTAGCGGCGATTGATTGTCCATGTCGATTACTCAACTAAAGTGACCATGAACCGAACTTGGCGACCATCTTCGCTTTGGTTCTCCATTTCAACCGCCACTCTTTGTTGATAGTACTCAGCGCAGCCTTCGATCAATCCAAGGCAAACATGTGACATACAACGAGCACTTATGTAATCAAACACTAACTTCGTTTGCGAGTCGGATAAGAACTCAAACCTTGGTGGTTTAGCATCTGGATAGAGTTTTTTTACCTCGACATGAATATAGTCTTCAACCAACTTTATGAATTGAAAGGTAGATTTGCAATTCTGTAGACTACTATTACTAGGTAAGGTGCGATATAAATTGTGAAAGACGGACTGACCGAATATACGTTGCAGTTGTTGAGGGGAAATGCCAGTACGCTGACTCAATTGGACGATGAGCTTAACTAGGTTTCTGTGATCATAGCTACCTACTGTGGTGTAGACACCGCTGTCTTCGGCTTGAGATAGAACAGCGTCTAGCTCTTCAAGACCGAACTGCTGTTCAACTAAATCCATAAATTCGGTGAATATAATTCCTTTCATCCGTTTCGCTATCCTTACGCGATTTTTGCTTACCAAAAGCATGAGTCATTTTATTCACATTTTCAAATTGCACTAGGAGCTAACGTGTTGTCTGATTTAAATAAAAGCAGCCTAATTCAGCGCTTCCAATTGCACAAGACCGTTGACTATCATCAAGAGGCGATCCGACGTGTTGCGCATTTACAACCGAGTAAGCTAAGAAAAGCCTCGGTACTAATTGGTTTTGTTGAAAGAGACAACGGCTTACACGTACTCTTTACTCGCCGAGCGATCCACCTTAAACACCATCCAGGTCAAGTGAGCTTTCCCGGAGGCAAATATGAACTTAGTGATGGTGATTTGGCCACCACCGCACTGAGGGAGACCTATGAAGAAGTGGGAATTAGCCAAGATAAAATACAAATTCTTGGTCAGTTACCTGAGCTAGTGACAGTGAGTAAGTTCACGGTCACTCCTTTCGTCGCTTTTATCGCTTCTGACTATCAAACCAAGATCGATCACAACGAAGTCGACCAAGTGTTTGAAGTCCCGGCTAACGTCGTTTTAGATACTCAGAAATTGCACAGTGAGCAGTTCTTAATCAACAACTATTTCCATCGCGTATTTGGTTTATCCTATCAAAACCACTTTATTTGGGGAATGACAGCGCAAATTATCGATGCGATGCAAAAACAGATTATGCATAGTAGCGAAAAAACCGACTAGCTCTTGATAATCCGTCACATTAGGTAAATTGTTTTTTAATATAGCAATCGTTTTCTATCGACATCGATTAAACAAACTCATAACATCATTAGTTTTTCTAATGCTACGTATTAGCATAAATCACTAGTAGCACATCATTTTCGTGAGCAAAAACCTATTTTTGACATATCCTATTATAACTCTTATCAATTCATGACTTAGATCTACTTTTCATGTAAAGAAATTCTGCAGAATTGCACCCGACTTATTTCCTGTTCCCAAAAATGAGTATCACAAAATGAATACTGCTAATACAGTGGCTTCTGCCACACAATCGTCTAGTAAATTTAATTACAAGGACTTCACCTGGTGTCTGTCGCTTTTTGGTACTGCGGTCGGCGCTGGCGTACTTTTCCTACCAATCAAAGCAGGTGCTGGTGGTTTTTGGCCATTAGTTATCCTTGCTCTAATCGCAGCACCAATGACTTGGTTTGCGCATAAATCTCTTGCTCGTTTCGTGCTTTCTGCGAAAAACCCTGAAGCTGACATTACGGACACTGTTGAAGAACATTTTGGTAAGACTGGCGCAAACCTTATTACTTTCGCTTACTTCTTCGCTATCTACCCAATCGTTCTTATCTACGGCGTTGGTATCACCAACACGGTTGACTCTTTCTTGGTTAACCAAGTCGGTATGGAATCTATTCCACGCTGGTTACTGTCTGGTGCACTTATCACGGCCATGACAGCGGGCGTGGTATTTGGTAAAGAATTGATGCTAAAAGCAACGTCAGCGATGGTTTACCCACTTGTCGCTATCTTGCTTGCGCTATCTTTCTTCCTTATCCCAGACTGGAACAGCTCAATGGTTTCTGTCGCACCGGATTGGTCTGCAATGCCATCTATCGTTTGGTTAGCAATCCCAATCATCGTGTTCTCTTTCAACCACAGCCCAATCATCTCACAGTTCTCTAAAGAGCAACGTCGTGTATACGGTGATGACGCAGTGAAGAAAACCGACGCGATCACGGGCGGCGCAGCAATGATGCTGATGGGCTTCGTAATGTTCTTCGTTTTCTCTGTAGTACTTTCACTGTCTCCAGAGCAACTTGCTATGGCGCAAGAGCAAAACATCTCAGTGCTTTCTTACCTTGCTAACGTTCACGAATCACCGCTGATCTCTTACATGGGTCCTTTGGTTGCATTCGCAGCAATCACTTCTAGCTACTTTGGTCACTTCCTAGGCGCTCACGAAGGTTTGGTTGGTTTAGTTAAGTCTCGCTCTAGCGCATCAGTCAACAAAATTGAAAAAGTGTCACTGCTGTTCATCGTCATTACTACTTGGATCGTAGCTATCGTTAACCCAAGTATCCTAGGTATGATTGAAACAATGGGCGCACCAATGATCGCGGGTATCTTGTTCCTAATGCCTGTATTCGCAATGCATAAAGTGCCAGCGATGGCGAAGTACAAAACTTCTGCACCCGTACAGATTTTCACAACTATCTGTGGTCTTGCTGCAATTAGTTCTGTAATCTACGGCGCTCTTTAATCTTAAGACTTTACACAGTCTGATTAAGCCAAAAATATAACGATAATAATAAGCCTCCCAACCCTTGGGAGGCTTAGTTTTGAGGTAATCGATATGATTAGTGTTTTTGACATCTATAAGATCGGCGTTGGTCCTTCAAGCTCACACACTGTAGGCCCAATGAAAGCGGGTAAAGAATTTATTGATGATTTACGTTCAATGGGAAAATTGCGCGACATCACTAAAATTACCGTGGACGTCTATGGATCACTATCACTGACAGGGAAAGGTCACCACACCGATATCGCCATCATTATGGGTCTTGCTGGTAATACGCCAGAGAAAGTTGATATCGACTCTATTCCGGGCTTTATTGCTCGCGTAGAAGAAACTGAGCGCCTTCCTGTTGGCATGCACTGTCACACAGTATCGTTCCCGAAAGAAGGTGGTATGAACTTCCATACTACCAACCTTGAACTACACGAAAACGGCATGCAGATCCACGCGTGGGTCGATGACGAAAAAGCGTACTCAAAGACTTATTACTCTATCGGCGGTGGTTTCATCGTTGATGAAGAAAACTTCGGTAAAGAAGAACAAAATCCAGTTAAAGCACCTTACGAATTCACCAGCGCTGAAGAGCTAATGAAGCAATGTAAGGAGAGTGGCCTTTCTATCAGTACCTTGGTGATGAAGAACCAAGCTGCACTACATACTGAAGAAGAATCACATACTTATTTTGCCAAGATTTGGAAAACCATGCGCGAGTGTATGGAACGCGGTATGAATACCGAAGGTATTTTGCCAGGTCCCCTACGTGTGCCGCGTCGTGCAGCAGCGCTACGCCAGCAACTGATTACTTCAGAGAAAACCACCAACGATCCTATGACTGTGGTTGACTGGGTAAACATGTTTGCTTTTGCTGTTAACGAAGAGAACGCAGCAGGCGGTCGTGTTGTGACAGCACCAACCAACGGTGCGTGTGGCATCATCCCTGCGGTACTGGCTTACTATGACAAGTTCATTCAGACGGTTACTGAAAAAGATTACATCCGCTACTTTGCTGCTTCTGGCGCGATTGGTGGTCTGTACAAGCGTAACGCATCCATTTCAGGCGCTGAAGTAGGTTGCCAAGGCGAAGTGGGTGTTGCGTGTTCGATGGCTGCGGCTGGTCTTGCAGAGCTTATGGGTGGTAGCCCTGAGCAAGTCTGCATGGCAGCAGAAATTGCCATGGAGCACAACCTAGGTCTAACGTGTGACCCTGTTGCTGGCCAAGTTCAGGTACCTTGTATCGAACGTAACGGCATTGCTGCTGTGAAAGCGATCAACTCGACTCGTATGGCGCTACGTCGTTCTTCTGCTCCAACCGTTTCTCTAGATAAGGTTATCGAGACCATGCTAGAGACAGGTAAAGATATGAACGCAAAATACCGTGAGACTTCTCAAGGTGGCTTAGCAATCAAAGTTATTTGCTAAATACCCGCCTTGTATAATCTAAAAAGCCCGAACATTTGTTCGGGCTTTTTTATGGATTGTTACCAGATATCAAACATGAAATCCTACCCATTTTCCGTTGCGGTTTACCCTATTCAAGATATGATCAACCGCAGCTCTTTTATTGCATCACAACAGCTGTGAGGTAATAAGAAACACGCCAAACAATAAACTAAAGATCAGCATGGACGTACCACCTTCAGCTCGATATCGTTGCGACATGATCTCTGCTCGGCGTGCTTTTATCACCATGATTAACGGCATGCCAACGGCTAACAACACGAGAATAATCCCCGCATAAGCCAGTACTGACAAAAACTTATCCGCTGCCCCTATCGCACCAAGCAATGGCAATATAAAGGTAACCACGTAAATCAGCGTGCGATTACTACCCAGCGCATCACTGTTTTGATGAAACAAAGCCATCGCCACACCAAAAAATGATGTCAGTAACGCCAAGCCAATAAACAGTGACAATACGTTCCCTATCCATGGGGTTTGCTGCTGAAAAACGCTCATCAATTCAGACACATTAGTAAACTGTTTCAATTGCTGTGCTGGCAAGCTCCCTACCACGGCAAACAACCAACACAAGTAACAAACTAAGGGAATAATTGAGCCAAGTATGATCATGTTTCTTAGCTGTTTGTCGGTCGCTTCATTGTTGTATGTCACCAAGCTTGGGATAACGACCATAAAACCAAAACTGGTGAATAGCACCGAACTGGTTTCGATTAAACTAAAGTGATCGTGATTACTCACCTGCTGTAACGCAGTAAAAGAAAACTGTGGTAAAAGCGCGCCGAGTGTTAAAACTAAACACAAGATCATCACCATAAACAGCACGCGATTAAGCTTGTCAATCACGCCCGTACCACAGGTAACGATTGCACCTGCCGCTAAGGTAAACATTACTTGGCTTTCAACCTGACTCAGAGTTAGGCCAACGCTGGATAATAATTGTGCTAACAAATCGGCAGCACCCAGAATATAAGCCATTAGCAGACAGATAAGCAGCGCATACAGCAGGCTGTTACTTAGCCATTGGCCGCTTCGGCCCAACAGTTTTCTCGCGATCGAATTAAGCCCAATGCCACCATCTGATTTGATGGTCGCTTCAAGTAACAACAACGCGGCATAAGTGGTACCAAACCATATAAAGGCCATTAACAAGGAGCCATAAGCCAAGCCAAATTGAGCTAATACCATAGGTATAGCTAGCATACCGGCACCAAGAGCGGTCCCCGAAACAATGAGCGCACTGCCCAATAGTTTTGTATTCATTTTTTGTAAAACCGAAATAATTAATTATTTTTGACTGTATGTGGGTATTTTGAGCACGGGTATAGAATGCAATGATCAATACAAGGCGCTAAAGCGAGAAAATGAATAGGACTTTAAATAGGGGCTGCGGCAAAGTGGGGAAAGCAGTGATGATAAGGAATATTGGCAAATGAAAACCGCGCGATGGGGTGATCCTTCTGTCGGCTCTATTATCGGTGTCGTTATTTTGAAAATCACTTTGGTATCCTAACAAACAACCATCCGCTGGCTGAAATAATAGCGCTTCATGCTCTATGTCATCTCACATCGAGATATTTTTATCTTATCGTCAAAACAAACGATTGCAACGGACGAGCAGTCAAGTGACTAAAGTTCAGGCAGTTAATGGTAATAAAAAAGCGAAGTCTGTGCTTCGCTTTTCGATTAACCGTTAGGCTTCGCCTTTATAGATACAACCTGCGGTACAGGTTTCTTTGATTTCGATTTTGCTCAGGAGTGGCAAGCTTGGTTTCAGCTCATTCCAAATCCATTTAGCAAGGACTTCGCTAGTTGGGTTTTCTAACCCTTTAATATCATTTAGGTAATAATGATCAAGTCGGTCGTAAATCGGTTTAAAGGCGACTTTAATCTCAGAAAAGTCGATCACCCAGCCTGTATGTGGATCCACCTCACCTTCAACATAAAGGCGAACTAAAAAAGAGTGCCCATGGAGACGACCACATTTATGGCCTTCCGGAACATGCGGAAGATGGTGCGCCGCTTCAAACATAAACTCTTTGTATAATTCTGTTTTCATCTTAGATCTCAGGCTTGTCAAAACAGACGCAATACTAAGGAATAACGACAAGTGAGACAAGCTTTGCTCTCGACATTCGGCCACTTATTCTGCGATTAAACGATACCCTGCCCCTAGCACGTCAATTTCACGTTACCGCGTCAATTTTTTGATTACATTACGCTTACATCACATTTACAATACCCTTGAGGAGAGTAAGGTCACAGTATAAAGTTCGCTATCTTTTTTTCTGCTAGTAGATAAGACAAGATCTTTTAAGTTCATTCCAATAATTCTAAATAATAAGTCTATCATGCGCTTAACAATTACAACCAAGTTGCTTATCACCCTTTTGACCGTGTTCGGACTGGTATTGGTCGCATCAACAACCTACCAATACCTCCAACAACGTGAACTTATCAACTCCGTTTTAAGTGAACAATTGCACGACAAAGCGAGCAATTATTTCGATAGCTTAAATATGATGATGCTAACCGGAACCATGGCTCAAAAAGAGACATTGCGCCAGAAAGCACTGGCACAAGACGGTATCGAGCAAGTCAAAGTCTTGCGTGCCGATGCCGTCAGCAAACTGTACGGTCCGGGTCAGGACAATCAAGTTCCAACTGATGAAATAGACCAACGTGCGTTGGCGGGCGAATTGGTGATTGAGCCAATTTCTGCCGATTGGGGTAAAGGGATTGTGGTTGCTTTGCCGATGAAGTCTAGTGAAAACTACCGCGGAACTAACTGCGTGGCCTGCCATATGGCCGCAGAAGGTGAAGTATTGGGCGCGATTCGACTTGAGTACAACCTTTCTCATGTTAATCAATTAATCAGTCAACGAGCGTTTATCGCTTTAGCAATCATGTCTGCGTTTGGTTTCGTCGGCTTCCTTATTACTATGGCACTGATTCGTAAGATAATTGTTCGCCCGATTCAAAAGACATCCGGGTTTATGCAAAGCTTGAGCGCAACAAAAGATTTAACCCAACGCTT
The DNA here is from genome assembly GCF_042940635.1 of Vibrio sp. NH-UV-68. Classification (NCBI taxonomy): domain Bacteria; kingdom Pseudomonadati; phylum Pseudomonadota; class Gammaproteobacteria; order Vibrionales; family Vibrionaceae; genus Vibrio; species Vibrio sp. NH-UV-68. The sequence continues at coordinate 1,804,748 of NZ_CP134975.1, forward strand.
AGACGCTACGCAAAAAGACGAAATCGGCCAGCTTTCTGGCGCCATTAACTCGTTTATGGATACAGTGAACGACAGTCTTGAACAAGTTCAAACCACCTCGCATAAAGTAGCGGTTAGCGCGACTGAACTGACTCAGGTGGCTCAGATGACTGACTCTGCCGCCGACAATCAGCAACGCGAAACTTCAGACGTTCAAGACCACATCGAAAACATGCAAGCGCAGCAGGTTCAAGTCGAGCAAGCCACCAAAGACGCCTCTTCTTTGATCACCCATACCACTACCATTGCCAATCAAAGTGCTGGGCAAGCACACAACGCCAGCCATGATATAAAATCCTTGGTCGATGATATTGAACACGTCAAAGACAGTATCGTTTCCCTCAATAATCAAACTTCTGAAGTATCAAGTATTCTTGAAGTGATTAAAGGCGTTGCTGAACAAACCAATTTACTGGCACTCAACGCTGCGATCGAAGCGGCGCGCGCGGGCGAACAAGGGCGCGGCTTTGCGGTCGTGGCCGATGAAGTACGTAATCTCGCTAGTCGCACCGCAGAGGCCACCAGTAGCATCGAAACCATTATTTCTCAGTTCCAACATGACAGCCAAACCTCGTTGAACTCTGTTGACAGTGTATGTAGTACTGCCCACCAGCGTTCGACAGAAATTGAGCAGCTTTCACAAGCGATGTCGGGAGTAGTAAAAGAGATGCAACAAGCATTGTCACACGCCAACAGTATCGAACAGCAAACCAATACGTCCGCGGCCATCAGTCAGGAGGTACAAGGTAAAGTGCAGATCATTACCAAACATGCCAACCAAACTAGCGAGTCCGCGGCTCAAACTCATAATATCAGTATGAATCTTGAGCAACTTTCCGAACATTTGGAGGCTCTGCTTGATCAATTCACCCTTTCAACCAAAAAATAACCCTTTATCGGCTATTTTTGTCCGACTAAACGACAATAAAGGTTGAAGCTTAGTAATTGAAAGGTAATATGTCTCATTGAAGTACTAGAATTCTATCCAACCCAATGTTTGTTCATTATTTATTCGTAAACTAATGTCACATTGGGTTGAATTTTCATCTCAATGGGGAATATTTACAACATGACTTACGCGCCTGTATCAGACGTTTTGAAAGGTCAGCTAGCAGTAGACAGTGAAGTGACTGTTCGTGGCTGGATCCGTTCACGTCGTGATTCCAAAGCTGGAATCTCTTTTCTCGCCATTTATGACGGCTCTTGTTTCGACCCGATTCAGGCCGTGGTCCCTAATAATCTGAATAATTACGATAACGAAGTACTCAAGCTAACCACTGGCTGCTCTGTTGAAGTAACAGGTAAGATTGTTGCGTCTCCTGCGAAGGGCCAAGATTTTGAGTTAGCGGCTACTGATGTAAAAGTAGTCGGTTGGGTTGAGGATGCAGAAACTTACCCAATGGCGAAAACTCGTCACTCAATTGAATACCTTCGCGAAGTTGCACACCTACGTCCACGTACAAACGTGATCGGTGCAGTAGCGCGTGTTCGTAACTGTCTTTCACAAGCGATTCACCGCTTCTACCACGAACAAGGTTATTTCTGGGTGTCAGCACCACTTATCACCGCGTCTGATGCTGAAGGTGCTGGTGAAATGTTCCGCGTATCAACGCTAGACATGGAAAACCTACCTCGTACAGAGCAAGGCAATGTCGATTACAACGAAGATTTCTTCGGTAAAGAGACGTTCCTAACCGTATCAGGTCAGCTAAACGCAGAAGCCTACGCTTGTGCGCTAAGCAAAGTTTACACTTTTGGACCTACTTTCCGCGCTGAAAACTCAAACACCAGTCGCCACCTAGCGGAATTCTGGATGGTTGAACCAGAAGTTGCGTTCGCTGATCTCGACGATGTGGCTAAATTGTCTGAAGATATGCTTAAGTATGTGTTTAAAGCCGTACTTGATGAGTGCCGCGATGATCTTGAGTTCTTTGCACAACGTATCGATAAAGAGGCCATTACACGCCTTGAGCAGTTTGTTTCATCTGACTTTGCCCAAGTTGACTACACTGACGCGATTCAAATCTTGATTGAATCAGGTCGTGAGTTTGAGTTCCCTGTTGAATGGGGTATCGACATGTCTTCTGAGCACGAGCGCTTCCTTGCAGAAGAGCATTTCAAAGCGCCGGTTATCGTTAAGAACTACCCGAAAGACATCAAAGCGTTCTACATGCGTCTCAATGAAGACGGCAAAACTGTAGCTGCAATGGATGTCCTTGCACCGGGTATCGGTGAAATCATTGGTGGTTCTCAGCGTGAAGAGCGTCTGGACGTTCTCGATGCACGTATGCGTGAAGTCGGTATCGATCCTGAACACATGAACTGGTACCGCGATCTTCGCCGTTACGGCACAGTGCCGCACGCCGGTTTTGGTTTAGGTTTTGAACGCCTTGTGTCTTATGTCACAGGTATGGGCAATGTTCGTGATGTGATTCCTTTCCCACGTACGCCACGCTCAGCTAACTTCTAACTTGGCGCACAACGTTAGGTTATAGTGTAAAAAAGCCTTCATATTGTGAAGGCTTTTTTGTGTCTATCGCTATTAGAGAACCGATGTGTAATCAGCTAGTTTCAGCATATTTGTTGTTGATGCCTCTTACCTAAATGATTAAACAAAACACCCATTATTGCTTGTCATCTGGCCCTTTTGCAGCGTAACGGATGCTGTATAAGCAAAGCCCGAACATAATGAAAGGGATCGCTGCCGCGGTGTACTCTGTCCAGATTAATTCAGCAAACCCTTTCGCTAAAATAACATGACCAAACACTAAGAGTGCTGCGCAAATAACCGCAATGATGATCAGGCGAGATTCACGTGTTGACTTCCTCGTTGCTTGCATACTTGTACCTCATTGATTCCAATGACGCTATTTAATCACGCAAGCTACATTCTGTTACGGTACAGTTAAACGGAAAAATGACTAAGCAGTTGCTTGCTGACGTAATAATAATCCTATTCGTCTTAGAGCCTGCTCAAGTTGTTCACTCGGTGCTAACGACACATTTAATCTCATGCAGTGACGGTATTGGGGCTTGCTAGCAAACAGACCACCATATGCAATAGAAATTCCATCGGCCAATGCCTGAGTGTAGACTGAATAACAGTCAATATCGTCAGCCAATTCTAGCCACACAAAGTAGCCGCCCTCGGCACTATGCAAGGTGATATCAGCAGGGAAATATTGTCTAATCATCGCGATGGTATCAGCCTGACGCTGTTGCAACGTCTTACGTAATTTGCGCAAGTGGTTATCGTAGCTTTCATGTTGCAGATAATGCGCGATACCTTGTTGTACCGGAGCGCTACCCGACAGTGTTGATAGCATTTGCTGTTTCTGTAGTTGGCCATTGAAACCTTGATTGACCACCCAACCGATACGGTAACCAGGACAAAGCGATTTCGACAATGAGCCGCACAGCAGCACCCTATCCTGCTTGTCATAATATTTGAATGGTTTTAGCGAAGTCGCAGCAAATCCAAGTTCAGCGTAAACATCATCTTCAATAATCGCAACATGGTATTGATTGGCCAGCTCCACCACTCGCTGTTTTCCTGCATCGCTTAAACAAGCACCTGTTGGGTTTTGAAAACGTGACATTAACCAGCACGCTGTGACGGGTTGAGATTGCAGCGCTCGCTCGAAGGAAGCAAGACAGAGACCAGACTGAGGATCAACCGGCACCTCAATCGCGTTTAGGCCCAGTCTCTCGACGGCTTGTCGTGCACCATAAAATGCTGGCGACTCAATCACCACAGTATCACCAGCCTTACATAACGTGGCTAGACTGAGGTTAAGTGCTTCCATCGCTCCCGAGGTAATCACAATATCTTGATGCAAAACGGTGAGGCCATTAGCTAGGTAGCGCTGGGCTATGCTACGGCGTAGAGATTCATTTCCCGGAGGCATACTATGCAACACACTTTCAACAGGAAGCTTGCGCCCTGCACTTGCCAAATGACGATTGAGCAGTGCCAATGGAAACAAATCGGGTGAAGGAAAAGCGGCCCCAAGCGCGATGCTAGCTTGATTACTGTCTTTTAGATAGTCATACAATTGATCGTGATACGACGTTACTGTGGTAGGTAAAGCTGGCTTCGCATGATGATGTGCAAGCCTCGATGCAACGAAATACCCCGATTGCGGTTTCGCGATCAGCCAACCTTCGCTCTCTAATCGCTGATAAGCTTGCAATACGGTCGCGGCACTCACTGCATAACTTTTACTCGCGGCACGAATGGAAAGTATTTTGTCACCTGGACGCCATACCTGCTGCTCGATTTGCACTTGGATTGTCTGGGCCAACTGTTGATAACGGTTCATAACTTCCTCAGCTTCACTGCGCCAGCTTACCACAAGCAAGTCAAACTCGGCCTCCAATCAACAACACAAAAAGTGATTGTGTTAGGCGAACTCGATTTATTGAAGCAAATCACATTAATACTTGACGAGTTTGTTACATTTATCAGGTTAAAGTGATCAAAACAACCTTACATTAGGGACAAGATGATAATGAAAAAATACGATTCCTCGCACATCGAGTACAAAGGCGAAACTAACGGCGTACACAGTTGGATCGCACCAAGTGGTCAGCCATACTACTGGCACCCTGACTGGCTCCATATTGCTGAAGATGCCATGGGCTCTCACCCTAAGCAAGCGCTTGATGTCAGTGCTGGCGAAACGGCTAATGAAAAACACGCCGTTACCGCCATTTTGTCTCATCTCAATCAGTGGGCAGCAGACAAACTAAATAAAAACCCAGACATTGAAGCGAATGCTGTCGAATCTCAACTCGATTTAAAAAAATAATTGCCTGTCGCACACCTCTTAAGGTGTGCGAACGCTACTTGCTTTGGCTTTATAGCTTTAGCACTTAAGTTGCAAAAACATATCAATAAATGCAATAAATCGATACTATCAACGGTCTTGTATTGAGTAGATGGATGATTACTCGACTTTCTTTCTGCGTTGCTAACCTGAACTCGCAATGCATCATAGAATATAGGCTTCGATATGACACATTCCCCTTATAATGCACCATTAACTCTCAAACTCTATGTATTAGCTGGTGTGGTGTTTGGTATCTATGCTGGACGAGTGTGTCCAATGCTAGAAACCCTCTCTTTTACCCAATTGTTCAGCCACATTACCTTAACGTTTGGCGTGGTATTTTTAATACGTCACTTTCTACTCCGCGACCATAGTTTAGTGACTCAACAGCGACAAGCGCGTTTAGACACGACATTGATGTTTTTTGCCAGTTTGATACTCGCCGCTTTCTATAACCTTCACTACGACTTCACCCTAGACAGTAATCTTAAAGTCCTGTTCGGTATGACCTTGTTTGGTTTCTTTACTGGCCTGCTTTTGCAACTCGACTCAAAAATCGCCACCTTTGATGGATTAGATAAACAGCAGCGTGCGCAATTTGAACTCAGCGGCCAACGCCAATCGTTGGTAAAACAGATGATATTGCTGATCAGCCTGTTACTGTTCACTCTGACAACAATGTTAACCATGGTAGCAGTCAAAGACATTTTTTGGCTTGAGCACAATCCACAACGTATTCTAGATGGCAGTGGCAAGATAAGTGTCATTAAAGAGTTCCTTTATATCGCCTTGGTGTTAGGGGGCTATGTCATCGCGATTATGGTCCAGTGGAGCAAATTAATGCATCGTGTTTTACTCTCTCACGAAAGTTCTCTAATGGAAGTCACACAGGGCAACATTTCTAAGCGCCTGCCAATCTTTGAACATAATGAGTTGGGCTCGGTGGCGTCGTTAACAAACCAAATGCTCGACAGTCTTGAATCCTCTCAAGATGAGGTAAAAACCACTCGAGATGTCGCTATTGTCAGCCTTTCTGCGCTCGCAGAATCAAGAGATAACGAAACCGGTGCGCATATCCTGCGTACACAGGAGTATGTCCGCGCTCTGGCAATGCACTTGTCTCAGTTTGAATGCTATAAAGACTTGCTGACTGACAACTATATTGAGCTACTTTATAAATCCGCCCCACTTCACGATGTGGGTAAAGTTGGTATCCCCGACAATATCTTACTCAAGCCAGGTAAACTGACTGACGATGAGTTTGAAATCATGAAAGGACACCCTGAAATTGGTGCTAAGGCGTTATCCATGGCAGAAGGCCAGTTAGGGAGTAACTCTTTCTTACAGCTGGCCAAAGAAATTTCGCTTACTCACCATGAAAAGTGGGATGGTTCCGGTTATCCAAACCAACTAAAAGAGCAAGAAATCCCACTTTCAGGACGATTGATGGCATTAGCAGATGTTTATGACGCACTCATCTCTGAACGCGTCTATAAAAAAGCGTTTAGCCACGATAAAGCCAAATCGATTATTTTGCAGGGCAACGGTAACCATTTCGACCCTCAAGTTGTCGAAGCCTTTTTAGCTATTGAACAGCAGTTCGTCGCCATTGCGGACAAATATCGCAGCATGGAAGCCAGTGAGAACGCATTAGAAGAAGGCGTCATGCCCAGCTAGTGTCTGATTAAAATAACATCATCAAGACAGATAAAGTCTCGCTACTCGGTTTGATAGCGGGACTTTTTATATAGAAATCCATGTTAAGAGAAGTGTGGCTATAAAATGCTGCTATTTTTAGATTTTTCTTTGCTTTGCGGTTGTTTCGTTCATCTTAGAAAGGTATAAATAACCAAGTTATTTACTATCCTCCCTTCGATTAACATGGATGACGATTATGTTTGAAAAAGTAGTTGCTGCTCCGGCTGACCCTATCCTCGGCCTGACTGAAGAATTTAAAAAAGATCCGCGCGCAGAAAAAATCAACCTTGGTGTTGGTATTTACAAAAATGAACAAGGTGAAACCCCCGTTCTTGCGACGGTGAAAAAAGCAGAAACGGCACTGGTAGAAACTGAGAAAACCAAGTCATACCTAACCATCGAAGGGACAGCCGAATACGGCCTCGCCGTACAAAAACTCCTGTTCGGTGCAGACGCTGAAATCGTCAGCGCCAACCGTGCTAAAACAGCGCAAGCTCCAGGCGGTACAGGTGCGCTGCGCGTTGCAGGCGAATTCATCAAACGCCAACTTGGCGATGTGAAAATTTGGATCAGTAACCCAACGTGGGCAAACCACAACGGTGTCTTCACTGCTGCAGGCATCGAAACTGCGCAATACAGCTACTACAACGCAGACACTCAAGACAAAGATTTCTCGGCAATGCTCGCGGATCTCGATAAAGCGGCAGCAGGCGATATCGTTCTGTTGCACGGCTGCTGTCATAACCCTACGGGCATCGACCCAACCGCTGAAGAGTGGGAAACATTAGCAAAACTGATCGCCGATAAAAAACTACTGCCACTTTTCGACTTCGCATACCAAGGCTTTGCTAAAGGTGTCGAAGAAGATGCCGCTGGTCTGCGTATTTTCGCCAAGTACAATAAAGAGATTCTCGTCGCGAGTTCATTCTCGAAGAACTTTGGCCTCTACAATGAACGTGTGGGTGCATTTACCTTGGTGGCTGAGTCTGCTGACGTCGCAACGACCGCATTTTCACAAGTGAAAGCGATCATTCGTTCTATCTACTCAAACCCACCAGCACACGGCAGCGCTGTTGTTACTCATATCCTTAACAATCCAGCCTTGCGCGCTGAATGGGAACAGGAAGTGAAAGAGATGCGTGACCGTATTCAAGCGATGCGCGAACTCTTCGTTACGACGTTAAAAGAGCAAGGCGTTGACGCTGATTTTAGCTTTATTGAGCGCCAAAATGGCATGTTCTCTTTCTCTGGTCTAAGTAAAGAGCAGGTCAACCGCTTAAAAGACGAATTTGCTATCTACATTGTCGGCTCGGGTCGCATCAGTGTTGCAGGCATGACGCGCAACAACATGCTACCACTATGTAAAGGCATTGCAGCCGTTCTTTAATCGCGGCTGATTTAACTAAAAAGAGCCAGCATTTAATTGCTGGCTCTTTTGGTTTCTATGCTGGGACTAAAAAAGATAACGAAGTGATACTCCCCCTTCGTTAGTTGAAGCGTTACCATTAATTCGTGTCGTTTCAAAATCACCATCACGATGGGTATAAAATCCACCAACAGTAAAGCGTTCGGCAAATTGGTAATCCGCCCTAAAGTGGAAGACGTTTTCTTCAAGGAAATCGCTATGGTTGATTTCACCTTGCGCGGCAACCTCCCACTTTTCATTAATGGCATACTTCAATGCTAAGGTCGCACTCAGCACAAAGTCATTGTCGCTAAATAATTTCTGCTGAGTATCATCTTTAGTTTGTGTCGCCCACAAGTAACCTAACCTAGCCCCGACGACCAGATCGAGTTTGTCAATAATAGGGTAGCGATAAGCCACACCTGGCAATAATGTGTATAGCTCAGTGGTAAAGCCTTCAGGATGAATGAAGCGTGCACTGTAATCGAGTGTCACTAACACATTATCAGCGAGTAGATAATTGCCCCCCACCGCTAACGCCGTGACATTGTTATTCACACCTAAATTTTCATTAAGCGAACCGGCACTTAAATCTGCATAGAGAAAATCATAATTGAGTTGATTTGTACCACCATTGGCAGTCGCCGATGCTGCGAAGGCGAGCAAAAATGGCGTGATAAAACGTGTGTACTTTACTTCCATTACAACCTCGTACAATCCATATACCCTGATAAGAGTCAGGTAGTTATGTCATTTAATATAGATCATAAGCGCTTCAAGTTATTGCCCCACAGTTGAGAACTATGATCTGATCCGAGCAAAAATAAAAAAAGACCTCTTGCGAGATCTTTTCAGTTTAAAAACGAATCATGAGCTCATCTTGAGTCAGTGCCAGAATCGATACGCCAGATTTACGGCGCATCCGCTCTATTTGCTCATCCTCTAACTCGTAGGGCATCACCAACTTAAGCTCTTCCACCCCTTCGAATTTTGCCAGTTCAAGCAGAGTGAGAATGTTGGACTCATCACTGCGATTCGCAGACAAGCTATTCATCGCCTGTTGCCACAAACGATCTTCAACCGTTATCGACTCTTTAATGGTGTTTTTCCACGCCAAGCTAAAAATGGGTGCAAAAGTACTCATTGCCTCTAAAAACGTCCATTTTTTAGTGCATGAAGCGCCAAGAAAAGAAGTATAGTCAAAAACAACGCTTGTCTTGCCCAGATGTTCCATATCATCCCCCGTGTTAACGGCAACACAATGTACCCAATATCCAAGATCCGCGTCCTTATGGCAATAGGATATAAAAGAATGGTCTTTTATACCCATTCTTTGTTTGAAAAAGCTATATAAAACGCCATAAAGTAACAATCTATGTACATCTCAGAGATATAAGTAACCGGTTGCGTAATATTTTGTTTATCGAATAATATCCCTGTACACATCAGCGGATGTCGATCACTTTGCTGGCTTTTTTAAACTGAATTCGCCAACCTGGCCACTTGGGTAACTCCCAGCGTTTAGGGTAGCCTTTTCTCAGCCCGTCGCGATAAACCACCTGAACCAACTTCTTATCCATGTGGTAATCAACATCTAAGTTCAGATCACCGAGCAACAGCTCAAACGGGTAACTTTGGGCAAACTCGGCATACTCCCAGTCAGGAATACCGTTAAACGCAAAATCTTGTGGCTCAAACAGCGCCAACTCTTCGATATCACTAATTTCAAGCAACGAGAGTTGTTGTGTAAACCAAGTTTCAAACGTCAGCTCGCAAGCTTCTTGTGGTGTCTCACTCAATCCTAAACCAAGATAGAGTTTCCAATGCTCTATTTCTTGGCCGCGCTGTTTGGCAAAGCCTGGAAATTGTTCGTTAGCCAGCACCGCTTGTACAATGGGGGTGACCGCCAACTCTCCTTTGGCTTCTTGTTGGCAAGTAGCAATCACCCTACCGGCATAATATAACTCGCTCTCTACCCAGATCTTATCATCTTGATGGATCACATCGCCTTGCCGCCACTCACCGATGGCCAAATGTTGCAGTTGACTGAAAGCTAAGGGGACGGTGATAGTGGCAAGGTTCAGAGTCTGTTTAACGCCACGACCCGGCACACTGTGAGTATCTAACACCAACACCGCTTCTTGGTCCGATTTCAGTCGGCTTTCTCTAGCTAACAGCACCTCCATTTCACCGTTACCAAACGCTTCGCGACGCTTTTCACGGCGGACAAAAACCAATTCAGGGTGCAACTTTGCAATCGCTTCACTCAAGTGCGCATGCTGATAGCGAGAAGCAACACTCAACTGAGGTAACTCAAACGCCGCTCTCATTTGCTGTGAAAGTAAACGCGCTTCTTTTAGCACCTCTTGGTCAACAGTGAGTGCTGAAAACGTTTGACCACGCAGCAAGGCAATTGCTAGCTGTGCATCACAGCCTAATGGCTCTTGCTGATCCAATTGTTGGCGTTGTTGTTGATCATTATTGAGTCGGTATAACGTCGCTGGCGTGGCTAGCACCGCCGTTAAATCAACCATGGCCTCTTGCAGTGCCTTAGTTGGCATGCGAGTGGTTAAGTCGGCGTAAAGCGCATCAATGGGCAATGGATAAAGGCGCTGGCCGTGATTGGTTGCTATGCCGTGTGAATCAATCGCCCCCATTACGGTTAATATATGCTGCGCTTGCAAAAGTGACTTTGCCGGTAGTGGTTCAAGAAATTCGAGTTGATCCAATGAGTAACCACAACAAGCCGACGCCAACATCGCCTCAGTGAGCGCTTCACGGTGTAACTCAGGTGGTGTTGATTCTGATAACGCTGCAAATTCACCATATAAGCGGATACAGACGCCGTTCATCACTCGTCCTGCGCGGCCGCAACGCTGCTTAGCACTGGCTTTAGAGATGGACTTGAGACTTAGTGTTGTTCTTCCGTTGCGTTGCTCGGTTCTTCGTTCTAACCCAGAGTCAATCACCAGACTTATATTAGCAATGGTTAACGAGGTCTCTGCCACATTGGTGGCCAGTACCACTTTTTTATAGTCTTGTTGGTTGAGTGCGATTTCACGTTGCTGATCGGTAATTGATGCATGCAACGGAACGGCGACTATCTCTTCTATTGCTGCCAGTCGGCTCATGCACTGATTTATTTCTTTTTTCCCGGGCAGAAAGACCAAAATATCGCCAGGAGTATGCAGACTATTTTCAACTTCACCAACAACCCGTTGGTCTAAAGAACGGCTATCCGGTAACTGCTTGGCATCTTTTGCCCGATAGCCAATTTCAACGTCGAATTGGCGCCCCGGCGCTTGCAAACGCGACGCGCCAATGTAGTGAGCGAGCTTTTCACCTTCAATCGTCGCTGAGGTAATGATCAATCGATGTGACGAGCGCCCTTTTAACAGCGCGACTATTAGGTCGGTATCCCAACGTCGTTCATGAAATTCATCCACAATGACATGACTAAATTCTGCCAAACGGTTTTCGGCATACCAACGTAAAGCAACCCCAGGAGTAACAAAGACAACTTGGGTGTGCTCATCACAGCAGTTGTCGAGTTTTATCGCGTAGCCTATCGACTTGCCTATTGGTTGACCTGATTGCTGCGCCAGAAACTGTGCCAATGAAGTACAAGCAATCCGTCTTGGTTCGATAACCAACACTCTGCCTTTTTCAGCAGCCCATAACGGCAGACGTGTCGATTTTCCCGATCCAGTTTCCGCTTCGATGATTAAATCATCATCAGTAATGAGTTGGTCAAATTGAGGCTTGAGAATATCGATCGGTAAAGGTGTCATGACAAATACGCAGATTGAGTTGAAGCGGCAAATTATATACGCAAAGTTTGTTAAAATGGAGGAATATTCAGTTTACAATACGACTACGAATCCCTATCATTTTTAGGTTCCTGTTCCCGATGGTCTGTTGACCGAAACCCTACTATAGGCATGTAATGAATAACGATAAACGCCCTTTATATATCCCATATGCAGGCCCAGCACTTCTGAGTACACCTCTGCTCAACAAAGGCAGCGCATTCTCCGCACAAGAGAGAAGCTCTTTTAACCTTGAAGGTCTGCTACCAGAAAATACTGAAACGATTCAGGAACAGGTAGAACGTGCTTATTTGCAATATCGTAACTTTGAAAACGATATGGACAAGCATATTTACCTGCGCAATATTCAAGACACAAACGAAACTCTGTTTTACCGTTTAGTGCAAAATCATATTTCTGAGATGATGCCAATTATCTATACGCCAACGGTTGGCGCGGCATGTGAAAATTTCTCTAACATCTATCGTCGTGGCCGTGGTCTGTTTGTCTCTTACGCCAACCGAGATCGCATCGATGATATCCTCAACAATGCCTCGAACCACAACGTTAAAGTCATCGTGGTCACTGACGGCGAACGTATTTTGGGCCTTGGCGACCAAGGTATCGGTGGTATGGGTATCCCTATTGGTAAGCTTGCCCTCTATACTGCCTGTGGTGGTATCAGCCCTGCTTATACCTTGCCTATCGTTCTTGATGTGGGAACCAACAACCCGCAGCGTCTGGCTGACCCAATGTACATGGGCTGGCGTCATCCGCGCATTACTGGCACAGAATACGATGCCTTTGTCGAAGAGTTCATGCAAGCCGTTCAACGTCGTTGGCCAGAGGCGCTGATCCAATTCGAAGACTTCGCACAAAAGAACGCGATGCCACTACTTGAGCGCTATAAAGACCGCGTTTGTTGCTTTAACGATGACATTCAGGGCACCGCCGCTGTTACTGTTGGTTCGCTACTGGCTGCATGTCAGGCGGCAGGCAGTAAATTATCACAGCAACGCGTCGCCTTCCTTGGTGCAGGTTCAGCAGGTTGCGGCATTGCAGAAGCGATCATTGCACAAATGGTGTCTGAGGGTATTAGTGATGCCAAAGCTCGCTCACAAGTCTTTATGGTCGATCGTTGGGGCTTACTGCAAGAGGGCATGCCTAACCTACTCGACTTCCAACAACGCTTGGTACAAAAGCACAAAAATACCGCCGATTGGCAAGCAGAAAGCAATGGGTTTTCACTGCTTGATGTGATGCGCAATGCCAAACCAACCGTGCTAGTGGGCGTTTCTGGTGCGCCAGGTCTGTTTAGCGAAGAAGTAATCAAAGAGATGCACGCTCACTGCGCGCGCCCTATTATCTTCCCATTGTCAAACCCGACCAGCCGAGTAGAAGCCACGCCGAATGACATCATACGTTGGACTAACGGTGAGGCCTTGGTTGCCACAGGCAGTCCGTTTGATCCAGTCACTCATGATGGTAAGACCTACGCCATTGCCCAATGTAATAACAGCTATATCTTCCCGGGCATTGGTTTGGGCGTTCTGGCCGTACAAGCAAAACGCGTGACAGATGAAATGCTGATGGAATCGAGCCGCGCACTAGCGACCTGCTCTCCGCTGGCGATCAATGGTCAAGGCCCACTGTTACCGCCACTTGAAGCGATTCATTCTGTCTCGAAGAAAATCGCCTTCGCTGTCGCCAAAAAAGCGATTGAGCAAGGTGTGGCGCTTGAGATAACTGACGAAGCTCTCGAAGAGGCCATCGACGCCTCTTTCTGGCAGCCAGTGTATCGCCGTTACAAACGCACAGCGTTCTAATCCATTAAAACCCAGCAACTGCTGGGTTTTTTCTTTATGATTTACTCTAGACAGCGGCGCACTACTTCATGATATCCTTGGGCTGTTTTCAGTTAACTCTTTAATCAATAATGGAATATTTACATATACTCGGGCGCTATTTGCTGCCTTATCTGAGTGAAATCTCTACGGCATTGATTGCTTGTACGTTAGTGATGGCAGGCGGTGAAATCAATACCATAGTCAGAAGATGGCTGAGAAACTACAACTTCGTGCTCAGAACGATCGCGTTTGTCTTGATCAACGCGTTTGGTTACGGCTTAATCATCATTAAAGCAACGCCCTATTTAACTCGGACACTACGATCATTGGACAGCGGTGTAATGTTCTCTATCGTGCTGACATGTTTTATTATCATCGGTCTTTGGGCGCAAAGGAATCGACAAATCTAGTGCGAAAATTATTCCATCGAGAGACACAATCACAGACTTGGCTTAAACGGCTAATCAAGTTGTTCATCTGGCTATTCGTTAGCCTACTGTTGATCGCGGTAACACTATTTAGCGTCGATCGGTGGGTCTCTGTTCAAGCACGTGAACAGTTGTTTTCGCAAATGGATCAGGTTGATTCTTTCAATGTTGCTGTGGTTTTGGGCACCAGCAAATACCTTGGTAAAATCCTCAACGAATACTACACCCATCGTATTGAGGCGGCTATCGCACTCTATCAACAGGGCAAAGTCAGTCATTTTCTACTCAGTGGTGACAATGCACATCGCTCATACAATGAGCCCTGGACCATGAAGCGTGATCTACTAGCAGCGGGGATTCCTGAAGAACGGATTGTGTTGGATTATGCAGGCTTTCGCACTCTAGATTCCGTCGTCAGGGCAAAAGAGATTTTTGATACCGATAATTTTTTGATTATTTCGCAGAAGTTTCACTGTGAACGGGCGCTATTTATTGCCAACTCGCACAATATTAATGCCAAGTGTTTTGCGGTTCCTGGCCCTTCACGTCATTCAGGCTTTAAAGTCCGCATCCGCGAAGTCTTCGCCCGCGCAAAGGCGTTACTTGATATCTACATCACTAATACCAAACCTAAGTTTTTAGGCCCTAAAGAGCCAATCGCTATCGACCAACAGCTAGAGTCAGACCAACTGCAAAGCGCAGTGACAACTAATGGTGACACGCACTAACCGCAACTTGGTTCCGACCTCGACGCTTGGCGATATAAAGTGCGTCATCCGCTCTGGTTAGCATCTCGTTAATACGTTCATTACCACGAGCTGCGACACCAATACTGGTTGTCAACACATCACCATGAACCCAGATATGTGACTCCACTCGATGACATATTTTCTCGGCCAGTGCTATTGTTTGCTCAAGATCGAGGTCAGGGCAGAAAATGACAAACTCTTCACCGCCCCAACGAACCAACCTTTGCTCTGAACTCAATATACTTAACACCACCATAGTGAACTCGCGCAGTATGTCATCTCCCATTTTATGTCCATAGTGATCATTAACTTGCTTAAAGTGATCGATGTCGAGATAGAGCACAGTCAAAGAGCGGTGACGATTGCCCTCGCCTTCAAAATGACGCGCTAACCACTCTCGAATCGAATGACGATTCATCGCCCCAGTCAACGCATCGCGATTGGCCAGTTCAGCAAAGTGAATGTTCTGTTCTTGTAGTTCACGATTTAAACGTCGTAAGTGAATCTGTCTAAACTGAGCTTGGGAAATTGCTTGTCGGCTGCGCTTAATTTCCACCATGCTATACACCAATACTAACGAGACCCAGAAAACCAGTAAGCCGAACATCAGGTACTCACCATCAATGTAATTGCCGACAAACTCAATGCCATGGATCTTCATGGTATATCGACCCTCATTCTCTCCAGATCCTGTCGCTAGCTCAAGCAACGAGATATTGGAAAATTCAGGCGCCGAATATTTAATCTCAATATCGTTATCAGCCAGCCACCAAGTCATCACCTGTAGATTAGCGAGCGGGATCTCGACTTGCCCCGACTCTGCGCCGGGCGTATATTCAAGTCCATTGTATTTAAGGCTATATTGATTGTCGGCATTGGAGTAGGCAGGGTTGAAATTACGTAAATAAATTCTCATTCCCGGCTCGTTTGGGCTATCGTGGCGAATAAAGTCGACATTCAGTCTTAATGTATGATAACCATCAAGATCGATGCCCTTCTCGATACTCTCTCCCAAATGAATCGAGACACCGCAATATGGCCACTGATAAGCGTCGGTTTTAAACAACTGGCATTCGAGCAAGTACGTTCCTTCACTCTGCGTCAATGTTGACGTACTTGAACCACCTTGAACTTGGTCATTGGTTGCGAAGAAATCAAATTGATTAGGGTGTATTTTATACACCTGACCGCTGCCATAGACCCAATAAGTCTGCACCAGAAGTACGGTGACCACGACCAATAGAAAGATAATTTTGTGGATTGTTTTCAATCGTAGTCCCTACTGTCCTGACCAGATTAATAATTAAATTAAATGTAACGATGCCAATTAATAAGATACTGGTTCCATTATAGTTCACTTTACTGTGCTAATTATCGATAATTATTAGAAGTGGCTCATAAACTCAGTCGACTGTGAAAAGTATGTGACTGGTCAGCGTTACGGATTAGCTATCAGGAGATGTTGTTAGCGTATTTTTTACAGGTTCGATAACAAAAAATGCTACAATCGCCGCCACACAAAAGGTCAACCTAAGAACGAATACAGAGCATTGTCATGTCTTTAATTGCGAAAGGTACGCTCAATAAAATGCGTGCTTCACTGGATGTCAAAGTCATCTATCAACTTCCTGTCGGCGAACAGTTTGTCGACCTGACACCATTTATCGGTCAATCCCTCACGCTAACCCACACTGGCAATATCTATTGCAGTGCGTGTGGTAAGAAGACCAAAAAAAGCTATTCACAAGGCCATTGCTTTGTTTGTATGCGCAAGCTTGCCAGCTGTGACATGTGTATAATGAAGCCAGAAACCTGTCACTACGATCAAGGTACTTGTCGCGAGCCAAAATGGGGTGAGGACAACTGTATGGTCGACCATTATGTCTATCTATCTAATACCTCGAGTTTAAAAGTCGGTATTACTCGCCATACGCAGATCCCAACGCGTTGGATAGACCAAGGGGCGACACAGGGTTTGCCTATTTTTAAAGTCAAAACCCGTCATATTTCTGGTTTAATTGAAGTGGAAGTTGCTAAGCATATCGCGGATAAAACCAATTGGAGAACGCTACTCAAAGGTGATGGTGAACCGATTGATCTTAATCAGCGCTTTGCACAACTATTGCCGCTCCTCAGCGATAAGATTGCAGAGATAAAACAGCAATTTGGCGATGATGCCATTGACGTTCTGACAGAAAGTATTACGCCAATCGAATACCCTGTCGAACAGCATCCGATCAAAATCACTTCACATAATTTTGATAAAACTCCCCAAGTGACTGGGGTTCTTCAAGGGATTAAAGGCCAATATCTGATTTTTGATACCGGGGTAATTAACATTCGTAAATTCACCTCTTATGAAGTTGAAGTCAGCGCGTAAAGTTAAAAGGACCTCAATTGAGGTCCTTTGTTGATTCAGGTTAATCGCCAAGAATGGCCTTAAGCTCATCAAACAGCGTATCGACCTCTTCTAGCGTGTTGTAATGCATAAAGCCAATACGCACCACACCGCCCGATTGTTCTAACTTTAACTGCCGCACTAAGCCAAGAGCATAGAAGTGGCCGTTCCAAACACAAATATTACGTTCGCCCAACTTACGTGCAATCGTTTCTGATGAATGATTGTCGAACGTCAACGCAAAGGTTGGGGTTCGAAGCGCACTATCAGCAACCTGTCGACCATATAGCTTCACGCCTGATAACTCAGATAGACGCAGTAGGAAACGCTCGCTGAGCCCAGATTCATGTTGGTTGTAGTAACGATAAGATTCAACCAAACGCTCTCGTAGCGATGAATGACTCGACCCCCATTGCGCAAGGTATTTAACCGCAGATACTAAGCCTGCCAATGCTTCGAAGCTTTGCGTTCCTGTCTCGAAGCGACCAGGGCCGCAGTCAGTTGCCGGCTCGACCTTATAGGGTTTTAACGCATGCA
Source organism: Vibrio sp. NH-UV-68 (assembly GCF_042940635.1). NCBI lineage: Bacteria > Pseudomonadati > Pseudomonadota > Gammaproteobacteria > Vibrionales > Vibrionaceae > Vibrio > Vibrio sp. NH-UV-68. The sequence goes on from NZ_CP134975.1 coordinate 1,822,490, forward strand.
ACCATTTCGGAGCGACATAGGCGATACCAACGTGCGGACCGAAAAATTTGTACGCAGAACAGGCTAAGAAGTCACAGCCAAGGGCCTGAACATCAACCAAATGGTGCGGCGCGTAATGCACTGCATCAACGTAAACCATAGCTCCGACTTGATGTGCAGCCTCAACAACACGCTTCACGTCAACAATCGACCCTGTGGTATTTGACGCAAACGTCAACGCAATAAGTCTGGTCTTGTCATTAATAAGTGACAGCAAATGGTCGATATCCAAGCTGCAATCGAGTTCGTCAACACGGGCTTGATGGACAATCGCCCCTTTGTCATCTGCTGCCTGCTGCCAACTCGACACATTCGAATAATGATCGAGTACGGTAACGATCACTTCATCCCCCACCTGCCACTCACGACTGATGGCTCGACTGAGTTGGAAAGTCAGTGATGTCATGTTAGCGCCAAACACAATATTATCTTTCGACTCTGCATTGACCAGTGCCGCGGCATGCTCGCGCGCTTGGAGCATTAATTGCGTCGTTTGCTGGCTTGAAAAATAATGCCCACCCAAGTTCGCGTTGAAAAAACCCAGATAAGCTTGCATCGCTTCTAACACCGACTGTGGCACTTGCGAACCGCCCGGGCCATCAAGAAACGTCACTGGTAAGTCATTATATGTTTGGCTCAGCGCGCTAAATTGCGCCCTTACTAGATTAGGAGTGAAGCTCATTCACGGCATCCTTCGCAGTCAGTACAAATACATCCATATAGCCCTCTTGGCCTTGGTTGACAGAACGAATTGGTTGCGCGTTATGCCACAGCTTATTGTCAGCCAACATCGCCACTTCACCACTTTGCAGAACTTTTCTAAAAAATGGCGCTTCATTAAAACTGTTGTAAAGCATGATATCGCCACCTTCAATATTGTGACGTCCCATACCGATTAAGGCGATATGTTCAAAGCCATCTTGGTGAACGCCTTCTGGGGCAACCTGAGTTTCGTCGTAAACCGCTGCAATGCGAATTTGGTGAATTTCTATTTCTTGACCATTGACAAGATTATTTGATGTCGCGAACAACTGACACATCTCGCGCATGCCATCACTTTTCAAAGTGGTCTCCTCTACAGGCTCGAACTGGCGTACAACGTTGCCTTGGAAGCGATTGATATCGTCGGTTTGCATAAACTCATTTTTATTTAAATCAAGCACTTCACCGTTTTTAAAGGCAACTACGGAATAACGTCGTAAGCGGAATTTACCGTCAGCATGGCTAGTTTTAGGAAGCTGGGTGAAAGTGGGGGCAAGCTGAGCAATCGCCGTGTCGCTGAGTTTGGTCAGTTGAAGAGTGGTTTCACGCTGATGTAACATCATCATCTCCTTAATGAACGTACATACTTACAAATAAATTAACATCATGTTCACAATCATTATCTGCGCATTTATCTTGTAAGTTCAACCTTTATTAGCATCACTATCTATCAAAATATTTATTTAAGCATTAAAATCCAACAAATAATAAAAAATCAGTCAAACAAACCAATTTAAAGCGAGTGAGTGTAGAAATATTAGACAACTCCACTAGTGGGAAAAATTAATTATTATTTTTCAGATAGTTAGAATACAAGCTTTTATCAGTAGCGTGATCGTTTACGTTCTAGCCTATAACCAATTATTACAGCTTTCTCCCTTGCTAACTCTTTCAAAAGCCGTATATATTCCCTACAATCGAGACAAACTATTCAGCAAGCGTCACCGCTAATGGAGCACAAATGAGCGACGTAAAACATAGCAGCCTTTTAATTCTTGGTTCTGGCCCTGCAGGATACACAGCAGCGGTTTACGCAGCCCGAGCGAACCTAAAACCCGTATTGGTCACCGGAATGCAACAAGGCGGTCAGCTAACCACTACCACTGAGGTTGAAAACTGGCCAGGCGATCCAGAGGGCTTAACTGGTCCGGTTTTGATGGAACGAATGAAAGAACATGCTGAACGTTTCGAAACCGAAATTCTGTTCGATCATATTAACGAAGTCGATCTGAGCCAACGTCCTCTACGCTTAAAAGGCGATAGCGGTGAATATACCTGTGATGCGTTGATAATCTCGACGGGTGCGTCAGCAAAATACTTGGGGCTAGAATCTGAAGAAGCATTTAAAGGCCGCGGTGTTTCTGCTTGCGCGACCTGTGATGGATTTTTCTATCGAAACCAGAAAGTTGCCGTTGTCGGTGGCGGTAATACCGCGGTAGAAGAAGCGCTTTATCTGTCCAATATTGCATCTGAAGTACACCTTATTCATCGACGTGATAGCTTCCGTGCCGAAAAAATTCTGGTCAAGCGCCTAATGGACAAAGTCGAAAACGGCAATATCGTATTGCACACTGATCGCACCCTTGAAGAAGTTGTCGGTGACGACATGGGTGTTACTGGGGTTCGCATCAAAGATACCCAGTCAGATCTTATCGAACAGATTGATGTTATGGGTGCATTCATCGCCATTGGTCACCAACCAAATACCGATATCTTTGCTGGCCAACTAGAAATGAAAGATGGCTATATCTTGGTTCAATCAGGCCTTGAAGGTAATGCGACTCAAACCAGCGTTGCTGGTGTTTTTGCGGCTGGTGATGTCATGGATCACAACTACCGTCAAGCGATCACCTCTGCGGGCAGCGGTTGTATGGCTGCGCTAGATGCAGAACGTTACCTTGATGAACTTGCAGACGCTAAATAATAATTTCCATTTTTAGCTCAAATCCTTACAGCCCTATGGTATGCCCATAGGGCTTTCTTTTGTATAATGGCCCATTCTAATTCGTAATAATAATTATCATTAAGCCTTCACGATGGATAAAAAGAAACAACGCAGCTTGAACAATTGGCTCAAGCAGCAAAGTAAGCTCGCCAAACGCTGGCTTATGATGGCTGTTGGCCTTGGTGTACTTTCAAGCTTTTTCCTTTTAGCTCAAGCCGCTTTACTGGCTAGCCTATTACACCAATTGATCATCGAACATGTTGATAAGTCTCAACTTGTGCCTCATTTCGCCGCTCTCGCGGCCATCATTGCTATTCGAGCGCTTTGTTCTTGGGGTCGTGAAATCGCAGGGTATCGCTGTGGTGAGCAGATTCGTATTTACATTCGGCAATTGATTCTCGATAAGTTGCATGAGCTTGGCCCTGCCTATATCAAAGGAAAACCTGCTGGAGCTTGGGCAACACTACTGCTTGAGCAAGTTGAAGACATGCACGACTTTTTCGCCCGTTACCTGCCACAAATGTCGTTGGCGGTGTTGATCCCGTTCGTTATTTTAATTGTGGTGTTCCCGGTTAACTGGGCGGCTGGATTAATCTTTTTGCTGACCGCGCCTCTAGTGCCATTATTTATGGCCTTAGTGGGAATGAAAGCCGCTGACGCAAACCGTAAAAACTTTAAAGCACTGCAGCGCTTGTCAGGCCATTTTTATGATCGCCTACAATCCATGACAACCATTCGTCTGTTTGACCGAACCAAAGCAGAAACTGAGATGATGCGTGGCGCTTCTGAAGTCTTCCGCACTCGCACTATGGATGTGCTTAAAATCGCCTTCCTTTCTTCTGCAGTGCTTGAGTTCTTTACCTCTATTTCGATTGCATTAACGGCGGTTTACTTCGGTTTTGCCTTTATCGGCGAGCTTAATTTTGGTGATTATGGCGCAGGAGTTACCCTCTTTGCCGGGCTGTTTATTCTTGTGTTGGCACCTGAGTTCTATCAACCGCTTCGTGACCTTGGGACGTTTTACCATGCCAAGCAACAAGCGGTTGGCGCGGCAGAGAGTATCGTCGAGTTTCTAGACACTGATGTCGAAACCGTGCGCTCTGGACAAACACTTTTACCTGTGAATCAAGGGGTAAGCATCACCGCGAGTGAACTTGAGGTGTTCTCACCCGAAGGCGTGAAACTCCTTGGGCCGATGAGTTTCGACATCAATAATGGCCAAACTACGGCGTTGGTTGGCCCTAGTGGCGCAGGAAAAACTAGCCTTATCAACGCTCTGCTTGGTTTTTTACCTTATAAAGGTTCATTAAAAATTAACGGCATTGAACGTCGTGAACTCTCACTGTCAGATTGGCGCAAAAACATCAGTTGGGTTGGCCAAAATCCACTGTTACTGCACGGCACGATTCGTGACAATGTTACGCTCGGCAAGCAGGGTGTCAGTGATCAACAGATCGCCACAGCGCTAGATGAGTCTTTTGCCTCGGAGTTTGTCGATGCACACGGTTTAGACTACAACATTTCTGATCGATCGGGTGGATTGTCTGTTGGTCAAGCACAGCGGCTAGCCCTTGCTCGCGCAATGATTCAAGATGGGTTGTTCTGGCTATTGGATGAGCCGACCGCAAGCCTTGATGCACGCAGTGAAAAACTGGTGATGCAAGGCTTAGATAAACAAATTAACGGCAAAACCACACTGATGGTGACCCACCAGCTCACCCCGCTGCAGAATGTGCAGCAAATTTTGGTGATGCAAAACGGACAACTCGTTCAACGCGGTCACTATCAACAGTTAGCCGATAACGACGGCTTATTCAGGCAGATGTTGCAATCTAACCAGACACTTCAACAGACAGACAAGGGAAATCTCGATGCGTGAACTCCTTCCCTACCTTAAACTTTATAAGAAACATTGGTTTGGTCTTTCGCTCGGCATGCTGCTAGCGTTTTTGACGGTCGCCGCTTCAATTGGACTGTTGACCTTATCTGGTTGGTTCTTGTCAGCGGCTGCGGTGGCGGGGTTGACCATTGCAAGGCAAACTTTTAATTACATGCTGCCTGGTGCTTTTGTACGCGGTTTTGCTATGGGACGCACTGCTGGGCGATGGGGCGAACGTGTCGTCAGCCACAATGCGACGTTTAAATTACTGACAGACCTACGAGTTTTCTTTTTTTCCAAGTTAGCACCGCTTATTCCAGGCCGAATATCAAATCTACGCGATGCGGATCTACTGAACCGACTTGTCGCCGACATTGATGCAATGGATCATGTCTACCTCAGACTGGTTAGTCCGATGATGGTTGGTACACTCGGCATTATGGGTCTAACGGCTTTGGTGTGTTGGTTTGACAGCCAGCTTGGTTTAATTCTTGGCGCCATCCTCTTCGCTCTTTTACTGGCTTGGCCACTGGTGTTTTATAAGCTAGGTAAACGTAATGGCGGCGAGCTCACCCAACACAAAGCCGACTTGCGCATCGCAACACTCGACTGGTTGCAAGGCTATAGTGAACTGACTCTGTTTGGCGCTGAGCAGCGTTATCGCGATGTCATCGTGACGACACAAGAAAAGTTATTGAAGAATCAGTTTTTTAACGCCCATTTCTCAGGCTTAGCACAAGCGTTACTGCTGCTAGCCAATGGCTGGACTCTGGTTCTTATGCTGTGGCTCGCCGCCGACGGCGTTGGCGGCAACACGCCCGACCCGATGATTGCATTAGTCGCATTTGCGACCATGGCGAGTGTTGAATTACTGATGCCAATTGCAGGCGCATTTCAACATCTTGGCCAAACCCTAACCTCTGCGCGTCGCCTCAACGACATTATTCTCTCTGAGCCAGAGGTTCAGTTTACCCAGCAAGATGTTGCGCATAGCGGCGAATTTTCGATTGCCTACCAAGGTGTCTCATTCCACTACCCAGACTCGCAAACACAAGTGCTGAAACACGTCGACTTATCGATTCCTGCTCAGCATCGTATTGCGATAGTCGGTCAAACTGGCTCTGGTAAATCTACCTTGATTCAGCTATTAAATCGATACTGGGATGTACAACAAGGCACGATTGAAATCGGCGGAAAACCTTTGCAACAATGGAGCGAGAGCCAACTGCGAAAAGCGATCAGTGTCGTCAGCCAGCGCGTCGATGTGCTTAACGGTACTTTGCGCGACAATCTCTTGATGGCAAAGCCTGACGCCAATGACAACGAGCTCATCCAAGTGTTAAGTCAAGTCGGGCTAGAAAAACTGACGCTAGATAACGGCCTTGATGCTTGGCTTGGCGATGGTGGCCGACAGCTTTCTGGTGGGGAGAAACGCCGGATTGGCATCGCACGTGCTTTACTGCATAACGCACCGATCTTGCTATTAGACGAACCGACTGAAGGGCTTGATAAACAGACAGAGCAGCAGGTCATGGCACTGTTCGAGCAGCACTTTAGCGGCAAGACAGTGGTCTTTATCACACACCGCTTAGTTAATCTCAATAAGATGGATTCGATTTGCCTTATCGAACACGGTGAAATCGTTGAACACGGCAGCCACCAAGCGTTGGTTGAACAACAAGGGCGCTACTTTCAACTGACTCAGACCCTTTAAACCTCTAGCGCTGGCAACTCGGGTTGTCAGCGCTAGGCGACATCCTGCTTGGACACAAACTCATGCAACGAAGCCAGATCCATCGGCTTGGCAAAAAAGTAACCTTGGAAGACGTCACAACCGAGTTGACGCAACACCGCCGCCTCCTCTGAAGATTCGACGCCTTCGGCTACCGTTTCCATGCCTATACGCTGCGCCATATCCAGCACACCCGCCAACATAGAGTAAGATTTGTCACTAGTGAGCATATCTGAGACAAAACTTTTATCGATTTTAACTTCGCAAATAGGCAAGTTCTTCAGCAAGCTGAGTGACGAGTAACCAGTGCCAAAGTCATCAAGGGAAATACGAATCGCTTGCTCTTTAAGTGCATTGAGTAAAACAATCAGCGTATCGACATCTTCCGCAAAGACACTTTCTGTCACCTCAAGAATTAACTTATGTGGATCAAAATGGTAGTGATTGAGCTGATTTTTTACGTTTTCAACAAAACGATAGTCTTGCAACTGCTTAACCGAAACATTGATCGCGACGTCGATATTGGCGCCGGTGTTGGCTTTAAGCTCAGTCATATCAGTTAAGGTCTGCTCCAAGATAAAATCACCCAAAATCGGCATATAGCCGGAGTTTTCTGCAACATGAATAAATTTATCTGGCGGCACAAAACCGAGCTCAGGGCTATGCCAGCGAATTAAAGCTTCAACCCCTTTTAGTTGACGATGGGCATTAATTTGAGGCTGATAGGCCATGGATAACTCGCCACGCTGAATCGCCTGCTTAAGTGCTAATTCAATACGGTTTCTTTCTAGGTAATGTTCGAGGAAGCTCGCTTGATAAAACATCAATCCATGGCGAGCTTGTTTGGCATAATGCATCGAAAGACCGACATTACGTTTGATTGCTTCAATATCCCAATTACTCTCTTCCCTTGTCGCAACACTCATGCTGCAATCAAGCGAAATCTCTGCATCACGATAACTAAACGGCTGAGTGAATACTTGCTGGATCCCTTCACACAAGGTCGTTAAAGCCTGTTGGTCAGTTAACGGCGTGACAACCGTAAATTCATCCCCACCTGAGCGAAATAATCGGTGTTGTTCATCAATGAAAACATGCAAGCGTTTAGCAATACTCTTTAACACCGCATCACCCGCTTGATTACCAAAGTTATCATTGACCAGTTTAAAGCTGTCAACATTCACTAGGATGAGGCTAAAATCTTGGAACTTATTCAGGCTCGACAAATAACGCTCAAGACAAAAACGGTTGGCAATTCCGGTCAAATAATCGTGATTGGCTTGATAGGTTAGTTCTTGTTGTTTGCGTTGTTCGCTAAGCGCGATACTTCGGAACAAGAAAAACATCACACTGATCGCAATAATGTACAGACCAATAATAATTGGCAGCTTCGATAAGAAACTCTCAATCACCATGCTTTTGTTAATTTCACTTACGACCCAAAGCTGATATCGGTCAATGTAGGTTGCCGCCCCAATCGTTCCTCGGGCACGGTTTTCAAGTTGGTTGACCACAACATTCTGGTTCGATTTGATGTGATCATAATCAAGCCCGCTTTTTCGCTCTAAGCGCGCAACACTCAAGTCTACTTCTGACTGGCGTAATTGATAGAGATAGCTCTTGGATTGATATATCTTGTTCTTGGGAGCGATTTGGTAATATCTGTCTTCTTCACGATAAAGGTAAATATCAAATTCTTGATTGGCCTGTTGCGTTCTGTAAGCATAGAAATAGTCAAAACCTTTTTCGAGCGATACCGAAATTGAAATCACAAACAGCGGTTTACCATTGTTATCATGCATCATTTTTCGAAACGGGATAATTAGCTCACCCAGGCCGGGCTTTAAATAAGTGCGCCCTATCACGGTCTGATCCGTTTTTAGGGTCTGCTGAAAGCTATCACGAGTTTGGGGACGAAAAAGTGGGTTTATCGCTTGGTTGGTTAATACTCTGGTCGAGCTAGTCACTGGCGTGCCATCAAGATTAAACAATTCTACCGCCAAAATAGACTCATCAAGGCTGACCGTTGAGTCGAGTATTTGTCGAGTATGCTCAATATCTTGGGTAATATCAAAGCGAATTAAGTCGGAGCCTATAATGTCGAGAATAGTACGATATTGATTTAATGAGGCATCAAACGCACTGGCTGTTAACTTTGTCAGGTTAACTTGAGAGCGTGTGATATCTTGATAAGAGTCTTGATAAGACAAATATGCAGCCACCGCAGAGATCACAGACCAAACCGCAATAATAAAGTAAAACGCCAACCAAATATTTTTCTTGATCAAAGCCATTTAGCTCATATCCCTGCCGAAGCCTACGATTAGATGTGATAACTCTTATAACGCCGCTCAACGATTCATCCATTACCTTGCGCGAGACGTCAATCCGTAGGTTACCAATTAATTCTACGATTGTTCTGATTTACATATCATATTCTACAATTATTTAACTATTTACCAATTTTTCGCATAAAAAAAGCAGCGAATTGAGCCGCTGCTTTTATAATTTTTATGCGCTAATCATGTATTAGCGTTGATTGTTACGAGCATTCTGCTGCCCTGCGCTTTTCTTCGGCTTACGACGAGATGGGTTATTGCTACGACCACCACCGCTGTTCACTCGTTCTTCGTGACGCTTAACAGCACGACGAATTTTTTGACTACGAGAGCGTTCACGTTTACGAGAAGTGTTGGCTTTGTTTTCGTCAAGCAGCGTCTCTTTCTCAGGACGCAGTTCAACCAACTCACGCAAGTAGTTAACCTGTTTCAGGTCTAATTCCATCCAACCGCCGCGTGGCAATTTTTTGTCGAGGTAGATATCACCGTATCGAACACGCTTCAAACGACTTACCGTCGTGTCTTGAGATTCCCAAAGACGACGAACCTCTCGGTTACGACCTTCGTTAATCGCGACGTAGAAAGTGTGGTTCATACCCTCACCACCAGCGTAAACCACGTCTTCAAAACGGGCAACACCATCTTCTAGCTCAACACCACGGACAAGGTTTTTCACTTTCTGCTCGGTCACTTCACCGAATACGCGAACCAAATACTCACGTTCTACCTGTCGACTTGGATGCATTAAGCGGTTGGCTAATTCACCATCGGTGGTAAACAAGAGCAAACCTGAAGTATTGGCATCTAAACGACCCACAGAAATCCAGCGTGAACCGCGGATTTTAGGCAAACGGTCAAAGACAGTACGGCGACCTTCCGGATCATGGCGAGTACACAGTTCACCTTCCGGCTTGTAGTAGGCAAGCACACGACACACCACCTCTTCCTGCGCTTTGGCAGAAACAATATGACCATCGATACGCACTACAGCGCTTTCATCTTCTAGTCGTTCACCAAGCTTAGCCACAATACCATTAACACTCACACGACCCGCTTTAATCAAAGCTTCTAGTTCGCGGCGAGAGCCAAGTCCTGCTCGAGCTAATACTTTCTGTAGTTTTTCGTTCATTTATCTACCTATGTGTCGTCTTCTCAGACGTCGAATAAACAAGTGCGACCCAAAATCGCGGCCGCACATTATCGCAAAAAGTGTGGAGGAAATCACGTACTTTCGATTATTCAAAAGGCGCAGTATCACCCGAGCCAATACGTGCAATAACAGGCTCACCATCACTAAAGTCAACCACAGTGGTTGGCTGCTCGCTCAAGTAACCACCATTTAGAATACAATCCACTGCATGCTCAAGCTTATCGCGAATGTCTTCAGGGTCTGACTCTGTCACGCTGTTTCCCGGCAGTATCAACGATGTCGACATTAAGGGCTCGCCCAATGCTTCGAGTAAATCAAGAGCGATGCGGTTATCAGGGACACGAATACCAATCGTTTTACGCTTGGCGTTCATTAGGCGACGTGGCACCTCTTTGGTCCCTTTAAAAATAAAAGTGTACGGTCCCGGCGTATTGTTTTTGAGCAAACGGAACGCGGTATTGTCGATTCGTGCGTAGAGAGAAAGCTCAGACAAATCGCGACAAAGCAGCGTAAAATTGTGCTTATCATCGAGACGACGAATTTGGCAAATACGCTCAAGCGCTTGCTTATTCTCAAGCTGACAACCTAAAGCGTAGCCTGAATCGGTTGGATAAACGACCACCCCACCGTTTCGAATGATTGCTACAGCCTGATTGATCAAGCGAGCCTGGGGGTTTTCTGGATGAACGTAAAAAAACTGGCTCATTGTCATTCCTCATTATCGAGTCTCTCGACTCTATAGTTAATCTGTGGGGATGGAGTCTGTTCCAGAAGGCTCAATACCCCAATCTTTCCATACTGGTTCAACACCTTTCGGTAACCACAAATTCCTACCTAGCTCCATCCAAGGTGACGGGTAATGAAAGTCACTGCCTTGAGAGGCTAATAGTTTGTATTGTATAGCATAATCAGCCAAGTTGCGTCTTTCTTGTTGCCCTTGCTGAGGTTGAGCCACTTCCATCGCGTCACCACCCGCTTCAGCGAAGGCGGTTAATAAGCGCTTCAACCATTTTGCCGTGAGATCATATCGTCCAGGATGCGCTAACACAGCAAGACCGCCCGCGGCATGAATTGCTTCAACCGCATCGGCAATAGAGCACCAAGTCGGTGGAACATAACCGGGATTATTGCGAGTTAAATACTTTTTGAACACCTGTTGCATCGTTTTAGCGTAACCATTATCGACCAGCCACTTGGCAAAGTGTGCTCGTGTGATTGGCGCACTGCCCGCAATCATTTTGACTTCGTCAAGTACTCCTTCTCGGGTCGCCTTTTGCAACCGCTCGGCAATCAACTCGGCTCTCGACTCGCGGTGACGTTGTTGCTTGGTGATTAATGCTTGTAGCGCTTCGCTGTGGCGATCAATGTTCAACCCAACAATGTGAATATCTTTATTTTGCCATACGGTCGAAATCTCAATGCCGTCGATCAATTGTAAGGGCAGTTGCTTATCTTGAATGTATTGATGCGCGGCACCGAGAGCATCAACAGTATCGTGGTCGGTAATCGCCAACACATCGAGATCAAAGCTCAAAGCTCGGTCAATAAGCTGCTCGGCGTCTAGTCGACCATCAGAGGCAGTGGTATGGCTGTGTAAATCAATTCTCATAGTTTCATTTTTTTGTTGACTTTTTACCCCTGCACTAGTTAACTAGTACACAAATACGAAGTACTTAATTCAAGGCTCTCTATGTTACAAGACATTAACCAACTGCATAAAGAAAAAGTTGCTGCCAATCCTAACCAACGGATTCAGGCGGATCTTGCTTGGTGGCGTACTTGGACCAGTTGTTGGTGGGCTAACGTGTACTTTTAATCTAAAGAATTCATGTTTTAAAGCCCGCTCTTGAAGCGGGCTTTTTTGTTTTGCAATCTTCCTCACATTCAGGTGTTTAAACATTGGTCAGTTTTGACCAAATCTTGATTGGGTCAACCTACGCTTTATGCGACTATGGTGACAAAGGAAGAATAACGATATCGATAAGGAGGTCTTGTGAACAAGGCCATTGAAATCAGAAAGCTAGCTAATATTGAGCTGATAAGAACTGACGCTCCCTATGCACAAGACCCAACGCAGTTATTTCACACTCTATGTGAAAGTAAGACCGATAGCTTGTTATTGGAATCGGCTGAAATTGATTCTAAACAAGATCTCAAAAGTTTATTGATCGTCGATTCAGCAGTACGAATTGTTTGTTTTGGTCATCAGGTGACGATGACGGCGCTGACCGCCAATGGCCGCAATCTATTGGCCCATATTGCAATGAATATTCATGACGATATTCAGCACCAATTTAACGGTACTGAGCTAACCCTTAGCTTTAAAGCGCCGTCTGACTTATTGGATGAAGACTCTCGACTACGTGAAGCCTCTTCATTTGATGCCTTGCGCCTGATTCAACATAGTTTCGACATTACCAACCTGCATAAGCATGCCATCTTTATCGGCGGACTATTCGCCTACGATCTTGTGGCAAACTTCGAACCTTTGGGGGCAGCCAAAGCCAATAATCAATGCCCTGACTACGTTTATTACGTTGCTGAAACACTGCTAGTCATTGACCATCAGACTCAATCTTGCGATGTGCAAGCAAGTTTGTTTGTCGATGACTCACAAAAACCAGCGCTGCAAGCAAGAATCGACGATATCCGTCAACAATGTGGCGCACTAAAACCCGTACCTAAAGCACACCCAGTTAATCACCTTGATGTGCAACCAAGCGTTTCTGACCAAGACTTTTGTCAAATCGTGCGTGATTTAAAGCAGTACGTTGTTAACGGTGATGTTTTCCAAGTGGTGCCATCACGCCGCTTCACCCTTCCTTGCCCATCGCCGCTTGCGGCTTATAAAGAACTTAAGCAGAGCAATCCCAGCCCGTATATGTTCTACATGCAAGATGAACTCTTTACCCTATTTGGCGCATCACCTGAAAGCGCGCTCAAATACGAAACTGGTACCAACCAAGTCGAAATCTATCCAATTGCCGGGACTCGCCACCGTGGAAAACGTCCTGACGGAACACTTGATTTTGATCTTGATAGCCGTATCGAACTTGAATTACGCACCGATAAAAAAGAGAACGCAGAGCATATGATGCTGGTTGATTTAGCACGTAATGATGTGGCGCGCATTTCTCAAGCAGGAACTCGACACGTGGCTGATCTGCTCAAAGTCGACCGTTACAGCCATGTGATGCATCTTGTTTCGCGCGTCGTCGGTCAACTGCGTGACGACCTTGATGCCCTGCATGCTTATCAGGCATGTATGAACATGGGCACACTGACCGGGGCACCAAAAATTCGCGCCATGCAGCTTATTCGTAATGTAGAAGGCACTCGCCGAGGCAGTTATGGCGGCGCCGTGGGTTACCTTACTGGCGAAGGGACACTCGATACTTGTATCGTCATCCGCTCGGCATACGTTGAAAATGGTGTGGCCCAAGTTCAGGCAGGCGCTGGGGTGGTGTTTGATTCAGATCCTCAAGCAGAAGCCGACGAAACCCGCGGCAAAGCGCAAGCAGTAATCTCTGCTATCCAAAACGCACATAAGGAGTAATGCAGAGATGGCGAATATTATTTTTATCGACAATTTCGATTCATTTACCTACAACCTAGTTGATCAGTTTCGTTCACTCGGCCATCAAGTCACCATTTATCGCAACAATATCGCGGCGCAAAAGATTATCACGGCAGTGACTGAACTCGACAATCCCGTGGTGTTACTCTCACCCGGCCCAGGCGCTCCATCAGACGCAGGCTCTATGCCAGAGGTGATTCAACTCTTACGCGGTAAAGTGCCAATGATTGGTATCTGTCTTGGTCATCAAGCGATCGTCGAAGCCTATGGTGGTGTCGTTGCAGGCGCAGGCGAAATCATTCACGGTAAAGTCTCGATGATGGCGCATCAGCAACATCCGACCTATGCAAATTTACCTTCCCCGCTTGCGATCGCACGTTATCACTCTTTGGTTGCCACTCACGTGCCCAAAGCATTGACCGTTACCGCAGAGGTTGATGGTTTAGTGATGTCTGTAGTACAAGAACAAGACAAAGTGTGTGGTTTTCAATTTCACCCAGAATCCATTATGACCACCCACGGCGCAACCTTACTCGCGAATGCGATTGAGTGGGCCGTTGCCAACCATCAACAGCAAGGATAAGTGACATGGAAGCGATCATTAATAAACTCTACGACCAAGTGCCACTTACTCAACAAGAGAGCCAACAGCTTTTTGACTCGATCATCCGTGGCGAACTCGATCCGATTCTAATGGCATCGGCCCTAACCGCGCTAAAAATCAAAGGTGAAACACCGGATGAGATAGCAGGTGCGGCCAAAGCACTACTGGCAAACGCCAAACCATTCCCACGTCCCGATTATGATTTTGCCGACATTGTCGGTACTGGTGGCGATGGTCACGATACCATTAACATTTCCACTACGGCTGCGTTTGTCGCTGCCGCTTGTGGGTTAAAGGTAGCGAAACACGGCAATCGCAGCGTCTCTAGCAAATCTGGCAGCTCAGATCTGCTTGACTCATTTGGCATCAATTTAGCGATGAGCGCGGAAGATACCCGCTCTGCTGTCGACACGTTAGGGGTGGCGTTTTTATTCGCACCTCAATATCACCTTGGCGTCAAACACGCGATGCCAGTACGCCAAACCATGAAAACACGCACCATTTTTAACATTCTTGGCCCCCTGATTAACCCGGCTCGACCAAATATCGAATTAATGGGCGTTTACAGCAAAGCACTGGTTCGCCCTATCGCTGAAACCATGTTACAGATGGGGATGAAGCGCGCGGCGGTTGTGCATGGCAGCGGTCTTGATGAAGTCGCCATTCACGGTGAGACACTCGTCGCTGAAATTAAACACGGTAACATCGTCGAATATACGTTAACGCCAGAAGATTTTGGCGTTAATCGCCACCCACTTGAGGCGATTAAAGGTGGTGATCCACAACAGAACAAAGCGATTATCACCAATATTTTAACCGGTAAAGGAACCGAGGCGCAGCTTGGCGCGGTCGCGGTTAATGTCGCATTATTAATGCGCTTGTTTGGTCATGAAGATCTTAAGGCCAATACTCAACAAGCGATTGACGCAATGAATTCAGGCAAAGCCTACCAGCTGGTCACTCAGCTTGCGGCGCATGCTTAAGCTAGTAAAGAGAAGGTAATCAACATGACTGAGGTTAAAGACAAGCTCTCTGAGCACGTTTCGCGACAAGAGGCGCAAATGGCTGAGGTACTGGCTAAGATAGTAGCTGATAAGTATCAATGGGTTGCACAACGAAAGCAGTCACAACCCCTCGCCTCATTTAAAGACTCGCTTGAAGCGTCTGATCGCGGTTTTTATCAAGCACTAAGTCAAAGTGACACCGTGTTTATTACCGAATGCAAAAAAGCGTCTCCTTCTAAAGGATTGATTCGTGAAGATTTTGACTTGGATTACATCGCTTCCGTTTACAATCATCATGCTGACGCTATTTCGGTATTGACCGACGAAAAATACTTTCAAGGCAATTTCGACTTTCTGCCGCAGGTAAAAAAACAGACCAAACAGCCAATTTTATGTAAAGACTTTATGGTCGATAGCTACCAAGTCTACTTGGCACGCCTCTACGGCGCAGATGCTATTTTATTGATGCTTTCCGTGTTAAGTGATGAAGAGTACCAACAACTGTCCGAGGTGGCGCACTCATTAAAGATGGGCGTACTGACTGAAGTCAGCAATGAAGATGAGTTGCATCGCGCTGTCAAACTAGAAGCAAAAGTCATCGGTATCAATAACCGTAACTTACGTGACTTATCCACCGATTTAGACCGAACAAAACAACTCGCGCCTCTGGTTAGACAGCTTGCCCCTGAGGCGATTGTGATTTCCGAGTCTGGGATTTATACCCACCAACAAGTTCGCGAGTTAGCCGACTTTGCTGATGGTTTTCTCATCGGCAGCTCACTGATGGCCGAAGAGAATCTCGAGCTGGCGGTACGTAAGGTGATCTTAGGTGAAAACAAAGTCTGTGGCCTTACTCACCCTGATGACGCAGCCAAAGCCTATCAATCGGGTGCGGTCTTCGGTGGTCTAATTTTTGTCGAGAAATCGCCACGTTTTATTGAGGTTGAAACCGCTCGCATCATAATGAGCGGCGCACCACTGAAATACGTCGGGGTTTTTCGTAACCACGCTATCGACGCGATTACCGCCACCGCCAGTCAACTCGGTCTAGCGGCGGTTCAATTGCACGGCGATGAAGATCAAGCCTTCATTGCGCAGCTAAGAGCTCAGCTTTCGCCAACCATTGAAATTTGGAAAGCATACGGCGTAGGTGAATCGATGCCTGCCCTGATCGCCGAACACATTGACCGCCATCTACTGGATACCAAAGTCGGCTCTCAGGTCGGCGGTACTGGGTTAGTCTTTGATTGGTCATTAATTGGCGATCGTTCAAAAGTCATGCTGGCAGGAGGCATTACCCCATTCAATGCACAAAAAGCGGCTCAGCAAGGTTGTTTGGGTCTTGACTTAAATTCTGGCGTAGAGAGCTCGCCAGGTAAAAAAGATGCCGACAAACTCGCCCAAGCGTTTATGGCAATCAGAAACTATTAACCAATTTCATCGGCGTGGCATGGTTGCGCTGACTCAAATTAAAGGAACAACATCATGGCAAAACTCGACGCCTATTTCGGCGAATACGGCGGTCAATTCGTACCGCAAATTCTGGTTCCAGCGCTAGATCAACTTGAGCAAGCGTTCATTGATGCCCAAGACGACCCTGAGTTTCGCAGTGAGTTTATGTCACTGTTGCAAGAGTACGCCGGCCGTCCTACTGCATTGACTTTGACTCGTAACCTCACCAAGGGAACCAAAACTAAACTTTATTTAAAGCGTGAAGACTTACTGCACGGCGGGGCGCACAAAACCAACCAAGTACTCGGTCAAGCGTTGCTCGCTAAACGTATGGGCAAGGATGAAATCATCGCTGAAACTGGCGCAGGTCAACATGGTGTTGCGACCGCTTTGGCTTGTGCTCTGCTTGGCCTCAAATGTCGCGTTTACATGGGTGCAAAAGATGTTGAGCGTCAAAATCCTAATGTATTTCGCATGAAGCTGATGGGCGCCGAGGTTATCCCTGTTCACTCGGGCTCAGCCACATTAAAAGATGCCTGTAATGAAGCCCTGCGCGACTGGTCTGGTAGCTACGAGAAAGCGCACTATCTATTAGGCACTGCCGCCGGTCCACACCCGTTCCCAACCATAGTGCGTGAATTCCAGCGTATTATTGGTGAGGAGACCAAAAATCAAATCCTCGCCCGCGAAGGTCGTTTACCCGATGCGGTGATTGCCTGTGTTGGCGGCGGATCAAACGCGATTGGCATCTTTGCAGACTTTATCGAAGAGCCAAACGTTCGCCTTATTGGAGTTGAGCCGGCAGGTAAAGGAATTGACACTGACCAACACGGTGCGCCGCTTAAACACGGTAAAACAGGTATCTTCTTCGGTATGAAAGCGCCGTTAATGCAAGATGCAAATGGCCAAGTTGAAGAGTCGTATTCTGTTTCTGCAGGTCTTGACTTCCCATCGGTCGGGCCGCAACACGCTCACCTCCACGCTATCGGCCGTGCTGAGTATGACAATGTCACCGATGACGAAGCACTCGAAGCATTCCAAGAAATCGCACGTAGTGAAGGGATCATTGCTGCGCTCGAATCTTCTCATGCACTAGCACATGCACTGCGCATGGCTCGTGAGAACCCAGACAAAGAACAATTACTGGTGGTTAACCTATCTGGTCGTGGTGACAAAGACATCTTCACTGTGCATGACATTCTTGAACAAAAAGGAGCGATCTAATGAACCGCTATGAAGCTATGTTCGCCCGTCTTGGCGAAAAAAACCAAGGCGCTTTTGTCCCGTTCGTAACGGTTGGTGACCCAACGCCAGAGCACTCACTCAACATTATGCAAACCTTAGTAGAAGCAGGCGCTGACGCACTGGAATTAGGCATTCCTTTTTCGGATCCCTTGGCCGATGGCCCAACCATTCAAGGGGCGAATATCCGCGCGTTAGAGTCGGCAACCACACCAGAGATATGCTTTGATGCGATCAGCAAAATCCGTCAGCAATACCCAGAGCTACCAATCGGTTTGTTGATGTACGCTAATTTGGTCTACTCACGCGGCATCGATAATTTCTATCAGCGCTGCGCACAGGCCGGGGTGGATTCTGTTTTGATCGCAGATGTTCCAACTAATGAAAGTGAAGAGTTCGTTATTGCGGCCAAACATCATGGCATTCAACCGATCTTTATTGCGCCGCCCACTGCCTCGGATGCCACTTTGCAGTCGGTTGCCCAGCTTGGTGGAGGCTATACTTACTTACTCTCGCGTGCAGGTGTCACAGGCGCTGAAACAAAGGCGAATATGCCCGTAGCCGATATGATAGACAACCTTAATCGATTTGATGCCCCACCAGCCCTACTAGGCTTTGGCATCTCAGAGCCAGAACAAGTGAAACAAGCGTTGCAAGCAGGCGCTGCTGGCGCGATATCAGGTTCTGCAGTGGTTAAAATCATCGAAAACAATCTCGACCAACCCCACGAGATGTTAAATAAGCTCGCGAGCTTTGTTTCAGCAATGAAAGCTGCAACACAAAAGTAGCGTGTTAGCCATCTAACCACCTATGAGATCAGCTTCTTATCCCCTTGATGAAGCTGATCTTTTTATTAACATTTCCCGCCCTTTCTCCCTCTTGCCGATAACAACCGAAACGTTAATTAGATGTCGCTGAATCATTACCAAGATCAATAGCAATCGTTTGCTTTTGCGCAAAAAATTAGCACTCGTCAATAAAACAGTGATTATTTAGTCAATAACCCTGTTGCTGATATTGCCAATTGTAAAAATTAAGTGTACAAAGCGAGACAGGATTATCATCCAAATCAAATATGATTAATGGAGTGTAATTCCAGGAATTTAAATTTAATTAGCACAGAGGTTATGGAAGTGTTAAAAGAAAAGAGTTTACTAAGCAACATTGGCGTGCAAGTCGTCATTGCAATGATCGTTGGTACTGCCGTGGGTGCCATGATGGGCAGCGACGCAGTCCTATTCGCTCCGTTAGGTGCAATCTTTATCAGCTTGATTAAAATGTTGGTTATTCCTTTGGTAGCAGTCGCACTTATTTCTGGTGCTGCTGGTCTAGGAAACAGCCAATCTGCAGGTAAAGTTGGTCTAACTACCTTAGCTTATTTTGGTCTTACATCGGCACTTGCCGTTGCCCTCGCAATACTGATGGGTGAAGTATTCCAACCAGGCATGGGCATCGACGTTTCTGGCGTTGAAGGCATGTTCTCTGCAGAGTACGCTTCAAAAGGTGAACTACCTACTTTCTGGGCTACCGTCACTGGTATGATCCCAACCAACGTTTTCCAGTCACTCAATGAAGCTAACATCCTCCAGATCTTGGTATTCTGTATGTTCTTTGGTATCGCGATTTCAAAGCAGGCCAAAGAACGTCGTGAACCTATCATCAATGGCGTAAACTGTATTGTTGATGCGATGGTATGGATGATCAACAAAGTGATGGTGATTGCTCCTATCGGCGTCTTCGGTCTTATGGCAGAAGCGGTCGGCACCTTCGGTTTTGGTGCCCTGATGGTAGTATTCAAACTGTTTGTGGTTTACGTTGCCGCTATCCTTATCTTCGGCTTTGTTGTCTACCCATTGATGGTACACATCTTCACCAAAACTTCGGCGAAGAAGTTCCTAACCGCGATGAAAAAACCACAAGCTGTGGCACTTTCAACGGCTTCATCTATGGCGACACTGCCTGTCACGATGGACACCGTTGAGCATGAGCTTGGAGTGAGAAACTCGACAGCATCGTTTGTTCTGCCACTTGGCGCGACCATCAACATGTCAGGCAACGCTATTTACTACGGTTTAGTGGCTATCTTCTTTGCTCAGCTGTTTAACATTGATCTTGGTATGGGCGCCTACATCGCCATCATCATTACTTCAACGTTAGGTGCAGTTGGTCAAGCAGGCGTTCCTGGTCCATCTTTCTTAGTGGTTGCCGTACTGCTTGCCGCAGGCATTCCAATTGAAGGTCTACCGCTACTGTTTGCTTTAGACCGTATCTTTGACATGATCCGTACCGCGCTCAACATCACCGGTGACGCTGCGTGTGCAGTAATTGTTGACGCTCTGATTGAAGAAGAAGCGAAAGACGTTGAGCTGCAAAAACAGCAAGCTTAATAACGACTAGAACAAGTTTAACGACTTGAACATTTAACAGAGTCACTCATCGAGTGGCTCTTTTTTGTTGTCTTTGTTTAAACGTTAGACTTGGACTTAAATTGCAGTTCAACCAAGCGTTGATAAAGTGGGCTAGTGTTGAGTAAGGTGTGATGGTTGCCAATATCGACCAATTTACCTTGTTCTAAAACCGCAATTTTGTCAGCATGCTGAATGGTTGATAACCGATGGGCAATGATAATTGTCGTTCTACCACGCATTAATTCTTCGAGTGCCTGTTGTACATGGTGTTCACTTTCACTATCTAACGCACTGGTTGCTTCATCAAGCAACAAAATCTCGGGGTCTTTTAAGATCGCGCGCGCAATCGCGATTCGCTGTCGTTGTCCACCCGACAAACGCACGCCCCTCTCGCCTAAAAAACTTCTGTAGCCGTTTGGTAAGTTGTCAATAAACTCATGAGCATGGGCTTTCTTCGCCGCCGCTACAACTTCTTCATCAGTCGCTTCAGGCTTACCATAACGAATATTGTAATAGACATCATGACTAAACAGAGCTGGTTGCTGAGGAACCAATGCCATTTTGTTACGCAGTTGACTCGGCTCACACTGTTTAATATCAACGCCTCCTAAGGCGATTGAGCCTTGCTGAGGGTCATAAAAACGCTGCAATAGCTCAAAGATGGTGGTTTTACCTGCTCCTGAAGGCCCTACTAACGCCAGTACTTTGCCGGGCTCAACGAGGAGACTCAGATCAGATAACGCGGCTTGGTCAGGGCGCGATGGATAATGGAAAGTAACCGACGCAAACTCGATCTGAGGCGTGACTTCTTCAAGCGACACACCGTTACTCGATGGGGCAACAATATCACTTTCAACCTGAAGAATTTCAATCAATCGCTCAGTTGCACCAGCAGCACGCTGCAATTCACCCATCACTTCTGAAATGGTCGCCAGCGATGAGGCGACAATAATCGCATAAAAAACAAATGCACCTAAGTCCCCTGCAGACAAGGTGCCTGCAATCACGTCACTGCCTCCGACCCATAACATCCCTGAAATAGCGCTAAAAACAATGACAATGACGCCGGAAATTAAAATCGCTCGTTGCATCACACGCTGACGACCAATTTGATAGGCTTTTTCTACTTGAGTGGCAAAAAGGATCTGCTCTTGGCTTTCTTGACTGTAGCTTTGCACGGTTTTGATCTGCTCGATCGCTTCTCCTGCGTAACTACCTACCTCTGCCATTGAGTCTTGGCTTTGGCGCGACAAAGCGCGAACTTTGCGCCCATAGTAGAGGATTGGCACTAAAATAAACGGCACACTGGCCAGCACGATCAGGGTTAGTTTTACGTTGGTGGCAAACAACATGATCAGCGCCCCAACACACATCAAAGCACTGCGCATCGCCATTGAAAAAGACGAACCAATAATACTTTGCAGTAACGTGGTATCGGTGGTGATCCGCGACATAATTTCGCCGCTACCATTGGTTTCGAAATAACTTGGGTGCAGACGAATGACATGGTTAAAGACCGCTAAGCGAATATCGGCACTGACTCGCTCCCCTACCGACGAAACCAAATAGAAGCGAAAAAAAGTCCCGACAGAGATGAGCAACGTGACCGTAAGAATAAAACCAATGGCGCTACCAAGTTGCGTCAATGAACGACTGGCAAAGCCTTGATCAATCAATAATCGTACCCCATGACCCACCGACAAGGTTAATGATGCGGTCACAACCAGCGCGGCCAGTGCGGCGATCACTTGCCAACGATAAGGGCGAACAAATCGAATCAGTTCAGTCAAAATAGTCAAACTTCGCTTTTCGAGCTTGACGTTTTTATCAGCTATTGCCTGTTTTGAAGTCAGAGTTCGCGGTGGGTTCATAACGGTTCCGATGATGAGAGTCACAGGTTTAACATACACACTGCAGCATCAATAAACAAACCGTTCCGATTAAAAAAGGCCATTCATATGAACAGCCTATGGTTACTTACGTGTCAGGTTTTAAGCGATTAAATCGAAGCGATCCGCATTCATTACCTTGTTCCAAGCGGCGACAAAGTCTTGAATAAACTTCTCGTGATTGTCGTCTTGAGCATACACCTCAGCATAAGCGCGTAAAATCGAGTTAGAGCCAAACACTAAGTCTACCCGAGTGGCTGTCCATTTTGTTTCACCAGTGGTTCGATCATTAATATGATAAAGATTACGACCCTTAGGTTGCCATTGGTAAGCCATATCAGTGAGATTGACGAAAAAGTCATTACTTAATACACCAGTACGATCGGTAAATACGCCGTGGCGGGTATCGCCATGGTTGGTGGCCAATACGCGCATCCCACCAAGCAATACCGTCATCTCAGGCGCAGTGAGCCCCATCAGTTGAGCGCGATCAAGCAGTAACTCTTCTGGTGAGACAGCGTAATGCTCTTTTTGCCAGTTTCTGAATCCATCAGCAAGTGGCTCCAACACGTCAAAAGAGTCCTCATCGGTCATCTCTGCGCTAGCATCGCCGCGCCCAGGAGCAAACGGAACCGAAACAGCATAACCTGCGGCTTTGATGGCTTTTTCTAGCCCAACATTACCTGCTAATACAATCGTGTCTGCTACACTCGCGCCGAAACTCTCAGCAAGCGGTTCTAGTACAGCTAACACGCGTTGCAAGCGTTGTGGCTCATTGCCTTGCCACTGATTTTGCGGCGCTAAGCGAATACGTGCGCCGTTCGCACCACCGCGGTTATCTGAGCCACGAAACGTACGTGCGCTGTCCCACGCGGTGCTGACCAAATCGCTGACCGACAAATCGGTGTCACTAATCGCCGCTTTGAGGGCTTCAACATCATAGTCGTCACGTCCGGCTGGGACTGGGTCTTGCCAAATCAACGCTTCACTAGGAACATCGGGGCCAAAGTAACGAGCTTTCGGACCAAGATCCCGATGAGTCAACTTAAACCATGCACGCGCGAACACTTGTTCAAAGTACGCTGGATCGTCACGAAAGCGTTGTGAGATTTTGCAATATTCTGGGTCAAGCTTGAGCGCCATATCGGCATCGGTCATCATTGGCATTACGCGAATACTTGCATCTTCGACATCGACAGGTTTATCTTCTTCTGCGATATCGACAGGCTCCCATTGCCAAGCGCCAGCCGGACTCTTCGTCAACTGCCAATCGTATTTGAACAGCAGTTCGAAGTAACCATCGTCCCATTGTGTTGGATTGGTCGTCCACGCACCTTCAACACCGCTAGTTACAGTGTCACGACCAATGCCACGAGAGGTATGGTTCATCCAACCCATCCCCTGCTCTTCAATCGCAGCCGCTTCTGGCTCTGGCCCAAGATTGGCCGCATCGCCATTACCGTGCGCTTTACCAACGGTATGCCCCCCAGCCGTTAGTGCCACAGTCTCTTCATCATCCATTGCCATACGAGCAAACGTCACTCGCATATCTTGCGCCGTTTTAAGTGGATCGGGGTTGCCATCAACACCTTCTGGATTGACATAGATAAGCCCCATCATTACCGCCGCTAACGGGTTTTCTAAATCACGTTGACCGGAATAACGACTGCCTTCACCTCCACTGGTTGCCAACCACTCTTTCTCAGAGCCCCAATAGGTGTCCTTTTCTGGATGCCAGATATCTTCGCGGCCGAAAGCGAAGCCGAACGTCTTAAACCCCATGGATTCATAGGCGATGGTGCCGGCAAGTATAATCAAATCAGCCCAACTGATTTTGTTGCCGTATTTGCGTTTGATTGGCCACAACAAGCGGCGCGCTTTATCTAGATTGCCGTTATCTGGCCATGAGTTAAGTGGAGCAAAACGCTGATTGCCCGTTGCAGCCCCTCCGCGACCATCAGCAATGCGATAACTTCCCGCCGAGTGCCATGCCATACGAATCATCAAGCCGCCATAATGTCCCCAGTCAGCTGGCCACCACGCTTGGCTGTCGGTCATAAGATCGGTTAAATCTTGTTTAAGCGCTGCTACGTCAAGCTTTGCGAGTTGTTGACGATAGTTAAAATCTGCGCCTAAAGGATTAGTTTTACTGTCATGTTGATGGAGGATGTCGAGATTGAGCGCGTTTGGCCACCACGCAGTGTTTGACTCACTGGCTTGTGTCATTGCGCCATGCATAACGGGGCACTGTCCTGAGGTTTTCTGTTTATCTGACATTGGTCGATCCTTCTTGTTAATTACTTATAATTAAGCTGTTTACGATAGAAAGGATAGAAAGGATAAACAAGTATGCAAATATACACACTATGTTTACGTCTATTTCACTGATTGGTAGAACCGATGAATGATGAAATGGATAAAAAAAGCCAGAGGCATATCGACTCTGGCTGTGGAGTATTTTTAGCGTGCGCTAATTATAAGAAATGGAAAGTGGCGTTAAGCGAAAAGTTTTTCACATCTTCTTCTTTCATTGAAAACACATTGTAACTCGCACCTAAAGAGATCGGCCCCATCACAAAGTATTCTGCGCCAACACCATACATGATGTCGATTTCATCTTCTTTAAAGTTATCGCCCGTCAACTCATAAGAGTGCAAACCAACTTTGCCGTACACATGAAGAGGGCCAAAATCGATGCTTGGTTTCGCCGCGAAATACACAGCAGAACCAGTTAGATTACCTGTGAAGTTGCCGTATTTTACGTTGTCGAAATCGCCAAAGTCTTGATAACCCGCTTCAAGACCGATCAATGGAAGAATACCAGTACCAACATGAACGTTATACGAGGTTGAAGATTCGTTACCCAAATCCGCTTGACCTACACTCGCGCTGCCGTAGATCCATGAGTCCGCTGAAGCAGTGGTGGACGCGCCAATCAGAGCTAGCGCTAGTAGTGTCTTTTTCATAATAAACCTTCTCTATTTATATGCTGCAGAGGCTTCAACTGGCAAACCTCTGCCGTATTAGTCAAAATTCCGAACGGTATACTTAACCTTATGCAAATTACATACCTAGCAAGCTTCAATTGCCATTTTAATACGCTTGTCAGAAACGGGATAAGGGGTACCTAGCTGTTGAGCAAAGTAGCTAACGCGCAACTCTTCGAGCATCCAACGTATTTCTTTAACGTTATCAGGAACTGCCACTCCCTTCGGAATTTTATTAAGTAACTCTTTGTAATCATTAGTGACCGACTCGATTTTTAGCATATGCAAACGGTCTTTGTTTGGATCAATTGGCAGCTTTTCCATCCGGCGCTCAATCGCTTTCATGTAACGCAAAATGTCCGGCAGGCGCTTCCAGCCACACTCAGTCGCAAAGCCCTTAAAAATCAGCCCTTCAATCTGCGCTTTGATATCAGACAGTGCAAACGCCATGGTAAAGTCAATTTTACCTTTAAGCTTTTTATTGATGCTGAACGCGGTGGTCAAAATCGTTTCAACTTGCTGGGCAATCTCGACGACGGTATCACCCAACTCGGCACGAACGTGCTCTTTCAACTGTTCAAACGCTTCAGGTTGCCACACTAAGCCGCCTTTTTGTTCGATCAATTTGTCTACGCCACAGGCAATGCAGTCATCAATCAGATCGAGTACTTTGCCATACGGATTAAAGTACAGACCCAACTTCGATTTATTCGGTAAATTAGCGTGTAAGTACTTAATCGGCGATGGCACATTGAGCAATACTAAGCGGCGCTGTCCGGCCTTCATGGCTTGCACTTGCTCTTGCTCGGTTTCGTAGAGCTTAATCTCAACACTGTCTTTGCTATCAACGATCGCTGGATACGCTTTGACTTCGTAGCCGCCACGTTTCTGCTGATAGACTTTTGGCAGTTCACCAAAACTCCACGTGTGCAAGCCTTGCTGTTCGATATCATCGTCAGCGACTTTCGACAGTGTCTCTTGCACCTTCTCTTTGAGACTCTCTTTGAGTTGATGCAAATCGCGATGTTCTTTTAACTTTCGGTTGCGATGGTCGACGGCGCGGAACGTCACTTTCAAGTGATCGGGCACTTGGTCGAGGTTCCAATCGTCTCGCAATACTTCAACACCTGTCATGCGGCGTAACTCTTTTTCTAACGAATCAAGCAATGGTGCTTCCATCGGCGTGACACGTGCTAAAAAGGCATCGGCATAATTTGGCGCCGGAACAAAATTCTTACGAATCGTTTTCGGCAACGATTTAATCAAGCTGACCACTAACTCATGACGTAAACCTGGGATCTGCCAGTCAAAGCCAGCAGGTTCAACTTGGTTTAAAATCGGTAAAGGCAGATGAACCGTGACACCATCGTTATCTTCACCTGGCTCAAATTGGTAACTCAGTTTTAATTTGAGGCCATTTTGATGCCAGAAATTAGGATAATCGAGATCAGTGACATGGCTGGCATCGCCTTTGAACAACATCTCTTTTTCAAAATTGAGCAGCTCCGGATTGCCTTGGGATGCTTTCTTCCACCAAGTATCAAAATGGCGTCCAGACACAACTTCGGTGCCCACTCGCTGATCATAGAAATCAAACAACTCATCATCATCAACCAAGATATCGCGCCGACGAGACTTGTGCTCTAACTCTTCAACCTCTTGCAGCAACTTACGGTTTTGCTTAAAGAAAGCATGTTTAGTTTCCCACTCACCTTCAACCAAAGCGCTACGAATAAACAGCTCACGACTGACAACAGGATCGATACTGCCATAGTTGATAAGGCGTTTAGGTACGATAGGTACGCCATATAGCATGACTTTCTCATGCGCCATGACCGCCGCGTTTTTTTTCGACCAATGGGGTTCACTGTAACTGCGTTTGATCAAGTGTTTCGCCAAAGGTTCAACCCATTCAGGTTGGATCTTGGCAATAATGCGCCCCCACAACCTCGATGTTTCCACCAGTTCGGCTGACATGATCCACTTAGGTTGCTTTTTGAATAACCCCGACGCTGGGAAGATATGGAAACGAGCGTTACGCGCGCCTTGATATTCGTTTTTCTCTTGGTCTTTGACACCAATATGTGAGAGTAAGCCCACGAGGATCGCGCTATGCACACTTTGATAGTTCGCGGCTTCATCGTTAAGCTTAAAGCCCATTTCACGCATCGCCTGATGGACCTGAAAATACACATCTTGCCACTCACGCACACGCAAGTAGTTTAAGTAGTCTTGTTTACACTGCTTGCGGAACTGGCTGCCCGATAGCGCCTTTTGCTGCTTTTGCAGGTAATCCCAGATATTAACGAAGGTGAGAAAATCTGACTCTTCATGGAAGAAACGACGATGTTTGTCATCCGAAGATTGTTGTTTATCACTTGGACGCTCACGCGGGTCTTGAATCGACAAGGCCGATGCGATGATCATCAACTCTTTCAAAGCGCCATATTTAGGCGCTTCAAGTACCATACGTGCCAGACGTGGATCAATCGGCAACTTCGCCAATTGACGGCCAGTTGCCGTGAGACGTTTATTTGGATCGCTGGCTTTATCATTAATCGCGCCAAGCTCTTCAAGCAAGCGCACCCCATCTTGGACGTTACGCTTATCTGGCGCTTCAACGAATGGAAATGCTTCGATATCACCTAAGCCCAATGCGGTCATTTGTAAGATAACCGAGGCTAAATTGGTACGTAGAATTTCAGGATCAGTAAACTCAGGGCGAGAATTGAAATCGTCCTCGGAGTAAAGACGAATACAGATACCTTCTTCGACACGACCACAACGGCCTTTCCGCTGATTGGCGCTCGCTTGCGATATTGGCTCAATTGGCAAGCGCTGTACTTTAGTGCGGTAGCTATAGCGGCTAATACGCGCCGTGCCCGGGTCAATCACATATTTGATGCCAGGTACGGTGAGAGACGTTTCAGCCACGTTAGTCGCCAATACAATCCGACGTCCAGCATGAGGTTGAAAGATCTTGTTTTGCTCGCCAGCCGATAAGCGTGCATACAGCGGCACGATTTCGGTACTCTTGAGGTTACGTTTCGCCAGTGCGTCTGCGGTGTCGCGGATTTCTCGCTCACCATTCATAAAGATCAGGATATCACCCAGACCTTCATCGCACAGCTCATCGACCGCTTCAAAAATACCTTCTAATTGGTCACGATCACTATCATCGTCTCCCGCCAATGGGCGATAACGAGTGTCTACTGGGTAGGTGCGACCTGAGACTTCGATGATCGGTGCATTGTCGAAATGCTTAGAGAAACGTTCTGGGTCAATCGTTGCTGAGGTAATGATCACCTTCAAGTCAGGGCGACGCGGCAGTAACTCTTTTAAATAACCGAGGATGAAATCAATGTTCAGACTGCGCTCGTGCGCTTCATCAATGATGATGGTGTCGTACTGGTTAAGAAAGCGATCATGTTGAATTTCTGCCAGCAAGATACCGTCAGTCATTAACTTAATTTGAGTATTATCTGATATTTGGTCGTTAAAGCGCACCTTATAACCAACAAACTCACCCAGTGTGCTTTCCATCTCTTCTGCAATGCGGCTCGCCACCGAACGCGCCGCGAGTCGACGTGGCTGAGTATGACCAATTAAGCCATATTTACCACGGCCAAGCTCGACACAAATTTTAGGTAACTGAGTGGTTTTGCCTGACCCAGTTTCACCGGCAACGATCACCACCTGATTGTCTGCAATCGCCTTGGCAATATCGTCTTTCTTCTGGCTAACAGGCAAGATGTCAGGGTAGTTGATCGTCGGCACAACGGCGCAGCGCTGCTCGGCTGCCATCATCGACTTAGCAATATCTAATGCGATCTCGTCAAACACAGCGTTACGTGAGGCTTCTTTTTTTATTCGACTTGCCCCGGAGATGCGTTTGCTTAAACGAAATCTGTCTTTCAACAAGCACTGGTTGAGTGCTTTGCGTAATGAAGCCGCGTTATTAGCTTGAGCCTGATGCTCTGATGCGGCTGTTTTTTTTGGCTGTGACGAAGTCAAAGCGTTACCTATTCTTTTCTATCGATAAAACTGCGCGGATTGTATCACAGATGATAATAAAAACGCCCACAAACCTATACCTGTGGGCGTTGCTTCTATGGTGGGCGGCTAAAAATCAACCTGGAGATAAAGGGTGTTGTAGTTACTGCCCCCTTTTATCCGCCCATATTGCGAGGCTTTTTCAAAAATCGCACTGCGATGATGCAACGAGTAGCCAATCCAAACATTGTTCAAGTCGTTTGAATTGAACAAATCGCCAACATTAACGTCGACAGAGAAATCCAAATAGTTCAGGAGGTTACTGGGGTTGTAGCCTTTAGATTTCATCTCTTCGTTTTCAATATAGGTAAAGCTGTCTACGTAAGAAAGCCCTTCTGCAACGCCAAACCGCCATTGAGTCGGCCAATCAAAGGTGTAGTACGCTTTAATGGCTGCGACATATTCGGTGACAGAAGACTGCACCTCAGACGACCAGTGATGGACAATTCCCGGCGTAAAGTAGATATCAATGGGTATACCAAATAATTCATCGGTTAATGGGTGCCCATAAAAAAGCGAGGTGAGCTGGTTGTTGTAGGGATCCTTCTCACGGTTAAGTTTGATAATTTCACCGATATTAGAAGGGGTTGCCCAACCGTGCGCGACACGCCAATAACGTTTATTACTCAACTCTGATTTGGGCGCTTTGCTCTTGTCGTTAAAAAATCCGAACCCTAGGTAAAATTCACCTTCAAATCTGTCATCGACTACCTGTGATTGGTAGGCATTGCTATCAAGGTGCGTGACACTGGCCGCGCCAAGCAGATATAAATTCGAGTAGACGTGATAACGGGCTCGGACGCCCGCGTTAACATCAATACCTGCGCCAATGCGCTCGCCGGTATAATCATTAAACGCATAATACTCACTGTTGAAGTCAGCATCTTTGTACCTCACCGTCGCATGAGGCGTCAGTTGCCAGTCACCCCATTGATAGTTTGCCGAGGCACTAAGATTGACGTGAAAACGCATATCTTTGTCACTCATTAACTCGGTGTCTAACTGCCAATTCTGACTAAATTGATAACGTAACTGAGCACCAAAGTCGAACGTATCGCCTTGATGGGCATTTTGTGCTGACGCAGGAATATCGACAAAACGCATACGCATCAAGGCATTGAACTCGATATTATCGCCTTGATATAAATAAGCACCCGCTTGCATCCCATCAATGAACACATGCTCATTGTCAAAAAACATCATAGGAACAAAAGTACTGACGGTTTGATCGCCGTTTTCGGTTTTAAACGGAATTGACGCCATACGATAAATTGCGGCGATACCCCAATCTTGCTCCGCTTGCTGGGCATAAGCAGAGGGGAAAACTAAGCCACTGACAGCTATCGAGAACATCGATAGCGAACGGTTTTTTATCATTTTCTATCCAAAAGTGACGTAACAACTCAAAAACTGACCAACTAAAGTGCTTAATACTTAGGTTTCTGCGCTATTGGTCGTTAAAATAGAATCTATGATCCCTCAAATCTAACGATTGTGAAAGCATCTGAATTAAAAAAACGACTCGCTCGATTACCAAGCAACTGCGATCCGGACATAGTGACCGGAGAAACTTGGCTGCCAGAACGATTACTCGACGCTGAGCTTGATGGTGGTTTGCTGTTTTTGAGTTTCGATACCGCACCAGAAGAGACACAAGGTGAAGAGGAAGGACGCGGTTTTGTCGAGCACGAAATCACCATGATACGTCATCGCTTTTTGCAAATCCTTACCGAAAGCTCTGACGATAAAACCAAAGCAGATGCGATGCTGGCACTTTTTTTAATGGGCCATGAACTTTCAAGCTCAGAAGTCATCGAAGTTCTTGAAGACCCAAGCCTACCCGAGGAACCCACTGAGTAACACATGGATAATAAAAGACCTTTTCTTATTGCTGGCCCCATCTTGCGCAAAACCACTGCCACTGAGCTGGTCTTTTGGTTAGCCACACGTGAACCCCTTGATGGTGAATTTGCCCTCAGTTTGGCGGCCGACCAAACCGAGTTACACCGTCAATCTTTAAGCCAGTTCGAAGCGTTTAAAGTTGGCCAATATTGCTATGTCACCTTAGTGCGTATTGTTGGTGAGTTCCCGCAAGATACTGCGCTCAATTATCAATTTAATACCCAACACGGCCCCTTGGTTGAGCTATACCCACACTTGCTCTATGGCAATGAGTCACAACTTAGCATTACCATCTCGACCAAAGCCGATTACGTGATGCACGGCTCGTGTCGTAACCCTCATGATCCTAGTGACGATGCCTTGGTGCGCGCCGATGAAAAAGTCGCCCAATATTCTATCGACCAACGCCCTGACTTATTAATGATGAGCGGCGACCAAATCTACGCAGATCACGTTGCTGGACCAATGCTCGATGCCATCCATCAAACCATTGAGTTATTAGGGCTCCCGCAAGAGCAATTTCATCAAGCGCCTGTACAAAACAGTGACGAGCTTTTTGCTCATCCGGACTGTTATTATCGCCGTGACCATCTCTTACCCCATCATTACGATGACGGCACACTGTTCACTAAGCTGTTTCCGAAGCGCAACGCGCCTATTTTTACCTCTACCGATACAGAAAACCATTTGATTACCTTTAGCGAGTTTGTCGCTATGTATCTGCTCGTTTGGTCGCCAACCTTGTGGTCTTGCATCAATCCAACTCGCTTGCGGGACAATGGTTTCTCTCACGCTGGACAGGTTATGGAGCCGCGCCTTCAACAACGTTGGCACGACGAACATCAAATCCTTCAAAGCTTTGTTGATGGTCTTAGCCAAGTGCAGCGCCTGTTCGCCCATATCCCGACTTACATGATTTTTGATGATCATGATATTACCGACGATTGGAATCTCACCATTGGCTGGGAAACGGCCGCCTATCAAAATCCATTTTCACACCGCATCATTGGTAATGGCTTAATGGCCTATTGGCTTTGTCAGGGATGGGGTAACGAGCCCGACAACTTCAATCACGAATTTGTTAATTTGGCACGCCAATTTCTCGACACGCCGAGTGTAGACAATCATGACGCCTTTATCCGCCATTTATATCGCTTTGAAGCTTGGCACTATACGATTGAGCGTTCGCCGAAAGTCGTGGTACTTGATACTCGAACGCGGCGTTGGCGTTCTGAATCTAAAATGAATAAACCGTCAGGATTGATGGACTGGGAAGCCATGATAGAGCTGCAGCATGAGCTTTTGCATCTAGACAAAGTGATCATTGTCTCGCCAGCACCGATGTTTGGTGTCAAGTTTATTGAGACCTTACAACGGATAGTGACTGCACTCGGTAAACCGTTAATGGTTGATGCAGAAAACTGGATGGCGCACCCTGGCAGCGCTAATACAATGTTAAGTATTTTTACCCACACCAAAACCCCGACTAATTTTGTTATTTTGTCAGGCGATGTGCACTACTCATTCGCATACGACATTAAACTCAGGTTTAGACGCAATAGCCCGACCATCTATCAAGTCACCTGCAGTGGTCTCAAAAGCCAGTTTCCTGAACCTTTGCTCGCGTTGTGTGACCACGCAGACCGGTTGCTTTATTCGCCGCGCTCACCATTGAACTGGTTTACCAAACGTAAGCGTCTCAAAGTGAAAAAACGCGATCCAAATACACCTGGGCGTCGTCGCTTAGTCAATAGCAGCGCCATTGGCGAACTCAAACTGGATAAACAAGGCCAACCAGAACGTATCGCGATTTTAACTGGTGACGGCAAGCAGTGGGAGTTTATGCCGATAAAAGAAAAGTAAGATTTTGGTCAAACGTATTGTGATCCACGACCAACGTCACTATCTATAAACAGAGTGGCACTATAAATAACGTCACTATCTATAAATAGAGTCGCACCTAGATAAGTAGAGTCGTACATCGATAGCTAGAACAGCGCATTTACCAGCACAACCGCACAGAAAGGCATAGACCATGTTAAATTCGATTACTAAACTGTTTAAACAGTTGCTTGAAGGGGAAGATTTAGGCCAACACAGCGCCGCAGACCCCAATTTAGCGATTGCGTGCTTATTGTACGAGGTTGCTGGCGCCGATCATCAGATTGAGCGTGCAGAGAGCGAAGCAAAACATCACCTGCTTGGTAAACTGCTCAATCTCGACCCTAGCCAAACCAACGCACTGCTAACTCGCGCTCAACAATGCAGCAAAGATTCGGCGTCTTTGTATGAGTTTACCTCCCAGTTACGCGAACTTAGTCAACAAAACCGCTACTGCGTGATTCAGGCGATGTGGCAAGTTGCCAATGCCGATGGCACGATCGACCCACTAGAAGAAGCCGTCATTCGTAAGACCGCCGAGTTGCTTTATGTTGATCACCGTGACTTTATTCGTGCCAAGCTTTCTGTCACCGAACTTCCGGCCAACGAGCCTCCAACTAGCGATAAAGACCAGTAGGTCATATTGGCAAATCAACCGAGTCCTCGTACCTTGATTGCCTGAGTAACATCACATCGCTATGACAACGCCGCATCAATCCCATCTCGTCGTTCTCACACAGTGAGAGCGACCTGAGCTCAACCTAATCACCACGTAACGTCACCTCAACTTGTCATCCCCTGTAGCACGCTACTCGATGCCGTCACTTCACATCTTGACCTCATTAAGTCGTGAGGAAAGCACCATAATTTGATAACAACTCATTAACTTTACAACGTCTTTGCTATAGTCATATTCGAAAAAAATCAAAACGTTTGCGACACAAATTGTCGGTTTAATACTCCGAATCGCTCCCAATGAGCGAAACACGCGTGCATAACAACAAGGACGATATATGAAAGCACTACAAACCTCCCTCATTACCCTCGCCATCACTGGATTTATGGCTTCGGAAGTCGCCGCTGCAACGGAATGGAATGTTTCTCTGTGGGGAAAACGCCGCGCTTTTACCGAAAACGTAGAAAAGCTCGCAGAGCTAGTTGAACAGAAAACTAACGGTGAATTTAAACTCAACATTTCTTATGGCGGCCTGTCTAAAGCGCGTGAAAACTTAGACGGCATTTCGTTCGGTGCATTTGAAATGGCTCAGTTTTGCGCTTTTTATCATGCCGATAAAAACCCGACCATTACGGTCAACGAACTGCCGTTTGCCAAAGAGGTGTCATTAGCTCGCATTAGTGATATCTACATGAAAGTATTTGAACACCCTGAAGTAAAAAAAGACTTGGCGCGTTGGAATGCGACGCTGCTGATGCCAACACCACTGCCGCAGTACAACATTGTCAGCAAGAGTGACGCACTAAACTCTCTACAAGACTTTGATGGCCTGCGCGTACGTGGGCCAGGCGGAATTATGGGAGTACTGGGTAAGCTCGGCGCAGTCAAAACTGGGGTACCGTTTTCTGAGGTCCGCCAATCGATGGATTCTGGCGTCATTGATGCCGCCTCGTTTGCTCCCCATGCTCACCTGTCGACGAATTCCTACAAAGTGGGCAAATGGGCCACAACCAACCTTAACTTAGGCTCTGCCAACTGCCCAGTGGTGGTTAATACTGAAGCTCTTGAAATGCTCAAGCCCGCTCATCGTGAAGCACTACTCGGTTCCGTCGATGAAGCGCTCGACTTCTATGTGCAAAACTATGAGCAAAACACCACGGCGAAATACCAAGCAGCTATCCGCGATCAAGGTTTGACTTTAGTGACCTTCTCTCCTGAGCAGACCGAACAGCTCAACGAATTGGCCCAGTCAGTGCGCCAAGAGTGGATTGATAAATACAAAGACAAGTTTGACTCTCAAGCTGTATTTGACCACACCGCGAAACTCTTTGCTGAGTAATTCCCTCACCCGCCAGGTAAGACATTCTGACTTGCCTGGCACACTCTCTATGACAGATTTTTAGATAGGAGACCGCTATGTCGGCTGCTGCTTCTGTATTGGAAGATGATTCGAAGTTAAGTCGTGCAGACCGCTTACTGTTTCGTTTCGAGTCCTTTCTCAACCTCGCTGGTGGCGTGGTAATTTTCTTACTGGTTTTTCTCGCCACCGTTAACGTGTTAGGTCGTTGGTTATTTTCATCGCCCATCAATGGTTACGTTGACTGGGTCGAACAAGCCATGGCGTTTATTGCCTTTCTGGGCATCGCATACACACAACGCATGGGTGGTCATATCCGGATGGACATCATCATTGGCCGCTTCAAAGGCCGTTGGTTATGGGTCACTGAATTTATGTCTGCTCTGTTGATGTTCACCGTTACGCTTGTGCTTATTTACGGCTCCTATTTGCACTTTTGGCGCGCCTATTCGATTGGCGACTCGTCGCTCGATATAAACCTTCCGACTTGGCCAGCCAAGCTAATCGTGACGATTGCCCTGAGCATCTTGGCTGCGCGGTTAGTGTTACAAATGTGGGGCTACGCGCGCGCAGCAGTGAGAAGAGATGAACGCCCTGTTGGTGTCCCTCTGATTGAATCAGCTGCCGAAGTGGCCGCAAAAGAAGCCGAAGCAGTAACCGGACACGAGAGTTAGGAGAGTTATTTTGTCAGATTTAATTCAAACCATGGCCACTATGGACAGCATTCAAATTGGTCTTTGGGTATCAGGTGCCATGCTTATTTTTGTTGTGCTTGGTGTGCGAGTAGCCTTTGCCGCTGCCACCGCAGGGTTCCTCGGTTTAGTATGGATATTCAGTGCCAAATTTGGCTTCGAACGTGGCTTTATGGTGGCACTCAAAATGGCCGGGACCATTCCTCATTCTAAAGTATCATCGCTCGCGCTATCGCTGATCCCGACCTTTATCTTGATCGGTTTTCTTGCCTATCACGCAGGGCTGACAAAAGCGCTATTTGAAGCGGCGAAACGTTGGGTCGGTTGGTTACCGGGCGGAATGGGGGTCGCTACTGTATTTTCGACAGCAGGCTTCGCTGCGGTTTCAGGCGCTTCGGTCGCAACATCGGCGGTGTTTGCCAGAATTGCGGTTCCAGAGATGCTCAAACTCGGCTACGACAAGCGCTTTGCCGCTGGCGTTGTCGCGGCAGGTGGCACCCTCGCTTCGTTGATCCCGCCATCGGCCATTTTGGTCATTTACGCCATCATCGTCGAGCAAGATGTCGGTGCCCTGTTGATGGCAGGCTTTATTCCCGGTTTTGTTTCAGCGCTGATTTACGGTGGATTAGTTATTTTCCTTGCGATGACCAAAAAAGATTTTGGTCCACCTGTGCGAGGGTATAGCTGGAAGCAACGCTTTGAATCACTGCCAGCAGCAGCGCCCATTTTCTTTGTCGTCGCAATTATCATGGTGTGTATTTATGGCGGTGTCGGGACTCCAACAGAAGCTGGTGCCCTTGGTGCTAGCGTGATTTTATTGGTGGCTCTTTATCATGGCAGTCGTTGGAAAGAGATTAAAAGCTCAATCATGGAAACCGCCAAGCTGTCAGCAATGATATTCGCCATCATCTGGGGGGTATTGATTTACGTTCGGTTTCTTGGCTTTGCCGATCTGCCGAGTGCTTTCTCAGATTGGATCGTCAGCTTAGAACAAAGCCCAATGCTGACCTTGCTGTTTATCCTACTCGCGTATGCGGTTCTGGGGATGTTCATGGATGCAATTGGCATGTTGCTACTGACTCTCCCAGTTGTTTACCCTGCAATTATTGCTCTAAATGGCGGCGTAGATGTGGCCGCAGTAGACTCTGCATTTGGTGTTTCCGGGCTAGGTTGTGCGATTTGGTTTGGTATTATCGTGGTCAAGATGGCAGAACTGTGTTTAATCACCCCGCCTATCGGCTTGAACTGCTTTGTGGTTGCAGGAGTGCGTCCTGAATGTTCAGTTCAAGATGTATTTCGCGGCTGTACGCCTTTCTTCGTGGCTGACGTGATCACCATTGCTGTGCTGATCATGTTCCCAAGTATTGTGTTGTGGCTACCAGAGATGATTGGCTACGCGTAATAAAATAGCGGTCAATAGCATCAAGGGAGCCATTCGCTCCCTTGATTTTTTACAGCATCGTTAATGCAAGTTTGGCTAAGTTATGGGCATCGACATAACCTGAATGCTGTCGGCCTTCCCACTCGATACCTTTACTTTCTTGCGCGACTTTATGACCAACACGCTTGTCTTTAAGGCGATTTTGAATCCGAAATAGGGTTGCTAAATTTATGAACTCATTAAACGGCATCTCAATGCCCTTTTGTTGGCACTCTTTGGCTAACACGCGATCATCTCGGCCCCAAGCGGCGTAGATTTTGTTCGCACCGCCAAAGTTTTTCACCATCGACTTAAGCACTTCTTGCAAAGGCCGACCCTGTTTCTCAACCGTGCGTGGCGTAATACCGGTCAATTGTGCACAAAACAGCGAGACTTGATCATGTTCTGGTTTGACGTAATATTGTGCACGCTTAACGATCTCGCCCTTAACAAGGTCAATTTCTGCTAGCCCAACTTCAATAATTTCCCCAGTGGTACCGACACCGTTTTCATTCCAACAACACATTTCTAAATCGAAACAAACAATACGGTTATGGTTCATGATTGGCCTTTGTTCAAAGTTCGCAAAACGCGAAATTCTACATCAGAAATCGACAAAATTCGAATCGAACACGTTTAAGCGCTCAGTTATGCGGCAATCGAGACACAATTTCGCCCTGCTTGCTTACTCTTATAGAGCTCTGCATCACAATGCTGCAGGATGTCTTCTTGGCTTTCATCTGTGCGGATAGCCGCGCCGATACTCAACGTACAGCGAATGTCGTGTTGAGCAAAGTGATAGGCAGCCTGTCCGACCGCATCACAAATCTGTTGTACGTAATCTGCCAGCGCTTGCGGCTCAGTAACATTAGAAATAATACAGAATTCATCACCACCGATGCGCACAAAAATGTCGCCTTCACGTAACTGGCCTAACACTACGTTAGCCACACCAATCAAGACCTCATCGCCTGCAATATGCCCGTAACTATCATTAATTTGCTTGAACTCATCAATATCAAAACCGATTAAAGAAAAGCACTGTTTGTCAGTGACTCTTTGCTGCAAGTGACGACTGAATGCACGGCGATTATAAATGCCTGTTAGCGCGTCATAATCGACTAAAAATTGCAGTTCACGGGTTCGTTCATTGAGCAGCTTCTCTAAATACTCTTGATCTCGCAACAATAGGTACACAATGTAGGTAAGCAATAATGACACAGTAAGCCCAGTCAAACCTATCGACCACAGTACCATTTTGTCGTTGTATGGAACGGTGCCCGCCAGTTTAAAATCAACTACCCACTCGCGGTTTGGTAATCGAATACGCTTCTGGATGTCAATCCCCTGACTCTCTTGCCAGCCATCACTTTGATACAAAATCGGATCGTCTTCTGCATCAAAGCCTAAATCGGTCACCCGAACCAACAATTCTTGCTCAGTGGCCGTACGTAACACTATTGATTCAAAGTATTTGGTCGAACGGATGGCACCAATTACCACACCAATTAGCTTTTGCGGTTGGTCAACGGAAAAGACCGGATGATAGACCAGCAACCCGGTTTTACTAATGCTTTTGTCGATGCCATCTTGCAATAACCGTACTTTGTCAGACAGACTTGGCTGACCAGTTTTGACAATATGATCAAGAACCAACTGAAAACGGCTTCTTGATGAGTAATAACCCAAAGCTTTGAAATTCGCTTCACTGCGTGGATAGACATCAGACGCAGTGTAGATTGGCTGATTATTTGGCAGGATATAGCCAAAGGTTTTAGGTCCATCTTTGGGGATGGTGTAGATCTCATAAAATGGGAATGTTGCACGCACCTTGGCAATGTGTGTATCAATGTCTTTGCTCTCGACACGCTGCATCCATTGCAACGCGATCAATGACTGAGACGACGACAACACTTGCTCCGCGAAAATCGAAAAGCGATCCCAGTCATCAGGGTGAGTAGAACGAAAGAAATTGGCCCCAGCACCAATAAAGTGCAGATCACTTTCAATCACCTGTTGCAAATTTTCGCTCTGTTGTTCGGCCAGTTTATCGACCAAATCCATACTGTGGCTTTGCTGAGCTTGATAAGCAAAATAAACCAAATAGCACGTCAGCATCAAAGTAAAGACTAAGGTAACGGCAGGAAATAAAAACTTCTTTGTTCTAAATTGGCGCATAACGCTGTTGCGGATTAATCGACCGTCCTTGAGAATAACGCGCTATTCTAGCGCTTACTGATTGGCGATATAAAGCTCAATCCTGCCTTTGATATGAAACAATCCTCATTTCGAGGTATAGGCCTCCTTTTTCGGCTAAATTCGGTTAAAAACAAAACAGTTAGCCATCAAAACCCCTGTTTCGGCCTGTTTTTGTAGCCGTACATTGACTTGATTATGATAATATTCACCCCAATCTATCAGAATAAATCGGCTCTTATTTCAACCCAGAGCCCTCACAGAGATTTCGCCTGTCTCTGAAATCAGAAAAATTAGAAGAGAATTGTCATGACGTTCGATTTACAAATGATCCCTCAAACGTTCGATATGCTTCACGCAGGTCTTGCTGCATCAAGCGTTCTATTGCTGCTGATCGCGGTTTCACGCAAATCAACCGTAGTGGAAAAAGTGGTTGAGAAGCCAGTCGAAAAAATCGTTGAAGTAGAAAAGCCCGTCGAAAAAATTGTCGAAGTTGAGAAAATCATTGAAGTAGAAAAAGTGGTTGAGAAGGTTGTAGAAGTCGAGTCGAAACTTGCTACCGCTTCAACCGACTCAGCGCTGCAGCTTCTCTCTCTCATGCAACAAGAAGCGCGCCTTATCGATTTTCTCCAAGAAGACCTGACTGCGTTTTCTGACGAAGAAGTCGGCGCCGCCGCTCGCGTCATCCATACTGGTGGTAAAAAAGTCTTAACCGACTATGTCACGCTTGAGCCTATTCGCCATGAAGATGAAGAGACCCGTATTACTATCGAAGCAGGCTTCAACCCACAACAGATTCGTTTGACGGGCAACGTTACAGGCAATGCACCCTTCAACGGTACATTGGTCCACAAAGGTTGGAAAGCGAACGCAATCAACTTACCAAAGTTAGCTAAAAACTACGATGCTTCTGTTATAGCGCCTGCTGAGGTTGAGCTGTAATGGAACACCAAAATATCGCCCAACAAAACGCTAGCTCGAACACAGCGAAATTTAGCGTCGGTATCGACTTAGGCACCACTCACTGCGTGCTCTCGTTTATCGATACGCAACAAGAAGACTCTCGCGTTGAAGTCATGCCAATTGCGCAGCTGACCGCGCCTGGTAACGTAGAAACTCGTAACCAACTGGGCTCGTTTTTATACCAACCGCACCAACACGAAATGAACCCAGCGTCACGTGTGCTGCCTTGGTCATCACAGCCAAGCGCTCTAGTGGGCGCGATTGCACGTAATCTTGGTGCAAAAACACCGATTCGCTTAGTGGCCAGTGCAAAGTCTTGGTTATGCCATGCCGGTGTAAACCGTCGCGATGCTTTTTTACCCGCAGGTAGCCCGGAAGAAGTCGAAAAAGTGTCACCATTACGCGCGACTGAACTTTATTTAGAGCACTTAAAAAACGCTTGGGATCACGCACACCCAGACCATCCTCTGACTCAGCAAGATGTCACCATTACGGTACCGGCTTCCTTCGACCCAGCGGCGCGAGACTTAACCGCCGAAGCGGCGCGCAATGTTGGCCTGGCTCATCTGACTTTGCTCGAAGAACCACAAGCTGCGCTTTATAACTGGATTGATAACAGCCACGACAAATGGCGTGACGACGTTACTGTCGGCGATATTGTGCTGGTGGTGGACATCGGTGGTGGTACTACTGACCTCTCTTTGGTTGAAGTTACCGAACAAGATGGCAACCTTAGCCTCAACCGTATCGCGGTTGGAGAGCATATCCTACTCGGCGGCGATAACATGGACTTAGCCCTTGCCTACCGCCTGAAGATGAAACTGGCACAGCAAGGCAAAGAACTGCAACCATGGCAAGTACAAGCCATGACCCATGCTTGCCGTGATGCCAAAGAAGCACTCCTTATCGACGCTGAACTTGAGTCAGTGCCGATCGTAGTTCCGAGCCGTGGTTCGAAACTGCTTGGTGCCACTTTAAAAACGGAACTGACTCAAGCGGAAGTTCAGCAAACCTTGGTTGATGGTTTTTTTCCAAAAGTTGCCGTGACAGAGCACCCAGTGCAGCGCAATCGTGGCGCCTTGACTCAAATGGGTCTGCCTTATGCACAAGATGCCGGAATTACACGCCATATTGCGGCTTTCTTGACCAAACAAGCTAATGCACAAGGTGGCAGCGCGACGGCAGAAGCGTTCAATCCTTTTGCTAATATGCCAGGTATGGGCGGCCAGACTGATCAGTCAGCAGATTTTATTAAACCAACCGCCATTTTATTCAACGGCGGGGTGTTAAAATCGACATTGCTAGCCGCTCGCCTTGAAGAAACCATTAATCAATGGTTGCTTGAAACCGACGCCCCAATCGCCAAACGCTTAACTGGTGTCGACTTAGACTTAGCCGTCGCTAGTGGTGCAAGCTACTATGGTGCCGTTCGCCGTGGACAAGGTGTTCGAATTCGAGGCGGTATTGCATCCAGTTATTATGTCGGGATTGAAAGTGCGATGCCGGCTATTCCGGGGATGGCACCACCGATGGAAGCACTATGCGTCGCACCATTTGGCATGGAAGAAGGCTCTAGCGTTAGCGTACCAAGTAAAGAATTTGGTTTGATTATCGGCCAACCGGTCAGCTTCCAGTTCTTTGGTTCGACCGTTCGCCGAGACGACGAAGCCGGCCTTCACCTTGATCACTGGGCACCGGAAGAGCTCGAAGAGTTGCCAGAAATTCAAGTGACTTTGCCCGTTTCTGAAGGGCGCCGTGAAGGTGAAGTGGTTCCTGTCACTTTAGCCTCTCGCGTTACCGAGCTAGGTACGCTCCACCTTGAAGCCATCGCCTCTGATAATGGCCAAAAATGGCATGTCGAATTTGACGTGCGCGATGATGGCAAAGATAACTAAAGCGAACCAACATAATGAGACAACGGCACCACAAGGTGCCGTTTTTGCCAGACGCCAGTCTACTCGTTCGTTTATTGACTAAACGAAGACGAAATTACCCAGATTGGTATGCGATAAATAGACAAAGGGTTTTGTTATATGGCCTCTCCTCGATTTTTAGTCGGTATTGATTTAGGCACAACTAACACCGTTGTGGCGTTTTGTGAAATCACTGACAACCTAGAACACGCACCAGTGTCACTGTTTGATATCGACCAGTTAATCGGGCCGGGTGAAGTGGTGCGCAAACCGCTTTTACCCTCTTTCCGTTACCATCCCGCTCAAGGACAAGTCTCTGAGTCAGATTTAACTCTGCCGTGGCAAAACAAGCCCGTCGATGGCGACATTTCACATGTCATTATCGGCGAGTGGGCACGTGAGTTGGGCGCCAAAGTCGAGGGTCGCCAAGTATCGAGTGCCAAAAGCTGGCTCTCTCATCAAGCGGTTGACCGTCGCTCAGATATTCTGCCTTGGGCGGGCGCCGATGATGTAGACAAAGTCTCCCCTGTGATAGCCAGTGCGAGTTATTTGAATCACATTCGTCAAGCATGGAACTATCGTCATCCAAGCAACCCTCTCGAGCATCAAGATGTGGTCGTAACGGTGCCCGCCTCGTTTGACGAAACGGCGCGAAAACTGACCTTAGAAGCTGCGCAACTGGCGGGTCTTAATCATATCGTTCTTCTCGAAGAACCACAGGCGGTGTGCTACGACTGGTATGCTCGTCACCAGAACAGCGCCGCTGAAGAGCTAAAATCATTACCACTTATTTTGGTGTGTGATGTTGGTGGCGGAACAACCGACCTCAGCTTAATTGAAGCAAAGTATACCGATGATGAGCTTGCTCTGGATCGAATTGGCGTCGGTGAACACTTAATGCTCGGCGGTGATAACCTTGACCTAGCCCTTGCTCATCTTGCCGAGCAGCGTTTTAGTCACAGTAAAAAGCTTAATGCTGCAAGCTTAACAAAACTTATCCAGCAAACCCGTAAAGCTAAAGAGAACCTGCTTTCAACCCACGCCCCGGACGAAGTGAAAATCACGATGCTCGGCAGTGGTTCTAAACTGCTTGGTGGCACAAAAAGTATTGGTTTAACCAAACAAGAAGTACATCAAATCGCCCTTGATGGTTTCTTCCCTCTGTCGGATTTTACCCATACACCGGATAAGAGACGCAGTGCGGTGGTTGAATTTGGTCTACCTTATGTCGCAGACCCTGCGGTCAGCAAGCATGTGGCCGAATTCCTCAATCAACATCAACAAGTCTCCTATTCGGCTCTGGCTCAACAAGATACCAGTAAGCCTGCCATCCCTGTCGGGTTGCTGCTTAATGGTGGGGTATTCAATAGTGAGCTAGTTACCGAGCGCGTAACCCGTCTACTAAGCCATTGGCGCGGTGAACCCGTGACCGTTTTGGATAACCCTCACCCTGATTGGTCAGTGGCACTCGGTGCGGTCGCTTTTGGTAAAGCGCGTCGAGGCGCACAACTAAAAATCGGCGGTGGTGTGGCTCGTTCCTACTTCTTGCACCTACAAGAAAAGAACAAAATGGGTAAAGCACTCTGCTTGCTGGCCAAAGGCACAGAAGAAGGTCACGAAATCCGCTTAAGTGGTCGCCGTTTCGCTCTGACGCTCGGTGAACCAGTTCGTTTCAACCTGTTGACGACAACTCATGACACGCTGAGCAACAATACTGCCATTCAAAACGGAGCCATGGTCGATATCGATGCCGATCTTTTCTCGCCGCTGCCCCCATATATCTCAACTCTTGAAGGGCAAGGTACGGAATTGCAAGCCAATCAAAAAGAGCGTGTCGAAGTACAACTTGCTTGCCAGTTAACCGAGGTGGGCACACTAAAAATGGAGTGTGTTAACGTCGCCGATGACAATAAGCGCTGGGCACTGGAATTTGAAGTCCGTAATCAAAAAGCGGATGAGATTCAACAACAGAACACGCATCCACGTCTTGCTGAGTGTAAAGCGCTGATTTCACGCCTTTACAGTGGCAACAAAAAAAGCGCCGAAGGCAAAGAGATAAAAACGCTCGCAAAAGATCTTGAAAAAATGCTCGGCAAACGGGATGAGTGGGATTTTACCACCCTACGTCAGATTTTCGATGTTTTTGCGCTGGGAAGAAAACGCCGACGTC
Organism: Vibrio sp. NH-UV-68; assembly: GCF_042940635.1. Lineage (NCBI taxonomy): Bacteria > Pseudomonadati > Pseudomonadota > Gammaproteobacteria > Vibrionales > Vibrionaceae > Vibrio > Vibrio sp. NH-UV-68. Next base: position 1,866,722 of record NZ_CP134975.1, read on the forward strand.
GCTCCGAAGCTCATGAAAAAAACTGGCTACGCTTGGCCGGCTTCTCGTTACGCCCTGGTTTTGGCGATGCCACCGATTCATGGCGCATCGAACAAGTTTGGGGACTCTACCAGCAAGGGATCCAGTTCAAAAACCATCAAGGTTGGAGCGATTGGTGGGTATTCTGGCGCCGTATTGCCGGTGGTCTGAATCAAGAGCAGCAAGAGACGATCCTCGCGGATATTGCTAAATATCTGCACCCTGGTGCGATGAAAAACCCACAATCGGCCAAAGCGGCACAAGAAATGGGTTATGAATCAATGTTGCGTTTAGCCGCCTCTCTTGAGCACCTCGATGTCGAAGATAAAACTCTGCTCGCCTCTTGGTGTTTAAGTAAAGCCCTCAACCACAATCAATTTGAACAAGCTCATTGGTGGGCGCTGGGCCGATTAGCAGCGCGTACGCCACTTTATGGCAGTCAACACAATGTCATTGCTCGTGAACAAGCTGAGCAATGGCTACCGAAGCTACTTGAACAAAACTGGCAAAAAGAGCCGATGATCGCTTTCGCGTCGGTCATGATGTGTCGTAAAACCGGCGATCGACTGTTTGATATCTCTGATGACTTCCGCCAACAAGTGGTCGATAAACTCAAACAAAGCAAAGTGCCACAGTCGTGGTTATCTCTTGTTGAAGAAGTCAAAGAGCTCTCAGCTAGTGAGTCAAAACGTGTCTTTGGTGATGCTTTGCCGAGCGGCTTAACCCTTGTTAACCACTAACTGCAAGCTAAATAAAATGGTACAAAGGCGCACTGAGTTGAGCGCCTTTTTATTGTTGAAACTGTTTAAATATTGAAACGGGTTAAACTGCCGATCCCGACGCGCGCCACGCTTGGTTTTCGCTATCCGAAATAGCACGAAACAACTCTCGTAGCTCTTTTAACAAGCTGTCTTGAAAGCCGAGATTTTCATCCGCTTTCTGTTTTGCGGCCTGCGCTCGAGCGGCAAGGATTTCATCTTCTTTGCCACGAGCCTGAGCTTTGGTCTGTTCAACATTAGATGCCGCATTAGACATCTGACCTAAAGCTTGCAGTACGGCATTGTTAGCTTGGTTTTTTGCCATCCGATGCTCAAACTTACGACTATTTACTTGCCGCTTTGACAGCATATCAGCAATATTATCTTGCCCTGTATTATGCAATTTCACTAACTGTTCTTTTTGCGCAGCAGACAAGTTTTTTGATTTCAACATTTGTTCTACTTGCTCAAGACCCGCTTTCTGCGGTTTCAACGCATGGTTGTCCGCAACTTGTGCTTTTATCTTACCCACCGCTTTAATATTACCGACCACCCCCGTAGCAGCAGTCGCACCTGCCAATACGCCTGAGACAACCGCTGTCGCTAACAGTGCGTTAGCAGCATTTTTCATTTCATTCGCTTGATATTGCAAGCTTGCCACATTGGCTTCTACAGCAATCTCACGCTGTAGCGTTTGTTGGTTACGACTCAGCTTTGATACTTGATAAAGCAAAGACAACAAACTGAGCACTTGCGAAACCGATTCAGACACAGACTTCACCATTGGTTGCCCTTTTATTGTTTTATCTAGGGTTTGCGTTAGTAAGTTCAGCGTTGGTGCCACTGCATCCACCAGCTTCTCCGCAACTTTACCCTGGTGACTGGTGGCAAGTGTTTTAGGCACATCAAGTTGTACGCAAGCAGAAAGGGGGGCCGAATTGTTACTGGTACCCTTTACCGCGCTCGCTTCGGTTTTGGTTGCAGCTTGCTGCGCTTTAACCGTTATTTTTACCTCTTGTCCTAAAGCGTATATATTCGCCGTACTTTTTGTATTGCTAATTAAATCTACCATCTTCGACTCCTTATACTGTGGCGGGGCGGTTTAACACTATTTTCATCGATTCGCTCTTGGACTCAATCATTTGCATAATCATCGTCATGACTTCCTGAAAACCTTGCATGATTTTCTCAATTTCTGTTTTTAGCTTGTCGATCACCGCCTGGCTTAATGTCATCTCCGCGCGCATTTCTATAAGTTCAGATTGAATATTGGCAACATCAGCTTGATGGCTAGCATGCAGGCTATCTGTCGAGCCTTTTCCCACATTAACTGTAAGATCGACGGTTTCAGCGCCATATCGAACTCCTTTCGTCACCGTTGAAGCCGCCTCGGAACCCATGTCGGCAACTTTTGCCATATTCGTTGCCACCTTGGTGGCCATTTCACAGACTTTTTCAGCAACTTTTGTGGCACTCTTAGCCGCCAGTTTGGCGATACCGCCTGCAGCGGCACCGCCAAAAGTAACAACAGCGCCAATAACGGCGACAGCAATGTCTAACGCCAAGACGACTTTATTTAGCGCATCAACATTGATGCCTGCTTGTTTTAAAGCATCTTGTACCTCGGGCTCTTGCAGTGTCATGCTAACGACCCCCATCACACCACCGGCAATCATTAGTGCTCCTGCGGCAGCACCAACTCCCGTTGCGACCATAATCGCCCCGACGACAACGGAAACCACGGCACTAATCCAACCGAAGATCTTGGCAGCTAAACCCGACTTTTTCGCCTCTTGTGTGACTTTTTGAGACTCTTCAATCTTGTGTTGATTGTCGTTCATCTCTTGTTTGTGGTTTGCTTTTGTAACCTCGATCTCCTTGAGCTTCAGACTCGTCTGCGCCGTTTTGAGATTATCAATGATTGCCGCGAGCTCAACTTCAAAATCATCCACTGAACCTGCAACAATCTTAACCGCCAAAGCGCCTGTTTGAGCAGCGCTGGCATCAAGGGTATTCGCCATGGCATCAACCATTTTTTGTAGCTGTGCCATGTCCTTGATAGTCAACTCGTTAACTTTCTCATTCATCGCCGCATTAGGGACATCCAACTGAACTGGAAAGTTGACGAGATTAAGCGGCTCACAGGGTTGATTGTTAACGTTTCTAACCACAACAGCAGACTGCACAGCTTGGTAAGGCTGAGTCTTATCTAGCCTTCTTTTCTGTGCTGCTTTCTCGGTTTTCTCAGCACTAGAGGCGTATGTCTGGCTGTGAGCGCGGTCAAGTACAATAGAACTCATTGCCTAGTTACTCCTTTTCTTTTTTAGCGCTTTTAACATGATGTCTGCGCGTTTATGCAAATCTGCATAGTTTGATTGCCCGGCTGACACCTCCTTTGCTCTGTAGAACCCACTTTCCGCTTCGATGAATTGCTCAAGCTTCAAATGACACTGCGCCGAATGGAAAGGAGGACGAGGATCGTTGATATCCATCAGTGCCGCGTAGCTATAGGCATCAATTGCCTGCAGATACTCACCTAACTCTTGACGAGCCGCGCCTAAGCCGATGAAAAATCGAGCTTGATAGTGATCGAGCATACTCAATAGCTGAAAGACTTGGGCAGCTTGTTCAACTTTACCGGACTGAAAAACGTTATAACCGACTGCATAGATATGCTCGATGGTGTCTGTTGACACATCGTGAAGCATTTTTATCGTGCCACCCTGTTCCAGAAATGACATTAGCTCCTCAGCTTGACTGTGAGATGGTTCGATCGAGACGTTTTCATTACTCATGGAGGGTATCCTTAAAAGGCGCGTAGGATTTGTTCTAAAATGCTGTGATATTTCTGCACAAACTTGTTCATCGCCTCAACGGTCGCATTGAGCTGCGAGCTTGTGTCGTTCAATTCAGTGACTTTAAGCTGCACATCATCATTAAGCAGTTTGGATTTATCACTAATGGATGTTGAAAAATCACTTAGGTTCTTCACCTCTTTAGTATTTTGATAAGAGGTTTTATTGACGCTGATACCCTGCTGAATTAGGAAGTCTTTATGATTACTAATATTATGATCCAACAGATACTGATACTCTGGAGACTGTTTAAAAGTGGCCTCATCTTGATAATTAAAATCTGCATAGCTAAAACCTTCATTCTGTGGTGTATAGGTTTGAGATTCTTGATTGCTGTCCGTATTACTTAACTTAGAATGGATGTTGGACTGCACCACCGCGTAAATTTTGAGTTGCGTTGTGAGTGCTTGCAGCTCCTGTTTCTGCAATTCACGTTTTTCTAAGCGATCCAGGCGGCGCTCATTCAGTGCAAGCAGCACCTTATCGTCAAGTTGAGAGGTTGAATGAGGGGCGGTACTTTTACGCACTTGGCGATCTTCTAACTGCGCGGCTCGCTCAATGGCAAAAACAGGGTTCAGTGCCGGTTGGCTTTGATTAAATGTGGTTGGCTGACAATCTTGCATCGTACTCTGAGCATAATGAGTCGTAGCCGTCGTTTGATTACTTGTATTAGTCATCTCTATCATTTGCAAACCTCTAAATCACTATGCCACGCATTAATATTGGCCGTTTGTATCGCTGACTTTTCTTTTCCGATCTCTTACTTTGCGAGTGATGCGCCCAGTCAAGCAACATCGTATTACCTACGACTGAATCAACACCTAGCTCATCAAGTAATGGCTTGAACCTATCATGTTTGTCATCCGCATTTCGAATCGCCGCTTCTGCAAGTTCGATCGTTTCAGTAAAAGGTGATTTCATTGTGATACCCATAATAAATGCGTTCACTGGACTCTCTCTGTCAGTAAACGTCGAGTCTTTTTATTTTTTTCGATTGCTCAATGACTTAAAACTCGCAGGTCGAAACGCGTGGCTATCACATCCCTACTCTGCCAAGCGGTTGAATATTAATTTGCTGAGTTAGCTCTTGGAAAGACAACACCGGAAGCTCGTAATATTCCGACTCAAGCAACTTTCTGACATAGCGACGCACGTCCATAGACACAACCAACACGGGTTTATTTGGCATACGGCTAAGGTCACCAATCGTCTGTTTTACGTCGTTAATAAATTGCTGAGTCACCGCAGGATCAAGCGCCAAATAGCTTCCTGCAGAGGTCTGTCTAATGCCGTTACGAATGGTGTCTTCTACACTCTGATCAAGTAGGTAGGCGGGGAGCATGTTTTGTCCGTTAGCGTATTTATAACAAATGTAACGCTTCAAGCTAGAGCGGACATACTCGGTAAGTTGGACAACGTCTTTTTCCTTATGACCCCACTCGACCATTGCTTCTAAGATCACTCGCAGGTTACGAATGGAGATATCTTCACTGACTAAACGCTGCAGAATCTCTGTCATTTTTTGTAGCGGTATAATGCGCTGTGCTTCTTTGACCAACTCACTAAAGCCGCCTTCCATCTGTTCAAGCAGATAACGAGTTTCTTGAATACCGATAAAGTCTTGCGCGTAATCTTTTAGCACATGTGACAAATGGTAAGTCAAAATTCTATCGGATGTGAAGAAACCAACGTGACTTGTCTCTAACTGGTCTAAATAACGCTTTGATACCCATACACTGCTGATCCCCGGAAGAAAATCATCCCCTTGTTCAAACGGAATACTTAGCAGGTCAAGCTGTTCATTATCCTCTATCACGAGCAGTTTCTGTTGTTCAATTCGACCGCGTGCTACTGGTACTTCTTGCAGTTGAATCAAATACTCATTGTTATTCATTTGATCATTAAAACGCAGGTGTATCCCAGGGAATGGCACACCAAGATCTAAGTAAAGTGCGCGTCTTATTCGGACAAGTTCATCGTTTAGCGCCACCGCTTCAAGGCTCGCTTGTAAGCTTGAATCGAGTTCGATCAAAAGAGGGACTGTCATGGCAAATTCTTCTTGCTCAATCAGCTTACCTTTATTGACCCGCGTTGATGTCGGCAGGTTCAACTTAGCGGCAGGTAAGCCAGCGCCTTGAGCAACAAAGGTAGAAAGATCAGAGGTCTCAGCTTGGTTGTGTTTTGTTTGTCGATAGGTAAGGAACACCCCTCCACCACCAACCACCGTCGCTAACACCAAGAAAGTAATTTTCGGGAATCCAGGGATTAATGCAAATAAGATCAGCAATACACCACTAATTAATAGCGCCCTTGGCTGAGCAGTTACTTGGCCACCAATATCGGTTCCTAAATCCGAAGCGTTATCATGGCAGACTCGAGTCACGATAATGCCTGCCGTCATGGCGATAAATAGCGCTGGTATCTGCGAGACCAAACCATCGCCAACGGTCAAAATAGCAAACAGTTCTAGCGCTTCAGCCCCACTCATACCCTTTTGAGTGATGCCGATTGTCACACCACCAAGAAGGTTGACGACGATGATCACTAAACCTGCGATAGCGTCCCCTTTGACGAACTTCATGGCACCGTCCATCGAACCGTACATCTGACTTTCTCTTTCGATCAGCGAACGCCGATACCTTGCCTCGTTGACATCAATCACCCCTGCCCGCATATCGCCATCGATACTCATCTGTTTACCTGGCATTGCGTCAAGCGAGAACCTGGCACTCACTTCAGCGACGCGCTCAGAGCCTTTGGTAATGACCATAAACTGGACAATGGTAATGATAAGGAAAACCACAATACCAACGACTAAATTGCCGCCAACCACAAAATTACCAAAGGTATATACGATTTCTCCAGCATCACTTTGAAGAAGAATCAAACGTGTTGTGGTTATCGATAACGACAAGCGAAACAAGGTCGTAATCAAGAGAACAGCGGGGAAAGCCGAGAATTCGAGTGGCGTCGTAATATAGATCGATAACATCAGTAGCACGATCGCAATGCTTATATTTGTGCCAATCAGCACATCGACAAGCGCCGTAGGCAATGGCAAGATCATCATAAACACAATGGCTAGCAACATCACTGCAAGCATAATGTCTTTACGTTCACCCACCTTATTTAATACATCGATGAGTTTATTCATTCGCTTGACTGCTAAGTGATCTAACGTAGCGCCTGTGTGCTTGACGCGCCTCCTCTTGACGGCTTTGTTTCCATCGCGCTTGGCTTATGCACAACCATAGCCCGGATTCATACTCTTGTGGCTGTAACTGCAATAACTCTTCGCACAGCAAAATAGAGCGTGCAAAACACCCTACTTGCAAGCACGCAACCGCCAATAACCTTTTTGCTTCACAGCAATGGGGGCGAACGTCAACCACCACATTAAGCAGCGATATTGCTCTATCAGGCTGCTGGTATTGCACTTGTAAAGCGGCGTGGACCAGCAGAAATTCAACGTCTTGATTGCTTAGCATCGCACTAAACCTCAATCAGTAAGTGAAGCGCCATGGTCAGGTGATTTTGTTCTAACTGGCTCGCCTCTAGAGTGGTTGTGGCTGAAATGATCGATGGAGAGTGATATTGGCAAGTTAAGTTCTTGAGATTGTGTAAGGTATCCTCAAACTGCTGACGGTATTTTTCTGGCCTCAAGAGTTCCAGCTGTGAAAGCTTGAGAGTAGCAAGCCCTAATAAGTGCTGTTCTGAAAGACGAAGTTGATACAAACGCGGTAAATGCGTCGCCACCGCTTGGCCGGCTGGAGGTAGTTGAAAACGTTGTGGCAATCTATGTTGCAACTCGCCGCTACCGAGATAACCTGAGGCCTCGATACCTACATTTAACGCACCTACATTATTTAATGAGCTTATCTTATTCACTAATTCACCATATTGTTATGCAGCCGAATAAGCATTGCCAACGCTTGCTCTAGCGATGGATGTGTAACTTCTTCGCCTGCCATCTGTGCACTGAATACCAAAGTATTTTCACCTAGCAAGCTGGCGCGCACTAAAAAGGGCCATCCCTGCTCATCGTTACAGATCGCCAACGCACGTTTAATCAGCTTGGCCGATTGAGACCTCAATATTTCCCTTGCAAGCATCATGAACAACATACCTTGGTGTTTTTCTATATGTAACGTTCCACTGCATTGAAACGTCAGTTGCACTCTCCCTGAACAAGAAAAGTCGACATTCTCCACCCCCATTGCGCGACAAAAATCATCGACTGAATCATCAATCCAGTTCATCTTGCCACGCTTGCTCTTCTTCTTGGTCGATAGCGTCAGTAAGTGCCGTCTGTACCGCACGTAACAAGTTTTGTCTCTGCTCTGCATCGTTAAATACATCAACTGGTATCTGCCTAATCAGGTTGTGCAATTGATGAAGAAAGCGGATTCTTAATACGCTGACGGCTAGATCCATCGAGTCTGCAATTGCGCAAACGGCTTCACTGTCTACCCAGTGCTGTTCAATCAAAGCGATGATGTCAGCCATTAGTTCAACCCCTTGATTGGCCATAGATAAGCCTTTGTGATTGCAGCATCAAACACACCTGATTTACCTGATCTTGAAGCGTATTGAGGATTTTTAGTTTGTGCATATCAGACATGAGTAACTGAAGCTTTACTGAATCAATCGTGCAACCTTGTACACTTAAATCTGCGCTCATCGCCTGCAACATGAACTCAACCGCAGTAGAGACTTGCTGTGAACCAAATCGTTCGACAACATCGTGATAGGCGGCGCTTAATCCTTGATAGCTATGCACGCTATCGCGGTAAAAGCCGCGTAATTGGTGGAGGCTACTGAACGCTTGTTCGCGGCTAAAATCATCTGCAAATCGAGACACCCGAATCTCAGTATCAATTCTCGACCAATAATCTGTATGCTGCTCCATATGCTGCACGGCGTGATCGATAACCTCTAACAACGGCATATTGTTGACACTCGACTCTAGAGACTCCTTAAGTACTTTTAGCGCTAAATATTGATGACTTTTCTCGCTTGAGAAGCCATCAAGATACGTTTGTAGCTGCTCGATGGTGGCAATATTGCCATCTGATATTTTGCTTGTGAGTTCTTTGAGCGTCTGTTTTTTTTCTAAATCGGGGACTTTTCTTAAGTATTCTGAGAGCTGTTGATTCGCTTGTGTCGATCGCGAAAAGCGATCTTTGATTGCTCGTTTTGTTAGATCTTTTTCAGCCTTTTCTGAACCGAGTGACGTCAACTCTTCCATCGCATCGAATACTGAATATGCGGCGTTATGAACGGTGACCATTTCGCCCCGATAGCGACCTTTTGCATTCACCATAGTCGAACTACTCTGTTGTTTATTTGAGTCCATTGAGGGTTCAAACTTTGTATTCAAACTGGTCACATTGTGACTGACTGTACTCATTCATTGACATCCGTCGTATGTAATGTGAAGCGAGTATAGGGTTCAAATTAGGGTCGAACTGTCAAAATAAGGCGCGTTTTTTTAGGGCTTTTTAAGCATTCTAAAAACTCTCGACTGATATTCGATATAAATAGAAAGTCCATCTCTCTATGCTCACAACCATCAATCATTACTTCTTAAAACTACTTTGAACCAGTTTTCTTATATAACCGATTGCCAACACGCGGCGATTGAGCAATCTCGCCTGATCCAGATTCGTGGCCGTGTAACCCAAGTAACAGGCACTATAGTCAAAGCCGTCGTTCCGGGTGTACGTGTGGGTGAACTTTGCGAACTGCGTAACCCTGACCAGACATTGTCTCTGCTGGCTGAAGTAGTCGGCTTTCAGCATCCCAATGCCTTACTCACACCATTGGGAAACATGTTAGGGATTTCATCCAATACTGAAGTTATTGCGCTGGGTAAAATGCATGAGGTCAGTGTTGGTGAACATTTACTCGGAAAAGTACTTGATGGCTTAGGTCGTCCACTAGATGGTAGTCAGATGCAAGCCCCCTTTCGTTGGTATCCGGTGTATCGAGATCCCCCCCCTCCGATGCAACGCAAACTGATCAACAAACCTATTTCACTGGGTGTCCGTTGCATTGATAGCTTATTAACTTGCGGTGAAGGTCAGCGCATGGGCATTTTTGCTGCCGCAGGCGGTGGAAAAAGCACCCTGCTTGCCCAATTAATTCGCTCTGCAGACGTGGACGTAACGGTACTTGCTCTGATTGGTGAACGTGGACGTGAAGTTCGTCAATTCATCGAACATGATCTCGGTGAGGAAGGTATGGCTCGCTCAGTATTGGTGGTCTCGACCTCTGATCGACCTGCCATGGAACGTGCTAAAGCAGCTTTTGTCGCCACTTCAGTTGCAGAGTATTTTCGCGATCAAGGTAAGCGCGTCTTGCTTTTAATGGACTCAGTGACCCGTTTTGCACGCGCACAACGTGAAATTGGTCTAGCCGCTGGTGAGCCTCCTACCCGTCGAGGTTATCCACCTTCTGTTTTCGCGGCACTACCAAAACTGATGGAAAGAGCGGGACAGTCTGACCAAGGATCGATTACGGCGCTCTATACCGTTCTTGTCGAAGGCGATGACATAACAGAACCAATCGCTGATGAAATACGCTCAATTCTAGATGGCCACATTATTCTGTCGAGAGATCTGGCCGCCACCAATCACTATCCAGCTATTGATGTTTTACGTTCTACCAGCAGAGTGATGAACCAAATCATTGAGCAGTCACACCAAGATTCGGCGAACCATATACGTGAAATGTTAGCGAAATACGAACAAGTCGAACTGCTAATAAAGATCGGTGAATACCAAAAAGGCACGGATGTACGGACTGATCTGGCCATTGAGCAGCATGAAGATATTCGGACCTTCTTACGTCAAGAGACTCAACAAACCAGCAATTTAACTAGCGCAATCAAACAATTGAAAGAACTAACAAAACAATGATTAACCAACTCTTGCACATTAAAACTGTGCGCGCCGATAAAGCACACAGAGCGGCTCAACAACAGGCGTATCACGTATCGCGAGCTAGCACAGCACTCGACAAATCACAGCAAGCCATAAATGACTACAACCAATGGCGTGAACAAGAGGAGCGGCGGCGCTTTGCTAAAGCGCAACAGAGTTCGGTTTTGCTCAAAGAGCTCGACACACTTCGGCAAGAAATCGCCCTGCTACGCGAACGTGAAGCCGAGCTAAAGCAACAAGCCGCTGAGGCAAAAAAGCACCTAGAGCATGAGCGAATGGTGTTTGCGCAAAAAAAGAAGCTCGCGGTAGTAGCGTACAAAGCGACAGAAAAATGTGCACGCTTGTATCAACAACAACAACAGACCGAGAAAGCACGCTCAGAACAATATCAAGAAGAGTTAGACCAAGAAGAATTCCGTACTATCGCAGTAATGTAGAGGTAATCATGAAGATTAAACACAGCATTGATGGTCATAGCCAGATAAAAACCAAACCAGTTGATGCCGACCAAAAGGTAGGCAATCAATGTGGTGGATTACAATCGCGTTTTGAGAACGCGATGAAAGGCAAGAAAGTAACAAGCAAAAACAGACCCACTAAAAATGATGTCGAGGGGCAAACCAAGCCACCTTGTCACTTAAAAGACATGTTCAAACAAGACTCCTCACATTCAGCAACCCAACGGTATGGCTGTGCACTATCGCTCAAGACCAAAGATGTAGAAGTAATGTTGGAAGCATTCAATGACAGCGCTCACAGCCAAGAGGACGTTGGTTATCCGAGTTCTCATCTGGCAACACAAGGTGAGTCAATAATACCAAGCATGACCAAGAAAGCATCTCTGCCGGCATCAAAAGCGCAGTCTAAATTTATCAACCAACTGGTTGAACACATTAAAATATCGATTCCCCATTCAAGTCCTGGAAAAGAAGTTCGTTTGTTGCTCAATGACGGTCAGCTCCAAGGGGGGGAGATCCAAATAAAGCGAGATAACCAAGGGTATCAGGTCATCATTCGTCAAGAGCATGCGCATTCGGTGATCAATCAACAAGCACGCCAAGATCTTACCGAGCGTTTAAGCCGTGTGGCATTGGATCACCCGATTCGACTCTTAATCACCGAACAGAGCGAGCATCAGCATGATCAGCAACACTCTCGACAACAACGAACTATTTATGATGAGTGGCGTCATGAGGACAATCTATGAACTTACCTCTTCCTAGATTGGCGGCAAATAGCATAGCGCTGATCAATCGCCTCTGCGCCAGACAATCTTATTTTCAAGACGAAAACGGCGGTAGTTTATCTATCACGATGGCCTCAAACCCTGAACTAAAAGGCTATCGACTCTCTGCGCTGATAGGCAGTCAGACCGTGATGATTGATTTCGCCTCTGCACAATTGCAACAGTGGCTAAGTCACATTCTTAATGAGGCCTGCTTTGATTCAATACCTGACTCTTTGCAACTTGAGTTACTCGGATCTCAACTAGAGCCTTATGAACACCAGCTCAAAAAACAATTTGGTCTAATGCCAGTATTAATCAAACTTGAGCCACTGTTAACGCCAGCTTGCCAACAAAAAACACGCTTAATGCTCACCATCAAAAGTCGTGAACGTACCTTTTGTTTATGGGTAAACCAAGGTAACGAACCGCTGCTTGGTGCTCTGCCGCAACGCTCAAATAAAGCGAATCAACATATCAGCTTACCGATTTGGCTTTGTCTAGGCTCAACCCAAGTTTCTAGCGGCGATTTTTCGGCACTCAGCCTGGGAGATGTGATCTTTTTTGACCACTGTTACGTTGCGAATCAACACGTTATTTTCCAACTATCGGGCTCAGCCCTGTGGCGATGTCAATGGCAAGACCACACCATCACCATCTTAGAAAAAGAGAACACTATGAACAAATTGCACAACCAAGAATCTATTTCTGATCCTCAGAAGTTACCGATTGAATTAACCTTTGATGTAGGACACCAAACGGTAACGCTCGAACAACTTGGCCAACTCCAGCCTGGCTATGTTTTCGAGCTCGACCAAACCACGACTAACCCCGTGTCGATCAGAGCATATGGTAAGGTAATTGGTGAGTGTGAGCTGGTCAACGTCAACGGCAAACTAGGTATTCGCCTACTGACAATTTTCACTGGCGAGCAAGCCTAATATGATCGAATTAGCAGATGAATTCAATCTCATCATCAGTCTTGCCTTGCTGGCGTTGATTCCATTCATTGCGATGATGGCGACTTCATTCGTCAAGCTTGCGGTGGTTTTTTCATTGTTACGTAACGCATTAGGGGTTCAACAAATTCCGCCAAATATGGCGCTGTATGGCTTAGCCATCATTTTGTCGATTTTTATTATGGCACCCATCGGTTTTGAAACTTACGACTACGTCGCCTCACACAATATTTCGATAGAAGACTCTGCCAGTGTTGAAGGATTATTCGAAAGCGGCATGCAGCCTTATCGTAACTTTTTGAAAAAACATATTCGCGCCACCGAAGCGTTATTTTTTACTGATGCGGCTCGGAGTTTATGGCCCAAAAAATACGTTGAACGTTTAGAGTCAGATAGCTTGCTGCTGCTGTTGCCGGCCTTTACCGTCAGTGAACTAACGCGTGCATTTGAAATTGGATTTTTGTTGTATCTGCCGTTTATCACCATCGATTTAATTGTGTCCAACATCTTATTAGCGATGGGGATGATGATGGTGTCCCCGATGACCATTTCGCTCCCTTTTAAGCTCCTGCTCTTCGTTATGCTAGATGGCTGGACCAAACTCACCCACGGCTTAGTGCTGAGTTACCGCTGAGAAGGCATCATTGTAATGAATCCAACCGACATTATTCACAGTGCAACTCAAGCCTTAACTTTGGTTCTGTTTCTTTCTCTTCCGCCGATCTTGGCGTCAGCCTTAATAGGCACACTGGTGTCTTTAATTCAGGCGATAACCCAAGTTCAAGAGCAAACACTCGGCTTCGTGTTTAAGTTAATCGCCGTGATCATTACCTTGTTGATCACCGCTCAATGGATGGGAACCGAGTTACATTCCTTCGCCGCGCTAATGATGAACACGGTCTCGTTGATACGATGAACGACAACAACCTCAACCAAGCGCTGTTCATTTACAGCTTAACCTTACCTCGAATGATGGCATGTTTTATCTTTTTACCGATTCTAAGTAAGCAGGTGTTAGGTGGCGCAATGATACGCAATGGTGTTTTATGTTCGTTAGCCTTGTTTGTCTTCCCCGTGGTTGACCAGCACACGCTATCGACCAAAACTGACCCACTTTGGGTTATCACTATCCTTGGCAAAGAAGTGCTGTTAGGGCTATTAATCGGTTTTATCGCGGCGGTACCATTTTGGGCAGTGGCAGCCAGTGGTTTTCTAATTGATAACCAACGCGGCGCAGCAATGGCGAGCATGTTTAACCCAATATTGGGCTCGCAATCGACGCCAACTGCTGTGCTGTTGACTCAGACAGTAATTACATTATTTTTTTCCGGCGGTGGCTTTATCGCCTTTATGTCGGCCCTTTTCAAAAGCTATCACTCTTGGCCTCTCATCGACTTTTTCCCAACCTTTACTGAAGCTTGGGTTGGTTTTTTTTATCAGCAATTCCAACAGATGTTATGGTTTGGAGTGCTGATGGCAGCGCCACTGGTTCTAGCGATGTTTCTGGCTGAATTTGGCTTGGCACTAATCAGTCGCTTTGCTCCACAGCTCAACGTATTTATTTTGGCGATGCCCGTTAAAAGTGCTGTCGCCAGTGTGTTATTGATCTTTTATCTTGCTTTGATGATGGGTCAATACCAAGCCTTGTTTCCTAACACCTTGATATTTGTCGAACAGCTCAACACTATCTGGCCGAGGACGTCATGAGCAGTGAAAAAACAGAACAACCGACGGCAAAAAAACTTCGCGAGGCTAAACAGAAAGGCCAGGTGGCTAAGAGCCAAGAAATCGTTTCTTCAACACTGGTAATTGTCGTCATGGCCGTACTGTTAATATCTGCCGAATATTACCTCAACCACCTATCTGCACTCTTGCTCTTGCCAAGTCAGCTCGCTTATCAGGATTTTCAACACGCTCTACCCGATGTGATATTCTTGACGGTCAAAGAAATGCTCTACCTCTTAGCTCCGCTGAATATCGTTGCCGTTTTTATCACTCTAATCGCCAACATCGGACAGTTCGGGTTCATCTTCAGCGTAGAATCAGTCACTCCTGATATAAAAAAAATCAATCCAGTCGAAGGGGCAAAGCGAATATTCTCGCAAAAAAGTGTGATTGAGTTTATCAAATCGACCCTTAAGGTGACTTTATTGTCGAGCATTATCTGGGTCACGCTACAAAGTAACCTAAACTCCTTAATGCACATTCCTACTTGCGGGCTTAACTGTCTGCCAACCATCACAGGTGTCTTACTTAAACAGCTGATGATCACCTCATCAGTTGGCTTACTCATTATTGCAGCGGCTGATTTTGCTTACCAAAAACACGAGCATAACCAAAAACTGAAAATGAGCAAAGACGAGGTGAAACGAGAATACAAAGAGATGGAAGGTAGTCCAGAAATCAAAAGCAAACGCCGCCAGCTACACCAGGAGCTACAGGCGTCAAACCAAAAAGAAAATGTCAAACGTTCTAATGTTCTTGTCACTAACCCAACGCATATTGCTATTGGCCTCTACTATAAAAAAGGCGAAACCCCTCTCCCTATCATCACCTTTAAAGAAACCGATACGATGGCAAAACGCATGACCGATATCGCACAACAAGAAGGTATACCTGTGATGCAAAAAGTGCCACTCGCTCGCGCCTTATACATCAACGGCCAGTTAGATCAATACATTCCAAGTGACTTAATTGAAGCGACCGCCGAAATATTAAGATGGGTCGCCTCTTTAGAACCACAAGACAGAGAATAGTCTTGAATTTCACATCAACAATGTGCCGACGCTGACTCGTGTTTATTTAATACCGTGGAGACGATTTTCTGCATTCAGCGACAATGGATTAAATGCGTCATTACGTAATTCAGCAATCGCATACAACAGTCGGCCCATACGCCCATTGCCATCGGTGAAACCATGATAACCAATCACCCCCGCAAGCAGATGCTTGCCCAAATCCCTGCTAGAGACTGTCTTATTGGCTAAGAAGGACTCCAAATGCTGTTTAAGCATAGCTTCCCCTCCGATACTGGAAGGCAGCGTGCCACCGGAAATATTGGGACCACGATAATCTCGCTCTAAATTGGGTACGAGTCGCTGATGAAGTTGCTTAAGATTATTCATATTCAGTAGATCTTTGTCACTCGATGCGTACTCACTGAGCAATGCACGAATATTCTCAGCATCATTACCCTTTGTGTTTGAAGCATTAATAATCCAAGCGACTGCACGATCGACATTACTCACCAATTTAGTCGGGTTGAAAGTGCTTTCAGGCAAAATCTCGGCGTATACACCTTGACTCAAGTCAATACTCGCAAGTCCTTCGATATGTTGCTGAGCCGATTTAAGGTGCACAATTTCCATATCGAAAATGGCTTTCATTTGGCCAATGCTAGACGTTGGACTTTTTTGCAACGCCGCAACACCTCCCCCATAATCGGCGACGACTCGGCCTGCTAGCGCACAAGCAGCCCCTTTGCCGATAAGTGACGTCAGTCTTTTACCTGAGTCAGTATCGAGCATGGTTTCGGTCATTGCTCTATTCGCCAACTGACTAAACTCTGTACTATTGCCGCGCATAATTTTAGGGTCAATTTTTTCAAATGTACTTAGCACATCGGCTGTCGTATTAATGTCGCCATTTTTAAACAGCATTCTCGCATGCTCTACCGAAGAAGGGGTTTGTAATCGCTGAGACTGACCGTATTCATTATTAAACATGACCTCACCAATCGCTTTAGCAACCGACTGTGGGCTCCCTTCACGAAACAGTTTCTCCGTCGCTTCAAAGAAACGAGAAGCCGAATCAGCTGCCGAACTGACACGTATAAACTCTTGCGTGGCCACATTAACTTTATACTCTTTGCCGCCAACGCTGAGTTTTCCTTCCCTGAATATTTCATCCCGAACTTGAGGCATTGCCGCTCGTAACGCACTAACGCTGCTAAAACTAACCATAAATTAAATCCTTATTAAAGAACCTAGTGATGAATCTATATCTAACGCCTGATTGACTGGATTGATGAAGTGTTGTGGTCGACTAGTCACAGTTTTGATCCAATCAATGAAGTCCACCATCAATTGCTCTAACAATGACGCGGTTAAAAGGTGTTGATCAACATGAACAAAGCCAACCAACCCAAGATCTTCATCCCAATACACTGCAGGGTCACCATTAACGATGGCGTTTTTCATCAGTTGAGTGTGCCAGTCTAAGCCGGGTTTTCTATCTGAAACCAAACCAACAATGGTCAGCCGGTCAATGCTGACATTAACGGTCAGAGCGATACCGTGGTCTACGATCAGACGACAACAATTATCCCTATCAAAGGCGAGTCCCGAAATGCTGCATCGCTGAGCAAACTCAGCAAGTACAGAGGTCATCCATCCATTTATCATGCGCTAAGCTACTCCAGTCTCTTGGCATTAATTTGAATGGTGATTTTTCTCTATTCTCCGTTGTTGATATGCCAATAAGCGTCGGACTTTTATCGTTTTAAGACCGCTACTGCCAGATAAAAGAGGAAGTTACCCTGATCACTACCGATAATTCATCGATGGTTCGCTATTCACATCAAGCTGGCGATCACTCAGTTGTTTGACCATGGCTTGCTTCAACGCATCAAGTTGACTATCGATACTGGCATCAACGATACCGACCTCGGTTTCAAGAATACACCCACCGCTTGTTAAACGAACATCGGCCATCACGTTGACATAAGCCACTTCATGAAAGTGACTTAACATTGTCGACACTTTTTCACGAACATTTCGTACTTGATCTGGATGGACATACAATATGACCTGTTTCTGGTTTGCTACTTGCTGTAATGCTTCACGTACAACATTGAGGGTGATATCGGCATCATCAAAGGTATCAATAATCTTACGCACGGCATCAAGCACGACTGCGGTCATTTCTTTCTCCACCTCTAAATAATAATTATTGCACTTTGCCAAAGTCAGCAACATCGTTTGCGCATGTTCTATCTTGGCTTTTTCTAACCCATCTTGATAACCACTTTGTTTCTCGGTTTCGTAAGCCAGTTGCGCCTTAGAGACAACATTTTTAGCTTGTGAATGCGCCGCATCTATCAAGTCCTTAGAATCCAAATAGCTCAAATAATCGTGCGCTTTAAGGACTTTAAGACCGGGGCTGAGCTGGACGTTGTCTGCTTTTATTTCAACAAATGAAAACATTGTGGAATTACCTGCTTTGCTATTTTTTTAGTTAACTGATAGGCCAAATCATGTTGGTTTACATCAAGCCATGGGGATGAAGATTGAGAAACAGACTCGGATGACTTTAACTTGAAACGCCAGCGTTGATGAAGACTCTCGGGAGCATCTCGCAACAAGAAATTAAACCAAACTAGCCCCAGTTCTCGCGCGCGAGTTTTCAAGCCTACACAATCAAATTGGCTAGGTAGGCTTTTTTGCCACCCTAATGGCCAGTTTGAAAGCAGCATAGGCCCTTGCTGAATACAATATCGAGCACCAGTCATTCCAAACACTGAATTTAAGTGCTGTTTAGGCTCTTTCAACACAATATGACGCATCGCTTGACAATGAAGTACGCCGCCAACCATGATGATAAGATCATTGAGTGGTTCTAATGGCAGAAGGGCAAGACTGAAGCTGGGCACATTAAACGCCGTTTCAGAAACTGGGGTGACTCCCCACTCTCGCAAGCACCATTGATTCAGAGCGGGTCTTTTTCGCCAGCCGCCAAGGTTTTCAAGCCAGGGCAACGGTTGGGTTAACCAGGTTATGTCAATGTATTGGCATGGGCAGTAATTGAAGTTATACACTGCCTGACTAAATAGCGTTTCAGGATTATCCACGTTTTACACTCCTATAACACCAATACGTCGCGATATTTGAGCCAACCAGTAGCACAAATAAAACAAGTAACAAAACAATAAAGCGATTCGTTGAAGTTTTTGACACTTGGATAGATAGAATACTGTCGTACTGTTTACCTTGAGGCATGGCACGACCTTGTGCAGAAGGAACCATAATGACACTAATTCGATCGTAGCTAAGTCCTTCAATGCTGTTATTTACCAGTAATTTTATTTGCGGAATATAAGAATCTAAAACAACATCAGCAGCATGTTTGATAAACACTGACGCCGAAGCTAGGGTTGGATCCTCTCCCGGGCGTAAATCTTTTTCTTCCGACACAACATGAACGCGAGCAACCAGAACGCCATCAATCTGAGACAGCGTTGATGAAAGCTCTTGAGATTTTGCGTAGATCAAGCGAGCGCGCTCAGCGAGAGGTGAGGAGATAAGATCGTTTTTAGGGAAGACTTCTTTTAAGCTAGAGAACTCCTCACGTGGGTACCCTTTATTCTTGAGTGTATCCACCGCAAAGGCGATTTGCGAGCGTTCAACCAAAAGCTTTACCGTATTATCTTTGTCAGGTTCTTTGTCGGCGTTAACGCCTTCCGACAACAAGATCGACAACATTTCGTTGCCTTCTTTCTGGCTGATATTTGTGTATAACTCAGTTTGACATCCGGAAACAAACACAACCACGCTCAAAGCGAGAATACGGATTATCTCTTCCATTTTTACTGCGCCTTTAGCAAAGTTTCTACGTTTTGTGTTGTTTTACCCACGGTTTTAGCGATCAACTCTTCTTGAAAAGTAATTCGTGTCAGCGCCCACTGCATTTCAAGCAATTTCGCCGGATTGTCACCAATCATTTGCATATTTTCTTGGAGCGCACTTTTAGCATTATCGATGTTGGATTTGAGCTCGCTAATATTTTCGAGCAATCCGCCCTCTAAGCCTGCATCGCTTTCTACGACCGACATTGCTTGCTCAAAACGCTCTTTGAGCTCATCTTCAATCTGCGCATCTTGCACCTCTTCTAGGCTAGTTTGAATACCTGAGCGATAGCTTGAATCAATAATCATAGAAAGTTCTTAAGTTCTTGCGCAAAACTCGTTGCGAATGCTTGGCTCTCTGGATTTACTTGTTCGGCTTGGATTAACCAATTCTCGGCTTTAGTGATCTGACCGGCTTTACCTGCGGCTAAAGCGGCAAACGAGATCAAACAAGGATAGGTTGAGCACCAAGGGGTAAGGAGTTGCTCAGCTTGCTGATACTTCCCGCGGTTCATTAAACTCATGGCACGAATCATGGCGACAACTTCTGCCGTATCTTGCTCTTGAGCGAGCGAATCAGCGATAGTTTCAGCAGCGGTGTGATGATGAATTCCCGTGGCCATCAGAGCGGTCTCAGCCAAGAGCTGACGCATTGCTGTGTTCATGATCTATACCTTCTGTAAAATAGATTGCATCACGTCTTTGATCGCTTTTGTCGTAGTCGAGTTAATGTTATAGATCACTGACCACTGATTGATGGTGTGTTGCAGTTCTGCAAGCTTCGAAGGATCATCGGCATTGGCAGACAGATTCTCGATCGCCTTGTTAACGTTTTCATTAGCCTTCTTGGCTTGCTCTATGAGCTGGTCTTTGACTTGGTCTAAATTGACCGATGTGGAACTATCATAGAAAGACGTCATAAGCATTCTCCTTAACTTTGTTTGAAACGTAATTTTTAATGACGGTTTGCGCGGCAATATACGCCTGGTGTTGAGTTGTTAACATTTGATATTGCTGAGGGACACACCCTTGATCTAGCTGCCGTTTAACTAAGAGCTGTGCCTGAAAAAGCGCTTCAATAATTTTATTTGCTTCTACGCCATATCGGTCATTATCTAGAATTTTCTCAAGATTTGTCATGATTGTTCTCTTGTCTAAAGTTCAGCTCGACATTGATCACCTGACCTCCTTTAACCAGTTTAATCGCTTGCGGAGTAACGCTTGAGATGCGGTAGCCCTGAGGTGTTCTTGACCCAACCATGTACCGAACATCATCATTCAGAATGACGTAAGGCGCATGACCAAAATTGACACTACGAAAAGGGAAATCAACCCTGTTTCCTTTGCTGACGTTAGGCATCGATTTGAGAACTAAATAAGGTATCTCGCCGAGTTGCTGCCTAAACTCGCGCGCCACGCTATAGAATCGAGCGGTTTCTTGTTTACTCAACTCGCCCCTTATCTCAACGTGATCGCCATTAGTGATAATGTGTACTTTTTGCAGTAGTGATTGTTTTTCCAGAAGCCGTTTAAGTGTGTCTAGATAAGCACCTGAGTGCTGTAACTCGGTTTTCCATGCCACTAAGCCAGGAACATCTGTTGCTAGAATTTGTTCGACTTCACTCCAGTGACTGGCATCATCGATATAGCCAGTGAGTAGTATTGTTCCGGTCTGCTCACCATTTTCAACATTCACTTGGTGGAAACCAAGATTATGTAAAACGAAGCGCACACTACGTTGAATTTCTTCCATCGTGCGCAATTCACTTATGTAATTGATACCAAGTTGATCAATGTCGTATAGCAACTGCTGTTTTTGCTGGTAATCCGCTACATATCCCTTTAATACAACTTGATTATCACTGGCATTCCACTCAACACTTACATCCTTAAATCCAAGCCGCTTTAAAACATGTCTCACTTGTGCCACGGGTTCGATTTCAGTGGTTATCGTATTGATTGTATTATTTTCTTGGCGATAAAATACTCCAGCTAAGATCGCACTCGGTAACACACTGCACAACACTCCAATTACGAGTACTCGTGTCCAATTTGGCTTTGCGATTCCGTCAAAATATGGTTCATGCTTGCTCACACCTTTTGCTGGCTCGAAAGTAATCAATGCATCTTCGACATAACCAATGGCAAAGTGAACCACACCAACGACGACTACACTGCCACGCTCTAAATTAATCCCTTGTCCAATGACGTCAATATGATCTCCATGCACCGTGGCAATTCTGCAATCGCTTAATGTCACGTAATCATCTCTGCATTCGAGTGTCAGATGGTGGGGGTCTACCCCCGCGTCAGATAACACCAGATCGGCACTATAATCATCACTCCCCAGAACCAATGAGCCTGGAGGTAATGACACTTCTCCCCCTGAATGCACACCGGACAAGATACGAATTTTCCATTGCTTGCTTGTCATTTTGACTCCTCAACTCGACTGGGCGCACGTAATGCGATTCTAAATCACACAGAGCGACTTTGATTCGCCAACCAACTTGTTCAGTTTTACGCTGATAAAGCGTTAACGCTGCTTAAGCACTTTACTGTCGTTGGAGAGACTATCTCGTTGTCCGAACGGAGGTCTTAGGTCATATTGATTGTCGATAAAAACATTATCGCTAATCCCGTCAACTACGATCCGAGGCGATATAATGAACAAACGAACCGTGCGGCGAGTTACACTGGTCTTGCTGCTAAACAGTGCCCCAAGGAACGGGATGTCTCCAAGTAAAGGTACTTTGCGCAACTGCTGACTGACTTCATCACGATAAATACCGCCAATCAGCAAACTCTGTCCTTGTTTCACCGTCGCTAATGTGCTGATTTCTGTCTTACGAACGGAAGGCAAATCATCCACACTACCATCCGGGATCTCCGAACCATCTTCGAGGTGGAGGCTTAAGTTAATCTCAGGGTGCTCGACGAAACGATCACCAACAATACGCGGGACAATTTTAAGCAGCGTGCCGTAACTGACCTCTTCAAGTGCTGTTGTTTCAGACCCGAGCAATTTAACGTAAAATGTATTGCTGTTGTTCAGCACCGCCTCGACATTTTCTTGCGTCAACAACGTCGGTCTCGACACCACTTTTGCACTTCCCTCTGATTCAAGTAAGCGAACTTGAGCTAGCATGTAATTTAAATTGCTGGCATCCAACAAAGATTGAAACGTCGCACCACTACCTAACGTGACGTCACCGCCAGTCACATCGCCTGTCGTTTTAATGTCGAGAATACGGTTACTACCAACCGAGATACCCGCACGCCAATCCACACCAAGCTGGCGGATATGGTTAGCGCTGATATCCACTATTGATAACGCGACCTCAATTCTTGTTTGAGGCTTATCTAACTGTGCCACTAACTGACGATAAAGAGGCAATCTTGCTTGTGTATCGCGCACAATGACGGCATTCAACCCTGGCTCGGCTTCGACTGTCGCAAGGCCAAGTGTGGGTGGATTAGCCTTTATTTCTCTTGGCTTTTCGTCTGCCATTTGATGATTCACCGTGACAACTTGCGTTTGAACACCCGACACTAATCGCCGTAACACGGAAGCGACGCCAGGAACGATAACCTTCTGATTTCGATAGGAAACCTCACGATCAGTCGCAGACGCATACCTAAGCGGAATCAGTTCCACAAACAGTTCATCAATTGGGTTAGCTTGGCGAAGTATACGGCTCTCTAACGCTTGCGCCGTTTGAACGATCAAATCTAGGTAATCCGGTGGTCCAGACAAATAAACAAGGCCTTTATCCTCAACCGCTCGCCAATGAAAGCGTGGATCCCAGACATTGGTAGACATCAACGTACTACGTAATTCTCGTGTGGTGAGAGTTTCGAGTTGAAGAAGTCTCGAACGAATTCCATTGGCTTTATAGACATGTAACACCGCTCCATCGTAATACCACATTAGGTTGTAGACTTGAGCCAAGTAATCAAGAAATTCGTTTGGGTGCTGTGGGGTAAATCGACCACTCACCTTTTCACTGATTTTATCGCTGACAACCACTGCAACAGAATAATTAGCACCAAAGTTATTCAGCAGTTCCTTCAGTGAGTCATCATCTGCAAAATAACGAAACGGACGATGATTAGGCCAATCAAGAGGTGCAGCGGCTAAGTTATTGACACCAAAAGCTAATATTAAGCTAACCAATAGCTGCCATTTTCTGATGTGCTTCATGGCAACCACATAGTATGACGCTCGATATGATTAAAGCCTTCTGGTGTTAGTAGTGCGCTATAACGCTCACACCTATCGATATGTTGCGACAAAAGGGCACAAAAACGCGCATAAGATAACTGTTCACATCCAACTTTAGCCTGAAGCACCAAGCTCTGATCGTTGTTTACGGTCAACGTATTTAGGCCATCACGAAGCGTCTTTAATGAAAATTGCATACAGCGCTTTAGCATCTGCTCACCTTGAAAGTCTAAGTCCTCTGCAAACGTAAATGGCAACGTGGTTTCCCATATTATCCAAGAGGAACGCTGCTTGATTTCGAGACTAAATAGGTCAACATCAATATTAAAGGCGCCCTTTTCATCAGGCGTAAAAGCCCTAATCCCTCGCTCAGAAGCAAGAGATTTCATAATGTCGTTTAGCATAGTGATGCCTTAATTAGCTATGACTGAGATGATTAAAAGCGTAACCACACTGACCACTTTGAACATCAAAGTAATAGAGATCAGCTTGGCTGACTGAGTGCATATCTCGAAACCACTGCCACAACTTAGCAACTGCATTCAAGTCACGATAAACATGATCACACGCCTCCCAGATCTCATTCAGTTCGGGAGCAAACTCAGTTATTTTTTTACACCAAGCTTCCCAAGCGACAAAGAAACTGGGTGTGATCATGGTAAACTCAGCCAACGCCTTTAATTCATCAAGATATGGCTGCCAAATTTCTAATGACAATCGATATGAATTAGCCATTTCTTGATGATTCACTTCGAGCATTTTAAGTTGCTCTTTAACACTTGTTTGCTGAGATTTGATCAGCTGTAGTTGCTGCTCGATATAAATTGAACTCGTTTGAGCTTGTTGACTGGCTAATTTAGTCCAATACTCTTTTTGAATCTGAAGTTGGCTGTTTAATTGCCCCATTTCAGCAACTCTGGAGAGCACATCCTGATCGGTTTGGCGCTTGAGCCACTCGGTTATCGCCCCACATAGGCACACCGCCAACGATTTTGGCGTTGCTAAATTATAGCGATAGCCAATATGTTGATTAATGTACGTCAGCCGTTGTTGATTATTTTCAAAAACTTGGTTTGAACTAAGTCTTGACCCCACTTCTAAAAACAATCGCATCGCAAAACGGTCTAGCGGAGTGTCTAACATTTGATAGGTCTTTACGACCTGAGCCGAACATAAACTATCAACCACGTCTCTATCTAAAAGCCTCTGCAACAAAGACAGTTGCTCGTGACTGAGCACACCCTCACTTAAAAGCTGACGGTGGCTGACATTGACAACATTTTTATGTGGCGTTTGCCTAGAGGATCTATCGTGGCGGACACCACTATGCAAAACCGTAACCTTTCGCTTGATCACCTCGTTATCTGAAAAAAGCGAACGGCGTCGCCAATGCTGCTTTTTCATCTCGTCTCGTTCTCCTCCCCCCTTCGAACACTACGGAACGTAAGAGGTGACATTAGTCGTGGGTATTGGTCTCTAATTAGATGATCATATATTGAGTTACATCGGTATACTTATAATAAAAGTCACAAAGTATTAGCTTTTAGTCACTTATTTAGCAATAATAACCCGTTCATCCCCCGAACGGACTTTACTTGGCGTAGTACCAAAACGACGACGATAACTCTGAGTAAAATAAGATTGGCTTGAAAAACCAGCCTCCATTGCGATATCAACGATGCTCATATTACTCGTCAACAACAACTTGTGTGCATACAATAAACGACGTTCACTGATCCATGCGCGTGGAGGCATGCCATAATGTTCATTGAAGAGTTCTTTGAATGTAGTGAGACTGGCACCAAACTCATGGGCATAATCATTCAACTTCCATTCCTCTAAATAGTACGTTTCCATAAAGCGTCGCAGTCTCAGTGAGGTTCGACTGGTTAATTGAGAAAGTAAAGAATAAAGTCGCTCTCCGCCTGGACTGTGTAAAAGAAGGATTAACATTTCTTCGTATTTTAAACGCATGATCGCATCAGGATAAGACTGCTCTTCCAATGCTTGCATCCCTGACAGAACTTGCTCAAGCAGTATATTTAAATCAAAAGTAAACAAACCTGAAACCACTTTATCGGCTGTCGCCAAAGTCATCAGCAGATCACTGTGCTTTTGTAGTAATTGACTCACCAATTCATTCCCAAACTCGATGATTATCGAGTTATATTTACGACCAAATGCCGAATATTCAAACAAGTAATCACCTTGTGACAGAAAAATCCCGCTGCCAGCCAGAACATTGACTGTGCACTCACCAGTTTGAACTTTTAATTGTCCATTAAGCACCACAACAACCTGAGAATGATCTGAGTTCAATACCTCATCCTCTCGATAATAGGTTGAAAGCTTACGCATTTTGCCAAAACCAGAATTGGCTTTATCTGTATTTCGTTCTTCTGACACACTCATCTTCTGACCTTCACCATACTCACTTACCCCGTATTTTCAAAACGGGAGGCATAATGCAATATCGAGAGCTATCGCTGCCAACATTTAAAATATTATTGTAATTTAAGAGAAGAGCACAGGAACTTGAAAACGAACTACACTCTATTTTAGAAAATAGACGACTTTAGAACAATTAATTAGTATCTAAAATAAAAATCTACAGATGTAATTTTATTCTGACAAAAGAAAACTGAATCTTTAGAGGCTAACTTAAAATAACTTATAACACAACTTTACAAGTCCGAAGAATGAATATATGACAAGATAAGTTAATCACAGTGTTTAATTTATAATGCTTCAGTGTTGTATTACATTGGCTTGTAGGTGTATAGCATGATTTTTTACTGCGTTAGATTTGTAAAGCACATACTTTATAAATAACATACCGTGATTAATACGGATAAATAATATAGAACTAATTTGTATTTGTTCGAACATGACATCATCACCCTTCCAAGTTCTAAATGTGAATAAAAATTAGATCCGACTGATGTATAAAAAATATCTTCTAATTGTTATAAACATCACGCTTACAATAACATATGCTCGACTGATACTTCCACAGTAAGGAACCTGCATATGTCAGCACGCCATAAAATAGATGAGGTGTTAACTCAGTTTGCTCATCAAATAGGCTTGCCTGAACTATCACTAGTGAATAATGAGTTAAGCTTAGTGTTCGATGATATCCTTCGAGTTCATATCATCTTTCACTCAGAAATTAATGCAGTACAACTAGAGTCGGAAGTTGTAGATTTAAAAGCAGTCAACAGTGATTTATGTCGTTCACTATTGGCATTTAACAATCACTGGTCCGATTTTGGCGTTTTTTTTGGTTTGGATAACCATCGAGAAGTTTTATGTTTACATAAAATACTCAACATCGAGACCTTTGACTACACATGTTTTGAGTCCTCACTGGCAGAACTCATATCGCAAAGTGAATCATGGATGTCACTGCTCACCGCTTTTGAAAATAACGAGCAAGGTATTTCTGAACCTAACCATGAAGACCTGAAAGTATAGTATGGGATGACTATGTCAAACGATATTCAAATCACGAAAAACAACTTCAATACCCATGACTTTAACCAAATCAAACACACTAACCTCGCCCCGACGAAAAAGTTTCACGGTCAGGTTGTTGCTATTATTGATCCTACTATCCACCAAAATGATAAGCGGCAAGCCAAACTTTCTTTGGACCAACAATTAACGCAACTGAGTGATCTCCAGCATTGTAATCTAGTTATGTCTAACGACAGGGTCCAGCAAATTATAGAGACACTTTATCAACGAAAAGTACAAATCATCGAATGATTTTGATCTGCTGTAGACTTGCTTGGAAACATGTCAGTGCTCAGCCGTTACTTTATATTTTTCTCCTGCCGCTCATTTCGCAAAAACTCACCACACAAAGAAATTTATTAAATAAAATCAGAGTCTTAAACTCTATTACATCCCTCTACTTACAGGAGGGCAATATTGAGAGATTAATCACTAATAACAATGTCAACTCGTGAAACTATTGCTTAGATTGATTAAATCAGCGATCAACCCCTCAGATATAAACATTTTAACCATACAAAAATCATGGTTATGAGCAAGATCAACCATCATGTACCACTAAAGGAGTAGATTGCGACAGAGCACAAAAAACATCAAAGGTTGGTGCACATTATGTCAATTAGAAAACGTTATATCGCACTAATTACCGTAATAGGTATCACTATAGGGTGGCTGACCCTCGGAGGCACAGCCGCAGTTATGCACTACACGTCAAGCACCGAGTTCTGCCTCTCATGCCACACTATGCAAATCCCCTATGAGGAGTATCAAGGCTCGATTCACTTTACCAATGCCAAAGGCATACGAGCCGAATGTGCTGATTGTCATATCCCATCAGACCCTATCGATTATGTCGTGACAAAAATTCGTGCGTCTAAAGACATCTATCATGAGTTTATTACTGGCAAGATTGATAGCGAAGAAAAATATGAAGAACACCGTATTGCCATGGCTGAAACCGTCTGGGCGCAATTGAGGGCCAACGATTCAGCAACTTGTCGTTCTTGTCATACTCATGAAGCAATGGACACTTACGAGCAGTCAGATGACGCAGTCAAAATGCATCAGTACGGACTAGACAACAAGCAAACTTGTATTGACTGTCATAAAGGTGTTGCCCACTTTGCTCCCGAACCTGAAATGGACAGTGCCGCCTTCGACAACTTGATGGCATTCACTGAGCAAACCGATCCACAAGCCAAGCAAGTTTATCCGGTCCAGTTCGTCCAATTGGGTGATCTTGCCACTGTTAGCCCAACAACTGAACTAATGGTGTTAGCCTCCCAAGGAGACAACGCCCGTCAAGTTCAGCTTGATGGCTATCAAATGAAAGGCGCAGAGCAAGTGCTTTATTTTGGTGAAGGGCAACGCGCGATTATCGCCACCTTAACCGAGCAAGGCCAAGCCGCCTTACAAGTGGGAAATTACATACAAGACGAATACGGTAACGAATGGCGTTCCGCCAGCTTAGTTGGCGATATTGATTCACCGGTTCTTTCAAGCCAAAAACCGTTATGGGAATACGCTGAGCAACTCGACACGGTCTACTGCTCAACCTGCCATTCCAAAATTCCCGCAGGGCACTTTACTGTCAACGCATGGGGCCCTGTTGCGAAGGGAATGGGCGAACGCACTGATATCTCAGATTACGACCTAGAAGTGCTGACCAAATTCTTCCAATACCACGCCAAAGATGTGGTAGGCCACTAAGAGACAAAAGGATACGATTATGACCGAAATTACACGTCGCGGTTTTCTCAAAGGAACTGGCATGGCTGCGGGCGCCGCAGCGATTACCTCTCTCGCTCCTTTAAGTACGGCCGCATCAAATAAACGTGGTTCAGGCGTATTAACGGCTAGCCGCATGGGGCCTTTACTTTGCGAGGTGAAAGAGGGAAAACTGGTTTCAACCACCAATGCCCTTGCACAAACAGTAGTAAACAGCCTGCAATCAACAGGACCAGATCAAGTCTATACCAAAGCCCGAATCAAATACCCGATGGTACGCAAAGGCTACTTAGATGATCCCAACCAACCGAAAGGCGAGCGCGGCCAAGATGACTACGTCCGCGTTTCTTGGGATGAGGCTTATAAACTGATCCATGAACAACACATGCGCATTCGTCAGCAGTATGGCGCTGAGTCTGTTTTTGCCGGTTCCTATGGTTGGCGTTCAAGTGGGGTGCTGCATAAAGCTCAAACACTACTACAACGTTATATGAGTATGGCAGGCGGTTACTCTGGTCACTTAGGCGATTATTCAACGGGTGCTGCGCAGGTAATTATGCCGCATGTAATGGGCTCGATAGAGGTGTATGAACAGCAAACTACTCACCCAGTCGTCATGGAAAATTCCGAGGTGGTTGTTCTGTGGGGGATGAATCCTCTCAATACATTAAAAATTGCATGGAGTTCAAGTGACTGCTCTGGCCTAGAGTTTTTCCATCAACTAAAAAAATCGGGCAAAACCGTCATTGCGATCGATCCGATGCGCTCAGAAACCATCGACTTCTTTGACGGCAAAATTGAGTGGATTGCACCTAACCCAATGACCGATGTTGCCTTGATGATGGGTATTGCTCACTCATTGATAACAACAGGCAAACACGACAAAGCATTCTTGGATAAATACACCGCAGGTTACCCAGAATTTGAAGCCTACCTACTTGGTAAAGAAGATGGTGTCGAGAAAACACCACAATGGGCCGAAAAAATTAGCGGCGTTCCAGCCAAAAAAATTGAAATGCTCGCAGATATCTTCAGCCAAAATCGCACCATGCTAATGGCTGGTTGGGGGTTGCAGCGCCAACAATATGGTGAACAACGTCACTGGATGTTGGTCACTCTGGCCTCAATGTTAGGACAAATCGGGCTACCTGGCGGCGGGTTTGGCTTCTCTTACCATTACTCTAACGGTGGTAACCCGACCCGAGACGCAGGGGTACTCCCGGCGATTTCAGCGACTATCGGTGGCGGCTCTTCGGCTGGTAACGATTGGGCCGTTTCTGGCGCAGTTAATAGTTTCCCAGTCGCCCGTATCGTCGAAGCGCTTGAAAACCCAGGTAAGGCTTATCTCCATAACGGCAAAGAGTTGTCCTTCCCTGACATTAAAATGATTTGGTGGGCAGGTGGTGGTAACTTTACTCATCACCAAGATACTAATCGCCTGATCAAAGCATGGCAAAAACCTGAATTAGTCGTGATTTCTGAAATTTATTGGACCGCAGCGGCAAAACACGCCGATATTGTTTTGCCCATCACCACCTCGTTTGAACGCAACGACATGACCATGACAGGCGACTATAGTAATCAACACTTAGTACCAATGAAGAAAGTCGTCGAACCTCAAGGTGAAGCACGCAATGATTTCGACGTCTTTGCCGATATGGCGGAATTGATCAAACCCGGTGGTCATGATGTGTTTACCGAGGGTAAGGACGAAATGGATTGGATTAAAGAATTCTATGAAACGGCGCAAAAAGGAGCGCGAGCAGCAAGAATTCGCATGCCAAAATTCGGCCAATTCTGGGATGAAAATCAACTGATTGAAATGAAGTTCAACAAGAAGGCGGCCGAGTTTGTTCGCCATGCTGATTTTAGAAAAGATCCAGTCATGAACCCACTTGGCACGCCAAGCGGAAAAATCGAGATTTACTCGCGAACTATCGAGAGCTATAAACTTGATGACTGCCCTGCTCACCCGACTTGGATGGAACCAACCGAATATTCTGGTAGCGCCAAAGAGGGCGAACTGCAGCTGATGACGGCTCATGCAGCCCACCGTTTGCACAGTCAATTTAACTACGCCCAACTACGTCAGCAATACGCCATTGCAGACCGTGAGCCAATTACCATTAATACTCAAGACGCCGCCGCCCGAGGTATCAAGAACGGTGACTTAGTCCGCGCCTACAATGATCGAGGACAAGTACTGGTTGGCGCTCTGGTCACTGACGGCATTAAACCTGGTTCGGTCTGTATTCATGAAGGCGGCTGGCCTGATCTCGATGCCAAAACGGGCTTGTGTAAAAATGGCGGTGCGAATGTCCTAACGCTCGACATTCCTACCTCGCGACTCGCTAACGGGTGCGCAGCAAACTCGGCGTTAGTCCGGATTGAAAAGTATACAGGTCCGGCACTTGAGCTGACGGCGTTTGTCCCACCGAAAAGCGCGTAAACAAACACTTATAAATCCGATAAACTAGAGCACTCGCTCCAATGCCGTTCACTTAAAGTGAGCGGCATTGTGTTTTCTAGTATATCGGCTTGGCTTTTTCTAACAGCGACCTTTTTTTGCTTGCCCTGGTGGACAGAATTTTTCGCGTTGTTGTGTCTCTTTGTCACTATTATATTTTACTTCAAGATCACGATACTCACCTTCAACGTTGGTAATCTGACATCCCGATAAAGCGGCTGTGATGACTAACGCCAATCCAATACTCTTCATGTTTAACTCCGTGTTTTTTCGCAGACTTTAGCGTGATCAATCGTTACTATGTCATTGATAAGTTAACTTCTGTTTGCAACAGGTTAGCTGGTTTTATTTGAGGGAGAACATCACATTGACACAAGAAAAGTTTGACGACATTTACCAACGCGCAGTGGATCGAAAAGGGGGCGTCACCCAGTTAGAGTCTTTATTATCTTCGCCACTTAGCCACGAACAACTGCAGCGTATACCTAATGACCGCTGGCTATCAGCGTTCAGTATGAAGGTGTTTCAAAGTGGAATATCATGGCAAGTGGTGAGAAATAAGTGGCCAAATTTTGAAGAGATCTTCTTTGGTTTTAAAATAGAACCCTTGTTGATGCTTTCAGATGAACAGTGGGATAACAAAGCTGCCGATAAACGAATCATTCGCCACCACAGTAAAGTTCAGTCTATCCGTGCTAATGCTCAAATGATGCATGAATGTTCACTCAACCATGGCTCGTTCGCTAACATGGTGGCGCAGTGGCCAAAGGATGATATTACTGGATTGTGGCTCTATCTGAAAAAACACGGCCAACGGTTAGGTGGTAATACGGGGCCATACAGTTTGCGTCAAATGGGTGTTGACACCTTTATTTTATCTGGTGATGTAGAAAGTTATCTGCGTAACACAGGGCTTATTGAAGGAGGGAGAGATACCCTGCGCTCGCTCACAGCGGCAACTCAAGCTTTTTTACAATGGCAACAACAAAGTGGACGAAGTTTCACCCATATTAGCCAAGTGATTGCTTACAGTACAGGTGACAACCGAGTGATCTAAGTAACCGAGAGATCTAAGCGTAGAGGCATCAATGGTCATGGTGTGTCGCAGGCAATGATTACGTTATTTATTGTCAAATCGCAAATATGAGCTAGGTTTTATATTGAATCTTGTTTGCGAACACATATTGCCGACACATTAAAGGAGCCTGTAATGTTTCTAACACGACTCGTGTATGCCAGCACCATTGAACAAGGGTTTGATTTATCGACCGTCGAAGAAATTATTAGCTCGGCACGCAAACATAACAGTGCACTCGATGTGACTGGGATGCTGTGTTTCGACCGGCACTATTTTCTACAGTGTTTGGAAGGATCACGAACCAATGTCAATGATGTCTATCAACGTATTTTGAATGATAAACGCCACTCAAGCATAATTATGCTCGACTACCGAGAGGTAAGCGCGCGTGATTTTAGCCACTGGTCGATGGGTTACATTCCCTCTTCTAGCCTCACAGCGCCACTTTACTTGCGCTATTCAGGCGCTAGTGAATTCAACCCATACCACATGTCTGGTGAGAGCGCTTATCAATTACTGCTTGATCTCAAAAATGCCTTGCCGACGATCAGTTAGTGTTACTCAATGCTACTTAGCACTTTTTCACATAACCTTTTCAAGGTGATCAGTTCATCAAGCTCAAGATGAAACTTACATTTCATCTGCTCTGGAACTTGTATCGCTTGTTGTTTTAATGCCAAGCCTGATGGGGTGAGTTTAAGCACACGTACGCGTTCGTCTTGTTCGCTACGCCCACGTCCCACATACCCTTTTAACTCCAGTCGTTTTAATAATGGCGTCAACGTACCTGAATCTAGATACAAACGATGACCAACATCTTTAACACTGATGCCGTCATTTTCCCACAGCACCATCATGACGAGATATTGAGAATACGTTAGATCGAGCTTATCAAGTAACGGGCGATAACTACGAATCACTGCGTTAGATGCACTGTATAACGGAAAACAGACTTGATTGTCTAACAGCAGTAACTCTTCGGCCGCTAAAATACGTTGTGACTTGCAATGAGACATAGACGTTCACTCATAAAAATAAATTGCGCACAATATACTTGCATTTCAACTAAGATTCGATCTAACATTGCAAACAATTAGATTGTACACAACCTAAATTTAAGGGACATAACATGAAAACACTCTACAAAACGCAAGCAACTGCACTCGCTGGCCGTAATGGGCAAGTAAAAACAGACGATGGCCTACTAGATGTGGCACTCGCTTACCCGAAAGAAATGGGTGGAAGTGGCGCTGCCACTAACCCAGAGCAGCTGTTTGCTGCTGGTTATTCTGCGTGTTTTTCAAATGCCATTTTACACGTTGCCAACGAAGCCAAAGTGGCACTTAAGCATGCGCCAGTTACTGCTGAAGTGGGTATTGGTCCCAATGATCAAGGTGGTTTTGCCTTAACAGTGAGCCTAGCTGCGACTTTAGAGCTTGCGCAAGAACAAGCACTTGAGTTGGTTCGTACTGCCCATCAAGTCTGTCCTTACTCTAACGCAGTTCGTGGTAATATCGATGTGCAAGTCACCGTCAACGGTGAATCAATTTAACTCGCTGGCATTACTGAAACGATATGTCAAAGCATCACTAACAACACTGCCGACCATTAGGTCGGCATTGTTTTATCTGCATACATTGTTCTAACGACATATGCATAGTTAACAACACAGTACTTACGCAGAGTAAGCTTTTCTGAGCTTTTTCGCCGCCAACACCATATTGGTTAACGATGCTTCTGTCTCGGCCCAGTTACGCGTTTTCAATCCGCAATCTGGATTGACCCACAATCGCTGTGACGGGATCTTTTCTGCCGCTTTATTGATTAAACCTTCAATCCACTCTTGAGTCGGAATATTCGGCGAATGGATATCATACACACCCGGACCGATTTCGTTCGGATAATTAAACGCTTCAAAAGCTTTCAATAGTTCCATATTTGAACGTGACGTTTCGATGGTAATCACATCCGCATCGAGCGCCGCAACCGAATCAATGATCTCGTTAAACTCTGAATAACACATATGAGTATGAATTTGAGTTTCAGGCTTCGCGCTCGCCGCAGAAATCTTAAACGCATCGACAGCCCACTCTAAATATGCTTTATGCTGTGCTTTTTTAAGTGGTAAGCCCTCACGGATAGCGGGTTCATCAATCTGAATAATATTGATTCCGGCATCTTGAAGATCGGACACTTCATCGCGTAGCGCCAGAGCTAGCTGGGTGGCAATTTCTTTTCGGCTGATATCTTCACGCGGGAAAGTCCAACAAAGAATCGTGACTGGCCCTGTCAACATTCCTTTCATCTGCTTTGAGGTCAATGATTGCGCGTAGGTAGACCACTCGACAGTCATTGGCTGCTCACGTTCGATATCAGCGACAACGATAGCGGGTTTGACGCAACGTGAACCATAACTTTGTACCCAGCCAAACTGAGTTGTCTGGAAACCAGCGAGATTTTCGGCAAAATACTCGACCATATCGTTACGTTCAGCTTCACCATGAACGAGTACGTCAAGACCTAAGGCTTCTTGGCGTTTTACCGCATCCGAAATATGTCCTTTAAGCGCTTGCTGATACTCCGCCGAAGAGAGCTTTCCGCTACGATAAGCACTGCGTTGAACACGAATCTCACTGGTTTGTGGAAACGAGCCAATGGTCGTGGTTGGGAATAATGGTAAATCTAACACTTCACGTTGATGGGCAGCACGCTCTGGATAAGGTGCGCTACGCTCGGTAAATGCCTGAGTGACACGATTAAGCCGCGCTTGAACCTGAGGTTTGTTAACGTGGGTTGCGCTTTTGCGCGCTTGAATCGGCGTACTATATGTATCGCAAGCCAAAATAGCCGCGTGATCACCATCTAACGCTTTACCCAGTAACGCCACTTCCGTCAATTTTTGCTTAGCAAAAGCAAACCAGCTGTGCACTTCATCACTCAAATTCGCTTCAAGTTCCAAATCAACGGGGCTATGCAGTAGCGAGCACGAACTGGCTATCCATAACCTGTCAGCCAACTTATCTTTGACTGGTTTTAATAAGGCCAGTTGCGCACTTAAATCGGCACGCCAAACATTTCGCCCATTGATCACACCAGCGGACAGAACCCAGTGCTCAGGCAACTTTTCGACCACAGTATCCAATTGCCGAGGCGCGGCAGACACATCAATGTGTAGACCGTCTACATCCAGCTCGACTATCTTGTCTAAGGTATCAGTTACCGAGTCAAAATAGGTTGTCAGCAGTACCTTGACGTCACAACGAATCATTTGATAGGCGAGTTTAAATGCCTCTTGCCAAGGCTGCTCCAATTCAAGCGCTAAGATAGGTTCATCAATTTGTACCCACTCGACGCCTTGTTTAGTGAGTTTGGCCAGAATGGCTTGGTAAGCCGTCAACAAACGTGGCAATAGACTCAATCGGTCAAAACCTGGTTCAACTTCTTTACCAAGGTAGAGATAACTGAGCGGCCCAAGGAGTACGGGCTTAACATTATGTCCCGCTTGTACCGCTTCATTCACTTCTTCAAACAACTGTGGCCAGCTGACTTCAAAGCTATCATCGCGGCTAAACTCAGGCACAATGTAGTGATAGTTAGTATTAAACCATTTAGTCATGTCTGAGGCGGCACTGCCACTGCATCCACACTGAGCTTGAGACTGGCCCCTGCCTACTTTAAACAGCGTATCGATATCTGGGAAACCGTCTCGATGACGTTTAGGTACATGGCCAAGCAGTACTGTTGTGGTCAAAACATGATCGTACCAAGCGAAGTCACCTGCTGTGACAAAATCGAGACCGGCTTGAGCCTGCTCTTGCCAGTGGTTGTCACGCAACGTTGCTCCGACCGTTTTAAGCTCGGCCTGATCAATTTCGCCACGCCAATATTTCTCTAATGCAAATTTAAGTTGACGCTTTTCGCCAATACGTGGATAGCCAAGAATGTGAGTCGTTGTTGTCATGTTATTTGCCCTTTCGCTGAGATTCGTCAATGTGCCAGAGTACGACATCAATCATTTAATAAAGATGTCTGGATGGCTAAACTATCTCGTTGTTCACCGGATAGAACAAGTTCCAAATATTCAACATGTTTATTAGTATATTTCATGTTGCAGGGCTTCAGATTCGAATGGCCGACTTAGACGTCTAGATGTTTACACATCCAATAAATCGGAGTAAGTTAATACTATTCAAGCAGAAATCGTCTATATGAAGGGAATTCATGATTGAGCTCAAGCACCTTAAAACCTTAGCAACACTGCGCGATACCGGTTCGCTAACCGCCACCGCCACCACATTGCATCTTACTCAGTCGGCTCTCAGCCACCAGCTTAAAGATCTTGAAGCTCGCATAGGCGGTCAGCTATTTCTGCGTAAAACTCGCCCCGTTAAGTTCACCGCAGAAGGTGAGATATTCCTGAAGCTAGCCGAAGACGTTCTGCCTCGGATTGCCAAAGCAGAAAATGAAGTTGCTAGCTTAAAAGAAGATGTTAATGGCCGACTGCATATGGCAATCGAATGTCACTCTTGTTTTCAGTGGTTAATGCCCGCCTTAAAGGAGTACCAACAGGCTTGGCCTAGCGTGACACTCGACTTCTCATCTGGCTTTGGGTTTGAACCTTTACCCGCACTCGTTTGTGGTGAACTCGACTTAGTCATCACCTCAGATATTCAACCGCGTTCTGAAGTGCATTACGAACCCCTGTTTGATTTTGAGATGCGTCTAGTCACCTCGGTTAGTCATCCTCTTGCTAAGAAAAAGTCGATTCAACCTAGTGATCTGAGCGATCAAACCATGCTCTCATATCCAGTACAGAAAAACCGTCTTGATGTGGTTAAACACTTTTTGCAACCTGCCTCCGTCGACCCCAAACAGTGGAAACAAGCGGATAATACCTTGATGCTGATTCAAATGGTTTCTGCTGGGCTTGGGGTTGCGGCGTTACCGAATTGGGCAATCAGTGAGTTCTCACGCCAAGGTTTGATTACCAGCATTCCGCTTGGCAATGGTTTATGGCGCAGACTATTTGCGGCCACTCGACATTCAGATAAGGATAAGCGCTATCTACAGGCATTCTTCAATACGGCACGTATTCAGTCGCAAGGTCATTTAGATGGAATTAAAACCGTCAAACTAGGATAGAAAAAGGAGGCTATGCGCCTCCTCATTTGGGTTTACCGTTGATACGACTTAAACTGATTGGTTAATGGGTCGTAGCTGTAACCGAGCAGATCAAGTTTGCCAACAACTTGCTC
Source organism: Vibrio sp. NH-UV-68 (assembly GCF_042940635.1). Taxonomy (NCBI): domain Bacteria; kingdom Pseudomonadati; phylum Pseudomonadota; class Gammaproteobacteria; order Vibrionales; family Vibrionaceae; genus Vibrio; species Vibrio sp. NH-UV-68. The sequence continues at coordinate 1,904,375 of NZ_CP134975.1, forward strand.
TACATCCATTTCATAGGTGCTGATCAACTCTTCAAAACTATCACACTCTAAACGCAGCTTCTCATTGACGATACCTAACAGAATACTGCTATCAAAATTACCCGCATTACTCAGATCCATCCTTGCCTCCTTTTTACGCACTCACTTAGTTAAGCTTAGTAATGGTTGGCAATGTTCGCAGTGAGCAAACTCTAAATTTCTACGCTTACAATAAAAACAGCGCCTGATTGGAAGAAACCGCCAACAACAGGAGCGCTAGCGCACAACCAAGCTGAAGTTTATTCACAGGTTTTGTTGTCAAGAGGTGCCAGCACCATATTACGATTGAGGTAATTAACATTGCTAGGCCAACCAATAAAGGTTCGGTCACTTGAGTTAAGGTTTGTGGATCCATTGTGTAAGCTTGAAGCAAGATGGTTAAGCTCATCAGCATGGCCGCCACGATACCTGTAACTGGTAAAATTCGATGAAAGGCTTGCAAACGGGTTCGCGCAATCGTCAGCAATAAATGTGCAAGCAGAGCGCCAAGTAAGAAAATAGCAACCAAGGTATTCAAACTTGCCACAAGCGATGGTTGACTGCCGATCTCAATTGCGACATAAGCCAATGCAAGGCCGTTGGCTAAATACATAACCCACATCGGGCCTTGTACGCGAGTCTTTTTGGTTTGTACTTGAGAATAAAAATAAGCGATTGCAAATACGATCATCATCGCTTCAATACGTAATGATGACACGGCTAGCCACAAAAGAGCGATGGTAGGCAGCATCTTGTGAATGCGCCCTCTTTGACCAGGGCAGAGATCGCCCTTTACCAAGATCAAAGTTAGAATGAGCTGTGCACCCAATAACATCGGGGACAGGACGGCGAGTAATTGCTGAATCATAACACTATCGAATTAATGGGATATTAGGACGCGGATCATAGCAGATTCAGACGCGTTAGCCATCTGTGAAATATATTCACCATTGATAGTGCCTCCCCTCAAATTGATGTGTTATGTGTAGCCGATTTAAGCCATTTGGGTATTATTGGCTAAATAGGCCATCACCGCTTTCTCTCCCACAAAGCCTTTAAAATGTCCGTGTTCATCGATTAAGCACCAGGGAAAAGCGGCATTCTTCATCACAAGCTGGCTGATTTGAGATTTGGCCGTTTGATCAGGAAGTACTGTGATCACAGGCGACATAATTCGGTTAGCGGGCTTATGCCAGTAGCCGCTTTCTTTGTTCGACTCCCAGTCGGTGCCCATTCCTGGGGTGAGATGTAAATTCATGTGATTTCTATCGATATAACCCACACACTCTTTACTCTCAATAACCGGCAAATAGTCGAATTTCCCTGACGATAAGTATTGGTAAATCAAGGATAACGGCTCACCAGGATCGATACGCTGACTAGGCTCAACCAGTTGAATTAGTGTGTCGGCATTCTCCATCGATGATTGCTGTTCAACAGAGAAACAGCCAATAACATCTTCAAGTTCCTCTAGGGGTAGTGGCTTAGAAAAATAAAAACCTTGGATATAATCAGCCCCCAACTTAGTGAGGATTTCCAATTCGAGTTCCGTTTCCACGCCTTCTGCGATAACCTCTAACCCGAGGCGCTGAGCTAACTGAATCAAAGTCATTGCAATACTGTATTGCCTAGATTGATAAGTAATATCCTGAATAAACGCGCGATCAATTTTCAATATATCAAAGTAACGTTCTTTTAAATAACGAAACGAGGCACAACCTGTACCAAAATCATCCACCGCGATGGTAACCCCAGCCCCACGAAGCGCAGACAAGAGTTCTAGATTTTTTTCATCGTTTTGGAAGTAAGCACTTTCTGTAAACTCAAAAGTAATCTGGCTTGGATTGATATGTTGTGTATCAAGCAGCATGGCCGCTCGTTCTAAGATACTAGTGAGGTTAGTGGTCGTTTTGAGTGACCGATTGACCGAGAGCTTTATATGCTCACCAAACCGTTGTTGCAATTGGGGAAGTAACTTTAAAGAATTAAGCAGCACCAGATCATCAAGTTCGACCACTTTATCCAGTTCTTCGACAACCGCGACTAGTTCTTGAGTATTCGTCTCTAAGTCGGCGTTCTCTGGAAAACGACACAAGGCTTCAAATTTATCAATGCGCTGCTTTTTTAAGTCGACAATGGGTTGGAAATAGATCTCGACATTACCATTACGCAGCGCCGTCAGCACATGTTCTTCTAGTTGCTTCTTACGCTCAATCTGACGGTGAATATCACGATCATAAAAATTAATTCGCCTAGCGTGCCCAGAATGTAGTTCGAGTAATGCTTGGTATGCGTGTGATACCAATTGATTTGGCGTGGACGCATCGGCACTCAGTACAGACACCCCTGTCACCCCTTCCTTCAACGCTCTAGCCACTGACACTTGGGCATGTTGAAAACTCTGAAGCAGCTTAGTAATCGCACGGCCGATATTGGTTACCACTTGACGGTTGTCTTGATAGGCAAAATCAAGACACAACGCAAAACAGTCATGACCTAAATAACCACAAGTAAGGACCTCAGTATTATCGCGTAAATAACTGGCAAACTGACGTTTTTTCTCGGGTAAGTTGCCTGAAGTAAAATGAGGCTGAATCGCGAGTACCACTAGGCTTTTGCCCATTTCGGCTTGCTGGCAAAGCTGGGAAAGTTGTTCGATAAACCTGTTTTTATCTGGCAGTTGGGTGAGCAGATCAATACCGCCCGATACACTATCCTCAAGCCGGTTTAACTCTAGCGACAGATCAGCTGAAAAGCCCAAATAATAAGTTTCACCATTTCCCGGATTGATTTTGTGAATAGTCAAATCTTGTGGGAAGACACTTCCATCAGCACGACGTGATAACAGCGTACCACTCCAATACCCTTGTTGCTCAACTTGGCTCCAAAGCTGTTGGTAATAAGCGGAGCTATGACGATCTGAATTGAAAACCCGCGTTTTAAGGCCCACGATCTCATTTCTTAAATAACCAGTGAGGACTTCAAAGTAATGATTACAAGCAAGGATACGCGTTTCTGAATCAGTCACGACAATGCCATGATGGTCATTTTCAAACACTGAATAAAAAATTTCCGCCATTTCATGCGAGCTTGATATATTCAGACACGGTGATAGTGTGCCTTTTAGCTCGTGACTACTGACACGTTCGATATAAAGGTCAACATAAAAAAACAACGCGGTTTTTGCCATCAAGCAGCAGTGAGTATATTGCGGTTTATCGCTCTCAAGCACGGTTTGGAACACGCGTTTAATAACACTGCGCTGTGTATTAGGTAGTAACTCAAAAAAGCTTTTAGCGCTCAGTCCTTCATCTTGGCGACCAAACAGCATCATAGAAACTTCGCTATCGCAGCGTAACGTCTGCGTTTTAAGATCTAGACACCAATCATAAACAGCGAACTTACGCTTCGGTCCGGTTTGCTGACCTTGTCCATCTTTCGTTTTTAATGCACTCATGGACTAACCAACTTATGTCATTTCATATTTATTCATATTATAGAAAATGGTAGGCGTGTTAATCGTTACTCACTTAACACTTTGGTGCTAAATGAGGCTTCCACTCGATAAAGCCAGATCGTCACAATAAGCCACAGTGATATTGAGGTAGATAGTCGCTGGCCAAGTCGCTATAATTCGCGCTCCTTGGCACAGAGAGCAAAATATGTACAGCAACATCACTCCTATTCACGAGCATAAGAAATACTGGGCAGAGTGCTTTGGCACCGCACCTTTCCTTCCGACCAGTCGAAAGGAGATGGACGCCCTTGGATGGGACAGCTGTGACATTATTATCGTAACGGGCGATGCTTATGTGGATCATCCAAGCTTTGGTATGGCCATCATCGGTCGTTTGTTAGAAGCCCAAGGCTTCCGTGTCGGTATCATTGCTCAACCTCAGTGGCACAATAAAGACGCCTTTATGGCACTGGGCAAACCTAACCTATTTTTTGGTATCACTGCCGGTAACATGGACTCAATGATCAACCGTTACACGTCCGATCGCAAGTTACGCCATGATGATGCCTATACCCCCAACAATGAAGGCGGCAAGCGTCCTGACCGAGCAACGCTGGTTTACTCTCAACGTTGTCGTGAAGCCTATAAAGGTACGCCTATCGTGCTTGGTGGGATTGAAGCGAGCTTGCGTCGTGTTGCGCACTACGACTACTGGTCAGACAAAGTTCGTCGCTCGGTACTGTTTGATGCAAAAGCAGATATCCTTCTTTTCGGTAACGCTGAACGTGCATTGGTTGAAGTCGCACATCGCCTTGCTGATGGCGAAGAGATCGCTAACCTAACCAATATTCGCGGTACCGCAATCAACCTTCCAGCGGCTCCTGAAGGTTTCAAAATCATTGATTCTTCTCGTATCGAAAAGCCGAACAAGGCTTATGTGCCAGTAAACCCGTACGAAGTTGAAACGCAATGTGAGACTAAGAAAGATGAAAAGGAAGAGGTAAAGGCGCAACCTATTACCATTCGCCCTTCTCGTCACGATGCAAAAACAACTGCAGTTCGTATCCCTGCGTTTGAGAAACTAAATAATGACCGCATCCTTTACGCTCATGCGAGCCGCATTTTGCATCTTGAGACCAACCCGTATTCTGGTCGAGCTTTGATCCAACGTCACGGTGACCGTGAACTTTGGGTGAACCAAGCACCGATTCCATTGACAACAGAAGAGATGGATTACGTGTTTGGTCTTGCTTACAAGCGTGTTCCTCACCCTATGTATGGCAAAGCGAAAATCCCTGCATATGACATGATCAAAACTTCGGTTAACATCATGCGTGGCTGTTTTGGCGGCTGTTCTTTCTGTTCGATTACCGAACATGAGGGGCGTATTATTCAGAACCGCTCTAAAGAGTCGATTTTGAGCGAGATGGAAGAGATTCGCGATAAAGTGCCTGGCTTTACCGGGACTATTTCTGACTTAGGTGGCCCGACGGCGAACATGTACCGTTTGGGTTGTTCAGACCCGAAAGCAGAAATTAACTGTCGTCGTCCATCATGTGTGTTCCCAAAAATCTGTGAAAAGCTCAACACAGACCATCAACACACCATTGACCTTTATCGCTCAGCAAGAAAAGTTTCGGGTATTAAGAAGGTAATGATCGCTTCTGGCGTTCGTTACGACTTAGCGATTGAATCTCCAGAATACGTACGTGAGCTTGTGACTCACCACGTTGGTGGTTACTTGAAGATTGCTCCAGAGCATACTGAAAAAGGCCCTCTGGATCTGATGATGAAGCCTGGTATGGGCACATACGATCGCTTTAAAGAGATGTTCGAAAAGTACAGCGCTGAAGCGGGCAAGAAGCAATATCTAATCCCTTACTTCATCTCTGCTCACCCGGGCACAGAAGATGAAGATATGCTTAACCTTGCGTTGTGGCTGAAAAAACATAACTACGAGTGTGATCAAGTACAGAACTTCTACCCATCGCCAATGTGTAACGCAACGTCGATGTACTATTCAGAGACTAACCCTCTGAAACGCGTGAAGTATAAAAAGCGTGAGGATGTACCCGTGCCAAAAGGCGATCGCCAACGCCGTCTGCATAAAGCGCTCCTTCGTTACCACGATCCAGAGAACTGGAAGATTATCCGCGAAGCACTGATCAGCATGGGTAAAAAGCACCTGATTGGTGACAAGCCGAACTGCTTAGTACCAGAAGAAGACTTTGACGCTCAGACACCAGCACAGCGCCGTAAATCAGGTCGTCACGGTGCTCACCGCTTCGCGACTAAGCACACTAAATCACAACCTGGCTTTGAAAAAATGCACGGCGAACAACGCGCTAAAAGCAATAGTAGCAGTAACGGCAATGTCAACCGCAACGGTAAACCAGGGGCCAAACCCCAACACTCTCGTAGCGGGAAACCGACAGCGACAGGTTCCGGCAAACCTGCCGCAGGGCGTAAAGCTAAACAGCGTTGATCAAAAAAGCCTAGCAAATCGCTAGGCTTTTTTCCTTTTGCGGAGCTTAAGCGTTATTGGCTTCAAACTCGCGCATAAAGTCGACCAGAGCCTGAACACCTTCAATCGTCATCGCATTGTAGATTGATGCTCGCATGCCACCAACGGCCCTATGACCTTTAAGGGCAACCAAACCTTTAGCTTGTGCTTGTTCGAGAAACAACTCGTCTAGCTCGGGTTTGACCAATTGAAAAGGGACATTCATACGTGAACGGTTATCCGGATGAACCGTGTTGATGTAAAAATCAGACTCGTCGATTTGGCTGTATAATAGCGACGCTTTCTCTTGGTTGATTTTCTCCATCACAGCTACACCACCTTGTTGCTTAAGCCACTTAAACACTAAGCCAGATAGATACCAAGCAAATGTTGGCGGTGTATTGAACATTGACTCTTTTTCTGCCAGCACCTTGTAACTCATAAAGCTTGGCAGCAGCGCATTGGCTAAACCGAGTAAGTCGTCGCGAACGATAGCAATACAAATGCCTGCAGGACCAATATTTTTCTGTGCCCCTGCATAAATAACACCATATTGCGATACGTCAATTTGACGAGATAGAATGTTCGACGACATATCAGCAACAATCGGCTTATCTGTTACAGGCAATTGACTGATTTCAATACCATCAATGGTTTCATTTGGACAAAAATGAACATACGCAGAATCTGGGTCAATCGTCCACTGATCCGCATCTACCACAGCAGTTTTGCCCTCGCGCTGCGTTTTAGCGTCAAATACGTCAACTTGGCAATATTTGTACGCTTCTTTAATTGCACTTTCTGCCCAATAACCCGCATCAATATAGGTGGCTTTTTTGGCTGTACCGAGCAAGTTTAGCGGAACGGCAGCAAATTGAGCACGCGCACCACCCTGACAGAAAAGCACTTTGTAGTTATTGGGAATATTGAGAAGGTCACGCAGATCTTGCTCTGCCTCTTCTGCTACTTGAATAAACTCTTTACTACGGTGACTGATTTCCATCACAGAAGTACCTAAGTTATTCCAATCTACAAATTCGCTTTGCGCCTGTTCCATCACGGCCTTCGGCAGCCCTGCGGGACCAGCACTAAAGTTATACACCTTTTCCATCTCACTTTCCTTGCTCAAGCTTGTATTACGACTACTTCGATTAATAGCATGTTTTTTATCGGATAAAAAGCAACAAAAGAGGTCTTTAGACCTCTTTATCGGTTAAAGCCAATAAACTTACCCGTTAAGGTTGCATCAGTGCTGGCATAAGTAGCGCCATCAACGGAATTTCCTGACCGTTTTCAAATAGTAAACTACCCTCTTTAAGCTGCGCTTTGATACGGTAGCCCGTGTCATTTTGCTGCATTAATTCCATCACCATCGCTTCATCAATGCCCTGCTGAATGAATGGATATTGGGTCACTAAGCCGTTGGAGAAATAAGTATCGATATCCCCAGTCAAAGCAGGCAAGATCATCGCCATATTTTGAGTCACATTATCCGTTCCTTTTGGTACGTTAATGCTCCACGTTGTTTCGAAGCGACTTTGTTGGTTGAGGTTGACCTCCATCTTATTGATGGCGAGGTAAAAACCCTTTGAAAACAAGCTATCGACATAAGGTATCGCAGTTTGAATATCGTCGTTACTCGGGACAGGATTGTTTTGGTACAGGGTAATTAAATGTGCGAACGCTTCACTATCTAGATCGCCAAAGGCAAAGTCGAGTGACACACTGTCAACGTCACCTTCACTGGTGACCAATTTATTCAGTTCAACAATATGCTGACTACTGACCGTTTTAGCGGCTTCATCAAACGAACTAACAAAACGATATTGACTGTCACTCAATGCAAATAAAGGCGATTGTTCACCGCTAACAATCGCGGCTCTCGCTAGCTTAAGCGTTTGTTCGCCTATCCAAAAACTGTCGACCTTTTTTCCTTCACCTTCGCCTTGTAGACCAGAAAGCACCATTTTCTCTCCGGAATTGAAATCAATCTCTACTGAAGGAACATCGAGTTGATAGGTCATGTCGCCCAACACCGTAACATGACCACTCAGCGTAGAAGGAGAAACAGAGACAATCGCACCATCTTGCCCTTCAGTGACCTGGTTCCAGTGATCAAGCTTAAGGATGTACTCGGTGTTACCATTTAATTGAGTGACGGTCTCTAGCGTTAATGGCAGGTCATCGACATTCTCAAGCACCGATTCGGCACTAAGGCTGAACAGACCATGCGACACCTGACTATTGACCACCAGCTCGGTTGGTAAACCATCAACCACTAACTGTTCAGCTAGTATCGGGTCAATCACGGTATAACGAGTGGTGATCTGTGAGGACAGATACCCTCGGTCATATTCAATAACCTCAGCGCGCACAGAGTCACTATTCAGGTGAGTCACGCCGTCTTGAATAACGCTCTGTCCAATTTGTCCAACAGCCAACGGCCAACACAAAGCGAGAGAGATGGCGCCACCAATAGCACCGAGTTTTTTTAATTCCATGGTCATCAATTCTTAGTCACGATTTGGTTCAGTCTACACCAAAAAACATTGAGATAAATCAGAGTATTGGCCTTAAAGCCAAAACAAATGAGATTCTTCATACCTAGCTCTCAATACTCTATTGCTAAGCTTGCTAGAGTGAAAGGTGTCATTTGTTAATATTGTAGCCTAGTCGTGAATCAATTCTCTGTACTGTGTTTGGACAACAACCCGATTAGCGTTGAACAACTTAGGCGCGAGTTAAGTCCGTTTGCCAGTAAGTTTGACCTACATACAGCCGATACCATTGACGATGCCCATGCGGCACTTGAGTTTTGCCTCGAACAACAACAAACCGTCGCCTTGGTGATTGCCAGCCACCACGATAATTTCAATGGCGCTGATTTTTTGATTCAACTCGACAAGAATCACCACACACAAAGTGCCAAAAAAGTCTTAATTAGCTGTGGCAAGGACATTCAAGCTATTCTCTCTGCCGTCAACGATGGACGCCTCGATTACTGTCTGACGAAACCACTACAGGACAACGTGGTACATAGGACGGTGCAAAAAGAGCTGACCAACTTTATTCTCACGCACGACAAAGAGAACTTACTGTCCTACAGCCAAGTGCTTGATCAACATCGTCTGCTACGCGCTCATATCGATCAGAAAATGCGCAGCTATCGAGAAGGTTTCATTACCGATCATCACAGCATGAGTGATCAACAGTTGGCGCAAAAAGTCTCCACGGCTTTGCTCGATTTTTTTGCCGAACAAGACGAAACCAAAGCTTGCCGCACCTACTCCGCCGATCATCTGTTAACAGTAGAGGGTGAAGAAAATCGATTCCTATGGTTCATTACCAAAGGTGACGTTGCTCTGTATAAAAAAGACGACATCGGTATGCAGCGGGAAGTAGTACGGCATAGCCAAGGCAATATCGTTGGCGGAATGTCATTTGTCACTGGGGAGCCCTCTTTCTCGACCGCAGTGACCCTGTCACAAACAGAAGTAATCAAACTCGACCGAGACGTGTTCACTAAAGTCATGCATTCCAATATGACCTTACTGCCGCTATTTACCAACTTGCTGCTACGCCACTTTAATCGTCGTTTGCAACGCAGTATTAATACTAAGCTCGAGCTGCAAAAAACGTTGGAATCGCTTGAGTCCGCTCATCAACAACTCATTGAACGAGAAAAGATGGCGATGCTCGGACAACTGGTTGCCGGAGTCGCGCACGAACTCAACAACCCTATTGCAGCTATTCTGCGTAGCACTGAAACATTAACCGCCAAAATACAACATTTAGTCGATGGTCGTTGGAGCGAAGACGTGGGTATCGATGGCATTGAAGTGCTCAAAGCAGGCTTAGCACAGCGCCCACGCTCAACCGCAACAGAAAGAGAACTGACTCGCCAGGTACAGCAAAATGTCGGTGATCGACGCCTAGCAAAGAAATTGGTCAAACTCGGCTTGGAAAGCGACGCTCAATGGCAAAACAAAGCGCAAAACCACCCTGACGCAACTATGGCGCAACTTGTTCAACTTGAAGATTATTACATGGCGGGCAGCACTCTTCGCTCAATAAACGTGTGTGCGGGTCGTATCGCCGATATGGTCCGCAGCCTAAAAGGCTACGCTCGTCCTGATGATGAAAAGCGCCACCTGATTGATATTCATGAAGGCATCGAAGACACCTTAGTTATTTTTGAAAACAGGTTAAAATTTCATGAGGTTGAAAAGCGCTACGCCGATTTAGCTTCCATTCAGTGCCTGCCAATAGCCTTGCAACAAGTGTGGACTAATCTCGTCTCCAACGCCATTGATGCCTTTCCGAGTAAAGGTCACTTGTTAATAGAAACCAGTATGCGAGAAAAAGATTATCGCCAGTGGGCAGTGATCAGCTTTACTGATAACGGCAGTGGCATCCCTAAACATATCCAAGAGCAAATGTTCAGTTTAAATTTTACCACTAAAAAAGAGGGTAATTTTGGTCTTGGCATCGGGTTATCGGTTTGCCAACAAATTGTCCATCAACACGGCGGAAAAATCGAAGTCGAGTCAGAAATTGATCAATTCACTAAATTTTCTGTTTGGTTACCTTACGACCAAGCACTACCCGAATCAAGGAGCCCTGAATGAACAAGTACCTAATCTTATGTGTTGATGACGAACGTGAAGTTTTGGATAGCGTCATTCAAGATCTCGATTGCTTTGAAGAGAATTTTGTTTTGGAGGCTGCCGAGTCGGTTGCAGAAGCCAAATCCCTGATCGAAGAGTGCCAGCAAGAAGACGTAAAATTGGCGCTTATACTTTGTGATCACATTATGCCTGATCAAACTGGCATCCAATTTCTGATTGAACTCAATGAAAACTCGCCAACCACTCAGGCACGTAAGCTATTGTTAACCGGACAAGCAGGTTTGGAAGACACGGTTGAGGCTGTCAATCACTCCAGTCTTGATTTTTTCATTGCCAAACCATGGCGCGGTGATGAACTAAGAGAAATAGTCAAAAGCCAGCTCACAACTTATATGATCGCAAACGAACCTGAGTTAATGCCTTGGGCATCTGTGCTTGACACTGAAAAAATCTTTGCAGCAATGGCAAAAAAACGTGTCGATTACGGTGAATAATTAGTCATTTCTGGCATAGAGCTTGCTTAGTTATGTAAATCACGACAAAACAATGACATTTCTATAGTGACTGTTGCTATGATGCATTATCATGTCGTAATGATGTCATGGCGCACACGTCGCTAAAGACCAAGGAAATTAACAAGATATAGGTTTATCGTCCATATGCGTAAAACAATCTTAGCTGCAGCCCTAGTGCTTGCATCGGGCCAATCATTCGCTCAAACCGATCCAAACAGCCCAGCAGTAATGAGCAACTTCAGTTATGACTACTTAGAAGCTCGTATCGGCGCAAGCCCTGTTACCTTTGGTGCTGCTATAAGTAAGTCGATCCACCCTAATGCTCACATTCTTGGTCGTGTCGATTCTGAATTTGAAGGCGATTATGATGCGTCTGCAGGTTTTGGCTTTCACGCTCCAATCAACAACTGGGCCGATTTCACTGGCGAAATGTTACTACGTTTAGTTGATACTGGTAATGAGCGTCGCAGTGGTTACGGCCAAGGCACCAATACTGGTATGGAGCTAAATCTAGGCATCCGTCAGTGGTTAGGTCCACAACTTGAAGTCGGTGGAAAAGGCGGTTACGTATCGATTGATGATGATGACAAGTGGATTGGTTCAGCTTACGTTCGTTTCCACTCGACAGAACTTTTCTCAATCGGTGGCGAAGCACGTATTAATGATTTCTACGGTGACCAATTAATGTTCACCACTCGCTTTAAGTTCTAATTAACGTCGAGCTAAAAAACCGAGGTCATCACCTCGGTTTTTTATGCAAATCCGTTTGCTTGAGCAATCCCTCCAAATAAAGGAGTGGATAAAATTAGTTTTAGTGACAATTAGCCAGTAATTGGCGTTTACGCGGCTCCTGGATTAGTTTCCAATGAATGCCTTCTATCGCACCTGCAAACTTCCACAATAACTTCACATCAACATCGCTGCCATAAGCCTGCTTCACTCTAGAGAACACCGCTGAAGGGCCAAGCTCAACAAAAGTATCGACATCTTCTATTCCGGCTTTTTTGACCATGCGCTCCAGTGTTAACTGCATATTGGGTAAATCACGTAGCCGGCGATTAGCATATGAACGTTTATATTCACGCTCAGAAACCGAATAGGTAATAGATTCTTCGACAAGACGGGCTATCTTGCTGTCGTTGGTCACAAAGAGCGTGGTGACATCATAGTAGTTTACCGTTGCCGTTGTCTGTTTTTTAACGTGACGATACTTTTCGCAGCCTAGTTGCGATAACTCGTTATCGAGCTTCTCACCACCACGAATAAAAACATGGTCGTTACTTATTAAGGCAAACATAGCCTCTTCTTTAAACAGTCCAGTACCACCAAACATCGAGCGTTTTTGAAAGTCGCCAAACTTTTTAACGTATTGAATAAACTTTTGCTCTGTCATATCCATTGATCCTTAATCAAATACCCCGATTAGTTAAGATCACCAGATAACAGCAGTAATAAGCGAATTAATTATTTGCGCTCAAGCAGTATTATTTTGTTTTGCGAGGCTTAAGCGATATTGCGTAGTACGAATGATAGTTAACGAAACAAATTAAGTCTGTGCATATATCACATCAATTGCATTGGATTAGCTGAACATCGAGATTAATGTCACACTCTATTACTTTTCATAACCGACGTAATTTGATTTATGGCGCAAATAAATCGCTACACAAATTATCATTTAATACTATCTAGTGATTGCTAATATATCGGTGAAAACGTTAAACTGTTTACAGTATGATAATTGTATAGATCCTATGAATCACCTCTCTTTTTATTGGCTACCAGAAAATGGTGACCTGTTAATCAAAGGAATCGAATCCGAGTTCTCTAGCTTGATTGAAAATTCAATCAAGAGCCACAAGATCTCGCTACCCCCGATCCCTGATGTTGTGTTAAAGATTCAACAACTTTGTACCCAAGATACCACCACTATCTCAGATGTTGCTGATTGCCTGTTTGAAGACCCTGGCTTGGCCGCTATTGTAGTTCGCGTTGCCAATTCAGTGATATTCAATCGCCGTAATATCACCTGCACTGACTTAATGACCGCGGTTTCACGTTTGGGTATTCTGCGTGTCCGTGACATCGTGACAGCCCAAGCTATTGAACAACTTAAGCATTCGGTCAACTTAACTCACTCGTGCAACAAAATCCTTAGTCAAAGTGCCGCCAATTCACGTGAGTTGGCCGCAACGATGGTATTCGTCACTCAGGGTTTTAAAGAGACTGGATTAGCCACCTACAACAACCTTGAAACCGACAAAGCTCTCCTTACTGGTTTATTGGCTGACATTGGCCTGTTTTGTATTGTTAACGAGTACCACAACTACTTGGAACAAGGTAACTACCTAGCAGAAGATATCGCTTTCCAGATATTTGATCGACAGTGCTCTAATGCAAGTAAGTTGGTGCTAGACACGTGGGGTTTTGACCAAGACTTCCTCGAAGTGGCTTCTAACCAAACTATCAGTTCATCTGACGTAGCCGTCAGCTACTTAGATGTCGCTCGTATCGCCAATCATATCCTTATGTTCCGTCGTCAAGATGAAAACATTGACGACCATACCGTTGAATTTGACGTTACTGGTGCCGATATACTGTACAAACTCAGTAATTTAAGTGATATTGAGTTCAACACACAGATAGACGAACTCATTCGCGCAAGTGGCCTCTAACCACTAAATAGGATTTACCATGTTTTCAGGGATGATATTTATTTTTGCCCCACTGGTGGTAGGGTACTTTATTTCTATTGCCAAACCATCTGTACTTGAAAAAATCAATGCTGCAACGGCGAACCTAATCTATGTCATTCTGGCTTTGATGGGACTCAGCCTAGCCGCTTTGGATAATCTCGGCCAAAACCTGCAGTTAATCTTAAAGACAACCGCTGTCTTTTTTAGCTGCTTAAGCCTAGCAAATTTAGCGGTATTGCCGCTGATTGATAAGTGGCTACCGATCCAAACCGATGCAAGTAATACCAAGCTTCCTTTGTCATCGATGGCACTTGAATCTGCCAAGCTGATTATCGTTGTCGGCGGCGGCTTAGCGATCGGCCTTATGCTGCCTTTCGACCTGAGTTGGGTAGACACCGCCAGTGAATGGATATTGTTTTTACTGCTGTTTTTTATTGGTATTCAATTACGCAACAGTGGTTTAACTCTGCGGCAGATACTACTCAATAAGCATGGAATGGTCATTGCCCTAGTCATTATTGCTAGCTCCATGATTGGCGGAGTCATCTCTGCAACAATACTTCAAATTGATGTTTTTCAGGGCCTAGCAATGGCATCTGGATTCGGTTGGTACTCACTCGCGGGAATTTTAATGGGCGACGCGTTTGGTCCGGTCTATGGCGGTGCTTCTTTTATGATTGAGTTGCTACGTGAGCTGATCGCCCTAGTTTTAATCCCGCTCTTTATCCGCAACAAACCTTGCACCTCAATCGGTTATGCTGGTGCAACAGCAATGGACTTTACACTACCAGTGATTCAAACCACAGGAGGTGTACGCTGTGTACCCATTGCCATTGTTAGCGGATTTATATTAAGTCTTTTGGTACCCGTTTTGATGTTATTCTTTGTCTCTCTTGCAGGCTAGATCGCAGAATCATTAGCGAAAATCTCTATATTATGCCGGGTTAAGTCCACTAACTTTAATCAACACTAAAACAATAAAAGCACACTTATAATAATTATCTTCAAAAGGAATCACTATGAAACGTACTCTTGTTGCCCTGCTGCTTGGCGCCGCTGCTTTTACCGCCTCTGCCACTGACAACGAATGTTTGTCGCAAAAGTACGATGCCTATATCGATGCTTCGCTTCACTGGTATGAAGACTTGTCTCAGCTGACAGCACAACAGTATCCAGATCTGAGTGAAGTCAGTGAATGGTTCCTGCAAGGTCGTCAACATCACTTTGAGCTCAATCGAGCTGCTGTGCATTACTACCTTAAACAAGATCCAACTAAAGTGGCGACCAACCAGCCTGTCGAAGCTTGGCTACAACTAGAACAAAAAGACATTAAAGTGCTTTCATCACGCAGCGATGAGTTAGGCAAGTTGGCGCAGACGACCTTTAGCGACCGTCAATCTCAACCGCATGAGAAGAACTACGAACTGCGCTCTGCGTTTGCAGATTTACTCAGTCACCCGACAAAAATAGATGCGGCATTGAAACGATATAACAAGTCAATTCAACAACTTGAAATGATCAACTGTCAATAGAAACACTTTTTTTGCCAGTAGTATTTGTCACTTGAAAATATTAAGATTCGTTAATTAAGACGGGACATTGTTCCCGTTTTCGTTTAGATTGTCCCGCTTGCAAGAAAGATGATTAGAGCAAAGTCGCTGTATGATAACGGAACATAAAACGGCTGATGTGAATTTTGAGAGCTTATTGCGCATATTCACAGTACCTGAAGGGCCGGACTCAACGTTAACCCAGATTGAAGAAAAGCTATCACGCAACTTAAACGAGTTTTTGCGTGATCATATTGTTGCCGAAGAGAAACCGCTTCGAGATATCGAAAAAGATTTTTCCAACGCCACTATCCCTGAAAAACCAGAATTTGTCTCGGATCATACCCAACACTTGCTCGATACACTTGTCTCGCAATCCGTTCATACTTCTGCCCCAAGCTTTATCGGCCACATGACGTCAGCGCTACCGTATTTCTTAATGCCGTTGTCGAAAATCATGATCGCGCTCAATCAAAACTTGGTGAAAATTGAAACATCAAAAGCCTTTACGCCACTAGAGCGTCAAGTGCTCGGTATGCTCCATCGTCTTATTTACGGTCGAGATGATAGCTTTTACGCCCAGTGGATGCACAGCGCCAATCACTCGTTAGGCGCATTTTGCTCAGGCGGAACCATTGCTAATATTACCGCTCTATGGGTTGCGCGTAACAATGCATTAAAAGCACAGGGTGACTTCCAAGGGGTAGAAAAAGAAGGTCTATTCAAAGCCATGAAGCATTATGGTTATGAAGGTCTTGCTGTATTAGTCTCCGAACGTGGTCACTACTCGCTTAAAAAAGCCGCAGACGTTCTTGGTATAGGTCAAGAAGGTTTAGTTGCCGTCAAAACCGATAACCAAAACCGCATCTGCCCAGAGGCACTTGCTCAGCGCATCACCGAGTTAAAAGCTAACAACATCAAACCTTTTGCAGTCATCGGTGTGGCAGGAACCACTGAAACCGGTAACATCGACCCTCTGCAAGCCATTGCAAAAGTTTGTCAGCAAGAAAATTGCCATTTTCATGTGGATGCGGCTTGGGGCGGTGCAACACTGATGTCGAACAATTACCGCCATTTACTAGCCGGCGTCGAGTTGGCTGATTCCGTCACGATTGATGCCCATAAACAGCTCTACATCCCAATGGGCGCTGGAATGGTATTGTTCAAACAGCCTGACGCGATGAAATCCATTGAACACCATGCGCAATATATCTTGCGTAAAGGGTCTAAAGATCTTGGTAGTCATACCCTAGAGGGTTCACGATCTGGCATGGCGATGTTAGTCTATGCTGCAATGCATATCATTAGCCGACCTGGTTATGAGCTTCTTATCGATCAGAGCATCGACAAAGCCAACTATTTTGCCAACTTAATCGGTCAGCAAGAAGACTTCGAATTAGTCTCGCAGCCAGAGTTATGCCTGCTCACTTACCGCTACGTTCCTCAACGAGTGCAAAATGCACTGGAAAAAGCTCAAGGTGAACATCGAGTAACACTCAATGAACTGCTCAATGAACTGACCAAATTCATTCAAAAACGCCAACGAGAAACGGGAAAATCGTTTGTATCGAGAACGCGCCTCAACCCTGCTAAGTGGGATCATTTGAACACTATTGTATTCCGCGTGGTGCTAGCCAATCCATTGACGGGCTGCGACATTCTAAACCACATTTTGCAACAGCAACGTGAAATTGCTCAGCAAGCACCAAAGCTGATGGCGCAAATCAATCACACAGTGGAACAGATATTCAGCGCTGACAATTCAGTCTGAAATTTTATTTCTGAAATATTGTAATTTGTCTATCAACTTAAGCCTCAAAACAAAAATTTATCCAACTTTAGAAATCAATTCTGTAGTTTAAACAAAATTTTGTTTGAGGCTTGTCATAGAATGACTAATTGCTTGACAGAAAAGTTGTCGTAAATCTTTTGCTTAGGTTTATACTGGCCCTATGGCGCTGGATTGCACTTACCCTTTGGGAAACAGTTTGTTACCCTTTTTCATTTTGGGTATATCCAGTGAGTTGTTCTCTATACCCTCGTGAACACTATGAATACATTAGAAAAAATTCAAAAAAACCTAGAAAACTTTAGTAAGTCCGAGCGAAAAGTAGCCGAAGTAATCATGGCTTCACCGCAGACTGCTATCCATTCTAGTATTGCTACGCTAGCCAAAATGGCTGATGTAAGTGAGCCTACTGTTAATCGTTTTTGCCGCCGTTTAGATACTAAAGGCTTCCCCGACTTCAAGCTGCACTTAGCACAAAGTCTTGCCAACGGAACGCCATATGTAAACCGTAACGTTGAAGAAGATGATGGCCCTGACGCATACACGCACAAGATTTTCGAATCGACCATGGCGTGCCTCGACGTGGCTAAAAATAGCCTTGACCCGATGCAAGTTAATCGTGCCGTTGATCTGCTAACTCAAGCAAAACGAATTTCGTTCTTTGGCTTAGGTGCCTCGTCGGCGGTTGCGAAAGATGCACAAAACAAATTTATTCGCTTTAACATTCCGATTACCTGTTTTGAAGATATCGTAATGCAACGCATGAGTTGCATTAACTGTACTGATAACGATGTTATCGTACTGATCTCGCATACTGGTCGGACGAAGAGCCAAGTGGAAATTGCCAATCTCGCGCGTGAAAACGGCGCAACAGTGATTGCAATTACTGCTAAAGACTCACCTCTTGATAAAGCAAGCTCGTTGTCTATATCACTCGATGTGCCAGAAGATACCGACGTATACATGCCGATGGCAAGTCGCGTTGTTCAAATGACGGTCATCGATGTCCTCGCAACAGGCTTTACGCTTCGTCGTGGTTCTGGATTTCGTGAGAACTTAAAGCGTGTAAAAGATGTGTTGAAAGATTCTCGCTACGATAAACTTTCACAGCTATAAATGACGAAGGAGCACACAAGTGCTCCTTTTTTATTCGCTACTTTGCAGCCGCCCTTCATCCTGACGATAACCTTGGTGAATGATATCTGCTTTAGAGCTTGATTCGAGTTGTTCACCTTGCTGACACTCCCCACCACATTGACAGACCTGATCTAATATATACATCAAGCGTTGGATAGTCAGTGGTATCGGGTTGCCTTTGATCGCGACCGATTTCAATGCATCTTGGGCGACAGACTCAAACGATGTACTGCATACTCCAAAGCTATTGAGCTTCGGCAGTGGCAGCTTATCGAGCATCATATTAACCCACAATATTCCATCGTCTCGGTGTGCATTCACACGGCCAGTGAGAATTTGCGCCAGTTTTTCATAACGATTGAGGATATCGTCTCGGCCAGCAAGTGTCGCGGCCCTGATGTTTTCTTGCATCACATAAGGCGCAAGTTGGGCTGTAATGATACTGTGCGGCGCATGAAGCTTACCACCTAATGCTGACGCCAATCCATGTGCGGCTCCGAGCTTAGCATTGGTCATTGCCATTCCGCCGAGCATAGCGGCAAAAGAGAGATCGCTACGCGCTTGTGGATCATCCTCAAGACAACCTTTCATGATAGCACCGCTCAGTTTACGCAAACCTTCTTCACAAATCATATCGGTCAATGGATTCGGCTCGCCACACACATAGGCTTCCATTAAGTGAGTAAAGGCATCCATAGCACCGCGCGCTGAGGTTTGTGTATCAGTGCCATAAGTTAATCTGGGATCAACAATCGCAACATCCGCGAGCATTTCTGGACTACGTAGACTGACCTTAACTCGATCTTGCCCCGAACGCAGTACCGCATTGCGTGTTACTTCAGAACCAGTACTCGCCGTGGTGGGAATGGCGATAAAAGGGATGGGCTTTGCTTTAAGCGGTACATTCCTGCCGACGACTTCGACATAATCATACACATCGCCTTGGTTGGGAATAACCGCTGCCAACGCTTTACCCATATCGAGCACACTGCCACCACCAATGGAAACCACCATATCAGGCTTGAATTTTCGCCCAACCAACGCCACTTCTTCAACCATGGTAATGTTAGGCTCACCGCGAATGGCTACGTGTTGGTAACGCATATTTTGATGATTCAAGTAGTCGATGACGAGTGCTGAGCGTTGAAGATTTTTGCCGCTAACTAAAAGGACACTATAGCCAAATTGGTTGAGTACCGACAAAGAGCGCTCCAAAGCACCTTCTCCAAATATAATTCGAGTGGAGGTCATAAACTGAAACATGCTAGATACACTCCCTGTCACTGGCGTAGTAATAGCTTGCCTTTTCCGTAAAAGAATAAAATTGACTCAGTGCAACTTGTTGGTATTAACCCTTATTTTATTGCGTCTTTATAGAGCTAAAGCACATTTAAAAATACGCCGCCTGGCCAGTAAAGGTTCAATTTTTAGTCGATAGATTTCACCTATTAAACTAACAGGCAATTGCCACTTTATTTCCGTTTATGATTCGGGCATAGTTGCAGGTAACAAAATACAGGAGAAAAACAATATGTTCGTAGTTATCTTTGGTCGCCCAGCTTGTCCTTTCTGTGTTCGTGCAAAAGAGCACGCAGAAACACTGAAAGCAAAACGCGATGATTTCAACTACCGTTATGTAGATATCCATGCGGAAGGAATTTCTAAAGCAGATCTTGAGAAAACTGTCGGCAAACCTGTAGAAACCGTCCCTCAAATTTTCATCGATCAAGATCATATCGGTGGCTGCGACGAATTCGAAGCGTACGCAAAAGAACATCTTGGTCTATTCGACGAATAAGACCAGACTGCTCAGTGAAAGCCGCGATTATCGCGGCTTTTTTGTTGCTTGTGACGAATTGCCATACGCACTGCCATAGCACAAAAGGTTAATCAACGAATAGGGAGTTGAAACGAAAACGTCACTCCCCCCGTTAACGTCGGTTCAATATCACGAATCATTTCAACCAAAAAAGCACGCTCATCAATCTCTAATTGCTGTTGTTCCGCAATATCGAACAAGGCTTCAAGTGCGGTGCTGTAAGCAATATCAGAGAGCAAGTAAACCTCAGCGCACAGGTAATATCCTTCGGGGATAATAAAATCGTATCGCGCGTGATCCACTTGCCAATCACCAATAACAGTTTCAATGTGACTCCAGCTCTTCTCAAGTTGGTTTATAGGTGTTGCGCCTAATAAACGCACTGATCGATGACCATACTTTGCAAATACTCTATCCCAATCTGGATTATCCAGAGCAATTTTTTTCATGCCTCTTTTGGGATACCAAACTTGTTCCATTGGTATCGACTTTGCCAGCTCAGTTTCAACAGAATAATGTAAGCCTGGATGAGCAAGTTTTGCGATAAAGTCCGAGGTCTCACGAGGTGTAGACTCAGTACCTATTTTTCGAATTTGCTTAGCAGTAAGCCCCAACTCTCTTTTTAGCGCCTTAGCTAAAGCCTGAGAGGTGGTAAAGCCGCAGTGTTGGGCAATCTCCAGAACAGAGATAGGGTGATCATTGAGCAACAAGTTAACCGCGAGCTGAAGGCGCAAGCGACTCATATATTGGCCCGGAGTCTCATGAAACAACTCGGTAAATTGGCGGTGGAAATGATAGGGAGAAATCGCACTATCGGCGGCAATATTTTCCCATGACCGAGACTCACTTGGTTCTTCGTGCATCTTTTTCAAGGCAAGGACAAAGCGTTTTTTTAGGTGCTTCGGTAATGACGCTAATAACGCAATTTCGGGCACCAACTTAAACACTGGCTTGACATGATCAGGCATAGACAATGACTTTAACAGGAAGACCGAATTACTATCGCCCGACCACCGATTAAAATCAAACCCATTTCATGCTGTATTCCCAAAACGAGACGCAAAGCAAAGCGCTTTTGATGGATCGATTCAAGCGCTGGCTAAAATGCTCTTTTTCATGGTGTTTCGCTGTCGAGTTTCTCAAGCCAAGCTGAAAGTGTCGTGAAAAAGTCTGGCGCGTAAGCACGCTTACCGAGCAACAATAACTTAACCAGAGATATTAAGTCATTATTCTCATCGTCGAATTCAGGGTATTTGAGTAAACCATGAGTCGCATCAGGGATAATTTTAATCATGGCGTTATCTTGCCCGTTGTAGATTAACGTTAGCTCATTGTAGGTATCCATAACATCGACATACACATCATTGTCACCGAGTAAAATCAGTATTGGTTGCTTGATGTTCAAATAATCCTTTGTTGCATCTGACCAGACATTTTTTCTAACAAAGTTGAAGCGTTCTTCACTCATTACCGCTTTTTCATCAGCAAACAGCTTTACATAGTTGGCATAACTTGGACGCTCTTTCCAAAACAACCGCTCTTGTTGATGCCTCTGTCTCGCGTGACGAAACTGAGCAGAGCTGGCCTTTTCACGTTGCAATTTAATTTTTGTCATATACCAACTTTGATCCAACCAGTTCATCGCATAGCCAACTCCAACCATAAAACTGATATCTGGATTATTTCGCATCAATGCGGGAGCGACCCATCCAGCCTGACTAAACCCCATCACACCAATGGTTTGAGCCTTATCCGGATAGTGTTTCTTTACGAAACTAATCGCGCTACGCACCTCACTTTGCCTATTCAACATTGATTGCTTAAGCCAGTTGCCGCCCGATTGACCGACGCCAGGTTTGTCCCAGCTAAAGACTGCATAACCAGCATCTAGAAACACTTGCCAAATTTCATCATAGTAACCATCAGCATCATATGGCGTCGCACCATCACCTGATATAAAAAACACCACGCCTTTAACCTTGTGTGCGTCACTCGGCGATTTGAAATAAGCACTAAGTGTGTAGCCGTCATGTTCAAAACTCAGCCGCTGCTCAGTCACATTCGCCAAAGACACTTCACTCCAACACAGGAGAACCAAGAAAACCATTAACGACTCTAACTTTATGATTCTCATATTAATAATCACTCTTCCACAATAGATTAAAAACGATACAAGCCGCCCAAAAGAATAGTGAAC
Source organism: Vibrio sp. NH-UV-68 (assembly GCF_042940635.1). NCBI lineage: Bacteria > Pseudomonadati > Pseudomonadota > Gammaproteobacteria > Vibrionales > Vibrionaceae > Vibrio > Vibrio sp. NH-UV-68. The sequence goes on from NZ_CP134975.1 coordinate 1,926,684, forward strand.
TCTTGCTGATTGTAAAACGCAATGTTTGACTGTGACTGCTCATAAGCCAACTGACTAACAAAACTGACTTGATCAAATCCCAAAATGTTTACCTCTTCGAATGACAGACTTAAGTGAAACCTATCTTCCTCCCTGATTTTTTCGAAGATGGGATGCTTCGCATCGTATTCACTGGTCGAAAGTCGACTATCAATGACGAAAGTATAAGGATGGACAAATAATGTCGCGCTTAGCCCTACACCTAATTTATCGAACGCATTGGCTTTACCTTGTGCACTGTCTATTTGATAAAAAAGGCTTGGTTCAATGAAAACATCGGCTGAAAAGGGAATGGGGAATGAAATGTTGGAAAAATAACCATTGCCATCTCGATTGAGTAAGCTATTTGGTGTCATTTCTCTTCCAACCTCCCGGTCATAATAAGCTAGATTCAACGACATGTAGTGGTGTTCGAATTTCAACCGATATACATTACCCTTGATATCGGTTTTCTCTCTTGCGTTATTAAGTAAATACGGGTTAGCCCATACTTCTCCCGTGACTAATGTTGGCGCGACTGCGACGGTCAGCGATGATGCGCTGTTCCATTGATTTGTATAGCCAATTTCGAGAGCAAGCACGCCTCGAACAAAAGTATCCTCATTTTGACCAACAAATATTTGATGATCATTGATTTGATAACGAACCTGACCTAACGGAATAAGGTTGCTAGTTACTACGCGATTCCCCTCATGGTTTAGTGATGAAAGTCTATTGTCATCTCCAGTGTTTAGGTTACTTTGAATTTCATTGTAAATAGCTACGGCCCCAACACTTCCTGACAGTCCTTGTCTTGCAGCTAAAATGTCACTTGATATCAATGACATCACTACAGACATAGCCACGAGTAAATTTGTTTTCACAATCTCTCCCTTACTTTTTATAGCGCTCAATCTTCATCTTTGACAAAAAAGGCGATGACTGCTCTCCACCAGTTATGATGAGAATTGTTCCATAGCTTTAGCGTTAAAAAGTGTCCCAACTTGCTGAATGCAAAATAACGAAATGGAAGTGGTATCGATGTAAAAAGCTCATTTAAGAGCAACTTCTTAGAAGAAATTGTCGTGATCGGGATGACTAAACGACTCACTAGACTCGCCCAATCCGCGCTTGATTGGCTGCCTCTCGCAACGCTGAAACCTTATAAAACTAATAGAATAGTCAACGGTTAACGACACCCTGTGTAAACTAATAGTAAAATATAAAATATTTCACTTATTTTTTAGTCATATTCAGATACAATTCGCGCATACAACCACCCTCGGCCGCAATACAAGAATCGCCCGTGAATATTGACGTAGTACTTTTGCTAGAACAAAACCCCATTTTGCTCATTTTTGTCGTGCTTGCTATTGGTTTAGCGATCGGCAAGATCCGCTTTGGAAGCCTACAGTTAGGTAACTCAATCGGAGTCCTAATTACCTCATTAATTATGGGCCACCTTGGCTTCACCTTTAATGCGGACGCTCTCACTATTGGTTTCATGCTATTTATCTACTGTGTAGGCATTGAAGCGGGACCAAACTTCTTTGGTATCTTTTTCCGAGATGGAAAACACTACTTTATTTTAAGCCTGGTGGTACTCGTTACGGCCTTGTCAATTACCTACTTTTCGTCCCACTACCTTGGGCTCGATTTTGGTCTTTCGGCTGGAATGATGGCGGGTGCACTCACCTCAACTCCGGTATTAGTGGGAGCCCAAGATGCCCTGAACTCAGGTTTAGCTACAATCCCACGCAATATGGCATTTGAGCAGGTAATTGAAAACCTTTCGGTCGGTTATGCTATGGCCTATCTGATTGGCCTTATTAGTATGATTATGTTTGCAAAGCTACTGCCTAAACTACAAAAACAGAATTTGTCAGATTCTGCGCAGCAAATAGCTAAAGAACGGGGGCTTGGCAGCTCTGGGCAGCGTAAAGTTTACCTCCCCATTATTCGTGCTTATCGCGTCGGACAAGAGCTGATTAACTGGACAGATGGCAAGAACCTACGCGAGCTGGGGATCTATCGTCAGACTGGGTGTTACATCGAGCGTATCCGCCGCAACGGTATTTTAGCCCACCCAGACGGTGACGCCATATTACAAGAGGGCGACGAAATTGCCCTCGTTGGCTTTCCTGATAGCCACGCTCGCCTCGACCCAAGCTTTCGTAATGGTAAAGAAGTGTTTGACCGAAACTTACTTGACCTACGAATCGCAGAAGAAGAGATCGTAGTAAAAAGTGACGCGATTGCTGGAAAGCGTCTCTCTGATCTCAACTTATCAGAGTATGGCTGTTTCCTTAACCGTGTTGTTCGTGCACAAATTGAAATGCCGATGGACCTAGATATCGTGTTGGCCAAAGGGGATGTACTGCAAGTTAGTGGCGAAAAGAGTCGAGTTCATGGTCTCGCTGAGAAGATCGGTTTTATCTCGATTCACAGTCAAATGGCGGATTTACTGGCCTTCTGTAGTTTTTTCATCCTCGGTGTGCTGTTTGGTTTAATTACCATGACATTTGGTCAAGTGTCCTTCGGTTTAGGTAATGCTGTCGGCCTACTTCTGTCCGGAATCACACTGGGGTTTTTACGCGCGAATCACCCTACATTTGGCTATGTTCCCCAAGGGGCACTGAACATGGTCAAAGATCTTGGCTTGATGTTCTTTATGGTCGGAATCGGCTTAAGTGCGGGTGGAAAAATGTTTGACCACCTGTCACAGGTTGGCCCACAGGTCATTGGTTTGGCGTTTTTAGTCAGTGTGGTGCCAGTCGTCGTCGCTTACCTAGTTGGCGCTTACCTATTAAAAATGAACCGCGCACTGCTGTTTGGCGCCATCATTGGCGCACGGACTTGCGCTCCTGCGATGGATATCGTCAATGACTATGCGAAATCAACCATTCCGGCGCTTGGTTATGCGGGCACCTACGCCATCGCCAATATACTGATGACCTTAGCCGGTACGATACTGATTATCTTAAGCTGATATTGAGTATTCTCAATTTAGAAAAGTAAAAAGGCTTCCCGCGGGAAGCCTTTTTTGTATTTCGATGACTTAACTTAATGGTCTTAAATAGGCTAGGAAACGTTTTTCTGCTGCTTTAAAACACATCAGAATAATAAATGTCAGTCCCATGTAGAACAGGCCTGCCGTTAAGAAGGATTCAAACGGTGCGTAGTAGCGTGAATTGACCAGACGTGCGGCACCCGTTAGATCGGCAATGGTCACAATCCCTGCAACCGCACTACCATGCAGCATGAAAATCACTTCATTACTGTAAGCAGGTAATGCGCGACGTAACGCACTTGGCAAAATAACACGACGGTACGTCATAAACGCACTCATGCCATAAGCTTTGGCAGCTTCCACTTCACCTTTTGGTAAACCGTTGATTGCACCACGAATGATCTCTGCGGTATAAGCGGAAGTATTAAGCACAAAAGCCACTAAGGCACAGAACCAAGCATGCTCCCACAAGGTACCTTTGACCGCAATAAACTGGTCCATACCGTAATAGATCAAATAAAGCTGGACTAAAAGTGGCGTGCCGCGGAAAAAGTATATAAACGCCCAGCTAGGCCCATTAAGCAGATAGTTATCACTGTTACGGGCAACGCCCAAAGGAATCGCAACAAAAAGACCAATCACCAGTGCCAGTGACACGAGCCAAACGGTGGTCCAAAGACCCTCTAAATAGATTGGTAAACTTTCAACAATTAACGAAAAGTCCATCCTTTTACCTCGCGTGAATACTGAATTTGCGTTCGATGATCTTCAAAAAGCCAGTTGAAACACTGGTAAAGAACAGAAAAATAATCGCAACGGCCATGTAGAAGGTAAACGGCATCTTGGTTGAACCTGCTGCAAGAGAGCTCACTCGTACCATATCTTCAAGACCGATGATCGAGACAAGCGCTGTTGTCTTGAGCAAAACAAGCCAGTTGTTACCAAAACCAGGCAATGCGTGGCGAACCATTTGCGGTAACAAAATACGTCTAAACGCCATTACCGAGCTCATGCCGTATGCTTTGGCAGCTTCGAGTTCACCTTTGTCCACTGCCATAATTGCACCACGGAAGGTTTCTGCCATGTAGGCACCAAAGATAAAACCTATGGTGAGAACACCTGCAATAAATGGGCTCACGTCGATGTAATCAGGTAAATATGACGTCCATTCATGACTAGGATCGCTAGAGGCAAACCACTCATTCAGAGTTTCATTAATTGCATATAAACTATTGTTAAGCAGGATTTGTCCGCCGAAGAAAATCAGCATCATAAGAACTAAATCGGGAATACCACGAATCACTGTGGTATAGAGTGTCGCAATGGCTCTGGCCCAGCGATACGGAGCCATCTTGGCTAACGCACCAAGCATGCCTAAAATCATCGCGAGTATTAATGATAATAACGCGACTTCAATGGTGACTACGGCCCCTTTTAAAATCGAGGCTTCATATCCTTGTAGATCCAGCATAGGTAAGTTCCTGATCCCTAAACTTTATAAAATCGGTCGTTGACTACTACTCCTCGGAACAAGAGCCAACGACCGCTTAACAACGCTTACTGGCCGTAAACGTCGTATTTAAAGTATTTCGCTGCGATTTCTTGGTAAACACCTTTCTCACGCAGAGAAACGATAGCTGCATCTAGCTTTTGAGTTAGGTCTTTGTCTTGCTTACGTACAGCAATACCCATACCTTCGCCAAACCACTTCGGATCCATCAGTGCAGGGCCAACAAACTCATAACCTTCACCACCGTCTTTATTCAGTACGCCTTCTTCTAACGCAGAAGCATCACCCAAAACAGCGACAACACGACCGTTTGCAAGATCTAGGTAAGCTTCATCGAAAGAGCCGTAACGAACGATTTCTACTTTATCGCCGTAGTTATCAGTCAGGTATTTGTCGTGCGTAGTGGCACGTTGAACCGCAATTTTTTGACCGTCTAAGTTGTCAAAATCAAGGCCAGCGCCTTTTTTAGCGATGAATTTGTTAGGGATCTGAGCATACTTACCAGTGAAGTCGACTTTTTTCTTGCGCTCTTCAGTGATAGACATTGCTGCGATGATCGCATCGTACTTGCGCGCAAGAAGTGAAGGGATAATGCCATCCCAGTCTTGTGGGACGATCTTACATTCCACTTTCATTTCCTGACACAAAGCGTTCGCCATATCAACATCGAAGCCTTTCAAAGAGCCGTCGGCCTCTGTCCAGCTAAACGGAGGATATGCACCTTCAATACCAAAGCGAACTGTTTTCCATTCTTTCGCTTGAGCGACACCTGATGCAGCTGTTGCCGCCAAAGTTGCTGCTAATAACCACTTTTTCATTTCCATACTCCTGTGATTGGGATTTTTTATTTTAGCTTAGTTGTTGTGTTTGCCGCACTGCGGCGATTAATAAATCGAAGAGATAAACTGTTGCAAGCGCTCTGAATCAGGGTTAGTAAATAGTTTCGCAGGATCACCTTGCTCTTCTACTAATCCTTGATGCAAAAACATTACATGGTTTGAGACGTCACGAGCAAACGCCATTTCATGGGTAACCACAAGCATGGTGCGTCCTTCTTCTGCTAGATCGCGCATAACGCCTAACACCTCACCCACGAGTTCGGGGTCAAGGGCAGAGGTTGGTTCATCAAATAACATCACTTCAGGGTCGACAGCGAGTGCGCGAGCGATAGCAGCACGCTGCTGTTGCCCGCCAGAAAGGTGGCCTGGGTAGTAGTCTTTACGCTCATACAAGCCGACTTTTTTCAGCAATACTTCGGCGTTTTCTATAGCTTGGGCTTTCGGCACACCAAGAACGTGTACTGGTGCTTCGATGACGTTTTCTAGCACCGTCATGTGCGACCAAAGATTAAAACCTTGGAATACCATCGCCAAACGAGAACGGATGCGTTGTACTTGCTTTTCATTGGCAGGAACGGCTTCGCCTTGGCGATTGTTTTTCATTTGAATCAATTCACCATCGACCCAAATTTCTCCAGCGGTTGGCGTTTCGAGTAGATTAATACATCTTAGAAAAGTGCTTTTACCAGAACCGGATGAACCGATAATGGAAATTACGTCCCCTTTGTGGGCTTCTAATGAGATGCCCTTTAAAACTTCATTTTGTCCAAATGTTTTATGCAGTTCTTTTATGTCCAGCGCTGGTACATCTTTCATGCGCTATTACTCCCTGTCTTTATTATGCCCAATCACTCGCATATACCGATTGGTTTCTGTTGGGTTCCACCCACATTGCGATACAAATTAGCACTCCACCGCCCAACATGCAACAAATTATTAACCTATAAATCAGCAATATATAGCCAATTAATATGAGTAATAATGCATTAAACAGTCAAAAAAGCTCTATATCTCGCATAAAACCTTTTTAACAGCAAATTATCCCCCCAACCTCTGTATTAACATTTTTATAAAAACAAGATCTCACTCAATCAAGGTAGTCACTACCTAACAATTACCGAGGTAACACATTGAATATCGCTAATTAAATAAACAATTTGAAAATTTGTTTCACCGGATATCGCCTTGTTTAACCTGTAAATAGATTGTTGTGTAGTTTTCTTTCACAACCTTTCATAAAGTGATCTAAATCAATCACTCCTTAGGGTTAGCACGTTAAACTCGGCCAAGAGATAAAAGCCTCAATAGCCTCTCTTTTTGTCTTTCAATCCTCTATGCTCTAGCACATGGACATTGCGCTACAAAAGGGTAAGGTAAGGCTAATCAAGGCAGACCAGAGTCAACTGCAGGAAGCGATACTAGGACCAGGTTTTTACTGAATGACCGACACACAATAACAATCGGGTCGTTCTTTGATGAATTATTAACATTTTTGAATATGAGGAATCTATGTCAGACGCAGTAAAACAACCGCACTCTGATTCGGATATCGAAAACAAGAGCTATCAAGAGCTTCACCGCCCAGCTTCTGAGTTTGCAAACCGTTCAGACTATCTAGACCACGAACTACAAATCATGAAGCCACGTCGCTTCGGATTGAACCTACCAGGTCGTGATTTCCGTTTTGAGCTTGAAGATCTCGTGCCAGCACTGGCGGGTACCATTGGTATTATCGCCATGTACTCGGCGGTCATGATGTCTTGGGCTGATGGTCTCACTGCAGCATGGGACCACGTTAACTTAGGCAAAGAATTCGCTATCGAGGTCGCACGAGTAGAAATGCTAATCCCAGCATTGCTATTCTGTATCCTTGCTTCAGGATTTATTAACCCGCGAGCAAACCTTGCTGGTAACCACGGTCCAATGATTCCGCTTATCGGCTCTATCGCACTTGCAGGCGCCCACCCTTTAGCTCTAGCCATTTTGCTCGGTGTGTTTGGTTTGTTGTTAAGCTACTTCAAAGGCGGTTCCAAACTCGTTAATCTTACGTCTCAAGGTACCGCTGGCGGCTTATTGATCTTCTTAGGTTTTACTGGGACGATGAGCCAGATTGGTTCAATTCAAGATTGGGCAGTAGGCTTGCAGTCAACCGAAGTTGCCGCCGGTAGTATGGGTTATGTTGGCCTCGTGGTATTGGGCATCAACATCGCCGTATATGCTTACTTAGCCAAAGTGAATAAGCGTTGGCTGGCGATTCCTGTCTGTGCGATCACGGGTCTTATTCTTGCGCTTGGCCTAGGTGCTGGTTTTGACCTCACCTTTGAAACCGAAATGGGGCTTCCAAACCTTAACCCTGTTTATTGGTGGGGTAGCACAGAGCAAGGCTGGATGCTTGGTCTTCCAAATCTGCAGCACTTTATTGCCTCTTTACCATTTGCTATTCTGGCAGTTGCAATGTGGTCTCCAGACTTCCTTGGTCACCGTATTTTCCAAGAGCTGAACTACCCACGTAAGACTGAAAAAGTTCTGATGGATGTCGATGACACCATGACCATGTGTTCTATTCGTCAAATGGTCGGTACTGCTGTAGGTGGTGGTAACATCACTTCTTCTTGGGGGACCTACATGATCCCTGCAGCGATCGCGAAACGACCTATTCCTGCGGGCGCGATTTTGCTTGGTTCACTGTGTATCATCGTGGCTATTTTGGGCTTCCCAATGGATGTCGCGGTGTGGCCTCCTGTAATGCGTGTCGCTCTTCTGGTCGGTGTCTTCTTACCGCTGCTTGAAGCTGGTATGCAGATGGTTAAAGAAACAAGAGATTCACAGGCAGCTGGTATTTGTATCTTTGCATCCGTTGTAGCTAACCCTGTACTTGCATGGGCACTTACTATGTTCCTAGACAACAATGGCTTAATTGGTGACAAAGAACGCGCTTCCCGCTTATCTTTCGCAGATAAAATCATTATTCCAGTCGGTGTATTTGTTATCTGTTTAGTAGCAATGCTTGCGGTGGGTATGCTTGAAGGTCAATACGGCATTCCAGCCTTCCTATAAGTGACTCAAAAAGTTGAGGATCGCTTTGGTCCTCAACTTTTTTTTAGTATCAAGGGATTTATTTCAAAAAATTTTAGCAAAAAGTGCATTTATTGATTTAGTTTAAGGTTTATAAAAATTTTTTAGTTTACTCTGTTATCTAAGCTAATAAATACAGTCACAATATTTATAGTTTGTTCTCACTATCGATAACCGAAATTAAAGACTATACATATTGTTATTCATAAGAGTGTACCGCCTCAATTTTCGAGGGTCTAACTAACTCAACGGTTTGATTAGGTACGTGTTTTTTCTACTAAAAAGGTAGGTATGTCATGGCAGAGCAATTTGCTAAAGCTTGGGAAGGTTTTGCTGAAGGTGATTGGCAAAACGAAGTAAACGTTCGTGATTTCATTCAAAAGAACTATACGCCATATGAAGGCGATGAATCTTTCCTAGTTTCTGAAGGCACTGAAGCAACTAACGTGCTTTGGGCTAAGGTAATGGAAGGTATCAAACAGGAAAACGCGACTAAAGCACCTGTAGATTTTGATACTGATGTTATCTCTACCATCACTGCTCACGATGCAGGCTACATTGAGAAAGATCTAGAAACCATCGTAGGTCTTCAAACTGAGAAACCACTTAAGCGCGCTATCATCCCTAATGGTGGTATCCGTATGGTTGAAGGTTCATGTAAAGCATACAACCGTGAACTCGATCCAAGCATCTCTAAAATCTACACTGAATATCGTAAAACTCATAACGCTGGCGTATTCGATATCTACACGCCTGATATCTTGAAATGTCGTAAATCTGGTGTTCTGACTGGTCTTCCTGATGCGTATGGCCGTGGCCGTATTATCGGTGACTACCGTCGTGTTGCACTGTACGGTATTGATTACCTAATGAAGGACAAGCTGGCTCAGTTCACTTCTCTTCAAGAACGTTTCGAAAATGGTGAAGACCTAACGGCAACGATGCAACTTCGCGAAGAAATCGCAGAGCAACATCGTGCACTTGGTCAAATCAAACAAATGGCCGCTAAATACGGTTTTGACATCTCTGAGCCTGCTCAAACTGCTCAAGAAGCGATCCAATGGACTTACTTCGGCTACCTTGCTGCTGTTAAGTCACAAAATGGTGCCGCTATGTCTCTAGGTCGTACTTCTACGTTCCTAGATATCTTCATCGAACGTGATATCGCTGCTGGCAAGATCACCGAAGTTGAAGCTCAAGAAATGATTGACCATTTTGTCATGAAGCTACGTATGGTTCGTTTCCTACGTACTCCTGAATATGACGAGCTTTTCTCTGGCGACCCAATTTGGGCAACTGAGTCAATGGGTGGTATGGGTGTTGACGGTCGTACATTAGTATCACGTACTAACTTCCGTTTCCTAAACAGCCTATACACCATGGGACCTTCTCCAGAGCCAAACATTACCGTGCTTTGGTCTGAACAGCTTCCTGAAGGCTTTAAGAAGTTCTGTGCGAAAGTGTCTATCGATACTTCTTCTATCCAGTACGAAAATGACGACCTAATGCGTCCTGATCTACAATCTGATGACTACGCAATCGCATGTTGTGTATCTCCAATGATTGTCGGTAAGCAAATGCAGTTCTTTGGCGCTCGTGCGAACCTTGCTAAGACAATGCTTTACGCAATCAACGGTGGTGTTGATGAGAAGCTTAAGATGCAAGTTGGCCCAGTTGGCGACAAGGTCACTGACGAGGTTCTAAACTACGAAGACGTAATGGCTCGTCTAGATACATTCATGGATTGGCTAGCTAAGCAATACGTTACTGCATTGAACAGCATCCACTACATGCACGACAAGTACAGCTACGAAGCGTCTCTGATGGCTCTGCACGATCGTGATGTTCGTCGTACTATGGCTTGTGGTATTGCTGGTCTTTCTGTTGCTGCTGACTCACTGTCTGCAATCAAATATGCAACGGTTAAACCTGTTCGTGATGAAGACGGTATTGCAACTGATTTCGTTATCGAAGGCGATTACCCTAAATTTGGTAACAATGACGCTCGTGTAGATGATATCGCATGTGAACTTGTTTCTACTTTCATGGGTAAAATCCGTAAGCTTAAGATGTACCGTGACGCTATCCCTACTCAGTCTATCCTGACTATCACTTCGAACGTGGTATACGGCAAGAAAACGGGTAACACTCCAGATGGTCGTCGTGCTGGTGCTCCTTTCGCTCCTGGTGCAAACCCAATGCACGGTCGTGATGAGAAAGGCGCGGTAGCGTCACTAACTTCAGTGGCTAAACTACCGTTCGCTGATGCACAAGATGGTATTTCTTACACCTTCTCTATCGTACCTAATGCTTTAGGTAAAGATGAAGGCTCACAACGTGCTAACCTTGCAGGTCTAATGGATGGTTACTTCCACCACGAAGCTGGCATCGAAGGTGGTCAACACCTTAACGTTAACGTTCTTAACCGTGACACTCTAGAAGACGCTGTTAAGCACCCTGAGAAATACCCTCAGTTAACAATCCGTGTTTCAGGTTACGCTGTTCGCTTCAACTCTCTAACTGCAGAGCAACAAGCTGACGTAATCGCACGTACATTTACTGAGTCTCTATAATCTCGGTTTAAATGATTGACAAAGCCCCGCTCAAAGCGGGGCTTTATTATTTTTACCTAACAACCGACCTAATTTAGTCGACTTACTGCACAAATCCCCTTCACTGCTAGATAACTCGCTACCATCTAATTCAATTAATCTTGTATTATCAACTATCTAATTGAGTTAAGCGTAGTATTATGAAGTCGAACCACATCTATATTTTGCCGCTATTACTTGCCTCCGCTGCAAGTGTTGCGTCTGACAAATCCACCGTTTCTTTTTCTATCGATAACGATGGCATATTTGGCGTCGATCAAGATTACACCAATGGATTATTTTTAAGCTACGCGACTGGATCTATCACTCCATATCGATTATTTGAACCGCTCAGTCTCTCTTTCTGGGGGGCTGCATCGTTGGATAAATTTGAATTTGTTCTTGGCCACAAGATGTACACACCATCCGATATCGAAGCAACGGCGCCACTGGCTAACGACCGACCATATGCTGGGTTCCTGCATACTGAATTCAACTATATCAGCCTCAATCCACAGCAAGCACAGCGGTTTAATCTGACGCTAGGCACGACAGGCGAAAGCTCCTTAGCAGACCAAGCTCAAGATATCGTACATGGAATTACTGGTTCAGATGAACCACAAGGCTGGGCATACCAAATTGACGATAAGTTCGTCGCCAGCATCGGCTACTTAAGCCACTTCAATTTGTGGCGTCAGCGCTCAATTGCCAATACCGATTGGGAAATATCCAATGTTTCTGAGCTTAACGCTGGTAATTTCCGCAGTGATGTTTCAACTGGACTCATGTTCCGTTGGGGGGCTGATTTAGGTGGCAGCATGGGCGCTGCAAATATTGATAATGAAAACCCTTTTAGAGCCAGCATGTTAGCAGGCTCCCAAGGCGGGTGGTTTGTCTTTACCGGGATTGAGGCACGTTATCGCTTTAATGATATCACCATCGAAGGTGAACGTTCAGGTGTCAATAAGTACGCCATCAGCCAGAGCGAAGACCCAAATATTTACAATGTGAACTTAGACAAGACTCAAGCGAGTGCCGTTGCGGGTTTTGCTTGGTATAACCAAAGTTTTGGCGCAACACTTTCTGCGACAGCCAAAACACCTGATTACAAAGAAGCGCAAGAATCAATATACGGAACTGGCGCCTTGGCTCTTTATGCTTTCTTCTAAACCAGCCTAGATGGTGAACTTCTGACAGTCTTGGTTGAGGCTGTCAGACCGCTGCTCTACCACCCCACTGACATTTCGTAACTGTTCGTTATTTTCTTCAAGTTCTTTCATTGCCGACGAGATCTGTGTCATGTTGTCTGCCATCGATTGACTGGTCGTGGCGAGCTCTTTAATCGAGGTAAAAATAACTTCCGTTTGATGAGACGCTTCATCGGCTTTTTCTGTGATGAGTTTTAGCGCATCCATGGCTTGTTGACCGCGTTCACGTCCTGTCTTCATCGAAGACTCTGATTGACCGATATACTGAATCACTTCGGCGCTCTCTTTTTTCATCGTATCGATGGTCCCAGAGATTTCCGATACCGCATCGACCGTTCTCACCGCCAAACTACGCACTTCATCGGCAACCACGGCAAAGCCGCGTCCTTGCTCACCTGCACGCGCCGCTTCTATCGCCGCATTCAACGCAAGTAAGTTAGTTTGTTCTGCAATGCCATTGATGATATCCATCACCGAATCGACTTTAGATGAGGCTTCTTCTAACTGATTGATGTGGCCAGCCGCTGAGGTCATAATAGATCCAACCTCTTCTAAAGAGCTAATAGCGGAACCAATCACTTTCGCCCCCTCTTCTGCCGCATGAGTCGACGAACGACTGATCTCTGCAACAAATTCAAGCGAATTGGATACCTCTTGCGTAGTCACGCTGACTTCTTCTGTCGCAGAAGCTAACAGTTGAGTTTGCCCCAACACTTCCGATTGGTTATGAGCGAGTCTATCTAGGCCTTGATTGAGCTCTGCCGCATTACTCGACAAAGCTAAACTGCTATTTTGCACACCAGAGACCAACTCGCCGAGATTTTCACATCCTTGATTAATGCTCGTAGCCAACTGGTTGAACTCATCATTGGGATTTTGGCTCTGAACCATACGTTGAGAAAGATCGCCAGTAGACAAACTGTACAAAATCTCTTTGGTGCGATTTAACGAGCGAGATAAAGACGCGCTCTGTAACGCTGAAATAGTAATAGTAAACACGGCCAAAATTACGCAGGCAACCAGAATTGACCACAAGGTTTGCTGAGAGGTATTTTCCGCCACATTTTGATAGCGAGCACTGATCCCGCCAAGATCCGAAGTAATCGAACCAATCAATTGCGTCATATTAACTTTGGTAGAGTTCACTTGTTGTTCGATAGCGTTTAACTGCTTTGATAACTCACTGACACCAACAAAGGTTTGTTTATACTGTTCAATCTCTTGTTCATAAAGATCAAGCATCGCGTAGACGTTTGACATACTTTCAAACGCCCCCATAGCTCGATTAAACAGTTTTAAGTTCTCTTCTGTTGGCTGCAACAAGTAGTTCTGCTGAGCCTTAACCATGGCTTGGAAGTCTGAATTGAGTGTCACCATGCCTGTTTCAGCGATTTTTTGTTCAATCGTCGCGGCCAATTGCTTCATTTGGCCAAGCTTACCTTCGTCAATATTAAAACCGAGCTCTTGCTTCATCGATAGCCAAGGTGATACCGCATCTTTGAAGTCAAGCACACTTTGCGTAAGTTGCTCAGCTTGAGAGACTAACCCTACTTGGCTCAGAAACTGTGAGTCTTTACCAATCGATACGACGATGTCATCAATACGGGCTAGTGTCGCTGGAACCTTAGCTCCAGTCATGCTATCTAGTTCGCCCCCCAAGGCCAAGATATGGCTTTGCGTTTGGTATATAGACAAAGAGCCTGCGGCTATCTCAGCACTACTGTGGTAGTGACTTTTCATTTGAGACAATCGATCAGAGGTAAAAAAGGCGAGTGAAGCAAATCCTATCGTAAGTACAAGCAAAAACAGAGTCACCTTCTGTTTTTGCGAAAGCGCAAGCATATCCATATTAAAAGTCCTTTAGCAACAATCAGATGTTTAACACCTTGCCAGACGGCGAACGTCATTCGCTATAATTATTTATATTGTTTGTACATTTTTATAACATAATTTTAGCAAATAAACTCACTTTTCCCCAATTGCTGTTTTCTTTGTGACGAAACCGAGAAAACCTATTTTATCCCTACCTTTTGTAATAAAATAACGGACAAATAACTAAGACGAGATGAGCACATGTCAACAACTGGTCGAATTCATTCTTTTGAATCATGCGGAACGGTAGACGGACCTGGAATTCGCTTTATTGTGTTTATGCAAGGCTGTCTAATGCGTTGTATGTATTGCCACAATCGAGATACTTGGGATACTCATAGCGGCAAAGAAGTGACCGTTGAAGAGATCATTCGCGAGGCTAAGTCTTATCGCCACTTTATGAAAGCCTCTGGTGGCGGCATCACCTGCTCCGGCGGTGAAGCGATGTTACAACCTGAGTTTGTGCGTGATTTTTTCCGTGCAGCACAAGCCGAAGGTATCCACACTTGTCTTGATACCAATGGCTATATTCGTAAACACACTGACGTTGTTGATGAAGTACTCGCTGCAACCGATCTTGTGATGCTAGATCTCAAACATATGAACGATGAGATACACCATGACTTCATCGGCGTATCGAACAAGCGAACACTGGATTTTGCCCGTTATCTACATAAGATAGGCCAAAAAACCTGGATCCGTTACGTCGTTGTGCCTGGGTATACCGATGATGATCAAGCCGTGCACATGTTGGGTGATTTTATCAAGGATATGGACAACATTGAGAAGGTTGAGCTTTTACCATACCACAAGCTTGGCGCGCATAAATGGGAAGCGCTCGGTGTCGAATATCCACTAGAGGGTGTCAATCCACCATCAAAAGAGTCGATGGACCATATCGTGTCAATACTCGATCAATATCACTCTAATGTAAAATACTGATACCAAAAGGTAACAAAGTCGTAAAAAATACCAACGTCGAGTTGGTATTTTTTTTTGAGGTCTGTGTGAGTCTTAATGGTTTATTTTGCTTAATCGTGGTGTTGCTTGCGGTTGTACTTTCTTGGCGCGACCTCACTCAAGTTCTACTGACTAAGCTGAAAACAGAACGCACTTTTCAGCACATTACCTTCGCCACCATCTTGATATTTTCGGTGCTGTGGTCAGCTGAGGCTGGCGTTAAAGAAAACCTCTCGATACATTTTCTCGGCTTAACGGCACTTACCTTGATGTACGGATGGCGCAGTGCGTTTGCTTTGTCCATTGCCATTGTGCTGTTGATGACCCTATTTGGTTCATTAGCATGGACTGCTCTTCCCCAATTTTTGGTTTTTTCAGCGCTGCTCCCCATTGCTATAAGTTACGCCATTTTTCTGCTTAGTTACCACTACTTACCACGAAACATCTTTGTGTTTATTTTTGTCGCGGGTTTTCTTAATGGATCGCTGACGGGTACCTTACATCTACTGATCAATTCAGGCTATTACCTTCTGGCCACCGATCTTGATTGGCCAACCATTTTTGACAATTATCTACTGTTCACGCCTCTACTTGCGTTTCCCGAGGGGCTGCTCAATGGCATGGCGATAGCAATGCTGACCGTGTTCAAACCCGAACTACTTCGTGTCTTTTCTGATCGCGATTACATCTATAATCACTATCATAAAGACGACTGAAAAAACGTGCTATCTTGGTGTGCTTTTCATATTAAATAGGTGTTGAGATCATGTTTCAATGCGCAAAGAAACGATAACCTAAGCACATTAAAAATGTATTAGATTGTATTAGTGAGGCCACTATGGAAATGACTAACGCTCAACGTCTGATTTTATCTAATCAGTATTACTTAATGTCACAAATGGACCCAGAAAACGCGGCAAAATACCAGCGTTTACAGACCATTGTTGAACGTGGCTATGAACTACAAATGAGCGAATTCAATAAAGACTTTGGCTGTTTAATTGAAGCTGAATGTCGTGAAGTAATCGACATCATGGAAATGTATCATGCGATGCAAGAATCCACCAAAATGCTCGCTGAGCAAGAGCAAAAAGAAGTAGACCAACGTCGTCTGTCTTTCCTCGGTTTTGATATCGCCTCTGAGGCTCAACTTGTCAATTATGTCCGCTTCCTGATCGATTCAGAAGGCCTATATCCACAATTTAGCAAAGGCGATCATCACTTTAACGCACAAATGCCAATGTTAGACAAATACCGACGTATGCTGTCAACATGGCGCAACTGCCCAAGACAGTACCATTTGTGTGCTAATGAGCTAAAGCAAATCTTTAACGCTTAATAATCTAGAGCGATAACAGAACGGGGCCATTTTGGCCCCGTTGTTTATATAGCCTTCAATATTAATATATCACTCTCAATATTAACCGAGGCGTTAGCATCAAGAGAGCTTAAACGTCGCCACTTTGGCGCTTAATGCCTCCGCTTGACTCTTGACTTGTTGAGCCCCTTCAGAACTTTCATTGGCACCGACGACCAATTGGTCGGCAACATCTTTAATCGACGTAATGTTCTGGGTAATTTCGCTCGTCACATGAGTTTGCTCTTCTGCCGCAGTTGCAATTTGCGTTGCCATATCACTAATCAAAGTCACCGCCGAACTAATTTCAGCCAATGCACTGGCTGCGCGATCCGCATCAGTCACCGAATGATTCGCCAGTTCTGCACTATTACTCATAATAGAAACCGCACGTGCCGTAGTATCTTGCAGTACTGCAATGGTTTTGTTGATCTCTTCAGTCGATGAGTGTGTTCGTTGCGATAGCACTCGCACTTCATCCGCCACAACCGCAAAGCCTCGACCTTGCTCACCTGCACGCGCCGCTTCAATGGCAGCGTTAAGCGCCAGTAAATTGGTTTGCTCAGCAATCCCTTGAATCGTTGATAGTACGCTCGAAATCTCTTGGCCATGTCGCTCAAGCTCACCGACAACGTCGCTCGCACTTTGAAGCTCACTGGCTAATTTGTTTATCGACCCTTTCGTTTGCTCAACCAATGTGCGGCCGTTATCAGTACTTGACGTTGAGTCATGCGCCGCTTGCGCGGTACGCTCGGCATGAGAAGCGATCTCTTGGGTCGCACTGGCAAGCTCAGTAACGGCCGTTGCGACCATGGTAATTTCTTGTTGCTGATGATTGATTTCATCCACGGCACCTTGTGCGCGACTGGTACTCAACTCAGACTGCTGGTTGAGCTGATAAGATTGCTCACGCACATGGCCTATCAGTTGCTGTAAACTATCAACAAAAGTATTGAAGTTATGGGCAAGTTTTCCCACTTCATCGTTCGACTCAACCTCGATACGTTGGGTTAAGTCACCACTACCATTCGCGATCTGCTCAAGTGCCGAAGAAACGTTATTTAACGGACGGAATAAGATGTTACAAAGCAGATTGAACAACAAAATACAGATGATCACGACGACACCCGTAACCAATAGCTGGCCCCAAACCGCGCTAAATATCGGCGAAACCAACGATTGATAATCAACAACCACAACCGTTATTAAGCCTGTATCACCAATGTTTTCAGCATAAACAACAGATTCATGTCCTAACACATCAACATAGATATCTTCGCCACTTGAAGCCGCTTGCTTAATTGTCGAAACCGTTAAACCCAACTCACTTATAGGCTGATTCAGCAGCTTGGTATTCTGGTGAACATAGATATTGCCTTGTTGGTTGGCGATAAACATGTAGCCATCGCCTGGTAAAATAACTTTTTCGATTCCACCAACAATGTCAGTAATTTCAACATCGGCCCCTAGCACAACTTGCTGTCCGTGTAGGTTGAGCGCTTTGCCTAAAGAAACCACATTGGCGCCTGTCGCAGCCGCAACCGTTGGATTGTCCATAAAGACTTTACTTGGCTGCTTGACGGCATTGGTGTACCAGCCCCACTTTCTTGGGTCATCATTACCTGGCGGTAATACAACACCATTGGCGTTATCTTGACTGCCATCTGGATAGGCAAGAAACACATTGTCAAAGCCTGCAGAATTTTTGACTTGCTGCAAGTGAGTAACAATGGCCTCTTTTTTTGATTCTTGTGAAAGGGAAGTCAAAGAACGTTCTTTAGATACGATCCAGTCTGATACATACTGGTTATAGGATGAAGTGGTACTTTGCAAGCGTTGTTGCACCTCCACATCCAAACGTTCTAGCGCCGCCCGAAAAGACAGCCCTTCAACCAACAGTCCCCCGACGACTATGGCAAGACTCGCAGAAATAGCGAGCTTATTTTTTAGCGATAGTTTTTTTAACATACTCAGTTCACTTGTTTTATTTATGTGATCAATCATTAATCGACGATATTATATTTCGTGGTTAAAAATAAATCATGATCTAGCTCGAAAGTTGGCGATTCAGTGTTTGAATATAGAAGTTAAATGCATTTTTGGGCAACTACTTATTACTCACAAAGTTTCACATTAACCACACTTCTTCTGTCTCCAACTGAATCTAATTGGCGCGTTGTCACGTAGAAAGTCGAATAAGGCAGTAAGTTTGAATGGCCAATTGTCGATAGAAGCAGTGACTAATCCAGAATTAGCATCACCTAATTGACCATGGTTGTAAGCACAACAATTGATCAGCTAAATAGGTGACGACCAAGAAGAAAAATTGTCGTTATCGTACAACTCGCTCTCAATCACAAATTGCAATTAAACACATATTTTTTAAGCAGAATTCTAAAAACCAACTAGGATTAAATGAGAAAGGATTTGCTTTTCTATGCGGGTTTATTGTCAGTTCGACAAGTTCAGAGGGGAATTCATTATGAGTATTTTCGACCATTTCCAAGCGCGCTACGAAGCCTCCAAGGACGAGGAATTATCGCTGCAAGATTTTCTAGCTCTTTGTAAAGACAATAAGAGTGCCTACGCTAACGCAGCAGAACGATTGCTGATGGCGATCGGAGAGCCAGAGCTCATTGATACAGCTCAAGACCCACACTTGAGCCGTATTTTCTCCAACCGAGTCATCTCACGTTACCAAACGTTTAAAGATTTCTATGGTATGGAAGAAGCGATTGAGCAAATCGTGTCTTATCTAAAGCATGCAGCCCAAGGCCTAGAAGAGCGCAAACAAATTCTTTATTTACTCGGCCCTGTCGGCGGTGGTAAATCGTCACTCGCAGAAAAACTCAAAGCGTTAATGCAGCAAGTTCCGATTTACGTCTTGTCAGCCAACGGCGAACGCAGCCCAGTTAATGACCATCCATTTTGCCTATTTGACGTCAGCGAAGACGGTGACTTACTTAAAAAAGAGTACGGCATCGATAAACGCTATTTACGTTCCATTATGTCACCGTGGGCGGCAAAACGATTACACGAGTTTGGTGGCGACATTTCAAAATTTAAAGTGGTCAAAGTAAAACCGTCAATACTTGATCAACTCGCGATAGCCAAAACCGAACCCGGTGATGAAAATAACCAAGATATCTCATCGTTGGTCGGTAAAGTTGACATCCGACAGCTTGAGCATTTTTCACAAAATGATCCTGATGCGTACAGCTATTCAGGCGCTTTATGTCGAGCCAACCAAGGCTTGATGGAATTTGTCGAGATGTTCAAAGCGCCAATTAAAGTTCTACACCCACTATTAACAGCGACTCAAGAAGGCAACTATAACGGTACTGAAGGTCTGTCAGCGCTGCCATTTGACGGCATGATTCTCGCCCACTCGAATGAATCGGAATGGCAAACGTTCCGCAATAACAAAAACAATGAAGCCTTCCTCGATCGGGTGTATATCGTCAAAGTTCCTTACTGTCTTCGCGTCTCCGAAGAGGTTAAAATTTATCAAAAACTGCTCGACCATTCCGAGCTGTCAAAAGCACCATGTTCACCAAGTACACTTGAGCTACTATCGCAGTTCAGTATTCTGTCGCGCCTAAAAGATCCTGAAAACTCGTCCATTTTCTCGAAAATGCGCGTTTATGATGGTGAAACATTGAAAGACACCGACCCGAAAGCAAAAAGCTACCAAGAGTACCGTGACTTTGCGGGTGTAGACGAAGGGATGTCTGGGCTTTCAACCCGCTTCGCCTTTAAGATTTTGTCGCGCGTATTCAACTTCGACCAAACCGAAGTTGCCGCAAACCCTGTACACCTATTCTATGTCATTGAACAACAGATCGAACGCGAGCAGTTCCCACAGGAAACCGCAGAACGATACCTTGAGTTCTTAAAAGGTTACCTAGTACCTCGCTATGTCGAGTTTATTGGTAAAGAGATTCAGACCGCTTACTTAGAGTCCTACTCAGAATATGGCCAAAACATCTTTGACCGATATGTGACATACGCTGATTTCTGGATTCAGGACCAAGAGTACCGCGACCCTGAAACAGGTCAACTATTCGACCGGTCAGCATTGAACAATGAGTTAGAAAAAATCGAGAAAACCGCCGGCATCAGTAACCCGAAAGACTTCCGTAACGAAATTGTTAACTTCGTTCTCCGCGCACGAGCGAATAACAATGGTACCAATCCACTTTGGACCAGTTACGAGAAACTGCGCACTGTGATTGAGAAGAAAATGTTCTCCAATACAGAAGAGTTACTTCCTGTCATCTCGTTTAACGCTAAAACATCTTCTGAAGATCAGAAAAAACACGATGACTTTGTCGCACGTATGATGGAAAAAGGCTACACAGAGAAGCAAGTTCGCCTGCTGTCTGAGTGGTATCTTCGCGTACGTAAATCGTCGTAATAGCAATGTTTTAGCCCATGCCCATCCACCTAACAAAACATAGGTGGATGGGAAGAAGTAATTATGGCTGCCTTTAGATTAAGGCGTGTGCGAGATAAGGGGTGACTCATGGCGCAATTTATTGACCGACGACTGAACGGCAAAAATAAGAGTGCTGTAAACCGCCAGCGCTTTTTACGCCGCCACAAAGAGAAGATCAAAGAATCTGTGGCAGACGCAGTAAATCGACGTTCAATCACAAATACAGAGACAGGGGAAGATGTCTCAATTCCTCACAAAGACATTAATGAGCCCGTCTTTCATCAAGGTAAAGGCGGCCTGAAAGAACGTGTCCACCCAGGTAATGACCAATTTAGCACTGGCGACAAAATCGAACGTCCCAAGGGCGGTGGTCAAGGTGGAGGCTCAGGTGAAGGTGAAGCGAGCCAAGATGGTGAAGGCCAAGATGAATTTGTGTTCCAAATATCTAAAGATGAGTACCTCGATATTTTGTTCGAAGACCTAGAGCTACCCAATTTAGAAAAGAATCAAGTCAACAAAATTACTGAATGGAAAACTCATCGCGCTGGTTATCAAACTGCGGGGGTTCCCGCCAATATTGCGATCGTGAAATCACTGCAGCAATCACTGGCCCGACGTACCGCAATGACAGCGGGCAAAAAACGTATGTTACACGAGCTAGAGCAAGAGTTGGATCGCGTTAAGATGTCTGAGCCGGCTCAGCTTCTTGAAGAGCAACGGATACAAGAGGAGATAAAGGTACTGCGGCATAAAATTCAGACTGTACCTTTCATCGATACCTTCGATCTGCGCTTTAAGAATTATCAGCGCCGCCCTATCCCATCCAGCCAAGCCGTGATGTTCTGCCTGATGGATGTGTCTGGGTCAATGGATCAAGCCACCAAAGACATTGCCAAACGTTTTTACGTGTTGTTGTATTTGTTCCTGACTCGAACTTATGAAAACGTTGATGTGGTGTTTATCCGCCACCATACCCAAGCCAAAGAGGTCGATGAACACGAGTTCTTCTATTCGCAAGAAACTGGTGGCACCATCGTATCCAGTGCACTGAAATTAATGAACGAAATCATTGCCAAGCGTTACCCAACCGGTGAATGGAACATATACGCTGCGCAAGCTTCCGATGGAGATAACTGGGCCGATGATTCGCCTCGTTGTCGCGAGCTTCTGACCAAACATCTACTGCCAAACTGCCAATACTACTCATACATAGAAATCACTCGCCGTTCGCATCAAACCTTATGGCACGAGTACGAGAAACTCGAAGGGGATTTCCCAAACTTCGCGATGAAAAACATCCGCGCGGTTGAGGATATTTTCCCTGTCTTTAGAGAGCTTTTCAAAAAAGAGCACGCTTAGGGAGGCGGTATGACAACAACCAAAACGAAAAAGCCGACGAAGAGCAAAGCATTGCCTGACGGTCCAGATTGGACATTTGATCTACTCGAGCGTTACCACGTTGAAATAAAACGAGTCGCGGAGCACTACCGTTTAGATAGCTACCCCAATCAAATTGAGGTGATCACTTCTGAACAAATGATGGATGCCTATTCAAGTATCGGTATGCCCATCAACTATAACCACTGGTCATTTGGTAAAAAGTTCATTCAGACCGAACAAGGCTACAAACATGGTCAAATGGGCTTAGCTTATGAGATTGTGATTAACTCCGATCCTTGTATTGCCTACTTGATGGAAGAAAATACTGTCACCATGCAGGCCTTAGTGATGGCCCATGCTTGCTACGGCCACAACTCTTTCTTTAAGGGCAACTATCTGTTCCAAACTTGGACCGATGCAAGTTCTATCATTGATTATCTGCTGTTCGCCAAGAAGTACATTGCAGAATGTGAACAAAAATACGGCGTTAAGGAAGTTGAAGAACTGTTGGACTCCTGTCATGCATTAATGAATTTTGGCGTGGACCGCTACAAACGACCTGAAAAAATTTCTATCGCCGAAGAAAAGTTACGCCAAGAAGAACGCGAGAGCTATTTGCAATCACAGGTAAACGATTTGTGGCGCACAGTTCCTAAATCGAAAGTCGAAGCCGAGAATGAAAAAGCTCGTTTTCCCTCAGAGCCGCAAGAGAACATTCTCTACTTTATTGAAAAGCATGCGCCTTTGCTTGAATCGTGGCAGCGTGAGATAGTCCGTATTGTACGAAAAGTGAGTCAGTATTTTTATCCGCAGAAACAAACCCAAGTGATGAACGAAGGTTGGGCAACATTCTGGCACTACACCATACTGAACCACCTTTATGACGATGGGCTCGTGACAGACAGATTTATTCTGGAGTTTTTACACAGCCATACCAGCGTCGTCGCGCAACCTCCATACAACAGTCAGTACTTCAGTGGTATCAACCCTTATGCGCTAGGTTTTGCTATGTTCCAAGATATTCGTCGTATTTGTGAAAATCCGACCGATGAGGACAGAGAGTGGTTCCCCGATCTTGCAGGAACCGATTGGCTAGATGCGGTGCACTTTGCCATGCAGAACTTTAAGGATGAAAGTTTTATTAGCCAATATTTGTCACCAAAAATCATCCGTGACTTTAAGCTGTTTGCCATCGTAGACGATGACCGCAAGAACTTTATCGAGGTCAGTGCCATTCACAATGATGTCGGCTACAAAGCAATACGCGAAAAATTAGCCGCGCAGTATAACTTGAGTAACTTAGAGCCAAACATTCAGGTTTACAATGTCGATGTGCGCGGCGATCGTTCGCTAACCTTGCAGTATGTGCCACATGATAGGATCCCTCTTGACGACAGTTACGAGCAAGTGCTTAAACACCTTTATCGTTTATGGGGTTTTGATGTCGTACTTGAAGAAGTCAAAGAGACCGGGCGTCGTGAAATTCTTGGGGCGTGCCCAAAACGTGGCGACTATGACGCTAAAATCTAATATGACGAGAAAGGCCCTAATGTAGGGCCTTTGGTTTATTGGTTGGCGATAATGTTTCTAACTACTTCTAGGTCTTCAGGCGTATCTACGCCGGCGGCTGGTGCTTGTTTGGCCACCGCCACATGAATTTTTTCACCGTACCAAAGTACACGTAGCTGCTCTAAGCACTCAATTTTCTCAAGGGCGGTTGGCTGCCAGTTGATGTACGTATTAATAAAACCTGCGCGATAAGCATAAATGCCGATATGACGCATCAGAGGCTGCGCAATGACTTTATCGTTACTCGCAAAATTATCACGATCCCAAGGAATGGTTGCGCGGCTAAAGTACATCGCATAACCGTCTTTATCCGTTAACACTTTCACCGCATTGGGGTTGAACACTTCGGCTTGATCGGTAATTTCCACCGCAAGTGTTGCCATCGGCGCTTGGCTGTTGGCCAAGTTTTCCGCCACTTGACTAATAATGCTTGGTGGAATCAATGGCTCATCTCCTTGAACATTGACGATAATATGTTCGTCAGGTATGGCCATCTTTTTTACCACTTCGGCCAAACGTTCAGTACCAGATTCATGATTAGGTGAAGTCATACAAACTTGGCCACCAAACCCTTTCACTGCTTGCTCTACTCGATGATCATCCGTCGCGATGATGACGTTTTCTGCTCCCGCTTGAATGGCTTGGGCGTAGACCCACTCAATCATAGGCTTACCACCAATGTCAGCAAGAGGCTTACCAGGTAACCGCGTTGATTGGTAACGCGCCGGAATAACAACAGTAAATGACATTACCTGCCCTCGTCCATGCTCACTTTGCGCGCTTCAGGCTCTAAAAGTACGGGAATGCCTTCTTTAATCGGGTAAGCGAGGCGATCAAATTTACACACAAGCTCTTGCTTATCTTTATCAAATGTGAGTTTGCCTTTACATACAGGGCAGGCAACAATCTCAAGCAGACGGTGATCCATACTTTTCCTTAACCTCTTTTATCTTATTGAGAATCCGCGATTGGTCGAGCTGGCTAAACTGTGCAGTGACAGGCAGGTACCACCAATTATCTTTCGCGTAATTCGTACATTTTACGGCATCTTTCTCAGTCATGATGAGATGCTTACCTTTCGCCGCCAAAGCATCTAACTGTAACGGTTCAAAATCTTTATGATCGGCAAAGCCTTGAGTGTATTTCAGATCCGCACCAAGTTGTTCGAGCGTATTAAAAAAGCGCGGCGGATGACCAATTCCTGCCATGGCAACCAGGCCTTCATCTAACTCAGTCACATCAACTTGCTGACCTGTCACCATGTTAACCGCTTGGGTTGGCGCAAGTGTCATCGCAAGCTCGCCATCTTCGGCTTGACCACCGTTAGTAATGACCAAGTCGACTTCTAGTAATCGTTGCACCGGTTCACGCAAAGGTCCAAGTGGAAGCAGTGATTGGTTGCCAAAGCGACGTGCACCATCAACCACAACAATTTCAACATCTCGCTCTAACGCATAGTGCTGTAATCCATCATCAGTAATAATGATATCAACACCCAAAGGCAGTAACGCTTTGACTGCATCACTTCTTTGAGGCGAAACAGCCACTGGCGCTGAGGTACGTTTGTGTATCAGCTTAGGTTCGTCACCACAATGTTTGGTTGATGTATCGTGGCTTACCGTTAATGGATAACTCGGTGCCTTGGCGCCATAGCCGCGTGAAACTACTCCTGGTCGGTAACCTAGCTGTTGTAATTGCTCCACAAGCCAAATTACTACCGGGGTTTTACCATTGCCACCCGCGGTAATATTGCCTACCACCACCACAGGAACAGGCGCCCGATAGGTCGGTTTTGCTCCGCCTTGATACTGACGTCGACGTGCTTGACTGATCACAGCAAACAACTGGCTTAGCGGCCACAGAAGTGGCCATAACAGGTATTTTAACGGCGAATTCTCAAACCAGATCTTCTCAATCAAGGTTAAGCACCAAACTGAATACGATGAAGCTGGGCGTATGCGCCATCTTTGTTAATTAACTCACTGTGACTGCCGCGTTCAACAATTTCGCCTTCATCTACGACTAATATTTCATCCGCACTTTCGATGGTCGACAGACGGTGAGCAATCACCAATACTGTTTTGTTTTTCTGTAACTCATCGAGTGCTGATTGAATCGCTTTTTCTGATTCGGTATCGAGCGCAGACGTTGCCTCATCTAAAATTAACACTGGCGCATCACGCAGCAAAGCACGAGCTATCGCAATCCGTTGACGTTGCCCACCAGACAAACTGGCACCATTTTCACCGATGACGGTATCTAAACCCTTATCCATCGATTCGATAAAGTCCATTGCGTGAGCCAAACGCGCGGCATGTTCGATTTGTTCACGACTGTACTTTTCTGTCGCTGCATAAGCGATGTTATTAGCAATGGTATCGTTAAACAGATGAACGTTTTGCGAAACCAACGCAAAATGGGAACGTAAATTACTTAAGGTGTAATCACGAATATCGTGCTCATCAAGGTAAATTGCTCCAGTGTCGACGTCGTAAAAACGGGTAAATAAATTCGCAATGGTACTTTTACCCGAGCCCGAGCGGCCAACCAAAGCGACAGTTTTACCTTGAGGAATTTTGAAACTGACATTATTGAGCGCTGGCTTCTCTTTACCAGCATAAGTAAAGGTCACATCTTTGACTTCAATATCGCCGCGTACTTTGTCAGTTTGGTACTTGCCATTGTCTCTCTCTGTATCCAAATCCATCAGAGCAAACAAAGTTTGGCTAGCTGCCATACCACGCTGAAAATCTGAAGTGACGTTAGTTAGTGCTTTAAGCGGGCGCATAAGGCCAAACATCGCCGAGAAAACAACCGTAAAAGTACCAGGAGTTAGTTCGCTACGTATTGAGTCAACGCTGGCTAAAAACAGCACCACGACAAGAGCAATCGAAGCAATTAACTGGATCACTGGGTTTGCGATAGCTTGCGCTGCAACTAGCTTCATCGACTGTTGACGCATTTGGTTACTAACGTTGTCAAAGCGCTCTGTTTCAACGTGCTGACCGCCATAGCTCAAGACCACTTTGTGGCCCTTTAACATCTGCTCAGCGGAAGAGGTGACAAAACCCATCGTTTCTTGCATGTTTCTAGAAATCTTACGAAAACGCTTAGAAACAACACCAATACCCCATGCCACAAGAGGGGCGACAACGAACAAGACCAAGGATAGCTCCCAGCTATTCCAAAACATCAGCACTAATAAGCCAACGATACTTGCCCCTTCACGTACAATACTGACCAAGGCACGGCTGGTCGCACCTGCCACTTGCTCAGAGTCATAAGTAATGCGTGATAGTAATCCGCCTGCCGACTCTTTATCAAAGTAGGACACTGGCATATGCATAAATTGGTTAAAGATGGCTCGACGCATCTTCATGACAACGTTGCCAGATACCCAGCTAAGGCAGTAGGTCGAGACAAAGCCACTTAGCCCGCGTACCACCATCATACCGAAAATAATAAAAGGTAAGATGCGTAAAAAGTTCGATTCTGCATCGCCAAAGCCTTCATCGAGAAGTGGCTTAAGCAAAGAAACCATGTAGGTATCAGCCACCGCATTGATAATCAATGCAACAACCGCGACCGCAAGACCAGCTTTGTATAAGCGGATGTAGGTCCACAAGCGTTTAAAGGTTTGCCAAGTAGTTTCGTCTTGATTCAGAGACATAGAAGTGCTTATTTTTCTTTTGCAATATAGTCTCTATTCTACTCGGTTACGCAGCATCTGCCTATACCAAGTATTCCCTTTCAACGCCCTCATCGTAGTCAATGTGTAATGATCCGAATAGAATTTAACCGTTATCTGACCATGGCTTCCCGTATCAAGCAATCTAGCACCTTGCTGTTGATAGCGCTCGACGACTTGCTTATTCGGTAGATCCCAGCGGCCATCTTTTGCGGTCGAGACTAACGCTATCTGCGGATTAACCGCTTTGATAAAATCGGGCAACGAGGAAGTTCGACTGCCATGATGAGGCACGGTCATGATCTCGGCATCCAGTGAGGCTTCCCCTCGGATCAACAACCATTCAGCAATGGCTTCGACATCACCAGTCAAAAGAAGGCTAAATCCACTTTGACTCTCTGCGATTTTTAATACACATGAATGAGGGTTAAAAGCTCGCGCCACCCTTGCCGGCGGCCATAGAGCGTTAATTGATAGCCTGCCCCATTGCCAACTTTTTCCTTGCACGCAAGTGATGTTGCCCGTGTTGACTTGGCTGGTCATAATATCATTCGGTGACCAACGCTGTGAAAGGTGACCAAAACCACCTGCATGGTCATTATCAAAGTGACTAATCGCCAACCAATCCACCTCTTTTACGCCATATTTTACCAGATAAGGTGTTAACACTTGCTCGGCAATACTCGAGTCATTCCAGGCCGCGCCTGTGTCGTACAATAAAACACGTTGCTCTTGCCGAATCACCACCGCTAAACCGTGTCCTATATCCATCATCTCAAGCACCCATAACGGTTTCGCCCGCCAAGGTTGACTCAAGATCAGTAAGATACACAATACAATCGCGACAGCTTTGATTGCGAGAAAAGGCATTAGCGCGACTAGCAATACTGCCCCACTAAGCCAGTACAACTCGTGATGCGAGAGCTCCCACCAGCCCCAATTCGAATGCTCTAACGCCCAGTCCAGCGGCACAAACAGCCAATCTAAGCCAATCCAAAGCCAAGACAGTGAGTCACACAACAGTGATGCAGTGGTTGCAACGAATAGCCAAGGGATGACCACCCAACTAAACCAAGGTACGAAGACTAAGTTATAAACCACCGCCGCAACGCTTACCCCCTGATACAACCAACTGACCAAGGGCGCCATAACTATCACTATCACCATTTGCGCAAGGAGTAACTTAGCTAACCAGTGCCACCCCTTAGGGCAAAGCGCAATAAACACAAACACGCAAGCAACGGCATACATTGACATCCATAAACTGGCACTGACCACAGAAAAAGGCGCGATAAACAGTAACGTAGCCAAAACCAGCAACCACTTAAACGGATAAGATAAATTCCCGCCACGCAGTTGCACGCAACATAAGACGATGCACATCAAAAGCGCTCGCTGGGTAGGGATGGAAAACCCCGCCAGCCAAGCATACGTCGTCGCCAAAGCCAAACCTGTTGCCATTGGTAACCAAACCCAGCGTGGAAAAAGAGCAAACAGCACTAGACCCATCAGCCAACCCAAAGAGAAAGCAATTCCAATATGCAAGCCTGAAATTGCCACAAGGTGACTTAAACCGCTCTGTTTTAATTGCTGCCAAGTTTGAGAAGAGATATCGCTACGAAGACCAAACAATAAGGCTTGGATAAATGCTTGATGCTCGGTGTCTGCCGAAGCACGCTTGACGCTGTCAATCAACTGAGCTCGTCGATTTGTCCCACTCACCACATAGAAACTTCGCTTTGTATTAATGGATGCTTGACCAACAAGGCCAGTTGCAAGCGCATACTGTTCACTATCAAAACCGACTTCATTAACAACCCCGACAATTGGACGCAGTGTCACATCAGCAGAAATTATCTGTTGTGGAACCAGTGCTATCGGCGCCGATAGCTTAATTTTTGCGCGCGCACCAGTGGTCAACGTTTGTCCGTTAATTGATCTAACTATAACTATGCCGCGAAAGCCGAATTTTATTGGTGTAAAAAAGCTGTCAACCTCAGCAGTTATGCTAATATCGTCCCCTGCTTGGAAAAGTGTTTCAGTTTGAAAACGCATAAAATTACCATGCGCTAATACGACAACACACGCTAAAGCTAACCCAACAAAACCTCTCAATCTCCTATACTTGAAGGTCATCACTAAGATAACCCCGGCATAAAATAGGTAGCGCCAGTCTGGCAGTATCGGCCAGAAGGGACTGGTGGCAACCAGTGCAGAGAATGAGATTAGCGTCCAATAATGTAAGTAGAGAGTCATATTTACCGATGCCAAGAAAATTCATAAAACGCTTTATGCCTGACCACGAAAGAATTAAGCGTCAAAAGGCACTAAAGATTTTTGGCAATGTGCTATACAACCCTAACCTGTGGTGTTTGAACCGTCGTTCTGCCGCTGGGGCTTTTGCCGTGGGTCTTTTTATGGCTTTCGTTCCTCTGCCAAGTCAAATGATTATGTCAGCCGGGCTTGCGATCGCGTGTGGGGTTAACCTGCCCCTATCCGTGGCGTTAGTTTGGGTCAGTAACCCTGTCACTATGCCGGTGCTGTTTTATTTCGCGTACAAAGTTGGCGCTTGGGCGATGCATACCCCGCCACAGCATTTCCACTTTGAGTTATCGTGGGAGTTTTTACTTCATCAAATGAGCACGATTGGTCCGCCGTTTTTACTCGGTTGTCTGATCTGTGGCATTGTGGCAGCGATGTTGGGTTACTTTGGCATCACAGCATTGTGGCGCTATTCGGTGGTCAGAAGTTGGCAAAAACGTAAGATCAGAATAAGAAATCTGCTCAAAAAATAAAAATTACGTTGCTCAGTTTCCGAGCCAATGATGGGCATGATGTAAGACAGATGTCAGGTAGAAATGAAAAAGGACCGAATGGTCCTTTTTTAGTCTTGGATTATTTTGCGCTCAGCACTGCGGCTGGATTAAGCCGACTTGCCCGAGAGGCAGGATACCAAGTCGCCATAAGGCTAAGACCGATAGCCGTCGATGAGACGAGCACCACATCCACCCAAGCGACCTGCGAAGGTAAGAAGTCGACAAAATAGATATCACCGGATAAAAACTGGTGACCTATAAGCTGCTCAAGCGCTGAGATCATTGGCGTGAGATTAAGCGCAACAACCACACCGATAATGCTACCAGCAATACTGCCTAAAACACCGGAAAAGACGCCCTGCCAAACGAAGATCCGCTTCACTAAACCATCGCTTGCTCCCATGGTGCGCAAAATAGCAATTTCGCCCGCCCGATCTTTTACCGCCATCATCAAGGTCGATACGATATTAAAGCTTGCGACGCCAATCACTAACACCATGACGAGATACATAATGGTGCGTACCAGTTGAATATCACGATAAAGGAAACCGAACTTCTGCTGCCAACTACGCAAATAAACATAGTCATTGAGCGTGTTACCAGCCTCGCGAACAATTTGCGTCGCTTGCAGCACATCCGTCACCTTAACCGCCACTCCAGTCACACCTTGACCGAGTTTGGCGTAGGACTGAGCGTCGGCTAATGGAATCAATGCCAAGTTATGGTCGATTTGCCCGTTGAGAGTTAATAAGCCCGCCACTTTTACTCGCACTCGTTTCGGTGCTTGCACCTTAGTCGTTGGCCCGTTAGTTGGGATCATCAGCGTCAGGTAATCGCCCTTATCTACATTAAGCAGGTCAGCCACACCTTGACCTAAAATGACTTGCTGATTTCCGGCCTGAAACGTCGACCACACCTGCGAATCAATAAATTCACTCAGGCTGGAAACGCGACTTTCAGCACTAGGGTCGATGCCTCTGACTTCAAGCGCTTTAAGTTGAGTGCCTTTTTCAGCCAATGCGGTGAGCTTTACAAACGGCGCCGCTGCATCGATCTTTGGATGCTTTTCTAGCTGTGAAATCACCGATTGCCAATCAGTTAACGGCCCTCGAACCCCTTCAAATTCACCATGAGAAATAACCGAAAGTACGCGATTATTGAGCTCACGTTCAAATCCATTCATGGCAGACAAACCAATGATGATCACCGCGACCCCAACGGCAATACCCAGTGTCGATGAAAGCGAAATAAATGACACCATTTTGTTACGCTGTTTCGCACGACTGAAACGTCCACCAATAAGCAGTGACAAAGACGACAACATTTAGCGGCCCTCGACATTAATCAACAAACCGTCTTGCATATGCAGTTGACGATCCATCTTCGCGGCCAGCTCTCCATCATGAGTCACGACTAAAAACGCCGTTTGTGACTCTTGGTTTAACTCGCGCATCAAATCATAAATCGACAATGCCGTTTTATGATCAAGGTTACCAGTTGGCTCATCGGCTAACACCAGATCGGGGCTATTCACCAGCGCTCGAGCAATCGCCACACGCTGACGTTCTCCGCCAGACAATTCAGACGGACGATGTTCTAAACGATGACTTAGCCCTACCTTGTCGAGCAGTTTTTTGGCCGCCTGTTTAGCCACATTGACTTTAGCACCGCCAATCAGCAGTGGCATCGCCACATTTTCTATGGCGCTAAAATCAGCAAGGAGGTGGTGAAACTGATAGACAAAACCAAGATGCTGATTGCGCAGTTTTGCCTGATGATTGGAGCTTAATGTCGATAGGTCATGACCTAAAAAGGTCACGTGTCCATCGGTTGCATCATCAAGCGCACCCAAGATATGCAGTAAGGTACTTTTCCCTGATCCCGACGTACCAATGATCGACACCAAATCGCCACGCTCTAGACCAAAGCTAACTCCTTTGAGAACCTGTGTATCGAATGCACCTTCACGATAGATTTTACATATATTGTGACACTGGAGAAGGTTACTCATATCTTAAAGCCTCAGCTGGTTTAACGGTGGATGCACGGTAAGAAGGAAACAAAGTCGCGGCAAGGCTGAGCGCAATCGCCAGCGCGATAACAATAGCGATCTGAATGGGGTTTATCATAATAGGCAGCTCCCCCCCAACAGAAAATAACACCACGCCCATGCTCTCAAGCAGCTGATTAAGGTTATTCGCCAGCGCAATTCCCAAGCCGCCGCCAATTAGAGCACCAATCACACCGCTACTCGCCCCTTGAACCATAAAGATTGCCAGTACTTGCCTGTCTGTCATCCCTTGCGTTTTTAAAATTGCCACTTCAGATTGCTTCTCCATCACCACCATAATAAGCGCAGAGATGATATTGAATGCGGCAACACCGATAATCAGACCAAGCATGAGTCCCATCATGTTTTTTTCCATCCGCACGGCCTGAAATAGCTCACCACGCTGATCGCGCCAATCTTGCCATGTCCAGCCATCGGGCAAAGGCTCATTACTTAAGTCCGACACAACGAATGGGTCATTAAAAAACAGCCGCCAGCCTGTCACTTGATCGTTTTTCATCCGCATCAATTTAGCCGCATCTTGTAAATGGGTCAGCATCAGTTGCCCATCAACATCAGAGCCGGTGTTATAGATACCCGCCACCGTGAATAAGCGCTGACTTGGGATTCGACCCAGCGGGGTAAATTGACTGGCGCTGGTTACCATCAAACGAACCTTATCGCCAAGCGATACGTTCATTGAACGTGCCAAGGTATGTCCTAAAAACAGTTGATATTCACCCGCTTTTAGATTGGAGAGTTGCCCGGCAATCAAATGTGTTTCGAGCGGATCATGTTGTGACGGCTGAATACCCAATAGTAAACCGGCACTAAGTTGGCTCGGGCTTTGGATAATCGCTTCACTTTGTACAACAGGTTCAGGCATACCTGCGTTCGACATTTGAGTGATAAAGTCAGGGGGTGTCGCTTGCAATGCGGTGTTTCCGGAGTCTTGTGAAATAATCGCTTGCGGCAATACACCAAGGATTCGCCCTTTGAGTTGGGCCTCAAAACCGTTCATCACCGACAACACCGTGACCAAAGACATCACGCCTATGGTGATGCCCGCCGTTGACATGTAGGAAACAAAGCGACTAAATCTATCACCGGAGCGCCCACGCAGGTAACGCAAGCCAATGAAGGTGGAGACAGGATGAAACATAGTAGCAACCAAATATGCAGCCAAAAGACCTAATAATGGCGTTTACTCTACCGATTAATTCCGGGCACGTGTAGTGTTTAATTGCCAATTGATGGTTAAAATATGGAATAAACAAAGGGATAGCTTGATTACTTGACTGGTATAACGATAATCAATGCTATAAGCACAAGGAATCACACATGTCTGACCAAGAATTCTTTACCGTTAATCACACCATGACCGTCAATATAGAAGCCTTGGCTAACGATGTGTCCTTACCCAGTTTCGAAAAGTTTGAAAGTGAGATTCCGGCGCCCTTTATCGTCGCCAGTGAATTTAGTCACCTTGATCTTCTCAATGACAGCGCTCGTAATGAATTGAAAAACAGCGAATTTAAACATGTTATTCAACTTCTCGATACGCAAAACTCGAAACTCAACCTGCTACTTACTTTCATGTTGTCCCAACAAGATGATGAGAAACAGCGCTGCCAAACTCACTCTTTTGGTGCTAGTCAGTTCACCTATGTGTCGGATCATAATCTCCACCCTGCGACTAAGGTGCGCGTCAAAATGTTTCTAGATCACCCTGCAGCCGCTATTTACTGCTATGGTCATGTGGTAAAAGTCGACCAACACGATGACGGACACTTAATTACCATCAAATACGATCTTCTGCGTGATGTTGACCAAGATTTATTGATCAAAGCGGCCCTGTTCCAACAACAAAAACTGTTACGTCAACGCTCACTCGATCGCAACAAATAAAATAGATTATGCCCAATACATCATTACTCACTCTGGCAGCCGCTCATGGCGCTGGAGACAAAAAACAAATTGGTAACCTTCATGGCGCTGCTCTTGCGTTGGCGATCGCTGAAATTGCTGATGCGCATGCAGGGCATACCTTGCTGGCGGTTCCTGATCCACAAACAGCACTAAAACTGCAGCAAGAAATAGAGCAATTTACCGCGCAAGACGTCGCGCTGTTTCCTGATTGGGAAACGCTGCCCTATGATAACTTCTCGCCACACCAAGAAATTATCTCGGATCGTATTTCGCGTCTCTACCAACTTCCGACCCAGACCAACGGCATCACAATTGTACCTATTAGTACATTGCTGCAACGCCAGTCGCCACGCGAGTTTTTGCTACAGCACACATTGATGGTCAAAGTCGGCGACCTGTTTTCGCTCGAGAAACTGCGCCTCCAACTGGAGAAATCCGGCTACCGTCACGTCGACCAAGTTTTTGGCCCTGGCGAGTATGCCAGTCGTGGTTCGATTCTCGATCTATTTCCTATGGGTTCAGATGCACCCTATCGCATCGATTTTTTTGATGATGAAATAGATACGATTCGTACCTTTGATCCCGAGAATCAACGCTCGATTGAAGACACTCAGCAAATACGCCTACTGCCGGCCCATGAGTTCCCGACCACTGAAAGCGCCATTGAAGATTTTCGTATTCGTTGGCGCCAACGCTTTGAAGCGCGTCGTGAGCCTGAGTCGGTCTATATGCAAGTATCCAAAGGCACCTGGCCTGCTGGTATCGAGTATTGGCAGCCGCTGTTTTTTGAGCAAACCGAAACTCTGTTTGACTACATTCCCGATAACAGTCAGCTGGTGACTGTAGGGGACATTGAAACGGCCATTGATACCTTTTTGACCGATGTTGACTACCGCTACGACCAGCGCAAAATTGACCCACTTAGACCACTTTTGCCCCCACATGAACTGTGGCTAAAGAAGGACGAGCTGTTTAGTCACTTTAAACCTTTGCCGCAAAGTCAGCTGTTTATCGACCCGATTAGTGAAAAACAAGGCCGTAGCAACCTTGAACTCTCGCCGCTACCTGACCTTGGCGTTCAACATCAAAACAAAGAGCCGATGGCAGCCCTACGTCAGTTCAGCGAAACCTTTAGCGGAAAAATCGTTTTTTCTGTCGAGTCAGAAGGTCGCCGTGAAGCTTTGTTAGAGCTGTTGCAACGAATCAAACTTAGACCCGAATCCGTCGAGAACTTTGCTCAGGCGTTAAGCGCTAAAGAGAAGTTCAGTTTAATACTCGGCGCCGCAGAACACGGTTTTGTCTACGGCAATGATCACATCGCTCTTATCTGTGAAAGTGATTTGCTCGGCGATCGCGTCATTCAAAAACGGCGCAAAGACCGCAAGAGCACCAACAGTGACGCGGTGATCCGTAACCTCGCGGAGCTAAAACCTGGCCAACCTGTTGTCCACATTGATCACGGTATTGGTCGCTATATTGGTCTACAAACCCTTGAAGCCGGTGGCATGACCACGGAATACGTGACGCTCGAATACCAAAATGACGCCAAACTGTATGTTCCGGTCGCCTCGTTAAACTTAATCAGTCGCTACTCAGGGGGCGCGGAAGATGGCGCACCATTGCACAAACTCGGTGGTGAAGCTTGGACAAAAGCGCGCCGTAGAGCGGCAGAGAAGGTGCGTGATGTGGCCGCTGAATTACTCGATGTTTACGCCAAGCGAGAGATAAAACCTGGCTTCAAATTCATGCTCGACCGTGGCCAATATGCCACCTTCAAAACGAGCTTCCCATTTGAAGAAACAGACGATCAGGCGATGGCCATTAATGCCGTGCTGTCTGATATGTGCCAAGCCAAAGCGATGGACCGTTTAGTCTGTGGTGATGTTGGTTTCGGTAAAACAGAAGTGGCGATGCGCGCCGCATTCGTAGCCACCGATAACGACAAACAAGTTGCGGTCCTCGTTCCAACCACCCTGCTTGCTCAACAACACTTCGAAAATTTTCGCGACCGTTTCGCTAACCTGCCAATTCGAGTCGAGGTCCTGTCTCGTTTCAAATCAGCCAAAGAGCAGAAACAAGTCATGCAAGATATTGAAGATGGCAAAGTTGATCTTGTCGTCGGTACGCACAAGTTGCTGTCAAACGATATCAAGTTTAAAGATTTGGGCCTGCTCATTGTGGATGAAGAACACCGTTTTGGTGTGCGTCAAAAAGAGAAAATGAAAGCAATGCGTGCCGATGTGGACATTCTCACCCTAACGGCAACCCCAATACCACGAACCCTCAATATGGCGATGAGTGGCATGCGCGATCTGTCGATCATTGCGACGCCACCAGCGCGCCGTCTGGCGATAAAAACCTTCGTTCGCCAACGCGATGACGCCGTGGTGCGCGAAGCGGTTCTGCGAGAAGTTATGCGTGGTGGCCAAGTTTACTTCTTGCACAATCAAGTCGAAACCATTGATAAAATAGCGGCAGATTTAGAAAAACTCATTCCGGAAGCGCGCATCACAGTGGCTCATGGACAAATGCGCGAACGTGAACTTGAGCGCGTGATGAATGACTTCTATCACCAGCGCTTTAACCTATTGGTGTGTACCACGATTATTGAAACTGGTATTGATGTTCCGACTGCCAATACCATTATCATGGACAGAGCAGATAACCTTGGCTTGGCTCAACTGCACCAATTACGTGGCCGTGTAGGTCGTTCACACCACCAAGCTTACGCCTATTTGCTGACACCACACCCTAAGGCGATGACCAAAGACGCAATTAAACGCCTCGATGCTATTGCCTCACTCGAAGACTTGGGCGCCGGTTTCACTCTCGCGACTCACGATCTTGAAATCCGTGGCGCAGGTGAACTGCTCGGTGATGAACAAAGTGGTCAGATTCAATCGGTCGGGTTCACTCTCTATATGGAAATGCTCGAACAAGCCGTTGAAGCTCTTAAGCAAGGTAAAGAACCATCATTGGATGAGTTGTTACGTGACCAGACGGAAGTCGAGATGCGGGTTCCCGCGTTATTGCCCGACGACTATATCCCTGATATTAATACCCGTTTATCTATGTACAAACAGATCGCCAGTGTCAGCAGCGAACAAGAACTGGCTGAACTTAAGATTGAGCTAATTGATCGCTTTGGTTTACTGCCCGATGCAGCCAAGAATTTACTGTCTGTTGCACAACTAAAACTTACGGCAGCAACACTGAAAGTGAGGAAGGTTGAAGCGCACGATAAAGGTGGCTTTATCGAATTCTATCCAGATGCTGACATTAACCCGATGTACTTAGTTAAACTATTGCAATCTCAGCCACAAAAATTCGCGATGGATGGCCCAACTAAGTTCAAGTTTACGATACCATTAGTCGATAGACGTGAGCGCATTCAGTTTGTGAATGACATGTTGGCAGAATTCCAGCAAAATCTATTACCTAAGGCTTAGAAAGTCCACCAATTAACTTAAAGGTGCAATGCACCTTTTCTTGGAGTTGTAATGAAGACATTGATCCCGCTGTTACTGATGCTGGTTGCAATGCCGTCGATGGCACAGCGTCAGTTTGATATCGAAGTGATCATTTTTAAACGTGCGGTTGAAGCTGAGCAAACCTCAGAGTCATGGCCAAACAAGCTGCCTGAGATTGATCTTACTCGCGCAGGCTCTTTTGCCGATGCCAGCTTTCGTGCCAATAAAGGCGTCATGATGCTGCCTTACTCAGACTATCAACTAACCGGTGAAGTGCAAAAGCTTAAGCAGCACGCAGGTTTCGAGGTGCTGATGCACAAAGCGTGGCGTCAAGGTGACCAAGGGCGTTTTGGCGCACCTATTTTTCACGTTCAAGCCGGAAAAGACTACTCGAATCAATTTAAACCCGACGGCTCAATGCTTGGCGACAATAGTGGCAATCAAGTCTTGGAAGGGGTAACCGAAGAGACGATCCCACAGCCGCTCTACGAACTTGACGGTAAGTTGCAAGTGTATGTCGAACATTACTTGTATGCCGATGTAGAGATGGATCTGAAACAACCAAGTGTGCGTGACATTATCTTGCAAGAACGCCAACCGCAATTAGCAGCCGTTGATGCTGATGCTGATGCTGATGCTGATGCGCCAACACTAAACGCTCAAGACCAAACCACCCAAGTCGGTATGATGGAAGAAATTTCACCTACCGTTGTGAAGCAAGAGTTTCTTAAAAGCTATCGCTTGGATCAAAAACGCCGCATGCGCAGTACTGAGACTCACTACCTTGACCACCCTCTGATGGGGGTTATCATCCAAGTCCGTCGAGTCAACCAATAATGATTAGCCCTCATTGCGAGGGCTTTGTTTTATGAGCCCAGATTACCAAATCATCACCCAACAGCTGACATTGCGATTAATTGATGCTCCAGAAAGCGACAAGCTGCAAGACTGCATCCTCGCCTCTCCTAGTCTGCATCATTGGATAGACTGGTGTCATTGCGACTTTTCATCCCAAGAAGCAGAACGATTTTTATTAGCGACGCGTCTCAATTGGGTTAAAGGGGATGCGTATGGCTTTGGTGTGTTCTGCCGTACAACTGACGAGCTCATTGGTATGGTGGCGATCAACGAGCTGTATCACACCTTTAATATGGCGAGTATCGGCTACTGGATAGCGGACAAATATCAAGGCAAAGGCTTGGCTAAGAAGGCGGTAAACGCACTGATTGAGTTCTGCTTTTCGCAGCTAAAACTGACACGTATTGAAGTGGTTTGCGATCCGAAAAACCTCGCGAGCCAAAAGTTGATCGAAGCGTGTGGTGGCGAATTTGAATGTCAGGCGAAGAATCGCTTTATCTTTGCAGGTAAACCTCAAGTGGGTTTGGTTTATTCAGTCATCCCAGACTAGAAGCTCACAAAACGACAAAAGCAGCCCACATAGGCTGCTTACATTGATGGCTTCAAGTTAATTAGAACTCGTAATTGACGTTGAGCTCTACTGATTGCTCTGTACCGAACCAACAGTTAGATTGGTCATAACAGGTGTAATACTCTTCGTTAAATAAGTTGTTAACCAATAGATTAGCGGTGGCACCCGCTAGAGCATCGCTCGCGGCCCCCAAATCGTAGCCTACTGATAAATCAACCACGGTGTAAGCCGGAACTTTACCTTGAGTATTTGTTGCATCCCTCTCCATCTCACCCATATAACGAGCACCAACACTCCAACGCGTTGCCGCTAAAGGGCCACCATAGACATAATAATTACTCCATAGATTAGCAGCGTGGGTTGGTACGTAAATAGGCGTCGTACCTTCAAGGTCTGGATTGGCATCTTCCGTTACTTCCATATCAACATAAGTGTAGCTGGCGTTAACATCCCAATCTTCCGTCACAGACCATCGACCCTCAACTTCCATACCTTGAGAGCGAACTTCACCCAATTGAATCTTTGCCCGATAGGTTGGATCCGCCGGGTCTGCCGCAATCGAGTCTTTCTTAGTGATGTAAAAGTATGACGCCGTAAGTTGTTGTGATCTATCAGCAGAAAGGTATTTCACCCCAAACTCTACCTGCTCACCCAACTGAGGCTTCAATGAGTGACCGTTAATGTCGGTACCTGCAGCTGGCTCAAAGCTCGTAGCATAGCTTACAAAGGGAGAGACGCCATTTTCTAGCTCATACAAAGCACCGATGCGGTAAGAAAATTGGTTGTGATCGGCGGTTTGTGTGCCATCGCTGGTCGGGCTCAAGCCAGTTTTATCGTCACTTGCCTTAAATAGGTCGTAACGTCCACCCGCAAGCAGAACTAATCCATCGTAACGAACTTGATCTTGGAAGTATAAACCCAGTTGTTCGGTCGTTATGTCATGCGATTCACGGTAATTCTCTTGAAGCTGGCTGTTATCAAGCAACTCATTATTTGGATGGTATGCATCAAACCCGTAGAATCCTGCATTCGCTGTAAACTCTTGATATAAAGAGTCACCTGCGAGTTCTAGGTAATCGATACCAAACAGTAGATTTTGCTCTAGGCCACCGATTTCAATAAGACCTGAAATTTGGTTATCGATAGCAAAGCTTTGAGACTTCTCATCCGTGCTATATACGTTGCGCATTAAACGACCAGTCGCAGAATTAAAGTTGGTACTGCGATGGTAGGTATTTTTTTGAGATAGCGACGCATCGGAATAACGTGCATTCTGTAGGAAAGTCCAGTTAGGGTTGATCTGGTGGTTGACCTTATAACCGAGCATAAAAACTTCGCGCTCAAAAGTGCTCCAGTTTTTATCGCCCATAGACACAGAAGGCTCACTAGCTTTCAATGCTTCAAGCGGCATTGCAGAGTTTATGCCCATTGAAGGATCGTTCTGATAATAAAGATTGAAGTTAATTAATGTTCTATCAGATACCTGCCAATCTAACGATGGAGCAACCACATAACGCTCTTCTTCACCATTATCAACTTGGCTGTCCTGCTTACGAGCAAGTGCAACCAAACGGTATGAAAATTCACTATCAGCCAAATGCCCCGCAGTATCAATTGATGCTTGTGTTAAGTTTCTTGAGCCTGCGGATAGGCCCACTTTTGTAGAACGATATTCTTGAGGCGTCTTCGCAATCATATTGACCATGCCACCCGGTGGCATCGCACCGTAAAGCACCGATGTGGGCCCCTTAAACACTTCTACTTGCTGAATTGCGATTGGGTCAATCTGAGGTTGTAGGTTCCAACCTGTGAGGAAGGGTAAAATCAATCCATCATAATAGCTTTGCTTGTTAGTAAAACCACGAATAGAAAACGTGTCATACATAGTCACCGAAGCCCCCTTTTGCTCCGTCACAACACCTGGCGCATAGCGAAGGGCTTGATTCAAAGACTTGACACCTCTTTGCTCTAACTGCTCTTGATCAATAATCGTAATACCCTGAGGGGTTTCTTCTGGCTCCAGCGCCGACTTGGTGGCGGTATTCCGATAGGCTTTGCCTAAAACAGTGACAGTTTCTACACTAGAGTCTGTCACAGCAGCGTTTTCCTGTGCCGATGCTTGCACAGAGAACGCCGTCAGTAACGCGACTGCCAGTGATGAATAGTTAAAACGAGCGTGAGTTGTCATGATTCCCTCGGTACCAATAATTAACACAAATAATAATAAATCTCATTTGCATTGTATGTATTTGGCGAAGGGATAATTAACAATTTGGTGCAAATTAGCAAGAACTTGGTCTATTTTGCTAGCATTGGACCCGAGGGCGATGAAAAGCGCGATCTGCCTATTGAACAAAAATCTCAATAGAGAGCAAGACATCGGGTTGATTACGTCTTAATAATAGGAATCCAGTACTCCATTTCAGCATCGCAGGCATCGGGTTGATAACCCAATGGATACACTTCGAGTTCATAACCATCTACGCCACGATAACCAGAACTTGGTAGCCAGTTAAGCACAAACCAACTCAAAGTATGTCGCAAAGCCTCAATAGGCCCACAATGTTTTACCACGGCGTAAGTTTGCTTATGAATGGTCAGTACCTCTAATCGCTCAGAGATAATGCTCGGTAACTGGGGGATTGCAGCACCTTCATCAAGCTCGACACTAGCCCAATAGTGAATATTAGTGCCATCAAAGCAAGACTGAGTAAGGTCGACAACACCAACAAACTGCAGCACGTTATCGTTTGGAAGCGTCATTTCATGTGCCAAACGCCGCCAAATTTCAGGGACTTTCTGTACAA
This sequence comes from Vibrio sp. NH-UV-68, assembly GCF_042940635.1. NCBI lineage: Bacteria > Pseudomonadati > Pseudomonadota > Gammaproteobacteria > Vibrionales > Vibrionaceae > Vibrio > Vibrio sp. NH-UV-68. The sequence goes on from NZ_CP134975.1 coordinate 1,968,700, forward strand.
AGTCTTGAGTAAGTGAAAACAAGCCCGTGATTTCTGATGTAATGCCTTTGACAAGGAAAGACTCTCTTTCATCAATCCGAACCTCAACAAAACTGAGCCCTCCCTTCTCGGCGGCACTCACGGCTTTAGACACTTGTATCGGTTTTCTCAACCCGACTCTTTTACCCGCTTTTCTATACTGGCTTGGACTAGTCCCAAAATACTGCTTAAACGAACGACTAAAGCTAATTTCAGAATTGAACCCAAGCCCAAGCGCAATATCTATCACACGCTCTGTGCCATCAAGCAACTCTTCCGCCGCTTGGCTTAACTTCAGCTCTCTCACATAGTTTGCCACCGTAAGCCCAGTTTCGGCTTGAAACACTCTTTGCAGTTGCCAACGAGACCAACAACTTTGTTTCGCAATATCTTCTAGCGATAACGCACAACTGAGGTTGGCGTGGATATACACCAGAACACGATTAATACGATCAAATGCAGGGGTGTTTATATTCAAGTTTTCATATTCTCTATCGTTGGCAACGGGATATTACCTTCAGCAGTGCTTTGACACTTAACAAGGTTCGTATTACTTACAAACCGTCCACACAAAATTTATGCATAGCCCAAAAGACAGATGATCCATTGGTAGGTTGTCTTTAATTGCGCTCAATGATAATGCAACTAGTTCTCATTTAAAATGATTAGTTAACAATCATCACGATCTGCAAGCTATAGATCGCCTGGATGAGTCTCCTATCCAACTGATAGGTCATCCAGATCCGGCCAGACCAATGCTAATGAAAAGTTGCGCTAGTATTAGATAGGTGTCAGGTAAATGGTGTTAACCACGCGGTGGTGTCCTACCTAAGTCGCCGATTGAGATATAAAAAAACCGGAGCAATTTTGCTCCGGTTCCAATGCCGTACTCTTAATCAGTGCAATTTCAAATTAGGGCGAAGTACACGGTTGATGCGTCCCATCAAAATGATCAGCGCGGTCTTAAACAAGCCATGGAGCGCCATTTGATGCAAGCGATACAGCGAGATGTACACCACACGTGCAATACGACCTTCAACCATCATTGAACCTTTGGTGAGGTTCCCCATCAAGCTACCTACGGTTGAGAAGCGACTGAGTGAAACCAATGACCCCTTGTCTTGATAAACATAAGGCTTAAGTTCACGGTTATTAAGTTTCGCGACAATATTAGAAAACGCACGACTGGCCATCTGGTGTGCCGCTTGAGCGCGAGGCGGTACAAACGTTCCATCAGCTTGAGTACATTGAGCCAAGTCACCAATCACGAAAATATCATCATCACGTGTGGTTTGAAGCGTCTCTTTGACCACCAGTTGATTAATACGGTTAGTTTCAAGCCCAGCGAGATCTTTAATAAAGTCTGGCGCTTTAATACCGGCAGCCCAGACCATAATCTGAGCCGAGATCTTATCGCCCTCTTTTGTCACTAAGCCGTCAGCTTCGGCTTTCGTTACCATGGTGGCAGTACGAACATTAACGCCAAGTTTGGTCAACTCGTGGTGCGCCGCAGAAGAAATACGTGGTGGCAACGCTGGTAGAATACGCTCGCCCGCTTCAACCAAATTGACGTTCAACTTGCTTGAATCTAAATCGCCAAAACCATAGGTACGCAATTCTTTTACAGCATTATGGAGCTCGGCAGAGAGTTCGACACCCGTTGCACCAGCACCGACAATTGCAATATCAACCGTGCCGTTACCATTTTTGGCATGCAGTTTTAGGAATTGATTGTTCATCTCGCTGCGAAAACGATGCGCCTGCTCTGGGCTATCAAGGAAGATACAGTGTTCACGAACGCCTGGCGTGTTGAAGTCGTTCGAGGTTGAACCAATCGCCATAACCAGAATGTCGTACTCTATTTCACGACTTGGCATCAGCAGTTCACCATGATCATCTTTGAGCTCATGCAATTTAATGACTTTGCGCTCGCGATCGATGTCTTGCAAACTGCCCATTTGAAAATCAAAGTGGTGGTTTTTTGCGTGGGCGCGATAGCTCAGAGCATCGACACCTTCATCCAAAGAGCCGGTCGCCACCTCATGCAATAACGGTTTCCATAAGTGACTCGCCTTGCGATCGACTAAGGTTACTTTTGCACGCCCTTTACGGCCTAATGTACGTCCTAGTTTGGTAACAAGCTCTAAACCGCCCGCACCGCCGCCTACTACGATAATTCGTGTCACAGCAACTTTCCTCAAAACTAATTTTAAATTGACTCGAGCCGATATTCGTCCCGATGGAATTCTATATTTTGGGGTCACCTGCGGAGTTCGCTCCGCCTCAGGTGTCAACCATGAGGGTCAGATAAACGACACGCTTATTGGATAAATGAGTTAATAACTCAAGGCTAACCTCTAGGGTCAGCGCAAAATATGGGCAAGTTTTTCACTCGCTCTCAATTTTTTTTGATATTTATCAAAAAATTTGTAGTAGATTCATTATATAGCTCAAACTAAGGTACGCAACCAAAGAATGCACTTATCTTAGATATATTTACTTGCTCAAAAATAGCGGGCAACAAAAAAGCGACATTGTTACTTAATGTCGCTTTTTCTGTATTATTGACGTCAATTAACTGTGTTTAAACGCTTTCATGGTTTGAAGATGTTGCGAGATCTTTTTAAATTTATGCGTTTGAGTTTCGTCCCAAATGATATCGTAATACGCTTCTAATTCCGCGGCAGTTTTACTATTGTCATGAATTTCATCCTCTTTAGATAAAATCACCAGACAACGCCCTTTATTCTTACCTCTAAACTCAGAAACACATTTCGTCGCGATATCTTCGTACTCTTCCGGACGATCAATTCGCCCCTGCATAGTGCGCTCAGGATGCAGGTTGGGGTTAAACATCACTTGTTTAATACCACATAGAAAACCGATCCGTTCGGACCAATAAGCCCCTAGCCCAACACCACATATCATCGCCTGCTTGTCACCTGATTGTTCAATCACCTTATGCACTTCTTTTAACAAGTGCTGCATATCATGCTTGGGATGCAGGGTGCTGTAGTTGATGAAACGAATATCATCATCAATGAATTGCAACTGGAGCACTTTTTCGTGGTTGCCTGGGCTAGTTGAATCAAAACCGTGTAAATAAATAATCATTGTAAATCCCCCGATCCTTGTGCTTTAAATCTACCACGAAAACTAAGGTTTAAAAGTTAACGGTTTGAGATATCTGGCCCCGAGACACAAAACAGTGATCTTAACTGCAAAATGTTTTCTGCAGTTGCTGCGCCTGGGTTAAATATTGCTCATCTCCCCACAACTGATAAGCGAGTAGATACCACAGCATTGCCATCATTGTGGCGCGCGGTTTCCATGCCATCACACCTTCAACCCAATCATCGACCCCTTCTATGTTACGCAATTGACAGTAACGATATATCGCCTCGAGCGGTTTTTCATCCATCACATCAATACTCAAAGTCAAATCCAAACGTGGATCCGCTATCACGGCATACTCCCAATCGATAACTTTATTACCACTGGTGGTTTTGACCATGTTGTAGCCCGCTAAATCAAAATGACACAAAGTGTGGCCAACATCAGCTAAAGCAGGAGCAATTCGCCAGCGTTGGTAAATAGATTGGTAGGGTTCACACTTGTTGTGCTCATTAAGCAACATCCAGTAATGATCAACACGCGCAGTAAAATTGAAAGGTGCAACGGGAATACGTTGCGTATCAAGCCCATGGATTTTGATCATGGTCTTAAGCAATGCATCAAACGACAGCTCATTGGTTAAGGCGTCGCCTTCGACCCAATCAACCAATAATCCTTGATCATTGATATACACCGCTTTCGGTCCAATATGACTATCTTCTATCGCGGCTAGAATCTGGTATTCCTGAAAGCGAGATATAGAAAAGGCTTTGGTAATCGGTGTCGCTGGCCGCCAAACATACGCGTTGCTATCGTTGGTGACCACTTTCCAACAACGGTTAGTCAGGCCGCCAGTCAAGGTTTGCGCATAGGCGGGAGGAGCAGAAAAGAAGTGCTCGAGTGACAGTAAAGATCGGTCAAGTTGACTTGCCTCATCCCATGACATTCTCGCCATCGCACACCTCTTCTCTGATTGGCAGTGTTGGTTACATACCTAAAAAGCTTTTTGACTCTTGCTTACGAATTTCGGTTTCATCAGCCCATTCAATCAGGCCAGTTTCAAGATCCATTAAACGCATGGTCATCTTGTAGTAAACATCTTTATCACTGCCCGCATTTTTGGCAATGCTAGACAGGTTGCCGTACATCATGTACTGAGCGCCGACCATTTTACCAAATTGAATCGCCGTGCTCTGATTAACTAACTCATCATTGTTTTGGAAGTTAAGTTGATCACGAACGGACTCGACTCTGTCCATATCAACAAAACGGAACTTACCGGAATTCAGCATCTTAGTACTAATTGTATCAGTAATAGACTCTGTATCGATGTGTTCACTGGTTTTATTTTTGATACGCTCAACAAAAACAATCGGACGCGAATCACGCGTAATCGCTGCAACCGATCCCGACATCATCATGCTATCGACCATTTCGCCAGCAATTTTTTGCAAGTCTGTTGAGCCAAAGTCGATGGTGGTGGTTTCAACGGCTTGCGCATCACCGTAACTCACTTGATTCGAACAGCCGCCTAAAACCACCGCTAAACCAAGCAGTGCAACTACACTTTTATTCATTATTAGTTCCTCTAAATATTTTGGATTAATTATTGATCTAATTGACGAATCTGGATTCGGAACTGACGTCCGTTCGGATTAATCGAGACTTCCGACAGTGACACCTCTTCAGTTCCACGGATCACTGCTTGTCGCCAAGGACTCAGCTTAGTGTTCACTTCTAGACCTTGGTCGTCATACCAGTAAAAACGGTACTGAACATGTTGATCGCCCGAATAGTGACTGACTAGACGAACCGCACCACGCGCTCGACCATCCACCTCGGTTGTTGAGATGTCATCAATGACTAAACGCCCAGCTAAAACGTTATCACCAAAAATTACGGTTTGAGATGCGCCGTCAATGCGCAATCCTGCCGTGTTATCCGCACAACCTAGCAGGGTTAATGCCACAAATGCGAAACTAAGCCATTTTTTCATCGTATGTTTCCTAACTGTTTATGCCAAATGATCGAGTTATTACTTTGTCGAGATAACCAAACTAACGCAGTTTGTCCCGGCTCAACGTTAAAAGTATAGGGCTGCCCGTTAACCATTAAGCTCTGCTCTCCCGGCTCGGTCTCAAGACTCGCACTATAAACGTTAGCTGGTAGGGATAACCAACTGCGTGTGTCTGGCTGCTCTGTTAGTGTATTCCACACATTGAACAATAAGTTGCCGACATCATCATCTTGTGCCGCCTGACGACGTAACTGATCTTTTGCCCACACCCGCAATACTTGCCGTATCACCAATGACGGCATACGTTCAGACAAATCGTGTTGAGCCATCAAGTTAATGTCAGTCAGTTGACTTTCACTCAGAGCTTGGCCATTCAACTCTAAAGGTAAATAGTGGTCAGCTTGCAGCTCTGGATAGTAAGGCAATGCGACAGAATACCAAGCGCCATTACCACGACTGTCATATAAGGGTAAAGCTTGCTTCCAGCCTTGCAGGGCCTCAACCACCCCACGCTCATCAATAACGATAATACGACTGCGTTGACGATCAAGATAATTGGCTTGACCATAACGTTGCTCGAGCTTGCTCAGATCTTCATTCATCGCTAAGCGTTTAGCTACGCGCTTTGTGCCATCAATCACTTGGTCGTTTTGCGGCATAACGGCTAATGCACGTCGATAATCGACATAGGCACTATTTAGGTCACCTTCGGCTTCATAAAGCAGCGCTGATAAATAGAGTAAATAGCCATTTTGCACCGCTTGCAACGTCGTGCCCGCATCAGGGTAACGGGACAAAACACTGCCTAAATTTGGCGTTAAGCCTTGCTGTTGCATTTGTGATTGAGCCGATAATAGCTCTTTCTCGCGCGCTTTACGTGCCTGCTCCTGAACCTGATTGGCTCTGCGCATTTCGACCAAAGCGCCCTCTAAGTCGTTTTGTTTAACGTAGTTCAAACCAAGATAGAGGTGAAGGAAACCTAGCTCATAGTCAGCAGGCTGATACGACGAAAGGTTGTCATTGACAGCCAATGCAGACAAGCTTTGTGCGCTTTGAGAAACAGAAATAGTCGCAAGGTCTTGTTGCTCACGTAGCGCCTGATCACTGAGTTCAAAAGCTTGCTGACTCGCAGGATAATCTTGATTGAGTAGATAAACTCGCCCCTTTTCGAAATTATCGAGAATCTCACCGGCAACAGAATCAGGCAGTGCCTGCTCTGCGCTCGGATAATCACCACGTTGTAAAGAGCGGTGCAGTTCGCTGTTTTGAGCGCTGTAGTGACTAAAGAGATTTCCTGCGGATAAGTTTGCGCAGGCAGAGAGAACCAACGTACTCCCAAGTACTAATGCGAGTCGCCTATATTTTTGCACTTCGCACTCCCTGTTGATGACGAAAAAGCATGGATTGATGTCCATGCTTTGCAAGAGGTTGTTTTATGACAACACATTTAATATTTGGTTCGCTAGCGCTTAGTTAGCTCATCAACATTGGTCCTAGAGGACGACCACCGACCAAATGCATATGGATGTGATACACCTCCTGGCCACCGTGCGGATTGCAGTTCACAATCAGTCGATAGCCATCTTCAGCGATTCCTTCTTGTTTTGCTAACTTGCGCGCGACGACGAACATCCGCCCCATCACAACTTCATCTTCGTCTTCAATATCGTTGACCGTAGGAATCAATTTGTTAGGAATAATCAAAATATGGCTGGGTGCACGTGGATTGATGTCGCGAAATGCAGTGACTAGGTCATCTTGGTAGATAACATCCGCTGGGATTTCCTTACGAATGATTTTACTGAAAATGGTTTCTTCGGCCATGAAGTGCTCCATAGAGATTTGTGCTGGTGGAATCTTTCGCATCGAGTATGCGTCAAGCTTCGCAAGATCACAATAAAAAACAGTGTTCATGTCAATTAATCATTAAACGCTAATCTATCAATAATAAAATATGTATTGTGCGTCAAAAAATGTGTGTCTCGCTATCAATACAATAGCTTTCTTTTTGTTACTTTTTTAAGACATTATTTATTTAGGGAGAGATCCATGAAAGGTTCAGTGATTAGACGCATGTACGCTGGCTTTGCATTGATCATCATTATGTTCATTGTCACAACATTGATGATGATGCGAGGAATGCAGCAAATCCACAATAACCTTGAGGACGTTTCCAGCACCTCTTTACCATTGGTGAATCAATCCAACCAAACCAGCGTTGCGCTATTATCCGCAGATAAACTGTTTAAAGATTTTTTAACCACACAAAGCTTCGAACGCATGGACCAATTGGCATCGCAGTTTTCCACCATGAAGCAGGCCTACACGGAGCAACTACAAGCACTTGAGCAAGTGAGTATTGGCCACGAACAATTAGAGCAGTCGATTACCGAACTAAAAGAAATGGAGGCGGGTTATTTCGCTGAAGCTGAACAAGCCATGGCGAATTACCGCGCCATGTTTGAAGCACAGGCGAAAGTACAGAAGTCAACGCGTCAATTCCAACGTCTTCACTCTGAATTGAGTGTGGGCATGAAAGAGTATGTTGACGACCAAAGCAGTATTTCAGTCAAAGTGATGGCAAAAAGTTATTTCATTAAACTTAAAGACGCTGAGGTTACTACATCCGATGCACTTGCCAGCAGTGACACTGAATTTGTTTCGCAAGCCGTCGCGAAAAACAAAAAAGCCGTTACCCACCTTAACTACGCTTATCGTGGCCTGACGACACAAATGCCAGAAATAAAAAAAGCATTTGATGATTCAGTCCAACAGTTTACTCGTGACGTTGGTCAAAAAGGCGGGGTACTTGATCAGCATAATACCTACCTAATGGCCAAAGATGCACTTTACGGCAACATCGCAAGCCTTACCCAACAAGTCGATGCCACCATGACGCTGCTTAAGTCATTCAGTGGGTACGCAGAACAAGGACTGACTGACTCGCTACAAGAGGCGGGGAATGTTTATGAGCAAGGTGTTTTACGCTCAATCGCCATTGGTGCGCTGGTTATCTTGATGGCTCTTGCTATCGGTTACCACATTGCTCAAAGCGTTCGTCAACCGCTTACTCGTATTTTGGGGACGCTCGAATCTCTAACCCAAGGCGATATGACCAAGCGTATCGACATCCGCTATAACAATGAGTTTAGTCGCGTCAGCAATCACATCAATTCACTGGCCGACAACCTTCATGGCATTTTGGTCAAGCTTAATGATGCATCGGATAATTTGACCCAAACGGCGACCACCAACCAAACCACCTCTTCGAAAGCGCAGAGTCAACTTAGCCAACAGCGTGAGCAAACCGCTAATGTCGCGACCGCGATGACGCAAATGGCACACTCGGTACATGAAGTCGCGCAAAGTGCACAAAGCTCTCAGCAGATGGTCGAGCGCGTTGAGCAAGCCTCAGAGTCTGGTCGTAAAATCATGGGAACGAATATTACCACCATCAACCAACTAGAGACGCGCCTCAACCAATCCGTCGATGCCGTCAAAGACCTTCAAACAATGAGCAGCCAGATTGGTACGATTCTCGATGTCATTCGCAATATCGCCGAACAAACCAACCTACTCGCTCTTAACGCTGCGATTGAAGCGGCTCGCGCCGGCGAACAGGGACGTGGTTTTGCCGTCGTAGCCGATGAAGTTCGCGTGCTGGCTCAACGGACCACACAGTCGACCAGTGAGATTGAAAGTATGATTAGCAACTTGCAATCTAGCTCAACGTCGGCAAATAAAGTGATTCAAAGCTGTATGGATGATATGGATCTGTCAGTCGAGCAAGCATCGAATGCTAATAGCGCCATGGAAGAGATCCAAGGATTGATTGTCGAGATCAGCCAAATGAGTGGGCATATTTCCCAAGCCGCTGCCGAGCAAAGCGAAACCACTAGCGATATTGCGCGCAATATTGAAGAGATTAACCTCATTGCCGACAGCAGTTATCAAGCGATGGCTGAAATCGCGCAAACCAGCAGTAATCTCTCTTCACTCGCCAATCAGCAAGGTGAGCTGGTGCATCGATTTAAGCTTTAGAAAGTCAGTACAGTGTCATTTATTGACAAAGGGCGACTATTTTTCTTAGTCGCCCTTGTTTTTTATATCCCATGTCATTATATGGTTAATAGGCTTGCCCATTCTTCGTTACCTTTTCGCAAGCCAATCATGAGGATTTTATATGGCAGTTCATGTTGGCATTATCGACCAAGACCCAATTCGCCTGGTCACGCCACTGCTTGACAACCGTTCCATCAGTAAACACATCGTATTTATTGGCGTTTCAACACAAAAGGACATGTTCCTGCGTTTGCATAGCGTGCTCGCGAAGAGAAATATTACCTCTGAGTTTTTTCAAATCCCTAACGTCGCCACCACTTCAACCATCAAACAAGCGGTTTACACACTCGCTGAAGATTTAAAAACACGTGGTGAAGAAGTTAAACTCAACGCCAGTTGTGGCCTACGTCATCGTTTGTTGTCTGTTTACGAGATTTTTCGCACCTATCACTGGCCTATTTTCGTGGTCGAGCCGAGTAGTGACCGTTTATGCTGGCTCTATCCCGACGGCCAAGAAGACACCCAAGTTCAAGACCGCATCACTATTTCTGATTACTTGACGATATTTGGCGCTCGCGGCGAGTTCAGTGACCATCAACTACCAGCGTTATTGGACCAGAAACTGTATCAATTGGGTGAACGTTGGGCCAGCAATGCTCTGGAACTTGGTCCCGGTCTTGCGACCCTGAACTACTTAGCTACCACTTGCCGCAAAGAGCAACGTCTTGATGTCGCTCTGTCTGAAAAGCAGCAGGGGTATCGCGAGCTGAACATGTTGCTCAACGACTTGGTCGAAACGAACATTGCCAGTTATCAAGATGGCGTTTTAACCTTTATCAACGAAGACGCACGCCGCTTTTCCAATGGCGAATGGCTAGAAACCTTAGTGCATAGTACTGTACGTCAGATCCAACAAGACATGCCGACCATACAAGACCGTTCGCTTAATGTTCAGGTTTATCGTCAACGTGGTGAGAAAGAGGTACGCAATGAACTTGATGTCGCGTCAGTGGTCAATAACAAACTTCACATCATCGAGTGTAAGACCAAAGGCATGCGCGACGATGGCGACGATACCCTGTATAAACTTGAATCTTTACGCGATCTTCTTGGTGGTCTTCAAGCGCGTGCGATGTTGGTCAGTTTCCGCCCTTTACGTCATAACGACATCACTCGCGCCGAAGATTTAGGCTTAGCGCTGATTGGTCCTGATGAACTCAAAAATTTGAAACATTACTTAACTGAATGGTTTAAAGAAGCCGGAGGCGGCGACGAAGAGTATCCAGATTGTTAGTCTCTGATCAAAAAAACCGCCCACAGGCGGTTTTTTTATATCAATAAGACAATCTTTTAGCTGTCGTCTTCGGTGAAGTTGGTTGGTAAGGTGGTTTTCATCTGATTCCAGATCTGCGCACTCTCAATACCATAATGACGTACCACAACCAAAATTTGCTCTCGATTGCCAGTTTGGCATACTTCAAGAAGATCGCGATAGAACGTCAGCGCTAACTCGCGTGCTTCTGGGTTGGAGAAGTAATAACTGCCGACGCGATCATAAAGCTTTTTAATACCATTAAAGATCAAACCATAGATCTGGTTGCCAGAATGGAATGCTAAGCGTTGGAACAACATATAGTCATAAAAGTTAAACGTTTTAGCGATTAAAGCAGACTGACGCTTGGTGTGATCTTTTTCGCTTTCACCTTTGACGTGCTGACGAATTTTGTCGGCATAAGGTGATGTTTCCATAAACACATCCCAAGACTCCGCGGCAATCATGGCTTCGCACGACGAGATAACATTTGTGATGGTTTTCTCAGACGCCTCTTTGTTGGCTTTAAACGCATAACTCATAAAAATAGGGCTGATATTGGTACGTGCTGCAAGCAAATCTTCAACGATAGAGGTAGCATTCTCAGCATCGAGCGTCATCAACGTGTCGAGGATGTGCAAACCAGAGGTTTCCATAAACTGATTAACACGAGTTGGTTTACCATGCTGAATCGTAAGCCAGCCGTCACGAGCAAGTCGTTGCAGTACTTCACGAAGCGTGGTGCGTGTTACGCCAATTAGTTCAGAGAGCTCACGTTCTGCTGGTAAAATTGAACCAGGTGGAAAACGCCCTTTCCAAATACTCTCAATAATGTATTTTTCTGCGAATCCTGCTGGGCTCTTTGCCTTAATGACCATTTATATCTTATCCAAACTTGTTTTTATGGGTCTAATACAACTCATCATACCACTACTTATAAAATATCGGAAACCGAGAGTCAGTCAACATAATGTTAAAACACAATAGAGCCAAAACTCTAATTACAGCTAGGTTTGATAGTTGTGGTTTACAAGACAAAATGCAGTTATTTATCAATTTAACAAAGTTAAAACACGCTCTAGAGCCCGTCAATTATCAAGTCATGTATGAAATGTTAGTTTTAAAAAATGCAAAATAAACCACTATTTCTATTCAATAATATTACATATAGATCCATATTCGCTGCTTTCAGCGCTTTGCTTCAACTAACGCTCATTTTTAACCACTCTCAATCGCGAGTAACGCCACTTTGATCGCGTTTTTAAACAAAAGTTTACCGTCTCAATCACGAATCTTATTTTCTAATTGACTAAATTTCGCTGAAGAGTAGAGTGACGACCGAAAAAGGAGTGCTTGTCTTTCTCAGGGAGTGACTTGGCAAGACCACATGGTTGTGGACAGAATGTTGTTTTTCTAAGTCACTGTTGCATCGGGCTCGTTTTCGACGCAGAAACGCCTTTCGTTTCGTATTTGTCTCACATTGCCCGACAATGGATGCAAGCATAAGCAGTGTCTAGTTATAACAACATTAAGAGTATCTAAATCATGCCGATGTCACTCGGGAATGCATTTATTAAGAACTTTCTTGGTAAAGCCCCAGATTGGTACAAAATTGCCATCATTTCATTTCTTATTATCAACCCAATTGTTTTCTTCCTTGTTGATCCCTTCGTAGCTGGTTGGCTGCTGGTTGCCGAATTTATTTTTACTCTGGCAATGGCACTCAAATGTTACCCATTACAACCTGGTGGTTTACTGGCGATAGAAGCAATTGCAATTGGCATGACCAGTCCAGAGCAAGTCAAACATGAATTGGTAGCTAACATTGAAGTGCTGTTGTTACTTGTCTTTATGGTGGCTGGCATCTACTTTATGAAACAGTTGTTGCTGTTTATCTTCACAAAGATTTTGCTCGGCATTCGCTCGAAAAGCATGCTTTCACTAGCGTTCTGTTTCGCGGCGGCATTTCTTTCCGCGTTCCTTGATGCACTAACCGTCATCGCTGTCGTGATCAGTGTCGCGGTGGGCTTTTATGCGATTTACCACAAAGTCGCTTCAGGCCAGACTCCACAGTCTTCTCATGACCACACACAAGATGATCACCTTTCAGAACTGACCCGTGACGATTTAGAGAATTATCGCGCCTTCTTACGCTCTTTGTTGATGCATGCTGGTGTCGGTACTGCTCTTGGCGGCGTTATGACTATGGTTGGTGAGCCGCAAAACTTGATCATTGCCGATCAAGCAGGTTGGCTGTTCGGTGAATTTATTATTCGTATGTTACCAGTGACTGCCCCAGTGTTTATTTGTGGCTTGGCAACCTGTGTACTGGTCGAAAAAATGAAAGTCTTTGGTTACGGTGCTGAACTGCCTGATAATGTGCGCCAGATCCTAGTGGACTTCGATACTGAAGAGCGTAAAAACCGCACCAACCAAGACGTTGCCAAGTTGTGGATTCAAGGTATCATCGCAGTGTGGTTAATCGTTGCACTCGCTCTTCACCTTGCTGCTGTTGGTTTAATCGGCTTGTCCGTCATCATTCTCGCCACCTCTTTCACGGGTGTTATCGAAGAGCACGCAATGGGTAAAGCCTTTGAAGAAGCACTGCCCTTCACTGCCCTACTGGCCGTGTTCTTTTCTATTGTTGCAGTGATCATTGACCAACAACTGTTTAAACCCGTCATTGATATGGTACTGCACGTTGAAGACAAAGGTACTCAGTTAGCCCTGTTCTATGTCGCGAATGGACTGCTGTCCATGGTGTCGGATAACGTCTTTGTCGGCACGGTTTACATCAATGAAGTGAAAACTGCCCTCGTTGAAGGCCTTATTACTCGTGACCAATTTGACCTACTCGCTGTGGCCATCAATACCGGAACTAACCTTCCATCAGTTGCAACGCCAAATGGCCAAGCTGCGTTTTTATTCTTGCTAACTTCCGCACTCGCGCCATTAATTCGTCTTTCTTACGGACGAATGGTGATTATGGCTCTGCCTTACACCGTAGTACTGGCTGTCGTTGGCTTTGCCGGTATTGTGTTCTTAGTCGACCCGATGACCGCATGGTTTTATGATGCAGGTTGGATTGTGCACCACACAAGTGATGTGACTCACGCGGTCTCTAACAGCCATTAATCGTTAAACGCTGCAAAGTTTTTGTTGCGAACGAAACTTTTCCACGCTAAAAAGCTCTGATAAGTCAGAGCTTTTTTATTACTACAGGAAACCAGTGTGACTATCTTTTCCACTTTAAACACTTTTTCAAAACAACGTCTGTCGTGGGCACTGCTGCTTTTATTCGTTGTCTTCTTTGAAGCATGCGCCCTGTTTTTTCAGCACGTTATGATGTTGTCACCTTGCGTGATGTGTATCTATGAGCGCGTGGCTATGCTCGGCATCGGTGGCGCGGCCCTGATTGGCTTAATAGCACCAGAGCAGCCTATTCTGCGTTGGCTTGGCCTTGGTTTATGGGGCGCAAGTGCTTACAAAGGCTTAGCGTTATCAATGCAGCACGTCGACTACCAGTTCAATCCATCTCCGTTTGCAACCTGTGACTTGTTTGTCGTCTTCCCTGACTGGGCGCCCCTTAATCAGTGGGTTCCATGGATGTTTGAAGCTTACGGTGATTGCAGCAAAGTGGTGTGGCAGTTCCTGACGCTTTCGATGCCACAATGGCTAGTGGTCATCTTTGCCGCCAATCTGGTTGCGCTCGCCTTTATTGTGATTGCTCAGTTTGTTAAGGGTAAAAACGAGTAGCAAGTAAATGTTTAAGGGTTGACATTATGTCAACCCTTTGTTTTTTCAATCGTTACCGCCCGCAAGTCTGCCAATCACTTTCTACTCCTCATGCGCGAGGCACTCTCGAAGGGTCACGTCATCTCTCGAAGCGCAGCCTTCCGCTATCCCTCTAGTTCATCTCGCGACCCGGTGCTGGCGCCAATACCTCGCGGTTACCATTGTGCCCCGGAGCACTGACAATGCCTTGTACTTCAAGTTGCTCAACAATGCGTGCAGCACGGTTATAACCAATTTTAAAGCGACGTTGAACACCTGAAACAGAGCCGCGACGCGACTGAACCACGTGTTCCACCACTTGGTCAAACAACGGATCCATTTCTTCATCGCCTTCTGGCTTTTCACCCGGTAGCAAGCCTTCTGGTCCTTGGTCACCATTGGTGATCTCATCAATATAGTTTGGCTTACCGCGTGCTTTCCAGTTATTGACCACAGCATGAACATCATCATCTGAAGCGAAGGCACCATGAACTCGAGTCGTATGACTAGAGCCTGGCGGCAAGTACAACATATCACCCATGCCCAATAGCGACTCTGCACCGCCTTGGTCAAGAATGGTACGAGAATCTGTTTTGGTTGATACCGTAAACGCGACACGGGTTGGAATGTTGGCTTTAATCAAGCCTGTAATAACGTCAACGGATGGGCGCTGGGTTGCCAAGATCAAGTGAATACCTGCTGCACGCGCTTTTTGCGCTAAGCGAGCAATCAGCTCTTCTACTTTCTTACCCACGACCATCATAAGATCGGCAAACTCATCCACCACCACCACAATATAAGGTAGCTTTTCAAGCAATGGCGCTTGCTCATCCATACTGTCACCCGGCTGCCATAACGGGTCGTGGATTGGGTGACCTGCTTCTGCCGCCATCTTAAGTTTGTCATTAAAGCCTTTAATGTTTCGCACACCAAGTGCTGACATCAATTTGTAACGACGCTCCATTTCCCCTACACACCAACGCAGAGCATTAGATGCATCCTTCATGTCGGTAACCACTTCAGACAGCAAGTGAGGAATGCCTTCATAAATAGACAGTTCCAACATTTTAGGGTCAATCATGATAAAGCGAACATCTTCTGGCGTTGATTTATACAACATACTCAGAATCATAACGTTAACACCAACTGATTTACCCGAACCTGTGGTACCCGCCACCAACACGTGCGGCATCTTCGACAGATCAGCCACGACCGCTTCACCAGCGATATCTTGGCCAAGAACCACCGTCGTTGGCGATTTAGCCTCAATGAATTGCTGACTGCCGATCACATCTGAAAAGTAAACCGTCTGACGACTCATATTCGGCAACTCTAAACCGACATAAGGTTTGCCGGGAATCACTTCAACCACTCGCACCGCCATAGCCGACAATGAGCGTGCCAAGTCCATTGAAAGACTCGATATACGGCTGACTTTCACCCCTGGCGCTAAATCAAGCTCAAAACGGGTAATCACTGGCCCTGGGAAAATATCAACCACCGTCGCCTGAATCTTATAATCGGCCAATTTAGCTTCGACCAAGCGTGCGATATGTTCGAGCGCGTCGCGATCGATGAAGTTCTCACGCTTCTCTGGATGATAAAGCAGTTCCAGCGTTGGCATTGGTTCGTCGGGCTTAGGCAAGTTTGGCTCTTGCTGAACCAGAAATGGGTTTTGCTGTGCGGCGACTTTGGCTTGCGCCTCTTCGACTAAGCTATGTAATGCTAACGCATCGTGGTCAGCCGCTTGCGTGCTATTTAAATCATTCTCTGCCGCTTGATCTTCAACGACATCGAAAGAGGAAATCGTTGGCTGCTTAAACTCTGGTTCTGGCTCTATCTCAGTGGTAATTTGGTCCAGTTCGGTATCACTGATGCTCGGTTGGTAGACGCTTTCATCAACCTCCTCTTGCTGCCAAGGCAACTCCTCATCCACTAAGGTTTCGTCACTTTTCGGTGCAATAGACTCAGTATCCGTTTGAGGTGCTTCAAATACCGCATGCGGTGCATCTTGAGACGCCTGTTGCTCAGCCGCGAAGTCGCCTTGACTAAACGCCGCCTGCTCTAGCTCTTCAATTGTGGCGTTTAACTGGGTGTTACGATCAGGTTCAACGGTATGCTCGGGGGTCGGTGTTGTTATCTCACGTGATTCAACGGGTTTTGGTGGCGATACCGTTGCCGCGGCTTCTGGCATATGAATATTGAAACGGCGCGGCAGATCATCGCCTTGCGTATTGGTTAAAGGTAATGCTGATGGTTCCTCTTGGAGCGCTGACGCGGCTGGGGTTTCAGCTTGCACTTCTGGGTGATGATTTAATTCGGCCTCGATCACTTCATCATCATGACCACGCACTTTGTTGACTAACGCGGTGAGTAGCGCAATGGTCTTCTCTCCTAACCACTCCACAATGCTCAACCAAGAGATACCAGTTAAAAGCGTAAATCCAGCGCCCCATAGAAATAGCAGAACCAAAGTGGTGCCTAAAAGATTAAGCGTCGGTAGCGCTAGGCTAGTCAGCACATCACCAATCACGCCACCAGAGGAAAAATACCAGATATCATCAAAATTAATGTCTGCTAATCCGCAACTGGTCAATATTAATACCGTCAGTCCAAGTAGACGCGTGCCCCACAACATCAGGTCAAGCGGCTCATCTTCGTCACGCTTACGCAACATCACCCATGCGGTCGCACTGATAATCAAAGGCAATACATAAGCCAAAGAGCCAAAAGTGAAAAACAAGGTGTCCGCAAGCCAAGCACCCACTAAGCCTCCGGCGTTGTCGATCTCTCCTCCCCAAGCAGTTTGAGACCACGAGGGGTCCGCAGCGCTATAGGTCAATAGAGCAACAGATAACAGTATCGACGCAAGCACCACGACAATCAGGCTACACTCTTGAAGGCGCTGCGGCCCATTAAGACGTGAAGGCTGAGTGTCTTCACCTGTTTTAATGATAGTTTCCACTTTATTTTTGGTCTCTTTGAACATAACCAACTTAATCTTTAGATGACACTAATCTATCCCGAATAGGGTCTGAATAATAAGAAAAAAAATAGCCCGAGCAGTACTCTGCTCGGACTATCGATTTAACCATATCAAGGGCAAAAACCCAATTGCTTAAAGTCAGAATATGGAAAGCTATTGAGACTTAAAGCCTAAGTTATAAAAACTAGCGGGTTTTGATCACCAATTGGTTAGTTTGCTTCACTTCTTCCATAACAACGTAGGTTCGGGTGTCATTCACACCTGGTAAGCGTAAAAGGGTGTCCCCTAAAAGCTTACGATAGGCACTCATATCTGATACGCGAGTTTTCAAGAGATAGTCGAAGTCACCGGACACTAGATGACACTCTTGGATGTCGTCTAGTTTTTGCACAGCCGTATTGAATTGTTCAAATACATCGGGCGCACCGCGATTTAACGTAATTTCAACAAATACCAACAGCGAAGCGTCAAGATATTGAGGGTTTAGCAATGCTGTATACCCAGTAATATAGCCCTGACGTTCAAGTCGACGTACACGCTCCAAACACGGCGTAGGCGAGAGCCCAACACGCTTAGAGAGCTCTACATTCGAAATACGACCATCTTTTTGCAACTCATTAAGTATGTTGCGATCGATACGGTCTAGATCCTTGGACGGCTTTTTATTGTTGTCTGCCATTTTTTATTCCACCTTATTACTTCCTTGCAAAAAAATATACTACAACTTTTTAATATTCAGTATCAAATTTTAATAAAACCTATCTATACTAGATATTAATTCGACAGAATTACCCTACAAACAGTTAAAGCAACTAATATAGTATATACAACCAATATAAAATGAGGATTCAGGATGATTATTGGCGTACCTAAGGAAATCAAAAACCACGAATACCGTGTTGGTATGATCCCAGCAAGCGTTCGCGAGCTAGTGTCTCAAGGTCACCAAGTTTTTGTTGAAACTAATGCCGGTTCAGGCATCGGTTTTTCAGACGATGATTACATCGCTGTAGGCGCATCCATTCTTCCTACTGCTGCTGACGTTTTCACGCAAGCAGATATGATTGTAAAGGTCAAAGAACCTCAAGCTGTCGAGCGCGCTATGCTTCGAGAAGGGCAAATTTTATTTACTTATTTGCACCTAGCACCAGATTTTCCACAAACTGAAGAGCTAATCAAGAGCAAAGCTGTCTGTATAGCGTATGAGACTGTAACAGATAATATGGGTCGCTTGCCACTACTTGCGCCAATGTCTGAGGTTGCAGGTCGCATGTCTATTCAAGCGGGCGCGCAAACTTTGGAGAAATCTCACGGTGGTCGCGGTTTACTTCTGGGTGGTGTACCTGGTGTTGAGCCAGCTAAAGTCGTCGTTGTTGGCGGCGGTGTGGTTGGTGCTAATGCCGCTCGCATGGCTGTTGGTCTGCGTGCTGACGTAACCATTCTGGATCGTAACGTTGATACATTGCGTCGTTTGGACGAAGAGTTCCAAGGCCGCGCAAAAGTGGTTTATTCTACGGAAGATGCTATCGAGAAGCATGTTCTAGAAGCAGACCTAGTGATCGGCGCTGTTCTTATCCCAGGTGCTGCGGCGCCTAAACTCGTCACTAAAGAGCACATCGCGAAGATGAAACCTGGTGCGGCGGTTGTTGACGTTGCAATTGACCAAGGCGGCTGTTTTGAGACTTCACATGCCACAACACATGCTGACCCAACTTACGTCGTTGATGAGGTTGTTCACTACTGTGTGGCTAACATGCCTGGCGCGGTTGCACGCACTTCTACTTTTGCCCTTAATAACGCGACACTGCCTTACATTGTTAAGCTTGCCAACAAAGGCTACCGCGAAGCACTTCTTGAAGACAAAGGTTTCCTAGAAGGCCTAAACGTGATTCATGGTAAAGTGACATGTAAAGAAGTAGCGGAGAGCTTTGAACTAGAATACGTTGCACCGGCTGATGCTATCGCTATGTTCAACTAAGGTTGAATGACTGAAAAGATAAAAAGCGCTCACTTCGGTGGGCGCTTTTTTTATCTGAATACCATACATTGATCGAGGTGCGATATAGAAAGATGCAGCGGCGGTTCTGCTAACGCTGCGTTCTTTGTTCTAGAACCAGCGCTCCAACGCACTCTTGTCTAACTGACGAAAAGCTCGATTCAATATCTGTGCAAGCTCTTTATAACGAGGTCGCGATTTCAAAGGTTCCAATGCAAAACCACTGTCCGCGATTTTTTGGTGAATTTCGCGATACCAACCAGCAAGTGACGGAGGTAATTCAGTATTGGCACGGTTGCCTAACCACCACATACCTTGGATTGGCATACTGATCGCAAACAAGGCGATAATGACCGATTGCGGCATGGATGGGTAGTTATTGAACGCCATCTGGGTCAGCACGCTGATGGCCGCGATCGCAGGCATCACTTTTACTCCAAACCGAGTTGCTTTGATAATACGCTGCTCAGGGAACAACATAGTCAACTCTTTGCGTATTGGCCAAGTATCCATGTACTTCTGTCCATCACGTAGGCTGTGAACTAAACCGACTTTATTACTCATAGGGCTCTCTCACTTCACTTAGCAATAGGTCAAAACTAAAAATAAGTTGAAAGTTTCAACTATTGGGACAAAAAATTGATAGAAGTTAATATTCTTTCAAATTTTTTTGTTATTATTGCCTATTATCGTTATCCTTCTGCGGACCCACAATCTCATTGTTGCTGTTATTTACAATTTAAGCAACTCTTGAGGCCTTTCTGCAGCGGATGCATGAGTGATGAGAAGTATCATCACTGTCTTTTATACGGAATTCGAAGTTTTTTTGACCAAGATTAGTGCGCAACTTTAATTGCATCGTCTATTATTTTGGTTAATTTTCATCCTAACTGATTATTACAGGTAGTCACACATGTCTAAGCTAGTTTTAGTTTTAAACTGCGGTAGTTCTTCTCTCAAATTTGCTGTTGTTGATGCAGTGAGCGGCAACGAGCACCTATCAGGTCTTGCAGAATGTCTTCATCTTCCAGAAGCACGCATCAAGTGGAAGCTTGATGGTAAACACGAAGCTCAACTAGGTAATGGTGCAGCTCACGAAGAAGCGCTAGCATTCATGGTAGAAACTATTCTTGCTTCTAAACCAGAACTTAAAGCTAACCTAGGCGCAATCGGTCACCGTATCGTTCATGGTGGCGAACAGTTCACTCAATCGGCTTTAATCACTGACGACGTTCTTAAGGGTATTCAAGATTCTGCGACTTTCGCACCGCTTCACAACCCTGCTCACATTATCGGTATTGAAGCTGCGAAACACAACTTCCCTGAACTACAGAATGTTGCTGTATTTGACACGGCGTTCCACCAGACAATGCCTGAAGAGTCATACCTATACGCTCTACCGTACAAACTGTACAAAGAGCACGGCATTCGTCGTTACGGTATGCACGGTACTTCTCACCTATTTATCACTCGTGAAGTAGCTGGCCTACTTAACAAGCCAGTTGAAGAAGTTAACATCATCAACTGTCACCTAGGCAACGGCGCATCTGTATGTGCAATCAAGAACGGTAAATCTGTTGATACATCAATGGGTCTAACTCCTCTTGAAGGTCTTGTGATGGGTACTCGTTCGGGTGATCTAGACCCTGCGATCATCTTCCACCTGCATGACGCTCTTGGCTACTCGGTTGAACAAATCAACACTATGCTAACCAAAGAGTCTGGCCTTGCTGGTCTAACTGAAGTGACTTCTGATTGTCGTTTCGTTGAAGACAACTACGGTGAGAAAGAAGAAGCGACTCGCGCAATGGACGTTTTCTGTCACCGCCTAGCTAAATATGTAGCGGGTTACACAGCAACGCTAGATGGCCGTGTTGACGCTATCACTTTCACTGGCGGTATCGGCGAAAACTCTGGCCCTATCCGTGAGATGGTACTGAACCGTCTGGGTATTTTCGGTATCGAAGTAGATAGCGAAGCAAACCTTAAAGCACGTTTCGGTGGTGAAGGCACAATCACAACCGCAAACAGCCGTATCCCTGCGATGGTCATCTCGACTAACGAAGAGCTTGTGATCGCTGAAGACACTGCGCGTCTAGCTGGTCTTTAATTGACTTAACCGGTTGACGCTCTTTTTATACAAAGCAGTCAACCGGTTTTCATATTTAAGGGGCTTAACTCCTATTCCAATGCAACGGAATACGAAGTTAAGCTTTTATCTCAATAGCTAAAGGTACTCTACGAATGTCTCGTACTATTATGCTTATCCCTACAAGCGCTGGTGTTGGTCTTACTAGCGTAAGCATGGGTGTTCTTCGCGCAATGGAGCGCAAGGGCGTTAAAGTTTCTTTCTACAAGCCTATCTGTCAGCCGCGAAGCGGTGGTGATCAGCCGGATCTTACGTCTACGATCGTCGCTCACAACAGTGACATGAAGATTGGCCAACCAATGGCGATGTCTGTTGCTGAAAACCTTATCGGTAACGACAACATGGACGAACTGCTCGAGACGGTTGTAGAACGTTACAACCAAATCAATAAAGATGCAGACGTGACGCTTATCGAAGGTCTAGTCCCAACTCGTAAACACCCATTTGCTAACCAAGTGAACGCTGAAATTGCAGCCACACTGGGTGCGGAAATTGTCCTTGTTGCGACACCAGGTACTGACAACCCAACGCAACTCAAAGAGCGTATCGAAGTCGCGTGTTCAAACTTTGGTGGCACTAAAAACAAAAACATCTCTGGCGTGATCATCAACAAGCTCAATGCGCCAGTTGACGAAGCTGGTCGTACTCGCCCTGATCTATCTGAAATCTTTGACGATGCCGACAGTGCGAAGCAGAACGAGATGAAAGTGATGGAGATCTTTAATACGTCTCCAATTCGTGTTCTCGGTTGTGTGCCATGGAGCATCGATCTTATCGCGACTCGCGCTATCGATATGGCAAAACACCTCAATGCTGACATCATCAACCCTGGTGATATCAACACGCGTCGCATCAAGAGCATCACTTTCTGTGCACGTTCGCTACCCAACATGATTGAGCACTTTAAACCTGGCTCTCTGCTTGTGACTTCAGCTGATCGCCCAGACGTTATTGTTGCGGCTGCACTTGCGGCAATGAACGGCGTCGATATTGGTGCCATATTACTGACGGGTGGATACGACATCCCACAAGAGATTGCCGGTCTATGTAAGCCAGCATTTGATACAGGTCTACCGATCTTCAAGGCACAAGGTAACACTTGGCAAACGTCTCTTAATCTACAGAGCTTTAGCATTGAAGTCCCTGCTGACGATAGAGAGCGTATCGAGTTCATTAACGAACACGTCGCTGGCCATATCGACGGCAACTGGATTGAGTCGATGACTGAAGGTACTCAGAAGTCACGTCGACTAAGCCCACCAGCATTCCGTTACCAACTAACTGAACTTGCACGTAAAGCCGGTAAGCGTATTGTTCTTCCTGAAGGTGATGAACCACGCACCGTAAAAGCGGCCGCTATTTGTGCTGAGCGTGGCATTGCTGAGTGTGTGCTTCTAGGTAACCCAGACGAAATCCGTCGTGTTGCGGCTCAACAAGGTGTTGAGTTAGGTGCTGGCGTTCAAATCATTGATGCTGATGCGGTACGTGAGAACTACGTAGCGCGCTTGGTAGAACTTCGCGGTGCCAAAGGCATGACCGAAGTGGTTGCTCGTGAAAAGCTGCAAGATTCTGTTTTCCTCGGCACGATGATGCTTGAAAACAACGAAGTTGATGGCCTGGTTTCTGGTGCGGTTCACACCACGGCGAACACTATCGTTCCTCCGTTCCAAATCATCAAGACTGCACCTAACGCATCTATCGTATCTTCCGTCTTCTTCATGCTTCTGCCTGATCAAGTCCTCGTATACGGTGACTGTGCAATCAACCCAGATCCAACCGCTGAACAGCTTGCTGAAATCGCTATCCAATCGGCAGACTCTGCAGCCGCATTCGGTATCGAACCGCGCGTTGCCATGATCTCTTACTCTACTGGTGAATCTGGTAAGGGTGCAGACGTTGATAAAGTCCGTGAAGCAACAAAATTAGCTCAAGAGAAACGTCCTGACCTAATCATCGACGGTCCGCTACAGTACGATGCAGCAATCATGGAAAACGTTGCCGCTTCTAAAGCACCAAACTCTCCAGTTGCAGGTAAAGCGACCGTATTTGTATTCCCAGACCTAAACACGGGTAACACAACTTACAAAGCAGTACAGCGCTCGGCAGACCTAGTGTCTATCGGTCCAATGCTGCAAGGCATGCGTAAACCAGTAAACGATTTATCTCGCGGCGCACTTGTCGACGACATCGTTTACACGATTGCCCTAACGGCGATTCAAGCAGACCAAGAAAATAACTAGTTTTCTGTTCTGAATTGAAATCAAAAAAGCCCTCGTTGATCGAGGGCTTTTTATTGGTCATTTTTTCGCGGCTTAGTTTGGTTATTACTTAGCTTAGTTAATGCTTAGCTCATTGCCATCATAACGTATCACGACCATGCGCGGATTCAAGATCAAGCTCAGGCCCTTTTGGCACTACTTGAGTCGGGTTGATTCCAGTATGGCTAAAGTAATAGTGACGTTTAATGTGATAAAAGTCTGTGGTCTCTTTGACACCCGGCACCTGATAGAGTTCTTTCATATAACCATTGAGGTTCGGATAATCGGCAATACGCTGTTTGTTGCATTTAAAATGGCCAACGTAGACAGCATCAAAACGAATCAAGGTCGTAAACAAACGCCAATCGGCTTCGGTTATCTGCTCTCCAGCCAAGTAACGATGAGTGACTAAGTGCGCTTCCACTTTATCGAGCGCCGAAAACAGTTGATCAAACGCCTCTTGATACGCCTCTTGAGTGGTGGCAAAACCACAGCGATAAACGCCATTGTTGATATTTGGGTAGATAAACTCATTCCACTCATCAATGACATCGGCAAGCGCTTGTGGGTAATAGTCGTCATGATTACCGGTGAGTTCATTAAACTCTGAGTTAAACATACGAATAATTTCAGACGATTCATTGCTCACGATGGTGTTGTGTTTTTTATCCCACAGCACGGGAACCGTGACTCGCCCGGTGTAATTTGGTTTCGCTTGAGTATAGATTTGGTGCATACAGGTATGACCAAACAGAGGTTCCGGCAAGCCCATCTGCCACCCTTCACTCATCATATCCGGGCACACAACAGTGACATCGATGTGCGTTTCTAGTTGTTTTAATTGACGAAAGATAAGAGTTCGATGAGCCCAAGGACAGGCTAACGACACATACAGGTGGTAACGTCCTGACTCGGGTTGGAACTTAGCGTCAGGTTGATTGGTAACCCAGTCACGAAAGCCAGCATCCTCTCGAACAAACTTGCCCTTGTTCGATTTTGTGTCATACCAGACATCATGCCACACACCTTCAACTAACTTACCCATAAAAACCTCCTAAGCAATAAATTCACTTAATCAGTATATTCAAAAAGGGCCTCAGCTTGAGTAGAGAGTATTGGCTTAGTTGTTCGAATAATTTGAACTATTAATAAAAACGACAAAAAAAGCGCGACCCCAAAAGGATGTCGCGCTTAAGCCCGTCACAGGCTGAACTTAGATGCTAACGTGTAAACACGATACCGCATGCACATCGTTACCTTGAATCGTCGGTTTGGTTTGTGCGCAAGCCTCTGTCGCTTGTGGGCAACGAGTACGGAACACACAACCCGATGGCGGATTGATTGGCGAAGGCAAGTCACCTTCAAGCATCTCGATTTTCTTAGCGCGCTCAAGTTTAGGATCTGGGATTGGGACCGCAGACATCAGAGCGCGAGTATAAGGGTGTTTTGGATCAGCAAACAGTGCTTTCGCTTCCCCAAGCTCTACAGCATTACCTAAGTACATCACTAGCACGCGATCTGAAATATGTTTAACCACAGATAAATCATGTGCGATAAAGACCAAAGATAGGCCTAGCTCTTTCTGGATTTCTTGAAGCAGGTTGACTACCTGAGCCTGAATTGACACATCAAGTGCCGATACAGGTTCGTCACAGATGATCATTTTTGGCTTTAAGATAAGGGCACGAGCGATGCCGATACGCTGACACTGACCGCCTGAAAACTCATGCGGGTAACGGTTGATCACGTTCGGTAATAGACCGACTTTAGCCATCATCTCTTTAACGCGGTCTTTTACTTCTTGCTTAGACAGCTCAGGATAGAAAGTTTGTAACGGCTCAGCGATGATATCACCGACCGTCATTCGCGGGTTAAGCGATGCCAGCGGATCTTGGAAAATCATCTGTATTTCTTTGCGCGTTTCACGACGCTGAACGGCTTGCATCTTAGTCAAATCTTGACCAAGCCACATCACATCACCATCTGTGGCTTCAACCAGACCGATGATCGCACGAGCAAAAGTCGATTTACCACAACCAGACTCACCAACCACACCTAAGGTCTCACCCTCGTAAAGACGCACATTGACGCCGTCTACCGCTTTAAGAGTTGATGGTTTGCTCCAAGGCCACGCCGATTTCGCCGCGATGCTGAAATGCACTTTAAGATTTTTTACATCAAGTAGTAATGGTTTATCTATACTCATTTTTTCCATTCCTCCCACTGCGAAAAACATGCACGCTGACGACCGGTATCAAACGGCGTTAAAATTGGTGCTTCTTGCTTACAACGATCCATAACACGGTGGCAACGCTCTTGGTAAGGGCAGCCTGGTGGTAGACGCAGTAAGTTAGGTGGGTTGCCTGGGATAGTCGGCAGAATCTCGCCTTCTGTATCTAAGCGAGGAATCGCTTTCAGTAGCCCTTCCGAATATGGGTGGCTTGGATGGTAGAAAATTTCGTCAACGTTACCGTATTCCATCGTACGGCCAGCGTACATAACCAATACTTTTTCACACGAACCTGCCACTACACCCAGATCATGAGTGATCATGATGATGGCGGTATTGAACTCAGATTTTAACTCGTTCAACAGATCCATGATCTGCGCTTGAACGGTGACATCAAGTGCGGTTGTTGGCTCATCAGCAATCAGAAGTTTTGGACGACATAGCAACGCCATCGCGATCATGACACGCTGACGCATACCGCCTGAGAATTCATGTGGGTACATGGTAATACGCTTACGCGCTTCAGGGATTTTTACCGCTTCTAACATGCGCACAGACTCTTCAAAAGCTTCTGCTTTACCCATGCCTTTGTGCAGCATTAGCACTTCCATCAACTGATCACTCACCTTCATATAAGGGTTAAGCGACGTCATTGGGTCTTGGAAGATCATGGCAATCTGTTCAGCACGAACCTTATTTAGCTCTTTCTCTGGCAGGTTAAGGATCTCTTTACCCTCAAACTTTGCACTGCCTGAAATAATGCCGTTTTTGGCCAAAAGGCCCATGATTGCGAATACCGTTTGTGACTTACCTGAGCCAGATTCACCAACAATACCTAAGGTTTCACCTTGATTCAGGGAAAAGTTTAAATCGTTTACTGCGGTAACAATACCATCTTGAGTGGTAAATTCGACGCGCAGATCTTTGACATCTAATAAGCTCATCATTGCTTCCTTAATCTTATCTTTCAATTATCTGTCTTTTGGATCCAACGCATCGCGTAGACCGTCGCCAACGTAGTTGAAGCAAAATAGAGTCACAACCATGAACGCGGCTGGGAAAGCCAACTGCCAGATTGCCACTTCCATTGTCTGGGCACCTTCTTGTAACAGTGCACCCCAACTTGTCATCGGCTCTTGAACACCAAGACCAAGGAATGAAAGGAAAGATTCAGTCAAAATCATGCTTGGGATTAGAAGCGTAGAGTAAACCGCAACAATACCCAGTACGTTTGGAACGATGTGACGTGTGATGATCTTCCAGTTGCTGACACCACAAACATGCGCCGCTTCGATAAACTCTTTGCTACGTAAGCTCAGCGTTTGACCACGAACAATACGGGCCATATCGAGCCAAGCAATTGCGCCAATCGCAACGAAGATAAGAATGATGTTACGACCGAAGAATGTCACCAGTACGATCACGAGGAACATAAACGGAACTGCGTAAAGGATCTCTAGGATACGCATCATGATTCGGTCGACTTTACCGCCGATAAACCCAGAAGCCGCGCCATAGAGCGTACCAATCAATACCGCAACAAAGGCGCCCATGACACCTACCATCAATGAAATACGACCGCCAATAAGGGTCCGGACATAAATATCACGGCCAAGGCTATCAGTACCAAACCAATGCTCTGCGTTCGGTGCGACGTGCATGGCATACCAGTCCGTATCGTCATAAGCGAACGGCGCCATCATCGGTAAGACAATCACAGATAATGTGATAATAAGGAGAATAAACAAGCTGACCATCGCCGCTTTGTTACGCATAAAGCGG
The DNA here is from genome assembly GCF_042940635.1 of Vibrio sp. NH-UV-68. Taxonomy (NCBI): domain Bacteria; kingdom Pseudomonadati; phylum Pseudomonadota; class Gammaproteobacteria; order Vibrionales; family Vibrionaceae; genus Vibrio; species Vibrio sp. NH-UV-68. The sequence goes on from NZ_CP134975.1 coordinate 1,996,398, forward strand.
ATACGGGCATCTTGCCAAAGACTACGACCTTCAATTTCTAAGTTCTCAGAGAACTTCTCGATCGCGTCCAGATTTTCTTTTTTCGTTAACATAACCAAACTTCCCTGTTAGTAGCGAATTTTCGGGTCGATCATTGCAAGTAGGATATCTACGATCGCGTTGAATAAGATAAATAGGAAACCAATCAAAATGGTCACTCCCATTACAAGCGAGTAGTCACGGTTAAAGGCAGCGTTAACAAACAGCTTACCAATGCCAGGAAGACCGAAAATAGTTTCGATAACAACAGAACCGGTGATGATACCTACGAACGCTGGACCCATGTAAGAAACAACAGGAAGTAGCGCTGGCTTAAGAGCATGTTTAATGACGATATAACGGTAACTTAACCCTTTGGCACGGGCGGTACGGATAAAGTTACTGTTGAGTGTTTCGATCATCGAACCACGTGTAATACGGGCAAACGTTGCAACGTAAAGCAGTGACATACCAATCACAGGCAGAACAAGATACTTCAGACCACCGTCTTGCCAACCACCAGCAGGAAAAAGGTTCCAGTGAAGAGAGAATAGATAAATCAATGCCGGTGCGAGTACGAACGATGGCATAACAACCCCGAGCATCGCCGTTGACATAATGGTGTAGTCCACCCACGTATTTTGCTTCAATGCCGCAATGGTTCCGACACTTACCCCCATAATGATGGTAAAGATGAAAGCGATAAAGCCCACTTTGGCCGAAACTGGTAGTGCACCGTAGATCAGTTCATTTACCGAGTAATCAAGGTACTTAAAGGAAGGACCAAAATCACCTTGAATAACGTTAGTCAGGTACGTCGTGTATTGTTCAAATACGGGCTTATCTAGGCCATATTTCGCCTCGATATTAGCCATAACTTCAGGTGGTAGCGGCTTCTCACTCGAGAATGGGTTACCAGGCGCGAAGCGCATTAGAAAGAAAGATACCGTGATCAATACCAACATGGTTGGGATCGCCTCAAATATCCTTTTCGCGATGAATTTAAGCATAAACTCACTCTTTCAGTCTGTGACAGTTAAATAAATAAAGGAATTCAACCAAATTTCTATGAATTTTGAGTTGAGTAAGGCGCTGCATGTAAGTTCTCACATGCAGGCCTTGTTTTTATAGTTCTATAGGCTCATAGATTATTGAGCTTTGATGTATAGATCTTTTGAGTAGATCTTCTCTTCCGCGTTGTTTGATGGGAAACCACCAACTTGTGGAGAAAGAAGACGAGCACGTACGTACTGGTAGATAGGTGCGATTGGCATTTCTTTCGCAATCAACTCTTCTGCTTGCATGTAAAGCGCGGTACGCTCTGCTTCAGACGTTGAGTTTAGAGCCTTCTCGATGATCGCATCGTACTCTTTATTACCCCAGTGCTGACCAGCAGTCGTGTTCTTACTAACCATAAGTGTTAGGAAAGAAGACGCTTCATTGTAGTCACCACACCAACCAGCGCGTGAGACTTCAAAGTCACCTTGGTCTTTAGTTGATAGGTAAGTTTTCCACTCTTGGTTCTCAAGTGTCACTTTTAGTCCTAGCGACTTCTTCCACATTGAACCTAACGCAACCGCAATCTTTTTGTGGTTTTCGTTGGTGTTGTAAAGTAGAGAAAACTCTAGTGGATTGTCTTTACCAAAACCAGCTTCTTCAAGAAGGCGCGCAGCTTCAGCATTACGCTCTTTCTGTGACATTTTAGCGAATTCAGGAAGCTCTGGGTTGAAGCCCGCTGTGATTTCTGGAGTTAGGAAGTATGCCGGTTTTTGACCTTGCGCTAAGATGGCGTCGGTCACGATGCTACGATCGATAGCGTAAGAGATCGCTTTACGAACACGTACGTCATCAAATGGCTTTTTCTTGGTGTTGAAAGAGTAGTAATAAGTACAAAGACTGCCTTCAACAGACACTGATTCAGGATATTCTGTCTTCAAGCGCTTGAAGTGCTCTACGGGTAGTGCTGAAGATGAAAAATCTAGCTCGCCAGACAAAAAGCGGTTCATTTCCGCTACTTGATTCTCGATAGGTAAGAAAGTGACTTGATTAAGAACGGTGTTTTTGTTGTCCCAGTATTGTTCATTACGCTTAAGAACCATGCGCTCGTTCAGTACCCAACGGTCTACTACGAATGCACCGTTGCCGACAAAGTTTTCTGGCTTGGTCCACTGGTCACCAAACTTTTCAACTGTCGCTTTATGAACAGGTTTCACTGTTGTGTGGCCTGTCATCATAACGAAGTATGGTACAGCTGTATCTAACTCAACCACTAATGTATGGTCGTCAACGGCTTTAACACCTAGCGTGCTCTTATCCTTTTCACCCGCTACGATCTCTTTCGCATTCTTCATCTTGGTGTATTCCATGTACCAAGCGTATGGTGATGCTGTTACAGGGTCTACGGCACGTTGCCAGCTGTATACGAAATCTTCTGCCGTTACAGGGTCGCCATTTGACCACTTAGCATCTTTACGAAGATGGAAAGTGAATGTTTTGTTGTCTGCTGTTTCCCAAGATTCTGCAACACCTGGAATAGTGTTGCCATCTGCATCTTGGTTCACCAAGCCTTCGAGAAGATCACGGATAACGTGAGATTCTGGTACACCTTGCGATTTGTGTGGGTCGATAGTCGCAACTTCTGTGCCGTTACCACGAACAAGTTCTTGTTTTTCTGCAAGTTTAGTTCCTGCTGGAACATCTGCTGCTAGAGTTACGGTAGAGGTTGCGGCCACTGCTAGACCAGCACCCAGAAGAAGGGCTTGTGTGATTTTGTTCTTATACATGTGTAAAACTCCAAGTTTTTTATTTGCATCCATGACTTCTTTGTACAGCACCAGAACGGACAGTGATTTAGATCTGTTTAGCTCAAAAAATAAGCATAAAAACCTAAAAACATACAAAGATTGCGGCACACATTAGCAATCATTGAAGTAATTTGCCATTAAAATGTAGCAAAAAGTCGTATAACACCGTGACTACGTCAATAAATTGGTAAATATCACTACAAACGACGAATATCTCAGTTTATTAAAGTGAGAACTCTTTATGCAGTGAATTGAAGTGCCATATTATCTATCAAGATGTTTTTTTATAGCATCTTGATAGATATAGTGCAAGGAAATTAACAAAAGTTATGTAAACTAGCTAACAGTTAGCTACATTTAACTTTGCCAATAAAAAGTTCTGTGAAGCCAATCACCCAGTTGCACAATAAGCGCGCACAACTCCCCAAAACGGATCATTGATTCCAGAAATGATTCACACCTTGTTATATGACACAGTCATTGTTATCGAGCAGCACAGGGTTATACCCTCCCCCTTCAAGCTAGCTAAACATCCCCAGTAAATCACAACAACTAAAGACAGTAACGCAATCACTATGTTATTTATTTGATTCCCGAATGATTGTCACCTCTACCATTTGATTTGGTTTTCCATTCATGCTGAGTACGTAACTTCCCCATTCATGTGTATTAATGTGGGTTACCCATTTATCACTTTGCATTGGGCAATGTAGGTTTTCAATTTTTGACCCCACGATATCTGCGTCTTTCATTGTTAAAGCGACTGATTTACTGTGAAAAATAACCAGTTTTTCATTCCACTTAGTCACCGCTAACTGTAAAAAAGCGTTTCCATTGTCATCCAGTTTAAATTTGTACCCGACAGGGCTATTCACCACAATTTCACTACGCGCTGCTTCATCAGGCGTGGTAGGGGCTTGATTGAGTAAGACGACTGGCTGGTTACAAGCCGCAACATAATCTTGTTTAAAATACTGATTGCGACCAGAAAGCAAATCTGAGTCGTTGTCTTGCGCATTGATAAACTGAATACCAGCCAACACCAGACTGCAGACCAGTATCAAGTTAATGAATTTAGATCGCATACCATTACCTTTAATCTTTGTTTAAATATATAAACGGAGGAATGCACCCTAGGTGATCCGGCCGATGTTTTAATGGTACAAGCGAACAAAAAGGCGACTGTTTATTGGCAGGGACGGAAGCATCAGAGACAGACAGTGCGGATAAAAAAGCGATCAGTGCTTCTTTTTCAACGGTTGAAATAGAAAAACCGGCAATCTTGGCATCTTTGTTCGGATGCACCCGACCATCACCAATATGATTTCCGCTACGAATCACTCGACCACCAGCGGCGTAACTATCAATCACAGCATTCAACGATTGAAAACTTCCGTCATGCCCCCACGGCCCTGTTTTAACCACATTAATAAGCGAAGGGATACGAAATCGCCCATTGTCAGAACGATCTCCCGATTGCGATTCAAGACCAACCTCATCAATAGGGTAAGTGATTTGGCCATCACTATTGTTTATTCCATACAGGCCCACATTGACAAATTCCGGCTGCCGCGCCATCGGTTGATTCATTAAATTACCGCCATGACATTGGCTGCATTTCAAACGTTGACTAAAAAATAGTCTCCGGCCTTGCTGCTGCGCAAACGACAGAGAAGTTTCGTCTCCGTTCAAATACCGCTGATAAGCTGTATCCGTAGACACTATTTGTTGCACATATTTCGCTAGCGCATCCAAGGCTCTGTCCACGGTGACATTGGGTGAACCAAACGCTTGTTCAAACAAAGGCGAGTAAAGGTTACTCGCCTCTGATAGTCGTTGAATCAAAAGTTGCTCGGTCATACCCATTTCTACTGGTTGAGTTGCAAATAACGGTTTTCGAATTGACGACTTTAGATCTGTCACTCCCTTTGTGCGTTGAAAGTAAGAGCTGAACCTAGCCGTATTCAATAAGGAAGGCGTGTTCAGAGTGGTGGTTTGGTCATAAATATCTGGGGTTTTACTAAAGGTATTGCTCCAACCATGGTTGGGATCATGGCACAGTGCACAACTTCGGTTACCTAGCTTGGAAAGCCTAACATCATTGAACAAGTAGCGTCCGAGCTCAACTTTATCTTTATCGTCATTCCCAGCGTGTACTGTCCAAGAACACCATAGAGAAATAGTGAAGCAAAAGTATAAGCACAGCCGCTTTATCCTTCTCATGACAACGCGCCACCTACTACTAATAGAACAACCATACTGTTGAAACTGAGGTAGTTATAACTAACTACCTCATTATTCGCTATTTACTTACTTGCTCCCATTGCTGCGTAACCCAGGCAGGGTCAGCGGCTTGACCAGGTGCAAACACTGAGTTAGAGCAGTTTGAATACCAAGGGCCAAAACACTGCCAAATGCCTTCCTTACCAAAGTCCACAACCGTACCTTTGGTATAGTTTGCAAGCCCCTGTGGGTAAACATAGTCAACGTTATTAGGAACTTCACTATTACCTTGCTCAACAGAGAAGTTGTAAGTGTCTAGTTCAGTGTTGTCATAACTATCTGTAACTTCAACGCTCACACTGTAATTATCTTCATCATCGACGAGGAAAAACTTATGCGGTTTTTCTCCTACCACCCCAGTAACAATATCGGGTTGACCGGAATTGTTAGTCATCGAACTCAACGTTGCTTTATAGGTATATTCACCATTGTCACCTTCGTCGATTCGAAGATCGATGGGGATTTCGATAGGTTTCCCTGCTAGTGTATAGCTCGCTTGAAGGCTCGGCCATGAAAACGTAAATTCTTCTTGCTCCCCTCCCACAACTTGAGTCAAGTGAGAGAATTTTTCTGAGACAAAATAGATATTGTTTCTATTTACATCATGGGTCAACTCAATGTCTCCATTACTCTCTTTAACACCCACTTCCATATACTCAGAAGCAGTAGCATTGCGATTAATTTCCTCAGCTAATTCAAGTTTCCACACATCTTCTGACGTATTGTGCGAATCTATTTTGACGGAAGGTTCATAACGCGTGGTTCCCTCATACATAATTCGAGCTATTGCAGTGTCACCGACTTTCAGATCACCTTTATCGCCAGCAAATCGTTCTTGATGAACCCACTGGTCACCGGGTTCTGGGTCGGGCTTATATCCACCACCATCAACAAATACATCCATACAGCTATAAAATGCTTCACCACTATCCCATACGTTTTGCGGTGGCTTACCTAGTACTTCATGAGGCTTATGGCTTGGGTTAGTTCGCTGCCAAACCTGGTATACAAGTCGTTTTCCGCGTTTATTATCAGGCCACTTTACTTTGTACTTGTATGTACCACCTACATGCGGGGGCATTTTCCCGCTTTCGTCCAACACTGCGACACGTTCTAGATCAGCCCAGGTAAGCTCATCAGTATCAGGATTAAATCCATCGCGAGTAACAAATAGGTCAAAATACCAAGTTTTATGCGGCGCCGTCATATGGTACTCAAACTCTACATATCCATCCTGATCCGGTACCAGCTCTGTCACATGACGTTTAGCACTAGGCACATCAAGAACACTATATTGGCCGCCTTTTGATGCGGAACAGAGTTGGTGATCCTTGATAACAGCCTTATGGTCACCGTTAGCTGCACCTTGGTTAATCTCATTTTTTTGCTCAGCGACTTTGCTATTACAAATATGATTATCATTTGGTGTACTACCTTGATCACAGCTGTACGCACGATCTTGTGGTTTGACCATATAGCCATGTGCAGATGCCATGTTAGGCATCATCACCATTGTTGCTGCAAGTGCACTTAAGGCAAATACGGCTGAGCTGGCGGTTCGTTTTCTCTTTAAAGTCATCTTTATTTCCTAATTTAGCTATCTTGTAAAAGGAGTGTTGGGTACAAAGAAAGCCAGTTTGATGCGCTGTTGAATTAGTCTGCAGATAAGCTTTTTATTTATTAAAGCGAATCATCATGCTACGTAAAACATTATTTTTTATTATGTAATGATGTTTTAAAGCGGCCAATATATGAACAACAACCAAGATAGCCAACGTCAAACAGGACGCGCGGTGAACAACAAAGAAAAACTCATTCACAGCAACGTTATCAATTAGATTCGGAATTTCAATTACCCAGAAAAACTGATAGCTATGCTTAAGCATTAAATAGCCGCTAATAAAAACGACAAACATCGCAAAATACATAACTCCATGAGCCAGTTTTGCAAAACTTTTCTGTGTGTCAGAAATTGTGTTTGGCAGCTCAGGTTCAATCCGGAAAAATTTCCATACCCAGCGTACAAAAAATAAAATTGTAGCAAGGGTCGCTAGAGATATATTTAGATTAGAGAGTACATGGAATAACACAGGACGATCCATGACTAACAGCATCCCATACCCAGCAAAAGTGGCGTACAGAATGATGACGGCCATACTCCAATGAAGCCATTTTGTTAAAGAGCGATGCTGCTCTGTAAGTTCTGGCGCTTTATCCAAAGAGCTTGGATTAAATAACGCTTTATTGTTTACTTGTAACATTTCATTGTCATCTCATAGGAACGATATTGAACTGCTCAAGATTGTGACGAACAAAGAAAACCATGTGAAGCAAACACTCCATTCAATTGACTTTGCTTGAAATTTATGGTCCTAAATTTTAGTGTTTTTGAAGCCTAACACGCCATTTTAGTTATCTAGCATCTTCTCTAATGCCTCACGCAATGAGTCAGATAAATCTGGATCATTGAGTAACTGTTCCGCAACTTGGTTGTTTTCAAGATGATTTTCTGAACCGGACAACAGATATTCAAACAACATTTCTTTAGCGGGCGTAGGTAGGTTTCTCTCTGTGATACGTTCTCGTAACTGGCGTTGGTAGCCAGACTCGAATGGTTTGACTTCTTCTTTCGCTAGGTGCGCATCGACAATTTCTTTAACTACATTGGGGTTGCTATCTTTGAGGATTAAACTTTTGAGATGACTTTCCATTCTCGGATTTTTAGCCAACACTTTTACCGCAGCCATCCTTTCATCAAAATGTTCACTTTGGGTATAGGCGACCACTTCATCGTCCAATCCAGAGGAATTCAAATTACCTATAGAGACTAGAGTGTCGTACACTGAGTTTCCTGATTTAAGGTTGTTCGATAGATAATCAGTGACGTAACTTCGCAAAACCTCCGAATTATTGCCTAAGATACCAATATTGAGCAGTGCAGTTTGTGCAATCATGCTGTTAGTACTTTGGGCAACGGTTTCAAGTGTATGCAGTGCCTGAATTGAACTCACTTCACCCATCTTAGCAATCGACATAATCGCGCGAAGTCGGTTCTGTTCGTCTAATGTATGATCCTCAATCAATTGAGATAGGATGTATTCCCCTTCAGGGCTTTGCGATCGCTCAAGACAAAATATCAATAACGACTGCTGGTCATTGGTTAAGTTTTGGTTAGTCAACAAATCTTTAACGTTATTGAATCCTTGTTTTGCTAAATACCCACCGATGGCAAAGGCATTATCTAAGTCAGGAGATTGAGCAAAAGTTCCAAATCTAGATTTAAAATTCTCTTCATCGACGTTATCTAAATGGCCTGCGATCTCAGAACCTATGCCTTGCCAATGACGATTAACGTCGATAGCATACTGTTGTATATTCCAGTCTAAATGAGACTTTCTCGATACGGGTTTCACCTCAATGTGCTGAACTATCGTCAGAATTTGAGTCTCATAATTAACAGTTTTGCTATGAGTGTGAACTAACGATTGAGGGACCCCATTTTGATCATGAGTCAATTGCCATTGATCATTTTGGTCAACAACATCGTAGGTATCTGCTGTCGAAACAGACCCTAGCCACTCTCGCTCAATTCTCTCGGCACTTTCTCTAGAGTAAATGAACTGATGTTTACCATCAGCCAACATTAAGGTTTTATTTCCTAGATAATAGGAAAACTGAGTGAGCGCAGTCTCAATGAGGGTCAATGGATGCGACGCACTGAGCCCAAGTAAATTAGTGTTCACAAACGCACCCTCTACCATTTGAGTGGTAAAAGTAAGCTTCTTTGGACGATCTTCACCTTGATATTGGCTTGGCCATTGAATGTTGTAGACTTGCCCAAAAAACTGAGCCTTTTGTGATTCCAATGGTTTCAAGGCCATATTAAATCGATACTCTACTTCACCTATTGCTATCGACTGATTACTTATTTTTGTCTCGACCACCACTGAAAACTGATATTCAGAAAATTCGTTCTCTGAATATAATTTAGCGGGAATGTTTTGATAACTTTGTTGACTAACCACATTCTCAAACTGTTCTAAACGGGGAATTTCTTGTTGGTTCGACATTTCATTTTCATCAGACTGTAGAAACCACATCGATATACCAACAACCACAGTGAAGCAGATAGATAATATTAGTATATTCTTTTTCATCATCGTTTTTCCAATCATAAGCAAGTGTTAATAAGGGGTAACTGAACGCTACCCCACTTTTTTGCTTAAATATATTTCGTCTTATCGTAGATAGTACGGTTAGCTTCAAAAATTGGCGACCAACTAATTAGCGAGGTTTCTGCATTGAAAATATCAACCATCCCAAGTAGTTTGACCTTACAGTACAATCCGATATTTCCGCCACCACCGGATGCCATCGCATCCCATTTTAAGCGAGTGTAGTATTGGAAATCAGATGAACTATCTTCTTTATAGGTAACGCCGGCTTCTACGTGAGCTTTTGTGCCTGTTTTGATCAGATTAACGCTACCTTTCACCCCTTTTTCAATTGTTTTCACACCCAAGTTAACCATAGCGTAGCCTTTTGCAGTCGCATAACCAGCAATAAAAGGACGTACTGTTGCGTATACAAAATCCGGACGACGTTGGCCATTTATTTCAATAGGCGTATTGGGCTTATCAAACCCTCCGACTTCTAAACCCGCCGCAAAGTCGACTCCTGTTTTTAAGATCGCACCAACCTTAGCACCTAGCTTAAGTACGCCAATAGGATCAATAGGCACTTCAGGAAGCGGCACCTCGATTGAAGCAACAGTATGTGAAAATGTTCGTTTGAAATCTGATCTTAATAGTGCTTCACAAGTTGGGCTAGCTGAAAAAGGTGTATCACTATTAACTGTTAACGCAAGATGAAGACCTCGGACACAATTAAGCTCTTGTGGGTTAAACGAAAGGTTAGCTTTTCCGATTACAGTCCCAATCGTTGTATTTCGTGGACCTACATTAACCTGGAATTTATTGTTAGTATTCCCCAATATTTTTCCACCTGTATATGTCACGTAGCCCGAGGCATTTCTTTTTTGTAGAAATGATTTCACATGTTTATTTGCTTTCGCAGTATGGGTTTTATTCAGAACCGTCCCTGAATTTATGGTTCCAGAATATGATGGAATCGAATACATTCCTATAAAAAGAATAATGTAAATGTTAAAGAAGTTTTTTAATAAGCTATTCATATTTAATATCCCATCTAAAATCACTAATATTACTCGTACATTAGTATTTTCCATTTTCTATAGAACCACATTAAATCAGCTAAAAGCCTAAGTATTATTTACCCGTTACACTTCCGGCATTATTTATTACACCAGGTTCTATACGCATTTCGCATATTTATATCTAACTCTCGATAACCTAGTCAGTCATTTTTCATTTAGGAATACAATTTAATCTAAGTAATTCCATCTAGACAGGCTGACCAAAACACTCCTCCTCTAGAAAATTTAATTGACGACAGTAAATCCATAATAAAAACACTGTCTATGAAAGTATTATTTTGATCTGCTCTATTTAAAGTACAAATATAGGTTTTAAACCATAAGATAATTATCATTGCCTTTCCAAATCACTATAAGACAATGTTACTCACACCGCACCTTCTTAAAAATGCATAACAGAATGTTACATTGACTTTTTTGTCAATTGCAATCCTCAACATTACCACCAATAAAATTCTAAGTAACGGTAAAAATTAAGAGGAATAGTCTAATAATAAGCCAAACCAACCTTTTTAAAACTTTTGTTAATATTGAGAGCAGAAACAACAAGACAGGTCACTTCTATATAATCAGTGTGTTTAGGAAATAAAATAGAGCTACAAGACCATAATTTAAAAGCGCTAGTGTCACTTTGGCTGAGAAAGCTAACAAGTTTAATTTCTTATATGCTTCATTTGACTACTTGAGAGCATAAGAAATATCAGTCAAATACAAACCTTTATTTCTGTCGAAAAACAACCACTAACAAACTCATCATAATTTACCGAAAAAAATCTTAACTTCGTCCAAGAAATTCCTCAGACATTGACCGCTGTAACTATGGCAAATATTAGTTTCATTGGCTTAGTGCTTTGAGACCTCGAAACTAAATTGTTAATACGAATGATGTGAATTATCGTTTATAAATTTGTTAACTTTTAATTGATTTCATCATCGAGAGTGATAACAACAATGAACATAAACAAACGTCTGATCGCGCTAACCGTTTCTAGTGCAATGACTTTATCGGTATATGCAGGAGAGTCAGTGACTGTGACTCAACCGATTAACTTTACTAACTTTTCTGGGATTAATGCCCAGCTCGGCGTTAACAATGCGTCTAGTTTTAAGGTGGTTAAAGAAGTACAGCTTAAGAAGCGTGGTATATACAAAGTTAAGGTGCAACAGAACCTATGGGGCATACCTGTATGGGGTCACTACCTCAACGCCACACAAAGTGTCAAAGGTGGCGCACTTAAATCGCTACAAGGTAACTACCTAAAAACCACCACTATCGAGCGTGCTTTTGTCAAACCTAGCATTAACCGCTCACAGGCATTAGCACTCGCGAGTAAGGATATCAACGCAGGCTTAACCACAAACGCATCACTAGAAAACGTTCAGGACGACCTGTTTGTGTACCAAGATGGTAACAAAACTCGTCTGATCTACGTGGTGTCTTATCTCATTGATGGCAGCGAGCACCCTACGCGACCATTCACCATGTTAGATGCACACACTGGCGAGATTATTGATCGTTGGGAAGGCATTGCGCACGCACAAATTGGTACCGGGCCTGGCGGCAATCAAAAAACCGGCATGTATGAATATGGTACTGACTACCACTACCTTGATGTGGTTGAAAATGGGACTGAGTGCGTTTTCGACTCAGAAAACGTCGTCACCGTCGATCTTAATGGCGCAACAGAAGGTGAAACGCCACACAGTTACGACTGTCCACGTAACAGTCACAAACAAGTAAATGGGGCTTATTCACCATTAAACGATGCTCATTACTTTGGCAATATTGTTTTCGACATGTACAAAAACTGGTTCGATACCGCGCCACTGTCGTTCAAACTGATGATGCGCGTTCACTATGGTGACGGTTACGAGAACGCCTTTTGGGATGGAAAGGCCATGACCTTCGGGGACGGGAAAGATTTCTTTTATCCGTTGGTCAGTCTCGATGTCTCGGCGCACGAAGTGAGCCACGGATTTACCGAACAAAACTCCGGCTTAGTTTATGCGAATCAATCTGGCGGTATCAACGAAGCCTTCTCAGACATTGCAGGGGAAGCGGCAGAATACTACATGAAAGGCACCAATGACTGGATGGTTGGCCGTGATATTTTCAAACAAGACGGTGCGCTACGTTACATGGATGATCCCTCACGTGACGGCTCTTCTATCAACAACGCAGCGGACTATTATGATGGGTTAAACGTCCATTATAGTTCTGGCGTTTTCAATAAAGCCTTTTATCACCTAGCGACCACTCAGGGTTGGGATACTAAGAAAGCGTTTGAACTGTTTGTGCTCGCCAACCAAATCTATTGGTCACAAAACAGTGATTTTTGGCAAGGTGCCTGTGGGGTAAAAAACTCTGCGACCGATCTAGGTTATCAAGCAAGTGATGTCGTCGCAGCGTTCAACATAGTTGGTGTCGATCCTTGTGCAGAACCACCACTGCCGCCAGAACCAGAATTTCAACGTCTTGAAAACGGCCAAGCAACCACAGTTGCTGGTGGTACAGGCTCTAAGACTTATTTTGATATCGTAGTACCCGATGGCAAAGAGAAACTAACGATTGATCTTGCTGTTACAACGGGCGATCCAGATCTTTATGTTGGTTTCGACTACGCGCCAAGCCCACTGGAGAATATCTGTAAGAGTGAAAGTGTTACCGATGAAGTCTGTGTTATCGAGAATCCAATCGCAGGCCGTTATACGATCAATGTGCTTGGTTATGCTCAATATGCCGATGCCAGCCTAAAAGCAACCTTCGATGAAGGCAACACTAACCTGCCACCTGTGGCTGCATTTGAGCACTCTATAAGTGCTAATAACATTGAACTGCGCAGCACAAGTCATGACAACGACGGGCAAATTGTCTCTTACCAATGGGATCTCGGCGATGGCAATAGTGTGAGTGGCGAAGTGGCCAACCACACCTACGCTGTTGCGGGTGACTACGTGGTGACCTTGACTGTCACGGATGATGCTGGTGCGTCTGTATCAACTAGTCAATCGATCACCATCGAAGATAGCTCTACTGAAGCCTTCCCACTGAAACTGAAGTTTGGTAATAAGCATCCAAACGGCACTGCCCGCGTCAAGCTCGCATGGGAATACAAAGATGGCGACTACTTCATTATTAAACGCAACGGCAAAAACGTCGGTGCCACGGACTTTAACTCATACGTCGATAAGTTCCGCCACAACGGTACGATAGATGTGGAATATCAAGTCTGTACATCAAACGATGTCTGCTCTGAAACCAAACGCTATCGCTTTATTAAAACAAACTAATTCGCAATCAATTTAGTCGAGGGCTCCACTAGGAGCCCTTCTTTGTCAATTATCGACATCACTCTCGTAAGGATTAACAATGTCTATCAAAAAATCATTTTTGGCTTTGGCTCTACTAAGTAGTGCCTCCGTTTATGCTTTACAAGACATCGCTCCATTAACCCAAGGAGAAGTCTGGATCACCACCGATGCCGACGCTCAACATCTTATTACCCAACACGGAGCAACTGTCTACCCTAGTTTTTCAGGCGGTGTTAGTTCTGTTGTAGCAAAAATTAATCAACAGCAACTCGCCGCCCTATCAAGCCATATGCATCAAGAAAAACATCGTTGCGGCGGCTACATGGTGCATCCAGACAAAACCAGTGCATTAAAGGCATCATTGATGCCTTTAACATTGAGCACGTTTGAAAAACCTATTGTTAACCACAAAGAAACCGTTGATGATCTGATTGCCCAAGTTGAGCCCAACAATATAGTCTCGACAATCGAAGATCTTACCCGCTTCACCAATCGTTTTTACACAACCTCTTCGGGTGTGGCGGCATCAGACTGGCTACTCGCACGCTGGCAAACCGAGATTGAAAACGTTCCTTATGCGACAGCTCAACAAATTTCGCATACAGACTACCCACAAAAATCCGTTGAAGTGACATTATTTGGCGCCAAATACCCAGATGAAATTGTGGTTGTCGGTGGGCATTTAGATTCAACCGTCGGTTCATGGACATCAGAGGGTACCCTTTCTCCCGGCGCAGACGATGATGCCTCCGGCATCGCAACGGTGACCGAGTCTTTGCGCCTGATGATTGCGAGCGGAATTCAGCCAGACAGAACCATCAAATTCTATGGCTACGCTGCGGAAGAGGTTGGCCTGAGAGGCTCTCAAGACATTGCACAACAACTCAAAGCTGACAATGCCAATGTCATTTCCGTATTGCAGTTAGATATGACTAACTATAATGGCTCGGCGCATGACATTACCTTTATCACTGATTACACCGACAGTAATTTAAATGTGTTCTTAGCCGAGTTAATTGATACCTATGCTAGTGACATCACATACGATTTCGACCGTTGTGGCTACGCCTGTTCAGACCACGCTTCTTGGCACAATGAGGGATACCCTGCGGCGATGTCATTTGAAAGTATGTTTAATGACTACAACCCCAATATCCACACCCAGCATGACACACTAGAAAACTCCGACCCCTCTGCAACACATGCCACTAAGTTTGCCAAATTGGCCATCGCTTATTTGATAGAAACCAGCTTAGACTCTACCACGCCTGGTACCACCGAACTGCGTGAAGGCGTGCCCGTCGAACAACTCAATTCTGGTTACGCTGACGAGCAATTTTTCATTTTCAATACAACAACAACCGGACAAGTCACGATTACAATCACAGGTCCGCGCTCTGGTGATGCAGATCTATACGTCAAATACAACGGTGAGGTCAGTAAAACAGACTTTGACTGTAGGCCATATCAAAATGGCAGTAATGAGCAATGTGTCTTCGACAAGCCTGCGGGGGAGTTTAATATTATGCTACGTGGCTACCGAAATTTTGAGGAGGTTAAGCTTGTGGCGACATTCACAAGTGACATCAATTAGTCGACCACAGCCCTGCAAACGGTTGTAAATATGGTGCGTTTTAGTCAACGAAATGACACAGACTTAAACGTCAAATAACCTTCTATTGTGCGGCGTTGTTGGCGCAGAAATAAAAAATGGCCTAGTAAAAACTAGGCCATTCAAAAAGCTAAACGGGCAAGAGCAGCCAGCGTTCACGGCGTTGTTATTAACGACCACCGCGCGATGAGCGCGCCTTGTGTGCAGACGCTGCTTTTGCCTGTGAATTCAAAATGGAATCCACCGTCAATTTCATCGGTTCTTTCGGTTCCAATCCGTGTGGAAAGGTACGTGCACGTGGCGGTAGATCATACTCTTCAGCAGACGCACGAGGCATACGCTTAAAACGATACAAGTAAAAGTTCTCGACTTTCTCTCTTGCCCACTCGGTTTTCTTTAAATATTTTGCACTGCTCACCACCGAAGGGTTGGTATGAAAACAGTTAAAACGCATTGCCGTATCAAGAATATCCCAACCGTAGAAGTCGACCAGTTCTTGCAGCATCGTTTCTAATTTCAGACCGTGTAGAGGGTTATTCTGCTGTAATTCAATTCTTTCTTCATCAGTCATCATAAGGCGTTCCTAAATATCTAACTTACCGAGGTTGGTTTACCCATGCGCATTCAGGCGCGATTAAAGCAACGCTCAATGTGGGGTAGCGAAAAGAGTGGCCGAGGATTCTAACAGAACTCAATCTCTATCCCTACAATTATCGGTGTTGTAACAATATTCGCCATAGCCTAAGGCGTTAGGCTTTACCTTAAGCTCCCTTACAACTGTCTTGTAAGTAGCGTAAAGAAAGCCCAGCGCCTTTGGTTCGATAACCCTATCAGTAACATTCAATGACATACCCAAGCTACACGTGGGTCAAAGCCTCTATCAAACGGCGGCGTTACTAACTTGAGTGATGATGTTTTCTAGCTTATCTAACCCTTCACTTAGTACTTGTGACTCGATAGTCAGCGGCGGTAGTAGACGAATAACGTTGGCTTTTACGCCACAAGACAACAAAATAAGGCCGTTTTCTTGCGCTTTACTGATCACGGCTTTGGTCATATCTTGCATTGGTTGGCCAGATTCTGGGTCGGTAAATTCAATGGCCATCATCGCGCCAATGGTGCGAATTTCACCAATTGCAGGGACAGTTTCTTGTAGCTTGGTCATACGTGCATTTACCACTTCGCCAATGCCCATCGCCTTGGCACACAAATCTTCTTCTTCAATAATTTTCAGTACTTCAAGCCCGGCAACACAGCCTAATGGTGACCCAGCATAAGTGCCGCCTAGACCGCCCGGCAATGCAGAGTCCATCACATTCGCTTTTCCGACCACCGCTGAAATAGGGAAACCACCAGCAATACCTTTTGCCATTGTCATTAGGTCTGGTTCAATACCTAGATATTCGGTGGCAAACATTTTACCAGTACGGGCAAACCCAGTCTGAATTTCATCCGCAATCAACAAGATACCGTGCTTATCACACAGCTGGCGCAAGCCTTGTGCAAACGCTTGTGGTGCTTGGTAGAATCCACCTTCACCTTGCACTGGTTCGAAGATGATTGCCGCAACACGAGACGGTTCAATATCACACGCAAACAGATCATCAATTGCTTGCAAGCTTTGCTCAACGCTGATGCCATGGAACGCATTTGGGTATGGCGCGTGGTAGATCTCGTTCGGGAACGGACCAAAACCTGCTTTGTATGGCGCAACTTTACCAGTGAGACCCATCGTCATGTTCGTACGACCGTGAAAACCACCTTTAAACGCAATCACGCCGCTACGTCCTGTGTGAGCGCGCGCCACTTTCACTGCGTTCTCTACGGCTTCGGCGCCTGTGGTCAGGAATATCGCTTTCTTCTTTGTCTCACCCGGTGCGAGTTCTGTCAGCTTTTCAGCTAACTCTACAAATGAGGCGTATGGTGTCACCATCGCACAGGTATGCGAGAAGTTATCCAACTGAGCTTTTACCGCTTCGCTGATACGTTTGTTAGAGTGCCCGGTATTGGTCACCGCAATGCCCGCTGCAAAGTCGATGTATTTATTACCCTCAATATCCCATACGTAAGCATTTTCTGCTTTCTCTACGTAAAGTGGATATAGCGCGCCCATGCCTTGTGCAATGACTTGGCTTCTTCTTTGGTGTAGTTGTTGGTTTGTCATTGTGTTGTCCTTAACTTAATTAATTGCCGCCAAAGCAGAGATATTTCACGTTCATGTATTCATCGATACCTTGTTTTGCGCCTTCACGTCCGATGCCAGACTGCTTAACACCACCGAAAGGAGCCACTTCAGTCGAGATCATACCTTCGTTAATGCCGACCATGCCGTATTCAAGCGCTTCAGCAATTTTCCAAACACGGTGAATGTTTTGACTGTAGAAGTAAGAAGCAAGTCCGTAGATGGTGTCGTTGGCCATTTCGATCAGTTGCTCATCGTTGTCAAAGCGAATCACAGGGGCGACTGGGCCAAAGATTTCTTGCGAAACAATTTTCATGTCATGGGTAACGTCTTTCAACACCACAGGTTGCATGAACAGGCCATCCAGTTCTTTTAGCTCTGATACTGGCTTCGCGCCTTGATCAATCGCCCCTTCGATAAGCGTTTGAATACCTTGCTTAGCAGACTCGCTGATCACAGGACCAATATTGACGCCCTCTTCCAAACCATTGCCAACTTTCAGCTGCTGAACCGCAGCATCGAACTTAACGACAAACTCGTCATACACTTTGCTGTGGACATAGAAACGGTTAGCACACACACACGTTTGGCCAGCATTGCGAAACTTAGAAGCCATTGCACCAGCGACCGCGGCATCGATATCCGCATCATCGAATACAATAAATGGCGCGTTGCCACCTAGCTCCATTGACGTACGTTTGATGTCACCCGCGCTTTGCTGCATCAGCACGCTACCGACCTGCGTTGAACCTGTGAATGAGAGCTTACGAATCAGTGGGTGCGAAGTAAAAATAGCACCAACCTGACGTGAGTTCTCACCCAACACCACTTGCAGCACATCACGTGGAATACCGGCTTGGTAGGCAAGTTCTGCCACAGCAAACGCAGACAGTGGCGTTGATTCAGAGGGTTTAACGATAAAGCTACAGCCTGCGGCCAATGCAGGCCCTGCTTTACGCGTGATCATTGCAATCGGAAAGTTCCAAGGCGTAATGGCACAAGCGACACCAATCGGCTGCTTGATGGTAACTAAGCGCTTATCTGCACTTGGTGCAGGAATGGTTTCGCCGTAAGTACGTTTCGCTTCTTCAGCAAACCATTCGATAAAGCTTGCCCCATAAAGCACTTCACCCTCAGCTTCTGCCAGTGGTTTACCTTGTTCTAAGGTCATCAGTCGACCAAGATCTTGTTTATTTTCTAGCACAAGTTGGTACCAACGATTGAGCATACCAGCACGCGTTTTCGCTGGAAGCGCTGCCCACTCTTTCTGTGCTGTACTAGCGCGTTCAATGCCAGTTAGAATGTCATTTTCGCTAGAGACTGGTGCGTAGCCGAGTAGCTCTCCGGTCGCTGGGTTTGTAACGGCAATGCCCTGTTGTGGATTCGCTACCATAAACGAAACAAGGCGTTGGTTTTGTATCTGTTGCATGGTCATTCCTTTTGATAACTCATCATCGCCACTGCCTGAGCGGCGAGCTTGTGTTTATGCGGGGATCTGCTGCGTAATACAGTGAATGTTCCCTCCGCCGAGCAGAACCTCTCTCGACGGTATCGCGATAATTTGGTGTTCCGGCATCGCATTTTGCAAAATATCAATGGCAAGGGCGTCCGTTTCCTCATCTAACATCGGCACGAACACGTGCTCGTTGACGATAAGAAAATTGGCATAAGAGGCACTAAGACGCTCACCGGCTTGACGACTCATCCCTGAACTCGTGTCGATACCATTGGCTTCTCGCTCGCTGTAATGCAGCGGACCTGGTAATGGTAGACGAACAATTTCAATCTCTCTCCCCATAGCATCTTGATGCAATTTCAGCACTTGTTCTGCTTGGCGAGACAACACGTATTGCGGATCGCTCGGATCATCAGTCCAACTTAGTACCACCTTACCCGGTGCGATCACGTGCATCAGGTTGTCAACATGGCCATCGGTTTCGTCATTGAATAAACCTTTTGGCAACCAAATGACTTTTTCGATACCGAGATACGTTTTTAGCTGCTCTTCAATTTGGGTTTGGCTAAGGTGTGGGTTACGACCCGGGCTTAATAGGCACTCTTCGGTAGTATATAACGTGCCTTCACCATCGGTGTGAATCGCTCCACCTTCAAGTACAAACGGAGCGCGGTAATAATCGATCCCGATGATGTCGCACACCGAGCCAGCCACGAGATCGTCGTGCTGCCAGTTGTCATAGAGTCCATTGTACTCGCCACCCCAAGCGTTAAACTGCCAGCTAATTCCACGGCGCTCTCCCGCTTGATTGACGAGAACTGTCGGACCTATATCTCGCATCCACGCATCATTGTATGGGATTTCCACTAAGCGCACGTCCGAGTCAAGCATTTGACGTGCTTGATCAAAGCTATTGGTGCTGACCGCCACGCACACCTTAGTCACTTGTGCAATTAAGTTGGCAATTCTGGCGAAGGTTTCTTGCGCAGGTATTGCCCCATCACGCCAGTTGTCTTTCCTTTCTGGCCACGCTAGCCAGACTTCACTAACCGGCTGAAATTCAGCCGGAAAATAGAAGCCATCTTGTACTGGTGTTGTCGATAACTTCATACTAACGCCCCTTTAAACAGCCAATTTACCAACGCTGGTGTAAAGGTCTGGGCGACGATCGCGGAACAAGCCCCATGCATGACGTGCTTTTTCTGTCGCCACTAAATCGATTTCGGCGTAAATGATCGTCTCGCTTTCACGAGACGCTTCCGCAATCTTAGCGCCGGTATGGTCGGTAATAAAAGAAGACCCGTAGAATGTGGTTTCGATACCATCATCCACTTCTGTGCCGACTCGATTTGACGCGATGACAGGGACCAGATTTGCCGCCGAGTGACCTTGCATCGTACGTTGCCAATGATCGCGCGAATCCAGCGTGGCATCTTGTGGTTCAGAGCCAATAGCCGTTGGGTAAAAAATCGCTTCAGCACCGTGAAGTGCCAAACAGCGCGCAAGTTCTGGGAACCATTGGTCCCAACAAATACCCGCACCAAACTTACCAAACTTGGTTTGCCACACCTTGAAACCTGTGTCGCCAGGGCTGAAGTAGTACTTCTCGCTGTAACCTGGTCCATCCGGAATGTGTGACTTGCGATAGTTATCTAACACTGTTCCATCGGCATCAATCATCACCAGCGAGTTAAAAAAGGTGTTGCCCGCCTTCTCAAAATAGCTAACCGGGATAACGACACCGAGTTCTTTAGCCAATCCACTCATCCGTTTGATAAGAGCGCTATTTGTAGTCTCTTCTGCCAGTTCAAAATATTTCGCTTGTTGTTTTTTGCAAAAATAAGGCGCTGCGAATAACTCTTGAGGAAGAATGACATTTGCACCATTTTGCGCAGCCTCACGAATTGCCTTTTCTGCTTTGGCTAAGTTGTCTTCCAGATCCCAGCTCTTAGTCAGTTGAAGGGCTGCAAATTTAACGACTTTGCTCATTAGATATTCCTTATCTGTTAAATCGCCAGTTTGTCACGTAGGTTGTAGTACGCCGCGCCCATTGCCGTGAACGGAATTTGGAAGTGGCGACCACCCGGGAAGGAGTAATGTTTTAGTGTTGCAAACGCATCAAAACGTTCGGCATGTCCGGTTAAAGCTTCTGCAAGTAGTTTACCCGCTAGGTGTGTGCAAGTAACACCGTGACCGCTATAACCTTGTAAGTAATATATGTTATCTGCAAATGCGCCGAACTGAGGCATACGTGAGTAAGTCAGCAAGAAGTTACCTGTCCACGCATAATCAATCTTGATGCCTCTCAACTGAGGGAAAACTTTTTCCAACTTCGGACGAATCAACGCCTCGACATTTTCCGGATCACGTGCACCGTAAACCACGCCGCCGCCGAAGAGCATTCGCTTGTCTGCGGTTAAACGGAAGTAATCTAATAGATAGTTACAATCCTCAACACAGTAGTCACTCGTAAGTACTTGCTTTAGCTGATCGTCTGTCAGCGGCTCAGTCGCAATCACTTGAGTACCACATGGGATGGCTTTATTGCTGATGTTTGGTGCGAGGCCACCCAGATAGGCATTACCTGCCAGTACCACATACTTGCTCTTAACACTGCCTTGAGCCGTTTTGACTACAGGGTTTATGCCTTTATCAATCGACACTACCGCAGACTGTTCGAAAATTTGTCCACCGAGTGAGATAAATGCGGCCGCTTCGCCCAATGCCAGTTTAAGCGGATGAATATGGCCGCCACGCATGTCCAGCAGACCACCGGAATACACTTTAGTCCCGACCGCTTTTTCAACCTCACCTGCATCTAACAAAGTCAGTTGGTCGTTGCCATAACGTTCCCAGTTTTTCTTATGCTCTTCTAGCCCTTTGAGCTGTTTACTATTAAGAGCGGTGAACAAACCACCTTGTTTGTAATCACAGTTGATGTCGTACTTATCGATCAGGCCACGGATGATATCGCCGCCTTCAAAAATCATGTCACACAGTGTTTTGGCTTGGTGTTGGTCGTAACGACTTTCAATCACGTCAACATCGCGGCTGTAACTGTTAACGATCTGACCGCCATTACGCCCCGTGGCACCAAAGCCAACTTTCGCGCTTTCGAGCACCACGACTTTAAACCCTTTTTCCGCTAGGTGTAGCGCAGAAGAAAGACCTGAAAAACCAGCGCCAACCACACACACATCACACTCGATATTGTCTTGCAATTGCGGGTGTTCCGCCATGTTTGGCACAGAGTGCGCGTAGAACGAATCCGTATGCTTGTTCATAGAGCTATTCCTTTGTTTATCATAATCGTCAGCAGGCTTAAGAGTGGATGCGAATCCAAGTGGTTTTTGTTTCAGTAAACTTTTCAATCGCGTGGAGAGATTTGTCTCGACCATTCCCGCTCATTTTGAACCCACCGAATGGGACGGTCATATCCCCTTCGTTGTAGTTATTCACCCAAACTGAACCTGCTTGCAGTAGTTTCGCTACGCGATGAACGCGGTTAATGTTGCTGCTCCAAAGTGCAGCGCCTAGGCCGTATTTTGAATCGTTGGCGATCTCAATCGCATGCGCTTCATCTTTAAATCCAATCACACAAAGAACTGGGCCAAAAATTTCTTCTTGGGCGACACGCATCTTGTTATCAACGTTGTCTAAGATGGTGGGCGAAACAAACGCGCCTTGACCATCAACATCACCGCCGCAACGTACGTTTGCACCTTCAGATTCACCTAGTAAGATGTATTCCAGCACGGTGGATTTATGATTTTGGTCGATAAGGGCGCCCATTGATGAACTTGGGTCCATAGGATCTTTTGGTGTGAACGCTTTTGACGCTTCAATCACCTTTTCAATGAATAGATCTTTAATGCTTTCGTGCACAAGCAGGCGAGTTGCCGCGACACACACTTCACCTTGGTTGTAAAAACACCCGGCGGCAGTTTCGGCTGCCGCTCGGTCTAAGTCATCGCAATCTTCAAAGACGATATTTGCGTTCTTACCACCCGCTTCTGCGAAGACACGCTTTAAGTTGCTTTCACCAGAGCGAACCATCAATTGACCCGCAATACGTGTAGAGCCAGTAAACGCAATGCAATCTACGTCTTGGTGTTTAGCCAGCGCGTCACCTGCTTCATGGCCAAAGCCGGTAACGACTTGGAAAACACCCGTTGGCAAACCTGCTTGAGCCGCAAGTTGGCCTAAGAAGATCGCCGTCAGTGACGACTTCTCTGACGGTTTGATAATCACACTGTTACCAGTCGCTAAAGCTGGACCAAGCTTCCAACACGCAAGCCAAAGTGGAAAGTTCCACGGCACAACCGCTGCAACAACACCAATCGGTTGATGAGAAATAAAGGCGTGTACATCTTTTTCTGTTGGGGCAACTTCGCCATACACTTTATCGATCGATTCTGCGTACCAGCGCAACGTGCTTGCTGCGCCAGGAATATCAGTAGAGAAGCTATGAGAGATAGGTTTTCCAGTATCAAGCGTTTCCAGTAGTGCTAACTCTTCTCGATTTTGGTCAATTAGGTCTGCAAACTGTTTGAGTACTGCTTTGCGATGAGCCGGGCTACTTTCACTCCACTGGCCAGATTGAAATGCCTGACGAGCGTACGATACCGCAAGGTCGACATCTTCAGTTTGACAGCGGGCGATTTCGGTAAATATTTCGTCTGTCGCAGGATTAACGACTGCAATCGTTTGCCCACTTAGTGCAGCACTGTATTCGCCGTTAATGTACGCTCTGTTTTCGATGTTGAGATTGTTTTTTAGCTCAATCCATTGTTCTTGGGTTTTCATACGCTCTCCTTGTGACCACACAGGGCAAGCACCACTTAGAATGTAGTTGGCGTATGCGCACTTATCATTCGACAAGCCTTGTCTGTGTGATTGGTAAATTTGTGTGGCTGCGTCGTATCAATAACGTACGACTCGCCGGCTTTGATGACATGAGACTGTCCGTTGTATTCCAGAGTAATTTCACCCTCTAATACCGTTCCAATCTCTTCGCCTTCGTGTTCAATCCCTGCCGCACCAGTTGTTCCGTGAGGTGCGTACTCTTCAATCAAGAATCCGATAACTTGATCTTTACTACCATTTGTCACTAGTTTCATCGAAACTGATTCACTGCCCATCTCAACGAGTTCGGTTGGTAGCACGACTACTTTCTTTTCATCGCTCAGGGTTTGTTCAAACATGAAAAACTCTGATAGTGATAAAGAAAACACATTGACGATTTTTTGCAGCGAGCTTACAGATGGGCTCACTTTGCCATTTTCAATTGAAGAAATAGCGCTATGAGTGATACCCGCTCGTTCTGCTAATTCCCTTTGTGACAATCCATGTTTTTTTCGTAACTGAACAATATTTTTACCAATTTCTTGATTGTCCATTCATACAGCTCCAGACGTTAACGTGAGGCTGCCATAATAAACTCTTTAAATAATATTTGTGCGAAATGATTGGTTTTTGCTTTCCATTCTGGGTGCCACTGAACACCTACGAAAAATTTTTGCTGTGGCAGGCTAAACGCTTCAATGAGACCATCTGGCGCCTTGGCTTCAACTTGTAATTGTGGCGCCAACTGATCGACGCCTTGGTTGTGCAGCGAATTCACTTCAAAAAAGGCAGCGCTTTCCCAGTGATTCTGTACCAACCATTGCTCAAACAAGCTCTGTTTTTGAACCAGTACAAGATGCGCAGGGGCGTATTTTTGTTCGAAATCTTCAATCGGCAATTCGCGGTGGTCATTGAAACCAGACTCATGAACGACAGGATTAAGCGTGCCGCCAAGTGCAACGTTCATTTCTTGAAAGCCACGACAAATTCCAAGGCAAGGAATGTTTCTGTCAATCGCATGACGAATTAAGGTCAACGACAGCTCGTCACGAGCTTCGTCTTTCTTATTCTCTGTATGAGTCGCGTTGTAACGATGCGGTGCAACGTTTGAATGACTACCTGGGAATAAGAAGCCATCGCACATCTCTAAAATTGCCTCGACCTCATCACTCGACATATCCGGAGCCAGCATAATCGGTAGGCCGTCAAAGTCTTTAATGGCGCGAAGATAAAAGTCATTGACCGCTTGTATTTGATAGCCACCCAACTCTTTAGTGCAGCTAACAACGCCAATGATGGGTTTGCGTATTCCTGTCATGACATTTCCGTGTTCGATTTATTTAACACTTAAACTACAAACCATGTACAAAATTATCAACGCGGATATTTAAAAATGTAACAAAAACGTGACGCCTGCTACTTTTTTGGTCATTAAAAGCGATATTTATGCTCATTATATTGAACAAAACGAAATCGACTGTTACAAAATAGTTAACAGAAAAACACAAAACAAACCCACTAAAACCAAAAAACACAATATAAGCTTTTGTTTAAACTAAATATAAATAAACAAACCACACCCACACCAATAGCGTGTAAATCTATTGTTAATTTATTTATCTCTAGTTTTAACTCGTCAGGCTAATTGGAGAATTAAATGGAATCGTATCTACAGGAAGTACAAAATTTTAAACAGAAATGGCCTAATATCGAGTTTATCGACCTTGTCTTTACCGACATCAACGCAACCCCTAGAGGAAAAAGAATCCCCATAAACGCGTTGGATAAGCTCAGTAAGGGTGTTGCGTTACCTCTCTCTACTATTACCCTCGATACTAAAGGCAACGTGGTCGAGTCAGCTGGACTTGGAGAAGACCTAGGGGAGCCAGATAACCTATGCTTTCCCGTCAGTGGCACCTTAATGCCAACTGCAAAAGAGCAAGTAGGCCAAGTGTTATTGAGTATGATGGACGACAGTGGTGAGAAACCAAACCCATTGTTCATTCGTAATATACTCGCCGAAATGCTGCAAACCCTGCACGCGAAAGACCAATATCCATGTGTTGCCCTTGAGCTAGAGTTTTACTTAGTTGATAAAAAGCGTGGCAACAGTGGAGAACCATTAACCGCGATTAATCCAATCAAGAAAACACGCGAAAAAGATACTGAAGTCTATGATTTAGATGGCTTAGATGACTATGAAGATTTCTTAACCTCTCTGAATCGAGTCGCACTAGAACAAGGATTAAACACATCTGGTGCCCTGTCGGAATCGGCACCGGGCCAATTCGAGATCAATTTTAATCATTCACAGGATGTACTCAGAGCATGTGATGAGATCATCATCGCCAAGCGCTTGATTAGACAAATTGCGCATCAACATGGTTTTGACGCCACATTCATGGCAAAACCGTTTGGCGAACAATCTGGCAATGGCATGCACATTCACCTTAGCTTGGTAGATAAAGAGGGTAACAACCACTTTAGTCAACAAGACGGCCAAGCAAGCCCCCTCTTCTATCAAACTATGGCAGCGATGCTTGAACAAACATCGGATGCCATGGCGTTGATTTGTCCTAACGTCAACTCTTATCGTCGCTTTGTTCCTGGTGCTTACGTTCCGACCAAAGCCGATTGGGGCGAGAACCATCGTGGTGTTGCATTACGTGTGCCTATCAGCGACAGCAAAAATCGTCGTATAGAACACCGTATTGCAGGCGCTGACGTTAACCCTTACATTCTCGCTGCAGTAGTACTTTCCGCAGTATTAGCGAGTGAAAACTACACCAAAGATCAATGTCCACCAACTCTCAGCGATAATGCAATTGACTTGCCACTGCGTATGTCAGAAGCTCTCGAGCGACTGGAGCACAGTGAATTAGCTCAATACATCTCAAGGGACTTTATCGATTTGTATCTAGCTTGCAAGCACAGCGAACTCGCAGAATTTGAGCGAGCGATTACTCCTCTGGAAATCGACTGGATGTTGTACTCAGCATAAACAAAGGAAATGTACTTTATGACTACGCAAACAAAGGCGATGGATGCGCCGCTTAAGATCAACACTAAACACATTATTATCTCTCTTATCTCGGTCGCAACGTTCGTATTTTTTACGACTATCGGGCTGAACCACCAAGAGGGGCAAGCTTATGGCTGGATCGGCCTTCTACCTACTGCGCTGGTGCTCATTTTTGCTCTAACGACACACCGCACGGTAGAAGCACTGTTTAGCGGCGCCATTGCGGGGGTTCTACTTCTCAATCCAACCGAGGCAGTAGAGCAAATCGTTGATATTTCAATGAGCGTAATGATGGACGAAACTATCGCTTGGATCATCCTAGTGTGCGGTTTGATGGGTGGCTTGATTGCCGTGTTGGAGAAAGGCGGCAGTATCTTAAGCTTCTCCGACATGCTGGTGACTAAAGTAAAAAGCCGTAAGCAATCCATGTTGATGACGTTTGCTTTGGGTATTCTGATCTTTATTGATGATTACCTTAACGCCATCGCTATTTCATCTTCAATGAAGAAAGTGACAGACGGCTACCAAATCTCTCGTGAAAAACTCTCTTACTTAGTCGACTCAACGGCTGCGCCTATCTGTATCCTTGTACCAATCTCTACTTGGGCAATTTTCTTTAGCTCATTGCTAGAGTCAAATGGCGTGGCAGAAGCAGGGGAAGGTATCAAAACCTACATTGAAGCGATTCCGTACATGGCCTATGGTTGGGTGACTTTGGTGATTGTACTGTTGGTTGCGATGGAAAAGATTCCAGACTTGGGGGCGATGAAACAGGCTGAACAGCGCGCGAAGAATGGTCAAGTACGTCCAGACGGTGCAACTGATGTCGATTTCAGCGCTGATATATCAACCCACACCAATCCAATGATGGGACTTATCAACTTCCTATTACCAATGATTGTGCTTGTTGCCGCCAGTTGGTACTTCGGTATCGACCTACTTGCTGGTGTTTTTGTTGCACTGATCTTTACCATCTGCTTCTACGGCGCGCAAAAACTGATTTCAATGAACGATATGTTCGAAGCGGTTTACGATGGCATTAAAGTCATGCTGCTACCTTTGGCAACAGTTATCGGTGGCTTTATGTTGAAATCCGTCAATGACTCATTGGGTGTGACTCAGTACGTGATTGAAACCGTTAGCCCTTACCTATCGGTATCTTACTTCCCTGCAATTATCTTTATGATTACTGGAGCACTGGTATTTGCTACGGCATCTTCTTGGGGAACATTTGCGGTTGCGATGCCAATTGTTTTACCACTAGGCGAACAACTTGGTGTGCCGCTGCATCTAACGATAGCCGCTCTACTATCGGCATCTGCTGCAGGCAGCCACTCTTGCTTCTTTAGTGACTCGACCGTTCTGTCCGCACAAGGTTCTGGTTGTACTTCAATGCAACACGCAACAACCCAGTTCCCTTATGCTCTTATTGGTATTGTGGCGACTGTTATTTTCTTCCTAGCAGTAGCTTAGGCGAAAAACGGTAACGACTAAATAAGTTTAAATGCATAAAGCCACAAGTAACTATTGTGGCTTTATGCACTTCACCTCTACTTGCAATAAACCACTTTTTAGTTCCCTTTTATTCTTATCCCGAGTTCAGGTCAACCAGCAAACTAGGCAGTAATGCTCTACTCCCTTTTCTTCTCTTAATAAAAATCTAGGACGCTAAACCGTTTCCACCACAAAGCAAAATACAAGACCTGAGCCTTTTTGTGCCGCCTTTTGAGATTAAACTTATTTTTTTGAGGCAGTCGGAGTAGCTTCGACATACAGGTAAAGTACTAATTTTCCCCTATACTTTTTGGGTAGATGGTTTTCCAGTGACTTATGAATGTATAAAACAATCCGCTCCAAAATATCTCTTATTGTGCTGAACGTTGTTGTTGTGGTGTTATTGTTTGCAGCAAGTGTTTCTAAAGATGTCTTACAATCGATTCGCAATGCAGAAACGGTTGCTTCTCTGGTTGAGTTGACCGCATCCAGCAGTGATCTTATACACGAAATTCAAAAAGAGCGTGGGCTTTCGGCAGGCTTTTTAGGCTCCAGTACGGGCGAGTTTCAAGATCGCCTTGCGTCCCAGTATCGTCTGACTGATGAGAAATTAGCAGTACTAAAACGCTTTGTGAGCGATCGCGACAGCGAGTTTAGTCAGTTTCCAGAAATTGGCGTGGCGTTGAGATCGTTTGAGCTCGCCTCTTTAGCCATTGTCAATGTGCGCAAACAGTTGCTAAATCGCGAGCTATCTTTAACGCAAACCTTAGACTTTTATACCGAACTTAATAGTCTGCTACTGACGGTACCTACGATTACCGCGAAACAATCAAGTGATGCCCAGGTAAACCGAATGTTGGCAGCCCTACTGTATTTTATGCAAGGTAAAGAGCATGCAGGGATCGAGCGAGCAGTGTTAAGTAATACCTTCGCTCAAGGCGCGTTTTCTTTGGGC
Source organism: Vibrio sp. NH-UV-68 (assembly GCF_042940635.1). Lineage (NCBI taxonomy): Bacteria > Pseudomonadati > Pseudomonadota > Gammaproteobacteria > Vibrionales > Vibrionaceae > Vibrio > Vibrio sp. NH-UV-68. Next base: position 2,025,617 of record NZ_CP134975.1, read on the forward strand.
AGATACGAACATTTCCTCAGCTTATTGAGCCAGCAAGCTACCCACTTCGCGACATTTCAGAACTACGCAAGCCCTGATGCCAATCGCCGCTTCGACATTATTCTGCTATCGCAGGCATCGCAGATGGTCGAGCAGTATCGACAAAGCGCGTTGTCAGGGCGCTTGGAAAAAAATTCCAGAGACTGGTTTGACGCCGCGACGGTCAGGATTGATCTTCTCCACGAGGAGGAGTTGCTAAACATCAATAAGTTGCTCAGCCTGTCACAAAGTATGATAACAGATGCCCAGCGTAGTTTATGGCTGCTGGTTTTGGTGGTGGTGGTGGTGGTCTCAGTCACCTTCTTTGTGAGTGTTCGTCTACTTAATACTATCAACAGACAAGTGGCATCTGTCCATGACACCATCACCAAAGCCGCAAGCAATGACCTATCGGCGCGTTGTGAGGTAGTGAGCTCAGATGAGCTAGGCAGCATTGCGAAACAACTTAATGATCTGTTGGAAGAGTTGCAAACTTCACAGCAGCAACTGTTAGGAAAGGAAACCGAAAACCGACTGCTTGCACAAGTTGCCAAACACATCCGAGATTCTGTGCTGTTCACTGACGAGCGCCTCAATATTACCTGGGTCAACCGAGCATTTGAGCAGCGTGTGAACCGCACACACAAGGAACTGGTTAGCCAGAACTACATTGATACCATTGGGCCGCAACAACAACAAACCATCGAACAATTACACGCTGCCATCAACACGAAGCAATACCAACGTATTAAACTACTCAGAGACGAGCAGTCCGACCCTCCTACCTGGAGCGAAATCTCTATCGTACCAATTTACGATCATGCTCGAAGCCTAGACGGGTTTATTGTCGTAGAACATGATATTTCGGAGAGTGTCGAATTAGCAAATCGATTGACGCAAAATGTAGAAAAAGCCGAAGCCGCCGTGCGCGCCAAAGCCAATTTCCTTTCTACAATGAGTCATGAAATACGAACGCCGATGAATGGGGTGCTTGGATTGGCGAAAATCATTCAGCAAGAAACCTTAGAGCCTAAAATTCAAGAGCACGCCAACATCATATTAGAATCTGGTCAGCACCTACTCTCTTTGCTAAATGATGTACTCGACTACTCGAAGATAGAAGAGAATAAACTCGGTATCTCGCCCGAATGGTTTAATGTCGAGCAGATGTTACAGCCTGTGATCGTGCCGTTATCGCAACTTACCACGGACAAGAAAATCGACTTAGAAACCATCAATAATGTCCCGTCAGATGTCAGGGTTTGGGCAGATAAATCAAGACTGACCCAAATCCTGTATAACTTGACTGGCAACGCGGTCAAGTTTACCTCACAAGGCAGCGTAAAGGTTTATGTTCAGTTGAATTTCGCGATGAACCATCTGGTGCTCTCCGTGATCGATACCGGGATCGGTATTCCCGAAGATAAACAAGCATTTATTTTTAACTCATTTGAGCAAGCAGACTCCTCTACCACTAGGCGATTTGGAGGAACAGGCTTGGGCTTGGCCATTGTGAGTAGACTGGTTGGCTTAATGCATGGCCAAGTCTTTCTTAAGAGTAGCGAAGAGAATGGTTCAACATTCACTGTGACCGTGCCCGTTAAGTGGGAGTCCGTCAAGGGCAACTCTGACGTCGACTCTGTCAAACACGACAGTGTCGAGTGTTTAACCGACCTGGATGTGTTGATCGTCGACGACAACCGGGTAAACGGTATTGTGGCCAAGAGCTTCTGTGAGAAGTTTGGTTTTCATGTAGAGCTTGCTGAAAACGGCACAATCGCGATCGATATGTTGGAGAAAAAAACCTTCGATCTGGTATTAATGGACAACCATATGCCAGAGATCAGCGGTATCGAAGCCACGCGCTTGATTCGAGAAAAGTTACACAGCGATGTGGTCATTTTCGCGTATACCGCAGATGTATTTGACGAGCCGCACCGAGACTTTTTGCAAGCAGGGGCCAATGCAGTGTTAACTAAGCCGCTGCAAGAACAAAGTTTCAAAGATGCGTTAATGGATAACTTTGACAATTTTTGTCGTGCAATTGACGATTCGGTGCAACTTGAAGAGTCTCAGGTATCTAATGCAAACGATAGATAGTTCAAACTGATTGAAAAGAGTTAAGTCGCTCTGCAATGCTAAAGGCATTTGGCGATGCTCCTCAAGGTATACTTGTGTTTGTGCAAACCATCAGCGACGAGTTTGAGCAAGGCGTAGCTGCGCTGTTTGATAGCCACAACAACAATTGGTGAATTTAATCGAGCTGAGTATCGTAACTGATTTGCTTGTCTACGTTCTTAAATTGGACCCCAACCTTATTAAACGCCATTTGGATAGTTGTTGAGACATGCTGCGGCCCTTCTCCCACTAAAAAGTTTGCTCTATCTTGATTCGTGTCGAATACACAGACAATTTTCAAGCTCTGTGGAAAAGAAGAGTATTTGACCGTATGAGTCACCCAAAGGAAACCATCGTAGCCTTTTAACGTATCTTCACAAACTTCGGTTAACACTTCTCTAATTTGATTTTCGGTCTTCTTATCTGATTTACGCATCAAGCAAACTCCCTATTTAACACCTTTAATAAAGATTTTCGGTCAACATTGCCCACTCATGGGGTCAGGTCTTGCCTTTTGACACTATCCGGCTGATTCTTGAATAGTGCAAGCCAAAATACTGACCCAATTGCTTTTGGGTGTACCCACCACTACTAAAGGCAGCTTCTATAGCTTCATTGCGTGTCTCATAGCGCATTAAGTATTGATCTAGGGGGAGTGGTTTTGGTCTTCTTTGATTGGCTGGAATTTCTTTTATATCACCTTCATCTATGTTCGATTTATTCAGACGCTCACTAATAAAATCGTCATTGCCCAAAAATACTTGTTGGCGCAAGTTATCCCATAACGGTTTATCAATCCCAGACAGAACAAACTCTTGGTACTTTAGCCTAGCGGACTTCTTTTGCTTACCAAATAACAACAGTGTTTGCTCAACTGAAAGCCAAGTTGGTGCCTCTTTAGAGCCCATTAAAAAAGGCCAACTGCTCCATTCATATTCCGAGGGGCAATCCACCATATGAGCGCGAACGGGGTTTAACACTATATATCTCCCCACTTCAAGCAAGTAAGAGTTTTTGTCGACCAAGATGGCTTTGTATCTCCCTTGATACAAGTGCCCGACACGCTGGTGTTTGCGATTAAATTTTTGGGTATATACGCCATTCAGTTGCCTCATCCCTTTGCTTAAGTTGCCATCGGGCGTTTCTACCAACAAGTGATAGTGATTAGTCATCAAACAATAGCTGTGTATGACCCAGTTGAATCGTTCGCACACCTTTCCTAAGACTTCAATAAACAACGCAAAGTCTTGCTGAGCTAAATAAATCGGCTGTCTCGCATTACCTCGTGAGGTGACATGATACAAAGCACCTGCATATTCTATCCGTAGTGGTCTACTCACTTTTCTTCCCTAAACAAAAATAGCCTAGCTAAAAGCTAGACCATTCTCTTCAAAAAGCAAAAGGCAAGACCTGACCCCATTAACTTTTGAACTTTTGTACAAACAATTCAGGACTAAACTTGACGTTAGGTATCCCGTGTCGGTTAGCAATTAATATATTCAAAGCCTTATTATATGCCTGCGTAGATTTTTCAACTCTATCCTCTATAGCCTCAAATGTGCTGTTCAACTCACTATTTTGTTCATGCATTACCCCAAGCAACTTCTTTTGTAGAGATTGGCTATTATTGAAATGGTTGTCAGTCAACAAACGTTTCGTCAAATTATTCATTCGGATAACTACTGCTTCATACTCTGAGTTAAAGAAATTAGTGGGAAGAAGCTCATCATCTGAATTTTCAATTTCTGCCAAAGCAGAGTCTACTGCTTTCCTCAATGTAGATGAATCTTTACGCATAGAATCAATTTTATCGTTTAACTCTTCTACCTCTTTCTTTGTATCCTGTAACAATTGTGCATTGGTCTGATCGCTGTTAAACAGCTTTTCATAGTTAGTCTTCTCTGCAGTCAACTGACTTTCTTGTTCAGACAATAACCTTGAAAGCCTAGCTATCTCAGCCTTTAAATCGACAATTTTCTTGCCCGCGCTTTCTACATGGTTTCGGTGCAACTCCGACCAGTATTCTGCTGTTGTGCGACTTTTTTCTTTGGCTACAGAAGACTGTCCTTGGTATTTGTCTAACAGCTGTTTGTTTAGGGTCTCAGTACGACGCTTATCAATTAGTTGATACTTAACAATATCAAGGCGCCATTGGAACAATGGCACAAAAAACATGTACCCTATTGCGAACATTATTGGATAGATAATTCCGTTAACCCACCCAATTGGTAAATCATTGATTAATTCCAAACGAGCTGCATTTTCTGAAAGGACAAATGCCAGTAAAAACTTATAGTTAATGATACACCACGCGAAAATAAAGCTACCTATCAATGGGGACTTCAACCGATAGACGGCTTCAGACGATAAAGAATCGATAATGGCTTTCATAGCGCAACCTCTATTGGTGGATAGCTCATGGCATGACCTCGATATACACCGAAGAAAGGAAACTATTCATAGCTAGCTATCTAAATTTATTAACATTAACAACATAATACTCATATCATTGCACAATACCTAACCAAATTTAAACAGAGCGGATCACACACTAAGGACAGCATCAGTTTATGGATAAAACACTTAAAATCGAATGGAAAGAAGACGTCACAGTACTTGGTGAACAATGCCCCGCAGATAAACTCGACCGTGCTAAATACGCACAATTCTTAACGAACTTTCTTGCTGACCAAGGTTTTGATGCAACGAAAGAAAAAGACGAGCAAAAACAGAACTACGTCCTGAACCTAAACTCTGAATGGGGTTCTGGTAAAACCTACTTTCTTAAACGTTGGTACGAAAATTTAAAGCCTTACTACCCAGTCGTTTACGTTGACGCATGGAAGCAGGATTATTCTGATGACCCGTTAATGACGGTGATTTCATCAATGACTAAGCAACTTAGGGAACAGGCTGGGAAAGCAGAAGATGATCTGTTGTTCAAAGCGCCGAGAAAAGCGCTAGGTTTACTTAAAGCTGCTCTCCCAAGCGCTGCTGGCGTATTGGCAAAACGTTATATGGGTATCGACCCAGTGGCAATAATGGAAGCGGCCGATGAAGGTGTTGTTGGTGAAACAATTAAAGATGCTGACGGTAACGATATCGATATGGGTGCAGCAGCTTCAAAGCTTGTGCAATACCTGCTTGATGAGCACGATGCCAAAAGTGATGCCATTGCAAGCCTGAAAAAGTCAGTAGGACAATGGATTGAAGCAGCTCAATCTAAGAAAATGATTGGCTATCCAGCATTTATCTTTATTGACGAACTTGACCGCTGTCGCCCTAGCTATGCGGTGGAAATGCTCGAAACCATCAAGCATATCTTTGATATTCCCGGTGTAGTATTTGTTGTAGGTACAGATACGGAACAACTGCAACATGCAGTAAAAGCTATCTATGGTGAAGGGTTTGATGCAAGAACGTATCTAGGTCGATTTTTTAACAGTAGGTGCACCTTGCAAGAACCCAGTTTCGCGAATTTACTGGAAACCCATTGCGATGTTCTTAAACTTCAGAGCGAACACTTTAATGCACTCAATTTAACTGTTTACCCTATATCTATTCGTAGAAAAGAGGAAAATGCAAATTTCCAAATTGTCACGGCAGTTTTTGAGGCAATGTCCTTATCACCAAGGCAAAGCATACAAATTACAAACAGACTCATCGCTATTATTGATAATCTCAGCGCCAATGTTGTAGTTGATATTATTTATCTGACTTTCTTACTGTCCTTAAAAGAAAAACATACACACCTGTATAAAGAAATGTGTTCAACCCCTCACCACCTGCCTACAGGAAGAACTGAAATTAATGATTTCATAGGAAAACGTAAGTTTAACGAAAAACTAATTACTTTATATTTCCAACCAAGCGTATTACATCAATACTTCTCATTTTCACCGATGACGACAACGTCTAATCGTTGGAAAGACGGTAGATATACTTGTTCGCTCAAATCTTATCTTATTGAAATAAATTCATTTTTAACTTCTTCGAATGATTCCCATTCTGACCAGAAAATACAAGCCGCAGCAAATCAGCAAAGACAAAATAATATGTCACTAACCTCCGGCCATTTATGGGTATCCATTGAGTATATGGCACTGCATAATGAAGGTGGGCAAAGTTTCGATTTTTACAAAGATCTCGTTGATTTATCATCCGCATTGGATTCCATTGAATTAGCCGAAGATGATTAACCTTCCAACCTCGGTATATCCCCAACATTCTGCTTGGGGATAACAAACTCCCCGTTTAGCACATGCCCGTTTGAATACAAGACTTCTTTTAGGCTTTGGCACATCCAATAGGTAAAGCCACTGAAAAGGTTCTGGCCAAAGGCGTGTTAAACGAGACTCCTACACCAACGACCTCCTCTACTCTACTCAGAAAAGTGGACGATCAAATAACAGCAACTAATTGGTTGCTACCTTGAACGGTAGTACACCCGCCAAAACATCACTCACGTCATACTGGTCGATCTTTTCTTTTAGCAACTTGATTGGGACGTCACCACCATAGACATCATCAGTAATGCTGCCATTCTCATGGCCAACAAGTCTTCTGAGTACTAGGCAATTCTCTCTACGTTCTTGAAAGAAGCCAATTAATGAGCAAATACGGGGTCATCAAACAATAGCTGTGTATGACTCAATTGAATCGTTCGCACACCTGACCTAAGACTTAAATAAACAACGCAAAGTCTTGCACATCTAAATAAATCGGCTGTCTGACATTACCTCGTGAGGTGACATGATACAAAGCACCTGCATGTTCTATCCGTAGTGGTCTACTCATTTTCTTCCCTAAATAAAAATGGCCTAGCTAAAAAAGCTAGATCATTCTCTTCAAAAAGCAAAAGGCAAGACCTGACCCCGTTGGTTCCCGTTAACACCTGAAACCTTACAGTGTGGGACCTGTCGTGAACGACTAAGCATAGCCACATAGTTAGAGTTCTAAATATTAAGAACAGTAAGTCGAACAACAGGGTTTGGGATTAGGCCATGAAGAGTTATGCTGCAAAAATGAAGAAAGCCTGCAATTTATGCGAACATATATTGCAGGCTTTCAAATGGGTGGAAGCCCCAGCCACATCCCGGCACACAAGTCACTCGCTGCGGCTGCTTCCTTCCGGACCTGACCGAGTTCACGAGTTATTGTTGCGGGAGGACCAGGGCCTCCATAGATTCTGTTTTCTTAGCATGGCTAAGAAGTGTGGGGATTATCAGCCATACTCGGCTCTATTTCAAGCCCTCAAAGCAATAAAGTCTACCTTTTCTATTCAACTGCTTAGTCAATAACCGTTATCGTAGGTAATGGACGATTTTCTCATCACCTGACATCGCGAGCGGCTCCCCTCTTGAGTCTTGTTTATGTCGATACATCGCTTCATCCGCTTCATTCAAAACTTCTTGCAAGCTCATAAAACTGGCCCTCGGCATAGAAACACCTATCGCAATCGAGATATTGAAACAAAGCTGACCATCGTCTGAAGCAAAAGGAATTAACTGTAGCTTGCTGGATAAGTCATTGGCTCGAGTTTGGTTGACTTTGCCAATTAAAATAAATTCATCGCCACCGATCCTAAAGCTATGTCCGTGCCACACACGCTCAATGTAAGTCGCAACACTTTTAAGCACTTGGTCACCAATCTCATGGCCATAGGTATCGTTGATATGCTTGAAACGATTCACATCAAGATAGATCACCGTGTCATCAGCGTTCACGCCACTACGGTATTTTTGATGCATTGAGCGACGATTTTTCATTCGCGTCAGCGGATCAGTATTGGACTGACTATGCAAATACATCGCGACCACAATCAAAAACCCGAGCACTAGCATAAATAGAATTTGGCGTTGGCGTGAGAAGGCTTGCTCCGCTTGTAAGGTTGCTTTCCAATTGGGATGATAATCGTACCTATCAATAATTTGCTCGGTATCGATAATTTTTATCGCGCGACTAAACAGGGGTGCCAAAGCTTCTCCAACACGGTTTTTAGCAAAGCCAATCGCAATATTTGACTGGTAAAAGTGACCAATCGACACATCTTCTTCAAGTGGAATGATGTCGCCTGATTCACGCATCATTTTATTGAAGTTGGCGCGACTGATCGCCATATAACTGATTTCACCGCTAAGTAGCGCATTGTACATTTGCGCAGTACTGGAATAAGACTTAAGTTGTTTATTAGGTAATAGCTGCGACAATAGTGCTTCAAAAAAGTCATCTTTCATCACCCCGATCTGTTCAACGATCAATTCTGACACATTACTGTACACGCCATTCTTATAGCCTTCGCGCTTAATCATGATCGCTTTGGGGAAGTAGTAAGGGTTACTAAACTCGATTAATGCTTTTCGCTGCTCAGAAATAACGATTGGGCCAAGAATGTCGATACGCTTTTCAATTAGATCACTGTACATACTTTCCCAAGTTTCGTCGGCAGTACTTACAATGTCACAGTTGAGAAGTAGAATGTCACAGGCTTGCAGAACCACATCGGCGCTAATGCCTTTAATCTCACCATTACTTTGATACTCGGCATATTGACCAACATTATGCAGTTTGACTCGATACTGACGGTTAATATTAAGCTCACTGTCGATGACCGACTGTCTCAACGCTTGTTGCCGGATCTCAAACTGATACGCTTTAACAGATTCACGCAACATTTTTTGCATTTCGGCACTGTGCACGTATTCAACAATATTCGTCAGTAACGCTTGATGTTGGTGCTTTGGCACAATGATAGAAACTGGCTTTATCGACAGTTGATGATTGAGTAACTGAGCATCAAACCCTGCCATCAACATCGGCTTAAGCTGGTTTATGGCATCAATGACACCGTCTACCATTCTTGATTCAATCAAGTCTCTGGCTTGTTGATGACCGCTATATTCTATTTGCTTAATATGGGGGAAATTAGCTTTAACCAAATCGGCGTAAATAGTCCCTTTCGGCACACCAATAACATGCGCTGTGTCAAGCGTTGCTTCGGTCACACTATATAGGTAGGTATATTCAATGTTAGTCGGGCTAGAAAAATCAAAGCGCGTAGCACGTTGGTCTGTATAAGTGACGTTAGCGGCAAAATCAGTTTCTCCACGTTCAACTGCATTTAAGATCGCATCAAAACTTGGATAGTAGATGTACTCAACATTCAGATCAAAATGTTCAGCCACCTCATCAAACAGAATCCGCGTGACGATATCGTCAGCCTCTATCCCTACTTTGTAAGTCATGCTTGCGTAAGAGCAAGGAAGCAGGATAAAGGAGAGAAGAAACCCAATCGTCCGCCAAAAAAGAGCCATCGTACTGTCGTCCTGTTTGAATAATTATTTAGCCCTGTTTCTGCGTATTATTACTGCCAGTGTTCCTTTACTCAATAACGCGCAAAATTCGGCCAATTCTGACACAACAGCACTCATATGCCAAGCCAATATAATAGGCATTGTTATTGATGATTTAAATGTCTTGCTGCTCTTCAACGCTGCGTATGATGTAATCGGTCATCCACGCGGTCGCGAGCAAACATAACCAGACCACGAATACCGGATTAGGCACTTCAATACCCGGCGTCACAACCAAAGCTGCAAACCCCACCGTAGGCAAGGTCCAACACAATAACTTACTCCAGCGGAATGTTTTCAGGCGTGACAAGCTTTCCATTGAGGCAATCATACCCGTTACACATAATGCAATTAACGCCGCATAGGGTAAATCAGCCATCCAAAGTGGCAGTATTAAACCCAACGCCCACCAACTGTGTTTGCGTGAAGGTTGCCAGCGAGAGGCAGACCACCATACAACGGCAATGGCTAAGGTTTGAATAATGGTGACTATCGGCTCACCACTTAACTTGCCCGCTGACTGTGTCACCATGATCCCGACCAAGAGCGTGCTAACAATCAGCAGGCTGGTTAAAATTACAGTGATACTACTGCGTTTTGAGAATGCCACCATCAGTAAAGGAAATAGAATCCATAAGCTAACCGATAACGTGAAGGGTTGATGAGGTAAAGTTAAACCATAGCTAGTCATGGCGGCGAGAAGCGTCAGGCCGATGACGCCGCCTTGTGGTAAAATCCATAACGCAGGGATAATCAGAGCCAAGACAGGAATATCACCTGCACTTATACTGATAGCGCGTGCACATACGATGGCAAGCAGTGTAGTAATAACGAATTGAAATGTTGAAAATATCATGCCCTCTCCTTATCCATTCCTTGGAAACTTGAACTAGGACACTTTCATTATGGATCAGTTTTTAATCCAAATCTTTGCTGTAATTCACCAAATTCCGTTTGGTAAAGTAACAACCTACGGTGAAGTGGCGAAAATGGCAGGTTACCCTGGTTACGCCCGTCATGTTGGTAAAGCATTAAGTCACTTACCCAATGGCAGCAAACTGCCTTGGTTTCGGGTCATTAACAGCCAAGGACGTATTTCTTTGCAAGGACAAGATCTTGATCGGCAGCGGCAAGCCTTGATGGCAGAGGGAGTAGCCGTGTCACCGGATGGAAAAATCGCGCTGCGGCAATACCAATGGCAGCCGTAAGCGCTGCCATTGTAATCGCGTTAGTTACCGACGCCTACCAAGCGTAAGTTAACACTTTCAGTATGGTTAGCGTCCGTAATGACTGGGTATGAGGTATCGGTGATAAAGCGCAGTTGACCATCAACTTCAATTCGCGCACTCACACTATAACGATGGCGTGCTTCAATTTTACTGGTGTCGTAAGCAAGGTCAAACTCGAATGGGACTTGGGCGCCGTTACTTTCAAACCGGTGCTTAGCAATCACTTTAGACGGAGCATCGGCAAGTGAGACATCTTCTAGTTTGATGGTAATCACGGCGTCATCAGGTAATGCAATGCGCTCACGATAAGCAACAATACCAGTAACATGATCGATCTTCGCTTGCGGCGCTTCCTGCTCTGAGTTTTGGCAGCCAACCAATACGCCCCCGAACACAACGGCTAGAATCAAGCCTAATGACTTTTTCATAAAACCTCACTTAACTTATTAAATTATAATTAATTATAGGTAGTCGCTATACTAATGTCATGGTAGTGACGGTGAATTAACAAGACTCTGACCCAAATTACGCCACGATGACAATCTCGTCGCAGCCGCTGTTTTAATTGTCACTAATAGGCGTAGAATATCTGCATAATATCAAATCAAGGGTTCAATAATGAGTAAACCTCTCAATGAGTTATTAGACTTACTGCAATTAGAAAAGCTCGAAGAGGGCCTCTTCAGAGGTCAAAGTGAAAACTTGGGTCTGCCTCAAGTTTATGGTGGGCAAGTCATTGGCCAAGCGCTTTCGGCTGCTCGTTATAGCGTTGATGCCGATCGCACGGTACATTCGTTTCACAGCTACTTCCTCTACCCTGGCGATCCAGAAAAGCCCATTATTTATGATGTTGAAAACCTGCGTGACGGACGCAGTTTTAGTACCAGACGTGTCAAAGCGATTCAAAATGGTCGGCCAATTTTCTATCTCACTGCCTCATACCATGGTGAAGCCCCGGGTTTTGAGCATCAAAACACCATGCCAGATATCCCCGGGCCGGAAAACTTTGCCTCAGAATCACAGTTAGCCGCTCAAATCGAGGCGTTCTTACCAGAAAAAATGAAGAAGACGTTCTGCGGTGAGAAGCCGATTGAAATGCGCCCAGTGACAGTGGTTAACCCACTCAAACCAGAAAAAGTAGAGCCAAAACAATATCTGTGGATCAAGGCGAATGGTGAAGTACCTGATGATCAGTTAATTCACCAATATTTGCTCGGTTATGCATCTGACTGGGGGTTTTTAGTCACGGCGCTGCTTCCGCACGGTGTTTCGCTAATGACGCCTAAGTTCCAGGTTGCCACTATTGACCACTCGATTTGGTTCCATCGCCCATTCAAGATGGATGAATGGTTACTGTATGTGATCGAGAGCCCGACCGCATCGAACACGCGCGGTTTAGTACGAGGAGAGATTTATAATCGTGCTGGTGACTTAGTCGCCTCAGCAGTGCAAGAAGGCGTTATGCGTTTTAACCAATAGCATCAATACCGCTGCGCTCATTGTCGTGGGCGCAGTGGTGATAAGCGATTCAATGTGGTTACTGTGAGCCTTCGCTACTAATCGGTAGCGCGGTCGTATACTTCAGCGGCTCCATAGCAAAAGTAGACGTGACATTCGACAGACCAGCGACAGAATTAACCAATTTTTTGTAGAAACGGTCGAAACAGTGCATATCTTTGACTAACACCTTCAACATGTAGTCATACTCACCGGCCATGCGGTAAAACTCCATCACCTCAGGAAACTCGCACGCGGTAGAAACAAATTGACGATACCACTCATGGGAATGGTCACTGGTTTTGACCAGTACAAAAGCGGTGAAAGACAGACCCAATTTCTCTGGATTGAGCAAAGCGACACGCTTTTGAATCACCCCCGCCTCTTCAAGCTTTTTGAGCCGTTTCCAACACGGTGTCGTGGTTAGATTGACCGCCTCCGCGAGATCGTTTAATGACAAGGTGGCATCGTTTTGTAATAGATCGAGTATTTTTCGATCAATCTTATCTAATTCAATTTCCATACAGACACAAAAGAGAAAATAATTCTCCAAATAAAGCAAATGGAAGCAAAAAAAGCAAAGTTTTTCTCTGCAACAATCGATAAATTAGTTCTATAACGATTCTAAGGAGAAAACCTATGTGTACTGATCATGACTGGATTAACAACGCGGTACGTAAAATTGAAGCCGATTACCAGCGTAGCGCTGATACTCACTTAATTAAGCTTGATTTACCCAGTGTTGCCGGCATTGATATCTATCTTAAAGATGAAAGTACACATCCAACCGGTTCGCTCAAACATCGTCTGGCACGTTCACTGTTTCTCTATGCCATCTGTAATGGTTGGGTCGGGCCAGAAACCACGATTATTGAATCATCATCTGGCAGTACTGCCGTCTCTGAGGCCTACTTCGCACGACTTCTCGGGCTGCCGTTTATTGCAGTGATGCCCAAATGTACCGCACGTAAAAAAATCGAACAGATTGAATTTTATGGTGGTCAGGCACATTTAGTTGACCGCTCAGATCAAATCTACGCCGAGTCGCGTCGCCTTGCGAAAGAGCTCAACGGCCACTACATGGATCAGTTCACTTACGCAGAACGTGCCACCGACTGGCGCGGTAACAACAATATTGCTAACTCTATTTTTAGCCAAATGGAATTAGAAGATCACCCTATTCCAGCGTGGGTGGTCATGAGCCCAGGAACTGGCGGTACATCAGCAACCATTGGCCGCTTTATTCGTTATCAAATGCACGACACGAAGCTATGCGTTGTTGACCCTGAGAATTCAGTGTTTCACGACTACTTTCGCACTGGCAACAAAAATCTCATCGGCGAATGTGGCAGCAAAATTGAAGGGATTGGTCGCCCTCGTGTCGAGCCAAGTTTTATTCCTGGTGTAGTCGATGAAATGCGCACTATCGCAGATGCGGCCTCGGTGGCCACGGCGCACTGGCTAGAGAAAATATTAGGACGTAAAGTGGGGGCCTCCACGGGCACCAATTTATATGGCGTTTTACAACTCGCCAGTGAAATGAAATTACGTGGTGAAAAGGGCTCGATTGTGACACTGCTGTGTGACAGCGGTGAGCGTTATTTGGATACTTATTACAACCAGCAGTGGATCAAAGACAATATTGGCGATCTGCAACCTTATCTGGCAAAACTTGAAACCTTTGAAGCCACAGGTGAGCTGAGCGCATAAGCATTTTAAGACTCGATAGAAAAAACGCCACTGAGTTATCCTCAATGGCGTTTTTATTTATTGTTTATTTTGACGTGCCTCAAAAGCCGCCAATTGCTCTGATGTTGCTTTCGGTTGGTGGTTTTGTTTCCACTCGTCGTAAGTCATGCCATAAACACGCTCACGTGCATCGTCAATCTCGAGCGCTACGCCTTGACTGTCAGCCTCTGCTTTATACCATTTACTAAAACAGTTACGACAGAAACCGGCCAAGATCATCAAGTCGATGTTTTGCACGTCTTTGTTGTCATCTAGATGAGTTAGCAAACGGCGAAATACCGCTGCATCGAGTTTGTCTTGCTCTTGTTGAGATAAATTTTTGTATTTAAATTCAGCCACTTTACTTACCTTTCGATTATTGTTTTAGTGGGTAAAGTGTAACAGCCTCACTATTATTTACTCAATACAAAAACGCCCAAGCTAAGAGCTCGGGCGTTGTTTAAATCGATGGTGATTAACCTTGAATGCCAACAATCAACCACGGTGCATTCGGTACCGTTAGGTCGCGCTCTAAGTGCCAGATATCTTCGATGTTCTCTTCAATACCTTCAACTGAGTCGCGGTAACGACCACTGAACTGTAGGCTCAACTGTGCTTTGCTGGCATCGCAATCAGCACGAACAATTTCTGCATCGACATACATGACGTCAGTATGCTGCTCACCTTCAAGCTTAGCTCGCTCCGCTTGTAGGTCGGCAAACAAGCTTGGTGACACGTATTCTTCAATCGTCTCAAGCTGGTTGTGATTCCACGCACCTTGCAAAATTCGGTAGTGCTCACGAGAACCGTTGATAAAGGCAGTTTGATCAAATCCTTCAGGGTAACGGTGCGGAACATCCGTTTGAGCACCAAAACCAAAGCCACCTTGATTAGCGCCTGCTTGCGGTTGCTCAAAGTTATGCATGTTCGGTTGCTCAAACTTAGACGCAGAACCGCCAAACGCAGGTTGCTGACGATGTTGGTTCATACTGCCCTGCTTAGCGCCAAGCATGCTACGCATCAACTTGAAGATAACAAAAGCAATCAAGCCCATGATCAAGATATCCATAAATTGGATACCCTCAAAAGCGCCACCAAAGAAAGCCGCAAGTAGACCGCCTGCAAGTAGGCCGCCCATTAACCCGCCCATTAACCCCTTCTTGCTGGATTGAGTTTTTGTGGTTTGGTCTTTGCCTAGCGTATTGGTGTTCTGTTGTTGCTGTTTTGGCGCAGGCGCTGTTTTAAAGCTTTTGCCAAAAGATTTGCCGCCACCGAACTTTTTAGCCTCAGCGATCGGGGTGATCGCGACTGAGACCATAAGCAGTGCAACAAGGGAAAAGAGTCGTTTCATGTTCTTCCTTAAGGTTCTTAATCGGATTAAGTCTTTTATTTATCACACCATAGTAACGTCCAGCTCACCAGTTTCAACTAAAACATTGCAGTTTGATGTATCAGAATATTGCAAATAATGATCGGCAACGTTGACGCTCTCTCCCTTCGCTCATAAAATATTGAACGTTGTTCATTACAGATTTTTATCATGGCTAGAAGAAACGATCATACTCGAGAAGAACTGGTGGCGCTCACGCTTAATACTGTCAAAAAGTTTTTGGCAACCCACTCTTATCATGAGTTAAGCTTGAGAAAAATTGCGAATATGATTGGTTATGTCCCAAGTACTTTAGTCAATGTCTTCGGCAGCTATAACCTACTCTTATTGCACACCGTTGCCCAAACTTTGGATGAACTTTCAGCCGAGGCAAACACCGTAGTCAAGCGCAGCCAAGATGCTGAGGCTGCACTGTATGATTTAGCTTACTGCTATCACGATTTTGCGCTGCGTCATCCTCATCGCTGGCAATTAATTTTCGAGCACAACATGAATGGCGATCCACTACCAGATTGGCAGGCGCAAAGAATTAACGCCATGACCAACATGCTAGAGGGCCTACTTCAAACACTCGCGCCACAGCGCAGCGCCGCTGATGTGCTTAGAGCGAGCCGTGTTCTGTGGTCTGGCGTACATGGTATTACGCTCTTAAGCGTCGACGATAAATTTTTTGCCGCTGAACCTATCGACGGTAAAGAATTGATTAGCAATCTTTTGTCCCATTACTTAAGCAACTGGTAAATTCACCGACTAAGGCTAAACAATGCCACAAAATCAAGCTTCTTTGATGAAGCAAAAGCGCTTTCTACCATACTTCATCACCCAGTTTTTTGGCGCATTTAATGACAACATCTTTAAAAATGTTTTGTTGTTGTTTGTGGCTTTCGCAGGTGTCGGCGCTTTACCTGTCTCAAGCAATCTATTTATCAACCTCGCCGCTGGGCTGTTCATTTTACCCTTTTTTCTTTTTTCGGCATCGGCTGGGGTATTAGCAGATAAATACGAAAAATCCTGGTTTATCCGTAAGGTTAAATTGGCTGAAATTGCCATCATGTGCCTTGGCGCTATCGGCTTTATCACTGAAAGCTACATTATTCTGCTGATATTACTGTTCTTAATGGGCACACAATCCGCCTTCTTTGGCCCGGTCAAGTACGCCCTGTTGCCCCAACAATTAAAAGCCAATGAATTAGTACCAGGTAATGCGTTAGTCGAGACAGGAACCTTCTTAGCGATTCTTCTTGGCACACTGGGCGCCGGAGTGATTGCTTCAGCCGATGATGCTAAATATGTTGCAGCCGCGTGCGTCATTGTGTTTGCTCTTCTGGGCTATATTTCAAGCCGTTCGATCCCTTGCGCGCCAGCAAGCAACCCTAGCCTCAAGTTTCGCTGGCAGCCGATTAAGCAGACCAAACAAACCATTGCCATTGCCAAGGCTGACCCTACTATATTTAAAGCACTGATGGCGATTAGCTGGTTTTGGTTTCTGGGCGCGGCGTACTTAACTCAATTCCCAAACTTTACCAAGCTACACCTCAACGGCAGTGAAAGTGCGGTCTCCTTTCTGTTGGCCCTGTTTTCTATCGGAATTGCATTAGGGTCGCTTGCTTGCGACAAATTATCCAATCATCGTATCGAAGTGGGCATCGTTCCCTTGGGTAGCTTAGGCATTACCGTCTTTGGCGCTTTAATGGCGACCTCTGTACCGGAGACGATGCCGAACATAACCAGCTTCAGTGAATTGATTCACTACTCACCACTTTGGCCACTGTTTGCTTACCTATTGCTACTTGGCGCCTCTGGTGGCGTGTTCATTGTGCCTCTTTACGCCCTCATGCAACAACGCGCTAAAGTAACACAACGCGCTCAAGTAATTGCCGCACTCAACATTTTCAATTCACTGTTTATGGTTGGCAGTGCGGTTCTGGGTATCGTCTGTTTATCACTTTTAGAACTGACGATTCCTCAACTATTCCTATTACTGGCAATATTGAACTTCCTTGTTGCGAGTTATTTGTTTATTCAAGTGCCGATCTTTGTTGTACGCTTTCTGCTGTGGGTGCTGACCCATACTATGTACCGTGTATCGCACAAGAACTTGCACCACTTACCAGAAAAACAAGGCGCATTACTGGTTTGTAACCACGTCAGTTATATGGATGCCCTGTTGCTTAGCGCTGTCTGTCCACGCTTGATTCGTTTTGTCATGGAAGAAGAGTATGCCAATACACCAGTGCTGAAAAAGTTTCTTAGCCGCGCGGGGGTAATTCCTATTTCGGCCACCAACCGCCGCTCTATCATTCGCGCTTTCAATCAAGTTGAACATGCCCTTGAACAAGGCCATATCGT
Source organism: Vibrio sp. NH-UV-68 (assembly GCF_042940635.1). Classification (NCBI taxonomy): domain Bacteria; kingdom Pseudomonadati; phylum Pseudomonadota; class Gammaproteobacteria; order Vibrionales; family Vibrionaceae; genus Vibrio; species Vibrio sp. NH-UV-68. The sequence goes on from NZ_CP134975.1 coordinate 2,043,298, forward strand.
GTGTATTTTTCCAGAAGGCCGCCTGACCCCTGACGGCGAAATCCACCCTTTTCTGCGCGGCATGGACATCATTTTGAAACGCAGCCCAGTACCTGTCATTCCAGTTGCATTAAAAGGGATGTGGGGAAGCTATTTTAGTCGACACAAAGGCAAGGCGTGTCAGGGGCTGCCAACACGTTACTGGTCTCGTATTGAGATAGAAGTGGGCGAACCTGTACCACCCGAGTTGGCATCGACTGCCATGATGCAACAAAAAGTTGCACAACTGCGCGGCGATTGGCGTTAGCCCTCGACGGTCTGCTAACCACAAGCGTTAAGTTTTTCTTAACGCTTGTTCAATACAATCGGCTCTCTTTATCACGATGCTTTCGATACACTGCGTCCTCACATAAAATATCTTACTGATTATGAACTCACTTTCTAAGTCATCACCCTTCTGGATTGCCGCAGCAATCTGTTTAACGCCACTTATTTCATCACCAACGGCGTTAGTGATCGGTTTCTTGCTTGCCTCATTAGGTCTAGTCCCTACCACCGTTAACCTTGCCAAGATCACCAAAAAGCTGCTTGCGTATTCGATTGTAGGTTTAGGGTTTGGCATCCAGTTTCAACAAGCCCTTGCCGTGACTTCAGACGGCATAGGTCTGATTATTGCGACGATCATGGGCACATTATTGGTGGGGTGGTGGTTAGCAAAGTTACTCGGATTGAACCGGGAAACAAGCTATTTGATCTCGTCAGGAACAGCGATTTGTGGCGGCAGTGCGATTGCCGCAGTTGCTCCCGCGATTCAAGCCAAAGATGACCAAGTAGGATTAGCACTGGCAACGGTGTTTGTTCTTAACTCTATTGCCTTGTTTGTGTTTCCGGTCATCGGCCATGCACTCGAGCTAGACCAAATCACCTTCGGCACTTGGGCTGCGATTGCAATTCACGATACGTCTTCGGTTGTTGGTGCTGCGTCTGCCTACGGTGAGCAAGCGCTGACTACCGCAACCACGTTAAAATTGGCTCGTGCATTGTGGATCATTCCAGTGGCTCTGTTCAGCGCTTTTTTGTTTCGCAATGATTCGAAGAAAATAACCATACCTTACTTTATTTTCTTTTATTGCGCGGCAATTGCAGTGAGTGATTTTCTACCACAGTTTGAGTTGGTGTACCAAGCGATCTTCGACATCGCAAAACGTGCATTGGTGGTGTGTCTGTTTTTGATTGGCTGTGGTATTTCGTTCGAGAAGCTAAAAATCGCCGGGCCAAAACCCTTGCTGTTTGGTGTGATCTTGTGGGGATTAATTTCGGCCAGTTCGCTGGCGTGGTTAACGCTGCATTAATGCTCTCTGGCTTGGCGGACACTTTTTGCTCGGCTAGCAAGCTTGATATTTCGCACTAACACTAGGGTTGAAACAAACGCAGACAACTCCATTAATGAACGAATCAAACCGTCACTATTAATCGCGATGATAATTTGCACTATAATCGCGGCGATCAACCCGACTCTTAACATCGTTATACCCTAATTCCTTTTATATTGGCTTTATTATGAATCAGGGTTATATGATTATTAAATTCGTATTGGCACTATGAAATTACCAAATTAACTAAGTGAGTTTTGTCGGCTCTCCTAGGTAGAAACCTTGCAAGTAATCGACGCCCAACTCAGTTGCGATGTCACATACCGCTTGGTTATGAACAAATTCCGCCACCGTTTTAGCGCCAAACACATTGCATAGTCTTACTAATTGAGAGGCGACTTTACGCTGTTTAGAGTCAACATCAATATAGCGAATTAAGCTGCCATCAAGCTTAATAATATCCGGCTCAATTTTGATGATTTCATCGAGGTTCGAATAACCTGAACCAAAGTCATCAACAATAATTGTCACCCCCATCCTTCTAAAATGATTACAGACTTCGCTCATCCGCTCAAAGTCGTGAATTTGTTCAGATTCAACAATTTCGATACCGACTCGAGTTGGGTCTTGCAGGGACAGTATATTCGACTCAAGCAACTCTAAGGTTGTATCGTTAACGATATCTTGATGGGAAAGGTTGAGCGAAAACTTCTCATTACGAGGCTGCATCAACTCAAAACTATGGTTGATCATCAGTTGGCTCATTTTGTTGTATAACCGTGTACCTTGAATCAAAGGTAAAAAGTAACCCGGCGGCAGAACTTTTGACCCATGAGTTAAGCGCGCCAAGCATTCATAGTTGCTGAGCATTCGGGTAGTCGCATCAAAAATGGGTTGCACATAGGGCTCGATATTGCGCTGGGCAATCGCATGGTTAGTGATAGAGAGCTTTTCGAGACGGTCGCGACGTTGCTCCTCTTGCTGAATTAAATCATTGGCATCAACAAAAGACTGATTGGTCTTGTTAGCGTGACGGCGTGCTTCAATTGACTTAAACAACAGTGCGTCATCAGAACACGACATAAACGCCTTTTTCTGCACAATACCAGCACTGATCGATACAGCAAGATGGGTACTATCTAAAAACGAGAATCCTTTAAAGTCGACAGATTCGACTTGCTCAAGTAGCCGCTCAAATCGACGCCTTACCTCGTGCATTGGCAACGGGTTGCTGAACACCGTCGCCCACTCCCCAATTCCGATGCTGTAAAGCTTTGCTCCTTGAGGTAAGTGGTCACTGACCAACTGGGCGAAAAATGAAGTTAACATCACCAAAAGATTGTCGCCAACCGAGTAACCATATTTCTCATTGATATCGGTTAGGTTATTAATTTTTACATTGAGTAAGCTGTCATCTAGCCCCATCTCAGCGATATTTTCGAGCAACACCGCTCGATTGGGAAGCCCAGTGCGACGATCAGTGCGATAACTTGAGACCAGCGCATTCGCCTGACTTTCAATCTTGTCTTGCATGATTTGATTGTAGTTTTCTAGATCTGAAAATGAGTTGCGAATCATTGAAAACAGTGGCGACATAGTCGAAGACGCATCGACGTTAGGTAGTACTATATCTTGTTTCGCCTGCCCTTCGCGCATCGCCAGTAACGTCAGACTATGATGCAGCACCCTTTGTTGTTGCTGCTCTTTGTACAGCTCTCCCATGCAGTAGAAGCCATAGCAATCTGCGACCGACTGTAAGGGCTCTAGTTCCGCATTGCCCTCAATAAAATCGAGGCGCGATGTACAGTTATAAACAAAAATAGCATCCGGTTGCAGGTGGGCAAGATGAAAGGCGCCCTGCTTGACCTGCTGTATGGTCAGCTCAGGGTGGTCATAACAGAAACGAACTTTATCCCCTTGCTCTAAAGGCTGATCAAATTCAATACTCAAGTCTTCTAACACCGCGACTGGCGTGGCAAGTTCTTGATCTTGCTGATCACCTTTCATCATCGGAAAGCCAATCAATAACTCCGGTGCAAAGTGTTCGCCATCGGCTAGGTAACGACGATAAATATGGCCAATCGCTTGATGGTTGAGTTCAAATACCCGATTCCCTTGCGCTTTGGTCACGACAAATGTTTGACCAATCGGGTTCCACTCGTTGTAGGATTTTTGCCAAACATGCAGTGTGGCTGAGTGAAGCGCGACAGCGACTAAAGCGTTATGATAGAACTCACCATTGAGCATCGCCCAACGGCCATGATCCGTTACCGTCGTTGCGCCACCAGCGATTGGAACCGTGTCATGACGAAATGCTTGAAAAAGGTCTTCATCGTTGGCGCTTAAACGGTCAGCAAAACAGAGGATCGCTTTTGTCTCATCGGTGATCGCCAGCTCTTGACGTAATTGATGCGTAGCATGACGCTCTGTCGGTGAAAAATGAGCCACTGCGCTCGTCAATCGTACTTGTTCAAATTGACTAATAACGGCGACTGTCTGCTGGCGCGTGATTTTACCTTGGTCTATTTTATGCTCAGCACTACTGCCAATCACAACAGCGCTTGGCCACTTGATACGCAGTGATAAGCAATAACCCCGAACTTCACCTTGTGCTTGGTTTGAGAATAGTTGTACAAGTGGGTTTGAGTAGTGGTGATTAACCGATTCAAGCAGGATATCCAGTTCCTGTTGATTGGAAAAAGTGATAGAAGTGCTATCCATACGACAAAGGCGACCCTAGCTAATTACACCCGGTGATTATCTCGCTGAACGACGATCGAATGCAAAAACCGTCACTCAGCATGTGACTTTAAGCAATAATTATGCAGCCACAACACATTTTCGATCACACCGTATTATCCCTGAGTTGGATAATTCAATTTCAACCACTGCTTTACGGCGTGGCGTGATATTTTAATGCCATTCTCGCTTAAACCCGCTGGCATCGTATAGTAGGCGGTGGGCCACTTAAATCGGCTTAGTTGACTGTCAAGATACTCAGGCATGATGCCACTATCAAAACCATCGGACGTTATTATGACCGCCACCGGACGATGACCAAACTCGAGATCTTCAACTGGCACGACGATGGCGAAATCAATCATAGGATGCCGATTTAATACTTGCTCAATCTCTTCACAATGAATGTTTTCACCGCCAGAGATAAACTGATTGTCAGCTCGACCAATAATTCTTAATTCGTCTCCTACCCACTCACCCAAATCCTTAGTATCAAACCAACCATTGACGGTTAACGGTGTTAACTGTCCACATTGATAGTAACCCGACGCTAAGGTTTCACCTCCAATGTAGATGCTTTGTCCCTCTAGCTTTAAACGCCGTTTTGCTAGCAGACGACCTGCACTGTACGTGCTATCCACTCGCTTAGCCGTCACCGTAGAGGCGGCTTCGGTTAAGCCATAACCCAGCCAGGTCTCGATCCCTCGCTGCGCCGCTTGCTGACTTAACCCATGATCAACATGGCCACCACCAAGCAACACTTGCTTTAATTGTAACGGCTGCGCACTGTCGAGCAGTCTTCGCAATTGAGTCGCCACTAACGAGGCGTGTGTGACACCTTGAATATCTTGACTTAACTCGCCACTACCCACTTTAAGGCCTGCACCACTCAATAGCCAACGATAGACAATCGCCAATCCCGACACGTGATAAAGCGGCAAACTGAGCAACCAACAGTCGCCTTGCTTGAACGGGAAAACGGCCAATAGCCCCTGCGCAGAAGCAAGATGCTGACGAGAACAGTGCGCCACCGCTTTCGGCGTTCCAGTCGAGCCAGAGGTAAAGACAATCGAGGCTAATGCATCTTGATCATAACGGCTTTGCGCATCAGGGTGTAACGACATCGGCGCATGATCTGTTTGATAGGTGCAATCGGTTTTATAAGTATAATCGGTCTGAAAAATATGCTCGGTTTCAAGAGTAATAGTGGCCGTACAAGGCGCAGGTGATAATGGCTGAGTAAACCAAACATGGGACTCGCGCGGATCTTGATAGAGTGTCGCTAATTTAACGTCAAGTTCGCTTTTTGTCTGCGGCATGGTCAACGCATTAATCGCGCCTAATTCAAGACACGCTAAGTAAACCAGCAATTGCTCAACGCTATTCTTGCCAACACTGGTGATCACATGTCCAGCTTGGATCCCCTGCTGTGTTAACCCTGCAGCCACTTGATCAACCTTATCGGCTAGCTCACGCCAAGTGTATTGATGTGTTGGTGTGATTAAAGCAGGCAATAAAGGGCTCTGATGAGCCCAGTGTTTAAGCAAGGAACTCATGACTGCCAGATAAGCGCTTGTTGGTTAAGTGGCACAACAGGAAGCTCACAGCCTGGCCACTCGACTTCCAACTGCTGAGCAAACAACCCTATCGTGTCTAATCCTGGGGTCTCTTGCGGTAATTGCCATGCAGCAAACCGTGCAAGCTGAGTTAAGCCTAGACTCGACTCAATACTCGAACTAATGATGACTTTAATTCCTAGCGATTTAGCAGTGGCGATTAACTCGGCGCAACGCTCAATTGAGCCAATCAAAGTCGGTTTAATAATGATCGCTTTAGCACCATTGTAATCTTGCAGTTTAAAGTCATCTTTGCGTACAGAATGTTGCAACGTTTCATCCCAGGCGATGGCAATACCAGTCGCGATGGCAAATGAAAAGCTTTCGCCCGGCGACTGACAAGGCTCTTCAATAAACGCAATACGTTGACGCAGTGATGGGGCGATTTTCTTAGCGAACTGCAGCGCTTTTTCTGACGTCCATGCGCGATTGGCATCTAAGCGCAATGTCAAATCCGGAATCGACTCCAAAAATAGACTAACAAGCATGCCATCACGAATCGGCTCGTAAAGGCCAACTTTAATCTTGGCGACTTTTTCTCCGCTCATCGCATTGAGTTTTGGCAGCAGTTCATCAGGATCACCTGAGCATAACGGCGCCGCTTGATAACAGCCTTGCTCAGGCAGAATGTCATCGAGCTCAAGTTGCGCCATCGACAAACCAAATGCGACGGAAGGAAACAATGGCTCTAAATCAAGTTCAACACCTTGTGACCACAGAGCAAGTTGCTCAACCAGTTGAGCGTAAGTTTCCTCTAGGCTCTCGAGGCTAAAACCCGGCAACGGCGCAATTTCACCACGACCTATTTTGTCATCCAGTGCCAGTTCAACAATAAACCCTTCTCGCACCGTTAAGCGTTGCTCTCGAAGAATCACCCCACTGTCCATCGGCAATTCATAGCGATAGAGTTTGGCTGATCTCATAGCTTAATCCTTTATTCATTCTTTTATCATTGTTATCACCCTCTAACCTTAGCAGTTAGATTGATGATGATTGATTTTGTTTCCACCCAATGCCAATCAATGATACTCGATATTCAAGTATCACTATTACGATTACGCGCCAGTCTGGTTGGCGCGTAAAGCAGATTTAGTTAGATTGACAAGTATTAAGGATTACGTGGAAACTTGTTGAAGTCAGGGCGACGTTTTTCGTTAAACGCATTGCGGCCTTCTTGCCCCTCTTCTGTCATGTAGAACATCATCGTCGCATTGCCCGCTAGCTCTTGCAAACCCGCTTGACCATCACAGTCAGCATTGAGCGCCGCTTTAAGACAACGCAGCGCCATTGGGCTATGTTGCAAGGTCTCTCGACACCAGCGTACGGTCTCTTTCTCTAACGACTCAATTGGCACAACCGTGTTAACCAGCCCCATATCTAACGCCTCTTGGGCGTCATAAAAGCGACATAGGAACCAAATTTCACGCGCTTTTTTCTGGCCGACAATACGCGCCATGTACGACGCTCCCCAACCGCCGTCAAACGAGCCTACTTTTGGCCCAGTTTGGCCAAACTGGGCGTTCTCTGCAGCGATGGTCAGATCACACATCATGTGTAATACATGACCACCACCCACAGCCCAACCTGCTACCGCAGCAATCACGGGTTTAGGGCAGGTACGAATTTGACGTTGAAAGTCGAGCACATTGAGGTGGTGGGTACCTGAATCGTCTTGGTAACCGCCGTAGTCACCACGGATTTTCTGATCGCCACCAGAGCAAAATGCTTTCTCTCCAAGCCCCGTCAGGATAATAACGCCCACTCCTTCATCATAACGAGCATCCGCTAACGCATTAATCATCTCTTTGACAGTTTGTGGCCGAAATGCATTGTGAACTTGCGGACGAGCGATGGTGATCTTGGCAATACCATCTGCCGATTTGTGGTACTGAATATCTTCATATTCACCGCTGCAGTCATTCCAGTTTACGGGTGCATAAAGTTCTTCTTCTGAGATACCGACTGTTTTTGCCATGGTGATTCCTATTCTGTTACTTAGTGACTCAGCTCAAACCATTAAGCTTCAACTGAGCATTGATTATGTCTGCGAATGCTTTTGGCTGCTCTAAATGAACATTGTGCCCAGCATTGACTACCTGGCTAAAAGACAAACCGCTTAGCTTAGCCAACTGACTAAATTTATGATCTTTTTCACCACAAATGTAATGTGTTTTTACTCGTGTGCGTTTTAGTCCATCGAGTAAGTCATCTTGTTTAGCGAGCGAGGTCGCCTCGAGCATATTCGCCACCGACGGGCCAAGATTAGCACTGCGTTTCGTTATCAGTTGTTGTCTTTGCTCATGGTTTAGCGAACTAAATACTGGCTGTTGATACCAATCGCTTAACACCTGTTCAATCGGCTCATTTCTAAACCGCGCCGCCCAGTGACTATCACTAAGCCATCGGGCTTGCTTTGCATCTCGGTGCGAAAGGCCAAAGTTTCCTCCTTCGACGATCAACATCTGCACATTGAGCTGGGCAAAATCGCCATTTGCAATCCCTGACATCGCAATCCGACCACCCAGTGAATAGCCCACCAGCACTATAGGCCTGTGCGGCATAATATGGGTAAGGAGTGTGTCAGAAATTTGCTTGCAACAATCACCAAAATGACGACAAGCGTCAAGAGCGCTCACGCCATGACCCGGTAGGTCAAGACAAATATATGGCCGTGGGCTTAAGTGCTCGGTCACTGAATGCCAATCTTGTCCTGAACCCAATAATCCGTGCAAAAACACCAACACGGCTTGGTTAGTGGTATTAATGTTGGCACTGGCGCGACTATAAAGCATGAACTTGACGCACAAACTCTTTAAGTTGGTTTGACGCTTGATTGGCTGGCGTTTGGATCTCGACTAACAACGCCCCTTTACCGCTACTCAAATGCACCTCAACGGCATGTTGATACTCTGCCAAGGTTTGTGGCCGCGTATAACCTAATTTGAATTGTTTCGCCGCAAATTCAAAGTCATAACCATGTGGCATCTGATACAACGTTTGCTTCTGCTGCTCTGGTACTGGCAACAAGTCAAATATAGCGCCGCCGTCGTTATTGGTGACCACAATAACCATAGGGGTCGTTTGTTTGGTCAGCAGGGCGAGCGAATTAATATCGTACAACGCTGAAGTATCACCAATGAATAGCGTTGTCGGGCGATTTGTCACCCGCATTACACCCGCGGCAGTGGCAATGATGCCATCAATTCCTGACGCGCCTCGATTCGAGTAAACCTCATAACCATCAAGGCGACCAAACATATCAACCAGACGAACAAATAAACTGTTACCGAAAAAGATCTGGCTTGATTTAGGAAGTTTGTCGACCGTCAATGCCAATGAAATTTCATCGACATTAGCGTTACGATTTAAATGGGTCAGAGCCAGCAACGCTACCTGTTCCGCAACTTCAGTCAAGCTATCAGCCCACCCGGTTGTGGTGTGGCCTATGGTTGGCCATGTCGCCAGTAATGAGTCAAAAAAACAGCCAATCTCACACTGGTGATGAATCTGCATCAAATGCGCTTGATTGTTTCTCGCTCCATTAGGCGAAAGGTAATGATAATCAGCATCGCGCCGTTCAACTTGTTCGGTTAACCATTGATTTAGCCGCTTAGAGACAATTCGCGCGCCCACTTGCAGCACCAGTTGACATTGATTAATGACCTCGGCTCGTTGGTGGTGTTGCAGCCACAAGTCATAGTGCGCCCAATCAGAACAAACACCAGATTGAGGATCGCACAATAGCGGCCAACCCAGTTTGTGTGCCAATTGCTGCGCTTTTTTAGCTTCACTAACGGTCACACTACCCAGCACGATGACGCCTTTCTTATCGACAAAGCTTGCGGTCGGTACAGTCGCCTGGCGATCGGTAGACCACTGCTGACAATAAGGGCGCTCACTTTGCTGCCATCGAGCCACTTCATCAAGGTAGTCTTGATAAAACGCTTTTGGCTGTTCACTATAAAGCGGTTCAGGGAAGGGGCAGTTAATATGTACCGCACTGCCCTGCTTGTTCTGTTGAATCAGCAACTGATCAATCGAGGTCAGTAACCATTTAAGGGGTGTGAGTAAATTTGGACTTGGCAGATCAAGCGCTGCGGTTACATGGTGAGAAAATATCCCCGACTGAACAATGGCCTGATTGGCACCGCAACCGACCAACTCAAGTGGTCTATCTGCGGTTAATACCACGAGTTTCTCACTGGTAAGTTTGGCTTCTGCGATCGCCGGAAGCAAATTGGCTACGGCGGTACCTGAAGTAACGACAATGGCGACCGGTTTATTGCTTGCTTTGGCCAACCCTAACGCAAGAAAGCCTAAACCTCTCTCATCAAAATGAGTGTGCAGGGTGAGCTTTTGATTCTCGTCCGCTTCCAAAGTTAAAGGTGTCGAACGTGAACCAGGAGCGATACAAATATCGCTGACACCGAAACGGGTCAGCTCTTCAAGCAAGGTTTGGCACCAAATACGATTGATCACCGCCTGTTCTATTGCCTTGGTCATCATCTATGAAGCCACTCCCAAAGAAGGATGGTCTGAAATCAGTGACAGCAGCGTCGACATTTTTTTATCCAGCTCTTGCCACTCGTGTTCGGCTATCGACCCCGGCACAATGCCCGCGCCAGCGAACAGCTGAACCTGATCATCCACTACCAAGGCACTGCGAATCGCGACACAGAACTCTGCGCGCTGATGGCTAATGAACCCCATTGAACCTGCATACCAGCCGCGTGCAAACGGCTCATGCTGCTGGATAAACGCCATCGATGCTTTACGTGGCAAACCCGCTACAGCCGCCGTCGGCTGTAACGCCTCAAGCAATTGAACACCGTTAGTGCCTTTATGCAGATGGGCACGAATGTTGCGTTTGAGATGTTGCACTTTACGCAATCGAACTAATCTTGTGTCTTGTTCTACTGACACCTGATCTGAATGTGGTGACAGCCTGTTAATAATATCATCGACAACATACTGGTTTTCGTTGAGATTTTTGCTATCACTCGCGAGCCAATTGGCCAGCGCCATATCCTGAGCGGCATTTTGGCCACGCCCAATGGTGCCAGCCAGCGCCTCTGTGTTGAGCTCTTGCCCTTGACGAGCATAAAGTCGCTCAGGTGTGGAACCGATAAAACAGTGTTTTTTATCTAAGGCGAGCAAAAAATGAAAGCTGTGATGATTTTGCAGATAGCTCGACTTTAGCAGTTGTGCCGCACATAGGGGCTTATCTAAAATTAGGGTCGTTTTACGTGCCAAGACCACTTTTTTAAACTGTTCTTTTTCGATACCTTGCAACACTTTGTTGACCAAATCAGACCATTGGTGTTGCTCAGGAATATGTTGAATTGATTCAATATGCGATGAAATGGCACGCAGTGGTGCAACATCAAACTGAAGTTTAGACAAGCTCGCTAGAGTACGCTGCTTCTCGCTATTCAAGTTGATCGCAAGTGACCATTGGTCATCAAAGCGAATCAGCTCAATTTGCGGGAGGAAAAAAAATGACGACATGCAGCGGCGGTTTTTATCCGTTTGTCCGTCAAACGAACGCCCACCCCAAACACGTTGATCATCAGCCAAAATAGTATAGGCAGGAGCGGGGTCGACAAAGGTGTGCAATTGGCCTAAGGCGACCACTTCTTCACGAGTATCACGAGACTGCCAATAAAACTTTGGGAACACTGGTTGAGCGTCCAACCAGTCGATAAATGCAAAGTCCGGTTTTTTTTCAAGAACTTGAACCAGACGGTTTACACCCTGTTGCGCTTCCTTAGCGCGTTCAATCAGTTCAGAAACGGCTTGATGAAAGTCAGACAAATCAGCCTCGTATGCATAGGAGTTATTAATTATTTTACCTCGCTACTCTATTTATAGACCTTACTCAAATCAAGGATGTCAGTAATGTTTTGTATATTCCTGTGATAACGGGCGTGCTACAAAGCAGGAATTATCGCCATTGGCTCAGATTTTTATTCTAAGTAACCTCATTTTAAGTTACTTTAATAAAGGAATGTCAATAAATTCAGGTTTTATTCAATGCAAAATATCGGGATGTCGTCAAAACTCGACAATGTCTGCTATGACATTAGGGGTCCTGTACTTAAACATGCTAAGCGCATGGAGGAAGAGGGGCATAAAATACTAAAGCTAAACATTGGTAACCCCGCACCATTTGGCTTTGACGCCCCTGACGAAATTCTGGTCGACGTGATTCGTAACCTACCGACTTCACAAGGGTATTGTGACTCGAAAGGTATCTACTCAGCACGTAAAGCCGTGGTGCAACATTACCAACGTAAAGGAATACGTTCACTTGATGTTGAAGATGTCTACATCGGTAACGGCGCCTCTGAATTGATCGTCATGGCAATGCAAGCTTTACTCAATAACGGCGACGAAATGTTGGTCCCAGCGCCCGACTACCCGTTGTGGACGGCTTCGGTCGCACTCTCTGGTGGCAAAGCCGTGCATTACTTGTGTGATGAACAGGCCGACTGGTATCCAGATCTCGACGATATTAAGAAAAAAATCACGCCTAAAACACGTGGTATTGTGTTGATCAACCCAAACAACCCAACGGGCGCGGTTTACAGTCGTGACTTTTTACTCGAAGTGATCGAAATCGCTCGTCAGCACAAACTGATTATTTTTGCTGATGAGATCTACGACAAAGTGCTCTACGACGGCGCCACCCATACGTCCGTTGCCACACTCACTGAAGATGTCTTAGTCGTGACCTTTAACGGCCTGTCGAAAGCGTACCGTGTTTGTGGTTTTCGTGGCGGTTGGATGTTCTTAACCGGACCAAAACACCAAGCACAAGGCTACATCAACGGACTCGACATGCTGTCGTCAATGCGCTTGTGCGCCAATGTACCGATGCAACATGCCATTCAAACCGCTCTGGGCGGTTATCAAAGTATTAATGAGCTGCTGTTACCTGGCGGGCGTCTGCTTGAACAGCGTGACCGCGCCTTTGAGCTTATCAATCAGATCCCCGGGGTCTCGTGTGTTAAGCCGAAAGGAGCGATGTACTTGTTCCCAAAAATCGACACGAAACGGTATAACATCAAAGACGATCAGAAAATGGTGCTCGACTTCTTGATTCAAGAGAAAGTGTTGTTGGTTCAAGGCACTGGCTTCAACTGGCCGAAACCGGATCACTTCCGTATTGTTACGCTGCCACATGTTGAAGATTTAGAAATGGCGATTGGTCGTTTTGAACGTTTCTTATCGACATACAGTCAGTAGTAATTAGACGCTATTTTTCATATGCTTAAAGGGTGCTCATCGAGCACCCTTTTATTTTTAACGCTTAGGAGTCATCCATGCCCAATACCAACCCAAAGGAAAGCCATTTTTTTGCCCACCTTGCTCGCATGAAACTCATCCAGCGTTGGCCTTTGATGCGCTCAGTGTCGACTGAAAATATCTCTGAGCATAGTCTACAGGTGGCGTTTGTAGCCCATGCCTTGGCCGTGATCAAAAACAAAAAGTTTGGTGGCGATCTCAACCCAGAACGCATTGCTATTTTAGGCATGTATCACGATACCAGCGAAGTGTTGACTGGAGATTTGCCGACTCCGGTAAAATACTACAATCCTGACATTGCCAAAGAGTACAAAAAGATTGAAGCGGCAGCAGAACAAAAGTTGCTTTCTATGCTGCCTGAAGAGTTTCGCGATGACTTTGCTCCTTACTTGGTTTCTCAGTCAGCGCATCCTCAAGATGCAGCCATTGTGAAGCAAGCGGATACCATCTGCGCCTATTTAAAATGCCTTGAAGAGCTCAGTGCGGGCAACCATGAATATGCATTGGCTAAAAAGCGCTTGGACGTGACACTGAAAGAACGTTACACCGAAGAGATGGACTATTTCCTTAATACCTTCGCGCCCAGCTTTGAGCTTTCTCTTGATGAGATCAGCTAACATTCAGTATAGAGTAACTTTCAAATCATAAATTTTAACCTAAGAGTGAGCATACAGAGGTTGACGATGGGTATTCCAATCAGCGATTTATGGCACGACCGTCACGATGATGAACATAAAATTCGTCGTGATGATCATCGAAGCCCATACCAGCGAGACCGCGCACGCATTCTCCATTCGGCGGCCTTTCGCCGTCTGCAAGCGAAAACCCAAGTTCATGGCAACAGTTTTGATGACTTTCACCGTACCCGTTTAACCCACTCGTTGGAAGCGGCTCAATTGGGCACTGGCATTGTCGCGCAACTTAAAAAGAAACAACCTCAATTTCGCGACTTGCTGCCGAGTGATAGCTTAATCGACTCAATCTGCCTTGCCCACGATATCGGCCATCCCCCTTATGGTCACGGTGGAGAAGTCGCTCTCAACTACATGATGCGTGAACACGGCGGCTTCGAGGGCAATGCACAAACTTTTCGTATTGTGACCAAGTTAGAGCCCTATACTGAGCTGTTCGGTATGAACCTCGCGCGCCGCACCTTATTAGGTTTGATCAAATACCCTGCGTTAATTAGCCATACTCGCGCTGCCGTCATCCCTGCAAGTGTCTCACATCAACGTCAACTGCGCGCTCGCGATTGGGCGCCAGCGAAAGGCTTATATGATTGCGATAAAGCTTTGTTCGATTGGGTGTTAGCGCCATTGAGCGAGCAAGACAAAACCCTGTTTAGTCTGATGCGTGATCAACCGCTATCTGAGTACCAGCATAAAAAAACACGCTTTAAGTCAATTGATTGTTCGATTATGGAGCTTTCTGATGATATTGCCTACGGCGTTCACGACCTTGAAGATGCCTTAGTACTCGGTATGGTCAATCGCCATCAATGGATTGAGGGAGCCGCCAGTCAACTTGCCGAGTGTGGCGATGTATGGTTTGAAAAACATATTGATTCGATTACAGAAATGCTTTTTTCTGGCACACACTATCAACGTAAGGATGCCATCGGAGGCATGGTTAATGCACTACTGACCAGTATTTCGATAAAACCCGTTGAGGCGCAATTTGATTGTGAACTGCTCGCATTCAACGCCGTACTCGAACCGACCATGGATAAAGCGCTCAACATCTTGAAACGCTTCGTTAGTGACTATGTTATTCAAGTCCCGCACGTTCAAGTCGTTGAATACAAAGGCCAACAAATCATTATGGATATTTTTGAAGCCCTAAGCGCCGATCCTGAACGCTTGCTGCCAGTCAACGTACGGCAGAAATGGTCAGCGTGCGACAACAATAGCGCAGGTTTTCGCGTGATAGCCGATTACATTTCATCCATGACTGACGGGCACGCTCAAAGATTGCACCAACAACTGTTCTCTTCTCACTAAGTCCGTGGTTAGGCTATTCAGATTCTGCAAAATAATGGCTAGGCAACTTGGTAATCGCTGCTTTCAATGCGTTGAAACAGCGTTCATCAATCGCGGTATGTAGGTTCTCTTGCATAATGAGTAAGGTCTTAGGTACGGGCACCGCACCACGGTATGGTCTTTCGGCCGTGATGGCATCAAAAATATCCGCGGTAGTAATGATCCGGGTTGAGAGTGGAATTTGTTCGGCACTAAGTTGTTTTGGGTAACCAGTACCATCGAGCTTTTCATGATGCGCGCCTGCGATCCACGCCATCTCTTTAAACGGTTTTAAATAATTGAGAATTTGTTCGGTCAGTGCTGCGTGTGATTTAACGGCCTCCCACTCTTGTTCGTCGAGTTTACCCGGTTTATCTAAGATGGCATTGCTCACACCAAGTTTGCCAAGATCATGCAGCAAGGCGGCGCGTTTTAACCACTGCCTTTCAGCAAACTCAATCCCGAGTTCCTGTGCAATTAAGTCGGTATAGACGGCAACACGTTCACTATGACCTGCAGTATAAGGGCTCTTCGAGTCGACAATTTTACCAAACGCACTAACGATACAATCGAGGTACTCTTCATCAACAATGACACTGGCATGAGCGGGCGCGAGGCTCATCACACGTTCAGCGATATCCGCCGCATTAAGCCCCTCAACAAAGCTCGCTCGTTGTGATATATCGACCAAGTGCGCCACTAACTGTGGGTCAAACCAACTGCCACTACGGGCCTCAATTTCAGCAATCGCGCTGTCTAAGTCATGCTCAAATTGGAACACGTCAACCACCTGAGCGAGCAAAGCAATGCGAGAAAACAACGGAATCTGATCGTGTTTGAGTTGCTCCGGGCGCCCCGTTCCATCCCAGTGCTCATCTAAACTGTGTACACCTCTTGCCACCAGCTCATTAAATCGCAGCTCTCGGGCCACCTCCGCACCACGAGTACAACGGGTTTCAATCAGCTCTTGAGCGTAATCATTACCATTTTTGAGAATATCGATGGTGGCTGAGATCCGAGTGACCCAGCTCTGGCCGATCCCGGTATTTTTCACCACAAAGTTAATCGCACTAGACAGACTCGTGCCAACAGTTTTGTAGTTGCGCTTAAAGGAACGATCATCGGTCATATAGAGTTCACAAATACGTGCAGCATTGCTACTACACCCGGCATCTTTGAGCAGCAGTGTGAAAAATAGATCATACAGCTGTTCGTCGCCAAGTTGCATTGCATCACCAAGGTGCATACCGATCCAACAACAGCGAATACAGTGTTCAGGCGGTTGACCTTCTGTCATATCTAACGCTGTGGTTAGCGAGAGCATTAGCTCAGATAACGGAATGGTTTGATTGACGTGAGGTTGCATAAAAGTCCTTATCGAGCACAGAAAAAATGTAGCAAGCGCCTAATGATGATTGTCCTTATCACCACCCATTAATACGCAACAATCGAACTTCTAGTTTAGTGGCTCATTGCGATAAAATCACTCGTCATCTGCGAGAAATGATTCTAACTGACTGTGTAAACGGCTTTTTTCTATATCATTAATAAAACTAGCGTTGATAGCATTACGGGTAAACTGCGCCAACTCTTGCTGGCTGATCGCATGGCTATCGGCCACCGCGATAAAGTTATCAGTCATGTAACCGCCAAAATATGCCGGGTCGTCAGAGTTAATCGTCACACATAAGCCTCGGCGTAACAGCTCGACAATATTGTGTTCACTCATGGTTGCAAACACTTTTAACTTAGTATTTGAAAGTGGACAAACCGTCAACGGCATTTGACTTTGCTCAAGTACATTGACTAACGCATCATCATCGGCGCAGCGAACCCCATGATCGACTCGGCTCACTTTAAGTAATTCTAGGCTGTCATAGATATTGCTCACCGGCCCTTCTTCACCGGCATGAGCTACCGTCAAAAATCCCTCGTCTATTGCCTTTGCAAACACTCGGGCAAACTTTTCTGGAGGGTGACCTAGCTCTGATGAGTCAAGTCCAACAGCAACAATTTTATCTTTATGGGGCAATGCTTGAGACAAGGTGGCAAAAGCACTCTCTTCATCAAGATGACGTAAGAAACACATGATGATTTGGCTGCTAATACCAAGTTGTCTATAACCCTCTTGCAGTGCTTGATAAATACCATTGATCACCGTATCAAATTCAATCCCACGCTCGGTATGAGTTTGTGGATCAAAAAAGATTTCGGTATGAATGACATTGTCCTCATAGCAACGGATAAGATAAGCCCACGTCAGGTCATAGAAATCTTGTTGATGAATGAGAACGTTGGCACCTTGATAATAGATATCAAGAAATGACTGGAGATTGCTGAACTGATAAGCCTCTTTCACTTGTTGAGGCGTAGAAAAAGGCAAAGCAATTTGATTACGCTGGGCCAGTTGAAACATCATGTCAGGCTCAAGGGTGCCTTCAATATGCAGATGTAATTCGACTTTAGGCAGTTGCTGAATAAAAGTAGTGTGATTCACGCTTACGTCTCTCCATTCAATATGATGAGTTTTCAACAAGCCCTTTTCTCTGAAAAGCGTAAGTCATACAAAGAGAAAAGCGCTGTGCGCTTTACTCTTGTTCATAATTCATTGATTTAATTATACTAAAATCATCAACAAAGTCACTCAAAGGTGTATTCGCTTTTAAATCTGAACAATACGGCGCTTTATCATTCTAGATGAGTATGCTTAAGTCCGTGAGCACTTAGTGACATTTGGTTAGCAGGGTATCTTTGGTGGCTGACTCCCCAAAGTTGAGTGCTACTCGAATGAGCGCTGTAAAGGTTAACTTCATTGCTTTCTTTATATCCATCGACTTGTAGGTTGGGGGAGTTAGCAGGTTTAATTTTTCGTAGCCAATCTTGGTCTTTATTATACTTACTGTATTGCCAACGCATGTTAGGATCATTTGCATTACACTTGGCTAACCTGATCGGGCTGCCAGCGAAGTTTGAATCGTATCGCCAACAATAATTCCAATCCATTTTAGAATGTATTTGTTGGGTTTGTGCAGACCAGAACCAGTTTTGTCTTGGATCTGATGCATCACACGTCACCTGAATAAGTAATTTATCAGATGTTGTATTGCCATCATAACCAATACAACGCCCTGTTCCATTTCTAGATTGCATCGTGTAATAATGGACATCTTTATAAACATATTTTCTTTCGTTGAAACTACCACTTTTCTCCATATAGATTGGAGCCTTAACAGTTGCAGTTTGTGGATACCAAAGTTGGTCTATTTTAAGGTCCAACGTTATTTTTCCTTTATAGTTTTCTATTCCGTCATTATGTTTTAATTCAACTTGCATTCGCGTCGAATTATTTTCCAATTTAATATCGGCATATTGCCCAATAGGGCGTTGGTCATTACGTATTGTTGGTGCAACGACTTGAGCTATTCTTCGACCATTAGGGAGTGTGATATATTGCTCCCCTCCCCAAGCATGGGTATGCCCAGCCAGTAAAAGTACGACATTGTACTCTTGAATTAGATTAAGAAAACGTTTTCTATCAGCTTCTTTCCAATCATGATGATTAGCCGGAATATGAAACATCAACACCACTTTCTTGCCACTATTACCGACATTGATGTCTAGGTCATTTTGTAAGAAATCAAGTTGACGATAATTTTTTACATCCTCATATTTGGTGGGGCGTTCAGAAGAGAACACGCCAGTTCCAAGCGCAACAAAATGTATCTCCTCCACATCCCACGAGTATAGAGCCCCACTTCGTCGATAACTTTGACGAGCGTATTCTCTGTTTCGATCGATAAAACTCTCAATTTTTCCATGTCTAGAAACTCCACCAGTCGTTTCATCATGGTTCCCTATAGTTTCATATGACTTATCCATGACGTTATAATATTTAATGATATTTTTCCAATGTTGAAACTCCTTCCCAAAAATACTGTTGTTGTGAGCGGTCTGGGTCATATCGCCTCCTACAAGTAAACCAAATATAGGATTAGGAGTATTTCTACTGTATGTTAAGTCATAAATAATACCAGCCAACTTATCCAAAGTAGGGTCATTAATATCTGAGCGACCTGTATAAAACTGAGGGTCAGCGGTAAATAAAAATCGCGTTAATGCGCCTCGTTTTTCTGCATTTAATGTATTTAAGTTACTTTCTTCTTGAATATTTAATCTCATATCATTGTCAGAATATGAGTAAGTACTCCAAGCAAGAAAAAATGTATATATATATAGCTGTGCAGTATTTTTAACACTCATTGAATTCATCCCCATATAGAATTAATTTCTTTATATTTATTTATATTGACATATTTTAAACAACCGCTTTATTACAGTTAAACCATAGCACTAATGATATAGTTATTAATAAAACAAAGTGTTCTAAAACTAAAATGAGAAAGTGAAGACGAAATAAATCCACCCGCTGGCATCAAGAATTACAGATAGTTTTCAGGCCTCAAACCTGAACCTTCAAGTGGAACGCAGATAGTTACTCTCAAACACACCCGGCGGCATTTGCTTGATTTGAAACTCAATCATCTGATTAAACGTGTGAATCAACGCTGAGAAGTCTTGCTCTGGTTCGAGTAGCGAAAGAATATGATAACCAGCTTCAACCGTTGACAAGCTATTGTCATCTGGCGCTTTACGAATACGATAATTGCCTTGCAGATCATCGGGTAAACGGATCAGAGGCAAAGCGTGCAAGTTGCTTGAAAGCTGCCACATTTTATACGCTTTCTTCCAAGTGCCATCGAGCAAAATAACACGGACTTTTTTGTCCTGGCGCCGTTTTCCGACTTCGCCGTGGGCAAGGGCAGACTCTCCTGGATAGAGCACAAAATGGCAATAGTGCGGATCGCTGAGCAACGCGTTGAGCTGCGTGTTGTCACTGAAGTCCTCCCCGACTAAACAGTGGCAGTTCGCTAATGAGAGTTGCAAGATTCTCGCCGTCCCCATCGGCTTGTTTGTTTCGCTATGATGCTGGAGGATGACCAACTCAACATTCGATGTTAGGCTTTGTATCCACTCACAGATACAAGCTTTGAGTGATTTTTTACATTGAGAACAGTATCGGGACATAAAGTGCGTGTATTTTTTCTGTTAATCGCTATTAGCTTAGTTTGCATCGGCTTACAGTTCGAGCCGCAGGCCTCTTTAGTTAATTGGCAGCGTTACCTTATTTTGGACGGCCAATGGTGGCGAATCCTAACAGGAAACTTCACCCATACCAACTTTCCCCATTTAGCCATGAACTTAGGCGGACTTTGGATGATCGGTTTGATTTTTAAACCGAGTGACAAAGCGTTGCTATTTTGCCTATTAGTGACCAGCGCTGCCATCGGCGTACTCAATTTCCTTAGCAGTATGAATAGTTATGTTGGCCTATCAGGGACCTTGCACGGCTTATTTGCTTATTTTGCCCTCCAAGAAGCGCTGAATGGGCGTAAGAGCAGTTGGTTACTGGTGATCGGAGTCTGTGCGAAAGTTGCCTGGGAATTGACCATGGGCGCATCACAGTCGACTCAAGATCTGATCAATGCTCAAGTCGCTGTTGACGCTCATCTTTATGGCGCTCTGTCAGGTATCGTTCTCGCAATGGCACTTTACATACGCCAATATAAAGCAAGACATCAGCCCGCTTCGTCATAATTTGGTTGATGTTCCTCGTTAAAGGGCGCAGAATGGCGCCCTTTTTCGCGTAGTTTCAATTTGCTCGCGATTTGTCCGATTTTACCATCTAGAGAACATACTATGGGTTTTACCTCCTTGGGCCTTTCTGCTCCGATTCTTAAAGCAATTGAAGAGCAAGGCTATGACACTCCCTCTCCTATTCAGGAGCAAGCAATTCCTGCCGTTTTAGCAGGTAAAGATGTCATGGCGGCTGCGCAGACAGGTACCGGTAAAACGGCTGGTTTCACTTTGCCTATCTTAGAACGTTTAGACAATGGCCAGCGCGTGAAAGGCAACCACATTCGCGCTTTAGTTCTAACACCCACTCGTGAGCTTGCAGCGCAAGTACAAGAGAATGTTTTCAAGTACAGCCGCTACCAACGCCTGACGTCTCAAGTAGTCTTCGGCGGCGTTAAAATCAACCCACAGATGCTTAAGCTGCGCCAAGGGTGTGATGTATTGGTGGCGACACCAGGTCGACTTCTCGATCTTTATCAGCAAAACGCGCTTAAATTTGACCAACTCGAAGTATTGGTTCTGGACGAAGCTGACCGTATGCTCGATATGGGCTTTATCCGCGACATCAGAAAAATTCTTAACTTGTTGCCAGCAAAACGCCAAAACCTACTCTTCTCTGCGACGTTCTCGGCTGAAATTCGTCAATTGGCGAAAGGCTTAGTGAACGACCCAGTTGAAGTGTCGGTCAATACTGAAAATTCGACAGCCGTAACGATTGAACAGTGCATCTACCCAGCTGACAAACGCAAAAAAGCGCCGATGCTGGTGAAATTGATCAACGATGGTAACTGGAGACAAGTACTGGTCTTTTCTCGTACTAAACATGGTGCCAACCGTCTGTCGCATTACCTTAATGAGCAAGGGATTACCGCAGCACCGATTCATGGTAACAAGAGCCAAGGCGCTCGAACTCGTGCATTGGCTGATTTTAAATCGGGCGATGTTCGCGTCTTAGTCGCCACCGATATTGCTGCGCGTGGTATTGATATTCCTCAGCTACCACAAGTGGTTAACTTCGAGTTACCCAATGTCTCTGAAGATTATGTTCACCGTATCGGTCGTACTGGCCGCGCAGGTGAAGTGGGTAAAGCGATCTCCCTGGTTGAGGCAGATGAAGCCATCGACCTATTTGGTATTGAACGTTTGATTCAACAAATCTTGCCGCGTATGGAGCTTGAAGGTTTTAAACCCGTTAACGAGCTACCAGAATCAAGGCTAGATACACGCCCAATGAAACCAAAGAAACCGAAGAAGCCAAAAGTAGGACACCAAGACGGTCAGCGCTCAGGTGATAATGCACGCGGCAATAAACCGGCAGGTAAGAACAAACGTCACTTCGGTGGTAACAAGCCAAACGGCGAAAGCCGAGGCGCCAACGGCCAACGAAGCGACAGCAATAAACCTGCGGCAAGCAAGCCGGCTCGCCGTCGACCAAGTAAACCGCAAGCGGCTCGCAGCTAAGTCTCGTAGAGAAGTTAAGCTCGCCACATCAAGCATAAAAAAAGCGCCCATCATTTGATGAGCGCTTTTTTATTTGACTTAAACAATCGGGCGCTGGCCACGATCGATAAGTTTCATCAGTACATTATCTGCCGCTTCACCAGCCAGACCAGCCAGCTTAGAGGTCAGTTTTTTCTTTTCGACGTAGTGAATCGCTAGCACGGTTTTCTCTTTACATGCTGCCACGACCAAGTCATCTGACGTTGTGATCTCATCGACTAAGCCAAGATCAAAGGCTGTCGTGCCAAACCAATGCTCACCTGTCGCCACTTTATCAAGGTCAAGTTGCGGGCGACGTTCACGGATAAAGTCTTTAAACAGACCATGGGTTTCTTCAAGCTCTTGTTTGAACTTCTCACGCGCTTTATCCGTGTTCTCACCAAACATGGTTAAGGTGCGCTTATACTCGCCCGCCGTCAGCTGTTCATACTCAATATCATATTTTTTCAATACCTTATGGAAGTTAGGTAATTGAGCAATCACCCCAATCGAGCCAACAATAGCAAACGGCGCTGACACGACCTTATCGGCAATACAAGCCATCATATAACCGCCACTGGCTGCCACTTTGTCTACCGCAATAGTTAAAGGCAACCCAGCTGACTTAATGCGATCCAGTTGCGATGAGGCTAAGCCGTAGCCGTGCACCATGCCGCCGCCAGACTCAAGACGCAGTAAGACTTCATCACCTTCACGTGCCACCGCCAGAATCGCAGTGACCTCTTCGCGCAATGACGCAACCTCTTTGGCATCAATACTGCCTTTAAAGTCGAGTACAAATAGGTGTGGTTCACGTTTGCTATCAAGATCCCCTTCTTTTGAGGCCTTTTTGATCACTTTCTCACGCGCTTTACTCTTCTCTTTATCGAGTTTTTTCTCCGCTTTATCGCGCGCCTTAAGAAAAGTATTGTCGTGCAAATGATGCTCTAGCTGTTCAACCGTTCGCTTGTGTTGCTCAGTTAAGTCAGTGATTTCTAACTCACCTTTCGCCGCTCCGCTCTTACCGCCCAACGCTTTGGCGATAACTAAAATCGCCATAATGGCAACCACGACAGTCACAATCTTGGCCAAAAACAGCCCGTAATCCAACAAAAATTCCAATGTGATATCCCCTCATATGCGAATTGGTGTATTGTAACCACCAAGTTATGTATTCATAAAGCAGATCATTACAAAAGGATAAACATCGTGGAATATGCTGTTTCTTCAGATGCCCTAAAAGGGAAAATTATTCTGGTTACTGGCGCTGGCGCTGGTATCGGTAAACAAGCCGCACTCTCTTACGCTCAGCATGGTGCAACCGTGATTCTACTGGGGCGAACTGTAAACAAGCTTGAACAGACTTATGATGAAATTGAAGCGGCAGGCTACCCGACACCTGCGATCATCCCTCTCGATATGAAAGGCGCAACCAAACAGAATTATGTCGACATGGCCGATACGATTGAGAGCCAGTTCGGTCGTTTAGACGGTATATTGCATAATGCTAGTCTATTGGGTGTTATCAGCCCGTTTGACCAAATTGGTGAAGATACTTACGACGATATTATGCAGGTCAACGTCAAGGCGCAGTTCTTGATGACTCAAGCACTACTGCCATTACTGCATAAATCACAAGATGGGCGCATTGTCTTTACTTCATCGACCGTAGGCCATAGTGGTCGTGCATTCTGGGGCACCTACGCCATCTCTAAATTTGCTACCGAAGGTATGATGCAAGTCTTAGCCGATGAGCTAAGCGACAGCACCATTCGAGTTAATGCCATCAACCCAGGGGCAACACGAACTGCAATGCGAGCAAAAGCATATCCTGCTGAAGATACGGATCTGCTTAAAACACCTCAAGACATCATGCCACTTTATCTCTACCTGATGGCACCTGAGAGTAAATGCGTCAATGGCCAATGTATTGATGCTCAGCCGAAATAACTCGTAATCCCTTGATTTCCAAACATACCAACGCCTTGCGTCTACTTCAGTAACACGCAAGGCGTTTTGCTTTCCGGCCTAACGACTCAACAAAGCCTTATTGGCAAGATCGTTCAATTGATCTAGCGATTAAGAACTTGCCTTAATCTGTCTTGTGCAACCTCAACCAGAAGATCCGGCTGAAACTTAGAAATAAATCGATCACAGCCAACTTTCTTAACCATCGCATCGTTAAAGCTGCCACTTAACGATGTGTTCAAAGTGACGTAAAGGTCTTTCATACGTGGATCACTACGCACTTCATGCGTGAGCTTATAACCATCCATCTCTGGCATTTCTGCGTCGGTGATCATCAGCAATAACTCTTCAACAACGTTTTTACCCTCATCACACCAAGATTTCAGTAGATTAAGAGCTTCAAGACCATCACGGCATTCAATAATATTTAACCCTAGCTGAGAAAGCGTACCGCGCACTTGAGCACGGGCTGTCGATGAATCGTCAACAATTAAGACCTTGCGACCGACCATTTCATTGACCAGCTCCTGATCAAGCACCCCTTCAGAAATTGAAATATCGTAATCGATGATCTGAGCGAGTACTTTTTCCACATCAATAATTTCGACAATCTCCTGTCGCTTATCCTCTTTAACATGAGTAATTGCAGTCAAGTAAGTTGAACGACCTGCGGTTTTCGGCGGTGGCTGAATCTCTGTCCATGCGGTATTGATAATATTACGCACCTGACCGACTAAGAAGCCTTGAATACTACGGTTATACTCGGTAATGATCAGGTTCTCTTCTTGATTTTCAAGGCGTGATGGCGGAAAGCCAATCGCAGCTCTAAGATCGATCACAGGCACCGATACGCCACGAAGTGACGCAACCCCTGTAATATGATGGTGCGAACCGGGCATTTTCGTCATCGGTGGCACTTTAATCACTTCGCGGACTTTAAACACGTTAATCGCGAATAACTGTCTGCTGTTTAAACTAAATAACAACAACTCAAGGCGGTTTTCGCCGACAAGGTTTGTTCGTTGGTCAACGGTATTTAAAACTCCAGACATACTCATTCTCAACCGGTGTGTATATAACAAAGGTAGTCTATAGCAAGACTAAGATAAAAATAAACCCACATATCATTTCAGATTATATGGGTTTACCTCAAATATAAAGGAGAGCTAAAGCTCAGAAACGCTACCCTTCTATAACCTTCATCAATAAAAGGCCATCGTAGAGCGCTTGCTTAACCAACGCAGCACCAGGCATAGTGGCTTGTTTGTAAAAGCGTGATTCCACCAACTCTAAATCTTGGTGGTAAACGGGCAGACTCTGCTCTTCAATACAGGTCTGAATTGCAGGATAGAGCACGTCTTTTGCTTGATTGATGACGCCGCCAATCAGCACCTTTTCTGGGTTGAATAGGTTGATAACGATCGCTATCGCCGAGCCTAAGTAACGGCCGAGCTTCTCAATCACATCAACTGCCAATGGATCGCCGTTGGCCGCTGCTTCACAAATTTCTTCAACTGAAACTTCTTCGATAGCAGACAGTGACGACTCTTCGCCTCGTGCAATACGTTCGCTGACTTCATTGCGAATCGCTTGAGAACTCGCCACTGTTTCAAGGCAGCCTCGATTACCACAGTGGCACTGTTTTCCACTTGGATCGATTTGAATATGGCCTAGCTCACCGATATTACCATGGCGCCCTTGCAGCACGCGTCCATCCAATATGATGCCCGCCCCCAAGCCATGGTGGATAGAAATCAACACCGAATTTTCATTATCTTGAGAGTGGCCAAACAGTTTTTCAGCCAAAGCCCAAGCGCGAGTATCATTTGCAACAAACACAGGTAAGCCCGTCGCTTTATAAATCTCAGGGCCAAGCGGCAGATTTTCAACATTGTAGTGCGGCATTTGCAGCACAATACCTTGTTCCGAATTGACAAGACCTGGCAAAGTAATCGCAATACTGGTAACACGATCGAGTTGGTCGGCATAAGTTTGAAAAAACTCATCAATTTCATGCAGTAAACGGGCTAGTACGTCATCTTGATCAACTTCATGTATGTCAATTTTGGTGTCGATGAGTACATCTCCACCCAACTCGTGCAGCGCGATGGTCAAATAACCGCGACCAAGGCGCATAGACAGAAACTGCCAACCCTCGTTATTGACTTGTAAGCCAACAGCCGGTCGACCGCGACTGGTCGCTTCTTGGACCGTGGTTTCATGGATCAGATGCGCCTCGATAAGCTCTCGGGTAATTTTGGTGATGCTCGCTGGTGCAAGCGCACTTTTTTTCGAGAGATCTATTCGAGAAATAGGACCTTTTTGATCAATGAGTTTATATACACGGCCAGCATTGACCTGCTTGATGTGATCAATATGGCCTGGTTGAGCCATGTACATAGAGTGCTCCGAATATCAATAACCTAGTAATTTTTTTACTTTGCGAAGTAATTGTGAAGAGCTTTGATGAATCGCCGTGACAAGGGTCACGTATAAACATTTTTGTTTGTGTTGTGAATCAAATAGCGAACTATTAATCACAGTCCAGATTGATTTTTTTTGCGTTAATAATTATGTCTATAATCATACTTGCATCGCTTTAATCACCGCCAAGTGGCGATTTCAAAACACGATGGCACCGCGGGTATATACTTAACCTTAACAGTAATAATGATTAAGTAGAAAGATCCGTGCTCGCCTTTTAGAGTGTGGACTTGGCAGATTCAACTCAAGGAGAACCGAATGACTGCAATCCAAAGAAGAACCAAAATTGTTTCAACCCTTGGACCTTCAACCGATCAACCTGGTGTACTTGAATCTATTCTCGAAGCGGGTGTCAACGTAGTACGAATGAACTTCTCTCACGGTAGCGCAGATGATCATCGTGAGCGGGCAACACGCGTCCGTAATATTGCGGCTAAATTAGGCACTCACGTGGCAATATTAGGTGACCTGCAAGGACCTAAAATTCGTGTTTCAACGTTTAAGCAAGGTAAAATCCAGCTCAATATTGGCGATATTTTCACCCTAGATAGTACGCTTCCAGCTGGTGAAGGGAACGAAGACGCTGTCGGCCTTGACTACAAAGCTCTGCCAGATGATGTTTCAACCGGTGATATTTTGTTGCTTGATGATGGGCGTGTACAACTGCAAGTGATCAGTGTTAACGAGACTCAAGTACGAACCAAAGTCACGATTGGTGGCCCGCTATCAAACAATAAAGGGATCAATAAAAAAGGCGGTGGATTGTCGGCAGATGCCCTTACCGAAAAAGACAAGAAAGACATCTTACTTGCGGCGGAAATCAACGTCGATTATCTCGCCGTCTCTTTCCCACGTAATGGCGAAGACATGCATTATGCTCGTAGACTTGCTACCGATGCTGGACTTCAAGCACGACTGGTTGCAAAAGTCGAACGCGCAGAGACCGTTGCAACAGAAGAGAACATTGATGACATCATCCTTGCGTCTGACACCGTTATGGTCGCGCGTGGTGATCTTGGGGTAGAAATAGGCGACCCTGAATTAATCGGGGTACAAAAACAGCTCATTCGACGCGCCCGTGCACTCAATCGTACTGTAATTACCGCAACCCAGATGATGGAATCGATGATGGAAAACCCGATGCCAACCCGTGCAGAAGTGATGGACGTCGCTAACGCCGTGCTCGACGGTACCGATGCTGTGATGTTATCCGGTGAAACAGCAGCAGGTAAATACCCAATAGAAACCGTACGTTCAATGGCAGAAGTGTGCTTAGGCGCGGAAAAAATGGCCGCCATTAACCGCTCAAGTTATCGTATGGAGTCGGTATTTGACAGTGGTGAAGAAACCATTGCGATGTCGACTATGTACGCCGCCAATCACATGCGAGGAGTGAAAGGCATTGTGACATTAACCGAATCTGGTCGCACGGCTCTTATGATGTCTCGTCTGAGTTCGGGCTTACCCATTTTCGCTCTGTCACGCAACGAACGTACTCTGAATCTTTCCGCACTCTATCGCGGCGTGTTCCCAGTCTATTTCCACGATAAGTCAGATACAGGACTCGCCACAGCGCAAGCAGCAGTGGCAACTCTAAAACAACGCGGCCTACTCGACGATGGTGATTTAGTTATCATTACTCAAGGTGATGTGATGGATGTAATCGGTTCAACGAACTGTCTACGGATTTTAGCCGCTTAACCCTTTCATCAAATAAAGGTAATCATCAAGTAACATCAAGGGAGCCTGGGCTCTGTTGGTGTTACTTTTAATTGGTCATAGAAATAGGCGGCGCGGCACATTGAGAAAATAGCTCCACAAAACGATAGCCGGCATCTAACCCGAGCTGATAGTCATGGAGTAACTCCTCTTTCTCGCTCATCAATGAATTCGATTTCAGTGGCTGTTCAGGTCGAATCTGAATAATAAAGCAATCATCGGGTGGCGAATTTAAGAAGTCTTGGGTTAGCGAGTAAGTTTGATAGTGAACCATCAGCATGTCCGCTAAGCTCGAGTCAAACTTATCGCCGATTAGATGGCTCAAACGGTAGACTTCATCTGCACCAAACAACCAACGACCGCCATTAAGTGATTCGGTTTTACCATCAAGACTATTTTGTTGAACCGCACGTTGCATTTGATAATTAAAAAAAGCACTCCAATCTTGCTTCCACTGGCCTAGCTTCTCTTGCCATTGCCCTTGGATCACATTAAATGAATCTTTCAACCATGTAACCTGAGGCTCCTGATTGACCTCTACGGTGCCTGTTGCTAAATCATGCCCCTCGGTACGAATCACAACAATACAACGCGCCTCTCGACGCCAGGCTTCTTGTACGGGTATTGATGCCGACACTCCACCATCAACATACTCTCCATGTGGAAATTGCACTGGCTGATGATAAAGACGAGGGATTGCACAAGTTGCTATTAACACTTGTCGCCAATCGTCTTGTAGCATGGGTAAGTAGTGATCATGTAAACGCGTTGTATCTGTAACCGCAGCAAAAGCCTCTCGTCCCTGCAGCATTTTACGCCCCATATCGATATCAAGCCGATAGGGGTAAGCACTGATTTTATCTAATGCCCAATCAAGGCCAAGAAACTGCTTGCGGCGGATATAACGGAACAGTTGAAAAAATTCAGGATCAGTGGTTAGGTCTAAGATAAAGGAACGCCCTATTCCACGTTGGCGACATAAGAACCCACACAGATTCAGCGCACCCGCTGACGTGCCATAAAAAGAGTGGAAAGGATCAAAGTTGGAAAGAAGAAAGGCGTCTAAAACACCAGCAGTAAAAATACCTCGCTGGCCGCCACCTTGAGCAACCAGAGCATTTTTACCACCAGTGTACCGCTTGAGTCGTTCACTATCGAGATGTACAGCAGCGTTGGTAATAACACCGCAGTTTTTCATACTGAGCCCTACGCTGATGTTACAGCAGTAATAGCAAAGCCGAGTATCATCGCAAAAGCGCACGCGGTGATCAGTAGAGCTAATTTAAGATCGTGTTCCATAAACACCTCCTGATTGTGTAACAAAGTAATAACATCAACCTGATATATCTTCAATAAATACGCTTTTTTCGCGCAAAATTATGGTGTTAGCGTCACACTATCCAAGCATTATTGACCACTATGTCATCACCCAGTAAAGAGCGCGACAAAGGAAAATCAAACAAACCGTCACTACTAGCATCAACTTGACGCTTAACAAACGTAAAAAAGGAGGCCGAAGCCTCCTTTTATCAATGATGAGTTAGTGGGGATTAACCGTTGTTACGGATCCACTCATCCATTTCTGTTTTCAGGTTGTCAGACTTAGTACCGAAAATTGCCTGAACACCACCTGCTACAACAACTACACCTGCGGCGCCAAGTTGTTTTAGTTTCTCTTGGTTAACTGATTCTGTATCAGCAACCGCAACACGTAGACGAGTGATACACGCATCAAGACCTGTGATGTTCGCTTTACCACCAAATGCGGCAACAAGTTCACCCGCTAAGTCAGAACCAGAAGTCATAGCAACGTCTTCAGATTCATCTTCACGACCAGGAGTCTTAAGGTCCATCGCTTTGATAACTGCGCGGAAAACTACGTAGTAGATTGCAGCGTATACAAGACCAACAGCAACCATCAGACCCATTTTCTGAGCGTTACCCGAAAGAACTAGGAAGTCGATCAGACCGTGTGAGAATGAAGTACCGTGTACAAAGCCTAGCGTGTTAGCAACAACGTAAGCAGAACCTGCAAGTAGAGCGTGGATTCCGTACAGTAATGGCGCAACGAATAGGAACGAGAATTCGATTGGCTCTGTGATACCAGTTAGGAATGAGGTCAATGCCGCAGATGCCATGATACCCATTACTTTCGCACGGTTTTCAGGCTTAGCAGAATGAGCGATAGCAATCGCCGCCGCTGGTAGACCGAACATCTTGAACATGTAACCACCCGCTAGCTGACCGAAGCCATTACCAGCAGCACGAGATGCTTCATCAGCAACTAGGTAACAAGTTAGAACACCGTTCTGAGCTTCACCCGCCGCGTTAATACATTTACCTGCTTCGAAGAAGAATGGTACGTTCCAAACGTGGTGTAGACCGAATGGGATTAGAGAACGCTCAACGATACCGTAAATACCGAACGCTAGTTGAGGGTTTTGATCTGCAGCCCAATGCGAGAAAGAACCAATGGCTGCACCAATTGGTGGCCATACGACAGAAAGTACGAAGCCAAGTGCGATAGCAGCGAAACCAGTAATGATTGGTACAGCACGCTTACCAGCGAAGAAGCCAAGGTATTCTGGAAGTTGGATTTTGAAGAAACGGTTGAATGCCCAAGCAGCAACACCACCGACTAGGATACCACCTAGTACACCTGTGTCGATTTTTTCTACGCCCATAACACCAGCCATTACGCTAAGTGTTGCGGTCATAATGCCGTAACCAACGATAGCAGCAAGACCTGCTACACCGTCGTTATTTGTAAAGCCTAGTGCAACACCTACAGCAAATAGCAGTGCCATTTGACCGAAGACTGAACCACCAGCCTGTTCCATTAGATTAGAAACGATTTCTGGAATGAAACCAAGGTCGGCAGCACCGACACCTAGTAGTATACCCGCAACAGGAAGTACTGATACTGGAAGCATCAGAGACTTACCTACCTTCTGCAGGTTTGCAAAAAGGTTCTTAAACATGTTTATGCTCCTGATAAATTATAAGAATTATTGGGCTCTAACGGCACACCCCCGTAGCCTATAATGTTAGCACCCTAAGAAAATGTAACCACATATGACAGTATATTTTCTGCCTCTAAATATATATTGCGTGTAATCAAACTTTCTAGTTAGTTACGAAATTTAGTTTCAAACTAATAGATAGATCACAATCCACACCTCAAATTGAAATGGATTGCAAAGAATTAACCTATTGATTTAATTGTATTTAGTGACAGACCTGATTAATTTTGATGGGTAAATAAAATAGACGAGGTTGTTATTTTCTGTAACAAATTTACAAGACGACTTTAGCTGCTCTCAACTTCAACAAATTTAGTAAACAATAGCCAATTTTAAACTTATCGTGACTGTTCGCACAAAAAAAAGGAGCCATCGCTCCTTTTTTGTTCAAAACTCATTTTCTATCTCAAAAAAAGATTTTTGAAGTTTTCGCTAGTTTTCTGTCCAACTTCGTGTAACGAACAGCCTTTTAGCTGTGCGATGTACGCGGCGACTTCAACAACATAAGCTGGTTGGTTCTGTTTCCCTCGGTGAGGAACAGGGGCAAGATAGGGCGAATCGGTTTCAATCAATAGGCACTCTAACGGCAAAGCTTGAACAACTTGCTTCAGTTCAGTCGCTTGCTTGAACGTTACAATACCTGAAATTGAGATATAAAAACCGAGTTCTATTGCCGCCTTGGCAAAAGCAAGATCTTCGGTAAAGCAGTGGATCACTCCGCCGCATTTATCCGCATTGCCTTTGCGCAAAATGTCGAGCGTATCTTCTCTGGCATTGCGGGTATGGATGATGAGCGGCTTGTCTAACTTAACGGCCAACTCTACTTGCTGTTCAAATCGCAGTTTTTGCAATTGCGCCGTTTCGGGTTGATAGTGATAATCTAACCCCGTTTCACCAATAGCGACAACACGTGGGTGTGACGCATATTCGTGCAACGTATCTAAAGCAAAGTCACTTTCAACATCAAGTGGATGTACGCCACAAGAAGCATAGACGTTTTCATAAGGTTCGATCATCGCGAGCATATTTGGAAACGAATCAAGCGTAACCCCAACGGACAATAGTTCTCGGACATTTGCGGCGTTGGCTTTATCTATTACATCTTCAATGCCTTGGTGAAGATCTTGATAATCGAGTTTGTCTAAATGACAGTGAGAGTCTACGAACATGTTTCCTCGTTAAATTTAAATAACCAATCCAAGATAAGCAGTTCAGCATTAAGCCCTGAATGCTGGCGGAGTTGTTCCATCAAAGCCAGTAAAGCTTGTGATTGTGAGTATAGCTGCTGATAAGCAACCACGTTGGCAAGTGCTTGAGACCCCGGCGTAAAAAATGCCATGTTTAAACCATAATGCACTTTTTGAGCATCAGACAAGAGATACCACATCCAATTGAGTTGCTCGTGTGGCTCTGTGGCAAGTTCTTTGGCCAACTTAACCACATCACCGGAGCGCTGGCACCAAGCAGTCAATTGAGCTTCTAAAGCCAAGTAACGACTCATTTTATCTTGTTCAATAAACGCGAGCGTCGTAATGGGCGCATTGCCATTGATATGCGCCGCATATTCAGGAACCGTACCGCTAAACTGTTGACTCAACCATTGGGCAACCAACTGTGATTCAGGCGCCGTTAAGTGCCATTGTTGACAACGGCTAGTAATGGTCGGTAATAAGGCACTTGAACGGTGACTGACCAATAAAAACAGACAGGTTTTAGAGGGCTCTTCCAACGTTTTCAATAATGCATTGGCCGCGGATTCATTCATCGCCTCAGCAGGTTCAATGACAAACAAACGCAAACCAGACAACTGCGAAGATTCGTGCGCTAAGCGGTTACATTGACGAATTTGGTCGACCGTAATCGCTTTACCCTCTTTTTCAGGCTTGATGATGTGAAAGTCGGGATGACTTTGAGAATTCATCAACTGACAGCTATGACAAAACCCACACGCCTCTGCTGGGTAGTTTTGGCACATTACTGCACGGCTAAACTGATCAACTAACTGTTCAGCCCCCATCCCTTGCTCGGCAAGCAACAGTGCTGCATTTGAAAAGCGATCCGTTTGCAAGTTTGTCTGCCACTCACTCCACAGGTGAGTTAACCAAGGATAAAGCTCATTCATAGACTATGTATTTAACCAGTTAGTGATAACGAGGCGAATATCCTTCGCCACTTGTTCAATCGACTGTTCGGCGTTAACCACGACAACCGTATCATCATTTTCCGCTAGCTCTAGATAACGCGCACGGGTACGGTCAAAAAAGCTCATATCCATCTTCTCGATGCGATCTAACTCACCACGTCCACGGGCACGTTCAAGGCCAATTCGCGGGTCAAGATCCAAATAGAGGGTTAAGTCAGGCTTAAAGTTACCTAACGTAGTTTGCTTAAGTGCAGCCATCGTCTCACTTGGGATCTGACGACCGCCCCCTTGATAAGCTTGAGAAGACATGTCGTGGCGGTCACCCACCACCCACACACCATCAGCTAGAGCAGGCTTGATAACATTTTCGACCAACTGAACGCGAGCGGCGTACATCAGCAGCAGCTCTGTCATATCTTGCAACTCTTCGCCTTCATGCTCTTGTTTGACCAAAGTGCGTAACTTTTCGGCCAAAGCAGTTCCACCAGGTTCACGGGTATTGCGGATGCGATCAACCCCCGCTTGTTTCAGCGTGTCTAGAACAGCATTAATTGCGGTACTTTTCCCCGCCCCTTCTAGGCCTTCGATGACGATGAATTGTGCGTTTTTCATTGGTTACTTCTTAATTGTTTTAAATAAGCGCGAACCGCGCGGTTATGCTCGACAAGTGTTTTAGAAAACACGTGCCCACCGTTACCACTGGCGACAAAATAGAGGTAGTCACTTTGCTCTGGGTTGAGAGCAGCAGCGATAGAGGCTTCTCCCGGCATCGCAATCGGCGTCGGTGGCAACCCCGCGATCGTATAGGTGTTATATGGCGTCGGCGTGCGCAAATCTTTTTTACGAATGTTGCCATCGTATTTATCACCCATACCATAAATAACTGTCGGATCTGTCTGCAATCGCATCCGTTTATTAAGTCGATTGATAAACACTGACGCCACCCGTTCTCGCTCTGAGTCGATGGCGGTCTCTTTCTCAATAATAGAAGCCAGTATTAAGGCCTCGTAGGCTGATTTTAGTGGTAACTTTTCTTGACGCTGTGCCCAGTGCTGGTCTAACACGATTTGTAACTTATCCGCAGCGCGTTTAAGAATATCAAAATCAGACGCACCAAACGTGTAATGATAAGTCTCCGCTAAGAACAACCCCTCGAGTTTGCTATGTTCTAATCCAAGCTTCTGCCCAATTTGAGCTTCACTAAGCCCTTGCAGTTCGTGCTCTAAATACGGCGCGCTACGCAAAATCTCAAGCCACTGTTTAAAAGTCGATCCTTCAATAAAAGTAATCGCAAACTGGTGCTCTTTACCCTGCTTAAATTCCGCTAAGGCTTCAGCTAACGTTAAGTTAGGTTCAAGTAAGTATGTACCCGCTTTCAATTGAGTTAGTTGCGGGTAAAAACGACGAACTAACTTCACCCAATCACTTGGATTGATTAGATCAACTTGGGTAAGATTGATGAGAACGCGGTTAAAGCTGGTTCCTGGTTCAATGGTAAAAATTTGTGCTTCTTTAAGTTGAAGCGGCTGGGTAATGTACTGCTCGACTTGTTTGGTCACGTATGAGTAACCCGCCGTTAGAAAAACAGCGACAAAGAGCAACAAGAGAGCGATTTTTTTAATCACGACTCGACCATCTCCTGAATTCGTGTAGTTATGATTCCAATATCAAAGCGTTGTGACCCTATTTGACGAACAGGTGCAACGCCAAGCAAAGAGTTGCAGATAAACACCTCTTGTGCCTGGGTTAAGTCCGAGAGAGGAAACTGGCCTACCTCAACCTTAATCGCCTCCTTTTGTGCCCAATCCAGAACGACACGACGCATCACACCGGAAACACCACAAAGGGATAAATCAGGGCTAAACAGGGTGTTATTTTGCCACCAAAAAAGATTCGCCATGGTCGTTTCGACCACGTTGCCTTTTATATCCAACGCAACGCCATCGGCAAACCCGCGGCGGTCCATCTCACCTTTAAGCAAGACTTGCTCGAGGCGGTTGTTATGTTTATGACCAGCTAGCACAGGGTTGTGACCCAATCGTGTTTCACATACACCTAGCGGCACCCCCTCTTGGCACCATTGTTCATAGTGAGAGGGATAAATAAAGTCGTTAATAGTAACATTTGGTGAGGTGACTTGAGTAGGGCTATATCCACGTCCGCCTTCGCCGCGACTGATATGTAACTTTAATCCGGCCTTGTGATCATCGCGCATCACACTACTCAGCCATTTTTCGACCAACAGCCAATCAGGATGGGGAATGTACAGTGCATCCAAACAATCGTTCATGCGCTGAACATGAAGGGACCAGTGCTGAATAGCACCATCACGGGTGAGCATGGTGGTAAAACAGCCGTCACCGTATTGGAATGAGCGATCGGTCAATGCAATTGACTCAGCGCGAATACCATTAAGCAACATATCATTTCCTTATGAACACACAACAAACTGACTATTAGAGGCTATTAAATAACAAAACGGCTTAATGCCAAAGCAGTAAGCCGTTTTTATTGAGTTTGCGAAGTCTAATTAAATCTTCTTGAACACAAGCGAGCCGTTCGTACCACCAAAGCCAAATGAGTTACAGATGGCGTAATCCATCGACACTTTTTGCGCTGTATGTGGAACGAGATCGATATCGAGATCGTCTTCAGGATTATCTAGGTTGATGGTTGGTGGAACAATTTGGTCCACCAAAGACATCACGGTAATAATCGCTTCAACGGAGCCGGCAGCACCCAATAAATGGCCTGTCATAGACTTGGTCGAAGAAACTTTAACTTGTTTCGCCCCTTCTTGGCCTAGAGCACGTTTAACGCCTTTAATTTCGGCAACGTCGCCTGCTGGCGTAGACGTACCGTGAGCATTAACATAACCGACTTGAGTACCAGTGATACCTGCATCACGCATTGCCGCTTCCATTGCCAATGCACCACCTGAACCATCTTCACTTGGTGAAGTCATGTGGTAAGCATCGCCAGACATACCGAAGCCAACAAGCTCTGCATAAATCTTTGCACCGCGCGCTTTAGCATGTTCGTACTCTTCAAGCACAATCACACCTGCACCGTCACCTAAGACGAAGCCATCACGATCTTTATCCCATGGACGAGACGCTTTTTGTGGTTCGTCATTACGAGTCGACAGTGCTTTAGCAGCACCAAAACCAGCCATACCAAGCGGTGTAGATGCTTTTTCCGATCCGCCTGCAACCATCGCGTCTGCATCGCCGTATGCAATCATACGAGCCGCATGACCAATGTTATGAAGACCGGTTGTACACGCCGTCGAGATCGCGAGATTCGGACCACGTAGACCACGCATAATAGATAAGTTACCTGCAACCATGTTAACGATGGTTGATGGAACGAAGAACGGGCTAACTTTACGTGGGCCTTTTTCAACTAGTGCGGTGTGACCTGTTTCAATCAACTCTAGGCCACCAATGCCTGAACCGATCGCTACGCCAACACGTGCCGCGTTTTCTTCGTTAATTTGTAAACCAGAGTCATCTAAAGCTTGTATACCCGCTGCAATACCGTACTGGATGAAAAGATCCATTTTACGAGCATCTTTCTTCGACATGTATTCTGTGCAGTCGAAATCTTTCACTAAGCCCGCAAAGCGAGTTGAGTAATTTTCGGTATCAAAATGGTCGATATTACCGATACCACTTTGACCAGCTAGCAGGGCTTTCCAAGATGATTCTACGCTGTTGCCTACCGGTGACAACATACCCATGCCAGTGACAACAACACGACGCTTGGACACGATTTTATTCTCCGGAATTGAAATGATTCTATGGAAGGATAGAAGTGTTTAAAAGAACACAGGCGGCCAGAAGGCCGCCTGGGAGAGATATTACTGAGCGCTGTTTACGTAGTCGATTGCAGCTTGAACAGTAGTGATTTTCTCAGCTTCTTCGTCTGGAATCTCAGTGTCGAATTCTTCTTCTAGAGCCATTACTAGTTCAACAGTGTCTAGAGAATCAGCACCTAGATCGTCAACGAATGAAGCTTCGTTTTTAACTTCAGCTTCGTCTACACCTAGCTGTTCAACAATGATTTTCTTTACGCGTTCTTCGATGTTGCTCATTTTTCTTTTCCTTTACAGATTTCGCTCAATGCGATGATTCCGTAGTTTATTAGAACTACTGAAAGTTGCAAGAGGGACCTTGCTGGTCAAACCACAATTTTAGCGATTTTAACCGAAATTCAATACATTTTTGACTTAAATCATGCACAAATGTTGCGCACATCTATGTCAATTATCACAAACTATAGGCTATTTTAATGACAATAAGTAGCCTAGTTGGCGACATTATGGACAAATTCACTGTCGTTGCAGAAATTTGAGTGAAAATTAATGAAAAAATTCCTCAATTCTGCAGGAAAGCGATTTACACCATGTACATACCGCCATTTACATGCAAAGTTTCGCCTGTAATATACGCCGCTTCCGGTGAAGCAAGAAAGACAACGGCTGAAGCGATTTCACGCGGATCACCTAAACGACCTGCTGGTACATTAGTAAGCGTCGTTGCACGCTGCTCATCGTTTAGTGCTTTCGTCATATCGGTTTCAATAAAACCAGGCGCAACCGTGTTGACAGTGATACCACGAGACGCCACTTCACGTGCCATCGATTTAGTGAAACCTATCACGCCTGCTTTAGCAGCAGCGTAGTTAGTTTGACCTGCGTTACCCATAGTACCCACAACAGAACCGACGTTGATAATACGACCTGCACGTTTTTTCATCATGCCACGCAATACTGCTTTTGACATACGGAAGATAGGCGTTAGGTTTGTATCGATGATGTCGTTCCACTCATCGTCTTTCATTCGCATCAGTAGATTATCACGAGTGATGCCCGCGTTGTTCACTAGGATATCAATCACGCCAAACTCTTCATTGATCGCTTTCAGTGTTGCTTCGATGGATGTCACATCCGTCACGTTAAGCGCCATACCTTTGCCATTATCACCAAGGTATTCACTGATCGCAGCTGCGCCGCCTTCAGAAGTCGCAGTACCGATTACCGTCGCACCGCGCTCAACCAACAGTTCAGCGATAGCACGGCCAATTCCGCGACTAGCACCCGTCACTAGAGCAATTTTGCCTTCTAGATTCATCATGTTCTTCTTTCCTATGATCTGTAAGTTACTTTGCAGCGTCTAACGAAGCGATGTCGTTCACAGCAGCGCCACTCAGTGTCTTCACGATACGTTTAGTCAGGCCTGTCAGAACTTTACCTGGGCCCAACTCTAATAGTTTTTCTACGCCTTGATCACTCATTAGCTGTACGCTTTCAGTCCAACGTACTGGGTTGTATAGCTGACGAACAAGCGCATCTTTAATTTTCGCAGGTTCCGTCTCTGCAATCACATCAACGTTATTGATGACAGGCAACTGAGGGGCATTAAATTCAATCTCTTCAAGCGCCACGGCAAGCTTATCTGCCGCAGGTTTCATTAATGCGCAGTGGGAAGGAACAGAAACTGGCAACGGTAAAGCACGTTTTGCACCCGCTTCTTTACACAATGCACCCGCGCGTTCGACGGCGGCTTTACTACCCGCAATCACCACCTGACCTGGTGAGTTAAAGTTGACTGGCGAAACAACATCGCCTTGAGCTGCGTCTTCACACGCTTTAGCAATCGCACTGTCGTCAAGACCGATGATGGCATACATGGCACCAGTACCTGCAGGTACCGCTTCTTGCATTAACTGACCGCGCAGTTCAACCAGTTTGATCGCTTGTTTAAAGTCAATCACACCAGCACACACTAGTGCTGAGTACTCGCCTAAACTGTGGCCCGCTAGGTTAGCCGGTTGTTCTAGACCAAGATCTTGCCAAACGCGCCAGATAGCAACAGATGATGCTAGTAATGCTGGCTGAGTACGATGCGTTTGATTAAGATCCTCAGCAGGACCATTTTGAACCAAAGCCCAAAGGTCATAGCCAAGAGCGTCAGACGCTTCAGCAAATGTTTGTTTAACTACGTCATACTGTTCGCCAAGCTCCGCTAGCATGCCAACTGCTTGAGAACCTTGACCTGGAAATACGATAGCAAACTTGCTCATTATCTATTCCTTAAACCATTTTCTTTCATAAAAGAGAACAAAGAAAAGATGCCAATACTGGCACCTTTAATTGTAATTATTCTGCTGCAGGTTAGAACTTAACCAATGCTGAACCCCAAGTAAATCCGCCACCGAATGCTTCAAGCAACAAAGTTTGCCCGCGCTGAATTCGACCATCACGCACGGCTTCATCGAGTGCCGTTGGTACTGTCGCCGCTGAAGTGTTGCCGTGTTTATGTAGCGTGATAACCACTTGGTCAAGCGACATTGAAAGCTTTTTGGCTGTCGCTGAGATAATGCGATAGTTCGCTTGGTGTGGAACCAGCCAATCTAATTCAGACTTATGCATACCATTGGCAGCCAGCGTATCTTTTACCAGTCGCGACAATTGAGTAACCGCCACTTTAAAGACTTCATTACCCGCCATATGTAACCATTTATTCGCATCTTGACCGCGAATAGGCACAGGTAGGCTAAGCAATTCGCCAAATCGACCATCTGAATAAATGTGAGTTGAGATGATACCTGGCTCTTCACTTTGACCAACCACCACCGCACCCGCACCATCACCAAACAGAATAATGGTTGAGCGATCGGTAGGATCACAAGTTTTAGACAAAGCATCTGCGCCGATAACTAGCACATTTTTGCACATACCCGATTTGATATGTTGATCGGCAACAGACAAGGCATAAACAAACCCTGAACACGCAGCTGCCAGATCAAATGCAGGACACCCTTGAATATCAAGTTTGGCTTGAACTTGACATGCAGAAGAGGGAAACGTGTGGCTGCTACTGGTTGTTGCGACAATAATCAAATCAATCGCATTCTTATCAATACCTGCCATTTCGATAGCATTTTTTGCAGCGATATAACCCATGTCGGCAACTGTCTCGTTTTCAGCAGCAATACGACGCTCTTTAATACCTGTGCGAGCGACAATCCACTCATCACTGGTATCTACCATTTTCTCTAGATCTGCGTTAGTACGCACCTGAGATGGCAGGTAGCTGCCAGTACCTAAAATTTTGCTATACATGAAGACTAATAATGCCTCTCGAGTAAAACCGCTTCCAAACGATCACTAATACGGGTGGGTACTTGTCGTTTGACCTCATGCAGTGCTTCACCAATCGCGTTGATGACTGCGTCTACATCAGCACTTCCGTGGCTTTTTATGACAATGCCGCGCAATCCTAGCAAACTTGCGCCATTATACTGGTCGGGGTTCAATGTTTTTAGCTCGTTAAATAGCTCAGAAAATAATTTTCTTGCAATCCAACCCTTTATCGATGAAGCCATCATGCTTGATTTTAGCTTGTCAATAAAGAGCTGAGCAGTACCTTCACATGTTTTAAGGCACACATTGCCCACAAAACCATCACAAACAACAACGTCTGCGGCATCGTGGAGTAACTGATTACCTTCAATATAGCCAACAAAATTGACCGATTGAGTTTGAGATAACATTTCTGCGCAGCGCTTGACAAGATCATTGCCTTTGATTTCTTCTGCGCCAATATTCAAAATTGCCACTCTCGGCGGTCTTTGCAGGTATTGCTCAGCTAATGCACTGCCCATGACGGCAAATTGAAACAGCGAATCGGCGTCACTAGAAACGTTAGCACCTAAGTCTAACATCCAAGTTCGGTTGCCCGATGCCGTCGGCAAAGCAGTGGTAAGCGCAGGGCGTTCAATACCAGGGAGCAGTTTCAATTTAAAACGGGATAACGCCATCAATGCGCCAGTGTTGCCACAACTTACGCAAGCATCAGCTTGATTGGCAGCGACCAAGTCAATTGCGGTGCCCATAGAGCTACCATGACTATTTCTAAGCGCGAGGGAAGGTTTTTCTGAGTTGGAAATCACTCGGTCAGTATGCTCAATACTCAAACGAGTATCAGACTGATAACCAAGAGAAGATAATTGAGATGTGATCGAAGCTTGATCACCAATTAGGGTCACTTTTAGCTCTGGGAAATGCGACAGTGCCTGCACGGCGGCAGGCACTGTGACGCGAGGACCGAAATCCCCGCCCATTGCATCAAGTGCAACGGTTATATTGTGCAAAGGTCAACCTTACTTGTTGATAACCTTTTTGCCACGGTAGTAACCTTCTGCAGTTACGTTGTGACGTAG
The DNA here is from genome assembly GCF_042940635.1 of Vibrio sp. NH-UV-68. NCBI lineage: Bacteria > Pseudomonadati > Pseudomonadota > Gammaproteobacteria > Vibrionales > Vibrionaceae > Vibrio > Vibrio sp. NH-UV-68. The sequence continues at coordinate 2,085,070 of NZ_CP134975.1, forward strand.
GTGAGTTTCACCTGAAGTTGCGTCTACAGAAAGTGCTGCTGTAGTTAGGGCATCGTGTGAACGACGCATACCACGCATTGAACGTGATTTCTTGCTCTTTTGTACGGCCATTGACCCTACTCCTATGTAAGTTCTTAAAGAATTACTTCTTTAAGCTTTTTAAAACGTCAAATGGATTCGGTTTCTGCTCTTCCACAATCTCTTCTGGAATATCACCAAACACCATATTATCTGGATTAACGCTACAGTCCGCTTCATCGTGCATTGCTATTTGAGGCAAATTTAAAATGAACTCGTCTTCAACTAACTCAATTAGGTCTAACTCACCGTACTCGTTCAGATCTACCAAATCGTACTCTTCCGGTGCTTCCTCATCAGTCTTTTCACCGTGATACGGTGTATAAGTGAATTGGACATCGCACTGATGTGCGAAAACCTCATTACAGCGTTGACACTCTAAGTCGACTACGATGTTAGCTTTACCAGAGATAACAACGAGTCGCTGCTCATCTAAGTCAAATGACAGTGACACTTGGGCGTCGCGTTTAACGCCTTCGACTGATTCCTCTAAACGCTTAAAGAGACTGACTTGAATAATACCTTCAACATCAAGTCGCTTTTGAGCAGCGCGTGTAGGATCTATCGTACGCGGTATTTTTACCTTTTGCATAGGGCGCGAATTCTATCTTCCAAATCGTTTAGAGTCAAAGAAAAAGGGGAAAAAGTTAGACTTTTTTTCCTTATCAGTTTCGGAGTTAGTATCAAAGCGATAATATCGATCAATCTCGTTCTAACTCATGATTCGATTGTAAATTAAAATGCAAAATTACCAACTAGTTTTAGCTTCTACGTCACCATATCGTCAGCAATTGCTCAATAAACTAGCAATTCCCTTTGTTACTGCGTCACCAGATTGCGATGAAACACCACTTAGTGGTGAATCTCCTATCGAACTGGTCCAGCGTTTAGCTCAGGAAAAAGCCCAATCTTGCCTAACCGAGGGCGCGAGCCTTGTCATTGGCAGTGACCAAGTGTGCGTTATTAACGGTAATATCATCGGTAAGCCACTTACTCGCGATAAAGCAATTGATCAACTGACTCAGCAAAGCGGACAGTCGATTCAGTTCTACACGGGGTTAGCACTACACAACAGCGTCACCGGACAAACTCAGGTAAAAATGGATACCTTTACGGTTCACTTCCGATCACTGAGTCCACAACAGATCGAGCACTACGTTGATAAAGAACAACCTTTCTACTGCGCTGGCAGTTTTAAGAGTGAAGGGTTAGGTATTGCCCTATTTGAGCGTTTGGAAGGCAAAGATCCGAACACATTAGTTGGTCTGCCTCTGATCGACTTGATAGATATGCTGCAATCGCAAGGGTTTGAAGTGCTTTAGCGAGGCAGTGAGTAACGGTTGACGTTTTTGCGTCAACCGTTACTCACAGTTTAGTGACGATGGTCATTGCCACCGCTACAGGCAACGATTTACGTTGTTAAAGTTTACGTAATCCAGCTAATGCTTGCTCTAGCTTGGGCTCCATTGGGGCATTGATCTCCATCCACTCATCATTCGATGGGTGTTGAAACTTAATATTAGCCGCATGAAGGAACAAACGGTCTAAACCAACTTTACTGGTGTACGCATCGAAACGTCGGTCCCCGTAACGATCATCCCACGCAATCGGATGACCTGCATATTGGCTATGGACACGAATCTGGTGCGTTCTGCCTGTAATTGGACTCGCTTGAACGAGCGTCGCTTGAGCAAATTTTTCAAGGATCTTGAAGCGTGTTTCCGACGCTTTACCATTAGGGTGGACTCGCACAATACTGTTCACTTCATGTTTCAGTAATGGCGCATTGACGACTTTACAACTGCTTTTCCATTCGCCCATAACCAGTGCAAAGTAGAATTTCTTGACTGTTTTCTCACGAAATTGAGCTTGCAGATGACGAAGCGCCGAACGTTTTTTTGCAACCAGCAAAATGCCAGAAGTATCGCGATCAATACGATGCACTAGTTCCAAAAACCGAGCTTCAGGACGCAATGCTCGCAGTGCCTCTATCGCGCCAAACTTTAGTCCACTTCCTCCGTGCACCGCGGTACCAGACGGCTTGTTAAGAATGAGCATGTGATCATCTTCATGAATGATCATATGCTCAAGCTCTGCCACCTTATTAAGCTTAGTGCTCGGAGCAACCTCATCGGCTTGTTCCTCAATCGTCACCGGTGGAATTCTGACCAAATCGCCCGCTTTGAGTTTGTACTCAGCTTTAACGCGTTTTTTGTTGACGCGAACCTCACCTTTGCGCACGATTCGGTAAACCATGCTTTTGGGGATACTTTTCAATTGGTTGCGTAGGAAGTTATCAATACGCTGACCCGCCATATCATCGTCAATATCGACGAACTGGACTTTCGTTCTAATTTCACTCATGGGTTTATTCTAACACTCAAAGTTGCGCAAAATCACATTTTCTACGCAACATATTGGAAAATTGGCGGACTAAGAATGGCTTGCAAATCCGCTACGAACAGAAATTCATCAATTTTCTTACAAATATCAAGATGAAGCCCGATTAACTCGAAAAAACAGTTGCTTATAAATGATAAAAACGAATTTTTTAGCGTTTTATTATAAAGCAGATTGCTGAGTTTAGTGGGTACTGCTATAGTTCACACCTGCAAACTATGATTTGGTTGCATTTTAAACAAACCAACTCATATTTGAGCAAAAAATCGAGTAGCCCGTTAATCTACCAAAATGCAGCACACGGCGTAAGACATTTTTGGAATTAACACCTTATCGTCCTACTCATCACTCATCATGTTGAGTGTTTTAACGCCACAAATGTGGCTCACAAGCTGTACGAGAAATGCTTGTGAGACTGACGTGCCCGAGAGCATCCCTCCAGCCGGGAGGCTGCACTGATTAAGCCATGGGATCAGGCACCGTGATAGTGATAGCAACGATAAGAACACAAAACGAAGAATGACAACGAGATCTATCAATGAAAAGAATGTTAATTAACGCAACTCAAAAAGAAGAGTTGCGTGTTGCTTTGGTTGATGGTCAGCGCTTGTACGATTTGGATATCGAAAGCCCTGGACATGAATCAAAAAAAGCAAATATCTACAAAGGACGTATCACACGCATCGAACCAAGCCTTGAAGCGGCTTTCGTTGACTACGGTGCAGAAAGACACGGTTTCCTCCCTCTAAAAGAAATTGCCCGCGAATATTTCCCTGAAGGTTACACTTATCAAGGTCGTCCAAGCATTAAAGAAGTGCTTAAAGAAGGCCAAGAAGTAATCGTACAAGTCGAAAAAGAAGAACGTGGCAGCAAGGGCGCAGCTCTTACTACTTTCGTTTCTCTTGCAGGTAGCTATCTTGTTCTGATGCCAAATAACCCTCGAGCTGGCGGTATTTCTCGCCGTATCGAAGGCGATGAACGTACTCAACTCAAAGCAGCATTGAGCACTCTGGAACTGCCGCAAGGCATGGGCCTGATTGTACGTACTGCTGGTGTGGGTAAAAGCGCTGAAGAACTTGAATGGGATCTTAACGTGTTGCTTAACCATTGGGGCGCGATTAAACAAGCCTCCGATACCAATGCAGCACCTTTCTTAATCCACCAAGAAAGTAACGTTATTGTTCGCGCTATTCGTGATTATTTACGTCGCGATATTGGCGAAATCCTGATCGATAGCAACACGATTTATGAACGTGCGCTTGAGCATATTCGTCTAATTCGCCCTGACTTCGTGAGTCGAGTGAAGAAATACGATGGCGAAGTACCACTATTTAGCCACTACCAAATCGAAAGCCAAATCGAGTCGGCTTTCCAACGCGAAGTGCGCTTGCCTTCTGGCGGTTCAATAGTTATTGACCCAACGGAAGCCTTAACCTCTATTGATATCAACTCTGCTCGTGCAACAAAAGGCGGTGATATCGAAGAGACAGCATTAAACACAAACCTTGAAGCCGCAGAAGAAATTGCTCGTCAGCTTCGCCTTCGTGACTTAGGTGGTCTTGTTGTTATCGATTTCATCGATATGACACCCGTCCGTCACCAACGTGAAGTTGAAAACCGTCTTCGCGACTCAGTAAGAATGGACCGCGCTCGTGTTCAAATTGGCCGAATTTCTCGTTTTGGTCTACTTGAAATGTCACGTCAACGCCTTAGTCCATCACTGGCAGAAGCGAGTCATCATATCTGTCCGCGCTGTACCGGTACCGGTGTCGTTCGCGACAATGAATCACTAGCTCTGTCTGTACTTCGTCTTATCGAAGAAGAAGCACTCAAAGACAACACAACCCAAGTATTGGCGGTTGTTCCTGTCCCTATCGCTTCTTACTTACTTAACGAAAAACGCCGTTCAGTTAACCATATTGAACGCATTCAAGAAGTTAAGATTACCGTTGTTCCAAACTCTGACATGGAAACACCGCATTTTGATGTGGTCCGTGTTCGTGATGGCGAAGAGTTCGATCTTCTGTCTTATCTTCTACCGCAAAAGATTGATGCGATGAAGGAAGCGGAAGGTAAAGAGCCAGTTGAAAGCGAAGCGAGACCAAAGCGTCTGGAAGAACCAGCGTTAAAAGGTTTTGCCTCGCCAAGTCAATCTGCTCCTGCGCCAACAGCGATAGCGCCAAAAGCACCAGAAAAAGCGCCAGAGAAAAAAGCGGCGACTGTTGCAGAGCAAGAATCACAGCCAGGCCTAGTAACACGCTTTTTGAAAGCGTTAGGCGGCTTCTTGTCTGGCTCTGCCAAAGAAGAAGAGAAACAGCCGGAAGAACAGCAACCTAAAGAAAAAGAAGAGCGTCGCGAAGGTAACCGCAACAATCGCAATCGTCGTCCTCGTAACGATAATCGTCGTCGTAACAACCGCGATACTCGCAACGAAAAACCGGATGAGAAACGCGACAACAAGCGTAAAACGTCGCCTCGCGACGACACACCAGATGAAGTGAAAGGTAACGACCGCAACAAACAGCAAAACCGTAAGCCGAAGCAAGAACCGCGCAATAAGCGTGATGATGCTAAAGCAAGCAAAGTCGCTGAAGAAGGTCTGAAACTTGCCACCGACGCTCAACAAAGTGACCAACCTGAAGTACGCAAAGAGCGTGTTGAAGAGAAAACGGTCAAAATTAAAGAGCGTCGCCAACGTCGTAAGATGACGAAGCAAGTTCGAGTTAAAGATCAGGTAGCGCAAGCTGAATCAGAGCAAAAAGCGAAACAAATCGCAGTTGAAGCAAAAGCGGATACTGTTGAAGAGAAAACGCTAGCAGCACAAGATGCTGAATCAGAAGAGCAACCTAAACAACGTCGTAACCGTCGCTCACCACGTCATCTGCGTGCAAGTGGCCAGCGCCGCCGTCGCGGACGCGATCGCCGCCCTAACCCATTCCGCCTTCGCAAAGGTGGTGTTGCTTCTCCTGAGATGGCAATGGGTAAAGTGATGCCAAGTTACGGTATTACCAAACCAGCGCCAAAGCAGAAGCCAAAAACTGAGCCTGTAGTTGCAGCCGATAACGCTGAAATGACGAGCCCAACGTTAGGTGGATTCGCGTGCCCTGAAATGGCAATGGGTAAAGTTATTGTTCGCCGTGAAGACACGATTGTTGAGCCAGTAGTTGATACTGCGCCAATCACTCCAATCGTTGAAGCTCCGGTTGAAGCCGTTGAAACAACTGAACCTGTGGTCGAAACCGTACAAGCTGCGATTGAAACCGTACAGCCAGTAGTAGAAGCAGTGACAGTAGAAACAACGGTAGAAACAGAGCAAGCTTCTGTTGAAATTGAGCCAGTGCAAGCCGAAACGAAAGTTGAAGTTAGCAAGCCTGAGAAAACAGAAATTGTACTACCACCGAACCTTAAAGGTCACGCTTCAGCACCGATGGCGAAAGCCTCAGGTAACACTGAAGTCAAAGAGGTCACTGTTGTGGCAGCACCGCTTAAAGGTGAGCGTTACGACGCTCGTGGTGCAGGTAGTCAAGTTGCGCGTAGTCAAGCGGGCGCAGCAATGACCAAACCTCAGTACTAAATCTCTGAGTAAACCCGATTAAACAGCCTCTTAAACAAGAGGCTGTTTTTTTATTTGTCACACCGTTATTACCCATTCCAATCACAGCGTCTATTGCCGACAAAGCTTATATAAAGTGCGACATCTATTTGTCACAAATATTGCTCAAACTTTGTATCAATCTTGAACTTAATCACACTTTTCTGTAGCATGCGCCCACTCGATCTGAATTGTTTTATTGCTCACCTGCTCTTTTACATTGCACTTTTACCCAGTGGCAACAAGTTGCAATTCAGAATACTTCTAAACACTTAGCCAAACTGAGTAAATATGTTCGAATTTCCTCAATTTTCTAAACACTCTGTAAAGAATGATGTTTTATCAGGCCTAACCGTTGCCCTCGCTTTGGTTCCTGAAGCTGTTGCTTTTGCCTTCGTTGCTGGTGTTGACCCTATGGTCGGCCTCTACGCCGCTTTTATCGTCGGCCTTATCACCTCTATTTTTGGTGGCCGTCCAGGCATGATCTCTGGTGCGACTGGCGCGATGGCTGTCGTCATGGTGTCACTGGTTGCCACGCATGGTGTGCAATACCTGTTCGCCGCCGTTATGTTTGCAGGTATCCTTCAGGTTGCTGCAGGCTTATTCAAACTTGGTAAATTCATCCGTATCGTTCCTCACCCAGTGATGATCGGTTTTGTTAATGGTTTGGCCATCGTTATCTTTTTGGCTCAGCTTGGCCAATTCAAAGCGCCAGACATCAACGGCCTGTTAACTTGGTTACCACAAGATCAAATGATTCTGATGCTCGGCTTAGTCGCTTTGACCATGGCAATCATTCATTTCTTACCTAAGTTCACCACGGCAATACCGTCATCATTGGCTGCGATTGTCACTGTGACGGCACTGGTTGTTGGCTTAGATCTGGAAACTCGCACTGTGGTTGACTTCTTGCGTGCCATGTCAGGTGATGAAGCGGCAACGCTTGCAGGTTCCCTACCAACGTTCTCAATTCCAATGGTGCCATTTACGTTAGAAACACTACAAATCATTCTGCCATATGCGATCATTCTTGCCGCTATCGGCCTGATTGAATCACTACTGACGTTGACTGTACTTGATGAAATGACCAATAGTCGTGGCCAATCTAACCGTGAGTGTATCGGTCAGGGTATGGCAAACATGACCTGTTCAGTGTTCGGTGCCATGGGTGGTTGTGCAATGATTGGCCAATCGATGATCAATGTAAACTCTGGTGGCCGTGGTCGTCTATCTGGTATCGTTGCTGCATTAGCGCTACTGTTCTTCATCTTGTTTGCATCATCTCTTATTGAAATGATCCCACTTGCAGCGCTAGTAGGTGTGATGTTTATGGTGGTGATCGGTACCTTTGAGTGGGCAACCTTTAAACTGGCACGTCGCGTACCAAAACAAGATTTTTTCGTTATCATTCTTGTTACTGTGGTTACGGTCCTGACCGATCTTGCCATCGCCGTCTTTGTCGGTGTGATAGTGTCAGCACTAATGTTTGCTTGGCAACATGCTAAGCATATCTACGCCGATACGCATATTAACCAAGAAGGCTCGAAAGAGTATAAAATCCACGGCCCTGTTTTCTTCGGTTCAGTGGCAAACTTCCTCGAAATCTTTGATGCGCACGGCGACCCCGCAGACGTTATTGTTGACTTCGCTGACTCGCGCGTGACCGATCACTCGGCTATAGAAGCGATTGAGACATTGGCTGAACGTTACACAGCGCAAGGTAAAACGTTGCATTTACGTCACTTGAGTCAAGACTGTCGTAAGCTACTCGATAAAGCTGGCAGCTTAGTCGAGATCAACGTGAAAGAAGATCCAAGTTACAAGGTTGCCACTGACGTACTGGCAGGCTAACCACTAGACCTAAAAAAGGGCTTCCAGTTGGAAGCCCTTTTTGTATCAAGTTACTGTCGCTTAAAGCAATTTATTAAGCTTGTTACCAAAGAGTTCAAGACGCCAACCTTGCATCACATCAGGCAGTTTCGCTGGATTACGTTCTTGTTTCCATACCCAACTAATGAACTGATTAAGCTGTTTCTTTGACGCTAAAAACTCGGTCGCCAATCCACTGGTTTGAGAAGCTTTCTTCACTTCATCTTTAAGGATTTTGAACGTCTGTTTATAGCCTTGAGCATCCATCAGGCGCTCTATTGGCTCTGGGTAGTCATCGGCCGTTGTCATCTTAGCTGATTTAACTAATGAGATTAGACGTGCACTATGACGCTGCACAGCGCGCATATCCATCCCCTCTTGCTCCATCAATTGGCGACTTTGAACGCCTTTTCGAGCAATGGTCAGCAAATCGTTTTCTTTAAAGACAAAGTTGAGCGCTAAATCGCGGCGAATCGCTTCGGTTAGCCGCCAAGTTGCTAATGGCTTCAACACCGCTAACTCACTCGGCTTTAACTGCCACGCCCCTTTGATATCGAGATAGGCCATCTCTGGATTCGGGTTCTTAATGCGCTTACTGGCGAGTAAGTCGCTTTCTTGCTGCACCGCTTGCCACCAGCCTGCTTGGGTAATTTTCTCAAACAGTTGTTGATATAGTGGCTCAAGGTAGTAGACGTCAGCGGCTGCATACTCTAATTGCTTCTGGGTTAGAGGTCTGGCAAGCCAATCCGTTCGAGACTCGCTTTTATCAAGGTCAACGTTTAAGTACTCGGCGACTAGTGCGGCAAAGCCTGTCGATAAGCCATGGCCTAAGAAAGCAGCCATCAATTGAGTGTCTACCATTGGGTATGGCAAACAGCCAAAGCTATTGTGAAACACTTCCAAATCTTCCCCACACGCATGGAGAACTTTCAACACAGAGGTATCTTGCAACAGTTGAATAAAAGCGCTCATATCATCGATAACAGTCGGATCTATCAAGGATAGCTCTTGACCATCAAACAGCTGTATTAAGCCTAATTGCGGATAATAAGTGCGGGTACGGACAAACTCGGTATCTAGCATCACGACATCAGCTTCGCGTGCACGATTAATCACGATGTCGAGGTGTTCGGATTTGGTAATAATCTGATATTTCACTAACTTCTCACTATTAGCGGTCTTTGGCGGCGAACAAAAAATGCCGACTACATGAGTCGGCATTCTACCATCAAACAGATTATCTTGCTCAGGTAACTGAGTTACTCTTGGGAAGATTGAGCAAGCTTAGCATCGTTTTCTTCACGCAGTACGCGGCGTAGAATCTTACCTACATTGGTTTTTGGTAAGTCTTCTCTGAACTCAACTAATTTCGGTATTTTATAACCGGTTAAATGCTGACGACAGTGCGCAATGATCTCTTCTTTGGTTAAACTCGGATCGCGCTTGACCACATAAACTTTAACCAATTCGCCTGAGACCTCATGAGGCTGACCAATCGCCGCAACTTCAAGCACTTTGCCATGTAGAGCGATCACATCTTCTATCTCATTTGGATAAACATTGAAGCCAGAGACAAGAATCATGTCCTTTTTGCGGTCGACGATGTACAGCAACCCTTCGTCATCGAATTTAACGATATCGCCAGTAGACAACCAACCTTCAGTATTGATCACTTCCTTAGTCGCTTCAGGGCGCTGCCAGTAACCTTGCATCACCTGAGGACCACGGACTTGCAACTCACCCACTTCTGTCATCGCCAGCGGATTACCTTCATCATCGACAATACGCACTTCTGTTGATGGCACTGGCAAACCAATCGCGCCAGTGTAGTCGACAAGATCGTAAGGGTTGCCAGCAACTAATGGCGAACACTCTGTCAGACCATAACCTTCTAGTAGGTGAATACCTGTGGTTTTCTTCCACTGCTCTGCAACTGCTCGCTGAACCGCCATACCGCCACCTACCGCTAGCTTGAGTTTGCTAAAGTTAAGTTCATGGAAGTCTTCGTTGTTGACCAAGGCATTAAATAGCGTGTTGACACCAGTAATCGCGGTAAACGGATATTTCTGTAGCTCTTTAACAAAACCTGGGATATCACGTGGGTTGGTGATCAGTAAGTTTTGTCCACCCATTTCAATAAACAGTAAGCAGTTCACCGTTAGTGCAAACACGTGATAAAGCGGCAGTGCCGTCACAACCAGTTCACGCCCTTCAGACAACACCGGACCATAAGCGCCTTTAGCCTGTAAAACGTTCGCAATCATATTACGGTGAGTAAGAATCGCTCCCTTGGCAACACCGGTCGTTCCGCCAGTATATTGTAGGAAAGCGATATCTTCGCCCGACATAAACGGCTTAACGTACTGGAGACGACGCCCTTTATGCAGCGCCTGACGCATTGAGATTGCACCCGGCAAGTCATATTTTGGCACCATGCCTTTGACGTACTTAACCACGAAATCGACTAACGTACCTTTCGCTCGGGGTAACATTTGACCAAGACTGGTCAGGACAACATGTTTAACGGGTGTTTTATCAACGATTTGCTCTAACGTATTGGCAAAGTTTGATACGATCACTATAGTCGTTGCCCCCGCATCATTAAGCTGATGTTCTAGCTCTCGAGGCGTATAAAGTGGGTTGACATTGACCGCGATCAGGCCAGCGCGCAGCACACCAAACAGCGCCACTGGGTACTGGAGCAGGTTGGGCATCATCAAGGCAACACGGTCACCTTTCTTTAATTTAAGATCATTTTGCAAGTAGGCTGCAAAGGCACGGCTGCGCTCTTCTAACTTACGGAAAGTCATTACCGAGCCCATATTCATAAATGCAGGCTGGTCAGCGAACTTTTGTACTGACTGTTCAAACATCTCGACTAAAGATGGGTATTGATCTGGGTTGATGTGCTCTGGCACATCACTTGGATAACGCGATAACCAAGGTTTATCCACGGTAAAACTCCTCGAAATTAACTGGCTGTCATCAATGTGAAAAGCTCTATTTTCAAACTCGACTATTACAGCACAGGGCGGCGGTTTGGGCACGAAACACTCAAACACTTGTTTAAATTTTGTTAACTAAGCCAAAAATTAGACTAGCTACTCTAGAAGGAGCTTGCAGATGACAATGATGGCCGCCGTGAATCCACTCTATTTGCGTGGAGGCGCGAGCATCGATTGATATTGATTGCAAAGATTCAAAACCCTGCTCACCGAGAATAATCAATTGTGAGCACAAGACATGCTGACGAAAGGTGTCAGCGTGTTGGAATGACATTCGATACAGTGACTGACTTTGCAGCTTACTATCGTGCCGCCACTGCCAACCAGAATCACATTGACGTATACCGCGATACACAACAGGGGCAATTAAATCGCTGTCGATGTCATTCACTCTCGCTCGTCTTTGTATCGCTTGTTGCGGCGATGTTAAAGTGCGAACGGGTTTACGACGAATTCGTTGTCGGCTCAGTACCCCATCGCGTAGACGTGACACGCTTAAATGAGGTTCTTCGGCTAAAGGCCCATTTCCTTCTATCTGAACTAATCCGCTAATTTGCTCAGGAAAGGCGGCACTATAGCAACTTGCAATCAAAGCACCAAGAGAATGACCTACTAACACCAGTCTGTTTGGTGATAACTTAGCCAATAGTCGGTAAACATCATCTATATAGTCATGAAATGGGTAGAAATTGTGGCTATCTTTGTGGCTCGACAGGCCGTGCCCAGGTAAATCGATTGCGCAAAGATGCAATGAGGGTTGAAGTGCATGTAACTCAGACATCACTGTCTCAAAACTGGCGGCGTTATCTAACCAGCCATGGATGAATAGCAACGAAACATCCGCGTTAGAGCTCTCGCCATATTCTATCGTTGCTATCTGCACGGCATCGATGCTGTGACATCTTTCTACCCGCATTACTTCACTTCTTTGATCACTTTGCCATATCCGCTGCTAAAATTTGAGTCTCGACAGTAGAGACCAAAACAGGGATCTAAATAGCTGTTTATCTCATGAACTATAACCCGTTCTTCCACTCGCCAAAGATGGAGACCATTGACTTTCATCACTGGAAAGTCATATTGATACTCTCCAACCAAGCCTTTTTCGCGCCCTTTGCTCTCACCAATCAGCGAGATGAGACGACCTTCTGACAAGGTAACAGGATCAGCAAAACCTTCAACATAGGCCACAAAACGCCCTTGCGGCTCTTGATTAATATCCGGCTTGCCCGCAGAACTTATTGGTAGGTTGACGACTTCAATTCGAGTTTTCTGCTCAAGGTTAGTCACTTTGGCAATGACACCACCCAAGCGCACTTGACTTGATGAGTCAGGGTTCGCTTGCCAAGTTTGGTAGTCAGAGATGATATTAGGGTTATCTGATTTAAGGCTATCTGGAAGCGTACTGCAGGCACTGAGGGTAAACAGGCCCAAAAAGGCGATCAGTAGCTGGGATGTGTATTTATTCATCGAAAACTTAAACTTACGTAGCGGTTTAGATATAAATATCGACACCAAGCATCTGAGAAAGTTCCTCGCGCTTGTTCTGATTCAACACGTTAAGGTACTCTTGCATGGCTTTGCGACCTCGCCCTTCAGGCAGATCATATTGTACTTGCGCTTTATGAATATCAGACTCGTTAACGTGACGGATAGAATGGGCCACCGCGTTTGCCACCTTACTAGGTTGACTAACTGGTGACTGGTTTTGCGACTTATTTGCCTCATTCTTTTTGTTGGCCTTATTCGCTCGGTTGGGGCCAGGAATCGAAGGAGGTAATCCGTTAATTAATACCATACTATCCGCTTATCTTAAGAGTCGTATGACTCAGTTACTCTCTGCCAGGCAACTTCTTCCATGCAACAGTATCACGAAGATAAACTGGGCTCGCCTGCTCTGCATCGATGGTATTGCCTTTCGCTAGCTCAAACTTTGCCAGTTGAACAATATCTTCCGCATCAGGAAACAGCACCTCGCTCTGTTGAGTGGCAAACTTGACTTGGCCAAGTACCTCTGAGTATGCCTGCCAACCTGTTCCTGCGCTATACCATTGATGCTCATCAGAGTGACTGTTTTGTGCCACTAACTGAGGCGGGAGCACAGCCTCTTCATCCACTGCCAACCAAGTGCCATCTTCTTGACGAAGATAGCGTGCCCAATACACTTCACTCATGCGCGCATCAATCGCTGTTGCAACCTGCTCTGCGCCATGTTTACGGTAAGCGCCTTGTGCCATAGCTGCTAACGTTGAAATACCTATCATGGGTAAATCAGCGCCAAATGATAAACCTTGTGCAATACCAATGCCAATCCGTACTCCAGTGAAGCTGCCAGGTCCACGTCCAAATGCCAATGCATCGAGATCAGTCAAGGTCAAACCGGCTTCTTTCAGCACCTCATCGACCATAGGTAGGATTTTCTTTGTATGATCGCGCGGTGCAATTTCACTGCGCACATATACTTTGTCGTCGACTAAAAGAGCAACCGAACAGTTTTCAGTTGCTGTATCTAGAGCAAGGATCTTTACACTCATTGATATCTCTAATTATTGATGTGTGATTGATGTTCAAGAAAGTCTTGTACCACAGCCAAATCTCTTGTGCGTGGTATCGGCGGTAGGCTCGCAATAAATACTCCACCGTAGTCGCGAGTGACTAAGCGATTATCGCAAATAATCAGCGCGCCTTTATCTTTTTTGTCGCGTATCAGTCGTCCAACCCCTTGCTTTAAAGTGATCACCGCATCGGGGATCTGAACTTGAGCAAAAGGGTCACCGCCTTTTAATTGGCAATCTTCGATACGTGCTTTAAGCAAAGGATCGTCGGGGGCGGTAAACGGCAATTTGTCGATGATAACACAGCTAAGGGCATCACCTCTAACATCGATCCCCTCCCAAAATGCACCTGTGGCGACCAGTAACGCATTACCAAGCTCCATAAACTCAGCGAGGGTTTTCTGTTTACTGGTTTCGCCTTGCATCAGCACCGGCACAGTCAAGGTTTGCCTAAAGCGTTCTCCCAGCTCTTTCATCATACTGTGAGAGGTACATAAGAAAAAACATCGTCCTTGGTTTTGTTCAATCACCGGGCTCAACATCGTCACTAACTTTTCAGCCATTCCAGGACTATTGGGCTCAGGTAGATAGCGAGGAACACACAAGCGCGCCTGACTTTGGTAATCAAATGGGCTTGGTAATGACATCTGCGCTTGAGGTTTCAAACCTAACCGGGAAGTAAAATGGCCAAAATCATTATTAACCGCCAATGTCGCTGAAGTAAAAATCCACGCGCCTTGTTTCATCTCGATCTGTTCATGAAACTTATCGGCCACACTGAGCGGCGTAATGTGTAAACTGAAATGCCGAGGGGTGGTGTCATACCAATATGAGTAACCGGTAATCGATACGTCACAAACTCGGTCAAGACGTGCCTTAATTGTATTAGCACGTTCAAAGGCACTATCGAGTAATTGGCTGCGACCGAGCGCTAATTTAAGCACTTCGATGACAAACTCTAGCGTCTCTTCCAACCGCCTTAACTCGCGGCCGATCGAGGGTGAAGCCAGTGCTTCACGCCAGTTACCACGAAAACCCGGTTCACCCAATACAATTCTTAAGTCCATGGCGGTTTGCAACAGTTTTTCACCCGCCTTCTGTAACTGACGCATATCCTTAGCTTCAGTACGATACGCAATTTCGATATCTTTACTCAGATCTTGAATTTGACGACTCGACAAGGATTGACCAAAGTAATGGCTGGCAATATCAGGTAACTGATGGGCTTCATCAAAGATAAACACTTCTGCTTCAGGGATCAGTTCACCAAAACCCGTTTCCTTGATCGCCAAATCGGCCAAAAACAGGTGGTGATTGACCACAACCACGTCGGCGTCTAACGCCCGTTTGCGCGCTTTAAGCACAAAGCAATCTTGGTAACTTGGGCACTCTTTACCTAAGCAATTATCGTTAGTTGAGGTAATGGTGGGAATAATTGGGCTATCTTCAGCAATCGCATCGCAATCACCCAAATCGCCACTTTTGGTTTCTGAGACCCAACTGCGAACTTTGACCAACTGGCTAAGCAATGTTGGATCGGAGGTTTGATTGTGACTTTCGACCATCTGGCGACTTAAACGATCAAGACACAAGTAGTTCGCACGCCCTTTTAATAACGCCACTTGGCCATAAAAGCCTAATGCGTCGATCATTAACGGCAAGTCACGATGGAAAAGTTGCTCTTGGAGATTTTTCGAACCTGTACTGATAATGACTTTCTTGCCACTCAGCAATGCAGGAACCACATAAGCAAAGGTTTTGCCTGTACCTGTTCCAGCTTCGACCACCACTTGGGTCTGCTCTTTAATCGCCTTGGCAACCGATTCGGCCATATCGACTTGCGCCTGACGCGGTTGAAAGCCCGGAATCGCTTTACCTAGCGCTCCCTGCGCCGAGAAGGTCTTTGAAATCATGAAACAGTATGAGGTTGAACAAGAGGTGGGTAATTATGGCAGCTTTCATACCAAGGCGCGAATGAGATTTTCACGCCCGAGCAATTTGACAAGGTTAACGTTTATTAAGGTAACGACTTAGCCACGCAGGACCAGAAAAGCCACCTGGCTCTACTTCTGTCATTGCGCGTGCCGCCTCACTTGGGGATGTTTTATTTTCCCACATTTGATCGAGAATTTCTTCGTCTAATTCTTTTCCGCCAGTTAGAGCACTGACACGCTCAGAATAAAGCTTACGGGCTAATAGCTCTTTATCCATAAATACCACCTAGAAACACGCTAAACAGAGCAAAAAATTCAAACAAAACACTAAGCCAAACGGTTAACTTAGATTATTTGTTGAAACCTTTTCGATATTAGTTTAATTGTAGCTTCAATAATGAGGGAGAGCTCACCGTTCGAGTCCCCTGTAAAAATTCACAAGTCGAAAAAAATAATTCACGGAAGTTCTGACCAAATGGAAAAGAAAACACTACTGACGCACTGTACAGACGCGCCCGGTCTTATCGCTAAGATCACCAATATCTGTTACAAACACCAACTCAATATCGTACACAACAACGAATTTGTCGATAATACCAGTGGGCACTTTTTCATGCGCACTGAGCTTGAAGGCTATTTTAACGATACCACCTTTCTGGCCGATCTTGATCAAGCACTGCCACAAGGAACTAAGCGTCAACTGATTGGTTCAGACCGTAAACGCATCGTTATTCTCGTCACCAAAGAAGCACACTGCTTAGGTGATATTTTAATGAAGAATTACGATGGGAGCCTTGATGTAGAAATCGCGGCAGTCGTCGGCAACTACGACAAATTACAGAGCCTCACTGAGCGCTTCGACATTCCTTACCATCATGTTTCGCATCAAGGCTTAAATCGTGAAGAGCACGAGAAGAAACTGCTGGCAGTGGTTGAACAGTATCAACCGAATTACTTAGTCTTGGCCAAGTATATGCGTGTCCTCACCCCCTCTTTTGTTGAAAAGTATCATCATAAAATCATCAACATTCACCACAGCTTTTTACCTGCGTTTATCGGGGCGAAACCTTATCAACAAGCGTATGAGCGTGGCGTAAAGATCATTGGTGCAACCGCGCACTTCGTGACCAATGATCTTGATGAAGGCCCGATCATCAAACAAGACGTCATTCCGGTCGATCATAACTTTAGCGCTCAAGATATGGCCCAAGCAGGCCGTGACGTCGAAAAAAATGTCCTAAGTAAAGCACTCAATAAAGTGCTTAATGACCATGTCTTTGTCTACGGCAATAAAACCGTCATTTTGTAACGCCTCCAAAAAACAAAGGCTTCCGCTCGGAAGCCTTTGTCATTGATTTGCAATTACAGTTTAACTGCGAGTTCAACGCCTTGCTTGATCGCGCGCACCGCGTCTAATTCACCCGCATAATCGGCACCGCCAATCACGTGTAACTTATCACCTAGCAGGGGCCATTGACTTTCAAATGGGCGCACAGATTCTTGCCCTGCACAAATAACCACTTTATCGGCATCAAGCAGTTGTGGCTTATCATCAATAGTAATATGCAGTCCCTGCTCGTCTATTTGGTC
The DNA here is from genome assembly GCF_042940635.1 of Vibrio sp. NH-UV-68. Classification (NCBI taxonomy): domain Bacteria; kingdom Pseudomonadati; phylum Pseudomonadota; class Gammaproteobacteria; order Vibrionales; family Vibrionaceae; genus Vibrio; species Vibrio sp. NH-UV-68. Next base: position 2,102,093 of record NZ_CP134975.1, read on the forward strand.
ATAGCTCACGCCACCCAATAGGTTGACGCCGCGTTTTTCCAACGTACGTTTGTGGATCCAGCCTGTGGTTTTGCCTGGCCCTTTACCGACACGCCCTTTACGACGCTGCAGCACCCAGACGGTTTTTTCGCTGACTGAATCTGGGTAAGGGTAAAGTCCTCCTGGGTAAGCTATCTCTTTGTCGATTCCCCAGTCGTGCAGCCAATCGTCCAAATTATGCCCGACTGGCTCAGTCAACATTGTCGCGACATCAACACCAATTCCACCAGCGCCAACAATCGCAACCTTGTTACCGACAAAGGTTTTCTCTTTGATCAGCGTTTGATAATCAACCACTTTATCCGGGGTATCTAAACCTTGAATATTGACTTTACGCGGCTCAACCCCAGACGCCATCACCACTTCATCATACTCTGCCAGTAGGTCATAATCCGCTTCGGTTTCAAGGTGCAATTTAACTCCGGTTTGGTCAATACGATTGGCAAAATAGCGAATCGTTTCTCTGAATTCTTCTTTACCTGGAATTTGCATTGCCAAACGGAATTGGCCTCCGATACGGTCATTGCGCTCAAACAAATCGACCTGATGGCCACGCTCGGCTAACGTGGTCGCGCAGGCTAGCCCCGCTGGACCTGCGCCTACAACGGCAATATTTTTCTTGGTCGCGGCCTCGGTGACGACAAGTTCCGTCTCTCGACAAGCCAACGGATTGACTAAACACCCTGCTCGTTTGCCTTTGAAGACATTATCAAGACACGCTTGGTTACAACCAATACAGGTGTTGATCAGTGGCGATTGGTTCTGTTCAGCTTTGATGACAAAATGTGGATCAGCTAGGAACGGACGCGCCATCGATACCATATCGGCATGACCGCTGGCCAGAATGTTTTCAGCCTCTTCTGGCGTATTGATTCGATTACAGGTCACAATCGGCACCTTAACATGTGGTCGCACTTTTTCTGTTACCCAAGTAAACGCACCGCGCGGAACTTGAGTGGCAATAGTAGGAATACGTGCTTCATGCCAACCAATGCCGGTATTAATGATGGTAACACCTGCTTTTTCTAACTCTTTTGCCAGTGTAACGACTTCATCAAATGTACTGCCCTCTTCGACTAAATCTAGCATAGAGAGGCGGAAGATGATGATAAAGTCATCGCCAGCCGCCTGACGAATGGCTTTGACCACTTCGAGTGGAAAGCGGATGCGATTTTCATAGCTGCCGCCCCAATCGTCGTAACGCATGTTGGTGCGTTTACAGATAAACTGGTTGAGCAAGTAGCCTTCTGAGCCCATGACTTCGACGCCATCGTAACCGGCCAACTGAGCGAGCGAAGCGCTGTTAGCAAAAGCGTCAATCGTACTCCTAATTTGACGACTGCTCATTTCGCTTGGCGCAAAACGGGCAATCGGCGCTTTAATCGCAGAAGCGCTTTGGGCGAAAGGGTGCATCGCATAACGACCAGCATGCAGTAATTGCAATGCGATTTTGCCACCGTGCTCGTGCACAGCTTGAGTGACTACCTTATGTGCCTTAGCATGCTTTGGTTTACTGAACTCAGCGCTGAACGGATGCAGTCGCCCACGTAAATTAGGTGAAAAACCACCAGTAACAATAAGGCCAACGCCGCCTTTCGCGCGCTCTGCATAGAAAGCAGCCAGCTTACCTAGCCCCTCTTTGTGCTCTTCGAGACCAGTGTGCATTGAGCCCATCAGCACTCGATTACGTAGTTGAGTAAATCCAAGGTCTAATGGCTTAAGTAGATTTGGGTACATGGCAGACATCACTTAACTCTTTTCTTATTGTGGTCTGACCACAATAAAATCATCGTAATTAAAAATCAAACATTCGTTTACATTTTTGTAACACCGATCAATCTAACAGTTGTTTGGCTATACGAGTTTGAGTAGGATGTAACTTATCTGATTTTATAAGGTCTTACAGCGAATAAGCCTTAAACTGCGCAATACGCAGCGGAGACATAATGAAAAATATTTTTAAGTTTATTGGCATGCTTTTTAAAGGGGTGTGGAAACTACTCTCCTTTGTACGTATTGCTCTCGTCAATCTGGTTTTCCTAGCCAGTATCGGCGCTATCTATTTCCTTTACACTAGCGCTGAAACGCCGGTTCCTACCGTACCGACTAAATCAGCGTTGATTCTTAATATTTCTGGGCCGATTGTTGAACAATCAAGTTATGTTAACCCAATGGACTCTGTAACTGGCTCTTTGTTCGGTCAAGACCTACCTAGAGAGAATGTGCTGTTCGAGATAGTCGATACGATTCGCCACGCCAAAGATGACAATAAGGTCAGCGGCATCGTATTAGCACTGAGCGACATGCCAGAAACGAATTTAACCAAACTGCGCTACATTGCTAAAGCACTGAACGAGTTCAAAGCCTCTGGCAAACCGATTTACGCGGTTGGGGATATGTATAATCAGAGCCAATATTATTTGGCCAGTTACGCTGATAAGATCTACCTGGCACCCGATGGCGCGGTCATGCTTAAAGGTTACAGCGCCTATTCGATGTATTACAAAACCTTGTTAGAGAACCTCGACGTTAACACTCACGTTTTCCGAGTTGGCACCTACAAGTCGGCAATTGAACCTTTTGTGCGCGATAACATGTCAGAAGCGGCCAAAGAGTCCGCTTCTAATTGGTTAGGTCAACTGTGGGGTTCCTACATTGATGATGTCGCTTCTAACCGTCAACTTGCCCCTGACGCCTTAACTCCTGACATGGACAAATTTTTAGCCTTACTCAAGCAAAACAACGGAGATTTAGCTGCTCTGTCGCTGAACGTAGGATTGGTCGATACCCTTGCCACTCGCCAACAAGTTCGTAAAGCGCTAATGGAAGTGTTTGGTAGCAATGGTGAAGACAGCTATAACCATGTCGATTACTACCAATACCTCACCACAATGACACCTGATTTTAACCTCGCCAACGATGATATTGCAGTGGTGGTGGCAAGTGGCGCGATCATGGATGGCTCTCAACCACGTGGTACGGTTGGTGGAGATACTGTCGCGGCACTGCTACGCCAAGCTCGTACGGATGACAAAGTCAAAGCCGTGGTATTGCGCGTTGATAGCCCGGGCGGGAGCGCTTTTGCTTCAGAGGTAATACGTAACGAAGTCGATGCATTAAAAGAGGCCGGAAAACCGGTTGTGGTGTCAATGTCTAGTCTCGCGGCATCGGGCGGTTACTGGATTTCCATGAGTGCAGACAGCATTGTCGCTCAACCAACAACATTGACTGGCTCGATTGGTATCTTCAGTGTTATCACTACCTTTGAAAAAGGCTTAAACAAACTCGGTATCTATACTGATGGTATCGGCACCTCTCCATTCTCAGATGTCGGTATTACCACCGGATTATCTGCAGGGGCAGCCGAGGCTTTCCAAATGGGCATCGAGCATGGCTACAGCCGCTTTATTGGCTTAGTGAGTCAATCACGAGACATCCCGCTGCAACAAGTAGACGATATCGCGCAAGGTCGTGTATGGACTGGCCAAGATGCGCTTAAATTAGGCTTAATCGATAAAATCGGTGATTTTGATGATGCGGTTGCGTTAGCCGCTCAACTTGCCGATGTTGAACAATACAACCTGTACTGGGTTGAAGAGCCTCTGTCACCCGCACAGCAGTTTATCCAAGACTTCATCAATCAAGTTCAGGTTAAATTTGGTTTTGATGTAAATAGCTATCTACCAGCAGCGCTACAGCCGATCGCCACTCAAGTGTTACAAGATGCCGATATGCTACAAAGCTTCAATGACCCTAAAGGTCACTACGCATTCTGCCTTAACTGTCAGATTCAATAACACTAGTCGACAAACATCACTGCACTGCTGAGCAGTCAATAATTAAGGGGGATTCCTGTGCGAAATCCCCCTTTTTATTGGCCTCGATTACGTTATAATTCGTCGCTCTGTTCCCCTACAAAATAACCGGTTTCAAGCAATGGCTAGAAAACATATTTATATCGCTTACACTGGCGGTACCATTGGCATGCAAAAATCCCATGACCACGGCTATGTGCCAGTAGCAGGCTTCATGGAAAAACAACTCGCAAGCATGCCTGAGTTTCATCGCCCTGAAATGCCAGAGTTCACTATTCACGAGTACGAACCGCTGATTGATTCATCTGACATGACTCCGGCAGATTGGCAGCAAATCGCTGATGATATTCGTCATAACTACGATAAATACGATGGCTTTGTAATTTTGCATGGTACCGACACCATGGCGTACACCGCCTCTGCTTTATCATTTATGTTAGAGAACCTCGCGAAACCAGTTATTGTCACTGGCTCGCAAATTCCCCTTGCGGAACTGCGCTCTGACGGCCAAGCCAACTTACTTAATGCTTTGCATATCGCCGCGAATTACCCAATCAATGAAGTCACTCTGTTTTTCAATAATAAGCTAATGCGCGGTAACCGCAGCACCAAATCGCACGCCGATGGTTTTAATGCTTTCACTTCTCCAAACTTGCCGCCGTTGCTGGAAGCCGGGATTAACATTCAAATCAGCAATGATATTAAAGTGGATGCAAAACCCGATGGTGACTTTACCGTGCATGACATCACGCCACAGCCAATCGGTGTGATCACCATGTATCCAGGCATTTCCCATGAAGTGATTCGTAACACTCTACTTCAACCGGTTAACGCCATGATTTTACTCACCTTTGGTGTCGGTAATGCACCGCAAAACCCAGAACTGCTGGCGCACCTTAAAGATGCCTCACAGCGCGGTGTTATCGTGGTTAACTTAACTCAATGTCTCGCAGGAAAAGTCAATATGGGTGGCTACGCGACAGGTTGTGCGTTGGCTGAAGCCGGAGTGATCAGTGGCTATGATATGACGCCAGAAGCGGCACTGGCGAAACTTCACTACCTATTGAGTCAAGGTCTAAGCTACGAGCAAGTCAAAGTCAAAATGCAGCAAGTGCTGCGCGGCGAGATGACAATTTAACAGACAATGATATACAAACCGGCTCAGGCCGGTTTTTTTACACTTGACGTAAAAGGTTGTTGATCAGAGGATTGGCAATCATTATTTAGGGAGAGCAATGATGGAAATTAACAATGTCGCTTTTATTGGCTTAGGTGTTATGGGGTACCCAATGGCGGGCCACTTAGCGAAAGCGGGATTTGATACTCGCGTTTATAACCGCACTGAGTCCAAAGCAATTCAATGGACAAATGAATTCGGTGGTAAGTCTGCAAACACCCCACATGCGGCAGCAAAGGAGTGCGATGCGGTTGCTATCTGCGTTGGCAATGACGACGATGTTCGTAGCGTTGTTTTCGGCCAAGAGGGCGTTCTTGCGGGGATGAAAGCAGGTTCAATCCTTGTTGATCATACCACCACCTCTGCCGAACTGGCGCAAGAGATCGCGCAAGCTTGTGCAGAGAAAGGGGTTCATTTTGTCGATGCTCCTGTCTCTGGCGGTCAAGCGGGCGCCGAAAATGGTGCGCTAACCATTATGTGCGGTGGCGAACCTAGCGTATTTGCAGCCCTCTCTTCACTCTTCGATGCTTATGGCAAACAAGCGGTGCTGCTTGGTGCTAATGGCCAAGGTCAACGCTGCAAAATGGTCAATCAAATCTGCATTGCCGGGATCTTACAGGGTTTGAGCGAAGCACTTCAACTTGCTCAATCAGCAAATCTTGATGTAGAGCAGGTTGTTAACGTGCTTAAACATGGTGCTGCTGGTTCTTGGCAGATGGAAAACCGCGCCGTGACTATGTCACGTGGCGAGTTTGATTTTGGCTTTGCGATTGATTGGATGCGTAAAGACTTAGGGATATGTCTCAATGAAGCCGAGAAAAACAATCTAGATTTGACTATGACTCAACAAGTCGATGCAATGTATCAATCACTGCAAGCACAAGGATTGGGACGAATGGATACATCGGTACTTATTAAGGCGTATCAAAACAAATAATCAGCAAGCCACAGAGGCGAATTACTCGCCTCTGTGATTGGTGCTTATTGAGTGGATGCCTTGAGTGATACGCCGCTGTAAGCTCTGTAACCGTCTAACATCACATGGTACGCACCCGGTTGAGCTTGGGTAAACGTACACGTTTCTTGGTTGCCACTACGATAAGGGCGACAATCCCAATTCGACGTCGATACCTCAGAGTCATAGTTAACGTATAAATCAACATCACCCGTGCCCCCTGTAGTTTGAATGTTTAGACTCTGCTGCCCCTTTAGCTCAAAGGTGTAGCGCTTTTGACTTGAGCGCGAGCCGCTCAGGTTAGTTTTTTCTACGCCATCGATTAGCACAGTGTCATCGGGTTGCGGTTTTGAGTCGGCATTAGCCATTTCGACAATATACGATAAACCCAGTTTAGCGAACTTTTCTGCATGCTCTCCTGTTGGATCTGAGTTGGCTAGCGTGTCTTGTGCGGTGTGAATCTTGGGATTGTAATCATTAAACTTCGACTCAAACGGCATTGCGGCAGAATAACCGACATTCGTCCAAGAAGCATGATCTGAACATGCATAACCACAACGATCGTAGCCATAGGTTAGACTAGGGATATATTCATCAATCAAGTTGGCAAGAAATTGGGTCAAATTACTATCGGTGTAGTCAGTGATAAAAACAATATCTTGTTGAGACCCTTGATAGTTCGTCATATCCAATTGCAGTACAGAAACGACGTTCTTTCCCTGAGCCTTATATGCATTGGCAATATCCTGAGACCCTCTTAGCCCCACTTCTTCCGCCGCATACGCCATAAAGGCGACTGAACGCTTCGGTTGGAAGTTGTTCTCACTGAGTACACGAATGATTTCACTGACACTGGCGATACCCGACGCATCATCATCGGCTCCTGGGGCGATAGATTGCTCGTTGGTACGGGCGCCTACGGTTGAATCTAAATGCCCACCGACCACGATCCATTCATCGGGAGTTTCGCTACCTAGGATAGTTAACACCACCGATTTTTGATTGTATCCTGAATGAGTGACTTGCTCGACATTGACACTAGAGAGCTGCGAGGTCAACGCACGCCATTCACTAGCAATCCAATCGGACGCTTGCGCACCTGATGTGGTGGTATAGAAACGGTTATTGAAGCTGGTTAACGAACTAATGGTATTGGTTATTTGACTGGCACTTATCTGGGGTAACCAAGCATTGACTGTGGTTTGCTGTGATGGTGTAGGCACAACAAAATTCGCCAAGGTTTGCGGCATCGCGCTTGCAGCCATCGCACTTTGCGCGGATGCATGCACCATGTAACCACCGCAACGGTTATGCTCTTCATGCATATTGTGCGATAACTCGGCTAACTCTTCGGTGGCCACTTCACCAACCCAAACCTTTCCACTGCTTGCGAGTGAATGTGGCAACAGTGATTGAGCCCCCGAGTGCATGACGGTATCTGCAGCATCTGCGCCAATCGAGATCCATACTTTATCTTCAGCATAGGCATTGCAATATGCCGACATTAAAGCCATTGCCAACAACGTTTTTGTGTATTTCATTATCCTCTCCATGGATTTTTAAAGCCCTTTAAAGTTAGGGTAATTATACTAGTAACGAGAACTGTTCGTTTTCTCTTAAGGTGTAAGCTAGGTTTGTCACTGAATCATCAATAAAGATAAATATTATTATAAATCATAAACTTAAAAACAATTGAGCTAGAGAGCCGACACTCTCTCCCTAGCTCCGAAACACTAGTTTTCAGTTGCGCGTAATACAACACCAGAAAAACTGTTGAATGCTTTTAGCATGATATAGAGATCCTCATCAGACGATGAAACAGAACACGTTTCATTATTGCCAGATCGATACGGTCTACAATCGTAAGCACCAGTGGTAGGTTCGCTACCTGAACGCACATACAAATCGGCGTCTCCTGTACCTGAACTGATACTAATAGTCAGTGGCGAGGTTCTATTTTTGGCCTTAACGACCAACATACGTTGTTCCCCTTTCGACAAGGCTATTGCTGAAATGGGTGTGCCTGGAATAAGCTCTTCAACGCTAGGCACCGATTGACCAACAGAGCCTTCAGGTAAGGTATTATTAAAGAATGTCGCGACCTTAGGCCAAATTTTGCTGATCTTGACCCCTTGGTTTTCACAACCACCAAAGTGATGAAGTGCAATCGCTTTATTGTCTGAAGAGTTCAACACTGGAGAGCCGGATGAACCACCGATCGTGTCGCAGAAGTAGCCAGTATCTGTCCCCGCACCACGCCCGTTGGTAGAAGCAATATCGACTTGGCATAAACCCGAGCCATTTTGATCACTTTCTATTGCAAGCTCTTTGGGGTTTCCGGCACCATGCTGAGGAATATAGATACCGTTGCCATATACTGGTTCAGACGCATCTAAGCCTAAGTAACCAAATGATTCAATCTTGCTAAAATCATCAACAGAGAACAAGGTATAGTCCAAGGTATAATCGGTACTAAATAGCTCGTTACCCATCACTTTTACCGTTGTCGACAATGCTCCACCACATGTATTACGTTGATAGTTAAACCATACCTCGGTGTTTCTAAGCTCAGACTCACTGCCAACACAATGGTTATTGGTAAAGAGTTTATTATCTGGCCCAACCCGCCAAGCCGTACAAAGGCTACGGCCATTGATCAGCAGCCGTGCTACAGGATTAGACCATGCCACTTGCTCTGGATGCGTATCTTGCCAACAAGCAACGTCTTTGCGTTCATTCACTCCACACGTCGATAGCATAGTACTGCTCGGCTCGAAAGCTATCGCCTTTTCATTACCTGCCATAAAATAATCAATATCATACTGCCCCAGTTGTCCTTCGGCATTAGGCACTAATTCAATCTTCACCGAATCACCAAATAGTGATTGCGCAAACCACTCTTGTTGACTTTCGGTATATTCAACCGTTTCCGAGCCATCACTGGACATTAATCGAATCAAACTGCCCCGAGGTAATATCAAATTCTTGAAGTGAATTTTTATGAACTCTGCACCATGATGTTGTATTTCCATGACCGTCGATTCTGATTGATGAGAAGATAACGCCAACGGTATTTCTTCTGCAATCACAGGTAATTCTGTTTGCGCGTACGCCAGCGAAGAAATGAGACAAGAGTAAGCCAGAGTGACATTGCGTATTATGTTGTTCATTGATGTTCCCTTTCAGTGTTGTGGTTTCACTACAAACATAATCGCTAAACGATAATAAGCAACCAGTTGCCTATTATCGTTTGAGTAAACTATTGTTGACGTTAAAATTTAAATTATAAAAATCAATTGTTTATATTTCTTACTACAAAATTAAGGTACAAAAAAAGCGGCTCACTGAGCCGCTTTGCATTGTTTCAACCTTAACTTAACCGATGTGCGTCACGCCACCCATGTACTTCTGAAGCACTGTTGGGATTTCGATGCGACCATCGGCTTGTTGATTATTTTCGAGAATTGCAACCATAGTACGACCAACGGCAAGACCAGAACCATTGAGTGTATGAACAAGCTCAGGCTTCTTCTCACCTTTACGACGAAAACGCGCTTGCATACGACGAGCTTGGAAGTCCCACATGTTTGAACATGATGAGATTTCGCGGTAAGTCTCTTGAGCTGGAACCCACACTTCAAGATCGTAGGTTTTACGAGAACCAAAGCCCATGTCACCTGTACACAGTACAACTTTACGATAAGGCAGTTCTAACAACTTAAGCACTTTCTCAGCGTGGCCAGTTAGCTCTTCGAGCGCATCCATTGAATCTTCTGGCTTAGTGATTTGTACTAGCTCAACTTTATCAAATTGGTGCATACGAATGAGACCGCGAGTATCGCGACCATAAGAACCCGCTTCAGAGCGGAAACATGGTGTATGCGCTGTCATCTTAAGTGGCAGATCTGCTTCATCAGAAATGGTGTCACGGACCATGTTGGTCACTGGTACTTCTGCTGTTGGGATAAGCGACAGTTTACGCGGCTCTTCGTCGTTCACTTTCTCTTCAAGCGGCTCAGTGTGGAATAGGTCTTTACCAAATTTAGGCAACTGGCCAGTACCAAATAGGCTGTCAGAGTTCACAAGGTATGGCACGTACATTTCAGTGTAGCCGTGCTCTTCGGTATGAAGATCTAGCATGAACTGAGCAATGGCACGGTGTAGACGAGCAAATTGGCCCTTCATTACGATAAAACGTGCACCAGTGATCTTAGTTGCACTTGCGAAATCAAGACCGCCACCCATTTCGCCTAGGTCAACGTGATCTTTAAGTTCGAAGTCGTAAGTTTTTGGCTCACCCCAACGAGAGATTTCTACATTGTCGTTTTCATCTTTACCGTCTGGCACATCGTCAGCAGGCAGGTTAGGAACAGACAGAGTGATCTCATCAAGTTGCGCCATTACCGCGTCAAGTTCTACCTTTTTCGCGTCTAAATCGCTACCAAGAGTACCGATTTGCTTCTTGATCTCTTCTGCGCCTTCTTTATCGCCTGCTGCCATTTTCTGGCCGATTTGCTTGGAGATGGAGTTACGCGTGGATTGTAAATTTTCAACTTCGACTTGAATCGACTTACGTTGCTCTTCAAGTGTACGGATTGTTTCTACATCGAGCTTAAAGCCACGACGTGCGAGTTTTGCAGCTGTTTCATCCAGCTCTGTACGAAGTAATTTAGAATCCAGCATTGTTAATCCTATGCTTTTTTAGTTGTGAAATCGCGCCCAAACATCATGCTCAAACGCTAAAAAATTTTTCCCAAAATAATTGGAGTTGCAGCGCGGCAACAAACCAATTCAGCCCTATGAGCATAGGAGTTCTATGTGATTAGGGTGAATTTGTGCAGTTAACAAAGCTGCGGCTTCAAGTATGAAGGGATAATTGGATAAATGTATCTAAAATAGACGCTTATTCATAGCGCTTTTGTGGGCTTTTTGCGTCTAAACTAGCCAAGTAATCTAACTTTTCGCCAATTTTAGTTTCTAAACCTCGGTTTGTCGGTTGGTAGTAACGTTTATCCGCCATTTCAGGTGGTAGATAACGTTCACCAGCGGCGTAGGCACCGGGCTCATCATGGGCATAGCGATATTCAGCGCCGTAACCGAGATCTTTCATCAAATGAGTTGGCGCATTACGTAAATGAGGCGGAACTTCATACTCTGATAAATTATGCGCATCGGCCAAAGCTTGTTTCCACGCAGTATACACCGCATTACTCTTTGGCGCACAAGCGAGGTAGACAATCGCCTGAGCAATGGCTCGCTCACCTTCTGCCGGCCCAACACGAGTAAAACAATCCCAGGCTGAAAGCGCAATTTGCATGGCTCGAGGGTCCGCATTGCCAATATCTTCTGAAGCGATCGCCAGTAAACGTCTGGCTATATAGAGCGGGTCACACCCTGCGGCAATCATTCTCGCTGACCAATACAGCGCCGCATCTGGGTTTGAACCACGAATCGATTTGTGTACAGCAGAAATCAGGTCGTACCAAATATCACCCTTGTTATCAAAGCGTGACACCTTCTCACCAGCGACTTCAGCCAGTAACTGCAACGTCACTTGTTTAATGCCCTGCTCATCTTCTTGGGCCATATCATAAAGAAGCTCAAGGTAGTTGAGTGACATTCGCGCATCGCCATTGACCAACTCGGCTAGGCGATCCAATACATTGTCGATGAAGGCGACGGTCACAAGGCCAAGCCCACGATCTTTGTCTGCTATCGCTTGGTCCAGTGCCAAACGAATATCTTGCTTTGCTAGTGAGGTTAACTTGTATACCCGAGCGCGCGATAAGAGTGCATTGTTAAGTTCAAATGATGGATTTTCCGTGGTGGCGCCAATAAAAGTCACCGTTCCATCTTCGATATGGGGCAAAAACGCATCTTGTTGAGACTTATTGAAACGATGCACCTCATCAACAAACAAAATAGTTCGGCGGCCGGCCAATTTGTTTTCACGAGCTTTTTCAATCGCCGCGCGGATTTCTTTGACACCCGATGTCACCGCAGAAACACGCTCCACTTCGGCATTGGCGTAGTTGGCCGCCACTTCTGCAAGAGTAGTTTTTCCGGTGCCGGGAGGCCCCCACAGGATCATCGAGTGAATATGACCGGCCTCTAAAGCGCGCCTCAGTGGCTTACCGTGGCCGAGAATATGCTGCTGTCCAATGTATTGATCTAGCGTTTGAGGCCGCATTCTCGCGGCCAAAGGACGAAAGTCTTCTTCACCGGAAAAGTCTAACGAGTAGTTACTCACAGTTAGTTCCTTTGGTCATCAACCTCAACGCCCTCTGGAATGACAAACTTAAATCGCTCGGCACTCGGCTTGGTCAGATCGATATTGTTAAATGTGAAATTGCTCTGCTGACCATCTTGCTCGACAACGCTAAAACCTTGGACTGCACCCTTGGTATCAATTTCTAACTTAAATTGGCCCTGATTACTGTCAACAGCCGTCGGTGTGAGGGTAAACACATCCCCTTGCTGTTCAACACGGTAGTTATCCCAGTCACTGGCTCGGTTACGTGTTAACAATACAAAGGGAGTTTGTTCTGTTGCTTGTTCTTGTGAGTAAATACTCACTTGCTCAATAAAAGGGCTGTAATACCACAAGCTTTCGCCGTCTGATACCAGTACGTTTTCGTCCGGCGTAGTGGTTGACCAACGAAACAGGCTCGGTCTGGCAATGTCTACTTTCCCTTCACCTTCCATGACCACATCGCCTTCGGGGCTGACTAATTGCTGAGTAAAGTCGGCGCTAAAGCCCTCGTTTATCTGCAATCTTTGGCTCAAATCATCTTTAGGGGCTGCGACGGCTGTAAAGCTCATCAGTAACAGTATCGCCAATCTCTTCATTTCATTTTTCCTAAATTCGTCGCTATTCGGTTATTTATAGCTTGCTTCGCTATTCGCTTTGACCGAAAAAGGTTAACTTTTTTCGATATAAACCACTATTGACCGCAGCACTGCTTGAATTTTTTACTACTGCCGCATGGACACTGATCATTACGTCCGATGCTTTTATAAGGGTTAACACTTTGGGATTTAGCGCCAATCATGGCCTCGTCAGCCGCTTGTGCCACTTCAGCAATCATTAAGTCGAGTTGTGGCATAAGATCGCTAAGCACTGGCGGCTGTTCAATACCAGACGCTTTCATTTGCGCCTGGGTTTGCGCTTCATCAACCGCTAGCATGAATGTCGTTAACATCGCTTGCAACATGCGCAAGGTACCGTCACCAATACTGGTTTCCATCCACTGCTGTTCAATCGTTGGCCATAAAGTCATAAAGCCTTCGGCAAAATCAGCCAATTGTTCTTGTTGACGATCTTCACCGAGTAATGCGAGCACTGAATATTCGTTACGCTTTAAATAGCCGTACTGTTGATTAATATGATTCTCAATGTCTGCTTTCGCCGCCCCGGATTGCTCACCCAATAAGGTTGGCAACCAAGTTTCTGGCGCAAGCGGTTTGGTCGCTAGATTGGCGGCAAGGGTCGCGCCCTCAAGGTACAAAGGTGACTCTTCAGTAATAGTATCGGCAAGTGTCAGTAATCGGTAGTTCATGATCTACTTCTAGTGTTAGCGAGGACTTGGGGCCATTATAACCCGATGCATGCCGCCGGGTCACTTCGAGACTTTATTCACCTCCCATCAATTCGCCATCAACTACCTTGCATTTTCCTGTGATTAAATGATATCGACGATTGAGGATGACATTTACCCTTCAAGCTTCTAAAATCACGCCTCCCGAATTGGAGACGTTTTATTATGCGAGTTGTTTTGGGCCCGATGGAGGGTGTGCTAGACCATTTGATGCGTGAGATCTTAACCGACATCAATGACTACGATTTATGTGTCACTGAGTTTGTACGCGTCGTTGATCAGCTATTGCCTGACCACGTGTTCTATCGTTTATGCCCAGAACTATTACAGGGCTCAAAAACTCAGTCAGGCGTCCCCGTCCACGTCCAATTATTGGGACAAGACCCGCACTGGATGGCGCAAAACGCAAGTCGTGCCGCCCAACTTGGCGCTCAAGGCATCGATCTCAACTTTGGCTGCCCAGCGAAGCTAGTGAATAAAAGTAAGGGCGGCGCCGCGCTGCTTCAGCATCCTGAACTAATTCACAATGTGGTCAAAGCGTGTCGTGAAGCCGTACCCGAAGCAACGCCCGTCAGCGCCAAGATTCGTCTCGGTTGGGATAATCCAGAGGATTGTTTTGAAATCGTCGATGCCATTCAATCGGCAGGTGCAGACGAACTGACTGTCCATGCTCGAACTAAGACCGGGGGTTACAAAGCCAGTGAAATTAAGTGGGACTACATCAATCAAATACGCCAGAAATTCACGATCCCATTGATTGCCAATGGTGAAATATGGAGTTATCAAGACGGCCAAGCGTGTATTGAAACGACTGGCGTAGATTCTTTAATGGTGTGTCGCGGCGCGTTCAATGTGCCAAACCTAGGTAACGTGGTCAAACACAATCACTCGGTTATGCCTTGGGCTGAGGTGGTTGAACTGCTGTTAGTCTACTCTCAATATGAGATGAAAGGGGATAAAGGCCTCTACTACCCTAACCGCGTTAAACAATGGTTTTCTTACTTGCGTCAGCAATACCCACAAGCTGCCGAACTTTTCCGCGAGATACGCATCTTCAACAAAGCCGCGCCTATTGTTGATTATCTGACTCGTTATCGTGACGAAATGGCGACCAACTAGAACACCAACTTATCTTTACCCGTCGTTTTTGCTTGGTACAATTTGGTATCGGCAGCTTTGAATAACACTTCAAAGCTGCTGTCCGTCTCAGCAGATACGACTTCTACCCCACCTGAAATCGTAAATCCATCGGATAATACCTGCTGCGCCCCATCACGCACCGCTTTTTGCACTCTTTGCATACTCACTTTCAATGGTTCGATTTCGTTACCCGTCATGAAAACGACAAACTCCTCACCTCCAACACGGGCCGCTGCATCATGGCTTCGGATATTAGCGGTTATTTTTTTAGCCATATAGATGATCACTTGGTCACCGACATCATGGCCGAAGGTATCATTAATTGACTTGAAATTGTCGATATCAAACACCGCTAAAGCTAGATAATTTTCACGTTGCGCTGTCGCCAAATAAACTTCTAATCCACGTCGATTTAACAACCCCGTCAACGGGTCTCTAGCTGCAAGCTGTTTGAAGTAATTGTGCTCTACCCGAATATTTATGAAGAACAACGCTATCACGGAAAAAACATAGGTGAAAACGGCCAATAATAAACCATAACGCTGACGATCAACTAAGTGGCGAATCTCGGCTTTCCAATCATATTGGTAGTAGAGAGTATAATTCACCGCGACACCATCGATCTTGACAGATTCAATCCTCACGGCATCATTCGGCAGTGCTCGATGGGCACTATTATACAAACCCAATTCACCCGCTAAACGTTGTTGGGAACTAAGCAAAGTGTTGTAGGCAATATCAAGCGATAGCATTCCTTGATGAACATCTTGATTGAATACAGGCATCGATAGACTCATCACTAATTGACTGTATGAGAGCACTGGTGCTGGGCCAGAGATAGTAATCAAGTCTCGGTTTCTAGCCGTCACCTGCCAAAAAGGTCGCGTCTTGATGGTGTTTATGATCTCACTGGTAATATTTTTGGCGTAAGTATCGGGCGAAGACATGATGTAGCCCTCGCGATCGATGTAATGAATGCCGAGTAAGAAGTCATCAATATCATGTAGAAAAGAGAGTACTGGAGCTAAAGATACTTGCCCTGACACTCTTTTGTACTGTGCACTGTTTGGGTCACACATTACTTTGTCACCCACTAACATATAGTTAATGTCTATCGCTGGGATTTCGCCGCGACCTTCCGCCCGTAATAACGCATCAATGGGCCACATTTGGCATAAACCATCGACAACTTGACGATTATGATCCACTAGCCAAATAAAATTTGATTTCGAATAGTTTGAGAAGCTGTAATCGATCGCCGACAATACTTTAGTAGCACGTGATAAAGCACTATGTATTCGTTGATATTCATCATTAATTTGGCCATTAACCGAATCGTAATAATTTTTAATCGTCAATGCGATAATCGCCAACGGCACAATCAAAGGCACAAGAAAAACGAACGCTAAACTAAAGTGCCGCTGTCTGTTAACTTGCATCCCATTCCTCAAAAAATAATAAACCTACCCATACTGTAGTTGTAATGGATAGGTTTAGCCGATGTCATTGTGTTGATTATGTCACAAACCAATATGGTTTGTATGGCCACAATAACTCAGTAAGTCACTAATTTAACAGTAAGCTGTCATCAGCAAGCTCTTCGCCACGCACTTTAGAGAACATTTCAAGCAAATCTGGAACTTGCATATTGGCTCGCTGATCTCCTGCGACATCAAGAACAATTTCACCTTGATGGAGCATAACCGTGCGATCACCACATGCGAGGGCGTCTTTCATTGAATGAGTCACCATCATCACGGTAAGGTTAAACTCCGCGACAATTTTTTTGGTCAAACTAATAATAAATGCAGCCATGCGTGGATCAAGTGCAGCGGTATGCTCATCAAGTAACAGCAGTTTGCTGTCAGACAATGTCGCCATTACCAAGCTTACCGCCTGGCGTTGCCCACCCGAGAGCAAACCAATGCTGTCGCCTAAGCGGTCCTCTAAACCCAATCCCAAAATACTAATTCGCTCTTGAAACAGTTTTCTCCGCTTAGCCGACAAAGATAGACTCCACCCGCGCGATTTACCGCGCATATAAGCCAAAGCCATGTTCTCTTCTATCGTGAGATCGCCACACGTTCCGGCTAACGGATCTTGGAACACTCGAGCACACTGCTTTGCTCGTTGGTCGACCGTCTGCTTAGTGACGTCAAGGTCGTCGATAATCACCTTGCCACCCACCATAGGAGTTTCACCCGTTACGGCGCCAAGCAGTGTCGACTTACCGGCACCATTGGAACCAATTACGGTTAAAAATTGGTGTTCTGGAACCTCTAACGTCACGCCTCTCAAGGCGCGGTTTTCGAGAATGGTACCGGGATTGAATGTCACTTGAATATCTTCTAAATGGATCATGTGGTTTCTCCTGACTCATTGGCTCGCTTTAGCGCTGCTTTACTTGGAGCAGGAGCATCACGCTTTTTTGCTTTTAAGTTTCCTTTTATCTTGGGGGCTATTAGTGCAATAGCAACCAAAACCGCAGTCACTAAATTAAGGTCAGAGGCTTGCAGACCAAACATACCCGTACTGAGGGCAAACGCGACCGCTAAACGATACAACACAGACCCGACGATCACTGCCAATACTGCAACCCAAATTTTGCGGCCAGGAATCAGCGTTTGACCTAAAATAACGGCGGCTAAACCAACTACTATCGTCCCTACCCCTGATGTGACATCGGCAAAGCTGTTGGTTTGAGCGAATAACGCACCAGAAAAACCGACAAAACCGTTCGAGAGCGCCAAGCCAAAATAGGTGTAAAAAGCCGTGCTTGCACCTTGCGCCGAGACCATTCGCGCGTTCACGCCGGTTGCACGAAGTCCGAGTCCAAAGTCACTATTCAATAAACGCACGACTAACCATGCAGCGACTAAAACCAGCAGCCCAACAATCAAAGGACGAACGAGCATCGGATCGCCGAGGGTTTCAAACGGCGTTAAAATCGTTTCTTCACCGAGCAATGCCATATTGGGCCGCCCCATAATGCGAATATTGATCGAAAACGCCGCGATCATAGTCAGTATTGAAGCCAGTAAATGTAAGATCCCACAGCGCACAGCGAGAAACGCCGTCACCCAGCCGGTTGCTGCGCCAGCGACCACCGCCATCATGGTTGCAATCCACGGGTTAATGCCTGCCACAATTGCCGTTGCCGCGACTGCCGCTCCCATAGGAAAACTGCCATCGACACTCAAGTCTGGAAAATCAAGTACCCGGAAGGTGATATACACACCTAGAGCAACGAGTCCGTAAAGCAACCCGATCTCCAGTGCGCCAAAAAAAGCAAAAGCAGACATATCCACTCCCTCTGTGCTAAAAAAAGCAGCCCCAAATCCCATCAACTGGCCTTTGGGGCGGTGGATTATTTGACGCTAGTTGCGCGGTCAAGAACAGATTGAGGAATGGTTATGCCGAGTTTCATCGCCACACTGCTACTGACGACTAAATCAGAACCTTTAGCCACTTTTACATCCAGTGAACCCGGTTCTGCTCCTTCGATAATTGCCGCAACGTAATCGGCGGTTTGCACACCAACTTGGTAGTAATCAAAACCGACACTCGCAATGGCGCCTTTTTCAACATATGAGGTAGCGCCGCCAAACACTGGCGTTTTAGCTTGGTTCGCCGCGACAATCATGCCTTCGATTGCGCTGGCAACGGTATTGTCTGTCGGTGCGTAAATCACGTCTGATTTGGCAACAATTGCTTGGGTCGCCGATTGAACATCAGCACTCTTGAGTGCCGTGGCTTCGACAACTTTAATCCCATGCTCACTCGCACTTTGTTTAAGCAGTTCAACCAAGGTAACCGCATTGGCTTCGCCCGGATTAAACACCACACCAATGGACTTGACGTTAGGCATGATCTCTTTAATCAACGCAACATGTTGATTGACGGGTGATAGGTCAGACAGACCCGTGACATTCTTGCCTGGTTGTATCATCGTTTTAACCAACTTTGCACCGACTGGATCCGTAACGGCGGTAAAGACAACCGGAATTGAACGCGTTGCAGAAACCAGCGCTTGCGCAGTTGGCGTTGCAATACCGACCAAAACATCAGGCTTTTCACCAACAAATTGACGCGCGATTTGAACCGCTATGGCAGGATTTCCTTGCGCGGTTTTAAAATCAAAATCTAAATTTTTACCTTGCTCATAACCTTTAGCTTTTAGGCCATCGATCAAACCTTGGCGGGTTGCATCTAGCGCCGGATGCTCAACAATTTGTGACACCGCTACCTTGGCTGTTTTAGCCATAATAGAGGTTGAAGAGAGTAACGCGGCACCTGCAAGTACAGCGGTCGCAATGACTTTTCCTGCTTTCATCTTAACTCCTTGATGTAATATCCATTCCATTGAGAAGCCCCGGTCACAACGCCCTATGATAAAAACTCAGTAGACATTTATGATTAAGCAAGCAACGTCATTGAGCTGACAGCGCGACTGTGTTGTGCATAAAGCGCTGGCAACTCTTGGTCTGGTATAAGCAATTGTATGTTGTGTTTAATTTATCGTTTTATCTACACATTCCGTGTACATAGCAAATATTATTACCAGTAAGCTGTACAAAAGAAAAGCAGGTTTTAACATCAAGATAACAAAAAGAGAGACTGGTGAGTATTTACTCTTTAACAGCATGGATCAGTATGTTTCGCGGTGTTGCTTCACGTGGGCAGAATTCTGAAAGAGAAACTCGGTAACCAGCCTGTTGTAGATAGAGTACTTTATCGAGCACAAGCCATAGCTCAAGTGCACGCCTAAACGGTTGTTGAACAAGACTGATACGTTCCATGTGCCAGTATCGCTCGATGCCGAGCTGATGGTAGTGGTCAAAATCAAGCTTGGGCAACGTCAGCGATTTTTTGTCACTTGCCCACAAACAAAACGCAGCGAAACCTTCGGCTAACTGAGACTTTTTGATGCTAGGTACTGGTGCATATTGTGAATGTCCTAACTCCTCACGCAGTAAAATATCGAAACCAAGTCGATAGGACATCTCTTCCATCCGATGTCGTTTGACGCGCTCGCCACCCGTGACCGTTTCTTGCAGAGGAATTCTCAATTCATTTTTTGATAGTACCAGTTGAGAGTCAATCGCCACCTCAGACAACGGCTGATAGTGGTCACTGTTGATTAGATGGTAACAACAAGGAGAAAAAGTAATGGCTGGTAATTGGTACTGTGACGCATGTTTAATCAGCGTGACGTGGAGATCGCCGCAAGCGTGCAGCGCAACCGCATGCTGTCGAGCGTTAAACACATTTTTTGCCGCCGAAGAAAACGCATCGCCTTGGACAAAGCGCATCGGTAGGCCTTGCTTATCAGCGTCGTGTTGGCCTGTTGCACATAACTCGGCCTGAAACTCAAAACTGGTGACAGGCTGCTGTGTTTGACTGGCCAAGATTCGGCCTAAATAGCCTTTGCCTGAGCACCATTCTAACCACTCCTGACCATGATGATCACACAGCAAGGCTTCGCCTATGGCGCGAATTTGAGTTAACTTTCGACCGGGAATGCCGCTATCAATGCCACGTGGTAAGCACAATGAACGTTTGTTACTAGGGTTTAACCGCGTGGTGCGACTGAGCATTGCAAGTGCAGGCACAAAGGCTTGCATAACCGTTATTAGCTCAACGCTATTTTGCTTATACCACTCAATATCCGAGGCGTTAAGATTGTTGAGCCATTGACAAAGCTGAGGGTTCTCTTTTAACCAAGGTAGCGAGGGGTGTACGCTCGAAAAAAATGGCTCAAAGCGCCAATACGATTGATTGTCGAGTAGAAATTGATCAAGTGATTGAAATTGGTGTTGCATGACTTCCCCCTAGAAAGCGTAGTTTAGAGGGAAGTAAAAAGAGATGATAGCGTTTAACGTATAGGTAGGTCGATATCTTTAAACATCGCGTCGATTTCAGCATTCGATTTAAGCGATAGTGCCTGTTCGACCACTGGCTTAGTTAAATGCGGCGCAAAACGTTCCATGAAGTCATACATGTATGAACGCAAGAAAGTACCGCGGCGGAAACCAATGCTGGTCGTGCTGGCACCAAAGATATGGCTGGCATCAATCGCGACAAGATCAGTGTCCAACTCTTGATCAATTGCCATACTGGCAATAACACCAACACCAATCCCCATACGTACGTAAGTCTTAATCACGTCAGCATCGGTGGCAGTAAAGACGACCCTCGGGGTCAGTCCGTATTTATTAAATGCAGTATCGAGCTCAGAGCGCCCAGTAAAACCAAACACATAAGTGACCAAGGAGTAAGAAGCCAAATCTTGGATCGACACTGTTTCTTTCTGCGCCAATGGGTGATTTTTAGGCACAACAATCGAACGATTCCAATGATAACAAGGCAACATAATTGCATCTTGGTATAGATGCAGGGCTTCAGTCGCAATGGCAAAATTTGCCGTGCCTTTGGCAATCGCCTCGGACATTTGCGATGGAGTACCTTGGTGCATATGCAGTGATACTTTAGGGTAACGCGCGGTAAACCCTTTGATTACATCTGGTAATGCATAACGCGCTTGGGTATGGGTGGTTGATATATTCAAGGTACCCATTTCAGGATGAGTATGCTCACCCGCAACCGCTTTAATACTTTCTACCCGGGCAAGAATTTCTTGAGAAATTCGAATAATATCTTTGCCAGCACCGGTGACTTGAGTCAAGTGTTTGCCGCTACGCTCAAAAATTTGAATACCAAGCTCATCTTCAAGAAGGCGCACTTGTTTACTAATGCCGGGCTGCGAAGTATACAAACTCTCTGCCGTCGCTGAAACATTCAAATTATGGTTGACGACCTCAACAATATACTTCAATTGTTGTAATTTCATTCTTGACCTCGTAATCCCTTATCGGCGCCCCACAATGAGCAGACATAGTTTATAATATTTAGTTATAACGTCTCTGTGATCAAATTGGTAGCCCAATCGCATTTAAGGCTTAGAAAAGCGAGACACTTTGGTATTCGCTGCCCGTTTTGCAATCAATTACTCAGAATGAGCGTTGGGTTGACGTTTTTGATTAATAAAATGGCCTGGTTAGGCGATAATACAAAGTAGGTGCAGGGACTTTTACTATTCGTGTATGCTAACCTGCTAACCATTAGAAAATATTAAGATACGGAATTTATGAATATTGGGTTAATCATAGCTTTAGTCGCCATCTTACTCGTCTTGGTTCTTGGCTATAACATTATGCTTCAGTATAAAGTTAAAGCTGAAACTGCTCGAAAGCAGGAAAGCTCTCGCTATCTACAAATTATTGACGCGACCGAAGAGTTAATCGGTCACGCACACCACATGCCTTACAGCAAAGACTTGTTGCTATGTTTAAATAACCGCATTTTAGATGCGCTACAAAACATGTCTGAACTCGATCCTCGAAACAAACAACTTGAGCAACGCGTTGAGAACATGAAACAGCAGATCAAGCATCTTAGCGAAAATCATCAGGGCGCCGAGAGTACTCCATTTAAAGTTCCGAGCAGTGATAAGCAAGCCATCGTCATGCTTAAGCTGGTTAAACGTTTACGTGATACGGTTCGTAGCGAGCACAATAAAGGCCGCTTTGAAACCCAAGCTTATGTTGCTGAGAATGCGCGTCTAGAAACAATCCAAATTCGTATCAATATAGAAAATGTCATTAAGCGCTCAAATGATGCCATCGTACGTGGTCAACCTGGAACCGCAATTCAGTTGTTGAAAAAAGGTCTCGATGCTCTGAGTACCAAAAATGACGCCTACTCCAATCAAGCCAGAGAAAGGCTACAAACCATGTATGATGAGTTGGAGTCTAAACGTCAAACTAAGAACGCCGAAGATCTTCATCAGCATACAGAAGACCAGCGCTCCGATGATATGGACGCCCTCTTTGGTGAAAAGAAAAAGTGGTAATATAATCGCCGCAAACCAAATTCGAAAAGGTCGCTGTTGCGACCTTTTCTTTTTAATTTAAGTTGTAAGACCAAGATGATTGAATTGAACCAATATCAAGCGCTGCTCGCGCCGATAAATGACTTCCTTTATTGCCCAACCCCACAGCAGTGGGTCACCGAAGCAGCCAAAGCTGAAAATTTAAAGGTGATTCTTACCGATCACCTACTGTGTGAGCTGAAAGCTGGACAGTCTGCGATGTATTTAATCCGTAAATATGCCGTCGACACATCTAGTGCGTCTAATCTACTCGATTGGTTTAAGCCTTACGAAGATTTCGCCTATCGCAAAGTCGGTAGTCTGCAAACTCTAAAAGGCAAAAGTCATATCTCCAAAGCCATCATGGCAAAGTCTGACTCGCCATACAGCCAGGACTTAATCGATAAGATGGTACTGCTGATTAAAGAAGAGTTGCATCATTTTTACCAAGTGTTAGAGATTATGCAAGCACGTGATATTGCTTATGAACCGATTCCAGCAAGTCGTTATGCCAAAGGCTTAATAAGTCATATGACCACCCACGAGCCACAAACCTTGATCGATAAACTCATTATTGGTGCTTATATAGAAGCGCGATCGTGTGAGCGCTTTGCCAAATTGGCACCGCATATGGATGAGGATATCGCGAAGTTTTATATCTCGTTACTGCGTTCAGAAGCACGCCATTATCAAGACTATTTGGCTCTTGCCGAAGCCATTGCAGGTCATAATATTGATGAGCGTATCGCCTACTTTGGCCGCTTAGAAGCAGAGCTCATCTCATCGCCAGATTCGGATTTTAAATTCCACAGTGGTATTCCTGCCTAACAAAAGGTCAGCCTGAGCTGACCTTGTTTTTTATCCAAAGCTGTACTTTGACATCACGCAAGTGAAGCGTTGATATCGACAAGCACTTGATCAGGGTTGACGGCTTGCGTGATCGGGCGGCCAATCACTAAGTAATCCGACCCGGCTTGAATGGCATCAAACGGCGTCATGATACGTTTCTGATCGCCAACATCAGCGCCAGCAGGTCGAATGCCTGGAGTAACAAGCTTAAATTCTTGGCCTAACTGTTGTTTTAACGTTGACGCTTCTTGCGCTGAGCATACCACGCCATCTAGCCCTGCGTTTTTACTCAAGTTAGCCAAGCGAACGACTTGCTGTTGCGGTTCAATGTCTAAACCTATTCCTGCCAAGTCGCTCTGCTCCATACTGGTCAGGACTGTAACACCAATCAATAGCGGGCGATCTTTGCCATATGGCTCGAGTATTTCACGTGAAGCCGTCATCATACGTTCACCACCACTGGCGTGAACATTAACCATCCACACGCCCATCTCAGCAGCCGCACGCACCGCTTTTGAACACGTATTGGGAATATCGTGAAATTTGAGATCCAAAAATACCGAGAAACCACGTTGGTGTAACTGTTTGACGAAATCAGGACCAAATAGCGTAAACATCTCTTTGCCCACTTTAAGGCGGCACGAGCGTGGGTCAATTCTATCCACAAAAGCGAGTGCGTCGGCTTGGTTATCATAATCAAGGGCAACAATTACTTTTTGGTCGATCATCTCATCTCCTAACATATTTATAAAAATCGAAAAAAAGCAGCGGGATCACCACTGCCATTTTATTCTGGGATAGACCCAATGATTTGCCTATTCACCATCAAGTCCTCGAATTGGCTTGATGGTTCCCCACCCTTTGCATGAAGGACAATGCCAGTACATTGAGTGGGTAGAAAATCCGCATTTACGACAGCGATAGTGAGGCTTCGTTTTTAATTGTTCACCCACCAGTTTTTGCAGTGTACCGAGACTGGCTTTAGCACGGCCTTCTTCAGCCTCTGCTAAATGATAATCCATCAAACGATAGAAGCCTTTCATGGTTGGGTTCTTAACGAGTTGTCGAGTTAACAGCTCTTGTGCCGCACCCACCCCATCATGTTGAGCAACAAGCTGCGCGAGCATTAGCTCTGCCGAAACCCCCGCTTTGCTGACGATGCACTCGCGTAAGAAGCCAAGTAATTCATCTTCTTGACCAATGTGGTGATAACACTCAGCCAGTGTTGGTAGTACTTCACTAATAAAGTCACTGTCTTGCTCAAGCACACGCTCCATGTACTTGATGGTATTTTTATAGTCTTCTGACTCAAGGTATAACTTACCGAGCGCAATACTCGCCCGGACACACTTAGGATCTTCCGTTAAGGCACGTTTAAAGTGCTGAATAGCCATAGTGTCGTTACCATCAGACTTCTCTTGCATTGCCAATTCACACCAGAAATGACCAATGCTGGTCCGCATGCGCTTACGACCCATTTTAACCAACAAATTGGCATAATGGATGGCTTTGCTCCATTCACGCGTTTGCTGATAAATAGCGACTAATTGCTGCAGCGCGGCCTCTTTGTGATCAGGCTCTTCAACTAACTGTTCAAAAATCTTCTCGGCACGATCCAAAAAGCCGGAAACCATATAATCTTTTGCTAGTTGTTGTAACGCGATGTTTTTCTGGTCGATAGTCAAACCGGAACGAGAGATAAGGTTTTGGTGGATACGGATGGCGCGATCAACTTCACCCCGGGAGCGGAAAAGATTGCCGAGAGCGAGATGGGTATCGATGGTCTCATTGTCGACCTGAAGAAGCTCGATAAAGTGATCAACCGCTTTATCAGACTGATCCGATAGCAACAGGTTTAAGCCCGTTACATATTGTCGAGAAATCTGATGGGATTGTTTCTGCTTGTCTTGCTGAGCACTTCGGTTGCCCATATACCAGCCGTATGCGGCGGCGATTGGCAATAGCAAGAAGAGAATTTCTAACATCGAGTAATAGCCTACCTAAATACGACTGCTAAGCTTTACCTTGAGATGGTTCACTTGTAGCTGGAGAAAGTTTATTGAGTTTTTTCCTCAACTTGCGCACTTGAAGCTGAGACTTTAGATGTAAGCTACCAAAGACCAACCATGCTAACGCAAAGCCAACGACAAACACGACACCTAACAATGTTGAAAGATGAAAATCACCCTGTGCAAGTAGGTAGTTAAAAGTCACCACCACTTGGTTCTGGGAGCCGAGTGCCAGTGCAATTAAAAATAGGGCCAGTACGAGAACGATTTTTATAATTTTCATAGTCCATCACCTAAGATAAATTCCGCCGTTACGATTATGCAGGAAAAGCGCCAAACAAACCATGGTTATCTCTGCTAATTCGAAGGATAAAAAAGCGGCATACACTATGTATGCCGCTCTCAAATCAGTATGTTACTGCTCTTTAATCAAGATTTACGCGTTCACGCAATTCTTTACCAGGCTTAAAGTGAGGAACGAACTTACCTTCTAACTCAACCTTTTCACCCGTTTTCGGATTGCGCCCAACACGCGGTTCTCGGTAATGCAAAGAAAAGCTGCCGAAACCACGAATCTCGATTCTGTCACCGGCTTCTAACGTTGACGCCATATGCTCTAAAATATCTTTTACAGCATCCTCTATCTCTTTTGCAGACAGGTGCGTCTGTTCAGCACAGAGTCTTTCGATCAATTCAGACTTAGTCATAGTTGTCCTCATAGAGTAATTTATCACTTATTATAGTAAGCAATACCAGTTCCAACAAACACTTGCCTTACATTTTAGACAATATTTGAGCAATGTGTGCAAAGAAAAAGTGCTTTTTCTTGAGCGACTTGTAGAGATTGGTATTACCACTATTCAAAATTAAAATATAAAAAAGGAGCCTTACGGCTCCTTTAACTTAAAAGCGAAACAATTATTCGCCTTTAGCTGCTTTGAAAGCGTCAGCCATAGCGTTACCGAATGAAGCATCATCTGCTTTGTTCAGTGAAGCCATTGCTTCTTGCTCGTCAGCTTCGTCTTTAGCTTTGATAGATAGGTTGATTACGCGGTTCTTACGGTCTACACCTGTGAACTTCGCTTCAACACTGTCACCAACACTCAAGATTAGAGAAGCGTCTTCGATGCGGTCACGAGCAACTTCAGAAGCGCGGATGTAACCTTCTACGCCTTCTTCAAGCTCGATAGTTGCACCTTTAGCGTCTACTGCTGTAACAGTACCGTTAACTAGAGCACCTTTCTTGTTGTCTGCAACGTAAGCATTGAATGGGTCATTTTCCATTTGCTTAACGCCTAGAGAAATGCGCTCACGCTCAGCGTCTACTGCTAGAACAACTGCAGAGATTTCGTCGCCTTTCTTGTACTCACGTACCGCTTCTTCACCAGCAACATTCCAAGAAATGTCAGATAGGTGAACTAGACCATCGATGCCGCCGTCTAGACCGATAAAGATACCAAAGTCAGTGATAGACTTGATCTTACCAGTTACTTTATCGCCTTTAGCTTGCGCTTCAGCGAATGACTGCCATGGGTTAGCTTTACACTGTTTCAGACCTAGAGAGATACGACGACGTTCTTCGTCGATTTCAAGAACCATAACTTCAACTTCGTCGCCAACATTAACAACTTTAGATGGGTGAATGTTCTTGTTAGTCCAATCCATTTCAGAAACGTGTACTAGACCTTCAACGCCTTCTTCGATTTCAACGAAACAGCCGTAGTCAGTTAGGTTAGTAACGCGACCAGATAGTTTGTGACCTTCTGGGTAACGCTTAGCGATTGCTACCCATGGATCTTCGCCTAGTTGCTTAAGACCTAGTGATACGCGAGTACGCTCACGATCGAACTTAAGAACTTTAACTTGGATCTCGTCACCAACGTTAACGATCTCAGAAGGGTGCTTAACGCGCTTCCAAGCCATGTCAGTGATGTGTAGCAGGCCGTCAACGCCGCCTAGGTCTACGAATGCACCGTAGTCAGTAAGGTTCTTAACGATACCTTTAACTTCTGCGCCTTCTTGTAGAGTTTCTAGAAGCTCATCACGCTCAACACTGTTCTCAGACTCGATTACTGCACGACGAGAAACAACTACGTTGTTACGCTTCTGGTCAAGTTTGATAACTTTGAACTCTAGCTCTTTGTTTTCTAGGTGAGCAGTGTCGCGGATTGGGCGAACGTCTACTAGAGAACCAGGAAGGAAAGCACGGATACCGTTTAGTTCAACAGTGAAACCGCCTTTAACTTTACCGTTGATGATACCAACAACAGTTTCAGCTTCTTCACAAGCTTTCTCAAGTACGATCCAAGCTTCGTGACGCTTCGCTTTCTCACGAGAAAGTTGAGTTTCACCGAAACCATCTTCAACAGCGTCTAGAGCTACGTCTACTTCAGCGCCAACTTCAACTTCAAGTTCGCCAGCAGCGTTCTTGAACTGTTCAGCAGGGATAGCAGATTCAGACTTAAGACCAGCATCAACAAGAACGAAACCGTTCTCGATAGCTACTACAGTACCTTTAACGATACTGCCTTGTTGGAATTCGGTTTCGTTTAGAAACTCTTCAAAGAGTTGAGCAAAAGATTCAGTCATTATTTAATCTTCAATAAATTAAACGTCCACGGGTATCCTACCGCGTGGGGTTATTAAATTCGCCAGTCATCATCCTTGCGACCAACGCTCTTACCTAGCAGCCTATGCTACTAGCTTCGATTCGATATATTGTAGTGCTTTTTCTACCACTTCGTCGATACTCATCGTAGTAGAATCAAGCAAAAGCGCATCCTCAGCAGGGCGTAATGGCGCTACTGGGCGGTTACGATCTCGATCGTCACGCTCTTGGATCTCGCTCAAAAGGTCGTCAAATCTAACATCTAACCCTTTGCCTTGCAACTGTTTAAGGCGACGACTCGCGCGCTCTTGCGCACTCGCATCAAGGAAAATCTTTACTTCTGCTTGTGGAAAAACCACCGTGCCCATGTCGCGTCCATCCGCGACCAAACCTCTGCCGTCAGCAAACGCTCGTTGACGGCGCAGTAGCGCTTCTCTTACACGTGGTAGCGCCGCCACTTTTGATGCCGCCATACCGGTGACTTCTTTACGCAATTCACCCGAGACATCTTCACCTTCAAGGATCACTTTTACCAAGTCACCTTCAGCAATGAATTGAACATCTAAATGGGTCGCAAGAGGAACCAGGGCATCTTCAGACTCTAAATCGACACCATGGTGAATGGCTGCAAGCGCAAGTACGCGGTAGATCGCACCAGAATCTAGTAAGTGAAAACCTAGCTGTTTGGCTAGTAGCATACAAAGCGTACCTTTACCGGCACCGCTCGGTCCATCAACGGTGACCACCGGTGTATGAGACGACATGTTTTACTCCATGTTGGTTGCGCGTCAAAGCTTAATGCTGAGACCCTGTTCGGCGTGAAATTATAGAGGTAAACGAGTGTAGGTTCTAGGCAGGATCGAAGTGAATTAAAAAAAAGAGCGCCCTCGCGCTCTTACGAACAGTTATAGCTCAATCCGGTCGCGATTTTTTTCAACAATGGATGGACCGATCCCTTTTATCGCCGTGAGTGCATCAGCACTGGTAAAGTCACCATTGTGCTGACGATAGTCGATAATCGCTTGCGCTTTTTTCAGTCCAATCCCCTTTAACAGATCCGCTAACTCTTGCGCACTGGCTTGATTAATGTTGACCGTGATTTCAATACCATCATATTTTGGGTCTACATCCTGCTGCTGCGAGAAGCTTAACGGGCTGACACAGAACAAAACAAAAGCCAGCAAAACGGTTTTCATCATTTGGGTATTCCTCTTTGGTGTGAAGTCCGTTGAGACTATCCTGATTGATGAAAAAGCAACACGCCTGAGAGACAAAATAAAACGGACTGCCGAAGCAGTCCGTTTTTTATCGATGTATCAATTACATTATCTGTTGCGATCAGTTCACAACGTAGTACTCGATATCGATGGTCTTACGTAAAATACTCACTAGACCCGATAAATCTTGCTGAGAGTTGACCTGAGTGATCTGAGCGCCAATTTGCTGGTTATACTGCGGATCAAAGTCAGCAGCAACCTTAGTTAGCTCAACGATAACGATGTCACCATTAAGATCTTTGGCTGACGCGAACTCAGCTTGTCCCTCTGCAGGTTTCGCCATAGAGAAGATAACATCGGCTAACGGAGAGCTGCGATCAAGGGTTTCAGTCTCGCTGAACACCAAATCGTTCTCAACAAGAGAAGCCTGCTCACCTTGCTTAAGGTCTTCAATCACCGTTTGCGCTAATTCCATCGCAGCCTGTTCACCTTTGATGTTCGCCAGTGATTCAGTCACCTGTGAACGAACCTCTTCGAGTGGAAGCACGGTTTCATCACGACTCTCTTCTACACGCAAGACGATCACGTGCTCTGGTGCAACTTCAATCACTTCAGAGTTTAATCCATCTTCTTTGACTTCTGGGCTTAGAATCGCCTGCATAACCGCTGGCGCTTTCAATAGCTCAGGGGCATCAGATTCAGAGATAAAGTCCGTCGTTTGGATCTTAGCATCAATCGCAATTGCTGCATCGTCGAGAGAGTCTGGATATTCAAAAGCAATGCGCTCAAGTTCACTTTGCAGTTCGTAGAACTTATCAACAGCGCGCTGATCCTTAAGCTCTTGCTTGATGTCTGAGGCTACGTCTTGGTAAGGCTTAGCCACTGAATCTTTCAACTCGTCAAGCTTAATGATGTGGTAACCAAAGCTCGATTTAACCAAGCCCGTCGTATCACCAACATTTTGTAGACCAAATGCGGCCTCTTCAAACGTAGGGTCCATGACATCACGCTCAATCCAACCTAGCGATCCACCTTGTGACGAACTGCCAAAGTCATCGGATTTCTCTTCAGCCAAAGCTGCAAAATCGGCACCCGCGTTTAACTCATCTAAGATAGCTTGCGCTTTTGCTTGGTCATCACCTTCAATCAGAATATGGCTGACACTACGCTGCTCTTCAGACGAATATTTGTCTAGATGCTCTTGGTAGTATTGCTTAGCTTCTTCGTCAGACACTTCGAACGCTTGTTTCAACTGCTGCGCAGAAAGTTCGATGTAAGCAACTTTGGCTTGTTCCGGACGAGTATAACGCTCAGCGTTTTGTTGATAGTACTGTTCAATTTCTTGCTCAGACAGCTCAGCTTTAGCGGCAAAATCTGCACGTGATAAAGTAATTTTCTTAATGTCACGAGTTTGAGTCAGTAATTTACTTTGCGCTTCCACTTCGCCAGGCAGTGAAAAGTCACTAGCTTGGATAGCCGTTAGCAGTTGATTGCGTACCAAATCACGACGAAGGTACTCAGCAAAGCTCTCAGGAGAGAACCCAGCACGACGCAGCGCGGTTTGGTAGATGTCTTGGTCAAACTGGCCGTCGACTTGGAATTGAGGCATCTCTAAGATCAGCGTTCTTACCTGAGAGTCACTCACACGTAAACCTAATGACTCTGCGTGCTGTTCTAGCAACAAATCGTCAACCATACGATCAAGAACAGACTTGCGGAAAGACTCAACATAACTTGGATCGGCAAGCAGGTTAGAGAAGTAATCACCAAGCTGAGCCTGCATACGATTACGTTCATTTTGATAAGCTTGCTCAAACTCACCACGACCAATCTCAACATTACCTACTTTTGCTGCTGCATTGTTAGAGCCACCGATAATGTAGCTACCAACTCCCGCGAACACAAAAGACAGGATGATAAGCCCTAAGATAATTTTAACCGCGATGCTATTAACGCCTTCGCGTAATCGGTCCATCATACTTAAACTACTCTCCGCTTATACAACGCACTCAAATGCTGCTTTAGCCAGTGCGACGTACATTACTAAATTAAAAATCTGGATAGCGCGATAATATCAGAAAAAGAAATGCGCATCAGTATGATGCGCATAATTTAAAAAGGTTCGAAAAAATACGTCTAAATGACGATTTTTTGATTAATTGCAAGAATCTTTTAGAGCTTTACCCGCTTTAAATGCTGGTACTTTTGCTTCAGCGATTTGGATCTCTTCACCAGTCTTTGGATTACGACCTGTGCGTGCAGCACGAGTGCGAACGCTGAATGTACCAAAGCCAACTAGAGCAACTTGGTCACCTGATTGCAGAGTTTCGCCAACTGCTTCGATGAATGCGTCTAGAGCACGACCTGCAGAAGCTTTAGATAGATCTGCATTTTCTGCGATTTTTTCTACTAATTGTGTTTTATTCACTGTGATTCCCCTTTGCGCCACCTGGTTGTATTTTTATAGGTGGCTATACGTTCCATTTCGTTTCAAATTAACGACAAACCCTTACAATACAAGGCTTGAAGCTATAGTCGCTAACGTTAGCGCCCAAAAAAAACGCTGACAAGCCTTTTTATGCTTATCAGCGTAATCTTTTACTTATTTTTGCTGCACATCACTATTTTTCGATGGCAAACTCAACACCTGACGGATCTTTTTCCAATGCAACTTTCAATACTTCGTCAATCCAACGTACTGGAATCACAGTAAGATCGGCGATAACGTTGTCTGGAATCTCTTCCAAATCACGCTCGTTGTCTTTTGGAATAAGCACCGTTTTGATGCCACCACGGTGTGCCGCTAGCAACTTCTCTTTAAGGCCGCCAATCGGAAGCACTTCACCACGTAGGGTAATTTCCCCAGTCATTGCTACTTCAGCTTTAACCGGATTACCAGTTAGGCTCGATACTAAAGCGGTACACATTGCGATACCCGCACTTGGACCATCTTTTGGTGTCGCACCTTCAGGCACGTGCACGTGAATATCACGCTTCTCATAGAAGTCGGTGTTAATTCCTAACTTCTCAGCACGAGAGCGAACCACGGTCATCGCAGCTTGAATCGACTCCTGCATCACATCGCCCAGAGAGCCTGTTTGAGTGAGCTTACCTTTACCTGGCATTGATTGCGTTTCGATAGTCAGCAGATCACCGCCCACTTCCGTCCAAGCTAGACCAGTAACTTGGCCGATACGGTTGCTGTCTTCCGCTTTACCAAAGTCGTGGCGTTGCACCCCTAAGTACTCTTTGAGGTTATCAATGTTGACTGTAACTTTCTTCAGCTCTGGTGCCAGAAGAATGTTTTTAACCGCTTTACGACAAATCTTAGAAATTTCACGCTCTAGGCTACGTACCCCAGCTTCACGGGTGTAGTAACGGATAATGCCAATGATGGCTGAGTCTTCAATCTCGATTTCACCCGTTTTCAAGCCATTACGCTTAATCTGCTTGTCTACTAAGTGGCGCTTAGCAATATTGAGCTTTTCGTCCTCGGTGTAACCTGACAGACGAATCACTTCCATACGATCCAGCAGTGGACCAGGTATATTCATCGAGTTAGACGTCGCAACGAACATCACATCAGAGAGATCGTAGTCAACCTCAAGGTAGTGGTCGTTAAATGCATTGTTCTGTTCAGGATCAAGTACTTCCAATAGAGCAGACGAAGGATCGCCACGCATGTCCGAA
Source organism: Vibrio sp. NH-UV-68 (assembly GCF_042940635.1). NCBI lineage: Bacteria > Pseudomonadati > Pseudomonadota > Gammaproteobacteria > Vibrionales > Vibrionaceae > Vibrio > Vibrio sp. NH-UV-68. Next base: position 2,135,120 of record NZ_CP134975.1, read on the forward strand.
GACATTTTGTCAATCTCATCTAGCAAGAACAACGGATTCTTAACGCCAACTTTCGACATTTTCTGAATCAGTTTGCCAGGCATCGAGCCGATGTATGTACGACGATGTCCACGAATCTCCGCTTCATCACGCACGCCACCAAGTGCCATACGGGTGTACTGGCGACCTGTTGCCGCTGCAATTGAGCGACCTAATGAAGTTTTACCGACACCAGGAGGACCAACAAGACAAAGGATTGGCCCTTTGAGCTTATTGATTCGGCTTTGTACTGCGAGGTATTCAAGAATGCGTTCTTTGACTCGCTCTAGACCATAATGGTCTTCATTAAGCACTTTTTCCGCTTTGGCGAGATCTTTCTTCACTTTAGAACGTTTGTTCCAAGGTACGCCAAGCATCCAATCAATATAGCCACGTACCACTGTCGCTTCGGCCGACATTGGCGACATCATCTTCAGCTTTTGCAGTTCTTGCTCGGTTTTCTCGCGCGCTTCTTTTGGCATCTTAGCATCGATGATTTTCTGCTTAAGCGTTTCAAACTCATCAACACCATCTTCGCTCTCACCCAGTTCTTTCTGAATCGCTTTCATCTGCTCATTCAGATAGTACTCACGCTGAGATTTTTCCATCTGTTTCTTAACGCGGGTACGGATGCGCTTCTCAACTTGAAGTAAGTCGATTTCAGACTCCATCTGACCCATTAAGAACTCAAGACGCTCACTCACTTCAAGCAGCTCAAGTACTCTCTGTTTGTCAGCTAACTTTAATGGCATGTGCGCCGCGATGGTATCAGCCAGACGCGCTGCTTCATCAATACCATTGAGTGACGTTAGTACTTCTGGTGGAATCTTCTTGTTAAGCTTAATGAAGCCTTCAAACTGATTAATAGCACTACGAACAATCACTTCTTGCTCGCGCTCATCCAGCTCAGCCGTTGTAAGGTACTGAGCCTCAGCGTAAAAGAAGTCATTTTCGATAAAGTGGTTAATTTTGGCGCGTTGCTGACCTTCTACTAACACCTTCACCGTGCCATCTGGCAATTTCAGCAATTGTAGGATGGTGGCAACGGTACCCACTTCAAACATATCTGCCTGATTTGGCTCATCAGTATCCGCTTCTTTTTGCGCTACTAATAACACTTGCTTGTTGTTATCCATCGCCGCCTCTAGACAGGCGATCGACTTTTCACGGCCAACAAACAAAGGAATTACCATATGCGGGTAAACGACTACATCTCTTAGAGGTAGTACGGGGATCTCGATACGTTCGGAACGTTCCAAGTTCATATGCTTCTCTCTTCCGCTTAGTCTTATGAGCAGTATATGGGGGCTAATTGGTTGGATTCAATGAAAGAATAAAAAAAAGGGAGTAAATGATTACTCCCTTTCTATCTGTCTCTAAATCTGTGATTTAGATTATGATTCTGCGCCTGCAGCTTGATTATCTGAGTTGCTATAAATCAGCAGAGGCTCAGATTCACCTTTAATCACTGACTCATCAATAACGACTTTACTTACGTCATTCATTGATGGCAGTTCATACATGGTTTCAAGCAACACGTTTTCTAGAATTGAACGTAGACCACGAGCACCTGTTTTGCGCTCCATCGCTTTTTTGGCGATAGCACGTAGGGCGTCTTCACGGAATTCAAGTTCGGCATCTTCTAGTTCAAACAGCGCTGCGTATTGTTTGGTCAGGGCGTTCTTTGGTTCACACAGAATCTGAATCAGTGCGTCCTCGTCGAGCTCTGTCAACGTCGTTGTTACAGGAAGACGACCAATGAACTCAGGGATAAGGCCATATTTAACCAAATCTTCGGGTTCGACTTGAGTGAACAACTCACCCACAGTTTTGGTTTCGTCTTTTGAACGAACTTCGGCGCCAAAGCCAATGCTTGTGCCTGTCGCAACACGCTGCTCAATCACTTTATCGAGACCCGCAAAAGCACCACCACAAATAAATAGAATCTTAGATGTATCTACTTGGAGGAACTCTTGTTGTGGATGCTTACGACCACCTTGAGGTGGAACCGAAGCAACCGTGCCTTCGATCAATTTCAATAGCGCTTGCTGAACACCCTCACCCGACACGTCACGCGTGATCGATGGGTTTTCAGCTTTACGAGAAATCTTGTCGATTTCATCGATGTACACAATACCACGTTCCGCTTTAGCGACGTCGTAATCACATTTTTGCAGCAATTTCTGGATGATGTTTTCGACATCTTCACCAACGTAACCCGCTTCTGTTAGCGTGGTTGCGTCAGCCATAGTGAATGGTACATCTAGGAAACGAGCTAAGGTCTCTGCCAACAGTGTTTTACCACTACCCGTTGGACCAATCAGAAGAATGTTACTTTTACCAAGTTCAACACCTTCGCTCGTTGTATCTCCATTTCGTAAACGCTTATAGTGGTTATAAACGGCTACTGCTAACACTTTCTTAGCGTAATCTTGACCGATCACGTAGTCATCAAGGTGTTCACGAATATCGCGAGGCACAGGAAGCGCTTCGGATTGTTTCTTTGGTAGAACATCTTTAATTTCTTCACGAATAATGTCGTTACACAAATCGACACATTCGTCACAAATATAGACTGACGGACCAGCGATTAGCTTGCGAACTTCGTGCTGGCTTTTGCCGCAGAAAGAGCAGTAAAGAAGCTTACTACTACCGCTCTCTTTGCTTTTATCTGTCATTCGCTAACCTCTTAGCCTTTACTGATATAAATTGAGTGTATATCAATATACCCCAATCTTGCTAGTTATTCGCCGCGTTGAGTCAGAATTGCATCGACTAAACCGTATTCCACAGCTTGATCTGCTGCCATAAAGTTATCGCGGTCAGTATCACGCTCAATCACTTCTAGTGGCTGGCCGGTATGCTCAGCAAGAAGTTTATTGAGTCTTTGTTTAATGGTCAGAATTTCTTGGGCATGGATCTGGATATCAGATGCCTGACCTTGGAAACCACCCAATGGTTGGTGAATCATCACACGTGAATTAGGTAAAACGTAACGCTTACCTTGAGCACCACCTGCGAGCAGGAAAGCGCCCATTGAACAAGCTTGTCCCATACAAACCGTGCTTACATTTGGCTTAATAAACTGCATGGTGTCGTAAATAGACATACCTGCTGTTACGCTGCCACCTGGCGAGTTAATGTAGAGGAAAATGTCTTTGTCTGGGTTTTCAGATTCAAGGAAAAGTAGTTGAGCCACGACAAGATTTGCCATCTGATCTTCTACTTGACCGGTTAGGAATATGACACGTTCTTTAAGCAAACGAGAGTAAATGTCGTAAGAACGTTCACCACGGGAAGTCTGTTCAACCACCATTGGTACTAGCGCGTCTAAAATTGGTGACATTGCATTTTTTTCTTGGTAGCTCATATTGTTATGTCCCTAAAATAAATGGCCCGGATGAAATATTTCATACGGACCATTGTTAGCAGAATAGTTAACGCTAAGTCAACCTTCTAAGCACTATATTGCTTATTACGCTGCTGGCTGCTGGTTCATTAGCTCGTTGAAGCTAACGGCCGCTTCAGTCACCTGAGCTTTAGCAATGATAGCGTCAATCGCTTGCTCTTCAAGAGCAACGTTACGCATGTTGTTCATCATTTGCTCGTTTTGCTCGTAGTAAGCAACGACTTCTGCTGGATCTTCGTATGCTGTTGCCATCTCTTCGATGATAGCTTTAACTTTTTCGTCGTCCGCTTTTAGCTCTTCAGACTTGATCACTTCACCTAGAAGTAGACCAACAACTACGCGACGTTTAGCTTGCTCTTCGAACAATTCGCGTGGAAGCTGCGCTGCTGCTTCAGGGTTACCGCCAAAGCGTTGCGCAGCTTGCTGACGTAGCGTACCGATCTCTTGATCGATAAGTGCAGTAGGAACGTCGATGTCGTTCTCTTTCACTAGGCCGTCAAGCGCTTGCTCTTTGATACGGTTTTTGATCGCTTGCTTAAGCTCACGTTCCATGTTCTTACGAACTTCTGCTTTAAGTGCATCAATACCACCTTCAGCAACACCGAACTTAGAAACAAACTCGTCGTTTAGTTCTGGTAGCTCACGCGCTTCAACTTTGTTTACTTTGATAGCAAACTTAGCCGCTTTACCTTTTAGGTTTTCAGCGTGGTAATCTTCAGGGAATGTCACATCGATTTCGAATTCCATACCAGCAGTCTTACCTGCGATACCATCTTCAAAACCTGGGATCATACGACCTGCACCCATTTCTAGTGGGAAGTTTTCAGCTTTACCGCCTTCAAACTCTTCACCGTCAATAGAACCAACGAAATCAATTGTTGCACGCTTGCCTTCGCCAGCGGCTTCTTCAACTTCAACCCAAGCAGCTTGCTGCTTGCGAAGTGTGTCGATCATCTCTTCAACGTCAGCATCTTGAACTTCAGTTGTTGGTTTTTCAACAGTGATCTTATCAAGACCTTTCAGCTCAACTTCTGGGTAAACTTCAAAAGTTGCAGTGAACACTAGGTCTTGACCTTCATTGTTCTCTACTGGAGCGAAAGCTGGGGCGCCTGCTGGGTTGATTTTTTCTTTAACGATCGCTTCGATGAAGTGACGTTGCATTACTTCGCCCATCACGTCTTGACGTACTGCTTTGCCGTACATCTGCGCAACCATTTTTAGCGGCACTTTGCCTTTACGGAAACCATCGAAACGACGGTTTTTTGCGATGTTGCGTAGTTCAGCTGTTACAGCATCTTCGATGTTTGCAGCAGGAACAGTAATGTTTAGACGGCGCTGTAGGCCCTCTAGCGTTTCAACAGTAACTTGCATTATTCATTAACCTCAAAACTGGCTCAGATTACTGAGCTTATGTGCTCCACTCGTGTTATAGAGAGAACCCATCCTTGTATGTACTCTATGAGTACTCTTCATAAATCGAGTATCGGAAACTAAGCCATCTTAGTTACCGGACTAATCAGCGATATCTTCTCGAACAATCGTCGCTAAAGGTATCTCCGATTAGCCTCAGGATTAAAAATTTAGACGCAGCATTCTACCGAGCAGATCGATAGCTGTCGAGCCGATCGCAGAGATCGCCACGCGATAACCCTAAAAACTCACTTAACTGCTAAAAAAAACACCAATTACGGTTTCTTTGCACTCAGAAATGGGGACATTAAAGTCTTTTTCAAGAGAAACTAATGTTTTTTTTGAGTTTAAAGACAAAAGTCGATCTAAGTCCGGTTTTATCCCTCAATTTATCAATGCCCCTAAACACATTTGTAACAAAACCCTTTACGCTATAGCCAGTTAAAGAAATCATTCAGGGATTGAAATGCTAACGTTTCGTCGCAGCAAATTTACTCTACTGGTGCTGTACGTTTTTGTCGTTATCGGTGGCTCAAGTTGGTTTTGGCAATCAAGTGAAAACAGGCAGTTAGCAAACCATCAAGAACAACTAGAACGTTTTGCTGAGTACATTTCTAGTAAACTCGATAAGTATGCGCATTTACCGCAGTTGATCGCCAAAGACCCCGCTCTAGTTGCCGCTCTCCAGTCGCCCAACAATACGGCGCAGATAGAGTTGACCAACCGCTTTCTTGAGCAGGTTAATCAAATCATCCAATCGACGGACGCTTACCTGCTTGATGAGTATGGCAATACCATTGCGTCAAGCAACTGGAACCTTGAGCGATCGTTCTTGGGGCGGAATTACGCTTGGCGACCTTACTTTTCAGACGCTATCCAAGGGCAGCGCAGTCAATATTTTGCGCTCGGTTCAAGCTCCAAACAACGCGGCTACTATTTCTCTTATCCCGTCACCTACGCGGCGGAAATCATTGGCGTCATCGTAATTAAGACAGATCTCACTGCGATTGAGGCCAATTGGCAAAATAGAACCAATATCTTCGTCGCTACCGACGCCAATAATGTCATCTTTATGTCAAGCAATGACGACTGGTTGTTTAAAAGTTTAACCCCTCTGTCTGAACAGGATCGTTTGACTATTCTTAACAGTCGCCAGTACTTAGATAAACCAATTCGTTCAATGAATCTTATTGGAGATATAAGCCAAGAGCATGCTGAGTTAAAAAACCCGACGGCCTCTGGGTTTGAAAATGACTACTTAGTCTCTTCACGTCCATTAAGTAAACACCCACTGACCTTGCGAGTACTGAGTTCGAAATCCATTTTGGTTTGGAACTCATTAAGCTTTGCTTTAGTAACCAGCTTGCTGTTTGTCATCGCCTACCTTTCACTGCAACTTGCCTACCAACGCCAGTTAAAAAAACGTCAGTTCGAGCAGTTACAATCAGAGGCCAGACAAAAACTTGAGTTTTTGGTGATGGAGCGTACTTCAGAATTACAAGCGGAAATTCATGAACGAGTCAAAACCGAGCAAGCATTACGTCAGACACAAAACGAACTAATCCAAGCGGCCAAACTGGCGGTATTAGGGCAAATGTCGGCGAGTATTAGCCACGAGTTGAATAATCCTCTCGCCGCAATTCGCAGTTTCGCCGACAATGCTCGACGCTTTCTGGTTAAGCAAAGTTATGATCGCGTCGATGATAATTTAATGCGCATCTCGGCATTGACCGATAGAATGGCAAAGATCAGTAATCAACTGCGTTCATTTGCCAAAAAGAGTGACAGTAACGAAATAAGCCAGCTTGATGTCTCTCCGTTGATCATCGCTGCCAAAGAGCTGCTCAGCGCGCAATTTAAAGCCGAGCAAACTGAGTTGACGTTACAGCTTGGCGATCCACTACCAGAGGTAGAGCTCAACCCAATTCAATTTGAGCAAGTGTTGATTAATCTCATCACCAATGCGCTGCAAGCCGTGACACAACAAAGTCATAAGCAGGTCGTTATCTCGACCCAACAACGAGATCAACAGCTGTGTATTTATGTCGATGACAACGGTCCTGGGATTCCGTTTAACCAACGAGCCCAACTGTTTGAGCCCTTCTACACCACCAAGAAAAATGGTTTAGGGCTTGGTTTATCGATCTCACAACAGATCATGCAAGCCATGAATGGCCGCCTGCAAGTCAATGAATCACCATTAGGTGGCGCGCGTTTTATTATTTCACTGCCGCTGAACACCGAACAAGCGTAACAAGGAACACCGATGTACGATGTAATATTCATCGATGACGAGGGCGACATTCGTCTCGCCATTGAACAAAGCTTTGAACTTGAAGAGATCTCAGCGCGATTTTTCGCCAGTGCCGAAGACGCCCTATTGGCGATTAAAATCGATGGACTGCCAAAGGTTGTGATTACAGACATCTGTCTGCCTGGTCTTTCTGGCGAGAACATGTTGTCGAGCATTTTGCACCAAGATGCAGATATTCCGGTGATCTTAATTACTGGTCACGGCGACATCTCGATGGCGGTAAATGCCCTACAAAACGGCGCTTATGATTTCATTGAAAAGCCATTTCCGATTGATCGCCTGATAGACACGACCCGACGCGCCCTAGAAAAACGTGAGCTGACAATAGAGAACCAAGAGCTAAAACGTAGCTTGAAAGCGAGTCAGGCGTTAGGCCCGCGAATTATTGGTGACACACCATCAATTCAGGCGTTGCGCGATACCATCATCCATATCGCCGACACCAGTGCCGACATTTTACTGTTTGGCGAGACCGGAACCGGGAAAGAGCTGTTTGCCCGCTCGATTCACGAACAAAGCTCTCGTCGCGACAATAATTTTGTCGCGATTAACTGCGGCGCAGTTCCAGAAAACCTGATTGAAAGCGAGCTATACGGCCATGAAAAAGGCGCATTCACTGGCGCAGACAATCAACGTATTGGCAAATTTGAACATGCACAAGGCGGAACACTGTTCTTAGATGAGATTGAGTCAATGCCGATGCAAGCACAAATTCGTCTGCTGCGGGTATTACAAGAGCGTGTGATTGAACGCGTTGGCTCTAATGAACTGATCCCGATTGATATCCGAGTGATTGCGGCAACCAAGGTTGATCTTAAGCAAGCCGCAAGTGAAGGGATCTTTCGCGAAGATCTCTATTATCGCCTCAATGTTGTCACACTCGATTTACCGCCACTGAGACAACGTAAAGAAGACATTCCAACCTTATTCCATCACTTTTTGTTAGTGGCTGCCGCGCGCTATGGTAAATCAGCACCCGCGATAGAGGCGCAACAAATCCATCAGTTAATGAGCCACGACTGGCCGGGTAACGTGCGTGAACTGCGCAATGCAGCTGAACGTTTTGTTTTACTTGGTAGATTGTCGCAGTTCGATGGTCAACCTGAGCCAGAGAGCCACGATATGGGACTGGCCGAACAGATGGCTGAGTTTGAAAAGAGTCTCATCGAACAAGCCTTGAACCATCACCAAGGCAGCATCAAGCAAACCATGCAGCAACTGCAACTCGCACGGAAAACCCTCTACGATAAAATGCAAAGATATGGGTTAGATAAAGATAACTACAAATCTGATTAACCAATGCCACATGCCAATAAAAAGCCCCGCAATGACATCATTGCGGGGCTTTTTATTACGTTTCTAATCAAGCACTACTTGGTGATGATTTCTGGCCCCATCAGGGTGGTTGGTAGCCAGGTTGATACCCAAGGTACATAAGTCACAATGATCAAGAACAAGAACATCACTCCGACCCATGGCAATGCCGCTTTGACCACTTGCATCATCGACATTTTGGCCACCCCAGCAGTGACAAACAAGTTGAGCCCCACTGGCGGCGTTATCATGCCAATCTCCATATTGACCACCATCATGATACCAAGGTGAATAGGGTCGATGCCCAGCGCAATCGCAATTGGGAACACCAGTGGAGCAACAATGATCAGCAGACCCGATGGTTCCATAAACTGACCGCCAATCAACAGTAGAACGTTGACCACAATGAGGAAGGTGATCGGCCCCAGTCCGGCCGATAACATCGACTCAGTAATCATCTGAGGGATGCGTTCTTCCGTCAGTACGTGCTTGAGGATCAAAGCATTAGCAATGATAAACAGCAACATAATGGTCAGCTTACCCGCGTCGTACAGAGTCTGTTTTGTGTCTTTATGCACAAACGCTTGAACAATCTTGACCAGTGCAGGCTTGGTGTTTTTCTTATCGGAAAATGGTCCCATGTCTTTGTAGACAAAGTTAGCGATAAAGAATGAGTAAATGGCCGCAACGGCAGCAGCTTCGGTCGGGGTGAAAACACCACCGTAGATACCACCAAGAATAATGACCACCAGCAATAGACCCCAGCTGGCATCCTTTGCTGAATTAAACATTTCCTTCCAACCTACAAAGGGTTGTTTCGGTAGGTTCTTTACGCGCGCCGCAATGTAGATAGCTATCATCAACATTACGCCCGCCAACAGGCCAGGAATCACGCCACCTAAGAACATACGACCTACGGATACATCCGTCGCCGCCGCATACACCACCATAACGATAGAAGGTGGAATCAAGATTCCTAGCGTCCCGGCATTACAAATAACTCCGGCCGCAAAATCTTTTGAATAGCCGTTTTTAATCATACCGGCGATAACAATACTACCGATAGCCACTACCGTTGCAGGAGATGACCCCGACAGCGCGGCAAACATCATACAGGCAACCACAGAGGCCATCGCGAGGCCGCCGCGGAACCAACCAACCATCGCGATGGCAAAGCGAATAATACGTTTCGCCACCCCACCAGTAGACATAAAACTTGAAGCGAGAATAAAAAATGGAATCGCGAGTAAAGTGTAGTGTCCGGCAAATGCATTGAATAAGGTTTGTGCCACTGACGCCAGTGACGCGTCAGAATGGATCATTAAGAACAAGACACTTGATAGACCCAATGACACCGCAATTGGTACACCGATCAGCATAAAGCCAATCACCATGATAAATAAGAATAAAATATCCATGGCTTAGCTCTCCTTGCTGTTATTGTTGTGTTTAGGTTCCATCGCCTCGCCCGCGTCTTTGAGTTCTTCTTTCCATGCTTCGAGTTCTTCTTCCGCTTCATGGCCAGCAATAAGACGATCAAGCTCGCCAGTCATGATCTGCCAAGTGGCTTGTGCAAAACGTAATGTCAGCAACGCCATACCGATCGGCAGCGCCATATAAGGAATAAAACGTGGCAGTTTTTCGTAACGCTCGCCTTCATTAAGCCAATCCGCCATAAATTGCAGTATCTCTGGCATCGGAATATCGTCGGTTTCATACCACGCACGCTCGGTCGCAAAGGGATACCAATAGTTCCATGAGCCAATCAGCAGTAGAATAGAAAAGGTCAAACAACCAGCGGCAGCGGCGAGAGCGTAGATTTTGCGCAGTTTCTCTGGCGCGAGGTTGATAATAACATCAACGCCGATGTGGAAATGCTTTTTCACTCCGTATGATGCGCCAACCAGCACCATCCAAGCGAACATAAAGACCGTTAGTTCCAACGCCCATAAAATGTTGTCATTAAAGACATAGCGAAACACAACGTTAGCAAAAGTGAGCAAGGTCATCGCTCCTAAGAAAAACGCGATCAGAGTTTCCTCGATTGCGTCCGTCACCTTCCCGATTCTGGCAAAAATAGACTGTTCCATAAGTTTCTTCACTTTATCGCAGTTCAAATAAAGGCCCTCCTCCCGAACAAGAGGGCCAATAGTTAGAGATCGTTATAATTATTGTTGGTAATTACTGGTTCGACGCCAATGCGGCTTCGATTAAGTCTGAACCAATGTCTTTCTCAAACTTCTTCCACACGGGTTGAAGTGCTGTCACCCATTCTTGACGCTGTTCAGCAGTCAAAGAACGAACTACACCGCCGGCTTCAATGATATTGTTCTTGTTGGCAAGATTAACCTTCGAAGACTCTGCGTTACGTGCTTCGGTAACTTCTTGAATGATGTTACCAAGTTGACGACGCTGATCTTCAGGTAGTCCTTTCCAAAAATCTTTAGACGTCACCACAAGGTAATCCAAGATGCCGTGGTTTGTTTCGGTAATGCCGTCCTGAACTTCGAAGAATTTTTTACCGTAGATGTTTGACCATGTGTTTTCTTGGCCATCGATAACTTTGGTTTGTAGACCACCGTAAACTTCTTTGAATGACATTTTCTGTGGGTTAGCGCCAAGCTGTTCAAACTGAGCAACCAATACATCTGACGCCTGTACACGGAACTTGAGGCCTTTCGCATCTTCAGGAGAGATAAGTGGCTGGTTAGCCGACATCTGCTTCATGCCATTATGCCAAAACGCCAAGCCTTGAAGGCCACGGCGACGCATTGCATTCTTGAGCTTTTCACCTGCTTGTGAATTTTGGAAACGGTCAACCGCTTCAACATCTTCAAACAAGAAAGGCAGATCGAAGATACGGTATTTTTTAGTGAACTTTTCAAACTTTGACAAAGAAGGGGCAGCAAGTTGCACATCACCATTAAGCAGCGCTTCAAGCACTTTATCATCATCATAAAGCGTTGAGTTTGGGAAAACCTGCATACACATTTTTCCGTTCATCTCTTCGTTGACACGCTTTTCAAGTAATGAAGCCGCGATTCCTTTCGGGTGTTTATCTGTATTCGTTACATGGCTGAACTTGATGACCGTTTCACCCGGGTCACAGTTCGCCGCAGCATTAAAACTGGTCACAGCAAGAATTGAAGCAGATAGTAGGGTCAATGGCTTAAGCATTATTATTCTCCTTGTTAAATGAACAACCCCATCACTGGGTGTTGATATTTATATAAGGGCAATAACCAAGCCAAGTTAGAAAAAAGACAATTAATAACTACAAATCAATAATTTATGAAAAACTCGCATTTTTGCGCTCTGTTTGAGATCACATCTTGCAACACAAATGGGTGGAAACCTACCCATCAAAAAAACCAAGACGGGTCAATTCACACATATTTAACAATTCCATAAAGCAGATAAAACAAATGGCAGTCCGAAGACTGCCATTTTGGTAAATTGAGATAAGGTGAACATAAGGAGACGGGAATAGACACCTCAACTCACAAGAACGTGATACTTATTTCACGCGTTAATTTAAGAATAGTCGACTTTAGTTATTTTACTAACAATTTAATCAATAACATTACCGTTAGTGAAACTCGATTCGCTGCTCGGTACTCGCATCAAAAAACACCGCTTTAGAGAGGTCAAAATGCAGTGGCGCAACTTGACCAGCCCTGACATCCAGTTCCGGAGAGAGTCGACATGCCACTTCTTGCTGATTCACTTTGATCATCGCAATGGTATCTGGTCCAGTCGGTTCAAGAACCTCTAACGTTAGATCTAACTGTGTGGTTGCACTAGAGTCTGGATTTTCACTGTCAGTGATATGCTCGGGGCGCAAACCAATCACAATCTCTTTACCATCTTGATCGCGCATTGATGAAGGCAAATTGATGTGATGCTCCTGATCATTACCGCCTTTAACTTTGATCACCGGATTATCTTGTTCATCCAGATCAACCATGGTTTTGATAAAGTTCATCGATGGTGAGCCCATAAAGCCAGCAACAAACATATTATTGGGTTTATTGTAAATCTCTTGTGGCGTACCAAGCTGCTGCAGTTCGCCATCTTTCATCACCGCAATTCGGTCTGCTAAGGTCATTGCCTCAATCTGATCATGGGTCACATAAACGATGGTGGTATTGAGCTGTTGATGCAAACGCTTAATTTGATGACGCATCTCGACACGTAATTTTGCGTCGAGGTTAGACAAGGGTTCATCAAATAGGTAGAGCTTAGGTCGACGAGCGAGTGCACGCCCCATCGCGACACGCTGGCGCTGACCGCCAGACAGTTGCGAGGGTTTACGATCTAGCAAGTGTTCAATTTGCAACATGGTTGCCACGCGCTCGACTTCGGCGTCAATATCCGCTTGCGGCATCTTGCGGATTTTAAGACCAAACTCAATGTTACCGCGTACCGTCATATTGGGGTACAACGCGTAAGACTGAAACACCATCGCAATGTCTCGGTCTTTAGGTTCGATATCCGACACATCATTGCCATCAATAACAATTTCTCCGGAGCTGATACTTTCCAGCCCTGCAATGGTGTTCATCAATGTCGATTTACCACACCCTGATGGGCCAACAAGAATCAGAAATTCACCAGAATCAATATTAATATCGATACCTTTTAAGGTTTCTTGCTCCGCTTTGGGATAGGTTTTACGGATCTGTTTAAGTTCGAGTGTTGCCATGATAATTATCCTTTTACCGATCCAGCCGTTAGGCCGCGAACAAAATATTTTCCTGCTAAGGCATAAACTAATAGTGTTGGGAGTGCCGCGATGATGGCCGCGGCCATATCGACGTTATACTCTTTCACCCCGGTGCTGGTATTGACTAAGTTATTCAACGCGACCGTAATCGGTTGAGTTTCTGAACCTGAATAAACCACCCCAAACAGGAAGTCATTCCAAATTGCCGTGAACTGCCAAATCACCGTGACCATAATAATTGGCGTTGAAATAGGCAGTAATATCTTGAAGAAGATAGTAAAGAAACCTGCACCATCGAGCTTCGCCGCTTTAACCAGTTCATCAGGAATACTGATGTAGAAATTACGAAAGAACAGCGTGGTGAACGCCATACCATAGATAACATGGACAATAACCAACCCAGCGGTGGTATTTGCCAAGCCCAATTTGCCCAGTACTGTAGCCATTGGCAGCAAAATGACCTGAAACGGTATAAAGCAACCGAACAGCAGTAAACTAAAAAACAGGTTCGAACCACGGAACTGCCATTTGGTCACAACGTAACCATTGAAAGCACCGAGCAAGGTCGAAATAGCTACCGCTGGAATCACCATTTGAAATGAGTTCCAGAAATACCCTTTGATCCCTTCACATTTCACCCCTGTACAGGCCGTATCCCAAGATTTAAACCATGCATCGAATACCCACTCTGTCGGCAAACTCATCAAGTTGCCCGCTTTAATATCGGGTAAAGTTTTGAATGAGGTGATCACCATAACAAACAACGGCATCAAGTAGACGACACAGAAAAAGGCCAGTGTTGAGTAAATAAACAGTCGAGAGAAATTGATACTGCGCATCATGATTTTTTCTCCCTCAATTCAGAATAGAGATATGGTACTAAAATCGCTAAAATCCCCGCCAACATCATCATCGCACTGGCAGCACCAAGCCCTATTTGACCTCGAGTAAAAGAGTGCGCATACATAAACAGGGCAGGTAAATCAGAAGAGTAACCCGGCCCACCAGCCGTCATCGCGGTGACTAAATCAAAGCTCTTAATCGCAATGTGTGAAGTAATAATGACGGCACTAAACACGACCGGTCTTAAACACGGCATGATGATGCGCCAGTAAATCGTTGGTAAGCTCGCGCCATCAATTTGCGCCGCCTTGATGATTGAAGAATCGATACCACGCAGTCCTGCTAAGAACATTGCCATCACAAAGCCTGATGATTGCCATACCGCCGCAATCACTAAGGTGTATACCGACATGTCTGAATTGACCAACCAATCAAACTTAAAGTCGCTAAACCCCCAATCTTGCACCAATTTCTCGATCCCTAAACCTGGGTTCAAAATCCATTTCCATGCGGTACCAGTGACAATAAAAGAGAGCGCCATTGGGTAAAGATAAATAGTTCGAATCGCCCCTTCTTGACGAATGTTTTGATCGAGTAATATGGCTAAGCCAATACCAAGCCCTATCGCGACAATCATAAACAACAGACCGAAAATGGCTAAGTTTGAAATTGAGGTGATCCAACGGTCGTTCTCCATCAGCTTTTCGTACTGGGCAATGCCGACGAAATTGAAGCTAGGAAGAAAACGAGAGTTGGTCATTGATAGTGCCGCCGTCCAGAAAATATAACCGTAGATACAAACTACGGTGACTAATACGGTCGGGGCCAGAACGATTTTCGGTAACCAAAGCTGCAGTCGATCGGCGAGATTTGGCCTCGCCTTCGACTTATTCTGATGCCGATTTACAACATGCTCCATAACGAGTCCTTACGTCTAACAACCTGTCACATCCTGACTAGGTTTTAAAGGAAAGGGCGTACAGGCTCCCCACAAGCCTGCACGCCCTTTGGGGTGTCACTTTCGCGCCAATTAAATCGCCGCTTTGACCGCTTTGGCTAGCTTTTGTGCGGCTTGCTGTGGATCGGCATCGGCATCGTTAAAGAAGTTGGTTACGACATCGTAGATTGCACCTTGCGCATAACTGGTTGTTGCCAAACCATGAGCCATACTCGGCACGAGATCGCCTGAATTAGCACTCGCTTTAAAGGTTTCCATTGAATCTAATGCACACTGGTCAAACTTAGCCATATCCATATCAAGACGAACTGGAATTGAGCCCTTATTGAGGTTAAATACCTCTTGAAATTCCTTAGTTAAGATGGTGCTGGCTAAATCTTGCTGCGCTTTTTGGTTGTCTTTATTGCTTAATTCAAAGAACGCAAAGCTATCGATGTTGAAAGTAAATTGACCCGCGGTACCTGGCGCTGGCGCACAAATGTAATCTTTACCCGGTACTTTGCCTGCGGCAGTAAATTCGCCTTTCGCCCAGTCTCCCATGATTTGCATTGCAGCTTCACCATTGATGACCATTGATGTCGCAACGTTCCAGTCACGACCCGGTGAGTTGGCATCAACGTAGTCTCTGACTTTCTTAAACTTAGTGAATACTTCGACCATTTTGTCGCCAGACAACACGTCCATATCTAAATCAACGAACGCTTTGTTATAGTCTTCACTACCTAAGACATCGAGAGCGACCGCTTCGAACACTGTCGCGTCTTGCCATGGTTGACCACCATGAGCTAATGGAATAAAGCCTGCTGCTTTAATTTTTTCGGCAGCAGCGAAGAATTCATCTAAAGTCGTTGGCAACGTAACCCCAGCCTTGTTGAGTACCTCTGGGTTAGCCCACAGCCAGTTCACACGGTGTACGTTAACTGGTACTGCAACGTACTCTCCATCGAACTTCATCACCTTAGTGACCACTGACGGTAAGAACTCATCCCATTTCTGCTGTTTGGCGGTAGTGCCTAATGACGTTAGGAAGCCCAATCCGCCCCACTCTTGAATATCATGGCCTTTAATTTGCGCCGCTGAAGGTGGATTTCCCGATACTGCGCGCGTTTTTAGAACTGTCATTGCTGACTCACCACCGCCACCAGCAACGGCGAAGTCTTTCCATGTATGATTTTGCTCTTCGAGCATCTGTTTCAGCACGGCCGCAGATTTAGCTTCGCCGCCTGCTGTCCACCAGTGGAGCACTTCAACTTCACCTGCGTGAGCAACATTGGCTGCCGATAAGAGAGAGAGAGTAAGTAGGGTTTTATTTAGTTTCATTATTATCTTCCATGTATTGGATTAGACAGTTAGGCCAACGGCTAAATGGCCTTAAGCGTTCTTGCTTAAACTGTTTTGCTTAAACTCATTTGAGTCTACCCAATTGGAATTTTTTGATTGAAACAAACGGTAAATACAATGTAACACAAATGTTACATTACACCTCAAGCGTAGGAGGAACAAAGACTTGGGCGCGAAGACCACCAGTGCGTAAGTTATCAATAATGAGATCTCCACCATGTCCATGAAGAATATTACGACAGATCCCAAGACCTAAGCCGTGGCCATTATCATCATTTGCGAGTCGATAATAAGGTTCAAACACCGCTTCGAGTTGATCCTCGGCAATGCCGGGGCCACTGTCACAAATCGTAATCGTTACCCACTCTTCACTGACAGCAATGCTGACTTCAGCTTGTTGGCCATATTTGACGGCGTTATCCACCAAATTACTGATCACCCGTTTAATCGCAAGTGGTTTAGCCACAATCGGTTCCAACGGTTGCGGCTTGAAACTCACTCGTGTTTGCTGCTGATTGTAAGGTTCAATGACACTAAAAATCATCTCGTTAAGGTCAACGTAAGCATTATTTTCATGTAAGTCAGTATCACGAACGCACTGCAGTGCCCCTTTGACCATCATCTCAAGTTCATCCAGATCACGATTAAATTTATCACGTTTTACTTCACTGTCTAAAAGCTCAGCTCGCAATCTTAAACGAGTGATCGGAGTCTTTAAATCATGAGAAATCGCCGAAAAAAGGTGTTCTCTATCAGCGACATAACGGCGAATCCGCTGCTGCATACGGTTAAATGCTCGGGTCGCCATCACCAGTTCACTCGCGCCCTCCTCCTTTAATGGCGCTTGATCAATATCCATACTCATTTCATTCGCCGCTTTGGCCAAACGCTTAAGCGGCTTCACTTGGCGGCGAACTAACAAATAGGTTAAAAACAGTAAAATAGTGGTCGAGAAGATCAGAAACAGGACCTGCTCACGACCAATCAAGGTGTCATCTAGGGTCACATAAGGTGCTGGCAACAACGCGGCGATATACAGCCACTCATGACTCGCCAATTCTATCTGTACCACCAGAATGGGCGGATCAATCGGATTCAAGGTTAACGTATGATGCGCCCAAGACCTTGGTAAGTCGCTCAGGTAAATATCATTTTTTAATAAACGTAAATTTTCTGGCAAAGAAAAATCCACCGAAATGGTTTTGGCCTTAGGGATTTTTCTGACTAAGACCTGCTCTATCGCCTCAATAGAAGCCAGTTTTAACGGGGTATCTTTGATTGGGTCGACCACCAATTGCTCTTTATTGAATGAAACAAAAAAACGCGTGCCGCCCATATTGCGGATTTGGTCGAGGACGATATGACGATATTTCACCGGTAACGATTGAAAAAAGTTCACCGTTGACGAGAACATGTTGGCCATGCTCTGCGAAGCATCGTGAATTCCGGCTAGCTCTCGGTGTCTCGATTCAGAGTACCAGAGCGTGGTTGCGACACCTTGCGCGAGTATCACGGCCAATAAGGTTAAGCCTAAGGTGCGACTCACTAAAGAGTTGAGCTTAAATGTGCGAATCGTACGCCACCAACGATTACTCATGGTTAACTGGAACACAGAGCAAGTAGCCATTGCCACGCATGGTCTTAATATAATGAGGGTACTTAGCACTATCGCCTAACCTTTGGCGTAAGCGGCTTAGCTGTACATCGATACCACGTTCAAACGGCAGTGCTTCTCTTCCACGGGTGGCAAACGAGATAGTGTCACGATCCAACACTTGATTGGGTCGTTTAAGAAACAGCATCAATAGTGCAAAGTCACTGCCAGATAAATCATGGGATTGCTGAGTGTCGAGATGGGTGATGCGATGGGCTAAGGTATCGAGTCGCCAATCACCAAACATAATCGCTTTCGCACTGGCAATACTTGCCGCCTCATCTACCCCGCTGTTGACTCGCCTCAGCACCGCTTTAATTCGTGCGGTTAGATGACGCGGATTAAACGGCTTGGCAATATAGTCATCCGCACCAATTTCTAAACCGATGATCTGGTCGGTATCATCCGATACTGCCGTCAGCATAATGATCGGTACAGAAGAGCGGCGGCGTATCTGCTGGCAAAGCGCAAAGCCGTCGTCACCGGGTAACATGACATCCAATAAAATCAGATCAGGAAAGCCATGCTGTTCCAAGTAGGCATTCATCTGAATGCCATCATTGACCGCCGAGACGACGTAGCCTTGTTTCGCTAAATATTCTTCCAACAATTCACAAATTTCTTGATCATCATCGACGACGAGAATTTTTGCCGACATATCTCCATCCATTGCGATACGTTATTAATAACTGCTGCGAGTGTAATCGGTTCCAAATGTGATTCTTATGCAAGAATAGTAATAATTTGAACCCCTTGCGGACACTCGTCACATCTTGTTAACAGCTGTTATGAGGAGCAGCTTATCTCCATCTTTTTGCCCCATTGCGGCGGTAAATTCGCGTACGCTGTCATCTCGGGTTGTTCATCATAAGGTTGGGCCAATAATCGAGCTAAGCGCTCCACCTCACTAAAGTCCCCTTGTTCAGCTTTATCAATCGCAATTTGTGCTAGGTAATTGCGTAAAATGTATTTCGGATTAACCGTTCGCATCTTGTGGCAACGCTGCTCGGCCGTTAATGGATTGCCTTGCTCATCTCGTTCTATTTCACAGCGTAATAAGTATGAATTTAACCACGGCTGGGCCGCTTGGCGGTCAACAAACAGATCAAGTAACGCCGCAGTGCCGTGACGATCGACACAGGAGAGCTCGCGGAAGAAACGCGTATAATCAATTGAGTGTGTTTCGAGGAGTCCAAACATTTCCGCAAACAACTGGCTGTCTTGCGCTTGTTTACTCAATAAGCCCAATTTTGCCCGCATGCGCTGGCTAAAACAGTCACTCAAATGCAGTTCAAATTGCGCCAGTTGTTGCTCTAGGTCGGCGCGCTCAATCAGAGGGGACAAACTGTGTGCCAATGCAGATAAGTTCCACAATGCAATACGCGGTTGCTGATCAAACGCATAACGCCCTTGATAATCGGAATGATTACAGATGTAGCCAGGTTCGTAGTCATCCAAAAAGCCAAACGGCCCATAATCAAAGGTTTCACCAAGAATCGACATATTGTCAGTATTCATCACCCCATGCGCAAAGCCGTACGCTTGCCACCAGGCGATCATTTCAGCCGTTCGCGTCACAATATGATGAAACATCGCCGCATAAGGATTTTGCTGATCTTTACAATCAGGCAGATACCATTCGATGACTTTATCGGCGAGCAGCTTCAGTTCGTCAATTTGGTTGGTGTAGAAGAAATGCTCAAAGTGGCCGAAACGAATATGCGTGCGTGCAGTACGCAGTAATAAGGCTCCCTGCTCACATTTTTCACGGTATACCGGCGTATCGCTGACCAACATACCCAATGCTCTAGTGGTTGGAACACCCAAAGCGGCCATCGCTTCGCTGCACAGATACTCTCGAATCGTCGATCGCAGCACAGCACGGCCATCGCCCATTCTCGAATAAGGCGTTAGACCTGCACCTTTTAAGTGTAAGTCAAACCATTCACCTTCGCGGTTACTCAACTCACCAAGTAATACGCCTCGCCCATCACCCAAATCCGGATTGTAAGCGCCAAACTGGTGACCTGCGTATTTCATCGCTAAAGGTAAAGTGCCGTCAGGTAATGCTTCTCCGCTGAGAAGATTTTTTAACTCACCTTGTGGCGCGGATTGAGGCAGAGCAAAGGAATCAGCAAGCTGAGCGTTCCAAATAACCCAACGTGTCAATTCTAATGGCTGCGGAGTGACATAAGAGTAAAACTGACTCGGTAGTAGAGAGAATCGATGTGTAAGTGATGACAACATTAAGACATACAAACTATTAACCAAATAATAGTTTGACGCTAGCACACTCGTCTAACGATATCTAGCAACGCTGTTGCTTAAAACGCAACACAAGGTAAGTATTTACTCTCGCTAAAAGACACAATAAAACTAAGGTTACAAACCGAAAAACAAGATCATAAAAAGGCAAATATGGTCAATATAGCGAGCAAAGAAAATAGGCAGGTACGGCTAATTACGCCAAAATTTGAGTGTTGAATCATTTCATCATGCTGCATAAGCTTAATCCACTTTGTTACATAGTCATTACAATATGATTAAATTTAGCCCAAGCCTCAACCCTTTGATAAATTAATTTTTTATGACAGAACACACGTAACCAAACATACTTTTGATAATAAATTGTTGTTCATAAAAACAATATCACATCAAAGTGTACGGCATTCTTCTATTATTAGTGGAATTAAAAATCATAACTCAATGTCAGGAGACTAACTATGCAGTCAGTCATGAAAAGGTTTTCACTGCATCATATCGTTATGCTGCTAGCAGGTATCCCATTTCTGCTTGCGCTCATAATGGCCGTGGAACTATCCCTCCATAAAAAAAATACGCTGATGCAAGCGAACAACGATAAAGAAGCGATTCAGCTGACTTTACTGTACGACAATCTGGCTCATAATTTAGCGGTTGAGCGCGGGCTTACGGCTGGCGTGCTCGGCAGTAAAGGAGCACCAGAGCAGGTGGCTAAACTCAAAGAGCAACGTGCTAAAGCTGATACCCACATCGCCGCCTTTAGACAGTTTACTCCCTTGTACTTAGATCCAAATTTTACCGACCAAATCAAACAAGCCATCATCAATGAACTCGACCAACTCGCGCAAATACGTAACCAAGTCGATCAACTTGCGCCGCAGCGATCTCCATTCGCTTACTACTCAAACCTCAATCAACTTGCTATCGATAATGCCTCGCTACTTGTTTCAGGCGTAACTAACGCTGAAATCACTCAACTTGGTAACTCGCTGATTGCGATCATGGTGATAAAAGAGCGCGCAGGACAGGTTCGCGGAGCCTTAAATGGTGCCTTTGCTCGTCAACACTCTTCAATCGGTCAATATACCGCGATCGAAAATTACCTAAGATCGGGTCAATACAGTGAGCGAATGGCCACAATGACAATGCCGAGTGACTATCTCGATAACTTACAGCAAGCTAAACGCAGCGCGACTTGGCAGCAAGTCGAGCAGATCCAACAGCAATATCTGGCACAAAAAGCCAATCTGGATAACTTGCAAGGGCCTTCGGCATTGTCTTGGTTCGCCGCCGCGACAGACAGAATCAAGCTCGTGAATGGGATTCGCAACAATTTGGTCAAACAGATGACGGAAGTGGTCAGCAACCAAGCACAACAAGCTGCCTGGCAAATGAGCTTAGTCGTTGCTAGCGGCCTGTGTATCGGTGTGGTGCTATTCACCGGACTGTATGCCGCTTTGACCAGTCTAAAACGCCGCGTCGGAGAACTGACCTCTCAACTTGCTGATATGTCGAAAACCAATAATTTAAGTTTGGTGTTGCAGTCCGAGGGGAACAATGAGCTGTCGCATATATCAAGCAGTGTCAACGGCTTGGTCTTTAGTATCAAAAACCTGCTGATGAAAGTCACCGAAACCAACGATCACAGTAATCAGCGGCTTGACCAGATGGTAAAAGGCGCGGATGACCTTGGCGATAGCAGTCGTGCGACGGCCGATAAATGTGCGGCTATCGCCACGGCAATGACCGAACTCTCACAATCAAGCTTAGAAATAGCCTCTTCCTCTGAGCGGGCTTTGGATGAAACAGAGCAGATGACCCAAAAAGTCCTCACCTGTCAAAAACAAAGCCAAGAATCTTATGACATTGTAAAAGCGCTAGTTCATCAGATTGAGCAGACCCAAGCGTGCATGCTTCAGCTAGAGCAAGATGCGCAGAGTGTCAGTAAAATCGTCGACACCATTAATGGCATTTCAGAACAAACCAACCTATTGGCTCTCAACGCCGCAATCGAAGCAGCGCGTGCTGGTGAGCATGGGCGTGGTTTTGCTGTGGTCTCTTCAGAGGTTCGCGATCTTGCCCAGCGCAGTAAAGAGGCAACAGAGCACATTTCACAGCTGCTGGCGAATATCAGTAACAACACTCAAACGGCGGTCAGCAATATGCATAAAAGCCGAGATGCAACCGATACGACATTTAACTCGGTATCAGAGGTTAACGATAGCGTATCGCAGTTGGAGGTGCTTATCGAAACGGTTAATGAACACATCAATAGCATTGCCAATTCGACGGTAGAACAGTCTAAAGCGAGTGAGGCGGTCGATAGGGATATCGACGTACTGAGCGAGATTGCGCAGCACACTGGTGAACTGTCTGAGAATATGAATAAAATCGTCAGTAGCTACCGCGGCGAAGTTACCGAGGTTAATCAACAACTACAAGAGTTTAGGTTAGCCTAAAAGATAAAGACTAAAGATGAAAAAGTGGCCAAGGTCACTTTTTTATTGCCCGTTATTTTCTCAGGCTTAAGGATATCCGCACAAAGTCGCCATCTTCGAACTCAAGTTTGTGATCAAACAACGATGAAGAATAGATGATACGTAAGAACGCATGTTTCTCGCCGTGCGTACCACGAAATAGCATCGAAATATCATTAACCAGTCGATTTCGGTGGTTAAAATGCGCATTTAAATCTTGCGAGAGCACACACAACAAGCACCCTTTGCTGTTATGTTTGAGATCAACCGATTCTGGGCTCGATACCAAGACGGTGGTATTGAGTTCTTTCTCTAGGGTATTCACTAACAGCAGAAAACTGTCGAGGTGAGGAAGCTCGTCCCCTTCCGTCGGCGTGAGTAAGTTACCCAGCATACCTTCCATATCCAAACGCTGAGCACGGGCGTGGCTCACAAGTGAACGCACTTTCTTTTTCAAGGGTTTGTATTTCTTGCTGTTGGCGGCCTTATTTAGCCACGCTGAAAGGATATCGTTGATGTCTGAACGTGACTTACGCACCAAAACCTTACCTGAATGATTCGTTCGCAGATGAAGCAAAGCATGCAAGGCTAACTCGGCCAGCAAAGGTTCAAACTCTGGTTTAATGTTGGTATGGATACTGCGCATGTTCTCTGAACGTAAGGAGCCAAACTTAGGTTTGGTCTATTTGTTTTAGAAGGAGCGATATGCTACCGAAAAGCTTTGCGTAAGTACAGTAGCCAGTTTTAAATGATCAGAAAAGCACCACCACGGCACCACAGAAACGACAAAGCCCTGATAACTCATTGAGTTGTCAGAGCTTTTTAGAATAAATGGCACGCCCTGTAGGATTCGAACCTACGACCACATCCTTAGAAGTGATATTGCCTCATGATTACCCTTGATTGCATTCGATTAAATTAACCTTCAATAACAGAAACTTACTTAAAGGTTTAACTAATTACTAATTACATAAGATTACATACAACTACACTAATTCACCTCCTTACTTGACTAGTTACTTGACTAACTTTAATGTTAGTCAAGTAACGGCCACTTAGGGATTTCAGTGAACATATGCTAACGGTTAAAGAAATAAAGGGACTAAAACCCAAAAAGACACCCTACTACACCTGGGACAAATCAGGGGAGAGAGGGAAAGGTCGCCTTGGTGTACAAGTTATGCCTTCAGGAGCCATCAACTTCAAATTTCGCTACTTCAAAGACTCCAAGTCAATATTCATACAGTTAGGTAAGATGCCAGGAATGAGCCTCGCTTTAGCTCGAGACCTTTGTAAAGAGTACGGCGATTTATTGTCCCAGGGCATAGATCCAAAAGGCGAGCTTGAAAAGCGTGCCAGAGAAAAGTCTCAAAAAGAACGTGAAGCGAGTGAAATTGGCAGCTTAGAGCAATTAATCACGCTACATGCAGAACACAAGAAAACAGAGGGCAAGCGATCTTATCAAGATGAAATGAAAAAGATTGTTGATAACGTATTTCCTTATCTGGATATAAAGCGAAAGGCTAAGGATTTTACAGCTGAAGACTTCATCCACATCCTTTCCATTCCAATCGAATCAGGGCATGCAGCTAAAAGCAACAAGATACGCTCAATCCTTCACGCTGCTTTCAATTTTGGTCGTTTCTATGACAATGACCCCGCATACAAAAACCGTAACACAAAGTTTGGAATTTCAGGGAATCCGATTGCTGACATACCAAAACAGACTTGGGCGGAAAAAGCTGGTACACATTTCTTAAGCTGGGAGGAAGTCGAAAAGCTACTCTGGGATATGGATCATCGATATGCAGATCTTGATTTTGCTTTTCAAACCCGCCAAGCCATAAAACTGTGCTTTCATCTAGGTGGTCAACGTCCATACGAAGTCGTAACACTTGAATGGAGTGACATTAATTTCAAGGATAAGTATCTCACCGTTCAACAAGCAAACTTCAAAACGAACATTCCTCACGTAATTCCTTTAACCAAAACAGCAATTAGCATCCTTCAGGACTTAAAGAGTAACGCAACACAAGATAGCCCTTACGTATTCTACAAGAAGACAAATCCCCTTGAGCACATGCCTACTAACTCGATTGCTCAAGCATTGTTAACTTACAAGTCCCGAACAAAGGAAGTTCGGCCTTTCATTGGCAGAGACTTTCGAAGAACCGTAAAAACTCTTGGTGCAACAATAAAGTTATCCAAAGAGATTCGAGATCGCATCCAAGGTCACGCTTTTTCTGACGTGTCCTCTAAGCATTACGATATGTACGAATATCTCGATGAGAAAAGAGCTGCTTTGGAAGTTTGGGAAAAGGAACTTAATGAGCGCATAGAAAAGTTTAATCAATAACTAAAATTGAGCTGGCGACCACCCCATAGGCTAGTTCACCTCCTAAACTGGATTAGCCTGAACTCAATTTATCAATTGTAACATTACGATTTAATTTAGTCTGTTATGACAGATTGATCTATCGAATCTCTGCGCCTCTCCGAGTATCTCACTCGATATTCCGATGTTTTAGATCAAAAATGCCTCAGTGTTTTTCATTAGTATCGGCCTTAGGCGTTGCTTTGAAGGTGCGACAATAAACGTTTGATTAACTTGTCAACCTAAACTGCCAACTCAACTTAAACAGTCGATTTCGCAATGAGCAACCATTGCACTTAAATGTTGGGACATGAGACAGAGCCAGCCCCCTTAAAGACTTTGATGAATACTTAAAAAATCTAAAAAGATAACATCGAGCTATTCGCCAGAGGCGGCTAAGGGAGCACTCGTGCTCCAGTCAGCTCTATTGTAGCTGCCATGACTAATAATCTTCGTAATGCACAATGAACTCTGTATACGCAACCTTCCCACCTTTTTTGGTTGATTGAACCGTACCGCAAACATTACTCACAATTCATCATGCTTCATTTTCAATATTACTAAATTAATTTATTGGGTATGAAATGAAACTCTCAAAACAAGCATTAATTTGATGTTAATTATTAATAAAAACACTTAACCATTTGTGTATCGCTCATGATTTTTTGGAAAAATTTTCTAGAAACTCATATTTAGCAAAAAAGTTTCAATAGCATACCAGATAATAAATATGATGTCAGTTGAATAATAGAAACACTAGTTTTAATATATAAGTATGACTAGAAAAAACATTCCAGTCGCTCTTTAAAAAGATAGAAATTAAAACGCTCACTGTCAAAGCAAAGACTTGGCGAGTTTATATTTCAGCGCACACGTGTACTGCTAATAAATATGAAGAGTTTTTATTAAGTACAGCCTTATTTTGATTGAAATATAGGTAGCAAGCTGGAGTTCTCAGGGACACGAAACTTCGTTTCTACCCTGACAACTGCTTGCTCTCCGAGGGCTCTTACAAATTCGCTTCGCAATTTGCGCTGGTTTCGCTTCGCTCAGGAGCCACGGGCCCCCTTGGTGCCGTGAATGGCACTTTCAGTGCCGTCAATGACAGTTGCGGTGCCACCAATGGCACTTTAAGAATATTTACAAACAATAATAAAAATAAACAGCAGAAAATGCTGACCTCAAAATAATAATTATAAAATAGGTAAACACTATGGGTACTAATAAAAAGAATAAAGGTGGAGCTCCCAAAAAAGCTCCAGAAGACAAAATGGATCAAGACTTGCGCTGCAAGGTCAACAGGGGCACTAAAGAATGGGCGGACAGAATGGCAAATGAAGCTGGCTACAGCCGCACATCCGACTACATCCGAGAGCGAATTATGGGCACAGCTCATCCCAAGGCGATTGTGTCGATGCCATCAAAGCGCTTCCTTGTATCATCTCGCAGCTACTTCTCCAACCTCGACAAACTTATGCGCCACCTCCACACATACAAGGAGGTGATGGACGAAGGCTCAGTCAAACTACTAACCCAGCGCAGTATTGAGCTCAGAAAAGAAGTGAGGCAATTAAGAGCAGAGATTCTAAGCGATATTAGCAATGAAACCATTATTGCGCTTGCTATCAACAATCTCTCCCTTAAAGACCTAGATACAGTCAAAGAAGGGATTGAGGGGAGGATGCACTAATGATTTTTAAAGAAGCAGAGTGCAAAGCTGAAATTCAAACCGCAGCAGACCTCGTCCAAACAATGCGATACGTTACCAACACCTCCAAGGGCAAAATGGAAGCCCTTGTTCCTCTGGAGGTTGCCGACGACTCAGACCTTACAGCAGAGCAGTTACTACTATACGCTGCAAACAGTAAGGATGACGGTGTCAGCGAATACATTACATCAAACGAGCTCACATCTGCCGACAATATGATCTTCACTGAAAATGCGATGGTTGAGAATTGGGACAGTGTGATCGATGAAATGATTGAAGCCAATAGCAAAAACAAGCGATGCTCTCGCCCAATGAAGCATCTCATTCTTTCGAATCCCGAAGGCGAAGATATGAGCAAGGATGACTGGGCCAAGGCCGTGGAGTTCTTTATGAAGGGGCTTGGATACAAGAACTGCAAATGGATAGCTTTTCGGCACGCAAAGAAGGGCAATCCCCACGTGCATATTGTAATAAGTCGCATCAACACTCTTACCCATAAAGTGGTTCCAGACTGGAAAGATCACGAGCGAGCATTCCCCCTTGTCCGCCAAATCGAAAAGGATTTTAACCTCACGCGCATTGCCTCTCCAGGCGACTTCCTAAAGCCAGTCAAGCAAGCCGATGGAAGCTACATATACATTGAAGATAATGAGCAAAAAGCTGACAAGCGCAAACCTCATGTCAATGACATTACGCGCCGCCTAAACGCTATACATGCTCAGCTTTTCGATGAGAAGTACAAGCCTAGCCTGACAGAATGGATGCTAGCCCTGCGTGAATCTGGCGTCGGTGTTCAGCTTCGATTTGATCAGAAGCCTCCTCTTCGAGTAACTGGCATGACTTACCGCATTAAAACCAAAGACGGCCAAAACTTTATTGCAAGCGCGTCCACATTGAAGGGGAAGTTTGGATTCAAAGGGGTTCAAGAGCGACTAACCAAAATCACAACAAACGAATTGAACGCCGCCAAGAGGCTTTCGGAGCGTGAAACCCGAATGCGAGACGGTCTTGAGGCTGATGTGATTGCATTCACCAAAATCAGGGATATTAAGCTTCTAGCTCAGGTGGCTTACGACGTACAGATGATGATGGACGAGCAATTCTTCGCTAAACGGATGAGGAAGCCGAACAAGAAGAACTACAAAGTTCACAGGAAAGACGGCAGGTACTGCGTTAGCCAACGCATCAAGATGACTGCTCTCAAGAGGCTTGGAAAGATGACCAAATCTGAGTATGAGGCAATGATTAACAGAAAGTTCGCAGAGTGCCTCATCGAAATGATTTGGGAGTTTTTTGGATGGAATGAGGCCGACCCAGTGAAGACAAAAGAGATGTACGACAGCGGCGAATTGATGCACGCACTAAGCCCTGAGGACGGCTACATCCAGCTTCACGGCATCAACCTTAGCAAAGAAGTCATCACTGAGTCTCAACACGAGGTCATCACCCTTCCCAAAAACATACCTGAAAAACCCAAGAAGTCAGATGGCGATTCACCCGCCAAAACGGTCACTTACGACTACGATTACTCCCCCTCCCTCTAACTTCAGCCACCCGCAGGTGGCTTTTCTTTTGCTATCAACCCATCGTAAGACATTGATTTAAAGTGAAGTAATATTGACCAACATGACACTTGTAACTTGCGTCAATTATATTAATTGGTAGATATATCTCTCCCACAACCTGCTGGCATTTAATATTAGAAACACCACATTAAAACATCTTAAAAAAATAAAGAACATACAATATAACAAATTAATTAATTTAGTAAACCAACGGTTATTTATTCAATATTTACTAAAACCCACAAACCTAACAAATTTTGAGAATAATTACATAATGCATAAAATTAATCTGTCAATTACTCACAATTATCATTGACCTTAATGTGAGTTAATGCAAACATATATTAAAGCCAATAAAAATAATAATAAAGGCATTTAAAATGACAATCGAAGAACAAGCAATCTCACTGCGAAATAAACTAAAAACCCCATCTGAAATTGAATCTGAAAATAGCGAATACTCCATTTCGTACAGCAAGGTCTTTCCAGATATCGAAGATATTGATGAGTTGGCAACGGTTAAAGACAAAGAGACCAGCCTCCACATCCGCGCCCTCATTAAAAGGGGCGATGAGGTTATTCTCAGCAAGCCAATCATTACGATTCCACTGCATCAGCTAACAAAAATGCCAGTGAGCAGAAAGGAGGTTGTGAAGCTATACGCAACAGATTATTACAATCCTGATCTGCATGGGATGAACATGCACCTCAAACCAAGGTACTTTGAAGAAATGAAACCGTTTCTTCAGTACGCAATCTTACAAAATCAAATCTCGGCAAAGACGCTTGATGAGCGCAGAGAGAGGTTTGAGCACAAAGATGGCAGCATGATTTACAACAGCGCCCAGCCGATACATGAGCTCTGTGAGTGGATTGGTGAAGTTGAGGAGCTAGGCATCGCGGAGCTACGAGCAGACGAAGCACAAGATATCCAACAAGCTGTTGCTAGGCTTGAGTCTATTCTTGCGAATATGGGCTATGCATCAAATAGCTTCAATGTTGAAAAATATCAGGATGATGAAACTGCTAAGTTCATTGACGAGAAATACAACATTAACAACCGAAGAATCAGGGCTAGCGCAGATAAGACGAAACAAGAAAAACAGGCAGAGCTTAATCAGGATTGGACTGCACGATTCACAAACTGCGATGAAGCCAATCTGGACGCACTACCAGCATCGGCAACTACAAACACTGTTTCAAACTCCCGCATTGCATATGAGATTGCATGTGGGAGAACAGTTAAAGAAGGCAGAAAGAAATAACTCGCCCCTTCGCCAACGGCGGCATCAATTCAAAACAAACGAGGGGGCCACTGGCCCTCTCGTTAATCTCCAATTCAGTCAGAGCGAAAAGCTTAGCGCCTGCATGTATGGCATGCAATACAATCGCCGTTCTATAACTCACTTGGTTCAACCTATTGACTCGCTTTACCTTGATCCGCCCCAGCAGATAATGGGACTCCCCTTCTCACTAGCCGTAAGCTAGATAATGCCAAACTGGCAACATAGAACTGGAGTTCAACATGAAGAAAACTATCGTTGGTTTCGACTTAGCAAAAAAGTGATCCAAGTTTTTATCGATACAAAGAAGAGCGTGCGTTCCAGTACCGAAATGACGCCAAATGAGTTCACTTCATGGCTAGCTAGCCCTATACCGATGACTGTGTTAGCAAAGAAAGAAGTGAAAGTTCCCCTCTACACCTGATCCATAATATGTTCCACTTACTATAAATCACTATAGCTAAAACAACATTGGGTAAAGTTTGCATTGATATTTGTTTGGTTTTTCTACAGCTTGAAATGGTTCTAACTCAAAATATTTTTGTTCCTTTAAACATGCTAAAAACTTATCAATATCGTCCGTTTCTATAAACAATGTAATTGGAGCAGTCAGTTGGCCTGTATCATCAAAACAAGAGTCTATATGTGCTCTGTCGAGATAAACAACACCTATTTCTTCAACTTGGGCTTCTTCAAGAAGTTTCGTCTCAAAACCCGCTGTGTCAAGTTGCTCTAGTACTGAATAAAGCTTATCAATATCGTTTTTCAAAGACTTAGTTAAATATTCATTTAACATACCATTCAAATGATTTTCAACTGAACCGAATTTGTCTTTCATCAAGCAAATGGTCTTGAGGTTTTTCTTGATCGGACTATATGTACTTTGTTTTAATTTAGGCTTTAAGAAGTCTATGATGATCTTGTTCCTCTGCTCTTCTGTGACAAACCTTGAAGATTCCCCAACCTTTAGATAGAGATGAATAAGAGCGTTTGTAATAGTATACTTAAGTATTTGATGCTTCGAGTTTTTTAACATTTCTCACAATAACTGTAATTGTCAACTCTGTTATTATAAAGCCTGATACTACCGTGCGACAATAAGTGTAAAGGACGGGGGATCAGTCTTGGAGATAAGACTGTATGATTTGTGAATGATTTAACTATGGAATGCGACCAATCTCAACTCGATTCCGACCATTTTGTTTTGCTTTATACATGGCTTTATCTGCACTAATAAGAAGCTCTTGGATGGAGTTGCAATTGCTAGCATTGGCTACCCCAATACTGACCGTTATGCTGAATTCATCATGAAAACGCCGTTTTTCGACAGTCTCTCTAAGTTCTTCAGCGAGCAACGAAGACTCATATATGTCCATTCCTTGACAAATGATCAGAAATTCTTCCCCACCCCATCGACCAAATGTTTGGCGACTAAACAGGGATTGTTTCAGGGTATCTGCTAGCTCTACAAGAACATGATCTCCACTACTATGTCCATAACGATCATTAACTGACTTAAAGTGATCTACATCGAGCAAAATGATTGAGAATGTTTCCGTATCACTCGAGCTCCAACCACCGAGTTGCTCGAGCACCAAAGATAGCTTCCTTCTGTTATATAAACCTGTTAAATAATCTGTTTCAGATAACCTTCTCAGCTCTTTTTCAAGATGCACTTGATGTGTGACATCTTCGATAACGGCTTGAACTGCGGGTCGACCTTTCCATTCAACCAGATTATCGTAAACACTGAAAAAGCGTTTTTTGCCGTCGAAGCAAATGTTCTCAACAACAACTTTAGATCGACTGATTTCGCCATTCAACACTTTTAGATACCTTTCCTTAACAGCGTCATGATGCTCTGAGGGAATAAAGTCCAGTAACTCAACATTCTTTAACACATATTCAATTGACGGAGCATGCATCAGTTCCACCCATGCTTGATTAACCATAACAGGAGAAAAATCTTGATGTACACTAATACCCTGCCCCGAACACAAAACAAGGCGCTTGTAATTCTCGTCAACTTCTCTGCGCTGTCTTATATCTGCTCCGACTAAGCTCAAATCAAGTAGAACCAAATATAGATGATCTTTTTGTTTATCTACGGGGCTCTTGACCAGTTGTAGCGCCTCGAACTCTCTTCCAAATCTACCTACAAATTTTGTAACACCAACGTTCAACCAGCTCCCCCTTTTTGGCATTGAACTAAGATCTGCGGTATCGCCCACAACTAGGTCGGCAACTGTTGATGTACATTTAAGAAAGTGCGCACTACTGCTATAGCCAAACATTGAAGCTCCCGCCTCATCGATTTCAACAATGTTTAATCCGTTAAGAACCATTGTGCCATATAGGGAATAAGTAGAGAGCATACAGTCAGACATCCTTATCGTTTTTGCAACTGACTTTGCAATAGTTTGACAAAAAGCATAACTATTGAACTAGCCGATATAAACTTATTGAACATTCGCAACCAAGGCAAGCAATAACTACGAAATCTAGGCTATCTTGAATTTGTCAACCGCAAACGCGCGTCTCCTGCAAAGCTTGTCCATCTAAACTTTGATTCAAGGCCGCTTGAGATTTATCCGCCACATATCAAACCTTCCGATAGTCACGCATTTATCTATACATATCTGCTAGGTTGAAGTCCTCCACTCCATTTTTTGAAAAGAGCCTTTCTAGCCAATTATATGAGCCCTCATGTAACCAACAAATCAGAACACTTTGACTTGTGTGAGCTAACTAAGGGGTTCAATCATGTTCTATTTCTTAGGTAGGGCGCACTCCAATTCCACATTGGCTAATAACATTAATCGTAATTTTTGTAACTTTCTCCATGTACAACTCACTTTGATGACCCTAGAAAAAATAGTTTTAAATGTTGTTTATGCGAAACTGGCCACGTAAGCAACCAAGCAGATTGACTTTTTTTCTATAAAGCTCTCAATTAAAATTCAATTGATTCAAATCAATTTAGAGTCAGCATTCATTGTTATTATCGATTATATTAGCGATACCTATTATTTACTTATCAACATACAAAATGACAATGGAAGGTGGCCAATGTTAAGAGATATCAAACTAGGAAAAAAAATCGGGTTAGGTTTTGGTATTGTTCTTACAATACTTTCCATTGTGCTAGTCGTTGCTGTTACTGCTCTTCAACGTGCTGATGTTGGGATTAGTGAGTATAGGGAGCTAGCTCGAGATTCAAATTTGTCAGGTAGGCTTCAAGCGAACATGCTGATGGTAAGCATGAATGTTAAAGATTACCTAATTACACAAAGCGATAAAGACTTGGACGAATATTCGGACTACGTTAACAAGATGAACTCTTATTTGGATGAAGCGAAGAAAGAAATTCAAAAACCTGAGCGAGCCCAAATCATTAGAGAGATTACTGAAGCGCTGAGCGACTATCAGAAAGCATTTGATGAAGTTGTAAAACTCATCGCTCATCGAAATGAAATTGAGTTAACCCGCCTTGTTCCATCTGGCGAAAGAATGTTGAGTTTAATCGACAAGATTATTGAATTTAGCTACGAAAACGGCAATTCCGAAGCTGTTTACCATGCTGGTCATGTTCGAAACAAATTATTAATAGGCAGACTCTACGTTGCTAAGTTCCTTCACAGTAATCTACCGACTGATTTTGATACGGCAAGGGAAAACCTGGTAAGGGTTGTTGCGAAAGAAATTCAAGACTTTGAAAATGGTCTACAAAACCCTGAGCAACGGGCGGCGTTGATGTCATTACACAAGGCCCACGATGACTATGTACTGGCCTTGAAAGACATAAATGACCTCATTAATAAAAGAAATTACATTATACTAAACACGCTTGACGTTATCGGCCCCAAGGTCGCACAAAATGTCGAAGACATGAAATTATCGGTGATAAAAGACCAGGACACACTTGGCCCAATATTGAAAGCGAATACTGACAACAGTGTAACCATAATATTGCTACTCTCTGCTATCGCACTTGCTCTCGGTATTTTAGCTGCTTATGTTATTACTCGTGTTATCACACAACCTATTCAAAAGGCGGTCGATGCGGCGAACCAACTCGCCAATGGAGAACTGAATGTTAATGTAGGCAAAACCTCTAAAGATGAAACAGGCATACTATTAGATGCAGTTCAAAATACAACGAACAACCTAAAGCAAATGATTTCGACTATCTCAAACTCCAGCTCAGAGCTCGCTTCTGCCTCTGAAGAGCTTGCCGTAGTGACAGAGCAAACTTCAAAAGGGATTAGTCAACAGGAAACTGAAACCGAGATGGTTGCTACTGCTATGAACGAAATGACGACAACCGTTCATGATGTTGCTGATAACGCACAAAAAGCGTCAGACGCAGCGAATCAGGCAGATAATGAAGCGATTGAAGGGGCTTCAGTTATCCAAAAAACGATTGGCTCAATCAACTCATTGTCTGATAGTGTCAATCACTCCTCTGATAAGCTCAATGAAGTTCAACGCGAAGTGATCAATATTGGAAATATCTTGAAAGTAATTGGTGAAATTGCAGACCAAACTAACCTGCTCGCGTTGAACGCCGCAATCGAAGCAGCTCGGGCGGGAGAGCAAGGACGAGGATTTGCTGTGGTGGCAGATGAAGTGCGTTCTCTAGCAGAAAGAACGAAAGGTTCTACTTCTGAAATCCAAACAATTATTGAACAGTTACAAGGCAGTACACAAAGTACAGTAG
This sequence comes from Vibrio sp. NH-UV-68, assembly GCF_042940635.1. Classification (NCBI taxonomy): domain Bacteria; kingdom Pseudomonadati; phylum Pseudomonadota; class Gammaproteobacteria; order Vibrionales; family Vibrionaceae; genus Vibrio; species Vibrio sp. NH-UV-68. The sequence goes on from NZ_CP134975.1 coordinate 2,169,496, forward strand.
ACGCCATGGATCAAGGTATTGCACAAGCAGAAAACTGTGTGGCTCTTGCGAGTCAAGCAAGTGTCGCACTAGAGGCAATCACACATGCGATAAGTGTCATTAATGATATGAACATGCAAATTGCCAGTGCATCAGAACAACAGAGTGTTGTCGCTGAAGATATTAACAAAAGTGTGGTTAGCGTTAAACGCGTAGCAGAGGAGAACGCTGTAGCAGCGAACCAAACTAGTAGCGCTAGCGCCGAAATTGCTCGATTGGCAGAAGGGCTTGGTCAATTAGTCAGACAGTTTAAAATATGATCAGAGGCTACTTTAAAAAGCAGGGAATGTGTCTGAGCCATCTCTCTGCTTTCATTGCAATGAACCATTTGAAGGGAAAGGCTGTTGTTGAAATTACATTTTGATGCAGATCGACTAGAAGTTCTTAAGTCTTGCCTTGTAGACGCAAAAATTTCATACATGGAAATGCTGCCCATTTTTTACTCTGTAGTATCTGAAAGTCAGAATTCGGTGGTGCTAACCAATTCGAACAGAGAAATAATTTATGTAAATGAAGCTTTCGAATCATTAAGTGGTTACAGGCTAGTAGAAGTATTAGGGAAAAGCCCAAGCATACTAAAGTCGAAGAAAACGCCATTGACTGTGTATCAAGAGCTAAACCATACGCTGAAAAAGGGAGAGGTTTGGAAAGGTGTATTTACAAACCTTCATAAAAATGGTGATGAGTATATTGAAGAAGCTGTCATCACCCCTATTGTTAGCAATGAGGGCTTAATCCTCTTCTATTTTGCCGAAAAGAAAGACATCACTTCTCTGGTTAGCGCAGAGAGTAGTGTTCGAAAACTGACTCACTTTGACAGCCTAACGGATCTTCCCAATCGAAACCATTTTATTGAATATGCTTCAGGACTTGTGAGCAGGGAGCACAACAATGAGAATTACTTTACCGCAATCTTCTGCGATCTAAATCGCTTTAAGGAGTTAAATGATAACCTTGGTCACCAAGCTGGAGATGTTGCGTTAGTTGAAGTCGCAAAACGCATTCAGAAAGTCATCCAACCAGGTGACTTTGCGGCCCGATTGAGTGGAGATGAGTTTGTTATTATCCACAAAAACACTTCTGAAGACGGCACCCGAAAACTCATCCATGACTTGATTGCCATTTCTCACTCTACCTACACGATAGAGCGGCAAGAAATTTCACTCTCCATGAGCATTGGTTCCGCTAAGTGGCCGCAAGATGGCAAGACACTCCGTGAAGTGATGTCGCGTGCTGATCTCGCCATGTATGAAGCCAAATCGACTGGCAGAGATTACTTTCGGTACACTGAGCAAGTAGGCTCACGCTTTTATAGAGACATTACACTTTCGCGTAAGATTGCCTCAGCATTAGATAAGCAAAAAATGTACCTTCTGTATCAACCTAAGCTTGATCTAGCTAGTGGCCGTATGTGTGGTTTGGAGGCCCTACTTCGTTGGTCTGATGAAGATTTGGGTCATGTTACACCTGCTGAGTTTATACCCATTGCAGAAAAACACAAGTTAATGAACCTCGTCGGTGGGTGGGTCATTCAGCAAGCCTGTCACCAACTCAAGGAGTGGCAGGGTCTAGGGATAGATATTTCAGGTAGATTGGCTATTAACGTGTCTGTTCAACAAATTGAACACCCTGACTTTTTCGATAGTGTCTGTAACACGCTCGATAGGGAAGGTGTTTCACCGAGTATGATAGAGCTTGAGGTGACCGAGTCAGTGTTAATGCGAGAGCCAGCAAAAGCGATGGCAGTGCTCACAAGGTTAAGTGATTTAGGCTTTTCTATTGCAATCGATGATTTTGGTACTGGGTTTTCTTCACTTGCTTATCTTTCTCAGCTGAATGCGAAGTTACTGAAGATTGATAAAGTATTTATCGATGGTGTTACGACGAATTTTCGTGATCGAATGATAGTAAAGTCGGTGATCGAGCTGTCTAACAACCTTGGCTTGAAAGTAATAGCAGAGGGGGTCGAAACATCAGAGCAACTGAAGTGCCTTCAGGAAATGGGCTGCCATGCGATACAGGGTTATTACTATTCAAGACCTCAAATGGCTGAAGACATTTGCACATTCGTGACCAAGAAACCAACTAACAGAAATTGAATTTTTCTCCAGTGAGTGAACATTGAAGTTATTTAATCTACACAGAATCAGCTTAAGAGCTCTCATTCTATTGCTGTGTGTCTTCGCTGTGATTGGGGCGACGTCAATCACATTCTTATCAGTGTATGAAGTGCAGCGAATAAAATTGGTAGAGCAGTCGTTAGAATCTAATCGCATTTATGCCTCTAAAATGGCTGAAATGACAGATGAATATTTAACTAGAGCGATGTCTCAGTTGGAGTTTACCGCTATGACGTTGAGCTCTATCTTTGATGACACAGCCTCTGTGAATGAAGAACTAGAGCACTTGTACCAACAAAGTAGCTTTTTCAATTCCACTTATGTGGTTACATCAGGCGCAAAAATTGTTGCAACCTCAATGAATAGAGAAGATTTGCATAATCATATTGTTTCGAGCTTTGGAGCGACACACCCACTGGCTTTGAAGGAGCCATACATTAGCGATCCGTTAATCTCTCCAGCAGGAAATTATATGATTAATATGACCCACCCTATCATCTCAGCAGATGGATACCTAGGCTATATCGGAGGGAGTGTTTACCTTGACCAAGAGAGCATGTTAAATCACCTTTTTGGTCACCATAGCTATGATGAAGGCTCGTATCTTTATGTTGTAGATAGAAAGAAAACACTGATCTACCATCCTCAGGTTGAGAGGGTCGGAGAGGTGATTGAGCGCAATCTGGCTATTAATGCGGTGATTAATGGTGAGGTAGGTTCTAAAGATATAGTGAATTCCAAAGGCAAACCCATGTTAGCAGGTTTTCATCCTGTGTCTGAAGTTGGTTGGGGTATTATCGCTCAAACATCTAAAGACAAATTATTTACTGAAATAGATTCTCAGATGTGGACAATGGTTATCAGTTCTGCTCCCCTGTTGACAGTTATGCTAGTCGCAATTTGGTTTGCCGCTTATTGGATTTCTAAGCCACTGTCAAAACTTTCTGATATTGTAAGTAGGTTTGATTCTAACGCCTTGAACCCCCGTCTTTTCGAGAGCATTAGTGGGTGGTATTTTGAAGCATATCAATTGAAATTGACGCTTTCTAGAGCTTTCTTCTCTGTATCTAGAGCCGTTAAAAAGCTAAACGATGAGAACCTAACTGACCCAATGACAAACGTACTTAACCGTAGAGGTTTGTCTAAAGCCATCGAAGATTATTATCACGCCAATGTGCCTTTTACTGTTTTGACGCTAGACATTGATCACTTTAAGCGAGTAAATGATAAGTTTGGTCATAGCGCAGGGGATGATGTTTTGAAACAAACCGCTTTGTTGATTCAGAACGAAGTACGAGACCAGGATATGGTTTGTCGTTCGGGAGGAGAAGAGTTTATTGTGTTTATTGCCGAGATTGATCGCACTATCTCACGTACCGTTGCAGAGAGAATACGAGTATCAATTGAGAGTTTTGACTTTGACGTTGTCGGTCATGTCACAATTTCGATAGGAATGGCTCAATGGTTTGGGGGCGAGCAATCGGTTGGCGCTGTGATTAAAAAAGCCGATGACGCCTTATATGTTGCGAAAAGAAACGGACGCAATCGTGTTTGTGGTGAATTTTGATATAGTTAGTTGTGTGATTCACGGACATCCTTTCAACTATACTGGATGTCTATAGACAGATAAATTCAACGAAGACTACAGTGGGTAAAGATGCATGAAGAGTCTGGTAATGGTAATGCGGGCTTCGTATGTTGTCGATCTGGTATTTCGACCACAAGTAAACTCACCCCTTCGCCAACGGCGGCATCAATTAAAAACAAACGAGAGAGCCAGCGGCCCTCTCGTTAATCTCCAACTCTGTCAGAGCGTCAAGCTTAGCGCCTGCATGTAGGGCATCATCACATTCGTCATTCGGTAGCGTTTAGCGTACTCCCAGAGCTTCTCCTGATTTAATTTGTTGGCTCGCTTTGCCTCTGTAAGTGCTTCAATTGCAACATCAACACCAATTTTATTGCGAAACTTGAAGCACTCAACAATTGTTCGCTCAATGTCCGTAACCAGCACAGGGACACCATCAATCTTTGTGGAGATAACGCCAAAGTCCTCAGTCTCCCTGCTCCTAATTATTTGAATTTTTGGATATTCAACTCGAGGAGCCCTATCACCTTTCTTGATGCATAGCCATACCTGAAAAGGGGCTTGGGTAGTAAGATTATGGTATCTAAGAGCGGACAGAAGGCAGATAATGCCATTTTTGGCTCTGGCTCCAACCACCGCAAAAGACTGCATTTCTGACTCTTCTCGACCAATATATCCATACAGCCCTCTTTGTAGTTTTTCTAGAAGTCCTTTTTCCACAGCGCGACCAAGAGCTGCACGCGTTATGCCAAATTTTGCGGCGTCTGATGTGGTAAATATTGATAGTTCTTTAAGCTTATCTAGGTCTGATGGATTCATAAATGATGATACGTTTTACTATACATTATCTAAATTGTATGCCGTAAAGTATCATCGAGGCATTGTTCATTATTGAATTGAGTCAAAAGTCACATTGTGGGACGTTTCCATGTTCGAGTTTTGATCCTACCGAATCAATTGAGTATCTCGCTAACGCTAATAGTAATTTGACGGAATCACTGAAGCCAGCCTTCAAAACGCTACATTAAATTTGCTGAGACATTGTGCAAACAGTTCACCCCCACTTGCCAAAATGACTTTTCCACACCAAAATAAGACTGTCTATTTATACAGTATTATTTATGAAAGTTATTCCTATTAGCGCACATGCTGGCATCACTGGATTTGAGTCCAGCTACCGAGTACACTCAACTATCTCTAGACCTCGACGAGCTTTTAGTCGAGCACCCCAGCGCAACGTTTATTGGGCGTGCATGTGGTGACTCTATGCAAGGGCTTGGCATATTTGATCAGGATTTGTTGATCGTTGATCGACATGTGGATGTGAAACATAACGACGTTATCGTCGCGAATCTCAATGGTGAGTTTATATGTAAGCAGATTGATATCCACCGCAAGCTATTACTCTCAGCAAATGATAAGTATCAACCATCACTCATTACCGAATGTGACTCTTTCTCGCTAGAAGGTGTTGTCATCCGATCGATACGTTGTCACAGACCAAGTCACCTGCTGAGAACAAAATAATGTATGCCTTAGTCGATGCGAACTCATTTTATTGTAGCGCTGAACAAGTCTTTCGCCCTGATTGGCGCGGTAAACCCATCGTTGTTCTCTCCAACAACGACGGGTGCGTGGTAGCTGCAAATCGACAGGCCAAAGAAGCGGGCATTGAAAAATTCAAACCATTCTTCCAAGTTCAAGCGCTTTGTGAGCAGAAAGGCGTAATCGCCCTATCTTCCAATTATGAGTTATACGCCGACCTATCCTCTAAAATGATGCAAGTAATTGCTCGATTCGCTCCAGAACAACACATCTACAGTATTGATGAATCGTTCCTATCATTCGATCGCTGTTACCCTGCCATTCCATGCCTGAAAACGCATGGAATGAAGCTGAGACGAGCTGTATGGCGAGAATGTCGCTTACCCGTTTGCGTCGGCTTTGGCCCAACTCTTACACTAGCAAAAATCGCTAATCATGCCGCCAAGAAAATACTAGGATATAACGGCGTCTGTGTACTCGATAGCGAACAAAAGCGCAGAGCCATACTATCCAAGCTAAGTGCAGGTGACGTCTGGGGCATTGGTAAAAAGATTCAAGCTCGATTAAAGTTTATGGGCATCAATACAGCTCTAGAACTCGCTGACTATCCACCAGCGCTCGCTCGTAAAGAATTTAACGTCGAAGTAGAACGTACTATTCGAGAGCTCAACGGACAATCATGTAAAGCTTGGGATCAATCGCGGGCAGACAAAAAACAAATTTACTCTACAAGGAGTGCTGGTAAGCGTATTACCGACTTGGAATCATTGCGCCAGGCTTTAGCAAAGCATGCCAATATCGCTTCATCAAAAGCTCGTCAGCAAAACAGCCTGTGTAAAGTCATGTTGTGTTTTGCTAATAGCTCGCCGTTCGATGAGAAGGCCGTAACGCGAAGAGCGGTACATAGGTTTGCCTACCCTACTTCAGATGTCACACAGATCACCAAAGCTGCCACTTTACTGGCAGAAGAGCTATTTTGTGAAGGTGTTCGCTTCTACAAAATTGGCGTCGGACTGCTGGACTTAACCGATGGCAAACATGAACAGTCAGATCTGTTTAACCCTATGCCCAACGACCCAAAACTAATGACAGTGTATGATTCGTTGAACCAACGTTATGGTTCTGACACTTTATTCCTAGGAGCACAAGGAATAGCACAGAAATGGGGTATGCGGCGTGAAATGCTAACTCCTCACTACACAACGAAATGGCAAGATTTGCCAGTCATCAAGTGCGGGTAAAGTCATGGTTAATGCTCTAAGAATATGAATACTTTGTGCATACTAACTATCTATCGCAGCCAGCTTAGATCTGCTCCAAAGTGAATTGCTCTTAATGTAAATACCTCTCAATAAACAACATTTTCAATATTCACTTTATTCAGACTTGCCTTTTTGGTGAAATATTGTACAAACAGCAACACTGAATATGAGCAAAGTCAAGACTATAGATACTATGCTTTGATTTTCACAATCACAGAACTGATTATAAGGCCCTATAGTATTATTTATCAATGGAATACAGCTAATGACTGATCTAAACAACCTCATTTCTTCCGCAGTTAAAGCATCAGGCGCAGACGACTCTATCAATTCTCAACTGACAGAAGCTTTAAAGAAAGAGCTAAGCGGCTATGTGAATCTCGAACTGCTTAAAACAAAACTAGAAGTATTGTACAACTTTGAGAAAAATTATCTTGAGCTTGTCAAAGAGTACAAAGAAGAAATCAAGTTTGCTAGTACATTACAAGAAGATCTACGAAAGGAGCGTTCTAAGTTCTTCTCTGAAACTCTTAAAGAAGTTTCTCATACACTAAGTGAATCTCAAGTAGATGGTGATGTTGCTTCTAAGTGGCTGAAAGAGCTAGTAGATAGCTACACTAAAAGTTTAGATCTGAGCAGTAGTCTTATCGAAGAGCATACGCTTGATACAATTGGCAAAATTCGTGCAGAAGCCAAATCTAACAAACCAACTGTTGCTTCTAGAGATAATAGCTAGTCAATGTGTAGAGATACTCAGATAGAAAGATTGATCACTTCTCTTTACGTCATCAGGGAAAGAAAAGCTTCCGAAGATGGACAGTATAGAAATGCAATCACCACTTTGGTTAGAGTATTACAACTTATAATGCACACGAAAGCGTCTGAAATTAGAATAGCTCCTAGAGCAACGCAGGAGTTATTAACATCCTTAAGGGAAGCAAGGGAAGACCTTGTTTCTCGAACACTTAATGAAGATCCACAACTTTTTGAATCGCTTTTCAAATATGAGAAGAGCGAGAACCTGCTATCCCTCTCTTTTGAAAGGGAATTTTTCATATTCATCAATAAGAACTTGGAAAAGTTTTCTAATCACATATCCGATATAGATGATGAAAGTACGAAGCAAAAGTTGAAAATCATCACCGAAGAATTTGTTAGCTTCAAGCAGTCTAAAACTACATCTTGTATCGACTCATTCTTTCTTGATGATAAAGTCAAACAAATAGAGAAGATATTTTCTATCTTTGATAAAGACAAGGATCGCCTTAATGAAATCAAATATATAAAAAGTAAAGATCAAGTTCTCTTCGAAAGAGAGTTTAATCGTTTGTTAGGAGAATGAAATGGGTTGGTTTAGTAAAGTAGGTGGCGCTCTTCTCGATTGCATTAGCAAACCAGTAGAAGTTTTATGTGATTGGGCTTCTGAGCCTTTGAAAACGAGATCACACGAAAGAAGTGAAGCCGCTAGAGATTCAGCACATCAAAGAAATATGGACACATTAACAGCTCAGTCTAAGTCTGAACACGAAATCAGAACAAAAGAGATGGAGCTTGAGCACGGGCTACGAGCCAAGGAAAAAGAGCTCGATGTAAACCTTGAAGTTCGCAGAGTCCGTGAAATTGAAAAAGCTGTTGCTGAGATCCAAGAATGGAAAAAAGAGAAAGAATTTGAACGTATGGAGCGTACTACGGCTGCAATTGCTCTATACCTAGAACAATTAACGAAGCTAAATGTAGAAACGATTAATGCAATTGGTCATATGCAGCTAGAGCTAAAAGAACGTGCTCAACAACTTGTTTATGAAAAAACAATTCAATACAAAGAGCTACAAGATATAGCCATTGAAGAAGCGATGAATGACTTCATTAGAATTGAAGAGAAGTTTGCTGATAATGAAAGAGCAAAAGATATTCTTATCAAAGCCGTTGACACAAAAATGGGTAATATCATTGATACATCAACTCGCTTCTTGGAAGAGCTGAACCGAGACATCGTTAGCCTCAACCAAAGTATTGATAGGTTGACTAACCAAGGTCAAAAGTTCATTGAAAATCACCTTGAGCGCTTCCACATTACAGATGCTAGTTCTCCACTTGCTCTTGAAAATGGAGAGAAAGCAATCTCATCATTAAAAGACATAAACTAGATTGTAACAATTTAGACTTGATCTGACAGTTGCTCACTTTTCGACTGGGTGCCTGTCAGATTATATCTCGGCTAGATTGATTTTCTGTATTACGTAACTTTGCGATACCTGTGTTGATGATGCGTGATTTACGAGTGTTCTAACATCTGTGATTCACTCTCGGCATCTGTCCACTTACGAGCTACAGCCCCCGTGAGCACGATCACGTAGCTCTCACTGCTTACTGCCTTTGGTCACGAGCCTAAATTCCAATCCAGATTGCTTCGATTGACGTGTCGAGTAACGGTTAGGGAACTTGTCGAAAAAGTCAGACAATTTCTTGAGGCCATAATTACGCGGGTCAAAGTCAGGCTTCAAGCGTTTAAGGTACTGCCCTACTTCACCTAGTTTGGCCCAACCAGATTCATCACGGTAGTTTTGCCATGCTCGATGCATCAATTGCCAAATTTCTTTCTCAACACCAGTTATCTGAGTGGATTGTTGAGGAGGTTGCGTGGACTCTTCCTGTGGCTTATCCCCGTTTAGGTTTTCAATAGCGACAAAATCATCATAAGCATTTTTAAACGAAGCTGGCGTCATTGCCTTACCTACGCCTATAACAAACATTTCAGACTCTCTCAGCCTTGTTGCCAGGCTAGTGAAATCACTATCACTTGAGATGAGTGCAAAAGCATCGAACCTCTGGCTATAAAGCAAATCCATCGCGTCAATAATCATCAATGCATCAGTAGAGTTCTTGCCTGTTGTGTATGCAAATTGCTGCTTCGCTTGAATAGCAAGCTCATTGAGGGTTTGTTTCCAGTTTTTGAGTTGCTCAGTTGAGAAGTCACCATATGCACTCTTAACGATGATTTGGCCGTAACTTGACAGCTCTTCGATGATTGAACTCAATTTAGAATGTGGCGTGTTCTCAGAATCAATGAGAACAGCAATCTTACGACTTCCCATGTTCAATTTCCTCTTCTATACAAGGGCATAGTATCCAAATCGTCAATTAAATGCCACTGCATGCGTATGGAATTAAATGAAAGTTGAAAGGACTTGAATCCCATGGACTAGCGCCCATGAATCTGTCGACGTGTTCAAAGCGGCAGCTTTGGATAAAGAAAAAGCCACTTTTGCATTTACGGAAAAAGTGGCTCAAGTTATTAGTAGGCTCAATTAAGGAGACTCGCTAGTTTCGAGCTCATCACCTATAATCTAATCGGCTTCATAGAAGTGATTTTGGCCTTCCTTGTTAGTTTGGCTATCTAAGTCAAAGTATTCGTTAGTCGCTGTCAACATCGCCATTTCCTTCATTAAGTCAATTGGGAACTGATGGTCTGAAAAGCGATTCAACATTTCCTCTTGGTAGGTGTACCAAGCATGAGGGTGGATGGTTTCGTCTTCAAAATAATGATAAATGGCTTTAGCCCGTTCTAGCCCCGCAAGCCCTCTTGATGCCCTTCTAGCAGCGCGGATATGCTTGTTGTAAAAATAGTCAATAGTCTTCATGTGGCTCCTTACTGCACTACTGAAACATTAGAGCGCTGAGAGCACTTTGGGGCTACCAGGACAAATGGTTCATATTGGCGCTTCATCCTGCAAACAATGTCTTCTGGAACACCATGCACATTTGGATACTCACCTTTCGCTTCTAGCACTTCAATGTCTAGATCCAATTTTAGGGACTGGGCAGCCTTCAAATAGCCTACAATTTCCCACTTTTTGATGAACGTATTTGCAACTACAACGTCATTCCCAGCAAGTAACAAACGCTTCATCTCCAATTGGCACCACTCGTGCGCTTCCTTGATAAAACGGCGATCATGATGGTATTCGCCATCTTTATTGACAAAGAACTGGTCAGCTTCAACAAGCGCCGCATCCATATCGTGAGCCATCGTTGTTTTGCCAGAACCTGGGATACCACGGATTAGCGTAATTTTTTGTTTATTCATTATGTTTACCTTTATTCTTGATTATTTAGTGGTAGAAGGAAGCCTTCATGACACCAGCTTCCTAAATTTCTATTATGTTATTGGGCTCACGTAAACCGACACGCTGGTCATGTACTTCCAAGGAAAGCCAGAAAGCAATGTCTTACGAGGAATAAGCCCACAGTGACTTCAGCGCGTTTAGTTGTAGATTGAAGAGCGATAGTCTTCAAGTTCGCTTTCACTAATGTAGCCACTCTTCAGTAACTCGGTTAGCACAAACTCAGGTAGCTCAGCCATAGAAGAGAACGAATTTTCCCAATTCTCTCTGATAGCCTCTTCAACATCACCTTCACTCAATGCGACATAGGTGTTGCAGTCTCCATCAAGGATTTGTTCTACAGCACATTCCAACGAATTTAGGCTCTCATATGCACTAGCGGTGTAACCCAATTCTTCTGCAAACTCGATTAACGCTGCATATGAATCGACAACAACTTTCTGATCACCAATAACACCGCCATTAGTCATGGATTCAACCAACTGGTGAGCCCTCAGGTTGTTCATGTCCGACTTATCGAGTTCCCGCGAGTAATGGTTAAATACAAAAGTCATGTCATCGGCGTAGCTATCCAGTACCGAATTGATTTCTTTCCCACTTAAGGTTGCGGGTACTTCCATTGCTACTAGTTTGAAAAAACTAAGAAAGTACCTTCTATCCATTTGCTCTAGATGCCTCGCCATAAACGAGCCATTCTCTAGATCCAGTACAAGATAGACAGGCAGAACTTGTTGGTTTCCATCAAAGGCCAACATCGGAGCGCGGTCGCTCTCATCTTCTTTTACTATTTTGATTGGATTTAAAATATCCATGATTTACCTTTATTTTTAATTATTAGTGGTGTGAAGAAGCCAGCCGCACTGCTTACATGCAGCCAGCTCCCAATAATTTTTATGACTATTTGATTATCTTGACGTCAAACCGATCGTCTTGATGTATCTCAAGGATCGTTGAAGGTATTTGTAGACGAAGGACTGAGTCTTCATTGAGGATAGTCGCCCAATTCTTATGGGAACCACCCGAAGTTGCATATCCAGATATGAGCGCAATATCGCTATCAATCCGAGCACCTGAATCACGCCCAAAAGCTCTACAAAGAGGGCGACCTAGAAACTCAATGCCTTTACCGTATTCGCGAATTTCTTCGATTGCAGTGATCTCTACCGTTATGGGTGCGCTATTGTAGATTTCGTCCAACTCTTCTACCTCGTCAGAGACAAAGCCTGGAAATATCCATGCGTTTTGCTCTTTGTCCCATGTGCCACCTAACCAACGGCATTCCTCGACAAGAAGAGAGTTGTAATCTGACTTGAGCGACACTATACCCTGCTCTGCTTGAGCCTCCGCACTAGCGCTAAGTTTATAAATTAAGTCGGTTCCGTACTTAGATCGTACAGAGATATCTTCTACTGCGAGGCAGTGTTCACCAAGCTCTAAGTTTTCAGAATTCGAATCAATAAGCAGTTTACATTTGTGTTTGCTTGCCGTTTCTGCGGCGAAATATTTGCGGTTTCTTTTTATTATATTGAGAATCATTATTTTTCCTTTTTATTTATTAATCATAGTGTTGCATTCCCCTTGGTTTTTGAATTGATGCCCTACGAATAGAGCTTTGTTAATTAATCCTGTATGTCAGGACAAACGATCCTTTGCGTATCACGAGTGATTTTGTAAGCAATTTTCTCCTTGTACTTCTCTAGATTGTGGATCTGGATATCTGCTGGAATCCCCGTATCACGACGAACGCCCACCAATTTCCAGCCTTTAGTGTTACGAACTAAATCGACGAATGTGGCCTGTGGCACACCATTATAGGCACTAGCAACCTTGGTATAGACTGTAATACTAGCCTCAATGCCTCGCTGATCATGCTTGTACAGTACGTCATCCAAACTCTGTTGAAGCGTGCTGACCTTCTCGTAAAAATTATCCAGTGATAACGTTCTGGCTCGTGATCTTGATTGTGCTTTCTCGAGCTCTTCCCTTACGTTACGGATCTCTGTGTTTGATTTTTTTGTCATTGCAAAAAGCCTTTATATTGTTGTGATAGTTGTATTCTTATTATTGTTTTTGCCTTCGACAGGAATAGTAACCCCAAAGAAATGGACACTTCAAGCCATTGATTTCATTGAAAATATTATAAATAATAATTGAATTACAGATTATTATTTATAATAGTAAATAAGCAGTAAAAAGCATTATTATTCAGACAGTTACGACTTAGATGAGTCAATATTTGTGAAGATTAGTTCGAAAGGAAGCAATAGAATTAAATTGCGTTTACTTGATATAGATCAATTTTGATCATGTGATCACAGCTTCTCAATATACAGTTGAAGTGAAATTCAGAATGGTCTCGTAAGACTGTGCTTGGCGGATTAGATACTGGAGGCCTTTAAAAATAATTCGAGGATTGCGGCAATCTGAGCCCAGTGGCACTCCCCATTTTTGATTAGAGGTAAAGACATTAGTAGCCTTTACCTCTGTATGTTTACATTTTACTGGCTAGAGCTCGCCTGCTGCTCTATCTCTTGCAGCATTTTTTCTACTTGCTGAATACGGCTCATGCAGTGCTGATAGGCTTCTGTGCCTTGTTTTACCAGTGGAATGATGCGATCAACATCTGGAACATTTTGCTGAGAAAGCTCCTCTGCTGCTGATTTAAGCTTCGAGTAATTATCCATGTAACTGCTAGTTTGTTGGTTCATTCTTCGCATCCTTCTGGAAATAGTGGTTGGTTACCGTCGCACTGCCATCATGCAATTGGACTGTATACTGTTGATTATTTACAAGTTGTTGAGTGCTTTTAATTACGTGGCCTTCATCATCACACATCAGTGCGTAGCCACGTTCTAAAACTCTCTGAGGGTCATAGGCCTCGATTAATCTCTTGTCATTTCGGACTAAATCTTGGTGAGTAGACAAAGCCCTCTTGGCATTCACAAAGAGAACATTTGTATCTTGTTGGATCTCATGTTGTTGGCTTTGTACATGCATCCGCGCATACATAACCAATGAGTTTGAGGCTGCAACCGTCTGATTACGGGCAATATATATCGAGTTTTTGGAAGACTGGCTCAGGTTGAGCCAAAGTTGACGAGTGTCTCGTTTATGGTTGTGAAGCCGATGTTCTGCTAACTGCTTTAAGTCCCTGTAGTCCGATAAAACATTTTGCTTCGCAAGCATCAGTACTGCGACACTCGATTGTTTCATAATCTGCTGCTCCGCAAGGACGGCAGATTTGGAGCCACTCAGCGCCTTGTTTGCTTGATGAAACACTTGCTCATGAAGGCGATTAAGCGCAATACGTGATGAATTAAATTTCTGGTTTGCGTTGGCACTAAGATATTGGAACTGTCGATTAACCAAGTCTCCATTTTCTCTCACTCGGTTTTGGGCTCGCTCAAACAAACGATGACCGAACTCTTCAACGTGATTACGCCAACAGGTTAAAGCGTTATTTTTTCCTTTGTCTATACGTTCACTTTGCTGCTCAATAGACTGTCGTTGATGGTTACATAGCGATTGCGCTGAGTTATGCAACTTAGAGTAATTCGCGCTAACAGACTGCACGTTTTGAATTATGGTGAGTTTGATGTGCTCAATGACCTTAGTCGGCGTCGCAAAGGATTGGTTCGCAAATTCATCAAGAATGACAGAGTCTGTGCTGTGCCCGATACCCGTGAAAACAGGGTATGGACAACGGCAAACCAACCGAGCAAGTCTAGGTTCACTGAGTTCGTTAAGGCCAGCCTTATCACCACCACCTCGAATCACGCATACTGCATCATACGCATGTTCATTTTGAACTAGTTCAGTAAACGCCATCTCAATGGTTCTTATCCTAGCCTCACCTTGAAATGATGCGTAGAAATAGTCGAATTGACACAAGTCGTGCTGTTCAAGCAAATGCGCTACACTGCGAAAGTCACTCAACCCAGCCGCATTTTGCGGTGCAATCACAGCAACCCTTGTAAACTCAGTAGGAGTTCTCAAGCGTTGATTTAAATCTGCTTCTCTTTTATCGGTCAGCCAGTAGCGGATCTGCTGTAACTTTAACTCAAATGCCCCAATCGTGTAGCTTGGGTTAATGTCAACGATGGTCAAGCTAAAACCAAATTTGGTATGAAAATCAACTTTCACTAAACAAAGAATGCTCAAGCCTTCAGCAAACCTCATTCGAGTGCTTTGTTCAAACTTCTCAAGAATAGACGTGCAATCTGAGTAAATAACAGCACGCGCTTGAGATTCTCCCCCACCGTCACTGCTATCTGATAGCTGCAAATACACATTGCCAGATCGATTTCGATTTACACTGGTTACCTCTGCCGTCACCCAATGCCGACCAGGAACACTTCGCTTTATTACCGCACTCACATGCTTTAATAACTGAGAAAGGGACTGCTCAGCACATCCCGATGTCTCCGCTTTCAATATATTCGACATTGCACATCCTTATCTGAGGCTAGCTTCCTAAAGCAACGGGAACACTATAAGAAACACTAACAATCAACTGCACCATTTATATACTGCAATAAATAATTTAGTTGCATATATGAGCAATGTCAAACTTATTTTTGCATCATGTGAATACTGTAATAATCTAATTGAAAGATTTATTTAACCTGTCAAAATGAACGGATTACTCAATATCGAAAGAATGTATTGTCATGATCGAGGGAAAACGTACCTCAGAATCTGTCGCTCTATCCGAGCTTGTCACGATTCAGGCTGGATATCCTTTTAGAGGGGCTATCCGAGATATTCCCTCGGGTGGTGTGCGAGCGGTACAAGCTAAGGACATTTCAGATCTTGGAGAGCTGGTAACCGATAACCTTATCGTTACCGATCTGACAGGGAAAAAACGCCCTGACTGGCTACAACAAGGCGATGTGCTATTCAGTGCCAAAGGCGCAAGGCAACTGGCATGCTATGTGGGGGCTGAACTGGAGAGTACCGTCTGCTCCCCTAGCCTGTTCCTGTTGCGTTTGAAGCCAGAACTCAAGGGTGCGGTAAACACACAGTTTATAACATGGCAACTAAACCAACCTCCTGCACAGAGTTACCTAAAACGTGGCTCTGAGGGTAGTTTACAGATCAGCATTCGCAAGCCTGTGTTAGGCTCTACACCTATTGCGCTGCCAAATATCGAGACACAAAACACGATTGCCAAACTCTATGAAGCCAGCATCAAAGAAAATGCTTTGCTTCATAAGCTTATAAACAACCGTCAGCAGCAGCTTAATGCTATTGCTACTGACTTAATCCAGAATTCTAACCAATGAAAATCGAAGTAATTAAGGCTGGGAAACCATGGTAAACACACCAATCAATCAAGATGAGATCAACAAAGCCGTATGGGCTGCCTGTGACACCTTCCGAGGTACAGTTGACCCATCCATCTACAAAGATTTCATCCTAACCATGCTGTTCTTAAAGTACATTTCTGATGTACACCAAGATAAGTTTGATGAGCTTTCCAAGCAGTTTGATGGCAATGAGCAGATGATCGCTGCCATGATGTCAAAACAGTCCTTCAAAATTCCAGCAGGCGCGACCTTCTGGGACTTGTACGAAGCGCGTTTTGAGGCTGGCAACGGCACACGCATTGACACGGCATTACACGCGATTGAAGAAGCCAACGGCACTAAGCTAAAGAACGTCTTCCAAGACATCAGCTTTAACACCGATAAACTCGGTGATGAGAAACAAAAGAACGACATTCTACGCCACCTACTGGAAGACTTTGGTAAAGATACGCTAAACCTACGCCCAAGCCGCGTTGGGTCACTTGATGTGATTGGTAACGCCTACGAGTACCTCATCAAACACTTCGCTGCTGGCAGCGGTAAATCGGCGGGTGAGTTCTATACTCCGCCAGAGGTATCTGATCTCCTCTCGATTATCCTAGAGCCACAACCAGGCGATAGCATCTGTGACCCGTGTACAGGCTCAGGCTCACTACTAATGAAATGTGGTAAGCAAGTACAAAAAAACTTTGCAGGCTCTAAGCAGTATGCGCTGTTCGGTCAAGAAGCGATAGGCTCAACGTGGTCACTAGCTAAAATGAACATGTTCCTGCACGGTGAAGATAACCACCGCATCGAATGGGGCGACACCATCCGTAACCCTAAACTACAAGACAAAGACGGCGGCTTGTTGCACTTTGATGTACTTACGGCGAACCCACCGTTCTCCCTTGATAAGTGGGGCTTTGAGGATGCTAGTAACGATCACTTTGGTCGTTTCCGCCGTGGCATCCCACCTAAAACCAAAGGTGACTATGCGTTTATCTCACACATGATTGAGACGCTAAAACCGCAAACTGGTCGCATGGGTGTAGTTGTGCCTCACGGCGTGCTATTTCGCGCTTCAAGTGAAGGCAAAATCCGTAAGCAACTTGTTGAAGAAAACCTGCTAGATGCCGTCATCGGCCTACCTGAAAAGTTGTTCTTTGGTACAGGTATCCCTGCTGCGATCCTTATCTTCAAAAAACACAAAGATGATAACAAGGTGCTGTTTATTGATGCCTCTCGTGAGTTCAAGTCTGGTAAGAACCAAAACCAGCTTACGCCTGAGAACATTCAGAAGATTGTTGATACCTACAAGGCGCGAGAAACCACCGACAAATACTCGTATCTAGCGACCCTCGAAGAGATTGCCGAGAACGACTACAACCTCAATATCCCTCGTTATGTGGATACTTTTGAGGAAGAAGAAGAGATCGATCTTGTAGCCGTGCGTAATGAGCGTTTAGCGCTACAAACTGAGTTAGCTGATCTGGAAGCGGAAATGGCAGGTTACCTAGAGGAGTTGGGTTATGGTGCCTAATGGTTGGGAAAAGGCTCTCCTTAATAATTTACTTTGTACATCAATCAAAAATGGTTATTCACCAAATGCCGTCGAGCAAAACACAGGGTATGTTGTACTGGGGCTAGGTGCATTGACCGACCATACTATTGATACAACTAATATCAAAAATGTGGAAGCTACTGAACAAGTACTCAAGACTCAACTATGTCATGGTGACTTTTTAATTAGTCGCTCAAATACACCTGATAAAGTTGGTCGTTCTGTTATGTTTAGAGGTGAAATCACGAACTGCTCTTACCCTGACTTAATGATGAAATTTCGTGCTGACGAGTCTAAGGTAGATCCAAATTATCTAGAAATATACCTCCAGTCACCTAAGGCCAGACAGTATTTCAAAAACTGTGCAGCGGGCAGTAGTAGCTCCATGGTGAAGATAAACAAATCTGTAGTTGAGAAAACTCCAATTTTAAAACCGTCACTCCAAAAACAACGTAAAATCGCCCAAATCCTATCAACGTGGGACAAGGCGATTGCCACTACTGAGAAGCTGATTGAAACCAGCAAGCAGCAGAAAAAAGCCCTGATGCAGCAGCTTTTGACGGGTAAGAAGCGTTTAGTGAACCCTGAAACGGGTAAAGCGTTTGAGGGGGAGTGGGAAGTTACTTCTGTAGATTCTACATCTAAGTGTTTTTCGGGTGGTACTCCATCGAGAACAAAAGATGAGTATTATGGAGGAAGCATTCCATGGATTACTTCAGGTAAGTTAAATGACCGCTTTGTTGAAACAGTAAACGAATACATAACGGAGTCTGGTGTTGCCAATTCATCGGCTAAATATGTCAAACAAGGTGCTTTACTCGTTGCTATGTATGGTGCAACCGCAGGGAAAGTCGCAATAAACCGATTACAATCAGCCACAATCAATCAAGCTGTCTTAGCTCTGGAAGTAAAGAATTCATTTTCAAATATTTTTCTCTTTTATCTATTGGAAAAAGAAATGGAGAAAGCACTGAGCTTAGTTCAAGGTGGTCAGCCTAACTTAAATGCTTCCATTATCAAAAGCATAAAAATCAAGCTGCCAAATTACAAAGAACAGCAAAAAATCGCCTCTGTCCTTACTGCTGCCGATAAGGAAATCGAAGTGCTTGAAGCTAAGCTCGCTCACTTTAAACAAGAAAAAAAGGCACTGATGCAACAGTTGTTGACGGGTAAGCGCCGTGTAAAAGTTGATAATATGGAAGTCGCATAATGAATAAGAGACCTCGCACCATCCAGATTTTTCTACCTAGCGGAGATCCATCGGGTATTCGCATAGCCGAACAAACTACCTCAATCATTCGCTTGATTGAGGTTCCGCGTAGCGAAATGGCAGAATTTATTAGTATGCCAGAATCCAAACAAGTGGGGTTGTACTTCCTTGTTTCTGGTGACAACAAAGAGGAATGCTACATCGGCCAATCTGGTGAAGTGGGGGCTCGGTTGATGCAGCACCATAAAAGCGAAGCTAAAGACTGGGAGCGAGCCTTAGTCTTAGTTTCTCTTACCAACAACCTTACCCAAACTCATGTCCTGTATTTAGAGTCGCTTTCTATTGAAAAAGCCAAAGCATGTCAACGCTACGATTTGCTCAATGGAAATGGTGGACAAAAGCCTCACACCCCTATCCCTCTCAAAGCCGATTGCGACGAAATCCATGATATCGGGAGCCTACTTTTAGCAACTTTGGGTTATCCGATTTTCGAGCCTCTGACTGAGCCAACAACGGAAAAGGCGGAACAGACCTTTATATGTAATCGCGCTGGTGTTGATGCAAAAGGCATCTACACCAGTGAAGGGATGGTTATCTTAAAAGGCTCGTCGGCACCTATGACGACAAAAAGAAAAACCGATCAACGCTTTTATGATAAGCGTGACGAGCTAATTTCGAAAGGTGTGGTCATTGCAGAAGGTCAACGCTTTGTCTTCCAACGCAACTACCTATTTAGAACCCCTAGTGGTGCATCTATGTGTCTCTTGCTTGGCACTTCAAATGGCTGGGTTGATTGGAAAACAGAGCAAGGGGTCACCTTGCATGACCATCAAGGAAGAACGCTAGAGTCTGCTACTGATGTTTCTTCCTCTCCTATCAAATAGGACAACTATCATGGAAAAGCAAACGCTGTTACGAGTACAAAGGTTACTGGACAAAATTAAAAGCATTCCCATAGAAGAAGAATCCGAGCCAACCATATTTAGTATAGGTAGTCGCGGCTACTACGAGAATCCAACCACAGATATTCTCGCTTTTTTTTGCGATACCAATGCTGCTCACGGGCTAGATGATTTAGTTCTTAATGCATTACTAAGCTGTTCAGATAAATTTCAGTCTCTTGACTCAATGCTAATCGAAAGCCCTCAGAGGGAAGTGGTTACGTCTACAGGCAAACGAATCGACTTACTAATCGAAAGTCAGGAATGGGTAATCGTTCTCGAAAACAAACTATTCCATCAACAAAACAATCCTTTTGACGATTATGAATCGTTTATTAGTGATGAAATGCATCAAGATAGGTTTGAAGGTAAGACAGCTATTTTCGTGGTCTTGTCACCTACAGGTGTCGCTGAAGAGACCAATTGGGTTGGAATTAGTTACCCACAGCTTATTCTCTCAATTAAACAACAGCTTGCTGACCACTTCCTTAATCAACCATTAAATAAGTGGACAATTTTATTGCGTGAGTTTCTGCTTCACTTGGAGAACATAATGGCTAAACCCACCCTCTCAAAAGAGAGTATTGATTTTGTATTAGATAATCTCACCGAATTTAAAGCAGCCCAAAGGCTTCAAGAGAAAGCAATCAAAGCTTACCAACAATCGTTGCTTCAAGAGCTTCAGTCGACATTAGAGTGCAACTTACAGACGACGATTCATACGTGGCATGGTTTCCCTGCAATTCGTTTCTCATACGAAAGTTGGAGTAATGAATCAGACGTTGTTCTTTTTCTTGATGGACGAGCAAACAAATCATTCTGTATCAACTATTACTCAGCAGATATCGATACCAATGACAAGAGAGCCATCGCTGATCAGCACTTCAAAGAAGATGATACTGGCAAGCCATGGAATGAAATAAAAGAAACTTTCCGTTGTTACAAAGCACATTTTGCTAGATTCGATGATGACTCCATCACAGATAAACTTGCTCAAAAATTAAAACTGATGGATGTATTTGAAACTGATGTTCGTCCATCTTTACAAGGTGAACCCGCATGAGTCAGATCCCAAACTTCCGAGAAGAACAAAGCGCAAAAATTCCCGCGTTAACCTTGCTCACCAACCTTGGCTATCAGTTCATTCCACCAAGAGAGTGTGTGATGAAACGTGGCAATCTTTCCACGGTCATTTTGCCTGATGTACTGCGTGATGTGCTCAAACACAAAACCTTCTCGTTTATGGGTAAGGATCGCCAGCTATCAGAAGCTGCGATGGATAAAATCGTCCATGAGCTTGCCAACCCTGCCATGAATGAAGGGTTAAAAGCCGCGAATGAAAAGCTGTATAACGCCCTCACCTACGGCATTAGCGTGACCGAGTTTGTGGAGGGTAAAAAAGCTAACCCAACGATTGATATCATTGATTGGCAAAACCCAGAAAACAACCAGTTCCATTTTACTGAAGAGCTAGAGGTCGAAAATGCGCATGGCACGTGCAAGCGTATTCCAGATATTGTCTGCTATGTGAATGGCCTGCCTTGGGTAGTGATTGAAGCCAAGCGCCCAGACTCCTCGCATGAGGGCAAGCCAACGGTGGCCGAAGGTATTTCACAAAACATCCGCAACCAAAAAGTTGATGAGATCCCACACCTATTTGCCTACAGTCAATTACTCATGTCGGTGAACGGAAATGAAGGCTTATATGGCACCTGCGGCACACCGAGTAAGTTTTGGGCGAAATGGAAAGAAGAACAGATCACCGATGCCACCTTTGCACGCCTGAAAAACACACCACTGACGCCAGATCAGCTCGATAAACTGTTTGCGCACCGCCCAGCCAAAGTACGTGATGAATACCTATCGCTGATTGCGGGCGGTGATTTAATGGTGACTGATCAAGACCGCTTGTTGGTATCGCTGCTTCGACATGACCGCCTTCTGGAAATGACTCAACTTTTCACCTTGTTTGATAAAAAAGCGGGCAAAATCGTGGCGCGTTATCAGCAAGTATTTGGCATTAAAGCCCTGATTGAACGCGTAACCTCCTTTGACGAGAAAGGCGCACGTAACGGAGGCGTTATCTGGCATACCACAGGCTCAGGTAAGTCCTTTACCATGGTGTTCTTATCTAAGGCACTGATTTGGATTAAAGAACTCGCCAAGTGCCGTGTTGTTGTCGTAACAGACCGTGTTGATTTGGAAGATCAGCTAGCACGAACGTTTGCCTCTGGCGGTGCGCTGTCTGAAAAAGATCGTAAAACAGCCATGGCAACGACAGGCAAACGCCTTGCTGAACAAATTGGTAAAGGCAACGAGCGTATTATCTTCTCCATCATCAACAAGTTTGGCACCGCAATTGAACTGCCAGAGTGTTACAACGACAGCTCTGACATGATTGTACTGGTTGATGAAGGCCACCGCAGCCAAAACGGTGAAAACAACATTCGAATGCAACAAGCGTTGCCAAAGGCCGCTTACATTGGCTTTACGGGGACACCGCTACTGCAAGATGATAAGACAGAAAACAAGTTCGGTAAGATCATCCATTCGTATACCATGCAACAGGCGGTGGAAGACAAAACGGTAACTCCTTTGCTGTATGAAGAGCGTGTGCCAGAGCTCAGCACCAACGACAAAGCGCTCGATGCTTGGTTTGACCGCATCACCGATAAGCTGACCGAAAAACAGCGTACCGATTTGAAGAAGAAGTTTGCTCAAAAAGGTCAAATCTATCAAACCGAGGGACGTATCGAGCTTATCGCTCACGACATTTCTGACCATTTCCAAAACTTCAAACGCCAAGGTTTAAAGGGCCAGCTTGCGTGCGACTCAAAAGCGTCTGCCATCCAATACAAGAAGCTTCTTGACCAAATTGGCAAGGTCACTTCGGTTGTCGCTATGTCACCGCCAGACACCCGTGAAGGGCACGATACGGTCGATGGTGAAAGCAAAGACATGGTGCAAAATTGGTGGAAGGATAATGTCGGCAACGAAGATGAAAAAGCCTACACCAAACGCATCATTGAAGAATTCGCCAAAGACGATGGCCCCGATTTGATGATCGTGGTGGATAAGCTTCTAACAGGCTTTGATGAACCAAAGAACACGGTGCTGTACATCGATAAGCCGCTGAAACAACATAACCTTATCCAAGCCATCGCTCGTGTGAACCGACTACATCAGAAGAAAGAGTTTGGTTACCTCATCGATTACCGTGGAATATTGAAAGAGCTCGATGCCACCATTGCGGACTACCAAGACTTGGCTGAGCGTACCCAAGGTGGTTTTGATATCGATGACCTTAAAGGCTTATACAGTCGCATGGACACCGAATATAAGAAGCTGCCAGGTCTTTATAGTGAGCTATGGGCAATTTTCGCTGAAGTGCCAAATAAACAAGATGGCCCTGCTCTGCGTCAGGTTCTTGCACCAAAGATTGACACTATCGATGGACAGCTCACTGATACCAATCAAAAGAAGCGTGAAGACTTCTACGCGTCGTTAACGGCTTTCTCCAACTGCCTAAAAGTGGCTCTGCAATCAGCTACCTATTTTGAAGACAAAAGCTTTGACGATAAACGCGAACTCTACAAAAAAACGCTTAAGTCTATGGCTGAACTGCGCAAGCAGGTACGCGAAGATGCCGAAGAAACCATTGATTACGACGAGTATGCTGAGAGTATCCGTACCATGTTAGACAAGCACATTGGTGGCGTTGAGATCCAAGAGTCTAAAGGCGCGTATCTGGTCGGCAGTATGGGTAAAGATGTTAAGCCAGAGCAACTGAGTGATGATGAGGCGCGTAACAAAAAGGATGCGATTACAGGTCGTGTCACTAAGATGATTGAACAAGACCTTGCCGATGACCCATACGCCCAAGAGTACTTCTCAAAGCTTCTTAAACAAGCGATTCAACAAGCCAAAGAGATGTTTGATGCTCCAGTGAAACAGTACCTTCTATTTGCTGATTTTGAACAGCAAGTGAAAGAGCGCAATGTAGAAGGCATGCCAACTGATCGCTTCGCAGAACTAGACCCAAAGATTAAACGCCATGTGCAAGCCTACTTTGGTCTGTTTTTGAAACATGAGAAAGCAGGGCCACAGCTCACTGAAGATCAATACTTTAATTACGCGTTAGAGATTGACGAGAAAGTGCGCAAGGCTGTCGCGGAGTTTTCTATCAACCCCGTAGAAATCGAAAACCAGATCAGCCTGGAGATTCTTCCGCTACTCTTTGCCGATCTTGGTGTCGATAAGGCTCAGATCTTGGTCGACGAAATTGTGCAAATCACTCGATTAGGTTTGGCGGGTCACCATTAATGACATCGGTCAGCTCAAAAGAAAGCAACAAAGAGGAATACAGCTTCGTCTACGGCGATGAAGCTGTCAGTTATGAAGTCGTTCGCAAACCAAACGTGCAAGCCACTTCGGAGCAAAAAGTAAGGCGTAAAATCACAATTAAGGTTCATCCCAATTGTGAGGTGGTAGTAACCGCCCCTGAAGACGCTGAGCGTGAGGATATTCATCAAGCCGTGATGAAACGTGCCAAGTGGGTTTATGATGCACTTAAAGAGTTCAGAGGCCACTTGGAGTATGTGCAGCCCAAGCAATACGTCAGCGGTGAAATGCAGTTCTATCTCGGTCGCCGCTATGTACTAAAAATTGTTGAGGATGCCGATGCCCTGCCCTCGGTAAAAATGACACGCGGCAAGTTACTTGTCACCTTGACCAGGTTTAACGAGGACAAAACAGCCATGGTTCGAGCGTTAGTACGCAACTGGTACAAGGTTCGTGCTGAACGGGTGTTCCATGAACGTCTATCGGAGTTACTACCGCAAGCTAAATGGGTTGACGGCATCCCTAGCTTTCGAGTCCTGCCGATGACAAAGCAATGGGGAAGCTGCTCAGCCAAAGGAAGCCTAATGCTTAACCCACACCTCATCAAAGCACCAAAAGAGTGTATTGATTATGTAATCTTGCATGAGCTTTGCCACATCGAAGAACACAACCACAGTGAAAAGTTTTGGCGGTTACTCAGCAGCGTGATGCCGAACTGGAAAGAAGTAAAAGCCCGTTTAGATGGCATGGCAGAGCTCTACCTTAATGAATAGCTAAGCCCCTATTAACTCACAACAGCCTTCAGGCTAACCCGTTAGGCTGAGGTTTCTTGCCAATTCTTAACCATATTAAGAATTCTTAATACCAGTAAGAAATACTAAGAAGTGCCCATGAGCTCTGCTCATGAAAGAGTCGAGTGCCTTCAAAGCGAAGCTTTGGTTTAGCCACTTTTTGATATTTATATATAAACAGGGAAAGTGGCCCTCTCTTTATCAAATGAATAATGGCTTGAACAGCTTTAGAGAAATTACCCACAATTTAGAGACCTAGATCACATCTAAGAATTTTTTGCTCACTCAGCCTTGCCGATGAAATTTTACTGACTAAGTTAATCCCAGCCAAAGATTACGCTTTGGTGTTCAGATATACCTTCTATTGATTCGTGTATCCGACTGTTAATAAAAATACTAATAACCAAACGCTCGATTCGTCGAGTAAGTGTGAACTGTATTTTTATTGGCAAATTGGAGACATGATGAACAACTCAGCAATCAAATTCAGACATTCAATTCGACACTGCTTAACAGCGGTGGATTTGTCATGCCTGTTATCTAGCACTCTTTAAACCAAAGGAGCGATACAATGATCAAATTTAACATCAATGAACTTCCTCAAGTAGCTTACCTTACCAACAACTTACGCTCGAATTCATGCTTAGAAATCATGGATAAACAGCCAACCAACTCAGGTTTTATCAAAGCTCCAAAGTTGGTTTGTTACATGCTCACGATAACGTTAATTAACACGCTAGAAATCACCGATTTCGATTTCAGACACAATCAATTTAGTTTCACTACTGCTGATTTTGAAAGAATTGATGAGCTTTTTGAGCTCTACTCATCTATGTTCTATAGCCATTCACAATACCTTGTTATCCAATATGAAGACCAAGGTGGTTACCCACGATTTAGATTTGAGTTCGACGTTTCACTAAAGCAGCAAATAATAAATGACTTCAAAGAGCATCGTAAGAATTTGGATCTTCTTCAAATCGCGAGTGCCATTATCGTAGATGCATTGAGCATTCGAAAGTTTGCAGGTCATCTGGAGGTCATTAATCGCCTTGGGGCTTTAGCAGAGATGTCTGCGTACTGAAGTGAAACTACGCTTACTACACAGAGGAGTTATTAAAATCAGGAAAAGTCTCTAGCAATGGTAAACCATGAGCATAGCTCATGAAGAGGTCGACTTACTTCAAAGCGCCAGCTTTGGTTAACTTTGAGCCAGGCCACTTTTTCATTTTTATATATAAACAGAGAAAGTGGCCATTTTTGAAGATCAGGAATTTAAAATTTAAGCTAGGATTCCAAACTTTCCGTTAAAAAGCCTTGTTCAGCAGCAAACTGTTTGATTACCGATTCGCCGATATCAATGTATTGTGAGTAGCGGCAATACAGCAGAATGAGTCCCTTACCATCATCAATCACAGCACGAATGTTGTTCATCCCATTGTCTATAGCAAATTGATCAGGATTCCACTCACACTGGACAGCACGAGGCGCATTGAACATTGTTTGAGCCAGTTGGTCTAGCACCAATCGCGTATTCATTTGCTCGGTTACAATTAATGCGGTTTTGCAGTATGGCATCGTTTTCCTTGAGCGAAGATTCCTGAGTTGTCAAAATACCAGACAAGCATGGTTTTGTAGAGAGCCCATCTATCTAAGGACGAGCTTAGATACCCAATATGAAACTTTATCCCAATCTCATGCGCACTTAATAGAACCATCAACACATTTTCATGCGCCAATAATTGTTTGATGTTGCACTTTTGTGCGCATTAAAGTGTAATCATATATACTCAAAGCTTTTAAATAGGATGCCTCGGTGAATCGGAAACTTCTGCAAAAACTAATCGCGTGGAAAAATAGCAAAACCAGGAAACCTCTACTCATTGAAGGAGCGAAGCAAACAGGAAAGACATACTTACTGCAAGATCTTCTCGGCAGAGAATTTAAAAAAGTTCTAAAAATCGATTTTTTAGAAAGCCCTCAGTTGATGGAAGCTTTCTCTGGGTCTCTAAACCCAAAAGCCATCATTGCTAACATTGAGCTCCTAACTGGAGAAGCCTTCAATTTAGACACAGACCTTCTCATTCTAGATGATATTGGCGAATGCCCAAGGGCAGTAACCTCCCTCAAATACTTCGCAGAACAAGCCCCAGGGGCATATGTTGCTGCTTGTGGCTCTACCATTGGTCTGCTTACATCATTTCCTGTTGGCAAAGTCGAACAGCACTGCTTGAGACCTTTAAGCTTCAGAGAATTTGTATGGGCGTCGGGTGATAAAACATTGCAGAAAGCTTTTGAACAACAGGTTAACTCGCCAGTGGCACACACCAAACTATTAGAGCTTTTGAATGATTACTACTACGTCGGCGGCATGCCTGAAGCAGTTAATACATGGTTCGAAAACTCAGAAACTAACATTCTTCGACGAATAGAAGCCGTATCTGAAGTCCAGAGGAGACTAATTGATGGGTACATGCATGCTTTCGGCCAACACTCTGCCAGCGTTGATGCCAGGTTACTTGAGTCTGTATTTCGAAGCATTCCAGCTCAACTATCATCAGTTCATGACAAGTCAGTAAAGCGGTTCAAGTTTAAAGGTGTCCATGAACGTAAATCCCGTTATGCAGAATACGAAAGCGCCATTCGTTGGCTTCAACAGGGCCAATTGGTTTTAAAGAACTACATCATTGAGGGACAGCCGAAGCCCCCGCTCGTCGCACATAAAAAAGAAAACACATTCAAACTGTTTCTGCTTGATGTGGGGCTTCTAAACCATTTGCTAGACACGAGCTACCTTGAAATCAAACGACAAGGTCATGAATACAAGGGGTATATTGCGGAAAACTTTGTTCACCAGGAATTAGCATCTTTGGGGATTGAACCAACTTTTTCATGGAGCGATGCTCGCGCAGAGATGGAACTAATCATTAGCGACGAGCGTGGCCAAATTATTCCTGTGGAGATTAAATGTAGTAATCGCACACGAGCGAAATCACTGCCATCTTACATAACCAAGTGCAGCCCACACAAAACTATCAAGCTAACAGGAACTCAAGGTTCTCCAACGGCCGAGACTCAAAACATTGAAATGCCGCTGTATTTCACAGAGTTTTTAATGAAACGCCTAAGAAATATCGAAGGCTGAGGGTTGTTTCAAACATTTGAACAAAGCTGTGCCAATATCCATATGATTGCAAGCCAAACAAATTGATCAATCAACAATCAATATCAGGAAATACTACTCTTTCGTATTCGAGTACTTCTGCTTCAACGATAGACCAAACAGTCACTTCGTCTCCTGATACATCAAATACTTTGCCATGATTTTTGGAAGAGATGGACTTCATTTGATCAAAGTTTGATTGAAAACTCTTTATGTTCGGCAGTTGATTCCGCATCATCGATACTGTGACTCGGTCACTCCCATATCGCCTTAACTTAAGGAAAGCATTAAGAATCTGCGCATTGATTTGATGCTGATTTACTGCCCATTTCTTCAGCTTTCTCGCAACTTTCTCTTTTTCTCTAACAACCTCATAAGACATAGAACTACTTGTAGTTTCATGATCTCCAGAGCGAATACCATGAGCGTCGCAAGTTGCACTTCGCTTATGGAAAGAGTTAACTCCATCTTCATTTGCAAAATCGTTTGTATGGATGGACTCGTCGTTCGAGGAGTCTGAACTTTGAGACTCTTCGTTACCATTATCATCCTCACCCTGTAGAATATGCGCTGTAGCTAAAGTGCCAGATTCTTCTTGCTCCATACCAAGTAGAGCTAAAACAGAATGGTGTTTAGATGTAGGCTCTTCACATTCAAACATTAACACCGCCCCTCTTGAGGGTGTCAAAACAAACCCATTAGCAAAGACTTCCAACTTTGCCAATGATGTCCAGGTAAATCGTTTAGAACTCGTGGTTGATGTACAGATTATTGCTTGATTGGATATAGTAACTAGGGCCTTGTCATCCTTCACCCAGTCTTTATTTGCGTGCAGTTGTCCCACTCCAGCATTGTACGTCAACCCTTTAGCAATTCTCATTCGGTATCGGAACCCATGCCCTGCGACTCGACCAGTCGCCTTGTATCGATATAAATCAAAACTTGCTTCTTCAAACATATACTCATTACGCTTACTGCGAATCTCTGAATCGATAGGCCTAATTCCGAGTTCTAGATACTCATTCACCTTTTGATTAATTCGCCTGGAGCTGCGGTTTATCTCTTCCTGCCGATTTTTTTCCGCTGTACTACGAAAGCTTGAAAGGCTAAGTGAAATCAATACCCCAGCAATAAACAGCATCACTAGACTGAAGCCATCCATACTTACGCTTCCTGACAAATAACTTTAATTGTAGTCAAAAGTCAGAATCAGATTAATCAGAACCCCTTGATGCTTGTCGAAGTCGGCGTCAACACGTCCTTGGACAGAACCGACTTAGGCTCGCTGACCTAGATCAACCCATAGGATAAGTTTTAGTACTGCAAAACGCAGAATTATACCGTTTGCTAAGGTGCCGCCCGTGAACGGAAATGGATAATTTCTTCCAATCTGCAACCAGACTATCAAAAGGACTTTATGCAGAAAGTGTACTTGAGCATGCAAATCTATGTACATTCCTAAAATACGCCCTGTTGTCCACTCATTGTGAGAATGATTAGACAGTATCAGTTCTGGTTGTTAATTAGCGTTATATACGAATCGCTACCTCCTTTACCCATTTGGTGAGTAATTAGATATAATAGTAATACTATTCAGTTACTTAACTCCTTATTATGTTATCGCTTATACGGCGATATGTGGTAAGTTCTGGGGAAGGAAAACGGAAAAACCGTATAGAAAGTTTTGTGTTTTATAAGGAGTTCAATAGTGATAGAAAACTACTTTTCTGGAATTTCAGAAATTTTGATTTCTGAGGTCAGAAAGATTAACGCTAATTTCGAGCACCAAGGCGTGAAAGGGACAGGCAATGAAAACAGTTTGCTGTCATTACTCGAAAGGTTTTTGCCTCCTAGATTTGGTGTTGAAACAGGGGTTGTAATAGATAGAAAGGGAAAACAAGCTAGGCAGTCAGATATCATTATTTATGAGAAAGACAAGTACTCGAACTTTTTCTCAATGACTCAAACTAAATTTTTTCCAATTGAGTGTGTGATTGGTGTAATAGAAGTAAAAACAACACTTGATCAAAAAGAGTTTGATAAAGCAATGGAAAACATAGCGTCTATCTCTTCGCTCAATCCAACCGAAACACGAAAGGTAGCGGCTTTTATATTCGCTTACAATACGGGTGCAGAGTCTCTAGAGACTGTTGTGGGGTGGTCATCCTCAAAGACCAAAGGTTGCCCATATGTGTTTCTGCTTGATCATGGTTTTATAGGGTTTTCCAACCCCCAAGATCCTCTAATAGCTTTATGTCATTGGGAAAAAGATGACTTAGCATTCTTTGATTCGGATAATTTAGTTGTCCATAAATATAAAGTTAAAAACAGAAATTGGTGTGTAGTCGATACTGGCGATAGGTATCCGTTATCAACAATTGCAAAAGAAACCTACTTAGTAGACCAAGCCAAGATACTTGCAAATTTTTTGTATCAGGTTTTTTATTGTTTGGAAAGTGCAGAAGGAGTAACCAAAAAGCACGCATACATCATGCGCAATTATATGCCTCAAGAATATTTGCGGTATTTGAGTTTAGAAGAAGGTAAGTTAACTCAGTACAAAGATCAAACATATCAGAGCACTTAAGAATGATTCCCAAAGATTGGCATTTCTAGCTCAAGGCTGGGTTTTGTGTCTATGGTGCATAATTAAGGCTTGCTGGCAGCGTTGCTGACATCTTAATTCAGTATTATGGTTCAAGAAAAGGAGTTCAATTTGGAATTAGATCAAGTACTTAATATGGTTAAATTAAGTTCTGTCATCGAGTCAATCGAAAGTAAGTTAAACCGTATTGTTAGTGCGGCAGAGATCATCGAAGAACTAGGGGCCAAGGATGTAGATTGCAGTTGCGCTGATTCTGTAATTTCATCACTAAGCGATGAATTTATATCTAACTTACCACTAATTATTCAAAAGGTTATCTCTAAAGAGACGTTGATACCATCAGGTGTCCCTGTTGTTATCGAGAAGAAGAAATATAGGGTTAAAGGAGAGGTTTGGGTTGTTCATAAGAATGATGTAGACCCATTTCCATCATCTCCTCATGCTCATAACTATGACCAAAATCTTGTGATGCACTTGGGCAATGGTCGAATGTATCGTAAGAGAAATTATGTAGCGACAGCTAAGAAGAAACAGTTTTTAGCTTTGAGGCAGCAAATCGATTGTGTAACCCTACCACCACTTGAAATTGAACCATAGTAAAGCAACAAGGCGTACCTTAAACACTTATGTTCGAACCCTGTTGATGTCCCTCTATGTGAATGATTAATTATGCATGCCAATATATCTCTATAGAGATACCTATTTTGATAGGTTTAGGAGTATTTAGGTACTGCCCCTTAACCGCTAACCATAAGGAAAAGTACAGTGATTTCAGTCGCACGATTCGCAACTGAGTAATTACGTTAACGCATAATGGGGCAAAGCCTTCTTAGTTCCTAAAACCCGAACCGCACTTTACGAACCAGGCCTCCGACACAGACTCACCCGAATTTAGAGTAATTAAGGTTACTAAGGACGAAATCCATGAGCTTCGCTCATGAACCATTCGACTAACTTCAAAGCACAGCTTTGGGAGGCCACTTTATCATTTCTTTAATAACACAGAGAAAGTGGCCTTTTTTGTTTAAAAATTCCAGCACATAAATCATTGATTAAACGCCGAATCCTGGAAAAACTTGCTAATCCATTGATTTTATAAGTAGTAGTGAATGGACTACCACATAGTTAGGTGTGTATGATTCGCTCAAATCAACGATACAAAGTCATGCAATACTTCGACAGGAACTCAACAAAACAAACACTTTCAACAGTCATATCAAGCGGAACCAACCGTTCAACCAAAGTGGTCTACTCCATTTTTAGGTGCACTTCACTCACGCCAAACAATTGGTTGAACTTTAAGTGCATACGCCGCCTACAGAGCCACATCGAACAATTCAAAACGAAGTTTTGGGTTAGCTGGTATCAAGGTGACTTGCTTCTACTCAATGCAATGCCCTCAAACAGGTTCAACAGTTTGAAGGGCACAGCGATGCTTACCTAGCAAACCTAGTTCAATCAATATCCAATCCCTTGTTCTAGCATTCAGATACTGAGTGATCATCTATCTGACGTCAGGCAAGGTGTACCCAAAAATCATAACAATAAGAATTTACACTATGAAAATTTTAAACGAATCAACAGCTAGCGAACATATCGGAATCAAAAACCTTCAGGAGAACAAAATCTCTATTCTTATATCCAATGGTATTAATTACGAATGTTCTGATCGAAGGATCGTCGCTCCGATGTACGGCAAAAATAATTTTTTTGAGGTCGCGAGCTCTTACAAACAAGCCAATATTCGTGACATTGAAATAGTAATCGATTCTAAGATGCACCCTGAACTTTCAGAAAAGGCACTAGCAGAGAACGTGGAAAATACTCGTTTGCCAATTTTTGATTTAGCAACTGGAATCCATTTTGACAGGCTCAGCACAGTTCAAACACTGCTCGAAGGCTACAAACTTTTCAGAAGCACAACGCTTGCTGACTCAATCTCGAGGAATCTGATTCAGAAAATTCCACTCCATTTCGAAACTTCCGAATCTTGCCTATCGCACTACCTTGATGCTGGTTCAAATGGTTACCAGAAGCTCCTCAACGCCTTAAACAAAACACAGGCCAATTATGAGTCGATGCTTAGTGATGCTACGAAAGTGACTGAATTCGACCGATTAGTTGAAGTTGAGTCGTTCGACAATGTCAGCTACCTCATCGAAGACACTCAATTTGATACAACAGTATTGCTGGGAAAAACAGGCACAGGGAAAACAAAACTTGCATTGCAGCCAATGATAAGGTCAGCCACTGAAAACAAGAGGGTAGTCTATCTCTCGTACCTAATTCCCCTCGTAAAGCAGCTTTGCGAAGCTGTTGGAGCAGTAAATTACAAGAATAACTCATTATTTGAGATCGAAAACGCAACGTCACTGGGTGTTGTCGTTAACAGTGTCTATAAAGATCATCTAGCTTCAGTCATCTTGAACTGCGACATACTCATTATCGATGAATTTGAAAAAGTTATGGCCAATGTCTGTGGTCATAACGACACGATCCGTGACGAGGTATTTGACGTACTGACTCTAGCGATCCAGAAGGTTCCCAAGGTCGTTGTTGCCGATGCCGATATTACAGATACCACCCTACGCTGGTTGCGTAAACATCGTAAAAGCATCCAAATCATCCGCGCGACGCAAAACCCATACAGCAACATCAACGTCACTATCGCAAATAAATTTGCCGCTTTTGGCAACACAGCTAACCAGCTCAAAGGTGAAAATGTCATCCTTTTCGACTCTCTGAGGTCAATGCGCATGACAATGATCGACATGGGGTTGACTGATAAGAGTGGGCAAGCTTGTGAAAAAGTTGCACTTAAGAAACAGGTTTTGGTACTAACAGGCAGCAACAAGAACATGAAAGCACAATCAAGTTTTCTAACATCTCCATCAGAAGAGTGCACCAATTACAACATGATTATGGCTTCACCGTGCCTAGCTTCTGGCTACTCATGCGAAGCTGAATATACAGACAATGTTAACGTAGTCAGTGACTTAGTGCTGGGAATTGATGAATTGGTCAATTTCTCAAGGCGTTTCCGCGCAAGTAAAAACATTACGTTTTACTTGACTCAAAATGACCATTTTAATTATGTCCCTACTCTTCCTTGTGACACTGAATCTGACCGCGACATCCTTCGTAATGAGTTTGAAGACAAGAAACAACTATTCAACGCGAATCAACCTCTTAGCATGATGTGGAACCTGAAGCGGCTTGGTTTCAATGTCCAAGTACAGCAATCAAGCAAAGAGCAGCTTGAAGAAGGTGTTTTTCGATTCAACCTGCTAAAGGCTAAAGATCTCGAAGCGCGAATCAAGGCTATTTTAGCGGCAAGCCTGATTACACAAGCCGAAGCAGAAAAGCTACTAATGAGCAATCAAGTCGGGTTTGAAGAGCTGGCAATGCTCAAGAAATACGAGATCATGCGCGACTATCAACTAGAGGAGATCACTGAGCAAGACATTCTTTTCGATGAAGAATTTCGGAACAAACCACTATATAAAGAAATTTGGAGACCCAATGGGACTGCCCAAAACAAGTACCTTGTTGAGCCCGCGAAATTCATTAAGTCACGGATTTTACAAAATCCAGACTACCAAGGTGAAAATGATACGCTGGTACTTTCTCGCCCCCAAGTTCATGGCATCGCCACAGAAATTTTCGGCAATTGGGAGACATTTAAACACTTGCTACCAGATAATGAACGCAAAGAAGATTGTACCCAGACTGCTGCAACCAAACTCTTCAAGGCATTGATGACCTCATTAGGGTATATCTGGCCTAAAGGGGGCTATCAAAGCGAGCCTAAAAAAGTGAAACTTTCATTGGACGCGAGGGCTCTAGCTTGCAAAGAAATGATTCAACTAAGTTAAAAAAATAACATCAAACGGCTAAAATTTGACCAAATATAAGTAGTAGTGAATTGAGTAACTGATTGAAATAACGGATCATTACAACACTAGTAAGGGGTTCAAAATCTCATTTGAATTCTTAAGAAAACTTCGGCTAACCGCCGAAAAGGAGTCATCTATATCTGACTCTCCATAACGACAATAACTAAACGACGAGAGACTAAATGAAAAACAAAGAATTTATTCGAATCAATGATCTAGCTGACTACCTTGGTATCAGCAAAGTGACAATCTGGCGCTGGAGAAAATCTGGGCAACTACCGAAACCAACCGCGATAAGCCCAAAAATCGTAGGTTGGAAGAGAGAAACAATCGAAGCTTGGATAGAAGAAAGTGCGGGCGCAATGCCGTACTAACACTTAAATCCGAGATCTATAAAAACACAGACTTTACGTACAAACATGAAGAGCTGTGGGAAGGGGCGAACAAGTCAATTCGCCTATAAGGCATATCCATGGACAGCCTCCAACATGCAATAAATAAACAAAGTTATGTAGCATTAATGCCACTTGCACAACATTCTCTGCCAAGCCTAGTGAAACGTTCCTGTATGAACTAGGCAACCAACCACCCCGTCTCTCTCAAACGCTCCATCAAACTCACTGCCCGCATAACCACTCTTAATTACGCTCGTTAACATCAGTCCGTAATCGGGTTTTGGCTAAACACAAGCACTAGAAACTACAGTAAGTTAAGTGACAGTATCTCAAAAAAGATTACATCCGATTTCGTTTAGCTACACGCTTACTTGACTAGTAACTTGACTAGAAATTCCAGAAATGAAAAGGGGGTTAGCAAGTACTAACCTGCTAACCCCCAAAATATATGGCACGCCCTGTAGGATTCGAACCTACGACCACATCCTTAGAAGGGACGTGCTCTATCCAGCTGAGCTAAGGGCGCGCTACAGGGACAGAATTATACGAGTTCAAACTGTTAACACAAGAGCTTTTGTTAACAATCTATCCTGAATGAACAAAAAAAAGTCACCGCAGCATTAATTGCTTAAATTTACCACGAAGCAAACGTTTGCTTATAGATGTTCATTAAATAATTTGCGACAATGCGCGGCAAATAAGTCGCCATTCATTTCTTAAGGAAAGTCATGACAGCTCAAAATATCGATGGAACTCTTATTTCTCAAACAGTGCGCTCTGAAGTTGCGGCACGAGTAAAGGCTCGTAAAGAAGCGGGGTTACGTGCCCCAGGACTTGCAGTAGTGCTAGTTGGCGAAGACGCCGCATCACAAGTGTATGTAGGCAGCAAGCGCCGCGCGTGTGAAGAAGTAGGATTTGTATCCAAGTCATTTGATTTACCCGCCAGCACAAGTGAACAAGACCTTCTCGCATTAATTGATGAGCTAAACAACGACGCTGAGATCGACGGTATCTTAGTTCAACTTCCGCTACCAGCGGGCATCGATACCACTCACGTTCTCGAACGCATCCACCCTGAAAAAGATGTCGACGGCTTTCACCCATATAATGTCGGGCGCCTAGCACAACGCATTCCTAAGCTTCGATCATGTACGCCAAAAGGCATTATTACCCTACTTGACCGTTATAACATCGATCTACGTGGTAAACATGCGGTTGTTGTTGGTGCTTCCAACATCGTCGGCCGCCCGATGACCTTAGAGCTATTGCTTGCGGGTTGTACGACAACCACATGTCACCGTTTTACCAAAGATTTAGAAGGCCATGTTCGTCAAGCAGATGTCGTGGTAGTTGCGGTAGGTAAGCCGAACTTCATCCCAGGTAACTGGATTAAAGATGGTGCAGTCGTGGTGGATGTTGGTATTAACCGTTTAGAGTCTGGCAAGCTTGTCGGGGATATTGACTACGCAAATGCAAAAGAGCACGCAAGTTTCATCACGCCAGTCCCTGGTGGTGTTGGCCCAATGACGGTCGCTAGCTTGATTGAAAACACCATGCTCGCCTGTGAGCAGTTCCACACCAAAAAATAATCTCAAACAAGATCGAGATAAAACAACGGGCAGCCCATTGGGCTGCCCGTTTTATTTAGATTCAACTCAAAAAGCACAAGCCTAACCGCATATGCCCTATGCGCCTTGTTACAAACTGAGAATAACACCTGCAATAGAGGCACTCATTAAATTGGCCATCACGCCCGCTGCAATGGCGCGGAACCCATATTTAGAAATAAACGGGCGTTTCTCAGGCACTAGGCTACCTAGCCCACCAATCAACATCGCCATGGTTGAAATATTAGCAAAACCACATAATGCAAAGGTAACAATCGCTTGCGAGTGTTCACTCAATTGACTCTGCACTTCCATCAATTGAATGAAGGCGACAAACTCATTAACCACAATTTTATTGCCAATCAAAGATCCTGCGGTGACCGCTTCATGCCAAGGAATACCCACTAACCACGCCACTGGCGCAAACAGGTAGCCAAGGATAAGTTCAAAGCTC
Source organism: Vibrio sp. NH-UV-68 (assembly GCF_042940635.1). Taxonomy (NCBI): domain Bacteria; kingdom Pseudomonadati; phylum Pseudomonadota; class Gammaproteobacteria; order Vibrionales; family Vibrionaceae; genus Vibrio; species Vibrio sp. NH-UV-68. The sequence continues at coordinate 2,206,426 of NZ_CP134975.1, forward strand.
AGCGAAACCCCAATGAAATCCCCAACCCAGCCAAGCATACCGTTAAGCATGGCAATCACACTGATAAATGCCAGCAACGTTGCACCAACTGCAACCGCAATTCGTAAACCCGACATCGCGCCATCTGCCATGGCTTCAACGACATTGGTCGCTTTGGGCATTTCTGCGTTATCAAGCTCAGTGGCACTATCGATCGTTTCGGTCTCTGGCACTAAGATTTTGGCCATTAGCAAACCTGCTGGCGCTGACATAAACGCTGCCGCAATCAGGTAGTTGAGATCCACTCCCAACGACGCGTAACCGACCAAAGTGCCACCAGCTACAGACGCCAGTCCACCAGTCATCACTGCGAAAAATTGTGAATTTGTCATTTGTTTAAGGTAGGGCTTTACCACTAACGGTGCTTCTATCATGCCAACAAAAATGTTCGCCGTTGCCGAAAGCGACTCGGCGCGGCCAATACCAAGTAGTTTTTGCAAACCACCGCCAATGAAGTTAATCACTTTTGGCATCAACCCAATATGATAAAGGCCTGAAATCAGAGCAGAGAAGAAAATGATGATACCAAGCACATTGATCGCAAAAGTAAAACCACCCGTAGCTAAACCACCAAATAAGAAAGTAATACCTTCTTGTCCATAATTAATCAGGTTGGACACAGCCCCCGTAACGCTACTTAACGCCTCTTTGCCCGCCGGAACATAAAGTACCAACAAGGCAAAGGTAATTTGCAGCACAAAAGCCAGTGACACTGTTTTAAAGTTGATTTGCTTTCTATTTGTAGACAGTAGCCAAGCGGTGAATAGTATGGCGACGATACCAAGTATTGAGTTCATAAAATGAATCCGACAAAAAGGGGAACAAGAGTGGCGTCGGAGTCTATTGATTTAAAAATGAGATGCAAATCACAGTTGTTAAATGGATGTATTTTATGCCGAGCAAAAAAACACCACCTTCTTAAGTCATTGATTAAAAAACATATAAACGTTTGCTTAATTCGATTTTTTCTATTTGGAAATTATGTTTATGGACTCGGAAAAACTTGTTCGTGAGCACTTGTCTAATCAAGGTCGTTGTACATATGGCGCGAGCCTCTTATCCCAGTGACACGGATTACCGATTTTTTGTTTAATAAACTCAATGACAGCGACCGTCTTCTTAGGCAAATAACGACGACTTGGGTAAACCGCATAAAACGGCATACTCTGGCATGCACACCAATCGGGAAACAACTGAATCAGTTGCCCACGTTTAAACTCGTCACCAATCAGATAAGTTGCGAGATATGCAATCCCCCACCCTGCCACCGCTGCATCGCGAACTGCTTCTGCTAAGTCTACCGAGTAGTTACCCGACACTTTGATATTCAGCTGCTCTTGATGGTTGCTGAACGCCCATCGAGTGTAATCTCTCTCCCAACTACGATAGATCAAGCAGTTGTGATCAATTAGCTCACTGGGGTGAATGGGGGTTTGATGCTTGACTAAGTAATCAGGAGACGCAGCCACCACAAACTGAGAGTCAGCCAAACGCTGAGCCACGTATCCTTCGGGTAAATGTTCATTGTTGGTGATCCAAAGATCTAGCCCTTCTTCTAGCATGTCCACCTTGTAATCAAAGAGGTGAACTTCAACTTGCAGATTTGGATACTGTCGACGCAGCTCATCAATAGCAGGAATGATATGCAAAGTCCCAAACGACTGAGATAAGCCGATCTTAACCAAACCTGCGACTTCGTCTCGCTGGCTCTCCACTTCAAGATCTGCCTCACCCACAATCGACACTAACTGAACACAATGCTGGTAAAACTTCTGCCCCACTTCTGTTGGCGTAAAACTACGGGTAGTACGTTGTACAAGCTTTACACCTAGTGAGGACTCCAACTGTGCCAATTGTTTGCTGACATGAGAAACCGACACCTCAAGACTCTTGGCTGCTAAAGTAAAGTTCTTATGTTTTAGCAAAGCGGCAAAGACCACCATTTGCGCAGCACGTTCTGAAAGCACATTCTCTCCAAAATGAAAAAGGAGCTCAATTGAGCTCCTTTGCAATACATTGTTTATTTACAAAGTAATTCTATCCGCCAAATGACTGACGGCAAGAGCGAAGTAGTAAGAGCGATTCCACTTCATTAATACATTGTAGTTATTGTACACCAGATAAACACGGCCATTAGCGTCATCAGGAGCGATCAACCAAGCCTTAATATCCTTATCAAGTATGGGTAACGGACGACCATCGTAGCGAGTGACGCCGAGCTTACTCCACTGTTGTAAGTACTTACCTTTCTCGTCACTACGACCTTGAATACTGGTATCAAACCCTTGCGGCAGTTTAACCTGACGCCCCCAAGTGTATGTGTCACTCCAACCTGATTGACTGAGATAATTAGCCGCAGAAGCAAAAACATCGGCTTCAGTGTTCCAAATATCTTTCTTGCCATCATCATTGCCGTCAGCGGCAAAGGAAAGAAACGAACTCGGCATAAATTGACATTGCCCCATCGCGCCAGCCCATGAGCCTTTGAAGTCGTTGAAATCGATATGCCCTTCATCAAGAATTTGCAGCGCAGCCATGGTCTCTTTGCGGAAAAAGGCCTCACGTCTGCCATCGTAAGCAAGGGTCGACAGAGCATCGATCACTGGGTAGTGACCAGTAAAAGTACCAAAGTTACTCTCGACGCCCCAAAGGGCAACAATAAACCGTGGCTGAACACCATATTGCTCGCCAATCCTACTTAGGTCAGCGTAATGCTTCTGGTAGAGATCTTTGGCTTGTTTGACTTTCCAGTCTGGCACAGCGCGTGGAATGTACTCATCAAGAGTGAGCCTTTTCTCAGGCTGGTTTTTATCCGCTTTGACCGCACGCGGTTTATGCGTGACATCCGCAAATGCTTGGTTGAGCACTTGTTCTGAAATGCCTTTTTGACGGGCTTCTTGTTTTAAACCTTCGACATATTGTTCGAAACTCACTGGGTTGGCATTCGCCGAACTGGCGAGAGCGAGACCTAATGCGACTGACAGTAGTTTTTTCACATTGCCCTCCTTGAGCAATAGAATCGGCAATCTTAGTTAGCGTTATTTTTATTTAGATTGCTGGCGAGTTTGTTTGTGCTCTTTGTATTCGTCTAATAAATTTTTTGGCGGTGGTGGAAGCTGTAAAAAGTAACCATCATCTAGCAGCGATTGCTTCACTTTTTCAATATCAACTTGTGCTAAGGTTCGTCCGTCTAATTTGACCACCATAACCATAGTAGGTTTGCCAAACATCTGCATCAATGTGTCAGGAACTTGTGAAAAATCATCCTTTTTAGGAATGTATAGATAAGCGCCTTCTTTTTTAGCACTTTTGTATATTGCACAAAGCATTGTGAGCCTTTAGTCCGATTATTGGGTGGAACGTTAATGTTTCGCTATTTTTGAGAGCAAAACGGTCAATTGAGCGCAAGATAACTTGCTGTGCTTATAATGGGAATATAACATGACACCCCTAGTCTCAAGCAACGCCCTTAAGAGGTTGTAAGTAAAAGATGTCACATACCCCAGACCTAAAAGGCAGTAGCTTTACTTTGTCAGTTTTACACCTTTCTGACAATGATATTGACAGAACAATCGATTTTCTACAGCAAAAGGTAGAGCAGGCACCAGCATTTTTCTCGCATGCACCAGTGGTGATCAATATTGCCCAAGTCGAGGGTGAATTAGATTTTCAGAGACTAAAACAGGGCATTTCCCAAGCGGGCATGATTCCCGTAGGGGTGACTGGCTGTAAAGATAAGCGGACGCAAAACCTAGCCTCTGAAGCCAAGTTTGCCGTGATGTCAGCCAGTAAGTCGCCGTCCCAAGCCCCGGCGAAAATGGCACCGACTAAAGTTATTCGCACTCCGGTCCGTTCTGGCCAGCAAATTTATGCCAAGGACGCTGACTTAGTTGTGCTCAATCATGTTAGCGAAGGCGCTGAGGTGATCGCAGATGGCTCTATCCATATCCATGGCACATTGCGTGGCCGCGCAATCGCAGGAGCAAGCGGTAATACCTCTGCGATGATAATCTGCAACAAACTTAATGCAGAACTGATGTCAATTGCCGGACACTACTGGCTTACCGAGCAATTCCCAGAACAGTTCTGGCAACAAAAGATAATGTTCAGTTTGGACAATGACTCGCTCAAGTTCGAGTTGTTAACAATTTAAAAATAAAAGGAACGGATAATGGCACGCGTTATTGTTGTCACTTCAGGTAAAGGCGGAGTGGGTAAAACCACATCTAGTGCCGCGATCGCTTCTGGTCTGGCGGTAAAAGGTAAAAAAACCGCCGTTATCGACTTTGATATCGGCTTACGTAATCTCGACTTAATCATGGGCTGTGAGCGCCGCGTCGTTTATGACTTTGTTAACGTCATCAACGGTGAAGCGACTCTCAATCAAGCGATGATCAAAGACAAACGCACAAAAAACCTGTTTATTTTGCCTGCCTCACAAACACGCGATAAAGACGCATTGACTCGAGAAGGCGTGCGCCGTGTTCTCGACGAACTCGATGAGATGGGCTTTGACTTTATTATTTGTGACTCCCCTGCTGGTATCGAGCAAGGTGCATTAATGGCACTATACTTTGCAGATGAAGCGATTGTCACCACTAACCCAGAAGTCTCGTCTGTCCGTGACTCGGACCGTATCCTAGGTATCCTTGACTCGAAGTCTCTCCGTGCCGAGGAAGGGTTAGAACCAGTAAAACAGCACCTACTGTTAACTCGCTACAACCCATTGCGCGTAACGCAAGGTGAAATGCTCAGTGTTGAAGACGTTGAAGAAATTTTGCACATCGGCCTGCTTGGTGTTATTCCAGAAAGCCAAGCAGTATTGAACGCCTCAAACAAAGGTGTTCCGGTAATCTTTGATGAACAGTCTGATGCTGGTATGGCCTACGCCGACACCGTCGAGCGTCTGCTTGGCCAGCAAGTGGATTTCCGCTTCCTGACTGAACAGAAAAAAGGCATTTTCAAACGACTATTTGGAGGCTAACACGGCATGTCATTACTAGAGTTTTTCCGCCCGCAGAAAAAAACGTCGGCCAACTTAGCCAAAGAGCGACTGCAAATTATTGTCGCCGAGCGTCGCAGTCAGGGCGATCCAGCGCCTTCCTACCTGCCTCAGCTGAAAGAAGATATTCTTAAAGTGATCGCTAAGTACGTCGCGGTAGATCCATCAATGGTCGATCTAACCTTCGAACACAAAGACGACGATATCTCGGTGCTTGAGCTAAACGTCAAGTTACCTGACGAAGAAAAGTAGCGAGAAGAGAGAAGCGAGAAAACCCCGAAAGGTTGACGTTAAGGCGTCAACCTTTTTTTTCGGCACTCTAGATGTAAGACCCTAACAAAAACTCAACTCGGTAGCTGAGGCGTGCTCCTCTCGCAGGGCGGAGCCCGCTCTCGAAACGAAGCGCTCTAACATCTCGAAGAACGAAGTCCACTCTCGCATCTACAAAAAAAAGCCCCAGTCTCTCGACTGGGGCTTGTTCTTTTCCCGATTTTTAGTAGGTTTCGTGCTAGCGAAAACCTATCTCATCACTAACATTTTACTTATGCGTTAGCTTTTGCTTTCTTCGCTTTTGGTGCGTCTTGAGCAACTTGATCTGCTTTCTTTTTGATTACAGTCGTACCTTCAAACGTTTCACCTTCAACGAAAGCTTTACCGTAGTAAGAAGCCATTAGCACTTCTTTTAGCTCAGTGATTAGAGGGTAACGTGGGTTAGCACCTGTACACTGGTCATCAAACGCTTCTACTGATAGCTCGTCTAATTTCGCAATGAAGTCAGATTCAGCAACACCAGCTGCTTGGATAGACAATGGAATGTCTAGGTCACCTTTCAGCTCTTCCAACCAAGTCAGTAGACGTTCAATCTTCTGAGCAGTACGGTCACCTGCTTGGCTTAGGCCAAGGTGGTCAGCAACTTCTGCATAACGACGACGTGCTTGTGGACGGTCGTATTGAGAGAATGCCGTTTGCTTAGTTGGGTTGTCGTTCGCGTTGTAACGTACCACGTTAGAGATTAGTAGAGCGTTCGCCAAGCCGTGCGGCAGGTGGAACTCAGCACCAATCTTGTGCGCCATAGAGTGACAAACACCTAGGAATGCGTTCGCAAAAGCAATGCCAGCGATTGTTGCTGCGTTATGTACTTTCTCACGAGCGATTGGGTCGCTTGCACCGTTTGCATAGCTTGATGGTAGGTACTCTTTAAGCATCTTAAGCGCTTGTAGAGCCTGACCGTCTGAGTATTCGTTAGCAAGAACAGATACATAAGCTTCAAGAGCGTGAGTTACTGCATCGTAACCACCGAACGCTGTTAGAGACTTAGGCATGTTCATTACTAGGTTCGCATCAACGATAGCCATGTTTGGCGTGATTTCGTAATCAGCTAGTGGGTACTTAGCACCAGTCTTGTCGTCTGTAACAACAGCAAATGGCGTAACCTCTGAACCCGTACCTGAAGTTGTAGTGATACATACAAGCTCAGCTTTTTGACCCATTTTAGGGAACTTGTAAATACGTTTACGGATATCCATAAAGCGCATTGCTAGTTCTTCGAAGTGAGTGTCTGGGTGCTCGTACATAACCCACATGATCTTAGCAGCATCCATTGGAGAGCCGCCACCTAGAGCAAGGATTACGTCAGGCTGGAAGCTCTTCATTGCTTCAGCGCCTTTCTCAACAACAGATAGCGTTGGATCCGCTTCTACGTCGAAGAAAGTTTGAACTTCGATGCCTTGTGCTTTAAGCAGGCGAACTACGTCATCTGCGTAACCGTTGTTGAATAGGAAACGGTCAGTGACTAGGAATGCGCGTTTCTTACCTTCTAGGTCGCTCATTGCGATTGGAAGGCTACCACGACGGAAGTAGATAGACTTAGGTAGTTTGTGCCACAACATGTTTTCAGCTCGCTTCGCTACAGTTTTCTTGTTGATTAGGTGCTTAGGACCTACGTTCTCAGAGATAGAGTTACCACCCCATGAACCACAACCTAGAGTTAGAGAAGGTGCAACGTTGAAGTTGTACAGGTCACCGATACCACCGTGAGTCGTCGGGATGTTGATTAGAATACGAGCGGTCTTCATCTTGTCACCGAAGTAACGGATGCGGTCTGCGTTAGTATCTTGGTTAGTGTAAAGACCAGATGTGTGACCGATACCACCGATTTCAACCATAGTTACCGCTTGAGCAACAGCGTCTTCGAAGTCGTCTGCGCGGAATAGACCTAGCGTTGGAGATAGTTTCTCGTGAGCGAATTCGTCATCGTAAGAAACTTTACCAAGACCTTCACCTACAAGTACTTTTGTATCAGCAGGAACTTTAACCCCCGCCATTTCAGCGATTGCTGGAGCAGGCTGACCTACGATTTTAGCGTTTAGGTTGCCGTCGATAAGCAGAACTTTACGTACTTTATCAGCGTCAGCTTTAGATAGAACGTGAGCTTTGTGAGAAGCGAAACGCTCTTTAACTTCGTCATAGACTTCGCTGACAACGATTGCAGCTTGCTCAGAAGCACAGACAACGCCGTTATCGAATGTTTTAGACATAAGGATAGATGCTACAGCACGTTTGATGTCAGCTGTTTCATCGATAACAACAGGAACGTTACCAGCACCAACACCGATAGCAGGCTTACCAGAAGAGTATGCTGCTTTAACCATGCCTGGACCACCAGTAGCAAGGATAAGTGCGATACCGTCGTGCTTCATAAGCGCGTTAGAAAGCTCTACAGATGGTTGGTCAATCCAACCGATGATGTCTTTTGGTGCGCCCGCGGCTACCGCTGCGTCTAGGACCAGTTTCGCTGCGTCGTTAGTTGAGTTCTTTGCACGTGGGTGTGGCGAGAAGATGATGCCGTTACGTGTCTTAAGAGAAATTAGAGATTTGAAGATTGCTGTAGAAGTTGGGTTCGTTGTTGGAACGATACCACAGATGATACCTACAGGCTCAGCGATAGTCATTGTGCCTAGGTTGTCATCTTCTTCTAGGATGCCACACGTTTTTTCGTCTTTGTATTTGTTGTAGATGAACTCTGAAGCAAAGTGGTTTTTGATAACTTTGTCTTCAACAATACCCATGCCAGACTCAGCAACCGCTTGTTGTGCTAGCGGGATACGAGCGTGGTTAGCTGCTAGAGATGCTGCGCGGAAGATTGCGTCCACTTTCTCTTGTGAGAAAGTCGCGAACTCTTCTTGAGCCGCTTTTACGCGAGCGACGAGAGCGTCTAGTTCAGCCAAATTAGTTACAGGCATAGTGAATCTCCTAAATTAATAAATATTAAAAACTTTTTATTAAGGTCACTGTCATCTTCAAAACAGACGTCTTAGTAAATTGCTTTCAGGGCTGAGTATATTATTTCAGGTTATGAAAAAAATTGACCCAGATCAGTTCTGAAAAACTATTTACTCATTTCGTGGTAGACCCTGTAAATCTTAAGACCTAACACATTGAATATTAAAGACTATCAACAATCGTGGCATTTGAATAAATTATCACCACTTAGAACAATTTTCTTGAAATACGACAACATTTTGTAAAAAGTTTTCATTTTTTGACTACAAACTTACATGTAGTCCGCAAACCTTGTGCCACTGAGAGTATATCTGGCGACCAAATTCCTCTAGCGTAATACTCAATTTTTATTGAAAATGTGCGAATGTTAACGTTTGTGTAAACAAGCAGGCCTTACTGCGATATTTTACGCAACAAAGTGTGTCATTAATATTTACATTCCTTTCAGACATAAGATTTTCTCAGTAATGAAATCCCTTTGACGTTAGTTTTTTTCATTCGTTCATGAGCATAATTTAGACTATATTCCGCAAATCACCTGTTCTTTATCTCACCTTAGTGGAGGTATCGTTTATGCAAACTTTCGAAGCTGCTATTTTCTTGCAGTTTTTCCTTGGCTTAGTCGCTGCGGTAAACCCTGTGGGTATCATGCCTGTTTTTGTTTCTCTTACTGGCCATATGACCATGGAAGAAAAACACAAAACAGCAACAACCGCTAACCTAGCCGTTGCGATTATTTTGATTATGTCATTACTCGCAGGGCAAATGCTGCTCGACATGTTCAGCATCTCACTAGACTCTTTCCGCGTCGCTGGCGGATTGCTATTGCTGAGTATTGCGTTTTCAATGATGAGCGGTAAGTTGGGCGAGGATAAACAGAACAAACAGGAAAAAAGTGAATACGTTAGCCGCGAACAAATTGGTGTGGTTCCATTGGCAATGCCTCTAATGGCAGGACCAGGTGCAATCAGTTCAACGATCGTCTACGGCGCACGTTACCCAAGCATGCTCGATACTGTTGGCATTGCCCTGACGATTGGCCTTTTCTGCTTGTGCTCTTGGTTGCTGTTTCGCTCAGCACCATTGATTGTCCGATTCTTAGGCCAAACTGGCATTAACGTCATTACTCGTATCATGGGCCTGATTTTGGGCGCTTTAGGTATTGAATTTATCGCCAATGGTCTACGTAACCTCTTTCCTGGGTTAGCCTGATCATTAATAAGTCGCTATGATAGAAAGATGCATTCACTGGTCTTTCTATCATGTCGCAAGATACACTTAAAAATCAGCTTTACATTATTATCTTTGGTACTCATACCCGAGCAGGAAAGGTATTTGATATCGCCCTTATCATTGCCATCCTTTCATCACTGATTGTTTTGGTATTAGAGTCTGTCCCCTCGATCCGCGCTCAGTGGGCACAACAATTGCGCTATCTTGAATACACGTTTACCGGCCTATTCACGATTGAATATTTGTTACGTCTTTACTGCTCACCCAAGCCTGCAGCCTATGCGAAAAGCTTTTATGGTGTGATTGATTTTCTCGCCATTTTGCCCACGTATTTAACCTTGTTCTTTCCGGCGGCTTCATTTATGGGCGTAATTCGCGCCATTCGTGTATTGCGTATATTTCGCGTGTTGAAGCTGGTACGTTACTTACAAGAATCCAATATTCTATTGCGTTCATTGCTTATGGCACGCAGAAAAATTTTGGTCTTCTTCAGTTCTCTCGCAATTCTTGTGACCATCTTCGGCGCTCTGATTTATATCATTGAAGGGCCTCAAAACGGCTTTACCAGTATTCCCAAAAGCATCTATTGGGCCATTGTGACCATTACTACCGTCGGTTACGGCGACTTAGTGCCTCAAACGCCTTTAGGTAAGGCTATCGCATCGTTAACCATGTTGATGGGCTATTCGATTATAGCGGTGCCGACAGGTATCATCACCGCAGAACTGCATCAAGAAATGAATGCTCACAAATCTTTGGTTCGGTGTCCTAATTGTTCACGCTCTGGGCATGAATCTGACGCCATGTATTGTAAACACTGCGGCGGCGAACTGGCAGATCCAGATAATCGAGTGGTCAGAACGAAAGAGTAATCCCTGCATTTCATCAATGGGGATAACGTATCTTTGTTTTGATTATGGATGGTTTTGATTATGGATGGTTTTGATTATCGCGAGTTTTGATATTGGAGACAAAAAAGGCTGACGTAAGAACGTCAGCCTTGATTTTTTACTAGCAATGCAGCTTATTACCAGAGGGCAACATGACTGAACAGGTCACACTCTCAACTCTAAGCAAGAGTCTGGTACTATTCGCCTTTCTCGGCAAGAATAATACGCAAGGTACGACGTAGTGGCTCAGCCGCGCCCCACAGCAATTGGTCACCAACGGTAAAGGCATTTAAGAAATCATCACCCATGGCCATTTTGCGCAAGCGGCCAACAGGGACTGAGAGCGTGCCAGTGACTTTGGCTGGAGTCAGTTCGGCGGCCGTGATGTCACGATCGTTTGGAATGACCTTAACCCAATCATTGTGCGTAGCGATCATCTCTTCAATCTCATCCATCGGCACATTTTGCTTGAGCTTAATGGTAAGAGCTTGAGAGTGACAGCGCATTGCACCGATACGGACGCACGTGCCATCGATTGGTACGGGTGCATCTTGGAAACCAAGGATCTTGTTCGCTTCCGCGCCAGCCTTCCACTCTTCTTTGCTCTGACCGTTATCGCGCTTCACATCGATCCATGGAATCAATGAGCCCGCCAAAGGTACACCAAACTTGTCCGTCGGGAACTGAGCAGAACGCATGGTATCTGCGACTTTCTTATCGATATCCAAGATAGAGCTTGAAGGATTTGCCAATTCAGAGCTGACCGAGTCGTTAATCACACCCATTTGAGAAATCAACTCGCGCATGTTTTGCGCACCCGCACCAGAGGCGGCTTGGTACGTCATCGCGCTAGTCCACTCAACCAAGCCCTTTTCAAATAGACCACCAAGGCCCATTAGCATCAAGCTAACGGTACAGTTACCGCCAACAAACGTGTTGGTGCCAGCGTGAATACCTTGTTGGATTTGACTTAGGTTAACAGGATCTAACGTAATGATTGAATCTTGCGCCATACGCAGTGTTGATGCCGCGTCAATCCAGTAGCCTTTCCAACCTGCTTGACGTAGTGCTGGGTATACTTTCTCTGTGTAACTTCCGCCTTGACAAGTGATCACTGCATCAAGCTGTTTGAGGCTCTCAATATCAAAAGCGTCTTGTAGTAGCCCAGTATCTTTGCCCAAATTTGGAGCTGGGATACCGACTTGAGATGTGCTGTAAAATACCGGTTCGATAAGATCGAAATCTTTTTCTTCTACCATGCGTTGCATCAGGACCGAACCTACCATGCCACGCCAACCGACTAAACCTACTCTCATTCTCAACTCTCCATGTAATCTAATTCAAAGGGGAATACACCAATATTCATTGTTCGAAGCAAAATCTCAAGGGAAATTGCGTTAAACGGTTAAATTTTAGCCATATCTGGTCATTTACTTGATCAAAGATAAATTTGGCTGATTTTATTGCCATTGTTATCTGGTTCGTCCTAAAAACATCAAGATTAAACAACACCGAAAAAAGCGTGCCACAAATCGTTTACATTACAAAACATTTCATTTGGTAAAATTTAACTTTTTACGACATTTTAATCTGCACATTAAACATTAAAAAGACTCAAATCACAGCAATTGGACATTTTCTCGAAATAATATTCTAGCTACTGTAAAGTACATCCTATCTAAAAAATGGGCTCACACCCTGTCTAAGTAAACTCATTTATTTGTATGCACTCATAACACTAATTAAGAGGCTCCTCATGACACAACACTCCCCCCGCCTGCCTAGCTTGTTGCAGGTTGTTGTCTCACTTGGGTTATTTCTTCTGCTTGCGTTCTCGTTCACCGCTAAGCTTGATCTCCCAATTCAACTGGCTTTGTATATTGGCTGGTTTATCATTATCGTTCTTGGCATTCGTTTAGGTCATCAATACAAAGATCTCGAAGTAGCGGCACTTAACGGTATTTCAAATGGTTTAGGTGCGGTATTGATCCTCTTAGCGGTTGGCGCTTTGGTCGGCACTTGGATTTCGGGCGGTATTGTTCCGACCATCATTTACTACGGTCTGAAAGCGATTCATCCCTCTATTTTCCTTCTCGCGACGATGATCATCTGTTCGTTGACCGCGCTGGCAACTGGTACCTCTTGGGGGGCTGCCGGTACTGCTGGTATTGCCATGATGGGGATTGGTCAAGGCCTTGGTGTCCCAGCACCGATTACCGCTGGTGCCGTACTGTCAGGATGTTATTTCGGCGACAAGATGTCCCCACTGTCTGACTCAGTAATTTTGGCTTCTTCTATGTCAAATGTTGAGGTTATGGAGCACATTAAAGGCATGCTGCCAGTGGCGCTAATTAGCTACATCATCACTGGTATTATGTTTACCGCATTTGGTTTCCACTACGCAGGTAACGTGGATATGTCCCAAGTGCAATCGGTTATTCAAGCCATGGAACAACAGTTCTACATCACCCCTTATTCGTTCGTTCCAGTCATTATCGTATTGGGTCTTTTGGCCATGCGTATGCCTTCATTCCCAGTGATTAGCTTTGGTTCTTTGTTAGGTATTATCTGGGCGGTGATGATCCAAGATGTCAATTTCCTTCAAGCATTCAACACCGCATGGGCACCGTTTGAAATTGAATCTGGCATTGGCTTTATTGACTCTATTCTAAACCGTGGCGGCATGTCCTCAATGCTTGGCTCTGTCGCAGTGATCGTATTTGGTCTTGGTTTTGGTGGCCTGCTGGATAAAGTAGGTGTGCTTGAAACTATTGCTAAACTGTTTGAACGAAGAGTTCAAAGCGCTGGTTCACTGGCCACCAGTACGATTGGTACTGCGTTTATGGGTAACGTTTTTGGCTCTGCAATGTATGTATCTTTGATTTTAACGCCAAAAATTTGCGCTAAAAACTACGACCGCTTGGGCTACAAACGTAAAAACCTATCGCGTAATGCTGAATTTGGCGGCACGTTGACGTCAGGCATGGTGCCTTGGAGTGATAATGGTATATACATGGCGAGTATTTTAGGTGTTGCGACGCTGTCTTATGCTCCCTTTATGTGGTTGAGCTTCGTTTGTATCATCGTCACTATCGTCACTTCATACATGGGCTGGTTCGTTGATAAATGTGAACCAACTGCTGAGGCGAGTGAAGAAGAGCAAACGCAATTAGCCAATCAAACCGTTTAATGTCTGAAGCGCCTCCAATGAGGCGCTTTTTTTAGGATTGATGACTTTGTAAAAATTGCTCACTTTCATAAATCGCTCGATCAAGTCGCAGCTTAAGCTCTTTCATCACCGAATCACTCGGCTGTTGACCCGATTTTATCGCAAGTTCTACTTCACCTGCTACTTCACGTAACTTCATCGCCGCCAAATTGCCTCCCACGCCTTTTAGACTATGTGCCTTGCGCTGTGCATCTTGGGGGGCATCACTAAGTAATTGCTGTATTCTTTCCGCGTCGCCAGTATGATCTTCAATGAAGACTTCCAATAACATGCAAACAGACTCGATATCATTGCTGAGAGAATCAAGCATTTTATCAAAATCGATCTCCGTTTCGTCTTTTAACTCCGTCATCGCCATCTTCTCCACATTTTCAGACACAGGTTCAACCTCCTCAAACAGCGGTGGTGCAGCCACAAGTGGCTTACTGGTTTTTTTTACAGGCTGGGAGTAACGTAAGCTATAAGCAATCAAGCCAACAAGCAGACAAAGGGTCAGCATGCTTACCCCACCAGCCAGCAGAATATAATCGGTGAGCAAACCATTGAACGCAATACGTTGTGTGTTGACCTGAGCGTAAACATCATGATTAATGAGTTTTTTTAATATGTACTGACCTTGGGCATAACCACTCAGTACTTGCGAAACCTGCGCCAATACCGATTGCAGATCTTTAGCTTGCTGAGCGGGCAGTGCTTCACTAAAAGTATAAATGTCATCGAGCTCACGATAAATTGCGGGGTTAGAGTCATTTTCACTGAAAATGGCATCCAGTACGTTGGTGGCCAATTTAAAATACAGTTGTGAAATCTCAGGCTCAAATTGGTACTTGTCGCGCATGGCGCGCATCGCTTCGACCAAGGTCAACAGATTTATATTGTTATCCAGATAGATTTGAGTCTGCTCAATATAGCGATCAGTGGTGTAAAACAGCTGTTGTGTATCAGGCACAAACCAGTAGTCTTGGCCATGGGTCTCTATTTGCAGTCGGAGCGCATAGACTAATTGCAGATCGAGGGACTCAACATCGGCACGTTCAATTCGTGACGGTGCATCTAGTGACAATGACTCGCGAAGGCCTTGCAGAGCACTACCGAGTTCATAAATTTGTTCTTTGGTTGTGAACGTAGAACGGTAATTACTGGCAATCAGTAACATGCTGATAAGCCAAAGGATCAATAGCCCCATTCCAAGTTTGAGTGTCTTGCCACCCATGCTCATCCTTAAAAAATATAAATTCCCTTTAATACAAGCATATACATTGTGGCGCAGAAGTGGAGGACTAACTACAAAAATGTTGCAGTTAGTCCTTCGATGATGAGGTTATTTATTGCGTGTCAATTGATCGCGCAAGTTAGGTGGCGTGCCTTTAATGGTTAAGGTATCGGTTTCTGGATCGTAGAATACACGTTCACCCATCAGCAAACTGTCAA
The DNA here is from genome assembly GCF_042940635.1 of Vibrio sp. NH-UV-68. Classification (NCBI taxonomy): domain Bacteria; kingdom Pseudomonadati; phylum Pseudomonadota; class Gammaproteobacteria; order Vibrionales; family Vibrionaceae; genus Vibrio; species Vibrio sp. NH-UV-68. The sequence goes on from NZ_CP134975.1 coordinate 2,221,532, forward strand.
AGCTGATGTTTAAGCCACCGCCCGCTCCGACATATTTTGTTAGTTTACGTACCGTCGCTCGATCAGCAGGAAAGCTCTCTTCCAGCTCATAGCCTTGAGCTTGGGTATAGTCGAGAAAGCTTGTGCCATCTTGTGATGAAGGTAATTCACCGGACAGTTCACGAACCTGTACTTCATCGCCCACTTTGATCTGTTCATTGCAGTAATCCGCAACTTGCTTCTTGTAACTGATCACTTCGTCTTTTTCGAGCTTTGAATCGGCACAGAAATCATCAACTGCTTGCATCAATACTTGGTTTTGTTGTTTGGTATCTAAACCAACTTCGGCTTGGAGAAAATCGAGGAAGAAGTCCGCCACCTTACGGCCAACGCGACCTTTGATGTAAGCTAAGTAACGATTGGATTGTTTGTCTGTTGCATAACTGGTTAAATCGATGCGTGCGGCAATGTCCATCTTGCTCAAATCAAGGTAATCGGTCGCACTAATATCTAGGCCTTCGGTCACTTTCAAGCTCTGGTTCGATGGGATAATCGCCACGAATAAATAGTCCGTTGCTAAAGATTGGTATTCCGCAATCACTAGAATACCTTCATCAGCAAATGGGTATTTGGCTAGCTCGTTTTTGAGACGATTGGCGCTTGATTGTGAGAAATCATAAAAACTTTGCTTTTCTTGACGTAAATCTTGCAACCACAACTGAAATTCGCTGTCAGACTTAAAGCTGCCAAAACCTTTGCCGGCTTTTGAATGAAATACTCGATGAAGCTCAGCAACCAGATTTTCAGTTGCAGCATCATTGGCAAGAGATTCAGCACGAAAGTTGACAACTAGTTCATCTGAATCGTTTTTTTGTAATTGGTGAAGGATAACGTTAGAGAGATGAAGGCTCATGATGAAATTTATCGCTGCGTAGGTTTCAGTTGCGTGGCATTGTAGGTTATCATAAGCCGCTTTACTATCATCATTAGAGTCTTTATGCCGATTACATCTAAATACAGTGACGCAAAAGTTGAACGCATCCTAGCGGAAGTTGCTGCTGTACTTGAAAAACATTCAGTTGGTCCAGATCTTGCCTTAATGATTGCAGGCAATATCGCTACCAATGTCTTAAATCAAGATGTTGGGGCTTCACAACGCAAAGCAATTGCTGAAAAATTCGCACAAGCACTTGTTTCTTCAGTTGAAGAATAAAACACCACAATAATAACGGATAATAGAACACTGACATGGTCGATAACGGAAACACATACGGCGAACGCGTGTCGCGTTTAGTGGGTTGGGGGCATTGGTTTGCCTTTTTCAACATCATTGCGGCAATGCTTATTGGAACCCGTTATATCACTCAGTCACCTTGGCCAGAAACCTTGCTCGGTCAGCTTTACCTTGCGGTATCTTGGGTTGGTCATTTTGGCTTTCTGGTTTTCGCTCTTTACTTGCTCGTTCTATTCCCGCTTACATTCGTCATACCGTCACGCAAGCTGTTCCGTTTGCTGGCGGTCTGTTTTGCTACCGTTGGCTTAACGATCCTATTGGTCGACACTCAGACCTATCAAACCATTAACTTGCACCTAACGCCTGTGGTGTGGGAAGTTTTGTTTAGCGATGAAAGCTCAAGAATAAGCGCCGACCTTCAGCACTTGTTTGTTGTACTACCTCTGATCTTTTTACTGCAATTGGCCTTGTCAGAGTGGGTATGGCGTAAGCAACGCAAACTGTCTCACAAACATGTCGGACGCCCTATCGCGGCGCTGTTTTTTGTCAGCTTTATCGCCAGCCACCTGATTTACGTTTGGGCTGACGCCTATTTTTACAATCCGATTACCGCCCAACGCGCCAACTTCCCGCTCTCTTACCCGATGACAGCAAAGTCGTTCATGGAGCGCCACGGACTGCTTGATCGCGAAGAGTATCTGCAGCGCCTTGAACAGAATCAAGACAGTGTCGAGTTGGTTCGTTACCCGCTAGAAAAAATTGAATTTAACCGCCGCGCTAACCCTCTCAATATCATGATTGTCAGTGTCAATAACCTGCGTAGCGATGTGTTAACCGAAGCATCGATGCCCGCCATGAATCAGTTCGCTAATAATCACCAGAATTTCACTAATCATTACAGTTCGAGCAATGACTCATTTGGCATATTTGGTCTATTTTATGGCCTGCCAAGCAGTTACGCGAGCAGCATTAGGACTCAAGGTTCGAAACCCATTCTTATCGACACACTGATCGATAAGAACTACCAATTTGGCTTATTTAGCGGCGATAACTTTGACGAGCCTCTCTATGGTGAAACCGTATTTCGTGGCATGAGCTTCAATGGTATCGCCTTTAACGACACCGAATCAGCAGACTCGCAAGCCATCGATGCATGGGCCAAATGGGCACAGCAACAAGGTAAAAAGCCTTGGTTTAGTTACCTAGAGCTCACCACCGTCGACAGTTTTACGGCTTACAGTGACACCAATAAAAAGCAATCTGCTGAAGAGAAACTCAAAGCAGGCTACCTTAAGTCAGTGGCAACAGCCGACCTTGAAATCAAGACCGTTCTTGAGCAGATCAAAGCGTTAGAGCTTGAAGACAATACCGTGGTGGTGATCACATCTAACCATGCGACGGAGTTTAACGAAACAGGGTCGAATAGCTGGGGGTCAAACTCCAATTTCAGCCAATATCAGCTAAAAGTCCCGATGGTTATTCAATGGCCAGGGAAAATCGCCGCCGAATATCAGCACAGAACCAGTCATCTCGATTTATCGGTAACGATTCTGCAAGACTTATTAGGCGTCTCATCGAACCCGAACGATTTTAGTAGTGGACGTAACTTGTTTGATGAGCGTAATCGTCGTTGGATTTTAGCTGGTGATTCACGTGAGCTAGCATTGATTACGACCAAGAACACCACGGTGATTGATAAATTTGGTAACTACAAATTATACGATGCCAACTATCAGCGCTTAAAAGATGACAATCCAACCTTGCCAGTCTTGATGCAAGGTTTGACTGAACTGCAACGTTTTTACGCTAAAAGCAACTAAATCATAATGTTATGGGATTGACCCAAGACCACTTTATGTTTAGATTACAGGTATCGGATATTAGCGCAGCTTGGTAGCGCACCACTCTGGGGGAGTGGGGGTCACTGGTTCGAATCCAGTATATCCGACCAATACACCTGAAAAAGAGAGCCTCGGCTCTCTTTTTTGCTTTTCGAGACTCTGCTTGGGTACACAAGCATAATTGCGACATCAGCGCGATATTTTTGTTTGTAGCATTGTTCATCGTAGTGAGCCTCAACGCCGCCTCTTTGCTAAATCCACTAGGTAAAGTGTAAAAATCAGTCATTCGAACTCATTTTTAAAGTCAAACGCTCAATAATGAATCAAACGCTATAAATAGGGGTTTACAAGTTTTCTCAACCCCTATATTATCCGCCCCATACGGAGAGATGGCTGAGTGGTTGAAAGCACCGGTCTTGAAAACCGGCGTACGTTAGTAGCGTACCTAGGGTTCAAATCCCTATCTCTCCGCCACATTAAAATGAAAAAAGCCACTGGATTCCAGTGGCTTTTTTCATTTCTAAATCTAACCAAGCCCCACGAGCATTACTTTTGAAGATGATCACTTGCCCCATGAGCATGAGGTCGGTGTTTTTCGGACAGCCAATAACCATTGCTGTCACAGTTGATTAATGTCTTCTCTTATTCCTTGCACATAGCTGCCAAGATGATTAGAAAACCGTCCTGCTTCAATTAGATCCAACACCTTGCCTTTGAGCTCTTTGGGGTAAATTCGCATATCTTCAAGTAACGGAATCGGCACCCAATCGAGCGCTTGAATATAATTCTCATCATTGAGCCCAACTAAATTGCTCAGGTGAGGGACACCTTGGTAATCATCAATCAGATAAAAGAATTCTGCGTTGTAGCGATCTAGGTGCGTTTCATAGAATTCGCGCACACAAATGAGCTCACCAACGTCGACCTTAAGCCCAGCTTCTTCGTTGAACTCACGGATCAAACATTGCTTAGTACTTTTATCGTCTTCTTCTAAACCGCCTCCGGGCGGAATCCAATACTCACCGCTAAAGTCTTTTACACGCAGTAACAACATGGCGCCATCACGAATCAATACCCCGGCAGCACGAATACGATGTTGCATAGCTTCCCCCTCTATTGTTATCCATAAAAACACGTGTTATCCATAAACACGGAACGCAGCCTCTAATAACTGCATATGTATCGGCACTAGTTGGTGATGATCGGTTCGATACCCTCCCCCCACGACACAGGCTATCGGTATCTGCATCTCCTTGGCGAGCGCAAGCATAAAGTGATCGCGTTGATAAATGGCAGCGGTAGAGACATCAAGGTAACCAAGCTCATCGTCTTGGTGAATATCAACTCCCGCATCGTAAATCACTACATCGGGTTGATGAAGATTCATGGCCATTGTGACAACACTAGTAAACGCACTTAAAAACTCGTCATCTTGAGTTTCTCGACTCAGCGCAACGTCTAAATCAGAGTCAGGCTTTCTGGCAGGAAAGTTCTTATCACAATGAAAAGATAAGGTTACGATGTCTGCCGCCTCACTACACAGTGTAGCTGTCCCATCACCATGATGCACATCACTGTCGATGATCAATACCTTATCCACTCCCGGTTGATGCAGTGCACGCTTAGCCGCCAAGACCAAGTCGTTAAACAAGCAAAATCCACTACCAAAGTCGTAGTGGGCATGGTGATAACCGCCGCTTAAGTGAATAGCCGATCCGTGCTCTAGTGCTTGCAGTACGGTTTCACACGTTCCTCCTGCTGAGGTGAGCGTGCGCTCAATCAGTGCTTCACTCCAAGGAAAGCCTATCCGACGCATTTTGGCTGCTGGCAGTTCTCCACTGATTAGCGCTTGCACATAACAAGGACTGTGGGTTTGTGCTACTTCTGTTGCCGTTAGCGGGTCAGGTTGAACCATACGAAATGCCATTTGCCACGGCGGTTGGCTCTCTCGGCGCCGCTCTACTGCTTGGTATAACAGGCGATATTTGTTAATCGGATAACGATGGCCGTCGGGCAACGGGAGCTGTGAGTAGATAGGGTGATAAATAAGAGCAATCATGGCGTTAGTGGAAAACGGGCAATAAGTGAAAGAATATCATAACCCTTTTAGCAATAAGCAGCTCACTCGTTTATAACAAATCGTTATCATCAGTTCATTCACCATCGTCCTAACCTTAGCAACCCAATCGCAGCTTAAAAAACTAATCATAGTGATTAAACTCCGTTAATCAATGTTCAAGTTAAACTCCAACCTATCAATAGAGACATCGTGGTCAAAATGAAATTTCTCAATTGAACGAATAGGATAAGGAAAGGAAACATGTACAATCTAGCAAAACCACTGTCGGCAATAGCGTTATTGGCGGCGCTATTTTCAAATGCTTCGACCGCATTGGAATTGACAAGCACTGATATTACCGAAGGCCATCCCATGGAAAAAACCTTTGAGTATGCTGGTTGGGGGTGTAGTGGTAAAAATCAATCGCCTCAATTACAGTGGCACGATATTCCAGAAGGAACCAAAAGCTTTGCTATTACCGCCTATGACCCAGATGCCCCGACTGGCAGTGGGTTTTGGCATTGGATCGCACTTGATCTGCCTGCAAAAACTGATCACCTTGTGCGAGGGGCAAAGATAAGTGAACTTGGTGGCCAAGAAGTACGTATTGACTATGGGTCAGTGGGTTTCGGTGGTGCTTGTCCGCCTGTTGGTGACGGAATGCACCGCTACCAATTTACGGTCTGGGCTCTGCCTAAAGCCTCGCTCGGGCTGGATGAAAATACCCCACCGGCAGTGGTCGGCTTTACTCTCAACAGTCTCGCTTTAGACAAAGCAACACTGACCGCGACCTATACTCGATAAGAGGCCAAGGAAGGGGGGGATACATCATTTTGATCACGTTACATACTTAAACAGTCTCAATAATGGCGTAATGTGTCCGCTCCCCCCCTCCTATCCTCAAGTTCAATATATCAAAAATCGATGACGGGTAGACGGGTGGTTGCAGACGGTTATTTGTAGATAATAGCTTGAGGTTGTCGTACTCCGATTCATCATTGCATCTTGACTAAAAGGATGGCGTTCATGAGCAAATCAACAAGACTTAATGCTTTATTGATGTCGCTATTGATCCTAACACTCAATGGCTGCTGGTCTGATAATCCACGCGACTGGTACCAAGCTTACTTAAGTCGAGTTGCCCGCGTTCAGGATGTTGAAACAGTCACCATAACGCAGCCCCCCTTAGCTCACTTGCCACGTAAGCGAGAGCTCTTCATCGATATAGAGCCGCTATCGATTGGCCTGTTAGACAGCTACCAACTGCGCCAGTGTGGGCTATTTAACCTTATAGCCGAACGCAATTCAGTACTGGGTAAAGTTGCCGATGAGTTTCACCGTTATGACTACCAACGGCAGCTGCTGATGGGTCTTGCCCAGTGCCAGGCGAACGACATCATCGATGCGCAGCTAAAACAAAAACTGGCGGAAATTGAAAACCAGAAACAAGCTCAACTTAATGCTCATCAATGGAACCTACTTTATACCAGTGAGGCCATGCAGCATCAGCTTTCAGGTAATCATTGGCTAGAGAAAGCGTTGACGCCGCAAGTGCAGCAAGTCGGCCAAGCACTTGAACATATTCAACGCGCTTTCACTGGCGAGCCACACCAAATCCAACAAGTGCAGGAAACGTTAGAAAAGAGTGCTGTTATAGGCAATCTGAACTTTTCATTGGTCAATGCGACGCATCAACTTGATACAGTCACCCGTCAACTCAATACCTTTGATGAAACAATTATCTGTGACGCGCAACGTGATACCACTAAATTCAAATATCTAAACAATGTCTTCGAACAACAATACGTTGGCGTTATTCAACCGTATATGGCGCAGCTCGATAGTTACTATCAGATCCTTAATCCAGCATTAACGCTGTTTGAACCTCAACCCGAACTTCATCCGTACGTTTATCCACTGGTAAACAATCACAACCAATTTCGCCGCGCTATCCGTGACCACGTTCATTACTGGCAACAATTATTTAAACGCTGCGGACGCCAAGTAGGTTAGCGCGTGTTAGTCCCTTTCTTTGCTGTTGGTTTTTTACGATAACCGCCTTTACTTCGCTTCTTGTAGGCAGGGCGTTCAACCTTAGGTAAATGACGCAATGACTCTGGCACTTCACCACGGCGAACCTGTTGCATCAATCCATCAATTCTTTGTTGCAAAGCCTGCATAAAGGGCTGATACGCTTGATTGCGCTCCGCCATTCCTTGCAGCTGATGCTCCCAGTTGGCCGTCATATCTGGATAGGTTGATTCTGCAGGTAACGCATGAATCAAGCCTCGCCCTGCCGCGCTGCTAAGTATTGCTTTACCTTGTCGTTGAAGAAGTTGGCGTTTAAACAAGGTATCGAGAATGCCCGCTCGAGTGGCTTCGGTACCAAGTCCATCGGTCTCTTTGAGGATCTTTTTTAGCTCTTTATCTTCAACAAAACGACCGATACCTGTCATCGCCTGAAGCAAAGTGGCTTCGGTAAAGTGTTTTGGAGGCTCGGTTTTACAATCTTTGATCTCACCCTCACGGCAAGTGAGCACACATCCTTCAGCCAAGGCTGGTACGCTATCGACATTGGCGTCCTCATCATCAATTTTACCCAGCAACGCTTTCCAACCAGCAGAGACCAATTGTCGACCTTTGGCAACAAAACTGCCACCCGCAATGTCAAACACTAACTTGGCTTCTGCATACACTGCCGCAGGGTAGAATTGCATCAAATATTGGCGCGCAATTTGTTGATAAACTTTCATTTCACTGGCAGAAAGCGCATTAAGTGACGCTTTCTTGGGAGTTGGAATAATGGCATGGTGCGCGTCGACCTTTTTATCATTCCACGCTTTCGACTTAAGTGATAGGTTCGCCCCCTGCACCGCTTGCTCAAGCTCTTTGGCATTATTACCGATCGCATCACAAACACTGCTTGCCTGAGCTAAATGCTCCAGCGGCAGATAGCGACAATCAGAACGTGGGTAGGTGATCAGTTTATGCTTTTCATACAACGACTGACAGGTATCTAACACTTGCTGCGCACTCATTGCAAAGCGCTTAGCGCAATCTATCTGCAGTGTTGATAACGAATAGGGCAGTGGCGCGGCTTGCTTGGTTTGTTTTTGCTCTGACTCCACCACGGTAGCTGGTTGATTGACAATGCGATTGGCAACATTCTCGACTAACTTTCGATTAAGGACTCGTCCCTCTTCATCTTGCCAAGGCTTGCAGGCTTCGCTCGGCTTCCAGCGGGCGCGGATATCAAATTGACGCGCATCGTCTTGATAAGGGATCAACGCATGCAAGGTAAAATAGTCACGTGGGGAGAAATTCTCTATCTCTTCGTCTCGACGCACAACTAAACCGAGTACAGGCGTTTGTACACGCCCGACCGACAATACACCTTGGTAGCCCGCCTTTTGGCCAAGCAGCGTATAAGCTCGCGACATATTCATCCCATACAACCAGTCAGCTCGCGAACGTGCCAAAGCAGAAACAGACAAAGGGATAAAGTCACGATTGCTGCGCATTTGATTCAGCGCACGTTTCACGGCGGGTAAGTTTAAGTCACTGATAAGTAAACGTTGCGCAGTTTGTTTTTTACTTTTAGTCACTTTGCAGTAGTCGAGGACTTCATCAACCAGCAATTGCCCCTCGCGGTCTGGATCGCCAGCATGAATGATCTGGCTCGACTCCTTAAGCAATTTACGCACGACAGAGAGTTGCTTGCTGGCCGACTTTCTCGGTCTTAATTGCCATACCTCAGGGACAATCGGTAAATCGGCGAGATTCCACTTTTTATAACGATCGTCATAAGCATCTGGCTCGACTTGTTCAAGCAAATGACCAATACACCAAGTAACCACATCACCGTTACCGCAACGGATAAAACCTTGGTCATTTTTTTTTGGTCCAGGGAGAGCCGCAGCAATCGCGCGGCCAAGGCTGGGTTTTTCGGCAATAAAAAGACGAGACATACAGTACAAATAGCCAGATACAATAAGGGCCACATTATCGAATGTGGCCCTTATAAATCAAGAAAAACTGTAAATTTAACCAGTATTATTGGTCTTCTGACGGGTTACGCTCAGCGGCTTCTTTGATCAAAGACTGCAGTTCGCCTTTTTGGAACATCTCAATGATGATGTCACAACCACCAACTAATTCACCTTCAATCCATAATTGAGGGAATGTCGGCCACTGCGCGTAAGCAGGTAGCTCTGCGCGAATATCAGGGTTTTGCAAGATGTCAACGTAAGCAAATTTTTCACCACATGCCATCAGCGCCTGAGCTGCTTGAGAAGAGAAACCACAGCTTGGAAGTTTTGGCGAACCTTTCATGTAAAGAAGGATCGTGTTCTCTGCGATTTGCTGTTTAATTTTATCGATAGTTTCCATTGCTTCCTCTTAAATGGAGTTTTTGCAAATTTGTCGAACATTCTAAACCATTAGCACAGAATAAAAAGCCTATTATGTGTATGGTCTTACAAGCTTAAGCAATTTTGAGACCCATCAACACTGACTAATAAAGAAATTTCATATAGAAATTTGCCAGCGATGCTTTTAATAAAGTAAAAACTTGCTAAACTATATCGCAAGTCAGCAAATCGTTCGTGGCAACTTAGATTGACCATGAACAATAAATAACACTGGAAGCAATCGAAAGAGGTCACTCTTTCACATAAATGGAGAATCGAGTAATGGCATTTGAACTACCAGCTCTTCCTTACGCAAAAGATGCACTAGAACCACATATTTCAGCGGAAACTCTAGATTTCCACCATGGTAAGCACCACAACACTTACGTTGTTAAGCTAAACGGTCTTATCCCTGGTACTGAGTTCGAAGGTAAATCTCTAGAAGAGATCATCAAGACTTCTACCGGTGGCGTATTCAATAACGCAGCTCAAATTTGGAACCATACTTTCTACTGGCACTGTCTAGCGCCAAACGCAGGTGGTGAACCAACAGGCGCAGTTGCAGAAGCAATCAACGCGGCATTCGGTTCTTTCGAAGAGTTCAAAGCAAAGTTCACTGACTCAGCAATCAATAACTTTGGTTCTTCTTGGACTTGGCTTGTGAAAAAAGCAGACGGATCTCTAGAGATCGTTAACACGTCTAACGCTGCAACGCCTCTAACAGAAGAAGGGACAACACCACTTCTTACTGTTGACCTATGGGAACACGCTTACTACATCGATTACCGTAACGTTCGTCCAGATTACATGAACGGTTTCTGGGCATTGGTTAACTGGGACTTCGTTGCAGAAAACCTAGCAAAATAACCCTCTCCCCTAGGATTTAAAATTTAGTCGCTTAAAAAGCCAGCAGTCGCTGGCTTTTTTATTGGTTCAAATTCTGATTTTTCTAAAGTTTCTCTCAAGTTAGTCGTTATAAGGGCATCAAAAGAGAGGCACTATGCACATTCATACATTAGACAAAGCCGCCATTATTAATGAGCTTCAATTCGGTACGGGGATAAACCATGCCGTGCATGAAGGTCGTCGTGCTGACTTTGCTTTAATTTTGTCGATGTTCTCTGATGATGTGCGCGATAACACGCCAATAGAAAAACTCGATCAGGCCGACTCAAGCGAACAAGCGTTGCGTAAACGCTTTGAGTTGCAAATGCCTCAATCACTGCGTTCTGATCAAAGCTCATATCAGCAGTCTGCACAGCAAGCCGAGTTGTTCCACAGTGCTGGCCTTCCTAGCGCCAAACTATGCCACTACCTCAAGCCCGATGCGTTAGCGTACCTTCCAGAAGAAACGCATGATCTTCCTGAAGAGGTTTATCACAACCTATCCGGTCACCAACGCAGAATGCTAGCGGAACATGAACCGAAAAAGTTAATACCGGTTGATCTTTATCATCAACTGATTAAAGCACAGCGTACCTTCCAGCTTCAGGCTCAAGCTTAGTCTCTGCCCCTATCGATAGTCTATCGATCACTAATAGTGGTATTAAATCCGCAAAGGATCGATAGGATCACAGTTTGTTCGTCTCATTTGTTGAACTGATAAAACCGTTTACTCGTAGAGTGTGAATGATGCCAAATAATCGTAAATTACCTGACTCACTGACAAGGTTATTTGACCTTATTCACAACTAAACAACAGTTAATCAACCATGCTATACAGGCGCAATTATGCGCTGTCATTGCTTGTAAGGGATTAAGCCCATGGATATAAAAACTGCTGTAATATTAGTAACTTCAGCTGGCTCTCAAATCGGTAGCACATTAGCGCAACATTTTGTTTCACTCGGCGCAACGGTCATCCTGTGTGATAAAAAAACACCGCAACTATCGCAGGCTTATCAACAATGTAGCGCCATCTCAGATCAAGTGTTTCAGTTCACTCTTAACGACCATTCGCTTGCCTCCGTCCAGGCTCTCTTCTCGTTCATAGATAAAAATGTCAAACGTTCCCCCGACGTCTTGATCAATGCACTGACCGCAGAAGCGATGCCCAACATTTTTGATCAGCGCGCCAGTGATCTTTTCACCCAGCGGCTCTCTTTAATGGCTGCCACCCTATTTACTTTTGGTCAAGCCACCGCAGAAAGAATGCGCCAAGAGAAAAAAAATGGCGTCATCGTCAATGTCATTGCTTATGCCGACTATCAAGATCTGTCTGGTTTTGACAACGCAACGTCTATGGTAGCGGGCTTTACCCAAAGCTGGGCAAAGGAGCTTACTCCGTTTAATATTCGTGTTGGTGGCGTCGTGCCTGCCGCTCAACATAACGATTCGCATTGGGCAGAAATTCAAGATGAACTGATTCGTAACACCGAATATATCGTTTCAAACGACTACTTTAGTGGCAGAGTAATGGCAGCTTAAGGTTCATTGAATCAATGAACCTGAGTTGATAACGAGGGGAGAATTTATAAAGAGCGTAAAATCTCTTCTGACGCTTCTTCGATCAAATCTATTACTAACTCAAATCCCCTGTCGCCGCCGTAGTAGGGGTCGGGAATTTCCTCATAGTCTGAGTCAGCATAGCTAAGAAATAGCCTGAGTTTGTGTTGTAAATGGCTAGGACACTGCATCTTAAGATCGGCAAGATTGTCTTCATCCGCAGCTAAAATCAGATCAAATCGCTCAAAATCACTGTCGATAACTTTACGAGCACGAATCCCTTTGAACGAATAACCACGCTTTTCTCCTGCCGCTTTCGCGCGTGGATCCGGTGGATTTCCTTGGTGATAGCCAATTGTGCCTGCCGAATCAATGTCGACATCAACACCCATTTGTTGCGATTTCGCACGTAAAATTGCTTCTCCGGTCGGTGAGCGACAAATATTGCCCATACACACCACTAAAATTTTGTTACTCATCGTGCTCCTAATCGCCATTGACGTCACTTTCCCATAAAAATCATAGGTATTTGCATCTCGCTGATTGGGCTATCATAGCCACAGTTTGATTAAATAAAAAAGGATTTCCCATGACGTCTGAAACCAATAAAGAAGTTCGTCACAAAGCTCGTCAGCAAAAAGTGAAAGAGCAAGTCGATGCTAAAGTGGCGGCGGCGCAAGAAGAGAAAGGCCTACTGCTGATCATTACCGGTAATGGCAAAGGTAAATCGACATCTGGTTTCGGCACAGTGGCAAGAGCGGTTGGTCATGGCTTAAACGCCGCGGTTGCTCAGTTTATCAAAGGTACGTGGGACAATGGTGAGCGCAACCTACTCGAAAAACTCGGCGTTGAGTTTCAAGTGATGGCGACAGGCTTCACTTGGGAGACGCAAAACAAAGCCGCCGATACCGACGCTGCACAACGAGTGTGGCAAGAGTGTAAGCGTATGCTCCAAGACGACGCTATCGACGTGGTGCTATTTGATGAGCTGACCTACATGGTGAGCTACGGTTACATTGACTTAGATGAAGTGGTTGAAGCGCTTACCAATCGACCTAAAATGCAGTCAGTGGTGATTACTGGCCGCGGCGCACATCGCACTTTAATCGAAATGGCCGATACTGTTTCAGAAGTGAAAAACGTTAAGCACGCATTTGAATCTGGTGTCAAAGCACTGAAAGGCGTTGACTGGTAACTGACCATCAACTGCTCACTGGCAATAACCCGGTCACTGGCAATAAAAAAGCAGTGCATTCGTTATGAATGACACTGCTTTTGACCAATACAGACTAACAGCAAGGAGACTTAGTTAAACAAACCTTTGATTAAACTGTTCACGGCTTCCTTAGTCTTTTCATCTTTGATTTTATCGCCAAGCTTCTCATCAAGTTTTTTCAGTCCACGGTCGAGCTCTTTTTCCGCTTTCTGTTTCAAGACATCATCAAAAACCAATTTGAATTTAGGCTCTGCCCATGCTCCTGAGATGTTGATGGGAATCGTCACATCTTTCAGTTCATCAATATCTTTACCACCTTGACCTTCCAGTGAGCCAACAATCGAAGTACTGACGGTAAAGTCGACGGTCTCATTAAGGTAGTTAGCACTGCCGTCACCACGAATACGTAAGAGCGGTGACTGCATGGTAAGGTTATTGGTCGAAACATTACCTTTATTGAGCGTCAAGGTCGCCTTCATCGCACTGAAATCAGTTTTTTGTGCGTTGTCACTGACAGGTACTTGCTCACCTTTAATTTTCGCGTAATTTTCACGAATTAACTGCGCAAGGTTGATGCCATTGACCGCACCATCGGCAAAATTAACCACTATAGTCCCCAACAAATTCTGTTTGATCCCTGTCGGGGTTAGGCTCGTTCCTCGCACATCGATATCAATGTTGCCCGTACCTTCTAGCTTGTCGTTTCCACTAACATCCATCAGCAAAGGTTGAACTTTAACGCCTTTAATACGCTTTATCGCCGTGTAAGACGCTGGCGATTGCCGCGCATCAAGACGAGCAGTGGCGTTAATCGAACCTTGATACAGATTAGACGTAAATGAAGTTAATTCCGCAATACCACGATTGACCACAAAGCTTGCTTTGACGTTTTGCATACGCGCGTTGCTTGCTTTGAATTTATCAATTGCAATATCACCTTTGACATCTAATGTTTTCAGTGCTGATAGATCGGGTTCAACCTCTTTCGTCGGTTGCTTCGCGGGTTCAGCAGAAGAGGTAGATGTCTGCGAATTCTGTGGCGCTGGAGTGGCAGATTGCTCTTCGCCCGCTGGTGCAGAAACCAAGAACGCATCTAAATCGATATCTGGGCTATGTAGCGCAAAACGGATTTTGGGAATGTCAGCCAACGTCACATCAGCTTTACCATCAAACGCGAGCGCATTAGCGGTGAGCTTTTCAAGCACAAAGCTTAAGTGACTCTTGGTGAGATCAAACGTCAGATCCGAGGCCATATCCACGTTCATCGGTGACTGAGGTAAACTATCGCCTTGGAAGGTAGCATCAAGGGTAAGCTTATTCATCACCACCTTGCTAATCGCTTGGTCAACCGTGAATGACGCAGAGCCTTGCATATCAATATCTAACCCGGCAGCGTTACCTTTAACTGCATAAGTCAGCGCATTGGCTTTATCAAACTCAAACGTCTCTAAACCGATTTTTGCGCTGTCAATTTGCGTTGCGGGATCACTGAACGTGGTATCGAGATTGATGTTGCGTAACGCGTACTGTTTGAAACCTGGAGCGAGTTTAAATTCGCTATCACCTTGAGCGGTGAACTGCTGCTGATTGGCTTCACCTTTGGCGGCAAAGTCAATTTTTGTCCAAGTATCAACGGCAAATTCAGATAAGTTTAACGACACATCGTAAAGCTTAGTTAGGCTCCCAGCTTGCTTATCGACGATTTCAACCGAAGCATTGGATACCGTTACACCAGCCAGGTTGATTGTCCATGCTGATGGCCCACCAGACTCTGCTGCTATCGGACCTGAAGTTTCAGGTGAAGATGTCGCCGCGCCAGCAACAGGCTCAGCTTGCGCACTCTGCGCCTTGGTGAGGGCATCGATGTTCTTGCGACCATCTTTGAGCGTCTCAAGTGAAAATGCCGCACCATCAAGTGTGATGTTACCAATTTCAAGCTGCTGACTAAACAGCGGCATAACCGACACATCAATACCAACGCTATCGACCTTAAACATGTTCAGTTTGTCGAAGCCTTGCGGGTTACGCAGCGCCGTTTGGCCTAATTCAAAACCAATCGACGGAAAAAACTGCCAGCTAATATTGCCTTCAATCACAAGGTCAAGACCTGTGTGGGTTTTTGCTTGTTCGACAATTAACGGTCTAAATTGATTGGGGTTGACCAACGTAACCAGTGCGACTAACGCACCAAGGAGAGCAATTACCGGAATTGCTAGTATTAGGAAAAATTTCTTCATCAGCGTTATCCTTGCTTGGTGAGAGACTCAAGGGTTAAGTCCGCTCCAAGTATCAATGATCATCGCGATTATCTGACGACCATAAAAAGAAAGTGGCACTAAAAGTGCCACTTATCTCATAAAAAATAAAGTCTAAAACAAGCAAACATCGCTAAGCTTTCAGAAGTTTTGCAATGTGTGCTTTTAGTACATCAATGGCGATACGGTTTTTACCGCCACGTGGAACGATGATATCGGCGTACTGTTTAGAAGGTTCAATGAACTGCAAGAACATCGGGCGAACCGTCTCTTGATACTGCTTGAGTACCGACTCCATGGTACGGTCACGCTCTTCCACATCACGCTTTACGCGACGCAGTAAACAGATATCCAGTGGTGTATCCATAAATATGGTTGCATGCATAATATTACGCAAGCGAGGTTCAGTGAGAAGAAGGATACCTTCCAGAATAATCACCTTTTTAGGTGTCATTGTGGTGGTATGTTCAGTGCGGGTATGTTCTGTATAGCTATACTCTGGTACTTCGACCGACTCACCTTGAACTAGCTGCTCAAGATGTTGACACAAAAGGTCATGGTCTAGTGCACTCGGGTGGTCATAGTTGGTTTTAACACGCTCTTCCATGCTCAAATGGCTTTGGTCGTTGTAATAGCAATCTTCCGTAATCACACCAATTTGATGATCGCCCACTTTGGCACGAAGCTCATTGTAAATAGTGCTCGCGATTAAGCTTTTTCCAGAAGCAGACGCGCCAGCAATACCGACGATGACGCATTGATTATTATCAGACATTATTCTTGCACCCGATGATTTAGATTGGTGTCATATGCTAATGCTAGCATCACTCAACGATTCGAGCTCTGTGCATTAGGACAAATTTAGATAAACCGCCTGATTATAGGGAGTTCAAGTCAGTGTTGCCAGTTGTGATTAGCACGATTTAACGAAATAGAATAAAAGATTTCAGCGCAATCGATTACACCGGATAAGAATAAAAAAGAGCGCCGATTCAACGCTCTTTTTTAATGAAACTTGATGCTATTCCACCATGGTGAACAAAATAGAATCAGGTTTTGCTTTGCCATGCCAATAGAGTCGAGAACTGATCGATTGAGCTAACATCATATACAACTGAGTATGTTCTGAATCTGGTCGTGCTACCACCGTTGGTAGACCATTATCGATATCTTGGCGCATTTGAATATGTAAAGGGATTTGCGCGAGAAGATCGAGACCAAGATCCGCAGCCATTTGTTGCGCGCCACCTTGACCAAAAATATGTTCTTTCTCACCACAATGACTGCAAATGTGATAGCTCATGTTTTCAACCAGCCCCACCACAGGCACATCGACTTTGCTGAACATCGCGGCGCCTTTACGTGCATCAGCCAAGGCTAAGTCTTGTGGCGTAGTGACGATCACCGCACCTGTCACAGGGACTTGCTGAGCTAAGCTGAGTTGAATATCCCCGGTGCCCGGCGGCATATCGATCACTAGGTAATCGAGTTCAGGCCAGTCGGTTTCATTAAGCAGTTGCGCTAGGGCTTTTGCCGCCATAGGTCCACGCCAGATTGCCGCTTCATCTTTTGCCACTAAATAGCCGATCGAATGGGTATAAATCCCGTGAGCTTTGATCGGTTGCATCCACTTATTGTCTCGCACTTCAGGATGCGCATCACTTTGGCCAAGCATCAGCGGTACTGAAGGCCCATAGATATCCGCATCCAACAGACCCACTTTGGCGCCTGACTTAGATAACGCTAACGCGAGATTGACCGAGGTTGTTGATTTACCTACCCCACCTTTCGCGGAAGTCACAGCGATAATATTTTTAACCCCTTTCACCGTCGCTCCCACATGTGTTTCGAGTGCTTTAGGCTCGACCGACAGTGAATAGGAGAAACGAGCCACTTGCCCGGCTTGCTGGGCGTGGTCAATCCACTGCGTTAACTCATCAACAAGCGTATTGGCGGCAAAGGGAATTTCAATGTTAAAGCGGTCCGACTCAACCGAGACAACATTGGCGACACCGGCCCACTCGGGAGCCAAGCTTGGGTGCTCAAATTGGTTTAACCAATCACAAAAGTCTTGCTTTGAACTGAATTGACGCATAGGTCCTCCTTATGCATCTCATCCTATCACTGTGCCACCAGATACTGAACCCTGAAAAAACTAAGGTAATCCAGTCGTTCCGACCTTGGAGTCACTGGTGGGATAAGGTAGTATTACTCTCTATTTTTTATACCTATCTAGAAGCGAATATTAAGTATGGCAAACGATCCACGACCTCTTTCTTCAAGAAAAATGCTGGTAACTTGTGCCCTTCCGTACGCTAACGGTTCGATTCACCTAGGCCATATGCTTGAGCACATTCAAGCGGATATCTGGGTGCGCTACCAACGCCTACGTGGCAACACTGTAAACTTCATCTGTGCTGACGATGCCCACGGCACGCCAATCATGCTTAAAGCACAACAGATGGGAATTACACCAGAAGAGATGATCGCTGCTGTAAGTGAAGAGCACCAAAAAGACTTTGCGGGCTTTGATATTAGCTTCGACAATTACCACAGCACCCACTCAGAAGAGAACCGTGAGCTAGCGTCTTATATCTACCTAGAACTGAAGAAAAACGGTTTTATCTCTAGCCGTACAATTTCTCAGCTGTTTGACCCTGAAAAAGAGATGTTCCTACCGGATCGTTTCGTCAAAGGTACTTGTCCTAAGTGTAAGTCTGAGGACCAATACGGCGACAACTGTGATAACTGTGGCGAGACTTACAGCCCAACCGAACTGATTGACCCTAAATCAGCCGTCTCGGGCGCAACGCCTATCATGAAAGATTCTGAGCACTTCTTCTTCGACTTACCGCAGTTCGAAAGTATGCTCAAAGAGTGGACGCGTTCGGGCTCACTACAAACAGAAACCGCTAACAAGATGCAAGAGTGGTTCGAGTCTGGCCTACAACAATGGGACATTTCGCGTGATGCACCGTATTTCGGCTTCGAAATCCCAGGTGAAAAAGACAAGTTTTTCTACGTTTGGCTAGATGCCCCGATCGGCTACATGGGCTCATTCAAAAACCTGTGTGATAAACGTGACGATCTCGACTTTGCAGAATACTGGAACAAAGACAGCCAAACTGAGCTTTACCACTTCATCGGTAAAGACATCGTTTACTTCCACTCGTTGTTCTGGCCTGCGATGCTTGAAGGCAGTGGTTTCCGTAAACCAAATAACGTCTTTGTTCACGGCTACGTTACTGTCAACGGCGCGAAAATGTCTAAGTCAAAAGGCACTTTCATTAAAGCCAGTACGTACCTTAACCACCTCGACCCTGAGTGCCTGCGTTACTACTACGCGGCCAAACTAAACAGTCGTATCGATGATCTCGACCTGAATCTGGAAGACTTTACTCAACGAGTCAACGCTGATGTCGTTAACAAGATTGTTAACCTTGCATCTCGTAACGCAGGGTTCATTGCTAAGCGCTTTGATGGCAAGTTGTCAGAGAATTTCGCCGAACCTGAGCTATACAACGAATTCGTTGCCGCCGCAGATCGCATTGCTGAACTATTCGAAGCGCGCGAATTTGGTCGTGCTATTCGCGAAGTTACCGCACTTGCTGATAAAGCCAACCAATACGTTGACGAGAAAGCGCCGTGGGTTGTCGCCAAAGAAGAAGGCAAAGATCAACAACTGCAAGATATCTGTTCTGTCGGTATCAACTTATTCCGCGTGCTGATGACTTATCTGAAGCCGGTCATGCCTGAACTTGCAGCGCGTACAGAAGCATTCCTAAACCAAGAACTTACTTGGGAGGGTATCGCCGCTCCACTAACGGGTCACGAGATCACTAAATTCAAAGCACTATTCAACCGTATCGACCCTAAAAACATCGAAGCGATGATCGAAGCGTCAAAAGAAGATGCGGCAGTGGAAATGGCAGCAAAAGAGAAAGCAGAAGCGGAAAAGAACCAAGCAAGCCAAACCGAACTCGACAAAGATCCAATCGCAGACGAGATTGAGTTTGATGCGTTTGCCGCGGTAGATATGCGTATTGCTCGTATCATCTCTTGTGAAGAAGTGCCAAAAGCCAACAAACTGCTTAAGTTCCAATTGGATATCGGTGGTGAAATTCGTCAGGTATTCTCTGGCATTAAGTCAGCGTACAAACCGGAAGAGTTAGAAGGCAAGCTGACGGTGATGGTGGCTAACCTTAAACCGCGTAAGATGAAATTTGGTATGTCTGAAGGCATGATCCTAGCCGCAGGTCCTGGCGGTAGCGATCTATGGATTCTTGAGCCTCATGAAGGTGCTCAGCCAGGTATGCGTGTGATGTAACCTGCGCTAACTTTAACCTTAAGCCTCGCTCTCTGTAGCGGGGCTTTTTTTGTGCCCAAACTCACACTTTCGGTGCCTAGTTGCACCACTATTGGGCATTAGATAGAACCAATTTATTGTAAGTAATTGTTTTATATGGACTTAATTCTTGGCATCAAAAGTGCCTTACCCCTTTGGTAGTACATATTGACAAGGAGTAGGTTATGTTTGTGCTGGTTTCTCTGATTATTTCCATGCTTATTTTGCTGACGATGTTTTATTTTTCAAGACAACGTTATACAGGATTAGAACGTAAGTTCGATATTCTCGTTTCTCTACGACAGATTTTACTGTTAAGTCGCCAACATCGGGCCATGACCCATCAAGCGCTGACCAGCCATCATTTTGACCTTCATCAAGCTAAGCTCGAAGACAATTACGATGCCATGATGGCATGCTCAAACGAGCTCATTGCCAACGCTCAATTTGAAAACAAACCTATGTACCGGATCCTACAACTCAAGCTAAAGGCACTGCATAAAGAGTGGGATAAACGCTCCGTTGCTCGCAATCAGGTGTTACACGGTAAGACTATCCGGCACTGCATGTTTTTGATGGATGAAATCGCGATTGCTTGGTTAATTGAATCTGGTCGTGAAGACATTAGTGATGAGTATCATATGAACTGGCAGCAGGTCCTCGATAGCATGGAAGTACTGACACAATTGCGGATTTCCATTCAGGACTCAAATGATGCTGAAGGCATGCTGCGCGTCAAATACTACTGCGATAAGATGCGTCGAAAGCTGAATCAGTTGTCGATCATAAGCCCCTTGTCAGTTGCGTCGCCACTAAGCTCTAAGGCAATGCACACGTTAACTGAGATCAATGCCTGTGACGATCTCACGCTCAGCAATGAAGACTTGTATCAACTCGCGACGGATATCTCGTTGGTTATCTCACAAGTCTATGACCAAATGTTGTCAGACATGACTGAAAACCTCTATCAGCCATTACCTAAAATCGCATTTAGTTAACCCAACGGCACGATAGCGGTAAGTTGTCAGTGAATACGGCTCTCGGAGCGAGCCGTTCTCTCTTAGCCATAACATTCCGTCTTAATAAAGCTAAATATGGTGTCATAAACTAGAATTAGTACTAAGTTTTCTAGGTTGGAACCGTCATGACACAACTACTGATCGTAATTAGCACGTTGATCTTTAGCACTGCCATTATAGCGCAAGATAAGGTGGTTAGATTTGCGATTGGCGAGTGGCCGCCATATACCAGTTCATCGAATGATCCTGAACAACAAGTTGCGCAGCGGGTTGTTGTCAAAGCCTTTGAGAGCCAAGGCTATCAGGTGCAATTAGATTATTTTCCATGGTCTCGCTCTTTCAAACTAGCCAGTGAGGGGAAATATGATGGGACATTTCCATGGATACGCAATTCAGAACGTAGCAAACTGTTTCTTTACTCGGAAGCCGTTTTTACTCAGACCGTGGTGTTCTTTTATCACCTTGAGGTTAACTTTTCTTGGCAACAATTAACCGATTTAAATAATTATACCATCGGGGCAACCCAAGACTACCAACCGCTTTTTTACTTAAACCAAGCCGGTATAACGCAAATGGTGTCCATTGATGAAGAAACCAATTTTGCCAAACTGGTCAAACGACGGATAGACGCCTACCCCACTGGCGCTATTCGCGGTAAATATCTGATAAAAAATACCCTCTCACAAGACGAAGCCGCTCTGATAAAAGTCGACGATAAGCCGATATTTGAAGATGAAATGACGATTCTATTTTCCAAACAAAATTCTGCCCGCAGTGAAATGCTAATTGACGTATTTTCCCAAGGAATGAAAACGCTCTATGCCAGTGGCGAGTACCAAAAAATCATGCTCGATAATAGCCGAGTAGAGCCAGTAAGTAGCAACGAATAACTGGCTATTAGCCTTGATTAAAAGCAAAAAACCTCGCCAAAGCGAGGTTTTTATATGTGCTAAACGTTGCTTATAACATTTTACGAGCCGCTTCAACCACCACTTTGATTGAGCGTGCTTCTGTTTCTTTCAACGTGGCATGATCTGGAATCTCTTTCTGGGTACGGTTGATGATAACCCCTGCAACACAACCCGCTTTAAGGCCAGAGCTTGCACACATGGTAAGTAAGGTTGCTGATTCCATTTCGAAGTTCAGCACACCCATGTCTTGCCACTCTTGCATCGACCCTTGGAAACGCTTCACAACGCGGCCAGAGAAAGTATCGTAACGCTCTTGACC
Organism: Vibrio sp. NH-UV-68; assembly: GCF_042940635.1. Lineage (NCBI taxonomy): Bacteria > Pseudomonadati > Pseudomonadota > Gammaproteobacteria > Vibrionales > Vibrionaceae > Vibrio > Vibrio sp. NH-UV-68. Next base: position 2,243,564 of record NZ_CP134975.1, read on the forward strand.
AGGGTAGAACGTATCACTAGATGCCGTCACACCCATGTGTACTGTTGCCCCTGATTCTTCTACTGCGGCTTTCATTGCGGTTGCAATTTCAAAATCTGCCACAGCAGGGAATTCCATCGGCGCAAAGTGAAGACTCGCACCGTCAAGGCGAACTGATCCCGTCGTCACAATCATATCACCGACATTCACGTGTGACTGAATCGCACCAGTGGTACCAACACGTAAGAAAGTACGCACACCAAGCTGAGCAAGCTCTTCAACAGCAATTGATGTTGACGGGCCACCGATACCAGTAGAACAAACCACAACAGGCTTACCGTCTAGCTCTGCACGGTAGAGAGTGTACTCACGGTGACTAGCAAGAAATACTGGATTTTCCATCTCTTCAGCAATCTTTTGTACACGCGCTGGATCACCAGGAATAATCGCTAATGTAGCACCAGCAAGATCAGATTCAGTAACACCAAGGTGGAATACAGCTTGAGACATAGGGGAGCTCCTTATTGTGGCGTAGCACCGTCGTTTGTTCGACTTTTACGCTCTTAAATTCATCGGGTACGGTTATACTTTAACTAACAAACCAAACTCTTATAGTGACACCAATCACAACAATGAGCGCAACAAATATCAACATTGCACGTAAAATCGGTTTGCATCACACTTTTAAGCAAACCGAGTAAGGTAGTTGCATAAAAAACAGCCCTCACGTCATAGAGGCAAGGGCCATTGTCAGTGTAGATGGATTAAACCTGTTTCGAGTTAAATTTCAACAAGCGTAATGCATTGAGCGTGACAATAGCGGTCGCCCCGCTGTCAGCTAATACCGCAACCCACAACCCGGTAATACCCAGCAAACTTGTCACCAAGAAGACGCCTTTAAGGCCGAGCGCTAGCGCTATGTTCTGTCGAATAATCGCCACAGTAGCGCGTGATAGTTCAATCATACCCGCCAGCTCAGTTAATCGATTATGCGTCAGGGCGGCATCGGCCGTTTCTAAAGCGACATCGGTTCCTCCACCCATTGCGATACCTATATGAGCGGCTTTCATCGCTGGTGCATCATTAATCCCATCGCCCACCATCGCAACATTGACGTCTTTGCTCAGTTGCTCAACGTAAGTCACTTTATCTTGAGGCAGTAGCTCCGCCTTATAATCAATGCCAATCATGGCGCTTACCGCATCAGCGCTACGCGTGTTATCACCCGTGAGCATAATCGAATTAATACCCAGAGCCTTTAACGCACTCACCGCTTGGTACGAGTCTTCTCGCAACGTGTCTTGCCACGCAACCAAACCAATAATGTCAGTTGCTTGCAAAGCGACCACCACCGTTTTTCCTTGTGCTTCAAGTTGTTCTATTTGCGTTGTTATCGTGTTGCTCACCTTGACCTGAATCCGACTAGGTGCGAGAACTTGATAGTCAACCCCATCGATAACACCGCGAACGCCACTGCCAACCAACGCTTGTTTGTGCTCTGCTTCAACGATCTTAAGTCCACATTGTTTCGCTTTTTCAACCACAGAAATCGCCAATGGATGACTAGAGCCAACTTCAATCGCTGCGACTTTTTCAAGCACAGACTCTGACGACCAACCACTAAGACCGATCACATCAGTCACTTGAGGTTTGCCTTGCGTTAAGGTGCCCGTTTTATCAAAGGCCACGGTTTCAATTTGGCCTAATTGTTCTAATGCCGCCCCCCCTTTAATCAAAGCACCACGACGCGCGGCCGCCGCTAAGCCAGAGGTAATCGCCGCAGGTGTGGAGATCACCAGTGCGCATGGACAGGCAATTAACAGCAGTGCCAAACCACGGTAGATCCAAGTTTCCCAAGACTGAGCAAACACAAGGGGCGGCATAATAATCACAATAAGCGCCACCAGCATCATTAACGGTGTGTACCAGCGACTGAACTTATCAAGGAAACGTTCAAGTGGTGCTTTACGTGATTCCGCCTCTTCAATCAAATGAAGAATCCGGTCTATCGCGTTCTCACCTTGTTTTGATGTCACAGCCAATCGCACCACTTTATCAACCACAACGGCGCCAGCAATGACCGCATCACCTTGCCCCCGCTCGACAGGTATCGACTCCCCTGTCAACGCACTTTCATCAAAACTGGCCGTTCCTTCAATCAAGCGTCCGTCGGCTGGCAGTCTTCCACCCGGTGATACTTCGATAATATCGCTAGGTTGTAATTCACTGACGCCAACCAAGGTTCGCTGACCATTAACTATTTTCGTGGCATTTTCTGGCACTAACGCCATCAGTGCCTTAACTCCACTGCGGGCCCGCGAAGCAGCAAAAGCTTCAAGGCGCTCACCAATCAAAAACAGCAGCAACACCATTGCCGCCTCGACCGTTTCTCCCAGATATAACGCGCCGAGTGCCGCAACACTCATCAAGGTTTCAATAGAGAATGGTGTACCTGACTTAGCTAAAGTAATAGCTTTGCGTCCGATGGGATAAAGCCCAGCCAAACAAGTGAACACGAATAAACCGTGGCTTAATTGAGGGGAAATAGGTTGCATGATTGCAGCAATTATCATCGCCAAAGCAATCGCCAAAATCTGGGTGTTGTGTTTTATCACCGATGGCCAACGTGACGCTGACGGGGTGCTTTGAGGCTGTTGGTTAGTGGCAAAAGAAAAACCGCTATCAATAATGGCGCTCTCTACTTGCGTAACCACATCGGCATGTTCGGTTTCAATGATCAGTTTTTCGGTCGCAAATAAGACCTTGGCACTGATTACGCCCTCAACGCGTGTAACTGCGGTTTCGACTTTTCGTGCGCAAGATGGACAGTCCATCCCTTCAATCTTCCAGCGATAGGTTAATAGGCCGGCGCGACTGGACTCACTTTCCTCATCGGAAGGGTCGCCGCCACTGCCACAATCAGTTGAGCTGCAGCAATCAGACTCTGGCGTGATCACGTCAGAGATGGTTATAGACGCCTTGTTGAGACCAGAACAACCACCCGTTTGTGAAGGTTTGACCGCGATTTTTTGTGAGCGGCATGCATGATGTTTTGTGCACATAGATTTGTCTCCATTCATTGTACACCTTAAGTCTAAACCTTAGAGTCTACTCCAAGGTCAAACTTTTTCTGTCACTTTCACAACGGATGCGTTTGCCAATCAATATCGCTAACAAAAAAAGAGGTGTAGGACACACCTCTTGTCACTGTTAATTGGATTTGTCACACAGGATGTTTAAAGCAATCGTTGATGTTTTTACCAATTGCGCGCAAAACATCCCGACGAGTAATAATTCCCACTAGTCTGCCACTATCAATAACCGGATAGACTTTAGGTTTCCCCACTCGCATCATATCCGCCAACTCGATAATTGACGTTTCAGATGTCACAGACAACACCTCAGGGTGCATACAATCGGCGACAGTGTGGCTGTCTTGACAGTAGTAACTGACGTTAATGAGTTTTTCGAGCAGATCCTGTCCTGATAAAAAGCCGACAACCTCACGGCGTTCGTTCAACACAGGTCCACCGAGATAGCGAGAGTTCATGACTTTGTCGAGTGCCGCACTGAGCGACATCTCTGGGGTAAAAGTTACCGCTTGCAGGGTCATATAGTCTTTTACTTTGAGTGATTCCATTTGAGTCTCCTTACTTGCAAGCCTACGCTGCTTATACTGTAAGTGTTGTCTAATTTCTTGATTTTACTAAATGGAAATCAACAATTTTTGCAATCGGTGCTGTCTATCAAAGTCAAATTGTCGCTCGTCACTAAACCAACACATCGCGCTGCGAGAGCCAGGCACTAAAGAGTGAGACGCAAAAAGGAATGCAATAAGTGAGAATTATCTTAAACAAATTGACGCTTCCTGTGAGAAGAAGCGCATCATACTGATTGATGATATTTAATAAAGTGCCCACGACCAAGGCAATCACAAACGATCTTTTTACCGCGAGCTTATTCATAATATCAACCTTTGTACCATACCGATTTGCCATCAATTGCCTAAACTATAGTTAGTTTTATCAATATTGTATTGGGACGCGCTGTGAATTCGACTTTTTCTACACAACTAGCTAATAACCCTGACATGATGCATAGCGTATTCGAGGCGCTCCCTGAACCGACTTTCTTGATCGATAAATCTGGTACTTACGTTGAGGCGTGGGGTGGTCGTGATAAAAGCCGGCACCACGATCCGGCCACTCTCGTTGGTCTCACCCAACATCAGGTGTTACCTGCCGATAAAGCCACTTGGTTTAGTCAGGTTATTGTTGAGGTAATCGAGAACAATCAAGCTTCTGAGCTTGAGTATAGTCTCGACCCAAAAGCCCTCCATTGCTTTGAAGGCATTGAAGGGCCAACTGAGGTGCAACATTTTAGCGCACTAGTTATTCCGCTTCCCGATACCGCTTTTGTGCTGTGGACAGTGCGCAATATTACCCAGTACAAGAAAGCGCTTGAAACGCTTGCCAAGCAACAATTGGCGTTAGAAAGACTCACTTATATTGATCATCTAACACAGGTTTATAACCGCTATGCCTTGGATGCGCTGTTACCTGATGCGATTGAACTGGCCAAAGTAAAGCAGGTTGGTTCTGCGATAATGATGATAGATGTCGACTGTTTCAAGCAATATAACGACTGCTATGGCCATCTTAAAGGTGACAAGGTACTCAGAGCAGTTGGGGACACCATCAATGATTGGTCGAATGAGCGAGATCTCTGTTTTCGCTACGGCGGAGATGAATTTTTGATTTTTATGCCAAAGATCTCAAAAACAGAATGTACAACACGAGCCAAGCAGCTGCAGAAAATCATTACGGATCTGGCAATACCGCATCAATCCTCCAGTGTGAGTGAGCATCTGACTATCACCATTGGCATTCAACATTGCCACTTAATTCCCCCTCAAATGGATGCTGAAAAATTTATTGCTATCGCCGATAAAGCACTGTTTTACGCCAAAAGTTGTCAACGTGGCTCTATTCATCAATTGAGTGAACAACAAAAATGCGCCCTTTAAAAAAGAGCGCTGTCGGAACCAAGTGCAATATTTTTATTACTGCCAGCGTTTGGCCGCTTTGGCATCTGAGTCACGTGACTCGACCCATCGAGTCATGTCTGTGGTGCGTTCTTTTTTCCAAAATGGCGCTTTGGTTTTTAGGTAATCCATAATGAATTCACACGCCTCAAAGGCAGCGCCACGGTGGGCGCTTGATACACCAACGAACACAATTTGATCGCCGATATCCAAGTCACCGACTCGGTGAATCACTCGGGTTTTGAGTAGTGGCCAGCGCTGTTCTGCCTCGTCACAAATCTCGCTGAGTGCTTTTTCCGTCATACCCGGATAATGTTCAAGCGATAAGCCAGTCACATTGTCACCAAGATTCATATCTCTCACCTTGCCAACAAAGGTCACTACAGCACCTGAAGCGGTTCCATCAGCCAACGTTTGGTATTCATCACCAACACAAAAGTCTTGTTTAAAAACCGATACTCGACTGTCCATGTTTAACCTCCGGTGACTGGCGGAAAGAACGCAACTTCATCACCAGATTCAACCGGATGGTCTAACGGCACGATCGACTGGTTGACTGCCGCGAGCAACTTACCCGGCTCTAGAGCAAGATCCCATTTACCTTGCTGCTTAGCTAAATGCGCACGCACTTGTTCAACACTGCTAAACTCGCCGTCAAGTTGCAGATCATCAATACCAACTAGCTCGCGCGTTTGAGCAAAAAAGAGCACTTTAATCATGCATCCACCTTAAAGTGACCAGACTTACCACCTGTTTTTTCAAGCAAGCGTACCTGCTCTATCACCATATCTTTTTGTACCGCTTTACACATATCGTAAATGGTTAACGCCGCCACAGAAGCAGCAGTCAGCGCTTCCATTTCTACGCCTGTTTTTCCTGCGAGTTTGCAAATAGACTCGATACGAACCTTATTTTCAGCTGGCATCGCTTGCAACTGTACTTCAACCTTTGACAGTAATAACGGGTGACAAAGTGGAATTAAATCCCACGTTTTCTTTGCCGCTTGAATACCGGCGATACGCGCTGTAGCAAAAACGTCACCTTTATGATGCTGACCAGAAACAATCAGCTCAAGCGTTTCTGGCGCCATATGAACAAAGGCTTCGGCACGTGCTTCACGCACCGTTTCTGCCTTGGCTGACACATCAACCATATTGGCTTCACCAGAGGCATTAATGTGAGTAAATTCGCTCATTGCTCGCCCTCCGATTAAACCGCTAAATGCGGCATAAAGTTACAAGGACGATGACTCGCATCCATTTGTTGCTTGATGATTTTGCTCCAGCCAGTGCGACAAGCACCGGTAGAGCCCGGCATGGCGAAAATAACCGTATGATTGGCAAAACCCGCAATGGCGCGCGATTGAATCGTTGACGTGCCAATTTCCTCATAAGAGACCATACGGAAAAGTTCACCAAACCCTTCGACTTCTTTATCAAACAAAGGCTTCAGTGCTTCCGGAGTGCTGTCACGCGAAGTAAAGCCCGTACCGCCAGTGATCATGACGGCCTGCACGTTATCATCGGCAATCCACTGTGAGACGATCGCACGAATCTTATACATGTCATCAATCACAATTTGCTTATCAACCACATTGTGTCCAGACTCTTTTGCTTGCTCAACCAAGTAACCGCCAGAGGTATCATTTTCTTCTGTGCGCGTATCAGAAACCGTTAGCACTGCGATATTTGCTGGTTGGAATTTGCTATCTGCGTGACCCATTTGTTCACCTATTTTAATCAGTAATACTCGCACTAAGCGCCAAGCTTAATGCCATTATCTATGGTTTGAGTTTATTTAACCGCCGATTGACGCTAAATGTGGCGTCATACCTGAGTTGCCATCATGTAAGAAGTGGCTGACCGATTTGGTCTGCAATTGTGCTTGGATACGATCTATCAGTGAATGCTGCTGTGAATCATCCTCAAGCAAGTCACGCAATTCTACGCCGTGATCGCCAAACAAACACAAATGCAACTTGCCTATTGCCGAGACCCGCAGTCGATTACAACTTGCGCAAAAATCCTTCTCATATGGCATGATCAGACCTATTTCACCCTGATAGTCAGGATGAATAAACACTTGCGCCGGGCCATCGTTGTTTGCTCGCGCTTTAAGTAGCCAACCATTGGCAATCAATTGATTCCGAATCGCCACACCGGACACATGGTGGCGCTGGAAAAGCGTATCCATTTCACCAGTTTGCATGAGCTCAATAAAACGTAATTGAATCGGTCGATCTTTGATCCAAGCCAGAAAAGCGGGTAATTCATGGGCATTGAGATCTTTCATCAACACGACATTAACTTTGACCTGCTGATACCCGACGTCAAAGGCACGCTCAATACCATCCATCACTTGGGTAAACTTATTTTCACCGGTAATTTGATGGAACATTCGCGGGTCGAGGCTATCAACACTGACATTAATGTGCGTTAGCCCTGCCTGCTTCCAATCTGCTACTTGCTTGGCCATACGATAACCGTTGGTGGTCGTCGCGACCTTATCAATACCAGGTGTTGAAGCCACTGCATGGATAATATCGTTGAAGTCTTTGCGCAGACTTGGCTCGCCACCCGTAATACGGACTTTAGACGTACCGCAATCGGCAAACGCCGAAACCACACGTTTAATCTCGGGCAGGGATAAAAAAGACGAGTTTTTCTGCCCCGAAGGCTGGTAGCCATCAGGCAGACAATATGTGCATTTAAAGTTACAGACATCTGTAACGGAGAGTCGTAAGTAATAAAACTTACGATTGAATCTATCTTCGAATTGTTGCGCCACGGAACACCTTTCCAAACACGGGAGGCATAATCATTTCCAATTATGCCCTTGTGACAAAATGTCACTGGCTTAACAAGCGTATTCAGTATGAACTTAGCCTGTGAAGCTCGGAGCTATGGCAACTACCTATATTGGGTAGTAGCTTGACTATTAAAATACTTAATAATTATGTGTGATTCCACCCTGCACACCAAAAAATCGTGCTTAGGGCGCAAATTACTCCCTATTGAGTATTTAATATGAATACAATATTCTAAATTGTAGTTGGTTATGACAAAAATAGAAGCTCAGCATGACACTTTACGCTAGCAAGAAAGTGGTCGCAGTCGGTGGAGGCCATGGTCTCGGCAGGATGCTTGCGGCATTAAAAGATTTCGGCTCAAACGCCACTGGCATCGTCGCGACGACGGATAATGGCGGTTCAACAGGTCGTATTCGTAACTGTCAAGGAGGTATCGCCTGGGGAGATACTCGTAACTGCATTAATCAGCTCATTACTGAACCTTCGATTAGCTCTATGATGTTCGAATACCGCTTCAAAGGCACCGGAGAACTTGACGGTCACAACCTAGGCAACTTGATGTTGACTGCGCTCGATAACCTCTCGGTGCGGCCACTTGATGCAACCAATTTGATCCGCAACATGCTCAAAGTCGATGTCAATATTATCCCGATGTCTGAGCACCCTTCCGACTTAAGGGCATTAGCCCCCAATGGTCACTGGGTTACTGGCGAAACCAGTGTTGATGAGATGCCAGATAAATTGATTCGGCTTGATTTAGAGCCAGAAGTGCCGGCCACTAAAGAGGGGGTATTAGCGCTAGAGCAAGCCGATGCCATCATCCTCGGTCCGGGCAGCTTCCTGACCAGTATCATGCCGCCATTACTGTTACCAGAGATTGGCCGCGCGATTGCCAATAACCTCAAGGCTAAGGTTATTTTTGTCGAAAATTTGTCGCCAGAATTTGGCCCCGCAGGAGAAATGACATTAGAGGAAAAGCTCGACTGGTGCGAGCGTTCCTGCCAAGGTCGACAGATTGATGTCGTGCTTGGTGATAAAGCCCACCCTGAATTGCAGCGTTGGAATTGCGTCACGACACCCTTAGCTTCACCAAATAGAGATTGGCGTCATGACCGAATTAAGTTGCAACAAGCAATAGAGATGCTCTTAGTCGAGTAACTGTTTGTATCTCTGTTCAGTTTGTTTGAGCAGAGATAACATTTGCTGTTTATCGTCTTCAGAGCTCAATGCATCCCCCGCTTTCGCTCTTGCATCGAGTTCAACCGAAAAGGTACGCAGTGCCTCAGCACCAAAGCTGGCAGCGCTGCTTTTCAGAGCATGGCTGATCTCTTGAAGATAGCTGTCTTGCTGCTCAGAAACGAGTTGTGACAAAGTGGCGATGTAGTTACTCAGCTCACCTAGGAAAATTTCCAATAATACTGGCACGTTTTCTTCACCGATCTCATTGGCTAACCGGTCTATTTTGGCCTGATCTAATAAATCCACGCTTATGCTTCCTTCACATTCCATGATTGCAGTTTACGGTACAGTGTCGAAGGACTAACATCAAGGTATCCAGCAGCCTTGGGAATATTGCCATCACACGCTTTTATCGCTTGCTCAATCGCGTTTTTCTCGGTTAACCATAACGGGAAAATATCTTGAACCGAGACAACATCATTATTGACGCTAAGCGGTACTCTAATCTCACTTTTTGCGGGTTGATTGAGTGGTGGTGGCAACATGTCTAAGGTAATTTCTCGACCATTATTGAGCACCACGACGTTACGCAGCACGTTTTGCAATTGGCGCACATTGCCCGGCCATTCGTAGCGAGCAAATCTCTCTACAACCTCAGGAGCGAGGCGCACAAAGTCTTTACCTTCTTCTTTGGACATATAACCAAGCAGAGAATAAGCAATCTCAATGATGTCTTCTCCTCTTTCTCTCAAAGGAGGTAAATGCAAAGGAATCACGTAGAGGCGATAGTATAAATCTTCACGGAAACGCCCCTCTTCAACTTCTTTCCAAGGATCGCGATTTGTAGCACAAACGAAACGAACATCGACACTCTTCATCTTAGATGAGCCGACTTTTTGGAAGGTCCCCGTCTGAATAAAACGCAGTAGTTTAGTTTGCAGTTCAAGGTCCATTTCACACAATTCATCGAGGAACAGTGTTCCGCCATCCGCAAGTTCAGCAGCCCCTTGTCGATCGGTTGCTGCGCCAGTGAATGCGCCTTTGACGTGACCAAACAGCTCACTCTCAATCAAATCTTTCGGGATCGCCGCACAGTTAATGGCAATAAATGGCTTGTCTCTGCGTTTGCTCGTGGCATGAATGGCTTCTGCACACACCTCTTTACCCGTACCACTCTCACCAGTAATGAAGATACTTGCTTTACTACTCGCGGCAGAGTCAATCGTGCGGTAAACCGCTTGCATCGTTTGACTGCTACCGATAAAACCTTGATAACCTTGACTGCCGGAACTGTTCGCATCATTCTTGAGTTTGTTGGCTTTGCGCAGGGCGTTGTTAACGGTAACGCGAAGACGGTCCGCTTCACATGGTTTGATAAGAAAGTCTTGTGCGCCATGACGCATCGCTTCAACCGCCGTGTCAATCGAACCGTGCGCCGTCATAAAGATCACTGGCACATCAGGATTCTTCTCTTTCACCGCGTGAAGAACATCCATACCAGTCATATCAGGTAGACGTAAATCGAGTAAGATGAGATCAGGGGTTCGAAAATTGAGACTTTCAATCGCATCACGACCCGTACCGACAATATTGATATCAATTTGCAGTGGAGTGAGATAAGAGCGATACAGTGCCGCGACCGACGCTGTATCTTCTACCATCAGCAAATATCTTGCTTTCTGATCAGATACTACTTGTTGCATAACCTAGCCATATTTTAATTTGCATTATGTACAAATCATTGCATTAGGCTTTGCAATTTGCAAATATTTCGCTCAAAAAGTCGCTTTTAGCTTGAGAAAACCGCCTTTTTTATCGCTTAGCGACTGGCACAGTCTATGCAGCCTCTAACAATGACCCTTCTGGGTCACCTAGCCAACTGACGTTGTTAGTGAACATAGTATTCACAAATAACAGCCAATAGCATCCTTGCTATTGGCTATTTTTTTTGTCTGGCTGACACTTAACTGTTGGCGATAAACTGTTGGCGTAGCTTGTCAATTTGATCGCGTTTTCCTGCCGCCAATTCAAACTCCAGATCTTGAGCATGCTGATACATTTGTGCTTCAAGTCTACGGATTTCTTTATCTAACTCTTGTGGCGTCATAACATCATAGCTTTGTGAAGGTTCAGCCACTTTAGACAGAGGAACCGCTTTGCTCGTGCGCTGTTTTTTACCCTTAGTGATGTCGCCAAGCTCCATAATATCTTTTATGTTTCGTTTCAGCGCCTGAGGTTCAATGCCAATTTTGGCATTATGATCTTGCTGCTTTTGACGGCGTCGATTGGTTTCATCGATGGCTTTCCCCATCGACTTAGTGATCCGGTCACCATATAAAATCGCCTTACCTGCCACATTTCGCGCCGCGCGACCAATGGTCTGAATTAATGAGCGCTCTGAACGCAAGAAACCTTCTTTATCCGCATCAAGAATCGCAACCAACGACACTTCAGGCATATCGAGTCCTTCGCGCAATAAGTTGATCCCAACCAAAACATCAAATTCACCTAAACGTAAGTCACGAATAATCTCAACACGTTCGACGGTATCAATGTCTGAGTGTAGATAACGCACTTTTACATCATGCTCGGTGAGATATTCCGTTAAATCCTCAGCCATACGCTTGGTTAATGTCGTCACCAGCACTCGCTCATCTTTTACCGCTCTAATGCGAATTTCAGATAACAAGTCATCAACCTGAGTCGCGACCGGACGAACTTCTATTTCAGGGTCAAGTAGCCCTGTGGGTCTCACTACTTGGTCAGCGATATCATTCGCTGATTTTTCTAACTCATAGTTACCCGGTGTAGCCGAGACAAAAATCGTCTGCGGAGCAAGTGACTCAAATTCCTCAAATTTCAGTGGTCGGTTATCAAGTGCTGAAGGTAAACGGAAACCAAATTCAACTAGGGTCTCTTTGCGAGAGCGGTCACCTTTATACATAGCGCCAATTTGCGGCACTGTCACATGAGACTCATCGATAATCAATAAGCCATCATGTGGCAGATAATCAAACAGCGTCGGGGGCGGCTCGCCCTCATTACGACCACTTAAATAACGCGAGTAGTTTTCGATACCAGAACAGAAACCGAGCTCATTCATCATTTCAATATCAAACTGGGTTCGCTGGGAAATACGTTGTTCTTCTAATAGTTTGTTATTATCCAACAGGTGCTTTTTACGCGCTTCAAGTTCGATCTTAATATGCTCAATTGCTTCAAGCATTCTGTCACGAGGTGTCACATAGTGAGTCTTAGGATAAATAGTGTAGCGAGCTAAATCGCGCTGGTTAACCACGCCCGTCAATGGATCAAACACACTGATACGATCGATTTCATCATCAAACATTTCAATACGAACCGCATCTTGATCCGACTCGGCAGGAAATATATCGATTACTTCGCCGCGCACGCGAAATTGACCACGCTCAAACGCCACATCATTACGGCTATATTGCAGATCAGCCAAACGCCTTAGAATATCGCGTTGGTTCATAATGTCGCCACGACGAATATGCAACATCATTTTGAGGTACGATTCAGGATCACCCAAACCATAAATCGCTGAAACTGAGGCAACAATAATGGCATCTTTACGTTCTAATAAAGCTTTAGTGGCAGATAAGCGCATCTGTTCAATGTGGGCGTTAACTGACGAATCTTTTTCAATAAAAGTATCCGTAGTCGGTACGTACGCTTCTGGCTGATAGTAATCGTAGTAAGAGACAAAATACTCAACCGCATTATTCGGAAAGAAAGACCTCATCTCTCCATAAAGCTGCGCTGCAAGCGTTTTATTCGGTGCCAACAAGATTGCAGGACGCTGAGCATTCGCGATGACATTCGCGAGTGTGAAGGTTTTTCCTGACCCAGTCACACCAAGTAATGTTTGATGTGCTAAACCAGCATCAAGCCCTTCGGACAATTGATTAATCGCCGTCGGCTGATCGCCAGAAGGCTGATAGTCTGAGACCAAATCGAAAACTTTACCCATCTCTTTTCTCTTGTTGATGTTGCACTTCATTGCCCATTGTGACTGTATAAATATACAGACTCAAGCATTCACTAAAAAATTAATCTCTGTTTTACATCAACGCACGTAGAACAACTAGATCAATCCCTTTAATCCTGATATCATGCTCGACCTCGCAAGAGCCTACCAGCAAAATATTCAAAAATACCACCCACAAGATATTCACATTTATCTTTATTTTTAGCGAATATCGACAATTTCTATCCAATACTCCCCTTGAAAGAAAAACATTAAATAAAAACGAAAAAGCTTTATAGAACAAAGGTTAAGATACATATTATTTACTTGTGTATAATCTTTTTAGTAATGAAAGATCGACATACTCAAGTTTAATGCACACACTTATCCACAAATTTGGTGGATAAGTAAATGTAGCCCTTTAGCGATAAGGGCTACAGAAAAGTAAAGCAAATTTTTAAGCTTTTTTTTATTAAATCGCTGGGTAAAATATTGACACTATTCGACTCGATAGCTAATATTCGCTCGCTAAAACAATTCCCCCTTAGTTCAGTCGGTAGAACGGCGGACTGTTAATCCGTATGTCGCAAGTTCAAGTCTTGCAGGGGGAGCCAAATTCAACAAAAAGCCGTGTCGAATGACGCGGCTTTTTCGTATCTGTCGCCACCGGTAACTACACAGTTTCGATCTTTGAGTAATCCGATAACACGTCAAAATATTCTGCTTTAAGATGGATTTGTTAAGAGCTTCAAAGACTAAGCCACTATCAGCGCTTACTGGCCAAACGGCTAGAAGCCCCTCATTTAAGTAACATCAGTGATTCGCCGAAATAATCATGGTAACTCAACTTTTTCAGCCCAGTTTCGTATAATTTTTACTCGATAACATAAAACCTTATCTTTCCTTGGTTGTTATTAGGCAGTCAAAGCAGGATAATATGAGGATCGGAATTTCTACTATATAAAATTATGACCGAATATTTTTTGTTGTTAGTCGGCACCGTGCTGGTCAACAACTTTGTACTGGTGAAGTTTCTTGGCTTGTGTCCATTTATGGGTGTTTCAAAAAAACTTGAGACGGCCATTGGAATGGGGTTGGCGACAACGTTCGTCTTAACCCTCGCCTCCGTGTGCGCGTATCTGGTTGAAAGTTACATTTTGGGCCCACTCAACCTCGAGTATTTACGCACGATGAGCTTCATCTTAGTGATTGCTGTCGTGGTTCAATTTACCGAAATGGTAGTGCACAAAACCAGCCCGACGCTCTATCGTCTATTGGGTATTTTCTTACCACTGATCACAACCAACTGCGCGGTACTTGGTGTCGCTTTACTTAACATCAATGAAAATCACAATTTTATCGAGTCAATCATTTATGGCTTTGGCGCGGCGGTTGGCTTTTCGTTGGTTTTGATCCTATTCGCTTCGATGCGAGAAAGAATTGCCGCCGCCGATGTTCCTATGCCGTTTAAAGGCGCGTCTATCGCGATGATCACTGCTGGACTGATGTCGTTGGCCTTTATGGGCTTTACTGGTTTGGTGAAGTTATAATGAGCTCAATTCTAATCGCAATTATTGCAATTGCTGCTTTAGCGGCTATTTTCGGTGCCGCTCTGGGTTTTGCCTCGATTCGATTTAAGGTCGAAGCCGATCCTATTGTTGACCAAATCGATACTATCTTGCCTCAAACCCAATGTGGCCAATGTGGCTATCCTGGCTGCCGCCCTTATGCGGAAGCCATCGCCAACGGTGACGAAATAAACAAATGTCCACCGGGCGGGCAAGCAACGATTGAAAAACTAGCCGACTTAATGGGCGTCGATGTCCCAGACTCAGCACACGACCTGGAAAACGCAGTGAAAACGGTCGCCTTCATACACGAAGATATGTGTATTGGCTGCACCAAATGTATTCAAGCCTGTCCGGTCGACGCTATCGTTGGTGGAACAAAAGCCCTGCACACGGTCATTAAGGATGAATGTACTGGCTGTGATTTATGTGTTGCTCCCTGCCCAACAGACTGTATTGAAATGATCCCTGTAGAAACCACTACAGCGAATTGGAAGTGGCAAATGGACGCCATTCCTGTTGTTGATATTACCAATTCTGCGCCAAAGCAGAATGACGTGAATTAAGGGCTGGTATGTCGTCATTAATCGAACAAATTAAATCGGGATCGCTGTGGAACTTCCCCGGCGGTGTTCACCCTAGTGAAAATAAAACACAGTCACTAAAGACCAGTATTGCGCGCGCAGAGATTGCTAATGAGCTTGTGCTACCTATAAAGCAGCACATTGGTAAACCCGGCATGATCATCGTTAACGTCGGTGATCATGTACTCAAAGGCCAAGCTCTGACTAAATATGACACCAGCTTTATGCTACCTGTCCATGCCCCCACATCGGGAACGGTTAGCGCCATTGAATTAAGAACCACAGCGCATCCTTCAGGTTTGAGTGAGTTGTGTATTGTTATTACACCTGACTTTGAAGAACGCTGGATTGAACGCCAACCTTGGGCCAATTTTAGCGACCATACCGGTGAAGAACTCATCGAGAAAATCCGCCAAGCGGGTGTTTCTGGTATGGGTGGCGCAGGTTTTCCTACCGCAAAAAAAATTCAGGCTGGTCATGCTCGTACCGAGGTATTTATTGTCAATGCAGCAGAGTGTGAGCCTTACATCACTGCAGACGACAGCTTAATGCGCGAGCACGCCGAAGAGATCGTTAAGGGCATTGAGATTGTCGAACACATTCTCAAACCCAAATTAACCGTGATTGGTATTGAGGACAACAAACCACAAGCCGTCAAAGCTCTTCAACAAGCGGCTCAGCACAAAGACATTGTCATCCGTGTCATTCCAACCAAGTACCCATCCGGTGGCGAAAAGCAACTGATCAAAATCCTCACCAACAAAGAGGTCCCCAATGGTGGTATTCCTGCCGATATTGGTTTGTTGGTCCACAACGTTGGCTCTTTGTACGCGATAAAACGCGCAGTATGCGACGGCGAACCCTTGATTGAACGCGTCGTAACCCTGACTGGTAACACTTTCAAGCAACCACGTAATGTCTGGACGCTGCTCGGAACGCCCGTTGAAGCACTACTTAACGAGTTTGGCTATCAAGCAGATAAGAGGTTGCCGCGTTTGATTATGGGCGGACCAATGATGGGCTTTACACTTCCCCATGCGCAGGTACCGATCACCAAAACATCTAACTGTATCTTGGCACCTACTCGCAACGAGATCTCACCGGATCACCACGAGATGGCCTGCATCCGGTGTGGAGAATGTGCAGATGTGTGTCCCGCTTCACTTTTGCCGCAACAATTGCAATGGCATGCCAAGGCCGAAGAGTATGAAAAATGCGAAGAGCTCAATCTTAAAGATTGTATCGAGTGTGGTGCTTGCGCTTTTGTCTGCCCAAGCGAAATTCCCTTGGTCCAGTACTATCGCCAAGCCAAAGCGGAAATAAACACCCGCAAAGAAGAAGCCGAAGCAGCAGAACGAGCGAAGATTCGTTTTGAAGAAAAGAAAGCACGTATGGAGCGCGATAAAGCGCAACGCGAGAATCGCTTTAAGAAAGCGGCCCAAGATCGCCGCAAAGAGATGAAAAAATCGGGCGGTGATGATGCCGTTGCCGCCGCTATCGCTCGCGTTAAAGCGCAAAAATCACAGCAAAGTGACGCTGAGCCTAAAGTCAAACCGGCCGTAGCGGCTGCCATTGCTAAAGCAAAAGCCAAACAAGCAGCGGCTTTAGAACAAGGCAATTCAGAGCCTGATAACACAGAAATGGCGAAGTTGCGTGAAGAGCGCAAACGTCAGGCTCGTGAGCGCAAAGCGCAGAAAGAACAACAAGCCGAAGAACCATCGGCTGAAACCAGCGAATCAACCGCTGGCGATGCGAAGAAAGCCGCTGTTGCGGCCGCGATTGCCAGAGCCAAGGCGCGCAAATCCGAGCAAACGCAACAAGCCGAAGAGCCATCGACTGAAACTAGCGAATCAACCGACGGCGATGCCAAGAAAGCCGCCGTTGCGGCCGCGATTGCCAGAGCCAAGGCGCGCAAAGCCGAGCAAACGCAACAAGCCGAAGAACCATCGGCTGAAACCAGCGAATCAACCGCCGGCGATGCCAAGAAAGCCGCGGTTGCGGCCGCGATTGCCAGAGCCAAAGCGCGCAAAGCCGAGCAAACGCAACAAGCCAAAGAGCCATCGGCTGAAACTAGCGAATCAACCGCTGGCGATACCAAGAAAGCCGCCGTTGCGGCCGCGGTTGCCAGAGCCAAAGCGCGCAAAGCCGAGCAAACGCAACAAGCCGAAGAGTCATCGACTGAAACTAGCGAATCAACCGCTGGCGATGCCAAGAAAGCCGCCGTTGCGGCCGCGATTGCCAGAGCCAAGGCGCGCAAAGCCGAGCAAACGCAACAAGCCGAAGAGCCATCGGCTGAAACTAGCGAATCAACCGACGACCCAAAGAAAGCCGCCGTTGCGGCTGCTATTGCCCGCGCCAAAGCGCGTAAAGCAAACAAAGAACAACAAAACCACACTGAGGAGAAAGAGTAGTGGCCTTTTTTATTGCCAGCTCACCCCATGCGCATAACCGCAGAAGCACTCCTGATCTCATGAAGTGGGTGGCTTTGTGCGCCCTACCAGGACTTATTGCGCAATGCTACTTCTTTGGCTGGGGGACAATTATTCAACTCGCTCTGGCGATTGCGATCGCACTGAGCCTTGAGGCCTTAGTGATGGTGGCGAGAAAACGTCCACCAACATCAGCATTAAGGGACAACAGTGCGTTAGTCACCGCCTGGCTACTTGCCATTGCTATTCCACCACTTTCCCCTTGGTGGATCATCGCAATTGGTTTGGTTTTCGCCATCGTGATCGCTAAACATCTCTACGGTGGAATCGGCCAGAACCTGTTTAACCCGGCGATGGTGGCCTATGTTGTGCTATTGATCTCGTTTCCTGTCCAAATGACCAGTTGGATTTCTCCAACCGAATTGCAAGCGACAACTATCTCAAGTGGTGATGCGTTTTCACTGATTTTTACAGGTTTTAATTTAGAAGGCTTATCACTGCAACAACTGCGAACGGCTATTGATGGCGTGACAATGGCGACTCCGCTTGATTCACTCAAAACATCGTTGCGCGCAGGCAATACGCTCAGTGAAGCCATGTCTGCACCTCAATTTTCTGGTCTTGCGGGTATCGGCTGGGAGTGGGTTAACCTCGCTTATCTGGCCGGCGGCTTAATGCTGATTAAACTGCGCGTTATCAACTGGCACATTCCGCTAGGCTTCTTAGTTAGCTTAAGCATTATGAGTGGTCTATTTGCTCTATTGGCACCGGGGACAACCGCCTCACCATTGATCCATTTGTTATCAGGCGCAACCATGCTGGGGGCATTTTTTATCGCAACCGACCCTGTGTCAGCGTCAACCACCGTCAAAGGCCGTTTGATCTTTGGTGCCTTTATTGGTGCTATAGTCTTCATTATTCGTAGTTGGGGAGGTTTCCCCGACGGCGTGGCATTTGCAGTACTGCTTGGCAATATGTGTGTCCCTTTGATTGATTACTACACCAAACCAAGAACCTACGGACACTAAGGATTCATCATGCTAAATGCGATTCGAAAAAATGGTGTCATTCTTGCCGTTTTTGCCTGTGCATCATCCGGTGTTGTCGCACTGACTCATTACCTGACTGAAGATAAGATCCAACGCCAAGAGCAGCAGCAGTTATTGTCGGTTCTCAATCAAGTCATTCCACATCCACTGCACGACAATGATCTTTATCAGGCCTGTACCTTGGTCAGCGATCCTGCATTGGGTACGCAAACAGCGATGCCCGTTTATATGGCAAGCTTGAACGGTCAACCCTCTGCCCTCGCGATCGAAGCCATCGCTCCCGATGGCTACAACGGTGCTATCAAGATTATTGTCGGCATTAAGCAAGACGGAACCATTAGTGGAACGCGTATCCTAAGCCACCAAGAAACGCCGGGACTTGGTGATAAAATCGACCTACGTATTACGGATTGGATTCTTGGTTTCTCAGGAAAATCAGTCTCACAAGACAATCTGGCTGATTGGAACGTACGTAAAGATGGCGGCCAGTTTGATCAATTTACAGGCGCAACCATCACACCTCGAGCGGTGGTCAAAGCGGTCAAAAACACCGCGCTGTTTGTGAACGCCAACCGCGAGCAAATTCTCGCTCAACCACTAAACTGTGGAGGCAATGATGAGTGAACATAAAACCCTAATTAAAAATGGCTTGTGGGATAACAACCCCGCCTTAGTGCAACTACTCGGACTCTGCCCGTTGTTGGCCGTTTCTTCAACGGTCACCAACGCTTTGGGGTTGGGTATCGCCACGTTATTGGTTTTAGTCGGATCGAATGTCACTGTCTCATTAGTCCGTGACTATGTGCCCAAAGAGGTTCGGATTCCAATCTTTGTGATGATCATTGCTGCACTGGTCACCTGCGTTCAGTTGTTAATGAGTGCCTACGCTTACGGTCTTTATCTATCACTCGGCATCTTCATTCCGTTGATTGTGACTAACTGTATTATTATCGGCCGCGCCGAAGCCTTTGCCTCAAAAAATGATGTGCTTCCTGCCGCCCAAGATGGATTCTGGATGGGACTGGGTATGACCAGTGTACTGGTCCTCCTTGGTGCTATGCGTGAGTTGATCGGCAATGGAACATTATTTGACGGCGCTGATTTACTGCTCGGTCAGTGGGCAACATCACTGCGTATTGAAGTGTTTCAATTCGACAACAGTTTCTTACTCGCACTTTTACCACCGGGTGCATTCATTGGTGTTGGTTTGCTCATCGCACTGAAAAACATCATCGATAAACAAATTGAAGCGCGTCAACCAAAGCAGAAAAAGCAGACCATAGAACGCGCCCGAGTTACCAACGCATAACAGACCAATCCTTAAATTGGCATTCGCACTGGAAAGCAGCTTTAAATGAATAAAGACAAACGAAGATTAATACTAGAACGTTTAAGGGAGAATAACCCTAACCCTCAAACTGAGCTCAACTGGAGTACACCATTCGAGCTGTTAATTGCAGTGCTGTTATCCGCACAAGCAACGGATGTCAGCGTTAACAAAGCGACAGATAAGCTCTATCCGGTTGCGAATACGCCACAGGCTATATTTGCTCTCGGCGTTGAAGGCGTAAAAAAGTACATCAAAACAATTGGCCTGTTTAACTCTAAAGCAGAGAACGTCATTAAGACCTGTAAAATCCTGATTGACCAACATGGCGGTGAAGTTCCACAAGATCGTGATGCCTTAGAGGCGCTCCCCGGAGTCGGTCGAAAAACCGCTAACGTCGTGCTCAACACCGCCTTTGGTTGGCCAACCATCGCGGTCGATACGCACATTTATCGCGTCTCCAATCGGACAAAGTTTGCCATGGGCAAAAACGTCGATCAGGTAGAAGAAAAGCTGCTTAAAGTGGTGCCCAAAGAGTTTAAACTCGATGTCCACCACTGGCTGATTTTACATGGCCGCTATACTTGTGTAGCACGAAAGCCCCGTTGCGGCAGCTGTATTATTGAAGATCTTTGCGAATTCAAAGACAAAGTATACCCAGAAAATTAGGAGAGCAAGACAATGTCAAATGGCAGAATTCTACACACTATGCTTCGCGTTGGTGACTTGGATAAGTCAATCAAGTTTTACACCGAGGTCATGGGAATGCAGCTACTGCGTACCAATGAAAACAAAGAGTACGAATACACCTTAGCGTTTGTCGGTTACGGAGATGAAGCGCAAGGTGCAGTGATTGAGCTGACCTACAACTGGGGAACGACTGAGTATGATCTAGGCAGTGCATTCGGTCACATCGCTATTGGCGTTGATGATATTTACTCAACGTGTGATGCGATCAAAGCCGTTGGCGGCAACGTAACGCGCGAGCCGGGCCCAGTGAAAGGGGGAACCACCCATATCGCTTTTGTCAAAGACCCAGATGGCTATATGATTGAGCTAATCCAAAACAAACAAGCGAGCGCAGGTTTAGCGGGTTAATCACAGCTTTAACCGCTTCAAAAAAACAAAAAGCCAGCATTGCTGGCTTTTTCTCTGTACGAGTCTTAAACCTGTGTTCGACCTAGCGAGATCACCACGCGGCGGTTTTTATCTCTGCCAAGTGGAGAGGCATTGTCATCAACAGGGCGACGTTTGCCATACCCCTGAACCTGAATCCGGTCTTCAGGCAATCCTAACGATTTAAAATAGTTTTGCAGGACTTCAGCTCGTTTCTCTGACAAGCTTTGACTGACACTTTTGCTATCAACCGCATCCGTGTACGTTGACACTAACACCAGATCGATATCTTGATTGTGTTTAATATACTCTGCAATCTGCGCTAATCGTTTTTGTGACTGTTTATTGAGTTCGACACTGGTTCTGTCGTAATGCAAGATGGTAAACGCGATATCCTCGAAACTGTATGGCAGTAAATTAGCAATACAGTCGCTAAATACGTTGTATGACGGCTGAAACAACACCGAAGAAAGCCCCACTTCTATCCGCTCATCGCGGCTGCGCCACTCTTGATAACTGAAAGTGGGATAGCGCCCTTTTTCAAGTTCGCCTAAAATATTCCATGCCGTTTGCCCACCAACATAACCATCAAATTGTTGAAAAAATCGGATCGTATTTAGACGCGTAGCCCCCTCGCCTGGTCGCCATGCAGGCGGCATAGAAACCAAACTCACATCACGCGTTTTTCCCATTGGACGCTTCATTTTCAACTCGAAATCAAGGCTGATTTTTTTACTCGCATACGAGGAAAATACCGCATCACCATAATTAGGGATCGGGTGGACTAAGCGACACTCCAAAGGGGTATTGGCAACCATTTGCCACGTTGATTGCTGTGGTTTAGCGACATAGTGTTTATCCAGCGCAACGGCACTGGTACTGATTGACACTAATACGGTCGCGACTGTGGTAGCAAACAACTTATTCATACTGCAATTAATCTCTTTATTTGCTTGAGCAGCTCAACGTTGCCGCTCGATTCTCTACCAAAATTAGAAAGCAAAAAGCACGCCAACACATTTGTATAGGACAAATCGCCAACGTTTCTTTTTCAAACAGGATTAACGGTTTTTCTCACGCCAAGAATCTGTAATAATGCCAGCCCTGTCACATTAAAATAAGCACACATGACTATAGAAAACGAAGCATTGACGCTAAAAAAACGATTTCGTGGCTACTTTCCGGTTGTTATTGATGTTGAAACCGCAGGATTTAACGCTAAAACAGATGCCCTACTCGAAATCTGTGCCGTCACCTTAAAAATGGATGAGAACGGCACACTTTGTCCTGCATCAACTATTCATTTTCATGTTTCTCCTTTTGAAGGTGCCAACTTAGAAAAAGAGGCGCTTGAATTTAATGGCATTCGCGACCCATTTAGCCCACTTCGTGGAGCGGTGACAGAAGAGGAAGCGCTAAAAGAAATTTATAAACTTGTACGTAAAGAACAAAAAGCAGCGGATTGTAGCCGTGCAATTATTGTTGCTCACAACGCCAACTTTGATCACAGCTTCGTGATGGAAGCAAGCGAACGCTGCAAGTTAAAACGTGTCCCATTTCATCCCTTCGCGACCTTCGATACCGCAACACTCAGTGGTCTCGCTTATGGCCAAACCGTATTAGCCAAAGCATGTAAAGTCGCCGGGATGGACTTTGACAATAAAGAAGCCCACTCAGCCCTTTATGATACTCAAAAAACGGCCGAGCTCTTTTGCGGCATCGTTAATAAGTGGAAAGCCCTTGGCGGGTGGCCATTGATTGAGTCAGATGCCGAATAAACACAATAAAAAGTAAACACAACTCACGAGTATATTATGAACCCTGTTGTCATTTCTGTCTGCATTATGCTGGCTTTAGCCCTGATGCGAGTCAATGTCGTCGTCGCACTGACCTTCAGTGCCATCGTCGGCGGTTTAGTCGCTGGTATGGATCTCAACCAGTCAATCGCTGCATTTGAAAGTGGGCTTGGTGGTGGTGCAACCATCGCTTTAAGTTACGCTATGCTTGGTACTTTCGCGGTTGCGATCTCTCGCTCAGGTATTACCGACCTGTTGGCCAATAGCGTGATTAAACGCATCCATGGTCAAGAGAATGCCTCTGCCTCAACTGGTCTTAAGTACGCCGTGCTGATCGCACTGGTCTTAGTCACTATGTCTTCACAAAATGTCATTCCAGTTCACATCGCCTTTATCCCGATTTTGATTCCACCTCTTTTAGGCGTCTTTGCCAAGCTTAACCTTGACCGCCGCATGATTGCTTGTGTGCTGACTTTTGGTCTCGTTACCCCTTACATGGTGTTACCGATCGGTTTTGGCGGTATTTTCCTCAACAATATTTTGCTTAAAAACCTTCATGACAACGGCCTTGAGAATGTCGTGGCAAGCCAAGTGCCTGTCGCAATGCTGCTACCAGCAGCGGGAATGATCTTTGGTTTGTTAACAGCGATTTTCTTTACTTACCGTAAACCTCGCCAATACCCGGAAACTGAGTTAACTCATGTTAATCAAGACACCAAAGCTATCAACAAGAAAAACATTGTTGTGGCTGCTGTGGGCATTATCGTAGCCCTTGGCGCGCAGCTCTCAACTGGCTCAATGATTGTCGGTGGTTTAGCTGGTTTTATGGTGTTCACTTTTGGTGGCGTAATCGCTTGGAAAGAGACCCATGATGTGTTCACAAAAGGGGTTCACATGATGGCAATGATTGGCTTTATCATGATTGCAGCAGCGGGTTTTGCGGCAGTGATGAAGCAAACCGGAGGGGTTGAGTCTTTGGTTGAAGCCTTATCAACCAGCATTGGCGACAATAAACCTCTAGCGGCATTATTGATGTTGGTTGTTGGTCTATTGGTGACAATGGGGATTGGTTCATCGTTCTCAACCATTCCGATTCTCGCGACTATCTACGTGCCACTGGCGGCGGCATTCGGTTTTTCACCGATGGCAACCATTGCATTAGTCGGCACTGCAGCAGCGCTTGGCGATGCGGGCTCACCAGCTTCAGACTCAACCTTAGGCCCAACCTCTGGCCTGAACGCTGATGGACAGCACGAGCACATTTGGGAGACCGTTGTACCAACCTTTATCCATTACAACATTCCGTTAATTGTCTTTGGTTGGCTAGCAGCAATGACGCTGTAAACGGTACCTGCAACGATCGATAAGCCACAAAAAAAGCTGACTTGATGTCAGCTTTTTTATTATGTGGTGCAAGATAAATGATCGATGGCTTATTGCACTTGCTTCTCGGCAATCACGGCGAATACTGGCACCATATCTTCAAGCAACTGCTCCTCAACCGGTTTACCCGTCGAATCTGTCACGTTAATCGATGTACGGTTCCCAAGATCACCAAACAGGAAGGTGTAGGTTCCTGGAGCAAGGTTAATCGGTTTCACACCAATTTCATCCCAAAACTCATCATCAGGCGCCGCGTACTTAGCTTTAACCGTGCCCTGAGATTGATTACGCTCTTCAAGCGTAAAGCCCATCGCAGGCAGGATGTTCGGCAGGCGATTCCACAACACGTTGTAAGGTGAACGCGCAATGATCACGGGGAAACCGCTGCGGTCAGAGCCCATGGTCACTTGTATGTTCTTAACTAATTGCTCGGCTTTACGTGCCGCTTCCTCTCGGATGTCTAAATCGTAGCGTGCTGTCACTAAGTTGGTCATCAGAGCATTATAGCGCTCCTTATTGGTTGCCGTGACTGGTCTTACTTCGCCCCCTTCACGCCAATCAACCAGTGATATTCTAAATCCATGGCGACCACCCGCAGAAACACGGTCAATTTGGTAACGCGCACCAAGTTCAACATCTTCATCTTCAGCAACCCAACTAACCCAGTCGGTCTCGATAAGCGTCAATGTCTGCTGGCGAATGGTAATATTTTGCTCTTCGATCATCTCAAGCGCGGTTTGCCACACTTTATCGACTTCATCTTCGCGTAATAACCATAAGGTGGTTTCTCCCTGCTTATGCTCGGCTCTAGCACCTGGAATAAGTTCTAGGATTTGTTGCGGCGGACGAATATCCACTTCACGGCCAATACCACCAGCGAACTCACCTTGAGGGATTCGATAGTTAGGGTAAAACTGTGGTTCGGCATCTTGTGGTAAGTTCCACTCTTTCGACGCTGGCGTATCGAGATATTCAAAATCATCTTTCGCCTGACGACGCTGATTTGCACCACCTGAACATGCGCTCAAAACAAAAACAGCTAGTGAACTGAGAACTAGCTGGTGAGAAAATTTCATTGAAACTCCTGATCGTATTTTGCCGGAATCACTTCCGGCAAGGTCTCTTCATATTTAGACAATGCGCGCATCCGTCATTGCTTGCGTCACAATTGGTCGAGCCTGCACGGAGAGCTCGGTCAAAGGTAAGCGTAAACCGCCGTGCTCAATCAGACCCATTTGGTGTGCTGCCCACTTAACTGGAATCGGGCTCGACTCAACAAACAGATTTTTGTGCAGAGGCATCAGGCGTTGGTTAATGATTTCCGCTTCATCGAACTTACCTTCACTGGCTAGACGGAACATCGTCGCCATGTCTTGTGCAGCAATATTATTCGTGACTGAAATCACACCGTTACCACCTTGCTTGACAAAATCAAGGCCTGTCGAATCGTCACCACTTAGTAAGATAAAATCTTCGCCACAAAGTTCACGGTGAATTGAAATTCGGCTTAAATCGCCAGTGGCATCTTTTAGCGCAACGATGCTGTCAATCTGTGACAATCTCGCGACGGTTTCAGGAAGCAAGTCCACTGCAGTGCGACCCGGGACGTTATATAGAATCTGGGGAACATCACTCTCTTCAGCAATGGCCTTGTAATGCTGATACAAACCTTCTTGTGTTGGTTTGTTGTAGTATGGGGTAACACTTAAACAACCCGCGATACCTGAGTTGTTAAGCAAACGACTGAATGTCACCGATTCATGAGTAGCGTTTGCCCCCGTACCAGCAATCACAGGAATTCGGCCATCGGCAAATTCGACGGTCTTCATTACCACCTTGACATGCTCTTCAATCGTCAGCGTAGAAGATTCACCGGTCGTTCCGACAGCGACAATGCCATTACTGCCCGCGGCGACATGGTAGTCTACCAGCTTCTTCAGGCTCACGTAGTCGACTTCGCCATCGAGATTAAATGGTGTAATTAACGCTACAATACTTCCTGAAAACATGTCCTTCTCCCTAAAATAGTTACTAATCGCATGGTACTGTAAGGCGATTGAAAAAGACAAGCGCTTAACGCCGCTTAAATCACCTAAATGAATGAATATTTATCAGATGTTAGATATTTGGCAAATTACGCCTCTTATTTCACGCTGTGTCAGTCGCAAGTGATAATTTCTTGCCTATATTGGCCTGACTCAAAATCCCGCCAACTCAACCGAGAAAACGTTCGACGGTCATTTTTATCACGCGCTTCTGTGCTAAGCTAAACGACTAATAAACATAACTTTGATAAGAGTGAAACTATGACTCAACATCTCGTGATTACAGCGGTAGGAACCGACCGCCCAGGCGTATGCAACCAAGTTGTGCACCTGGTCACTCA
The DNA here is from genome assembly GCF_042940635.1 of Vibrio sp. NH-UV-68. Lineage (NCBI taxonomy): Bacteria > Pseudomonadati > Pseudomonadota > Gammaproteobacteria > Vibrionales > Vibrionaceae > Vibrio > Vibrio sp. NH-UV-68. The sequence continues at coordinate 2,270,204 of NZ_CP134975.1, forward strand.
GTCTGGATGCAACATTGTTGACAGTCGTATCGCTTTATTTGGCAACGAATTTACCCTGATTATGCTACTTTCTGGTTCTAACTCGGCGACCACTCGAGTCGAAACGACGCTTCCATTACTTGGACAACAGCATGATCTGATCACGATTATGAAACGTACCTCTCCACACGCTCATCTCGATCATACGTACACACTCGAAGTGTTCGTAGAGTCTGAAGACAAGCCTGGGCTAACAGAAAAGTTCACCAACTTTTTTGCTGCGAAAGAAATAGGTCTTTCATCACTTAGTGCTCAAACCATTGATAAAAATAAAATCGGCTCCGAAAATAATCAGTTTCACATCGCCATCACCGCGACGGTCGAATCAGAATGTAATCTGATGCAACTTCAAGAAGAGTTCGACACACTGTGTCACTCGCTCGAAGTTCAGGGGTCACTCAATTTCATAAAAAACAGTCAATAAAAAGGAATCTTCATGAACACGCTGACAGCAGGCACTCCCGCTCCTGAGTTCTCTCTTCTTGACCAAAATGGCGAAACCGTCACATTAAGCGACTTTAAGGGCAAAAAAGTCCTGTTCTATTTTTACCCTAAAGCCATGACGCCAGGCTGTACTGTTCAAGCGCAAGGATTACGTGACGTTAAGGCTCAATTAGAGCAACACAATGTAGTGGTTCTTGGTGTGAGCATTGATCCGGTAAAACGCTTGGGTAAATTTATTGAACGCGATCAACTCAACTTCACCCTACTCTCAGATGAAGATCATGCCGTTGCCGAACAGTTTGGTGTGTGGGGCGAGAAGAAGTTTATGGGAAAAATTTACGATGGTTTACATCGCATTAGCTTCCTTATCGACGAGCAAGGCATGATTGAACACGTATTCAATAAATTTAAGACCAAAGACCATCATGAAGTTGTTTTAGACTACCTAAGCAGCAAGTAACTCCTAATTTGCAAACGGAGTCGGTGCTACTAGTACTGACTCTGCTTTGGAACCGCTTAACGAGCTTTCGAACTGCTATCTTCACTAGATTCATCAATCAATCTAGCTGTCATTTCAAGAGCCTTGTGCTTATCCGTTTCAGAAAGCTTATTCAGGTTCACAGCTAACTCAGCAGAAACCTCATCTTCACAAAAAAATAGCTCAAAGGGGCTCTGTTTCCTTATTCGAGTTCAGGTGCAAAATCGCCTAATAATTATCCATATTAGTTGGGCGATTTTGCACCTGAAGTCGAATTAAAGAAAAAACAAAGAAAATAACCGCTTAATCAATAAATGAGTGATTGCAGCTGTTTCTAAAAACACTGTTTCACCTAAAATTCTGGCGAAGCATGAGCACATGATTCAATATGTACTGGCCTATAAAAAATAAAGGATTTCATATAAAAATATCATCCTCCAGTTAATTATGCATACTTAACAACTTTAACTCCTCGAAGTTAAATAAATTCAGGATGAGGTTGATCATTTTATATTGACACTTACTGCCGAGAAAAGGAGATGCCTTAACTTTATATTTAAACTTTACTTTATATCTAAAAATGGAGACCAATATCATGAAAAATATAACCATACTTTTTACAATTCTCTTTTTTTTAACAATAAACAATGTATACGCTTATCCCGGAAGAAGCTTACAAGGATTATGCGACACAAGAACTTACCATGAGTCAAGACGCATTAAAGCCATTAATGTTTCTACCGAAAACAATGCATATGCAATGAATATTCTCATTGACAACGACTGGTATTACTTAAATTTAAAAGAAGGATATAGCAATGTAATTCCTCGCGCTGAAATGTTCAAACTAGCACAATTTGCGTTTGATAGAAATTTATTTGTTAACGTTTGTACTGGTACTGACTATATAACAGGAATTGAAATAACCTCACCATAAAGACATTAATACAAAGCAAGTCATCGGCTCTATAATTTATATTTATAGAAGCAAAATTAAATTACCGAGAATTTAATTTATGATTTTCATTATTTCCTTGTTATGCATGTTAACTTCATTTTTTTCATACTCTAATTGGTATGTAGAAGGAAACAATGTATCTATAATGTCCAACAAGTATGGAACGCTAATTTACACTTACTATAGATCAGCTGGTTCTGCTCTTGATGCAGATGAGCCTTATTACCTTGATTCTCCAACATATAAACTTACCAGTCATTGGGAGGTGTGGTATACAAAAGGGTCACATGTACAACTAAAGAGTAAAGATACGAATATGTGTATCGAACGTGCGCAATATCCAGATGAACCTATAATACAGAATCCTTGTAAATCTGACTACAACAAACAATATCTAGAAAGAATACCAACAGATGATGGATCATTTTTATTACGCTTCAAAAATACGCATTACTGTATAATAACTATCTGGGGAGGAGCACATTACTATCCATATATGGAGACTTGCCCACCTCTTAATAGTAAGGTCGATTCGAAATTTTTATGGTCCTTTATTCCTATATTTGGAGATGCTTATGTTCCTAGCAAGTAAAAATATAACGGCCACAATTATTCTATGTTTCCTTTATTTGGGAAGTGTTCAAGCCTCTAAGGATATTAGAGACTTTAGAACCGGAAATTGGAATATGCAAGGCGCTGCTGGAGATATAGGCAGTAGATGGACGAATGAAGTAAGGCGTATGGTTACAAATGGTCAAATTGATGTGTTGAGCTTACAAGAATCTGGCCATATACCCAACATTCGTGAGATGACACGTTTGGCCGAGCCTGGAAGTCATACTGGGATCCGCCTTGATGGTGGAAGATTTATAAATGGAATTCTTACAGAGCACGCTTGGAATATAAGAACTCGAGCAAGAGACGATCCAATTCAAAGGTTCGTTTACCATATTGATCATGATACTGGTGCTGGCCGTGTCAATGTGGCAATCGTCTCTGCAAGTAGAGCAAGTCGAGTTATCATTCTTCCCCCATATGCCTCATATCCGGCAGTAAGACCTATATTAGGAATTCAGGTAGATGGTGTTTATTTTTTTTCGATTCATGCCTCTGCTAGTAGAGGGGCTGATGCAGTAGGGATCATAAGAAGAATAAGGCAATATTTTATTGATAACAATCTGCAAACATCACAATTCATTATTTTAGGTGATTATAACGTAGAGCCAGACACTCTACGCCAACGATTAGAAGTTCGAGACCCTGATCTTTTATCGGAATTGACTATTTTCTCCCCCAATGAAGCCACTCATTTATCACGAACGACACCAAGAACGCTAAACTACTCAGTAGCAGGTTGCTTGTCTGGGAACAGTATATTGTTGAATGCACTGCAGCCAAACATAATACCAGAATTTAGATCAGACCATATAGCTGTGATGTACAGTAAGAAGCAGTAATTAAAAGTCATCAACTATTTATTTAGGTGATTTATGAAATTTATTTTTATACTAATTTTTTTTATTTATAATAATGCTTATGCAGTAGATACTTTTAGGGTGGAAAGTGACATAGGTATAATGTCTCATAAATATGGGGCATTAATCGTTGCTTACTACGAAGATTATCAGATTAAGCTTCAGGAACCATATTATTTAGATCCATCTTATTTAGACCATTCAACTTGGAATCCTATATTCGCTAATGGCGGTGTTATTCTATATAACAAGAAAAAACATTTATGTATTCAATTTAAATATGGAGATCTCACCGCTCCATATGCATCCACTTGTTATCTTAAGAATTTGGGTAATGCGAATAACTTGGATAGCTTGGATAGCTATACGTTTAGGAGAATACCATCGATACAGGGATCTTTTTTATTACAATTCAAAAATACCGAATTGTGTTTACTTGCTAAGTGGCTTGGCTCTATCTACTATCCCTTCATTACAAAATGTCCTGAATTAAATGACGATGTCGATGTGGGTTTTTTGTGGTCATTTGTTCCTAAAGTAGGGAGTAGTTTTGCAGCACAGCCGTTGTCAATCAACTAATCGCTGTTTCTTTCATTTGTCCAACCAATAAAACGCCAGCAATACGTGCTGGCGTTCTTTTTCTCTTCAGTGCTTAGACGATAAATTTATTCAAAATCGCATCTTGCTCGCGTACATTTTCCGTCTGTACTTGCATGGCGATATTTGAGTTTTCAGCCGACTCTGCTACTTGTGTCGACAGGTCTTTTATTTTAACAGTGTTACTGTTGATCTCTTCTGCAACCAAACTTTGTTCTTCAGCCGCCGAAGCAATCTGCATATTCATATCACTAATGCGCTGAATTGCTTCTCGAATACGCTGCAATGCACCATCAGCGGCTTGCGCTTTATCCACGGCATCAATCGCGGTGTTTTTACTCTCTGTCATCGCTGCCGAAACGGAGCTTGCACCAGCTTGCAACTGCTCGATCATATTACGAATTTCGGTTGTTGACTCTTGTGTTCGTTGGGCAAGGGTACGGACTTCATCAGCCACTACCGCAAAACCGCGACCAGACTCACCGGCACGCGCCGCTTCAATTGCCGCATTCAGTGCCAATAAGTTGGTTTGATCGGCAATGTCGTTGATGACTTTCAAAATGGTTTCGATGTTGGCCGTTGCCGACTCTAAACCGTGAACTTCTTCAACCGCTTGATCAATACGAGCAGACAAGTTGTCTATCGAGACAGTGGTTTGACTTACTACAGATGAGCCATCAATGGTGGCATCATCGGCTTCTTTTGCAGCGGCAGCGGCGCCCTGAGCATTATTGGCAACCTCTGTCGCCGTGACCGCCATTTCGTTCATCGCAGTTGCGAGCTGTTCTAGCTCTTCAAGCTGACTACGCATTGCCGTTGCCGACTCTTGCACACCACTGACCGTCATTTCCGTGCCACGCAGAATTTCAGCGCCAATCGCTTTTGATTGTTGTAACTGTTTCTGCAAAGTTTCGGTAAAGGTATTGAACCCCTCAGCTAACTCGGCAAACTCTTTGTCTGTGTTGGTATCTAAACGTTTAGTTAGATCCCCTTGTCCAGACGCAACATCCTTAATTGCATCGTTAAGCACAGCAAGCGGACGCATCAGAGCTTTGATTAAGAAGCTCAGTACGACGACGCTGAGGATAACCCCAATCACGACATACAAAATGGAACTGTTGCGCATATCCGTGACGGCGGCAAAAGCAATATCTTCATCAACGACCGCGCCGATATACCAGTTTTCAGACGGGACTTCTGTAAAGTGTACCAGCAGTTTTTTACCCTCTTGTTCAAAACGCTGATTACCCGCCTGAACTCTCGCTTGCGGGAGATACTTGGTGAGGTTTTCACCATTATTCGCCGAGTCTGGGTGAGCAATTGTTGTACCGTCAGCCGTGACAATAAAGAGGTAACCTGCATCTAACAAGTTGACGCTGTTAACTAAATCGGCCAAACCACCGAGTTCTAAATCATAGAACATACCAGCTATAAATTTGCCATTTTCTTTAACCGGTGTGCCGACAGAAATAATGACTTTCTTCGATGACACATCAATATAAGGGGCCGTGACAACCAAGGTGCCTTGCGCCTTAGCGTCTTTGTACCATGGGCGGATACGTGGGTCGTAATCTGGCCCGGCTTCCCAGCCATCATCATTCTCAACCACAAAGCCATCGGCTTCATAGCCAAAACCAACCGCCAGGAAGCTACCTTTAAGCTCTGGCTTTTCTAGAATATCTTTAACTCGTTGGCGATTTTGTGGATCAAGTTCAATCACTTCCGTCGTTGACTGAGCTAAAGACTTTTTACTGTCCATTTCTGATGTTACGGTATTTTTAACCCCTTTCACCATTTCGGTGAGGCTAGTATCGACAAGTGCCTCTACTTCTTTTTTCACAGTACTTAGTTGCTGAATCGACAACAGAGTCACTGTGACTAAGAGTAGTGCAGATGAAGCCGCAACGATTTTTTGGCTAAATTTCATATCTTCCCTCAATTAGTCAGCAAGCTTATTGTTATAATAGTTAATATAGTTATCGCCCAGCCTAACCTTTCCTTAAGAATTTTTTTACATTTCCTTACTTAAGTAAATTCCATATTAGTCAAAAATGCCAACTCTGGCACAAAAAAAAGCCTCAAAAGCAGTGCTTTGAGGCTTCATATGCAGCTAATTGGCTAATTAGAAAGTAATTATCCAGCGACTTCTTCTTCGTGACTTGGCAGCGCATTCCATACAGCTTTAACTAAAGTGGCCAGTGGAATCGCAAAAAAGACGCCCCAAAAGCCCCAAAGTCCACCGAAAACCAGCACCGCAACAATGATCGCCACCGGGTGTAAGTTTACCGCTTCGGAAAACAGCACGGGGACCAAGACATTACCGTCAAGCGCCTGAATGATGCCGTACGCAATCAGCAGCCAGTAGAATTGTGGTGTTAATCCCCATTGGAATAAGCCCACAATCGCAACAGGTACCGTCACCGCAGCAGCACCAATATAAGGAATCAATACAGATAAACCGACCGCCACTGCTAATAATACCGAGTAACGCAAATCAAGAATGGCAAACGTGATGTAGCTAACGCCACCAACGATTAAAATCTCCATCACCTTGCCGCGAATGTAATTTGAGATTTGATCATTCATCTCATACCACACTTTGTATGCCAAGCGACGATTACGCGGTAGCATGCCACTCGCCATCTCAATCATTTCGCGCTTATCTTTAAGTAAGAAAAACACTAGCAGCGGCACTAAAATTAAGTAGACAGCCAAAGTCGCAATACTGACTAAAGAGGCTAGCGAACCTTTAACTACCGTTTCACCCATATTAATTACTTGGTTTTTCGCATTGGTCACCAAGGACTCGACAATCTTGAGGTTTTCCAGTTCTGGGTAACGATGTGGCACCTGCGCGATAAACTCTTGCAGGCCGCCATACATACTCGGAATATCGTTAATCAGATTGCCAACCTGATGCCAAATCGTTGGCACTAAACCAAAGATGGCGACCAACATTAAACTAATGAAACCAAGGATCACCACCAGCACTGACAGCGTGCGTGGTATTCCTATCCGGCAGAGCTGAACAACGGGCCACTCTAACAAGTACGCCAAGACAATGGCCACTAGCAATGGCGCAATCAAGTTGCCAAAGAAGTAGATGGTAATAAAGCCAAACAGAAGAATCGCAACAAGACTTACTGCGTGTGGATCAGAAAAACGTCGCTTATACCAACGACTCACCATTTCAAACATTCAACAAGATTCCTTAGTGACTTGCATACGATAGTAACCTTCTGTTTCTTCACAACTAAGCGTGAATGCGTGCTGTTGAAGATAACGCGTAATATCACGCATCGAGCTCGGATCAGAGATAAGAATGTCGATATTGGTCCCCTGCTGCAGGCCATTTGTGTGACGTTTAGCAAGTAACAGTGCCAATGGGCAACGTTGATGGCGTAAATCCAAAATATTCGGTTCCATTCTGTGGCTCGATGCTTATTATTACCGTTGGATATTGTATAGTGTTTTTTTCTAAGCGTCAGTGCAAATAGTCATCGTAGTACACTGTTCTGACCAATTTTGACAACCAAGTCAAATTCACTGTTGTGGCGCGAGGAAACCTTTGCTGTGGTATGGTGTCCAAGCCTATAATCATCGCTGTATAAACCAGTGTGTGATGGAAAAGAACTCAAGGGAGCATCATCGTTCATCTATGTTTAAACGTACGCGTTCATTGGTCTGCTTATCTATAGCAGCCGCGTTAAGCACTCCGATACCAGTACAAGCTAACAGCTTAGATCTTCCAGATATTGGTACCACGGCCAGCAGCACATTAACCATTGCCCAAGAAATTCAGTACGGCGATGCCTACATGCGAATGCTGCGCAGCAGCCAACCGATCGTTAGCGATCCGGTCCTTAATGAGTATATAGAGAGCCTAGGCCATCGACTGGTTGCCAACGCGTCAGATGTCAAAACCCCGTTTACTTTTTTTATGATCCGCGATCGCAATATTAATGCGTTTGCCTTTTTTGGTGGCTATGTGGCCCTCCACTCAGGGCTGTTTCTTCATGCACAAAGCGAAAGTGAGTTAGCTTCTGTTGTGGCACATGAAATTGCCCACGTCACTCAGCGCCACTTAGCCAGAAGCATGGAAGATCAAGCTCGTCGCTCACCCGCGAACATGGCAGCTCTTGTGGGCGCGCTATTGCTTGCGATTGCCGCACCGGAAGCGGGAATGGCGGCCATGACGGCTGCAACTGCAGGCAATATTCAAGGCCAAATCAACTACACACGCAGCAACGAAAAAGAAGCAGATCGCTTTGGTATTAGTACCTTGGCCAGTGCAGGGTTTGATGTCAATGCCATGCCACGCTTCTTTGGTCGCCTTGCTGATGAATACCGCTATGCAAGCAAACCACCACCCATGCTGCTCACTCACCCATTACCAGAAGACCGCGTTACCGATAGTCGCGCTCGAGCACAAAACTATCCAGCGCGTCGGGTCGATCCGTCATTAAACTATCATTTAGCGCGAGCGCGTATTGTGGCTCGTTACGCTGGCATTGATGGCAAAGCGGCCAACGATTGGTTCGTCCGTACCGAAAAGAGCGCCCAACCGAGTGTTAAAGTGGCGTTTCAGTATGGCAAAGCCTTGGTCCTGCTCGACAATAAAGAATATGAGAAGGCGAGTGTGATTTTACAGCGCTTGTTAAAACAAGACCCAGACAATCGTTTCTATCTTGATGCTATGTCCGATGTGTATATCGGACTAAATCAAGAAGAACAAGCCCAATCCCTGTTGGCTAGCGCACTCAAGTCGGCGCCCAATAACCCAGTACTAAGCATTAATTATGCGAATGCTCTGATTCAGCAAGATAAAAACGAGCAGGCGATTAAAGTACTGCAACGCTACACCCATGATTATCCTAATGACATTAATGGTTGGAGCTTACTCTCGGATGCTAATATCAACTTAGGGATTAGTGATGAAGACTTAGCTGCTCGAGCAGAGATTCTTGCCCTTAAGGCCAACTGGAACAAAGCGATCCAATATTACACTCAAGCTAGTCAACTCGCTGAACTTGGAAGCTTAAAACAAGCCAGATATGATGCGCGGATTGACCAACTCATGGTGCAACGTGACCGATTCTTGGCACTACAATAAATAATACTCGGAGATTCACTATGTCAGTCGTGATATACCACAACCCTCGCTGCTCAAAAAGTCGTCAGACATTGACACTACTTGAAGTCAATAATGTACATCCACAGGTGATCACATACTTGGAGACGCCACCTAGTGTCGATGAGCTTAAAACCTTAATGACGCAGCTCGAAATCACTGATGTTCGTGACATGATGCGTACCAAAGAAGAGATTTATAAACAGCTCGAACTCAAATCGGCCGACGATGAGACACTGTTTAAAGCCATGGCAGAACACCCTAAATTGATTGAGCGCCCGATTGTGGTCGCTAATGGCAAAGCCAGACATGGCCGTCCACCAGAGCAAGTATTAGAGATCTTATGATCGGCCAAGTTGTCATTCTTTACTATAGCCGTCATGGCGCAACGCAATCACTCGCAAGGCAGATCGCACGCGGAGTTGAGTCGATTCCAAACTGCGAGGCTCTGCTGCGCACCGTTGCTGAAATTGATAACGAAACCCCGGCGGCTGATCCTGTTCTATCGCTAGCAGAATTGAAACAGTGTGACGCTCTCGCCATGGGCAGCCCTGTGTGGTTCGGCAATATGGCGGCACCGCTTAAACACTTCTGGGACAAAACAACCCCGCTGTGGATTGCAGGCGATCTGATCGATAAGCCAGCTTGTGTGTTCAGTTCATCGTCAAGCTTACATGGCGGACAAGAAACTACGTTGCAAAGTATGATGCTGCCGCTACTTCACCATGGCATGATGATCTTAGGAATCCCTTATTCTGAGCCAAAATTACATTCGACTCAATCGGGTGGCACACCGTATGGCGCGACCTCGGTTGCACAACATGGTTCGAGCTTAACCGCAGATGAAATAGAATTAGCCCAGCAACTCGGAAAAAGACTGGCTCGAACCGCATTAAAAATGAAGGAAGATTAAATGCAAGCGATGCAACCCACCACCAAGCTTTACCGCTTGTTAGCACTGTTTGGCAATTTAGCGCTCTTGGCGTGGATAGTGCTGTGGCAAATGTCTCTTTCACCGCATCCGCATATCAGCAGTACCACATTGGCGATAGCCTGGGCCATCCCACTGTTGCTGCCGCTGCCTGGCATTTTAGTCGGTAAGCCCTATACCCACGCTTGGGCCAATTTTGTCTTGATGCTCTATTTTTTGCACGCTTTTACTCTTCTTTACGTCGATAATGGCGAGCGTTGGTTAGCCGTTGTCGAGCTGCTACTCACTACAGCAGCATTTGCTGGCAATATTCTTTATGCCCGAGCTCGAGGAAAAGAGTTGGGCCTAAAGCTCAAACGTCTATCGAAAGTCGAAAAAGAAGAGCAAGCGCGCTTTGAGTCCAAGGAGCATTAATATTTGTTTCGAGAGTCAAACACGCAAAATTCAAAAAAGGTCTGGCAGTGCCAGACCTTTTTATTGATGTTTGTGTTGCTGAACTAGCGGGTTAAAACGCTGGATTCCGACTCGGGCTCTGTAGGCTCAGTCTCTACTGCTGGGGTAGGCATGACATAAGGCTGCCCCTGCCACTCAAATTGCATGATCATTTCTGCAGGTATCACTTCAAGCACGGGCGTTGTTGGCAAAGCCTGGGGCATGAGCGCCTCACTGTCAGTCGTTGCTTGTGGCTCGCTAAGATTGTCGCTTGGCACTTCAATGCTTGGCTCCGGCGCAACCACTGGTGGTGTTTCGGTGATACTTTCTAGCGGCATCACATCACTAAGACGACTCACTTCCTGCTTAAATTCTTGCTCTGAAGATAACAGATGGACATTAAACGTCACTTGATTGCCTTGAATCTTAAGAATATCCAAAGACGCCACTGAACTGAGCGATTTAAGCTGATTTTCCAAGGTAAAGAAGCTTACTGCATCATTAAGCTCGGTAAAACGAACCTTAATGGCTTGTGATGATTCACTGGCCACAATAACGGCGCTCTTGCTAGCAAAGTAATCACTAAGCTGATCAATCATTTTACTCGCCGCGTCGCTGCCGCTATTTGTGCCCGACAAAGGTGCTTGACGAGTAATACCAATCGTCGCTGGCTTTTGGTCGTAAAGTGTCCAACGCAGATTATTGCCTTGCGCTTTGACCACTAACACAGCATCAACTGGATAACGCTTGCTCGCCTCACCAACAGGTTGGATAAACCCACCCCAAAGATCGGAAACCGCCACACCAGTGATATCATCGAAATCACCAACCGGCACCGTCAAAGGTAAACCACGCTGCTGAGCTCGGGATTTTATCTGATCGAATATCGCCGACGGTGAATGCTCCCAAATGATGTTACGCTCTGTTTGTTCTTCAACAAGCCAAACCAACACATTGGCCCGCGCAGCAGACCACATTGGCAACTGTGCTTGACTAAGCAAAGAGCGAATATGTGGTGCGCTAAACACCATTTTTAATGTTTGCTGATCAGCAGACTGCCCGTAACTCAATTGCGCTAAGTACTGAGCACTTTGGCCAAGTGCTTTCTTGACCACTTCATTTTCTGGCGCATTGACGTCACCAGAGGCTCTGATCAGTACCTCTTTCATACCTTCCACGCGCGCTTGGACATCCGCGTTGTGAGCCGACGGGTCAATCACAACTTCACTGCGATACAAGTCGACATTGGTTAAGGCCATGGCAGGTAGAGCAATCAGCCCTAAAACAAACAGTGCTATATGACGCATAGAATTCCTAAAATCCGCTTTTTCAACGTTAAGGTACGATGATAAGCAACTATCGCTACCGGAGCAACAAAACCCCTCACTTATCCATCGAAACTCTGCGTAATCCAATACCATCTTTTATCATTGTCATCATCTATTCCTAGAACATTTGATCTAGTTCAGATTGCAATCGATTGCCAAGGTGATAGAATCGCGCGAATTTTATTTTCGTTGAGCAGATAGTTGCTCTGAGACTCGCCATCTAAAGGATAAAGGAATAACAACATGAGAAATGCCATTCAAGGTGCACAAATGCTCTTCGTTGCGTTTGGTGCATTGGTGTTGGTGCCGCTATTAACCGGGCTTGATCCTAGTGTGGCACTTTTTGGTGCTGGTGTCGGTACCCTTATTTTCCAAATCATCACTCGTCGCAGTGTGCCTATTTTCCTCGCTTCTTCTTTTGCTTTCATTGCTCCTATTTTATACGGCGTGCAAACTTGGGGTGTCCCGGCGACCATGGGTGGCCTTATGACCGCGGGTTTTGTTTATGTGGCGATGGGGACATTGATTAAAGTGCGTGGCGTTGAAATCATTCATAAATTACTGCCACCCGTTGTTGTTGGCCCAGTGATTATGGTGATTGGTCTTGGTTTGGCCCCTGTCGCAGTCAACATGGCACTAGGTAAAGGTGGCGATGGTACACAATTGATCAATGCTGACGCCTCACTGATTATTGCTGGCGCGTCTCTTCTAACCACTATAGGGCTAAGTGTTTTTGCCAAAGGCTTCCTTAAGCTGACCCCTATCTTGGGTGGTATCGTGGTCGGTTACGCCCTGAGCTTGGCTTACGGTATTGTAGACTTTACGCCGGTTCATCAAGCCGCTTGGTTGGCGATGCCTAACTTTACTCTGCCTGAATTCAACATCAACGCCGTTCTGTTTATGATCCCTGTTGCGATTGCACCAGCGGTCGAACACGTTGGTGATATGTTGGCGATTTCAAATGTTACTGGCAAGAACTATCTCAAGAAGCCGGGATTGCATCGCACTATCACCGGTGACGGGGTAGCAACGATTGCGGCGTCTATGGTTGGCGCTCCGCCAAACACCACCTATTCAGAAGTTACTGGGGCGGTGATGTTAACCAAGGCATTCAACCCTGTCATCATGACATGGGCAGCCGTGACGGCGATTGTTCTTGCACTAGTCGGTAAACTGGGCGCAGCACTGCAAACCATTCCAATGCCAGTCATGGGTGGAATTATGATTCTGCTGTTTGGTTCTATCGCCACCGTTGGCCTGAATACACTGATCAAGAACAACGTGGATCTGCACAAATCTCGCAACTTAGTTATTGTTGCCATTACACTTGTATTTGGTATCGGTGGCATGGCCTTTGGCATTGGCGAGTTTAGCCTACAAGGTGTCAGCCTATGTGGTATCGTTGCGATTGTGCTTAACCTTGTACTACCGCAAGAGCTTGGTGAAAATCACGTTGTCGACAATGCGCAAATGGAAGAAGAAGTGAGATAATCGAGTTTCGAGTTTCGAGTTTCGAGTTTCGAGTTTCGAGTTTCGAGTTAAATTTTTCGGGTTGACGTCTATGCGTCAACCCTTCTTTTTGGTCTCTTCAAACACTTAGCTGCGATTCACGCCCTTAAAGTCATATACACAACTCAACAAACTGTGCTCTGGTTAATGCTGCAAGATCTTGCGGTGCTAATTCAATCTCTAGCCCTCGCTTACCCGCACTGACACAAATAGTACCTTGTGTTAATGCACTTTGATGGATGAAGGTTGGCAGAGCTTTCTTCTGTCCAAGCGGACTAATACCGCCAACAACGTATCCCGTTATTTTTTGTGCGATATCCGCATCCGCCATCTCAGCCTTTTTAGCCTGCGCCGCTTTGGCTGCCAGTTTGAGGTTTAGCTTTTGATCGACAGGGATGATCGCGACAGCCAAATTCTTAGCTTCCCCATTGAGACTAAAAAGCAACGTCTTAAACACCTTCGCTGGATCTTGGCCCAGCACCTCTGCCGCTTCTAATCCATAGCTTTCGGCACGCGAATCATGCTGGTACTGATGAATCTCATGAGGGACTTTTTTCTTTTTGGCGAGATTAATTGCTGGAGTCATACTCCCTCCTTCAAACAAGGCATACAAAAAACGCCACTCGAATGAGTGGCGCTTTAGATTAAAGACTTTTACAAGTTAGAGTCAACTTACTTGTACATCATCTCGCCAGAAGGAGCATACTTGTTCACATCAACAGGGCTGTTTGCTTCTAGATACTCTTTCAGTACTTCGGCATCAACAAAGCCAGTATTCACGTAGCCTGGATGATCGCTTAGTTTAGGGTAACCATCGCCACCTGCAGCGTTATAGCTTGGTACCGTGAAACGGTAAGTCTCATCAAGACGCAGCTGCTTGCCACCAATAAATACGTTCGACACTTTACCGTCAGCAACCGTCATCGAGATGCCAGCAAACTGAGCGTAAGCACCAGAATCAACCGGTTTAGTCGCGACTACGTTTAGGTAGTCCAACACTTCTTTACCTGTCATATCAGTGTAAGTCAGGATATTAGCGAAAGGTTGAACGGTCAGCACGTCTTTGTAAGTAACATCGCCCGCTTCAATTGAATCACGTACACCACCCGAGTTCATGACGGCAAAGTCTGCTTTTGCACGTTCCATATGAGAAGTTGCGATGAGACGGCCTAGGTTAGTTTGCTCGAAACGAACCACGTTACGGTCACCCTCAAGCTTGCCATTGGTCTCAGCAATCTTAACGTTCAACTGCGCTTGACCTTGCTCTTGGTATGGACGCAAGAACTCTAGCAACTCTTGATCTTGTGCAATTTCATCTTCAATCAGAACACGTTGGCTCTTACCGTCGACTTTAATTTTCTTCTTCAAGTTAACCGGAATAAGGTCGTAGCTGACCATTTCTAGTTCACCGTTACGGAATTCATAATCGGCACGACCTACGTACTTGCCCCATTCATGCGCCTGAACGATGTAAGTGCCGTTTTGCATATCTGGCTTACACTCATCAGAAGGCTTGAAGTTCTGTTTAACAACATTTGGCGCTTCCATACACACTGGCTCTTGAGAGTGACCACCGACGATCATATCGAGAGAGCCTTCGTTTAGGTAGCGAGCAAGAGCGACATCGCCTGGCGCATTAATGCCACGTTTGCCATCTTCGTAGTGCCCCATGTGCGTCACCGCGAAGATCAGATCTGGCTTTTCGGTCTCTTCCAGTTCAGCGATCAGTTTTTTCGCTTCTTGTTTCGGATCACGAAAATCGATGCCACCAATGAATTCAGGGTTACCAATTTTCGCCGTGTCTTCTGTCGTTAGACCAATAACCGCGATCTTGATGCCTTGTTTATCGAACATTTGGTAGGCCTGGAACATACGTTCGCCAGTTGCCTTGTCGTAAATGTTGGCAGACAACATTGGGAAATCAGCCCACTCTTTCTGCTTAAACAATACGTCGAGAGGATTATCGAACTCATGGTTGCCCAACGCCATCGCGTCGTAACCAATTTTGGTCATACCTTTAAAGTCAGGTTCTGCATCTTGCAGATCAGACTCAGGTACACCTGTGTTGATATCACCGCCTGATAGTAGTAGCGAAACGCCACCTTCAGCTTCGATGTCAGCACGCAACTCATCAATAAGAGTCTTACGTGCCGCCATTCCGTACTCGCCGTATTTGTTCTGCCAGAAACGACCGTGATGGTCATTGGTGTGTAGAACGGTCAACTTATAAGTTTTGTCTGCTTCCCACTCATGCTGAGGTGCTGTCGCACAACCAGCGAGAGTTGCCAAAATTGCTGCGCTAATTGCGCTTTTTACGATCAGGCCTTGCTTCATTGTCATACCTTTTGAGCTTATAGGATTGCCACTGCTTTTTTATACTGCTCTCAATTGAATAGACGTACTTGCGAAAAAAAGTGCGATGCGAGCAGTAAAACTTGAGCTAGTTTAAATTAACATTAGTGACATGACAGACTGATTTCATATTTATGTCGGATTGATCACCATAAAATTACCCCAAATGTGTAACAAAGCGTCAAAGTTGCAATTGAGTCAATAAACGATCACAGGCAATCGTTTCACTGTGAGCTGAGCGGATATAGGGCGGGAGTGTGAGGGTTAGCGTTTACTCAACATGGTTCGATAACATGGTCAATTAACTGACACTAACAGACATAAAAAAGGACTGGTCATTACCAGCCCTAATCAAAGCGTGTTGATTACTTGATATCGATATGGTCAAAACCTTTAATCAGGTCATCAAGTGCTTTCATTTGCGCTAAGAACGGCTCAAGCTTGTCCAAAGGTAATGCCGATGGTCCATCACAGCGTGCCTGATCTGGATTTGGGTGCGCCTCAATAAATAGACCAGCAATCCCGGTTGCTAAACCCGATTTAGCCAGCTCTACAGTTTGCTCACGACGGCCACCTGAAGCGGCGCCTGAAGGATCGCGCATTTGCAGAGAGTGCGTCACATCAAAAATAACCGGGCTACCATTCGTTGCTTTCTTCATCACACCAAAACCTAGCATGTCGACCACTAGATTGTCGTAACCATGGCAAGAGCCACGCTCACATAAAATGATGTTTTCGTTGCCACATTCGGCAAACTTCTCAACGATGTTACCCACTTGGCCAGGGCTCATGAACTGAGGCTTCTTAACATTGATCACAGCGCCGGTTTTCGCCATCGCTTCAACTAAATCGGTTTGACGTGCAAGAAAAGCCGGCAATTGAATCACATCAACCACTTCAGCAACAGGTTGTGCCTGAGCTTCATTATGTACATCGGTAATAATTTTAACGCCGAAG
This sequence comes from Vibrio sp. NH-UV-68, assembly GCF_042940635.1. Classification (NCBI taxonomy): domain Bacteria; kingdom Pseudomonadati; phylum Pseudomonadota; class Gammaproteobacteria; order Vibrionales; family Vibrionaceae; genus Vibrio; species Vibrio sp. NH-UV-68. The sequence continues at coordinate 2,286,835 of NZ_CP134975.1, forward strand.
GTATCTTTAAGCTCTTGAAAGATCTTCATACCTTCTTCCAAGCCTGGGCCACGATAAGAGTGCACAGAGCTGCGGTTCGCTTTATCAAACGACGCTTTGAATACGTATGGGATACCCAGTTTTTCCGTCACTTTGACGTAGTACTCACAAATTTGCATCGCAAGATCGCGTGACTCAAGCACATTCATACCCGCAAATAACGTGAATGGCTTGTCGTTCGCTACCGGAATGTCACCAACGTGAACAATTTTCTGTTCCATTTTATTCTCTCTATTTCGATGTGATGCCAACCGTTGAGTGTTGGACTTAATGTAACGTCACCTGAGTACTACTCATGGCAGTGACTTGATTCTTTAATAGTTCGGCTGCTGGGTCATCTGGGCACTGATCAATAAAATACTGGAAATCAGACAGTGCCACTTGGTGGCAATCTAGTTGTTGATAGATAAACCCGCGGTCACGAATCTCATACGGATCATCGGGAACGAACGTTAGAGCAAGATCGGTACACTTTAGTGCCAAAGTATAGCGCTCTTCACGCAGTAGGGCACTTTTGAGTAGCGCTAACCAGCGACCAATGACGGTTGGGTTGTCAGTTTGCACCAAGTGTTGAGACTTGAGTTTTGCTAGCGGCCCTTTATGGCCAATCAGCCAAGCGGTTAAAGTATGCTGTGAAACATACTCACCATTAAACGGGTTGATATAGAGCGGCTTCTGGTTGTGCCATTCTAATTTGAGCAAAAACTGAGTGGGAAAAGTCACCCCAACCAGTGGGAAACCAAGTTTTCGCGCCACAAACAACAAAATAGCCCCTAGGCTCACAGGAATGCCTTTGCGACTTTCGAGCACTTTATCAATGAAACCATTATCTGAGTGAAAGTAGCTTTCGCGATCGCCACAAAAGCCCCACTCGTGGTAGAACACTCTTAGCAGCGCAGCAAATCGTTGCTGCTCATTGGTTTCGTTAACCAACAGCAACTCTGCTTCTTGCAGTAAACGGTTTAGCTCCGATTGAGCCCAAGCATCTTGGGTATGAGGATTGATCGCTTTATTTAAAACGAGCGCACCTTCAGCCAGTTCCATTGCATCAAAGTCTTCATCAAATAACTCAAACATACCGCTTGTTATACCCTCTTAAACCATCACTACTAGCCAAAGAACATTGGTGTTTTAGTCACCGCGACTTTCCCTGCCATCGCTAACCACCCCAAGGCACCGAAGAAGGAAAAGGTTTTGAGCAGTTTGTTCTTACCGAGTTTCAGGGCAAAGAAGCCAAGGGCAATATAAGCCAATACACAAGTGATTTTTTCCGTCAACCAAGGCGCTGAAGCCGTGAAAGGTATAAAACCTGTGACCACAATCAACATGATGCCTGACAGCAAAAGGAAGGTGTCATTAATATGAGGGAATACCTTAAAAAACTTCTTTTCCAGTATTGGCGAGTTAGCCATCATGAGTGCAAAACGAACCGATAATAACGTTGCACTAATAGCAATCGTCAGGAGGTGGAAGTGCTTTAAACCTTCGTACATTATTTTTCTCTCTTACGTTTGTGGCGAGTATTGACCAATCGTTACTCGGTCATTGTCACCATAATCCTTGTAGGTAGCCACGTTACCGTAGCCCAGTGAAACCAGTAATTCCCTGACGCTCGCCCCTTGCTCAAAGCCATGCTCAAACAACAGCCAACCTTGTAACATAAGGAACTGACGAGCTTGCGTCGCAATGTGTCTAATATCGGCAAGACCATTGTCATCCGCGACAAGCGCACTCAATGGTTCGAAGCGCACATCACCTTGAGTCAGATGAGGATCTTCTTTTTCGATATAAGGAGGATTTGAAACAATCAAAGCAAACTTTGTACCATCAGGAATGGGCTCGAACCAACTGCCCGACAGAAAGCGGGTGTTGGGTATTGCGAGCCTTGCCGCATTTGATTGGGCTAATTGCTGAGCGTCTGGTTTAAGATCAATCCCCCAAACTTGTCGCTCTGGTAATTCAGAGGCCAACGCTAAAGCGATTGCCCCCGTCCCCGTCCCTAAATCAAGAATATCTCCTTGATTATCTGATGCTTTTTCTAATGCAATCTCGACTAAGCGTTCTGTATCAGGGCGTGGAATTAAGGTACTCGGTGACACTTTAAGTGGCAATGACCAAAACTCACGTTCACCAATAATATAGGCGACAGGCTCTCCCTGACATCGACGAATTAGCAGCGCATTGAAATCAGCCAATTGCTCAGCCGACAAAATTTTCTCTGGCCAAGTGAGCAAAAACGAACGCGGCTTATCTAGCGCGTGGCAAAGTAGCACCGCGGCATCAAGAGAGGGCGAATCACTGCCGCTCTCGATCAGTTGCTGAGCGGCGTACTTAAGTGTTTGTTCAACACTGCGTTGAGACGACATCGATTTAATTATTGTCGGCTAGGGCAGCAAGCTGATCCGCTTGATACTCCTGAATCACAGGGTCAATCAGGCTCACTAAATCCCCTTCCATCACTTCATTAAGACGGTAGATAGTCAAGTTGATGCGATGGTCAGAAACACGCCCTTGCGGGTAGTTATAAGTGCGAATACGGTCACTACGGTCACCAGAGCCTAGCAAGTTACGACGTGTATCTGAAACTTCAGCCGCACGTTTTGCTTCTTCAGCTTGGATAATACGAGCCGCAAGAACCGCCATCGCTTTGGCTTTGTTTTTATGCTGAGAACGTTCATCCTGACACTCAACTACCGTACCCGTCGGTAAGTGAGTAATACGAATGGCAGAGTCAGTGGTGTTAACGTGCTGACCACCTGCGCCTGAAGCACGGAAGGTATCAATTTTAAGGTCAGCCGCTTTAATTTCTGGGATTTCTGCTTCTGGAACTTCTGCCATAACAGCGACAGTACACGCCGAAGTATGCACTCGACCTTGAGATTCAGTCGCTGGAACACGTTGGACACGATGACCACCGGACTCAAACTTAAGTACGCCATACGCACCATCACCAGAGACTTTAGCAATCATCTCTTTGTAGCCACCGTGCTCTGACTCGTTTGAAGACATGACCTCAATGCGCCATCCTTTTTTCTCGGCAAATCGGCTGTACATACGGAACAGATCACCGGCAAAAATCCCCGCTTCATCGCCACCCGCACCTGCGCGAATTTCTAAGAAACAGTTGCGGTCATCGTTAGGGTCTTTTGGCAATAATAGAATTTGTAGATCAGCGCTGAGTTGCTCGATTGTCGATTTCGCTTCTTTGATCTCTTCTTGAGCCATCTCACGCATTTCAGCGTCATCTTCGTTAGCCATTTCTTCCGCCGCGGCTAAGTCTTCTTGTGCTTGCTGGTATGCTTGAAAACACTTGGTAACTTCCTCGAGCTGAGAGTACTCTTTTGACAACGCACGGAATTTATTTTGGTCACCGATAACATCAGGGTCGCCAAGGAGGTGTTGAACTTCTTCATAACGCTCAACCAATGTTTCTAGCTTAGTTAAAATAGAGGCTTTCATAGTTTTCTTTAACTCAAGGGGTTATTAAAGTCGGTCGCTCTTAATGCTAAGAGTTTTCCAGACCTAGACTTTGTCGAATAATGGCAAGCTTTGCTGGTTCGCCCTTCTCGGCCGCACTTTGCAGTGCTCGAGTCGGAGCGTGAATAAGCTTGTTGGTGAGCTTGTTGCTCAACTCTAGCAGGACTTTCTCGGCATCAGCGCCCGCAGCTAGAGATTGTAAACTTTTCGTTAGCAGTTCTTCGCGTATTTCGTTGGCCGATTGGCGGTATTCACGAATGCTGTCGACCGCTTGTAAGGAGCGAGCCCAAGACATAAACGCGGCGCTCTCTTCACTGACGATCGCCTCTGCCTGAATCGCTTCTATCTTACGCTGTTCAATATTGCTGTCGACGATCGATTGAAGATCATCAACCGTGTAAAGGTAAACATCATTTAGCTCACCCACTTGCGATTCAATGTCGCGCGGTACAGCAATATCTACTAACAACATAGGTTGATGACGTCGTGCTTTAAGTGCGCTTTCCACCATGCCTTTACCGATAATAGGCAGTGGACTTGCGGTTGAACTGATCACAATGTCTGCTTTTGGCAGGTGTTCGGGGATCTCGGGCAAACCAATCACTTCTGCGCCAAACTGCTCTGCCAACGGTAAAGCACGTTCTTTGGTTCGGTTCGCGACGATCATCTTTTTACAGCCATTACCAGCAAGGTGCTTTGCGACCAACTCTATCGTCTCGCCAGCACCAACCAGCAGTACTGTCGATTTCTCTATCGATTCAAATATGTGTTTCGCTAAGGTGCAAGCTGCGTAGGCAACGGAAACGGCATTACCACCGATATCGGTTTCGGTCCGCACGCGTTTGGCGACCGAAAACGCTTTTTGAAACAACTTATCCATCGCCGAATCGACGGCCTGATATTGACGGGAATCGGCATAGGCCTGCTTGACCTGTCCTAGAATCTGCGGCTCACCCAATACCAAAGAGTCAAGACCACACGAGACGCGCATCAAATGACGAATCGCTGCCTGTTCTTCATAAACGTATAAACTGGGTTTAAGCTCTTCGGCGCTCGCTTGATGGAATTGAGACAACCAATCGATGATTTTACTTTTGCCGCCACTTTTTACATCACAGTAAATTTCAGTACGGTTACAAGTCGAAATGATAACACTACCGTTTACCATCAAGTTTTGACTGAGCTGCTCTAGTGCTTGAGGTAGCTTATCCGGACCAAACGCGACCTTTTCACGCAGTTCGACAGTGGCCGTATTATGGTTGATACCTATAGCAAGCAAAGACATGAATTTTAGTTTCTCTGAATCACGCGACGGATAAATGAGGTCGGAATTTTACTTGATGGCCCCGTTTATTGAAAGGGGAAAGCGGATATGTTTTCTAGAGTTCGTGATTTCGGTGATATAGTAAGGACCAACCTTGGGCAAAACTGGATAAATAATCAGCAATGACTCAATTTTTTCGCTCACTGGTCATGCTCACTGCAGGGCTACTGTATCTCACCGGTTGTACAACGCTCGATAGTACCACCAATGTTGAGTGGCAAACCCATCAACAAAGATTAGCCAGTATTCAACAATACCAAGCCGTAGGTAAGTTGGGCTACCTCTCACCACAACAGAGACAGTCGCTTAATTTTCAATGGTCTTATTCAGCGCAACTAACGCAACTGCGCATGACGACTTTTCTTGGCCAGACGGCGTTGGCGCTTAAAGTGACGCCCGATGGAGCATTGGTAGAAACCTATGATGACCAACAATTTAGCGCACAATCCGCGCAGGCGCTTATTCACCAATTAACGGGGCTCACTCTGCCTGTCGAGTTATTGAATGAATGGTTACTGGGTCGCCCGACCGCCGCGGATGCTTATCAACTTAATCAAACGGATACACTCGCGTCCCTGACTAAACGCGTCGCGGGCCAAACGTGGCAATTGAACTACCTCGCCTATCAAGACGTTCAACACCAAGCGATACTATTGCCGTTGCCGAGAAAACTTAAGCTTACTCAAGGCGATATTTCGATCAATATTGTGATAACTAAGTGGACGGTTAACCAATGATCACTGAAACCACTCACTGGCCTTCGCCAGCAAAACTTAATCTTTTCCTTTACATCACTGGACGTAGAGATAACGGCTATCATGAATTACAAACCCTGTTTCAGTTTCTTGATCACGGTGATGAGCTCACGATTACCGCCAATCAATCCGGTCAGATCACGCTCTCGCCCGACATTCCTGGCGTGACACTGCACGACAATCTCATTTGGCAAGCAGCAACCGCTTTGCAAAACGCCGCCGATTGTTGCCTTGGGGCGCATATCGAACTGAATAAAGTGCTGCCTATGGGCGGTGGTATTGGAGGAGGCTCATCAAATGCGGCCACCACCTTGGTTGCCCTCAACCATCTATGGCAAACCAAGTTGTCTGATGATGAACTGGCCCAAATTGGCTTAAAGCTCGGCGCCGATGTGCCGGTATTTACACGCGGGTTTGCCGCATTTGCAGAGGGTGTCGGTGAGGAATTAACCAAAGCAGAGCCTGCTGAGAACTGGTATCTAGTCGTTCGTCCTAACGTGTCAATTGCAACTGCAGATATCTTTAACCACCCAAAGCTGACTAGGAACACACCAAAACGTGCGCTGGCAACACTTCTTGACAATAATTACGAAAACGATTGCGAAAAAATTGTCCGAATGCTGTACCCAGAGGTTGATAAGCAACTTTCATGGCTGCTACAATACGCGCCGTCGCGGTTGACCGGGACAGGATCATGCGTTTTTGCTGAATTTTCGAGCAAGAACGAAGCTGTATCTGCTCTTGGGAAACTGCCAGACACTGTCTCTGCCTTCGTGGCAAAAGGCAAGAATGTCTCACCTTTACATGAGACATTGGCTAAGTATGCTTAGCCCACACACAATCAATTTAAAAACTGGACGCAACCCTGAGGTTTCCACCGTGCCTGATATGAAGCTATTTGCTGGTAACGCTACACCTGAACTAGCCCAACGTATTGCTGATCGTCTCTACATCTCTCTTGGTGATGCAAGTGTTTCACGTTTTTCTGATGGCGAAGTCGCTGTTCAAATCAACGAGAACGTTCGTGGTAGTGATGTTTTCATTATCCAATCAACTTGTGCACCAACTAACGACAACCTAATGGAACTTGTAGTGATGATTGACGCAATGCGCCGCGCTTCAGCGGGCCGTATTACTGCAGTTATCCCTTACTTCGGTTATGCACGCCAAGACCGTCGTGTACGTTCTGCTCGTGTGCCTATCACTGCAAAAGTTGTTGCGGATTTCCTTTCTAACGTTGGTGTTGACCGCGTTCTGACTATCGATCTTCACGCAGAGCAAATCCAAGGCTTCTTCGATGTACCAGTAGACAACATCTTCGGTACGCCTGTACTGCTTGAAGATATGCACGCTCGTGGCCTAGAAAACCCAGTGGTGGTTTCTCCTGACCTTGGTGGTGTGGTACGTGCTCGTGCAACGGCAAAAGCGTTAGGTGATATCGATATTGCTATCGTTGATAAACGTCGCCCACGTGCTAACGTTTCTGAAGTGATGAACCTCATCGGTGATGTTGAAGGTCGCGACTGTGTCATCGTTGACGATATGATCGATACAGGTGGCACACTATGTAAAGCTGCGGAAGCGCTGAAAGAACGCGGTGCGAAGCGAGTATTTGCTTACGCAACTCACGCTGTTTTCTCAGGTAATGCAGCGCAGAACATTGGCAACTCAGTTCTTGATCAAGTCATCGTTACTGACTCAATCACACTGCCTAAAGAGATGGAAGCAACAGGTAAAGTTACCTGCCTAAGCCTCTCTCGCATGTTAGCTGAAGCTATTCGTCGTATTAGCAACGAAGAGTCAATCTCAGCCATGTTTAACTAATCGATAGCTCGATTAAGCATTGACAACAACACCCCATTCTCGGGGTGTTGTTTTATTTTCACTCGCCTTAAGTTTTCTCACCTCGCCCGAGATGAGAATTGTGTGCTATCATACCGCGCTTTTTGAGATTCCAAGAGAGATCCGAACCTTGAGTCAGCCAATTAAACTTCTTGTCGGCCTAGCCAACCCAGGACCTGAATATGCCAAAACTCGCCATAATGCGGGCGCTTGGGTGGTCGAAGAGCTTGCACGTATTCATAACGTCACGCTTAAAGACGAAGCTAAATTTTTCGGTTTAACCGGACGTATCATGGTTAATGGTCAGGATCTTCGCTTACTCATCCCGACGACCTTTATGAACCTCTCAGGTAAATCCATTGCTGCGATGGCAAAGTTTTACCAGATCACACCAGAAGAGATCATGATCGCACACGATGAGTTGGACTTACCTCCGGGTGTCGCTAAGTTTAAAAAAGGTGGGGGTCATGGGGGGCACAATGGCCTACGTGATACCATCAGCAAGCTTGGCAATTGCAAAGATTTCTATCGCTTACGGATTGGCATTGGCCATCCTGGGCACAAAGATAAAGTCGCCGGCTTTGTATTAGGCAAAGCACCGGCAAAAGAACAAGAGCTTATTGAAGCAGCCGCAGACGAATCTGTGCGCTGTTTAGACATCCTGCTAAAGGATGGCCTTTCAAAAGCACAAAACCGTTTACACACGTTCAAAGCTGAATAAGGTTACTATCATGGGTTTTAAATGTGGCATCGTTGGACTACCAAACGTTGGTAAATCAACTCTGTTTAACGCACTCACCAAAGCTGGCATCGAAGCGGCTAACTTTCCGTTCTGTACTATCGAGCCAAACACAGGCGTTGTTCCTGTACCGGATCTACGTTTAGATGCACTAGCAAAAATCGTAAACCCACAAAAGATTCTGCCGACAACGATGGAATTCGTTGATATCGCAGGTTTGGTCGCGGGCGCTTCTCGTGGTGAAGGCTTGGGCAACAAGTTCCTAGCCAACATCCGTGAAACTGACGCAATTGGTCACGTAGTACGTTGCTTTGAGAACGAAAACATCGTTCACGTGGCAGGTAAAGTTTCACCGATTGAAGACATCGAGGTTATCAACCTTGAGCTTGCAATGGCGGATCTCGACGCATGTGAACGCGCAATTCAACGTAATGCGAAAAAAGCCAAAGGCGGCGATAAAGACGCGAAGTTTGAACTGACTGTTCTTGAGAAACTGCTACCTATCCTAACTGAAGGTGGAATGGCACGTACAGTTGAGCTATCTAAAGAAGAGTTGGCAGCAATCGGCTACCTAAACTTCCTGACTCTGAAGCCAACGATGTACATTGCCAACGTCAATGAAGATGGTTTCGAAAATAACCCTTACCTAGACGCGGTTCGCGAGTTCGCAGACAAAGAAAACAACGTGGTTGTGCCTGTCTGTGCAGCTATCGAGTCTGAGCTTTCTGAACTAGACGATGAAGATCGCGAAGAGTTTCTTGCTGACATGGGCATCGAAGAGCCGGGCCTAAACCGTGTGATCCGTTCAGGCTATGAGCTGCTAACGCTACACACCTACTTTACTGCAGGTGTTAAAGAAGTTCGCGCTTGGACTATTCCTGTGGGGGCAACCGCACCTCAAGCAGCAGGTAAAATCCACACAGACTTCGAAAAAGGTTTTATCCGCGCAGAGGTCGTAGGCTATGATGATTTCATTACCTACAACGGCGAAAATGGCGCGAAAGATGCCGGTAAATGGCGTTTGGAAGGCAAAGAATACATCGTTAAAGATGGCGATGTTATCCACTTCCGCTTCAACGTGTAATATCACTCCAAGTCTTTGACTTTAAAAGCCAGCCATTTCGCTGGCTTTTTTGTTTTATCCCAACAAAGTTGCAAATTAAACCACGCTTCGAGCGTTGGTTTGTTATCACTTTTCGATCATTAACACGCCTCTTTGTTTAAAAAGAAACCGAACAGTTGATTTCTGAGGATTTATTCAAAAAAACTATTGACGCCTTTGTCTCAACTTCGCATAATGCGCGCCGTTCCCGACGATAAGGCAACGAATCGGAAAGAACAAAATAAGGTATGGCTACGTAGCTCAGCTGGTTAGAGCACATCACTCATAATGATGGGGTCACAGGTTCGAATCCCGTCGTAGCCACCATTCCTAACTGCTTTTACGAAAGTGTTTAGGAATAGATGCGGACGTGGCGGAATTGGTAGACGCACCAGATTTAGGTTCTGGCGCCGCAAGGTGTGAGAGTTCAAGTCTCTCCGTCCGCACCATTATTTATAGCGTTAAGCTATAGCTGTAGGGCTATCGCCAAGCGGTAAGGCAGCGGCTTTTGATGCCGCCATTCCCTGGTTCGAATCCAGGTAGCCCTGCCATATTTAAAGTGTTAAGCCTTTCACAAAAAGGGCTTGTCACTAAGAGCGCGAAGGTTTATATTGTCTCGCTCACGAGTGGCTACGTAGCTCAGCTGGTTAGAGCACATCACTCATAATGATGGGGTCACAGGTTCGAATCCCGTCGTAGCCACCATTAATACAACGTCGCTAGAATTTGCCAATTTTTCTAGATGACTACAGAACATGCTGCGGACGTGGCGGAATTGGTAGACGCACCAGATTTAGGTTCTGGCGCCGCAAGGTGTGAGAGTTCAAGTCTCTCCGTCCGCACCATTCTTTCTATGAAAGAAACCAAGACAATAACGTTTATCGTTGTTTTCTGCAGGGCTATCGCCAAGCGGTAAGGCAGCGGCTTTTGATGCCGCCATTCCCTGGTTCGAATCCAGGTAGCCCTGCCATTATTTACAATGGTTGATCAATTCGTTGGTCAGGCAGACAATACTAAGCTGAGTTATACCAATTGCTCGTTTAGTTACAGATTAAAACGCGGACGTGGCGGAATTGGTAGACGCACCAGATTTAGGTTCTGGCGCCGCAAGGTGTGAGAGTTCAAGTCTCTCCGTCCGCACCATTCTTTCTATGAAAGAAACCTAGACAATAACGTTTATCGTTGTTTTCTGCAGGGCTATCGCCAAGCGGTAAGGCAGCGGCTTTTGATGCCGCCATTCCCTGGTTCGAATCCAGGTAGCCCTGCCATTATTTACAATGGTTGATCAATTCGTTGGTCAGGCAGACAATACTAAGCTGAGTTATACCAATTGCTCGTTTAGTTACAGATTAAAACGCGGACGTGGCGGAATTGGTAGACGCACCAGATTTAGGTTCTGGCGCCGCAAGGTGTGAGAGTTCAAGTCTCTCCGTCCGCACCATTCTTTCTATGAAAGAAACCTAGACAATAACGTTTATCGTTGTTTTCTGCAGGGCTATCGCCAAGCGGTAAGGCAGCGGCTTTTGATGCCGCCATTCCCTGGTTCGAATCCAGGTAGCCCTGCCATTATTTACAATGGTTGATCAACTCGTTGGTCAGGCAGACAATACTAAGCTGAGTTATACCAATTACTCGTTTAGTTACAGATTAAGACGCGGACGTGGCGGAATTGGTAGACGCACCAGATTTAGGTTCTGGCGCCGCAAGGTGTGAGAGTTCAAGTCTCTCCGTCCGCACCATTTTTTCTTTGAAAGAAACCAAGACAATAACGTTTATCGTTGTTTTCTGCAGGGCTATCGCCAAGCGGTAAGGCAGCGGCTTTTGATGCCGCCATTCCCTGGTTCGAATCCAGGTAGCCCTGCCATTATTTACAATGGTTGATCAACTCGTTGGTCAGGCAGACAATACTAAGCTGAGTTATACCAATTGCTCGTTTAGTTACAGATTAAAACGCGGACGTGGCGGAATTGGTAGACGCACCAGATTTAGGTTCTGGCGCCGCAAGGTGTGAGAGTTCAAGTCTCTCCGTCCGCACCATTCTTTCTATGAAAGAAACCTAGACAATAACGTTTATCGTTGTTTTCTGCAGGGCTATCGCCAAGCGGTAAGGCAGCGGCTTTTGATGCCGCCATTCCCTGGTTCGAATCCAGGTAGCCCTGCCATTATTTACAATGGTTGATCAACTCGTTGGTCAGGCAGACAATACTAAGCTGAGTTATACCAATTACTCGTTTAGTTACAGATTAAGACGCGGACGTGGCGGAATTGGTAGACGCACCAGATTTAGGTTCTGGCGCCGCAAGGTGTGAGAGTTCAAGTCTCTCCGTCCGCACCATCTTAATTTAACAATATTTATGTATGGCTACGTAGCTCAGCTGGTTAGAGCACATCACTCATAATGATGGGGTCACAGGTTCGAATCCCGTCGTAGCCACCATTAATACAACGTCGCTAGAATTCGCCAATTTTTCTAGATGACTACAGTACATGCTGCGGACGTGGCGGAATTGGTAGACGCACCAGATTTAGGTTCTGGCGCCGCAAGGTGTGAGAGTTCAAGTCTCTCCGTCCGCACCATTCTTTAACGAACCCAGCTTTATGCTGGGTTTTGTTTTTTCTGCGCATCACGCTTTTCTTAGCATTGTTAATTAGTAATAGCCAAATGGCCATTTCACTCTCACTTACCTCGTTCTCCTCCCCTTGGCTATTTTCTGTCTGATCTATCCGTTACGGCATTATAAACGCGCAAAAAAAATCCAGCCAACGCTGGATTTTCTATTAAGTCATGACTTTATAGTGTGCTAAAAACTAACTTTTTAGCCTAAAAGCCCCAACGCTGAGTTGGGCGCTTGCTTTGCTTGTGCAAGAACCGAACTAGATGCTTGCGTAAGAATCTGAGATTTTGTCAATGCCGTTGTTTCTTTGGCAAAGTCGGTATCCTTGATTCGGCTCTTAGACGCATTAACGTTCTCATTAATGTTTTCTAAGTTATTGATTGCGTGATTGAATCGGTTTTGGAATGCACCAAGTTCAGCACGGTGGCTATCAACAAATTTCAGTGCAGCATCCACAATCGCCACGGACTCTTGAGCGCCACCAACATTGGTGACATCAATGCTATCAACCGTGACTGCTTTCGCTTCTCCTATGCTTAGCTCGCCTGCTAGACTGCCACTGAAGGTCGCAGCGCCATCTACATTGTTATTGTCGGTAAATAGTTGCAATCTTCCATCTTGGTCAACCGAAGCTTTTACCAGGTCTGTCTGACCGTTAATGTAAGTGGCCAACTCTTCAATATCATCGCCTGATTTAGCGTTGATCGTTACGTTTTGCTCTTGACCAAATTTATCCGTTAGGGCAATGGTAAGGTCATTCGCGCCGTCTTGAACTGCCCAGTCTTTGCCTTGCCCATTGGCGGCAACATAGCTGTTACCTCCCATCATGGCATTGTCACTGCGCATATTGTTCATCGTTAACATCACCGCTTCACCACTATCCGCACCAACTTGGAAAGCCTTGGTTGCGAAAGTACCGTTAAGTAGCTTATTGCCACCAAACGAGGTCGTTTCAGCGATACGGTTTAACTCATCATTAAGTGCCGTGATTTCTTCTTGAATCGCGGTCCGCTCTGATTTTGAGTTAGATCCGTTTGCAGATTGTAGTGATAAGTCACGCATACGTTGCAAAATGTTGGTGGTTTCGTTCATGGCACCTTCAGCCGTTTGCGCCATAGAAATACCATCATTTGCGTTACGTACTGCGACGTCTAAGCCACGGCTTTGAACATTCAAACGGTTCGAAATTTGTAGACCTGCCGCATCATCTTTAGCACTGTTGATCTTAAAACCGGAAGAAAGTCTTTCCATCGACGCTTGCTGAGCAGATGACGCGCTATTGAGATAGCGTTGTGCCGTCATTGCTGAAACGTTTGTGTTTACATTAACCGCCATAGTGGTTTCTCCTATTGATTACCGTAGACCGGAGTTGAAGGTTTCCGACGTCTCGGTAAACCAATTAGTTCTCTCAAAGTAACCTTATTAACGACTCAAAATTGATTAACTTTAGAGCTAATTGGTCAAATAGTGTGAAATTCACGGCGAATAAAGCTTAGCTTGATGGCATCTGCAGATATGAAATTAATTGCTAAAGTTTTGACCCAATAGGTCGAGAGGTTGCCATTATTCAACAGCACTGCGGGGAGGATATAACTTGATGTGGGTATTGTGAAACCAAAAAGAAAAAGCCCCTTTTCCTTTGAGAGAACCGGGGCTATTTTGGTAGCCAAGCCTTTGGAGATCGAGAGAAATGATCAAAGCCTGGCCGCCTGCTACATAAGTGTTTCCAGTGATGGAGTAGGTGTGAGAGAGAACCCCAAAACCTTATCACTTATGTTTGCCGTCAAACCTCCACTAACCCTACGTCTAGGCTACTACTAGTGAAGTACTTGACCACTACTGCAATAATGACATTGCAGAGTTTGGCAACTGTTTTGCTTGAGCAAGTATTGACGTACCTGCTTGTTGCAGAATTTGTGCTTTGGTCATCGCTGTCGTTTCTTTGGCGAAATCGGTATCGCGAATTCGACTGTTCGATGCCTCGACGTTTTCTTGGATGTTAGCCAAGTTATTGATACTGTGACTCAAACGGTTTTGCTTCGCACCTAGATCCGCACGTTGTGAATCAACATACTGCAGCGCTGCATCAACAATACCTACTGCATTTTGCGCGCCACCCGCAGAGCGAACATCAATACTTTGTACCGTGCTTTTCACTCCTGGGCCACCGACAAGACCAAGCTCTGAAGCCAGACCACCCGAGATATTAAGATCGCCTTCTAGATCAGGTTCTGCGGCAAAAATCTGCAGTCTGCCATTTTCGTCAACTGATGCGGTGAGCTTATCACTTTGACCATTGATGTAGGTTGCCACCTCTTCAATATCATCCCCTTCTTTGGCAAGAATATCTAAGGTAATCGCTTCGCCAGCTTTGGTCGTGAATTCAAACTTAAGGTCTTTCGCCGCCGCAGGGACTCCCCAGTCTTTATCTTTTCCTTTCTCAGGGTCAGAAATGAAGCTTTGGCCCCCCATACGTGGCTCATCGGCACGTACACTGGTCAAGCCCATGATGATTGCCTCACCTGAACTGGCACCAATCTGGAATGACGCTTCACCAAATGAGCCGTTAAGTAGCTTACGGCCACCGAATGACGTTGTTTCAGCGATACGGTTCAATTCGTCTTGTAACGCGGCCACTTCTTCGTGTAAAGCTTGACGCTCTGACGCCGAGTTGGTGCCGTTAGCAGACTGTAATGATAGGTCGCGGATACGTTGTAGAATCGATGTTGACTCATTCATCGCCCCTTCCGCCGTTTGCGCGATGGAGATACCATCGTTGGCATTGCGCATCGCGACATCTAAGCCACGAGACTGAGCGGTCAAACGGTTAGAAATTTGCAGACCTGCAGCATCATCTTTTGCACTGTTAATCTTTTGACCCGAAGACAAACGCTCCATTGAAGTATTAAGATCACCGGTCGCTTTATTCAGGTAACGTTGAGCGGTCATCGCTGACACGTTCGTGTTTACATTAATGGTCATAGTTTGCTCTCCTATTGAGTTCGCAAGTGCTTGCGAAGCGGCCAGCTTAGTCTCATTTGGAAGCACTGACCGTAAATGCCTTGCTAAGTAGGAATACTCCTACTTAAAACCTGTTTGTTTAACTCTGCACTAACCAATTCAAGTTGTGTGCCAGTTTTAAGAAACCAACAATAAAAATATTATTTCCATAAATATTAGTTACTTAAATATATCGCTCAGGTTCTATTCAGATTGAACGCTTTGTGTTCATGCTGAGCGGCAACCCGATTGCCGCTTTGTTGCCACTGCCTTGCCACTGCTGACTCAGACAGTTCTCTAACCTCGCACTTACGGCATAGCACGTAAGGCAATGAGCTTAGATATAGTTAAATAGTGTTAGGTCTTTGGTTTTGCCAAACGCCTGTTGCGATGCCTGCAAAGCTCGTGAATTTTCATTAAACTCAATGATGGCTTCGGCATAATCGAGATCTTCAAAATTGCTTTTCGACTTGGTTAACGTCATTTTGAAATCATCGTGCTGCTCTTCTTGAATATCTAAAGTATTCAATCGTGCACCAACATCAGTACGCGCTTTGTTAAGGTGGATAAATGCGGAATGAAGCTCTTGTGTTATCTGGTGTAACTTGGCGGTATTCGAGGCATCCGATACCGACCCTTGCGAGAGCTTCATTGCTTCATTAAAGGTTTCAAAGATACTGTAACTGCGGCGTGGCTCGAGGGATATTTCATCCCCTTTACTGATCTGCCCTTTCACCTGAATGGTGACATCTTCATATTTGATTCCTTTACCGGGATCAAACGTGTCAGCTTTAACCACTGAACCATCTCTTTCAAGTTGGTAGCCATATTTGCCATCAGGCATGTCAACAAAAGTGACCTTATACGTTGAGTTATCATCAGGGTTAAGATTAATCGCCCGCTCAAGCAGTAACTCTGAAGCTTCGTTCAAATTGTAATTGGGTTCAAAATCACCAAACGGATTATCGATCTCCATAAATAGCTTGCTACCAGGGTCGTTAATTGGCATCTCAAGGCTATTGGAAATCTTCATTTTGCGCTGGTAGTCATCACCGGCATAAACCACACCGCCATCTTTATCTTTAAAGAAGGGCTGATTCTTCGGCTTGGTTCCGGCAAAGATATAGTTACCTGACTCATCTTGAACATTGACCAAGTTAAGAAAGTTAGCCGCCAATTCTTGAATTTCACGTCGTTTGGCTAAGCGGTCTTCTGGAGATAGTGACCCATTGATCATCTCCATGACCGTACGCTTGGCTTCATCGGTGTACTGTTCCGCATTGGAAATAATCACTTCATGGTGCTCTAAGCGGTTACGAGTCAACACAATCGCATCAGTAAATTGGCGTAGTTGCTCTTTTTGCTGACCAATATTTTGAATGTAATGGGTGGCCAGCGGATCGTCACTCGCCTTCATCAGTTTTTTTCCTGACGCAAGTTGAGCTTGGTTGTGGTGCACTTTTGCCTCTTGGCGACGGAAGTCATTCTGCACCGATTGATAATTATGGAAGCTCGAAATACGATTCATCACTTATGCCTCCTATCTCAACGCCAAGATGGTGTTAAAGGTGTCGTTGGCCGCCTGCATGATCCGTGAAGAGGCCATATACGCTTGCTGAAACTTCATCATGTTGGCCGCTTCTTCATCAAGGTTAACCCCGGCAATAGAGGCGACTCGCTCTTGTGCCGCCTCTTTCTCTAGCCTGGAGACATCGGTCAGGCGTGAAGCCGTTGACATTTGTAGACCAACGTCGGTATTTAAATTGTGGTAAACATCTAAAATGGTTGATTCACCATCGTTTAGCTTTTTATCTGTCTGGATGTTAAGCATTTTTCTTAAGTTGCCGTTGTCACCTTCTGATGGGACAAGGTTTGCCGTAAACTTATCGTTCGGCAACGCGCCATCAGTTAATTCAAACACTGTCCCTTGGACATCTACCAGACCTTTAGGAGGGTAAGCCTGAGGGCCAAGTAAAAGATTGCCACGGGTATCGGTTACAGCAAACTCAGTTCCTTTCGGTGAGATCACGACTTCGAATTCACGCACATCGCCAGCGGCCATCATCGTGAACTTTGCACTACCTTGAGCAAACGTCGTAGAAGCCTCGAAGCTTTGAGCCGCAATCTTGGTCGGATCATCGGTTGCCATCTTCATTTGTGCGGCGCCACTTCGAGTCGGGCGTAATAGCACCCGTTCACCGGCTTGTAAATCTTTGTTGATCTCGATTCGAATCCCATCCAAAGTGATGGCATCATTGACAACCGACGCGACAAACTGTTCACCGGAAGGGCGAGTGATGTAATAGTCACCATCGTTGTATTGCAATGAGTACTCACCACCGACTAACTGACTGGTATCTTCAATATAAACCGCTAAATCGGCATTAGAATTGGATGGGGTCACCACTCGCGACTTAGCAACAATATCTGAGTTAACGTCGGTAAATATCAAGCTACCAAGGTTGCCGCGCAAATCCAGACCTTGCGATTGCAGTTTATTCACTTCGTACGAGAATGAGGTTGCCAACTTGCCAAGCTCATCCATTAATTGTGGAATTTTTTCATCGCGCATGGCGAGCATCGCACCAATTTTTCCGTCAATGTCTTTGGTGGTAATGGATTTAATGCCCTTGCCTTCGATCATTGCCAGTCGGCGTTGATGAACATCAGGGTAACCGTCAATCATTTTCAGTTCACTGGCTTCTGTCCCCGATACTAAGGTGTGACCGTTACCAATATGGACATTAAACCCTTCGGCGTTTTTACGCGGCGTGACCGTGACTTTAGTGTACTCAGACAGTTCGGCGATCAGTTTTTCATGTGTATCCATCAGGTCGTTGTGCGGCCCTGGCGTACGCATCATCAAACGGTGTAAATCACGAATTTCGACCGCAAGTTGATTCACTCGCTCGATACCTAAATCGAGTTTTTTGTTAGCCACATCCGACTGACGACGAATCGTTTCGTGAAAGTCATTAAGGTTTTGGGTAATGAGATCGGCTTTCTCTAGTACTACTTTACGCGCACCAACATCGTTAGGACTATCGGCCAACGACTTCACGCCATCGAACCATTCGTTGAGGTTTTCAGGAATTTTTTTCGATGCAACCGAAGAGAGCATGTTAGACAACATTTCTAGATTCTCTTCATTATCGACTTTATTGGCGTAACTGGTGGTCGAGACATTTAACTCGTTAACGGCAAATTGATCCCATGAGCGGCGAACTTTTTCCACATGGACACCCATACCATAGGTTTCCCCACCGTATTGGCGCGGCATATTTGTGCCTTGTATCACCGACTGGCGGCTATAACCCTCTGTATTTACATTAGAGATGTTATGACCGGTGGTGTTTAGTTGTCTCTGAGCCGTTAATACGCTTTGCGCACCAAGATTCAGTAGATCAGACGCCATATTGCCCCCAATAACCCTTTAAAAATCAGCGTTAGCTGAGTATCTAAATAGATAAAAGCAAAATGTATGCCAGAGAGTAAAAGAATACCGATTAGTCGGTTAAAGAGGTGAGCAGGATAACCGCGAGGTGGAGGTAATAATGGGGGATAAAAACAAACTCACCTGCAGGTGAGTTTGATTACATTTGATCGATACGCGCTTTGACACTTAATACTTTATCCGCATAAGCGGGATCAGTGGCGTACCCCGCCTGATGAATACCGCGAATAAATTGTTCATCATTTCCACCGTGGCGCAGCGCCGTGGTGTAACGTGGATTTTTGTTGAGGAAACGCACATAATCATTAAAGCTCTCTTCGTAGTTAGCGTATGAACGAAACGCGGCACTCTCTTTAACCGGAACCCCTTGATGGTATTCTAGTGTTTGTGTTGCTACCTTATCGCCATTCCAGCTTCTATCCGCCTTAATGTTGAATAGATTATTGCTGCTACCACGTGAATTATTGAGCACTTTCTGCCCCCAACCCGTTTCTAATGCCGCCTGTGCCAACAGCAAAGAAGAATCAACGCCAAGTGCACGCGCCGCTTTTTCGGCGTAAGGCTTCATTGAGGCAACGAAAGACTCCGGTGAGTCAAAGCGAGACGACTGAACCGGCTCTGACTGGCTTACTGTGGTCGTGCGCACTCTTTCATCACGAACCGCATCAACTTTCCCCATTAAAGCTTCAAAGTTAGTATTGCGGCTGTTAGCGTTCTCATTTTCAATATTACCCGAAGTCAGTTGAGCAACGATCATATCAGCCAGGCCAAGTGATCCCGATGCACTAAGTTCAGACGACATCTGCTCATCCATCATCTGACGATAAAACTGCTGATTCTGACTGTCCATCAACCCTGACTCAAATGTCGAGTTAGCGTCGCGCATCGATTTAAACAACATCGAAGTAAAAATCGCTTCAAACTGCTTAGCCGCGGCGTTTAGTGCCGCCTGTTCACCGCCGTCTTCATCATTAACGGCTTGCTTACGCAACTTATCTAAGCTTGAAATGTCATGGATAAATCCAATATCGTTACCATTGTTTATCATCTTATTGTTCCTTAGATAACAATCAATTGTCCTTCAATCGCGCCCGCTTGCTTTAATGCTTGCAAAATCGCCATTAAGTCTGAAGGTGCAGCACCCACCTCATTGACAGCACGCACTAGGTCGTCCAAAGTCAAACCGGGCTCAAACTTGAACATTTTCCCTTGCTCTTCTGTCACTTCGATCTCGGTATCTGGAACCACAACCGTCTCACCGCCGCCAAACGCATTCGGTTGGCTGACATTTAAGTTCTCTTTAATGGCGACCGTCATACCGCCATGAGTGACCGCTGCAGGTTTAAGTCGAACATGTTTACCCACCACGATGGTGCCTGTACGTGAGTTAACAATAATTTTTGCTGCGCCATCGGCAGGATTAAACTCTAGATTCTCTATCGCTGAGAGAAAAGCCACGCGCTGGGTCACGTCACGCGGTGCGCGCACTTTCACTGACGTCGCATCGACCGCTGAGGCCATCTGTGGACCAAGGAAGTTGTTCACTGCATCCGCCATGCGTTGAGCGGTGGTAAAATCAGAGTCGAGTAAATTGAACGTAATGTAATCACCACGGCCAAATGGGGTTGGGATTTCTCGTTCGACAATCGCACCATTAGAAATCATCCCTGCCGTTGGGTTATTACCCACAATCTTGGAACCATCAGCGCCAGTCGCACTAAAGCCACTCACCACAAGGTTGCCTTGCGCGACGGCATAGATTTGCCCATCGAGACCTTTAAGCATTGTTTGCATTAAGGTGCCGCCACGTAAGCTTTTGGCAGCACCGACAGACGAAACGGTGACATCGATAGTCTGGCCTTGCTTAGAAAATGCCGGTAATTCTGCTGTTACAATCACGGCCGCCACGTTCTTTGTTTTAGGCTTAGTACCTGGTGGCAATTGAATGCCGAATTTTTGCAACATGGCATTAAAGCTTTGATCAGTAAAAGGTGTACTCTCGCCGGTTCCCGGCAGACCAGTAACTAAGCCGTAGCCGACCAATTGGTTACTACGTACTCCGGCGATCTGCGCAACATCTTTAATTCTCGCAGCCTGCACGGAAGTGGCGATAAGCAACCAACTTGTAATAAGGAGCAAACACTTTTTCATAATCTTACCTATTCTCTAACCTTGGCCGTGTTTCACTGCGCGCCAAAAAAGCGGCATCACAGGGCGTTATAGAGAGACATTAAAGAATCGTGCCAAGAAGCCCGGCTCTTGCATATCTTGTTGTGTACCAGAGCCAGAATACTGAATTCTTGCGTTAGAAATACGGGTAGACGCAATGGTGTTTTCATAATCAATATCATCAGGACGAATTGTGCCACTAAGGCGAATGTATTCATCCCCGGTGTTTAAGGTTAGCCATTTCTCCCCGCGAATCACTAGGTTACCGTTACCCAAAACTTCAATCACTTCGACCGTGATGGAGCCTGAAATACTGTTACTTTGATTTGCCGCAGCACTACCACTAAATTGATTGTCGTTACTCAAGTTGTACGAGAAATTGTAGTCGCCCAAGTTAAGTTGCTGTCCGCCGACTTCCAGTGGGTCCATAGAAGCATCGTTGTTTTTTGACAGATCCGCGTCCGAACTTTTGGCCGCTTTGGTCTGTTCGTCCAAAGTCACGGTAATAATATCGCCAATACCACGCGGCTTATAATCATCATACAAACTACTGGTACTGGCAGTATTAAACAGTGAACCTGTTTCTGCCGCATAATGTTCAGGTTGGTGTTTGGGGTGAATCGGCGCCCAGGCAGGGTCACCGGGAACGGGATCGGTCCGGCCGCGTAAGGCGTCAATCATCCCCGTATCATCTTGGTCTGACTTATCGCCTTCAACCGCATCAACATTCGTTGTACCTTGAACGATATCCGGAGTCTCAATCGGCGGCTCAAGCATGGAACAACCCGACATCACCGCAACTAGTACTAACGCAAGTAATCTGTTCATAACATTATCCCCGTATTTGCGTTATAGCTGTTGGTTGACAAAGCTCATCATTTTGTCGACGGCTGAGATGACTTTAGAGTTCATTTCGTAGACACGTTGCGCTTCGATCATATTCACTAACTCTTCAGTGACATTTACATTTGACGTCTCTAGCATGGATTGTCTGACCTCACCAAAACCGTCAAAGCCAGGTACACCTTCTTGTGGGTCGCCACTAGCGCCTGTTGGTAGGTACAAGTTCTGCCCGATAGGCTCTAAACCGCCCGGGTTAATGAAATCTACAGTGGCAATCTGACCGACAACTTGGTTATCTTGCTGTCCACGAACTCGTACTGAGACTTCACCATCATTACCAACGGTGATGCTGATGGCATCGTCTGGAATGGCAATCTCTGGTTCAAGGGAATACCCCGCCCCTGACGTGACCACGACACCTTCATCGTTGACGGTAAACTGACCATTACGTGTGTAACCGATATTGCCATCGGGCATCAAAATTTGGAAAAAACCGTCACCTTCAATCATCATATCGAGGCTGTTATTGGTCGTTTGAGTGTTGCCTTGTGTGTGGACTTTTTGTGTCGCAACTACTTTAGATCCCGCACCTAACATTAAGCCCGTTGGTAGCTCGGTATTTTGCGATGATTGACCACCTGGCTGATTGATATTTTGATAAAACAGATCTTCAAACACAGCGCGGCTTTTTTTGAAACCGATCGTCGAGGCGTTCGCTAAGTTGTTTGAAATCGTTGAAATATTGGTTTGCTGGGCGTCTAAGCCCGTTTTACTAACCCACAATGCCGGATGCATAACCTTCTCCTAAAAATCTATTAGCTCATACGAAGCAAAGAGTTCGACGCTTTGTCCATCTCTTCTGCTGTGCTCATCATTTTCACTTGCATTTCAAACTGACGTTGCAAGTCAATCAGGCTCGTCATTTCGCCAATGGCGTTGACATTACTGCCTTCAATTGCCCCTGTGAGCAGTTTGACACCGGCATCTGCTTCGTATGCCGCATTAGGATCTTTGGCGCGGAATAAGCCATTGATATCTTTGAATAGTGATTGATTATTGTTGCGGGTTAACTTGATGCGGTCGACAACTTCAATCGCATCGGCCGGAGCACCTTGTGGCACAACAGAAATAGTACCGTCGTTGCCGATCTCCACTTTGCTGATTGGAATCGGTAAGGTAATCGGAGCCCCCGTTTCGCCCAGCACTAAGTTACCGTTACCGTTAGTCAATAGGCCGTTAGCATCAATAGTGAAGTTACCATTACGTGTAAGACCCTCTTTCCCCGTCTTATCCATCACGGCAATCCATCCCTCACCTTGAATTGTGACATCGAGATCACGACCGGTGGTGATGACACTGCCTTGTTGAAAATTATGGCCTGGACGCTCTGTCATGCTAAATACACGGCTCGGAAGACCTTCGCCATACGCCTGCATAGAGCGAGCTTGCGCCAAATCAGCACGGAAACCCGTGGTACTGACGTTCGCTAAGTTGTTGGCTCTAAGCTGCAACGCTTGCATGTTTTGCTTGGCGCCGCTCATTGCTAGAAACAGTGCACGATCCATAATTTGCTCCAAAAATCACTATTCATAGTGATACAAGCAATAGATGTGCCAGCTTTTGTTAACTTTATATATCAGAGACTTAGTGACAATGCGGCAAGTATTCATGAAGATGAAAGGAAGGTATGTTGCCATTGGCGGCAACAATAGAAAGCTGATGTTTGCCACCAGCTTTCTATTTACTGCGACGTATTACTCGCGATAATAATTAGCGAATCTGCAGGATGTTTTGTTGTGTTTGGTTGTGCACTTCTAACGAACGAGAGTTTGCTTGGAAGTTACGTTGAGCAGAGATCAAGTCTACCAACTCTTGAGTCATATCGATGTTAGACTGCTCAAGCGTACCACTGTTAATGGTACCGAATGATCCCTTGTTCGATTCACCCCAAATTTTGGCTCCAGACATTTGAGTTGAATCCCATTGGGTTCCACCTTTTTTGTCTAGACCTTGCTCGTTAGCCACTCGTACCATGCCAACACGACCTAAAGTGATCGCTTCACCATTAGAGTAAGTACCAAGGACGCTACCATTTTCATCAAAGTCAACTTTAGTTAAGAAGCCCGTTGTCGCACCGTCTTCATCAAACTTGGTCAACTCAAATGGCGCAGCAAACTGAGTCGCGCTATCAAGGCCAAACGACAGGGTCTGTGTGATATCTGCACCGTTCAGATCAATTGGGTTTGCACCCGCACCTAACTGCTCAGAGACAATATTCTGCCCATTATTCAAGCTTGCTAGCGTACCGTCGTTATTGAACCTCATTGTGTGGCCCACATGCCCCGTTGGCGCCGTCGCATCACCACCAACGATATTCAAAGGTTTCTCACCAGCACTATCCGTTACGGTATAGTACGTCTGCCAAGTGTTTGCTTGAGTCTGATCTTTGAGATAGTAGGTCGTCATCTTGTACGACTGTCCCATAGAGTCATAAATTGTTGATGACGTAGAACGGTTGTACGTTTCAGGGTCGGAATAATCAAACAATGTGGGATCTTTTAGGTCCCCACCTGCTGGCAGGTTAACCCCAACCTCGATGTTCGAGGTCTGTTTTGGTTTACCGAACTCTTTTGGAATGTTGATTGGTGACGGTTCATACGAAAGCACGTCCCCTGTATCTGGGTTTACCTGATAGCCAAGCAAAAACTCATCATTTGCCGTTACCATGTAGTTATCTTTATTGAGGTGAAATGCACCGTTTCGAGTTAACTCATTGGACGTAGGGGTGAGTTTGTCTTTGGCGACGGCAAAAAAGCCTGTACCAGAGATACGTAAGTCCATCGGGTTGTTGGTATAAATACTCGACCCCTCATGGAATTGCTGAGCAACTTGGGCCGCTTGTACACCTTGCCCCGGAGTTGTCTTCGCATGAGTAAAAAGTGAGTTCGAGTAAACATCGCCAAACTCCGCACGAGACTCTTTAAAGCCGAATGTGTTCGCGTTCGCAATGTTGTTACTGGTTGTGTTCAGATCTAACTGAGCAGCGGACAGACCGCTTAATGCAACATATGACATTCCAAAATCTCCTATCTAGCTAGCATATCTAGTTTATGACGAGCTACGCTTTGCCAACTTCTAGTACTTCAGCAAGTCGAACTGGCGACTCGAAGCCAGCCAGATTGAGTAGTACGTTACCATCGCCTTTACCTAACAGGACGCTATTGACGTTTGCATAGGTCGAAACCTCAAACTCTTTCGCTGCTCCATCTAGCAAACCCGCGGCTTTCACCTTGTATTTGCCAGCCGGCAATGGATTACCGTTTTGATCTTTTCCATCCCATTCAACGCGGCTATCACCTGGTGGCTTAGAACCAACGTCAAAAGTACGAACTAACTGACCCATTTGGTCTTCGATTCTCACCATCAGGTTATCAACCGACTGTGGAAGCTTGACCATGGCAGCCATACTGCCGTCATCTTTTTTCACGCCTGCCGCGCCTGGAACCAATACATCACGTCCGACTAATGAAGACGCTTGCAGCGCTTGGTTTGAGGTCATTGATGCATTGAGCGTTTCGAACTGATTGTTCATTTTGCCAATACCATCAACGGTCGCGAACGACGCCATTTGCGCAATCATTTGGTCATTACTAACCGGCTTAAATGGGTCTTGCTGGGCAAGTTGCTTAGTGAGTAGCGATAAGAAATCTTCTTGTTTAAGATTTTGCTTACCCGTTGTCTCATCTGGCTTATTCTTGTCCTGAAGCTGTTTAAGCTGATCAATATAAGACAAGCTACTTGGACCAACATTATTAATGTCTCCGGCCATACTCTATCTCCTATTGACCCATCTGCAGCGTACGCAGCAGCATTTGTTTACTTGAATCTGCTACTTGAACATTCGTTTGGTAAGAACGAGAAGCAGAGATCATATTCGCCATCTCTTCCATTACATTGACGTTGGGCTTGTATATGTAGCCCTCGTCATTTGCAAGAGGGTGCTCTGGGTTGTACTCCGCACTCAGCGGTTTATCACTTTCGACAATACCCATCACTTTCACTGGCACGGTATGGTCGCGGCCATACTTTGCCTTACTTAACTCAGCACCGAATACCGCATGACGCGCTTTATAAGTATCTTTTGCAGAGCTCGAAATACTGTCAGCATTGGCCAAATTGCTCGAGGTCGTATTTAGACGAACAGATTCAGCGCTCATGGCAGAACCAGTTACATTGAATACATTAAATAAGCTCATCTAGTTACTCCCTTTTATAGCTTTCGTTAAGTTCTTGAATTTACTTCCTAAGAAGTCAAGCGACGCTTGGTGGCGGATTTGGTTTTGCATAAACAAGTTACGTTCTAGATCCACATCCACCGTATTGCCATCACCGGTGTCAGGCTGTGTCGGAAGACGATACATCACTTCGCCTGTCACCCGAGTAGAGGCAGGTATGTGCCGACTATCAGTACGGCTAAGTCCAATACTTGCCTCTGATGTTGCCGCCTGTAGTGCCTTTTGAAAGTCCATCCCTTTAGACTTATATCCAGGTGTATTCGCTTGAGCAATATTGGTGGAAACCACCTCAGCATTGCGCTCGCGTACGCCCACCGTGTATTGGTGGATACCTAATGCATTGTCAAAAGAAATAGCCATGTTGACCTCTACTCAAAGAACTGACCGTTACTGTAAAAATAAAAGCAATTTGCGTACCAACTTTAAACTTCTGTTCAATTTGCTTTCTGTGATTGATTGAGCAATAACTGCGCCAACTTTATAGCGTAGTAATTTAGCTCACAGTGTAAGAGATGAGTTACTAGGTAGTATAGATGGTAGACGAAAGCACAAACAAGAACGCCCAGCAGACTTACTGGGCGTTATAATAAGACAACGATAGTTTACTTCAGCTTGTAAATGATACCTGGATTACAGCGTACCATTTCAAAACGATCAGTCAGCCCAGTGAGTGACTCAGAAGCTCCGAGTAACAGATAGCCTCCAGGGTTAAGACTATTGGCCATTTGATTTAATACTTGAGATTTCATATCTGGTGAGAAGTAAATCAGTACGTTACGGCAGAAGATAATGTCAAATTTACCAAGTAATGCGTAGCTGTCCATCAAGTTTTGTGGCCGGAAGTTAACCAAGCGCTTGACGTTATCTTTTACTTTCATACGTCCATCACCCGCATCTTCAAAGAATTGGCGTCGACGTTCAGGAGAGAGGCCTCGACCGAGAGCAAGATTGTCATACACCCCAGCTCGGCACATATCCAACATACTGGCAGAAATATCCGTCGCAGTAATCGACACGCTTGGCAACATACCCGGCTTACGCTGCTGAGTTTCCAGTATCGTCATTGCCATTGAATAAGGCTCTTGGCCTGAAGAGCTTGCCGCCGACCAAATTTTGATCGGGCGCTTGTTTGCCGCCACTTCCGGCAACAGCTTATTCGCTAACACTTCAAACGGATAGGTATCACGAAACCATAGCGTCTCGTTGGTTGTCATGGCATCCACGGCGGCAACACGCAGTTCACGATTACGCCCAGTAACAACATCTCTGAGCAAATCTGACAATGAGGTCAACTTGAACTTAGTTACCAGAGGACTCAAACGACTTCTCACTAAGTATTGTTTGCTATCGCCAAGAACAATACCGCACTGTGACTCTAAAAAGCGGCTGAAATCACGATATTCTTGATCGCTTATAGTTATCGCTGTCATTAATGTCTCTTTTTATTTTGTAAGTGCAGCTTTTACTGCATTACCAAGCTCATCTGGATTAAATTTGGCTATAAATGAATTCGCACCAACTCGCTCCACCATCGCTTGGTTAAACACACCACTTAGTGATGAATGCAGAATAACATAAAGGTCTTTAAGATCAGGGTTACGTCTTATTTCTGCTGTTAATGTGTAACCATCCATTTCTGGCATTTCTATATCGGAAATAACCAACGAAATCTGTTCGTAGATACTGCCTTCGGCCGCCATTTCCAGCAACTTTTCGTAAGCTTGTTTGCCGTCAATGACGGAAACAGCTTCAAAACCCAGTGATACAATCGCACGTTCGACCTGTTTACGAGCAACAGTTGAGTCATCCGCAATTAAAATACGGCGAACAATCTCTTTCTCTGTTTCGACCTGCGCAATTTCTTCACCAATTGATGCATCCATAGTTTCATCAACTGGTGCGATTTCTGCAAGGATCTTCTCAACATCAAGAATTTCGACTAGCTCGTTATCGATATTAGTAACCGCGGTTAAATAGTTAGACTTACCTGCACCATCTGGAGGAGGAAGAATCGCCTCCCAATGCATGTTGATAATACGCTCAACCGAGGTAACCAAAAAGGCTTGAATCGTGCGGTTAAACTCGGCAATCACTACAAACGCTTTTTCAACATCAGTGGTCGGCCTGCCGCCAACCGCCAAACTTAAATCGATAACTGAAACTGTATGGCCTCGTATATGAGCCACCCCTTTAACAAGACGATGTAAGTTTGGCATTGAAGTGAGCTTAGGGCACTGCAGAACCTCTTTTACTTTAAATACATTGATTCCATAACGCTGGCGCCCCATTAAGCGAAACGTTAGGAGTTCTAATCGGTTTTGACCGACGAGTTGCGTACGCTGATTCACTGAATCAAGAATACCCGTCATAAGCTCATCTCCATCTCAAACTTCATGCAAAAAAATGGTAGTCTACTTTACGCCATGAAAACAGATGAGAAAAAGAATGAAACATCCTAAATCGACCTTCTGCTCATTATCCATAACTAATTGTAGAGCTTTCTATAAAAAGTTTTATAAGTCTATCGGCTTTTTGTTCTTTTTCTTTAGTTTTTCAGCTACATCTGCAACAGAGAGCCAAATTGAAAATATTCAACTGGCTGCGCAAGAGTACATACTTTCCACTGTTGAGTGGCCTACTGGTGGCACACTCGAAGTTTCTGCTGCCGATATCGACTCTCGGATCTTTGCAACCGATTGCCCGGCAGGCCTCAAAACTTCGTCTTCTTCTAGTAATCCTAGTGCAAGTAACATTACTGTGCTCGTCGAATGTCTCGATGAAGACTGGAGAATTTACGTCCCTGTGCGTTTGACCCGTACTGGCCCTCAAGTCGTGTTGACCACTGCACTATCACGAGGGCAGCTTATTTCACCACAAGATGTCACTATTAGTATGGTAGACCTGCAACGCTTTAGGCGGCAAGGCTTTTCCTCAATTGACGCCGTCATTGGCGCAAAAACAAAGAAAAACCTTCATTCAGGTGAAATTCTTGAAGAGCGCGATATTTGCGTGGTGTGCCGTAGTGAAACCGTAACCATTAGAGCAACCAGATCAGGCATGACCATCACCACAAAAGGGGTCGCACTCACAGATGGTTCACTCGGTGAACAGATAAGAGTGAAAAATAGCAAATCCAATCGTATAATCGAAGGACGTGTAACTGGAATTTCTGAAGTAACAGTGATCTTTTAGCTGAATGAAAAAAAAGCTAAAGTTCAGGCTGTAATAGTCGATATTGACAGTACAAGCATCTATCTTCAAAAAAGGCTCAACTATGGCAGGTATCGATAACGTACGTTCGGGACAGCCTCTCTCTACTTCATCAACGAGAGGGTCCGTGCGTAACAACAGTGAAAGCAGTCCAACTAGTGGCTCTGACTCGGCGAAGAAGTCTAGCGTCGCACAAGACGCCGTTTCTCTTAGCTCACAAGGTAAGGCAATGGGTGAAATGCATACTCAAATGGCAGCCCAACCTAGCTTTGATAAGGCAAAAGTCGCGGCGATAAAAGAAGCGATTGCGAACGGTTCTTATACTGTAAACCCAGAAAAACTCGCGGACAACATGATGAAGTTTGAAAAAGAGTTCGGCGGGCTGTAACCTCGAGATCATAACTTATGGCGGCACTACTAGGATTAATCGAGTTTCAATATAAAAGCGCTCTAGAATTGAGTGATGTTCTTGCGCAAGAAAAACAAGCGATTGCCAACCGAGTGTCGAAAGATATTGAGCTCATTGCCAAGCAAAAAGTCACCTTGATTGAGCAACTTCAAACCACCGATGAACGTGTTCGTCGCCACCCTGATGTAGATAGCCTAACCACGGATCCAGAGTTGAGCCCTCTGGTTGATAAAATCCGTGAACTTATCAGCGTATGCCAACAAGAAAATGACATCAATGGCCAAGCATTGCAGCGAGCACAACTCAGTTTCAATAAACTCAATAATATGATGCAACAGTCACAAGGAAAGCTCGGTATGACTTATACCGCTGAAGGCCAAACTAAGAACGTGACAACCTTGGGCACTAACATCAAAGCCTAAAGCCGATTGATACCGATAACAAAAAAGCGGCAATCATAATTGCCGCTTTTTTGTTATCGGAGAGAGAAGAAATTTAGAACAGGGTTTGTTGTCGTTTTTCTGGAACTTGTTGCACTTCGCCGTAATCGCGCAACTTATTCATCTTCTGGATATCAAGGCGTAACTCTGTGACATAACTGTCACCCACTTTATAGCTGCGCACCACTTCGGCACCACGAATCACCCCATCCACAGCGCCAGAGGTTAATTCCGTTCCTAAACGTTGATCTTTTAAATCAGCCCGGCCACTGACGCGCATACCATAAACTTGTTCTGCCAATTCTCGGTATGCATCAATCTTAGAAGCACGCATCGCACGCACTTGCTTTTCTTCTTCATTGCGGCCGATCTGTTCACCAATACTGGCATAACCCACCGCCGTCAGAAAGTCATCCGGACGCATGTTATTTAATGGCTGACACCCCACCATTATCAATACCACCGCGAGGAGAAATAGTTTTTTCATGTCACCACCTATGGACGCAATATAACCGTGTAAGGTTGAGTAATAGTTGGGTCTGAACGTATAAGTACACCATCTTGAGTACGAATACTATTGAGTGTGTCTAAATCTCGACCAATACGATCCGCCGGTAAGAAGCCTTGCGCCGTTGCAACAACCACACGCGATTGCATCCCCACCACACGGGCATTGACTAATACCCCACCTTCTTGACGTAGCATAGTGCCAGTCAACACATATTGGATGTCTTGTTCTTGAGCGAGATCCTTCCAATCGCGGCTAAATGCAAAGTCACCCTGCTGCGTTACTTGAATCGACCCAGTGGTTTTGAAATCAATCACTTTAAATCCGCGACGTTGAAATTGATGGATAAACCCTTCCGAGACTGAATTACCCAACCAGTTACTTGCATCCATATTCTGCAGATCGACAAAAGAGGTCACGGCAATCGGTGTCCGTGCCGAAACACTCGTATTGGAGATCATTAAATCTTCCGTCAAGCTCTCAACAAAGAAGTCAAGAGTATGACGCGGACTCTCCATCAACATAAATTGTGAGCCTGAATAAGGTTCTTTACCATTATAAATTGGAGCATAGGCACAGGCGGTGAGAAACACCACGGGCACTAGCAATAGCCATTTTTTCATTCTCTAATCTCCGATACATTAAGGCTTAAAATGTCGAATCTTTTAGCTCTCTTCTAAAAGTGGAACATTCCTTGCTTTTCAAACTGTGTAATCGTTTTGAAAGGCAACACCTAAATCCGCTAAGTTTTAATAAGCAAAAAATGAACCAACTTGGTAAATAAACATGAAAAAATCTCTACTTATCTTGTTATCAACTTTTTATGTCAGTTTGTGGAGTCAAGTTGCATCTGCGGGTTGGTATGAAGTCACAGGCTCAGCCACGATAGTCTCTTCTGAAGAGGTCGCTCGCATCCATGCACTGGAAGATGCGCTGTATAAGGCCGTCAGTTTTTCAGGTGCCGATATCGGCAGTATTGCCAACATACGTCCAATACTGGAGAGTAACCGTAACGAATACCAATTTACCAATAGCGAAATACGCTACATTGTGGTCGATGAACAGAGAAAACGTCGCGACACTATGTTTGTAAAAGCACGCATCGACATTTACCCATCGGCAACGGGTTGCCACGTCAGTCAGTATAAAAAGACATTTTTGGTCGGCAATGTTGATATTGCCTCACCTCAACAGGCGGTTATGGGCCAGATTTATGATGTTGGGGATGATTTTGCTAGCGTCATCAACCGCCAACTCGACCAAGAGTCAGTTAACTTCGTCTCAGTCGGAACCACTGACTTTGAGATAGATAAACGTAACCCGGAGCGTCTGAAAATGATCGCTCAAGATACTGGCGCCCAATACATTATTGGTGGTGTTATCACCGATCTAACCGCAACCATTGACAGTAAATTGCTTAGCAGTGATGTTATCAACCGTCAGTTTGCTCTTGAAATGACTGTCTTCGATGGCAAAACCGGTAACGAAGTTTACAACCGTAATTACCGCGAGGTCGCAAGTTGGCCATTTGCAAAAACCAGCCAAGTTGATACACGAAGCGCGCGCTTTTGGGCCTCGACTTACGGCAATATGATGCTGCGAGTCAGCCGCAATATCATGCTTGATCTAGAGGCGGAAATATCCTGCAAAATTACGCTACCTGAAGTGGTCGCCAAATGGGGCAACACTATCACTATCGATTTAGGACGCGTTCATGGCGTCGAGGAAGGCGACACCTTGCAGCTTTGGCATACTGGTTCATTTATCGATCAACGTGGCTTACCGCGCAATAAAGTAACCGCAACGGATGTTACATTAACCGTTTCACGCGTCTACGAAAATGAAGCGGAACTGACCGTTGACCAAGCTGAGCTTGCAGGAAGCATTCAAATTGGCGATGTTATGCACAAACAAATGTAAAAAACATGGACAGTGCTTAACTTATTCTTTGAATTCAGTATCATAACTGTACGCTCCCGTGGCACAGCTGGATAGCGCGGCCCCCTCCTAAGGGGCAGGTCACAGGTTCGAATCCTGTCGGGAGCGCCATATTTTTCAAAGAGTTAGCAGATTGATTTGCTAACTCTTTTTTGTCTCTACTGCTTCTGAGCCAATTAACGAGTCAAGTTATACAAGCCTGCACTGGCCCTTGTAATCATGCTGCTAACTTATCCAAAAATTAGGCTAAGCCAATCAGAGTTACACTTTCCTTAAACTAAGCTCATCTTTCATCGGCACCAATGGCGTATAGAGCCTTTGTTATGTGTCGCCTTCAGCTCCGATAAACTGAGTTATTGTAGGCTGCAGGAAGCGTAGCCAGTCCAATACTTCATGAACACAATTGAATTAGAACCACTAATCTTTATCACATAATCCCAGCTATATTCTTGGGGGTTATTCTCCGTCCAATACTCCCTGAGGGTCGGCCAACCTATGGCTCTCTCCTTCACAAAAGTACTTAGCTCGTCTGCACTTGGCAGCTTCATACCTCTCTGCTCACACATACTTTTAGCTTGTTCGTAAGTAAAAGTAGCCCACTTCGGCCCAAAGTCTATTTCAGACTTATGCCCCGTGTAAGAATAACCTCCAGCATCAGCCTCATCTTTAGTTAGTGGCAAAGAAAATTCATTTGAAGTTTGCGACGGTGGCGGTAAAGGAGTATTCAACACTTCACCACCGGTACAGACCACGTATTGATGTCCATGCGGATAAAGAGTTGAACCTCCGCCATCAACGCCAACTGTGTAGTAACGCCCCTCAGGGTCTAGGGTAGATGACCAATAATTCTTAGCAATTGGCCATACGTTAGGGTCAATATCTTCATACTGTTTAAACCAAGCTTGCATCTCTTCTAATTCAAATTTAGTTGGCAGACGCATACCTTGCTCTTGACATAAGCCTGTCGCTTGTTGGTAATCATATGTGGGCCAAGATAAACCCGTGCTATATTCTACGCTTACTGTCGAGTATGAAATGCCAAGATCATCAGCTAGATTACTCTGAATTGGTACACTAAACTGTGTAGAGGATATGCCAGTCA
The DNA here is from genome assembly GCF_042940635.1 of Vibrio sp. NH-UV-68. Taxonomy (NCBI): domain Bacteria; kingdom Pseudomonadati; phylum Pseudomonadota; class Gammaproteobacteria; order Vibrionales; family Vibrionaceae; genus Vibrio; species Vibrio sp. NH-UV-68. The sequence goes on from NZ_CP134975.1 coordinate 2,320,096, forward strand.
CATCAGAATTAGCTAACCATGCCTCACTTTCACTGCCAATATTTTTCCATCGAGATCTTAGCTTCTCGACCTCTAGTTCAGTCACATAGGCTGCAATAATATTATCTGGATCGTGAAGCACATCATCACTGTTTATATCATCAATACCTTTAATAACCCTTTTCAATTGGCTGGAAATCAGAGCCCAACCTCCCCTCAATCTTTGCTGCTCGGCCAGCGCTAAACGGCTACTCTCTAATATTTTATCTATGCTATCAGTGGCAATACTCCAGGATAAATAAACGGCTTGATCGTGAGCCATCTCTTTTCTTAACACAACGACATCTTCACGAATAGACTGAATTTGATTTTTCAAAGTCGCAGCTTTGGCAGAACCACTACCTGCTGTACTTATCGCAGCAATGGTTCCAAAAGGAAAAATCCATGCATACGTTGGCGTCGTTGCTGCGACTTTTACCCATTTACGATATTCTAGGTTCAACTCATCGATTCTTCGTTTTAATTCATCAATTTCTCTACTTGCTTCGCTTCCATCGTTTTCTAGTATGCCCTGATTTGCGCTCTGCAACCGATCAAGAGCCTGCACCTGAACATCAAGAGAGTTGATAAAGTCTGTGAGGCCATTCCCGAGCGAGTCAGCATCTTGATAATATTTGTTCGCATCCTCAAGCATAGCTTCAAGTATTATTATCAAATCAGATTTTGCCCGTTCAAATGCCATATCATCTAAGTTCTCAGCAGCTTTCACAATGAGTTGAGCTTGATGTAACATCTCACTCGATATGTCATCCACCTCGTTAGAGTAGACAATCAAATTCTCGAACAAAGAAATTATTCTATCTCGATAACCAGATTCGCCTAACCACTGACTTGATATTTGATTAATGTTTTGATAGTTGGTGAGCACCCCCTGATATACATCATCAAAAGCCACGTTGTTGCTCATATTAAAACGCTTACGCATACTCTCTTGAGTAACAGGTAATATACTCGCGCTTCGAGCCAGCATATTCAATTTAATCCATTCTTCTTCGCTCAAAAGAAAATCATCACTTTCAGATGAAAATACGTCCGGATTCCCAAAGCCATTAACACCTTCTGCCAGCGATATGTTATGTACTGCCAATATACATGACGCTGCCAATGCTGTTTTACACCAGTTCATAATTGCCTCTCATAATCTAAATGTATCACTAATACCGAGGTTTGAATTGCGCCACAGCATATAATTGTATAGCGCGAGGATAATAATTTAAGTCTAAAACTTGGGCGTTATCCATTCCCCAGAAAAGAAGATCTTAATACTATCGACTTTACTCAAATCGAATTTTTCATATTCAAATAATTTAACAGTCCAAGTAGAAAATGGTGTTGGTTTAAAGATAAACTTTCCAAAGTCTTCAGATGTGTCACCTGGCGTGATAATTTTATATTCATCTCCTTGTTTAAAGTATGAATATATTCGATGAGACTCCTTAGTGTTAAACATATATGGCTCACTTTGATAAAAATCTCTAAATTCGCCTGTATGTGTTATTTGAAATTCATATTTTCCATCTTTCAGCTCTGAACCATACAGTTCTACACCAATACTATCTAAACGTACTCTTTCTTTATTGTTAAATATTCCACCACCAAAATTTTCATGGTTTTTCTCATCAATAACAAAACTAAATTCACCGGTTTCCAGAAGCCTATTTAGAGAAGTTTTATCACCAAGGTTCGTATCTATTACAAAACTCTGAGGAGGATTTTCATAAAAAACCTCCATCGCATTGGTAAGCTGCTGATCCATAGAAACTAGATTTTTATTGTACTCCAAGTAACTGGTATTAACTCGAGGTGTTACTGTACTATCTTTAAAAGTATGATATTTTTAAGCTGCGTTGTAATTAAGTAAAGCGCTATAAAGTGGGCGCTTAAATAGGTTATATACTCGGAAAAGATATTGTTCTACTTCTTTCAACGCTTGTTCGTCAGTATCTAAATCATCTATATATTGAACTACACTGGCATAATCTTTTTCAATAGCCTCTTTCGCCAACTGAAGCTCAGTTAACCTATATGTGGCTATAATAAATTTCACTTGCAACTCAGACAAACTCGAACCCCAAGTCATAAGCTTATATAGCTCACTTTTGTATTCTCTTGTGCCTAGAACACCGAGATCTTGAGCAGCACCAAGCACAGTATCAATATCAATTTTGGCCAGTTTCCAGCTTGTACTAGAAGAGCCGAGATCAGGCATATCGACTCCTAAGTCTCTCATGAGTTCATTTAGCTCTGCTGTTAGTTGATTATTTTTTATTAGTTTCAATATGCTATCTAAATTAGCACTGAGATCTTTGATCTTCTTGATATCTTTACTAAGTTGCTCTAACCGTTTCGCAATCGTCACTGCTTGCTGAGCGCCCTGTGCGGCATCACCTACTGCTTGTGCCGTGCCTCCTAATGCTGCAGGTCCTATAACAAATGCAGAAATCACTGATGAGCCCAGTTCAGCCAAAGAGCTAAACACTTCGATCGTTAGCCCAGCAATAAACTTTTGCTGATAGTCAATAATACCCTGCCTGAAATTTTGTTTGGCTGTTTTTACTACACCCTCTTGTTCCTTAAAGCTTTCAATTCTGCTCTCGATACTATTTTGGAAAGAGGCAATCTGTCGTTCTTGGTTTTCAATAATACCTTGCTGAGCACTAAGAGCATGATCTAGCTTATCCAACATCAGACGAGCACTGTTTTTCCGTACTTGAATATCGTTTTGGTGGTTTTCGAACTGGTCATACTCGCTTTGAAATGCTGCCATGGCATCCAGAATTTGACTGTAATTATCGAAATATAAGCTTAAATCAAGTACTGGAACAAAATTCTGGGATTTTTTAGAAGAGGCATAAAATAAAGATAGACTCTTAAGGGAACGGAAAATATCGTCAAAATCCCACTCATTCTCCTCATTAATTAGAAAATCACTGCTTGACAAAATATCGGCATACCAATTGAGTATATCAATGCTAAGCTGCGGTTTACTATCGTAAATCGACGCACCGTAATCATAGGCACGCTTGAAAATATAATCTTTATCTTCGTTTAGTTGTACAATCATTCCCTCTATACTTTCGCTATCATAAGTAACGATTTCCCTACCACGTAAGTTTCTGTATGTAAATTTGAAGTTTTCCTCTTTGTCTTCAACACGAGTAATGCTTCCTGATGCAGAAGTGATGAGTATTCCTGATTCAATCTTGTCGGCAATGATAGTTACAGATGTGTTAGTATCCTCCCGTTGACTAAAGCCAATAAGCCCATCACCCTCAATAATTCTCGCCAGGATAACAATGTGTTTACCTTGAATATTTTCTGAAATGACTTTATCAAGCAATAACGTATCAGCAATAAAAATATACCGCCCTCTTTCCGGATACTGCTTGAAGGTTTTATTTAAATCCTCTGCGTCAAGCAACATTGCTTGCCTAACAACTTTACGGGTACTAATATCGCTAACTTCCTCCGTTTGACCCGGCATATAACTTGGGATAGAAACATCGTAATAGTCAGACCATGGATTTGCTGATACTCCAAAACTTGCTAGCAGCAACCCTGTAAAAACCTTGCTCTTCTTAAAAAACATAAGCAGTACTCCATCAACTTAGTGGGGAAAAATAAAGGCAGCCCAATTTATTGCTGCCTTAAGTTTGCTATTCGTTGCTTTGAGTCACGTAAGCGTTTCGTACCCAGTCTTCGGTAGAGTCTTTGATTTCTTCCCAGCGGTTCTCCAAATATCCAAGTTCTTGAGCGGTTAGCGTTAAAGCAGTCAGTAAATTCGGGTTACTGATAACATCTTCACTGTTTGCTTCTTGTATACCTTCAAGTGCCGCTTCTAGTTGAGCAACAACGAGCACCCAAGCACCTTTGAGTTTCTCAAGTGCATTAAGTGCTTCTGATAATTGATCTCGTGTGTTTGTAATACTGCTATTGGCAAGCTGCCATGACGCGTAAGTGAGCTCCTCTGTCTTGAGCCGCTTAGTCAGATTATCAATATCCTCTTTGATGAATTTAATTTCGTTTTTTAATGCAATGGCTTTTGCAGTCCCCACAGATGCAGTACTGATCGATGCAATTAACCCAAAAGGAACAGCAACTGTAGAGTAGACTGGGGACGTTGTCGCCACTTTTACCCATTTGCTATATTTTCTATTTACTTCTTCGACTCTATCTTGTAATTTGTCTATCTCGTCTTTTGTTGCTGAACCGTCATTTTGTAGAATGTCGGAATTTTTTGATTGGACCACTTTAAGATCCTGATATTCTTTATTTAAAATATTAATAAATCCGGTCAGTTTTATACTGAGATCATCAGCCTTATCATAATACTCTTGAGTATTGGTGAGCATTTTTTCCAGTAGTATTCGAGTAACGGTTAAATAACTGTCACCCAGTGCAAGATCATTTTTCAAAATAGCTAACCATATTTTTTCAACAACAGATGAAATATTCTTACTCCCTGTCAGAACATCATCCGAGTAAATGACAATATCTGTGGCTAAGCCGACCATTTGATCTCTATACCCTCCCGCATTAAGCCATTGCCCTGAAGTATCATGTACACTTTGATAACTGCTCAAAAGCTCTTTATAGTTACTACCAAAGTCCAAAGAACCTAATTGAAATGCATTGTGCATATCCTCTTCGGTGATAGGCAAAGTCCTTGCTGCTGCAGCAAAAATTTGAATGGCTACCCACTCATCTGTACTTAAAACAAAACTCTCTTGGTTCGTTTCTTCGTTTGTGTAGGTAAAGTCTTTTGGTACATCACCAATTTTTTGTGCTAGAGAATTTGCAGAAAAACCACATGCAAATAAAATAGCTAGAGCGGTTATTTTCAATTTCATACTATGTTTCCTTACGTGACAAAAATTATCGTTTATCTATTAGTTCTAATTTGCACACCTTTTGATGATAGTAATATCAATATATGTTATTAAAATGTAATAGTTAAAATGTAATATTTGAAACAAAGAGATTCATATATCCTACCCAACCAAATTTGGTAACTCCTCACACACGAGATCTACTTCCAATGCTTTACTCAAATACCCTTTATCACCGTACAATTTATCTGTCAGACTGGCGGCTAATTCACGGACAGGTTGGGTATCATGAGCCTGCTGTACCCTTGCGCGCAGCATTCAGCGTGTAAAAAGAGTATTGAACTGTGCTTGTTTTTAGTGTATGGAAGAGAGATGGTTCTGTCGAAAATATAGTTTATAGTTAAAGACGCGATTATTTAGAGCCCGTCGATTTAAGCAACAAAGCCAGTCACAGGTTCGAATCCTGCCGACAGCGCCAAAGATGAAAAGGGTCAGAAATGAGAAACATTTCTGACCCTTTGTTTTTTCTTATCTTCACCATCTCGCAAGATTCATCTAAAATGGTTAATAACAAAGTTATCGATAACCTGAGATATGAAGAAAAGTAATTTAGAAACCAACACAGGTCACCGCTTTATCTCAAAAGCAAAGACTGCGTTTAAAATTCATATTCATACGCCTGATGATACCGTTTTGCATCGCTCTGTGGGCTACATCCGCATTGGGGAAAAGAAAGGTCTGAAGAAGGCGATAAAGTTACGCAATGAGCTTGGTAGCGAAATGTGGGGGAAATTTTGGCGCAGGTTACTGAAAGATCCTTACTTAATGACTCGTCTTCCCCACTCCATTGAACCCAAGATAATTTTTAAGCCCAGACCAACCAAAGAAAATCCTAGCGCTAAAGATGAGTGCTACATCGCGGCATGGCGCAACTATGATGAAAATGGCAAATTGATTTATAGAAGCGTGGTCTGTTCGATTAAAAAACATGGACGACTTGCCGCTTATACTAAGACCAAAAAAGCACTGCTCGAGGCCAACAAAGAGAACTTAGAAATTTTGGAATTTATGGGGCGGTTAAATAGCATTGATCTTAAGTAACTGCCTAATCACATAAAAAGCCTTGGTGATATTCCAAGGCTTTGGTTTAAGCAACAATAAAAGAGTGACTACTCTTGGTATTCAAAAGCAGGGACGATAATTTCAACGCGGCGGTTTTTCACTCGCCCTTGTGGAGTGTCATTGCTGGCAATAGGGTTGTTTTCCCCTTCCCCACTCACCGTAATACGCGAACGATCGATGCCTTGCTCAACCAATACATCTGCTGCCGATTGGGCGCGTTTCTCTGACAATTTTTGGTTGTAGGCCGCCGCACCCGATGAATCCGTATAACCCGTCACTTCGACCATCGATTGTGGGAACTGCTTCATAAAGTTAACTAGCTCATCAAATACAGGAAGGCTTTCAGGCTTGAGTTCAGAGCTATTTATCTCAAAGGCCCCTGAATCGATAACTTTCGCTTCAAAAATTTTGACTACGGGCGCAACAACCGCCTCTTCAACCACCTCTTCGACGACTTCTTCAACCATCGGCTCTTCAGCGATATAAGGTTCAGTGGTTGCTTGTTGGTTAGCACCAAACGAGTAAACAAATCCCAACGTTGCAGAGTGTGCACTCGCATCGGTCCAATTGCCACCCACGTCTGTCAATTGTTGATATTCTAATCGAACCGATAGAGGGTTACTGGCAAAAAACTCAAAACCTATCGCCCCCAAGAACGTCGTGTCATTCGCGCTGGCATAGTCCACTCGCGCCGCACCGACCTTTGCATACAAACCAGCACTTTCACTAAAATGCCAAGTAAACTTGGGCGCTAATGTCCACGCACTCACAGTGTCGTTATCCACCCCATCAACAGTAAATTCACCTAAATAGTCATAACCGGCTTCAAGTGCAAACCAATCATAAAATTCATACCCACCCAGAAGGCCAAGAGTCAATGAGTCATCATCACAATCAGCGGTAAGCGACGTACAAGCGTCATCTAACCAAGACTTCCCGACTTTACCGCCGACATAAAAGTTTGCATTTGCACTCATGGATGCCAATACAAGCGTACTTGAAATTATCACTGCTAACTTATTCATGAGTCTTCCCCATTTATCATTATGTATAGGTTGTATAACCTCAGCGGAAAAGCGACTTTACTGACTCACCGATGAAGTTAATGTGCATTATTGCATACACTCAGCAAAATACCTTCACCAAAATATAGCAATAACCCTGATAGTTAGCATATTGGTACTAAAGGTAATACGCACAGGTTAAGCGTTTATGCTCTCGGCTAAAAAACAAAAACCGCAGCAAAGGCTGCGGTTTGAAAACAAACATTACGGGCTCGGTTAGGCGTTGGCTTCACGTTCAGCAATGAAATCAAGCGCCATCTTAATACGAGCAATACAACGCTGTTTGCCAATCAATTCCATTACTGCGTCTACAGAAGGAGATTGACCGCCACCCGTTACTGCTACACGTAGCGGCATACCGATTTTACCCATGCCAATTTCTAGCTCTTCACAAACCGCAGCAATCACATCTTGCTTGATGTTATCGGTTGTCCAATCAGAGAGTGCTTCTACTTTTGCAAGTGCTAGTTCAAGAGGCTCTTTTGCAACACCACGTAGATGCTTCTTCGCTGCGCCCGCTTCAAACTCAGCGAAATCTTCGTAGAAGTAACGGATTTGCTCAGCTAGCTCTACTAGCGTGTTGCAACGCTCACCAACTAACGAAATCACATCCGTAATCGCCGGCCCGTTAGTTACATCGAGTTTCTGCTGTTCTAAGTGCCATTGCAGGTGCTCTGCAACGTAGGCAGGTTCTGAGTTTTTGATGTAGTGGTTGTTCAACCACTGTAGCTTTTCAGTGTTAAACGCTGATGCCGACTTAGAGACAGCGTTAAGGCTAAATAGGTTAATCATCTCTTCTTGAGTGAAAATCTCTTGGTCTCCATGAGACCAGCCTAGACGCACTAAGTAGTTGTTCAGTGCCGCAGGTAGGTAGCCCATATCACGGTACTGCATCACTGATACCGCACCATGACGTTTAGACAGTTTGGCACCGTCGTCACCAAGAATCATTGCACAGTGTGCGAATGTAGGAACTGGTGCACCGAGCGCCTCATAGATATTGATTTGGCGAGGGGTATTGTTGATATGGTCTTCACCACGTACAACGTGAGTGATGCCCATATCCCAGTCGTCAACCACAACACAGAAGTTGTACGTTGGCGAACCATCGGTACGACGGATGATTAAATCATCCATTTGACTGTTGTTGATTTCGATACGACCACGGATTTGGTCATCAAAAATCACACTGCCTTCTTTCGGGTTACGGAAACGGATAACACATGGATCGCCATCTTTCGCCGCTTCGTTTGCCGCTTTAATTTTTGGATGATTTGCATCGTAACGAGGCATCTCTTTGTTGGCTTCTTGCTCGGCGCGAACTTCGTCTAGCAGCTCTTTAGATGCGTAACATTTGTAGGCTTTATCTTCTGCTAAAAGCTTATCAACCATCTCGTTGTAACGATCAAAGCGCTGAGTTTGGAAGTAAGGACCTTCGTTCCACTCAAGACCTAGCCATTCCATGCCTTCTAGGATCGCATCGACCGCTTCTTTAGAGTTACGCTCAAGGTCAGTATCCTCGATACGTAGAACAAATTCCCCACCTTGGTTTTTCGCGTATAGCCAAGAGTAAAGTGCAGTACGTGCACCACCAACGTGAAGGTAGCCTGTCGGGCTAGGAGCAAAACGAGTTTTAACCGTCATGTAAAATACCTTGATTGTCTAAATGACTGCACCCTCAACATAAAAGATAAGTGATGCCAAAATTGCGCGTTATTTTAGCACCGATATGCAAATCTACAATCCTTGACATCATTTTAAGTTTTTCATTGCCCACTGCATAAAGCCTTGTTGCTGCTCACGGCTCATGTGCAAAAACGATTGCTGTAAATCTTTATCGAGTGTTGAACGATCTTGCTTTGGTGCAGGTTGCTGAGAATTGACAAACGCGCTGTTGTACTCTGCCACTTCGTGTTGGTAATCACGAAAGCCTTGTAAGCCATTTTTTCTCAGCTGAACTAACTCAAATTCGAGTGGATTGCCTTGTGAGTCTTGCAACAAGAGTTGTGGTTGAGATGAAAAAGCCTTGGCCTCTTCAATCGTACGAAATGTTGAATAGCTAAGCTGTAACTGCTGAGAGTTAGCTACATCAAAAGTCAGCACCAACAAATCAGAGTCAAACTTTCTTCGTTTGCCATCTTCAAAAACGATCTGGCCGATGGTTACAGCAAGTTGGTTATGTCCAGTGACCACTGAGATCTGATTACCTTCGGAGACTGAAACATGCTGACTATTTAATAACTGCGCAGTGATCTCTTTTTGTAGCGTCAACGTCGTTTGAGCAAAAAGCGAAAATGACATCAGTAAAGTCACGATAGCGAATATTAATTTTTTCATAATGGTCTCGATTGAAGCAACGGGAAAAGGGCACTTCAATCAATGCCCTGTCATCGTTAAATAAAGATTGTGTGTCTAATCCACGCTTTAGAAGTAGTACTCAACACCCACTGAATACTCGACATAATCACCTGATTTGCCGCGAATCGTCCCTTTATCGGCGTCAACGTGGCCGTTTGTGTAAGAGACTTCTTCACCGAAATCGAGTGTACGAGCACGAGCATAGAGCACCGCTGATGGGTCAACAAAGTACATGATTTGGCCCGATAGAACGTTGTCGTCTGAGTTTTCGATGGTTTTACCGTCACGCTCTAACTCAAAGTTGGCGGCATAACCAATCTTATATTGCCAGTCACCTGTGGTGTACATCAGTGCTGCCGACATCGCATTGAGTTTCTCTTCCACCCCTTCTCGAGATTTCGCATCCATCATTTTGTACTGGGCATAGAAAGAGATCCCGTTGTCAAACCAACCTTGTAGACCAATCAAGTAAGAGTCGTTGCTCCACTGCGTCCCTTCACCTTGAATGTTGCGGTTACCTTCATAAGCGGCGTCAAATTGGATAGGGCCTACTTTGTAGTGCGCTGCACCACCGAGCCAATAATCATCCCCCGCGCCTAGCCCTGCTTTATCTCCTGAGCCCGCGGCGATATCTAACGAGAGTGCATCAAAATAGGTTGGTGTATCCCAGCGGATGGTATTAGATTGACGATCTTGATATTTGGCGCCACCGATTGTTCCGCCCCAGTCATACACATCACCAAGACCTGGATTCGACGCTGGCCAGTCAACTAGCTCATACATTGGCGTGAGTACGCGACCAAGACGTACCTGCCCAAGTGAATCACCTTCAAAACCGACGAAGGTATCTCGTTCACCCAGACCTGCGCCTTCGCCACCGAAACTTGGATCAACATAACCACCTTCAATCTGCCAAATAAACGCAGGACCAAAATTAGCAAAATCTTTCTTACCACGGAAACCAATACGTGATTCATTGTTTAACTGCATACCACCAAGCTCATCATCTTTTGCTTGAGAGCCTGTATCGTAATCACGAAACGCGGCCTGCATCGCGATGATACCGTAGACTTCATAAGCAAAAGAGTCTTTGGTTAAGTAGTTTTTTGCAGCATCACTGTTAGCACCGTCAGCGATAGCTGCGCCACTCAGCACTAAGCTTGATACTGCTGCGCCAAGAAGTGTCTTTTTAAAATGAGACATAAGAAATAACCCCTATTGTTTTTGAATTTTCCTTGCCCCTCTCACAGTTCTAACTTGCTGCTTCGAGGGGCGGTATTTATGGACAGGGGCATAGTGGCAAACTTTTTTCGCATCAAAAAACTAGAGGATAAAAAACTCTGACGCTGTTCAAATCAACAAAACAAAAATTTATATAAACTTAATAAAATCATATAATTAAAATTAAACATCAAGAATAAAAAACGTCAATTTCTACTATGTGGGTAGTAAACCATCGTTAAACACAATCAAGACGTGATCGGGATCTCTGTGATTTTTTAACGATTTACGCAACTTTATAAATTGGTCATAAAAAATTTGAAATGACTCGCAAGCTCAATGACTTAGATAATCTCATTAAGATGAGTTTTAACGTTTTGCTTGCTATTACTTGACCTTACCCTTGCAGTAAGGTTTACGCTTAGCAACAGTAACGTTTTCGAGGTGATGTGATGACTAAGTTTGATATTCCCCTATCAGGGCTCAACTGCATGGGATGTGCAAGAAAAGTAGAACGGATAATGGTCGATGATCACCATGCAAAAGTGCTTGAGCTATCCCCGACTTTTATCTGTCTGGAAAGCAATAGCACACTGAAAGCATTGGTTGAGTCGATTGAGGCGTTGGGATATCAAGCAGGTCACCATTATCACTTCTATCTTCAGGGACTCAACTGTGGCAAGTGTGTGGCAAAAATAGAAAATGCCCTCGCCAACGATAGTGCCAATATACAATTTAGTGCGACGAAAACTGAGCTTGAGATTAGAACGCTCAATGATGCAGACTCAATTAAACAGCTGATTCACTCGCTTGGTTATCAAGCCGATGAACAACCCGTTGTTGAACCCAACATTAAACCTAGCATTGAACCAGCAGATACAGTGACTCCACCAGACGACAAAGTGAATTCACCGCTCGCAACACAACCGCTACATTTACTTATCTCAGGAATGACATGCGCAAGTTGCGTTTCTTCAGTAGAAAAAGCGCTGGTTTCGGTCACAGGCGTAGAGCGAGCTCAAGTTAACCTAGCCGAGCAGAGCGCATTGGTGTTTGCCTCACCTGAACGTGATGAGTTGATCTCGCAGTTAACCGATGCCATTCAACAAGCAGGTTATCAAGCCCAAGTGGTCGATGACCCTGCTACCCAACAACAGCAGCAACTTGAACAGCAGCAAATCGTTCAAAGTGGACACAAACAGAGTGCTATCCGTGGGATTCTGATTGGTGCGCCATTAATGCTTTGGGGTATTTTCGGCGGCAACATGATGATCCGCAACAGCAGTGACCAACTCGCTTGGGGTGCTGTGGGCATGCTTTGCTTGTGGTTATTGGCAACCGCCGGACGTTCATTTTTCACTAATGCATGGCAAGCGCTCACTCACAAACGCGCCACAATGGACACCTTAGTTGCACTCGGGACAGGTGCCGCATGGCTATTCTCTATGTTGGTGGTCGCTTTTCCTCAATGGTTTCCGCTCGCTTCACGCCATGTCTACTTTGAAGCCAGTGCGATGATTGTCGGCTTGATTTCTTTAGGCCATTACATCGAAGCAAAAGCAAAAGCGAAAACGACTCGCTCTTTGCAATCACTCATTAATTTACAGCCACAGACGGCCACCCTCGTTTCTGAACAAGGAGATCAAGAGATCGCCATTGATGCTATTACTGTTGGCATGACTCTAAGAGTCAAACCGGGCGAAAAAGTCGCTGTTGATGGCGAAGTATTATCTGGAGACTCTTACCTCGACGAATCAATGCTCACAGGTGAGCCGCTCCCTGTGGCCAAATCTCAAGGTGATACGATTTCAGCCGGGACCATCAACCAAGATGGCTCACTGCTGTTCAGAGCCACAGGGGTTGGCAGTGACACCATGCTATCGAGAATTATCAGTATGGTTCGCGAAGCACAAAGCAGTAAACCTGCTATCGCGAAACTTGCCGATCAAATTTCAGCCGTGTTCGTGCCTGTGGTCGTCATGATTGCGCTGGTTGCAGCATCGATTTGGTTTGCAGTCGGACCTGAACCCAAAGCCAGCTATATGTTAGTGGTGGTAACAACCGTATTGATTATTGCTTGCCCTTGTGCGCTTGGCTTAGCGACACCACTATCAGTAACCGTTGGCGTCGGCAAAGCGGCTGAGATGGGTATTTTGATTAAAGATGCAGATGTTCTGCAATCAGCCAGCAAAATAGATATGGTGGTGTTTGATAAAACCGGAACCTTGACTCAAGGCAAACCGGCGGTGGAAGACCTGTTCTCTGTTAATGACGATAGTGATCGCTTACTCTCGATTGCCGCCTCTGTCGAACAGTATTCTGAACATCCTCTGGCAAAAGCGATCGTCCAAAAAGCTCAGCAGCAAAAACTTAGTTTAGTTGAATCAAACAACTTTGATAACCGCCGAGGTCAAGGTGTAGTGGCACAAGTTGGCCGCCAACAAGTCACAATTGGCTCGGTGAGTTTTGCCAAGCAACAAAAATGGGATCTTAGCCAAATTGAACAACCGCTTAAACGCTATCTTGCCAATGCATGGACCCCAGTGATTGTTGCAGTGGATCAGGACGTTATCGGGATTATCGCGATAGCCGACCCACTCAAAGCAGATGCAAAGCGGGCTGTTGATCGCTTAAAAGCCAGCAAGATCATCCCTGTTATGTTGACTGGCGATAACCAAGCTGTCGCAGAGGTCATCGCAACCCAACTCGGTATCGAACGTGTGATCGCGCAAGTGCTACCCGACGAAAAAGCGCACCATATCGAGCAACTGCAAAAAGAGGGACATCGCGTGGCGATGATTGGTGATGGCGTTAATGATGCTCCTGCCCTTGCCCTTGCTGATATCGGTATTGCCATGGGCAGCGGCAGTGACGTTGCCATTGAGAGTGCACAGATGACTCTCCTCAACTCTTCTCCGTTAGCGGTAGTGAAAGCGATCGAATTGTCTAAGGCAACGGTAAAAAATATGAAACAGAACTTATTTGGTGCCTTTGTCTACAACTCATTGGGTATTCCGATAGCTGCAGGTGTGCTTTACCCAAGTTTTGGCTTCTTACTGAGCCCTGTGATTGCCGGAGCGGCGATGGCGCTCTCTTCCATCACGGTAGTGAGCAACGCTAACCGTTTACGATTATTTAAAACTTTTTAGGAGTGACTATATGAATAAAAAACTTTTTGCTTTGGCAGCACTCGCTGTGCTGTCTGGCCAAGCGATGGCAACGGATGTACTCAACCATAAATCACCATACTGTGGTTGTTGTAGTGAGTGGACCAAGCATATGCAAGAGGCTGGCTTCAACGTTGAAGAAAAGCTGCATGAAAACATGAATCCGATTAAACAAAAGCTTGGCATCACACCAGAGATTGCCTCATGCCACACGGCAGAAATCGATGGTTACGTATTTGAAGGCCACATTCCAGCACAGGACATCAAAGCCTTTTTAGACAATCCACCACGTAATGCGAAAGGTTTGGCTGTACCAGGAATGCCCATGGGTTCACCTGGTATGGAGTATGGTGACAAAAAAGACTCATATACAGTATATGCATTTGATAAAGATGGTGACGTTATCGAGTTTGCACAGCACTAAGAACTTAATTCTAATGAACAAGATAGGCTTAACTTCAAAAGCGTAAAGAGTAGATTAGACACTCAACAAAAAGGCCAGCGTACTATCGCTGGCCTTTTTTAGTTAATTTCGCTTAAGCAATAAGCTTAGAACACGAAGGTGCCACCAATAACAAGTGCATTGTTTTGGCCATCAAATGTTTGGTCTGGGTAAGACGCATCTGTTAGGTCTAGGCCATTCGCTTGTGAACGGTACTCAACGTACGGCTGGAAGTTACCGTTACGAGTCCACGTTAGACGGAGCTCATGATCCATAAGATCGGATTCAGTCATATATACGTTGTTGTACGATACGCGGAGTGGAGTATCTTGCAGTTGATATGCGAAGGTAGTGTCTAAACGGTAATCGTTGTCTGCCTTGCTGTCTTCCGGTAGATGCGCACGGAAGCGGTTGGCCCAACTAAAGCCGTTGTCCATATCGTAACCAATTTTCACCAATGGACGGTACTGAACCGTATCACCGTTTTGCAACAGGTGTTGGTAACCAGCGCCAACCCAGAAGTTATCAGTGATAGTGAAGCGCTGCTCACCACCAATGGTAAGGAACGGGCTAAACTGACCTGCACTACCTGGCTCATTGACGATGTTACCCATTTGTAGGCCATCAAACTCAGCGTAAATTGTTGCGCCGCCGAGACCATTAGTAAAGGTATGGCCGACCTCTAGAGTAGATGAAGCATCCGTGCCATGAATTCGACCATCATCGTGGAACTGAATGTTACCTGTTACATAAGTATTCTTCGCGGTGCTTTTTTCTGTTAGTTGGACATTCTCGTCAAACTCATTGGCCATAGCTGGAGCAGCGATAACAGAAGCAAGAGCTGTCAGTGCAAATAGTTTTTTCATTATGATCTGCCTTTTTACTAAAATGTGTAGCGGTCGTTCACGAGGTAGTTCTTCACCTATAACCGCTCAAATGATTTGCCTCCCTGGCTTGGCGAACATAATGTCTGATTTAATTCATGATAAAAAATTAATCCTAACTTAGTGCGACGCACATCAACGTAAAAAACAAAAAAGTAATTTAATTCTTAATTTTCAGACATTTAATAAAATAAAAAATAAAATAAAAAACCAAACGGTGATCAAGTTCGCGTTTATTTTTTATTTCTAACAGCATAGCCCTCGTTAACTCACACTCAATTTAGGTTCCTTTAAGTTTCCACTGCTAATAATCAGATCTTGATCACTTAATGTAGTGTTGCGTTGCTTATGCACAAGCACATTTCCCCACAAAGACCCATACAGCGGATGGCTTAGAACGTAAAAAAGGCCGCACACGCGACCTTTGATTGGAATAATGATTGGCTGATTTAACAGTTTGAAATCAAATCCACCATCATTTGAATATGCAACTCATCATCATTTAGACATGGAATATAGGTAAATTTCTCTCCCCCTTTTTCCATAAAGATCTCACTGCATTGATCGGAAATTTCTTCTAGTGTTTCCAAACAATCAACGGAAAAAGCAGGAGCAATAATGTCGAGATTCTTAATACCTTTGCCTGGTAATGTCTCTAGCGTTTTGTCGGTATAAGGTTGTAGCCACTCTTCACGTCCAAAACGCGACTGGTAAGTCATCCCAATTTGGTTGGGAGCCAATTCAAGCTCTCGCGCCAATAATGTCGTGGTACGATCACAATGCTGCGGATACACATCACCATTATCAGCATAGCGTTTAGGAATACCATGATAAGAACACAGTAGGTAATCGCCTTTACCGTTCTTTTCCCAAGAACGTCTGACACTTTGAGCAAGTGCTTTGATGTACATGGGGTGTTGGTAGTAATCTCGGATAAACCGATACCCTGGCATGACAGGCATGTTTTTAAACGCTTTAGTCAGGCCATCAGAGACTGCTGCGGTCGTCGTTCCTGAATATTGCGGGTACATGGGTAGCACGATGACATCTTCTACCCCTTGTGCTAACAAGGCTTCAAGACCAGATTGCAAACTTGGATTGCCGTAAGTCATCCCCACTTCCACAGGAAGCTCGATCTTGCGAGCAAGCTTATTCGCCTGTCTCTTCGAGTAGACCATTAGAGGCGAGCCTTGTTCCATCCATACACTTTGATAAAGCTTCGCCACTTTTGGCGCACGAATTGGCAAAATCACACCATGTAAAATGGGACACCATAACCAGCGAGTCATATCCACAACACGCTTATCATGGAGAAACTGGCTTAAGAAACGCTTGACTGCAGGGGCTGTCGCTTCATCCGGTGTGCCCAAATTCACTAATAACACACCTTGTTTTTTATGATTTTGCATAGCTTCCTATCGACACTGAAATGGGTGGTTACGTAACGAAGAGTCTTATCGATCAACGTACAGCAATAAAAAAAGCGACCTATGTAGGTCGCTTTTACTATAACAAATTTTCCAAATTCACGCTTAGTGAATTATGCCAGTGCTTTCTCGATATCTGCACTAACTTCAGTAACTTGCTTAGTACCATCAAACTTAAGGTACTTAGTGTTACCCGCTTGTGCTTCTTTACCGTAGTAATCAATTAGCGGTGCGGTTTGTTCGTGGTAAACACCAAGACGTGCACGTACTGTCTCTTCTTTGTCGTCATCACGAACAACTAAGTCTTCACCCGTTACGTCGTCTTTGCCTTCAACTTTTGGCGGATTGAACACAACATGGTAAGTACGACCTGAAGCTAGGTGAGCACGACGACCAGCCATACGCTCTACAATAACGTCATCAGCAACGTCAAATTCGATCACGTAGTCTACTTCGATACCCATCTCTTTCAGGCCATCAGCCTGAGGGATAGTACGAGGGAAACCATCAAGTAAGAAGCCTTTTTCACAGTCATCTTGAGCAATACGCTCTTTGATCAGACCAAGGATAATTTCATCAGAAACTAGCTGACCAGCGTCGATAACAGATTTAGCTTGCTTGCCAAGTTCTGTACCTGCCTTGATAGCCGCACGTAGCATGTCACCGGTAGAGATTTGTGGAATACCGTACTTCTCCATGATGAATTGAGCTTGTGTGCCTTTACCTGCACCTGGAGCACCTAGAAGAATGATGCGCATGTTGAATCCTCTTAAGATAATGATGTTTTATACCGAAGCTCACTATGTCAGGCCGTGGCTTTGACGCGGCTCACGGTAAGTTTCGGTATAATTATTTGCGGTTAACAATAAAACAGGCGTGCACATTACACGCCTGATCGTTTCGTTTCAAGATTGCATTCTACCATACAAATTGAAGACCGAGAGCGAATTACGACTAAAGAATGCTTAAACACTCACTATCATCTGCAACATCGCGGGGTTTCATTCACAATTAATGCAATTAAACCAAAAAGCCCGCAAGATGCGAGCTTTTTGAGTCTTTTAGGTTATTAGCCCTTAGTCAAAAGGGTATTGATGGCGCCAAGGAACTGAGACGGATCTTCCATCGAACCACGTTCAGCTAACATTGCTTGGCCGAGTAACACTTCAACCCAACGACCAAAAGCTTCCTCGTCAGCTTCGTCCGCCATACGCTTAACCAATTGGTGCTCCGGGTTAATTTCGAAAATGTACTTCACTTCTGGTGCAGCTTGACCTGCCGCTTCAAGTAGCTTAGCCATTTGTGTACCCATCTCGAAATCGTCGGTTACCACTACCGCAGGGGTTGTCGCAAGCTTGAAGGTTGTGCGCACCTCTTTAACACGGTCACCTAGATAGGCTTTAGTGCGCTCAACAACTGACTTGAACTCTTCTTCTGTCTCTTTGCGTTTTTCTTGCTCAGCTTCATCTTCAAACTTGCTCAGATCAAGACCCGCTTTGGTAATCGATTGGAACGACTTACCATCGAACTCTGTGAGGTAGTTCATCAGCCACTCATCAATGCGATCAAACATCAAAATAACTTCGATGCCTTTGGCTTTAAATTGCTCTAAGTGAGGGCTATTTTTTGCCGCTGCATAGCTGTCAGCCGTGAGGTAGTAGATCTTATCTTGACCTTCTTTCATACGTTCAACATACGAAGCAAGGCTCACCGTTTGATCTGCTGAGTCAACTTCTGTTGATGCAAAGCGCAGTAGACTAGCAATTTTCTCTTTATTGCTCATGTCTTCAGCTGGGCCTTCTTTCAACACCAAGCCAAACTCTTTCCAGAATGATTGGTATTTCTCTTCATCATTCTTGGCGATTCGTTCCAGCATGGTCAGCACGCGTTTCGTACATGCATTACGTAGCGACTGAGTCACTTTGTTATCTTGCAGGATTTCACGCGATACGTTAAGCGGCAGATCGTTAGAGTCAATCAAACCACGAACAAAACGTAGGTATGATGGCATAAACTGCTCGGCGTCATCCATGATAAACACACGCTGTACATAAAGCTTCAAACCTGATTTATGATCGCGGTTCATCATATCCCATGGTGCTTTCGCTGGGATGTAAAGCAGACTAGTGTAATCGTTCTTACCTTCAACGCGGTTATGACTCCACACCAGTGGATCTGCAAAATCGTGTGATACGTGTTTATAGAACTCTTGGTACTCTTCGTCTGAGATATCTGCTTTATTACGAGTCCAAAGCGCTTGAGCCTTATTAATTTGCTCCCACTTTTTCTCACCCGTTTCGTTGCCTTCTTCATCGCGCTCTGCGGTCTGAATAGCAACAGGAATTCCGATATGATCTGAGTACTTGCTGATCACTTCACGGAGACGCCACTCGTTGAGGAACTCTTTGCCGTCTTCGCGCATGTGAAGAATAATGTCCGTGCCACGCGACTCTTTATTGATGTCTTCAATCGTGTACTCACCTTCTCCGGCGGAATGCCATTGTACCGCTTGATCCGCTGGCAAGCCTGCTGCGCGAGTACGCACCGTTACCGCATCAGCAACAATGAATGCTGAGTAGAAACCAACACCAAATTGACCAATCAGTTGCGAGTCTTTTGATTGCTCATCCGACAATTTCGAGAAAAACTCAGCTGTGCCTGATTTGGCGATTGTACCTAAATGTTCAATCACATCATCACGACTCATACCAATACCATTATCAGAAATGGTCAGTGTGTTTGCCGTTTCGTCGAAGGAGAGTTTGACGCCAAGTTCAGCATCACCTTGATAGAGGTCAGGATTAGACAACGCTTGGAAGCGCAGTTTGTCAGAAGCGTCAGACGCATTAGAAATCAGCTCGCGCAGGAAGATCTCTTTATTTGAGTAAAGAGAGTGAATCATTAAATGAAGTAATTGCTTAACTTCAGACTGAAAGCCACGAGTTTCTTTATTGTGGGTAACTGTTTCGCTCATGATAACTCCATAAGTACTTTACATATCAAGCCAATAAGTTAATTACTCTAATTTGCTATTGACTCTAATCTGTCCATTAACATGAGGGTGACAAATGTAAATTCAAGGTCAACAAAGATAAAAACAGTGTTTTTTTGTTTTTATTTTGACTATTCTTGACACCTTAAAAATCAAAAAATATAAACTAGTTGTTCAACGGCAATAAAACTGAGCTTTCGAGTAGCTTGATCCCCTGAAACTTTTAATAAAATGGCTATAGATTGATGAGTAACATAGGTACTAAATTTAATCTTGCAAACAGATTTACCTTTGATCCCAACACCAACTCTCTTATGGATAAAGAGGGCGATAACGAGCTTATCCGTCTAGGAAGTAACGAAAGCCGTATTCTTCTACTAATGTGTGAAAAACCGAGTGAAATAGTTTCACGCAACGACCTGCACGACTTTGTTTGGCGCCGACAGGGGTTTGAAGTTGACGACTCAAGCCTGACTCAAGCAATCTCTACGCTGCGTAAACTACTTAACGATTCAACTAAGTCACCAATGTACGTCAAAACCGTCCCCAAACGCGGTTACCAACTCATTTGTAGTGTCGATCGTGTTACGCCACTAATGAGTGGGGACAATGAAGCGGAAGACATTACACCGGGTGACGATGACACTCATGACATGATAGTAGTGAGTGAAGAGAGCACGGTTGAAGTACCACCAGCAGCAGAGCAGAGACCCGCGTTAGTTCCTTCGCCGGCGAAACCTGCCATGACGTTATTAACCAAACTGATGCTGATTGTTGCTATTTTTCTGCCTATTTTTGTGGTTCTGTTAACCAATCCGGCCGAGTCAAAATTCCGTGAAATCGGTATTTATGATAGTACTCCCGTTAAAACACCACTCAATCATCCTGATCTCACTCAATGGTACCCATCGATCGAGCAATGCGTTAAGCAATACAATACAACGCATCAAGGTGCGCTTGCCCCAATAGAAGTGATTGCAACGGGTGGGCAAAATAACCAACTCATTCTTAACTATATTCACTCTCCAACGAACTCTGGAGAAAACATTACGTTACGCATCGTTACCGAGCAACAAGATCTGGGTAAAGTCTGCAACTAGGAAACCACTATGAATCAGAAATTCGCTATCATCTTACTGATTGTCTCTGCACTTTTTAGTAGTTGGCTATACTGGGGCAGCGACTTAAAAATTGAGCAAACACTGACCTCTAACGAATGGCAATCGAAAATGGTCACCGTCATTGCCGAACCTTTACAAGAAAAGTCTGTGGGTCCATTGCGTAAAGTCAACGTCATGTCGAATGTTAAATATTTGCCCAACAACACTTATATTCGTGTATCGAACGTACGTCTTTACCCAGAAAATGGCGCAACCGAAAGCGTCATCAATATTTCAGAAACAGGTGAATGGGATATCAGTGACAATTACTTGTTGATATCACCAACAGAGTTTAAAGATGTCTCCTCGGCGCAGAGCAAGGACTTTACTCCTGCACAGTTAGCTCTCATCACGCAAATTTTCAAGATGGATGCCCAGCAGAGTCGCCGCATTGATATTATAAATGAAAAAACCTTGCTGTTAACTAGCTTAAGTCACGGCTCTACGGTACTTTTTAGCAACTAATCTCACTCAAAGGGGCATGACGCCCCTTTTTATTGCACGTCAAATGGATTGGATAAACGCTCTTAGCCTACTAGACTCACATTTACAAATCCCCTAGCCTCACAATATCCGATAGCTGTCTAAGTACTGACCTAACGACCTGCGTTCGCAATCAATTAAACCCTGTTTCGAACGACTCACACTGGCGTTCGGATTAATGCTTATTTTTAATAGGACTCGTATGAATAAGGCAATCATTGATATCTACTACTGTCGCCAATGCAATTGGATGTTACGTTCAGCTTGGCTTGCGCAAGAACTACTGCACACCTTTAGTGAAGAGATTGAAACATTATCGCTCCACCCCGATACTGGCGGCCGCTTTGAAATTGTCTGTAATGGGCAACAGATATGGGAACGCAAACAAGATGGTGGATTTCCAGAGGCTAAAGTACTCAAACAGCGCGTCCGCGATCAGATTGATCCTGAGCGAGATCTTGGTCATTCCGACCGCAAGTAACGATAATCAGATCTAGAGATAAGCAGAGGATCATTGGCTCTGCTTATTCACTGTTTATTCGAGTGCGATTTGAACGATCACCTCATCGTCAAAGCTCAAAACCTTTAGCTGACTATCTTCAAACACGCCATAACTAGGCGCGTAACCATCACGTGGAAACGTCACCGAACCGGGGTTAAAAATAACCTGCTCTCCGTCTTTGTGCGCCACAGGAATATGAGTGTGGCCATGAGCAATAATGTCTCCTAGGCGAAGTGGTGGCCTTTTTGTGCCGTTATAAAGGTGTCCATGAGTGAGAAACAAACGTTGACCGCTTGCCAATAGCACCCACGCATAATCCATCATCATAGGAAACGACAGCAACATTTGATCAACCTCACTATCGCAGTTGCCTCTAACCGCAATAATATCCTCCGCATAGCGGTTGAGTAACTCGCTCACTGCAGGCGGATTGTACCCTTCAGGAACCGGATTCCGCGGCCCATGATTTAACGTATCTCCGAGTAAAATAAAATGCTCGGCACCCGATTGTTGATATTTATCCAGTACTTTTTCCGTGGCAGGCAAACTGCCATGCAAATCTGAGGCAAAAAACAGTTTCACGACATCATCCCCTTAATCAATAGCAGGATGATTTTACCCAGCGCCCTCCGATTAGTCACCTTGAATCATGCCGTTAATAACGATGTTATTGTAGCTGACCATACCGACGATTTTACCGTTATCAATCACAGGGGCTCGGCTGATCCCAAAACGCTCGAATAATCGCGCACAATATTTAACGTTCATATCCGATGAGACCGATAGCGCAGGCTTCGTCATGATCTCGTAGATATTGGTTCGCTCTGGTGAACGGTTCTTGGCCAACACTTTTTTCGCGATATCGTTCATTAGCACTAAGCCATATTCATCATCATCATTGCGTTTGTTCACGACCAAGGCTTTCACTTGGTGGTTCTTTGCTAACTGAATGCCCTCTTTGACGGTAGTAAGCCCATCAATCACAACATAGTTATTGGTCATAACATCACAAACACGAACTTTGGGGTGGTCATTCATAACTCATCCTCTACGACTTTGGTTAGCTTCTCAACTTGATGAGCAACACCGACGGCATCTTCTATATCGATCTGTATTGCGATACCTTGGCCGGACTCTTGGTCAAACTCGCCAACATCATTGATTGTTTCGAGAATATGCCTTGATAAGTGTTCTTCAACCACAAACAGCAGCACATCTTTTTGTACATCTAAGGTCAAGCCAAAAAAGGTACGCTTTTGATTCAACCCTTCTCCTCGTGCGTTATTGATAACCGTGGCTCCTGTTGCCCCGGCTTTCCTTGCCGCATCTAAAACCACATCGGTTTTACTGTCTTCGACAAAAGCTAATAACAATTTAAAGCGCATTGTTTTTATCCTCCCGCTCAGTTGCTTTACTATTTAACCACTGAGTGATTTGTGCATAACCCATAACGGAAATTATGGGGAACAAACTTGCAAACGCGATCAACCCAAATCCATCAATCATCGGATTTCTTCCTGGTACTGTTGATGCCAGTCCAAGGCCCAAGGCAGCCACCAAAGGCACCGTCACAGTTGACGTCGTTACCCCGCCCGAATCATAAGCTAATGGGATAATCAATTTAGGTGCATAAAAGGTTTGAACCACTACAATGACGTAGCCAACAATAATGTAGTAGTGGATCGGGTCACCAACCACAATTCGATAACTGCCAAGAGAGATACCAATTGCCACCCCTAAGGCCACCGCAATACGTAACCCATTGACACTGATACTCCCACCAGAAACCTGATTAGCTTTGATCGCCACAGCGATCAAAGATGGCTCAGCAATCGTCGTGCTAAAGCCGATAAAAAAGGCAAACAAGTAGACCCAGTAGTAATCAATCCACGTGAACTCTCCCACTGATGACAAACGAAACTGAGTAATAAAATCTGGCGCGGTTAACTGAGCAGCCATCGTTTCACCAAGAGGAAACAAGGCCAGATCTAGGCCGATAAGAAATAACGACAATCCTAAAATGACATAGAAAAAGCCCAATATCACTTTAGGTAAATTCGTCACTGGTCGCCGGAGTACCGCGAACTGAAAACCAAAAATAATCGTCGCGATCGGTAATACGTCGGTAATAGTGCCAATCACAATAGCGCCAAAGTGCGACCAATCGATCATGCCACCACCATGCCGTAAACCATGACAAACATCATAGGTAACAGGGAAGCAAACGCGATCAAGCCAAAGCCATCGATCATAGGATTTCGCCCTTTAATTGCTGAAGCGAGCCCAACCCCTAAAGCGGTAACGAGCGGGACAGTAATTGTCGACGTTGTTACACCACCAGAGTCATAGGCCACGCCGATAATACTTTGTGGAGCAAACATGGTCAGGATCACCACACCAATATAGCCGCCAATAATCATATACTGAATCGGCCAGCCCTTAAGAATGCGCAATACGCCAAGTAAAATCGCGATCCCGACAGATAAAGCAACGGTATACCTGAGCCCATTGGCATACTCTTCCATTGCTTGTGGATGATGAAGAATCATGCCTCCTTCGGCGGCAACCTCAGCGGCTTCATTGGCAACGGCCGTC
The DNA here is from genome assembly GCF_042940635.1 of Vibrio sp. NH-UV-68. NCBI lineage: Bacteria > Pseudomonadati > Pseudomonadota > Gammaproteobacteria > Vibrionales > Vibrionaceae > Vibrio > Vibrio sp. NH-UV-68. The sequence goes on from NZ_CP134975.1 coordinate 2,344,381, forward strand.
AAGGCAGGCTCAGCAATCGTCGTACCAAAGCCAAGACAGAAAGCAAAGATAAGCAACCAAAACACGCTCCCTTTGCGAGCAAAAGCCTGAGCCATGCTCTCTCCAATCGGGAACAGCCCCATTTCCAGACCAAAAATAAAGAATGTCAGACCGAAAATAACCAGTACCAAGCCGAACAAAATCGATAGCAAGTGAGGCAGTGGCTCTTGCAGCACAACCAATTGAAAGAATGCGATAACGACAATAATGGGAGTTAAATCCCTCAAACTGCCTAAAAGCGCTCTGAGTAACGCGATAACGGCTCCCACTCAACCTCCTTGTGTGCTGTACGCGATTTACGCTTTATGCAAGCATGACAAACAAACTCGTTTTCCGATGTGATTTCAGCAGCGTAGATGAAGATAAACGTAACAAAATGTTAATTTTGTGATATTGCCACATATGATCACTTTTTATTCTAAGTCGCTATAATTAGTAACAATAGTTGACTATGGTTAGACTCTCGCTTACAAAAACGTGGCCAAGATTAAGGATGTAAAATGAAGCTATTGCTGACTGGTGGTTCGGGATTTATTGGGCGCGAACTGTTAAAGCATTTAACAACACACGAGATCGTTCTGCTCACACGTAACACAAAAGCAGCACAACAGGCACTCAATCATACCGATATGGGTAATGTTACCTATATTAATGATTTAGATAGCCTGCAGCACCTCAATGACTTTGATGGTGTGATTAACTTAGCTGGCGAGCCGATCGCCGATAAGCGTTGGACAAAAAAACAGAAAAAGATCATCTGTGACAGTCGGTGGTTATTAACTGAAAAATTAGTCGAACTCATTCACGCTAGCACCAACCCACCTAATGTCTTTATCAGTGGCTCCGCTGTTGGTTTTTACGGCGATCAACAACAACACCCTTTTGATGAGACACTACGTGTCACTGAGAACAACGGATTCCCCCATCAAGTTTGTGCAACATGGGAACACATCGCTAGCCGTGCTCGCTCCGATATGACTCGCGTGTGCCTATTGCGCACTGGTGTTGTACTGGATCCTGAAGGCGGCGCTCTGAAAAAAATGCTCCCCCCTTATAAATTAGGGGTTGGTGGCCCATTAGGCAGTGGACGCCAATATATGCCTTGGATTCATATGCTGGATATGGTCAGAGCGATTGTCTATTTGCTTGAGACTCAGCATGCCCTTGGTGAGTTTAATTTGTGCGCCCCACACCCAGTCACCAATAAAGAATTTAGTCAGACGTTAGCTAAAGCGCTTAAACGGCCACATTTACTTTTCACGCCCAAGTGGGTAATGCAATTATTGATGGGTGAAAGCTCAGTTTTGTTATTTGACAGCATACGAGCCAAACCGAAGAAATTGACAGAGTTAGGTTTTCGCTTTAGCTATTCACGTATTGAACCTGCGTTGAAAAATTTATTACAACATCACGACTAATAACCTAAGGTAGGCCACGCGCCGACTGATTAAATAGATATGAAAAAACAGATACTGATCACTGGCTGTTCGACAGGCATCGGCTACACCTGCGCCCATGCACTCCAACAGCGCGGCTACCACGTTATTGCATCTTGCCGACAACAACACGATGTCGAGCGTCTCATCGCGGAAGGTTTAACCGCCATTAAACTCGACTTAAGTGATAGCGAGAGCATTATTCAAGCGGTACAAGAAACACTGCGACTAACTAATGGCCAGCTGTATGCCATTTTTAATAATGGCGCCTACGGTCAACCTGGAGCCCTTGAAGATCTGCCAACCGATGCGTTAAGAGCCCAATTTGAAAGCAATTTTTTTGGTTGGCACCAACTGACTCAAGCACTGTTACCGACTATGCGTAAACAAGGATTTGGTCGAATCATACAAAACAGCTCGGTGTTGGGTTTCGCTGCAATGAAATACCGTGGCGCCTACAACGCCTCTAAATTTGCCTTAGAAGGCTGGAGTGACACACTGCGCCTCGAACTTATTGGCAGTAATATCCACATTAGTTTGATTGAGCCGGGGCCAATAGAGACTCAATTCCGCGCCAATGCTTTACAAGCCTTTGAGCGTTGGATACCAATTGAAGGCAGCGTTCATGAAACGCTCTATCGACAACAAATGGCTCGCTTAAAGAGCGACACTTCCAATAACGCATTTGTTTTACCGCCTGAATCCTGTATCGCCCCTTTAATTGATGCCCTTGAGTCAAGCAAACCCAAAGCCCGCTATCGAGTGACGACACCAACTAAGGTTTTCGCATTACTCAAGCGTCTTTTACCAACCTCCGTACTCGATAAAATATTGAGCAGAGCCGCATAAAAACAGATAGGCATGTCATTATTTCGTAACAATGAGACGCTAAATTAACAATGAGAGCCAAGCTCTAACAATTAATGCGCTACATTCGGAATAATAATATGACCCTAAACCAGTTAAACTGGCTGAGTGTGGGTGTTGCGCTAACCTTGTTTATCGTTCTATAAACACCTTCGCTTATTGCAACATGAAACGCCCTTATCGTTGAAGCATCGATAAGGGCGTTTCATGTCTGTTAATTCAAACCACTAACTTGAACTTGCCCCCTTTCGCCCATATCTCTAAAGCAAATACCAAATACCGCGTCACGAGGAAAGGCTACATGCAATCACCATACATCGTTGAACTAAACGAACAAAACTTCCGTCAAGTCCTTGAAGGCTCGATGCAAACCCCGGTACTGATTCACTTTTGGGCACCAATGAGTGAAGAGAGTGCTCAGGTGATTCCTGAACTGCAAATGCTAGCCCAGCAATACAACGGCACCTTCACTCTGGCCTTGTTAAATTGCGAGCAAGAACAAGTGATTGCTAGCCAGTTTGGTGTGCAAGCTTTACCGACGATTGCATTATTTGTTAATGGTCAACCAGTTGATGGTTTAGGTGGCCCACAAACTCTCGGCGCAATCCAAGAGATGTTAAATAAGCATCTACCAAGTCAAGATGAACAACACGTTAAGCAAGCGCTTGAATTGATTCAAACAGGGCAGCATACCCAAGCACTGACGTTACTCGAAAGCTTGGATCCTGAATGGCACCAGAAAGCGGAAGTAAAGCTTGCACTGGCCGATTGTTATCTCGAGACACAAGACTTTGACCAAGCAAGAGCATTGCTCACTCATATTCCTTTGGAGTATCAGGACAATTATTACAAAGGGTTAGTTGCTAAACTCGAACTCCACGATCAAGCAGCTAACAGCCCTGAAATTCAATCGCTAGAACAGGCATTACAGCAACAGCCAACCAACTTAAAACTAGTGCATGAATTGGCGCTGAGCTATCACCAAGTCAATCGTGATGAAGATGCTCTTGAGCTACTATGGCGTTCACTACGCAGTGACTTAAATGCTCTAGATGGTGAGATCAAAAAGTTGTTTATGGATATCTTAGCTGCGCTAGGACAAGGCAACCCAACTGCGGGTAAGTATCGCCGTCAACTTTACTCAATTTTATATTAGACCATTCTAAATCAATTACTTAAAGCCGGCAGTGCCGGCTTTATTTATATCTAAAACAGAGCCGGAGTCTCATTTCTGCCATTGTTTGTGAGGATAAATTAAGCAACAATCGAATCATTATCATTATAAGGAACTCACAGATGGCTATTGATTCATTGATTACTATTGGCGTTTTTATTGTTGCTATTGTGGCAGTGATTATTGCTGCGGTAAAAACCGTCCCACAAGGCAGTACTTGGACTGTCGAGCGTTTTGGCCGTTATACTCATACCCTTCAGCCGGGACTTAACCTAATTATTCCGTTCATTGATCGTATTGGTCATAAAATCAGCATGATGGAACGTGTTCTGGATATCCCTGCCCAAGAAGTGATCAGCAAAGACAATGCTAATGTAACCATTGATGCGGTGTGTTTTGTTCAAGTGGTTAATGCTGCCAAAGCCGCCTATGAAGTAAACGATCTAGAGCACGCGATTCGCAATCTTACTCTGACCAACATTCGTACTGTCCTCGGCTCAATGGAACTCGATGAGATGCTCAGTCAGCGCGATATGATCAACGTCAAACTGCTGTCTATCGTTGATGAAGCGACGAACCCTTGGGGCGTTAAAGTCACCCGTATTGAGATTAAAGATGTTCAGCCACCAGCGGATCTTACCGCAGCGATGAACGCTCAAATGAAGGCAGAGCGAAATAAACGTGCAGAAGTTCTTGAAGCCGAAGGAGTTAGACAAGCTGAAATCTTACGTGCTGAAGGGCATAAGCAATCGGAGATTTTAAAAGCGGAGGGGGATAAACAAGCCGCTATACTTCAAGCAGAAGCACGTGAGCGCGCCGCAGAAGCAGAGGCACGAGCAACGACGATGGTATCTGAAGCGATCGCTAAAGGAGATATGCAGGCGGTCAATTACTTTATCGCTCAAGGCTATACTGATGCACTAAAAAGTATTGGTCAGGCAGAAAATAGCAAGATCATTATGTTACCACTGGAAGCGACAGGCCTAATGGGATCGATCGCAGGCGTGGCTGAAATGTTTAAACATTCACAACAAAATAAGTAGAGGCGTTCATGATTGAGTTGATGGAAAGTATTAATTACTGGCATTGGCTTGCTTTCGGCTTAGCTTTACTGGCTTGTGAGCTACTCGGCACCGCAGGCTATTTTCTTTGGCTAGGGCTATCCGCGCTCGTGGTGGGTGCTTTGCTAAGCATTTTACCCATCAGCTGGCAGCTTCAGTGGGTCGCTTTTGGGGTGTTCTCTCTTGCCACCACTTGGTTGTGGTGGCGCAGACAACTGAAGTCAGACACACAAGATGATGCAGCAAGAACGCTCAATCAAAAGCAGCAACAGCTAATCGGACAGACCATTCGTTTAGATGAAGACTTCCCCGCAGGTAAAGGACGAATAAAGTTTGCTGATTCGACTTGGACAGCGCGCTCAGATAAGGCTATTGCAGCAAACACTATGGTGGAAATCATCGACGTAGATGGAATCATCTTAACCATCAGAGCTAAAGCTTGCTAGAAACCTCAGTTTCTCTTTATCCATTAATAACAAAGGAGCCCTTGGCTCCTTTGTTATTCTATAACTCTAATAGTTGTTTAATGATCTCTTTTCTCTCATCGACATTGGCTTTTTCATACCAATAACTAAACATTTCCGCTTCTTTTGACGCACTAAGTGGCTTGTCTAACCATTGATTACGATTCGTAATAGCCCAATTAATTGCGTTGTCTTGCTCAGACTTTGCTAATTGTTCATACCAGTATTGTGACATTTCCAATACTTTTGATTGCTGGTTTATAGGCGTTTCTTTCACTATTACTGCTGGCGCTATATAAGCTGACTGCTTTTGCCCAGTAACACTGTTATTACCGCTTTCAACAAGCGCCTTAATATATCCCGCTGGTACAGAGAAGCTAAATAACGAGTTTTTCGATGCAGCAACATCAAAGTAAAGGTCTTGATCCAGCGAATCTAAAAACAACGCCTCATCAACTGGAAACTTAATATATTGAGTGGTAGTGCAGATATCACCACAGGTTTCTGTTGCTGCTGCGTAGGCATTTATCTTCTCAGTTGAGCCATCCTGACTAAAAACTACTGAATGAAATTGGTTGTAGTTCTTGAAGTACTGTAGCTCCATTGTAATGAAAGAATCAGGTACGACTTGTTCTAAATTGGACGCCACATAATTAAACTCCAATGTAGATTTAACAAGTTGACCTCCTTTAATATTGATTACCTCAGGTGACAGTGTTTTTCCCATCACGATTTGGTAGTTTTGCTTACTTTCGATCTTACTGACAGAATCAGAAAAGTCATCATCCACATCCAACGTAGAGCAGCCCGTAATAACGAGGGAAATACTCATTAACATTATTTTTTTCATACAAACTACCTGGGTAAAAACCATTATTAATTCGAATCACTCAACATAGAGGGATGTAACGATTATATAGCAAACGCCGGCCAAAAAGACCGGCGTAACTTTAGAGTAAGATATAAATTTATTTTAGAACCCGTATTCTAGGCCTAAACGAACAAACGGCGTTGAGTCACCATCATTCTTAGTGTAAGAACCTACTCGGAAGTAAGGAACAAAACCATTCTTAACATACATTAACTGACCAGATACTACGTTATCTGCTGTATTTTCTTGCTCGGCGCCATCCAATTCATAATCGAGGTTAGCTGCATAGCCGAGTTTGAAGCCCCAAGGTCCATTCCAGTATTGGCCGATTACAGAGTATGAACCTTGCTCAGATTTCGCTCCACCTTGAACATCACTTGAACCTGCTTTATACGCTGCGGAAAGTCCGAAACCACCCGGAAGAGATGCTTCAAAACCAATCAAGTAACCTAGTGTGTCAACCATTTCAGCTGCAGTGCCGGCTTTTTCATAATTATCACCCTGCAAGATGCCAGTGCCACAACCAGAGGCATCAGTACAAATTTCCCATGCTGCAGCTACTGCCTCTTTCTTCTGGCGGTTTTGCTCAGTTTCGAAAGCCGCGTGGAAAGTGATCATATCACCAGCTTTCACAGATGCTTTTGCGCCATAGAAATAGTTGTTGTCAACACCCGTGTCACCCACACCAGTAGAGAGGCTGTAGTTAAAGTTACCAAGTTGGGCAGAGTCGTAACGTAGTTGGTTACCATGACGGTCACGGTGGTAAGCAACATCCGCAGCCCATGCTGAATCCCAAACACGTCCTAGACCCGGGTTAGAGTATGGCCAGTCAACCAGTTCGTACATAGGTGTTAACATACGACCCGCTCGAAGTGTACCCCAATCACCACGTAGGCCCAAGTAGGTGTCACGGTTACCTAGTGTTGCACCAGTACCATCAGTACCAACCCAACCAGATTCGATTTGCATAAAGATATTCACATTGTCTGAGAAATCTTTATCTGCACGGAAACCGATGCGCGACTCGTTGTCCCACTGGTAGCCTTTCTGATCTTTTTCAGTGAACGCACTGATTGCTGCCACACCGTAAGCTTGTACGTTGAAGTCTGAAATAATACCGACTTGAGATGATTCAGTATTTGCAAAAGCACTAGTTGATGCGAGAGCAACTGCCGCACCTAGAAGCGTACGTTTAAACATTTTGTCCATGGAAAACTCCTAAAAATGGATATAGCTGTTTTTTGTTTTTCTCACCTTAAGTTGGCCGCCGAAGGGAGAAATCATTTCCTATGTTGAAAACCGTCAATTAATCATTAACCGTTGATTTTCTATTTCCTGCATACACCTTGTGTATCCATGTGTGTAAGACTAACTTCGCATCAAAAAACATCAATGAGAACTTAATTTCTAAGTAAAAAAATATGAGCCACTACAAATTTTTGTCAAGTGAGTGACCAAGATCTACTTTTTGTCAGGAATTAAATAAAAACAACACTACTTGTTATATTTCAATGACTTATATCGATATGAAATTTTGAATTATTGAAGTGTGTCGCATAGGTTCTGATTAATCTGCGACAATTCTTAGATTGGAGATCGTTGTCACGGAAACTAATTGGATCGGTTAACGATTATTACGACAACTTAATTTACAGAAAAAATAAAACCTCAAGATTAGTAATTTTGAGGTTTTAGGTAGCTTGTATTATAAGGATATTAGGTTATTTCTTGATAAGTTCCACGATGTCGGCTTCTGTTTTTATCTCAATACCTAGTTCTTGAGCTTTAGTTAACTTAGAACCGGCATTTTCACCCGCGAACAATATATCGGTTTTTTTCGATACACTGCCGGTTACCTTAGCGCCTAAACTTTCAAGGGCAGCTTTGGCATCACTTCGAGTCAATTGCGATAACGACCCTGTTAGCACGACTGTTTTCCCTGCTAAAGGCTGGGGAACATCAACGGTTATCTCTTCAATATTCGGCCAGTGCACACCTTGAACTAATAACGCTTCGATAACGCTGCGATTCTTATCCTCAGCAAAAAAGGCGGTAATGTGACTTGCGACAATCGCACCAATATCCTGTACTTCGACAAGCTGTTCATGACTGGCAGCCATCACCTTATCAAGGGTTTTAAAATGATGGGCCAAGTTTGCTGCAGTAGCCTCACCAACTTCACGAATACCAAGTGAATACAAGAACCGCGCTAATGTTGTCTGTTTTGACTTATTCAGAGCATCGACCACATTTTGCGCAGACTTAGGCCCCATACGATCCAGAACAGTCAATACTCCGGCCGACAGCTTAAATAAGTCCGCCGGTGTTTCAACCATTTCACGATCGACCAATTGCTCAATCACTTTATCGCCAAGACCGTCAACGTCGAGAGCCTTTCGTGACACAAAATGCTTCAACGCCTGTTTGCGTTGGGCTTGACATACCAATCCGCCAGTACAGCGTGCAACCGCTTCCCCTTCAACACGCTCAACATCTGAGTGACAAACAGGGCAGCTTGCCGGAAATTCTATGGCTCGGGCATTGTCAGGGCGACGCTGTTTAACCACAGAAACGACCTGGGGAATAACATCACCTGCGCGACGAATCACGACACAGTCGCCAATCATCACACCCAAACGTTCAATTTCATCCGCATTGTGTAAGGTGGCATTACTGACAGTTACCCCGCCAACGAAAATAGGTTCAAGCTTAGCCACGGGGGTGATTGCCCCAGTACGTCCGACCTGAAACTCAACATCATTAAGAGTGGTCATCTCTTCTTGAGCCGGGAATTTATAGGCAATCGCCCAGCGTGGCGCTCTGGCAACAAAACCAAGTTGCTCTTGCTGTGCAATCGCATCGACTTTAATCACCACACCATCGATTTCGTAAGCCAGTTCGTCACGGCGAGACAATATGTCTTGATAATAAGCTTTTACTTGCTGCATATCCGAAACTCGCTTTGTCTCTGGGCACATAGGCAAGCCCCAACCTTTGAGTTGTAAGAAACGTTCATAGTGGCTTTGCGAGAGAGTGGCACCTTCAACAACGCCAACGCTGTAAGCATAAAAACTCAAGGGCCTTGTCGCAGTAATCCGTGAATCTAACTGACGTAAGCTTCCTGCTGCGGCATTGCGCGGGTTAACAAACACTTTGTCGCCTTTTTTAAGGGCTTGTTGGTTAAGCTGTTCAAAGCCAGCCTTCGGCATAAAAACTTCGCCACGTACTTCAAGCCGTTCAGGCCAGCCCGAGCCGTACAGTTTTAAAGGAATCGATTTGATGGTGCGTACATTTTCGGTAATGTTCTCACCAACCGCGCCATCTCCTCGTGTTGCGGCTTGCACCAATACACCCTGTTCGTAAAGTAAGCTTACCGCTAAACCATCTAGCTTCGGTTCGCAGCAAAAACTGGCGATGGTTTGAGTGGACAGTCGGTCACACATACGTTTATAGAAGCTATCTAACTCACCATCATCAAAGGCGTTATCCAGCGACAACATTGGAATTTCATGAGTAACAGGTTCGAAACCACTCAACGGCATACCGCCAACACGTTGACTTGGCGAGTCTGAAGTTGCCAGTTCAGGGTATTGAGACTCGAGTTCAAGAAGCTCGCGCATCAGACGGTCATATTCCGCGTCTGGAATTTCCGGGCTGTCTTCAACGTAATATTTCACTCCGTGGCGATGGAGTGTCTCTCGCAGTTGGTTTAGCTGTTGTTGGATCTCTGTTGACATAGGGGAACTCTGCTACTTTAAAAAACGGTGTCTTGAAGAGCTTTGTGGCAATCGATGGTTTATAAACACCCACTCCACTTTGCGCAACACCGCCTTAATCAAAAAAGGCTCCATACGGAGCCTCTCTACTATTTATCAATAACTTAGGCTTTCTGCGCCGCTTTAAACTGTTGTATTTGCGCTTTATACGCATCAATACGATTAGGCGAAATCAGGTTTCTTGCATCATCAAGAACATTGGCACCTAAGTCATCTGCAATTTGCTGCGCCGTTTTTAGCATCAATTTAAAGTTCTGCTCTGGATCGCCAAAACAGGGGACGGTCATGAAGAATGAGATGCCTTTGGTGGTAAACGCCGCAGGATCGTCATGTTTTAACGTTCCAGGATTCATCATATTCGCCACGCTGAACAGCACTTTCCCTGTTCCAGATAAATCTGCATGGCGATGAAAAATATCCATTTCACCATAGATCAAACCGTTTTGCTGCATGCTGTCAAACAGCTTAGTGCCGATAAAAGGTTCATTACCTGCACAATGCACATTAAGCACAATCACTTCTAACGCAGGCTCTTGCTCATCTTCAATCTCAGCAATCGGCACCTCGTCAATTTGGCTCTCAACATCAGGCTCAGGGACCACAACATCGTCGATAGACCGAGTAGAAAATGAAGGAACGTCTAGCTCTTCCTCTTTACTATCCAAAAGATCTGAGTCTGTGGGTTGTTGATAACTATCGATAAGCGGGTCAGCGATGATCTCATCTTGCGCGACAAAACCCGGCTCTTTACGCTGTTTCTTGATAATTTCAAAATCATCTTCTGGGGCAAACGCGCGTTCAGAGGTCAAGTCAGACGATTTACTATCAACGTCTAGCTTACCAAGCGGCTTACTACTAAACTTCGCTTTGCCTTCTTTCTTACTCGTCCATAAACCGTGGAACAGCAAAGCGGCAATCGCTATGGCTCCGACAATTATGAGTACAAATCGCAGTTCCTGCATTTTTAGCTCTCATTTGTTCGTTACAGCACGATGTAAAGTTGGCCGTAAAGAAACGATTAAACCTTAACTGTGAGTTACTCTACCAAAACTCGACCCTGTTTTAGAACAACTTAATGTGAGAAGTTCCACTAATGTTGTGATTTTGAACACGCTTTTTTCTTGCTAAGATACAAAGCGTTCGTTTTTACAGCAATCGACTCATTATGAATACTTATATACAACAACGTTCTGGATTTGGTTATTTCTTTCATGGATTAGCGCTTGCGCTCACTCCAGGGATACGCCGTTTCGTTATTTTGCCACTACTCGCTAATGTACTGTTAGTCGGTGGTGCACTATTTTACCTGTTTTCTCATTTAGATACTTGGATTGAGCAACTGATAGGTCAACTGCCTGACTTTTTATCGTGGCTCAGTTACCTACTCTGGCCACTACTAGCATTGACCATCCTTGCTACTTTTTCCTATTTTTTCAGTACGCTAGCCAATTTTATAGCGGCGCCACTGAATGGGTTATTAGCGGAAAAGGTCGAGGAGCATTTAACCAAGCAAAAGGTGAATGATGATGGGATGTTGGCCATTATCAAAGATACACCTCGTATTTTGGCTCGCGAATGGCGCAAGCTGGTTTATGTATTACCCAAAGCTATTGGTCTATTTTTACTGCTGCTTATCCCGGCACTTGGCCAGACCTTAGGTCCCTTCTTGTGGTTTATCTTTACCGCGTGGATCTTGGCCGTTCAGTATTGTGATTATCCGTTCGATAACCATAAAATCCCGTTCAATGATATGCGTTACAATTTGAAACAAAAACAGGGCAAAGCGTACAGCTTTGGCGCGTTGGTATCGGTATTTACCACCATTCCGATCCTGAACCTTATTGTTATGCCTGTCGCCGTCTGCGGCGCCACCTCGATGTGGGTGGCCGAATTTAAACATCATCATAAATAGATAGCGATAACGGATTAAGAGCAGCAAGCTCACAAATCGATGTATGCTTGCTGCTCTTTCATATCATATAACTATTTAATCCTTTTCTCGCTTTTGAACCTGCCCTACTCTCTACATCAACAACTATTTCTTAATACCACTCGGTCTGGTAGTTCAATCAAACCGAAGTGAAATAAAGATGAAGGATCACACCATGAGCAAGATTTACGAAGACAATTCCCAAACCATTGGTAACACCCCTCTTGTGCGCCTAAACAAAGTCAGTAATGGTAAAGTTCTGGCTAAGATTGAAGCCCGCAACCCAAGCTTCAGCGTAAAATGTCGTATTGGTGCCAACATGATTTGGGAAGCAGAGCAAGCCGGTACACTTAAGCCTGGCGTTGAGCTTGTTGAACCTACCAGTGGTAATACTGGCGTGGCTCTTGCCTTCGTTGCTGCCGCTCGTGGTTACAAGCTTACCCTCACCATGCCAGAGTCGATGAGCCTTGAGCGTCGTAAATTGCTTAAAGCACTGGGTGCAAACCTTGAGTTAACAGAAGCGGCAAAAGGCATGAAAGGGGCGATTGCTAAAGCAGAAGAGATCGTAGCGAGCAACCCAGAAAAATTTCTACTTCTTCAACAATTCAACAACCCAGCAAACCCACAAATTCACGAAAAAACCACTGGTCCTGAAATCTGGGATGCAACAGATGGCGAAGTCGATGTGTTCGTGGCAGGTGTCGGAACTGGCGGTACCATTACTGGTACAAGTCGTTACTTGAAAGGCGAAAAAGGCAAAAATATTGTCTCTGTTGCAGTTGAACCTGCTGAGTCGCCAGTCATTGCACAAGCGCTAGCGGGAGAAGAAATTCAACCTGCGCCGCACAAAATCCAAGGTATTGGTGCTGGTTTTATTCCTGGCAACCTCGATTTGGAGCTGATTGACCGCGTTGAGGCCGTAACCTCTGACGAAGCTATCGCAATGGCACGACGCTTAATGGAAGAGGAAGGTATCTTGGCGGGTATCTCTTCAGGCGCGGCTGTTGTCGCAGCGAACCGTATCGCAGAACTACCTGAATTTGCAGGAAAAACCATTGTCACCGTACTTCCTAGCTCGGGTGAACGTTACCTAAGTACCGCGCTATTTGCTGGTATATTTACCGAGAAAGAGAACCAACAGTAAACTGTGTCAAATCAATTTTTCGTTTAAAAAAGCCCCGTACAGGGGCTTTTTTGTTGATCCCTGCCCTACCTTTGGTAATATCAGGATTGTTTTATTTCTAGCTACAAAATAAAAGCAGGTAAGAATTACTATCAATGACGAAAGACAGCACAGACTGAAATCGTGATTGAGAAATTAATCACCAGTCGCGGTTCTAACACGCAATCTAGGTTAGCCTACTAGCAGAAATGCTTTTTTATGGTTAAGCTAAAACTGGTTAAGAAACTATCAAAATATAAATTAATTGGGGTATATAACATGTACGAGAAGCAAGTAGAAATCACTGCAGAAAATGGCCTTCACACTCGTCCTGCAGCACAGTTCGTTAAAGAAGCTAAATCATTCGATGCGGACATCACAGTGACTTCTAACGGTAAAAGCGCTAGCGCTAAAAGCCTTTTCAAATTACAAACTCTTGGCCTAGTTAAAGGTACAGTAGTTTCTATCTCAGCTGAGGGCCCACAGGCTCAACAAGCTGTTGACCACCTAGTTGCTCTAATGGACCAACTGCACTAATTCAGTTTTTAGTTTCTCAAAGCCATTTTGCATAACAAAATGGCTTTGTTGGAAATAAACTAAAATATAAGCTAAAACTATTCGTTAGCGCATCCATTATTCTCCCGTTTTAAAGTTGACCAATTTAAGGTAAGGCTATGATTTCAGGCATCCTAGCATCTCCTGGTATTGCTATCGGTAAAGCACTACTACTTCAAGAAGATGAAATTGTCCTAAACACACACACTATCTCTGATGATCAAGTTGAAGCTGAAGTTCAGCGTTTTTTTGACGCTCGTAACAAGTCTTCAGCCCAGTTAGAAATGGTAAAACAAAAAGCACTTGAAACCTTTGGTGAAGAGAAAGAAGCGATCTTTGAAGGTCATATCATGCTTCTTGAAGACGAAGAGCTAGAGGAAGAAATCCTAGCACTGATCAAAAATGACAAGATGCACGCTGATAACGCTATCTACACCGTTATTGAAGAGCAAGCATCAGCTCTAGAATCTCTAGACGACGAATACCTAAAGGAACGTGCCACTGACATCCGTGATATCGGGACACGTTTCGTAAAAAATGCCCTTGGCATCAACATCGTATCGCTAAGCGATATCGATCAAGAAGTAATCCTAGTTGCTTACGACTTAACACCATCTGAAACAGCACAAATCAACCTAGACTACGTACTTGGTTTTGCGTGTGACATCGGTGGTCGTACTTCACATACTTCAATCATGGCTCGTTCTCTTGAACTTCCTGCGATTGTCGGTACTAACGACATCACTAAGAAAGTGAAGAACGGCGACATGCTGATTCTTGATGCGATGAACAACAAGATCGTTATCAACCCATCAGACGCTGAACTTGCAGAAGCAAAAGCAGTGAAAGCGGCTTTCATTGCTGAAAAAGAAGAACTTGCCAAACTGAAAGATCTACACGCTGAGACCACTGACGGTCATCGCGTAGAAGTGTGCGGTAATATCGGTACTGTAAAAGACTGTGATGGCATCATTCGTAACGGTGGTGAAGGCGTTGGTCTGTACCGTACTGAATTCCTATTTATGGATCGTGATGCACTTCCAACTGAGGAAGAGCAATACCAAGCTTACAAAGAAGTGGCTGAAGCCATGCATGGTGAGTCGGTAATCATCCGTACCATGGACATCGGCGGTGACAAAGATCTTCCATATATGGATCTGCCACAAGAGATGAACCCGTTCCTTGGCTGGCGCGCCGTGCGTATCAGCTTAGACCGTCGTGAAATCCTTCGTGACCAGTTACGTGGCATCCTACGTGCGTCTGCACATGGTAAACTGCGTATCATGTTCCCAATGATTATTTCTGTTGAGGAAATTCGTGAGCTGAAAAAAGCCATCGAAGAGTACAAAGCTGAACTGCGTGAAGAAGGCCATGCCTTCGATGAAAGCATCGAAGTTGGTGTAATGGTTGAGACACCAGCAGCTGCTGCGATCGCCCACCACTTAGCGAAAGAAGTTGCCTTCTTCTCTATTGGTACCAACGACCTAACACAGTACACCCTAGCGGTTGACCGTGGTAACGAGATGATTTCTCATCTTTACAACCCAATGTCACCAGCAGTACTGACCGTGATTAAGCAAGTCATTGACGCTTCTCACGCTGAAGGTAAATGGACAGGTATGTGTGGCGAGCTTGCAGGTGATGAACGTGCAACTCTGCTCCTACTTGGTATGGGCCTTGATGAATTCTCGATGAGTGGTATCTCTATCCCTAAAGTGAAGAAAGTTATCCGTAACTCTAACTTCGCTGAAGTGAAAGCGATGGCGGAACAAGCCCTGTCTCTTCCAACGGCGGCAGAAATTGAAGCCGTAGTAGAAAAATTTATCGCAGAGAAAACGCAATAATCAGGTAATACCAATAAGATAGGCGGCGAAATTTGTCGTCTATCTTGTGAGATTGGTATACTATTATTCGACAGAATTAAATAAAAACGTTAGGAGCATGACACAATGGGTCTGTTTGACAAACTTA
Source organism: Vibrio sp. NH-UV-68 (assembly GCF_042940635.1). Lineage (NCBI taxonomy): Bacteria > Pseudomonadati > Pseudomonadota > Gammaproteobacteria > Vibrionales > Vibrionaceae > Vibrio > Vibrio sp. NH-UV-68. The sequence continues at coordinate 2,359,687 of NZ_CP134975.1, forward strand.
AGAAGCTAGTATCTGACGACAGCGCTGACGCTGGTGCAATCGAAATCATCGCACCTCTATCTGGTGAAATCGTCAACATTGAAGATGTGCCAGATGTTGTTTTCGCTGAGAAAATTGTTGGTGATGGTATTGCTATCAAGCCAGCAGGCAACAAGATGGTAGCTCCTGTAAACGGCACTATCGGTAAGATCTTCGAAACTAACCATGCGTTCTCTATTGAATCTGACGATGGCGTTGAGCTATTTGTTCACTTCGGTATTGACACTGTTGAGCTTAAAGGTGAAGGCTTCACGCGCATCGCTGAAGAAGGCCAATCTGTGAAAGCAGGTGACACTGTCATCGAATTCGATCTCGCTCTACTTGAAGAGAAAGCGAAGTCTACACTGACTCCTGTTGTTATCTCTAACATGGACGAAATCAAAGAGCTGAACAAGCTTTCTGGTTCTGTGACTGTTGGTGAAACACCAGTACTACGTGTCACTAAGTAATCACTACTTAGCCAAACACAAAAAAACGCAGCCATTTGGCTGCGTTTTTTTGTTCAATAATATCAACTTCTATCTGGTCAGATTGATATCACAACCCCAAAGCATATTTAAGAACCTGCGTTTTTAATGGGCTATGCTCTGCCAACTTTAACGCCGCGTTACGTGCAAGTTTTAACGGCGCAATATCGTTACTGAAACCTTTATAGAACACGTCCATCCCCGTCTGCATCAGCAAGTTATCTGGTCGCCTTTGGCGTTGGTATTTGGCTAACATTGGTTGGCTAATCACACCCTTACCCTCACACACGGCCAATAGAGCCTCCACATCTTTAAAGCCTAGGTTCACACCTTGACCTGCTAGCGGATTAATTGTGTGCGCAGCATCGCCAACTAAAACACAGCGCTGCTTGGCGTATGTTTGTGCATGTCGGCGAGTAAGAGGAAACGAGCCGTGTTGCAGTACATGAATGTCGCCAAGCTCGCGAGGAAAATGCGTTAACACTTCTTGGCGTAATTGTTCAGGGGTCATGGCCGACAACTGCTTAATTCGTTTCGGCGAGTCATACCAAACCAAAGAGCCTTGACCTACCGTTTGACCATTTCTCTCTAAAGAGCTTAATGGCAGAAAAGAGCGTGGTCCTGATGGGGTAAACTGTTGCCAAGTAATATCTTGCTGAGCGAGCTCTGTTTCCACATTGATCAACATGCAATGTTGACGATAGTCCCAGGCCGTTACGCCAATTCCCGCGAGTGTTCTCACTTTAGAGTTGGCGCCATCCGCACCAACGACTAAATCAGCCTCTAACGTTGCGCCAGAAGAGAGAGTCAATTGGTTTATTACACCAAACTCAATATCATCCAACGTATCAGGGCAGAACCGTTCAATCTCAGGCCAGGATTCAAATTGTTGCCATAGTCCCAACTGAATCACTTGATTTTCGACAATGTAGCCTAAACGCTCCAAATTAAGCGCATCAGAATGAAAACGGGTACGGCACTCTGGGTGCTCCCAAGTTTCTAGGCGGCGATAAGGGCACACACGCATTTGGGCAATGTTCTGCCACGCTCCTAGGCTTTCTAAAACAGAAACTGAATGTTCGGAAATGGCGGAAACACGAATGTCCATCGCTTGCTCAGCGGAAAAAGGACGAGGCGCCAAGCCTTCTACAACCGCTACTCGTCTTCCCTGCTTGGCAAAACCGATCGCAACAGCGGCTCCGACCATACCCCCACCAATTACGGCAACATCAAATCTGCTCATATTTTGTATTTCATCATGTTGATTCTTTAACTGTTTTTTATTGTACGATTTCATTGCTAAAAATGTAACCTAAAACCTCATGTTAGAGGTGGTCTAATCCCTTGTACAATAACGCTTGCAATTGATTCAACCACGGCACTAGTCAGTCGGTTTTTAAAGCAGTACAATACGCGGCTCGCTAATATGCGAGAAGAAAAAACCATCAGAAAAACATTGATAGATGGATAATTGTCACACTGGGCAATTTGCTCCCTTAATTTAAACTAACGATCGAGCGAAAACATGAGTAAGAAACTGCTAATTAAAACCTGGGGCTGCCAGATGAACGAATACGATTCATCAAAAATGGCGGATCTACTGAACGCGGCTAACGGCTATGAGCTGACAGAAAAACCAGAAGAGGCAGATGTACTCCTGCTCAACACCTGTTCTATTCGTGAAAAAGCGCAAGAAAAGGTGTTTCACCAACTTGGTCGTTGGAAAACACTCAAAGACAAAAAAGAAGGCGTTGTTATCGGTGTTGGCGGTTGTGTTGCCACTCAAGAAGGCGACCATATACGTGAACGCGCGCCCTTTGTTGATGTTATTTTTGGTCCACAAACCCTGCACCGTCTACCAGAAATGATTAAGCAGTCGCAAAGCAATCATGCGCCTGTAATGGATATTTCTTTCCCTGAGATCGAAAAATTCGACAGTTTGCCCGAACCACGCGCCGAAGGCGCAACCGCATTTGTGTCGATTATGGAAGGCTGCTCTAAGTACTGTACTTACTGTGTGGTTCCATATACACGTGGTGAAGAAGTCAGCCGTCCAATGGATGATGTCCTGTTTGAAATCGCCCAACTGGCTGAACAAGGTGTGCGTGAAGTTAACCTGTTGGGTCAAAACGTTAACGCTTTCCGTGGTCCAACTCACGATGGCGAGATCTGCTCTTTTGCTGAGCTACTTCGTTTGGTGGCGTCTATCGATGGTATCGACCGTATTCGTTTCACCACCAGCCACCCGCTCGAATTTACTGACGACATCATTGCCGTTTACGAAGACACGCCTGAACTGGTTAGCTTCCTCCACTTACCCGTACAAAGTGGCAGTGACCGTATTTTAACCATGATGAAGCGTCCACATACCGCGATTGAGTACAAGTCGATTATTCGTAAGCTACGTAAAGCGCGTCCTGACATTCAAATCAGCTCAGACTTTATCGTTGCCTTCCCTGGTGAAACAGATAAAGACTTCCAAGACACAATGAAGCTGATTAAAGACGTTGATTTCGATATGAGCTTTAGCTTTATCTTCTCACCACGCCCAGGTACGCCGGCTGCTGATTACCCGTGTGATCTGTCCGAAGAAGTGAAGAAACAGCGCTTGTACGAACTGCAACAAACCGTCAACAGCCAAGCGATGCGTTACTCACGCCTGATGTTGGGTACCGAGCAGCGTGTACTGGTCGAAGGTCCATCGAAAAAGAATCTAATGGAGCTTCGCGCACGTACAGAGAATAACCGCGTGGTGAACTTTGAAGGCAGTGCTGATCTCATCGGCCAGTTTGTCGATGTTAAGGTCACCGATGTTTTTGCTAACTCGTTGCGTGGTGAACTGATTCGTACTGAAAAAGATATGGATCTACGCAGCATCATTTCCCCAACGCAAATGATCGCGAAAACGAAACGTCAAGATGAGCTCGGTGTGGCGACTTTTACGCCGTAAGCTTGAAATTATCTCTGTAAGTAACCATCTTAGAGAGGTAGATAAGCCATTGGCAGTCCGGTCTCAATCGGACTGCCACAAATGAGAGGCAACTTTGAGCACTAAAATTATTACGCTAGAGATTAATCTAGAACCTTCAGATAACCGCCGTCTTGCCAGCTTGTGCGGTCCTTTCGACGACAATATTAAACACCTTGAGCGCAGGCTCGGTGTTGAAATCAGCTACCGAGGCAACTTTTTTACTATTGTAGGAAAGCCTCATACCAGTGCTGCTGCATTGGAAATTATCCAAACGCTTTACGTTAATACCTCGCCTGTTCGTGGCAATATCCCAGATATTGAACCCGATGAGATCCACCTAGCGATTAAACAGACCGGTGTACTTGAGCAAAACCTTGAGTCCAATATCGAGCATGGTAAAGAAGTCTTCATTAAGACCAAAAAGGGCGTGATCAAACCCCGCACACCAAATCAAGCTCAATACTTGGTCAACATGGTAACTCATGACATTTCGTTTGGTATTGGCCCAGCAGGGACAGGTAAGACTTACTTAGCCGTTGCAGCGGCGGTAGATGCACTGGAGCGCCAAGAAATTCGTCGTATTTTGCTAACCCGACCTGCGGTTGAAGCTGGCGAAAAACTCGGTTTTTTACCCGGCGATTTGAGCCAAAAAGTGGACCCATATCTGCGCCCACTTTACGACGCTCTGTTTGAAATGCTCGGCTTCGAAAAGGTCGAGAAGTTGATTGAGCGCAACGTGATTGAAGTTGCACCTTTGGCCTACATGCGCGGCCGGACGCTCAATGATGCGTTCATTATTCTCGATGAGAGCCAAAATACCACGGTGGAACAAATGAAGATGTTCCTGACCCGTATTGGTTTTAACTCGCGCGCAGTAATCACCGGTGACATTACTCAGATTGACTTACCACGCGGCGCAAAATCGGGCCTTCGCCATGCTATTGAAGTACTAAGCGAAGTCGATGATATTAGCTTTAACTTCTTCCAAGCCGACGACGTTGTTCGTCACCCAGTGGTCGCGCGCATCGTCAACGCTTATGAAAAATGGGAAGCGCAAGATCAAAAAGAGCGTAAAGAGTTTGAGAAGAAACGTCGCGAAGAGCGCGAAGTTCAACTGATTGAAACAGCTAAAGCGGAACTGACCAAACAAGTTCAAGCAGAAGTGACTGAAGGTAAATAATGAGCATTCAACTCGATCTACAGTTTGCGGTTGAAAATGAAAACGGGCTTCCGACTGAGCACGATTTTCAAACTTGGCTCGATAAAACGATCATTCCGTTCCAGCAGCAAGCGGAACTGACCATTCGTATTGTCGATGAGCAAGAGAGCCATCAGCTAAATCATGACTATCGTGGTAAAGATAAGTCAACTAACGTGCTGTCTTTTCCCTTCGAAGCCCCTCCGGGTATCGAGCTTGATTTGTTGGGTGACTTGATTGTTTGTCGTCAAGTGGTTGAACGTGAAGCTATCGAACAAAATAAACCTCTTATGGCGCACTGGGCGCATATGGTTGTACATGGTAGCTTGCATCTGCTAGGTTATGATCATATCGACGATGACGAAGCCGAAGAGATGGAGTCACTCGAAACAGAAATTATGCAAAGCATGGGGTTCAATGACCCATACATTGCAGAAAAAGAGTAACGTTGATCGCCAGGGTAAAACGCGTTTTCGCAGTTTGCCCTCACCATTAACGTCACTAATGTGTGCTATCACACTTCTGATAGCGTTACTAGTTTGAGAAACAATGAACGAAGACAATTCGCCCTCTTCTCTAGAAGGTAAGAAAGAAAAATCTGAAGGTCCGAGTAGAAAGTCCTTCTTCGGACGCCTGGGTCAATTATTCCAAGGTGAACCTAAAGATCGCCAAGAGCTCGTCGATGCCATTCGCGACTCGGAAGAAAATGACCTAATCGACCATGACACTCGAGATATGCTTGAAGGTGTGATGGAGATTTCTGAAATGCGTGTGCGCGACATTATGTTGCCGCGTTCGCAAATGGTTACCGTCGATCGAAGTGACGATTTAGACACTTTGATTAACCTTATCACAGGGGCTCAGCACTCACGCTACCCAGTGATCAGCGAAGACAAAGACCATGTAGAAGGCATTCTGCTTGCGAAGGACTTACTTAAATACTTAGGCTCAGACAGTGAACCTTTCAATATTGAGCAGGTCATACGTCCTGCCGTCGTTGTTCCTGAGAGCAAACGCGTCGATCGTCTGCTTAAAGAATTCCGCCAAGAGCGTTACCACATGGCTATTGTGGTCGATGAGTTTGGTGGCGTATCAGGGCTGGTGACCATTGAAGATATCCTCGAAGAAATTGTTGGGGAAATTGAAGATGAGTTCGATGACGAGGAAGAACTCGACATCCGTAAGTTAAGCAAACACACCTTTGCGGTGAAAGCGCTAACCACGATCGAAGAGTTTAACGATACCTTTGGTACCTCTTTTAGTGATGAAGAAGTCGATACCATCGGCGGCATGGTCATGACCGCTCTGGGTCACTTGCCATCGCGTGGTGAAGTGGTCGGCATTGACGGCTACAACTTCAAAGTAACTGCCGCCGATAACCGCCGCGTGGTTCAATTGCAAGTTACCATACCAGACGAAGAGTCAGCTTTAAACGCAGTTGGCGAGTAACGCAACGCTCCTTGTGGAGAATCAAGATAAGTCCGATGATAAGTACACTATTTCATCGCCTAAAACGGCCGCTCGCGGCCGTTTTTGTTGGCGCTTTAACCACCCTTGCCTTCGCGCCCTATCAAATTTGGCCGCTGGCAATAGTCTCTCCGACACTTTTGCTGCTACTGATCCACAAGCAAAGCCCAAAGCAGTCACTGGCGATTGGTTACGCTTGGGGGATAGGTCAGTTCGCGACTGGCATTAGCTGGGTCCACGTTAGCATAGATAGCTTTGGCGGCATGCCCAAGATTGCCAGTGCGCTACTTATGGCGCTACTGGTCGGTTATTTAGCCATCTACAGCGCATTGTTTAGCTGGAGTTTAAACCGTTTTTTCCCGCAATCTAGACGTTCACGTTTACTGCTTGCTGCACCTGCATTGTGGCTTATTTTTGATTGGCTACGCGGCTGGGTAATGACTGGGTTCCCTTGGCTATGGCTCGGCTACAGCCAGATTGATAGCCCACTCGCTCACTTTGCACCGCTTGCCGGTGTTGAGTTAATCACGCTGTTATTGATCATCTGCAGTGGCGCTATCAGCTACGCCGTACTGCACCGAAAGTGGTCAACACTGGTTGTTCCTGCGGTCATCTTATTGTCTGGCTTTGCACTCCAATCGGCCCAATGGGTAAGCCCACGAGACAGCGAACCAACCAAAGTCGCCCTTATCCAAGGCAATATCGCGCAAGAGCTCAAGTGGCAGCCTAGCCAACGCTGGCCAACCATAATGAAATATACCGATCTGACCCGAGACAACTGGGACGCGGATATTATCATCTGGCCTGAAGCGGCCATTCCAGCGTTTGAGTTTGAGATATCGTCGTATCTCAACAACCTAGATTCCGCGGCAGCAATGAATCACAGCACGATTATCACTGGTATCGTCAATCAAGGTGACAATAAAAAGTTCTATAACAGCATCTTGACCTTAGGGAAAAAGCCGCAGTTAGGTTACCAGTATGATATGGAACAGCGCTACCACAAGCACCACCTATTGCCATTTGGTGAGTTTGTCCCATTTGAAAGTGTACTGCGCCCTATCGCGCCCTTTTTCAACTTACCCATGTCCTCTTTTACGCCAGGTGACTTCATTCAGCCTAATATAGATGCCAACGGCAAACAGCTTGCACCGGCTTTATGTTACGAAATCATTTTTAATGAACAGGTAAGACAAAATATTACTGATGAGACTGACTTTATCCTTACCCTATCGAATGACGCGTGGTTTGGCCGCTCTATCGGGCCGTTGCAACATATGGAAATCGCGCGAATGCGAGCGCTAGAATTGGGTAAACCGGTAATACGCGCAACCAATAATGGTATTACCGCTGTCACAGACTACAAAGGTCATATCATTGCCAAGGTGCCTCAATTTGAGACTGCGGTACTGCGCGCAGAAATACCGTCAATGCAAGGCGACACACCTTATCGACATTTGGGCACCTGGCCTATTTATCTGTGGGTCGTATTGAGCTTGATCGCCGGATGGCGCTTGAAAGACTAACCAGTAAAAGATTAAGGGTTGATGGATAACATCAACCCTTGGTTTTTATCTTACAGCTAGAGCGTGCTGTTACGGCTTGAGTGGCTGGCGGCTAAAGCCCTTACAACCGCATTTAATGCAGGGAATGATCACTGTCGGATGGTTATACTGGGTTTTATGACCACAATCGTCACAAACTAACACACCAAGACCAATCACTTCACCAACTTGGTAGAGCCCTTGATGCTCTAAATCTTCAAATAACTCGACCCACTCGACTTTCGTTCTATCGGTAATTTCAAGTAGCCCTTGCCAGATAGAGTCAGCGATCATCAGATAAAATGGCCCGCTTTTAGATTGTTGATAGTTGTCGGCAAACTCTTTTAAATCGGATTTAACGTACGCCGACACCAGTGAAAGCTCATCTTTAGATAAATCATTGGCCGCCTTTGCCACTTGCCCCGATTTCTCGAGCACATGATTGATTTCTTCGGGACTGTGTTTCAATGTTTCAACCACATCCTCAAGCATCTCTTCATAACCTGCTTTTCGTTTTGGCATAGCGGACCTCCATGATGAATGACACCAACCTGTTCATAATCACACCTCAGGTGCTCACTCAAGGCAGAGTTAAGACGATGTGACTATGGATTGACTATTGTTGTGCACCTTTCCTTTAGGTATTCTATGACGATCTATTAATGTCTGTTCTAACCGAACTCACAAATTCCAAGATAACCGGATATCATCGATGCAAGAACAATATAACCCGCAAGATATTGAACAGAAAGTTCAACAGCACTGGGATAACAACAAAACGTTTGTTGTCAGTGAAGACCCAAACAAAGAAAAATTCTACTGTCTGTCTATGTTCCCATACCCAAGTGGCCGACTGCACATGGGTCACGTGCGTAACTATACTATCGGTGATGTGGTATCTCGTTTTCAGCGTCTGCAAGGTAAAAATGTCATGCAGCCTATCGGTTGGGACGCATTTGGTCTACCAGCAGAAAATGCAGCAGTAAAAAATAATACCGCTCCTGCGCCATGGACTTACGAAAATATTGAGTACATGAAAAACCAGCTTAAACTGCTCGGTTTTGGCTACGACTGGAATCGTGAGTTTGCGACCTGTACGCCTGAGTACTACCGTTGGGAACAAGAATTTTTCACTAAGCTTTACAACAAAGGCCTAGTGTATAAAAAGACCTCATCGGTAAACTGGTGTCCAAATGACCAAACGGTATTGGCCAATGAACAAGTAGAAGATGGTTGTTGCTGGCGTTGTGACACTAAAGTCGAACAGAAAGAGATCCCACAGTGGTTTATTAAGATCACTGAATACGCACAAGAATTGCTTGATGATCTTGATAATCTTGATGGTTGGCCAGAAATGGTTAAAACCATGCAGCGCAACTGGATTGGCCGCTCTGAAGGGGTCGAGCTGCGATTTGCCTTGAAGGACGGTGAAGCAGATCTAGAAGTGTACACCACGCGTCCAGACACTCTTATGGGAGTGACTTACGTAGGTATCGCCGCAGGTCACCCACTTGCTGCCATTGCTGCTGAAAATAACCCTGAGCTTGCCACATTCATCGATGAGTGTAAGAACAGCAAAGTCGCTGAAGCTGAACTGGCAACAATGGAGAAGAAAGGTATGGCGACTGGCCTTACTGCTATTCACCCATTGAACGGCCGTGAGGTTCCTATTTACGTAGCCAACTTTGTTCTGATGGATTATGGCACAGGCGCAGTCATGGCGGTCCCAGCTCACGATCAACGTGATTACGAGTTTGCGACTAAGTACGGCATCGATATCATCCCAGTCATCAAACCTGAAGACGGTTCTGAGCTAGATGTTTCTGAAGCGGCATACACTGAGAAAGGCGTATTGTTCGATTCTGGTGAATTCGATGGCCTTGCGTTCCAAGAAGCGTTCAACGCAATTGCAGCAAAGCTTGAAGCTGAAGGCAAAGGTAAGAAGACAGTAAACTTCCGTCTTCGTGACTGGGGTGTTTCTCGTCAACGTTACTGGGGTGCCCCAATCCCAATGGTCACGACTGAAGACGGTGAAGTTCACCCAGTACCAGCAGACCAACTCCCCGTAATTCTTCCTGAAGACGTGGTCATGGACGGCGTAACCAGCCCGATCAAAGCGGACAAAGAGTGGGCAAAGACCACCTTTAACGGTGAGCCAGCTCTGCGTGAAACGGATACGTTCGATACCTTTATGGAATCATCTTGGTACTACGCTCGTTACTGTTCACCACAAGCTGACGACATTCTAGACCCAGAAAAAGCCAACTACTGGCTACCGGTTGACCAATACGTTGGTGGTATCGAGCACGCTTGTATGCACCTGCTTTACTCGCGTTTCTTCCACAAGCTTCTACGTGATGCAGGTTATGTCACCTCTGACGAACCATTCAAGCAGCTACTATGTCAAGGCATGGTTCTAGCTGATGCGTTTTATCACACCAATGAGAAGGGCACCAAAGAGTGGGTTGCTCCAACTGATGTGACGATTGAACGTGATGGTAAAGGTCGTATCGAAAAAGCTGTCGACAACCAAGGTCGCGAAGTTGAGCACTCAGGCATGATCAAAATGTCTAAGTCTAAGAACAACGGTATCGACCCACAAGAGATGGTAGACAAGTACGGTGCAGATACCGTTCGTCTATTTATGATGTTTGCCTCACCTGCAGACATGACACTTGAGTGGCAAGAGTCTGGTGTTGAAGGTGCAAACCGCTTCCTTAAGCGTGTTTGGAAACTGGTTCACGCTCACTCGTCTAAAGGAGCTGCTGAATCGGTTGATGCTTCTTCTCTATCTGGCGATCAAAAAGCACTTCGTCGTGATATCCACAAGACTATCGCCAAAGTAACGGATGATATCGGCCGTCGCCAAACGTTCAACACCGCCATCGCTGCAATCATGGAACTGATGAACAAACTGGCGAAAGCACCTCAAGAATCTGTACAAGATCGTGCAATCCTTGATGAAGCGATAAAAGCTGTAGTTCGCATGCTTTACCCAATGACTCCGCACATCTGTTACGAAATGTGGATTGCTCTTGGTGAATCAAACGTTGACTCAGCAACATGGCCAACGTTTGACGAGAAAGCCCTAATTGAAGACGAAAAGACTATTGTTGTCATGATCAACGGTAAGCTACGTGCGAAACTAACCGTTGCTGCTGACGCGACAGAAGAGCAAGTTCGTGAGCTTGGCCTGAACGACGAGAATGCTAAGAAGTTCCTAGATGGCTTAACTATCCGTAAAGTTATCTTCGTACCTGGCAAGCTTCTGAACATCGTGGCGAACTAATCATCGCTCACTAACGTTAAAGCAGGGCGCACTGCCCTGCTTTACTTATCTTAACACTTTAGCTGTCCTGCTCTGCTTGAGGTAGAGTTTTAAGATAAGTATTCCAATAATCATCGAGAGCCATCAAACTATGTTCCCTCTACGAGTAAGAGCACTATTTACTACACATTTAATCAAAATGACCACCCTCGTTCTCGCAGCCTCTTTGTTGTCGGCTTGTGGCTTTCATCTGCGTGGTGATTACTCGGTTCCTGATGAACTTGAGACGATGTCACTGACCAGCTATGACCAATACAGTAGCTTTACCCGCATGATGAAAGGCCAATTACGTATGAGTGAGATTGAGGTTGTGCCACCCGCGGCCAATGTGCCTAACTTGCACTTGATTAGCGAAGGCGTTGGCGAGCGCACCCTGTCTTTATATCAAAATACCCGTGCCGCTGAGAAAGAGTTGACCTTTAGAGCCTCTTACCGCGTGACGCTGCCTGAGCTCGGCGCAAGAACATTCTCAACCAGCGTGACGCGCAGCTATCTCGATAACCCGCTCACCGCACTGGCGAAATCCGTCGAACGTGACATGATCGAAGATGAAATGCGTAAATTGGCCTCAGCGCAAATTATTCGCCAAATGGCGCGTTTAAAAGCCGACATTGAAGCCAACGAAATCCTAGAGTCAGAACAAGAAGTTCAACTTGGCGCAGAAGAAGAGCAATACCAGATCAAGACGCTCTACTCTGATGAGGGTCAGAACTCAACGTCTACTCACACCAATATGAATCAATAACTGTTATGCGAATTTTCGCTGATCGATTGACAGAGCAGCTCAATAAGCGACTCGACCCTATTTACCTGATCTTTGGTAACGAGCCCTTGTTGGTGCAAGAGTCTCGTCAAGCGATACAACAAGCGGCATTGGCGCAAGGGTTTGAAGAGCGCCATCGCTTCGCCGTCGATAGCTCTCTCGACTGGAATCAAGTCTATGACTGTTGCCAGGCGATGAGTCTATTTTCCGCGCGCCAAGTGATTGAGCTTGAATTGCCAGAAAGCGGCGTTAATGCCGCGATTGGTAAAGAGTTGCTCGCCATCGCCTCTGTGTTGCACCCAGACATTCTCTTGTTGGTAATTGGTACTAAGCTGACCAAAGCGCAAGAAAACGCAAAGTGGTTCAAAACGTTAAACCAACATGGTTGCTGGGTCAGTTGCCTAACACCCGACATTCAGCGATTACCACAATTCGTCCAAGCGCGCTGCCGTAAGCTGGGCCTAAAGCCCGACCCTGAAGCGATACAAATGTTGGCGCAGTGGCATGAAGGTAACCTGTTTGCTCTGACTCAAAGCTTAGAAAAACTGGTTCTGCTCTACCCTGACGGTGAGTTGAACTTAGTTCGCTTGGAGCACGCACTAAGTCGCCATAACCATTTCACCGCATTTCATTGGGTCGATGCGCTATTGGCCGGAAAAGCCAAACGCTCACAGCGGATATTAAGACAGCTTGAAGTAGAAGGCGTCGAAGCGGTAATTCTCATTCGAACCTTACAAAAAGAGCTCACCCAGCTGATGAGTATGGCGAGCTTAATGCAAAGTCAGCCAATGGGGCAGATTTTCGAACACTATCGAATTTGGCAATCTAAACGCCCACTTTACTCTGCCGCTTTGCAAAGACTGAATTTATCCAACCTCACAAAGCAACTGCAGTTGTTAGCGCAAGCTGAAGTGACGGTAAAAACGCAATATGAGCGCTCATGCTGGCCATTATTGCACCAGTTAAGCTGCGAGCTATGCTTGCCGTCAGTGCGGATATGAAAAGCGTGCTATACTTCGCCGCCGTAAAAAACAGTCAATCACTCAAAATAACGAGGACAACACCTTGCAACTTGAACAGTTAAACGAATTCTTAATCGACAAAATGGATGATATGAAAGCGCAAGATATCAAAACCATCGATGTGCGAGGTAAATCAAGCATTACTGACTTCATGATTGTCTGTACCGGAACCTCTAAACGTCATGTCGCGTCAATCGCCGAGCATGTGGCCAAAGAGTCAAAATTGATCGGCATCGAACCTCTTGCTATTGATGGTCAAGAGCAAGGCGAATGGGTTGTACTCGACATGGCATCAACCATTGTCCACGTAATGCAAGAAGAGCAACGCGAGCTCTATCAACTTGAGAAGCTTTGGGGCTAATCATGAAGATCCAGCTTATCGCAGTCGGAACCAAGATGCCGAAATGGGTTGAAGAAGGATTCCAAGAGTATCGTCGCCGTTTTCCACATGATATGCCACTTGAGCTGGTGGAAATAAGCGCTGGGAAACGTGGCAAAAATGCCGACATTGCAAGAATTCTGCAAAAAGAAGGCGAAGCGATGCTGGCTGCCGTGCCAAAAGGCAACCGAATTGTTACTCTCGACATCCCGGGGAAAAAGTGGGATACCCCACAACTGGCAGAGCAATTAGAAAGCTGGAAACTCGACGCCAGAGATGTCTCTATTTTGATTGGCGGGCCAGAAGGATTGTCACCAGCTTGTAAAGCCGCGGCTGATCAAAGCTGGTCTTTATCTGCGCTAACACTGCCTCATCCTTTGGTGCGTATTGTCATGGCAGAGAGTCTTTATCGAGCGTGGAGCATTACTGCCAACCACCCATACCATCGAGAATAAACGTAGATGTTAAGGAAGCGTACCCAATTTAGGGATTACCATGAAGAAGCGCGATTATTTAAAAATCGGGCTGTTTTTGCTTTCATCGGTATTGTCGCCATGGTTGGTGTACTGATCACTAACCTCTACAACATTCAGATCAATCAATACCAAGACTATAAAACCCGCTCGAACGACAATCGAATTAAAGTGGTGCCCATTGCGCCAAACCGCGGCCTGATCTATGACCGAAATGGCAAACTACTCGCCGAGAACCGACCGGTTTTTAGCCTAGATATTATTCCAGAAAAAGTTAAAGACATGGATGACACCATCCAGCGTTTGCAACAATTTCTCACCATTACTCCAGAACAAGTTGAGCGTTTCAATAAAGAACGTCACCAGACACGTCGTTTTAAATCGGTGCCGATCCTCACTCAGTTAACTCAAGAGCAAGCGGCTAAGTTTTCTGTTCAGCAACACAATTTTCCGGGCGTTGCGATTAACGCGGCCTTAAAACGCCATTACCCATACAATGAAGTCCTTACCCATGTTATTGGCTACGTATCACGCATTAATGACCGTGATATTGAGCGACTGGTCCGTGAAGAGAAAGACGCGAACTATCAAGCCACGCGCGATATCGGCAAACTCGGCATTGAGCGCTATTACGAAGATATGTTGCATGGCACTGCAGGCTATCAAGAAGTCGAGGTGAACAGTCGTGGCCGTATTATCCGCACGCTAAAGTATGTTCCTCCCGTGCCGGGTAAAGATATCGTGCTAAATCTCGATATTGATTTACAACTTTACGTGCATAAAATGCTAGACGGACGCCGCGGTGGCGCGGTTGTGCTCGATCCTCATGATAACGGTGTCTTAGCCATGGTCTCTAGTCCAAGCTACGATCCGAACTCTTTTGTTCATGGTATCTCAAGTAAAGCTTACAACGCGCTACTGAATGATAAAAACCGCCCTTTGGTTAACCGCGCGACTCTGGGGATCTACCCACCCGCTTCGACCATTAAACCTTTTATCGCCGTCTCCGCACTGCAAGAAGGTGTGGTGACACCGTATACCACTCGCAACGACCCTGGCTACTGGAAGATCCCGAATTCAAAAACCAAACCTTTCCGAGATTGGCGACGTTGGGGACACGGTAGAGTCAACATCGTGCAGTCGATTGAAGAGTCAGTCGACACCTTCTTCTATCAAATCGCTTATGATATGGGCATCGATCGAATTTCAAGTTGGATGATGCTGTTCGGATTTGGCGACTACACTGGCATCGACATCTACGAAGAGAGTAAAGCGAATATGCCAACTCGTGACTGGAAAATGTCACGTCACCGGACTCCGTGGTACCAAGGCGACACGATTCCTGTCGGTATTGGCCAAGGTTATTGGACCGCAACCCCGATGCAAATAGCCAAAGCAACATCAGTACTGGTCAAACGTGGTGAAGTGGTCGCTCCGCATTTATTGCGCGCAACCATCAATAATGGCGACCAATTTGACAATCAACAACTGTCTGAGGTGGTAAGCTACCCGCCAATTACTGGCGTTAAAGAGCGCTATTGGGATATGGCACTCGAAGGCATGCGTTTGGTTAACCACGGTAAGAAAGGCACCGCGCGACGAGCGTTTTATAAAACACCGTACATGAGTGGTGGTAAATCAGGAACGGCGCAAGTTTTCGGCCTCGCTGAAGACGAAGAATATAATGCTGACGAAATCGCCGAACACTTACGCGATCATGCCCTCTTTACTGGTTTTGCGCCATTTGACGATCCTAAACTTATCGTCACCATCGTACTTGAAAATGCTGGTGGCGGCTCAGTCAACGGTGCTCCTGTGGCACGACAAATTTTTGATCACGTGTTAGTCGAACAAGACGAGGCAAACTAACCATGGATTTAAACCCAGCAACTGGTCAAAACCGCGCCATGTTTGAGCGTTTTCATATTGATCTGCCATTGCTACTCGGTATTTTGGTTTTGATGGGGTTCGGCCTTGTGGTGATGTACAGCGCCAGCGGCCAAAGCTTAGTCATGATGGACAGACAAGCAATGCGCATGGCTCTCTCTCTCGGCATTATGCTGCTGCTTGCACAAATTCCACCCCGTACTTACGAAGCCCTCGCCCCCTTAATGTTTGTCGGTGGCGTGGTATTACTGCTCGGGGTGCTGTTCTTTGGTGAAGCGTCAAAAGGTGCGCAGCGCTGGCTCAACTTGGGTTTTGTCCGCTTTCAACCATCAGAACTGCTTAAACTGGCGGTGCCCTTAATGGTTGCTCGATATATCGGTAAGCGTCC
This sequence comes from Vibrio sp. NH-UV-68, assembly GCF_042940635.1. Lineage (NCBI taxonomy): Bacteria > Pseudomonadati > Pseudomonadota > Gammaproteobacteria > Vibrionales > Vibrionaceae > Vibrio > Vibrio sp. NH-UV-68. The sequence continues at coordinate 2,375,613 of NZ_CP134975.1, forward strand.
ACTCCCCCCCTCACTACAAACGCTAGTGATGTCATTAGTGATGGTGTTTGTACCAACGATTTTAATTGCCAAACAACCCGATTTGGGCACCTCTATCTTAATTGCAGCTTCAGGTATCTTTGTTATCTTCTTAGCAGGGATAAGTTGGAAGATCATCTTCGCTGCGGTGTGCGGTGTCGGGGCTTTCTTGCCTGTGTTGTGGTTTTTCTTAATGCGTGAGTACCAGAAAGTAAGGGTACGAACGCTGTTCAACCCCGAATCCGATCCACTCGGCGCAGGTTATCACATCATTCAAAGTAAGATTGCGATTGGTTCCGGAGGCGTATCAGGCAAAGGTTGGTTACAAGGGACTCAGTCTCAGCTCGAATTTCTTCCTGAGCGCCATACCGATTTCATTTTTGCTGTGATTGCCGAGGAATGGGGCATGATAGGTATCTTACTGCTGCTCAGTCTTTACCTCTTTATTATTGGTCGTGGTTTGATGCTGGCCAGTAAAGCACAAACCGCATTTGGGCGCATGATGGCAGGCAGCATCGTACTGAGCTTCTTCGTTTACGTATTCGTCAATATTGGCATGGTCAGTGGCATCTTGCCCGTGGTAGGTGTACCGCTACCGCTGATCAGTTATGGTGGCACCTCGATGGTGACCTTGATGGCTGGTTTTGGCATCTTAATGTCCATCCACACTCATAGAAAAGCGTTCTCAAAGGCAATTTAAATGACTCATAAGCCCCTTATCGCCGCGGCGATTGTTCTATTGACCGCGCTCGCGGGTTGTTCATCATCGAGTCGCTACAGCATTGATAACGATGTCGCTCCCGATGCGCCGATCAATGTCGACCATATCGAAGATGCCACACCACAATATGAGTCGTACAGTTTAGGGGGCAATAGTGATTATACCCTACGTGGTCAGCGCTATAAGATCATCAAGCAGCCCAAAGGGTTTAAACAACAGGGCACGGCCTCTTGGTACGGTAAAAAGTTTCACGGCCACCTGACCTCCAATGGTGAAATTTATGATATGTATTCGATGACAGCCGCGCATAAAGAACTGCCGATTCCAAGCTATGTAAAAGTGACGAACCAAGATAATGGAAAAACCGCCATCGTAAGGGTCAATGACCGTGGTCCGTTCCACCAAGGGCGCATCATTGATCTGAGTTATGCGGCGGCCATTAAGCTAGATGTCATCCGCACTGGTACCGCCAATGTGAGTATTGAAGTGATTAGCGTTGATAAACCCTCTCAACCTCGCAGCAATAAATCACACCATCAATACGTGGTACAAGTTGCTTCATCACAGCATAAAGACCGCGTTGAAACTTTAGCGCAAGATCTGAGTCAAAAGCTTGCAGTCAAAAGCTATGTTGGTTCTTCAGACAACTTACATCGCGTTTTTTTAGGCCCTTTCAGCGACTATATGTTGACTCAAAAAGCGCTTGAACAAGTGAAAGCGCTCGGTTATACCAGTGCTTTTGTTAAATCTCGTTAGTCTTCAATCCAGTGTTTCCCTTGAGCAACACTGATTTGAGTGATTGATTCTGTTAAGATATGGACAGTTAAAGATAATTCTGTAGTGACTATGAAAAAAACAACGCTAATTAAAACCGCCTTTGCATCTTCTATTGCACTTTCTGCAACGTTCGCATCGAGTGCTTTCGCATCACCTATTGTGGTTCCTGATGCTCCTCAAATCGCGGCAAAAGGCTATGTACTGATGGACTTCCATTCAGGCAAAGTGCTCGCAGAAAAAGAGATGAATACTAAGCTCTCACCAGCGAGTTTGACCAAGATGATGACTAGCTACGTCATTGGCCAAGAACTTGAGCGCGGTAATATTTCACTGCAAGACGATGTGACCATCAGTAAAAATGCCTGGGCGAAAAACTTCCCTGACTCGTCGAAAATGTTCATCGAAGTGGGTACCACCGTAAAAGTGGACGAGCTCAACCGCGGCATTATCATTCAATCAGGTAACGATGCTTGTGTTGCGATGGCAGAGCACATTGCCGGTTCAGAAGATGCCTTTGTCGATCTGATGAATGCTTGGGCCGACACCATCGGCATGAAAGATACTAATTTTGCCAACGTCCACGGTTTAGACAATCCAAACCTGTACTCGACCCCTTATGATATGGCACTGCTTGGTAGCGCGTTGATTCGTGATGTACCCGATGAGTATCGCATCTACTCTGAAAAGAAATACACTTACAACGGCATCACCCAATATAACCGTAACGGCTTGCTTTGGGATAAGAGCATGAACGTTGACGGCATCAAAACGGGCCATACCAGCAACGCCGGCTATAGTTTAGTCAGCTCAGCGACCGAAGGTAAAATGCGCTTAGTTGCGGTTGTGATGGGTACACGCGATGCCAACGCGCGTAAATCGGAAAGTAAAAAGCTGCTTAGCTATGGCTTTCGCTTCTTCGAAACTGTTGCGCCACACAAAGCAGGCGAAACCTTTGTTGAAGAAAAAATCTGGATGGGCAATAAAGACACCGTCGCGCTTGGTTTAGATCAAGACACATACGTAACCCTTCCACGCGGCCAGGCGAAAAGCTTGCAAGCGAGCTTTATCCTTGAAAAAGAGCTTGAAGCCCCAATAATGAAAGGTGACGTAGTTGGTAAGCTATACTACCAACTAGAAGGTGATGACATTGCTGAGTACCCTCTTCTTGCTCTTGAAGATGTCGAGCAAGGTAGCCTATTTAGCCGCCTGTGGGATTACATTGTAATGCTAGTTAAGAGCTTCTTGTAATTCATACAGTTAGTTTATAAAGAGCCGCCTAGTGCGGCTTTTTTCATTTAACCCCCTATCGTGGTAGCTTGAGATCCTTGTCAATTGGCAGTACTATTTCGCGCTGATAACGACGATTTTCTAAACTTGGAGTTCCAAAATGCTGAACATTAACTCAGATGCAAAACTGAAAGACCTGCTTGAGTTCCCTTGTTCTTTCACATACAAGGTCATGGGCCACGCGAAGCCAGAACTGCCAGAAAAGGTTCTAGCAGTGATTCAACGCCATGCTCCAGGTGATTACAGTCCTTCAGTCAAACCAAGTGCGAAAGGTAACTATCACTCAGTCTCAATCAACATCACAGCGATATCGATTGAACAGGTAGAAATTCTGTATAAAGAACTGGGTGAAATCGACATTGTGCGCATGGTTCTATAATTTAATTTGATTTAATCAAAATTTTTTGAAAGCAGCGCGAGCTGCTTTCTTTTTATAGATCAAATAGATAAAAAGACGACAAAGACTCTAAGGTTAAAAATGTGTTGCTGAGATATAGAGCCTTATCCAGAAGCAGTTTATAATCCTTTCACTTTATTAATCGACGATGGAAGTACGCAATGCACAACCAGCTTGTAATAAAACATCTAGGAAGACAGGATTACGAGCCAATTTGGCAAGCAATGCATAACTTTACCGACAATCGAACGGACAACACGCCCGATGAAGTATGGCTGGTCGAACATAACCCTGTATTTACTCAAGGACAAGCCGGTAAAGCGGAACACCTACTGAATACCGGTGACATTCCTGTCGTTCAAAGTGATCGTGGCGGTCAAGTGACTTATCACGGCCCAGGACAACTGGTCGCCTACTTCCTAATTAACCTTCGTCGCAAAAAACTCGGTGTACGAGATCTCGTCACGCATATAGAGAACCTCGTAATTAATACCCTAAAAGCATACAATATCGACGCCGCAGCACGCCCAGATGCTCCCGGCGTTTATGTCGACGGTAAAAAGATCTGCTCTTTAGGACTAAGAATTCGCAAAGGTTGTTCATTTCACGGCTTAGCTCTGAATGTCAACATGGACCTTGCTCCTTTTCAGCGCATTAATCCCTGTGGGTATGCCGGTATGGAGATGGCTCAGGTCAGCCAATTGGGTGGACCTGATAATATCGCTCAGGTTGAAAACAAGCTAGTCGAAGAGCTAGTCGCACTGCTTGGTTATGAGCAAGTGAACACTGTCTCACTAACCAATCAATAGACCATCAGCAACGAGAAGTAAGAGAAGCATGAGTAAACCAATCCAAATGGAAAAAGGCGTTAAATATCGTGACGCTGATAAGATGGCATTGATCCCTGTAAAGAACATGCCAACCGAGCAGAAACAAGTTCTTCGTAAACCTGACTGGATGAAGATCAAACTGCCAGCAGATAGCCAACGTATCCAAGACATTAAGTCAGCGATGCGTAAAAATAACCTGCACTCTGTTTGTGAAGAAGCATCATGCCCAAACCTTGCTGAATGTTTCAATCACGGCACGGCGACCTTCATGATTCTTGGCGCCATTTGTACTCGTCGCTGTCCATTCTGTGATGTTGCCCATGGTCGTCCACTGGCTCCTGAAAACGATGAGCCTAAAAAACTGGCGAAAACCATTCAAGACATGAAGCTCAAGTACGTAGTCATCACCTCTGTTGACCGCGATGATCTCCGTGATGGTGGTGCGCAACATTTCGCTGATTGTAATCGCGAGATCCGTATGTTGAACCCAAACATTAAGATTGAAACTTTGGTTCCCGACTTCCGCGGCCGCATGGACGTAGCGCTTGAGCTGATGAAAGACAATCCGCCAGATGTGTTTAACCACAATTTAGAAACGGCTCCTCGCCTGTACCGCAAAGCTCGTCCGGGAGCTAACTACAAGTGGTCGTTAGAGCTGTTACAAAAATTCAAACAGCAACACCCTAATATTCCGACTAAATCAGGCTTGATGATGGGCTTGGGTGAAACCAAACAAGAGATCGTAGAAGTTCTGAAAGATTTACGTGCACATGGCGTAACAATGCTGACTCTCGGTCAGTACCTTGCTCCGAGCCGTCACCACTTACCAGTCGAGCGTTATGTGCCACCATCAGAGTTTGATGAACTCAAAGAAATCGCGCTTGAACTAGGCTTTACCCACGCAGCTTGTGGCCCCTTTGTACGTTCTTCGTACCACGCCGACCTTCAAGCACAAGGCGTTGAAATTAGCTAAACGATATTCAACTCTAATAAATAAGCTGACTAATAAGTCGGCTTTTTTTATATCGCTTATTGAATGAAACTGCACTCTTATATAGTCTAACCACTAACCGATATCTATTCGTACAATAATTAAACAGACCATCCAAGGATCTCCTATGAAAACATTTGGACTGATTGCGTTAACGGCATTAGTGGCAGTGACAGCGGGGTGTGCTTCAAACACCGATCAAGATAACTTCCGTGAAGCGTCATTCGAATTGTGCAACACCGAAGTGGATATTTACTCAGTCAGTGATGATGGCCGGGTACGTATCGTCTGTTCGGATGGTTCTAAATTTGCCCTGACCAGTGAAGAAACGCTCAGCACAATGCGAGATATCAATATCGACTATTGTGATGGTGAAGGGTTAGGTAAGTTTAATGAAAGTAGCAAGTACTACTCGTTTAGATGTAAGTCAGGCACTTTGCTGAGCCTGCCAAAGTAACGGGCAACCCAAAGTCAGCGACAAAAAAATAGCCTCCATCGTGGAGGCTATTATGATCTTGTGCAGAGTAATTAAGCGTAAACAGGTAGGCGCTTACAGATCGCCAGAACTTTTTGTTTGGTCGCTTCAACTACATCTTGTTGACCGATGTTATCTAGAACATCACACATCCAATTCGCAAGCTCTTTCGCGTCTTCCTCAGTGAAACCACGACGAGTGATCGCCGGTGTACCAACACGGATACCTGAGGTCACGAATGGGCTACGTGGATCATTTGGTACTGAGTTCTTGTTAACAGTGATGTTCGCAGAGCCAAGTGCCGCGTCAGCATCTTTACCTGTGATGTCTTTGTCGATTAGGTCAACGAGGAACAGGTGATTTTCAGTACTGTTAGAAACAATCTTGTAACCACGCTCTTGGAACTGGCCGACCATTGCTTTCGCATTTTTAACAACACGTGCTTGATAGGCTTTAAACTCAGGCTCCATCGCTTCTTTGAATGCCACCGCTTTACCAGCAATAACATGCATTAGAGGGCCACCTTGACCACCAGGGAAGACGGCTGAGTTGAGCTTCTTGTACATCTCTTCGCCAGCATTTGACAAAATCAAACCGCCACGAGGGCCTGCTAACGTTTTATGTGTTGTTGTCGTAACAACATGGGCATGAGGAACTGGTGTTGGGTATTCACCAGCAGCAATAAGACCCGCAACGTGCGCCATATCGACAAACAAGTAAGCGTCTGCCTTGTCAGCGATTTCACGCATGCGCTTCCAATCAACGATTTGAGAATACGCAGAGAAACCACCGATGATCATCTTCGGCTTATGCTCTAGTGCCAGTGCTTCCATTTCGTCGTAGTTGATTTGACCCGCTTCGTCGATACCGTAAGGGATAACGTTGTAGTGTTTACCCGAAAAGTTAACCGGTGAACCATGAGTCAGGTGACCGCCGTGTGCCAAGCTCATACCAAGAACCGTATCGCCAGGATTAAGCAGCGCCATGTACACTGCACTGTTAGCTTGAGAGCCAGAGTGTGGCTGAACGTTGGCATATTCACAGCCAAACAGCTGACAGGCACGATCAATCGCTAATGTTTCCGCCTTATCAACATACTCACAGCCGCCGTAGTAACGCTTGCCTGGGTAACCTTCAGCGTACTTGTTGGTGAGCTGGGAGCCTTGCGCTTCCATTACACGTGGGCTGGTGTAGTTTTCAGAAGCGATAAGTTCAATGTGTTCTTCCTGGCGAAGAGTTTCTTCTTGGATAGCTGCGAACAGTTCCGCATCGTAATCCGCGATGTTCATATCACGCTTTAGCATCTGTATCTCCTGACTCAGATTAAGACTTAATGTGGCAAAAAAACTGACATTTGATCCTTATAATTTGCGCATTTATTGCCGCGCAAACGTTTGCATCAAGCTAATGACGCGCATTCTACATAATTTGATCTGGGTCATAAAGAGAAAAATTCACTTTTTCTCATGCAGTTTTTTCATAATGCTTTACGAAGAATATCATGTTGAGCATTTCTCTCGCCTTAAATCAAGAGAAGTGTCAATTTTGTCCTTTACACTCCGTAAAACCATGATTACATAGGTTTACCTTAAATTTCACCCCCAAGCTACCGAAATCCTTATTTTTTACATAGTATGCACGCCATTATTTGCTCGATAAATTTAAAATTGATGGAAAAACACTCACGTAAAGAAGATTGGATCGCAATTCTAACTGGCACTTTTCTCGTCGCCCAAGGCTTCTTCTTCCTCCAGTCCGCCTCACTCCTTACCGGAGGGACCGCAGGGCTGGCGCTTCTTGCAAGCCAAATCACCACTTTATCGTTGGGAACGCTCTATTTTGTAGCCAACAGCCCTTTCTATCTACTGGCTTGGCGACGCTTTGGTGCCCGTTTTGCAGTCAATAGCGCGATTTCAGGTGCACTGGTCTCTGTTTTTACTGATCATCTCTACCTTGTGATCAGTCTCGAAGCCATCAATCCGGTTTACTGCTCTGTGGCGGGTGGTTTGCTGATGGGTTTGGGCATGCTAATTCTGTTTCGTCATCGCTCGAGTTTGGGTGGTTTCAATGTGTTGTGTCTGTATATTCAAGATAAATTCGGTATCTCGGTAGGAAAAACTCAACTCGCGATTGATTTTTCGATCTTGCTCGGCTCACTGCTATTTGTCTCACCTCAAACTATCTTGTTATCGATTATCGGTGCTGTCGCGCTCAACCTCGTACTCGCGATGAATCATAAACCGACTCGCTATTCAGTCAATTACGGCTAATAACTTACCCCCTCAAATCCAAGTTATAAAAAAGCCCGCATTTATCGCGGGCTTGGTTCTATCTATCTTGTCTTCTGGGTTAACTGAGCTCACCATGTGATGCTCGCGCTTTTACATCAAGATCCAGTTCTTTATTCAGTTCGGCCTCAACATGACCAGGTGACTGAGTTCGAGCAGACACTAGACGATACATCGCCGGAATGACGAACAAGGTAACCAAAGTGGCAAAAGCCATACCAAAGAAAATCACCGTACCGACCGACACACGGCTCTCATAACCAGCCCCCGAAGAGAGTATCAATGGAATCGCTCCTGCAAGCGTCGTAAAGGCAGTCATCATGATCGGACGTAAACGACGCGCTGACGCATCAATGATCGCTTTTTCAAATTCAATGCCACGATCACGCAACTGATTGGCAAACTCAACGATCAGAATACCGTTTTTAGTCACCATACCAATCAACATAATCATGCCGATTTGACTATAGATGTTTAGCCCTTCTCCCATCACAAACAGACCCAAGAAACCACCAAAAACGCCCATAGGTACCGTCAACATCACCACCAAAGGATTGATAAAGCTTTCAAACTGGGCAGCCAATACCAGATAAGCCACCAATAAAGCGAGACCAAACACCACCAGCACACTCGATTGATTCTCTTTATAATCTTTTGATTCGCCTGAATAGCTTACCGAAAGATCGCCTGGCAGCATCTCAATCGCTTGCTGATCAAGATAATCCAACGCTTCACCCAAGGTGTAACCTTCTGATAAGTTAGCCGTAATGGTTATCGACTTTTGCTTATTGTAGTGCGATAAGCGAATCGACGACGCAACCTCTTCAATCTTGGTTACGGCATCTAATGTCACCAACTCACCTGAAGAGGTACGCATATAGATTTGGCTCAAATCGTCAGCATTGTTAAAGCTGTTTTCATCACCACGCAGATAAACATCGTACTCTTCGCCGCGCTCGACAAAAGTGGTTTCACTTTTACCGCCTAACATAATCTCTAAGGTATCTGAAATATCCTTAACGCTGATGCCAAGTTCTGCAGCGCGTTGCTTGTCGATGGTGACGACCAATTCCGGGGTTTTCTCTGAGTAGTTAATATCGGCCCCTTCCATATAAGGCGATGCTTCCGCTAACTGCTCAAGTTTTTCAGCCCACATACGAAGTTCTGGAAAGTCAGAGCCGCCCAATACAAACTGTACAGGCTCACTAGAACCACCTCTAAAGCCCGGCGTAAATGGGAACACCCGCACATCGGCAATCCCAGACAGCGCTTTACGCACTTCGCCCAAGGCTTGTTGCGCGTTCAGCTCTCGCTCGTTCCAATCGTCTAGGATCATAATCACAAAGCCCGTCTGATCGCCGGCATTACCACCAAAGGCTGGTGACTGAATACTGAATGACTTGAGGAATCCTTGACCTAATAAGGGTAACAAGCGCTGCTCAATCACGTCCATATTCTCTGCCATGCGGTTATAACTGGTCGCGTCCGCGCCGCGTACAAACGCAAAGATCACGCCACGGTCTTCAGAAGGAGTCAGCTGAGAAGGTACTTGCTGCATTAGTCCCCAACTTCCGCCCATACAGGCCGCAATCACAATCGGTGCCACCCACTTCCAACGCAGGGCGAGTGTTAATGAACGGCGATAAGCTGATTCTAAATGACCGAACAGACGATCAATAAACAGATTAAAACGACTCGGTTTGACATTGGCTTTGAGTAATTTACTGCCCAGAACAGGCGTTAACGTTAACGCGATTAACGAAGAAAAAATCACTGACATCGCCAACAGCACCGAAAATTCGGTAAACAGCAGACCAACCATACCATCCATGAAAGAGATCGGCAGAAAGACCATGACGAGCACCAGTGTCGTGGCAACAACAGCAAAGCCGACCTCACGCGTGCCTTTATAAGCCGCCAGCAGTGGTTTCTCACCTCTTTCGATATGATGGAAAATGTTTTCGACCACCACAATGGCATCATCGACCACCAAACCTATCGACAAAATCAGCGCCATTAAGGTGATCAGGTTAATCGAAAAACCGAAGTAGTAAGCGGCAATAAAAGAGGAAATCAACGACACTGGCACCGTTACCGCAGGAATCAGAGTTGCTCTGACTTGGCCGATAAAGATATACAACACCAGAATCACCAATCCCCCAGTAATAAATAGCGTGTTGTACACCTCCGAGATTGAACGCTCGATAAACACCGTCGAGTCATAATCAATCGCCAAACGGGTGCCTTCAGGTAAAAACTGCTGAATATCATCAACTTGTTTGTGGACTAACTCAGCCACATCGAGCGGGTTGGCATCCGACTGAGGCACTATCCCCATGCTGACATTGACCACACCATCGCTTTTAAAGGTTGAGTTTTCGTTTTCTGCGCCAATGTAAACATCGGCAACATCACGCAGGTAAATGGGGGTATTGTCGCTGGCGCGCTTGACCACTAGGTACTCAAAATCTTGCGCTTGCTTATAGCTGCGCGCCGTTCTGACCGACATTACAATCTGATCGTTACGCACTTCTCCACCAGGGCTCTCAAGGTTTTCATTGCGCAGTGCAGAGGTAATGTCTGAAGTGGTCACGCCCCGCCCAGCCATTTGATCAGGCTTAAGTTTGACGTACATAACTTTGTACAAACCGCCAGAAACGTCGACGGAACTCACCCCCGAGATCAAACTGAAACGATCGAGCAAGACCCGCTCTACATAATCAGTCAATTGCGTTCGATCCATCTCAGACGAGCTCAAATTGATATACAGTGAGGCTTGTCCTGAACCATTGTTCTTATACACCACAGGATCGTCAGCTTCATCAGGAAGTGAACGCTGCGCGCGCGCAACCGCATCACGAACATCACTTACGCCAGTATTAAGGTCATAACCCAACTCAAAGGTGATGGTGATGCGCGACATGCTATTGCGCGTCGTCGATTCAATCTCATCAATGCCACTAATGCCAGACAACTGATCTTCCAGAACCGACGTAATCTGACTCTCAATTATGGTCGCTGATGCACCTTCATAACGCGTACTGATCGACACCACCGGATTTTCGATATCTGGCATCTCACGCACCGCGAGCTTACTAAAAGAAACAATACCAAAGACACACAGCAGCAAACTCAACACCACAGCGGCAACCGGGCGTTTGACAGAAATATCAGACAGCAGCATTAGTTCGCTCCTTGCTGACTGATTTTAGCGCTTTGGCCAAGCTCTTTGACTTCAACGCCATCGCGCATATTGACGATACCTTGAACGACGATTTTATCGCCAATCGCGATGCCCTGTTCAATCACCACTTGGTTTTCAACCCGAGCGCCTAAGGTCACTTCGGTTCGCGTCGCTTTATTGTCTTCACCTACCACATAGACGTAACGTTTAGTGCCTGAGTACTCTAGCGCTTGTACGGGGATAATCGGCGCTTCAATCGCAGGGAAGTCCATATCTGCCGACACTAGCATCCCCGGTTTAAGCTCTAAGTCTGGGTTAGGAAAATGGACACGAACTCGCAAGTTTAACGTCTGTTGATTAATACGAGAGTCAATCGCGACCAATTCACCGACAAACACTTGACCAGGCCAAGCTGCGGTAGTGGCACTGACTTTCATTCCTTTAGCCAGTTGAGAGAGGTAACGCTCCGGTACTTGCAAATCAAGTTGCATCACCGAAAGGTTGTCGAGCGTGATGAGTTCACTGCCCGCTGTCACCATTTTGCCGCGGCTAAAGTCAATCAAGCCGACCGTGCCTGCAAAGGGAGCGGTAATATGCAAATCTTTTAAATTAGCGTTGGCGGCATCAAGACGAGCTTGAGCAATGTCCACGTTGGTTTTCTGCGCATTGATCGCGGTCTGTGTAATTGCGCTACTTTTTACCAGTCGTTCATACTCTTGCAAAATACGCTGCTGATCTTTCAAATACGCTTTGGCTTCAGCCAATGCCGCCCGTGATTTATCGTCATCAAGCTTTATCAATAACTGTCCTTTATTGACCTTTTGGTTGGCATTGACCGCTATAACGTCAATCTTGCCTGTCACTTCCGATGAGATCATCACCGCTTGCTCGGCATCCATTTTTCCCACTAAAGCCAACGACTGAGATACTTGATGGATTTGCACCGGTTCAGTCACCACCGTCACTGCTGACGATTTTGCTCGGTTAGCAAAAGAACTCGGCGCTGCAACAAGCATAGACACGGAGAGTAAACTCAGAATGATTTTATTTTTCATGATTTAGATTCTGCATAAATAAACTCGATATATTGTAGCGAGTTATACGGATTAAAAACGTCAAGGAATGTAAAGAACGAGAAATAATATGTAAGCAAAGTCGTTGATTGTTTAGCCTTTGTGGTTGATTTTCACCATCTTTGCCCAAAAAGACATCATTCAGCGTAAAATTATAGGAAAAACGCTTTACAGCTTTTACGAGTTTGCTATTATGCGCTCCGCACTTGAGCAATGTGTTGGGAAAACATTTCTTAAGCTTATTCCTTTTAGGAGTAAGAAAACACCCTGGAGGGGTTCCCGAGTGGCCAAAGGGATCAGACTGTAAATCTGCTGGCACTGCCTTCGATGGTTCGAATCCGTCCCCCTCCACCATATTTTTTCTTGTGATTATTCTTGTGGTGCATAAACCTCTGGATAAATTGTGAGAAACCCTTGATTAGCGTGTTGGGAAAACACTAATTAAGCTTATTCCTTGTTAGGAATAGGAAAATACCCTGGAGGGGTTCCCGAGTGGCCAAAGGGATCAGACTGTAAATCTGCTGGCACTGCCTTCGATGGTTCGAATCCGTCCCCCTCCACCATTTTCTCTTGTGATTATCTTTATGGTGCATAACCATTAGGATAAATTGTGAGAAACCCTTGATTAACGTGTTGGGAAAACATTAATTAAGCTTATTCCTGTTAGGAATAGGAAAATACCCTGGAGGGGTTCCCGAGTGGCCAAAGGGATCAGACTGTAAATCTGCTGGCACTGCCTTCGATGGTTCGAATCCGTCCCCCTCCACCATTTTCTCTTGTGATTATCTTTACGGTGCATAACCATTAGGATAAATTGTGAGAAACCCTTGATTAACGTGTTGGGAAAACATTAATTAAGCTTATTCTGTTAGGAATAGGAAAATACCCTGGAGGGGTTCCCGAGTGGCCAAAGGGATCAGACTGTAAATCTGCTGGCACTGCCTTCGATGGTTCGAATCCGTCCCCCTCCACCACCTTTAAAAAAGCCAGCTCAATGAGCTGGCTTTTTTGCGTATGAATTTTATCATCGCCATAAAAAAGCCCCGCAGAACGGGGCAGTAAGCAAACAACATTGGGGGTTAGTTTTGCAAAACAATAATCCGCGTTTCGTAAGGACGTAATACCTGATGCCGACTTACTTGTTGAGGTAAATCCTGGTAGTTGCCCAATACGTAACTCGCCTGACTAGACTCAAAATCACTCGGCAGAACGCATTCTGTTTCTTGAGCATAATAGTTATTCAAACAGATCAAGGTTTGCTGTTGTGAACGGCGTTGATAGCCAAACACCGCGTCGTGATCTGGGTAGAGGTCGAGGTAATCCCCGGTTGTAATTACCTCTATTTGCTTTCGCAATTGAATCAGTTGTTGATAGAAATAAAACACCGAATCGTAATTTTGTTCAGCTTGTTCTGCATTGATCTCTTGATAGTTATCAGCAATATCTAGCCAAGGTTGCGCCTTAGAAAAGCCCGCATAACGCTCGCAGTTCCACTGCATCGGTGTGCGAGAGTTATCTCGTGACTTCTGCGCCAAGATGGCCATCATCTCATCATGTTTGACACCTTGCTGGTGGACCATGATGTCGTACATATTGGTACTTTCGACATCACGGTACTGATCAATGGATGTATAGCCAGGGTTGGTCATAGCAAACTCTTCACCCTGATAAATATATGGCGTACCTTGCATCATGTGTATTGAAGCTGCGAGCATTTTCGCTGACTCAACGCGATACTGTTTGTCATTACCCAAACGACTAACGATGCGCGGCTGATCGTGATTACACCAAAACAGTGCCCCCCAGCCTTTGCCATTTAATCCCGTTTGCCAATGATTAAAGATCTGTTTTAGTTGAAGAAAATCAAACGGAGCTTTGGTCCACTTATCGCCGTTTGCATAATCCACTTTCAAATGATGAAAGTTAAACACCATGGACAATTCTTTACCATCCAGTGACGAGTATTGCTGGCAATGCTCCAATGTGGTGGAAGACATCTCTCCAACGGTCACACTGCGATATTTTTGAAATACCGCTTGGCTGATCTCTTGCAAGTACTGATGAACGCGCGGTCCATCGGTATAGAAACGGCGACCATCACCTCGTTCATCATTGGGAAAATCTTGCTGTTTTGAAATTAGGTTAATCACATCGAGACGAAAACCATCGACACCTTTTTCTGCCCAGTAGCTGATCACTTCTTTGACTTCGGCTCTTACTTTTGGGTTTTCCCAATTAAGATCCGCCTGCTGTTTGGCGAACAAGTGTAAATAGTACTGATCCGTTGCTTCATCTCGCTCCCACGCACTGCCACCAAACTTAGATAACCAGTTATTTGGCGCTTGCCCTTCAACCGGATCACGCCAAATATAGTAATCACGATACGGGCTGTTCTTATCACCCAACGCAGATTGGAACCACTGATGTTCAGTCGAGGTGTGATTAACCACAATATCCATGATCAAGCGGATACCACGCTGATGCGCTTCCTCGAGCAATTGGTCGAAGTCGGCCATGGTGCCAAAATCTGGATTAATCGCATAATAGTCTGAAATGTCATAACCATTGTCGATCATGGGTGATTGATAAACTGGGGTAAGCCAGATGGCATCAATGCCAAGACGTTGTAAGTAATCCAACTTAGAAATAATGCCTTGAATGTCTCCCGTGCCTTTGTCGCCACTGTCACAAAAACTCTTGGGGTAGATTTGATAAATCGAGGCGGTTTTCCACCAATTAGGATCCTGAGTGATTGTTGTCATTGCTAAACCCACTTACCGAAAAATAGTGATTAAAAAGGAGCGACAGACGTCGCTCCTGAAAATGTCTTTGATGGAACGATTAATTGCTAACGGGATCAAGCTCACCTTTGATTTGCGCGCGCTTGTAGAAGAACAGGGTCAATGTTGCTGGCACAGCAATAGCGACAAGCATTGCAATCGCAAAGATGCCCCAGTATTGCGGCTGGATAGATAAGATACCCGGCAAGCCACCGACACCGATACCATTAGCCATCACACCCGCACTGCCACAAATCGCAGCCGCTATCGCACTACCGATCATCGCGCTCAGCATCGGGAACTTGTACTTCAAGTTAATACCGTACATCGCCGGTTCTGTGACACCTAAGTAGGCTGAAATCGCTGCTGGAACAGAGATATCACGTTCACCGTGTTTCTTACTAATGATGATGATGCCGACAACCGCTGACGCTTGAGCAATATTTGATAGTGCAATCAAAGGCCAGATTGGCGTGCCACCCAAATCTTGCATTAGTTGTAGGTCAACCGCATTCGTCGTGTGGTGGATACCCGTAATGACTAGTGGCGCATAAAGGAAACCAAAGACCATTGAACCGATTACTGCGAAGTCACCAGTCATGGCCGCTTTTGCTGCGAAGGCAACACCGTCACCTAGAACGCGACCAAACGGACCAATTATTGAGTGCGCAAGAACCACGGACACAATGATAGAAACAAACGGCACCACAACTAAATAAAGGTAAGAAGGAACAAGACGTTTAAGGTTCGTTTCGATAAACGCCAAGGCAATACCCGCTAACATGGCTGGAATCACTTGAGCTTGATAGCCGACTTTTTCAATCACAAAGAGGCCAAAATCCCAGACTTCAGGTACTTGCTTACCGATTAAATAAGCGTTCATCAGTTGAGGGGAAACTAAAGTCACACCAAGCGTAATACCCAGAATTGGGGTTCCGCCAAGCTTTTTCACGGTCGACCAACACACACCGACCGGAAGGAAGAAGAAGATGGCTTCACCAATCAGCCACAAGAAGCTATGCACTGTCGCCCAAAACTGGCTGATTTCCGTTAACGACTGCCCATCAAACATCTTGATGTCGCCAATCACATTACGAAAACCTAGAATTAAACCACCAGTGATGATGGCAGGTAGCAGAGGGACAAAGATTTCAGCAAGATGGGAAATCCCACGCTCAAGCAGGTTCATGTTTTGACGCGCCGCTTGTTTTGATTCGTCTTTAGACGCTTCACTTTTTCCTGACAGCTCAATTAATACCTTGTATACGTCATCAACTTCAGTCCCTATTACAACCTGAAATTGCCCCGCGTTGGTGAAACAACCTTTCACCAACGACAAGGCTTCTAGCGCTGCAACGTCCGCTTTATCAGTATCATTCAAGACAAACCGAAGCCTTGTTAAACAGTGACTTACGCTGGCTATATTGTCGCGACCGCCGACAAATTCAATCAGACGCTCCACCTCTTGTTTCGCAATCTTACTCATATCCATGTCCCCTACTAATTGGATTCTCATTCTCGTGTTTTTCACACTGACTTTGGCTGTTGTTATTATTTTTATCATTTATGGGAACATTCCCATTTGTGGGCATTATAGTGTCAGATCTATCTAAAGATAAAAATGGGAACAATCCCATTAATTGAATGCGATCACAGTATAATTTTAAATCAGTCTGAAAATAATGACTTAGAACTCAATTGGCTGCTGAGTAATGTGCGTGGCGCCTGGTTCACCATTGATATGTGAAATAAGAAGGTTAGCAGAACGTTCACCGGCTTGAGAGTAGCCAGGGTCAATGCTGTAAATATTGGGAAAGAGAAAAGAGAGCAACTCATTACCACCAACGCCCGTGACAGCAACATCTTCACGCTCGAGTTCTTGCAAGCGTTTAATCACACCAAGCGCTAACGTATCACTGGCACAAACTATCGCCTGTGTTTGGTCGGTTAAGACTTGATCCACCAACTGGTAGCCACTCTCGCGGTTTAAGTGCCCGGTTTGATAACAAGGTGTTATTTGCTGTTGCTGACACCAGTCTAAATACGCGTTAAGACGCAGCAAGCCGGTGGTTTTATCGCTCGGGTCAACACCGATAAAGGCGATGTTGTCGATGCTCTGCGCCTTGAGGTGTTCCAATGCACACACGATGACACCACGATTATCGTAGTTAATTGATGACACGACATCGGTATCCATTGCAATGACCACTGACCGCCCTTGCCAGCTTGCGAGTGTCGTGACATCGAGATCGTTAAAACCGAAAATGATCACACCATCAACGTTACGTTTTTTCAATACGTCAAGGTGCTCATTGGTTTTCACGCGATCAAACTGACTCTCCATAATCACCACATCGTAACTGGCGGCGTATAAGGTCGCCAGCATGCTGCTGACCGCTTTGTTTTCTGAAGGGGAATCAAGACGAGAGATAATCACCCCCACCACTTTTTGACTGCCGCCGCGCATCGCTTGAGCTGATTTCGAGGGTACATAACCAGACTCTCGGATCACATGCTCCACTTTCGCCCGTGTTTCAGGTTTGACTTTAGGATCATTGGTCAACACTCGGGAAACGGTTGACTTACCGACCCCAGATAACTTGGCAATATCAAGAATGGTTAGTTTTTTACTCATAACTCTCTGATTCTGTTATCGAACACTCACGGCTAACGCGGCCCCACCGCCGCAATAGTAAAGTAATTATTGCGTAAGGCAATCACTGTAAACCATTCGGCCAATCTCCAAACGGGCTTGATTGCCTTTAGCATGTAGCGTGATCGGATTCGGCGCTTGATTGGTCATGTCATCAAGCGTGTACTTAACCCCAGATCCTGAAGGAACTTGAATTAAGCGATAATCACCATCAACTAGCCTTAGCAACGCAGCTGGCGTATTGGGCATATAGGCAACTTGAAAGGCGTACTGTGACTCACAGTGATAACGGGTAAAGTCACCCTGAAATGTGCTTTCTCTGACAACGCGATCGCTCACGCAGCCAACGATCAATGCAGCTAGCACAGTGCTTATTAATAAACGTATAGTCATGATGACCTCCAGACAAAATAAAAGCCGCCCAGAGCGACTTTTGATTGATTATTTTGTTAGATAAGCAGGGACATCTTTAATGCTGTCTAGCACCACCGAGGCTATGGCCTGGCCTTTTTCGGTGATCGGCTTACCCGTTCGCACTAAAATTTTGCAGCCGACACCCGCCGCTTCCGCAGCCATCAAGTCTTCGGCTTTATCACCAACCATGACCGAGTTAGCCATGTCGATATGCAAAAAGTCACGCGCAGAAATAAACATACCCGGCTTAGGTTTACGACAATCACACTCTTGCTTATATTTACCTAAACCTTGTTCTGGATGGTGCGGGCAATAGTAGATACCATCAAATTCAACGCCGTTGTCGACAAAGTTCCAATCCATCCATTGAGTCAGCGAGAGAAAACGGTCTTCACTGAATTTACCACGTGCAATACCAGATTGGTTGGTCACTAGAACAAGTTGATAGCCCATCTGTTTCAGCTGTTTAGCCGCTTCAAATACCCCTTCGATGAATTCAAACTCGTGCTCGTCATGCACGTAGCCGTGATCGACGTTGATTACGCCATCGCGGTCTAGAAAGACTGCTGGTTTCGCCAAAATATGTTTCTCATTTTGCTTGCTTTAGTATCCAGATTATACCTGAGTCACCTTTTTATGCCATCTCGATGGATTGTGCAATTACCTCTTATGTCATTCACCACTAACTCATTCCGATTGGTTTTAGCGAAAGATACGTTTAGACGTCTAGACGTAAAAATATCTATTGACACTAAACACTCAAACCCATAGCATTCTCTGGTAAATGAGATGTAGCTCAAAATAATCGTCTACTGCTCATCCAAACTGATAACGGGTTTCTCAATGATTGAAATTAATCAAGTAAATAAGGTTTTCTATCAAGGCAGTAAGGAAATACATGCCTTGAAAGCGATCAACCTAAATGTCCCTCAGGGAACAATCTTTGGTGTTATTGGCTCATCTGGAGCAGGGAAAAGTACTTTAATTCGATGTGTTAACATGCTGGAAGCTCCAAGCTCAGGCTCAATCGTTGTTGATGGGGTTGACCTAACCAAGCTAAGCAAACCACAGCTGTGCGAAGCACGTCGTAACATCGGTATGATCTTTCAGCATTTTAATTTGCTCTCTTCACGTACCGTGTTCGAAAACACTGCGCTACCACTAGAATTAGCAGGAAAAGATCAGGCGCACATCAAAAACAAGGTCACGGGCCTGTTAAAGTTAGTCGGTCTGGCCGATAAGCATGAAAGCTACCCGGCCAATTTGAGTGGCGGCCAAAAGCAGCGTGTCGCGATTGCCCGTGCTTTGGCATCCGACCCGAAAGTTCTGCTATGTGATGAAGCCACCAGCGCGCTTGATCCTGCAACCACCCAATCAATATTGGAGCTGCTTAAAGAGATCAACCGTAAACTCAACATCACCATACTATTGATCACCCATGAAATGGACGTGGTCAAAAGCATCTGTCATCAAGTTGCGATCATTGGCGATGGTGAGTTGGTTGAGAAAGGCACGGTCGGCGAAATTTTTGCCCACCCAAAAACGGAACTGGCGCATCAGTTTATCCGCTCAACTTTAGACTTGTCGATTCCAGAAGATTATCAAGCACGTTTGCAACCAACACGTGTCGAGAATAGCTACCCATTAGTGCGTTTAGAGTTTACCGGAGCAACCGTTGATGCACCATTGATGAGCCAAATTGCCCGTAAATTCAACATCGATGTTTCGATTTTGAGTTCAGACCTTGACTACGCTGGCGGCGTTAAATTCGGCATGATGGTCGCAGAGCTATTTGGTAATGAACAAGATGACAACGCAGCGATAGCTTTCCTGCGTGACCATAACGTAAAAGTAGAGGTGCTGGGTTATGTCCTTTAACGAAATTTCACAGTGGCTGAGCTTAAACAGCAAACTTCTCCTAGGCGCAACTTGGGAAACACTCTACATGGTCGCCGTGGCCGGTATTGTTGGCTTTGCTGTCGGTATCCCTCTTGGCGTGATCTTGCATACCAGTAAAAAAGGCGGATTGCTTGAGAACACCAAACTCAATCGCATCCTGGGCGCTATCGTCAATATCGGTCGTTCGGTTCCTTTTTTAGTGTTGATGGTGGCGATTATTCCTGTGACCAAACTATTGGTCGGCACTTTTATTGGTACGACCGCTGCAATTGTGCCACTGACGATTGGCGCGATTCCATTTGTTGCCCGTCTGATTGAAGGCGCACTATTAGAAGTACCAACTGGTTTGGTTGAAGCCGCGCAATCAATGGGAGCCACGCCAATGCAGATCATCTCTAAGGTGCTGCTGCCAGAGGCAATGCCAACTATCGTAAACTCGGTAACCATCACGCTAGTAACGCTAGTCAGCTACTCTGCCATGGCCGGTACTGTCGGTGGTGGTGGCCTAGGTGACGTTGCAATTCGTTATGGTTTCCATCGCTACGATGTGGTGATCATGGCCGTGACGGTAGTAATGCTCATCGTGCTGGTACAAATTATTCAATCTATTGGTGATGCGATTGTCCGTCGTGTCGACCACCGTTAATCAATAATAAGTTCTACAATACTTCACAGATTTATTCATAAGGAGATAGTGATGAAATTCAGTCTTAAAGGTCTTTTGGCTATCGCAGCAGCAGCGTCTGCACTGATTCTAACTGGTTGTGGCGAAAAGCAAGCTGATACCAGCAAAATCAAAGTTGGCGTAATGGCTGGTGCGGAAGCTCAGGTTGCGGAAGTCGCAGCAAAAGTGGCTAAGGAAAAGTATGGCTTGGATGTCGAGCTGGTCACTTTTACTGACTACGTTACACCAAACGCCGCGCTTGATGATGGCTCAATCGACATCAACGCATTCCAACACAAGCCATACCTAGATCAGCAAGTGACTGACCGTGATTACAAACTGACTATCGCAGGCAACACTTTTGTTTACCCTATTGCCGGTTATTCAAAGCAAGTAACGTCGGTTGATGAGATCCAAGATGGCGCGCGTATTGCGGTTCCTAACGATCCAACTAACCTAGGTCGTTCACTACTATTACTTGAGCAGCAAGGTCTGTTGAAACTACGTGAAGACATTGGCCTACTTGCGACGGTACGTGATATTGCAGAAAACCCTAAGAACATCACCATTGTTGAACTTGACGCTGCTCAGCTTCCACGTTCACTCGACGACGTAGCGCTGTCTGTGATCAACACCACTTACGCAAGCTCTATCAACCTAACACCACAAAAAGACGGCATTTTCGTTGAAGATAAAGAGTCGCCATACGTAAACCTGATTGTTGCGCGTGAAGACAATGTCCAAGCTGAAAACGTACAGAACTTCGTTAAAGCTTACCAAACTGACGAAGTGTATGCTGCGGCATCAGACATCTTCCAAGGTGGGGTTGTTAAAGGCTGGTAATTCCTACCTCTAACTTTTTCTTTCAAGGCTGACGTTTTCGTCAGCCTTTTTTATTGCTCGCCGGCTGCTGACGCAATGATTCAAAGTAGTTGTCGATTAAGGCTTCATATCGACCATCTTGCTTCATCTGACGCAGAACCTGATCAAATTGGTCTCTGAGCTTTTGTTGCTGGCGGCGTTTAGAAAACGCAATATAGCTTGACGTTGCTTCAATCGGAGGAGACAACACTTTAAGCACTTTCTCTAAATGTTCAGTTACCATAATACTACGCGCGCCAAAATCATTATTGACCCATAAATCAGCCCGACCAGCTCGTACTAAGTGCGCGCACTCTTCGGCCCCATTACGCTTAAACACCTGCCTAAACGACTCATCCATTAATAGCTTGTCAAAACGCACGCCATAGCTGACTTGATTGACCACACAAATGGCCAACATTGAGACATCGCTGGTAATAAAGTCATCGCTATATATTTCAGCGTCAGCCCGAGCAACCAAACTGATATTCTGGGTAAACAGAACCTGCTGGCTATAATCAGCGAAACGCTCTCGAGTGGGGTTTTTGAACACCGTGAAAATGGCATCCGCTCGTCCATACTCAATCGAGTTAAGCGCTCTCGCCCATGGCATCACCTCAATAGTAATAGGCTGCTCAAGCTCGGCAAATATCGCCTCAACCAATTCGACAGCCACGCCACGCAATTGGTCTTCGCGGTGTTCAATGTAAGGTGGGTAATCAAGGGTTACGAGCTGCACCGAAACCTTCGCGAAAAGTGGCGCAGACAAGAGTAAACAGCAGAAAATGACCAAATGGTATCGTCGCATAACCGCGTTATCTTAAAGTAAGGACTGAGTGAGTCTGTACAGGCATTATTGGCATTGTTATTAACCTCACAATCTTAGGACTCTACCAATAAGTAAAGTTCACCAATAAGGATTGTCAAACAGATAGCCGCCATTCGAGCGCAATAAAAAAACCGGAGCAAAGGCTCCGGTTCGATTAACAAAAGTAACAGACTGACTAAGGTGTGTAGTAGGTAGCCGCACCAGGACCAACTGGCAGACCAAACACAAATACCCATAGATAGAACAGCACACTCCAACCGACGAGGAAGCACAGCGAGTAAGGTAGCATGGTCGCGATTAGTGTACCGATCCCTAGGTTCTTCATGTAGCGCGTGGCAACGGCTAGAATCAGACCAAAGTAGCTCATCATCGGAGTGATAATGTTGGTCGTTGAATCACCGATACGGTAAGCCGCCTGAATCGTTTCTGGCGCGTAACCCACCAGCATCAACATCGGCACGAAAATAGGCGCAGTTACTGCCCACTGAGCCGACGCAGAGCCGATCATCAAGTTGATGAAGCCACACATCAGGATGAAGGCGAAGAACAACATAGGTCCGGTTAAGCCAATACTTTGCAGGAAGTCAGCGCCAGCAACGGCAAACACTTGACCAAAGTTGGTCCACTTAAAGAAAGCAACGAATTGCGCCGCAAAGAACACCAATACGATGTACATACCCATTGACGACATAGACTTAGCCATAGCATCAATAACATCGCGGTCTGTCTTCATCGTGCCAACCACTTTGCCGTAGACAAAACCAGGAATCGCAAAGAAGACGAAAATGAACGCCACGATACTCTTAAGGAATGGAGAGCCTGCAACCGTACCTGCGTCAGAACGTAAAATTCCGTCAGCAGGAACAATCGTCCACGCCAGTAGCGCAGAAACAACCACGATCGCAATGCCCGCCAGTTTTAGACCTTTTTTCTCAACTCCAGACAGTTTGCCCATCTTATCTTGAGACAGATCTTCCGCCGCATCTTCATCGTTGTACTTGCCAAGTTTTGGCTCAACAATTTTCTCTGTGACGAACGCGCCCATCCCTGCAATAAAGAAGGTTGAGACGAACATGAAGTACCAGTTAACTTCAGGACCGACCGTGTAAGACGGATCAATCATCTGCGCTGCCGTTTCAGTAATACCTGACAGAAGCGGATCAACAGTACCGATCAGTAGATTTGCAGAGTAACCGCCAGATACGCCAGCAAACGCGGCAGCGAGACCAGCAAGTGGGTGACGGCCTAAAGAGTGGAATAGCATCGCTGCCAGTGGGATAAGAACCACGTAGCCAAGCTCTGATGCTGTATTAGAAATGATACCTGCAAAAACGACGGTCACTGTAACCATGCGCTTAGATGCGCCCATCACCATGCCACGCATGGCTGCCGACAATAGACCTGAGTGTTCTGCAATCGCCACACCAAGCATCGCGACCAGTACAGTACCTAGTGGTGCAAAACCAACAAAGTTTTTCACCAAGTTAGTCACGATCAACGCTAAGCCGTCTGCATTCAGTAAGCTAACGACATGAATCATACCATCGGCAGCGCGACCCTTGGCACCCTCTGGGCGAGGATCCATAACCGAGACTTCAAAGTAACCGGCAATCCCGGAAAACACCAGAATAGCAAGGCAGAAGATGGCAAAAAGAGTAATTGGGTGGGGTAAAAGATTCCCCAAATATTCGACAGTGTCCAAAAAGCGCGTGAACCATGGCTTTTGGGGAGTGTTTTGTTTAATTGAAGCAGATGAACTCATCTGTTCCCTCCTTGTAGTTTTCCCTGAGCAAATGTGACACAAATGTTCCAAATGCGGGCGGAAGGTTACTCGACAAAACGCTCAACTAGAAATCTAAAATGTTACAAACTGTGTAACAAATCATGCTTTTTAACGTCATTTGTACATTTTATTAGCAAATAATACTAACTTAAACTCAATTACCAGCATTATGATTCACGACAAACCATCAATGCTGCTTATATCGAACGCACTAAGCCGTTGATCCATAATATCGCGACAACAGCCATTTACTTGGCAAAGGATTGATTTACCCCGCCTCGCTTATCGAACAAAACAGCATCAAGTTTTGGTCCTATAGAAAAGATAATTAACAATTATATTACAGCCCAAGTCGGTTATTTTTGAACCGCCTTAAATCTTGGGTTCGCTTTGCATATCACGTATAAACGGCCTTTTCTTTTGACTATTTGACAATCTGGATGGCGACGCTTAGCACTTTTTAGCGACTTAACGACTTTCATAACCTTTCCTCTTGATTCTTTTATCCAACCGATTCACCGTCATTGTGCTTGAAGCCCAATGACTTTCTCTATGCAATGACTCAGTTCAATATTGATGCCACTGCAGGAATAAATGTTATGTTATAACATTTCATTTAGCAATCATTATCAAAGAGAAACGAAAGTGATTTTATGATATTTTCTCCACCACCATTTTTTGCATAAAGTAGCCACCATGTACTCGGTCGAACCTATCGGCATTATTGAAAGCCCATATAAAGAGAAATTCGCAGTTCCTCGCCAACCAAAATTGGTCACTGCGGCGACCTCAAGGGTACGCTTGCTAGGAGCAGCAAACTGTCTTGAGTCAGTTCGAGGAATCGAGCAATTTAGCCATATCTGGCTACTGTTTATGTTTGACCAAAATTTGCAAGCAGGATGGAAACCAACGGTGCGCCCTCCGCGTCTTGGGGGTAACGAACGCGTTGGTGTGTTTGCTTCCCGTGCGACATTTAGGCCCAATGGCATCGGTATGTCTGCCATTCCATTGCACGGAGTGACTCAGCAAGCAGAGCAAATCTATCTCGATTTAGGCAACGTTGATCTTGTCGATGGTACGCCGATTATTGATATCAAACCTTATATTCCCTACAGCGATAACATCAGCAATGCCTGTGGCGGTTATGCCGAACAAGAGCCCGAGACGCTAACGGTTGAGTTTTCAACTCAAGCCAAAATGACACTGGCAAAACGGCGCGATCAAGCAATGGAAACTCAAGTCATCGCCCAAGTACTGGCGCAAGACCCACGTCCTGCCTATAAGAAAGGTAAGCCAGATGATAAGCAATACGCGGTAAATTTGTTCGATTTGAACATAAGATTCAGCGTAAGCGATAACTTAGTAATGGTTACTGCAATTGAACGCTTTTGACAAAGCCAATAGGCTGATATTATAAACGGCTTAACTTTATTCCCCTTTCAATAAGGGAATGTCTGTCAAACATTAATAAACGGATACCATAGAATGCGTACCAGTAAATATCTTCTTTCTACTTTGAAGGAGACTCCAAACGACGCAGAAGTAGTGAGCCACCAGCTCATGCTACGTGCAGGTATGATCCGTAAGCTGGCTTCAGGTCTCTATACTTGGCTGCCTACCGGTCTACGTGTGCTGCGTAAAGTCGAAAACATCGTTCGTCAAGAAATCAATAATGCCGATGCTGTTGAAACCTTGATGCCCGTTGTACAACCGTTTGAACTATGGGAAGAGACAGGCCGCAGTGAAAAGATGGGCCCTGAGCTACTTCGCTTTACTGACCGCCATATGCGTCCGTTTGTTCTTAGCCCGACAGCTGAAGAAGTGATCACTAGCCTAGTGCGTAATGAAGTCAGTTCATACAAACAGTTGCCACTAAACCTGTACCAAATTCAGACTAAGTTCCGTGATGAACGCCGCCCACGTTTTGGCGTAATGCGTTCGCGTGAATTCTCGATGATGGATGCCTACAGCTTCGACATTGATAAAGCAGGTCTGCAAAAATCTTACGACGCAATGCACGATGCCTACTGCCGAGCATTTGATCGCATGGGCCTAGATTACCGTCCTGTACTGGCCGACAGTGGTGCAATTGGTGGTAGTGGCTCGCAAGAGTTTCACGTGCTTGCAGAAAGCGGTGAAGACTTGATTGCCTTCTCAACAGAGTCGGATTATGCCGCGAACATTGAAAAAGCAGAAGCGCTAGCACCTGCTGGCGAACGTGCACAGCCAACTCAAGCAATGACGCTGGTTGATACGCCAAATGCGAAAACCATCGCAGAACTTGTCGAACAGTTCGATCTACCTATCGAGAAAACCGTTAAGACACTGTTTGTTAAAGCCTCTGACGAGATTGAAGCACCAATTATCGCGCTTATTATTCGTGGCGATCATGAACTCAACGAAGTCAAAGCTGAAAACTTAAAACAAGTTGCAGCGCCACTTGAAATGGCTTCAGAGCAAGAAATTCGTGCGCTTATCGGTGCAGGTCCTGGCTCTCTTGGCCCAGTGGGTCTTAAACTGCCCTTTATCGTTGATCGCACCGTGGCAGCAATGAGTGACTTCGGCGCGGGTGCCAATATCGACGACAAACACTACTTCGGTATTAACTGGGGCCGTGATGTTGAACTGAGCCAAATTGAAGACTTACGTAACGTAGTCGAAGGTGATCTTAGCCCATGTGGTCAAGGTACGATTCAACTTAAGCGTGGTATCGAAGTCGGTCACATTTTCCAGCTAGGTAACACTTACTCTGAAAAAATGAACTGTGGCGTGCTTGGCCCTGACGGTAAGAACGCCATTCTTGAGATGGGTTGTTACGGTATTGGTATTACCCGTGTAGTTGCCGCAGCTATCGAGCAGAACCACGACAAATACGGCATCATCTGGCCTGACGCACTAGCACCATTCCAAGTTGCGATTGTACCGATGAACATGCACAAATCAGAAGAAGTGCAGCAAGCCGCAAGCAAGCTGTACGACGAACTGACGGCCATGGGGATTGAGGTCCTATTTGATGATCGTAAAGAACGCCCTGGTGTGATGTTCTCTGATATGGAGCTGCTGGGTGTACCACACACTGTCATTATCGGCGACCGTAGCATGAAAGAAGGCAACTTCGAGTACAAGAACCGTCGCAATGGCGAGAAATCTGCCGTCCCAATGACGGATATTGTTGAGCATATTAAAGCTCAGCTTGCTTAATTAATTAGGCACGCCAATAAACAAAAAAAGGCTGATGTATAAACATCGGCCTTTTTTGTGGGTAACGGTCAGGTAGAAACGATCGATACTGAAGCGGTTCTACTCGAGCGGCTGAGTCGGAGCCTGACTGGTCACCTTCTTCGGCGCAAAAGCAACATCGGTCAGTTCATCAGCATTGCCATCAACAATCTCACCAAAGTGGAATATCCCGAACTCACCGGGCTTCATTCGGTGCCACGCTTCATTGTCGGTCAGTGGTTGCGTGGCAATTACCGACACGATGTCATTAGGTGTGGTCTCTTCCTGAAAATTAATCTCTACGTCTTCGTCAATCAACGACGCTTTACCAAACGGCGCACGACGCGTGATCCAATACAGGTGATTGGTGCAAAAGGTCATCACATATTCACCATCGGAAAGAAGCATATTAAACACCCCTTTCTGCTTGAGAATGTCACAACATTGAGCAATAAAACGAAACACGCCGAGCATGTCTTGCGGCGGCTCTGGGTAACGATCTTCCATCTGTTTCAATAACCAGCAAAATGCCAATTCACTGTCAGTTTGGCCAACCGGACGATGACGTCCCGTCACTAAATCAGCATAATCGCTAAGCTGGCCATTATGAGCGAAAGTCCAATAACGTCCCCATAACTCACGGGTAAATGGATGAGTATTTTCTAGATTGACCGCCCCACGATTGGCTTGCCGAATGTGGCTGAGCACTGCGCGGCTTTTGATCGGATAGTTTTGCACCAACTCAGCAATTTTAGAGTCGCAACCCGGCTTTGGGTCTTTAAAATTACGAAAGCCTTTGCCTTCATAAAAAGTAATCCCCCAACCGTCTCGGTGCGGTCCGGTATTACCCCCTCGCTGCATCAACCCAGTAAAACTAAAACAGATATCCGTTGGTACATTGGCACTCATTCCGAGCAATTCACACATGGTTTACGACTCTCCTATGCAAACCACAGTATCGACATCGTTGCCGATACTGTTTAAACCAATATTGTCGTGCTTATTTTTCCATCTCTTTTTCAATTAACTGAATGATGATATGGATGATCTTAATGTGGATCTCTTGAATACGGTCGGCATAACCAAAGTGCGGTACACGGATTTCGATATCCGCAAGACCTGCCATTTTGCCACCATCTTTACCTGTTAAAGCAATGGTCTTCATGCCTTTTGCTTGCGCCGCTTCAATCGCTTTTAGAATATTGCCCGAGTTACCTGACGTCGACAGCCCAAATAACACATCGCCTTTCGATCCAACCGCTTCAACATAACGCGAAAATACGTGCTCGTAACCAAAGTCGTTACTCACACAAGACAGATGGCTTGGATCAGAGATAGCAATACCAGGCAAGCCAGGTCGATTTTCACGATAACGTCCAGTTAACTCTTCAGCAAAATGCATCGAATCACAGTGAGAACCACCGTTACCACAAGAAAGCACTTTGCCGCCTTGCTTAAACGAATCGGCAAGCATTTTTGCCGCCGCTTCGATCTGAGCGATATTGTGGTCATCACTCAAAAACTTATTCAGTACATCCGCCGCTTCCGTCAATTCACTTTTAATTAAATCCTGGTACATAGGTTTATCTCTAATCGTTGTCATAGATGATTCTGCAATAAATACAGAAAGCGTTACTAACAGAGTTTACCCAAACATTTGTCACTGTCGATAGTGAGTTGAGAACAATTCCACTTTTGTCGTCACTCTTCGCTCATAAAACTGGCACCAGTTGGCATTTTTAGACTAACCACTCTACTTAGATCACTTTTTAAGCAATTATCCATTTTACATTTCATTAATATTTTGATTACACTTGACTGGTTAGACCTCTTACTACTCATCGACGTAAAACAAACCAATAATCGTCGTAAAAGGAAAACATATATGGACATCTTGCTCTCTATACTTGGCTTTATCGTGGTGCTCGCCACCTGCCTCTACCACCGTAGCTCACTATTGACTTCGATTGCTGCACTGACCATCACTATGGTGGTGCTTTCAGTGTTTGGCCGTGTCGGTTCACTAAGCTGGTTACTCTATATCGCCGCCATCGCAGTTTTAGCCGTGCCATCAATAAGACAATCGCTGATCAGTAAAAAAGCGCTATTGTTGTTCAAAAAAGTGCTGCCAGCGATGTCGAAAACCGAGAAAGAAGCACTCGATGCCGGCACGGTTTGGTGGGAAGCAGAACTATTCAAAGGCAAACCTGACTGGAAAAAACTCCATCAGATTCAAGACCCTAAGTTAAGCGCTGAAGAACAAGCGTTTCTCGATGGTCCGGTCAACCAAGTGTGTGCCATGGTGAATGACTATCAAGTGACTCATGAATTGGCCGATCTGCCACCCCATGTTTGGCAATACCTAAAAGATAACAAGTTCTTTGCCATGATCATCAAGAAGAAATATGGCGGCTTGGAATTTTCTGCTTACGCACAATCGTTAGTCTTGCAAAAACTGACCGGTGTATCGGGTGTCCTGTCATCCACCGTTGGCGTACCGAATTCTCTCGGTCCTGGTGAGCTATTGCAGCACTACGGAACCACTGATCAAAAAGATTACTACTTACCTCGCCTAGCTCAAGGCAAAGAAATTCCATGTTTTGCTCTCACTAGCCCAGAAGCAGGTTCAGATGCAGGATCAATCCCTGATTTCGGTGTGGTGTGTAAGGGCGAATGGCAAGGCAAAGAGGTGCTTGGTATGCGCCTAACCTGGAATAAACGCTACATTACTCTGGCACCTGTCGCGACAGTACTTGGTCTGGCGTTCAAGCTGCGTGACCCAGATGGCCTACTGGGTGACAATACTGACCTTGGGATTACTTGTGCACTGATTCCAACGGACCTTGAAGGAGTCGAGATTGGCAACCGTCACTTCCCGCTTAACGTGCCGTTCCAAAATGGCCCAACGCGTGCCGAAGACCTTTTTGTACCACTTGATTTCATCATCGGCGGACCTAAGATGGCTGGTCAAGGCTGGCGTATGTTGGTTGAGTGTCTGTCGGTAGGTCGTGGCATTACCTTGCCATCCAACTCAACCGGCGGCATTAAAACGGCGGCGTTGGCGACTGGCGCTTATGCCCGAATCCGTCGTCAATTTAAACAACCGATTGGCCACATGGAAGGCGTTGAAGAGCCGTTAGCACGCTTAGGTGGTAACGCCTATGTGATGGATGCCGCCAGTGCACTCACGGTTGCAGGTATCGATTTAGGTGAAAAGCCATCGGTGATCTCGGCCATCGTTAAGTACCACTGTACTCACCGCGGTCAACAAAGCATCATCGATGCGATGGATATCGTCGGCGGTAAAGGGATCTGTTTGGGCCCGTCAAACTTCCTCGCCCGAGGTTATCAAGGCGCGCCTATTGCTGTCACTGTTGAAGGGGCAAACATCCTCACCCGCTCGATGATCATCTTTGGCCAAGGTGCTATTCGTTGTCATCCTTATGTGCTTGACGAAATGAACGCCGCTTACTCGCAAAGTTCTGACGCTTTAGATAAATTTGATGCGGCGCTCGCCGGTCACGTGAGCTTTACGCTAAGTAACCTAGTACGCAGTTTCTGGTTAGGTATTACCGATGGCCGCTTATCTGCCGCGCCAACCAATGATGCCACTAAGCGCTACTATCAACAGCTAAACCGCTACAGTGCTAATATTGCGTTTTTGTCGGATATTGCAATGGCAGTCTTAGGTGGGTCACTGAAACGCAAAGAGCGCTTGTCTGCGCGCTTAGGCGATATCCTAAGTCAGCTTTACCTCAGCTCAGCAACGCTTAAACGCTTTGAGTCAGAAGGTCGTCAGCAAGAAGATTTACCATTGGTACACTGGGGCCTTCAAGACAGCTTGCAACAAGCTGAGCATGCCATTGATGAGTTCTTAGCTAACTTCCCCAACAAACTGCTGGGCAAAGCTCTGCGTCTGGTGATCATGCCGTTTGGCCGCATACGCACGGCACCGAGTGACAAACTCGATAGCAAGGTTGCTCAAATCCTGCAAACACCAAGTGAGACACGTTCACGCATCGGCCGCAATCAATACCTTGAAGCCAGTGAATTCAATCCTGCGGGTAAAATCGAGCACGCGCTTGGGGTTATTTTGCAAGCGGAACCACTGTTCGATAAGGTATGTAAAGAAACTGGCCAACGACGTCCATTCTTGCGCTTAGATGAAGTCGCTGATCTGGGGCTAGAGAAAGATATCTTAGATAAAGCGCAAGCCGAATTACTTAAGCAAGCAGAACAGCAGCGTCTGTATGTGATTAATGTTGATGACTTTAGTCCTGAGGACCTCGCCGCAAAGCCAATGCCGGTGCATGCACCCAACATGGTTGAAGTTGCGTAAGCTGGAATAAAACAATTAGGGCTGCGATTGCAGCCCTTTTTTATCTTAGTCACCTCTGAGTGTCTACTTTTTCGGCATCTCTAGCTGCATCTCTGGAATCGCCTGTTTGCTTGCCCGTAGCTTGCTGCGCACAAACCAGATAAGGATGCCAAGGATCAGAGCAATTAAGTTGCCCACTGCGATGATAATATAGCTGCGAGTACGTTTTTCTTCGCGCATTTTGATCAGTTGCATCTCCTCCATCAATTTCTGCTGCTTGAGACGCTCTTGTTCCTGCAGACGACGAGTGGCGGCGATATCGACCTCTTCAACCACACTATAGGTGTGTTCCGTCAGCGGGAAAATAAGCGGTCTATCTGAGCCCATTTCACTGGCAAACACTTTCCCCGTCCACGAATACAAACCAATATTATCGCTATATGGAATTTCAAGTTCGAGCTTACTGCTTTCTTGTTGCGCTGAGCCTTGAACAGTAATGGCGTTGTCATCAGGAGCGATATGTTCAACATGACCAACAATAGAGCCAGGTTTAATCATTCCCTGCTCACCGGAGAAAACCAACTTATTGGTAACCCCCTCTTCTCGTGACTGAACAAAAGTCGAGATAATTGGCGTTGGATAAACCAGCACTTCTTGCTCTTGAGCACGCAAGAATACGCCATTGCCAGAGGTGATACGCACACGATATTTACCCGGCTCACTAACAATTGGCAAAGCCACGGTAAAAATACCATCGCCAGCGACTTCATCAAGATCTTGACCATCATCGGCAAACTCACCGATCACTTCTGGAATAGGTCGAGCTTCTTTGACTAAGGTCTCCTCGTTCTCAAGAAACTTAGTAAACGTGACTTTAAGTTTGACCCGGTCGAGGAAGTCTCTCAATACTAAAGGTTTATCATCTGACGTCAGACGCGCTTCAAATTTAAGTGACTCACCTTGGAACAACCGCTTAGGCAGTACATCGCTTGATAATTCGAGATGGGATATTAGCTTGATTTTATTTTTAGGCGTGACCTTACCAATCGCTTGCCAAGGCCCTGGCATTGGATTGTCTATCGAGATGATGTCCATTGAAGACTCTTGATACCAACGGACATTATCAGGACTGCGCCAAGCGTAGTACTTCTTGCCATCCGGCCTAACCAACACAACTGGCTGTGAGCTTTGCGCTCGATAGATAACAAAGGTAATCTGTTTGATCGACGGATCGACTCGAAAGCGATTGTCGAGCAGAGACATTGAGGAGCTTTGGGCGCTGTAACAGAGCGCACTCAATAACAGACCAATTATGGTAATCCAGAACCTCAACATCCTTTCTCCTACTGACGCCAGAGGCAGCTTCCGCTCTTCTCGACGATATCTAATCTATTCTTATGGGCTTCTAATTCATCGGCGGATGCACGTAAAACCTTTAGCGCTTTTCGTCCGCTCGCGACACGTTTTATCTCTTCACCACCGCTGTCATTAGCATTACCTGCGTTAAACTGCAGCGATGTTTGCCCACCTGTCATTAGCAGGTAGACATCCGCTAGAATTTCAGCATCGAGCAAAGCGCCGTGCAAAGTACGATGCGAGTTATCAATTCCGTAACGATCACAAAGCACATCAAGGTTATTTCGCTTACCAGGGAAAATCTTTTTCGCCATCGCAAGGGTATCGGTTACCTTGCAGTAATCCACCGTTTTCCCGATGCTAGGATCGAGCATCGCAAACTCAGAATCCATAAAGCCGACGTCAAAGGACGCATTGTGTGCGACCAGTTCGGCGCCTTTAATAAAGTCTAAGAACTCAGCGTGAACCTCTCGATACTCTGGCTTATCGACCAAGAACTCATCGGTAATACCGTGAACTTCCACCGCTTCAGACTGAATTTGACGATCAGGTTTGATATAAACGTGAAAATGACGCCCAGTCAGTTTACGGTTAATGATCTCAACCGCACCGATTTCAATAATTCGGTGACCTTGATAATGAGGCCCGCCATCCAGGTTCATACCTGTGGTTTCAGTATCGAGAACGATGATGCGGTGCTGGTTTGAATTGCTGCTAGTATTCATAACAATATGTGTGTCAGACTATGCCAATAATGTGCTTAACCCAATAGTATCAAATCATGACGAAACAGGTGGAAATTTTCACTGATGGTTCTTGCTTAGGTAATCCAGGCCCTGGCGGTTACGGGATTGTATTACGTTACAAGCAGAAGGAAAAAACCTTAGCCAAGGGTTATACCCTGACGACCAATAACCGTATGGAAATGTTGGCGACCATCGTTGCGCTGAAAACCCTTAAAGAACCGTGTGACGTTATTTTAACTACCGATAGTCAATACGTTCGTCAAGGTATCACTCAGTGGATCCATAACTGGAAAAAACGCGGTTGGAAAACCGCCGACAAAAAACCAGTCAAAAATGCCGATTTATGGAAAGCCCTCGATGCCGAGGCAGAACGTCATAACATCGACTGGCGTTGGGTCAAAGGCCATGCTGGTCATCGCGAAAACGAAATGTGTGATGAGCTTGCACGTACCGCCGCTGAAAATCCAACCGAAGAAGACACCGGCTACATCCCCAACTAATCGCTGTTTTGGTGACGATTTTTTACATTATAATTGACGCCAAGCGGCGTCAATTTTCGTTTCAGCTTCCAATGTGGCTTAAGTAATTTAAGTGGGTAAGTACGCTTCCGTGCAACAATAAAGTACAAACTACCCATCGGTGACGACCACTCTCCGAGACTGTTTTCCAACCACGTCCACATGGTTCGATAGCGTTGCATCGGGAATAAAGCATAGCTGTCACATTCAATCACTTGATAATTGAGTAGCCCGAGCCAATCCTTGATCCGGCCAGGCGTATACATCCGCCCACTCCAAGGTAAGTTGTTTTTTCGCCACGGCATCAAACTGGCAAGGCCAGTTAAACTTAACGGATTAAACCCGGTGATGACCAAGTAGCCATCATCCATCATTACCCGGTCGACTTCTCGCAATAGCCGATGCGGATCACGGCAATAATCCAGTTGATGCGCCATCAACACGGCATCAAAGCTTTTCTCTAAGAAAGGCAGTTCAAAGCTATCAGCAATCACATTGTGCAATGGATTGTGAATATCTAAATTAACTTGATGTTGAATGTTACAATTGAAGCTGGTTAACTCACAACTTAGGCCGCCAAGCTTAAGCAGATGGTAACCAAATAGCTTTGGGCACCACTCGTCGATGCGGGTCTGAATTGAGTCACTCACCCATTGACCATTTTTAAGCTGAGACCATGAATGTGGCTGCTCAAGCTTTTTCTTGCTACGGGCTGGTTTCATATATAACCTGCTCACTCTTGGTAACTGGAGGCACCACCATGTTGAATATCAAAAGCATACCTGCATTTAATGATAATTACATCTGGCTGATTGAAAATAGCGATCAGCGTTGTGCTGTAGTCGACCCAGGTGATGCGGCGCCAGTTTTAGCCTATTTAGAGCAACATCAACTCAGCCTAGAAGCGATTTTGATCACCCACCATCATAACGACCATATCGGCGGTGTGGCTGAGCTAGTGCGCCAATTTCCTCAGGTCAATGTGGTTGGCCCTACCAACGAGCCGATCCCAACGTTAACTCATGCGGTTGACGCAGGAGATCAAATCGAGCTGTTTGATGAAATTTTCCTCGTCCTCGGCCTTGAAGGGCATACATTAGGTCATATTGGTTACGTTGGAGACGGTAAACTGTTTTGTGGCGATGTGCTCTTTTCAGCCGGCTGTGGCCGAGTGTTTGAAGGCACCATGGAACAGATGCATACCTCATTGAGCAAATTAGTGGCGCTTCCTCAAGAGACTCAAGTGTTTTGTGCCCATGAATACACCGCCAGTAACCTCGCTTTCGCACTCGCTGTCGAGCCCGATAATCAGCAACTGCAACAGTATCGCGATCAAGTAAACCGCTTGCGCGCACAAAATCAACCCACACTGCCTACCACCATTGGTCGTGAAAAAAGCATTAATCCATTTTTGCGTACTGACCAACCAAGTATTATGCGTTCAGTAGCAAACCGTACCTCTCAAACCGACTCACTCGCCATTTTTACTGCATTACGTGAGTGGAAGAACGAATTTTAACGATTTGCTGCTTGTCACTGTGGGATTGTGACAAGTATTATCAGCAGCCAAAAAGAAAAAGGGCTGTGAAATGCGAGTAAAACACAGTTGGGTATTAGCGCTTCTGTTGACCGGTTGTCAGCTTACCCAGCCGACCGACACTGGAGAAGCCGTTACTCCAGACACCAACCAACCAACGACCATCAAGCCGTCTGAGTCGAGTACTCAAACGGCCAAACCTGCGGTTAAACCTATGCCAAAGGTGACCCCGCAAACACAGCAAGATGTGTGGCAACGTATCGCCATGCAGATGCGACTGCCTGTTCCCGAGCACAAAAGTGTTGATTACTATCGAACTTGGTATCTAAAGCATCCTAATCATCTTAAAACCGTCTCTAAACGTGCCCAACCTTTCCTCTACCTGATCACAGAAAAAATTGAACAACGTGGTTTGCCGCTTGAATTAGCCTTGTTGCCTGTTGTCGAGAGCTCTTTTGACGCTTTTGCATACTCGCATGGCAGCGCGGCCGGATTATGGCAATTTGTGCCTGGCACCGGAAAGATGTACGGTTTAGAACAAAATTTCTGGTATGACGGCCGTCGTGACGTCGCGGCCGCAACCGATGCCGCCCTAGATTACCTGACCTATTTAAATAAGCGTTTTGATGGTGATTGGACACACGCGATTGCCGCCTATAACAGTGGCGGCGGCCGAGTGTCGAGTGCGATTCGAAAAAATACACGATTAGGTAAACCGACTGACTTCTTCTCACTTGACCTACCTAAAGAGACCAGTGGCTATGTGCCTAAGCTGCTTGCTTTAGCAGACATTGTCGCTAATCAAGACAAGTATGGTATTGAAATACCAGCGATCGCCAATCATCCTGTGGTTGAGTTGGTTGACCCGAAAGAGCAGCTCGACTTAGCCATCGCAGCAGAGTACGCCGGAATTTCGGTCAAGCAGTTGCAAAGTTTAAACCCTGCCTACAACCAATGGGCCACTGCGCCGGAAGGTGCTCAAAAGCTGCTATTACCAAGCGAGAGCGTGGCGAAATTTAACCAAGCGGCGGCGGCTAATCGTGGTAAAGGGATGAAGGTTGTACGCTACAAAGTTAAATCAGGCGACAGTCTTGGCGTGTTAGCCAATAAATATAACACCACCACTGGCGTTATTCGCACCGCCAATAATCTTAGTGGCAACACTATTCGTGTTGGCCAACACCTGATGATCCCCACCTCAACCAAGGGTGATAATGCTTATGCGCTGAGCGCAACCAACCGCCTAGCAAAAACCCAAGCAACGGCACGCGGTAAGTACAAACTTACCCATACGGTCCGCTCTGGCGACAGCTTATGGTCGATTGCCAAAGCCAATAAGGTTTCACATCAATCTTTAGCCAAATGGAACGGTATGGGCCCACGCGATACACTGCGCATCGGCCAGAAACTGGTCATTTGGAAAAACAGCTCTGATGGCGCCATTATTCGCACTGTGTTCTATAACGTGCGTAGCGGTGACACCATCAGCGGTATCGCTAATAAATTTAAAGTTAAATCGAGAGACATCGTGAAGTGGAATGATCTGAGTGCCCAGAAGTACCTTAAACCCGGTCAAAAGCTCAAGCTGTATGTTGATGTCACTAAGGTAAGTGTATGAACCCGTCAAGTAACCCTTTAATCATGCTAGTGGATATTTTTCGCTCGCCTAGCGCCTGTTTCTTAGCCTTGTATCAACGAGGGGCTTGGGGTTGGCAGCCTTATATCTTTTTGATTCTGTCGCCGTTTCTATTTTGGGGCGCCTACTTTGACATGGTCAACTTTGAGTGGCTCAAACAAGCCTTGAGTGCTCAGTTGGCCGTTACCAATCCACAACAGTTGCAATTACTTGATGCTAACACGCTGATGGCGAGTGAAATCATTAGCGATATTGCAGGCCGAACTCTGACCATTTTAATGTTGGCCTTCTGGTTCAACTTAGCGACTAAGCCAAGCCAACATCAGCACGGTTTTTGGAAATGGTTTGCCGCTGGCGCGGTTATCACCTTTCCAGCAATCATTGGCGATCTGGCAAGCTACGTCAGCGTACTGCTCAAGCATGGACAAGTGATGGTCTACGCGGCAGACTTAAATAGTCTCAACGGCTTACTCAAACTTCCGCTGACCAATCCGTGGTCGCAGTTTGCAAGCTCGTTCCCGCTACTGCTCCCTTGGTATATCGCTCTTGGCTATGCCGCTGTTGGCACTTGGACGGAGTTTGAACGTGGTCAAGCATTGGTTATTTCTGCTCTACCATGGCTCGGTTACTATCTGAGTTGGGCGCTGTACATCATCATTGCTTAATCGGCTTTTTTAACCGAAAGTGAACCACTATCGGATTATGATCAGAGGCGTCGGAAATCGGCGCCTCTGCTGTCTCTAGGGTTAAACCACGAAAGAAAACATGATCCAGAGGCAACCCGGTGACAAACTGAGTTCGATGATCTGGGTTATAGTTCACCTCTTGCAACGCTAACCCTGCCAGCGCTTGCGCCATCACACTTAATCGCTCACGGCTCCAACTGTTAAAATCCCCCGCGACAATGATCGGCCCTTGGTGCTGTTCAAGTTCTTTGGCTAATTCCTCTATTTGACGTCGATATTCAATCGTGCCGTAAGTAAAGTTAACCGCATGAATATTGACAACCGCGAGCTCTTCACCATTCGATAATGGGTAAGTTGCATACAAGGCAGACTTGGGCAGCCTTAACCAAGGTTCTAATTCAGTATACGCGCAGGCAAGACTTGGTGGCGCATAAGAGAGGTTTAACACCCCCGCGGTGGTTTTGAAGGCTTTGAATGCATCGACTTGGCTACCAAACCACTGATTACGCTCGATCCAACTAACAAACTCAGGCGTCATACTCGCCTCTTGCAACAGCACTAATTGTTTATCCTGCGATAACCGAGTGAGGCTTTGTTGCCAATTGGCGTTGCTCTGCTTGTAGATATTCCAGACCAATAAATTAAGCTGGCCCTGGCTGTCTAGCACGCTGGTGTTTTCGTTGTGGTAACATTGCAACGAAAGCTGGACACCCTGCGCAGAGATAGAAGATATGTGGGACTGCTTAGGCAAGGTAAAAATGCCCTGATAAGCAGAAAAGGCGACCAGAGCAATCACCACTGGAACAACGAGTAATCGAGTTTTTTTCATTACAGTCTACAAAAAGTAAAAAAGAGCCTAGCGGCCCTTCTTAATCAACATGTTTAGATGGCGTCTTCGTCTTCTTCGCCAGTACGGATGCGAACGATGCGCTCGACATCAGTGATAAAAATCTTACCATCGCCAATCTTGCCCGTTTGCGCGGTTTCAATAATGGTATCAACACACTGATCGGCCACTTCGTCTGTGACGACTATTTCTAGTTTTACTTTAGGCAGAAAGTCGACCATGTACTCTGCACCACGGTAAAGTTCGGTATGACCTTTTTGACGACCAAACCCTTTAACTTCGGATACCGTCATACCAGTAATCCCAACTTCAGCTAAGGCTTCACGGACATCGTCTAATTTAAACGGTTTAATAATGGCTTCGATTTTTTTCATGTTATTCCCTTAAACTGTAGTCAATGTTGCTATTATCCCATGATCATCTGCTAATAAAAAGCCCGAGCACTGCGGCTCGGGCCTAATTATCTAAGTAGACTCATTTTAAGCTGGCGTAGTATGCCGCTAAGTTAGCAATATCGGCATCACTCAGCATCGATGCTTGCGCTTGCATTACCGCGGCTAAACCGCCGTTACGCTGCTTTGCTTTATAAGCATTGAGTGAAGAAACGAGGTATTGCTCGTTTTGACCTTTAAGGTGTGGGTAACCAGGAATAACCGCCATACCATCCGCGCCATGACACGCTGCACATACCGCAGCTTTGGCTTTCCCTGCTTCAATATCGCCAGCAGCCAGAGCTTGACCACTGAGTAAACCTAAACCGATTATCATTCCAATAGCGATGTTCTTCATTGCTCTTCCTTATAATTCCATGATAGTTGGATGTTTTTATCTATATAGTTTTACACAAACCCTGCGGACTTGTCCCAGACTAGTTCACAATCTTGACCTATAAAGTGACGATCAATGAACAAATCACCAACGGCAACCACGCGCTCACCGCAGAGGATTATAGGGATTCTACGTCTCAACCAGCTAGGGACATCATACTCTTGAAATAATTTTTTTAACTTGCGGCTATGACCACGCTCGCTTGGATGGGCACTCAGTCCTTGTGGATTAAACACCACGCGCAGTTCGGCCTGATTCAGCGCTGCCAATGACAAATTGCCCGCTTGAGCTTGACGCATATTCAATACCCCTAAGCGATCGGGAAGTTGAATCGGCCGATTGACCCTGATGGATTGCTGCCACTGCTCAAGTGATTGCCATTCGCGCACCACGTACAAACGCTGCTGGAAACGACGAACCTGAGCTTGTTCAAGCTGCAACTGAGGATTGGCGTCTTGTTGGGCAAGAGCGACTTGTTGCCAAATCAGCGTCAGTTGATCACGCGAAGGCATTTTTAGCCCGCTCGACGCTAACCACATTCTGAGTAAACGCGTACGTACTTTGTCACTGACATTCATCACAGCGTCGACGTTCAGACTGCCATCACTGTGCAGCGCCTTACGCAAGGGCTCAGCTAACAGTTCGTCTAACAACTGCTCTTGTTCGGAGCAAAGTTCGGCCGTTCTTAGTGCCGTTTGCTGGATATGCGGCCAGCGCTGAGTTAGCTCAGGTGTAATACGATGGCGAATAAAGTTGCGGTCAAAGCGTGTATCTTGATTGCTCTCGTCGTCTACCCACTCTAATTGCTGGTGCTTGGCATAACGGGCAATATCGGCACGGGTAACCGACAACAGTGGTCGAACGATCTTACCAGCAGCAAATGTCATCATAGGTGCCATCGCCGCCAAGCCTTTTGGTCCACTACCACGCTTGAGAGCCAATAAGAGCGTTTCTAATTGATCATCAGCATGCTGCCCTGTTAGCAACAGATCATTGTGATGAATGTGTTTGGCTAATGCCGCGTAGCGCGCCTCTCGAGCACTCTCTTCAAGACTTTTTCCCTGGCGCTCAACGCTGACAGACTCTAACAAGAAAGGCACACCGAGCGACTTACACCACTGCCGACAACACTCAGCCCACGTTTTCGCATTCACGCTTAAACCATGATCGACATGGACTGCCAAACAGTCGATCGACTGACTGTGTGCGTAGCTTGCCATCAATTCTAGCAATACGCGTGAGTCCATTCCGCCACTGAGTCCAAGGACCAAACGGCCATGGGCTTGAAGATGAGGTTCAATCGCGGCATTAA
Organism: Vibrio sp. NH-UV-68; assembly: GCF_042940635.1. Taxonomy (NCBI): domain Bacteria; kingdom Pseudomonadati; phylum Pseudomonadota; class Gammaproteobacteria; order Vibrionales; family Vibrionaceae; genus Vibrio; species Vibrio sp. NH-UV-68. The sequence goes on from NZ_CP134975.1 coordinate 2,416,540, forward strand.
AGGTGGTTTGTAGTGTCATAGTGGCTTTGGTTGTATAACGGAATAGCATTAGTTTATCACTGGCAATAAAAAAGGCTGAACCTAAGTTCAGCCTTTAAAGACAAAAATCGCGTTATCAGCAGTAACCGTAGTTCATCAAACGTTGGTAACGACGTTCAAGCAATGCTTCAGTGTCAAATTGCTCAAGCTCTTCTAACTGGCGAACCAAGGTTGCCTTCATGTTTTTCGCCATCTGCTGATGGTTGCGGTGCGCACCGCCTAGTGGCTCTTCGATAATTTCATCGATAAGCTCAAGCTCTTTTAGTCGAGGAGCAATCAAGCCCATCGCTTCAGCGGCTTGCGGCGCTTTATCTGAGTCACGCCACAAGATTGACGCACACCCTTCTGGTGAAATAACGGAGTAAGTCGAGTATTGCAGCATGTTGACATAATCACCAACGCCGATTGCCAGAGCGCCACCCGAACCGCCTTCACCAACAACGTTACAAATAACAGGCACAGTCAGACCGGCCATGGCTTTAAGGTTGGTTGCAATTGCTTCTGACTGTCCACGCTCTTCTGCGCCAACACCTGGGTAAGCACCTGCAGTATCGATGAAAGTAATGATAGGCATGTTGAAACGCTCAGCCATTTGCATCAGACGCAGCGCCTTACGATAGCCTTCAGGCTTTGGCATACCAAAGTTACGTTTGACTTTCTCTTTGGTTTCACGACCTTTTTGATGACCGATAACCATCACTGGTCGGCCATCTAAACGCGCCATACCACCGACGATCGCTTTGTCATCCGCATAGTGGCGGTCACCCGCTAACTCGTCGAATTCAGTAAAAGCATGCTCTAGATAGTCCAAAGTGTAAGGACGCAGTGGATGACGAGCAAGCTGGGCCGTTTCCCAAGCACCAAGATCGCTGAAGGTTTTCTTCTTAAGCTCTAGGCTTTTCTTCTCTAACTGTTCAATCTCTTTGTCAAGATCGACACCAGAGTCACCACCATGACGCGACACGTCACGAAGTGCTTCAATTTTTGCTTCAAGCTCTGCGATTGGTTTTTCAAATTCTAAAAAATTCAGGCTCATCTATAGATCCTTTCTTATTTGGCAGCCACGCGCCAAACTTAGTTAAATTCGAGTTCTACCTGGCCTTTCCCAAGCAGTTGTTTTAAATCATCTAATAATGCGTCGCTTGGCGTTACTCGCCATTCTGTACCTAACGTTAAACGCGCCCGTGCATCTGAGCGTTGGTAGTATACATGGACAGGGACGCTCCCCGCCCGATGAGGCTCTAGGATTTGGCTAAAGCGCTCAAAAAATCGGTCATTGATTTGAGATTGTTCAATGGATATCGACAGGCCGCGAGCGTATTTTTCACGAGCGGTGCCAAGATCCATAACCTCGCGCGCCGACATTTTAAGACCACCATTGAAATCATCAAAGCTGACCTGTCCGGAAATAACCAAAATTTTATCTTTTTCTAACAATTCTGCGTACCGATCCAGCGCATCGGAGAATAACATCACCTCCATGCGGCCACTTCGGTCATCGATCGTCATTAAACCAATACGTGTTCCACGCTTAGTAGTCATGACTCGCGCCGCAATCACCAAGCCTGCTATCGTGACACTTTGATCGCGACGAGTCGGCGTGGCATCTTTTAATCGACAACTGGTGTACTTACTCAGTTCCTTTAAATAGGCATTTATTGGGTGCCCGGTTAAATAAAGGCCGAGCGTATCACGTTCTCCCTCTAACCAGACTTTTTCTGGCCAAGGATCCACTTTCGTGTATTTATGCTCAACTTCTTCGGGTGCTTCGGTTAATACACCAAATAGGTCGGTCTGGCCGAACGCTTCTGCTTGGTGATGTTGACTGGCCGCCTTTACCGCATCATTTAACGAGGCCATCATTGCCGCGCGGTGTGGCCCCAACCTATCAAGTGCTCCGGCATAGATCAATTTTTCTATCACGCGCTTGTTAACCTTTTTCAAGTCAAGACGCGCACAGAAGTCGAACAGATCTTTAAAATAGCCACCTTTATTGCGCGCTTCTAAAATCGCTTCAATCGGGCCTTCTCCGACCCCTTTAATCGCACCGATACCGTAGACGATGGCCCCTTCTTCGTTGACATTGAAGCGGTATAGGCCAGCGTTAATGTCTGGCGGCAACACTTTGAGCTTCATGCGTAAGCACTCGTCGACTAAGCCAACCACCTTCTCTGTATTGTCCATATCAGCGGTCATCACCGCCGCCATAAACTCCGCAGGATAATGGGTTTTAAGCCACAAGGTTTGATAAGAAACCAATGCATAAGCGGCCGAGTGCGATTTGTTAAATCCGTAACCGGCAAACTTCTCTACCAAGTCGAAGATCTTCATCGCCAACTCGCCATCAACGCCGTTTGCTATCGCACCTTCTTCAAAGGTCGCTCGCTGTTTGGCCATCTCTTCTGGCTTTTTCTTACCCATAGCACGACGTAGCATATCTGCGCCACCAAGGGTGTAGCCGGAAAGCACCTGAGCAATCTGCATTACCTGCTCTTGATAGAGGATAATGCCGTAGGTTGGTTCAAGAATCTCTTTTAGCGAGTCGTGTTGCCACTGTTCATCTGGGTAAGAAACCGCTTCTCGACCATGCTTACGATCGATAAAGTTATCAACCATGCCAGATTGCAATGGACCAGGTCGGAACAGCGCCACCAATGCGATGATGTCTTCAAAGCAGTCTGGTTGAAGACGCTTAATCAGCTCTTTCATACCACGAGATTCGAGCTGGAAAACCGCGGTCGTTTCTGAATTTTGTAGTAAACGGAAAGACGCTTCATCGACCAAAGGGATCGACTCTATCCGAATCGGCTCTTTGCCCTCTTTCTCTAGGCGCGGGTTGATCAAACCTAACGCCCAGTCGATGATCGTCAGAGTTCGAAGACCTAAGAAGTCGAACTTGACCAGACCTGCGGTTTCGACGTCATTTTTATCAAACTGCGTGACCGGAAAATGCCCTTCTGCGTCGGCATAAATTGGCGCAAAATCGGTAATCGTCGTCGGAGAGATAACCACACCACCGGCGTGCTTACCCGCATTTCGGGTACAGCCTTCAAGGATGCGACACATGTCGATCAGCGCTTTGACATCTTCGTCGTTTTTATACAACTCAGGCAGCGCTGGCTCGACGTTGAACGCTTTCTCGAGCGTCATACCTGGATCCGGCGGCACTAATTTCGAAATGCGGTCGACAAAACCAAAACCGTGCCCCAGCACACGACCGACATCTCGAATGACCGCTTTAGCCGCCATGGTGCCGAAAGTAATGATCTGAGATACGGCGTCACGACCGTACATTTCCGCCACGTGGTCAATAACTTTATCGCGCTTATCCATGCAGAAATCGACGTCAAAGTCAGGCATCGAAACCCGTTCTGGGTTCAAGAAACGTTCGAAAAGCAGATCGTATTCAAGTGGGTCAAGATCGGTGATCTTTAACGCATAGGCCACCAGTGAACCAGCACCAGAACCACGCCCCGGACCAACAGGAATATCGTTATCTTTCGACCACTGGATAAACTCCATAACGATCAAGAAATAACCAGGGAAACCCATGTTATTGATTACTTCGAGTTCGATGTCTAGACGTTCGTCATACTCGGGGCGACGCTCAGCACGCACTTGTGGATCAGGGAACAGAAACTCTAAACGCTCTTCCAGCCCCTGTTTGGATTTCATGACTAGGTATTCGGTCTCTTCCATGCCTTCTGTTGGGAAAGCTGGCAAGAAGTACTCACCTAAGCGAACTGTTACGTTACAGCGCTTAGCAATTTCGACACTATTTTCTAATGCTTCAGGGATGTCGGCAAACAGCTCACACATCTCTTCTTCCGTGCGCAGATATTGCTGAGGACTGTAATTTTTTGGTCGGCGAGGATCGACTAAGGTGTAACCATCATGAATCGCAACACGAATCTCATGGGCATCAAACAGTGTCTCATCCAAAATCACCACGTCATTGGTGGCAACCACAGGCAGTTCAGCTTGCTCGGCAAGCTCTAAAGCGAAATGAAGATAGTTTTCCTCATCGGCGCGGCCGGTACGAGTCAACTCAAGATAAAAGCGATCGGCAAAATGGGTTTTATAGAACGCGACGTTATCATCAACAATCTTCTGATTGCCTTTGAGCAGAGCGCGACCTATCTCACCACCTTTGCCACCAGAAAGAATAATGACCCCCTCTGATAGCTCCACCAGCCACTCTTTATCAATCACAGGCTTGTGTTGAACATGACCTCGCAAATAAGCTTTGGAAATCAATAGGGTAAGATTTTTGTAACCGATATTGTCTGCCGCAAGTACAGTTAACTTGGTCAGCTCATCGCCAAATTCAGGTGACTGCATCATGAAATCGGCGCCAATGATCGGTTTAACACCACAACCATGCGCCGTGCCATAGAATTTGACCAAACCACACAAGTTAGTAAAGTCGGTCAAGGCGACCGCCGGCATACCCAACTCGGCCACTTTCTTAACCAGTGGTGGCACTTTGGATAAGCCGTCAACCATGGAATAGTCACTATGTACTCGAAGGTGGATAAACTTAGGATCTGACATTATGGTTTCGCAAATAGGGCTTAATCGGAAAGATAGTCTGGGTATTTTACGTGATATAAGATCGGAGATATACCCTAATTCGGTAGGCTATTTCTCCGCTGAGCTTATTCAAGACCAAGAGCGCGCTTAACTGGCTTAAAACTCTTGCGGTGCTGAGCAATCACACCATGTTGCTCGATCGCTTCAAAGTGCGCTTTCGTCGGGTAACCTTTATGCTTGGCAAAACCAAATTGCGGATAAAGGGCATCGAGCGCTTCCATCTCTTGATCGCGCACCACTTTCGCGATTATCGAGGCCGCGCTGATTTGTGCAACCCGTAAATCGCCTTTCACCACCGCTAGCGAGTCCATCGGCAATTGAGGACAACGATTACCATCAATCAACGCCAGATCAGGCTGAATCTTGAGCCCCGCAATCGCTCGTTGCATCGCAACCATAGTCGCCTGAAGAATATTAAGCTGATCAATCTCTTCCGGCGAGCAACGACCAACTGACCAAGCCAGCGCCTTATGCTTAATTTCAGGAAACAGCGCCAAACGCTTTTTCTCCGATAGCTTTTTCGAATCATTCAGGCCGACAATCGGGTTATTCGGATCAAGAATAACTGCCGCCGTTACCACATCCCCAACCAGTGGGCCGCGGCCGACTTCATCGACTCCGGCGATATATAGGTATCCTTGCGGGTACTCAAAAGCTGGCAGCTCTTTGGTTTGTTTAGTCATTGTTGCACTCTTTACCGATCAGTTTAAGTACTGCTCTAGCAGCTTGGACGTCAGCATTTTTACGTATCATCTGATGCATTTGAGTAAAGCGCTCAATTAAAGCATCATTATTGCTGCTTAACATTGTCTCTACTGCTGGGACTAAGTATTCAGGGGCACACTGTTCGAGAATCAATTCTTTCACCAACTCTTCACCGGCGAGAATATTAGGCAATGACACATATTCGGTAATCGCCAACTTCTTCACTAACCAGCCAGTGAGTCGATTCACTTTGTAACCGACGACCATTGGGCGTTTAAGTAACATACATTCCAATGCGACTGTCCCAGAGGCAAGAAGTACCGCATCAGAGGCTGTAATGACGTTACGCGCAGTGTCTTGAACGATAACAAAATCGAGTTCTGGGGCCACCGCTTGCCAAATTTGTTCAAACTGTTGACGGCGTTTATCATTGACGGCCGCAACAACGAAACCCATCTCAGGATACTTAATCTTAATTTGACGACAAGTTTGAATAAAAGGTTCAGCGATTAACCCCATTTCACCACCACGACTGCCCGGCAGTACAGCTAACCACTGTCGGTTTGGATCGAGTTCGAGCAGTTCTCTCGCCTGTTGCTGATCTGGATGGAGAGGAATAGCATCCGCTAAACTGTGACCAATAAATTCACAAGCGACGTTATACTTATCGTAAAATGCTTTTTCGAATGGCAAAAAGGCCAACACGAGATCGGTCGCTGCATCGATTTTAAAGATACGTTTAGGTCGCCAAGCCCAAACCGAAGGACTCACGTAGTGGACGGTTTTAATGCCCGCTTGCTTAAGACTCAGCTCAAGTCGCAAGTTAAAATCGGGCGCATCAATACCGACAAATACATCAGGCGGATTATCAGTAAAATACTTGACCAACTGCGCTTTGACTTTTAGCAATCGCGGTAAACGGCCTAGCACTTCAACCAGCCCCATTACGGCCAGCTCTTCCATATCAAAAAGAGACTCGCAGCCTTGAGCGATCATTTTTGGTCCGCCAATGCCGACAAACTCAGCATTAGGATATTGCGCCTTCAGCGCTTTAATAAATCCTTCGCCTAAGGTATCGCCCGATAATTCACCCGCAACGATACCAATTCGTAATGGTTTATCCATTGTCCAATCACCTATTCATGGATTGCTATAAAACGCAAAAAAGACCGCAACCTTGTCAGTCGCGATCTTCTGTTATTGCTTTGCCATCAGTGTTAGCGAATAACGCCACGCTCAGAAGTTTCCACAAAATCAATAAAGTGCTTAATTGACGGCCACTCTTGCGCCATTTCGACCAGCACTTGCTTGGCTTCAGCTTGAGTCTTACCTGCACGGTAGAACTCCTTGTACGCATTGCGTAGCGCTCGAAGCTCAGCTTTCTCGAAGCCATTGCGTTGCAAGCCAACGAGGTTGAGACCAAATGGTGTGGCATGGTTTCCCTGTGCTAACACATAAGGAGGCACGTCTTTCACCACGGCAGAACAGCCACCAATGTAGCTGTAGGCACCCACTTTACAAAACGGATGAATAGCAGAGAGCGCCATAACACCGGCATGATCTTCTACCGTCACATGACCGCCTAGAATAGCGTTGTTACCAACGTGAGTGTGGTTACCAACGATCACGTCATGAGCAATATGCGCATTAACACACAGTAGATTGTCATTACCGATGACTGTGGTTGCTTTATCTTGAGTCGTACCGCGGTGAATCTGAACCGCTTCACGAATCACGTTACGATCGCCAATCACTACCGTTGTCTCTTCACCGCCATATTTCTTATCTTGGTTCTCTTCACCAATTACAGCATGCGGGAAAATACGGTTGTCTTTACCAATCGTTGTGTGACCTTTTATCACAACATGCGACATAATTTCTGTCCCTTCACCAATCTCAATGTTTCCTGAGATATAAGTAAAAGGTCCAACCGTCACGTTAGCCGCAAGGGTTACGTTACCTTCAATCACCGCTGAAGGATGAATTTGAGCCTTTTCATCAATCATATTAAAACTCTCGACGAGCACACTTAAGCTCGGCTGAACACACAACATCGCCGTCGACTTTTGCTACGCCATTAAACGCAGCAATACCACGACGCTCTTTAATAAATTCGACTTCGATAATCAATTGGTCACCAGGAACGACTGGCTTACGAAACTTGGCTTTATCAACACTTGCAAAGTAGTAAAGTTCGTTGCCAGACGGCGCACCAAAAGATCTAAATGCCAATAAGCCGGTTGCTTGAGCCATGGCTTCAAGGATCAACACACCAGGAAATACAGGCAGTTGAGGGAAATGACCGGTGAACTGAGGTTCATTCACTGAAACATTCTTAATCGCCGTTAGGTATTTCTCTTCTTGAAAGTCGATAACACGATCAATAAGCAAAAACGGGTAGCGATGAGGCAACAATTCCTGAATTTCAGTGATGTTCATCGTTTTATTTTCAGTAGTCAAAGTCATATTCCTATGTTGATGCAATTTTTATCTGTCAGGGCATTATAGATGAAAAAGACTCGCGATACGCGAGCCTTTTGAGTCGAGGATAAGGCATTAAGCGTCGGATGAATTCTCAAGCTGTTTTTCAACCGCTTTCAAACGCTTATTCATCTCATCAATTCGATGCACACGAGCGGCAGTTTTGCGCCACTCTTTATTGGGCTGAAGTGGGATGCCCGAAGAGTACATACCTTTCTCTTCAATACCACGCATGACCATACCCATTCCGGTAATCGTCACGCCATCAGCGATCTCGATGTGACCATTGATGACCGTACCACCGCCAATGATACAGTACTTACCAATCTTAGTACTGCCGGCAATAATCGTACCACCAGCGATGGCAGTACCATATCCGATGTGTACGTTGTGCGCGATTTGCAATTGATTATCGAGAATAACATTATCTTCAATAATCGTATCGTCTAAGGCGCCGCGGTCAACGGTGGTACAAGAACCGATTTCAACCCGATTACCAATTCGAACCGAACCGAGCTGTGGAATTTTAATCCACTCCCCTTTTTCATTGGCATAACCAAAGCCGTCGGAGCCAATGACTGAGTTTGCTTGCAGTAAGCAATCACTGCCAAGCTCGACATCGTGATAGATACTGACATTTGACCACAGTTTTGTATTGGCACCAATTTTGGCATTTTTGCCAATAAAGCAGCCAGCACCAATCACAGCATTGTCACCCAGCTCAACACCCGATTCTATAACAGCGTTTGCACCAATCGAGACATTACTGCCCAATGTTACATCCGCCGCAACAACGGCTGAAGCCGCTATTTCACTGGCAGGTGACGGTGTGGTGTCAAGCGCTTGAGCGACCCTAGCAAACGCGACATACGGGTCTTCAACCACTAAGACATTACCCTTAGCATGCTCACGTTGAGCTTCTTTAACCATAACAAGTGTCGCCTGACACTCAGCTAAATGTTTCGCATATTTTGGATTAGACAAGAAGGTAACATGCCCTTGTTGTGCTTTATCCATCGGCGCTACCATGGTGACAGTTGCATTGCCGTCACCATAAAGCGTCCCCCCGGTAATTGTTGCCAAATCGGCTAAAGAGAGAGTAACCATAATGTACTATTTTAGTTGTTTAATAACTTGTTCAGAGATATTGAATTCAGGTTTACCGTACTGCATGGTTTGAATATCAACAATGATGTCGTAGCCTTCTTTTTCAGCCACTTTTTGCACTGCATCCTGAATCACTTTAAATAGTTTTTGCTTCTCTTCCGCTTCACGACGTGCCGAGGCTTTTTCTAACGCTTGAGCTTTGATCTTGTACTTGCTATCAAGTTGACCAATTTCGATTCGTAATTTTTCAACTTCGTCTTGACCAAGCAGCTCGCCGTCACGTTGAAGTTTCTCAATTTTAGTCTTAGCTTCAGCTTGAATCGCTTTTAGCTCATCCGCTTTGTCTTTGAACTGCTCTTGCATTTTCTGCAAAACCACTTCACGTTGAGGAAGCATTTGGAACACTTGTGCGGTATTTACATAGCCGATTTTTTGCGCCGCTTCTGCTGCGTTTGCAAAAAATGAAGACGTCATGACTACTAGGCCTAAACCAGCCGCTTTGATTGTTTTATTCACTGTTATTTCCTCTAAATTAGAAGGTTCTTCCGATGGTGAAAGTGAAGAATTCTTCATCATCACCTTCGTAAATTTCTATTGGTTTCGCTACTGAGAATACCAATGGTCCCATTGGCGACATCCATTGCAGTGCGACACCGTAAGATGCACGGAAGTTCATTGGATCCGAATAATCGTAGTAATAAGGATCGCTCTCATACCGTGGATCGAAGACAAATTCTGTATCCCATACGCTAGCGGCATCAACAAACACACTGGTACGGATCTGGCTTCGAGTTTCCTCCGATGCAAACGGCGTTGGCACGATAACCTCAAGACTTGCTAGCGCGACAGCGTTACCACCCACTGAGTCATCAGTGGCAGAAACACAACTGGCGCTATTACAAGTATCGGGATTACCATTAGTGCTGTACACCGCTTTCGGGCCCGCTGTATTTGAACCAAAACCACGCAACGTCGTAAAGCCACCTGCGTAATAGTTTTCGTAGAATGGGAACAAGTTATCGTTGCCATCCGTTTGACCATAACCGTTACCGTAGCCCAAACGACCACGCATCAACAAGGTAAACTCGTGTTTCTTTGTTAGCGGGATGTATTGACGGACATCGTACTGCAATTTGAAGTACTGAGCATCAGAACTTGGTACCGTTGCTTTGGCAAAGGCGCGCTGATAGTTACCGGCGGTCGGGAAGTAACCTCGGTTAAGATTATTACGCGTCCACGAGACATTAATATCGAAGTCATTGGTCAAAATGTCACTGTTTTCTTGACCGATGCTCTGCGCAAAGCGCTGTGCTTGATCGTAAGTCGGAACATTACCAATGTTGTTGTGAGTATAACCCACGCCGAATTCAAAACGGTTAAGCTCATCAAACGGGAAGCCCCACGTTAAACTCGCACCATAGCTTTCGTTGGTATAGTCAACAATACCAGCTTCAGACGCTTCAAACTCATTGTAGAAAATTTTGCCTCCCATACTGACACCATCTAGGTTCCAGTACGGATCACGGTAATCTAGGCTGATATTCTTCTGATAGTCGTTCATCATCGCATTGATACCGACGCGATTACCACTACCCACAAAGTTATCTTGCTGCAAGCCGATTTGGAAGCTAATACCAGATTCGGTACCGTAACCAACACCGAAGTTGACGCTACCAGAGTTGGCTTCTTTAACGTTGTAAACCAAATCAACTTGATCTTCACTGCCCGGCACGCGCACTGTCTGCACATCGACAGTTTCAAAGAAACCTAAACGGTTAAGACGATCTTTACCGGTTTGAATCGATTTTGAGTTCAGCCAACTGCCTTCCATTTGACGCATTTCACGGCGTAAAACTTCATCTTTAGTCGCATTATTGCCGATAAAACGAATATCACGCACATAAATTCGATTACCCGCTTCGACATTGACAATTAAAGAAACAGATTGGTTTTCATCATCAAATTCAGGAATTGTGCGTACTTGAGGGTACGCATAGCCTGCTTCGCCCAACAAACGCTTAACACGCTCTTCTAAACTGGTCACCGCTGAGCCGTTATAAGTTTCACCGTCCTCGAACGGAACAAGCGCTTCAAACTCGTCTTCTTTACCTAACAGCTCACCGCGGAATTTGACCTCTTTCACTGTGTATGGCAGCCCTTCGTCTAATCCCAGAGTGATGTACACCCCTTTTTTATCCGGAGAGATCGCAACGTGAGTAGAGTCGATACGGAATTTAAGATAGCCGCGATCCAAGTAGTAAGACTTGAGCGCTTCAATATCACCCGCCAACACTTGCTTCTGATATTTATCATCGGCTAAGAAGTTCCACCACGCGACATCAACGTTCAAGTTAAATCGGCCGAGTAGTTCTTTGTCGGAAAACTGTTGATTACCAATAAAGTTAATCTGTTTAATCTTGGCCGATACACCTTCAGTGAACACGAATTTCAGGTCAGAACGGTTACGCGGCAATGGCGTCACCACCGCTTTCACTCCAGCGTTGTATTTACCAACACTGTAGTAAAAATCTTCCAGACCTTTTTCAATGGTTGACAAGGTCGTACGATCTAACGCTTCACCGACGCGAACACCAGATGCATCTAGGTTCTGCTGCAGTTGCTCTTCCTTGATAGCTTTGTTACCAGAGAAAGAGATACTGGCGATGGTTGGACGCTCTTTAACCTGAACGACAAGCACGTCGTTGTCACGCAGTACCTTGATATCTTCAAAGTTGCCCGTTGCGTAAAGCGCACGGATCATCTCTGAAACATCTTGGCCATCGACAGAGTCACCAATTCGTACTGGCATTTTCAGCAACGCTGCACCCAGTGCAACACGCTGTAAACCTTCAACTTGGATATCTTGAACTACAAAGTTCTCGGCACCGTTTGCGCTGACACTTGTTGCTAACAAGGATGCAAACAGAATATTTTTCATCGCCATATTTGTTTTAGTTATTCCTTACTTCAACCTATTGCTCTGTTACAAGCGAGCAAAGTCATTGAAAATTGCCACAATCATGAGTGAGAAGATAATTGCCCCGCCCACGCGGTAGCCCATTTCCTGAAACTTTTCGGGTACAGGACGCTTTATTACAGCCTCAATGGCAAAAAACAATAGATGCCCACCGTCCAACATTGGCAACGGTACAAGGTTAATAATCCCTAAGTTAACACTTATCAGAGCTAAGAAGCCTAAGAAGTAAACTAAGCCATAATCGGCAGTTGTACCCGCTCCTTTCGCGATGGAAATAGGACCACTCAGGTTATTTAGCCCTACATCCCCAACAATGAGTTTCTTCAACATACTGACGGTAAGGTTGATCACCTGACCCGTTTTCTCAACCGCTTTTCCGACTGATTCAATTACACCATATTGCAATTCGAAGCGATAATTTTCTGGCCATTCTGCGATATCAGGAGCGATTCCTGCAAAACCGATCACACGACCATCCGATAAATCTCGACTATCGGGAATCAGCGTTAATGACAGCGTTTGGCTTGCTCGTTCAACCGTTATGTCAACCGGCGTATTCGGGCTTTGTTGAATTTTTTCAACCACCTGCTGCCAAGACGTTACGTCTACCCCATCTAGCTTAACCAGTAAGTCACCAACCTGCAGGCCGGCTTTAGCGCCAGCACTATCTTGTGACACGTTGGTAAGCTTCGCCGTGATCTCTGGCGTATAAGGCATGAAGCCGAGCGCTGACATTGCAGACTCTTTTTCGGGATCAAAGTTCCAGTTGGTTAAGTCCAAACGCATGGTTTCTTCAATACCGATGCCATCAACCGGAACCACTGTTAATGTCAGTTCCCTATCGCCGATGTGGGAGATAAGCCCCATATTCACCGATTCCCAATCCGCAGTTTGGACGCCGGAAACCGCTTTTAGTTCCATTCCAGATTGCAGGCCAGATTCAGCCGCTATCGAAGCCGGTGTGATCTGTCCTACCACCGGTTTTACCGCAGGCACGCCTATCAAAAAAACTAACCAATAAGCAAAAATTGCAAATAGGAAGTTGAACAACGGACCAGCTGCGACGATCGACGTACGCTTCCATAACGGTTTAGCATCGAAGGTGGTGTGTTTATCTTGCTCCGCCACGTCATCAACTCGACTATCGAGCATTTTGACATAGCCACCTAAAGGGATGACAGACAAGCTGTATTCGGTGCCGTCTTTTGCGACTCGGCTCCAAATCGACTTACCAAAGCCAATCGAAAATTTCTCAACTTTGACACCACAACGACGGGCGACCCAAAAATGACCAAATTCATGCACCGCGACCAAAATACCCAAGGCGACAACGAATGAAGCAAAGTTCCAAATAATACCGCTCATAACTGACGCTCACTTACGAAGTTGCTGGCTAGTTCTCTCGCCATTCTATCGAGCTCGAGTATGCTTTCCAAGTCACGACATGATGATGGGGTGTAAGTCGCGCAGACTTTATCCGCCACTTGTTGATTCACCAATGCGATATCGGTAAAACGCAGTCTTCGATTTAAGAACGCGTCGACCGCTATCTCGTTAGCTGCATTGAGTGCCGTAGTGGCATGCTGACCTTCGTAACAGGCATCTATCGCCAGCTTCAGACAAGGATAACGCTGAAAATCGGGCTCTAAAAAGCTCAGTTCACCGACTTTGGTAAAGTCGAGAGGTGCAACGCCTGCGTCAACTCGTTGCGGATAGGAAAGTGTTAACGCGATCGGCGTCGCCATATCAGGCTCACCCATTTGCGCCAGCACAGAGCCATCTCGATACTGAACCATCGAATGAATCACAGATTGGGGATGAATCAAGACCTTGAGCTGCTCTCGTTCGGTATTAAAAAGCCACTTAGCCTCAATATACTCAAGACCTTTGTTCATCATGGTCGCGGAATCAACCGAGATTTTAGGCCCCATCGACCAATTGGGATGTGCAATCGCTTGCTCTGGTGTCACACTGCTGAGCGACTCAATATCGCTATAACGAAATGGGCCACCTGAACCGGTGAGGAGAATATGCGAGATACCATGCTCAGTTAAAGAGCAGCGACCCAAATTGGTTTGAATCTCATTCGGTAGACACTGAAAAATCGCGTTGTGTTCACTGTCAACTGGCAATAGCTCAGCGCCATAGTGTTCCACTGCATCGATAAACAGCTGGCCAGACATGACTAATGCTTCTTTATTCGCTAATAGCACCCGTTTACCAGATGTTACCGCCGCCATAGTCGGTAACAGCCCTGCGGCGCCGACAATCGCCGCCATCACAGTGTCTACCTCATCCATTGATGATACCTGACACATCGCCTCAACACCCGACATCACCTGGGTGTTGATTTTAAGCTCAATCAACTGTGCTTTAAGACGCTGCGCCGCGATATCACTGGCCATGACCGCATATTCAGGCTGCCACTTTTGGCAAAGTTCACGCATTTTGTCGACATTTTGCCCTGCAACGAGCGCAAAAATAGAGAATGTAGCAGGATTCTGTTCGATGACTTTAAGCGTGCTAGCTCCGATAGAACCCGTTGCACCAAGAATCGTTAACTTACGCATAGCAAGAACCAATGTATGAGCAGGACAAGCCTAAACTCACCTTAAGAGATAAAGTACAAGAACGCAAAAACCGGGAAGGCAGCGGTTAAACTGTCGATGCGATCCAACACACCACCATGCCCTGGGATAATATTGCTACTATCTTTGATGCCTGATACGCGTTTAAACATGCTTTCAACCAAATCACCCAACACTGAGATCACCACGGTGACTAAGGTGATCAGCACCATAGCCCATACGCTTGAAAATTGAATTTCAAACCATTCTGCCGTCGCCCAGCCGACAATAATCGCGGTGATAATTCCGCCGATTAACCCTTCAATGGTCTTATTTGGGCTGACGTGAGGCGCCATTTTGTGTTTACCCAAGCTCTTTCCAGCAAAATAAGCACCACTATCTGCAGCCCAAACAATCAGGCACACATACAGCACCAGCTTAGCGCCATGATAAGGTTCAAGATCAATGCCTTCAGCGCGCAACAAAAGAACACTCCAGAAAAAAGGCAATAAGGTCAGAAGACCAAAAATGTGGCGCAGTAAATTCGAGTGTTGCCAAAGCGATGAGGATTTAGGATAAGTGATAGCAAGCCCACTGGCGACTAACCACCAGACGCAGCCAAGCGTTAAGATGGCATAATGACTGCCACTGAGTAGGTTTAAACTGATGGCATCAAAAGGAACAAACCACAGACTCGCGGCTCCTACGACCACCGCTGGTATAAGCGCTATCGTACGTGAAGAGGCATTGACAAACTGTGTCCACTCCCAAAAGCCAATTAACGTTACCGCCGCAACGGCAAGGATAAAGAGGGGTAAAGAGAGCTTGAAAATTCCTAAAATCACCAGAGGAGCAAGGATAAGCGCCGTTATAATTCGTTGTTTCAAACTTTGATCCTTTATTCGCTTTCCATCAATGCCTTAACTTGTTCACCGGTGCAACCAAAACGTCGCTCTCGATTAACAAACCAAGTCACTGCTTCGATTAAGCTGTTTTCATCGAACTCAGGCCAATAGATAGGCGTAAAGTACATTTCTGCGTACGCCATTTGCCAAAGCATAAAATTGCTAATGCGACATTCGCCGCTGGTTCGAATCATTAAATCAACTTCAGGTAAATCTGCCATCGTCAGGTGTTGGCTAATCAGATCTTCAGTGATCTCATCAGGCTGCAATTCACCGGCGGCAACCTTAGCTGAAATAGCTTTTGTTGCTTGCATGATATCCCACTTACCACCGTAATTCGCCGCAATATTAATGACCATACCACTGTTGGTTTCGGTCAAAGCCTCCGCTTGAGCAATTTTCTTTTGTAGGCGTTGACTAAATCGTGACGTTTCACCAATAACTCGCAGACGTAAGTTATTCTTATGCAGTTTCTTGACTTCGGTTGATAGTACGCTGATAAACAGCTCCATCAACACCCCAACTTCTTCTTCTGGTCGGCGCCAATTCTCGCTGCTAAAAGCAAACAGAGTCACCGCTTTAACACCCAGCTTCGCTGAAGTTGAAATGGTTTTGCGCACCGCAGCAACACCATTTTTATGACCAAAAACACGGGGTTTACCTTGTGCTTTTGCCCAACGGCCGTTGCCATCCATAATGATTGCAATATGTTGTGGAAGTAATTCAGGGGAGAGTTGTGAATTTTGCATAAGACGTTGATTGGTAATCAGCAGGGGACAGAGAGTAGCATAAAAAAGCGCTGTACTGCGAGCACAGCGCTTTTAAAGCGAAAAGTTTGTGGATAAATCAGACTTCCATCAACTCTTTTTCTTTCGCAGCGAGAACGTCATCGACATGTTTAACCGCAGCGTCCGTTAGTTTTTGAATCTCTTCTTGACCTTTACGATCCTCATCTTCAGAGATTTCTTTGTCTTTTAGTAGTGCTTTAAGTTCACCGTTCGCATCACGACGGATGTTACGAATCGCAACACGACCACCCTCTGCTTCACCACGGACAATTTTAACTAGGTCTTTACGACGCTCTTCCGTTAGTGGTGGCAGTGGTACGCGAATAACCGTGCCTGCTGACATTGGGTTTAGACCAAGATCTGACATCATGATCGCTTTTTCAACTTTTTGCGTCAGCTCTTTATCGAATACGGTGATAGCAAGAGTACGTGCATCTTCAGCAACAACGTTCGCAATTTGGTTTAGCGGTGTCGCTGCGCCGTAGTACTCTACGTTGATACCAGCAAGTAGGCTTGGATGCGCACGGCCAGTACGAATTTTAGAAAGGTTGTTTTTTAGCGCTTCAACGCTTTTATCCATGCGCTCTTGAGCGTCTTTTTTGATTTCGTTAATCACAATATCACCTTAATGTGTAAATCTTTCTTGAAGAAAGCCTAACTTGGAGTCTTCAAAAGGCAATACCGCAGCAAAAATCTATCCCATGCTGCGGCGATTGGAATTACTCTGCGTCGCTGATTAGCGTGCCTTCTGCTTCACCCATTACCACGCGACGTAGTGCGCCTGGTTTATTCATATTGAATACACGAATTGGCATTTTGTGGTCACGAGCCAATGTAAATGCAGCCAAATCCATTACTTTCAGTTCTTTTTCAAGCACTGTTTCGTATGAAAGCTTATCATACAGTTCTGCGTCTGGGTTTGCTACAGGGTCTGCGCTAAATACGCCATCTACTTTTGTCGCTTTTAGAACTACGTCAGCTTCAATTTCGATACCGCGCAAACAAGCAGCAGAATCGGTCGTGAAAAATGGGTTACCAGTACCTGCAGAGAAGATCACCACGCGGCCTTGACGAAGTTCACGAATCGCATCGGCCCAATTGTAATCGTCACACACACCTTTTAATGGGATGGCAGACATTACTCGCGCATTGACATAAGCACGGTGCAGTGTATCGCGCATTGCTAGGCCATTCATTACTGTCGCCAGCATCCCCATGTGGTCACCAACAACGCGGTTCATGCCCGCTTCTGCCAGACCTGCACCACGGAACAAGTTACCGCCGCCGATAACAACACCGACCTGAACACCCAGTTCAACCAGTTCTTTTATTTCTTGGCCCATTCGGTCAAGGACCGCTGGATCGATACCAAAACCTTCCTCACCTTGGAGAGCTTCACCACTCAGTTTTAACAGAATACGTTGATATGCTGGTTTAGGGTTCGTAGTCATGGAGTTTACCTTCCAAAAGAGAGTTGTTGATTAACAGTCATGGATAAAGACTCTTACAGTCTGCATCCATCACCGCTAGACACTTCATCGTTAGTCATAAAAAGACCGCAGCCTTGGCTACGGTCTAAACTTTGTGCGTTTGCTCAGGATTAACCTTTTTGAGCTGCTGCTACTTCTTCAGCGAAACTCATGCCTTCCGCTTTTTCAATGCCTTCACCTACTTCTAGGCGAACGAATGTAGCAACTGAAGCACCGCGTTCTTTTAGAATTTCACCAACAGTCTTCTTAGGTTCCATAACGAACGCTTGACCTGTTAGAGAAACTTCGCCAGTGAACTTCTTCATGCGGCCAACAACCATCTTCTCAGCGATTTCTGCAGGCTTGCCTTCGTTCATTGCGATTTCAACTTGAACCGCTTTCTCTTTTTCGACAACGTCAGCTGGTACATCTTCTGGGTTTACGTAATCTGGACGAGAAGCAGCAACGTGCATAGCAACGTGCTTAAGCGTTTCAGCATCACCTTCACCAGCAACAACAACACCGATTTTCTCACCGTGACGGTAAGATGCAATCGCTGCGCCTTCAACGTACTGTACGCGACGGATGTTGATGTTTTCACCAATCTTAGTCACAAGAGCAACACGCTCGTCTTCGAATTTAGCTTGTAGCTCTTCAGAAGTCGCTTTAGTTGCTAGTGCTTCAGCAGCAACTTTGTCTGCGAATGCAGTGAAGTTTGCGTCTTTAGCAACGAAGTCTGTTTGACAGTTCACTTCAAGAAGTACAGCAACGCCGTTCTCTTCTTTGATGATGATTGCGCCTTCAGCAGCAACGTTACCTGCTTTCTTAGCAGCTTTAGCAGCGCCTGATTTACGCATGTTTTCGATTGCTAGTTCAACGTCGCCGTTAGTTTCAACTAGCGCTTTCTTACATTCCATCATGCCTGCGCCAGTGCGGTCGCGCAGTTCTTTAACTAGAGCAGCAGTAACAGCCATTCTCTATTCCTCAGTTGATTCAGAATTTGGTAAAAAACAGGGGCCAATAATGTCGGCCCCTGTTGATAACTATAACTTAGTTAATGCGACAACTAGATGGCACATAAACTAAGTGTGACTTGGAGCCAGCTATTATTCAGCTTCTACGAAACCGTCTTTTTCAGCCGCTACAGCAACGTCTTTATTACGACCTTCAGTTACCGCTTGAGCAGCAGCGTTAAGGTATAGCTGTACCGCACGGATCGCGTCGTCGTTACCTGGGATGATGTAGTCAACGCCGTCTGGGTTAGAGTTAGTATCTACCACAGCGTATACTGGGATACCTAGGTTGTTCGCTTCTTTAATCGCAATATGTTCGTGATCAGCATCGATTACGAATAGAGCGTCTGGTAGGCCGCTCATATCTTTGATACCACCAAGAGATTTCTCTAGCTTCTCCATTTCGCGAGTACGCATTAGAGCTTCTTTCTTAGTTAGTTTATCAAAAGTACCGTCTTGAGCTTGAGCTTCAAGTTCTTTTAGACGCTTGATTGACTGACGAACTGTTTTGTAGTTTGTTAGCATGCCGCCCAACCAGCGGTTGTTAACATAGTACTGGTTGCTTGCGATAGCAGCTTCTTTAACAGCTTCAGATGCAGCGCGTTTAGTACCTACGAATAGAACCTTACCTTTCTTCTCGCCTACTTTAGCTAGTTCAGCTAGAGAGTCGTTGAACATTGGTACAGTTTTTTCTAGGTTGATGATATGAACTTTGTTACGAGCGCCAAAGATGAATGGCTTCATTTTTGGGTTCCAGTAACGAGTCTGGTGACCGAAGTGAACACCAGCTTTAAGCATATCGCGCATTGATACAGTTGCCATTTTAAAATCCTCTATTGGGGTTAGGCCTCCACATCCCCCATAACTCCGACTAGGCTTCTGCCTAGCACCCCGGAATATGTGACGGAATGTGTGTGATTTAAAGATATAAGTTAGTTGGAAGTAATCGGCTTCGCCAATAAAATAGAATTTCACTAGAGACAACAGACCACATTTCCGGCGCGCTTTATACCATATTTTGACCCACTATGGCTAGAAAAAAAACCGCAACTGAACGCTTTTGCCCCTTTTACGTACTAGGTGTCGATGAAGAATAATTCTCATTATGTCCTCTTCCTGTTAGAATGCGGCCATTCGTACCAAGAGGTATAAAGAGCTAAGTAGAGAAAGCCAATGTCAATCAAGATTAAAACAGCTGAAGAAATCGAACGTATGCGAACCGCGGGCGCGTTGGCCGCTGAAATCCTAGAAATGATCGAACCACACATCAAAGAGGGTGTGACGACAGATGAGCTAAACCAAATCTGTCACGATTACGGGATCGAAAAAGGCGCCTATTCGGCTCCGCTTGATTATCATGGATTTCCTAAATCTATCTGTACGTCGATTAACCATATTGTCTGTCACGGCATTCCAGCCCAGCAAGACGAAGTGGGAAGTAATGGTCAACTCAAACCTGCCGTATTGAAAAGTGGCGACATCATCAATGTCGACATTACGGTTATTATCCCCAATGAAGAAGGGGTCGACCTAAGCGTACGTCCAGAAGGCTACCACGGCGACACGTCTAAGATGTTCTTGGTCGGTGATGTTTCAGCTGCAGATAAACGTCTGTGCATGGTGACTCAAGAGGCGCTTTACGTAGGAATGCGTAAAGTCAAACCTGGGGCAACCGTTGGCGACATTGGCAGTGCGATTGAAAAATACATCAAAGAGAACAACAAAAAGAACCCACGTAACAAGTTCTCGATTGTAAAAGATTTCTGTGGCCATGGTATTGGCAATGAATTCCATGAAGAACCGCAAATCGTTCACTACAAAAACAGCGATCGCCGTGTATTGAAAGAAGGCATGTGTTTCACCATTGAGCCAATGATCAACGCGGGTAAGTTTGGGGTTACGGTCGATGCAGAAGATGACTGGACGGTCTACACCGGTGACGGTAAAAAATCTGCGCAATACGAGCACACTATCGTTGTGACTCGTGATGGCTGTGAGGTGCTGACGCTACGCAGCGATGACACCATTCCACGCCTAATGAATAACGCCTAATCATCTAAACATTCCATATCCTCGCTCTGGCGGGGATATTTTTTATCGGTCGACCAAGTGCACGACAGTAAAACAACCACAAAATGGGTTTAGCTATTTAGCTTGGTAACGCACTTTGATAGATTAGTTCGCAACAGGACTATTTTGCATGGATTCGCTGTATGCCTTTACAATCACCACTGACACTCTCAGATCAACAAATCGTTATTAGTGAACTGAAACAACAATTGGAAAAGTTTGCTGACGTTCAAAAGCAAGAGTTTCTCGCTCACCATCCCGTCACCGATTTGGTACTCGGACGCGCTGAATATATCGATTTACTCCTCAATCGCCTATGGCAACATTTTGGT
The DNA here is from genome assembly GCF_042940635.1 of Vibrio sp. NH-UV-68. Classification (NCBI taxonomy): domain Bacteria; kingdom Pseudomonadati; phylum Pseudomonadota; class Gammaproteobacteria; order Vibrionales; family Vibrionaceae; genus Vibrio; species Vibrio sp. NH-UV-68. Next base: position 2,437,586 of record NZ_CP134975.1, read on the forward strand.
TTTTCCTCACAGCCTAACCTCAGTTTGGTCGCCGTGGGTGGTTATGGCCGAGGAGAGTTGCACCCTCTTTCGGATATCGACATTTTAATCGTCTCACGCCAAGGTCTGCCAGAGTCATTAGCCAGTAAAGTCAGTGAATTCATCACCCTACTGTGGGATCTGCGACTTGAAGTCGGTCATGCAGTGCGCAGCGTTGAAGAGTGTGCTGCGATTGGCAGAGACGATTTAACCGTCGCAACCAACTTGCAAGAATCGCGCTTACTCTGCGGTTGTGAAGAGACCTTTCATCAGCTCCAAATGGTGATTCATTCCGAATCCTTTTGGCCAAGTGAAGTGTTCTACAAAGCCAAAGTCCAAGAGCAACGCAACCGTCATGCGCGCTATCACGACACCACTTATAACCTTGAGCCCGACATCAAATCGACGCCAGGAGGTCTGCGTGACATCCATACCTTAAGTTGGGTGGCTCGACGCCACTTTGGTGCGACCTCTCTATTCGAAATGAGCCATTATGGTTTTTTAACCGATGCCGAATACCGTGAATTGGTCGAATGCCAAGACTTCTTATGGCGGGTGCGTTTCGCACTGCATATCGAACTTAAACGCTACGACAACCGCCTGACGTTTGCCCATCAAGCGCAAGTGGCAGAGAGCCTAGGCTATGTCGGCGAAGGCAACCGCGCCGTTGAGATGATGATGAAGGAGTTCTACCGCACGCTGCGCCGCGTGGCTGAGCTCAATAAAATGCTGCTCAAGTTGTTTGACCAAGCAATATTAGATAATGGCGTGGAAGCGAAGCCTGAAATTCTCAGTGATGATTTCCTTCGTCGCGGTCATCTGATTGAAGCGCGTAAGCCAGCACTGTTTCAGGCTCGTCCAGAAACCATCTTGGATATGTTTTTGCACATTGCCAATGACTCAAGTATTGAAGGGGTTGCGCCACCGACCATGCGCCAACTGCGCACCGCTCGACGACGTTTAAACAAGTTCTTACACACCATTCCAGCAGCGCGGGAGAAGTTTCTCGACCTTTGTCGTCACCCAAATGCGCTGCATAAAGCGTTTGGTTTGATGCACAAACTCGGCGTATTAGCTGCTTACTTGCCTCAATGGAGCCAAATTGTTGGCCAAATGCAGTTCGACTTATTTCATGTTTATACCGTTGACGAACACAGTGTCCGTTTACTGAAACACATCAATACATTCGGCTACGCCAGCAATCACGATAAACACCCAATTTGCTGCGAAATCTACCCGCGCTTACAGAAAAAAGAGTTATTGATCATCGCGGCAATCTTCCACGATATCGGCAAAGGGCGCGGCGGCGATCACTCCGTCATTGGCGAAAGTGAAGCGTATGACTTTTGTCTTGAGCACGGATTATCAAAACCTGAGGCGAAATTGGTCTCTTGGCTAGTGCGCCATCACCTTTTGATGTCCGTGACCGCCCAGCGACGCGATATCTATGATCCTGAAGTGATCACCGAATTTGCCAAACAAGTTCGCGATGAAGAGTATCTTGAATACTTGGTCTGCCTAACCGTGGCGGATATTTGTGCCACCAACCCAGAGCTATGGAACAGTTGGAAGCGCACCCTGCTCGCCGAGTTGTTTTATTCAACCCAGCGGGCACTGCGTCGAGGATTAGAGAACCCGGTCGATGTGCGCGATCGCATTCGTCATAACCAGCAACTGGCTTCAGCCCAACTGCGTAAAGAAGGCTTTAATGCCCGCGAGATTGAGGTGTTGTGGCAACGTTTTAAAGCCGACTACTTCTTGCGACATACCCACAAACAGATCGCCTGGCACTGTAGCAATTTACTGCGCCATCAAGATCACGCGCAACCATTGGTACTCATTTCCAAGAAAGCGACCCGTGGCGGCACGGAAGTGTTTGTCTACAGCAAAGATCAACCCGCGCTGTTTGCGTCTGTGGTTGCCGAGCTCGACCGCCGTAACTTAAACGTTCACGATGCACAGGTCATGACTAGCAAAGACGGTTATGTACTCGATACCTTTATGGTGCTCGATCAACATGGTGAAGTCATTGATGAAAGTCGCCACAAAGCCGTGATCAAACATCTCACTCATGTATTAGAAGATGGCCGACCAACCAAAATTAAAACGCGCCGTATTCCGCGAAATTTGCAACATTTCAAGGTAAAGACCAAAGTCGACTTCCTGCCGACTAAGAGTAAGAAACGTACCTTACTTGAGTTCGTCGCCCTTGATACACCCGGTTTACTGGCAACGGTTGGCGCCACCTTTGCTCAGCTCAATATCCACTTGCATGCAGCAAAGATTACTACCATTGGTGAACGTGCCGAAGATTTGTTCATTATCACCAGTCAAAATGGCGGCAAGCTAACGGAAGAGGAACAGCTCGAGCTGTGCGAAAAACTGATAAAAAACGTTGCGGAACTAGCACCTTAGGCGATCAAGAGCACAAGTTATTAACTTGCTTGAAAAAGCACTGTCTACCACGATCATAGACTGCTACATTAATAATTGATTGGTCATTCTCTGGTCGGTTTGGCCAGAGAATATTACTACAACACAATAGAGGTAGCCTATGTATCCACACCTCACAGGTTTAGGTATTCACGATCCTAAACAAATTGAGCGCTATTCCCTTCGTCAAGAAGCGCACAAGGATGTGTTAAAGATTTATTTTCACAAACAAAAAGGTGAGTTGTTTGCGAAAAGCGTCAAATTCAAATATCCCCGCCAGATTAAGAATGTTCTCGTCGATAGCGGTAGTCATCAATACAAAGAGATCACGGAAATAAACCGCAATCTTACCCTAGTGATCGACGAACTGAACAAGCTCACTAAACCAGAAAAACCAACAGAAACAGACGTCAAACAGAAAATCCTCTCTGATTTACGTCATTTAGAAAAAGTGGTCTCGAGCAAAATTGCTGAAATTGAATCAGATTTAGCAAAACTTAAATAGAAGCGAAACAACGATTAAGGGTTGACGTAATAGCGTCAACCCTTTTTATTTGCGTCAATTACGTTGGTCATTAAAGGTTAAAGCCAACCTGCGTATTGTCCGACGAAATAAAGCACTATGCCCGCCATCACGCCAGCAACAATATCATCGATCATAATACCTAGGCCACCGTGGACGCGCTTATCAAGCCAACCAATCGGCCACGGTTTCACCATATCGAAAAAACGGAACAAGACAAATCCCGTCACTAACCACTTCCAATCGATCGGATTCAAATTGAATAATGGCACCACTAGCATCGTAATCCAAAAACCAGCAAATTCGTCCCACACGATGCTACCGTGATCGTGTACGCCCATATCATCCGAGGTAACCTGACATATCTTAATGCCGAACAGTGATGCCACCACCACAGCCACCAGATACCAAGAGAGCGGCAGTTGAACTAACAGTAAATAGAAAGGGATTGCGGCTAACGTGCCCATCGTGCCCGGAATAATCGGTGACAATCCACTACCAAAGCCAGTCGCGAGTAAATGCCAGGGATTTTTTAATGAGATGAGTGATAATGGATTTGTCATAATGAGCTACTGCTGAGTAAAGTGATCATAACCGCTTAAAGACCAATCTATCGCTTGACCTTTATTATGCAGTTCAAAAGTACCTGATGGGCGAATTTGTCCAATGCAAGTCGCCTTGACGCCACAGTGCGCCAACGCACTTTCGATGGAGCCTTTGTTCTGCTCTGGGAGTGTAAAGCAAAGCTCATACTCTTCCCCGCTGGTTAATGCGTATTGTTGCGCTTTGGTCATGCAACCTAAAAACTGAACCAACTCATTAGAAACAGGAAGTGTGCTAACGTCAAGGCTTACTCCAACCTCAGAGCGCTTAGCGATATGCTTAATGTCGGAAATCAAACCGTCCGAGATATCAATCGCTGAACTAGCCAGATTAAGCAATGCTTGTCCGGCCAATACTCTTGGGGTTGATAAATAATGACGTTGTTCAAGCTCTGCGGCAAACGGTGTACTGCGGCGTTGGGGGTCCAAGATGACATCTAACCCCGCTTTACTGTCACCGAGGTTGCCCGTGACATAGACCCAATCGCCAACGCGAGCACCATCTCGACGCAGCGCTTTGTCCGCATCAACCAAACCTTGTACGGTTAGCGTCACGCTCAGCGGCCCTTTGGTGGTGTCTCCCCCAATCAGCTGAATACCGTAATAGTCCGCCAATTCAAAGAACGCCTCGCAAAATGGTGCTAGCCAAGTTTCATCGGGTGTCGGCATTGTTAAGGCAAGCGATACCCAAGCTGGCGTTGCGCCCATCGCAGCAAGATCACTGATGTTGGAGCATAGGGCTTTGTGCGCGACCCAAGCCGGATTCGCTTCACTAAGAAAATGAGTACCAGCGACCAAAGTGTCGGTACTAATGGCGACAGAGAGATTGTCAGGCACCTTAACTAAGGCGCAATCATCACCGGCGGCAAGCAAGACATCTTTGCGCTGTTTTTGCCGACCCACAAAGTATTTTTCTATCAGATTAAATTCACCAGGCATAGCGTGACCATTTACAACTTGTACCAACTTGTCTGTCGAGGTTGGTATTAAAATACACTAGACATAAAAAAGGTCAGCGATTGCTGACCTTTTATAATCTTGGACGATTATTTTTTACGTACGTGCGGTGCGGCTTTATCTAGCACACCGTTGATAAACTTGTGGCTATCTTCTGCAGCGAAGACTTTAGCAAGTTCAATCGCTTCGTTGATGACCACTTTATAAGGGACATCTTCGCGACGTGTCATTTCATACATAGCAAGACGCAACAGAGCAAGCTCCATCATGTCCAAATCTTGCATTGGACGCGCAGTGTATGGACGAATTTTACAATCTAGCTCTGTGTGACTTAGCACAACACCTGTTAGTAGGTCACGGAAGTATGCAACATCTGTGTCTGGAGCAGAAAGTGCAGGTTCTTGAGCATGATGTTCTTCTTCATCATACTTACCACCTGACAAAAATTGCTCTTCAATCGTAGCAACATTTTCTTTAGTAATTTGCCAAGAGTAGATCGCTTGCAAAGCGAATCGACGTGCATTACGACGTGCGGCTGGTTTCACACTGGCCCCCATTAGGAATCGATTTCTGAAAGAACGTTAATCATCTCAAGTGCGCTTAGTGCAGCCTCTGCACCTTTATTACCAGCCTTGGTTCCCGCGCGCTCAATAGCTTGATCAATAGTATCAACAGTCAGTACACCGAACGCAACTGGAAGGCTGTATTCCAGAGACACTTGTGCAAGACCTTTATTACATTCACTACAAACATAGTCAAAGTGTGGTGTTCCGCCACGAATTACCGTACCAAGCGAAACAATCGCATCGTATTTAGCGGTTTTCGCGACACGTTGAGCAACAAGAGGTAACTCAACTGCGCCTGGGCAGCGAACTACGGTAATGTTGTCTTCGCTAACTTGACCATGGCGTTTTAAAGTATCGATTGCACCAGACAATAGACTTTCGTTAATAAAACTGTTGAAACGAGAAATAACGATAGCAATTTTTGCGTTTGGCGCTGGGAAGCCACCCTCGATCACTTTCATAAGCCTTCCTTTAACTATATTCATCAAGTGAGAATCGCCGGATTCTAGCACAATTCTGTGAGCAATATCTAATGGAAATTTAGCATTACTCACCGTGTTAACAACAGAGCGAAAACCGAAAGGGCAAATGATGGTGACCTTTGCCCTCAGATACGATTAAGCCGAAACGATCAGTCGCTCACATATTCCACCACATTGAGGCCAAAACCGCCCAACGCATGATATTTTTTGCTCGCTGACGAGAGTAAGCGCATATCGTGGACACCAAGATCGGCCAGAATCTGCGAGCCAACACCAACGCGGCGTGATGTTCCCTGCTTCTTGGCTAACGTCGGCGCTTGACCTTTATCTTGCGCTTCAAACATTTTCACGCGGTGAATCAACAGTTCGCTTGACTCTTCATTGCCCAAAATCACCAAGACCCCCCCTTCACTGCCAATACGTTGCATTGCTTTGTCCAGTGTCCAACTGCGCTCTGCGTTGCGATCGCTATGGAGTAGATCGGTAAACGTATCTTGCAAGTGAACGCGTACCAATGGCGCTTCTTTACTCAGCTCGCCTTTACACAGTGCATAGTGAATTTGGTTATCGATGATGTCGCGATAAGTCACTAAGTTGAAGTCACCAAACTCGGTCGGTAAATGACACTCAGCAACGCGCTCAATCGTGGTTTCGGTATTATTGCGGTACTCGATAAGATCAGCAATCGTACCGAGCTTAATACTGTGCTTTTCAGCAAAGATTTCGAGATCTGGACGACGCGCCATGGTGCCATCATCGTTAAGTATTTCGACAATAACGCCGGCCGGTTCAAAACCAGCCAAACGCGCCAAATCACAGCCGGCTTCGGTATGACCAGCACGGGTTAATACGCCACCCTCTTGCGCCGCTAAAGGAAAGATGTGACCTGGCTGCACAAGATCGGCAGCCTTGGCATCTTTGGCGACGGCCGCCTGAACAGTGCGTGCACGATCGGCCGCTGAAATCCCGGTAGTAACGCCTTCGGCCGCTTCAATTGAAACGGTAAAATTAGTGGTGTACTGCGCATTGTTATCTTGCACCATTGGCGGCAAACCAAGGCGCTCACAACGCTCTTTAGTCATTGTCAGACAGATCAAGCCACGACCATGCATCGCCATAAAGTTGATCGCTTCCGGTGTAACGTGCTCGGCAGCCATGATCAAATCGCCTTCGTTCTCTCGGTCTTCGTCATCCATTAAGATAACCATTTTACCCAAACGAATATCTTCAATAATTTCTTGTGGCGTACTAATTGGCATAATTGTCTTCCTATTCTTGGCGTCTGCGGCGAATCGAGTCGGTTAGATAATCGCTAACCTAAGCAAATCCATTTTGTTGTAAGAATTCCATGGTAATGTTTGATTGTGGCTGCTCTGACTGGCTGGTCAGTAGGCGTTCCATATAACGCGCCAACACATCGACCTCTAGATTGACCTTACGGCCAACATGAAAATCAGCGATGGTTGTTTCGTCTCCGGTGTGCGGAACAATCGTCAATTTTAACGCGTTTTTACGCAGTGCATTAACCGTCAGGCTAATACCGTCCACCGTTATTGATCCTTTTTCCGCGACATATTTACTGATTTCGGCGGGCATCGCGACCCAAAATTCTATCGCTCGGCCAACGCTATTGCGCTCAACGATTTCACCCACACCATCGACATGACCAGACACGATATGTCCGCCAAATCGAGTGGTTGGCAACATGGCTTTTTCTAAGTTGACGCTATCCCCCACTTGATAGTGAGCAAAGCCCGTTTTTTGCAACGTTTCTAACGACAAATCTGCACTGTAATGGCTGTCGCTATAGTCAACCACGGTCAAGCAGACACCATTAGTGGCAATGCTGTCTCCCAGTTTTACGTCGGACATATCCAGCTTACCGACCTCAACCGTGACACTTATATCTTCGCCTTTTGGCGTAATGGCTGTCAGCGTACCAACAGCTTCAATAATACCTGTAAACATAGTTACGATTCTTTTTGGCTAATAGTGGCGATAATGCGGATATCTTTACCCACTTGTCGAATATCTTTAATATCGAGATCAATCACTTGCTCCATCGCCTCTAAACCAAGTGCACCGAGTAAGCCTCGGCCATCACTGCCCATGATTTTGGGTGCCAAGTAAAGCACCAGTTCATCGACTAAATCAGCAGTAATTAAGCTACTTGCCAGAGTTGCACCAGCCTCAACCCAAAGGTGATTGATGTTGTGTTGAGTAGCAAGCGTGGAAAACAGAGCGTTAAGATCAATACGTTGATCGTTATTCAATGGCGCAAAAATGTCACCTTGTGGAGCAACAATCACGCGCTCACCTGGAGTGTGAAACAGTTTTAGCGCGGATGTCAGTCTATTTTGACGATCTAAGATCACACGCTTAGGTTGACGCACATCGGTAGGATTATATTGTGCTTGCACATATTTGGGCAGTTCACTCCAACGCACGTTAAGCGAGGCGTCATCGTCAATGACCGTTTGGCTCGTTGATAAAATGGCGCCGCTGCGCGCACGAAAAGCTTGGACATCTTTGCGCGCTTCAGCCCCCGTTATCCATTGGCTTTGACCGTTGGCTAGTGCGGTCTGCCCATCAAGACTTGCCGCCATTTTTAGTTGTACAAACGGCATCTCGGTTTGCATACGTTTGATAAACGCAGGATTCAGTGCCCGAGCCTGATCTTCAAGTAGCCCAACTTCAACCTCAATTCCGGCATCACGCAACATCTGAATGCCGCGCCCAGCAACTTGGGGGTTGGGATCTTGCATCGCACATACCACTTTCGCCACGCGGGCTTTGATCAACCCTTCGGCACAAGGTGGGGTTCGTCCATAGTGAGAACAAGGTTCTAATGTTACGTACGCCGTTGCGCCGATCGATTGATCCGCCGCCATGCGCAATGCATGCACTTCAGCATGAGGTTCACCCGCACGAAAGTGGCAGCCTTCACCGACAATGTCACTGTTTTTGGCAATCACACACCCTACATTAGGGTTTGGCGCCGTGGTGTAGATGCCGCCTTTCGCCAGCTCAATAGCCCGCGACATCATCTGATAATCTGTAGCAGTAAAGGTTGCCATTACGCTGTCCAATTAATCTTCTAGTCTTGCGATTTCTTCGCCAAATTCACGAATATCTTCAAAACTACGGTAAACCGAAGCAAAACGAATGTACGCCACTTTATCGAGCTCTTTGAGTTGATCCATAACTAAGTTACCAATCATTTCGCTCGACACTTCACGTTCACCCGTCGCACGAAGCTGTGATTTGATCATGCTGATCGCCACATCAACCGCATCGGCGCTGACCGGGCGTTTCTCTAACGCTCGCTGCAGACCACCAACCATTTTATCTTCATTGAAAGGCTCTCGGTTGCCATTGGATTTAATCACTCTTGGCATTACCAATTCAGCGGTTTCAAATGTCGTAAAGCGCTCGCTGCACGCTAAACATTGCCGACGACGGCGGACCTGATGGCCGTCGGCAACCAAACGCGAGTCGATCACTTTGGTGTCGTTTTCAGAACAAAAAGGACAATGCATATCACCTCCAAAACTATGTCGGATAGTTTACCGGATTAACTAAAGCTAAGAAAAGCAAAAGGGGCTAGATAGCCCCCTTTTCAATCAATGTTTAACCAGATCTGTTAACTACGCGGCAAGTAGTTTGCTTTACCGACCCATTTGTAGCTAGTGAGCTCTTCAAGCCCCATTGGTCCACGTGCATGCAGTTTCTGGGTTGATACCGCAACTTCAGCGCCGAGGCCAAACTGAGCACCGTCGGTAAAACGGGTTGATGCATTGACATACACCGCGGCAGAACCCGCTGAGTTAATAAATAACTCGGCATTTTCTAAGCTATCGGTCATGATCGCATCTGAGTGACTGGCGTTGTGTACGCGCATGTGGTCAATGGCTTCTTTCACATCCGCAACCACCTTGACGCCTAAAGTGTAAGCGAGCCATTCGGTATCAAAGTCACCGTCTCCCGCTTGACGAAGTTGTGTTGCTGCTGACATCAGCGCTTGCGCTTTTGGTTCAGCCACGAAGCTAACTTTATCATTCATACGCTCAACGATAAGCGATAAAAACTCGGCGGCCACTTTCTCATGCACTAGCAGTGTATCTAGCGAGTTACATGCCGAAGGACGCTGCACTTTGGCGTTTTCTACCACATCGAGTGATTTCTCTAGATTTGCGCTGTCATCGACAAAGATGTGGCTGATACCAAACCCACCAATAATCACAGGAATAGTACTGTTTTCTTTGCACATTTTGTGCAGGCCTGCGCCACCTCGTGGAATGATCATGTCAACATAATCGTCCAACTTAAGCAGTTGAGAAACCAGTTCACGATCTGGCTTTTCAATGTATTGCACCGACGCGGCAGGTAACTCCGCTTTTGCCAACGCGGATTGAATCACTTTGACCAATTCCATATTGGAGAAAAAGGTCTCTTTACCACCACGGAGAATACTCGCGTTACCGGTTTTTAGACACAAAGCAGCAATATCAATGGTGACATTTGGCCGCGCTTCATAAATCACCCCAACCACGCCAAGCGGCACTCGGCGACGTGAAAGCGACATACCATTTTCAAGCACTTTGCTGTCAAGCTCACTGCCCACCGGGTCATTAAGGCTAATAACATTACGCACATCATTGGCAATGCCCGTTAAGCGCGATTTATTAAGCAGCAGTCGATCTAACAGGGCATCAGTTAAACCTGCTTTGCGACCATTCTCAATGTCTTTGGCGTTAGCCGCCAAAATTGTCTCGGCATTAGCTTCAAGTTCATCGGCAATAATGGCCAGTGCTTGGTTCTTTTGCGCCGTTGATGCCGTTGCTAGTTGGAAAGCCGCTTCTTTCGCTGCTTTACCCATAGAAATCAATTGCATGTATATTGTCCTTTATTCCTGAATTACGACCATATCATCACGATGCAGCACTTGATTGCCGTAGTCATAACCTAATATTCCAATAATATCTTTACTGTGTTTACCGACGATTCTGGCCATGTCATGACTTGAATAGCTCGCAATACCACGAGCGATCAGCTTGCCGTGGCGATTAGTGACTCGCACCACATCCCCGCGGGCGAATTGACCACCAACGTGAATAACGCCTTTTGCTAGCAAGCTACTGCCTTTAGCGACAACGGCATTGACCGCACCATCGTCGATCATGATGTCTCCCGATGCCGCTGGCCCCGCAAGAATCCAGCGCTTACGATTTTCAAGCGCTTCTTCGCACGGTAGAAAACGAGTGCCTTGTGGACTGTCGCTAAGAGAATCAAACACCACATTCGGCGCGCTGCCTGCGGCAATAATCACTTCGATCCCCGCACGACGTGCGATGTCTGCCGCTTGCAACTTAGTCGCCATTCCGCCCGTACCCAGCGTAGTACCACTGCCACCAGCAATTTTACGCAGAGTGTCGTCAATGGTTTTGACTTCTTTGATCAGCTCAGCATTAGGGTCTTTACGTGGGTCGGCGGTAAATAAGCCTTTTTGATCGGTCAGCAGCAGCAGTTTGTCTGCACCACACAAAATACCGACTAATGCGGATAAGTTATCGTTGTCACCCACTTTGATTTCACTGGTTGCCACCGCATCGTTTTCATTGACGATCGGGATGATGCCGTTGCCAACCAAAGCATTAATGGTATCTCGCGCATTAAGGAAACGTTCACGATCTTCAAGATCAGCACGCGTTAGCAACATTTGGCCAATTTTGAGTCCATAAATCGCAAACAAGGATTCCCATGCTTGAATCAACTGGCTTTGGCCAACGGCCGCCAATAACTGTTTGCTTGCCATAGAGTTGGGCAATGCGGGGTAGTCGAGGTGCTCTCGGCCTGCCGCAATTGCGCCAGACGAAACCATCACCACAGAGTGACCTTGCTTTTTCAGTTCTGCACACTGGCGAACCAACTCAACCATGTGAGCTCGGTCTAATGCTAAAGTGCCACCAGTTAAAACACTCGTACCGAGTTTAACGACCACGGTCTGTAACTGTGGTGCTTTTCCGCTTTTTTGATTCATTGCCTTTCTACTATGAAAAATTAAAAATCGTCACGATCTTATTTGCCACACATTGGCGCCAAAGATTGATTAGACCTGATGTTTTAGCAATCAACTGACAAATTCACAAGTAGAAAAGGCGCTAAAAAGCGCCTTTTTGGGGAATTACAACTATAAGCTGAAAAATCTAGACGAATTCAACCGATTCTTGATGCATGACCACCGCAATATCAAATTCTTTTTTCAAGGTATCTATCAGCTTTTGGTGGAACACTTCTTGAGTACGAGTCACATCGGCGAGTGCTTTTTTGGGTAAGGCTTTGTCTTTCCAGTCTCCCGTCACATCATACAGACCAGAACGGTAACGAGCTTCAAAGCCTTGCTCGTTAGCGGTTAATTCTAACCACCAGCCCCAAAATTCACGTTGTTCGGGTGATTTTTTATCATTAACGCACACCGATAAACAATCGAAAAGGTAGTCGCCTTCTTGGCTTTGTGATTCGCGTAAATAAGGACCAATGGCCCTTAATGTTGATAACAAACGGTAATGGGTAGGACTTTTGATCTGCTCAGACATAATGAATCTCCGTATTCATTGACTTATTGTTATACGTAACCCAGGACCTGATAGTTTGGGTAGTATGTTTAAATAAGTGTCATCTAAATTAGCAGAAATGTCATCTCATTAGCTCATCTTCCAACCACTTTATCGCTAAATCGAGGGATTGCTCATACCCTTGTGTAATTGTTTTTGCACTGATTTTCTTCGCTTTACCATAATCACTAAACAACGCGACCATTTGGTTATCACTAAATGGCGAGATGGGATCATTCTCTAAACTCATGGCCAGAATCGGCACACGAGTTTTACGATTGGATAAAATCCCCTGAACTTTTAATGACCAAGCCATCAATTGACCAGCCAAGCTATGAATATCAACCACCGATTTTCCCAACCGAGATGCTAAGACATCAAGATACATTTTGGGCATTTGTTTGAGCTTTTCTGGCGACGACAACACATCATGGATAGGCGCACCTAATGACACACATGCTTTGATTTTGTCCGGATCCATAAATGAGAGGCGCACCATGGCATTGCCGCCAAAACGAAAGCCAATCAGGCCGACTTTATGGTGGTCAACCCAAGGAATGTTATACAGTTCATTTAGCACAGCTTGGTGCAAACGCGACGTATCTTCCGTTAGATTCCAATGAACATTATGCCCGATTGATGGCATGTCGACGGTCAGCATCGCGATATCTTTTTTCGCCAAATGGTCGCGAAACAGACTCCACAAATCAGTTTGCAAACTATCTAGCCCCGCCGTTACGATCACCACAGGTTGAGGTTTATCGGTTTTGGTCAGATGCAAGTGCGCCACAATGTGCTTTTTCTGGTAAGGGATCTCTAGACGTTTAATGGTGTACTTGGTTTTTTTTGCCGCTTCACTATAAGCGCTACTGGCCAATACTTGCGCTTGAGTAGCCAAGTTATCATTTTTTAAATGTGGATAGCCCGCGATACTAAAACAAAGTGATGCGTTGAACATTTCATCAGCGGCCTGTTCGCCTTTAAATTCATTCGAACGCTTTTGATGTAACATACCCAGCTTGGTCCATTCATAGGTCCAGTTTCCACTGTGATAGCCCATCACTGTATCGAGCCACTGCTCATTGGTGCGAGAGTGTTTTGAGGCAGCAATCTTTGCCAATACTGATTCAATCTCTATCGGATCAAGCCCCTGCCATGCCCACTGCATACGACGCAAGTTGCGATACCATCGGTAGCCATCTTGCTGCTGTTTTTGCTCTAAAAACGTCTGACTAGTGGGCATATATTGAGTCAAAGCAGAGGTCTCTTTCGCCTGCTTATGTTTAACAAACAGAGTTTCAGAGAGATTTTTGCTTACTTCCTCGGACATGGATACGACCTAAATAATGGGGTTTGATAAATAGTAATAAAAAAAATGACCCAATAAAGGGTCATTTATCAAGAAATCGTTGCTTTGTTGCTCAATCAATTACTTTTGTTTGCGATTAATTGGCTCAACGTACTGAATTGACATATCCCACGGCTGCTCAATCCACGTATCTTGTGCGATATCGACAACATAATCATCGAGTAACTCCATACCTGCAGGCTTAGCACAAACGGCAATCAGTTTCGCTTTAGGGTACATTTCGCGCAATTTTCGTGCTGTGTCACCGCTGTCGACTAGGTCTTCAACGATAAGAAAACCTTCACCATCGCCCTCTGGTGCTTTCACTACCGTCATATCACGCTGATGATCATGATCGTAGCTTGAGATACAAATCGTATCGACATGACGAATGCCGAGTTCACGCGCAAGAATGGCACCAGGAACGAGACCGCCACGGCTCACAGCCCAAATACCTTTCCATTGTTCTGCTGGCATCTGTTTCTCTGCCAATTCACGACAAAATGCGTGCATTTGATCCCAAGTGATAATGAATTTCTTAGCCATTGTAATAACCTAATAATTGATAAAGTCTGCAACCCCAAAATAACGCCAATACACACTGACGATTGCCTAAAGCAAGTGAGGGGAAAAGCTACGCAAACGATTATTTTAACGCAGCCGCTCTACAATACCAATGGCGAATTTATTTGGGATAAAAAATATCGCCATAACCATCACATGATTATGGCGATAGTGCTCGCGAATAAGATTCGGCGTCACTACACAGCGGCGTTACGCCACCAAGTATTTAATGATGAATACTGCCGAGAGTACCCAAACACTGATCGACACCTGACGACCTTTACCGCTTAGCAGTTTGATTGCTGCGTAAGAGATAAAGCCAAGCGCAATACCTTCCGCAATCGAGTAAGTCAGTGGCATCAGTAAACAAGTGACCACGACAGGAGCCGCTTCTGTTAAGTCGCGCCAATCAATACTCACTAGGCCTGACATCATCAAAATGGCGACGTAGAACAGTGCACCAGCAGTAGCATAAGCTGGAATCATTCCTGCCAATGGCGAGAAGAATAGTGCCAATAGGAATAGCACACCCACCACAACCGCAGTCAGGCCTGTGCGCCCTCCAGCAGCAACACCGGCAGTAGATTCTACATATGAAGTCGTACTTGAAGTACCTAACATAGCTCCGACAGATGTGGCGGTAGAGTCAGCCAGCAGCGCTTTACTCAAACGAGGTAATTTGCCGTCTTCTTTAATCAAATCTGCTTTTGTTGCAACACCAACTAAAGTGCCAGCCGTATCAAACAGGTCGACAAATAGGAAAGCAAATACGACAGAAATCATACCCACTTCAAACACATCTGCGATGTTCATTTGCATCAAGGTTGGAGCAATACTTGGTGGCGTCGACATCACACCACCCCATTGAACATCACCCAGCATCAAACCTAGCGCTGTGATGATCAAAATAGCAATCATCACGCCACCACGTACGCCTCGGTATACTAGACCAATGGTAAGGAAAAAGCCCAATGCCGCCAAGGCTGGTTGAAGACCTGTAATATGCCCAAGGCCAACCAATGTTGCTGGGTTATCCACCACAATACCTGAGTTTTGCAAGCCGATAAACGCAAGGAAAAGACCAATACCGGCCGAGATCCCCGTACGTAATGACATAGGGATTGAGTTAATGATCCATTCGCGAACCTTAAAGACACTCAACGCCATAAAGATCAGGCCTGAGACAAACACCGCACCCAGTGCGACTTGCCAAGTGTGTCCCATTCCTAGCACCACTCCGTAGGTGAAGAAGGCATTTAGCCCCATACCTGGTGCCAGTGCAATTGGGTAGTTAGCAACAAATCCCATGATGAAACAGCCAATCGCTGCAGCAAGACAGGTGGCGACAAATACCGAACCTTTGTCCATTCCAGCGTCTGCCAGCATCGCAGGGTTAACAAAGATGATATAAGCCATCGTCAGGAAGGTGGTAATACCTGCGATGATCTCAGTTTTGACGTTGGTGCCGTGTTCACTGAGCTTGAACAGTTTTTCGAACATGATCAAATCCTAAAGGGTAAAAAGTAAACGGTTGCGTAATCGATTGGCACGAATTATAAAGTCATCAAATAGTAAATTCCAGATAGAATTATGACTCTAATCAATATTTCTATTTATAAATGAACCTTTCAAACACAGAACGGCGTGATATAAATCTCATTTTTGTTTATGTTTCAGCAAGTAAAGGTGTAATTGAAGTAACTATTCAAATGATGTTTTTTTGCACTATGTTTTAAACTTTCAGCGCTGTTAACGCTCGTTCAATCAAGGCTGATAGGTGCTTATACGAATATTATTCGCACAATAAAGCCAGTTTGGAGAAACTAGCAGTAAACTGAGGGGGGTTATATCGAGATAAAAAAACGCCACTCAATTTGAGTGGCGGTTGAATCATGTCAGCAAATAAACGCTGTAAATAAATTCCAATAATAGGGGTTGAACAAAACTGTTCGAGACAAGCTTATGGGTTAGTAACCGAAGCTTGTTGGGTAAGTAAAGCTGCTGGTATAAACAGAGCTGTTTAACCAAAATGCTGCACTTGGTAAACCTTTCATAACTATCACCTTCTAAATCAATTAAAACAGATTAAATACATTGATTTCTCGGTTCCCTGGAGGCGACAAATCGGACTCATCCTTTGAGCATTTTTTCTTCGCTATCGAAGTTGGTTACTAATATACCTCATAGAAATTTTATTACAACCATTAAAGTGACAAAGGTCACAGAAAGTTCATAAACAGACTCAAAATAGACCTTTTATGTAATTTAATTACAAGAATATCAATTATCCATTGACCGTTTCGACACGACTTACGCCTATTAACCGGATTGGCTCATGATGTGATTATCGGTTCTGTGATAATGACTCGAGATTTACTCAGTGCTTTTACTACACCCAACTCGCGGTGAATGCTATTCTGCTCTTCTCTCATCAATAGGCCATCTGCGGGTTTTTGTTCTATTTATAGACAACATTACCTCGTCATGATCTGGCATTATTATTTTTAAGGAGTCATCCGTGTCTGAATTCCATTCTGAAATTAGCAACTTATCACCCGCTTCATTATGGCAGTTTTTCGATAAGATCTGTTCTATTCCACACCCTTCAAAGCATGAAGAAGCGTTAGCGCAATACATCGTCAACTGGGCAACTGAGCAAAATCTTGACGTTCGTCGAGATCCCACTGGCAACGTGTTTATCAAAAAGCCAGCCACGCCAGGAATGGAAAATAAGAAAGCTGTCGTACTTCAAGCCCATATCGATATGGTGCCACAGAAGAACGAAGACACCGACCATGACTTCGTTAAAGACCCAATCCAACCCTATATTGATGGTGAATGGGTAACGGCAAAAGGCACCACACTTGGGGCAGATAACGGCATTGGCATGGCATCTTGTCTTGCAGTTCTGGCATCGAAAGAGATCAAACATGGCCCTATCGAAGTGTTGTTGACCATTGATGAAGAAGCTGGCATGACTGGCGCTTTTGGTCTTGAGGCCGGTTGGCTAGACGGTGATATTCTGCTTAACACTGACTCAGAGCAAGAAGGCGAAGTCTACATGGGCTGTGCTGGTGGTATTGATGGGAAAATGTCCTTTACAATCACACGTGAGCCATTACCTGCGGGCTTTGTGACTCGTCAGCTGATCCTTAAAGGTTTGAAAGGCGGCCACTCAGGTTGTGATATCCATACTGGTCGCGGTAATGCCAACAAATTAGTCGCACGATTTTTAGCAGGCCATGCTCAAGAGCTCGATCTGCGCTTGATCGAATTCCGAGGTGGCAGTCTACGCAACGCCATCCCACGAGAAGCCTTTGTGACGGTTGCCGTCCCTGCACAAAACGAAACTAAGCTGGCAGAACTCTTTGAGTTCTATACTTCGCTACTCAAATCGGAGCTTGGCAAGGTAGAGACGGACATTGTCTCTTTCAACCAAGCGATTGAGAGCGATGATCAGGTGATTTCTATTGCGGATCAGCAACGCTTTATCGCCGCAATGAATGCCTGCCCTAACGGCGTCATTCGCATGAGTGATGAAATCGAAGGTGTCGTAGAAACGTCTTTGAATGTTGGTGTGATCACTACAGACAAGGATACGATCAACGTACTTTGCCTTGTTCGCTCATTGATTGACTCTGGTCGCCAACAAGTCGAAGGAATGCTGACTTCAGTGGCTGAACTTGCTGGCGCACAAATTGAGTTCTCGGGCGCATACCCTGGTTGGAAGCCTGATGCTGACTCGGAAATCATGGCCATTTTCCGTGATATGTATCAAGGCATCTATGGACACAAACCTAACATCATGGTCATCCATGCTGGTCTTGAATGTGGCCTATTTAAAGAGCCCTACCCAATGATGGATATGGTGTCGTTTGGCCCAACCATCAAGTTTCCTCATTCTCCGGATGAAAAAGTAAAAATTGATACTGTGTCTCTTTTCTGGGATCAGATGGTTGCCCTGCTTGAAGCCATCCCTGAAAAAGCTTAATTCACCGTTAACTTTGACTTAGAAAATCTTATCAATAAAGCCAGCGAATCTCGCTGGCTTTATCGTTATCGCCCCTTCTAAGGATAAATTTTATTTGTCGTAACGGTGATTTATTTTCGTTAGTCACTGATAAATAAGGCTGATACATTCGCCGACCTTGGAGCTTCTCAGGGGAAACCATCTTCTCCTCTTCAAGACTAGTGTGCGGTGTATTCCAATTGCTTACTGTAAAGAGTGCTATAGTCTCTTAGTACTTCTTCCAACTTCCCAAACTGAAATTGTTACTGTGATGAAAGAAAAAATCGTCGTTGGCTGGCGTGAAACCGTTAGCTTGCCAGAACTTGGCATTCATAAAATTAATGCAAAAATTGATACTGGGGCCAGAACTTCATGTTTGCATGCTTTCAAGGTAGAAACATTTGATAAAGACCATGCCTTGTGGGTACGCTTTTGGCTCCACCCAAATCAGCACGACACCGAAGTAGAAGTGGTATGTGAGGCTGCAGTGATTGACGAGCGTATTGTTCGCGACTCTGGTGGTCACGAAGAATCACGTTATGTGATCACATCGATGTTTTCGATCGGAGGTCAAAGTTGGCCAATTGAGATCACGCTGACAAACCGCGAAAATATGGCCTTTCGTATGCTGTTAGGACGCACTTCGATGCATCACCGCATCATGGTCGATCCTGTTGAATCATTTTTAATCCCTTTCGAGGAAAACAAGTCATGAAAATTGGTATTCTGTCACGCAACTCCAAGCTCTACTCAACCAAGCGCTTGATTGAAGCGGCGAAAGAACGCGGTCATGAAGTGAAAGTAATCGACGCACTACGATGCTACATGAACATCAACTCAGATAAACCTGAGATTCACTTTAAAGGTGAAGAGCTATCTGGCTTTGATGCAGTCATTCCTCGTATCGGGGCTTCCGTTACCTTTTACGGCACGGCTGTATTACGCCAGTTTGAAATGATGGGCGTTTACCCAGTCAATGAGTCGGTGGCAATTACACGCTCACGTGACAAGTTACGTTCAATGCAGTTGCTATCACGAAAAGGGGTCGGTATGCCGATCACCGGTTTTGCCAGCAAGCCCGATGACGTCAAAGACCTGCTCGATATGGTTGGTGGCGCGCCTGTGGTAATCAAACTTCTTGAAGGTACTCAAGGTATTGGTGTTGTCCTTGCAGAAACACGCAAAGCCGCTGAAAGTGTTGTCGAGGCCTTTATGGGTCTTAAAGCTAACATTATGGTTCAGGAATACATCAAGGAAGCTGGCGGTGCGGATATTCGTTGCTTTGTCATTGGCGACAAGGTGATAGCGGCAATGAAACGTCAAGGGGCAGAAGGTGAATTCCGCTCAAACTTGCACCGTGGTGGTAGCGCCTCTTTGGTAAAAATCACCCCAGAAGAACGTCGCACTGCGGCAGCGGCAGCCAAAATTATGGGCTTGAACGTCGCAGGTGTCGATCTACTGCGTTCTGCGCGCGGCCCATTAGTCATGGAAGTGAACTCATCTCCTGGTCTTGAAGGTATCGAGGCTGCTACTGGTAAAAATATCGCGGGAATGATTATTGAGTTCATCGAGAAGAATGCGGCAAGCAAAAGGACCAAAACTCGTGGCAAAGGCTAAGAAAAATAGCGCATTTGAATTTCTCGGCGAGTTTGTCTCGCCGGGAGAAAGAAAGGTCATTGAGTTAGAGGCGGCTAGGCTCTATACGCACTCACCGCTCTCTATCCCTGTCGAAATCATTAATGGTCACCAAGCGGGTCCGGTCCTTATGATCAACGCGGCCATCCATGGTGACGAACTCAACGGGGTAGAAATCGTACGCCAAATGATCGACACCATTGACCCCAGCAAGCTCAAAGGCACCTTGATCGCCGTGCCAATCGTCAACGTATTTGGCTTTATTCACAAATCTCGCTATCTCCCAGACAGACGAGATCTCAATCGTTGTTTCCCTGGCAGTGACAAAGGATCGCTTGCTTCACGCATGGCGCACACTTTTTTCTCTCAGGTTGCTAAACGGTGTGATTACATTATCGACCTGCATACGGGAGCGATTCATCGCACCAACTTGCCTCAAGTCCGTGCCGATTTAAGTAATCCAGAAACGCTGCGAATTGCTCAGGCTTTCGCAACGCCCGTGGTGATTGACTCGCCATTAAGAGAGGGCTCACTACGTAGCGAAGCTGAACGTCTCAATATACCGGTGCTGACGTATGAAGCAGGCGAAGCATTACGCTTTGAGCCCATCTGTATCAATGCTGGCTATTTAGGTGTCAAACGCGTTATGCAGGCGATTGGCATGTTACGCAAAAGCCGTAAGCGTCTGCCCACTTCGGTGATAGCCAAATCAACCAGTTGGTTACGTGCCGAAAGTAACGGCATTTTGCGTACCGTCGTTACCCTTGGCGAAAAAGTAACACGCGGTCAGGTGTTGGCCTATATTAGCGCCCCATTAGGACACAGTGAAATTGAGCTTAAAGCACGTAAGGGCGGGATTGTCATCGGGCAACAGACACTCCCCTTGGTCAACGAAGGAGACGCCATTTTCCACTTGGCGTATTTTGAACAAGACGACCAAGAGGTAGAACAAGTAGTAGAAGATTTTATCGGTGAAGTTTCTGATGCCGATCTTGAGCCACTCACAACCGGCCAAATTAATACCCCGTCATAAATCATATTAAGCCCGCTTATCGCGGGCTTAATCGTTAATGGGGCGCTTAATTAACCAAATGAGGCCCAAATGACGGTTGCCACCAACATCGGGCAGACAAACTTGACATAAACAGGCCATAGCTTGCCAAACCAGCCCTGAGAAAATTCCGGGCAGCCTTGCTCAAGTTCTTTGACTTTGGCTTGACGGCTCCACACCCAACCACCAAACAGACAAAACAGTAGCGCCGCGAGCGGTTGTAAATACTGAGTAGCGACCATCGCCACTAAGCCAAACAGCGCCGCAAAATTATAAACAATGACGATGCTAAACAAGGCAATGATAGCGCCAAGCACCCAGCTTGTGATGCCACGTTTGGTCTCAAAGCGTTCACTGACTAATGCCACTGGACACTCCAACATCGAGATAGAAGAGGTCAATGCAGCAATCGTTAACAACAAGAAGAACACGATCGCAAACAACTGCCCTAATAAGCCTAAGCTATCAAACATCAAAGGTAGAACGGTAAACACTAACGTATCTGAGCTCAAAAGTGAGCCGTCTTGCGCATAGATCTCGACGCCACTTTGCATTGCCACAAACATCGCTGGCATCACCACTAAGCCGGCAATAAAGGCCACCGCGGTATCCACCAAGGTGACATTCATCGCCATTTTTGGCAAATTCTCTTTTTTACTGAGATAAGAGCCGTAGATCAGCATCGAACAACCGCCGATCGTCAACGAGAAAAAGCCTTGGCCCATGGCTGCTAAGATTAGCTTACGATCCATGACTTTCGTAAAGTCGGGGATCAAATAATGCTTTAGCCCCTCCATCGCACCATTCTGCGTCATGATGTAAACAAACAATAGCGCAAACAATACAAACAGAGCTGGCATCAAACGTGTCGACCATTTCTCGATCCCTTGTTTAACCCCACCTTGAACAATTAAGATCGTGAGCACATAAAAGATTACCGTACCAAATAAGTTGCGCTCAACGCTAAAGCCTTTAAACCAAACAGTGGCCGCTTCCATTCCCAATACATCAGTCACAGCGCCAAACAAGAAGCATATTAGCCAGCCACCGACAATGCTATAAAATGCCAGAACCGCACTGGGCACACTGAGACCAACCCAACCCACCGCTGCACCTAATTTTTTGCCAATAGGGTTGTTGGTAAGTGAGCGCATACTATCAACTGGGTTTGCCTGCCCATGACGACCGATGGCCATTTCCACCACCAGCATTGGAAAGGCGACAATGAGAATCATCAGTAGGTAGACAAGCAAAAATGCCCCACCACCATTGCTCGCCGCCTGAGTTGGAAAGCCCCAAATATTGCCTAAGCCAACCGCAGCTCCCGCTGCCGCTAATATAAATCCAAGACGTGAGCCAAAATGTTCACGTGTTTGAGCATTGTCACTCTGTGTCATATTACTTCAATCGCACTTACAAACTAGTTAACTAGTACATTAAAGTAAAATGTTGTCGATAACAATAAACCTAGTGAATTCTGCAGCCTAGTTGGCTAAAGTTTAGCTTAAATGACTTGTAAATATTTTATGACACTACTGCTCATCGCTAACCTCAACTCGGTTGCGGCCAAGCGATTTCGCTCGATACAGTGCTCTATCGGCCACTAGCAGAATATCTTGCTGCGCGACAAGGGTTTCGTCCCCCATATCAGCAACACCAACCGAGATAGTAATGTAGTCGCTAATGGGCGAATGCTCGTGGGCTAACTGCATTTTCACTATGGCGTGGCGCAGTTGCTCACCTTCATGATATACGTCAATCGGCTTGTTAGAACGCAACACCACACAGAATTCCTCACCGCCAAAGCGAGCGACAAACTTATCGCATTCACTGGGGGCTTGTTTTAGTTGCTTCGCCACCTTGCGCAACACCTCATCCCCTTCAATATGACCATAGTGATCGTTATAGGGTTTAAAGGAATCAATATCGACCAATATCACGCAAGCATAACCGTGATCCGCCTGTTCAAGTAGCTTTTGCCAATGCTTGTGCAAACTACGACGGTTGCCAACAGAAGTCAGGGAATCATGCTCAGCTAGCCACTCTAGTTCACGCTGATTGCTCTCTAGCTGGCGCAGAACATCATTGATACGCATAACAAAGTCACGGACCTCAAACGAGATAAAATGCTGCTCAGCCCCGACTGAGGCACCATACTGATGAGTAGACTCAAGTGCTTTGCGTGCCCGCTTTAAGGGTTGAATCATTAAATGCGCCACCGCCAAATTAAACACAAACATGAACACTGCAAAAGCAAGTACCGCAGAAAACTCACTCCAGGTGATAAAAGGGGGCAGTTTTATCGCATGTTGAATAATGATACAAACCGTCGGTTTATTCTGAAAATCGAGTTTTTCCAATACGCTGACATTAGGTTGCAAAGCGCGATTTGAGGTGAGGTTGCTCGGCTTCGCGATCACGTCGACGTTAAGGCCAGTTGCCTGTTGCAAAGTAGCAATCACATCAGTGCCTATAGTTTTGATGAACATCATGTAACCTTGGGTACAGTTGTATCCTTCGCTATTACAGACTCGACTGGTCGCGACTAAAGCAGGTTGACCGTTGATCACCATAAACTTGACATGAGGGGTAATGAAATCAGTCCGAGCACGTAAACTGTCAACTAACAGTGGGCCAAACTTATAACGTATATCATCATATGGGAGAGTTTTACGGGTTGTGTAGTCGTACAACTGCCCCCAGACTAATGATGCTTGGGGATCAAAAATAAACACCCCACTGAGTTGGTTGGAAACAAAGGTGTGTGCATTAAGGCTATCTTGCAAAAACGATTCGTTTTGGTCGCGAATAAAATCACCGACGTCATCCCAGGCGGCATAATCCATCAAGACACTCGCCAGTTCAGACTTTTCTAGATCAAGCACCGTTTTAACCCGTTGCACTTCTTCTTGTTGGTGCGCGAGCGCCTTATCGACCTCGGCATCGTGTAACCAAAAGTAATGAAATAACAGGTAACCACAGACAAACACACTGGCCATGAATAGTGAGGCTAGAATGCTAAGGTGTTTTAGGGAGAGGTGAGATATATGCATTTAACAAGGTAGCCATCTAATTGAGCACGAATTAAACACAATCAAGAATTAGTTGTCTAGATAAAGAGCGCGTTATGCGCCCTTTAGTTCGAAAATCTCAACAATCAAGCGGGTCTCAGCAGCGGTAATCTTAGATTGTAAAAATCTGATAATCCTTCAACTGAGGCACTTTTTGATGCAGTTGCTGCTCTTGATCCGCTAATTGATCCAATGAATCACAAAACTCTGCGCTTTGCTCTTCTACTTGCTGGACGTGCTCCGCCAAGCGCTCGGATATTCGTTGCTTCAACTCACTCATCGCATTGGCCATTTCAGTCAAGTTCAAACCGCCTTCTGCTTTCATCTTGTCAGACATTGCATCAAACGCACTACTAATAAACTCTTCGTTAAATAACGCTTTAGCTTTATCGAAATCTTGAGCCCAGCTATCGGTTAATGTATCAAAGCTATCGGCCGGAAGGATAAGATCGCCTTCTTTGTAATAGCGCGACTCAATCTCAGCATAAAACTGTTGCATAGATTGCTTGACGCTTTCAAAGGCCTCTGGCGCATCAAAGCTTTGCGCTACATCGTCAACGATATCATTCGCAAGCGCTAAGCCCTCTTGTGCCATCTGTTTCGCTCGAGGCAGATACTCGTTGAGACTGTCACGATACTGGGCGATCGCTTGTTGCTGATCGCTATTAAGCTCAATGCGCTCACCATGGATAGTTAAAGTGTTATCACTATCAACAACGGCCGTTTCTCCTCCAGCCTGCTGGATTTCCAACCGTTGTTCATTAAGGTGAATTTCATTTTTCAAATCAATGTTGCATTGAGCGGCAAACACCTGACTGGACACCAATAGTAGTGGTAACGTCACTAATTTCTTTTTCATCATCCTACCCTTTTTTTGCAACCCATAGCTTATCAGCTGCACATTAGCCATTGTCAGAAAATGGTTTCAATTTCATAGCAATAATCACTGCCAGCAATGTGATAGTGAATTTCATCACCAATCTGTTTCGATTTTAATGCCTTTCCGAGTGGTGACTCAAAGGTAACTAACCTAACATCTTGATTGTCGAACCACACTTTCATCCCACCCGAACAAGGCGAGGTAAAAAACCAGCGGCGATGGTCTTGACTATCTAACAGCAATACCGCACAACCTAATGTTACTTGTTGTGGTGAGTCACACAGTGGTAATTGAGTGATAAGTGCAATCTCCTGCTCGCACTCTTGGACTCGCATCGCTTGTCCATGGGCGAGATAAGATGCCTCAAGCGCTAACGTATCGTATTTATGCTCTGGGACCGTCTCTTCATCCGTTGCCGATTCTAAAGCGCGTTGGGCAGAACGCTGAGCAACATGCAACTTCTGCTGTAACAAGGTTAAGATTGTCTGACGCAGTTCCAACTTATTCATACTAAAATCATATTCCAACGCAGAAATTGTCTTTAGAATACCTGCCAATAGTGAATAAAAACAGTAGGAATAAATAGCTATGGGTGACGTATCTATCACACAACAGATCGAACACACGCTTAAGCACACCTTTGGTTTTGACCACCTTCGTCCTGGCCAGCAACAAGCGATTGAAACCATTTTAGCGGGTCGATCAAGTGCAGCAATTTTTCCTACCGGTTCTGGGAAATCACTCTGCTATCAATTACCTGCACTGATGCTTCCCCATCTTACGTTAGTGATTTCACCCTTATTGGCCTTGATGAAAGATCAATTGGCTTTTCTTCAACGCCATAATATATGCGCTGCCTCGATTGATTCGAGCCAAACTCGAGAACAAACCCAATCGGTGATGAATCAAGCCCGTAACGGTGAATTGAAGATCTTAATGATCTCGGTCGAACGGCTTAAGAATGAGCGATTTCGTCAATTTATTAAGCAAATTCCGATTTCATTGTTAGTGGTCGATGAAGCGCACTGTATTTCAGAGTGGGGACACAACTTTCGCCCTGACTACCTTAAACTTCCTCACTATCAACAAGAATTCGCAATCCCTCAATGTTTGTTGCTGACGGCGACCGCGACCAATGCCGTGATCGATGATATGCGCAACAAATTCTCCATCGCCGATCAAGATGTCGTCACAACTGGTTTTTATCGTGCCAATTTAGATTTGAGTGTTATTCCCTGTCGCGACGAGGAGAAGAATGAGGCTTTACTGAATGCCTTATCTCCCGGCGCAACTCAGCCCTCTATCGTCTACGTCACTTTGCAAAACAGTGCCGAGTCATTGGCAAACATGCTACGCGAAGCGGGAATTAACGCTCAGGCTTACCATGCGGGGCTTGATTCTGATATTCGCCAACGCATCCAAGAGCAGTTCATGCGTGGCGACATTGATACTATCGTCGCTACCATTGCATTTGGTATGGGGGTGGATAAAGCCGATATTCGTCGTGTCATTCATTACGACTTACCCAAATCTATTGAAAACTATGCTCAAGAGATTGGTCGCGCTGGTCGTGATGGCCAACCTTCGCAATGCATCTTGCTCGGTAACAAAAGTGGCATCTGCACGTTGCAAAACTTTGTTTATGGCGACACACCAGAACCCAATGAAATTGCAGCGGTCATCGAGCAAGCGCAGTCTAATGCTCCCCAATGGGAAGTGGTGATATCTCGTCTTTCAAGCGAAACCAATATCCGCCAACTGCCACTGAAAACTCTGTTGGTTTATATGGAAATGTTCGCTTTGATTGCCGCCAAGTACAGCTACTTTGCCGACTATCGATTTAAGTTTATTCAAAATAAATCATTCATTATCGAACAGTTTGATCCTCAACGTAGTGATTTTGTGCGCGCTCTTTTTGATTGCTCAACTCAAGCTAAAGTCTGGTGTCAGGTCGATTTTGATGCGCTTTGGCAACATTTTTCTGGTGAAAGGCAACGCGCCATCGCCGCACTCGATTATTTCAATGAAAAGGGTTGGATAGAGCTCGAAAGTAAGCTCATGACTGAAGTGTATCAAGTTAATCCAAGTGATCAGTCTGTCGAGCAGTTAACCCAACAGTTATGGGCTCTGTTTGATGAGAAAGAACGCAGCGATATTGAACGTATCGACAACCTATTAGCGCTGTTTGAATCTGACCAGTGTCTGAGTTTTAAGTTGGCGAGTTACTTTGGTGATACACAAGCACCAAAACTATGCGGCCATTGCAGTGTCTGTCGTGGTGAGGTCGCCACCCTGCCTCAATCCGCTGCACCAGATGCGACTGACGCGCAAATACAGACTTGGCTTAATGAGTTACAACAACGGGCTCAGCAGCCGCTTTCTAGAGCTTTACAAGCTAAATTTTTGTGTGGCATTGCGACGCCGATACTTGGCAAACTCAAAGCGCGCAGTTTGAGCGGCTTTGGCAAACTTGAAAGAACACCTTTTGCTCAGGTCACAGATTGGCTTGAACAACACCAAGCTAGTTAAAAGAAACTAAGCTGTTTGGCGAGTTCTTCTGGCTTGAGCATCACACTCAAGCCAAGTAATCGAATCTCACGTCCTTGCTGACGCTTTAATACATCACGCAGTAGCTGTTTGAAATCTTCCAACTCAAGACAAGGATGGATATGCTCAATCGTGGTCTGTTGGAAGTCAGCAAATTTGACCTTAATTCCCTGCTTAATGATTGCTTTATCGGGTGAAGATTTGCTCAAGCGTCGTTCCAGTTCAGGGTAAAGCTTACTCTCGATCACTTGCCAACATTGATCGTACGTGAAAATGTTGTGACTGAATGTACGCTCAACGCCGACGGACTTACGCTCTCTTTCAACCACTACTGGTCGATGATCAATGCCATGACTTTTGTTCCACAGCGAGGCGCCCAAACGGCCAAACTGGAGTAAAAGGTCACGGTAATCACTCCGCTTGATATCGGCGCAGACATAAAACCCAGCTTGATGAAGCTTCTCTAAACTGACTTTACCTACACCGGGTATTTTTTCTAACGCTAGCTTATCGACCTCTTGCTGAACACGCTCTGGTGGGATCACATACTGACCATTGGGCTTGTTCATATCTGACGCCACTTTGGCGAGAAACTTGACGGGTGCAACACCCGCTGAGGCGGTCAATTGCAACTCATTAAATATGTCACGCCGAATGGCTTCAGCAATCAAGGTTGCCGACCCTTGGCATTGAGTTGCATCGGTGACATCAAGATATGCTTCATCAAGCGACAGCGGCTCAATCAGCTCAGTGTAACGTGAAAATATCTCACGAATCTGTTTAGACACCTGCTGATAAACCTGCATACGTCCGGGGACAACAAGTAACTGGGGGCAAAGTTGCAGCGCCCGAGCGGTTGGCATCGCACTACGAATTCCATACTGACGTGCTTGATAGTTGCAGGTACTCAGTACCCCACGTTGCTTTTCGTGCCCACCGACAGCCAGTGGTCGATCGCGGTAGTTTGGGTTATCACGCATTTCAACCGCAGCGTAAAAGCAGTCCATATCAACGTGAATGATTTTATTTATACGCTCTGACATGCATTTAATTACCAGGGTACTGGTTAAAAATACAGTATAAATAATATATCGGCCTCTGGAAACCGATATAAACCATCAAAAAATTACCAAGCGGCTATCGAGCCGCTTTGCTTTTTAGTCTCGCAGCATCACATCCAACTGATCGACAGTTTCTGCCCAATCGGCATCTTCCTCTATCGCCTGCTTAAGAAATGCCGCTTGAGACTCGCTCCAGAAGCTTGCCTCATGCAGTAATTCAGTATCTCGACGCTGTCGGTTTTGCGCAACAAACTGCTTAATCTCTTTGTCTGAACTTCCCAGTCCAAGTTGTTTAAACAACTGAGACATATCGTGTTGATATAACTCCATGCTACCTCCAAGAATGTACTTATGATGATGAGTATAGCTGACCTCAACTCATTATCATTAAAGCCATCGTGTTGTTTCAGGATTCCTTTATAAACTACCGTTAAAAAATAACCCGGACACTGCCGGGTTATAGAAAATCAACTTAACAAAAACAGACTATTAAGCAATTCTGTCTTTTTCCCAAGCTGCGAGCTTTTCTGCTCGCGCAGCTTCGCGTGCTTCACGCTTTTTACGCGCGTCACAAGGTTCTGGGCAGTTACAGACCTTTTCGATGCCAACGGCACCTAAGCCGCCACAACTGCCTTTTACTACTTTTTTCTGGATGATATAGCCGATTGACATTGCTGCAATCACTGCCATAAATACACCAAACGTAATCAGAAATGTACTCATAATAGGCTCACTCAGATTTAATTAATTCATGTATCGCTGATACGCCGACGACGCAAGCTCTTGATATCCATCGTCGGTTTTGACGATCATCAACACTGGGATATTGTTCTCTTCGGCTACCTTCATTCCTTGAACGTCACCCAACACCATCAAACCGGTTGCAAGCCCATCCGCTGTCATTGAAGACTTATCCAAAACGGTCACAGACACCACTTTGTTGTTAATTGGCTTGCCTGTTTTAGGGTCAATGATGTGAGAATAACGCACACCATCATGCTCGAAATAGTTACGGTAGTCACCAGAAGTCGCAATGGCCATGTCGCCAGGCTCAATAATTTCTTGAATCGCTCGTTCTTCAACCGAAGGCTTTTCAATCGCTATACGCCAAGCAACACCCTCACGATTGACGCCTTTGAGGCGCATCTCGCCTCCAACCTCTACCATATAGTTTAGGATACCTTGCGACTGAATGTAATCAGCGACTACATCAACACCCCAGCCTTTGGCGATCGTTGAAAGATCGACGTAAAGATTTGGAATGTCTTTACGTAACGTGTTGCCTTCAACCGTTAGGTGATGAATACCCGTTATCGCTCGACGCTCACTTAGTTCGGCGTCAGTTGGAACGATCTCTGGACGCCCTTCGGGTCCAAAGCCCCACAAGTTAACTAGTGGGCCTACCGTCACATCTAAAGCACCTAAAGTCAGACCGTTTAAACGCAGCGCTTCTTTCACGACGGTGGCGGTTTGCGGCGACACTTCAAACGCAGCCGAAGCATCACTTTGATTAAACAGGCTCAGTTCTGAATCTTTACGATAAGTCGACATCTGATCGTTCACTTGTTCGAGAAGACGATCGATCTCTTCTTGCAGCAGCTCCGCAGAGGGCTGTCCCTGTGCGGTAATATATTTGATGTTGTAAGTCGTGCCCATCGTTGGGCCGCTTAGGTGGATTTGTTCAATCGGTTTTTCACAACCGGCTAGAACCAATAAAGAAGCAAATGCAACAAGCCACTTTTTCACTTGTTAGACTCCTGTAATTTGAGGAACGGGAATAGCGCATACGTCTGTATCGAACGCATCGACTATTACCATTCTTAGAAAAAACAATGGCTGACTAATAAGCAGTCAGCCATCTTATATATGCAATTTCAAGTAGTTGGAGTTGTAGCAAGGCGACAAATAAACCCAAGCCTATGAGCATAGATCTTCTATGCAATTAGGTTGGGTTTATGAAGCCAACGACGCTACAGCTTCAAATACACTGAAGTTTAGCCGCCGAAGTCATCCAGTAGGATGTTTTCGTCTTCTACACCAAGATCTTTGAGCATACCAATAACGGCAGCATTCATCATCGGTGGACCACACATGTAGTATTCACAATCTTCAGGCGCTTCATGGTCCTTCAGGTAGTTTTCGTACAATACGTTGTGGATGAAACCGGTGTAACCATCCCAGTTATCTTCTGGCATTGGATCAGACAGAGCACAGTGCCAAACGAAGTTGTCGTTTTCTGCTTGTAGGCCGTCGAAATCTTCTACATAGAACATTTCACGCTTAGAACGTGCACCGTACCAGAAAGACATCTTACGTTGAGACTTAAGACGCTTTAGTTGGTCGAAGATGTGTGAACGCATCGGCGCCATACCAGCACCACCACCAACAAAGACCATTTCGTTGTCTGTATCTTTAGCGAAGAACTCACCAAATGGACCAGAAATCGTACACTTATCGCCTTCTTTCAGCGACCAGATGTATGAAGACATGATACCAGGTGGTACGTCAGGATTATTAGGCGGCGGCGTAGCAATACGCACGTTTAGCATAATAATGCCTTCTTCTTCTGGGTAGTTCGCCATAGAGTAAGCACGGATCGTCTCTTCGTTGACCTTAGACTCGTAACGGAAAAGATTGAATTTATCCCAATCTCCACGGTACTCCTCAGGTACATCGAAGTCAGCGTATTTAACATGGTGAGCAGGTGCTTCAATCTGGATGTAACCACCGGCACGGAAAGGTACGGTTTCGCCATCAGGAATTTGTAGCTTAAGCTCTTTGATGAATGTCGCTTGGTTATCGTTAGAGATAACGGTACATTCCCACTTTTTAACGCCAAAGATCTCTTCAGGAAGCTCGATATCCATGTCAGTTTTCATTGCAACCTGACACGCTAGACGCTCACCTTCACGCGCTTCACCTTTAGTAATATGGTCAAGCTCGGTCGGTAGAATGTCACCACCACCTGATTTAATTTTTACGCGACACTGACCACAAGAGCCACCGCCACCACAGGCAGAAGAAACAAATACACCCGCGCCAGCAAGTGCGCTAAGTAGTTTACCACCTGGTTGTGTAACGATCGCCAGTTCAGGGTCACCGTTCACAGAAATTGTAATGTCACCTGTTGGTACAAGCTTAGACTTAGCGAAAAGAATCACTAGTACTAGCGCCAGTACGATCAGAGTAAACATCACGACACCAAGAATAATGTCCATTGACTATTCCTTTATTGTTGCGGTTTACCCGACTTACAGTTGAACACCAGAGAAAGACATAAAGCCTAACGCCATTAAACCTACCGTGATAAACGTAATACCTAGACCACGTAGACCCGGAGGTACGTCAGAGTACTTCATCTTCTCACGGATACCTGCAAGAGCAACGATTGCTAACATCCAGCCCACACCTGAGCCGAAACCGTAAACAACCGATTCAGCAAAGTTGTAGTCACGCTGTACCATGAAAGATACACCACCGAAGATTGCACAGTTTACCGTGATCAACGGAAGGAAGATGCCTAGCGCGTTGTACAGAGGTGGGAAGAAACGGTCAAGAACCATCTCTAGAATCTGTACAAGTGCTGCGATTACACCGATGAAGGTGATGAAGTTTAGGAAGCTAAGATCGACACCTTCAACTAAAGCATTTTCTCGTAGTACTAGGTTGTAAACTAAATTGTTTACTGGAACGGCGATGGTTAGAACAACCACAACTGCAACACCTAGACCAAAAGAGGTCTTTACTTTCTTAGATACGGCAAGAAACGTACACATACCCAAGAAGAAAGACAAAGCCATGTTTTCGATGAAAATCGATTTAACTAACAGACTAATGTAATGTTCCATGACGTCCTTACTCCTTCGCTTCTACTTGTTCTGGTTTCAGAATACGGATTACCCAGATTAAGAAGCCGATTAGGAAGAATGCAGATGGCGCAAGTAGCATCAAGCCGTTTGGCTGATACCAACCACCATTGCTCACTAGAGGTAATACTTCTAGGCCAAATAATTTGCCCGAACCAAATAGTTCACGGAAGAAACCAACAGTGATAAGAACGAAACCGTAACCAAGACCGTTACCAATACCATCAATTAACGAAGGCACTGGTGCCGACTTCATCGCGAAAGCTTCAGCGCGGCCCATAACGATACAGTTAGTGATGATTAGGCCGACGAATACCGATAGCTGCTTAGAGATATCGTATAGGTAGGCTTTTAGCACTTGGTCTACCACGATTACTAGTGATGCGATAATTGCCATTTGAACGATGATACGCACGCTGTTAGGAATGTGGTTACGGATTAATGATACCGAGAAGTTAGACAGAGCAGTTACAAAGGTTACTGCCAGCGTCATAACAAACGCAGTCTCTAGTTTGGTGGTCACTGCCAACGCAGAACATACACCAAGAACTTGTAGCGCGATTGGGTTGTTGTCCAATACTGGCGCTAGAATGCTCTTTTTAACATTTTGTGCACTAGACATTAGTTCAGACCTCCGTCACGAACTTTTGCTAGGAATGGACCAAAGCCCATGTCACCTAACCAGAAGTCAAATGTGTTTTGAACACCGTTACTAGTTAGTGTCGCACCTGAAAGGCCGTCAACACCGTGTTCAGAGCCTGCTGGAGCACCACCTTTAACCACTTTGATTGCTGGTTTATGGTTGTCATCAAACAGTTTTTTACCCACGAACTGATCACGCCAAGATGGGTTTTCAACTTCACCACCCAATCCTGGTGTTTCACCTTGCTCGTAGTAAGTGATCGCTGACACTGTATTACCGTCGGTTTCAACCGCGACAAACGCGTACATCATTGACCAAAGCCCTTTACCATGTACAGGTAAGATAACTTTCTGAACGTCATCTTGATCTTTAACTAGGTAAACAACGGCAGTGTTTGCACGGCGACGAATGTCAGCCTTGTCTTCATCTGCAGGCAGAGCGATAGAAAGGTTATCCTTTTTAGCCGCATCGCGCTGATCAAACTCAGACGCACTCGAACCATTGGCAGCTGTTTCAACAAAGCTACCCGTTTCGAGATCGACCAGTCGAGGTTCGATGTATTGTGCAAATAGCTCAGGTACTTTTTGACCTTTCACTTCAATGCCTGCCACTTCGACGATCTTAGATTGTTTATCTAGTACCGCGTTAGCTTTTTGCTTATCGCGTAGACCGACTGCTGCTGTTGATACGATGATTGAACATACTAGGCTCAATCCGATAACAACACCCAGCGTCTTTTTAATGCTGTCGTTATTACTTGCCATAGCGTGCTAGTCTCCGCTTGATGTTCTTCTCGATGACGATGTGGTCGAACAGAGGTGCAAACAGGTTCGCAAATAGAATCGCCAGCATCATACCTTCTGGGTAGGCTGGGTTAACTACACGAATCAAGACACACATTGCGCCGATTAGCGCGCCGTACCACCACTTACCTTTATTGGTAAATGAAGCCGATACAGGGTCTGTCGCCATAAAGAACATACCGAATGCAAAGCCACCAAGAACAAGGTGCCAATGCCATGGCATGTTGAACATTGGGTTGGTATCTGAACCGACCACATTGAACAGCGTTGCTGTCACGATCATACCGATCATTACACCAGTAATGATGCGCCATGATGCGATTCTCATGTAGACGATCATCGCAGCGCCAATCATCAGAGCAAGCGTTGATACTTCACCGATAGAACCTGGGATATTACCGATGAATGCGTCCATCCAAGTAATAGGAGCACCAGAAACCATGTTCATTAGCGCGCCGTTACCACCTTGAGCCCATTGACTAAGTGCAGTTGCACCAGAGAAGCCATCTGCTGCAGTCCAAACAACATCACCCGAGATTTGCGCTGGGTATGCGAAGAATAGGAATGCACGGCCAGCCAAAGCTGGGTTAAGGAAGTTACGACCAGTACCACCAAAGATTTCTTTGGCAACAACCACACCAAAGGTAATACCTAGTGCTGCTTGCCATAGAGGAAGAGTCGGTGGAACAATCAGTGCAAACAGAATGGAAGTAACGAAGAAACCTTCGTTTACTTCATGCTTACGCACCATACAGAACAGTACTTCCCAGAAGCCACCAACGATAAATACCGTTGCATAAATTGGCAGGAAGTAAGTCGCACCAAGTAATAGCTTACTGCCGACCCCCGCATCTGCAGCAATCGTACCGCCGAACATTTCAGTCAGCCAGTAGTGCCAATTACCTGCAACAACCGTTGCTAATTGGTCAGCTGAATGCATGTGGGTGAGTGCTGCGATAGCTTGGCCACCCGCGTTGTACATACCCCAGAACATTGCTGGGAATACTGCGAACCAAACCATGATCATGATGCGTTTTAAATCAACACTATCACGAACGTGTGAGCTTTTCTTTGTCACTAGACCTGGCGTGTAGAACAGCGTTGCTGCTGCTTCGTACAGGGCAAACCACTTTTCGTGTTTGCCACCAGGTTCAAAGTGATGCTCGATGTCTTCAAGAAACTTTTTAAGCGCCATGAAAATTACCCTTCCTTCTCGATTTTATCTAGGCATTCACGAAGGAGTTCACCGTACTCGTATTTACCTGGACAAACAAAGGTGCACAACGCTACGTCGTCTTCATCTAGCTCTAGGGCACCCAGTGTTTGCGCACTGTCGGTGTCACCTGCACATAGATCGCGAAGCAGCAATGTTGGCTCCATATCTAAAGGCATTACGCGCTCGTAGTTGCCAATTGGAACCATCGAACGGTCACTACCATTGGTCGTGGTTGTCATGTTAAACAGCTGACCTTTGAAGACATGACCAAGGAATGAGCGAGTGACAGAGAACTTGTTCTTACCAGGCATCGCCCAGCCAAACAGCTCTTTCTCACGGCCTTCACGTAATACAGAGATCTGCACGTGGTAACGACCTAGGTATGCGTGAGGACCCGTTGCATGAGTACCTGATAGTACCGAACCGGAAATCACACGAACTTCACCTGGCATTAGCTCGTTGTCCGTAATGTCATCTAGGCTAGCACCTAGTGTCGTACGAACTAAACGAGGGTTATTCACAACAGGGCCTGCCAGAGAGATAACACGATCAGTGTATAGCTCACCAGTTAGGAATAACTGACCAAACGCAATCACGTCTTGGTAGTTAATGCTCCACGCCACATTCTCTATATTCACTGGATACAGGAAATGCATGTGGGTACCAGCAAGGCCTGCTGGGTGAGGGCCATCAAAAACGTGCTCTTCAACATTAGGTTGAGAAGAACGAGGAAGACTTGTACCAGATTTACAAACGTAAACCTTGCCATCAGTCAAAGTTGAAAGTACATCCAAACCAGCGACAAACGCTTCTTGTTGCTCATTAATGATCAACTCAGGCTGTGCTGCTAACGGATTGGTATCCATCGCAGTGACAAAAATTGCCTTAGTAGAAGACTCGATTGCTGGAACCTTGCTGAACGGACGAGTACGTAAAGCGGTCCAAAGGCCAGAATCAACCAGCTGAGTCGTTACCGTGTTACGGTCTAGACTTGCTAGTTGGCCAGCTTCGAACTTATCAAACGTTACCTGCTCTTCGCCTGACACTTCAATCACAACAGATTGAAGGACACGCTTAGCGCCACGGTTAACTTCGATCACTTTACCAGCTGCCGGTGAAGTAAATTTCACCCCAGGGTTCTTCTTGTCTTCAAAAAGAATCTGAGCTTTTTTCACTTCATCGCCTACGCGGACATGCATGGTTGGACGCATGCCGACGTACTCTTCGCCAAGCAAGGCGACTTTTTTGATGGTTTTACCATCATTAATCACCTGGGATGGAGTTCCTGCCACTGGCAGATCCAACCCTTTCTTTATTGTAATCATACGCACTTGCACTACTTTTATCGGGAAAAAGATTC
Source organism: Vibrio sp. NH-UV-68 (assembly GCF_042940635.1). Lineage (NCBI taxonomy): Bacteria > Pseudomonadati > Pseudomonadota > Gammaproteobacteria > Vibrionales > Vibrionaceae > Vibrio > Vibrio sp. NH-UV-68. The sequence continues at coordinate 2,473,835 of NZ_CP134975.1, forward strand.
TTTAATTGCGTAACTTTTAGACACGACACTAGTGTCCGGTTTTGGTGATGTTTAAAACACCAAAATCGCAACATCCTATTAAAAACCTCGCTACAGGAAGTCAGCGAGATTTATCAGGTGCGATAGTCTATCATCTTTTTAGATTTGGATGCCATGATGAATGACAGAGTAAAGCGTGATATTTGGAAGTAATTGAGTTTAAAAGGCTAAGGAATAGTCATAACTTTGAGCCACCGCACAAACCGAGATATTGGCGAAATTGGGCAGAAAAAACATTCATTCACACACTGAAATATTTTGTTTTAAAAACAATTACTGTGCCAATTTGTTTCTAGCTTGTTAATACTTACTGATAGTAAGGATAAAGGGCAATATTGCCCTTTATAACGCGATGATCACTTAGATCCACCCAAACACATCGGACTGTCCGGCGCAATGCCCTGCTGCTCTTGCCACTCTTTTACCGTATAAGCGTGAATCGAAAGTGCATGGATATGATTCGACAATTCATCTGCAAGCGTCTGATTAATTTGACGGTGACGTGCGATTAAACGCATCCCTTCAAAATTGTCACTGACCACCACAACTTTAAAATGGCTTTCAGACCCCGCGGGCACATTGTGCATGTAGCTTTCATTAACCACATTCAAATGCGCAGGTTCAAAGCTATGTTGGAGTTTGCTTTCTATTACTTCTTGCAGCATCTTGCTTCACCATCAGATATAAACAATAGAGTAAACTCGATAATAATCTCGATAAGCACAAAGCTAAAGGTTTTAGTTTTCACATGCAGTTGCTTTTGCGACAATCGCGCCATTACGGATCACTTGAATCCCACTATTATAACGAAAACTGAGTTCGTATTATGAAAACTGAGTTAGCGCTCCACGAGCGTACCCTCTCGCTACATCGATACCCCAAGCGAAATAATGAAACGCTTCAGGCTTGGGACGCGGGCGATGAGTACCTTATCAATCACGTCGAGGCAATGAACCTCGACACGCCAAAGCACATTGTTATTCTTAATGACAACTTCGGTGCTCTGAGCTGCTGGTTTAGTCACCAACACCGCATTACCATGATGAGCGACTCTTATATTGCTCATCAAGCAGCCAAAGCAAATTTAGCACTGAATGATGGCCCAGAGATCACATTGGCAACGACCATGGATCCTATCCCTCATGATGCTGACTTAGTATTGATGCAATTACCCAAAAACAATCGTCATTTAGTGTGGCAACTTAGTCAGCTACACTCTGGATTGAAAGCGTCAGTCCCGATTATCGCGGTCAATAAAGCCAAGGAAATTCATAGTTCTACCCTTAAACTGTTTGAAAAACACCTTGGTGAAACCAAAACGTCATTGGCGTGGAAAAAACACCGCCTAGTCTTTAGCTATGCCACTCATGAGCAACCGACGCCTGTCAGTGCCGATACCCGTTGGCAAGTCGATAACGAAAATATCGAACTCAACAACTTACCCAATGTCTACTCGGGAGAGAGCTTAGATTTAGGCGCACGTTTTATGCTCCAGCACCTGCCGCAAAGCCCTCATTTACAACATGTGTTAGATTTGGGCTGTGGCAATGGCGTATTGTCGGTTAAGCTAGGAAAACTCAACCCACAGATCAAAATCACCTGTGTTGATGAGAGTTTTATGGCGGTCGAGTCGGCTCGCCAAAACCTAAAGTCAAACCTTGGTGATGAGCGCGATATCACCTGCATCGCCAATAATTGCTTAGACGGTATGGTGGCACAAGACATCGACTTAATTGTCTGTAATCCACCCTTCCACCAGCAGCAAGCCATTACTGATCACATCGCTTGGCAGATGTTCTGTGATGCAAAGCAAATTCTTACCTCTGGTGGGCAATTATTAGTTATCGGTAACCGCCACCTCGGCTACGATGGAAAGTTAGCAAGACTGTTTGGTAAGTCGAAGATCAAGGTTGCTGCGTCGAACAATAAATTTGTTATTTTACAAGCGACTAAATAGTCCACTATTATCTGTCTGAACATTTGAAAGCTCTCAGAGATACCAAAGAAAGGAAATTGTAATGAGAAAACTGGTTCTAGCCGCTTCAATGGCATTACTCGCAGCGTGTTCAGCGCCGCAACATGAGCAAATTAGCTTTATGCCAAAGGCTGTACTGAGCAATAGCGATTTAGTTCAAGATGCGGCCTTTACCCTAACAAGTAAAGATGTTCGTTCCGCACAATATGTTGCTCTAGTCGACAGTGGTCGCTCTAATATCGAGCCGATTCACTCCAAGCAAAATGTTCGAATTTCGATTGAAAACGCACTGTTGGAACAATTCCAATCCCAAGGTTTCCGCAGCACAGTTAACAGTGAAAACTCACTGCAAGTTGAGGTTCAAGAAGCACTGGTTTCTGTTAAGCATACGGTCATGGAAAACGAGATGGACGGTAAAGTCGTACTCGAGATCACCGCTGAAACTCCGCAGGGGAAATTGACCAAGACTTACACTGGCACAGCAAAGCGTACTGGTGCACTTAGTGCCTCTAATGAAGAGATTGAGACCGTGCTCAATGACGTCATTAACTTAGTCATGCAAGAAATTGCCAATGACCGCGAGCTACAAAACTACATGCAGGAGCGTTTCTAATGTGGAAAACGGCCATCGCCTCACTTGCGCTCGTCACTAGCGTTGCGTTTGCAGGACCGAAAGTCGCTTTTGAAACCAATCTTGGTTCGTTTACGGTTGAACTTAACCAAGAGAAAGCACCTGTAACGGTCGCCAACTTCATTAAATATGTTGAAGATGGCAGCTATGTCGGTTCTCAGTTCCATCGTGTTATTCCTGGCTTTATGGCTCAAGGTGGTGGTTTTGATAAAAACATGCAGTCACTACCGACATATTCGCCAATCAAGAACGAAGCAGCGAATGGACTAAAAAACGCTACAGCAACCGTTGCCATGGCGAGAACCAATAACCCAGATTCAGCAACTCGACAGTTCTTCATCAACTTCGCTGACAACAGCTTCTTGGACTACGATCAACGTCCACCTGGTTATGCGGTTTTTGGCAAGGTCACTCAAGGATTTGATGTCATTCAAAATATGGGACAACAACCCACTCAGTCCGTTGGACGCTATCGTGACGTCCCTGTCACCCCCATCATTATAACCAAAGCGACACTTCTAAAATAACGGCTAAGGCTCTACCCACATTGGTTAGAGCCTTAATTTTCTTGCTGCCCCAATTTCAAACAAGGAATAGAGTATGTCCTCTGACTCTACATCGATGTCTTGGCTAGAGACTATTCGCAGTTACATGGATAGACGCCTCATGTGGGTGTTTATGCTCGGCTGCTCCAGTGGTTTTCCGTGGGTGTTGATCGGATCCAATATGTCAGGCTGGCTGAAAGACGCGGGGTTAACTCGCGCGGCGATTGGCTATTTCGGCAGTGTATTTGCTGTTTATGCGATTAACTTTCTTTGGGCGCCATTAGTTGACCGTGTCAAGCTCCCTGTTTTACACCGCTTACTTGGTCAACGTAGAAGCTGGATTTTCCTCTGTCAGTCACTGGTACTGGTCTGCACACTCTTTATTGCAGGGGTCAACCCGGCAGAGAATCTGATGCTGACCTCGATTTTTGCACTGGGCATCGCCACCGCATCAGCGACGCAAGACATTGCCATTGACGCTTATCGTATCGACACTTTCCCTAAGTCAGAATCTTCGAAGCTGCCGCAAGCTTCTGCAATGGCCGTGATCGGTTGGTGGACAGGTTACTCTGTGCCAGGTTATCTGGCGTTTATTAATGCGGATGCGATTGGGTGGAATGGTGTTTATTACGGCATGGCCGCGATCGTCGCTCTGCTGATGCTGTTTACTCTGTTAGTTGGAGAACCCGTCACCAAGCGCGACTCACTCCAAGCTGCCGCAGAACAACGTCATACCCAAGTGGTGGGTAATAAGGCAATTGCTTGGCTAACGGTTACCGTGGTCGAACCCTTTTTAGACTTCTTTAAACAAAATGGCGTGCGCGTTGCTTTAACACTGCTGTTATTCGTGTTCTTGTTTAAAATTGGCGAAGCCTTCTTAGGGCGAATGTCTATCGCTTTCTATAAAGATATCGGTTTCTCCAACGAACAAATCGGCTACTACTCTAAATTGATTGGCTGGGGCCTGACTATTTTGTTTACCTTAGTTGGCAGTATGGTCAATGTGAAATTTGGAATCATTCGCGGCCTAATGATTGGCGGTATCGCAATGGCTTCAAGTAACTTAATGTTCGCTTGGATAGCCAACGTCGGGCCAAATGAATACTTATTCTTGGCTACTCTGGCCGTGGACAACTTCACCTCGGCGTTTTCAACCGTGGCGTTTGTTTCGTTCTTAACGGTCGTCACCGGGCAAGCTTTCTCTGCCACCCAGTACGCTTTACTCGCCTCACTCGGAAACTTCGGCCGGACTACCTTAGCCTCTTTTTCCGGAGAATTAGTCGACTACCTCAATGATTGGTCGACCTTCTTTATTGTCACAGCGGTGATGGTTATTCCAAGCTTGATCATGCTCTACTCACTGCGCCATTACTTTGCAGACATTCTTAATAATGCCAGGAAAAGGGACGAGAAAGAGTCACAGACGGAAGGATAAACAACAAAGGCTTGGTCAATTACCAAGCCTTTATTCTATCTTCGTTGCAGGTTTAAATAAGACCTAGCGATTAAGGGTACAATCCCTTGCCAAACAGATTAAACACTCTGGCAACGCCTTGGGTGAAAATCATCGGTTCGGTGAGAACGGTTAAGCATAGACAATCTTCGCCGACTTTGGTGCTTGGGCTATGTTTGATCGATGCGTCTTTTAATAGGAAGTCACCCACTTCGTAGTGACCATCTTCGTCACTAAAGCCGCCGTGCAGCACCAAAGTTGATTCTAAACCTTTATGGGTGTGCTGAGGGATCGACACATTTTCAGTAATGTACATCAAACTGACACGAGCATCATTTGAAATATCGACTGACGCACTGAACACCTTACCGCCGTAACTTTTCCACTCTCCCACTTGGTCACGAAAGCGCGACAAAGAAAGCGGCAAACGGAACGACTTACCATTTACTTCAATATAAGTTGGCTGTCTTTGTGGACGAAACGGCTTATCGTTTTGTTCCAGTGATACAATTTGGTTAAACATATCATCAAAATTGTCTTGAGAAGGCACTGGAGCTGCAAAAAGGGCCTCGCCACACTCTGCTTCAAACAGCGCTACTTCTCGCTGGCATTGTGGACAACCTTCAATATGCGTTGCAACCGCAAAGGCACTCACGTCATCCAGGGTACCTTGCGCATAAGCTTGAAGAAGTTCGGCTTGTGGATGAAAACTCATAATTTATCTACCTCTATGGTATTGCGTAACTTTTCCACGGCCAAACGCAAACGTGATTTGACAGTGCCGAGCGGAATATCGAACATGTCCGCTACCTGTTGATGAGGGAGCTCTTCTAGGTAAACAGCTTGAACGACTTTCCTTTGCGCATCAGGCAGCAAATCGAGATATCTAACGATCTGCTGTTTAAGCATCTCTGTTTCAGGAGAATAATGTTCAACCATGTCTGGCGGACAATAATCGTTTGGCCAAATATCTTCAGAGTGGATGTGCATTTCTCTGCCCTTCTGCTTTCTCAAAGTGTCAAAACAGAGGTTTCGCGCAATCGTGTAGATCCAAGTCGATAACGAACTTTTACTGCCGTCAAATAACGTACTCTTTTGCCACACTGTCGCCAGTGCGTCTTGGACTATCTCCAACGCCACTTGTTCATTGCCCATGTGACGGTAAGCGAACTGTTTTAATCGGGGAGAAAAGTGAGTAAAAACCAACGCAAACGCCTGTTTGTCTTTGTGTTTCACTTTTTCCATACACGAAGCCCAGTCTGCTTTTTTAAAAGCTTGGGTGTCTATTTCGGCCATCTCGATATCCTTAATGGGAGCCCTCTATCCATTGTATACGATGCTGAGCACTAACCGATCACTGAACCTGAGTATTATTCAATGTTCGTTTTAAAAATTCGATCGCTCCACTGCAATCGGCCTGAGTAACCAATGAGTCAAACTTTTGATTACTCATAGGTAAAATCTCTAACCACCGCTGGGTGACCCAACTAGCATCATCAAAAAAACGTTGCTGGTAAAGTTCGCCCAAGTCTGGAAATTGTTGATATATTTTGGCTAGACCCTGACTCAAAGGTTCAGCTTGGTAATCCAAGCTAGTCACATCCCAGTTAGAAAGTGACTCGACGCGCGCCAATCTCAGCCCATCGTATTCGACTCTGACCCGCTGAATTCGAAACTTTTTTAATCCCGTGACTGAAATACCCAACAGCCCATCATCCAAAGATTCGAAGTCGGTAATTTTCACTAATGTACCGACCGCTGACAATTCGCCGCTTGATTTGGCTTGTGCAGGGTCAAACAGACAGATACCGAAGCAACCATCGGATTTGAGTGCTTGCGAGATCAGGCGCTTGTACCTTGGTTCAAAGATACGCAGACGCATTTTCCCTTCAGGCAAAACGACCGAACTAAGTGGGAACAACATAATTTCAGGCATAAATGACAACTCCTAAACTGCTTGGTAACAATTACGTTACCTTGCTGCAAAGCGATCATTTACGGATTCTGTTGGTTATTAGACAAACGCCAAATTAAAGGGCGAACGATTGCGTAATCGATACCTTTGTCATTTTTTGTGCAACAAAATGAAAGTTCCGCAACATCTGATTTTTTTACTTGTTAATGAGATATGGATCACCTGTTTTATGTTTTTTTAGCACTGTTGCACATGGAATTTGAGATAAATATCGATATTATTCGCCTCAACAAAGCGCAACGGAGATTGCGCTACTAAGTAAATATCTCATCAATATTTAAGTTAACAAACATAGAGAGTTTCCATTATGCGTAAATCACTTTTAGCTCTGGGTGTTGTTGCAGCGATTTCTGCTCCTGCAATAGCTGCTGATTATTCTGACGGCGATATCCACAAGAACGACTACAAATGGATGCAATTTAACCTAATGGGTGCATTCAACGAAAAACCAGGCAATTCCTCGCACGACTACATGGAAATGGAATTTGGTGGCCGCTCTGGAATCTTCGACCTTTACGGTTATGTTGATGTGTTCAACCTAACGTCTAATCCAAGCAGTGATAAAGCTGACGCACAAGCAAAAATGTTTATGAAGTTTGCGCCTCGTATGTCACTAGATGCAGTAACCGGTAAAGACCTTTCTTTCGGTGCTGTAAAAGAACTCTATATCGCATCTGAGATTACTTGGGATGGCGTAAACACAATTGCTCCTGATGCAGATGGTAACAATGGTACGTTCGGCGTAAACCAACAAAAAATTGGTATTGGTTCTGACGTAGAAGTGCCATGGCTTGGTAAAATGGGTCTAAACCTTTACAGCACTTACGACTCAAACCTAAAAGATTGGAATGGTTTCCAAATTTCAACCAACTGGTTTAAACCTTTCTATTTCTTTGAAAACGGTTCATTTATCTCGTACCAAGGTTATATTGATTACCAATTTGGCATGAAAAACGAGTACTCGACTTCAAGCACTGGTGGTGCAATGTTTAACGGTATCTACTGGCACTCAGATCGTTTCGCTGTTGGTTACGGCCTGAAACTTTACCAAGACGTATATGGTATCGAAGACAGTTCAGCATTCCGCTCTTCTGGTGTGACAAACTACGTAGCAGTAACATACAAGTTCTAATTGAACACTATCGATTAGCGCAAAAATGGCACCTTCGGGTGCCATTTTTATTTGCTTTCCTGTTAGCGCTCATTATCCTTGCTGAAAATAGTTTGCTAGGTGAGTAAAGCGTGAATATTGTTATTCTTGGTCCGGGTGCCATCGGTGCACTTTGGGCAACACACTTTCACCATGCTGGCCATAAGGTGTCAGTCTGGTCAACATCAAAGGCCAGTGAGCTTGTAATTACTCTTGATAACCGGCCCAGTATTCCCTTTCTCAATTGCGACCTTTTATCCGTTCAACAGGCCGATCTCATTTTAGTGACAGTCAAAGCGTGGCAAGTCGAGAAAGCTCTAACTCCGCTGCAAGACGACATCAATGCCGACACCATAATCATGTTGATGCATAATGGTATGGGCAGTGCAGAAGCCACCGCCAAACGCTTTGCGGCCAACCCTCTCATACTTGCGACCACCACTCATGGCGCTTATAAACCGGAACCATTACGCGTTCTCCATACTGGTCAAGGTCAAACCCACATTGGCGGTTACAATTCAACAGGCAAGCAGTGCCAGTTTTTAGCTGACGTGATGGATCACGCGTTACCTCGGGTGGTATGGAACAATACTATCGAACAGGCGTTGTGGAGCAAGCTTGCTATCAACTGTGCGATTAACCCTTTGACCGCCATTGAGCAAATTACCAATGGCGAGTTAAGCCATCCACGCTATCAAGCACAGCTTGCCGCGTTGCTCGATGAAGTGTGCCAAGTATTGGATGCAGAAGGCATTCCGTGTCAGCGAGCAGAGCTGACACAAACAGTCAACGAAGTCATTCAAGCGACGGCAAGTAATCACTCATCGATGCAGCAAGATATTGCCCATCAGCGGCGAAGCGAGATAGACTTCATTAGTGGTTATTTGATTGATCGCGCAGCCGTTCATGGCATCAACACTCCCGTCAATCAACACCTATATCAACAGATTAAACAGATCGAGCAGAGTTGGAAGCAGCAATGAGTAAGAAAGTACTGGTCCCTATCGCACCGGGCAGCGAAGAAATGGAAGCCGTCACCATCATCGATATTATGGTGAGAGCAGGTTACGACGTGGTCGTCGCCAGCGCAGACTTCGACGGTCGATTAAGCTTCAAAGCTTCTCGCGGGGTGACTTTAACCGCCGATTGTAAACTGGTCGATATTGCCGATGATGAATTTGATGCGGTGATCTTACCCGGTGGCGTTCAAGGAGCCGAAATTTTTCGTGACAGCACATTACTGGTCGAGATTATCCGCCAACAAATGTACGAAGGAAAACTGGTCGCGGCGATTTGCGCAGCGCCCGCTTTAGTATTGGCTCATCACAACCTTTACCCTGATGCTTTGATGACTTGCCACCCTAGTTTTGAGTCGCATATTGAGAAGAAAAACTGGCGAGTGAAACGTGTCACTTATGATGTAAACCACCGTTTATTAACTAGCCAAGGGCCAGGCACAGCATTGGAGTTTGCGATAGAAATTATTGTAAACCTGTCAGGAAAAGCACTCGCTTGGCAAGTTGCAGAACCTATGGTGACACTACCAACGTTGCACTACTCAAAACTCGGTGAAGCGTAATGCTTGATATACGCCAGATTTGCGCTCAATTCCCCGCTTTAAACCAACAGGTTAATGAGCAGCGCTTAGTCTATTTAGACAGTGCGGCAACGACGCAGAAACCCCAGTGCGTGATTGATACTATCAGTCACTACTACAGCCAAGCCAATGCCAATGTCCATCGCGGTAACCATAGTCTTACCGCTCAGGCAACCAGTCAATTTGAGCAAGCTCGACAGACCGTCACTGACTTTATTGGTGCTCAATCAACTAAAGAGGTGATTTGGACACGCGGCGCAACTGAAGCGATCAATTTGATTGCTCAAACCTACGCACGTAATACATTAAAGCCAGGTGACGAAATATTGGTCGGTGAGATGGAACATCATGCCAATATTGTCCCGTGGCAAATCGTCGCCGAGCAAACAGGGGCAAAAGTGGTCAAGATACCGATGCTGCCAGGCTGCCAACTTGACCTTGATGCCTTCAAACAGCAACTGAGTAGTGCGACTAAAATCGTCGCCATAGCGCATATCACCAATGTCACTGGCACTCGCCAGCCGATAGAGCAGATGATTAAGCTTGCTCATGCTGTTGGAGCTGTGGTCGTGATTGATGGCGCTCAAGGCGTCGTGCATGAACCTGTCAATGTACAAACACTGGATGCCGACTTTTATGTTTTCTCTGGCCACAAACTGTTTGCGCCGGCTGGTATTGGGGTTTTGTATGGCAAACTCGCGCTACTAGAGGCCATGCCACCCTGGCATGGTGGTGGAAAGATGGTGGAGCGCGTCTCTTTCGCCGCGACCACCTTCAGCCAGTTGCCCGGAAAGTTTGAAGCAGGTACGCCCAATGTGGCTGGCGCCCTTGCATTAGCAAAGGCTATCGAATGGTATCAAACCTTCAACCACAAGCAGGTTGAGCAATATATCCATCAACTCGTTAAGCAGGCACATCAAGGGCTCTCTCAACTAGAGGATGTTCGCATCATTGGCTATCAACCCAATGCTTCGGTTGTCTCGTTTGTGGTTGACGGTGTGCACCATCAAGATGTAGCCACGTTACTCGATCAGCAAGGTATCGCGGTGCGTGCTGGCAACCACTGCGCACACCCTTTAATGGATGCGCTGGGAGTTAAGGGCACCATTCGCGCCTCTTTTGCTTTGTACAATACACAACAAGATGTAGAAAGGCTTGTAGCAGCGGTAGAGAAAGCCGTAGATATGTTATAGCAGGCGACTGAAGTTTAACGCCAAACGGTTCATTCTGAACAACGAGGCACGAGTGTGATTCAAAATCTAAGTGGTTATTAACTCACAGTATAGATTCCAGATAACTCGTCCCTCGTTTCTGGCATGACGCCTCAGTTTCATGTCATCTATAATTCGTCAAACGCTTCAATCGCCTCTGAGAGTTTCTTCACGCCATGAATTTGCATCCCCGCAATACCGCCTTTGGGCATATTTGCAGAGGGCACAATCGCTCTTTTGAAGCCATGCTTAAAGGCTTCCTTCAAACGCTCTTGCCCACTCGGCACAGGGCGAATTTCTCCTGCTAGACCGACTTCGCCAAACACCACCACATCTTTAGGTAACGGTCTATCACGAAAGCTCGATAACAGCGCCATCACTAACGCTAAATCGGCACTGGTTTCGGTCACTTTAACGCCACCAACGACATTGACAAACACATCTTGGTCGGCCATTTGCAAGCCACCGTGCTTGTGTAATACCGCCAGCAGCAAAGATAAACGGTTTTGCTCGAGCCCGACTGTAACCCGACGCGGATTGGCCAATTGTGAGTAATCAACCAAGGCTTGAATCTCGACTAATAAGGGCCGCGTACCTTCCCAAACGACCATCACCGAACTGCCTGACGTCTCTTCCTCGCCGCGTGACAAAAAGATCGCCGATGGATTACTGACCTCTCTTAGTCCCTGCTCCGTCATGGCAAAAACACCCAGCTCATTGACCGCACCAAAACGGTTCTTATGGCTCCGCAGTGTACGGAAACGGGTATCAGTGCCGCCATCAAGCAACACCGAGCAGTCAATAATATGCTCGAGCACCTTGGGCCCAGCCAATGAACCATCTTTCGTGACATGCCCAACAATAAACACCGACACATTATTCTGTTTGGCATAGCGAGTTAAAGCGGTCGCCGCCTCACGGACCTGAGCAACACTACCGGGTGAAGATTGAACATCCGCAACATGCATGACCTGGATCGAGTCAATGACTATAATTCGTGGCTGCTCTTTTTCAGCGATTTGACAAATGCGATCGACATTGGTTTCTGACAGCATTTTGAGATTATCTTTCGGCAAACCAAGCCGTGAGGCACGCATCGCGACTTGTTGCAACGATTCCTCACCGGTGACATACAGCGTGGGCATTTGCGACGCTAAGTAACACATGGTTTGTAGCAGTAATGTCGACTTACCGGCACCAGGGCTACCACCAATCAAAATAGCCGCACCGGGGACGACCCCGCCACCAAGTACTCGGTCAAACTCTTTGAAACCACTGGTAAAACGTGGCACTTCTTGCAGATCAATGTCAGACAAAACCTGAACCTGCGTTTCACTGGTTGCTCCGGCATAACCAGACAATCGCTCATGTCTTGCTACCGTCGGAGACGCCGCTAAACGGACCTCACTGATGGTATTCCATGCACCACAGGCATTACATTGTCCTTGCCAACGGGGAAAATCCGCCCCACAGTCATTACAGACGTATGCTCGTTTCGCTTTTGCCATGTATCCTCAGACCTATAAATAGTTTAATTGTGACGTAAGCAACACACTGACGTGTTTATCCCACTGTGTCGACTTGACCCGCAGTAACATATCATTAAAGATCTAGATATCAAGGTCGATATGTTGGGTAAGGGACACTCTAACAAAAAAATATGCAGCAACCAGAAATTCTCTCGCTGGCTGAGCGGCTAATCCCCGCTTACCACTCACAAGATTTTGAATTCCTCCTTGGTCAAATGACTGAGGACGATCCGCCTTCGGTCAAGATATTGGTTAAGATGGAACTTAACCGTGTCATGGCGCCATGTACCAAACCCATCGACTTACGTGGCCGAGTTAAGGGCGAATGTCGCGAGTATGAGCTCGATGGTCTCAAACACTGGCTAGATGATGTCGCCTTTAATGCTTACCATAAAAATACCCGTAAGTTCGGTGGTTATACGGAAGGGGTGTGGGAAGCGCTGTGTAACACCCACAACAACTTCCGTGTCATGCAGCAGCGTGGCAAACCTATCGGTAATGACGCGAACCCTAATGTTGAAGGCGGGCTCAACGTTGAGGCCATTAACCTTGGCTATGACCTTAAGCGGCGTGAAAACCGTCTCAAGCTATCGTCTCAAATTGAGCTAAAACTAGCCAAAGGTCAGGTAATTCATGGCGTAACGGTTGATCTATCGCCGTCTGGCGCAAAGTTTAAAGTCCCCTCTGCGTTTGACTATAAACTCGGTGAAGAGATCAGCGTAAAGCTGGTTGAATTAAGTAAAAAAGTCGACGTTGATGGAATCGAAAAAGCAATTCCTTATCGAATTGTCGGTATTGATGAATCTTACGAAAATGATGCGGTTAAATTTTTACGCCTACTCAAACTTGATACCAGTAAGATTATAGAGTCGGTTATCACTTATGTACTCAACAGTGATAACCAAAAAGCACGTCACGACAATCAAGATAAAGTCATTAGAGCCCGCTCACGAGGTTTTGAGCACACTTACCTTAAGCACACCTGTAACTTACCGGTGTTTTTTAGTGGCAATGAGTTAAAGCTCACCTTGATGACGGAAAACAATCTTCCTATTTGGCAATACTGGCACGATGAAAGAAACCAGCAAACCCTGAGTAATCTTTTCAATCAACAACGTATGTCACAGCTCACCGCTTCAGGCTTACGTGGCAGCAGTAATGTTATCTACTCTTTTACCCATGAACATAAAGAGAAAACTCTGTTCTTTTCGATGATGATGCCAGAGGCGACTCGAGAACAAAGACAGTTGTTTTGGCATATTGGGGCCAAAAAAGAGAGTTGGAAAGCCTTTCGTTTATCGGTGTTTGAGTTGTCCGATGAAGAGCGTAGCGCGCTCGCCGAACACTCAAGCGAGTTGGATTTAGAGACTAACAGTTTGACCCATTGTGGGATACTGCAAGAGATTGCTGATCACACCAGTCGAGATGATTACCTACTGACCGACAAACCACGCCTCGCGAGCAGTGAGCTTAATCGCTTCCGTCACGCACGTAACCCAGAGAGCAACCCAGCTTGTATCTACTTCGATGCTCAATCTCGACGTAAAGAGCCAAGGTATCAATTTAAATCTCCGGTGGCGCTGTCAACGCCGGATGGCTCGGTTTACGAAGGCACCAGTATTGATATATCGAAACATGGCATCAGCCTCGCCTTAAGTACCCCTAGTCCACTCAAGGCGGGAGAAAGTTGTAGCATCAACTTTAAAGAGTTACAGCTTTACGATAAAAAACTGCCACTTAACCAAGTTCCTTACACGGTTATTCGCATCAGCCCAAGTGGTAAACAGCTGCAGCTCGCGATTACCGAAGACAGCCAGGTTATGCGTACGATTGCCTTCTTCGGCAAGTTAATCGATCACAACCAAGAAAAGCTAGTCGCCAAGAAAGAATTACTACCGAGTAATGAATTACTGGAAGGGTTGCATGATATCTTACTCGACAAAATGGTCAGCTCACCACTTTATGTCGAGAAAAAAATGGGCGGTTTGCACCCCAAAGCCATCGGGGTTAATTATCCGCTAAAACCTTATTTAGCTATTTTAGCCAAACTGGGCGATGACAAAAACTTTTCACTGGCTCCAATCTACAAAGGACGTACCAATACCCTGCTTGCACAACCGATGAAGCGTATCCAAGGTTCGGTACCTCAATACCATGAACTCTACCTTACCGCCGTAAAGTTTGGCTCTCGCATTCAGTCAGTAGAAACCAAACTGAGTAACGAGTTTGAAACGTTAAAGCAACGCTTACTGTTCGTTAAAAAAGCCCAGACCATCGGTGAGTTTTATGCCATACGCATTTGTGGTGCGCCGGTCTTTGATCCCATCACAGCGTTAGTGCGCAAAGATCTCAATGAACTCACGCAGATCAGTATGCATCAGGCTCGGAGTCTCGAAAAAGAAATGATGAGTATTGTCGGCTACGGCGAACTGACCGACATTACCGAAGAAGTGTTGATACGCTTAGAGCTGACACAATAACTAAAGCGAGGCAATCACCTCGCTTTTGATTATGTTTTTATGCTTGTGGCTGATAGCTGACGCGTTTTTGCTTAACCAGTAGCGCCGACAGGATACACACGATACCACCTAAGCCAACATACCTAACCGCGCTTTGCGCCTCTTGCTCTACTTTAGGTTTAGCATGATAGGCAATGCCTAGGCCTGAGGCCTTCATCATCACCAAATCATTCGCGCCATCCCCTACCGCAACCGTATTGTGTAGTTCAATATCGTACTGCTCAGCCAGTTGAACAAGAATGTCTGCCTTGGTTTGCGCACTCACCACATCACCTAGTACTTGCCCGGTTAATTTACCGTCAACAATCTCCAGTTGGTTTGACTGGGCATGATCTAAACCCAGTAACTGCTGCAGGTGATCTGAGAAGTAGGTAAAACCGCCCGAGGCAATGGCTGTCTTCCAACCGAAATGGTGCAATGTCGCAATCAGCTCGGGTAAATCCGGCATCAAGGGTAATGTTGAACGAACCGTTTCCAGTATCGACTCGTCAGCGCCGGCCAACTTTGCCACGCGCTGACGCAAGCTTTGCTCAAAATCAAGCTCACCTTGCATGGCTCGTTCGGTCACTTCCGCAACCTCTTCACCGACGCCTGCCAATTTGGCGATTTCATCAATGCATTCGATCTGAATCGCGGTCGAATCCATATCAAGAACAATCAGCCCTGGCTTTGACAGCTCAGGGACATCATACAAAGTGGAGTAATCCAGCCCTAAAGCTTGCAGGATCTCTTCATGCTGATCCGTCAACTCACCAGCCATAAGCGCTACTTCATACTTGCCCACTTTCCAGACATCGACCACTGGGTTGTAACAACCGACGTAAAAGTCGATATCTTCAAATTTACTCGGGCAGAGATAATCACCAAAAACCACCCAACCTGCCTTGGCTTTATCAAATTGCGTGGCAAAGCGGGTTTCTGGCAGGCGGTTGATAAGCGGGATGTGTTTACGTATAGAGAGTGTCTTCAACGTGTCCATGTTTACAATTCCTATAAAATCTCTCAACACGTTAACCTATTGCAATTTAGATGCGCAAGTCTCAATATGCACTTAAGTATAATTAAACTCTATATTAGGTGAAAAATGGACTCATCCCTGTTTTCATTTCGTATCGCCATAAAAGTGTTGGGCACACTCTCGTTGATCGCTATGGTGGCCACAATTGCCATTAACAGCGTTAAAATCAGCCAAGGCAACGAGCAGATCCAAGCTAATCAATTAGAGACTCTGACTCATATTCTTATCTCGCAAGCCTCCCTGTCTGCTAACGATAAGATCGTCGAACAAGATCAAGAACAATTACTTAAACTGGCCAATCAATTGGCGCAAGATGACTTGGTCGTGGATGCCACCATCTATGATGCCGAAGGGGTAAAACTGGCCGCAAGTGACAATGCGAAGTCGGTACGCGAAATGCTCGGTTTAGATACTCCGCTGCAAACCGCACGTATCGGTAAACAGCAGCTCATAGAGCCCGTCATTCGTGACAAAAATGTGATTGGTTTTGTGCGTATAACTTTTGAAACGGGCAAGCTGACGGCGTTTTCTGATCATTATTACCGTAAAAGCGACCGCTATATGTACACCATGGTCGGACTGAGTTTTATCGCGGGAATGTTAATTGCCTTAATCTTCCGCCGTAAGCCGAACAAACGCAAAGGCGAGAACCTGCTGTTGAAAGATATGTAGTGAGACGCGAGACAATGATTAAGGGTTGACACTAAGTGTCAACCCTCTTCTTTTCATCCAGATAATTAAGCTCTAACAAGCACCCCGACTGCTGGTAACACTCGATTTGCTAATCACGAACCGATCTCGGAGCGAAGTGATGTTACTCGGCATCACCAAGAAGAACTGAGTCTAACGCGATGATCATCATATCGTTAAAGGTAGTTTGACGCTCATCAGACGTAGTTTGCTCACCGGTCTTGATATGATCAGACACCGTACAGATAGTCAGCGCTTTCGCACCATATTCGGCACATACGCCATAAATACCAGCCGCTTCCATTTCAACACCGACGATGCCGTACTTGTCCATGACATCAAACATTTCTGGATCTGGCGTGTAGAACAGCTCAGCAGAGAATAAGTTACCCACTTTTACTTCAATGCCGCGCGCTTTGGCCGCATCTTCTGCAGCGCGAACCATTTTGTAGTCAGCAATTGCCGCAAAATCATGATCTTTAAAGCGAATACGGTTCACTTTCGAGTCAGTACATGCGCCCATGCCAATCACAACATCGCGAACTTTAATATCTTCACTAACCGCACCACAGCTACCGACACGGATAATTTTCTTAACCCCGAAGTCTTTGATTAGCTCAGTGGCGTAAATTGAGCACGATGGAATACCCATACCGTGGCCCATAACAGAAACTTTACGACCTTTGTAAGTGCCCGTGAAACCGTACATATTGCGTACGTCACATACCTGTACAACATCTTCTAGGAAAGTTTCTGCAATGTATTTGGCACGTAGTGGGTCACCTGGCATAAGAACTACATCAGCGAATGCGCCCATTTCTGCATTGATATGTGGAGTTGCCATGATTGAATGTCCTTAGTTAACGATAACAAAATAATAGAGGGGCAAGCCCTCTATTAATATGAATAGTGATTACAGAAAATTCTTACCGTAATCCATTGGTGATATGCCGAAGTAACTGGCCAGCGTTTGACCAATATCAGCAAAGCTTTCGCGTAAACCCAGTGAGCCTGCGGGAACTTTCGGCCCATAAACGATAACGGGAATGTGCTCACGAGTATGATCGGTACCTGGCCATGTTGGGTCACAGCCATGATCAGCGGTCAAGATCAAGACATCGTCTTCTTTCATCATTTCGATGACTTCGTTGATTCGACCATCGAAGTACTCTAGTGCTGCTGCGTAGCCTGCAACATCGCGGCGATGGCCGTACGCTGAGTCAAAGTCGACAAAGTTTGTGAAGACAATGGTGTTATCAGCCGCGACTTTGATCGCTTCTTTTGTCGCTTCAAACAGTGCAGGAATACCCGTTGCTTTGGTTTTTTGCGTAATACCGCAACCAGCATAGATATCGGAAATTTTACCGATTGAGTGAACCTGACCACCTTTCTCATCGACCAATTTTTGCAACACTGTCGCTGATGGTGGCTCTAGAGAAAGGTCTCGGCGGTTGCCAGTACGCTCAAATTGGCCTTTGCCTGGGCCAATAAATGGACGCGCGATAACACGGCCAATATTGTAATCTTCAAGCTCTTCACGCGCAATTTGGCACAGCTCTAACAAGCGATCGAGGCCAAAGGTCTCTTCGTGACAAGCAATTTGAAATACCGAGTCAGCAGAAGTATAGAAAATAGGTTGCCCTGTTTTCATATGCGCTTCACCTAAATCATCCAGCACTTGCGTACCCGATGCATGGCAATTGCCAAGGAAACCATCCAGACCTGCACGCTCTAAAATACGGTCGGTCAGCTCTGTAGGGAAGCTGTTCTGTTTATCCGTGAAATAACCCCAATCAAACAATACTGGCACACCCGCAATTTCCCAGTGACCAGATGGCGTGTCTTTGCCAGAAGATAACTCGGCCGCATGACCATAGGCACCAATGATCTCAACGTCGGCATCTAGACCTGGAGCAAAGCGACCTGTTGACTCTTTGTGCGCCATCGCCAAGCCCAATTTAGACAGGTTTGGCAGTGTCAGCGGACCGCGACGATCCGCGTTGTCAGCTAAGCCTTGAGCACACTGATCAGCGATATGACCGAGAGTGTCTGCACCAACATCACCAAACTTATCAGCATCAGCGGTTTCACCAATGCCAAACGAATCTAGTACTAAAATAAATGCTCTTTTCATTGCTCTCTTCCTTTAACTGGTCGAGAGCAAATGCTCAATCGACCAATCTTATTAATATTATGTTAATCCCTAAATAATTGGAGTTACAGCTAGGCGACAAGCAAATTCAGCCCTAGGAGCATAGAAGCTCTATGTGATTAGGGTGAATTTTCGCCGTCAACAACGCTGCAACTTCAAGTATGACGGGATTAAATGTCTTCAGCGCGAATCTGACGATAAATCTCTGGCGTCGGCGTGTATTCACCACCAACGGTGATCGCTTGTTTCAATGCATCCGCAGCTTCTTGCCACTGCGCTTCATTGCGAGCATGAATGACCGCCAAAGGCTTATCACTTGACGCTTGTTCACCAAGGCGAATGAAGTGGTCAAAACCTACCGCATAATCAATCGTATCGGTTGCCACGCGGCGACCACCACCCATTCCGACGACGGCCATACCAATAGCGCGCGTATCCATCGCCGAAACGACGCCCGACTCATCCGCATAAACAGGTTTGATGATGTCTGCTTTATCAAGGTAGTTATCGTAGTTCTCAACGAAATCTGCCGGACCACCTAAGCCTGCGACCATTTTACCGAAACACTCAGCTGCTTTGCCGTTGTCCAGCACTTGCATCAATTTTGCACGCGCGTCTTCGGTGTTATCAGCCAGCTTGCCAAGCACTAACATCTCAGCACATGACGCCATGGTCACTTCAAGCAAACGTGGGTTACGGTATTCACCAGTAAGGAATCGCACCGCTTCACGCACTTCAACCGCATTGCCAGCAGAAGATGCCAGCACTTGGTTCATATCCGTCAAGATTGCAGTGGTCTTAGTTCCCGCACCATTAGCCACGGCTACAATTGACTTAGCGAGTTCTTCAGACGCCTCGTACGTTGGCATAAATGCGCCAGAACCTACTTTGACATCCATCACCAACGACTCAAGACCGGCCGCCAGTTTCTTCGACAGAATTGACGCAGTAATCAGTGAGATGTTGTCTACTGTCGCGGTAATATCACGTGTTGCGTAAACACGCTTATCTGCCGGTGCAAGATCGCCCGTTTGACCGATGATAGCCACACCGGCGTCTTTAGTCACATCACCAAACACTTCGTTAGTTGGGGTAATGTTGTAGCCTGGAATAGACTCAAGTTTATCAAGTGTACCGCCAGTGTGACCAAGACCACGACCCGAAATCATGGGTACAAAACCACCACATGCGGCCACCATAGGGCCAAGCATCAGTGAGGTTACGTCGCCGACACCACCAGTTGAGTGTTTATCAACGATTGGACCACCGAAGTTCTTGTGGCTCCAATCAATCACCATGCCTGAATCACGCATTGCACACGTTAAAGCAATACGTTCAGGCATGGTCATTTCATTAAAAAAAATCGCCATAGCAAACGCTGCAATCTGACCTTCAGAGACGCTATTATTTGCCACGCCTTGAATAAAGAAGTTAATTTCTTCCGCGGTTAGCACTTCGCCGTCACGTTTTTTACGAATGATTTCTTGAGGTAAGTACATTAGATCCTCCCACGCTGTGAATAGCGATGGTTGTAAGGTAAAGAGGTTATGTGGAACAGCAAAATGCCGCTCCACCAAACAGACTTTATTTTCATCAATTCTCTACATATTTGGCGTTGCAGCTAGGCGTCAAGTAAGTTCATTCCTATGAGCTTAGAGGCTCTATGTGATTAGGATGAACTTACGTAGACAACAACGCTGCGCCGCCAAATAGACGAGAAAATTAGTAGGCTGCTGGATCAGCAGTCTCGTCTGTCACTTCTAATGTATTAAGTAGGTTAGTTAGTAGGCTTGACGCACCAAAACGGTAATGACGAGCATCCACCCAGTTATCTCCTAGGATCTCATCTGCCATTGCCAAATACGCTTGTGCATCTTCAGCCGTACGAACGCCACCAGCAGGTTTGAAACCCACACTTTCGGCAACGCCCATGTCACGAATCACTTCTAGCATCATGCGAGCGTATTCTGGAGTTGCGTTTACTGGCACTTTACCTGTGGAGGTTTTGATGAAGTCGGCACCCGCTTTGATACAGATTTCAGAAGCCTTTTTGATCAGCGCTTCTTCTTTGAGCTCACCGGTTTCGATGATCACTTTAAGCAAAATGTCTCCGCAAGCCGCTTTACATTGCTTAACAAGCTCGAAACCCACTTCCTCGTTACCTGCCATCAGCGCACGGTATGGGAATACCACGTCGACTTCATCTGCACCGTACGCCACTGCTGCTTTGGTTTCAGCCACTGCGATATCAATATCGTCATTACCGTGTGGGAAGTTAGTTACCGTCGCAATACGAATATCAGGTGTGCCTTGCTCACGAAGTGTTTTCTTCGCAATCGGAATAAAGCGAGGGTATATACAGATTGCAGCTGTGTTTCCTACTGCTGATTTAGCGTCATGACAAAGTGATATAACTTTCGCATCAGTGTCATCATCATTCAGCGTAGTTAGGTCCATAAGTTTTAGTGCACGTAGTGCTGCTGCTTTTAAATCGCTCATTTCTATCTCCGATCAATATTCAAAAAAGTGACGGTTCTAAATACATTTTTAGAACTGCAGTCATTTATGAACGGACTTGGTTCCTTGAAGACTCGGCATATACAGCGAAAATATGCCAATTGCTATCCCTGTCACCGCACAGTACCAGTTTGGTCTATGGCACAACAATCTGCGATTGCGGTGTCTAACGTATATGGGCTCTGCCCTAGCAACTTATGTTGCCACTATCGATAATCATACTCCTTGTATCGATTATCTCTAGCTAAAAAACTTCTCAATGATCCATTGATAAGTTAGACCACCTAAGTAAACCCCAACAATGCCCATAATGCCTGACAAAACAGGCGGCGCTGGTATGGGTAACTTAAGCGCAGAAAACAGGACTCCAACAACAAAACCCGCTAAGGTTGCGAGGATAACTTCATTCATGAGTTTTACCCTACTATCTATAGTTAACTACATTATAGATATTTATCGCGGAACTGTAGTCGCTCATAGAGCGCAAACGGTTTGTATCTCAAAAAAGTGTCTGTTCAACGTTTGCGCGGGCTAGCCTCTCGCAAACATGATGTATTTTCTTGTCTGAACCGAGAACAGACAATAGTTGAAAACTTAACTTAATCACAGACAAGTCATGTTCTCAGATTGTCAAAATTGTGAGTGTGGGAGCAAAGCTCCTAGGATTCTAATCTCTGGGAGCTTAGCTCGCTAAGTGGCTAGAATGAGAAATCTCAGTTAGCGCAGTCATCACAATACGCGGAAAACAAAAAAGCCCCGTAGCACACAGTGTGTGGCTACGGGGCTTTTAAAGTGGCGTCTATATAATCTTTCTTACTTAATTAGAAAGATAGGAAGAAGCCAGCGATTGTCGCTGCCATCAGGTTAGATAGCGTACCAGCACAAACCGCTTTAACACCCATACGAGCGATGTCGTGACGACGGTTTGGCGCTAGGCCACCTAGACCACCTAGTAGAATCGCGATAGAAGAAAGGTTTGCGAAACCACATAGAGCGAAGGCAATGATTGCTTGAGTCTTCTCAGTCATCACAGCACCTGTCGCTGCAACTACTTGAGCGTTCTCACCAACATAAGGGACGAAGTTCAGGTAAGCAACGAATTCGTTCACAACCAGTTTTTGACCGATGAATGAACCAGCAACTGTTGCTTCTTCCCATGGCACACCGATTAGGAATGCTAGAGGCGAGAATAGGTAACCTAGTAGGATTTCTAGTGTTAGCTCAGGCATACCGAACCAACCGCCAACGCCACCTAGAATACCGTTAACCAATGCGATTAGGCCGATGAATGCCAATAGCATTGCACCAACGTTAAGCGCAAGTTGTAGACCAACTGATGCACCGCCTGCAGCTGCGTCGATAACGTTAGCTGGCTTGTCGTCACCACCGTCAATGTCATTACCTAGATTTTCATCTGGAGTGTCAGTTTCAGGCTTGATGATTTTAGCGAATAAAAGACCACCAGGTGCTGCCATGAATGATGCTGCTACAAGGTATTCTAGAGGAACACCCATAGACGCGTAACCTGCTAGTACACCACCAGCAACAGACGCTAAACCACCACACATTACTGCAAATAGCTCAGATTGAGTCATTTTAGGTACAAACGGACGAACCACTAGCGGCGCTTCAGTTTGACCAACAAAAATGTTAGCTGCTGCAGACATAGACTCGGCACGTGAAGTACCTAGTGCTTTTTGTAGACCACCACCAAGAATCTTGATAACCCATTGCATAACACCAATGTAGTAAAGTACAGAGATAAGTGCAGAGAAGAAGATTAGTGTTGGGAGTACTTGGAATGCAAAGATGAAACCGATACCGTCAACTGAGAAGTTAACAAGGTTGCCGAATAGGAAACCAGTACCGTCTTTACCGTAATCGATAACGTTCTGTACACCAGCTGAGAAACCAGCCAGTAGGTCGCGACCCCATGGTACGTAAAGAACGAAACCACCGATGATAAATTGGATAGCAAAAGCGCCACCCACAGTTCTTAGATTGATAGCTTTGCGGTTATCAGACAGTAGTAATGCAAGTCCTAGCAATACTGCCATGCCGACTAGGCTCATAAACAGGCTCATAGTTTATGACTTCCTTATAGGTTATTTATTGGCGTGTGACAAAATGGTGCTCAAAAGAAGCCGCAATTATACTCATCCGTCCATTGATAAAGTAATGCCGCCCTCACAGTTTCTGATAAGATTCATCATGCATTCACTCAGTTACGTGAATTAAGTCACATTTAGGTGTATTTGCATTCATCAAATGAACAATTTCTTTAGGAATTATTCACAAATACCGAACGCCAGGTTGCTATTTTTCCAAACGTTTTCAGCAACCGTTTGCTTAGGCATTTCCTTTAACTCCGAGAGACAGGTCAATATTTGAGCTATCATTTTGGGATGATTCGGCTTGCCTTGATGACCATTCAATGGCATGTCGGGAGAATCCGTCTCTAAAACGATATGCTGCAAGGGAAGCGAAGCGATCGCGTGTCGAGTTTTCTGCGCACGTGGATAGGTAATCACGCCGCCGACGCCAATGAAAAAACCACGTTCAACCCACTGCATTGCTTGTTGGTAGCTACCAGAAAAACCGTGTACCACGCCCCCTTGTTCGAAGCGAAGTTGCTTTAACAATTGCAACAATCGTGGCTGACTTTTTCGACAGTGAATAACCAAAGGCAATTGGCTCTGCTGAGCTAAGCGAACTTGAGCAATAAACAGTTGTTCTTGCCACTGCGGGTCGATGTTAATCATAGCGTCTAGGCCACACTCGCCTACCGCAACGCATTTGTTATCACGCTCCGAAAGCTGCTTTTCAAGCTGTTTAATCGAGGAATCGGGGGTTAAAAAATAGGGGTGGAAACCAAGCGCATAGTAAATAGAGCAATGGCGACTGGCTAAATCGCGCACTGACTGCCAATTTTCTGCCCCGATAGAGGGCAGCATAATCCTCTCGACACCAACGCTATGGGCCTGTGCGAGATGAGCCGCAATATCATCAGCAAAAGGGGCAAAATCAAAATGACAGTGGGTATCAAAAAGGCGCACTAGGGCTACGCCTCAGAATTATCAGAGTCATGATGAGCTGGGTCACGGCGATAAGGCACACAACTACGCTTATTCTCCGGCGTCAATCCCATTGATAGACACCAAGCGTCGTATCGTGCGATTAAGCGTTTAAGCCAGTTGATCATTATCGCCCCCTTGTTATGACTGCTCTTCGCGCTTAAACACCAATTCAGTCGGTGTTGATTCCTGCTCGGCAAAGTAATACCCCGCCGTATCAAACTGAGTTAAGTCCGCGACACTAGAGATTCTGTTGTCAATAATATAGCGTGCCATCATGCCGCGTGCTTTCTTGGCGTAGAAGCTGATCACTTTATATTGCCCTTTCTTGCAATCTTTAAATACCGGGGTAATCACTTGCGCATCAAGCGCTTTCGGCTTGACCGCTTTAAAATACTCATTCGACGCTAAGTTAATCAGTACATTGTCACCTTGCTTGGCAATCGCCTGATTAAGCTTATCGGTGATCACATTGCCCCAAAACTGGTAGAGGTTACTGCCTTTGTCGTTGGCGAGTTTGGTTCCCATCTCTAGGCGGTATGGCTGCATAAGATCAAGTGGCCTAAGTAGCCCATAGAGACCAGATAGCATCCGCAGGTGATCCTGAGCATAAGCGAAATCGTCTTCCGACAAAGACTCGGCGTCAAGGCCAGTATAAACGTCACCTTTAAACGCCAAGATAGCTTGACGTGCATTGTCTGGTGTAAATGTATCACTCCACTCCTGGAAACGACCAACATTGAGATCAGCAATCTTATCACTGACTTTCATCAAACTGGCAACGTCAGCAGGCGTTAACTGACGGCAAACTTCAATTAATTGTTTTGAATAGTCAAGCAACTCAGGCTGGGTATACTTCTGCGTTGCGAGTGGTGATTCATAATCTAAGGTTTTCGCTGGTGAAACGACAACTAACATGACTTTACTCTATCTATTGTACGTTGAGCTATAGGTTACAAAAAAAGCCATGCAATGTCTGCATGGCTTTTTAAATCGTTTTGATAGGCAAATCTGATAACCTAAATAATTGGAGTTGTAGCTAGGCGGCAAGTCCATTCAGCCCTATGAGCATAGTATCACTATGTGATTAGGGTGAATTGACGCAGGCGACAACGCTACAACTTCAAGTATGACGGTTATATTAGTCTTTTTTGCTCTGATCCCAAATACCTTCTTCGAGTTGAGACTTCAACTCAGGGAAGTCATTCGAATCAAAGGTTGGCAATTTACCTTCATCCAACTGACGGTTGTAATCTTTTGCCAGTTTAATCACGATACCTGATAGCAGCAAAATCGCCACTAAGTTGACAATCGCCATCAGGCCCATGGAAACATCGGCCAAGGCCCAAACAACTGGCAGTGATGCCATGGCACCAAACATTACCATGCCTAGTACGATGATACGGAAGATACCCAGGCCTGCTTTATGATTGTGCTCTAAGAAGATCAGGTTGGTTTCTGCGTACGAATAGTTGGCAATAATCGATGTGAAGGCGAAGAAGAAAATCGCCACGGCAACGAAGATGCCGCCCCAATCACCGACTTGCGAACTTAACGCCGCTTGAGTCAATTCGATACCAGTGATTTCACCGTGCGGTACATACTCACCCGACATCAAGATAATGGCCACCGTTGAAGAACAGATAACCATAGTGTCCATGAAGACACCGAGCATCTGTACGTAACCTTGAGAAGCAGGGTGTGGCGGGTAAGGCGTTGCTGATGCCGCCGCATTCGGTGCAGAACCCATACCCGCTTCATTCGAAAATAGACCACGTTTGATACCATTGATCATCGCTTGAGCAATCGCGTAGCCCAGACCACCAGCTGCGGCTTCTTGCAAGCCAAAGGCACTCTTAAAGATAAGCGTTAATACTGCAGGTAACTTCTCAAAGTTAGTGACCATGATAAACATCGCCAGCAGCAGATAGGCAAGCGCCATAATAGGTACAATTAGCTCTGCAACTCGCGCAATGCGTTTAATGCCACCAAAAATAACCACAGAAGAAAGTAGAACAACGACAACACCTACATAGGTATTATCCCAACCAAATGCATTGTGCATCGCGTTGGCAATCGAGTTCGCTTGTACTGCATTGAACACTAGACCAAAGGCAATAATAAGGAATACTGAGAACAGTACGCCCATCCAGCGCATACCTAGGCCTTTTTCCATGTAGTAAGCAGGGCCACCACGGTAGTTGCCATCGTCATCTTTGGTTTTATAGAGTTGTGCTAATGTGCTCTCGGCAAACGATGTTGCCATACCGAGCATTGCAATTAGCCACATCCAGAAAATAGCGCCTGGTCCACCAGCGGTGAGCGCTACAGCAACACCAGCCATGTTACCAGTACCAACACGAGCAGCTAGACTAGTACAAAGTGCTTGGAAAGATGAGATACCAGCTTTGTCTGCTTTACGACTGTTCTTCAATACTGAAAACATATGGCCGAAGTGACGGAATTGGATAAAACCTAGACGGACCGTGAAGTAAACTCCAACACCGACGAGTAGATAAACAAGAATCGACCCCCAAAGTAGGTCATTCATTAAGTTAATTAAATCTGTCATAACATCCTCATAGTGAGTTATCGCTGACCTTTGCTTCCTAGCCATCCATCTAACTGCCCAACAAGTGTCAATCGTTCATATCATGTTGGTGTAATGGTGTATGCAGTTTAGATCTGTAAAACTCGCCTCATGCTTCCATTTTACGTATCAACGTTTTTCGACGGGCGGATAATGCAGCGAAGAGCGAGAAAAATCAATATGCACACAGACTCATTCAATTGTTATATTTCACTATATAATCACCACCAATTAACACAAAACAACACAAGCAACTAACAACAAATAAATGAGCCGATAATAATTTCACAACATTTCACAATAAACGAAACATAACACCCTAGTCTCTTACATTCGATCACGAAACCTTAGCCACCAAGGGCTAACGTCGTACGGTAAAATGAATGTGCTCTGTATTAGCGCATAAACGATTATCACAATAAACACTCAGTTGCACACTAGCCCAGTTACTCACCCAACGAGTGCCCCATTAACAATTCGACACAGCCAATTTAATCGTTTACTTAAGGCTAAACGAACAGAAATCCACCAGAATTCTGTCAGTTTTTTGTGAATCCCTCGCACAGTCTCAGTAAAAACTTCATTGAAACGTAACAAATGAGAAATCAATCAAGGTTAACTTTCTTGTTTATATGGTATTTAAAAATTCCTCATTAAGAGGGATAGACATAGAAAAGAGGTCGCTTATGGAAGGCTTAAACTTTGATGAAATTTTTGAACTGGATTTTCCTAAAGGAAGAGGAAGTCGCTCAAAACCGATGAAGCGAAAGTGGCGTGAAATAGAGGCAATCAAAGACCGCCAGCGTCTGCAAAAAGAACTGATGGACATGGATATTGGTTACAACGATTTAAACAAGGTCGAGTTTTAGAAGAAAGAGGCGTTTTCGCCTCTTTTTTATCGAACAATAACGCATCGCTAAGTGCACTCGCGCTCGGTTTGATGGACACGTTCTGCGAGCTGTTGATACTGCTCGGCAATGGTAGAACCGAACACGGGATCGTCCTCGCACACACTCCAACGCTCCTCGACTGCTTGCCAATCCTTAACGGTAAACTTATCAATTAAGTACGGGAAGATGTGCTTTTCTTCGGTTTCTAGGTGCTTTTTCTGCGCGTCTAAAAATGACTCTAGCTGTTCAATAAACATATCCTGAGGGATGACCGCGTCTTGCAGCACCATATCAACCACATCCAAAAACGCATGGCTTTTCTCAGACAAGGTCGTGTGTTCAAGCTCGAGGTTATCAATCTCATGATGATGACCGTAGTGCTCTATATAATAGCGGTACAGGATATCTTCTTTAGGATGATGAACTTTTTCTGCGTGATTGGTGAGATAGTCAACTAACTCACGCAGAATACCATAATTAACTTGGCGCTCACTTTTGAGCATATTGAGCTTATGTCTCAGTAGGGCTAGTAGGCGGACCATATAGCCATGTTCGCGTCGGATCCTTTCTATCATCATAGCGCTTCTCCTTACACTTCATTTTTGTAAGTGTATAAGAGAACAACCACTACCGCTTTGACACTGTTCGAAAAACGCACAAGTTAATACAAATAAAACCTTTATAGCGTTAACGGCAGGCGCCACTCAATCGGCGGTTTACCTTGCTGAATCAAAATTTGATTGGTTTGAGAGAAGTGACGACATCCAAAAAAACCGCGATGTGCAGACAGTGGTGATGGATGAGGCCCCGCAAGAACATGATGTCGGGAGCGATCGATAAAGCGCCCCTTTTTCTGCGCGTGTGCTCCCCATAATAAAAACACCACCCCCGACTGATGGTGATTAATTGCTTCAATCACTTTATCTGTAAAAGTCTCCCACCCCGACTTAGCGTGAGAATGAGCTTTACCCTGCTCAACCGTCAATACGGTATTGAGCAATAACACACCTTGCTCTGCCCAGCTTTGTAAGTAACCATGCTGAGGAATGTCAAAGCCAGCAATATCTTGTGCAAGCTCTTTATACATATTGAGTAATGATGGCGGTGTTTTTACACCGGGTAACACCGAAAAACACAAACCATGCGCTTGGTTCGGTCCGTGATACGGATCTTGACCGATGATAACTACTTTAACGTCATGAAACTCAGTGGCCTTAAACGCGTTAAACACATCCTGACTTGGTGGGTAAATAACCTTGCCTGCAGCGCGCTCTGCTTCAACAAACGCGAGCGTGTTCTGGAAGTAGTCCTGCTGTTTTTCAGCACCAATAACGTCGTGCCAGCTTAGTGATGAAGTCATGCTCTATTCCTTCTACTGTTCATTCGCTGTGATTGTCGCAGAATAAATAGAAGGAACAAAGAGGTTAGTGTTTTTGTGGCGTGCGGTAGTGCCCCTGCCCTGTAACATGACGGTTTGGTGTTGGTAAACGCGTAGGGCGTGCAGTGAAGTATGAGTGTGAAAAAGGCATAATGGCATCCTCAATGTTGTGCGATTCAATCACTACCATGAAAAAATGATGCCACTTTTGCGCTTCACGGCTATTACGCCAGCGTCTGAAGGTGAAACTGGCGCAGCTTGTTGATCTCTTGCGGCCAAATTTCAGGATCAATTGTTTCTAAAATCAGAGGGATAGAATCAAAACGACGATCTTTAGCAATATATTCAAAACAGTCCCAACCAATCTCACCTTGACCGAGCGAGTGATGCCTATCGACTTTGCCACCCAAGGCTATTTTTGAATCATTAATGTGCATCGCTCTTAAATAGCGCATGCCTACCACACGCTCAAATTCGGCAAAAGTAGCCTCACAAGCCGTCGCGCTGCTTAAGTCATACCCTGCGGCAAAAGTGTGGCAAGTATCGATGCAGACCCCAACTCTAGACTTGTCTTCGACCTGGTCAATGATCTCAGCGAGGTGTTCAAAGCGCCAGCCTAAGTTGGTTCCCTGTCCTGCCGTATTCTCTATTACAGCAATCACTTCAGGAACCGCTTGATGGGCAAGGTTAATCGACTCTGCGATCTTTGCTAAACACTCATTTTCGGAAATCTTGTTTAAATGACTCCCAGGATGAAAATTCAATAGCGTCAGGCCAAGTTGGTGGCAACGCTGCATCTCATCAATGAATGCCTGTCGCGATTTCTCGAGCTTTTCTTGTTCAGGCGCCCCTAAATTGATCAAGTATGAATCATGCGGCAAGATCTGCTCGCGACTGAAGCCGTGCTTAGCACAGTTCTGTTTGAAAGCTAGAATCACTGCCGCTTCGAGTGGTTTAGCCACCCATTGACGCTGGTTTTTAGTAAATAGCGCGAAAGCATTCGCGCCAATCTCTTTTGCTCGCAGCGGTGCTTGATCAACGCCACCAGCCGCAGAAACATGAGCGCCGATAAATTTATTTCCTGTGCAATTTTCCATCATGTCATTTAATCACTTTTGACTTTCAGTTCACTGACCTAATTACAACGAATTATCCAATTCATTTCAAATTCACTGCTAGTTTTGTAGTAAATTTACTACAAATGATAGATTAAACTATTTTTTATAATATAAAATAATTTCTAAAGACGTTATTTTTTAATGTTTTATTGATTTCAAACAACAAAATAACCTTTAACTTTTTAATGTTTTTGGTTGTTTTTTGACTTAAATCAATATTATCATAAGGGATATTCGTTATATATTACGTAGCTCAACAAGATTCGAAAATTAACACCAAATAACCATAAATGTGGACTAGGAGATAGTGATGATCCAAGGTATTCAAATTACTAAAGCAGCAAACGACGATCTACTTAACTCTATCTGGCTACTTGATAGCGAGAAAAACGAAGCGCGTTGCGTTGCAGCCAACTCTGGCTTTGAAGCTGACCAAGTGATCGCAGTGAGCGATCTTGGTGAATACGAAAGTCGCGAGGTTGCCATCGAAATGGCACCACGCATCGAAGGTGGTCAACACCTCAACGTAAACGTGCTTAAACGTGAAACACTGGAAGACGCTGTCGCTCACCCAGAGAAATACCCACAGCTAACCATCCGCGTGTCAGGTTACGCAGTGCGTTTTAACTCACTGACGACAGAGCAACAACGTGACGTTATCGCTCGTACTTTTACTGAGTCTCTATAAGTCTCAGCATCAAGATTGAAGACGGCGCTCCTTGAGCGCCGTTTTTTTATCCGCTAAAGTAACCGAGTCAATTACCTCATGAGCAATAAAGATGCTATTGGAAGGCATAGAAACCTTATTAGTGCTAAGTAAAGCGAAAACGATGAGTCGCACGGGGAGTTTACTCTATATTAGCCAATCGGCAGTCAGTAAGCGCATCGCTAATCTTGAAAAGAGATTAGGCAAAAAACTGATCCTTCCAGATGGGCGCAATGTCCAACTGACTCAGGATGGGATAAACCTGATTGAAAGTATAGGTCCAACATTCAATGAGTTACGCGGACTTATCTATGAGCAACAATCGATAGTCGATAATAGCATTCTAAGCCTTGACTGCTCGGAAACATTGGTCGCAGGTTATCTATCCGAGATTTTTGGCCAACACGTTCAGCGCGATCCTCATATCACGATTACCACCAACCATACTCCGAGGATCATTGAACATGTTCAATCAGGCAAGGCACATTTAGGTGTTTGTGCCGGTCACCTACCAGCTCATCATGGCCTGATCACGTATCACCTGCTAGACGAGCCATTTTATGTCGTTTGGGCTAGTCGCTTGGATTGCTTACCGCAAGCGATCATTACCAATGATCTCAATAATTCCGCCAACACCTATCAACTGGCGATCTTAGACAAATTAAACATGTATCCTGTAATGCAGATGGACTCCTACTCTGCCGCCGCCCAGCTTGCCCTCTCGGGTATTGCGCCCGCTTTAGTGCCATTATCTGTGGTTAAAACATTAAAAATCGACGCGGCTCATTGCCATCACTTTGAACAGATTAAACCGCTTTATCGACCTATTCATATCTGTGTTCGCTCAGCATCACTGCGTAACCCTAGGATTAAAGCAGTGATAGAAGTAATGGCTGATGCTGTTCCCAAAGTAGCTTCAGTGCCATTAACATCGACATTGTAATCACCACAGGGCGCACCCACTTTTGCCCTCTACTGATCACCACTTTGGCTCCTAACCTTGCACCGATAAAGCCACCAATCGCCATCACCAACCCAAGATCCCAAATTGGCAGCCCCGCCAGAATAAAAAACAACAGCGCAGCGATGTTAGAGGTGAAATTGAGAACCTTGGTCCGTGCAGTGGCATCGACTAATGAAAAGTTCCCCAAAGCAACAAAGCAGACGGTAAAAATAGAGCCTGTTCCCGGTCCAAAAAAACCGTCGTAAAAACCTACCCCGCCACCGACAGAGAAGGCGAACACGGCTTGTGACAATGTTGCCTCACCCGAGAGACTTTGAGCTTTAGGCATTAATAAAAAGTACGCCGAGATGGCGATCAAGAGTAGTGGTATTAAGCTCGTTAGTAGGGTGGCGTCAATATACTGGACCGTTTCAGCGCCAACGGCCGCTCCGATAAAAGTACAAATGATCGCTAAACGCAGCGACTTTAGATCCACAATCCCGCGCCGAACAAAATACCAACTGGCCGAAAAGCTACCAAATGAGCTTTGCAACTTATTGGTGGCCAGCGCTTGTGTCGGAGGGACACCAGCTGCAAGCAGCGCGGGAAGCGTCAATAACCCTCCGCCGCCTGCCATCGCATCTATAAATCCCGCGACCGACGCCACAAAAAAGAGCAGAGTGAGAATATCTAGTGAAAGTTCCATTTATTTTCATAAGCTTAACTGTAAGTAAGCTTAAATTATCACTCCTAGAACACTATCCGTTAGCGAAAGGTTCGATTGAGACCAATTCCTTTAATTCATCAATACTCTACCGTTTATCAAACAAAAAAAGCCCGCTCGATGAGCGGGCAATGAGGTTGTCATATAGGCTCATCTATGGAGCCTACTGATTATTATGCTTCGTTTTTAGCAACTCTTGCGTGTAGCTCTTGAACTGAAGTAACTGACGTCTTCGCATCTGCAGTGTGCGCCATACAGGTCGCGAATGCCGCATTTAGCGTAGTGGTATAGTTCACTTTTTCAGCCAATGCACCACGACGTAAGATTTTCGAATCTTCGATTGCCTGACGACCAGCTGCGGTATTGACAATATAGGTGTACTCATTGTTCTTGATACGGTCAAGAATATGAGGACGACCTTCGTGTACCTTGTTGACCAAGCGTGGATTAATACCCGCTTCGCCAAGGATAACCGCAGTGCCGTGTGTTGCGTCTAGCTGGTAACCAAGCTTAGATAGCTTAGATGCTAGGTCAACCACACGCTCTTTGTCACCTTCACGAACTGAAAGCAGTGCACGACCACCTTCTGGGTAGATGTTGCCACAACCCAATTCCGCTTTAGAGTATGCTTCAGCGAACGTCGCACCAACACCCATCACTTCACCAGTAGAGCGCATTTCTGGGCCTAACAGTGGGTCTACGCCAGGGAATTTGTTGAATGGAAGTACAACTTCTTTCACTGAGTAGTATGGTGGGATGATCTCTTTAGTAAAACCTTGAGACTCTAGCGATTGTCCAGCCATGACACGCGCCGCAATCTTAGCAATGGGTGCGCCAGTTGCTTTCGATACGAATGGAACCGTACGTGCAGCGCGAGGGTTAACCTCGATGAGGTACACTTCGTTGTCCTTAACTGCAAACTGGGTATTCATCAAGCCACGAACACCCAACTCAAACGCTAGCTTTTCAACTTGCTCGCGCATGACGTCTTGGATTTCTTGGCTTAGTGTGTAGGCAGGAAGAGAACATGCTGAGTCACCAGAGTGAACACCCGCTTGCTCGATATGCTCCATGATACCGCCGATCACCACGCGCTCGCCGTCACAAATCGCATCTACGTCGACTTCAACAGCGTCATCTAGGAAACTATCAAGTAGTACTGGTGATTCGTTAGATACGCTTACCGCTTCGTTAAAGTAACGACGCAGGTCTTGCTCGTCGTAGACAATTTCCATCGCACGACCACCAAGGACGTAAGAAGGGCGAACAACTAGAGGGAAGCCGATTTCGCGAGATTTCTCAACCGCTTGCTCCATTGTTGTTACAGTCGCGTTTTGTGGCTGTAGAAGACCAAGACGGTCAACAGCAACTTGGAAACGTTCACGGTCTTCTGCGCGGTCAATGGCGTCTGGGCTAGTACCAATAATTGGTACACCAGCAGCTTCAAGAGCACGAGCCAGTTTCAGTGGTGTTTGACCACCGTACTGAACGATAACGCCTTTTGGCTTCTCAACACGAGCGATTGCTAGTACGTCTTCCAGAGTTACTGGTTCAAAGTACAGACGGTCAGAAGTGTCGTAATCGGTTGAAACTGTCTCAGGGTTACAGTTAACCATGATAGTCTCAAAGCCATCTTCACGAAGCGCGAGTGATGCGTGGACACAACAGTAGTCAAACTCAATGCCTTGGCCGATACGGTTTGGACCGCCGCCCAAGATCATGATCTTGTCTTTGTCTGTTGGATTCGCTTCACACTCTTCATCGTAAGATGAGTACATATAAGCAGTATCTGAAGAGAACTCAGCCGCACACGTATCAACACGCTTGTAGACCGGGTGAATATCGTATTGGTCACGTAGACGACGGATTTCACTTTCCGCGACACCTAGAATCTTAGATAGGCGCGCATCAGCAAAACCTTTGCGTTTAAGCTGATTCAGTGAGTCTTTGTTAAGACCTGCAAAACCGTTCGCTTTGACTTGTTGCTCTAGTTTAACGATGTCTTCAATTTGAACCAGGAACCAACGATCGATTTGGGTTAGATTGAAGACACCATCGACCGACATACCGGCACGGAATGCATCAGCAATGTACCAAATACGATCAGCGCCCGCTTCTTTCAGTTCATGACGAATCGTTGTTAGAGCATCTGGCGCATCTAAGTCTACCATTTCGTCAAAACCGGTCGCGCCAACTTCTAGGCCACGCAGTGCTTTTTGTAGCGACTCTTGTTGGTTACGGCCAATCGCCATCACTTCGCCAACCGACTTCATTTGTGTCGTAAGACGATCGTTAGCTCCAGCAAATTTCTCGAAGTTAAAACGAGGAATCTTAGTCACTACGTAGTCGATTGTTGGTTCGAATGATGCTGGCGTTGCGCCGCCAGTGATGTCATTCATTAGCTCATCTAGCGTGAAGCCAACAGCCAGTTTCGCGGCAATCTTAGCGATTGGGAAACCCGTTGCTTTAGAAGCAAGTGCCGAAGAACGAGATACACGTGGGTTCATCTCGATGATAACCATACGGCCATCTTTCGGATTGATACCAAACTGGACGTTTGAACCACCCGTTTCAACACCAATCTCACGCAGTACTGCCAATGATGCATTACGCATTAGTTGGTATTCTTTGTCTGTCAGCGTTTGTGCTGGAGCCACCGTAATTGAGTCACCGGTGTGAATACCCATTGGGTCAAAGTTTTCAATCGCACATACGATGATGCAGTTATCGTTTTTGTCACGAACCACTTCCATCTCGTACTCTTTCCAACCGATAAGTGATTCATCGATAAGAAGTTCGTTGGTTGGTGATAAATCCAAACCACGACGACAGATTTCTTCAAATTCTTCTTTGTTGTACGCGATACCGCCACCCGTACCACCCATGGTGAACGATGGGCGAATGATACAAGGGAAGCCAACCATGTCTAAAACTTTGTACGCTTCTTCCATGGTTTTCGCAGTATCAGCGGTTGGACATTCAAGACCAATCGATTTCATTGCTTTATCGAAGCGTGAACGGTCTTCTGCTTTATCGATCGCGTCAGCCGTTGCACCAATCATCTCAACACCGAACTCGGCAAGAACTCCATGCTTCTCTAAATCAAGAGCACAGTTCAACGCAGTTTGACCACCCATGGTCGGTAGAACCGCATCAGGACGCTCTTTTTCGATAATTTTACGCACCACTTCCCACTGGATTGGCTCGATGTAAGTCGCATCGGCCATGTCAGGGTCAGTCATAATAGTGGCTGGGTTAGAGTTCACCAGAATAACTCGGTAGCCTTCCTCACGAAGCGCTTTACATGCTTGGGCGCCAGAGTAGTCAAACTCACATGCCTGACCGATAACAATCGGACCAGCACCAAGAATTAGAATACTTTGAATGTCAGTACGTTTTGGCATTATCTACTACTCCGAATTAAGCGCTGTGTTGTTTAATTAGTTCGATAAAGTGGTCAAATAGCGGGGCTGCGTCGTGTGGACCTGGGCTCGCTTCAGGGTGACCTTGGAAACTAAATGCTGGTTTGTCAGTACGGTGAATACCTTGTAAAGAGCCATCAAATAGTGAAACGTGTGTGGCGCGAAGGTTTTCAGGTAACGTCGCTTCATCCGCAGCAAAACCATGGTTTTGCGAAGTAATCATGACAACATTACGATCTAAATCTTTGACCGGATGGTTCGCACCATGGTGACCAAACTTCATTTTCACCGTTTGTGCACCTGACGCTAACGCGAGAATTTGGTGACCAAGGCAGATACCAAAAATTGGCAGCTCTTTCTCAAGGAAAGTTTTAGTCGCCTCAATCGCGTAAGTACATGGTTCTGGGTCACCAGGGCCATTTGATAAGAATATGCCATCTGGGTTAAGAGCCAGCACATCTTCAGCCGAAGTTTCAGCAGGAACAACCGTTAAACGGCAACCGCGATCAACGAGCATGCGTAGAATGTTGCGCTTTGCGCCAAAGTCATAAGCAACGACGTGATAAGGCAGCTCGCTATCATCTTGCGCTTGTGGCAGACCACCCTTCAGGGTCCACGAACCTTGCTTCCATGGATACGCTTCTTTGGTCGTGACTTCTTTCGCCAGATCCATGCCTTTCAATCCAGGGAACTCTTTCGCTTTTGCTAATGCTAAGGCTTCATCAAGATTATTGCCCGCCAAGATACAACCATTTTGCGCACCCTTTTCACGCAGAATACGAGTTAGCTTACGCGTATCGATGTCTGCAATGCCGACAATATTTTGCGACTTTAGGTAATCAGAAAGAGATTGTTCATTTCGGAAGTTAGAAGCGATAAGTGGGAGATCGCGGATCACAAGGCCTTGTGCATGGATGGAAGAGGATTCTTCGTCTTCGGTATTAGTACCGGTATTGCCAATGTGGGGATAAGTAAGGGTGACGATCTGTTGGGAATAGGAAGGATCAGTGAGGATTTCTTGGTACCCCGTCATCGAGGTATTAAAAACTACTTCACCAACGGATGACCCATCTGCTCCAATGGAAACACCGTGGAACACTGTCCCATCTTCTAGGACTAACAGTGCTGATTTACTCAAGACAACCTCCAGAATAAAAATGCAAAAATAATAAATTTAACTGCAAATTTGCCTTCCTTAACGCAATAAACACGCGAAAATAGGTATTTGAGACAAATTGGCGGTATTCTAATGATGCCTTTGACTTGTGTCAACAGAGAGTCGAAAATAAATTTATTATTTAACACACTTAAGAGCAAAAAGGCATCAAAAGCGTTAAAAACACAAGTTTAACTCGACCTACTGGCCATCAAGATGATTTTTAGTAAAAACCGACCCTCTACAGCAAACTCTAGATCACACTTTTTGTCAACTCATTTGCGCAATCGTTGCACACCAAGATAAAAGTTACTTTTTTGCAGCACTAAATGGAAAACCACGCCTTAACACCCAAAACAAACAACAAAAACCCAGCATACAAAGGCACTCATTAATAGTACGACACCCTCTATAATAGGCAGAATACAAAAAACGCCGGGCAAGCCCAGCGCATAAATATCTAATTCGACATTTCATTTAGTCGTGAAGAAATCTCACTAAACTCAACCGCTATAGAGCGTTTAGGCCCAAAACGTCAGTCATGGTATAAAAACCAGCCGGTTTACCGTTAAGCCACACGGCTGCTTTGACCGCACCATTGGCAAATGTCATTCGATCTGTCGCTTTGTGGGTAATTTCAACCCGTTCGCCGATATCTGCAAACATGGCAGTGTGCTCACCAATAATGTCACCAGCACGAATGGTGGCAAAACCTATCTCATCTTTGCTACGTTCACCCGTAATGCCTTCACGCGAATAAACCGCCACATCATTCAGTTTATTGCCCATTGCGCCAGCAATCGCCTCACCCATTCCAATCGCTGTGCCTGATGGCGCATCAACTTTAAACCTGTGGTGCGCTTCGACTATCTCGACATCACAATAGTCTCCCATCACTTGCGCCGCTTTTTCGAGTAACTTAAACACCAAGTTAACGCCAACCGAATAGTTTGGCGCCATCACAACAGGGATTTGTTTCGCCACAGCATCGATGTGCTGACGTTCTTGATCAGAAAACCCAGTGGTGCCGATTACAATGGCTTTACCGTGCTGACGACACAGCTCTAGATTCGCAAGGGTACTCACAGGTGCCGTGAAATCAATAATCACATCAAACTGTTCAATCTCTTTGGTAAGATCATCGGTGACAACGACATCAAACTTTCCTTCACCGCATAGTTCACCTAAGTCGACGCCCACTAAAGAAGATTCTGGACGCTCAGAGCCAGCGGCCACGGTAGCATTTTCGTTATTGTATGATGCTTTTACTAAGTTGCGACCCATACGACCTGCCGCACCTGCAATTGCAATTCTTACCATTGCATTGTTCTCCGTTGTTTTGATCCCTGCTATTTCGCAGCCATTCCAATTTGTATCACTAAACTATCAACATTCACGTGACGTGACCAGACGTTAAGCAAACTCTTTTATCACTCGCTCGAGGATCGGTACGTTGGCTTCTGGGAATGCATAGTCCTTCAGCGCTTTAACCTCAACCCATAGACCTTGTTGTCCCTCTTTGCCATAAGGCTGGTGGTCAAATTGTGACACCAAGATAAAATCGAATTTTAGCGACTTATCTGAGTAATCAAATTCAAGGTGCTCAAAATGACTTTGCTCAGTCACCACAATTCCGATCTCTTCTTCTAACTCGCGTCGCATCGCTTGTTCAATCGTTTCTCCCGCTTCAACTTTACCACCAGGAAACTCCCAAAAGCCCCCTTTGTGCTTATCATCAGGTCGTTTAGTAATAAAGATCTCGGATTTGTCTTGATTAAAAATAATACCCGCGACGATATGAACTCTTTTCATCGATTTTTCCTTAAAAAAAGAGCCGCCTAAGCGACTCTTGATATTTAATGACACAGATCTAATTAGTTAATTTGACCGTGACACTGCTTGTATTTTTTGCCGCTACCACACGGGCAAGGCTCATTACGACCAACTTTACGATCTTCACGAACCATAGGTTGGTGAGCGCCTTGAGACTCTTCGTCATCAGCCAATTGGTTTTCAGCCGAAGCGTGCTGCGCTTGTGCGCGGCGCGCCGCTTCTTCAGCTTGAGCTCGACGTTGAGCTTCCATGCGCTCAACTTCTTCTTGCTGCTGGACACGAACTTTCGACAAGATAGTAATCACATCCGTTTTCAGTGCTTCTAACAAGCCTTCAAACAGTTCAAACGACTCTCGCTTGTACTCTTGTTTCGGGTTCTTCTGAGCATAACCACGTAGGTGAATACCTTGACGAAGATGATCCATGGCGGCCAAGTGCTCTTTCCACAATGAGTCGAGCGTTTGCAGCATCACCGATTTTTCGAAGTTACGCAGTACTTGAGCACCCACTACTTCTTCTTTCTGTTTGTAGACTTCAACAGACGTCGCTAGGATTTTCTCACGCAGTGCTTCTTCGTACAGCTTGTCATCTTCTTCAAGCCATTGCTTGATCGGTGCATCGATATCGAAATCGTTCTTCAAACGCTCTTGTAGCCCTTCGACATCCCACATATCTTCTAAAGATTGCGGCGCAATGTACTCATCAATCACAGCAGTAAGCACGTCTTGACGGTTGTGTTCGATCATCTCACTGATATCATCAGCACTCATCAACTCGTCACGCAATTCATAAACCACTTTACGCTGATCGTTGGCAACGTCATCGTACTCTAGAAGCTGTTTACGAATATCAAAGTTACGGCCTTCAACTTTACGTTGCGCTTTCTCAATCGAACGAGAGAGCATTTTCGATTCAATCGCCTCACCCTCGTCCATACCACTTTGGATCAAGCTCGCCATACGATCCGAAGTAAAGATACGCAGCAGTGAGTCTTCCATCGATAGGTAAAAACGAGAAGAACCCGCATCACCTTGTCGGCCAGAACGACCACGTAACTGGTTATCGATACGACGAGATTCGTGACGCTCAGTACCGATAATATGCAGACCACCGGCCTCGAGCACTTGGTCATGAACAACTTTCCATTGCGCTTTAATTTCGTCGATCTGCTCTTGAGTCGGATTGTCGAGCATGTCGACTTTCGCTTGCCAGCTACCACCAAGCACAATATCCGTACCACGACCCGCCATGTTGGTTGCGATCGTGACCGCGCCAGGCATGCCCGCTTCAGCAACAATTTCTGCTTCGCGTTCGTGGAACTTCGCGTTTAGGACATTGTGTTTAATCTTAGCTTGCTTAAGTGCATTGGAAAGTAGCTCTGATTTTTCAATCGACACGGTACCAACTAAGGTTGGTTGACCTTTCTCAACACGCTGTTTGATATCTTCAATGATCGCCGCAAACTTTTCTGCTTCGGTGCGGTAAACGACATCCGGCATATCGTCACGGATCATCGGTTTGTTGGTCGGAATAACCACGGTTTCCAGACCATAAATCGACTGGAACTCGAAGGCTTCTGTATCAGCGGTACCTGTCATTCCAGAAAGTTTTTCATACAGACGGAAGTAGTTCTGGAAAGTGATCGAAGCTAAGGTTTGGTTTTCGTTTTGGATCTTAACGCCTTCTTTTGCTTCCACCGCTTGATGCAAGCCTTCAGACCAGCGACGACCCGGCATGGTACGACCGGTATGTTCGTCAACGATAACCACTTCGCCCTCTTCGTTGATGATGTAATCAACGTTCTTCTCAAACAACACGTGTGCACGCAGCGCGGCATTAACGTGGTGAAGTAGGCTAATGTTGGTTGGTGAATAAAGGGTATCTCCCTCTTCCATCAAGCCATTTTTGACCATCAAATCTTCAACAAACTCTTGACCCGTTTCGGTCAAGTGAACTTGCTTAGATTTCTCATCAACGGTGTAGTGACCGTCGCCACGGTACTCTTCTGAATCTTCTTTATCTTGCTGCTGCAGGAGAGGAATCAAAGTGTTAATGCGGGCGTAAAGCTCAGAGCTGTCTTCTGCAGGTCCTGAAATAATCAGTGGTGTACGCGCTTCATCGATTAAGATTGAGTCAACCTCATCCACTACGGCAAAGAAACGCTCACGCTGGACGCGATCTTCCGTGCGGAAAGCCATGTTGTCACGTAGGTAGTCAAAACCAAATTCGTTGTTGGTACCGTAAAGAATGTCCGCCTGATAAGCTTGTTTCTTTTCTTGCGGCGGCATATTTGGCACATTAATGCCGACCGTCATACCTAAGAATTCAAATAGTACTCGGTTAGTTTCCGCATCACGCTTCGCTAGGTAGTCGTTGACAGTCACGACGTGAACTGCGCCTTTAAGCGCGTTTAAGTAAGCAGGTAACGTTGCCGTTAGGGTCTTACCTTCACCAGTACGCATCTCTGCGATTTGGCCAGCATTCAGAACCATACCACCAATAAGCTGCACATCGAAATGACGCATACCATACACACGCTTCGACGCTTCACGTACCGTTGCAAATGCTTCAGGTAAAAGCTTATCTAAGGTGTCGCCTTGCTCTAAGCGTTGGCGGAATTCAATGGTCTTAGCTTTTAGCTCTTCATCTGAAAGGGCTTCAAACGTAGGCTCGTAATTATTAATCTCTTTGACAATTTTTTTCAAGCGGCGCAGTGTTCGGTCATTGCGACTGCCAATTACCTTTGTCAGTAGCTTAGTTATCATTTGCTATGAATCTCTCTTTAATTCAGATCGGGCCCGATCTACTTTTAATGCCTTCAGTCTCTAACAGTTTTGAACTAAGAATACTGAGATAAATCACTTTACTCAGATATTGAGATGAGAACGTTAAATTTCAAGGCTTATATCATTATAGTGGTGGGTAGTTTATGAAATTTTCATCCTAACAACCAATAACATGATGATTTGTTTGAAGCATTCTTTATTTTTTGACGTTATATAATAAAGTTTATTCATCCTTTGCTCTATCTTCGCTGCACACCATTGACTAAAATGGGGTGGTTGAATTTAATTGAGGTGCGTAATGAGAGATCACCGTCCTACACTCGGCGATGAAATTATCGCCGATTCAAGATTTGCGCAGTTACAACAACATGCTCAAGAGATCTTAACGATCAATAAAGCACTGCGGGCTATCCTACCAAGAGGCACGGAAGATCATTGCCGCGCGGCAAATATTCGTGACAATCAATTGATCCTAGAAGTCGCTAGCGCTGGGATCAAAATGAAAATCGATTACGAACGGTTGAGTATTCTCAGCCAGTTAAGGTCGCAAGGTTTCGCGCGTCTGATTGCCGTCTCTGTGCAGATTAATCCTGAGCTGTATCGTACGAAAAAACGCAATAAGCCAGAGTCTAAGCCACGCGATCCGATCTCATCAACCGCGGCCCAATACCTAGAAATGGTAGCAAGCGGCGCCTCACCAAAGGTCAAAGCACGGTTAGAAAGCCTCGCTAAACTTGCCAAACGCGACTAATACAAATAAAAAAGCCAGACAAACGTCTGGCTTTTTTATTTAAAACGGAAACTTAGGCAAGAACCAAATTCGGCTCTGCAAATGCGACTGGTGATGTCTCTTCTTGTTCAAAGGTCACCCATTCCCATGCTTCTTGATCTGCCAATACTGAACGCAGTAGCTGGTTGTTTAGACCGTGGCCAGATTTAAAGGCACGGAATTCACCGATAATGGGATAACCACACATGTAAAGGTCGCCGATCGCGTCCAATACTTTGTGGGTAACAAATTCGTTTTCGAAACGCAGACCTTCTTCGTTAAGGATACGATACTCATCCAAAACGATGGCACAATCGAAACTTCCCCCTAGACACAAATTTTGTGACTGTAGGTACTCGATATCGCGCATAAAACCAAACGTACGTGCACGAGAGATTTCTTTAACAAAGCCTTGTGATGAGAAGTCGAAAAGAAGATGCTGTTCATCAGACTCTATTGCAGGATGGCTGAATTCAATTTCGAAATCCATACGGAAGCCATTGAATGGCAAAAACTCTGCCCACTTATCGCCATCTTCAAAACGCACTGGTTTCTTAATCCGGATGAAACGCTTTGGTGCATTTTGTTCTTCGATACCCGCTTGTTGCAGCAAAAATACGAATGGGCTGGCACTGCCGTCCATAATCGGAATTTCAGGAGCATCGACTTCAACAACAATGTTATCGATTCCCATGCCCGCTAAAGCTGCGCTCAAGTGCTCAACCGTAGAAATACGTACGCCTTCGTCATTAACCAGTGCAGTACACAGCATGGTGTCGCGTACAGACGCCGGATCCGCAGGAAAATCGACTGGCGGATTAAGGTCAGTTCGGCGATATACAATGCCTGTGTTAGCGGCAGCTGGGCGAAGAGTTAGCGTCACTTTACGACCAGAGTGGAGTCCCACACCAGTTGTTTTCACTATTTCTTTCAGAGTACGTTGTCTGATCATCTACTTTGCCTCAGTATAATTGCCACATATCACGGTCAATAGCGATATTGACCGTGCATGCTACCACAAAATTGAACAGTGTCAAATTGTAGCTATTTTAATCAGCTTGACGACGTAAGAACGCTGGAATATCAAGATATCCGCTCTCTTTATCTGCTTTAGGTGCCGCACTTTGGCCTGCACCTGAGCCTGATGGTGTTGTCGTTGGCTGAGGATTCATCTGAGGTTTATCTTGCAAAGTTGGTGCCGTTTTTTCTTCCACTTTATTGACGTTCTGCTGAGCAGGCGTCGTTTGTGGTTGATTTTGTGGCTGGGCAACAGGTGCAACTTTCGCTTTACCGCCCGCAACTAGCGTAATATCAGGTTTCTTCTCGTTACCAATGCCGGTCGCAACCACAGTTACGCGGATTTCATCAGCCATATCTGGATCTAATGAAGTACCAATAACAACGGTTGCATTGTCTGATGCGAAGGCTTTGACTGTGTTACCGACAGTTTCAAACTCATCAAGTCGCATATCTAGACCCGCAGTGATGTTGACTAGCACACCACGCGCTCCGGCAAGATCGATGTCTTCAAGTAGCGGGCTAGAAATTGCCATTTCTGCCGCTTCTTCAGCA
The DNA here is from genome assembly GCF_042940635.1 of Vibrio sp. NH-UV-68. Taxonomy (NCBI): domain Bacteria; kingdom Pseudomonadati; phylum Pseudomonadota; class Gammaproteobacteria; order Vibrionales; family Vibrionaceae; genus Vibrio; species Vibrio sp. NH-UV-68. The sequence goes on from NZ_CP134975.1 coordinate 2,517,797, forward strand.
CGATCTTCACCTTTAGCAACACCGCTACCCATCATGGCATGACCCATTTCCGACATCACTGTGCGTACGTCAGCAAAGTCGACGTTAATCATACCCGGACGAGTAATCAGTTCTGCAATACCTTGTACTGCATTCTTTAATACATCGTTCGCGCTCGCAAAGGCTTCAAGTAGTGTAATACCACGACCAAGTACCTTGAGTAGCTTTTCGTTTGGAATCGTAATTAACGAGTCAACATGTTTAGAAAGCTCTTCAATTCCCTGCTCAGCAAAAGCTAAACGCTTTTTACCTTCAAAGCTAAATGGTTTAGTCACAACAGCAACAGTCAAGATATTCAACTCTCTTGCTACTTCTGCAATCACCGGGGCTGCACCTGTACCTGTACCACCACCCATACCTGCTGCGATAAATACCATATCGGCACCAGCCAGCTCTTCTTTAATGCGATCGCGATCTTCGAGAGCTGCGTCACGGCCAACTTGAGGGTTTGCACCTGCACCAAGTCCTTTGGTCATATCACCACCAATCTGAATAACGCTATTCACACTGGTTTTACGAAGCGCCTGAGCATCAGTATTTATACTAATAAACTCAACACCTTCGATGGATTCACGTACCATGTGTTCAACGGCATTACCGCCACCGCCACCAACCCCAACGACTTTAATTACCGCATCGTCAGACATTTCCATCATCGGTTCAAACATGTGTTATCTCCGTTTTTCCTGCTGCTCAGGTTAAAACTCTTTTTGTATCCAATTACGCAAGCGATCAAACAAACTTGTCACTGAACTGCGAGCAGGCTCGCTGTATTCAGTTTCATCATTTATCCGCGCATCTCTCGCGTAATGAAGTAAACCAACTGCCGTAGAATGATACGGCTCTTTAACGTAATCGGTTAGGCCGCTCACCGCTAGTGGTTTGCCGACTCTAACTTGGTTGCGGAAGACACGCTCCGCACACTCTACCAATCCTTCAATTTGTGCCGCTCCACCAGTGAGCACCACACCTGCTGCTAGATGGTGTTTAATCCCCTCTTCACGCAGTTTTTCTTGTACGGTATCGATAGTTTGATTAACTAATCCCATAAGCTCAGTATAACGAGGCTCAATCACTTCCGACAACGTTTGTCGTTGCAAACTGCGCGAAGGACGCCCACCGACACTTGGAACGTTAACCGTATCATCTTTGCTGACTAACTCGCTTAATGCGCAGCCATACTTAACTTTAATCTCTTCGGCGTCACTCACTGGTGTGCCGAAAGCAAAAGCGATGTCACTGGTTACTGCGTTCCCCGCATAGGAGAACACTTCGGTGTGACGCAATGCACCACCAGTCCAAATCGAGACATCCATCGTACCAGCACCAATGTCGACGACACAAACGCCTAGCTCACGTTCATCTTCGGTAATGACGGCGTTACTTGCCGCTAAACCGGAGTAAACCAGATGCTCAACTTTGAGATCACAACGTTCTACCGCTTTAATAATATTTCTTGCCATATCATTGTGACAAGAGATCAAGTGCACGCTAACTTCCATGCGCACTCCTGATAAACCTAGCGGATTTTTAATCCCTTCTTGATAATCGATAGTAAATTCTTGGGGAATTACATGAAGAATGCGCTGTTCGTCACCAATCTTGATAGATTTAGCAGTATGAATAGCCCGATCCATATCCTCTTGAGAAACCTCTTCGTCAGAAATGGTTCCCATCCCTTTTTCGATACGGCTTGCGATATGTCGCCCTGAAAGCGAAATAAATACATTGGTAATATCACACTCAGCCATTAGCTCAGCTTGATCCACCGCTCGCTGTACCGACTTTACTACTGACTCTAGGTCGTTAACACCGCCTTTATCCATCCCTCGGGAAGGACTACTGCCTGCGCCAATTATATTAATTTGACCATCAGGCAATACTTCACCCACGAGAGCCGATACGGTTGCAGTGCCTATATCAAGACCAACAATAATGCTGTCATCAGCGGTCTTAGTCATCTGTACTCTCTTGTTCCAACGCTTGATCTGGGAACCAACCAATGGCGGCTCCCGTGTCATACCTGAGGTCGATGTAGCTCACTCGCTGAGTGTCGCTACCCAAATTCTTATATAAGAACACGAATCTCTCGATGCGTTCCTGTAATGATTCTTTACCAAGCTCGAGACGAATACCATTATCGAGAATGATTTGCCATGCACGGCGATCATTTAAAACCAAAGAAGTAATGGTTAAGTTTAATGCGGTAAATTTAGGGCTAATATCGCGCCAAATAGACAACACTTCTTGATTGGTTTCAGCCGGACCATACAGTTTGACCCGTTCTTGGTCTAGCTTACCAATATCACCATCAAAAATATGACCTTGGTCGTTAAGTAGTGCGTTGCCGTTCCAGATTGCTTGCGCATGGTGCTCAGTCAAAAAGACTTTCACGGTATCTGGCCACTGTTTACGAATTGACGCATGCGATACCCAAGGAATGGACTCTGCCACTTGTTGAAGTACATTAACATCTTGCGACATAAATGTGCCCACATGTCCTAACTGCGCAAATGCGCGTTGAACATCCAGTGCCGAGACATAATGTAATTCACCTTGAAGCACAATATTAGACAAGGGAAGCCGCTGGTCATCCCACATCCAAGAAATCGTGGAGTAGAGAAGAGAGCCTATCAACAACAAAACCACCAACAAAAAGCTGCCACCTACGGCATGCTCTTTTACCAGTGGTGCTGGGGTTAAACGACGGCCTTCATTAAAAGCATATTTAATCAAAGTCCATAGTCCTTGCCATTAGCTCGCTTATTTTCCCTATCTCATTTCGTATAAATAGAGGCAAAAGCACTTACTTTAACCTTCGGATTATACTGGCGTGATTAAAAGTATCAAACACTGAAAGTGAGAAATCGTTACTTAAAATGCAATAAGTGACACAAATAGTTAAAAATCGATGTATCAGTTAAGCTTTAACCATCTTATCGATATTTAACTCAAAAGCAGCTAACTGTTTTGCCACCTTACCAACATCGCCAGCACCTTGAGTTAATACCAAGTCACCATCTTGTAAAACATTGGCGAGAACCGACGGTAACCCATTGCTATCTGGGACAAAAATAGGGTCAAGCTTACCACGACTACGAATGGTGCGGCACAGAGCTCGGCCATCGGCTCCTGCAATCGGCTTTTCACCTGCAGAATAAACATCCAGCATGATGAGTACATCGACCTGTTCCAGGACATTAGCAAAATCATCATAGAGATCGCGTGTTCGACTGTAGCGATGCGGTTGAAAGATCATGACTAAACGTTTCTCTTGCCAACCATTACGCGCCGCCTGAATGGTCACATCAACTTCCGTCGGGTGGTGTCCGTAATCATCCACTAGCATGGCATGACCATTTCCGGTATCAAATTCACCAAGATGGTCAAAACGACGCCCAGTGCCCTGAGTGCCCGCCATCGCGCGCAAGATAGCTTCGTCATCAATATCATCTTCGGTGGCAACGGCTATCGCCGCAGAGGCATTGAGCGCATTATGGCGACCTGGGATATTCAAAGTAATCTCAAGATCGGCTTTACCCTGACGAATCACAGTGAACTGACCTTGTTGGCCTTGTTGACGATAATTATCGATACGAACATCAGCATCTTCAGAAAAGCCATAAGTAATGACTTGGCGACTGATTTTTGGGATCAGCTCACGAATAACAGGGTCATCGACACACACAATCGCTTGGCCATAAAATGGCAGGTTGTGGAGAAAGTCGATAAAGGTTTGTTTGAGTGTTTCGAAATCACCACCATAAGTGTCCATATGATCGGCTTCGATATTCGTGACTATACTCACCATAGGTTGTAAGTGGAGGAATGACGCATCGCTCTCATCCGCTTCTGCAATCAAGATACGACTCGATCCGAGACGGGCATTCGTCCCCGCGCTTTTGACTAAGCCACCATTGACGAAAGTAGGATCCAGTCCAGCTTCAGAATAAATCTGGGTCACTAGAGCAGTAGTGGTGGTTTTTCCATGAGTCCCCGCGACGGCGATGCCGTGACGAAAACGCATCAACTCTGCCAGCATCTCAGCGCGGCGAACCACGGGAACACGCGCAGATCGAGCCGCTATGATCTCAGGATTTTCTTCGTTAATCGCGGTAGAAACCACAACAACGCTGGCCTTAGCAACATTTTGCTCGGTATGACCGATGTAGACGGTTGCGCCTTTTTCACTCAGACGTTGAGTGACCGGGTTCTCCGCAATATCCGAACCAGAAATTTGGTAGCCTTCGTTGAGTAACACTTCGGCAATGCCACTCATACCCGCGCCACCAATACCAATGAAGTGGATGCATTTTACCCGACGCATTTCAGGCACTATTGCGCGAATTTGCGCTAAATCTTGTTTGTGTTGAACTGTCATAATTCTTCTCGTTACTTCGTCAGCGAGATAATGGCCTGTGCCACTACTTTATCTGCGTCTAACTGTGCTGCCTGACGTGCTTTTTGTGCCATCTTGATAAGGGCATCACGATCAAGCGCTTGAATCTCATTCGCCAGCTTATCAGCGGTCAATTGTGGCTGCTCGATCATCTTAGCCGCGCCACAGGCGACAAGGTGATCCGCATTGAGAGCTTGCTGCCTATCTTTATGCATAAACGGAATAAAGATCGCTCCAACACCAGCCGCTGACACTTCAGACACGGTTAGTGCCCCAGAACGACACACCAATAAATCGGCCCAATGATACGCGCCAGCAACATCATCGATAAACTCAACCACTTCAGCGTGCTCAACATGATTGCGCTGATACGCTTGCATCACCTGCTGCTGATTGTTTTTCCCAGCTTGGTGACGAATTTCATAGCCATCACCCAATTTCGCCATCACTTCAGGCAAGGTGTGATTAAGGATTTGCGCCCCCTGACTACCACCCATGACTAAAATACGGATGTTGCCTTGACGGTCTGCCAAACGTTGCGCTGGTGCTTCAATCGCAACCACATCCTCACGCACTGGATTTCCAACCACTTGTGCGGCAGGAAATGCCCCCGGAAAAGCTTGAAAAACCTGTTTGGCAATTTTTGATAACCATTGATTGGTTAACCCCGCGACCGCATTTTGTTCATGCAGCACGACTGGGATGCCCAACAACCAAGCAGCAATGCCGCCAGGGCCACTGACATAACCACCCATACCCAATACGGCATCAGGCTGCCAACGTTTCATATGTGCTTTGGCTTGGATAATGGCATTAATAATCTGAAATGGTGCTTTAATCAAACGACCAATACCTTGACCTCGTAGACCTTTTACTTGGATAAAATCGATCTCAATGCCGTGTTTGGGAACTAGGTCTGCTTCCATTCGATCAGCGGTGCCAAGCCAGCGAATTTCCCAACCTTGCGACTGAAGCTGTTTCGCAACCGCAAGTCCTGGGAACACGTGACCGCCAGTACCACCAGCCATCACCATTAATTTTTTATTCTGTTTCATCTGTCTGTTGTTCTTTATTGTCTGTCGCGTTCACTAAGCGACATTCATGGTCAATACGCAACAATATCGATACTGCAATCGACATTACTATCAAGCTGGAGCCACCATAACTGATCAAAGGTAACGTCAGGCCTTTGGTTGGGACCATCCCCGCCGCCGCACCGACATTGACTAAGGATTGAAAGGCAAACCATATACCAATACCAAAGGCCAAGTAACCACCAAAAAGCTGGCCGCCTTCAAACGATCTACGACCAATAAAAATGGCTTTAGTCACTAGGCTAAATATCAACATCAATACCAAGACCACACCAACATAACCGAGCTCTTCCGCTAATACTGCGAAGACAAAGTCAGTGTGTGCTTCTGGGAGGTATTCAAGCTTCTGAATCGAGTTGCCGAGCCCTTGGCCAAACCATTCACCACGGCCAAAAGCCATCAGTGACTGAGTCAACTGATAACCACTGCCAAATGGGTCATCCCAAGGATCCATAAACGATGTCACACGGCGCATGCGGTACGGCTCGATGTAAATTAAGGTTGCGACCGCGACAAGCCCAACCACCATCAAGGCCAAAAATTGGGTTAACTTGGCGCCAGCAATAAACAACATACCAAACAAGGTTACCAACATCACGATCACGGTACCCAGATCTGGTTGAAGCAGAAGTAAGCTGGCTAATGTGGCAAAAACAATGATCGGTTTGATAAAGCCGCCAAAAAAGCTCGAACGCACCTCTTCGCTTTTACGCACCAGATAACCTGACATAAAGATAAACAGCGACAGCTTGGCAACCTCTGCTGGCTGCAAGTTAAATAGGCCTAAAGGGATCCAACGCGAGGCGCCATTGACCGATTTACCAGCCACTAACACCACGATCAGCAAAAAAATCGACAGCAGCAGCAACCAAGTACTGAACTCTAACCAACGCTTCATTGGTATTTGCAGGATCACCGCTGAGGCTGACAACGCCAATACCAAGAAGACCGCGTGGCGAAACATGAAGTGAAATGGCTGTTCGGTCAGACGAGAGCTGATCGGAAACGAGGCCGAGGTAACCATGACGAGGCCCGTTAACATCAAGCCAAGAGAAATCCACACCAACTGACGGTCGTATAACACTTCAGGTGATGCGGTGGTCATCCAGCGTTTGATACTGCCAAAAACGTTTCGAATCTGCATAGTTCCCTAGGTCTTTTATGCGTATGCGTTGGCGAGTTGGGTAAAGAGATCGCCACGAGCCATAAAATTATCAAATTGATCGAAACTCGCGCAGGCGGGTGACAACAACACCATATCACCGGATGTCACTTGAGACGCTAACCATTGAATGATTTCTTCCATGGTAGTAAAACGCTTAGCACTTGCGTGGAGCGACATAAACTGGTTACCATCTTGACCAAAGCAGCATAGCTGAAGGTTCAGCGTTGCCAATACTGGCTCAAGTTCAGAGAAGTCAGCGCCTTTACCCACGCCGCCGACTAACAAATAGAGCTTACCCGCAATATTTAATCCGGCTAATGCAGCCAAGGTACTTGCCACATTGGTCGCCTTAGAATCGTTAACCCATTTAACGCCTTGATTATCTGCAACTACTTGGCAGCGATGTGTCAGCCCTTGGTAAGATTTAAGTGCCGTGAGGCCTTTTTCTATCGCCACGCCCGCTTCACTGAGTAAGGCAATGACCACTAAAGCATTGGCAACATTGTGACGACCAACCAGAGACAGCGCTTGAGTCGGACACAGAGGTTGGTCGTGCTTAAACAAGTATTCACACCCTTGGTGCTCGGCGACACAATATTGGGTGCGGTGACTTAAGCTAAATTCAACTCGTTTTTTGTCACCCTGAGGATAGGTCTGCTTATCGTCAGCGTTGACGATACACGCTTGGGCATGATCAAAAATACGTAATTTCGCCTGACGATAATCCTCCATCCCCTCATAGCGGTCCATATGATCTTCGCTGAGGTTAAGAAAAGTCGCGGCAACGGGCGCTAAAGATGAGGTGGTTTCTAACTGAAAACTCGACAATTCCAACACGTATAAATCTGCCGATTGGTTAAGTAGATCTAGCGCAGGAACACCAATATTGCCCCCGACCCCGACCTTAAGACCAGCGGCTTTAGCGACTTGTCCTGTCCAGTCAGTGACGGTACTTTTCCCATTTGAGCCAGTAATCGCGATGACCGGTTTATCAACTTGCCACGCAAACAATTCAATATCACCGACGACAGGAATACCGGCAGCAATAACCTGTTGAATTTCTGGTGTCGCGAGTGCAATACCTGGGTTAGTGACCACCAGATCCGCTGCCAATAACCAGTCCAACCGCCAACTGCCGCTGTGCAGCTCTACCTCTGCAGGCAGCGCTTCACTTCCTGGTGGCTTAGGCCGCGTGTCGATGACCTTAATCTGCTTACTGTTTGGTAGTGAAGCGATATGCTTAACGACAGAGAGCCCGGTAATACCGAGCCCTACAACCACAACCTTCTCAATACCCTGCCAACGATCCGTGGTCATGGTGACGAGTTCCTTATCGTACTTTCAATGTCGCTAGACCAACCAGTACTAGCACAATAGAGATAATCCAAAAACGCACAATGACGCGCGGCTCTGGCCAACCTTTTAATTCGTAGTGATGGTGAATCGGCGCCATTCGGAAAATGCGTTGACCACGTAATTTGTACGACCCCACTTGCAAGATAACCGACAAGGTTTCCATCACAAACACGCCGCCCATGATCACCAATACAAATTCTTGGCGAACCAAGACTGCAATCGTGCCTAACGCGCCGCCTAGCGCTAAAGAGCCAACATCACCCATAAACACTTGTGCTGGATAGGTGTTAAACCATAAGAAGCCAAGGCCTGCACCGACAATCGCAGTACACACTACCACCAGCTCTGATGCTTGAGGGATATAGGGAATATGCAGATAATTAGCAAAGTTGACATTGCCTGTCGCCCAAGCAATCGCGGCAAAGCCTGCCGAAACCAATACGGTCGGCATAATTGCTAAACCATCAAGACCATCTGTTAAGTTAACGGCATTGCTGGTACCAACAATCACGAAATAGGTCAGAACGATATACATCAGACCCAGTTGCGGCATGATATCTTTAAAGAATGGCACAACCAGTTGCGTCGCTGCAGTATCTTGGCCATGCGCGTATAGGGCAAACGCCACAACCAACGCAATGGCGGATTGCCAAAAGTACTTCCAGCGTGCAATCAAACCATCGGTATTTTTGTGCACCACTTTACGGTAATCATCAACAAAACCTACCGCACCGTAACCGGTCAAGACCGCCAAAACCGCCCAGACATAAGGGTTGCTTAAATCAGTCCACAGCAGAACCGTGGTGATAATCGCCGTCAGTATCATAATACCGCCCATCGTCGGCGTTCCACGTTTACTGAAGTGAGACTCCGGACCTTCATTGCGAACCACCTGACCAATTTGCAATAACTGCAAACGGCGGATCATGATTGGGCCCATCCACAACGATATTCCCAAAGCCGTCAAGACGCTAACAATGGCGCGAAACGATAGGTATTCGAACAAGCGGAAGAATGAAAAATATGGCTGTAGCAGCTCTGCGAGCCAAATAATCATGGATACATCTCCTTGACAGCAGCAGCGACCTGACTCATACCGGCACTATTCGCCCCTTTGACTAATAGTGTCTGCGGTTGATGCGGATGTTGTTCAATCTGCTGTTTAATATAATCAATCATGCTTTGGTGGCTATCAAAATGACGCCCGCCGCACTCTTTGCTGATCGCTTTCGCATCAGCGCCATAAGTAAGCACATATTCAAATTTGAGTGGGGCAGCATGTTCCCCGACTTGACGATGAAGTGCAAGACTTTCGTCACCTAACTCGGCCATATTACCCAAAATTAACCAACGAACGCCGCCAAAACTAGCCAGTAGATCAGCCGCCGCTTTCATCGCAGGTACACTGGCATTATAGCTATCATCGATCAGTTTTATTTGCTCGCTAAGCTCAATCAGTTCGACTCGACCTTTGACCTTACTCAGTAATGCTAAACCCGATTGCACCATAGACAGGCTCGCGCCCAGTTCAAGCGCTAATGCCGTTGCCGCCAGTGCATTAGCCACATTATGTTGACCAATAATGCCCAACTTAATTGCCGCGTCACCGAGAGGCGAAACCAAAGTAAATTGCGCTTCACCACTGGCATTGAGGGAAATGTGTTTAGCAAAGTAATCGACGTTGGAATCAACGACCGAGAACGTCTTAACCTGCTTGTCGGCCAAAACCTCAGTCCAATATTCACCGCCATGGCTATCACGATTGACAATCGCCACACCACCAGGCTTAAGACCTTGGTAGATCTCGCCTTTGGCTTGCTTGACACCATCTATCGAGCCGAAACCCTCTAAGTGGGCGGCAGCAACATTATTGACTAAAGCGACATCGGGTTGCACTAAACGCGTGGTATAAGCGATTTCACCAATATGATTAGCGCCCATTTCAATCACCGCAAAATCGTCTTCTGGCACTGAACGCAATAGAGTTAACGGTACACCAATCTCATTATTAAAGTTACCCGCCGTAAACAGCACGCGCCCTTGTTGCGCCATGATGCTCGCGACCATCTCTTTAACCGTGGTTTTACCGGCACTACCAGTGATCCCCACTGTTGGCGTTTGACACGTTTGGTGGACTAAAGAGGCCAATTGACCGAGCGCTAGCTTGGTGTCTTTGACCAATAACTGCGGCACGTCAGCCTCTACAACTTTGCTCACCAGCAGCGCACCAGCGCCAGACTCGATCGCTTGATCAATGAAGTGATGCGCATCAAAACGTTCACCAGCTAACGCAATAAATAACGCACCAGACTCGATGGCTCGGGTGTCAGTAGAAACCGCTGCAATGACCTTATCCGAACCAATAAGCTCGGCATCAATCGCGCTAGCAATCTGACTTAACATTAGTGAAATCATCAATTTTGCTCCAACAGTTGCATCGCGGATTCGCGGTCTGAATAGTGAATGGTCTGTTGACCAATTACTTGATAATCTTCATGGCCCTTACCTGCAAGCAAGATGATATCTTGTGCTTCGCTATTGGCTAGCGCGTACTTGAGCGCAGCAAAACGGTTGTGCTCGACAATCGCTTGTTGCGGATGCTGCATTCCTGCCAGCATATCGTCGACAATCGCGACTGGTGATTCACTGCGTGGGTTATCATCGGTAAAAATAACATGATCAGCCAACTGCTCACCAATGGTTGCCATCATAGGGCGCTTGCCCGTATCTCGATCGCCGCCACAGCCAAAGATCGCCCATAACTGCCCTTGGCAATGAACGCGTAACGCCTTGAGTGCTTTTTCTAACGCATCGGGGGTGTGGGCATAATCGACCACGACTTTCGCGCGGTTTGGGGCAGTAAATAGCTCCATGCGCCCAACAACTGGCTTAAGCTGAGGGGCCGTTGCGAGCAATTGCTGTTTATCAAGACCTAAGGCCAGTAGGCTCGTCATCGCTAACAGCAGGTTACAAGCGTTAAACTCACCAATCAGTGGTACGTTCAGCTTACCCGGACCAAATAGACCATCAAATTCAAGCGTAATCCCGGATTCACAATAACTTACCTGCTTGGTCCAAACCCCGTCTTGACGCGCAATAGGCTTGAGTGACACCGCGATGGCATTATCTAAACGCGTTAGCCAACTTTCACCGACAACGTCATCAACATTGATCACCGCGTGACGACATCTATGCTCACTAAACAGTAAAAACTTCGCCTCAGCGTACTCTTGCATCGTGCCATGATAGTCAAGATGGTCACGGCTTAAATTGGTGAAGACCGCAACTTCAAAAGGCAGAGCTTTAACTCGACCTTGCACTAAGCCGTGCGAAGAGACTTCCAGCGCAGTGTAACGCGCCCCTTGCTGCGCTAAATCGAAAAGAGAGTGTTGAATTTCAATCGCATTGCCAGTGGTATTCGCCGCAGGCTGTAAATCGGCCAAAAAGCCATTGCCAGTCGTTCCCATCACCGCCGCTTTATGGTCGAGTAACTCTAGCCATTGCGCGATAAGTTGGGTAATGGTTGTTTTACCATTGGTTCCCGTCACACCAATCAATTGATTCTGTGTGATCGGGTATAGCTTGGCCGCTAATTCAGATAAGTGGGCCGACAACTGCTCAACATACACAACAGCAATCGCGTCATGATATTCGATAGTGCCATGAGGGTGACTTTGACACGCCTCAGCAACCACTGCATTGCTACCACTCTCAATCGCGGCAGGGATAAAACGTCGACCGTCGAGGTTATGGCCTTTAATGGCAACAAAGGTGGTGCCTGGCGTCACTTTGCGACTGTCGAGTTCAAGCTGCTTAACTGGCGTATTGGCCACTTGATGGCTACGAATGTCCAGCCATGGTGCAAGCAAGGCCGCTAAAGTCATTTCCTTGGACATGGTAAACTCACTTAATCTTGTTTAAATCTATTTTCATCAGGGGCCACATTTAATATTTGCAGCGTCCCTTTCAAAATTTCGGCAAAAACTGGCCCGGCAACTGAACCACCGTAATAGTTATCGCCTTGAGGTTCGTTAACGACAACCACCATCGCGACACGCGGATCACTGGCGGGAGCAATGCCTGCGGTGTAGGCAAAATACTCATCACCATAACCGCCCGCAATCGCTTTACGAGACGTTCCCGTTTTCGCCGCAATGCGATAACCAGGCACCGCGGCTTTGGTGGCCGTCCCGCCCGGTTGCGCCACGGTTTCAAGCATTGCCAATACTTTGCGCGCGTTTTCACGATCAATCACCTGTTTAGACAGGTCACGTTGGTTACTTTCGATAATGTGCACGGGTTGGTATTCACCCAAGTTACCGAGAGTGGCATATGCATGAGCAAGTTGCAGTGGTGTGATGGTCAAACCATAACCAAATGAGAGTGTGGCGATTTCAAATTTAGACCAACGGCGACGGTTGGGGAAAATACCTTGTGTTTCACCCACTAGGTTCAGCCCCGATAATTCACCAAAACCGACCGAGCTGTACATACCAAGTAAAGCCTCCAGCGGCATCTCAAGCGCCAACTTCGCCACACCGATGTTACTCGATTTTTTGAGAATCGTGGTTAAGTCCGCTTTACCAACCTTTGAGGTATCACGCACGCGGCTTCCACCAATCTGCATGATGCCATTACCAGTATCGATCACCGTGCTGTCGTCAGCTACACCATTTTCTAGTGCCGCTAAAACCACAAAAGGTTTGACCGTAGAGCCTGGTTCAAACGCATCAGTAATCACTCGGTTACGCATTTTCGCCGATTGTAGGTCGGAGCGATTATTAGGGTTGTATGAGGGAGCATTGACCATAGCCAACACCGCACCGGTTTTAACATCCAGAATCACCACCGACCCTGAGGTAGCACGATAATCCGCTACCGCCTGCTTTATCGCTCGATAAGCGATGGCCTGAATCCGTTGGTCGATGGTTAATTCGAGAGGTTTGCCTTCTTCACGCTCCTCAAGGGAGATGTTCTCGACCACGCGACCATAGCGGTCTTTACGGATAATGCGTTTGCCCGCTTCTCCGGTAAGCCACTTATCGTAACTTCGCTCTACCCCTTCTAAGCCATGACCATCAATACCAGTCACGCCAACTAAGTGGGCACTTACCTCACCAGCAGGATAGTAACGACGAGACTCTGCTTTAAGCCCTACTCCGGCCAGTTTTAACTCACGGATATAATTCGCCATCGCCGGGCTAACTTGGCGCTGCAGATAGATGAAACGACGACTTTGATTACGCTTAATTTTTTCGATTAAGTCTTGGCGTTTTAAACCAAGTACATCAGCGAGGGCGTACCAGCGGTTAATGTCCTCTAGCCCACCTTGCTTAAAAATAGTGACAGGATCGGCCCAAACGGCTTCGACTGGAACACTGACCGCCAAAGGCTCACCATTACGATCAGAAATAATCCCACGAGCGGAGTGCAGCGTTTTGGCGCGAACCGAGCGCATATCGCCTTGCTTGATCAGATTATCCGGTTCAAAAATTTGGATATAAGCGATACGCCCAGCCAATGCGGCGAAGGCGGCAAAAACGAACACTAATATCAAGTAGAAACGCCACCGAATCAGCGTTGGTGGTTGTGGTTGTTTTTTAGGCTCTACAACTTTGACTTTCTTGCTCATGGGAAGTTAACGATGACTTCTTTTTCAGAATCTGGGCGCTTCATTTCGAGGTCGCGCTTAGCAATATCTTGCACGCGGCTGTGCTCAGCCAGCGCGGTTTCCTCAAGTAATAAATTGCGCCATTCATTATCCAAGCGCTCACGTTCAACCAGGGCCTGGTCTTTTTCCGTGACCGCTTGACGAGTGTGATGGGTGATAAACACAACCCCCATCGCACTGGTAAAAATCAATATCAACATGATCAATGGCACTCGACCAACCCCCAAGAGATCAAGGGCGATCAATTTAGCGAGATTTGGAGTGGCACTGCTCATGGTGGTTATAGTTTCTCGGCAATACGAAGCACAGAGCTGCGAGATCGGGTGTTAACTTCAACCTCTTCGACTGAAGGCTTAATCGCTTTGCCGACAGGTTTCAAATTAGCACTGCCCAGCGCTCTAATTTGATCTTCGGTCATCGGAATACCATGAGGCACTTGCGGGCCTTGGCTCTCTTTACGAATAAAACGTTTCACCATGCGATCTTCAAGTGAATGGAAACTGATCACGGATAAACGACCTTGAGGAGCAAGAATACTCGCCGCGCCTTTTAAAGCCGTATCAATCTCTTCCAACTCACTGTTGATGTAGATGCGAAAAGCTTGGAATGCACGAGTCGCTGGGTGCTTTTTCTCTTTGAAACTTTTCGGTGCCGCTTCTGAGATCAATTTAGCCAGTTGACTGGTGCGAGTTAACGGCTCGTTCTCGGCATTATCACGGTAAGCGACAATCCCTTTGGCAATACGACGGGCGTGTTTATCTTCACCGAACTCGCGAATAACCCAAGTAATGTCATCCAAGTCAGCTTCCAACAACCATTGAGAAACAGGGATGCCAGAGGTTGGATCCATGCGCATATCAAGTGGGCCATCTTTCATAAAGCTAAAACCGCGTTCAGCATCATCAAGTTGCGGCGAAGAAACGCCAAGATCAAGCAGGACACCATCGACTTTACCAACGAGGTCATAGTCGGCAGCGTATTGCGCCATGCCAGAAAAAGGACCGTGAATAATCGTAAAGCGTGGATCGTCAATGGTCTGCGCTTCTGCAATCGCTTGTGGGTCGCGGTCGATACTGTATAGGCGACCATTGTCACCCAGTTTCGATAAAATAGTTCGGCTATGACCACCGCGACCAAAAGTACCGTCAATATAGATACCGTCTGGTTTAATGGCTAAACCATCGATAGATTCATTAAGGAGTACAGATATGTGTTTGAATGCTTCGGTCATAGTTATCTCATGTGGCGGTCGCATTGACGAATTAAGATTCCCCAGTGTACTGATTTAGTGGCTTATCGCCACCACTAGCGCGTGAGAACACGTGATTTTGCGCTAAGTTTAATCGCAAGAAAATTAATTTGGTCAATTAAAAGCAAAAAACCCATCATAACAGTTTACGTTACGATGGGTTTCGAATAGGTGGAGTCGACGTATAAGCCGGGTTCTGTTCCGCTTGCGCGGTAGTAGCCATTCGTCTAGGCCAGCAATCGCTCACTGGCTCAAGCAACCTACCCGCCTCCTTACGCGAGCAACGCAATGTGGAGGCCTATTTGGTCTTGCTCCGGGTGGAGTTTACCCTGCAACGAACTATTGCTAGCCGTCCGGTGCGCTCTTACCGCACCCTTTCACCCTTACCTGTGCTTCACTACCCAAAGGTAGCAGCCATCGGCGGTTTTCTCTCTGCTGCACTTGTCGTAGGCTTGCGCCTCCCAGGCGTTACCTGGCACCCTGCTCTATGGAGCCCGGACTTTCCTCCCCTCTGCCAGTCTCCCGAAGGACGTCAACGTCAGTATCCAAAAGGACCTCAACGTCAGTCTCCCGAAGGACATCAACAAAGCAGCGGCTACCCAGTCAACTCCGGGGCGGATTGTATAGAGTTCAGAGCACAGTGTCTAGCAAGATCACAAATATGCCCCAATCAAGCAACTAAGTGGTAGTTTTTTGAACACAATTGCGCTAATGACCTACTCTAGGTTGTCTAAACCCCATTTATACAGTGCGTTTTTCTTGAGATTGTAGATCTCGGCCGTTAACGCTGCGGCTTTTTTCAACGGCAGCTCTTTGGTCAAAATCGCTAGAGTTCGAGTCACTTCATCGGGTAACGTATCCTCTGCTGTGGTGCGATAACCGTGAATCAGGAGCGCCATCTCTCCTCTTTGCTGATTCGAGTCGGACTTCACCCACTCAATCAATTCACCCAAGGGCATTCCTTGAATGGTTTCAAAGGTTTTGGTCAACTCACGCGCCAACACCACTTCTCGCTCAGGGCCTAAAATCTCTAGCATGTCATCCAGAGAATCTAAAATGCGATGAGGGGATTCATAAAAAATACAAGTACGTTCCACTTTGGCGATATCAAGGAATCTATCTTTACGCCCTTTGCTCTTTGCTGGCAAAAAGCCTTCAAAACTAAATCGGTCAGAAGGTAATCCTGATGCACTTAACGCAGTAATCACGGCGCATGCTCCTGGCAGCGGCACAACTTTAACTCCAGCCTGACGACATTGTGTGACAAGATGATACCCTGGATCACTAATTAATGGGGTGCCGGCATCAGAAACGAGTGCAATAGAGTGCCCAGCTAACAATTTATCGACTAATACTTGCGCTTTCTGCTGTTCGTTATGATCATGGAGAGCATAAGTTTTGGTTTGAATATTGAAGTGTGACAACAATTTGCCAGTATGCCGAGTATCTTCAGCGGCAATAAGATCGACGCTCGAAAGCACCTCGATTGCTCGCTGAGTAATATCACCCAAATTGCCAATTGGCGTTGGAACGATATAAAGAGTCGGTACCTCATTTGGTAAGGTTTTGTTATCTGTCATTTGTTTACCATCACTTCAACGATTAATATAGACACAATTTTATACGGATTTGATAAAGAACTCATGGCTAAGAATAACCAAAAGCGTCGCAGTGTAACACGCTTACTGACTCCTGTAGCACTTGCTGTCACTCTGGCAGCGTGTTCTTCTGCACCCAAGACGCCACAAAGTGTCAATATTACCTTAGATCCAAATCAACCGATCCAAACCTATTTAATGCGCGCTGACAGCAGTCAGGGCTCGCTGCAAAATGACTGGTTGATTATGGCGCTAAAAGCTTCGGTTGAAGCGGGTGACACTACGCAAGCGCAACTGCTTTCTAAGCGACTTGCTCGTCAATCGCTTAGCGACATCCAGCAAGCCGAATGGCAACTTGCTCGCGCACAATTGCTGTTCGCGAGAAATCAGTACGCAGAAGCGCTATCTCTGCTCAACTTTGCGCCTTCGTGGCAGTTAGCCGACCAGCAGTGGCTCGCCTACCATCAGCTGCGCGCCTCACTGTTTGCTCAGCAAAATGATCGTTTAAATGTCGCTCGAGAAACGTCACTGGCTAGTCAATACCTTGAACAAGAGCAACAGCAGCAAGCCGCAGATACGATTTGGCGCAATCTAAATCCATACTCTGCATTTAAACTTGAAGAAGTCGCTCAGCAAGAGACCAATCGCCAATTTTTAGCTTGGCTTGATCTGGCACGAGTAAGCAAAAACCTCTCGAATCAGTTGCCAGAGTTAAAACGTGCAATTCAAGAGTGGCTCACAGCGCATCCGAACCATCCCGCAGCGATCTATACACCGCAAACGCTGTTAGACATCTTGGCACTCGAACTGACCAAGCCAGTCAATACGGCTTTGCTGTTACCTCTGAGTGGCAAATTTTCCCCACAAGCGAAGCTTATACGCGATGGTTTCATTCTTGAAATGATGAATGATGCTGACCGAGATGAAACCGCCACACTCACCATCATTGATACCAATAGCGTTTCTATCGAAGCGTTAGAAGCTACCTTGATTGAAAAACAAATTGATTCTGTCGTTGGCCCACTGCTGAAAGATAATATCGAAAAATTGCAAGCGGCACAGGCAAGCTTTGTTGATTCATTACCTACCCTAGCACTCAACATTCCTGACGAGATTCAAGAGGGTAACAACACGTGTTATCTGGCGCTCTCTCCAGAGCAAGAGGTCGCGCAAGCGGCGAAACATTTTGCCGCGCAAGGTTACCAGTACCCACTCATTCTGGCGCCTCAGGGTCGTTTAGGTTCACGGGTGGTTGAAGCTTTTGAGCAAGAGTGGCGCAAATACAGCGACAACCAAGTAGCGGTTAATCTTTTCGGTGATAAACGCCAATTGCAACGTGATATCAACCAAGTGTTCGGCCTGCAAGGCAGCCAACAGAACATTGCCCAAATGGAAGCACTGCTTGATATTGCGCTCGAAAGCCAGCCTCGTAGTCGCCGTGATATCGACGCCGTCTACATCGTTGCTAAAACTACCGAGTTAACCTTAATCAAACCCTTTATTGAAGTCGCGGTGAACCCTGACACCCTGCCGCCGAAACTGTATTCGAACTCACGAAGTAATAATGGTCGTCAGCAATACGAAGATTTATCGGGCGTGATGTACAGTGATATTCCACTATTGATCCAACCTAATGAAGCGTTACAAGCACAAATGGACATGCTATGGCCAAAAGATTCTAACGCAGAAAGACGTCTGCAAGCGCTTGGTATGGACGCTTACCGCCTAATGGAACACCTACCACAAATGAAAATCGTGTCGGGCTACACACTTGATGGCAATACTGGCGTACTCAGTATCGATCAAAACTGCATTGTACAGCGTGAAATTAGCTGGGCGCAGCACAGTGTCAAGCAATAGCCGCGCACAAGGCGAATACTACGAAGTCGCAGCAGAAAAGCATCTTATCTGTTGCGGCTTGTCGCCAATTGAGAGAAACTTCTCGGTCAAAGGTGGAGAAATAGATCTGATCATGCGCGATGGTCACACTATCGTCTTTGTCGAAGTGCGCTACCGGAAGAGCCAAGCTTATGGCCACGCGGCTGAAACCGTGACGTGGAATAAGATGCAAAAGCTGATAAAAGCGGCCAATCTTTGGCTACTCAAACAGGGCTTATCCGTCTACTCAACAGATTTTCGCTTTGATTTGATTGCCATTCACCAACAGGGCAAACAAATTGAGTGGATAAAAAATGCAATTACTCAAGGATAATCGATGCTAGACAGCATTAAAGACAGTTTTACAGAAAGCATTCAAATTCAGATCGCCGCTGCAGAAGCCTTGCCTGACGCCATTACTCACGCCGCTCAAGCTATGGTTTCGAGTCTGCTTAATGGTAATAAGATCCTTTGCTGTGGTAATGGTGGCTCTTCTTCAAACGCCCAACAATTTGTCTCTTGTCTTCTCAACCGTTTTGAAACTGAGCGCCCTAGCTTGCCGGGTATGGCATTAACAGCAGATAATACCACTTTAACTGCCGTGGCTAACGATTATCACTATCAGGAAATTTTTTCGAAGCAGGTACGCGCGTTTGGTCAAGCTGGCGATATTTTGCTCGCCATTTCAACCAGCGGCAACAGCAAAAATATTATCAAGGCGATGGAAGCCGCTGTGACTCGTGATATGACCATCATCGCACTTACTGGTAAAGATGGTGGTGAAATGGCTGGCTTATTAGGCGAGCATGACGTCGAGATTCGTATTCCATCCCACAGAACGGCGCGAATTCATGAAGTTCATATGGTGACCTTGCACTGTTTATGTGACCTTATAGATCAGGTGTTATTCCCCGCCCACGAAGAGTAAATGTAAATAATGAAGTTATTTAAATTACTAGTACTGTCACTATTTATCGCCACTACCTCTGGTTGTGCCGGATTGATCGTGGCAGGCGCCGCAACCACCGCCAATATCGTTATCGATCCGCGCACCACTCAAGAAATTTGGAACGACAATAATATTGAGCTTGAAGTGGCTGGCATTGGTAACAAAGCCCCTTTCCGCGGTAACGCACGCATTACTGCGAGTTCATACAATGGCACTGTCGTGTTGCTTGGCCAAGTCAATAGCGAACAACTCAAACGCGAATTTGAAAGCCAAGCTCGTAACATCAAAGGCATCACGACCATTCACAACCAATTACGTGTTAAGCCACCGCTATCAGTGGGTGAGATCAGCCATGACAGTTGGATCACAACCAAAGTGAAGTCAGCTTTCTTAGCGGATTCTGAGCTCAACCGTATCAAAATTAAAGTCATCACCGAAGATAAAGAAGTGTTCTTACTCGGATACGTTTCCCAGCAACACGCTGATAAAGCCATTGAGATTGCGCGTAATACGTCTGGTGTAAAGCAAGTTATTCGCGCGTTTTATCAAGAATAGTGACTTTTAGAAAGGCAAAAAAAAGCAGCGGAAACGCTGCTTTTTTTATTTAATGACTCTTAGGCTTGGTCGGCCTTTTGGTCTTGGCGGTTCATCATCTGATGATGCATCAAGCTCATCATTATCGGTTGCAACAGAGAGCGGTTGAGGCTCTTCTGTTACCTCTTCAATACCCGGTTCTTGATACTCACCCATGTAGGCTTCTTCTGGTTCAAACATCGTACCCGCGCCATTTTCACGCGCATAGATAGCTTGAACCGCATACAAAGGAACAATCACCGAGTGAGGACGACCGCTAAAGCGAGCACTAAACGTCACCGCTTCGTTGCCAAGCTCTAGGTTGCCGACCGCTCTTGGAGCGATATTAAGGATAATTTGTCCATCTTGAACAAACTCAACCGGAACACGCACGCCGGACATTTCCGCGTCAACCACGAGATGAGGCGTTAAATCATTATCGACCAGCCACTCATAAAATGCGCGAAGCATGTAAGGGCGGCGTGGTGTCATATTTACGATATCCATCTTCTCGCCAATTAACGAGTCAAACGCATTTCACGTTCCGCTTCGGTCAACGAAGCGAGGAATGAATCACGTTCGAAGACGCGGTTCATGTAAATTTTCAGTTCTTTTGAACCAGGACCTACAAGCTCGATACCCAGTTGTGGCAAACGCCACAGTAACGGAGCTAGGTAACAGTCAATCAAGCTGAACTCTTCACTCATGAAGTACTCGTACTCAGCGAAAACAGGACCAAGAGTCAGAAGATCGTTACGCAGTTTATTGCGCGCAGCTTCTGCTTCTTCAGCACTACCTTTGACTACTTTTTCAGCAAGGGTGTACCAGTTTTTCTCAATGCGGAAAATCATCAGACGGCTATTACCGCGCGCCACAGGATAAACCGGCATCAATGGTGGATGAGGGAAACGCTCATCTAGGTATTCCATGATGATCTTTGAATCGTAAAGCGCAAGCTCACGGTCAACTAAAGTTGGTACTGTTTTATATGGGTTAAGCTCAATCAGCTCAGCCGGTAGATTTGCTTCATCGACAAGCTCAACTTCAACACTTACACCCTTTTCTGCTAGAACAATACGTACCTGATGGCTATACATATCAGATGCACTTGAAAATAGAGTCATCACAGAACGTTTATTGGCAGCTACAGCCATGGAGCCCTCCAGCACACTTACATAATAAAAAACAATGGAGGCTAAGCCTCCATTGTTAAGTTCAAAAATTGGAAATTAGCACGGTATGTTAGCACAATTAGTGCACATCACGCCAATACTCTTTCTTCAGTAGTACAACCACGATAGTGAAGATGACAAGGAAAGCCATCGCCCACCAACCTAGAGCATGACGCTCAAGTTTGACAGGGTCACCTGAGTACTCAAGGAAGTTAACCAGATCGCGCACGGCGTTGTCGTACTCTTCACGGTTAAGTTCGCCTGTGCCAGTTGATTCAACGCCAACCACTTTAGTCACTTCCTGACCATCTACGATATGCGTTTCGTAAACTGGTGAAGGGATACCTTGCAGTTCTTCAAGAACGTGAGGCATACCAACGCTCGGGAAGACAATGTTGTTGACGCCAAATGGGCGACTTGGGTCTGCATAGAAAGAGCGCAGGTAAGTGTAAAGCCAGTCTGTACCTCGCACGCGAGCCACAAGCGTTAGGTCTGGCGGTGGAGCACCAAACCATTTCGCTGCTGAGTCTTCACTCATAGCATTTTCCATCAGATCGCCTACCTTAGCTTCAGGATCAAAGATAAGGTTCTCTTTAAGTAGATCAGTAGGAATACCAATATCACGCCCGACACGCTCATAACGCTGATATTGCGCTGAGTGACAGGCAAAACAGTAGTTCATAAACAACTTCGCACCATTTTGCAGCGAAGCTTGGTCGGTCAAATCGTTGTTTGCTTTATCAAGTGGTACTTTCGCGCCCGCTGCCATCGCTAATGAAGGCAGCATTGCAAATAAAATTACAATCCATTTTTTCATTTGAATGTCACCCTTTCTGGTAGTGGCTTAGTCGCTTCGTTCTTACTGTAGAAGTACAGCAGTACGAAGAACATGAAGTAAGCTAAGCTAAAGATCTGAGCTAGCAGCGTATAAGTTGGTGTTGCAGGTAGCGCACCTAGAACGCCTAACGCGATAAAGCTGATCGTAAACTGGATGATATTGAATAAATGGAACTTACTGCGGTAACGGTAAGAACGAACTTTACAACGGTCTAACCACGGCAGAAGGAATAGCACTACGATTGATGCGCCCATTGCAATAACACCCAGCAGCTTATCTGGAACCGCACGTAGAATCGCGTAGAACGGCGTGAAGTACCATACTGGCGCAATATGCTCAGGTGTTTTTAGCGGGTTAGCGGCTTCAAAGTTAGGTGGCTCAAGGAAGTAACCGCCCATCTCTGGGTTGAAGAACAGCACGTAACAGAACAGGAACAAGAATCCAGCCACACCAACCATGTCTTTCACTGTCCCGTAAGGGTGGAAAGGAACGGAATCGATGATGTCGTACTTCTTCGTATAGTCTTTATGGAATTTAAACTGCGTCTGGTAGTCATCGCCCATAGAGCCTTTTGGCAGTTTAGTTTCAATGCCGTCAGGGTTATTCGAGCCCACCTCATGTAGTGCAAGTACGTGCAGAACAATAAGCAATAACAGCACGATAGGTAACGCGATAACGTGCAGTGCAAAGAAACGGTTTAGCGTCGCACCTGAGATAACGTAGTCACCACGAATCCATAGTGTTAAGTCATCACCGATAACCGGAATCGCACCAAATAGCGAGATGATTACCTGGGCACCCCAGTATGACATCTGACCCCAAGGGAGTAGGTATCCCATGAAAGCTTCTGCCATTAACACGAGGAAGATCAGCATACCGAACAGCCATAGAAGCTCACGAGGCTTTTGGTATGAGCCGTAAATTAAGCCACGGAACATGTGCAGGTAGACCACAACAAAGAACGCTGACGCGCCTGTTGAGTGCATATAACGCAGTAACCAACCGTATTCGACATCACGCATGATGTATTCAACAGAGGCAAACGCGCCATCACCGGATGGGACGTAGTTCATTGTTAACCAAATACCCGTAAGGATTTGGTTGACCAAAACAAGCATTGCCAATGAGCCAAACAGATACCAGAAGTTAAAGTTCTTCGGCATCGGGTACTCAGAAAGGTGCTTCTTGTACGCATTCATTGCGGGTATGCGTTTTTCTACCCAATCAAGTAGAGCTTGCATTATGCCTCCCCTTCTTCGTCAACACCGATAATAATCTTGGTATCGCTCAGATACATATGTTTAGGAACAACTAGATTTAATGGCGCTGGAACGCCCTGGAAAACACGTCCAGCCATGTCAAATTTCGAACCGTGACATGGGCAGAAGAATCCTGATTTCACACCCTGAACTTGCTCGCTAAAACTGTCAGGTAAATAAGTAGGTGAACACCCGAGGTGTGTACAGATACCAACCGCGACAAAGTACTCAGGCTTTATTGAGCGGTAAGCATTTTGAGCATAAGTCGGTTGCTGTTCTTCGCCTGAAGAAGGGTCACGTAACTGACCATCAAGATCTTTGAGCATATCAACCACTGATTGTGCGCGGCGAACTACCCATACCGGCTTTCCTCGCCACTCGACGCGTACCATTTGCCCTTCTTCAAGTTTACCGATATCAACTTCAACAGGGGCACCCGCCGCTTTGGCTTTCTCACTTGGGTTCCAAGATTTAATAAAAGGAACGGCGACTGCAGCAGCCCCTAAACCACCAACAACAGCTGTTGTTGCAGTTAAGAAACGTCTGCGACCGTTATTTAAAGGCGCATTGCTCATCCAAACATTCTCCCATTTGCTCATTGTGGATTGTTATTATTCCGCTTAAAGAGCATGGCTAACAAAATACGAATTTAGTTGTATTTATTTGATGGCAAATGATAAATAAAACCCTACTTTTTGACAAGATAAAGCTACCTTTTTGTAACATTTGTGAGGCGAATCGCCTATGAGGTCACAAAAGCAGTATAACTAAGACAAAACAATCAGTAAGTACGGGGGAGATAGGACTTTTTTAGAGTAGAAAAACAAAAAAGCCTGGCAAGAAGCCAGGCTTTTGTATCCACATTCCAATGCAAGCATTGAACGTAAATCTTTTCGAAAAAAGATTAACGCTTAGAGAATTGTGGTTTACGACGTGCTTTACGTAGACCAACTTTCTTACGTTCAACGCAACGAGCGTCACGAGTAACGTAACCAGCTGCACGTAGAGCAGGACGGAAAGACTCATCGTATTCCATTAGAGCACGTGTGATACCGTGACGGATCGCACCTGCCTGACCTGAAATACCGCCACCTTTTACAGTAACGTATAGGTCTAGTTTATCAGTTAGTTCAACTAGCTCTAGAGGTTGTTTAACAACCATGCGAGAAGTTGGACGACCGAAGTACTCATCAAGGCTACGCTTGTTGACTACAATGTTGCCGCTGCCTGGTTTAATAAAAACACGCGCAGCTGAGCTTTTGCGACGGCCAGTGCCGTAGTATTGATTCTCTGCCATTTTCGAAATCCCCAATTAGATGTCTAGTACTTGTGGTTGTTGAGCAACATGGTTGTGCTCAGCGCCAGCGTAAACTTTCAGCTTACGGTACATAGCACGGCCAAGAGGACCACGTGGTAGCATACCTTTAACCGCTAGCTCAATCGCCATCTCAGGCTTACGATCAATCAGCTTTTCAAAAGTGATTGATTTTAGGCCGCCTGGAAATTCAGAGTGACGGTAGTAAATTTTACCTTTAGCCTTGTTACCAGTTACAGTAACTTTCTCTGCATTGATAACGATGATGTAATCACCAGTGTCAACGTGAGGAGTGTATTCAGCTTTATGTTTGCCACGTAGGCGAGATGCAATTTCACTTGCTAGACGGCCAAGAGTTTTACCTTCAGCGTCTACAACATACCAGTCGCGTTTTACAGTTTCTGGTTTAGCAACGAAAGTTTTCATGCTAATAATAACCCGTTAATATTTAGATTTACACTTAAGGAGCTTTCGCTCCCACTGACTAAGAGTCCAGTCAACACCCCTTCGAGTGGTTGCACTCTCGACCCGTTATGTCGAAATACCTTCGATAATCAAGGTCTGCAGTAACGGTGGGTCGCAGGATTATAGAGAAGTCAGTTGAAAAAATCACCTCTTTTCGGCAAAAAAGGTATTTTTTTTTGCCCGGCAAGCCAGATAGCTCCTAGCTTAAGCTAAATGCTCTCTCGCGAGGTATTCATGACTTTGCATTTCTATCAATCGAGATTGGCAGCGCTTAAATTCAAACTCTAGCTGACCACCGGTATATAGTGCACCCAGTTCAACTTGTGCCGAGATGATTAACTTAACGTGACGCTCATAAAACTCATCGACCAAGGCAATAAAACGTCTGGCGGCATCATCTATCGTAGATCCCATCTGCTTAACATCGGCCAACAGCACCGTATGGTAAATACGTGAAATTTCAATATAGTCATTTTGGCTGCGTGCCGATTGGCATAGTTGTTCAAAACTGGCGTGTAATACCCCATCCGATGCCTGAATAACATCAATCTGACGATGGTTAATCTCTATTGAGTCGACGACACGTTTATTGTCACCAACTAATTGTTCGTAATAATGACGCAGGTTCTTGTCTGCCTGCTCATCGAGCGGCGAGTGGTAAATTTCAGCTTGCTCAAGCGTCCGTAGTCGATAATCAATGCCACTATCAACATTCAATACCTCACAGTTGGTCTCAATAAGCTCAATCGCTGGAAGGAAGCGTGCTCGCTGTAAACCATTGCGGTACAGATCTTTAGGTGGGATATTCGATGTCGCCACCAAAATAACGCCACGTTTAAATAGCGCTTGAAACAAGGTACCTAAGATCATCGCGTCAGTAATGTCAGAAACAAAAAACTCATCAAAACAGATGATCTCTGTCTCTGCTTTAAAGGTATCAGCAACCAGCTCCAATGGATCGTTAACATCACCTAATGCATTCAGTTCATCGTGTACGCGGTACATAAAACGGTGAAAGTGAACTCGCATCTTTTTTTCGGTCGGTAATGCCTCAAAGAAAGTATCAACCAGATAGGTTTTTCCACGCCCAACACCGCCCCAAAAGTAAAGCCCTTTAGGTATGTTATGTGGTTGCGGTTCAGGTCGATTAAACCAGTTACGCCAGCGTGTTTTTTTTTCGACGGGTGTCGCCATGTAATCAATAAACTCATGATAGAGTCTATCAAGAGCGGAAACGGCTTGAAGTTGAGCCGCATCTTTTTGAAAACCGTGTTCTTTTATATCTTTTTGGTAGATTTCTAGTGGCGTCATCGCTTCGTTACCTGATGAAGAAGACTGTTAAACTGCTATGTAGAGCACATGCATTTTGCTTTATTGGCTTACGCTCTCATAGTAACATGTCCAATGAACATGTGTAACTAACCAGTAAAAAACATGTTAAATAACAATGATAAGGAGCAATTATGCCTTGGATCTACGCCCTAGTAGGCTTGCTTGTTGGTCTGGTGCTTGGTGTCGCTATTTCTCGTTTCACCACACCAAGTTACAAAAAACAGAAAAGCGTACAAAAAGATTTAGACAGTGCTAAATTCGAATTAGAACAACAGAAGCAAGATCTAACCGATCACTTCGCTCAAACTGCAGAAATGCTCGATTCACTTGGTAAGGAGTACACCAAGCTTTATCAGCATATGGCCAAAACCTCTGCCGAATTGTTGCCCGCTATTCCAGAACAAGATAACCCATTCATTAAGAAGATCACGCAGCAAGACAACGTTGAAAACGGCGAAATCAATCATAGCGCTGATATTCAACCACTGAATGAAGCACCGAAGGATTACGCTTCAGGTTCGACTGGTCTATTAAAAGATCATAAAAAAGAGATTCTCGACTCTCAAGACGTGGTTTCCGCTAAAGCGTCATAACAACAATCTTATTATGCTGAACTTTACTAAGGTTTTTTAGTCATAACTCTTGATAACTGTCCCTTGATTTCGAATGTTTCGTACAAATATTAGATTCATGGGTTGTTAATAAATTAGGAGTATCCGATGAAAAAACCTTTGCTCGCATTAACAGTTCTTTCACTTAGCTTAAGTTCAATCATCACTCCCATTCAGGCAACGGCAGCCCTGCCGTTCGCTGTGAGTGGTGAACAGATGCCAAGCTTGGCACCTATGCTGGAAAGAGTCACTCCCGCCGTGGTCAGCATTTCTGTAGAAGGCACTCAAGTCTCTAGACAGCATGTTCCCGAACAATTTCGTTTCTTCTTTGGCCCCGACTTTCCAACGGAGCAATTGCAAGAACGTCCATTTCGGGGATTAGGCTCTGGCGTTATTATTGATGCAGACAAAGGCCATATAGTGACTAACTACCACGTCATTAATGGCGCAGAAAAGATTCGCGTCAAACTGCATGATGGCCGAGAGTACGATGCCGAACTTGTCGGTGGCGATCAGATGTCTGATGTCGCACTGCTCAAACTTGAAAAAGCCAAAAACCTGACCGAAGTAAAAATAGCCGACTCGGACAAATTGCGTGTCGGTGATTTTGCTGTCGCGATTGGTAACCCATTTGGCCTCGGCCAGACAGTGACTTCAGGGATTATTTCAGCGTTAGGGCGAAGTGGCCTCAACATTGAAAATTTTGAGAACTTTATCCAGACCGATGCGGCAATCAACAGCGGTAACTCTGGTGGTGCACTGGTTAACCTGAACGGCGAATTGGTGGGTATTAACACTGCGATTTTGGGGCCAAATGGCGGCAACGTCGGCATTGGTTTTGCGATTCCATCTAATATGATGAATAACCTCACTGCCCAAATCCTTGAGTTTGGTGAAGTGAAACGCGGAATGCTCGGTGTTCAAGGTGGCGAGATAACTTCTGAACTGGCTGACGCGTTAGGTTATGAATCAAGTAAAGGTGCTTTTGTTAGTCAAGTGGTGCCAGACAGCGCTGCCGATAACGCAGGGCTTGAAGCGGGTGACGTGATTGTGTCGATTAACGGCAAGTCAATAAACTCATTTAGCGAACTGCGAGCAAAAGTCGCCACATTGGGCGCAGGAAAATCAATCACGCTAGGTGTGGTTCGTGATGGTAAACAGAAGTCATTTGACGTTGTGCTCGGTGAGCAAACCAATGTCAAAACCACAGCTGACAAACTGCATGAAGGGTTATCTGGGGCTGAGTTGACCAACACCAACGCCAGTGACTCAGTTCAAGGGGTCAAAGTCAGCGCGATCGAGCCAGGTTCAAAAGCAGAAGCTTACCAGTTGCAAAAAGGCGACATCATTATCGGTGTCAATCGGCAGCGAATTAAGAACCTAGCTGATTTCAGACAGGCGCTTGAAAAACAGCCTGGTGTACTCGCGTTGAATATTCAACGTGGCGATCGCAGTATTTACTTAGTCATTCGTTAAACTGACACGGGTAAAAACGCGACATCGCTTGTAAAGGACAGCCACTCTATCGTCGCTGTCCTTTTCTTCTTCTCTCATCTAGTGCTATTCTTGCCCAACTTATTTACTATTACGATTGATGAGGAAGTATGCTGCAATTCATATTGCGCTCTGTTGGCTTGGGTTTAGCCACGGCAGTCCTGCTTTTAGTCACCATGCCCTCCCTTCGCTCCACCGTGCTCCCTCCCAGCATCGAACCAAGTACTGACATGAGTCCGCAAGCGCAAATATCTTTTAATACCGCAGTACGTAAAGCAGCGCCTGCCGTCGTTAATATTTATAGCCGCAAGTACACTGAGGATGATCGCTCCAAGCTATTAACGCAAGGACTCGGCTCTGGCGTTATCGTGAGTGAAAAAGGTTACATCATTACCAACTATCACGTTGTGGCTCAAGCCGATCAGATTATTGTTGCGCTGCAAGATGGCCGTGTCGCCGCCGCTCAGTTGGTCGGTAAAGATCGTCGCACCGATATTGCCATCTTAAGCGTCGAAGGGGACAACTTACCCGTGATTCCTCTTAATCCACAATATAATCCCAAAGTCGGCGATGTGGTTTTGGCGATTGGTAACCCGTACAACTTAGGTCAAACCACCACCTTCGGCATTATTTCTGCCACCGGGCGCTCTTCAATTAGCGCCGACGGCCACCAAGCATTTATTCAAACCGATGCTGCGATTAATGAAGGTAATTCTGGCGGCGCTTTGGTCAATACCCGTGGTGAATTAGTCGGTATCAATACCGCTTCATTCCAACAAGCTACTGAGCTTGAAACTTATGGCATCTCATTTGCGATTCCCTACTCGCTAGCCAATAAAATCATGCAAAAAATCATTGCTGATGGACGAGTTATCCGTGGCTATATTGGCATTGATGGCCAAGACATCAACTCAGTGACTTCCCGCTTGCTCGGTAACGAACACCTAGGCGGCATTGTGGTACTCGGTATTGATCCAAATGGTCCCGCAGCCGAAGCTGGCTTTGAAGCGCAAGATATTATTTTGAAGATAGATGGGCAGAAAATTAACGGCCGCCAAAGTGTCATGGATCTGGTCACAGAACTTAGACCAGGTACCAGCGTTGATGTCCTCGTCTTGCGCAAAGGCGAAGAGAAAACACTCAACGTAACCATACAAGAAGACACGCGCGAATAACCACTTCGCTCAAAAATAAAAAACCCATGCCGTGGCATGGGTTTTTGTTTATTTACTCTTCGTTATCAGGCTCAGTATGCGTCGACTCAACTTCAATCCGAGTCACTCGCTGCAGACCACGCGGTAACAAACTACCACGTCGACCTCGCTCGCCACGGAAGTTGTCAAGATCGGCCACTTTAAGACCTAACTTACGTTTTCCTGCATACAGAGTGATAGCGCTGCCTTGTGGCAAGGCGATAAGGTGTGAAACATACTCTTCTCGCTCTTTCGCTTTAGCCGCTGGAATATTGATGATCTTATTGCCTTTACCTTTACCTAATTGTGGTAAATCTTTGATCGGGAAGAGCAACATACGACCTTGGTTAGTAATTGCTAAAATCTCATCATGATCGAGATCACCAACACATTTCGGCGTCAATACTTGTGAGTTAAGTGGCAAGGTCACCAAGGCTTTACCGCTGCGATTTTTCGACAATAAATCACTACCTTTACACACAAATCCGTAACCAGCATCGGATCCAACTAACCATAGCTGTTCTTCCTCACCCATCACGACATGACGGATATTGGTACCGGCATTGATATTCAGTCGTCCGGTAATCGGCTCGCCCTGACTACGTGCAGAAGGTAATGAGTGGGACTCTAACGAATAGCTACGTCCATCACTGCCAATGAATACTGCTTGTTGACTGCTCTTTCCTCGCGCTGCTGCAAGGAAATTATCACCCGATTTATAGTTGAGGCCTTCAGCATCGACATCATGACCTTTCGCATGACGAATCCAGCCTTTTTCAGATAATACGACTGTGATCGGTTCACTTGGCACCAAGTCGCGCTCGGTCAGCGCTTTTGCTTCCGCACGCTCAACGATCGGTGAACGGCGGTCATCACCATACTTTTCAGCGTCCGCTTTAATCTCTTTCTTAATCAATGTATTCAGACGGCGCTCAGAGCCCAGTAACTGTTCTAGTTTCTCACGCTCTTTTTCCAGCTCTGCTTGCTCACCACGAATCTTCATTTCTTCAAGCTTGGCAAGATTACGAAGCTTGGTGTCTAGCACCGCGTCTGCTTGAATGTCAGTAATACCAAAGCGCGCCATTAGCACGGCTTTAGGATCATCTTCGGTACGGATGATCTCAATCACCTCATCAAGGTTGAGGTAAGCCACCAGCAAACCTTCCAAGATGTGTAAGCGAGCCATGACTTTATCAAGACGATATTGCAAGCGGCGACGTACGGTCGAACGACGAAACTCAATCCACTCCGCAAGAATCTGTACTAGCCCTTTCACTTGCGGACGATTGTCGAGACCAATCATGTTCAAGTTTACCCGGAAGTTCTTCTCTAAATCCGTTGAGGCAAACAGGTGGTTCATCAACTGATCACAGTCGATTCGATTTGAACGAGGCACTACCACAATGCGGGTTGGGTTTTCGTGATCAGACTCGTCACGTAAATCATCAACCATTGGCAACTTTTTAGCGCGCATTTGATTGGCGATCTGCTCAAGAAGCTTAGCGCCAGACACTTGATGTGGCAGTGCCGAGATAACAATGTCACTGCCTTCTTTATGCCACACCGCACGCATTT
Source organism: Vibrio sp. NH-UV-68 (assembly GCF_042940635.1). Lineage (NCBI taxonomy): Bacteria > Pseudomonadati > Pseudomonadota > Gammaproteobacteria > Vibrionales > Vibrionaceae > Vibrio > Vibrio sp. NH-UV-68. The sequence goes on from NZ_CP134975.1 coordinate 2,549,022, forward strand.
TGATGCTGCCACGACCAGTACGATAAATTTTCTCGAGTTCGGCTTTAGGTGAAATAATTTCAGCTTCAGTCGGGTAATCAGGGCCTTGAATGTGAGTCATCACATCGGCCAATTCTGCGTTAGGGTTGTCAATCAGATGAATCGTGGCATCCGCGACTTCACGCACATTATGTGGTGGAATGTCTGTCGCCATACCAACAGCAATACCTGTCACACCGTTAAGCAATATATGCGGCAGTCGCGCTGGCAGCATTTGTGGCTCTTTCATTGTGCCATCAAAGTTTGGCTGCCACTCAACCGTACCTTGGCCAAGTTCACCCAGCAAAACCTCTGCGAATTTAGACAATTTCGCTTCGGTATAACGCATCGCTGCGAACGATTTAGGGTCATCTGGTGCACCCCAGTTCCCTTGACCATCGACCAAAGGATAACGGTACGAGAACGGCTGAGCCATCAGCACCATCGCTTCATAACAAGCCGAGTCGCCGTGCGGATGATATTTACCGAGCACATCACCAACGGTACGTGCCGATTTTTTATACTTCGCCGATGCTGAAAGACCCAGCTCCGACATTGCGTAGATTATGCGTCGCTGAACCGGTTTAAGGCCATCGCCAATGTATGGCAATGCTCGGTCCATGATGACGTACATTGAGTAGTTGAGATAAGCGTCTTCAGTGAACTTGCGCATTGGCAACTGTTCAACGCCATCATAAGTAATTTCTGTCGACATTCGTTAAACCTCTGCCATATCGCCGTAATTTTGTAGCCAAGCCCGACGGTCATCTGCACGTTTTTTGCCTAACAACATATCCATCATCTCGATGGTCGCATCACTATCATCGATAGTGAGCTGAACCAGACGACGCGTATTGGGATCCATCGTAGTTTCACGCAGTTGCAGTGGGTTCATTTCACCCAGACCTTTGAATCGCTGCACATTAATCTTGGCTTTCTTCTTCGACAAACGCTCTAAAACGCCCTCTTTTTCGTCGTCATCAAGGGCATAAAATACTTCTTTACCACAATCGATACGATACAGTGGCGGCATCGCGACATAGATATGTCCAGCTTCGACCAATGCACGGAAATGACGGGTAAACAGCGCACACAATAAGGTGGCGATGTGCAATCCATCCGAGTCCGCATCGGCAAGAATACAGATCTTACCGTAACGTAAACCACCAAGATCATCGTTGTCAGGGTCAATACCAAGCGCGACGGATATGTCATGCACTTCTTGCGAAGCCAGTACTTGATCCGATGACACTTCCCAAGTATTAAGAATCTTACCGCGCAGCGGCATTACCGCTTGAAATTCACGATCACGTGCTTGCTTAGCACTACCGCCTGCTGAGTCCCCTTCGACAAAGAAGATTTCAGTACGGCTTAGATCTTGTTGTGAACAGTCGGTGAGCTTACCTGGCAGTGCTGGGCCTGAGGCCACTTTCTTACGCACCACCTTCTTACTCGCCCGCATACGGCGGTGTGCATTAGCAATACACACTTCTGCCAGCAATTCAGCCAGTTGCGGTTTCTCATTAAGCCACAGGCTAAACGAGTCCTTAACCACACCAGACACAAACGCCGCAGTTTGACGAGAAGACAAACGCTCTTTGGTTTGACCCGCAAACTGAGGATCTTGCATTTTCACTGACAAGACATACGAGCAGCGATCAAAAACATCATCGCCAGTCAGCTTCACGCCACGAGGAAGTAGATTACGGAACTCACAGAATTCACGCATCGCATCAAGCAGGCCTTGGCGTAAACCGTTAACGTGAGTGCCCCCTTGCGCGGTAGGGATCAAGTTAACGTAGCTCTCGGTGATCATATCACCGCCTTCTGGTTGCCAAATTATCGCCCAGTTCGCCGCTTCAGTTTCTGCGGTAAACTCACCGGTATAAGGCTCCTCAGGTAACACCGTATACCCTTTCACGCCTTCAGCTAGGTAATCTTTGAGGCCATCTTCGTAAAGCCATTGGTACTCTTTACCATTGACTCGATCGCTAAAGGTAATCTCGAGCCCTGGGCAAAGAACGGCTTTGGCTCGCAAGTTATTGACTAAGCGCGTTACTGAGAAGTTACCTGAATCAAAATATTTGGTCTCTGGCCAGAAATGAACACTGGTCCCCTTATTGCGGCGGCCACAAGTACCGGTCACCGTTAAATCAGAGACTTTATCACCATGTTCAAACGCGATTTCATACACTTGACCATCGCGGCGCACGGTGACTTCAACTCGCTTGGACAGCGCGTTTACCACCGAGATACCAACGCCGTGTAAACCACCGGAGAATTGATAGCTTTTATTTGAGAACTTACCACCTGCATGCAATTTACATAAGATGAGTTCGACCCCAGACACTTTCTCTTCTGGGTGAATATCAACAGGCATGCCACGACCATCGTCGGTCACTTCGAGTGATTGGTCGGCATGCAAAATCACTTGAACTTTTGAAGCGTGTCCAGCGAGTGCTTCATCGACACTGTTATCGATGACTTCCTGACCTAAGTGGTTAGGGCGTGCTGTATCCGTATACATCCCTGGTCGGCGACGTACTGGCTCCAAACCATTAAGAACCTCAATGGCTCCTGCATTATATTGTTCAGTCATAATACGGAATATCGTTATAGAGAAAAAAAAGATAAACTTGGTGGGCGATTCATCAGGCATTTGCGCCAAACGACAAGACTATTGTGCTTGAGCATTGCTGTTAACGAATAACCAATCGCACTAAATCCACACAAGTACTGGTGAGACATAGTCTGGAACAGACCCAATTATGTCAAGAGAGAGATCGAAGTAACAAGTAAATTTATGACTCTTCCCTCAATGAGCATCAAAGCTCGAGGAATTCAATGATTGACTCAGGGTAACGTTCAAAGCCAACAAAACTGTGGTTACCGCCTTGCTCGACGGTTTGTTGCGAGCCTGATAAGTGACCAACGGCTTGACGATAGTCTAAAACTTCATCGTCTGTTTGCTGCAATAGCCAAAAATCGTTCGGCCGTTCAATTACTGGAGTATCGAGCGCTTTGAGCTCTTCGATATGTTTATTTTCAAGGGTATAGCGTTCGTGAGTGTACGGGTTTTCTTGCTCACCAAGAAAGTCGGCTAATAATTCATAAGGCTTGATCGCTGGATTGACCAACACTGCTTTAAAACCAAACTGAGCATTAAGCCACATCGACATATAGCCACCCAAAGAGCTACCGACTAAACCGATACGGTAGTCCTGCTGATGTTGATTGACAATATCCAGTAAGTGCTGCGCCGCTTGCTGAGGAAAACAAGGTAACTGAGGAATCACTACTTTTATCTCGGGACGATGTTGATGACAATAGTCGCGCATTAGGTTGGCTTTAAGCGATAGCGGAGAGCTGTTAAACCCATGAATATAAAGCAGTAGTGATGGTTTCATGTGAATATCCTTAAAATCTGCCGCTATTAATAACCTGCAGAAGTGAAATCAGGTTGGAAGCTCCCTGGCGCAAGACGTTTTACTTGAGTACTCAAGTTCCCATCGCAGTAAAGCTCAAGCTCACGCCAACCTGGAGACAGCGTATCCAACGCAAAATCATCGCTATTGGGTTTAAATTGAATACAAGTTGACGGTGTCGCCATAACACGTACACCTTGATGAACGACATTCATATCTTGATGAACATGTCCACACATAACCGCTTTAACATTGTTGTATTTTTCAACTACTTGCCAGAAATTCTCGGCATCTTTCAGCGTATGCTGATCCAACCAGCGACTACCAACTAATAATGGGTGATGATGCAGTAGCACTAAAGTATGACGCTGTGGGTATTGTGCCAATTTGTCTTCAAGCAACTGCAACTGTTGATCACTTAACCGACCATGGGGAACACCGACGACCTGAGAGTCCAACATGATCATTTGCCAATGCTCACCGAGCAGCACATGCTCGATCTGCTCAATTTGGCAAGAAGGCAATACCGATTGCATGCTCGGTTTAAAGTCGTGGTTACCTGGCAGCCAAAAACAGGTTTTATTTAATGGGGCAATCCCCTCAGAAAAACGTTGATACGAACCCGCACTGTGATCTTGCGAAATATCCCCGGTTGATAGGATTGCATCAAATGAAAACTCTTGCGCAGCAACGGCCGCGACGACAGCATTAAAACTGTCGAGGGTTTTAACGCTCAGCAAAGTGCCGTCCGCTGGCTCAAACAAGTGAGTGTCAGTAATCTGGACTAGCTTAATCGTACTGCTATCTGATGAACTTGACGTTACTTTCAAAACATAAACCTAAATATTCAATGGAGTGCGACTGATACCCTGTCGCAAACAAAACGAAAGCCAATCACCTAAAAATCGATTCAGCTGTACTTTCTCATCTTGCTGCAGCATTTTGTCGTTAGGATATTCATAGCGAGCATTAACACGTTGCAGGTGCTCACAACGACTCACTTCAGCCACTCGAGCGTCGTGATAGAGCCTGACAGACATTGTTGGCAATGGAAATACTGGAACGTCATCACTTTGACAGATATCAACCAAAGTTGTGTACTTTGTGACTTCTACCACTTGTATTTGATAGGTCATGGACGCGGCTTGGTAGCAACGCACATCATCCACGCTTGGTTGATTTGGCAACAAAGCGTTCAGTTTGGCGTAATTGGTCTCGTATGTACGCATCAGGTCTGAAAGATCAACATGATACGGTTTTTTTTCTGCTACTTGTGCCATTGTGTTTTCAACCGTTGGTGGTTTAGCTCTAACCATTGCAGCGCAATGATCGAGGCGCCGTTTTCAAACTTTCCTTCCACTACCCATTGGTAAGCTTGTTGTCGTGATACCACATGTACACGGATATCCTCACCTTCATAGTCTAAACCATGAACGCCATGCGCTGTCGTTGCATCTACCTGACCAACGTACACATCCAACAATTCAGAGCAGCCACCCGCAGAGGGATAATAAGAGGTAACTTTTTCAATCACACCAATATCGATGCCTGCCTCTTCAACCGCTTCGCGACGAACCACCTCTTGTGCACTCTCTTGGCGGTCAATCATGCCAGCTACGATTTCAAGCTGCCAAGGGCGCGAATGTTCAAGCGCACCAACACGAATTTGTTCGATAATCACCACTTGGTCAGTCACCGGGTCATAGGGTAACAAAGCGGCAGCGTGGCCACGCTCAAACATCTCGCGCTCTATCACCTCACTCCAGCCACCAGCAAACAACTTATGCTTGAAGCGATACTTCACCATAGAGAAAAAACCTTGAAAGAGTATTTCTTTTGAGATTATTTTGACATCTTGTGCAGTAAATGAGTGTTGTTGATCGTCAGACTGTTGCATTTGGCACCTCACTGAGTGAATCTTATAGTTTACTCAGACAGATGCTTAACTTCCAAGGATATGGCTCAACTTTTTATATAATTTTTATAAAATATTTTAAATTGATGAATTGAGCATACTGTTCAAGTGGATAGTTAAGTGTAAAACTTTGCAATTTTTTTGAACGAATGACTACCATTTAAGTTAAACTCTTGAAGATTAAAATTTTTCATAATTTGCTAGGAATAAGATCTATGAAGAAACTGCTTCCATTCGTTATTAGTGCAGCCTTAGGCAGTATGAGTACCTCTGCTCTAGCTGACACACTAGCGGAAATCTACAATCAAGCGAAAGAAAACGACCCAACGCTATTAAGCGCCGCTGCGAAGCGTGATGCCGCCTTTGAAGCAGTGAACTCTAGCCGCTCAACTTTGTTACCACAAATCAATTTAACTGCTGGCTATAATTTAACCCGTGGCGATACAGACCTCGACTCGGGTACGACACGTGATAACGACCAAAACGCACTCACGGCCGGGATTAACTTCTCGCAAGAGTTATATCAACGTTCAAGCTGGCTCACACTCGATGTGTCCGAGAAAACCGCTCGTCAAGCCGACGCATCATTCGCGGCAACCCAGCAAGCGCTTATTCTTCGTGTTTCAACCGCTTACTTTAACGTACTGCGCGCCCAAGATAATTTAGAGTTCGTCCAAGCAGAAAAAGCCGCGGTTGGCCGTCAACTTGAGCAAACCAAGCAACGTTTTGAAGTGGGCTTATCAGCGATTACTGACGTGCATGATGCACAAGCACAATACGACGCTGTGTTAGCCGATGAAGTACTCGCGCAAAATAGCCTAGTCAATAGCTACGAAGGTCTGCGTGAAATCACTGGCCAACAGCACGACGATCTAGACGTACTTGATACTCAACGTTTCTCTGCCACAAAAACCCAAGCCGCGATTGATGCACTGCTTGAAGAAGCCCAGCAGAAAAACTTAAGCTTGTTATCTGCACGTATTGCTCAAGACGTTGCAAAAGACAATATTTCTCTTGCCAGTTCAGGCCATCTACCTTCTTTAACATTAGATGGTGGTTACAGTTATGGTGATCTCTCTAATACTGGTATTGGTTCTACTGGCTTTAATTCAGACTCTACGACCAACAACTTTAATATTGGCGTCAACCTCAGCGTACCGCTTTACACCGGTGGTAATATTAGCTCACAAACTAAGCAAGCTGAATTCAACTATGTGGCAGCAAGCCAAGATCTTGAAGCGTCTTACCGCAACGTAGTCAAAGATGTTCGTGCCTTCAACAACAACATCAGCGCTTCGATTGGCGCCCTGCGTGCTTATGAACAGACGGTGGTTTCAGCACGCTCAGCTCTCGAAGCAACAGAAGCTGGGTTCGATGTCGGTACACGTACTATCGTTGACGTTCTTGATTCAACACGTCGCCTTTACGATGCCAACAAGAACTTATCTAACGCACGTTACGATTACATTTTAAGCGTACTGCAACTGCGCCAAGCTGTTGGTACGTTAAGCGAGCAAGATGTCTTAGACATCAACGCTGGTTTAAAGAAAAGCTAGTTTAAACTTGTTTAAAAACAAAAGGCTTGCTCATTGAGAGCAAGCCTTTTTTATTGTCTGAGACGATCGTTCCAAGTTAGTAAATCTTGTCGACCGCCACTTGTTTATTGACCACCCAAGCCTTTTTGCCCTGGTCACTCAATTGCAACGCAATATCCACTGGCTGTTCTGGATCTAACGGTACTTGCCACTCGAACGCCACTTCCCATTGATTTGGGCTATAAGTACGCAATTCGACGGCTTCACCTTCGATTAGCCATACCTGCTCACCCTGTTGAATCGAGACCACTTCAACATTGATCGTTGGCGTTAGCCCCTGTTCAGAGTCGAGTAACAGTGAACCATGTAAGATATTGTCTTGCCCTTCACCGATCGCCGGCATCATATCAATCCACACGGTGCTTTTCAGCGTCACGGTCGCCTCAGAGATGGTCACAGGTTGATCTTGCTGCCAATCCATCGGCTGAGTGCTACACCCCACCAGCAGAGCGGCGCCTAGACTGATAAATGCGAATTTGTTCATTGTTTCACCTTAGCCATTTGACCTTTGTCTTAACCACTGTTTAAGAATTTGTATATCATTGTCATACTCATTCTTCATCTCTTCAACCCAATCGTCGATATTTTCCCACCACGCAGGTAAATCCGGCGATTGCGCTTTTTGTGCGACCCTTTGGATATGCTTAAGGCCAATCGATCCTGCCGCACCTTTTATTTTATGCGCTTCAGAAACGATCCCCTCTTGATGTTTAGCTACCATGTTTGAATCAAGAACTTGGAGGTATTCCGGCATCATCTCTTCAAACATCACGATACTATCGAGTACCGGCTGAGGCCCAACGATACTGATATACGATTCGAGCATATCGAGATCAAGCAGACGATAATATATCTCTTCACTTTCACTGAGTTCTGGCTCGCTTGCAGTGGCAACAGACACCTCTTCCGGTTGCGCTTTTGCGGGAGAGAACTTAGCCAGCACCTCTTGCATCGCCGTCACCGATAGCGGCTTACTGATCGCGTCATCCATTCCTTTATCGAGATATTCACGTTTGTTTTTCAACACATTGGCGGTCAATGCGACTAACGGTGGTAAATCAGAATAGGTGCGCCTAAAGTATTCCGCGACATCAAAACCTGTCATGTCGGGCAATTGAATATCTAAAAACACCAGATCGTAAATTTCTGGATCAAACATCTCCATCGCTTCCATGCCCGTCATTGCCACCGAAACTTCGTGGCCCATGCTTTCTAGCAATGAGCGAGCAACGGTGATGTTGAGTTCAATATCTTCTACCATAAAAATATTAAGCTCTTGCGAGGTCGCCGACTGCAGCGCTGGTAACTGAGGACTCTGCGCCAGAGGCACACGAATGGCCACCGTGAATGTGCTACCAAAACCTTCTTCACTTGAAACGGTAATATCGCCGTCCATCATCTTGATCAACTGTTTAGAAACCGCCAACCCGATACCAGTTCCGACCGCATGCAGGTTATCTTTACCCGACTTAACTTGATAATACATTGCAAATATCTTATCCAGTTCTTCGTCTGGTATGCCAATCCCACTGTCTTCCACTTCCATGACAATATTAGCGAAGTCTCCGTCCACTTCAGAGCTAACGGACATCACGACCCCACCTTCCTTGGTAAACTTCATTGCATTGCTGACTAGATTCCACAGCACTTGGCGCAAGCGGGTCGCATCCACCTCAATCGCCGTCGGCAGATCACTGAGCCGCTCTAAATCAAAGCGAAGCCCTTTCTGTGAGGCCATCAAGGCTGAAATACTTTCCATCTCAGCGATAAACTCTTCAAAGTTAAGCGGCGCAGGGTAAAGCTCAAGTTTACGACGATCAAACTTATCCATATCGATGATGTCGTTGAAAATATTACCTAAGGTAATCGCACTGACGTTGATGGTTTGCATATGATTGCGCTGCTCAGGCGTTAGCTGCGTATCAAGCAGCATCCGACTCAAGCCGACAATGCCATTGAGCGGCGTTCTCAATTCATGACTGATGGTCGAAATGAAGGTGGTCTTATCGCGACTCGCCTTCTCTAATGACTCTTCGTGACGTTTGCGTTCGGTAATGTCTCGGCCAAAGCCCACCAATCCTAGGTGACGCCCCTCTTTACTGTAAAAGGGCACTTTGCGTAGTTCGAAGTAGTTACGTCTGCCATCAGGGTATTCAAGCCACTGCTCATAGGTCAGCGCTTGGTTGTCAGCAAACACTCTCTGATCGGTATCAACAATTTGTTGAGCGACCTCTTTGCTGTACACATCCCATGGCGTCAGGCCGACTAACTGGCTCTCTTTCTTGCCGGTCAATTCCTCCATTGCCCGGTTACAACCGGAAAACACACCATCGGCATTACGGTAATAGATAAGATCAGGTGAGGCATCAATAAACGAGCGCAGTAAAGCGGTTCGCTCAGCCAGTTCGACCTGAGTTCTCTCACGCTGAAATACCTCATTTTCGAGGTCTTTCATCGCTTCCTCACGTGCTTCTTCGGCTTTAATCCGCTCTTCAATCTCTTGATTGAGCTTGGCAATATTTTGCTGCAGCTTTTGATTCAGTTCTTGGTCACGCGAGCGCATGTCTTTGAGCTTCGACACCAACTTAGAAAGACGTTGGCGAGACTCTTCTAATTGATCAACCACCACGGAAAGGAAGTACACCGCCCAAGGGGTAATTAACAAACCAAAGAACACCGAGCGGACAATATCGATATCATCGACATGCCCACTGAGGACTAAAGTAATACCAACTTGAACCACAACGGCAAGAGCAACGAGCGCCAAGGCAAGGAGAATAGAAAAACGTAGAATGCCCAGTTTAACAAGCAGATCGACATAATACTGAGCGAGGTTTTTAATTGGCTTCATTCACAGCTCCGCACGGTAACAGTGGTAAAATTTTACCTGTTTTCCTCAGCGACAGCTAAAAAAACCTTTATCGATAATGGGTTAATTCTCTGATGTGTGATGCACACAGGTTTGATTACGGCCATTGGCTTTGGCTTGATAGAGCGCACTGTCGGCCAACGCCACGATAATTTCACGGCTATCAAGAGGTTGTGGCGTAAGTGACATCAAACCAATACTAATGGTGACCTGCGTCGACACATCGGACGCTTGGTGTTCAAGTGACAAGTCAGCAATTCCTTGATGGATGCGCTGAGCAACTTTAAGTGCCCCATCGGTGGTGGTATTGGGCAAAATAAAAGCAAACTCTTCGCCCCCATAACGGGCGACACAATCGCTTGAACGAGTCAGCACCTGCTGAAAGACCTTGGCCACTTTAATCAACGCTTCATCACCACGTTGGTGGCCATACAAATCATTATAATGCTTGAAGTAGTCGATATCACACAGCATCACCGTCAGTGGCTGCTTTTCACGAATATGCAAATACCATACGGTCTCTAACTGTTCGTTAAAGCGGCGGCGATTAGCAATTTGAGTTAAGCCATCAATAAAGCTCAAACGCTCTAATTCTTGATTGGCTTCTTCTAGTTTCTGCTCTGCCAGATAACGCTCGGAAACATCACGCGCCATGATTAACACGCCATTAGTCCCCGAGGCAGGGTCGCGAAACGGTGATTTCACTACATCGTACCAAATAAACTCCCCATCACTTCCCATCACACGGTCGATGTAACGTAAAGACTTACCTTCGTATAACACCTTATTATCGGTGTCAGATAAGCGTTGATAGACATCATCATCAATGACATCTTGCAATCGTTTACCAATCAAATCATCGACGTGTGCAATCCCCAACGCTTCAACGAAAGGTTGATTACACGCTTGATAAACCATGTTTTCGTTAAAGATGCCGATCGAATCTGGGCTCGATTCAAGGATATTTTGTAAGATGGTATCGCGTTGAGCCAAGGCCACTTCGGTGTCACGGCGCTTTTCCATCTCATCACGCAGGTTCTTTTGCATGTTGTGCCAATCAGTCACATCATGGCTAATGCCGAGCGTCCCAATCGACTCTCCATCCGAAGCAATCAGAACACTTTGATAGCTTTCCAACAGACAACTGCGGCCATCTGGAGTAATGGTCCAGCGGCGATTGCTAGCGCGGCCTTTAATAATGCCGTGAATATCTGCACTTCCCTCTTCTTCACGTCCTTGCCAGAAATTTTTAAAAGCGCGATTGGTTGAAACTAGCTGACCCGTTTGATTTTTAATAAAGATCAGTTCAGACAAATTATCAAAGGCACTTTTGATCACCGATAGCGACGCGACTTGAGCTTGAAGTTCTTCAGTCGTGCTTTGATGCGCCGAAAAATGCAGCGTCCAAACCACACGATGGCGAAACCAAGTTTTGCGCCCAGTAACATCCAATTTGACATTATTGTTATCTGAAATTGGCCAGGTGAGTAAATGCGAAGTGCGAGGGTGCAGCTTAAGAGGAGCAATAATTGACAAGAGAAATGGAGCGGTCACTAAATCCGGTAAAATAAACTGTTTACCGACCACACGAACGGCCAACAGCTCGCTCGCCACGCAATTTGCCAACAACAGTTGGCCACTTTGGCCGTCGATCACAAGTACCGCGTGTGGCGACGAGAGCATCAGATCAGTGATGTGTGCTTGAATGCGAATATAGAGCGCCAACATCACACAACAAAACAGCGTAATGATGACAACATCAATCCAATATTCTCGTGATGTCTCCCACAACCAAACTAGAAATGGCTCCATTCGATCACTCTAATTCATAATGCCCATGACATAATGGTACAAAAGATATCAGGTTATTGCCGAATCATCAGCCTTTATTATTGGTTTTGTATATATAAATGGTTGATTTAGAAGCGACCCCTGAGGACCATCTTGATCAAGTGTTCGGCCAATTTCTGTCATCGCCAGCCAACGATTTTCACACCACAATGGCGCCAGCAGCGTTGGCCTACGTGCGGCAGAAGAGACGCGATGATAAACCACATCGGCAGGTGTCATGCGAATCAATTCACTGGCGATTGCAACGTATTGATCCAGCTCAGGGGCCTCAAGCCGCCCCGCTTTCCACGCCTTCGCCATTGTGCTGCCTTCGACAATATGCAAACCGTGTAATTTGATGCCGTCGGTACCAACCGCCAAAACCTGTTGTAGAGTCGCTACATTGTCATCTCGGGTCTCTTTCGGTAACCCCACAATAAGATGGGTACACACTTTAATGCCCAACGCGCGTGCACGTTGAGTGATCTCTGCGTAACACTCAAAATCGTGGCCACGATTAATACGCTTAAGCGTCGTGTTATTGGCTGTTTGTAAGCCAAGCTCAAGCCAAATCTCATACCCTTGTTCGACATACCCCGACAGCAGTTCTAATACCGCATCTGGCACACAATCAGGACGAGTACCGACACACAAGCCAACAATATCCGCACACTCAAGCGCTTGCTCATACATGCTCTTCAATACCTGAACTTCTGCGTAAGTACTGGTATAGGCTTGAAAGTATGCGAGGTATTTTTTCGCTCGGGTAATTTCACCGGCGCGATCGAAGAGTTGCTGTTCGATGCTGTGGATTTGCGCTTGCTCATCAGCAAAAGAAGCAACGTTACAAAAAGTACAGCCGCCTTTACCTATGGTTCCGTCTCGATTTGGGCAACTGAAGCCACCATGTAAAGTGAGCTTATGCACCTTCTCTCCATAACGGCGCTGTAAATCTTGTCCAATGGTATTGACCAGTTGATGAAGTTGCATGCGACACTCGCTCAAAACGAAATAAATATCATTAAGATCAATGTAATTAAATTACACTTTTGAAAAAAATTAAGGGAGAAATGTAACGATTTCAAACAAGTTAGATGTTAAGCAAAGTCAATAAACATGCAGAAAACATCGGTCAAAAGCCAATTGTTAAGCAAAAGTTAAACATATTAACGTTTAAAACGCGAAAAATATGGGCAACAGCAGCGAGTTTTGATTGCATTGCAGGCCAAGTAAATTGTAGGATATTTACAGATTTCGCTGTCTTTTGTGGTTTTTATTACACATTTATTCGGCGAAACGTCGGTGAAACCCTACTCCTACCTATATAAATCACTAGATTGTGACCATAAAAAAAGGGTTTTCACCAAGGATTGTTTTTCTCGCAATATTTTTCAGCGAGATACGGAAAGGAATCAAAGTCGCCAACCCAGGTCGACTTCGAATCATAAAAATAATGGACAGGACGTAGAACTAGTTTCGACTAGCATCATTGCGCCTATTTGAACTGGAAGGATGTATCCATGCTAGATAGAGAGCAAAGTTCACAAGGTCTATATACTCCAGAATTGGAGCATGACGCTTGTGGTATCGGTTTTGTTGCTCACCTTAAAAACCGTAAATCGCACGACGTAGTTACGCAAGCTCTTGATATGCTTGCCCGCATGGAACACCGTGGTGGCCAAGGTTGTGATCCTTGCTCAGGCGACGGTGCCGGCATTTTGCTACAAAAACCTCACGAATTTCTCCTCGAAGAAGCGGTCAAGCTTGGTATTAAGCTGCCCTCTTTTGAGCAGTATGGCGTTGGTGTGGTGCTTTTCCCCAAAGATGAACATCAGCGTGCTCAGTGTCGCGATATTTTAGAGCGTAATGCTGCACGCCTTGAGTTGGATGTCATTGGTTATCGTGTATTGCCAACCGATAACTCAATGATTGGTGCCGACCCGCTCAGTACTGAGCCACAGTTTGAACATGTGTTTATCTCTGGTGGTCCAGGTATCACCCCGCAAGAGCTTGAGCGTAAACTGTATGTCCTGCGTAACTATACCGTTCGCGTGTGTTTAGAGAGCGTATCTAACATTGGTGACGACTTCTACATCAACTCAATGTCATACAAGACGTTGGTTTACAAAGGTCAGTTAACCACTGAGCAAGTTCCTCAATACTTCCTCGACTTACAAAATCCGACCATGGTGACGGCTCTCGCTTTGGTCCACTCACGTTTCTCAACCAATACCTTCCCGAAATGGCGCTTGGCACAACCTTTCCGTTATATTGCTCACAACGGTGAAATCAATACCGTACGCGGCAACTTGAACTGGATGAAAGCCCGCGAAGCAATCATCGAATCGGATCTGTTTACTCAAGCCGAAATCGATATGCTACTGCCGATATGTCAAGAAGGCGCTTCAGACTCATCGAATTTCGATATGGCGTTAGAACTACTGGTTCTTTCTGGCCGTAGCTTGCCTCATGCACTGATGATGATGATTCCTGAAGCATGGCAAGAAAACAAAAACATGGATCCCACTCGCCGCGCGTTTTATCAATATCACGCCAACGTAATGGAACCATGGGATGGCCCGGCCTCTGTCTGTTTCACCGACGGTGTTCAAGTCGGCGCGACGCTTGACCGAAATGGCTTACGTCCATCACGCTATACCGTGACTAAAGATGACTTCCTTGTGATGGCGTCAGAGTCAGGCGTTGTCGATATTGCACCAGAAAACGTAGAATTCCGTGGTCGTTTGCAACCGGGACGTATCTTTGTTGCAGACCTAGAGCAAGGTCGTATCATCTCTGATGAAGAAGTCAAAGATGGCATAGCCAGCGCTCAGCCCTACCAGAAATGGGTTGAAGAGAATCTACTTAGCTTGAAAAAGCTACCCGATGCGAGCAATGAGTTTAACCAGCCTTCTCCAGAAAAACTCCTTCACAAACAACAAGCATTTGGTGTGAGCTCGGAAGAGGTCAATGAAATCATCGTACCAATGGCAAAAGATGGCAAAGAGCCTCTTTCGGCAATGGGCGCAGACTGGCCATTAGCGATCCTATCGCACCAGTCACAACACCTATCTAACTACTTTAAGCAGCTGTTTGCTCAGGTAACCAACCCACCAATCGATCCGATTCGTGAGCGTATGGTCATGTCGCTGAACACTTACCTTGGTAAAGATCAGAACCTGTTGACTGAATCACCACAACACTGTCAAAAAGTTGAGCTTGAATCTCCGGTTCTGTCTAACTCTGAACTGGAAAAACTGCGTGCGATTGATAACGAGCACCTGCAAGCAAAAACACTCGATATCGTGTTTCAGGCCAGTGAAGACCAAGGCAAACTAGAGCGCGCACTTAAACGTATCTGTCAGTACGCTGAAGATGCGGTCATTGACGGTTATTCGATTATCTTACTGACTGACCGTGCGGTGAACTCTAACCACGCGGCCATCCCTGCCATGCTGGCGGTTGGTGCCGTGCATCACCATCTGATCCGTAAAGGTTTACGCGCTAAGTGTGACATTGTGGTTGAAACGGGTGATGCTCGTGAAACACACCATTTTGCCACGCTCATCGGCTATGGTGCCAATGCCATCAACCCGTACCTCGTTATCGAAACCATGGTTGAATTGCAGCGCACCAAAAAGCTTGATCCACAAACCAGCACTCGCGATCTGTTTGAGAACTACCGTCAAGCGATCAACGGTGGCCTGTTGAAGATCTTCTCCAAAATGGGCATCTCGACCTTGCAGTCTTACCATGGTGCACAGATCTTTGAAGCACTTGGGATCAGCAAACCTGTGGTCGATCGATACTTCACTGGAACCGTTTCTCGTATTCAGGGCTTGACCATTGATGACATCGCTAAAGAAGTGATGGTACGTCACCGCATTGGTTTCCCAACACGCGAAATTCCGGTGCAAGTACTGGATGTCGGCGGCGTTTATCAGTGGAAACAACGTGGTGAAAAGCACTTGTTTAATCCTGAGACGATCTCGCTACTACAACAGTCAACGCGTAATAAAGATTTCTCGCAATTTAAGCAATACGCTAAAGCAGTCGATGATCAAGGCAATGACGCCGCAACGCTGCGTAGCCAACTCGACTTCGTTAAAAACCCAGCTGGTTCAATTCCGATTGAAGAGGTTGAGTCTATCGATAGTATCCTGAAACGCTTTGCAACTGGTGCGATGTCGTTCGGCTCGATCTCTCACGAAGCTCACTCAACCTTAGCGGTTGCGATGAACCGCATTGGCGCGAAATCGAACTCAGGCGAAGGCGGTGAAGATCCAAATCGTTTTGAGCGCAAAGAAAACGGCGATTGGGAGCGTTCGGCGATCAAGCAGGTTGCATCAGGTCGCTTCGGTGTCACCTCTTACTACCTAACCAACGCTGATGAGCTACAGATCAAAATGGCTCAAGGAGCGAAACCAGGTGAAGGGGGTCAACTACCGGGTGATAAAGTCGATGACTGGATTGGCGCAACGCGTCACTCAACCCCAGGCGTCGGTCTCATTTCGCCACCACCGCATCACGATATTTACTCAATCGAAGATTTGGCTCAGCTTATCTACGACTTGAAAAATGCCAATCGCGATGGCCGCGTTAACGTTAAGCTCGTATCAGAAGCGGGCGTAGGGACAATTGCTTCTGGTGTTGCCAAAGCCAAAGCCGATGTGGTACTTATCGCCGGTTTTGATGGTGGTACTGGGGCATCTCCTATGTCATCTATCCGTCATACTGGTCTTCCTTGGGAACTTGGTCTGGCAGAAACACATCAAACACTGCTGAAAAACGGTCTACGTAACCGTATTGTGGTTCAGTCTGATGGCCAGATGAAAACGCCTCGTGATCTCGCGGTAGCAACGCTACTTGGTGCTGAAGAATGGGGCGTGGCAACGGCTGCTCTCGTTGTCGAAGGTTGTATCATGATGCGTAAGTGTCATAAGAATACCTGTCCTGTGGGCATCGCAACGCAAAATAAAACACTACGCGAACGTTTTGATGGTCGCGTAGAAGATGTCGTGACTTTCTTCCAATACATGGCAGAAGGCTTACGTGAAATCATGGCTGAACTTGGTTTCCGTACTATCGACGAAATGGTCGGTCAATCGCAAAAACTCAAAGTGCGTGACGACGTTAGCCATTGGAAATACCAAAACCTAGATCTTTCACCCGTACTGCACATTGAGCAAGCGCGTGAGCAAGATGGGGTTTACAACCAAACTAAGCAAAACCACAACCTTGAAGATGTACTGGATCGCAAGCTAATTCAAGCCGCGATCCCAGCGTTAGAGCAAGGCAAAGCGGTAAATGCACATTTCCCTATCGTCAACACTGACCGCTCTGCGGGCACGATGCTGTCGAACGAGATTTCTAAAGTCTACCGAGACCAAGGTTTACCTCAGCCAATGCAGGTGAAATTCAATGGCTCAGCAGGTCAATCCTTCGGTGCTTTCTTGGCGAAAGGTGTCAAGTTTGAAGTCGAAGGCGATGCCAACGACTACTGGGGTAAAGGGCTGTCTGGCGGTACTTTGGTGCTTTACCCAGACTTGAAATCAACCATAGTGGCAGAAGATAACATTGTTGTCGGTAACGTCTGTTTCTACGGTGCTACATCGGGTGAGTCTTACATTCGTGGTATGGCTGGTGAACGCTTCTGCGTACGTAACTCTGGTGCGAAAGTCGTGGTAGAAGGTATCGGTGATCACGGTTGTGAATACATGACTGGTGGCGTTGCCGTGATCTTAGGCTCGACAGGTCGCAACTTTGCGGCGGGTATGAGTGGCGGTGTCGCTTATGTTTGGGATAAAGCAGGCGACTTCGAAACTAAGCTCAATCCTGAACTCGTCGACTTAGATCCTATCGAAGCAGAAGACCGTGAGCTATTGCAACAGATGCTCACTAAGCATGTTGAATTCACAGGAAGTGAAGTTGCCCAGTCTTTCCTCGACAATTTTGAAGCAAGCATTGCGTCACTGGTGAAAGTCATGCCACGTGATTACAAAGCGGTACTTCAAAAGCGTAAAGCGCAAGCTGAGCAAACACTAACGGAACAAGTGGAGGCCGTGTAATGGGTAAGCCTACTGGATTTTTAGAACATGGTCGTGAGCTACCAAGCAAAATCGACCCAAGTGTTCGAATAGAAAACAATAAAGAGTTTGTCCTCAACGACGAGTTTGGTGAAAAAATTAATACCCAAGCGTCGCGTTGTATGGATTGCGGTGTGCCGTTTTGTCATAACGGCTGCCCGATTGGTAACATCATCCCTGAGTTTAACGACGCCGTGTATCGTGACAGCTGGGAAGAAGCGTGGAACATTCTCAGTTCAACCAACAACTTCCCGGAGTTTACAGGTCGTGTGTGTCCTGCGCCGTGTGAAAGTGCTTGTGTATTAGGTATCAACCAAGATCCAATCACGATTTGTAACATCGAGAAAACCATTGTCGAAACTGCGTACCGTGAAGGGTACGCAAAACCGAAATCGCCTCGTTCTCGCAGTGGTAAAACCGTGGCGATTATCGGCAGTGGCCCTGCGGGTCTGGCCGCGGCAGAACAGCTTAATAGTGCCGGTCACTGTGTAACTGTGTTTGAACGCGACGAGAAAGTCGGTGGTTTGCTTCGTTTCGGCATCCCAGATTTCAAATTGGGTATGGATGTGATTGACCGTAAAATTAACCTAATGGCGGAAGCTGGGGTTCAATTTAAAGTTAACCAACACGTCGGTGTCGACATCAACGCCCAGCAATTACGTCAAGAATTCGATGTCGTTCTACTCACGGGTGGATCGACGGTTGCTCGTGATCTTCCCGTTCCGGGTCGCGATCTAAAAGGCGTTCACTTTGCAATGGAATTCCTTAGCCAAAACAACCGCCGCGCCAACGGCATGGACCTTAAAACTGAAGAAATTCACGCGAAAGGTAAACATGTCGTGGTTATCGGTGGTGGTGATACTGGCTCTGACTGTGTCGGAACGTCCAATCGTCACAAAGCGGCCAGCGTCACTCAAGTAGAGATCATGCCAGTGCCACCAGAAAAACGCCCGGCAAATATGCCTTGGCCTCAGTATCCAATGATCATGAAAACCACCACGTCACACGAAGAAGGGTGTGATCGTCATTGGAACATTCTGACCAAAGAGTTTATCGGCAACGATAAAGGTGAAGTCACCGGCCTGCGCATTGCTGACATTGTTTGGCAAGACGCAAAGCCAGGTCAACGCCCAGGATTTGAAGAAGTGGCGAACTCTGAACGTGTGATTGCATGTGATATGGCATTCCTAGCGATGGGCTTTTTACACCCAGAGCCAACGGGTGTTCTGGCTCAGCTAGACATTAAGTTGGATGAGCGTGGCAATGTCGAAACACAAGGCTTTGCCACCAATCAAAAAGGGGTCTTTGCTGCAGGTGACATGCGTACTGGCCAATCTTTGGTGGTTCGTTGTATCAATGAAGGGCGTGAATGCGCCATTGCCATTGATGAGTACTTGATGGGTGGTTCAAACCTAGAAGCAAAAGCAAACTCACTGATGCTCTCTGCGTAAGTGATTACGACCTAGTATCGATTTTAGTCGATACTAGGTCGCAACAAATTAGCAATCTTTCCTTCCAAACTTTTCCATTTGACCAGCACATTGTGCTGGTCTTTTTTGTTTTTACAACACCTCTTTTGTTGCAAAATTGTAACAACAAAAAAACTAACCTACTGAATAATATAGACTATTACAGCGTATTTAGTGGTAAATCGCATATTAGCGTGATATTCCACCAACAACTTGACCTTTTTTATAATAACCTATACGTTGTGAAGTCGATGAAAATGAATTAGTCCATTTTTGTTAAATGTTTTAAGGACATTTAGCGCATATATATTCGATATATAACAATTAAAACGAATAGTTAGTCATACATACCAACCCTTTTAATGTTGGTAGTTCTGTCGGGATGACAGAGAAGCAAAGGGAGAATTGCAATGGCTCTATATGATCCTCGTCTTGAAAAAGATAACTGTGGATTTGGCTTGATTGCACATATGGAAGGTGAGCCTAGCCACAAGCTAGTCCGCACCGCAATTTCAGCACTCGATCGCATGACCCACCGTGGCGGCATTGCCGCAGATGGCAAAACCGGTGATGGCTGTGGTCTACTACTACAAAAGCCCGATACCTACTTACGCCTTATCGCGGAAGAAAATGGTTTTAATCTTGGCAAGCAATACGCTGTCGGGATGATTTTCTTCAACCAAGACCCTGTTAAAGCTCAGCAAGCGAAAGACATTATTAATCAAGAGCTTGCCAAGGAAACTTTGACGGTTGCTGGTTGGCGAGAAGTACCGATCAATAGCACAGTACTTGGCCCCATCGCAGCAGACTCATTGCCGAATATTCAGCAAGTCTTTATCTCTGCACCGGCCGGCTGGCGCGAGCGTGATATCGAACGACGCCTTTATATTGCGCGTCGACGAATGGAAAAACAGATCCTTGATGACGAAGAATTCTATATTTGTAGCCTATCGACTCAGGTCATGGTCTACAAAGGGTTATGTATGCCTGCCGACTTGCCAAGGTTTTATCTCGATTTGGCCGATCTGCGCATGGAGTCAGCTATCTGCTTGTTCCACCAGCGCTTCTCGACCAACACCCAGCCTCGTTGGCCATTGGCTCAGCCGTTTCGCTACTTAGCTCACAACGGTGAAATCAATACCATTCAAGGTAACCGTCAGTGGGCACGAGCGCGTGCTTATAAATTCTCATCACCGTTATTACCAGATCTGCACAGTGCGGCGCCCTTCGTCAATGAGACAGGGTCAGACTCTTCAAGCTTAGACAATATGCTCGATCTGTTTTTAGCGGGAGGCATGGATATCTTCCGTGCGATGCGCATGTTGGTTCCGCCCGCTTGGCAAAATCACCCAGACATGGATGCCGATCTGCGTGCTTTCTATGACTTCAACTCTAAGCATATGGAACCATGGGATGGACCAGCAGGTATCGTTCTCTCTGATGGTCGTTACGCCGCATGTAATCTAGACCGAAATGGCCTTCGCCCGGCTCGCTACGTGATCACTAAAGATAAGCTCATCACGCTTGCTTCTGAAGTGGGGATCTGGGATTACGCCCCCGATGAAGTCGCCGAGAAAGGTCGAGTCGGTCCAGGTGAGTTACTGGTTATTGATACTCGCCGAGGAAAGTTGTGGCAATCAAGTGAGATCGATAACGATCTTAAGGGTCGTCACCCCTATCGGGAGTGGATGGAAAATAACGTTCATAAGCTGACTCCTTTTGCTCAATTGTCTGACGAGCAAGTCGGTGAACGTAGCTTTGATGATGACAAGCTCAAGACTTATCAAAAACAGTTTGCCATGAGCAATGAAGAGGTTGATCAAGTCTTACGTGTGCTCGGTGATATGGGGCAAGAAGCCGTCGGCTCGATGGGTGATGATACACCAATGGCTGTGCTTTCATCCAAAGAACGCTTGATCACCGATTACTTCCGTCAAAAATTTGCTCAGGTAACTAACCCACCAATCGACCCACTGCGTGAAAAACATGTCATGTCATTGGCGAGCAGTATTGGCCAAGAGATGAATGTCTTCTGCGAAACGGATGGTCACGCGCACCGTGTGACGTTTGACTCTCCGGTTTTGCTCTATTCAGACATGAAGCAGCTGCTGGAACTTAGTGATGAACACTATCGTAGTACCGTGCTGGATATAAACTACGATCCTAATCAAAAAGATCTTAAGCAAGCCATCAACGAACTGTGTCAACGCGCCGAAGAAGTGGTACGTAACGGGACCGTCTTAGTCGTCCTTTCAGACCGCGATCTACACAAGGGCTTGTTACCTATTCCGGCCGCAATGGCGGTGGGTGCGGTACAAACACGACTGGTCGAAGCGAATTTGCGCTGTGATGCCAACATCATTGCTGAAACCGGTTCAGTACGTGACCCGCACCAATTTGCCGTTTTACTTGGTTTTGGTGCCACGGCAGTGTATCCGTACCTTGCCTATGAAACACTCAGTAAAGTTATTGATGATGGTGGTTTAGATAAGAGCTATCGCGAAGTGATGCAAAATTATCAAACCGGCATCAATAAAGGTCTGTATAAGATCATGTCGAAGATGGGTATTTCGACCATCGCCTCGTACCGCTGTTCACAACTTTTTGAAGCTGTAGGTCTAAGCCGAGATATCGTTGAGCTGTGCTTTAGAGGTGTGACAACACGCATTCAAGGCGCTTGCTTTGAAGACTTCCAGCAAGACTTGTTTAATCTAGCACGCAAAGCTTGGGCGAAACGCAAGCCGATCGAGCATGGCGGACTGCTTAAATACGTTCATGGTGGCGAATATCACGCTTATAACCCAGATGTTGTCGGCACCTTGCAGCAAGCAGTAAAATCAGGCCAAAGTTCCGACTATAAGAGCTTTGCCAAACAAGTAAACCAACGCCCAGTGGCTATGCTACGGGATTTGATGACGCTGAAAAAAGCCGACAAGCCACTGCCACTTGAGAAAATCGAACCAAGCACTGACCTGTTTAAACGCTTCGACTCAGCGGCGATGTCTATTGGTGCCTTGAGCCCAGAAGCACACGAAGCACTGGCCATGGCGATGAATCGCCTTGGTGGTTACTCCAATTCGGGTGAAGGTGGTGAAGATCCTAAGCGCTTTGGCACTGAACGTAACTCACGCATTAAACAGATTGCATCCGGTCGGTTTGGTGTCACGCCCCACTATTTAACCAATGCTGATGTACTGCAAATTAAAGTTGCGCAAGGGGCAAAACCAGGTGAAGGTGGTCAGCTACCCGGGCATAAAGTTACCGCGGAAATAGCCAAGCTACGTTACTCCGTCCAAGGCGTCACGCTGATTTCGCCGCCGCCTCATCACGACATTTACTCGATTGAAGATTTAGCTCAGCTTATTTTCGACCTGAAACAGGTCAATCCCAATGCGCTTGTTTCAGTTAAATTAGTCTCTGAGCCCGGCGTTGGCACCATCGCAACAGGCGTGGCAAAAGCGTATGCCGATTTAATTACCATTTCTGGTTATGACGGCGGTACCGCAGCGAGCCCGTTGACTTCGGTCAAATACGCCGGTAGCCCATGGGAGCTTGGTTTAGCCGAGACACAACAAGCGTTAGTCGCCAATGGACTACGCCATAAAATCCGTCTGCAAGTGGATGGCGGCCTTAAGACTGGCTTAGACGTCATTAAAGCCGCGATTCTAGGGGCCGAGAGCTTCGGTTTTGGCACTGCGCCTATGGTTGCAATGGGCTGTAAGTTCTTACGCATCTGTCATTTGAATAACTGCGCGACTGGCGTGGCTACTCAGGACGAAACACTACGCAGAGAGTACTTCAAAGGCCTGCCTGAGATGGTTATGAACTACTTCACTGGCCTTGCCGATGAAGTACGCGAACTGCTTGCTGAGCTTGGAGTCGAAAAGCTCACCGATCTGATTGGCCGTACTGACCTGCTAGAAGCGGTCGAAGGACTCACTGCCAAACAGAGTAAACTTGATCTATCGGGCATCTTAGAAGCGCCAATCTCAGCGCAAGGTCACCCGATGTTCTGGACAGAGCCCAATGCGCCTTTCGATAAAGCGGAACTCAATCTAAAAATTGTTGATGAAGCGATGACGGCCATCGAAGCCAAGCAATCGACCGATTTGTTCTACAACATCATCAATACCGATCGCTCAGTAGGCGCTCGTCTGTCAGGTGAAATCGCCAAACGTTACGGCAACCAAGGCATGGCCGGAGCCCCCATCAGAATTCACCTTGATGGTACTGCTGGTCAGTCATTTGGAGTATGGAACGCTGGTGGTGTGGAACTGTACCTTACCGGTGATGCCAACGACTATGTTGGTAAAGGCATGGCCGGTGGTAAAATTACTATTAAACCTCATCAAGGCACTGCTTTCATTTGTAATGAAGCGACCATTATTGGCAACACCTGCCTGTATGGGGCAACAGGCGGAAAACTGTTTGCCGCTGGCACCGCAGGAGAACGTTTTGCGGTACGTAACTCAGGCACGATTGCGGTCATTGAAGGCGCTGGCGACAACGCCTGTGAATATATGACGGGCGGTATCGTGGCGATACTGGGTGCTACTGGGGTGAATTTTGGCGCAGGTATGACCGGTGGTTTTGCTTACGTACTGGATAAAAATGATGACTTCCAAGGTCGAGTCAACCAAGAGTCGGTTGAGGCGGTAGCACTGTCTGATCTCTATATTCATCAAGAGCACCTGCGCGGCTTAATCGCAGAGCATCTTGAAGAGACAGGATCGGTACACGCTGAAAAGATTTTAGCCAACTTTGATGAATGGATTCCAAAGTTCTATTTGGTTAAACCACAGGCCGCGGATCTAAATACCCTACTCGGTCACCAAAGTCGTAGTGCTGCTGAACTGCGCGTTCAAGCCCAGTAAGTCATGGAGGATGTATAAATCATGAGCCAGAACGTATACCAATTTATCGATGTTCAGCGTGTTGACCCTGCGAAAAAGCCGATCAAAACGCGCAAAATAGAGTTTGTTGAAATCTACGAACCTTTCACCAATCAGCAAGCCACCGCACAAGCGGATCGCTGCCTAGACTGCGGTAACCCTTACTGTGAGTGGAAGTGTCCGGTACACAACTACATACCTCAGTGGCTGAAATTGGCCAATGAAGGCCGCATCCTCGAAGCTGCCGACCTTGCGCACCAAACCAACAGCTTGCCTGAGGTATGTGGCCGAGTCTGTCCACAAGATCGCCTCTGTGAGGGCTCTTGTACCCTCAATGACGATTTTGGCGCTGTCACTATTGGTAATATTGAAAAATATATCACCGATAAAGCATTTGAGATGGGCTGGAAACCAGATATGTCCAACGTCGAATGGACCGACAAAAAAGTCGCGATCATCGGCGCGGGCCCCGCCGGTCTTGCGGCGGCTGACATTCTGGTCCGTAATGGTGTTAAGCCAGTGGTATTTGATCGTTACCCAGAAATTGGCGGTCTGCTCACGTTTGGTATCCCTTCGTTTAAACTCGAAAAAGGGGTGATGACGAATCGTCGCCAGGTCTTTACTGAGATGGGCGTCGAATTTCGCCTCGGCGTCGAAGTCGGCAAAGATATTGAGATGCAACAGCTGATCGACGATTACGATGCGGTATTTTTAGGCGTCGGCACGTATAAGAATATGCGGGCTGGACTCGACAACGAACAAGCGCCCGGCGTTTACGATGCCCTACCGTTTCTGATCTCCAATACCTATAAAGTGATGGAACTTGAAACTGACCAGCCTTTCATCGACATGACGGGTAAGAAAGTGGTGGTACTCGGTGGTGGTGATACCGCGATGGACTGTGTACGAACCTCTATCCGTCAAGGCGCCGCTAACGTTGTTTGTGCTTATCGTCGTGATGAGGCCAATATGCCCGGTTCACGTCGCGAAGTAAAAAATGCCAAAGAAGAGGGCGTTAAGTTCATGTTTAACTTACAGCCCTTGGGTATCGAAGTTGACACTCGTGGTCAGGTTACGGGCGTTAAAGTGGTCAAGACCGCATTGGGTGAGCCTGATGAAGCAGGACGCCGCCGTCCTGAACCTGTTCAAGGCAGTGAGCACGTCCTCGCCGCAGATGCAGTCATCATGGCATTTGGCTTTCAGCCCCACCAGATGCCATGGCTAGAGCCGTACGGTGTAGAATTTGATCAATGGGGACGTATTCAAGCGCCAGTTAATCAAACCTTCATGTACCAAACCACTAACGCGAAAATTTTTGCTGGTGGTGACGCTGTACGCGGTTCAGACTTAGTGGTCACCGCGATCGACGAAGGACGTAAAGCTGCAGAAGGTATCCTCGACTACCTCGAAGTTTGATCACAGCGTTAAAACAAACAGAAAAGGATCCATTAATTGGATCCTTTTCTGTTTTTAAACCATATAATTAGGTCAACACTCTTAAAGGGTATTGATATGAAAAACATCGCTTTGCTTGTTATCTCTCTCGTTACTTTGACCGCTTGTAGCCAAGGAGTTACTACCATGACCGACCGCACTTCAACTCCGTGTGGTAACAAACCTAACTGTGTCTCGACTGAAGATGAGCGTGAAGCGTTTTCTCTCGATGCTTTCGTCCTCACACCTACCGCCGATATCGACGCGATTGAACGCATCGCCTTACAACTGCCAGGCGCGAAAACAGCGGCTAAACAAGACAACTATATAAGAGTTGAGTGCACGTCTAAAATCATGCGTTTTGTCGATGACCTAGAGCTGCGCATTGATGATGACAAGCTAGTGGTACGCTCAGAGTCACGTGTCGGTTACTCAGATTTTGGTGTTAACCGCAAACGTGCCGAACAGTTACGTGAAAAACTCAGCACAAACGGCCTGATTCAATAGATATAAAAAAACCGAAGCGATGGCTTCGGTTTGTTGTATCACACGTCGATTATTCCGTTTCTTCTCGGAATACCACTAAACGCTTCGGGGCAACTTTGCCATCATCGTTTAGCTCAGCAATGCCGATAAATAATCGCTCGTCACCTGATGTCATACGTAGCGTCCCTTCAGGGGCACCAAACACTTGCACAGGTTGACCGTGCTGCACTAAATCCGTCAGCTCTGCATTGAGATTTACCTCAGGTAAAGCCTCAACCGCAGTATCCATCGGCAATAATAATGGGTCGAGTAGCTCACGCGGCGCAATGCCATCACGTTCGGCTTGTTCTAGACGCTCATTTAATTGCTCTAAGGTCACCATTCTCTCGTAAGGGTAGTCAGCCACCTTAGTACGACGCAGCATAGTCACGTGAGCACCACAGCCTAGCATTTCGCCCAAATCATCAACGATAGTGCGAATGTATGTCCCTTTCGAGCAGTGTACTTCCATCTCAACTTCATCGCCTTCAAAGCGGTGCAGAACGATTTCATACACGGTGATCTTACGCGACTCGCGTGGTACTTCAATGCCTTGACGTGCATACTCGTACAAAGGCTTACCTTGGTACTTTAATGCCGAAAACATTGAAGGTATCTGATCAGATTCACCACGGAATGTTTCAATACACGTTTCGAGCTTATTTTGATCGACATCGATGGCACGTGTCTCAACCACTTCACCATCTGAATCAGACGTATTGGTGCGCTCACCAAGCTTGGCGATCACACGATAACGCTTATCTGAATCGAGTAGAAACTGAGAGAACTTTGTTGCTTCACCAAGACAAATGGGTAGCATGCCTGTCGCGAGAGGATCCAGAGCACCGGTGTGACCCGCTTTCTCTGCAAAGTAAATACGTTTTACTTTTTGCAGAGCATCATTCGATGAAATGCCTGTTGGCTTATCCAAAAGGATAACGCCGTTAATTGGACGACCTTTACGACGACGAGCCATTAGTTGTCTTCCCCAGTCGATTCGTCTTCACGACCAGAGTCATGTTGTTTACGCTTATCTTCACTGACCACTTCTGAAACAAGGTTAGACATACGCATACCTTCAACCAGTGTGTTGTCGTAGTAGAAGCGAACTTCCGGCGTTAGACGTAAACGAATACGCTTACCTAGCATCATACGGATGTGAACTTCGTGTTCACGTAGCGCTTCTAGACAAGATTCAGGGGTCTGCTCACCGACACAAAGGAAAGTGACAAACACTTTGGCGTAAGCAAGATCGCGTGACACTTCCACATCAGAAATTGTCACCATACCTAGGCGAGAGTCACGGACTTCACGCTGAAGGATCATTGCTAGTTCTTTTTGCAACTGCTGCGACACACGCTGCGTGCGGCTAAATTCTTTTGACATATCTTTTCTCTTATTAGAAAGAATGGGGGGATGGTCAAAGCCAGCCCCCCATGGTGTATTCAACAACCAATTACTGCCTATCTAAAAGATAACGCAAGTAATTTTAGTCTATTAGTCAAGAGTACGTTTTATCTCAACGATTTCAAATACTTCGATTTGGTCGCCTACGCGAACATCGTTGTAGTTCTTAACGCCGATACCACATTCGTAGCCGTTCTTAACTTCTTGAACATCATCTTTAAAGCGACGAAGTGACTCAAGTTCACCTTCGTAGATAACAACGTTATCACGTAGAACACGGATAGGGTTGCTACGCTTAATTACGCCTTCAGTAACCATACAACCAGCGATTGCACCAAGCTTAGGAGACTTGAACACATCACGAACTTGAGCAAGACCAATGATCTCTTGCTTAAATTCTGGTGCTAGCATGCCGCCCATTGCTTGTTTCACTTCGTCAATCAATTGGTAAATGATTGAGTAGTAACGTAGGTCAACGTTAGCAGATTCAATCGCGCGACGCGCTGATGCATCGGCACGAACGTTAAAGCCAAGGATGATAGCGTTTGAAGCTTCAGCAAGTACCGCATCAGTTTCAGTAATACCACCAACACCAGAGCCCACGATGTTCACTTTCACTTCGTCAGTTGAAAGTTTACGTAGCGAGTCTGCGATTGCTTCAACAGAACCTTGAACGTCGGCTTTAAGTACCACATTCAGTTCAGCAACTTCACCTGCAGTCATGTTAGAGAACATGTTCTCTAGCTTAGATTTCTGCTGACGAGCCAGTTTCACATCGCGGAACTTACCTTGACGGTAGTTAGCAACTTCACGGGCTTTACGCTCATCACGAACAACGGTAGCTTCATCACCAGAAGATGGCACACCAGACAGACCGATGATTTCGACAGGGATCGAAGGACCCGCTGACGTAATTTCGTTACCGTTCTCATCGCGCATTGCACGAACACGACCATATTCTTGGCCACACAGTAAGATATCACCTTTGTTCAGCGTACCAGATTGAACCAGTACAGTTGCCACTGGACCACGACCTTTATCTAGGCGAGATTCAACAACCACACCTGAAGCCATGCCTTCTTTTACAGCCTTAAGTTCAAGAACTTCTGACTGAAGAAGGATAGTTTCTAGAAGGCCTTCAATGTTAGTACCCTGTTTCGCAGAGATGTGAACAAACATGTTCTCACCGCCCCACTCTTCAGGAATAACGTCGTATTGAGCTAGCTCATTCTTAACGTTATCTGGGTTCGCGCCTTCTTTATCAATCTTGTTCACAGCAACAATCAGAGGCACACCTGCCGCTTTCGCGTGCTGGATTGCTTCGACTGTTTGAGGCATTACGCCATCGTCTGCTGCAACAACAAGAACTACGATATCTGTCGCTTGAGCACCACGTGCACGCATTGCGGTAAACGCGGCGTGTCCCGGAGTATCAAGGAAAGTGATCATGCCGTTGTCAGTTTCAACGTGGTATGCACCAATGTGCTGCGTAATGCCGCCCGCTTCACCTGAAGCAACGTGTGCTTTACGGATGTAGTCAAGCGTCGACGTTTTACCGTGGTCAACGTGACCCATGATAGTAACAACCGGTGCGCGACTTTCAGCCAGAGCATCGTTATCACGATCAGCAAGTACCGCTTCTTCAAGTTCGTTCTCTTTACGTAGAACAACCTTGTGACCCATTTCTTCAGCAACAAGCGCTGCTGTTTCTTGGTCAATAACTTGGTTGATGGTCGCCATTGCGCCCATTTTCATCATTACTTTGATAACTTCAGTGCCTTTGACTGACATTTTGCTCGCCAGTTCAGAAACAACGATCGTTTCACCAATGACAACGTCAGACTTAGCTACCGTTGCTGTCTTATCAAAACCGTGTTGCATCGATGTTGGCTTAGCCAATTTGCCTTTATTATTACGGCCACGACCACCACGTTGGTTACGACCACTGCGGTTTTGATCATCAGCAGGCTTTTTCTTCTTCTTGCGACGACCGCTTTCTTCTTTACGGTCTGCAGCATCTTCTGCTTCACGGGCATAAGTAGAAGTCGTGATGTGATAGTCAGAGTTTTCTAACTCTTTCTTCTTCTTCTCTTCTTCTGTCCAGCGAGCTTCGTTTTCTTCAGCAAGCTTACGAGCTTCTTCAACAAGCTTAGCGGCTTCTTCTTCCGCTTTGCGTTGCGCTTCTTCTTCCTGACGACGCTTCAATTCGTCAGCTTCTTTCTTCGCTTGCGTATTCACGTCTGCGTTTTTTGCATTCATTTCTTTCTTAGCCTTATCAGCTTGTACGCGTTTGGCCTTCTCTTCAGCTTCACGTTTTGCATCCGCTTCTCGCTTCACTTTTTCTTCGGCCTCGCGTTGTGCTTTCTCTGCAGCTTCGCGTTTTGCTTGCTCTTCAGCTTCACGCTTCGCAAGCTCCTCCGCTTCACGATTTGCTGCTTCCTCAGCCTCACGTTTCGCGTCGTCTTCGATGATGCTGCGCTTCACATAAGTGCGCTTTTTGCGTACTTCTACTTGAACATCCTTACTCTTGCCGCCACCAGCATTTACGCTTAGTGTGCTGCGAGTCTTACGCTGTAGTGTCAAACGAGATGGCTCAGTTTCACCTGACGTGTCACCGTGCTCTTTTTTAAGGTGAGTCAAAAGCTTCTGTTTTTCATCATCAGAAACTTGGTCACCACTCGCTTTGTTCATACCAGCGTCAGCAAGTTGTTCAATTAAGCGGTCCACTGGCGTTCCAATTTCTTCACTCAGTGCCTTAACAGTAATTTGTGTCATGCCGCTTCCTCCCCTGCTGAATTATGCGTCTTCGCCGAACCAACAAATGTTACGAGCTGCCATAATTAGCTCACCCGCACGTTCTTCGGTCAGACCTTCAATACCTTCTAAATCATCAATACCCTGATCAGCTAGGTCTTCTAGTGTTCTCACACCTTTAGCTGCCAGTTTGAATGCCATCTCACGCTCAAGGCCTTCGAGGCCAAGTAGGTCTTCAGCAGGCTCTACGCCTTCGAAAGATTCTTCTTGCGCTAGCGCTAGAGTGGTTAGTGCATTCTTAGCACGATTACGTAGTTCTTCGATGAGATCTTCATCTAGACCGTCAACTTCAAGTAACTCGCTTACTGGTACGTAAGCCACTTCTTCTAGAGTAGAGAAACCTTCTTCAACTAATAGCTGAGCAAAGTCTTCTTCAATATCTAGGTGCTTCATGAAGTTTTCAATTGCAGCTTGAGACTCTTCTGCGTGTTTCTTGTGCAGGTCTTCAACTGTCATTACGTTAAGTTCCCAACCGGTAAGTTGAGACGCAAGACGAACGTTCTGGCCATTACGACCGATCGCTTGCGCTAAGTTATCCGCTTCAACCGCGATATCCATTGAGTGAGCATCTTCATCAACGATGATAGAAGCCACATCGGCAGGCGCCATTGCATTGATAACAAATTGTGCTGGGTTATCATTCCAAAGAACGATATCGATACGCTCACCACCAAGCTCACCAGACACGGCTTGTACACGTGCACCACGCATACCTACACATGCGCCGACAGGGTCGATACGCTTATCGTTTGTTTTCACGGCGATTTTCGCGCGAGAACCTGGATCACGTGCCGCACCTTTCATTTCGATGATTTCTTCAGCGATTTCTGGTACTTCAACACGGAATAGTTCAGCTAGCATCTCTGGCTTAGAGCGAGTGATAAACAGCTGGAAGCCACGCGCATCTGGCGCTACTTTATAAAGTAGACCACGAACACGGTCGCCTGGACGGAAGTTTTCACGTGGAAGTTGGTCATCACGTAGGATAACGGCCTCGGCATTGTTGCCAAGATCCAGAACCACAGTTTCACGATTTACTTTCTTAACCACACCAGTAACAAGCTCGCCTTCGTTGTCAATAAACTGCTCAACGATTTGCGCACGCTCTGCTTCACGTACTTTCTGTACGATCACTTGTTTCGCGGTTTGAGTGGTAATACGGTCAAACGTTACTGACTCGATATCATCTTCAACGTAATCACCAAGCTGCATTTCTGGATCTTCATACTGTGCAGCTTCGATTGAAATTTCTTTAGTTGGATGTTCAACTTCTTCAACCACTAACCAACGACGGAAAGTTTCAAACTCACCGGTTTTGCGGTCAATTTCAACACGGACATCGATTTCCATCTCGTGTTTTTTCTTAGTAGAAGTTGCAAGTGCAATTTCAAGGGCTTCAAATATACGCTCACGAGGCACCGCTTTCTCGTTCGATACCGCCTCTACTACCGCTAAAATTTCTTTACTCATTTTAAATAGCCTCTAAGACTTTAATTAAAATTTAGGGATCAGGTTAGCTTTTGAAATATTACTGAGCGCGAACTCTTCTTGGTTACCTTCAACGATAACAGAAATAGTTTCGCCATCGACTGAGTGGATAGTACCTTTCCACTTACGACGATTGGCCACAGCCATTTTCAAAACGATACTTACCTCGTGACCAATAAATTGCTCATAGTGTGCTGTTTTAAAAAGTGGTCTTTCTAGACCTGGTGAAGAAACTTCAAGGTTGTAAGCCACCGTGATTGGATCTTCGACATCCATAACCGCACTCACTTGGCGGCTAACTTCTGCACAATCATCAACGTTAATACCGTTTTCGTGATCGATAAAGATACGTAACGTTGAATGCTCGCCTGCGCGAATAAATTCTAACCCAACTAACTCATAACCTGATGCCGCTACAGGAGCTTCAAGCATTTCAGTAAGTTGTCTTTCTAAACCAGTCATTTAAACCACTCCAGAAACAAAAAAAGGGCTCAGAGCCCAATTTAAATTCCAAGCAAAACTCTAAATCACCAAATATGGAAATTTAGATAACAAAAAACCCCGAAAAGTCGGGGTTTTTTGTTGCTGGACCCTGATGTGTTAAGTGATAAATTTCCACTTAACTCGCAGTAGCAATACTGCGCAAACTTGCCTAATCCTGAAAAGGATTGGTTGCGGGGGCCGGATTTGAACCGACGACCTTCGGGTTATGAGCCCGACGAGCTACCAAACTGCTCCACCCCGCGTCCGACTTGTCGAGCATTATACGCTCTCGAAGATGTTTTACAAGTTTGTAAATCAATGGTGCCGAGAGAGGGACTCGAACCCTCACACCAAAGGCACTAGCACCTCATGCTAGCGTGTCTACCAATTTCACCATCTCGGCAGCTAATTCTATTTCAGCTAGAAAATAGCTTATTGAGGAATTTCGTCACCCTTAGGGGCTGGAACTTCACTCGCAACATCATCAGCTTGTTGGATAATTTGACCTTGCGTTGGGTCAATCCACTGAGATTCAGTTTTGTGTGTAGACATATTGCCTAGCACTAAGCTGATAATGAAAAATGCTGTTGCAAAAACTGCAGTCATTCGGGTTAGAAAATTACCTGAGCCGCCTGCGCCAAACACTGTGTTTGATGCGCCTGCACCGAATGAGGCTCCCATATCTGCGCCTT
This sequence comes from Vibrio sp. NH-UV-68, assembly GCF_042940635.1. Lineage (NCBI taxonomy): Bacteria > Pseudomonadati > Pseudomonadota > Gammaproteobacteria > Vibrionales > Vibrionaceae > Vibrio > Vibrio sp. NH-UV-68. The sequence goes on from NZ_CP134975.1 coordinate 2,581,964, forward strand.
TACCTTGTTGAATCAGCACTAGGCCGATTACACCAACCGCTGCCAACAGGTAAATCACAAGTAGAACTGTAAACATAATTTCCACCTATGTTCCAAATTGTTGAGCCAGCGCCGCTCGAAAACTCACTTTTCATCAAGCTTTCAGAACAAGGCTAGCGACCTCCTTTCCGAAGGCCGAGCAATACTAACCAAACACAGTTGCAGTGACAAGCGGATTTTTGCAAAAAAATACCTCTTAGGCACCGAACGGTCAAAAAAAGGACAAAAAGCCACGCTTGGCGTTGGATTCGGCGTCTATTACTTACAGCTCGGTGAATTCTGGGCTGTACTCAATACAACCTGAACGACCAGTAAACTCACCGTCCACTAATGGCAGAACCTGAAATACGCCCGGCGGCACTTCCCATTGACAGTGCATTTGATGCGCTTCACTGGCAACAAAGCCAAAACGCGCATAATAATCAGGGGATCCGAGAACCACGCAGGCAGGATAGCCAAACTCAAGTAAAGAGGTCAGCCCCTCTTTGACGATTTGCTCTGCAATGCCTTGATTGCGATAGTCTGGATGAACCGCAAGCGGCGCTAATCCCTGCCAATTGAGGTCTTCACCATTCAATGTCACAGGACTAAACATGACATAGCCGACCACATCACCTTCATCACTACAAGCGACAAATGATAGCGTACGGCGACCATTCTCCCTTAGCTTCATCACTAAGTTTGCTTCCGCTTTGGTTTCAAAAGCATGTTTTAATAAACGATCGACGCCAAGAATGTCTGCGGGGGCTTCAGTTCGAATAAGCATTAATAACCTCTTTTTGTGTTACTGGCGATTGTAAGCCTTTTTGCACAAAGTCGGCTAGTTGATTTAATACACTTTGTAACGCTGTCGGTAGCGACTCCAAATCGACACTGTCCATGAGGTTCTTCACCTCTAGCCCCAACTCTGTATCTCCCTCGATAGTAAGACGACGTTGAAAAAACAGTGTATCCGGGTCTTCTTTGCGCCCAGCAATCAACACTAAGTCGTTAAGATTAGCGCTGAACAGCACATCTTCAGCAACCGGAGTGTCTGCAACAAGCAGTTTTTCATCTTGATAACTGATCAACCAACTCAATTGCAGATCTCTAATCTCAACTTTTAACCACTTTCCAGCTAAAAATTCAAAGTCCCCCTCTTCTAACGCCTCTTTGAATACCATCTTCAACCCTTCAAGCAAGGCTTTTTTTTGTACAAATTGCGGCAATAAGTGGACTGGGGATCGCATAATTGATGCGGCATTTTGAACTAGTTGAGTGCGAATCTTGTTAATCACGCGAGTTATCCGTTATTTTGATGTCTGTAATGTCTTATCATAAAGCATGTTTGCTCGCCGATTCCTGTCATTTATCAAAAAAGAGACACGCGCCCTTAGCGCTTTAAACTCGGGGCAAGGACAGTTATAGTGTTGACAACACCTACAAATTTTTTTGTATAAATGCTTTGCTCTTTGGAGAGTCGGACCCCCTTGATGCTATCGCAACAATTACAGCACTGGTTTACAAAAATAACGGCCAATAGCCCGTTCTTTTTCGCCGTTTTGGACAACCAGCATAACTATGCCGTGGTTAACGGACGCTATTGCGATATCGCTGGACTGACTGCGACAGAGCTCGTCGGTATGAATGACGCCCAAATTATGGGTCAGCAATTTTACGATAATCTCAAGCCCTACTATCAAAGAGCGTTCAAAGGTGAGTCTATTGAGGCCGAGATGACTCTCGGTGATTTAAATTTAGAAACCAGCCTTCACTTCAACGTTTCGCCTGTCGACATCGACGGCAAAATCGAGCACATCATCTTTCACGCCATCGATACCTCTGAAAAGCAGATCCTGATCCGCTCGTTAGACGAGGCTGAGGGCAAGTTCTCAACCTTAACGTCGTTACTTCCGGAAGGGATTTTATTGGTCGAGGACGATTGCGTCATCTCAGTCAACCCATCGGCCCTGCGACTGTTAGGTCTTGAATCTGCACAAGATGTTTTAGGTGAAAGCCTGTCACGTCTGTTTATCGATGAGAAAACCAAAACCGTTTTTTCTGAGTCTCTGACCAACAGTTTATGCGAAGCGCCATTGGTGTGTTTAACCAGTCCTCGTTGTGGCTTTGAACGTAAAGTTCAGTTAATGGCTGACGCTACCATGCTCCTCGGTAGTGACTCGCAATTGGTGCTGATTCAAGACGCCGAAACGACGCCCAAAACCTTGCGCGTCAACAATCAAGAAGATGCCCATGTAGATTCCCTTACCGGGCTCTATAATCGCTTTGGTTTCACTAAACGTCTTGAGCAGATGATCCACAATGAAACCCCGCTCATCATGCTCTACTTGGACATTGATAACTTCAAAAACATCAATGACTCCTTGGGCCACCATATTGGTGATAAGGTCATTAAAGAGGTCTCTTCTCGTCTTAAACGTCTTCTACCGCAACAAGCGGTATTAGGGCATTTAGGAGGCGATGAGTTTGGTATTATTCTACCTGAACCCGAGAATAACCGCATGGCAGAGATACTGTCTGAGCGGATCATCTCACTGATTAATCAGCCTTTTGACCTTCACCATTTTAGTAAACGTCTTGCCTGCTCGATTGGTAGCGTGGCGTATCCTGGTGATGGCAATGATGCGCGCATCTTGCTGCAAAACGCCGATACCGCCATGTACGAAGCCAAAGATCGCGGCCGAAATCGTTTGATTAAATTTAACGATCAAATGAATAAAGAAGCGCGCATGCGGCTTTGGTTAGAAATCGAACTACAAAAAGCGCTACAGCAAAATGGGCTTGAAGTGTGGTATCAACCTAAGGTTAATGCTCGCGATTTCAGCATTAATGGTGCTGAAGCCTTGATTCGCTGGAAGCATCCGATTGAAGGCTATATCAGCCCAGGCGCTTTTATTCCTGTTGCCGAGCGTGCAGGCTTGATTGAACACCTTGGCCGTGTGGTAATGCGTGATGTATTTACCACCGTTAAGCGTTGGAAGCTGCAAGGTATTCTGCCCGGCCGCGTTGCGATTAACTTGTCTCCTGAGCAATTTGGCAATCCCAAGCTTATCGATTACATGGAAAAGCTGTTACGCACCACCGAGCTTGACCCTAGCTGCATCACTTTCGAACTCACCGAAAGTGCGGTTATGAGTGATAGCGATCACACGCTGCAGATGCTCAATGCGATTAAAAAACTCGGTTTTGCTCTGTCTATCGACGACTTCGGCACTGGTTACTCTTCTCTCTCTTATTTAGCTCGCTTCCCACTTGATGAGCTAAAAATCGACCGCGCTTTTATCTCAGACATCGACACACTGCCCAAGCAGATCACCGTCATCGAAAACATCATCAATTTAGGTAAATCGCTTAATTTGACCGTTGTCGCAGAAGGGGTAGAAACACAACAGCAAGCGACCCTGCTTTCAAATCTGAACTGTAACTCCATTCAGGGTTTCCACTTCCATCGCCCTCAACCACGTCAGGAAGTAGAAGAGCTATTTGCGCAAAATCGTCGCCACAAGAGCTAACCTTTTTAGAAATTGCTCAACAAACTCACTCAAACCTGCCTCACATCAAATCTGCCATTCATATATCTTCATAAAATGCTCTGCACTTTATAAGAGACTGTATTGGTAACAGCAATGGAACTCCTATGCCCAGCAGGCAATTTACCTGCGTTGAAAACTGCTATTGATTGTGGCGCAGATGCGGTATATATCGGCTTCAAAGACGATACCAATGCGCGTCACTTTGCCGGCTTAAACTTTACCGGTAAAAAGCTTGAGAAAGCAGTGCAGTATGTTCATGACCACCAAAAAAAAATTCACGTGGCACTCAATACCTTTGCCCATCCGCATGGCTTTGAACGTTGGACAGATGCGGTTGATCGCGCAGCCAGCAGTGGTGTCGATGCGTTAATTGTCGCAGATATTGCGATGCTCGATTATGCGGCGCGTAAATACCCACAGTTGGAACTGCATCTCTCTGTGCAAGCTTCTGCAACCAATGTTGCCGCTATCGATTTCTATCAACAAAACTTCAACGTTAAACGCGTTGTCTTGCCACGTGTGTTGTCTATCCATCAAGTCAAACAACTGTCACGTAATATCACCGGTGATGTCGAACTTGAAGTCTTTGCCTTCGGCAGTTTATGTATTATGTCGGAGGGGCGCTGCTACCTTTCTTCTTACATGACGGGTGAATCACCCAACACCGTCGGCGCTTGCTCTCCGGCCAAATATGTTCGCTGGCAAGAAACCGAACAAGGTTTAGAGTCGCGTTTGAACAATATTCTTATTGATCGTTACCGTGATGGTGAGAACGCTGGCTACCCAACGCTGTGTAAAGGCCGCTTTACGAGCGATATTAGTGGGCCAAATCACGCTTATCATGCCCTTGAAGAGCCAACGAGTCTTAACACGCTCTCTATGTTACCTGAGCTATTTGCCGCTAACGTTGCGTCGGTAAAAATCGAAGGCCGCCAACGCAGCCCTGCCTATGTTGAGCAGGTCACACGCACTTGGCGTGAAGCGATAGATCGTTACCAAGCCAACCCTGAAGCTTATCAAGTTGAAGCGAAATGGGATGCCGCACTCGCTAATGTCTCTGAGGGAACTCAAACAACTCTCGGCGCTTATCATCGTAAATGGCAGTAGAGCTTCAGTTGTGGAGAATAGTATGGAAAATCGTATGAAATATGCATTGGGGCCACTGCTCTACTTTTGGCCAAAACAACAAGTTGAGGCTTTCTACCATCAAGCGCAGTCGAGTAGCGCTGACATTATCTACCTTGGCGAAAGTGTCTGCTCGAAACGCCGTGCAATCAAGCCCGCTGATTGGTTTGAGATGGCCAAACAACTCAGTGCCACTGGCAAACAAGTGGTACTTTCTACCATGGCACTGCTTGAAGCGCCAAGTGAAGTCAATGTGATGAAGAAGTACATTGATAATGGTGATTTTGCGATTGAAGCGAACGATGTCGCTGCGATTCAGTTGGCCAGCGAACGAAAAGTGCCTTTCGTGGTCGGCCCGGCAGTAAATGCTTACAATGCCCATACCCTCAAGCTGTTTCTCAAACAGGGCATGACTCGTTGGTGTATGCCCGTTGAACTGTCGCGCGAATGGCTCAGTAACGTATTGATCCAATGTGATGACATCGGCATCAAAAACCAGTTTGAAGTTGAAGTGTTTAGCCATGGCTATTTGCCGCTGGCGTATTCGGCGCGCTGCTTTACTGCTCGGGCCGAAAACAAAGCCAAAGATGACTGCGAAACCTGCTGTATTAAGTATCCAACTGGGATTTCCGTTAGCAGTCAAGAAGGGCAAGAGGTGTTTAATCTCAACGGCATTCAAACTCAATCGGGTTACTGCTATAACCTAGTCAATGACTTAGCGAGTATGGATCAACTGGTTGATGTGGTACGCTTAAGTCCATTAGGCATCGAAACTCTGGCTCAAGTTGATCAGTTCCGTGCCAATGAACAAGGCTTAGCGCCACAAAAGATCGCCAGTCGTCAGTGCAACGGCTATTGGCATCAACTTGCTGGTTTAGAAATGAAAAACATCTAAAGTTAGTGATCATGAAGTGGATGAGGTACACCGCCTCATCCCTTTTTGTCAGTCGTGTCCAATCTTTGTGGAAAGGTTGACCATCGCTCCGATGATCTCATCTTATCCGTGTGGCGCTAATGACTCACACTATTCGAGAAAACATTCATGACGATAACGCCTGTCACAATCAGCACCATACCAGCGATAGCGGCGAAATCTAATTTTTGAGCAAACATGATTACACCAATACTCGCAACCAAAACAACGCCGAGTCCCGACCATACAGCATAAGCGATTCCTACTGGGATCACTTTCAAAACCAAGGATAAAAAATAGAATGCAACCCCATACCCAATGACAACCAAAACGCTCGGAGCCAGCTTGGTAAAGCCTTCCGACGCTTTTAAAGCACTAGTGGCAATGACTTCAGCAATAATGGCTATTACTAGGTACAAATAAGTCATATCTCTTCCTCAACTATCTCATTACTATTGACTGCTTTTTAAGCTCTGGTGACCGACATACCCGCGTTAGTAGTTAGCAAGGCTAATTAAATAAACAAAAAAAATCATCGGATGATTTAGGTTGCGAGCGCTTTATCTAGCAACGCTTTCAGTTGCTGAACTTCTTGTTGATCCAGTTTACGCTTTAGCTGCTCAGAAATAGCCTTGTACACCCCCTGCTCTTTCGAAAGATCTTTTATCACTTGTTCGGTGAGCATTACTCGCTTGGCACGTGCATCTTCTGCACAATCAATTCGCTTTACTAAGCCTTTCTTTTCTAACCGTGCGACCATAGTCGAAGCAGAAGGTTTGGTCACCCTCATTTCCAACGCCAGATCGGTAATACGCATCCCTTGAGGGTAACCCTCTATCACGCGCAGGTAGTCATACTCATTAAAGCTCAAACGTGCCAATGGATCTTCTTGGGCATAAACCCGCCACGCTTTAGCACAAAAACGCTCAAGCTCAATCAAGTTCCTTTCTAGACTCATTATCAAACCATTTAGTTAGCAAGACTAACTATTCTAGCGCAATTTATCGTAGCCGCAATCAAAAAAACCGCTGTGCTAGCGGTTTTTTTTGATTGCCGATATAAAGCTATTGTTCGCTGAACTCGGTTTGCTGTTTCGCTTTAGCCATATGTTCAGCTTTGACCTGATTATAGATACGACTTAGTTCGAGGAAGGCGTAGCGGTGCTCAACATACTCATAGACATTGAATGAGATTGCCAGCTTATAGAGAGAAATCGCGTTGGCAAAATCCCCTTGCGTTTGATAGCGCTTACCAAGATAGAAATAAGTTTCGGTTAATCGTTGGGCAAGTAAAGTGTTATCACGCGTACCACTGAATATGGCCTTAAAGGCTTGCTCTTCGCTCACTTCACCTAAACTGATCGCCACCAAAACCCATCCCCACTGCTCATCGCGCTGTTGGTAGTCTTGCAACAACTCTTGACGAGCGATATCGGGTTGCTTCTCCGATTGAATGATATAGCGCCATAAGGCACGGAAGGGATCACTTGGATCTTGATCATAATGGGTTTGAATACCTTCAAGCGCCAGATCAATACGATCACCATAATAAAGAGCAATGGCTCGATTTCGCTCAGCGTAAGAGTTTTCAGGATCTAACTCCAAGGTAGAGTCAAACGCATCATACGCCGCATCAAATTCACCGACTTGGGTAAAGTAGACACCAAGCAGGTTAAACAAGTCGGGTTGTGCCGGATTTAGCGCCAGCGACTGGTTATAGTCCAGTCGAGCTAAGTCACGTAAACCAACATTGTCATAATTGTTGCCGCGCTCATAGAGCATTTTTGCCCGAACTGGCTCGGAAAGATCAGGACGTTGCAATAATTGTGACAGGCGCGCGATTTGAACTTCTTGTTGCACACTTGCTTGAAGAGGAACCGCCATCGGTGGATACATCCACTGCGCACTATTATTTGACGTTGAAGCACAGCCTGCCGTAATGAGCATGGCTAAGCTAAGTGTTGCGGTTTGAAACCATTTCACAGATAAATACTCCTGTTACTGAGTTTACACTCAGTGTCATCCGCATAAAAAAAGGGAGCGTAATGCTCCCTTTATAACATGCTTTTGGCAGGTTAGGCTAATCGCCTGACTGACCTAAATGTGCATTGATTAAGCGTCTGCAGCTGGCTTTTCTTCTGCCGCTGGTGCTTCTGTGCTCTCTACCGCTTCTTTCATGCTTAGACGAACGCGACCCTGACGGTCAATCTCAAGTACTTTCACTTGAACTTCTTGACCTTCAGCTAGGTAGTCAGACACTTTCTCTACACGCTTGTCAGCGATTTGAGAGATGTGTACTAGGCCATCTTTGCCTGGCAGGATAGTCACGAATGCACCAAAGTCAGCAAGACGGGCAACTTTACCAGAGTAGATACGGCCAACTTCAACTTCTGCCGTGATCTCTTCAATACGACGGATCGCTTCTTGCGCCGCAGCACCTTCGGTTGCAGCAATCTTGATCGTACCGTCATCTTCGATTTCGATAGTTGTACCCGTCTCTTCAGTTAGAGCTCGGATAACTGCACCACCTTTACCGATAACGTCTTTGATCTTCTCAGAACTGATCTTCATCGTATGAATACGTGGAGCAAATTCAGAGATATCGTCACGAGCACCAGAGATAGCTTGATCCATTACTGATAGGATGTGCTTACGTGCGCCTTGAGCTTGGTTAAGCGCAATTTGCATGATCTCTTTAGTGATACCTTCGATCTTGATATCCATCTGAAGTGCAGTGATACCGTCGTTTGTACCCGCTACTTTAAAGTCCATGTCACCTAGGTGGTCTTCGTCACCAAGGATGTCAGAAAGAACAACAAAGTCATCGCCTTCTTTAACAAGACCCATTGCGATACCCGCAACAGATGACTTGATTGGTACACCCGCATCCATAAGCGCTAGCGAAGTACCACATACAGAAGCCATTGATGAAGAACCGTTAGATTCTGTGATTTCTGATACAACACGCACCGTGTATGGGAATTCTTCCGCAGAAGGCATAACCGCAGCAATACCACGTTTAGCCAGTTTACCGTGGCCGATTTCACGACGCTTAGGCGAACCTACAAAACCAGTTTCACCCACACAGTATGGAGGGAAGTTGTAGTGTAGTAGGAAGTTATCTTTACGCTCACCGGTTAGCTCATCGATGATTTGCGCATCACGCTGCGTACCTAGAGTCGCCGTCACGATAGCTTGAGTTTCACCACGAGTGAATAGAGAAGAACCGTGAGTACGTGGAAGTACGCCAGTACGTACGTCTAGCGCACGAACCATGTCTTTTTCACGACCGTCGATACGTGGGTTGCCAGCAATGATACGGCTACGTACAACGTTTTTCTCTAGAGAACCAAGCATGCCGCGGATTTCGCGCTCGTTTAGTTCTTCGTCTTGCGCAAGAAGGGCGGCAACAACATCGTTCTTGATTGCGCCAACTTGCTCGTAACGAGCCATTTTCTCAGTGATTTGGTACGCTTCAGATAGACGAGCTTCTGCAAGTTCAGCAACGCGAGCTTTTAGCTCAGTGTTGACAACAGGTGCTTGCCATTCCCAAGCTGGAGTCGCGACTTCAGCTGCGAATTCGTTGATCGCTTTAATCACAACTTGTTGTTGCTCGTGACCAAATACCACAGCAGACAGCATCTCTTCTTCAGTTAGGTTGTCTGCTTCAGATTCAACCATAAGCACTGCGCCTTCAGTACCAGAAACAACTAAGTCAAGCTTAGACGTTGCTAGTTCAGTGTTGCTTGGGTTCAGTACAAGTTGACCATCAATGTGACCAACACGTGCCGCGCCGATAGGACCGTTGAACGGGATACCAGAGATAGCAAGCGCTGCTGAAGTACCGATCATTGTAACCATATCAGGTTGAACGTCTGGGTTTACAGACATTACCGTGGCAATAACCTGAACTTCGTTTTTGAACGAATCTGGGAACAGTGGGCGAATTGGACGGTCGATAAGACGAGCAGTCAGTGTTTCACCTTCAGATGGACGGCCTTCACGCTTGAAGAAACCACCTGGGATTTTACCTGCCGCGTAAGTACGCTCTTGGTAGTTAACAGTTAGAGGGAAGAAATCTTGACCTTCTACTGCTTCTTTTTTACCAACTACAGAAACGAATACTGCTGTATCGTCCATAGTAACCATAACGGCGGCTGTAGCTTGACGTGCGATAACGCCAGTTTCTAGAGTAACTGTGTGGTTACCGTACTGGAACGTTTTAACAACTGGTTTTTCGAACATTGTTATTCCTTGTTTCTCAATCCCTGCTTGGCAGAGATCAGAGTGTATTGGTTGATACTCAATACATTACAAATCGCGACTAGTGAAAAGAAACTAAAACAATTTCCTTTGAATAGTCGCGACCTTTTGGTCGACGTGGTTGACTGTAATGTGATGAGCTTGTTGCTCATGCTTTGTTACTCTATACGGTATCAACAGCATGCGGGGCGTAGTATAGCGGGATTAATTCGATTTGGCTAAGCTCTAGCACCTAAAATAAGTTTGGGGCAACAAAAAAGGGGCCTAAAGCCCCTTTTTCGACAAACTGCTATGCAATCGCTAATTAGCGACGTAGGCCTAGACGCTTGATTAGATCTTGGTAACGAGAAAGGTTTTTGCCTTTCAAGTAGTCAAGAAGCTTACGACGGCGAGAAACCATGCGTAGAAGACCACGACGGCTGTGGTGATCAGCTTTGTGCGCTTTGAAGTGACCTTGTAAGTGGTTGATAGAAGCTGTAAGTAGAGCTACTTGAACTTCTGGTGAACCAGTGTCGCCTTCGCCTTGAGCGTATTCTGCAACGATTGCTGCTTTAGTTTCTGCATTCAGAGACATTATTCTCTCCTAATAAGAGTAAGTTTAAATTTGTAGCAGCCAATCTCTGATTCAGCCACTACGCGAAGCGCGGATTATATGAGATGGAAAGAGGTTAAGCAATAGATAATTTGAGCGGTCTGACTGGTTTAAAAGATAGCGAAACAAAAACAGCAAGACACTCGCGCCCTTATAGCGTCTCGAACCTCTGCGTTCTCGTTGCTCAGCGTTCCCATCGTGACCTTTTCTGTTACACTTAAGCGATTGAAACCTAGCTATTTGAAACAACAGGATTGATTATGAAAATCGGCATCATCGGTGCAATGGAACAAGAAGTTTCTATTCTTAAACAGGCTATCGAGAACGGTGAAACCGTCAATAAAGCTGGCTGTACTTTCTTCTCTGGCAAGCTCAACGGTGTCGACGTTGTACTCCTGCAATCCGGTATCGGTAAAGTGGCCGCCGCCGTAGGGACGACAGTGTTGTTAAATGAATATCAACCAGACATCGTGATCAACACAGGTTCAGCCGGTGGGTTTGATTCGACGCTAAACTTGGGCGATGTGGTTATTTCAACTGAAGTTCGTCACCACGATGCAGACGTAACCGCATTTGGCTACGAAATGGGCCAAATGGCACAGCAACCTGCAGCTTTTCTTGCCGATGAAAAACTGATCGACGTAGCAAAAAAAGCGCTGGCACAAATGGAAGGCAAACACGCGGTACGCGGCCTGATTTGTACTGGTGATGCGTTCGTTTGCACCGCCGAGCGCCAAGCGTTTATTCGTCAGCACTTCCCAAGCGTGATCGCCGTAGAAATGGAGGCGTCCGCTATTGCACAGACGTGCCACCAGTTCAAGGTTCCTTTTGTTGTGGTTCGCGCCATCTCGGATGTGGCCGATAAAGAGTCGCCAATGAGCTTCGAAGAGTTCTTGCCTCTTGCGGCACAAAGCTCATCGGAAATGGTCATTAAAATGGTTGAACTGCTGAAATAAGCGAAGACACATCATGGAAGATTTGTTTGCTCAAATTTACTCTAACGGCGCGCTCCTAGTCCTATGGGGCGCTTTGTTGTGCCATTTAGTTTTGCCCTTCCCACGAGAAGCACACCCAGCAATCCTGTGGCACAAATTCGCTGAGCAACTTGCAGACAAAGTTAATACCAACGCCAACTATAACCAAAGTCTGATTTCAGGCACGCTTGCTTGGTTACTGATGATCGTGCCGATGTTAGCGGTGCTTATCGCCCTTAAACCGCTGGTTTGGCAACCACTGTTATTTGAACTGGCGTTTGTGTTACTGGCGATTGATTGGCGCAATACCGACAAATTTTGCGCGCAATTTATCACCGCGCTTGCACGCGAAGATAAACCGCAAGCCAGAACACTTCTCAACCCGATTATCAACCGCAATACTCAACCACTGTCGCTGCTCGGCTTGGGCAAAGCAGGCGCAGAAACCCTGATCATGTCATATGGTCGCAACGTGGTTGGAGTGCTGTTTTGGTATGCTATCGCAGGCGCGATTGGCGCGTTTATTTATCGAATGATGGTCGAACTGGCTCGGGCCTGGTCCCCTTCTCGTCAGCGCTTCAATCCGTTTGGTCTTCCTGCCGTCAGAGCAGTGGCCGTGATGGACTTTATCCCATTACGTCTGTTTGCATTGATGATCGCCACAGGGCAACGAGCTCAGTATGTGTTTGGCCTACTAAAACAACAAGCTAGCTCTTGGCCGTTACCTGGCCCCTCTTGGCTCATTGTCGCTGTCGGCGCTAAATTAGAACTGTCGCTCGGTGGCCCGGCTATTTACGATGGTAAAAAAGCGGTGCGAGCGAAACTGGGAGGAAGAATCGCCCCCTCTGCTTTACATATCGCTCAACTGCAAAAACTTCTCGCTTGGCGTATGTTGACCTGGCTTTTAATTCAAAGCTTATTCATGGCCATTATTTATCAAGGTATATAAATGCGTTTCGTCACTGCTGTTTTTTGCATCCTTTTTACTGCCACTATCAACGCGGCGCCCGTTACTCGAGTGATCAGTTTGGCCCCTCACGCCACTGAAATTGCCTTCGCAGCTGGCCTTGGCGATAAGTTAGTTGCCGTTAGTGCACACAGTGATTACCCGCCTGAGGCGCAAACGCTGGAAAAAGTCTCCAACTATCAGGGCATCAAGATTGAACGAATTATTGCTCTGCAACCTGATCTGATCATCGCTTGGCCGACAGGCAACCCCATTGGTGAACTAAAAAAACTGGAGCAATTTGGCCTTACTATTTACTACTCGCAGGCAAATTCTCTCGAAGATATCGCGACAAGCATTGAGCAATTGAGTCAGTACGCCGATGATCCGAGCATAGGCCAACGCGCCGCAGCTGACTTCAGGCAGCAATTAGCTATCTTGAAAACCAGTTATGATACCCAGTCTAAAGTGCGTTACTTTTATCAATTAAGTCAGCAGCCTATTATCACTGTGGCGCAAAACAAGTGGCCAAGTGAAGTGTTTCGCTTTTGTGGTGGTGTCAATGTCTTCGCCAATAGTGAGGCCCCCTACCCACAAGTGGGGTTAGAGCAAGTGATCGTGCAAAACCCAGACGTTATCTTTACTTCTCAACATGTTATTGCAGACACAAATATGTGGGATAAATGGCGCGAACAACTTTCTGCAGTACAACATCAATTTGTCTGGTCGCTCAATTCCGACTGGATTAATCGACCGACGCCAAGAACGTTAAACGCGATCAAACAAGTGTGTGAGCACTTCGAAACAGTAAGACAAAAAGGCTAACGTTAAACGCTGAGATCTCGTACAATCCGACTTCATTTTCTGTTCCCTCAATTTTGTAAGAGATGTTAGTAACATGGACTCCATGCTGCTTTACTTTATCGATCTATTCGGTACGGCGATCTTCGCCATTTCAGGTGTGCTGTTAGCAGGCCGACTTAAAATGGACCCCTTTGGTGTCGTTGTACTAGGCAGTGTAACGGCAATTGGTGGTGGTACCATCCGTGATATGGCATTAGGCGCAACGCCTGTGTTTTGGATCACCGATACCAACTACCTCTGGACCATCCTCATCACCTGCTTACTCACCATGATCATTGTTCGTCGCCCCAAGCGTCTCTCTTGGTGGATCTTGCCCGTGTGTGATGCGATTGGCTTGGCGGTCTTTGTTGGTATTGGTGTCGAAAAGTCGATGATTTACCAAGAGTCTGCGTTAGTCGCCATCATTATGGGTGTGATCACCGGCTGCGGCGGCGGCATCATTCGCGATGTACTCGCCCGTGAAGTGCCGATGATTTTACGCAGCGAAGTTTATGCCACGGCGTGTATTATTGGCGGAGTGTTCCACACTACCGCATTAGCCATGGGCGCCGATAACGGCAGTGCATTCTTAGCTGGGATGTGCTCAACACTCTTGATTCGCTTAGGTGCGATTCGCTGGCATTTATCGCTGCCCACTTTCGCCCTTAATCGATAATTTACCAAGATTAAAAAAGGTCGCCGAGGCGACCTTTTTTGCTTCATGAGTGTCTATTTCTGCACTCGGAGTAGCACTTGTTTTAAGGCGTCGAAATCATTGGCTAGCGGTTCCGATAGCAGATCCATAACCGCGTGCTTGGCTAATGGCGCCGGAAGTTCGATATCTAACTCTAAAATCTCATCGACCACTTCTTTGAATTTCGCCGGGTGGGCGGTACATAAGAACAAGCCAGTTTCACCCGCTTGCAACTGCTCATCAAGCACACGATACGCAATCGCACCATGCGGCTCACATAGGTAACCTTGTTGATGCAGATCTTTCACTGACTCAGCACTTTGCGCATCCGTTACCGCGCCTTTACCTAAGGTCTCTAAACCCCACTTTTTAACACGGCACAGCTCTTCGATACGTGGCCAGTTATTTGGCTGGCTCACATCCATCGCATTAGAGGTGGTCGCCACCGTTGGTTTAGGATCCCACTGACCCGTTTCGAGATAACGAGGCACGGTATCGTTGGCGTTCGTGGCCGCAATAAAGCGTTTGATTGGTAACCCGAGCGCTTTAGCCAATAAACCCGCAGTTAAGTTACCGAAGTTACCACTTGGTACTGAAATGACTAAGTTTTCACGCTGCGATTTACTCAATTGAGCAGCCGCCTCGAAGTAGTAACAAATCTGCGCCATAAGACGACTGATGTTAATTGAGTTAGCCGAGTTTAAACCGATCTCTTTACGCAGCTCTGCATCGTCAAATGCTTGTTTTACTAGCGCCTGACAAGCATCAAAATCACCATCAATCGCCACAGTGTGAATATTGTTGCCCAGCGTACAAAATAGCTTCTCTTGCAGTGGACTAATTTTACCTTGCGGATACAAGATCACGACATTGATGTCTTGCATACCGTAGAAAGCATGCGCAACCGCTGCGCCCGTATCACCCGAAGTCGCGGTCAATATAGTGATTTTTCCACCATCAGACACTGCCGCGAGCGACTGAGCCATAAAGCGGCCACCGAAGTCTTTAAACGCTAATGTTGGGCCATGGAATAGCTCTAGCGCATAAACCCCCTCTTTGATTGACTTAATTGGTGCCGGGAACTGAAACGCCGCATCAACCATCGCGTTGACTTGTTCTGGTGGTAATTCATCACCAATCAACGCCGATAAAATCTTAGTACTGCGCGTAACAAAGTCTTCTGCAAGCAGCGCGTCAATATCATCAAACGTTGGTAATTGTTGCGGGAAAAACAGGCCTTGGTTACGGCCGAGTCCTTGGCGCACGGCTTGGCCAAAGGAAACTTGTTCGTCATTTTCTTTTATGTTGTACAGCTTCATAGCTCACTTCCTGTTACGTTCGAACCGTGTTTGTTGAGGCGACAAACATGGACGAATCCTTGTTCATTTTGTACGTAATTCTGTTCGAGCCAGCGAGCAACACGCTCAGCGACCTCTTTATCTTTACAAATGCTAAATAACGTTGGGCCACTGCCAGAAATTCCAGTTGCTAAAGCGCCGGCTGACAAAGCGTATTTGCGGGCATCAGCAAACCCCGGTAGCAGTTTCTCACGATACGGTTCTGCGATCACGTCTTTGATCATCTTCGCCGCCAACTCGGGTTGATTCGAATGGCAAGCGTGAATAAAGCCAGCCAGATGACGACCATGGGCAATGATATCTTGGCGACGGTATTGAGAAGGTAAGATCTCGCGAGCTTCTGCCGTAGACACTTTAATGCCAGGATACGCCATCACCCA
Organism: Vibrio sp. NH-UV-68; assembly: GCF_042940635.1. Classification (NCBI taxonomy): domain Bacteria; kingdom Pseudomonadati; phylum Pseudomonadota; class Gammaproteobacteria; order Vibrionales; family Vibrionaceae; genus Vibrio; species Vibrio sp. NH-UV-68. Next base: position 2,597,623 of record NZ_CP134975.1, read on the forward strand.
GTACCACTCATCAAAACAGGGGACTTCTTGGCTGATAATACCCAATTCTTCGAGCATCAACTGTACGCCACCGAGATAGCACGGCGCGACGTTGTCATAATGAATGCCGCCAGAGATCTGCCCTTCCATTTCTCCCATTAACGCCAGTAGTTCGGTGTCATTCAAAGGCTGACCATGAAAACGGTTCAACGCATCAAGCGCCGCAACAATCGAACAAGCGCTTGACCCTAGCCCCGAACCAATCGGCATGTTCTTTTCAAGTGTCATTTCCAGCGGCAACAGCGACTCAGATTTTTTGTCTAATTCACGAGCAAAAACACGCCAGCAGTCGTAAACGATATTCTCTTTAGGATTCTCAGGCAGCTTAGAGACAAAACGTCCGGCTGTCTTGAGGCTAAACGGCTCACTGCTGGCTTTGATCATGACTCGATCGCCAAGCAAACTGCCATCTAGTGGCGAAACCGCAGCGCCTAATACGTCAAAACCGACACTGACATTACCAATTGATGCTGGTGCGTACACTACTACATCCATACCACGACTCATCGTTATACTCCCAATTTCCAACCAAGTGTACGCATCACGTCAGAGAACACCCCTGCCGCTGTCACCTCTGTACCTGCACCGTAACCGCGCAGTACCAACGGAATAGGCTGATAGTAGCGACTGTAAAAAGCCAAGGCATTTTCACCATCTTTGATTTTGAACATAGGATCGTTTTCATCGACTGCCGACATGCTCACGCGACATTGACCATCAATGATCTCACCCATATAACGCAGCACCTTGCCCTCTTGAGCGGCTTGCGCTGATAGCTGTTGGAAGTAGGCATCCGCCTCTGGTAAACGCTGCATAAACTCTTCGACGCTTCCTGAGTCATCAAAACCTGGTGGCAATGCCTGATCGATAATGACATCTTCCAGTTCAAGGTTCATCCCCGCTTCACGGGCGAGAATCAATAGCTTACGCGCTACATCCATTCCCGAGAGATCATCACGTGGGTCCGGTTCAGTAAAGCCGTTCTCTTTGGCGATGTTTGTTGCTTGGCTCAGTGTCATACCTTCATCTAACTTACCGAAGATATAAGAGAGCGAGCCAGATAAAATACCGCTGAAACGCTCCAGTTCATCACCAGCAGAGATAAGATTCTGCAGGTTTTCAATCACGGGCAAACCTGCACCAACCGTTGTTTCGTACATCAACTTACGGCGTGAGCTACGCGCAACATCACGCAATTGATGGTAGTAAGCCATGCTCGATGTGTTGGCTTTTTTGTTCGGGGTCACAACATGGAAACCCGCCGCAAGAAAATCGGTATATTGGTTGGCAATCACTTCACTCGACGTACAATCAACCAACACTGGGTTGATGATGTGATTACGCTGCACCAATGAAATAAGACGCGCTAAGCTGAACTCTTCAGACGCACCTTTCATGCGATCGCGCCAATGCTCAAGCGGCAACCCTTCACTATCAAGCAGTAACCCTTTGCTATTGGCGAGGCCACAGACACGCAATACAATGCCTTTCTCTGCCAATTTTGCTTGCTGGCGCTCAATCTGATCCACCAGCTCACCGCCGACGCCACCGACACCAACGACAAACACATCAAGGAAGTGTTTTGAATTAAATAGGTTTTCGTGACACGCTTTGATCGCTTCAGAAATTTTATCTTCTGGAATCACAGCAGAAATTGCACGCTCTGAAGAGCCCTGTGCAATCGCAACAATGTTTACGTTAACTTCAGCCAGAGAAGAGAAGAACTGAGACGCCACACCGCGTGAGGTGCGCATACCATCACCCACCAGTGTCACGATCGCCACGTCATTAATAAATTCAACAGGCTCTAACAAGCCATCCTTCAGTTCAAGTTCAAAGGCATCCCTCAATGCTTGTTCTGCCACTATTCTGTCTTGCGCTTCAATACAGAAACTGATGCTGTACTCTGAAGACGATTGAGTGATCAAGACAATCGAAACATCTGCAGATGACATCGCGCCAAACACTCGACTCGCCATACCGACCATGCCTTTCATGCCCGGGCCAGACACGTTGACCATCGTCAGATCGCTTAACGTGGTAATGCCTTTGATTGCGAGATTATCTTCACCAGTATCCTGACCAATAAGCGTACCGGCACCTTGGGGATTAAAACTGTTTTTTATCAGGCAAGGAATATGGAATTGAGCAATCGGTGCGATAGTTTTAGGGTGCAGAACCGACGCACCAAAGTAAGAGAGCTCCATCGCTTCTTGATAACTCAGCGATTTGAGTAAACGCGCATCAGCGACTAAACGAGGGTCACAGTTATACACCCCATCAACGTCAGTCCAGATTTCACAACAATCGGCACGTAAACAGGCAGCGAGTACAGCAGCAGAGTAGTCAGAACCATTGCGGCCAAGAGTAACCAGTTGACCTTGTTCATTACCGGCAGTAAAGCCAGGCATGATATTAACGTGACCTTGCGGTAAAGGCTTTTGACGGAAATTTTGCGTAGAGATATCGACATCGACCATCGCTTCTAATGGTTCTCCACGCGCAAACAGATACTCAACAGGGTCGATAAGACTGGCTGGCTGACCCTTGGCTTCAAGTACCGCTTTCATCAATTGAATCGAAACACGCTCACCTTTACTGATGATACGGGCATTAACGTTATCCGGGCACATTCCGAGTAAGTTAATCCCATGTACAAACTGTTTTAGTTGAGAAAGAGAGGTTTTAACTTGGGTATCGTAACCGCCGCCATCAATATTGGGTAAGACTTGTTTGATGTCTTGGAAAAGATCGCGAAATGCGTCTTCTAACTCGGCGATTTGTAGCTCAGCTTGGCCGTTTTTCAACGCACCTTCTATGACTGAAACTAGCTTATTAGTGGTTTTACCTGGGGCAGATAAAACCACCGCCACTTCTTCTTGCTGGGCATTATTAGCAATAATATCCGCTGCACGTAAAAAACGATCAGCATCTGCTAATGATGAACCTCCAAACTTTAAAACTCGCATCCCTTTCTCCAAAATGTTTTAAAACGGCATAAAAAAAGGCCTGTATCTCGTTGGATACAGGCCTTTTTTTGAATTTCTTTCGTTTAGCAGCCTGCCCCAACAATTGTGATGTCGGTAATAATAATGGTTGTGGTCATTACTAGGCTTTGGTGCTGCATAAGAATAATTTTCTATACGTCGTGTGTTTGCTTAACCATACGTTTACCCTATTTCTTATCTCGGCGTCAACGAAAAGTTGCTATTTTTGTTCACGGTAGAGCAACGAATGGCTAAAGCGCAACACCGATTTAACCACGTCATAAGTGCGATCAATGAAATCAATAGCATACATCGTAATAACTAATTGCTATATAAAAGTTACTTCACAGCCAAGCGAATTATGCTTTAATTAGGTTTGCAGTGGAGAGCAGACAGAGCAAAGGAGTGGTCAATGAGAACAACACTATGCCTATTGGCAGCGTTCGTCGCCTGCCCGCTATTTGCCGCCAAACTTCCGCCACTTCCTGCTCAGCAGAGTAGCTCTCCGCACAAGCTCTTTGTGTTAAGTGAAAGCGATCAACATGACTTCGATTCTTGGAAAATAGATGGCGGGTATTCGTACAACCTGTTCGACAAGGTCGATCTTTACGTTGGGGCTCGCCTTAACAGTAATAATAACATCAATGAAACGGGGTTTTTGAGTGGTGTGAGCTACCAGTTTACTCCACGACTATCGGTCAAGAGTACCTTACACTCTTATAGCGACGACAACACTGTTGCAGGTAAAGAGTCGTCGCTTGCTGCCGAAGTATCGAGTCGGATGAAACTGACCGATAATCTCGACTTTCATGCCACCCTTGATTACCAAGAATGGCAGAAAGGTGTTGAGGTCGGCTTAGGCTTCCGTTTTTAATTCCAATCAAGCAACTCTGTCGACATCAATACCCCATTCCAATCCGCGTAGATGTAATCTCCCGGTTGGATCATTTGATTATGGATGGTTAACGTCACATTGGTTTCGCCCACATCGCGCTTTTCAGTTTTAAACGGGGACGCACCAAGCGCCTTAATGCCTAACTCCATCTCAGACATGGCAGCGATATCACGCACCGCACCGTTTACAATCACACCTTCCCAGTGATTATCAATGGCTAGAATCGCTAATTGATCACCGAGCAATGCTTTTTGGCATGAACCATGGCCATCGACGACTAGGACTTTACCGCGACCATCTTGACTTAACATTTCTCGAACTTTTGAATTATCGTGGTAACAACGTACCGTGACAATTTCACCATAAAAGGCAAACTTACGACCAAAGCTGTGTAGTGGTAGACCGAGCAGTGTTACCTTGTCTGCGTGTTTATCACAAATATCAGGGGTTATGTCTTTCATTTTTCCTCCTTGAACTTCCAAATAATAAATCTTCTATCGGCATCGATCACGCCAATGTCCTAATGGCAGCCGCGTCATGTCATCGATGCATGAGAGCAAGAATAGTTGCTCCTCTTCGATAAAATAAATGGCATTTTGAGCAAACTTTCGCCCTAGTTCCATCGCCTTTTCTTGCGTAATTGGAGCGGCGAAACTCTCTTCAGCCCAAGAGAAGTTTTGGTTTCCCACTAGTACGCGACTATAACCAGTATGGACCAAATCTACAGCTAAGTGGTGATTGTTGCTATCATTCTCTGCTTGTGTTTGCCACTCACTGCCCGGATTCCAAGCAGTGATAATAGCGAACTGTTTTGCAACTGGCAGAGCCTCAAAGCGGAAGTAGGGCTGTTGATAGGCACGCCAAAAATGTGCATCTATTGCCATAATGTCTCCCGTTATACATCGATTGAATACTATTAATATTTGTTACATTCTAACTATTGATATAAATCAACAAAGTGATTGGAATTAACATTTCTACGTTGTTAGCATGCTGTTAAAATTATAAAATCCGCCTCAAAGACTGATAGAGCACAGAGGAAGATGGACCTCTAAGGGTAGAGAAATGCACCAAGGATGGCGGGCAATCAAAGAGAGTGTAATTTTATAATCTTTGGTTTATTATCAACATCACATTACCTGTATGTTATATTTTTGCCTAGAATTTAATCTATTAGCACAAATTTTTCACAAATTTAGGTACCGCCAATGCAAACCCCGCACATTCTTATTGTTGAAGATGAGCAAGTAACTCGTAACACTCTTAAGAGTATTTTTGAAGCAGAGGGATACGCTGTTTTTGAGGCCAGTGACGGTGAAGAAATGCACCAGGTGCTGTCTGATAACCAAGTGAACTTAGTTATCATGGACATTAACCTTCCAGGCAAAAACGGTCTACTACTCGCTCGTGAGCTGCGTGAGCAAGCCAATGTGGCGCTTATGTTTTTAACGGGTCGCGACAACGAAGTCGACAAAATCCTTGGTCTAGAAATCGGTGCTGATGACTACATCACCAAACCATTTAACCCACGTGAACTGACTATCCGTGCACGCAACTTGCTCAACCGTTCAATGAACGCGAGCGCAGTCAGCGAAGAAAAGCGTAGCGTTGATAAATACGTGTTCAATGGCTGGGTGTTGGATATCAACAGTCGTTCATTGGTCAGTCCAAGCGGCGATGGCTACAAACTGCCACGTTCAGAGTTTCGTGCCCTGCTTCACTTCTGTGAAAACCCAGGCAAGATCCAAACTCGTGCAGACTTGCTGAAAAAGATGACCGGACGTGAGCTAAAACCACACGATCGTACTGTCGACGTGACGATTCGTCGCATCCGCAAGCACTTTGAGTCGGTATCTGGCACACCAGAAATTATCGCGACAATTCACGGTGAAGGTTACCGTTTCTGTGGCGATCTAGAAGACTAATTGATCTTGAACGATGACAAAATGGAGCCTGATGGCTCCATTTTTTATAGCGATGAACAAAAAACGCCGACAACAAGGTAGGCGTTTTGTCGTTGATGGAAAGGGGCTAACCTTTACCACCTTTTATCGCGTCAATGATCTCAGTGGTTGAGCAGCCATCCTCAAAGTTAAGTACTTTGACTTGGCCACCATTGGCTATCACTTCTTTACCACCAGCAATCTCTTCCGGTTGGTAATCACCACCTTTAACCAATAGGTCTGGTAATACTTCGCCAATCAAACGTTGCGGCGTATCTTCGCTAAACGGTACGACCCAATCAACCGCGCCTAAACCCGCCAATACCGCCATGCGTCGATCGGTTGGATTGACTGGACGGCCAGGACCTTTTAAGCGCTTAACGGATTCATCGGTGTTGACGGCAACAATTAAGCGATCGCCAAGCTCAGCGGCGTGATTCAAGTAAGAGACATGACCAGCATGCAAAATATCGAAACAGCCATTGGTCATGACGACTTTCTCGCCTTTCGCTTGAGCATTTTTCACCGCTTGCATCAGCGCACTTTCACTAATCACACCAAAGTCTGTGTCTTGACTGCCATGTACAGCTTCTGCCAATTCAATGGTCGACACGGTTGACGTGCCTAGCTTACCAACCACAACGCCCGCAGCAGCATTGGCCAACGCACAGGCTTCATCAAGTGGTTTACCGGCAGCAACTGAAGCCGCCAATACCGAAATAACCGTATCGCCCGCCCCTGTCACGTCATAGACTTCTTGCGCCTGAGTTGGCAAGTGGAATGGTGCTTGACCACGGCGCAATAACGTCATGCCGTGTTCACTGCGCGTAACCAATAGCGCTTCAAAGTCAAACTCTTCAATCAGAGCAAGGCCTTTTTCTTCTAGCTCTTGGTCTGACTTTACTTTACCGACCACATGCTCAAACTCAGCCATATTTGGCGTTAAAAGAGTGGCACCGCGATAGCGTTCGAAATCGGCCCCTTTAGGATCGACAAATACTGGCACATTCGCCGCTCGGGCTTTTTGAATGAACAGTTGCACGTGCTCAAGTGCGCCTTTAGCATAATCCGATAACACCACGGATTTCACCTTCGGCAGGGCACGCTCCATACGCTCAAGAATCAGCTCAGCGTCAACATTTTCAAACTGATCTTCGAAATCAAGCCGGATCAATTGTTGACCACGGCTAAGAACACGCAGTTTAGTAATGGTTGGGTAATTAGGCAGACTCACAAAGTCACATTCAACTTTGAGCGCAGACAGCGTCTCGTTGAGGACCTTAGCAGGCTCATCAATCCCCGTTAAACCAACAATATGAGCGTGACCGCCAAGAGAAGCAATATTCATTGCTACGTTCGCAGCACCACCAGGACGCTCTTCATTATTTTCTACTTTGACTACAGGTACTGGGGCTTCTGGTGAAATACGACCAGTCAGGCCATACCAATAGCGATCTAACATCACATCGCCGATAATCAGCACGCCAGAGTCGCTGTAGTTAGGCAGGATTGGCTTCATTGTGGATCTCCAAATTCTAATTCGGGCAGAAGTTTAGCATAAAGCTGAGCGGTTATTCTAACCACTCGTGCCACTGTTGGATAACAAACTCACGCTCAGCAAGGAATTTATCCTCGGCCACGTCCGCATCTAAGTTAAGTAAGTTACGGTGATGGATCTGATCGCGCATCTCGGTATAAGCGTGGGTCAATGCCATTGCGTTGGCTTGTTCAAGAATGCCTTGCGCTATCATGGTTTCAATAATACGCACATTATCGCTCCAACGGGTTAGCTTGGGCTTTTGGTGACTATAGCGCAGTACTAAAAACTGCACCAAGAACTCAACATCTGTAATACCACCAGGGTCTTGCTTAAGCATAAAGCGCCCTGCTTTCTTGCCCCCCAGATGGTCACGCATTTTCACTCTCATGTCTGACACTTGCTTGATCAAGGTGGCCTCATCTCGCTCTAAGGTCAAAATTTCGTGACGCGTTTTTGCGAAGGCTTGCTGCAATGGCGCATCGCCATAGATCATTCGCGCTCGAACTAAGGCTTGATGCTCCCATGTCCAGGCATCATTGCGTTGATACTCATCAAAAGCATCGCTCGGACTAACCAATAACCCTGACACACCAGAAGGCCGCAGACGAGTATCAACATCATACAAAATGCCAGAGGCGGTACGTGTCGAGAAAATATGGATGATACGCTGAGCAAGCCGCAGGTAAAACTGGCGGCCATCAATCTCTTTCTTGCCGTCCGTATTCACATGCACAGGACAATCATGCATAAACACAATATCCAAATCAGAGTTGTACCCTAGTTCCCAACCGCCGACTTTGCCATAACCAATAACGGCAAAACCTTTGCCATCACGCTCGCTAAGATGTGTCGGTTGACCATATTTCTCGGTCAGTTGCAGCCACGCTTGTGCAACAACCGACTCCACAATCGCCTCTGCGAGATAGGTTAAGTGATCGCTCACTTTCATTACCGGTATCACGCCAGCAATATCGGCCGCCGCGATGCGTAAAATACAAATCTGCTTAAATTGGCGCAGCGCTTCCATCTGCTGCTCCATATCATCTTCAGGTATGCGTGCAAGGAAATCGCGCAGTTCGGTTCGATAGCTGTCGAGTGGAATCGGATTGTACAGTTGCTGGGGGTCGATAAGCTCATCAAGCAAGATAGGATAGCGACCCAGCTGCTCTGAAATCATCGGACTGGCAGTACACAGCCGAACTAACTGCACCAAGGCTGCCGGATGCTCATCAAGCAGCTCTAGGTAAGTGGTACGCGTGACAATTTTATGTAACAAATGCAGCACACGCGGCAGGCCGAATTTAGCATCTGGGTGAGCATATAAGGCTGCAAAGATCTTCGGCATCAGTCGGTTGAGTACTTCTCGCCCACGCGGGCCTAAGGTTTTTTTCGCCAGATCCTGTTTAAACTGGATGATGGTGGCCGCCATCTGCTGCGGGTCTTCAACCTCAACATCTTGCTCAAGGATATGCTCAATCACATCTTGCTTAGCGGCCATGTCCCACAACTCGACAAAATGCACTGCGATCTCTTGTTGCTCATCCTCATCATCACCAATCAAATTGAGAAACACCACATGCACATTGTCCATATGCATCTGCACATCGCTTATCAACTGTGACCATTGTGTGTATCCCATCGCGACAGCCAGTTGCAGCTGTTCCAGTTCACATTCAGGTAAGGTCTGAGTCTGTTTGTCTGCCATTGCCTGAAGCAGGTTCTCTAAACGACGAAGGTATTTATATGCGTGGCGTAAACAGGCGGTTTCTTCTGCCGTTAACTGTTCCAGCTCTTCGATGGCAGTTAGAGTAATCAGAAGACCTCGATGACGTAAGTTTGGCTCACGTCCACCGCGAATCAGTTGAAATACCTGAGCAATAAACTCGATTTCACGAATTCCGCCCGCCCCGAGCTTGATGTTATTGCTCAGGCCACGTCGGCGCACTTCACTGCTGATCATCGACTTCATCCGACGCAATGATTGAATCGCGCTAAAATCGATGTAACGACGGAAGACAAAGGGACGCAACATTTGGCGCAGCTCTTGATACTGAGGATACATCTCACTGCCCATCACTCGCGCTTTAATCATTGCATAGCGCTCCCAATCACGCCCTTGCTCTTGGTAGTAGTCTTCCAGTGCCGCAAAGCTCATGACCAGCGGACCACTATCGCCAAACGGGCGCAGACGCATATCGACACGGTAACAAAAGCCATCAAACGTTTGCTGATCGAGCGCTTTAATGATGCGTTGACCTAAGCGAGTAAAAAATTGTGCATTGGCGAGACTCTTACGAGCACCTTGAGTTTCACCGTTTTCTGGGTAGGTAAAAATCAGGTCGATATCGGACGAGAAATTGAGTTCCCCGCCACCAAGTTTGCCCATGCCGATGACGAGCATTGGCTGCGCTTCACCGTGCTCATTGGTTGGCGTCCCCCACAACTCGCAACACGCTTTGTATTGCCATTGGTAGGTTTCGAAAATCATCGCTTCGGCAAGCTCAGAGAGGTGCGCTAAGCTCTGCTCTAATCGCCATGAGGCCGTAAAGTCACGCCAAGCGATGTAAACCATTTCTCGGTTACGAAACTGGCGCAACACGCGATAGCCTTGCATTTCATCACTGCACTCACTAAGCATAGCGGCTAAGCGCTGACGATAATCCTGGCAACGTGATGACTGAGCGAGCATCTCAGGCAATGCCTGTTGCAAGTGCTCATCGGTAGTTAAAACGTCAACCACAAACTGGCTGAGCCCTGCAACATAGCAAAGCTGCTGGCGAAGCGGTTCAGGCCAGTGTGAAAGTGCATCAGATAGATGTAATGACTCAAGCGCTGATTGAGAATAAGAGAGGAGGCTTTCTGGCAGTTGCATGATTCTTCCTTGTTCGAGAAATACCAGCTGAGAGGATGGTAATATGCTTATTTATACCAATAAAAAACGCCCACTAGTAGCCAGTGGGCGTTTCTTAACAATAACTTGAGAAGTTAGACTTTAAATGATGTGATCTTCTTGTCGAGCTCTTCCGCATTCTGCTGCATGATTTCAGAGGTTTCAAGCAGTTCAGAGACCACGGTCACCGATGCTTCTACCAGTTCACGCACGTTAGTTAAGTTCTGATTCATCTCTTCCGCGACATTGCTCTGCTGACCTGCAGCTGTCGCAATTTGGAAATTCATATCATTAATTTGGTTTACTTGATCGACAATGCCATCTAACTCATCACCAGCATTAGTGACCAGTTCAACCCCTTCAGCGGCTTCAACCACGCTCTTCTCCATTAAGTCGACGGCGGAGCTAGCACTGGCTTGTAACTTAGAGATCATCTCTTGGATTTCGACCGTTGCTTGTTGAGTACGCTGAGCAAGGTTACGCACCTCATCAGCCACCACAGCAAAACCTCGACCTGCCTCTCCAGCGCGCGCCGCTTCTATCGCAGCATTAAGCGCTAATAAATTGGTTTGCTCGGAGATGCCTTGAATAGTACCGACGACACTACCTATCGAGTCGACACTTTCCTCGACTTGATTCACCGCATGAGCAGAAGCGGCGATATCTTTCGATAGCTCGCTGATTTTTTTCACTGTGTCTTGAACAAATCGTTGACCTGTAACCGCCGAACCAGACGCATTTTCGGTCAATGATGAGGCGCTCTGCGCATGGTCTGCTACCGTTTGAACTGTAGAGGTCATCTCGCTCATTGCTGTTGCGAGTTGATCAATTTCGTCAAACTCTTCTTTCGCCGACTCTTTGGTTTCTGACATGCTTAATGTCATCACTTCAGTCAAACCAGACAGCTCTTGCGACGCATCTATCTGTAGTCGAATCATCTCTTGCAGTTGCACACGAGTTTTCTCTAACTCACGCGCTACATCGCCATACTCATCTTTACAGGCCATTTCGATTGGCACCGAAAGGTCTTTCTGCGCCATTAATTTAATCGACTCATTTAGATATTGGGTTTGACGCAGCATCACACGCGCGGCAAACATTAACAAAGTGATAAAAACGAGGATCAGCAAACCCGTCTGCCAGGCAACTTGAACAAGATAAGCGTCGTAATGCTCCTGAGCTACCTGAATGTTTTGCGTGGCGGCAAGTAGAGAATCGTAAAAGGTACTTGCGTCCCACAACTGTTTGCTGATGATGAGTAAGGTACTGAATACCATCAGCATTACCATCTTAGGAACCAGTCGAATATCCGTAATCACTCGTTCCCACGGCTTAAACACCATCTTGGTCATTGTCCGTTCTCCACTTTGTCATATTTTGAGTTTTCAATGCTTTATATTAGAGTGGCACAGAAGGTGCGACTGCATTGATAATACTGAACTTAATTTATTTCGAGCCTCGTATGAATAGAGATATTACCAAAGACGACACAAAACCGATGAGCTTGTTGTCACTGATCTTGTCATTTATGGCGCTATTTGTGATCTCGGGCTTGTTGTTTTTTCCATTACGCCCAGAAACTCGACAGGTATTTATCGGCTTAGACTTCGTTATCTGTAGCATATTCCTTTTGCAACTCTGTATAGATTTGATCCGCTCTACAGATCGTGTGAAATATATGCAACGACACTGGATAGACTTTGTGGCCAGTGTGCCGATGATCGAACCGCTTCGCTATGCACGCTTATTTTCAATTTTGCGAGTGATCTTAGTGATCCGTTCAAGTCGCCACGCACTCAAAAAATCATTGGAAAACAAACGCGAAACCACGCTTGCTTCTATCTTGTTATTGTTGGTTATCTTGATGACTGTTGGTTCAAGTACCATGTTGTTTTTAGAGGGAAGCTCTCCCGATGCCAATATTCATAATGGCGGCGATGCCATGTGGTGGGCTTTGGTGACGATATCAACCGTTGGATATGGCGATCATTATCCGGTCACTGATGCTGGACGCATCTTGGCATCAGCGTTGATCATTTGTGGCGTCGGCTTGTTTGGTATGATTTCTGGCTTAATCACGTCGATGATTACCTCACCGTCTAAAGGTCAAGACGACCGTTCAAAGAATAAAGAACGACTATTGATCGAGTTGGTAGAAAAACAGAACGAAATTCTCAAGCGGCTCGATAAAATCGAACGCGAATCTCACACCGCGCAGAAACAAAAACGAGAGCCTTAAGCTCTCGTTTCATTCACTGTAATAACGGCAATTAATCGCGCCAATACGGCTCAGCCTCGATACAGATAACACGCGTTTGTTCCATTGCATGTAAAATAGAGCCTTGCTGACGGATCAACCAACGCTGCAGTTGCTCACGATCTTCATCTTCTAGTTTATCGACCAGTTGTTCTAGGGTCTTTAACTTAAGCAAGTCGTCAGTGCCGTGCAGTAAGTCGCTCCAAGGTAAACGGAAGCTATTGCGATCCTCATTATTATATAAGCGGGCAAAACTCACTCCGGTATAAAGGTTACGCATCAAACGGTACTGCTGCTCGATATAGTCGTCACCGGTTAAGTTCTTCTCCGGTGGAAAAGCTTGCATTAATTCAGTCCAAGTACGCTCAAGTTGCTCCACCGAAAAGTGCTCAATGTTAAGTGCCATCTTTTCACGCGCTTTGTCGTCGAGAAACGGCTGCCATCCACGAGTCAGAATCCAGCGACTTAAATCAAGCAACAAGCCCGTGTAGCGGGCACCAGTAATTAACTCTAACATTTGCTCACGGGCTGGCAGCTGCTCTTGAACTAACTTAAGCTCTGCGATCAAAAACTTGCGCGCATCCAATTTGCGCAATGCGTGGCCTTTATCGTCAAGTAAATCTTCTAAGTAGTCGTAATCTCGCAACCATTCCAGCTCTTGCTCTAACCATTTCAGCTCTTGGCGTAAAATCGCACTTGCGCGGCGCGGAACCACACCACCATAGACGGTTAAAATCTGGCGGATAAAACTGATGGCATTTTTTATTTCATGTAACGCTTCTATCGAATCACGCTCTGCATAAATCTGTTCGTGGTAGTGCCAATGTGAGAGCGCATGCTCAAGTGAGTTAATAAAGCAAGATTCTACCGTGTCGTGCTTATTCGTTGGCACCAGCGCCAAAGGTTTTACCTCATCGCCTGGGTATTCCACCGCTAAACGATACCCTTTTGCAGCCTTGCTGAGGTTGCCTAGGCGCATACCACCATGCTCACAGAAGTGACGAGCTAAAGTAAACAGTGCATCGGTTTGACCTGATTTCAGCTCCAGCTCCACTTCACAAATAGGGGTTTCTCTGCCACCCGCCTCGACTTGGCCTTGATCAAAGGCAACTTCGACTTGGCTGCCATCAGTCATACCAATCAGCCATTGCTCACGAGTAAAGTTGGTAGAAAAAAGCGCGGTAAGTTGCGATTGAAGAGTGGCGACATCCTTACCCTCTGGCCAGATGTCACTAGGGTGTAAGGTCAAATCCGGTTGGTTCCGATCGTGCTCAGCGTTGTATTCCGGTCGTTGGTGCAACCCTGCCACCACACGCCCGGCGGTTTTGACTGTCTGGACGTACACATCATCAAAACGACGAATACGCAAGCCAATATCGTGTTGACGTAACCAGTTATCTGGGGTATCAAAATAGATGTTACCCAGCGCTCGACAGCTGTGCTGAAGTACTTTGGTTTCAGAGATCTTATTGCGCAAAGTCTCTGAAAATTCAGGAGAAACAAAAAACTTCAGTTCTATCTCGGTTTCCATAGCTATACCTTTCAAAGCAGATAGAGACAGGATATTGCCAATTTTCTTACTCGGCAAGAAAGAAATATCACCCTAATGATGATCTAAAACAGTTTTAATGAGTGATTTAATGGGTTAACATGCGCGCCTTTATAGCCATCGTTCAACATTTCGCCATGAAATGGTGTATGTTAGTTTTTAGGTTATATTAATTGGGTTGAATGACCATGCCAGTAAATACAATTATGGGGTTATTTGCAAAGTCCCCTATTAAACCTTTGCAGCGCCACGTTGTGTGCGTAAATGAATGTTGCTCACATCTCATCAACTTTTTTGAAGTCAGTTCAAAAGGTGACTGGGAGAAAGCCTCTGAAATTCGCGCTCAAATTTCTCATCTAGAGAGAGAAGCCGACGTACTTAAGCGCGAAATTCGTCTCAAACTTCCTCGTGGTTTGTTTATGCCAGTAGATCGTAGCGATATGCTAGAACTACTAACGCAGCAAGACAAACTCGCCAACCTAGCAAAAGATATTGCTGGCCGTGTTTATGGCCGTCAATTGATGATCCCTGCACCTCTTCAAGAAAACTTCATTGCGTATGTGAAGCGCTGCCTTGATGCAGCAAACCAAGCGCAAAAAGTTATCAATGAGCTTGATGAGTTATTGGAAACTGGATTTAAAGGTCGCGAAGTCACACTCGTGGCTGAAATGATCCACCAACTGGATGCGATTGAGGACGACACGGATGTCATGCAGATTGAACTTCGTCAACAGCTAATGTCGATTGAAGCCGATCTGAACCCGATTGATGTGATGTTCCTTTACAAAATTCTAGAGTGGGTGGGCGGTATTGCTGATCAGGCGCAACGTGTTGGTGCGCGCCTTGAAGTAATGTTGTCACGCTCATAACGATAAGTTAACCAAATAACGAAGAGCATCTAAAATAAAGGCACACACCCCTCATAAGCGCTAAATACTGACGCGCTGAAGGGGTTTTGTCGTGCTAAATTTTTGCTCCGCTTGTTATCAACAACTAGGTAATACGATGGATATCCTTGCGAACTACGGCACTGTCCTGATTTTAATTGCAGCCGCTTTCGGTTTTCTGATGGCTATTGGTATTGGTGCGAATGATGTCGCCAATGCGATGGGGACATCGGTAGGCTCTAAAGCGCTAACCGTAAAACAAGCGATCATTATTGCAATGATCTTTGAATTTGCGGGGGCATACCTTGCAGGCGGTGAAGTCACCGACACTATTCGTAAAGGCGTTATTGAAACGTCCCTATTTGCTCACCAACCAGACGTATTAGTCTACGGTATGATGTCCGCGCTGCTTGCTGCGGGTACTTGGCTACTGCTTGCGTCTTACATGGGTTGGCCAGTATCAACGACTCACTCTATTATCGGTGCCATCATCGGTTTTGCCTGTGTGTCAGTCGGTACTGAAGCGGTTGATTGGGATAGTGTTCAAGGTATTGTTGGTAGCTGGATTATTACACCAGTTATCTCCGGCTTCTTTGCTTACGTTATCTTTGTCAGTGCGCAGCGACTGATCTTTGACACAGAGAATCCTCTGTTTAATGCCAAACGTTTTGTACCTGTGTACATGTTCATCACGACCATGGTGATCGCACTGGTTACGATTAAAAAAGGGCTTAAGCACGTTGGGCTACACCTTAGTAATGGTGAAGCGTGGATGTGGGCTGCGATTGTTTCTGGCATCGTAATGACCGGCGGTTACTTCTACATTCAGAAGAAGTTTGCCAGTCGTGAAGATGACCACGGTTTTGCTGGCGTTGAGGGTATCTTCAGCGTGCTAATGGTGATCACTGCTTGTGCAATGGCCTTCGCTCACGGCTCTAATGACGTAGCGAACGCGATTGGTCCACTGTCTGCCGTCGTATCAACTGTTGAGCACATGGGCGAAATTACCGGTAAGAGCACGATAGCTTGGTGGATTCTGCCATTAGGTGGTTTTGGTATTGTGGTTGGTTTGGCAACGCTAGGCCATAAGGTTATGGCAACCGTTGGTACTGGTATCACTGAATTGACGCCAAGCCGTGGTTTTGCCGCGCAGCTTGCGACAGCATGTACTGTAGTACTTGCATCCGGTACTGGACTGCCAATCTCAACCACTCAAACGCTTGTGGGCGCTGTTTTAGGTGTTGGTTTTGCCCGTGGTATTGCGGCATTAAACCTAGGTGTTGTTCGTAACATCGTGGCGTCTTGGATTGTGACGCTGCCAGCGGGTGCACTACTTGCCGTGGTCTTTTTCTATGCGATTCAAGCGGCGTTCACTTAATTAATCCGTCAGTGATGTGTTAACTCACTGTCATTATTGACTCAAACCCGCAGAAAGGGAGGCTCAGCCTCCCTTCTTTGTTGCAGTCAGTTCAGAAACTACTTACTATTTGGCGTTAGCAACACATAGACAATGGCGATTAAGCCTGCAAAAAGACTGTTAAAGGATTTACCGTGAAAAAACTGGTTTGCTTGGTTTTAGTATCAATGCTTGCAGTTCCTGCTGCATTTGCTCAAAACCGTTACATCTCTGATAAACTCTTCACTTATATGCACTCTGGCCCGAGCAACCAATTCCGTATTATTGGCAGCGTAGATGCTGGCGATAAAGTGAAGCTGTTGTCGATCGATAAAGACACTGGCTATACCCAAGTTCAAGATGAAAAAGGTCGCACTGGCTGGGTAGAAAGTCGTTTTGTCACTAATCAAGAAAGTATGGCGTTGCGCCTACCACGTCTTGAAAAAGAACTCGCGGAAGTCAAAGGAAAACTGGCGAATGCACGTTCAAATGCCGATCAAGAAAAAGCTGGACTGGTCGACTCTTTAGAAACTCGTACCCGTCAAATTAACGATCTTGAACAGGGCTACAGTGAAATGAGCCAACAGCTTTCGGCGTCACAAGAAGAGGTGCGTAAACTGCGTGCAAAACTTGATACGCAAAAAGATGACTTACTGCTGAAGTACTTCATGTACGGTGGTGGCGTTGCTGGAATAGGCCTACTACTGGGTTTGATTCTTCCGCATATCACGCCTCGCAGAAAACGCTCTCCATCAGGTTGGTCGTAAGCACATAAGCATTGATAAAAAGGTCACTCTCCAGTGACCTTTTTTATTTATCTAACGCTTAACCTGGCCAATCATAGAGTGCCGGAACCTCTATCATTTCATTGTTGAAACGAATCAACGTCGCTTGCTGCTCTATCGCCACGAGTTGAACCCTATCGCTGATCCAATCACCTTGGTTATATTCAATGCCATTGACTTTGACCCAACGCTTGCTGACATTATTTGAATAGACATGTGTTTGGAAGTTCATCGCGGGCAGTTTTCCGTACCAACGCTCGGCTTGCTGGGCAAGATTAGAGGCAGCTGGCAAATTTGACCGACTTGGTGAACGTACAGACGGGTTGAGCACCGACTCAAAACGCCGTGCTAGCTCAGGTGACAGCTCAGATAGGTCGAGTCCGTTAAGCAGTGGATCTTGATTTGACGAGACTTCACCAATGACGCTCTCTTTCTGGCTCGACACATCACTCTTGTTGCTGATGCTAGTGTCGACAACAGAAACAGTGCCCGTTTGAGCCTCGCGATACGTCGCCTTAAGCGGTTCAAAGCTCGGTGCCACCTGGCTATGATAGTCAAACGGTACATCAAGCACTAAGGTTTTAGCCACATTACTTTCAAGCCACTGTTGCTTAGTCAGTTGATAGTCTTGCCACACCACAACCGCGCAGATCATGATTGGCGGCATTAGTGCCAAGGCAAAGTATTTTGCAATTGAGTGCGAACCCGGTTTAACACTGGTTTGCAGATAATGCCATTGATTAGATTGGGTCGCTTGATGAAGGCGCTCCGACTCTTTGAGCGCTTGCATGACTTTAGACATTACTTTCCTCCTGCACCACGAGCTTAGGTGCTTGCTGCTGAGAAAGGCGCTCAAGTAATTGCAACGTCTCTTTACCCGCAATACCATCGACACTTAAATTTTGCCAGCGCTGGAATAACTCTACTTTGTGCTTCAAATTAATATCAAATTGATCATTGGCCGATTCGGGCTCTCCTAACACTTGTGATAGATGCTTATCTAAACGCATTATCGGTTCGCCAGACATACCAAGTTTAAGCGTCTGAAACCAGTAACTGTGCCAGATTTGATGATAATTGCCTTGCCATATAGTGTCTAACCACTGTTGTTCAAAGGTCATCAGTTGGTCATTGACCATCAGGGTCACTAAGTTATTTTCAACCTGATAAAGCACCGCATAATAGTTTTGCTCATCGATAGTCAGATTGAGTAGCACGGGCACATTGCGCTCGATTAATTGTGCCAGCGATGCCTGCCCTCGCTGACAACGAAACAGGCTCTCTGTGTTGTCGAGACACAGTTGATCAAGCACTGAAGCCCGATAGCCCCATACCTTATACAACGCTGCAAGACCTTGCTCTTGATTCCCCCCTTGCATGAGCAACGTTTTCACAGGCTCAGCAAAGACGGTACGCTGTTGTGTTGCCGACTCAACTTGTGGGTGTTGCTGTTTAAGATAGGCTTGTATCCACGCATGGCTAAGTGATGGCACAAAGGCGTATGCTGCTAAAGAAAGCGTCACCGCCACTGTTAACGTGGCGACAGCGCTACTCAGA
Source organism: Vibrio sp. NH-UV-68 (assembly GCF_042940635.1). NCBI lineage: Bacteria > Pseudomonadati > Pseudomonadota > Gammaproteobacteria > Vibrionales > Vibrionaceae > Vibrio > Vibrio sp. NH-UV-68. The sequence goes on from NZ_CP134975.1 coordinate 2,616,348, forward strand.
CCCGATTTTGCTTGTTGGATAAACGGAGCAACCGAGCCAGTTTGAAAGCCCATCACCTCGTCCGTGGCGCGCTGAACCGTAGCCAGTGATGGTTTGGGTTCACCAAGGCTGTATGCCTGCTTCAAGCAAGCGTCACACACTAGGTTAATCAGTCGTGGTATACCTTGCGTTTGACGCGCAATATACTTAATTGCGGCTGATGAAAATAGCTCGGCCGAACCACCAGCAAGGGTTAAACGAAACTTAATATAATCACGTGTTTCGTCTCGATTGAGCGGTAATAAATGATAGCGTCCGGTTATCCGCTGGGCCAACTGCCTTAACTGCGGCATTTGCAGTTTTTGCTGTAGTTCCGGCTGGCCAATCAACAGAACTTTGAGGAGCTTTTGCCTATCCGTTTCAAGGTTAGTCAATAGACGCAATTGTTCCAACACATCGGCAGATAAGTGTTGCGCCTCGTCAATCACCAACAACGTTTGAATGCCTTGGCTATGATTACTCAGTAAAAAGTGATGCAGCGTCTGATTAAGTTGTTTGAGTGATGCGCCTTGAGGGTAATCAAGACCAAACTCATCACAGATGGCTTCAAGCAGTTCGATACTGGAAAAAGTCGGGTTCAGAATCAAGCCTGCCTGAGTGTTGTCTGCTAGAGTATTGAGTATTGACTTAGCAATCGTCGTTTTCCCTGTCCCGACCTCACCAGTAAGCATGGCAAAACCGCCGCCTTCACCCAAACCGGCTTGAATTTGCACTATCGCTTCTTGATGACGCCGACTTTGATAAAGGAAACGAGAGTTTGGCACAATCGAAAAAGGCAGCTCAGTGAGCGCAAAATGTTGTAGATACATACTTCTCGTCTCTGGGAATTTACTGCTAAGGAAAGTACCATTGCTGACACAAATAGCCAATGGCCAGATAAGTAAAAGGGAGAGCTAGGTGCAAAGATACCTTGTTGGCGGCGCAGTTCGCGATCAACTGCTAAATATAGCCGTCTATGATAAAGATTGGGTGGTGGTCGGTTCGACCCCACAACAGCTGCTCGATCAAGGTTATACTGCGGTGGGTAAAGACTTTCCGGTATTTCTACACCCGCAAACCAAGCAAGAGCACGCCTTAGCTCGCACTGAACGTAAAACAGGCAGTGGTTATACCGGCTTTGAGTGCTACTTTGCTGCCGATGTAACCTTAGAAGAAGATCTGCTCAGGCGTGATCTGACCATTAATGCTATGGCTCAAGATCCCAACGGCGAAATTGTCGATCCCTTCAATGGTCAACAAGATCTTAAAGATCGCGTTCTGCGCCATGTTTCTAATGCCTTTACCGAAGATCCTTTGCGAGTCCTGCGTGTCGCGCGCTTTGCTGCCAAACTGCACCACTTAGGTTTTACCATTGCGCCAGAAACCTTGGTCTTGATGCGTCAAATTAGCCAATCCGGTGAGCTGAAACACCTCACACCTGAGCGAGTCTGGCAAGAGTGGCACAAATCATTATCAACCGCTGATCCGCAGGTCTTCTTGTCAGTATTGCGAGATTGCGATGCGTTGCAGGTGGTGCTGCCCGAACTTAATGCTCTGTTTGGTGTTCCGCAACCAGAGCAATGGCACCCAGAAATAGACACCGGGATCCATACTCTGTTGGTCGCAAAACAGGCGGCATTATTGAGTGAATCTCTTCCGGTACGCTTTGCCGCTCAAGTGCACGATTTAGGTAAAGGGATTACGCCCAAAAGCGAATGGCCGAGTCACAAAATGCATTGTCATACTGGCTTAAAACTTATCAAAACGCTATGTGAACGAGTCCGGGTGCCTAACGAATATCGAGATTTAGCCCTGATGGTCTGTGAGCAACACTCAAATATTCATCGCGCGGCAGAGCTGCGCCCTGAAACCAAACTCAAAGTACTTAATAAGTTTGATGTGTGGCGTAAGCCAGAGCGCTTGGACAATATTTTACTTTGTTGCATGGCTGATAGTCGTGGGCGTACGGGTTTTGAAGATATCGACTACCCGCAGAAAGAGATATTCGAAAGTGCCTATCAGGCCGCACTGTCGGTTAATGTCCAAGACATCGTTAAAGAGGGGTTTAAAGGCGCAGAGATAAAAACACAATTAGAGCGACAGCGGATCAGCGCCATCGCAATAACAAATTAAACACATGATCGAAAAGCGATACATCAGTAAGTAAAGTCAGGCTACACTTATATTAATAATAATATCATTGGAACTTGTAGTGGCCTCATGTATCGACGTTTGAAATGTCTTATAGTTTTGCTACCCGCTTTATTTTTTCTTGGCTGCTATTTTGAGGGCCATAATTCGCTCACTATCAATCCCACGGGAGTGACTTCCATCGCAGTATCGCCTAACCCCATAAAAGTTGCCGATGGTGGGGATCTACAGCTTAGTGCTTCAGCAACAGTAATTACTGCCGAAGGAAAGGAGATTACTATTGATATCACCCAAGCAGCGAAGTGGCGCTCTTTAAATACAGGACTGGTTGATTTTGACACCAGCTTAGGAGCTGGTGTTTTGTCTGGCTATTATACTGGTAGCTCTGATGTTACTCAGATAATTGTCACTTATGAGGGGGTAGAGAGCGATCCTGTCGATGTTGAAGTGTGTCAGCTAAACCAAGATTGCTTAATGCAAAAAATTGTCGACTCATCCGGAGTCTATGTTACTAGCTCTCCTAGTCTAGATTACGTCAACGGGATCGATAATCCACCAAGCTATGATTCTGCGGTGAGTGATTTTTCCGGTGGCAGTAGTTATGGTCAATTTATTGCGATGACTTGGGCTCAAGCCAATAACTGGTGCGACTACTTAAGCAGTATCGAGTTGGAAGGGCGAAACAACTGGCTACTTTACGAAGAAGATATTTACGATTTACTTTACGCCGCTGTGGGAAACTTTTATAGCGCACTGGGTTGGCCAATCACATACTCTTATTGGACAAGTGATGCAGGTCTTGTTGTGGGAGACTACGTCACCTACCACTTAAATGATGGCTCTCAGTCCGAATTATCACAAGCAACACCTCTTTATGCGAGTTGTATCTCCACCCCGTAAGAGTTGATTTCGGCTCTGTATATGGCCAAATAGCTCATAATATTAAACAATTCCCGCTCCAAAGGCCGCTGGTTTGTCACATATCAGCGGCGCGCTCACCTAGAGCTTCCTCGATACGGATAAGTTGGTTGCTTTCTTTTAGGTATAGCAGCAACACGGTCAGAACGGCTCATCGTTCTAAAGTACAACTATACAAATAAAAACCCCCGCCGAAGCGAGGGTTTCAATAAGCTATTTAGCTAAACTTATTCAATTAAGAATTAAGCTTGGCCTTTAACTTCTTTAAGACCGTGGAAAGGAGCGCGCTCACCTAGAGCTTCCTCGATACGGATAAGTTGGTTGCTTTCTTTTAGGTATAGCAGCAACACGGTCAGAACGGCTCATCGTTCTAAAGTAAAACTATACAAATAAAAACCCCCGCCGAAGCGAGGGTTTCAATAAGCTATTTAGCTAAACTTATTCAATTAAGAATTAAGCTTGACCTTTAACTTCTTTAAGACCGTGGAAAGGAGCGCGCTCACCTAGAGCTTCCTCGATACGGATAAGTTGGTTGTACTTAGCAACACGGTCAGAACGGCTCATAGAACCCGTTTTGATTTGGCCTGCAGCAGTACCTACCGCTAGATCAGCGATAGTTGCATCTTCAGTTTCGCCAGAACGGTGAGAGATAACTGCAGTGTAGCCAGCGTCTTTAGCCATCTTGATTGCAGCTAGAGTCTCAGTTAGTGAACCGATTTGGTTGAACTTGATAAGGATAGAGTTAGCTACGCCTTTCTCGATGCCTTGAGCAAGGATCTTAGTGTTAGTAACGAATAGATCGTCACCCACTAGTTGAAGCTTGTCGCCCATAAGTTCAGTTTGGTGCTTGAAGCCATCCCAATCTGACTCGTCAAGACCGTCTTCGATAGATACGATTGGGTATTGGTTCGCAAGGTCTTGTAGGTAGAAGTTAAACTCTTCAGAAGTGAAGATTTTGCCTTCGCCTTTCATGTTGTAGTTGCCAGCTTCTTTGTCGTAGAACTCAGATGCTGCACAGTCCATCGCTAGAGTAACGTCTTTACCTAGTACGTAACCAGCTGCTTCTACCGCTTCTTTGATTGCTGCTAGAGCAGCCGCGTTAGATTCTAGGTTAGGAGCGAAACCACCTTCATCACCAACAGCTGTGCTTAGGCCTTTAGCTTTAAGAACTTTAGCTAGGTTGTGGAATACTTCAGCACCGATACGTAGCGCTTCTTTAAGAGTCTTAGCACCAACTGGTTGGATCATGAACTCTTGGATATCAACGTTGTTATCAGCGTGCTCACCACCGTTGATGATGTTCATCATTGGTAGAGGCATAGAGAACTGACCAGCAGTACCGTTTAGCTCAGCGATGTGCTCGTATAAAGGCATGCCTTTAGCAGCAGCTGCTGCTTTAGCGTTTGCTAGAGAAACCGCTAGGATTGCGTTAGCGCCGAACTTAGATTTGTTTTCAGTACCGTCTAGGTCAATCATTACTGCGTCGATTGCAGCTTGATCTTTCGCGTCTTTACCCACTAGAGCTTCTGCGATAGCGCCGTTAACTGCTTCAACAGCTTTAAGAACACCTTTACCTAGGAAACGAGCTTTGTCGCCGTCACGTAGCTCAAGAGCTTCACGTGAACCAGTTGATGCGCCAGATGGAGCAGCAGCCATACCTACGAAACCGCCTTCTAGGTGTACTTCAGCTTCTACTGTTGGGTTACCACGTGAATCAATAATTTCACGACCTAGAACTTTAACGATCTTAGACATTGAATGTTTCCTTCTCGTTGAATATATAATGTCAAAATTAAAGGCAGCAGCACAACTAACGCTACTGTCTGTATTCCTTACTTCTCTAATTCGCCGCGTTGGTAATCACCAGCCGCTTTAACGAAACCTGCAAATAGCGGGTGGCCATCGCGAGGTGTTGAAGTGAACTCTGGGTGGAATTGAGCTGCTACAAACCAAGGGTGAGCTGGATTCTCAATCACTTCTACCAATTTCTTGTCTGCAGAAAGGCCTGATACTTTTAAGCCTGCTTTTTCAATCTGTGGACGAAGATTATTGTTCACTTCATAACGGTGGCGATGACGCTCATGGATTGTCGCGCTACCGTAAAGTTCACGTGCTTTGGTACCTTTTTCAAGGTGACATAGCTGCGAACCAAGACGCATAGTACCACCCAAGTCTGACTTCTCAGTACGTTCTTCAACGTTACCTGTCTCGTCAACCCATTCAGTGATTAGACCAACCACTGGGTACTTAGTTTCTTTATTAAATTCTGTTGAGTGTGCACCTTCCATACCCGCAACATTACGTGCGTATTCGATCAGTGCCACTTGCATACCTAGACAGATACCTAAGTAAGGGACTTTGTTTTCACGTGCATATTGTGCCGCTAGGATCTTGCCTTCTACCCCACGGTCACCAAAACCACCAGGAACAAGAATCGCATCTAAACCGTCAAGCAGTTCTACGCCTTTGCTTTCTAGATCTTGCGAGTCCACATACTTAATCTTCACACTTAAACGGTTTTTCAGACCTGCGTGTTTCAGTGCTTCGTTAACCGATTTGTAGGCATCTGGCAGCTCAATATACTTACCAACCATACCAATCGTCACTTCAGCCGTTGGATTAGCTTCTTCATAGATAACCTGTTCCCATTCAGACAGGTTCGCTTCTGGAGCCGTAATACCAAAACGGGTACAAACGAGATCATCAAGCCCTTGAGACTTAATCAACTGTGGGATCTTGTAGATTGAATCTACGTCCTTCATTGAGATAACCGCTTTTTCTGGAACATTACAGAATAGAGCGATTTTCTTACGTTCGTTAGCCGGGATCACACGGTCGCTACGACACACTAGGATGTCAGGCTGAATACCGATAGAAAGCAGTTCTTTTACTGAGTGCTGAGTAGGCTTAGTTTTTACTTCGCCTGCTGCGGCCAGGTAAGGGACAAGAGTCAGGTGCATAAACATCGCACGCTCACGGCCAAGCTCTACCGCTAGTTGGCGAATCGCTTCCATGAATGGCAGTGATTCAATATCACCAACGGTGCCGCCCACTTCGACGATAGCAACGTCATGGCCTTCTGAACCTGCGATAACACGATCTTTGATTGCGTTAGTGATATGAGGAATTACCTGAATGGTAGCGCCTAGATAATCACCACGACGCTCTTTACGAAGAACGTCAGCGTAAACACGACCAGCTGTGAAGTTGTTGCGCTTAGTCATCTTGGTGCGGATGAAACGCTCATAGTGACCTAGGTCAAGATCAGTTTCAGCGCCATCTTCCGTAACGAACACTTCACCATGTTGAGTTGGGCTCATTGTGCCTGGATCAACGTTGATGTAAGGGTCAAGCTTCATCATAGTCACTTTAAGACCACGAGCTTCTAAAATAGCCGCAAGAGATGCTGCTGCAATACCTTTACCTAGAGAGGATACAACCCCGCCAGTAACAAAAATGTAATTTGTCGTCATGTTTAACCTGAAATTGGTTGAATGAGGGAAAATGGATTTCTTCTGGACGGGATATAAATATACCAGAAGCCCCTATCCGCCACAACGTGAAATCTATCACACTGCAATTTTTTATTTTTTGCTTCAAATCAAACTGCGCGTAGAGAAAACGGACATCGAGATATTGTTCTGAGTCACATTTGACTCAGATGCCGCTTTAGCTAATTACGCTATTCACTTTAGCTCATCCTGCTTCACTTGCTGCCAATACTCTTCCAATTGCTCCAATGTACAATCGTTTAATTGTCGTCCGGATTGATCGACTTTATGCTCAATTTCACGAAACCGTCGGGTAAATTTAAGATTAGCCTTAGCCAACGCAACTTCTGGGTTTTTCCCCAAATGACGGGCTAAATTGACCGTAGCAAAGAGCAAGTCCCCGACCTCAAGTTCGACTTTTTCTTCATCAGGCGTCACTTGCAATGCTTCGTCCAACACCTCTTCAATCTCTTCTTGAACCTTATCCGCAACAGGACCAATCGTCGGCCAATCAAAACCATATTTGGCGACTTTCTTTTGTATCTTTGTAGCACGTGAAAGTGCCGGTAAAGAGACTGGTATAGAGTCTAGAATACTTTGCTGCGTTTTGCCTGCTTGTGCTTTCTCTTTGGCTTTTTCCGCTTCCCAGTTAGCATTGATTTGCTCGTCGTTTTCAAACTCAACATCAGAAAAAACATGCGGATGACGACGAGTAAGCTTTTCATTCACCGTCTCAACAACCTGCGAAAAATCAAACAAGTCTTGCTCTTTAGCTAACTGGCTGTAAAAGATCACTTGAAACAACAAATCACCGAGTTCTTCTTTTAAGTTGGGCCAATCTCGATTTTGAATGGCATCCACCACCTCGTAGGTCTCTTCGATGGTGTGCGGAACGATGGTGTCAAAGGTTTGTTTTAAGTCCCAAGGGCAACCGCTTTCTGGGTCACGCAACTTCGCCATGATTTGTTCTAACTGTTCAATTGGATGACTCATTTTTTGTTCCTTTAAACCTTTCTATCTAAAGAAAAAGGTGAGCGGCCAAAACCACTCACCTTTTTATACGTTGATCAATTCTCTAAATAATTGAAGCTGTAGCTAGGCGGCAAGCGAGCGAGCGAGACTCCTGAGCATAGCTCGTCTATGTGATGGAGCGAGTGAGCGCAGGCAACAACGCTATCAGCTTCAAGTATGACGAGAATTTTAGCCGAGGCGTTTAACCGTCATGACATCCTTAATCTGCTCGACACGCTTAGACACTCGTGAGAACACTTCCAAGTTAGTGACTTCCAATCCAAAGTCCATGATGGCCAGCTGTCGACGATAATCAACTCGGTTCTTCATGCTGGTCACTTTGATCTTTTCATTGGCAAACAGCGTGGTGATATCTTTAAGTAGACCACTGCGCTCCATCGCTTCAATCCGCACCGTTAAGATGTATGATCCGACAAAACCACTGCCCCATACTGTATCAATGATACGCTCTGGCGCATGATGGCGCAGTTCCTCTAGCTGTTCACAATCACTACGGTGAACAGAGATACCTCGACCTTGAGTGATGTAACCTGAAATCTCGTCGCCAGGAATCGGCTGACAGCAACGAGCAAGGTGGGTCATTAAGTTATCGACCCCTTCAACCACGACCGCATCTTTCTTCGGACGACTGTGCGTAGGCGCTTTATTGCCCGCTTCTTGCAGTTTTTGAAGCGCTTGCTTATCTTCTTCTTCCGCTGTTGGCTTATTCACTAAAGCATTAATGTGGTTAATGATCTGGTTAATACGCAAATCACCACTGCCGATGCCAACATACAACTCGTCGGCACTATTGACGTTAAAGCGCTTCAATGCATATTGCTGAGCATCTTTAAAGGTTGCGCCAATTTTGCTCAATTCCGCTTCTAAGATCTCGCGCCCTGCTTCGAGGTTTTTCTCGCGCGATTGCTTACGGAACCATGCATTGATCTTGGCACGTGCGCGACCGGAGGTGACAAAGCCCATTGACGGGTTCAACCAGTCTCGCGAAGGGTTCGGCTCTTTGGAGGTAATGATCTCAACTTGATCGCCCATCTGCAGCTTGTGGGTAAACGGGACGATGCGCCCTGCTACCTTAGCTCCAATACAGCGATGACCCACTTCGGAGTGGATATGGTATGCAAAGTCGAGTGGCGTTGCGCCCATCGGCAAATCGACCACATCGCCGCGCGGCGTAAAGGCATAAACACGATCATCAAACACTTGGCTGCGAAGCTCATCAAGCATCTCACCCGAATCGGACATCTCTTCTTGCCAATCAAGCAGTTTACGCAACCAAGTGATTTTTTCGTCGTAGCCACTGCGACTCGCGCCACCTTCTTTGTATTTCCAGTGCGCAGCAACACCCAGTTCAGAATCTTCGTGCATGTCTTTAGTACGGATCTGAATCTCGATGGTTTTGCCTTCTGGCCCTAAGATCACGGTGTGAATCGATTGATAGCCGTTGGGTTTAGGGTTGGCAACGTAATCATCAAACTCACTTGGCAAGTGCCGATATTTGGTATGCACCATGCCCAGTGCGGCGTAGCAGTCTTGCAGTTGATCGGCAATGATACGCACCGCGCGCACGTCGAATAGCTCATCAAAATCTAAGCCCTTCTTCTGCATTTTGCGCCAAATACTGTAGATGTGTTTAGGACGACCGCTGACCTCGGCTTTGATACCTGCAGCTTTCATCTCGGCGGTTAAATCATCAACGAAGTTTTTAATGTATTGCTCACGAACAATACGGCGCTCTGAAAGCTGCTTAGCGATTTGTTTGTAGGTCTCAGGCTGTTGGTAACGAAATGCGTAATCTTCAATTTCCCACTTAAGCTGACCAATGCCCAAACGGTTAGCAAGCGGCGCATAAATATTGGCACACTCTTTTGCCGCGGCTCGGCGTACTTCGTCAGGCGCTTTTTTAACTTCAATCAGATTGCAAATACGCTCGGCGAGCTTGATCACCACGCAACGAAAATCATCGACCATCGCCAGCAACATGCGGCGCACATTGTCGACCTGGGAGGAAGCCGCGCTCCCTTCGAGAGTGATATTCAACTGACCAAGCGCAGCCATCTCTTCGACACCATCAATCAGCTTAATGGTCTCTTTGCCGAAGTCCTCTTCAAACTGTTCGCGCTCATACGCACCGCTTGCCACCAGCGGAAATAGCATCGCTGCCACTAACGTTGCTTTGTCCATTGACAGGGTGATCAGAATTTCGATCATTTCTCGGCCACGCCAAAGCAGCAGTGGACCTTGTTCGTTACCCTCTAAAATCGCTTCACCGCGTAAATAGACTTCTTTCAAACGTTTTGCTACGCCTGGCTCTTGTCCTAGGCTCGCAATCCACTTGTCTAGCTCAAACTGTTCGTCTTGGTTTAAATGTGCGCTTCTTACCGCAACCATTCTTTTCGTCCCATTATATTTTTGTGTTCGAACTGCCGCGTGATGAGACTCTCAACCGCCGCTAAAGTTCGTTTTAATCCTTTACAAAGAGTGCCATCGACTCGAGATGACTGGTATGCGGAAACATATCGAGCATACCTAATTTCTGTAACTTGTAGCCCTGACTGAGTAAGCTGAGTGAATCCCTTGCTAGGGTAGCAGGATTGCAAGAAACATACACAATTCTGCTCGCACCGAGTGTCGAAATTTGCTCAATGACCCCACTGGCTCCTGCTCGAGCTGGATCGAGTAGTATTTTATCAAATTTTTCTACCGCCCAGGGCTGACCAGCGATCCCTTGTTCTAAATTCGCCTGGTAGAACTGCGTATTATCAATCGCGTTCATCGCCGCATTCTCTTTTGCTTTGGCGACCATCGTATCTACCCCTTCAACCCCAACAACATGAGCCGCTTTCTGGGCGATCGGTAAACTGAAATTACCCAAGCCACAGAACAGATCCAGAACTCGGTCTTGAGCGGTTAGCGCGAGCCAACTCAATGCTTGTTTGACCATCGCTTGGTTAACACTTTGGTTAACTTGAATGAAATTATTCGGCTCAAACGGTATCGTCACTCCCGCCTCTAAGTAATGCGCGCGCGCTCCGGTAATATGCTCAAGCTCTTCACTGCCGGGCATTAAATAGAGCGTCGCCTGATGCTGGTTGGCAAACTGCTGCAACGATTGCAGATCTTGCTTGGCTAATGGTTTCAGATGACGCAAGACGATCACACGTGTGTTATCGCCTTTGACTAGCTCAAGGTGACCCAAATTTTCTTGATTAGAGAAGGTCTGCAGCAGTTGATACAAAGGTTCAACCAAACTATCGAGTTCGCTATCAAGTACCGGACAATGGGTGACGTTGACAATCTCATTACTGTGCTTTTTACGAAAACCAAACTCAAGAGCGCGCGTTTTTTTATTCAACTTGAGACTTATTCGAGTCCGGCGACGGTAACCTTGCTCTGGGCCCAATATAGGGGGTTCTAGGTCAACACTTTGCCCTGCAAACTTGCTCATCAGCTGGTTCAAGGTTTGTTGTTTGTATTGTTGTTGTGACTCAATGCTAAGGTGTTGCATATTACAACCGCCACACTCTTGATAACAAGCACAGACTGGTGAGACGCGCTGTTCACTGGCTTTTTGTACTTTGATCAGATTGGCGCGAGCAAACTTACTTTTACTTTCACTCAACTGGCCCAACACTTGCTCGCCCGGCAGCGCCCCTTCAATAAAGATCGGTTTTTTATTTTGGTAGGCGATTCCTGCACCATGATGGTCAAGCTTTTCAACCATAAATGATTGATGCTTAGTGTTGAGTTGATTTTTTTTCTTTGGTTGGAAAAAACGCGCCATGGTGATTGCCTGTATTTGATGGTCTAGTAGCCAGTTGCTCGAAAAGATGCTTGCGTGCTAGCTTTTGTATTTGAATCATTGTCTGAGCCGACCGAGTTGATTATGCTTAACCATTCGGCAGTCTCAGCTTTTATTGCGACTATTTTCCCATATCCACACCACGATGTTTAGACAATAATGACCAGATATGGCTTGCGCGCTCGCGTTATTACTCTCACTTTAGCTCCAACCCTGATTATTGGTTTACTTTTGAGTGCCTTTTTCTCGTTCAATCGCTACCACGACCTTGAGACTCAGGTGGTCAATTCAGGGCTGAATATCATTGAACCTTTAGCCATCGCCAGTGAAGAGGGCTTAAAAAACAACAGTCGCGAATCTGTCCGCCGCATCATTAGCTATGCACATCGTAAGAACTCTAAGTTTGTTCGCAGTATTGCCGTGTTTGATTACAACCACGAACTGTTCGTGACCTCAAACTTTCACCCTAACTTTGAGCTACTGACTTTCCCGCGTAACGAACCGATTCCTATGTTGGTGAGCTCAGAACTGGAAGGTAACACCCTAATTCTTCGCGCTCCTGTGATTGCCGAGTCGGGTTTGGTTGCGACAATAAAAGGCCAAATCGCCAACCCTGCTGTCGGTTATGTCGCAATTGAACTCGATTTATCCTCACTGCGCTTACAGCAATACCAAGAAATTTTTTCCGCTTGTTTAGTGCTTTTGATCGGCCTTGGCTTATCTGCCGTGTTTGCCTATCGCCTGATGCATGATGTCACACGGCCGATTTCACATATGAAAAACATGGTCGATCGAATTCGTCGTGGTCACCTTGATGTCCGTATCGAAGGCAAAATGCATGGTGAGCTCGATTCCCTCAAAAATGGCATCAACTCGATGGCGGTCTCTTTGTCGGAATACCATGTCGAGATGCAGCACAGTATCGATCAGGCCACTTCAGATTTGCGTGAAACCTTAGAGCAGTTAGAGATTCAAAACGTTGAGCTCGATATCGCCAAGAAACGCGCTCAAGAGGCGGCACGGGTAAAATCTGAGTTCCTTGCCAATATGTCACACGAGTTGCGCACCCCACTCAATGGCGTGATTGGTTTTACTCGTCAGTTGCTTAAAACCACGCTGACCAATAGCCAAACTGATTATCTGCAGACGATAGAGAAATCCGCCAATAACTTACTCAACATCATTAATGACATTCTGGATTTTTCTAAGCTTGAAGCAGGGAAACTGGCGCTAGAAAACATTCCTTTTGACTTCCAAACGTCATTGGAAGAAGTGGTCAATCTACAGGCCACCAGCGCCCATGAAAAAGGCCTTGAGCTGACGCTAAAGATCGACCCTAAAATTCCACCTGGCTTGGTCGGGGATCCACTCCGAATCCAGCAAGTTCTAACCAACCTGGTCGGCAACTCAATTAAATTTACCGAGCGCGGTAACATCGATATTAGCGTTGAACTGCGCTCACAACGAGACGATTCGGTTGAACTGCAGTTCATGGTGCGAGACACCGGCATTGGTATCTCTGAGCGCCAACAATCACAACTTTTCCAAGCCTTTAGTCAAGCCGATGCGAGCATTTCTCGTCGCTATGGCGGAACCGGATTAGGCTTGGTTATTACTCAGAAACTGGTCAGTCAAATGGGCGGTGAAATCAGCCTCACCAGTCGCCTGCATCAAGGGTCAACCTTCTGGTTCACCTTACGCTTAATTACCACCGACATGCCGGTGAGCGAACTGCTTGAGACGGAAGTACTTCGCCGACGTACTCTGTTGTTGGTCGAGCCGAACATGCAAGCCGCCTCGGTGATCCAGCAGACGTTGGTTCAAGAAGGATTAATTGTCACCTACCGCTCATCGCTTCCTGAAGAGACCGAGCACTATGACTATGTGTTGCTGAACTTAGCCCCCAATCGCGAGAATGACCTGACGAGTGTAGAAGCCTGGGTCGAACAGGCGCTTCGCTGCGCACCGCATGTGGTTGTCGGCACGCCAAGTACCGCGCTTGCCCTATCGGATCATCTGATTCAGAAATACCCGATCCACTGTATTACTAAACCTCTCTCGCGCATTAAGTTGTTGCAAACTCTGGCCGCCAATCAAGAGAGCATGCCGCTGCTTGAATCAACTCCGGAATACAGTGAGACGCTACCGCTGACCGTGATGGCGGTCGATGATAACCCAGCCAACCTCAAGCTCATCTGCGCGCTTTTGCAAGAGCGCGTGGAACGGGTTATCACTTGTACCAACGGCATGGATGCGGTCAACCAAGCTGAAACACAACACTTTGATATTATTTTAATGGATATCCAAATGCCGCACATGGATGGGGTGACGGCTTGTCACGCCATCAAGCAAACCGAGCTCAACGCCACTACCCCTGTGATTGCCGTGACCGCTCATGCGATGAGTGGCGAGCGTGATCGCCTATTAGGGGCGGGCATGGATGATTACCTAACGAAACCGATTGAAGAGCATGTGCTGCAGCAGGTTCTGATGCATTGGAGCCCGCATACCAAACAAGAAGAACTGGAAAAACTTGATATATCGAGCCATACGCTTGATCAAACGGCATCAGAACTCAATGACCATGCACAACGCACGCATAACACCATGATTATTGACTGGCAAGCTGCATTAAAGCAGTCGGCAAACAAACAAGATCTAGCGCGTGATATGCTGCAAATGTTGATCGACTCGATCCCAGAAGTTGATACGATCGTCGAGAGTGCATTAAAAGATGATCATGTTGATGTCGAACAGCTCATCCACCACGTGCATAAACTGCATGGCAGCAGTTCCTATTGCGGTGTACCGCGCTTGAAAAACATCTGCGCCACGATTGAAAAAGCTTTGCGCTCGGGCTCAACAATAGAAGAGGTCGAACCCGAGTTATTTGAATTACAAGATGAGATGGAAAAGGTGGTTGCCAGTGCCAAGCCGTACTTAGAAAGCTAAATGACTTATTTATTTAAAATACTGGTTGTTTAAAACACTGGTTGTCTAAAATACTCGTTATTTAAAATATTTAGCTCTCTAAAATCACCGTCGCGACCGCGTAGTGTCGTTCGTCAGAGATAGACAGGTGGATGTGCGCCACCTGTTTTTTTTCAGCGATGTCTAATGCTTTTCCGCGTAAACAGAGCACAGGTTTACCGTGCTCATCATTGCTAATTTCAAAGTCGTGGAAAGTAACGCCCAACGCTATCCCTGTTCCTAGTGCTTTTGACGCCGCCTCTTTGGCGGCAAAACGCTTAGCCAGAAAACGACCTTGTTGTTTTAACTCGGCAAATTTCGCTAACTCACTGTCGGTGAGAATACGCCTTGCAAACGGTTCACCACTGCGAGAGAGCGCTTTTTCGACACGCTCTATTTCTGCAATGTCAGTCCCTAAGCCAACGATCGCCATGCTTAACGACGCGCTTCAACCATGATGGCTTTCATGTCTGCGACCGCTTTTTCGAGACCATCAAACACAGCACGGCCAATGATAGAGTGGCCAATATTGAGCTCATATATTTCAGCAATCGCGGCAATAGGTGCAACGTTGTGGTAAGTCAAACCATGACCGGCGTTAACCGTGATGCCAAGATCGGCCGCATAACTCGCACCTGCTGCTATTCGCTTCAGCTCAGCTTGTTGCTCTTCTTCAGTTTCTGCATCAGCATAATGGCCAGTGTGTAGCTCGATAAACGGCGCACCACAGGTTTTGGCAGCATCAATTTGTTCGCGATCAGCGTCTATGAACAAAGACACTTTGATGCCCGCTTGAGTGAGCTTTTGTGTCGCAGATTTCACTTTGTCTAGATGACCGACAACATTCAAGCCACCTTCAGTAGTGAGCTCTTCACGCTTCTCTGGCACTAAACATACGTATTCAGGTTTAGTCTTCAGCGCGATCTCGACCATCTCATCGGTGACGGCCATTTCCAAGTTCATGCGTGTTTGCAATGTTTCACGCAAAATTCTCACATCACGATCTTTAATATGACGTCGATCTTCACGAAGGTGGATGGTAATGCCGTCCGCACCGGCACGTTCTGCAATCTCGGCTGCGTGCACAGGATCTGGGTACTTAGTGCCGCGTGCATTACGCAATGTCGCAATATGATCGATGTTTACACCTAGGTAAATTGAGCTCATTTTCCAATACTCCGTTTAGGAACTATAGCTTGAAAGAGTTCCCTGCTTTTTAATGGTTTGCCGCCAAGATACGGCTTTAAGGCTATACGTGTAAAGCGTTTTGCCGCTTTCAGTTGTTCTTTTGTGGTGAAACGACGCTCACTGATCGCGATCAGTTCGTCACCAACAAACGTTAAATGGTCATGACGTACCGAAGCGATAAATCCTTTTTGCTCACGATAGCGATAGGTCATTGTCGGCTCGATCGGTTCGCCGCTTCCTGCGCAGTGCAAAAAGTCAACACCGTAGCCTAATGCGCTGAGCATCGCCAGTTCAAAGCGGCGTAAAGCCGGTTCAGGATTGTCACACTGAGCAAGCTCCGTCAACGCATGTAGGTAATCATGAAACAGTGCCGGCATCGGCACTTCTGCCATTAATACTCGGCCAATCAGTTCATTGACGTACATGGCAGAATAAAGATTAATGCCAAAAAGTGGCAGGCCTAAACTAATTGGTTCAGCTTGACGCAAGGTCTTCATCGACCCATTGCCCGACCACTTCAGTAACAGCGGCGTAAAAGGTTGCAGTGCACCTTTTAAGTTTGAGCGTTTACTGCGAGCCCCTTTTGACATCAAGGTCACGCGGCCAAACTCCTCGCTAAACACATCGAGGATCAAGCTTGATTCACTGTAGGGGCGTCGATGCAGTACAAAACAGCGCTGTAGACCTTCTGAAGACATAGTACCTTCTAATCTAAAAAAGGAGCCAAACGGCTCCTTTTAACTTTCACTATGGGAGCGAAGCGAGATCGCCTCAGACTCGTTATAGATCGTCAATATAACCTAATGAACGCAGTGCTCGCTCGTCATCCGCCCAGCCAGATTTCACTTTGACCCAAGTTTCTAGATAAACTTTACGGCCAAACAACTCTTCCATATCTAGGCGTGCTTCACGACCAATCGTTTTGATCTTTTCGCCAGCTTTACCAATCACCATTTTCTTCTGGCCACTTCGTTCAACCAGAATCAATGCATTAATATGGAAGCCATCAGTATCCGGGTTGTAATCGAAACGCTCGATCTCAACGGTAACAGAATAAGGCAGCTCTTCCCCTGTGAAGCGCATCAGCTTTTCACGCACGATCTCAGAAGCCATAAAACGCTGAGAGCGGTCAGTCACGTATTCTTCTGGGAAGTGATGCGTCGCTTTAGGTAGATGCTCGCGCACATGCTTACGCAGTACGTCGATGTTCTTGCCCTGCTTAGCCGAGATAGGCACCACATCGACAAAATCCATTCTTTGCGACATCTCCATCATGTGTTGCATCACTTCATTACGATCTTGCACGTGATCGACTTTATTGACACACAACACCACTGGGAAGTTGGCTTTCTTGAGCTTGTTTAAAACCATTTCGTCGTCGTTGGTCCAATGGGTACCATCAACCAAGAAAAACACCAAGTTAACATCACTCAGCGAGGAGTTTGCCGCACGGTTCATCAAGCGGTTGATCGCACGCTTCTCTTCAATATGCAGCCCAGGTGTATCAACGTAAATCGCTTGGTAGTCGCCATCGGTCTCGACCCCCATAATACGGTGACGAGTAGTCTGAGGCTTACGAGACGTGATCGAGATCTTTTGCCCAAGAATACGGTTGAGTAGCGTCGATTTACCGACATTAGGACGACCAACGATCGCCACAAAACCACAATGTTGGTTTTCTGGTGAGCTAGTAGGCGCGTCACTCGATGAGAAAAACTCATCGATATCAAATTCGTTGTTGTCTGTTGAATCAGTCATTGGTCAATTGCTCTAATGCTATTTCTGCAGCCGCTTGTTCTGCCTTGCGGCGACTGGTGCCTTTACCAATAACAGGTTGTCCAATACCTGCTACATCACACGAAACCGTAAACTCTTGGTTATGTGCTTCACCTTTAATATTAGTCACTGTGTAAGCAGGAAGCGGCTTTCTTCGCCCCTGCAAACACTCTTGTAGGCGAGTTTTTGGATCTTTTTGCGAAACACCTGGCTTGATCGCATCAAGGCGAGTCTTGTACCAGCTCAGAATAATGCCACGCACCACTTCAATATCGCTATCTAAGTAAATGCCACCAATGATCGCTTCCACAGCATCAGCAAGGATTGAATCACGACGGAAACCGCCGCTCTTTAATTCACCTGGACCTAATTTTAAGTGATCTCCTAGCTCGAACTCTCGACCTAGTTCCGCGAGCGTATTGCCACGAACTAAAGTGGCGCGCATGCGGCTCATGTCCCCTTCATTTGCTTTCGGGAAACGGTGATAAAGATCATCAGCAACGACAAAACTTAAAATTGAATCGCCCAGAAACTCAAGACGCTCATTATGTTTTCCATTAGCGCTACGATGGGTCAGCGCTAAACTGATAAGCTCAGCATCATTAAATTGATAGCCGAGCTTTTTCTCTAGTTTTGCAATAGGAGAATTCATGCTCTCTCATTAATTTGTTTAGTTAATACCACCGATGCGGTTAAAACGCACACCAGTTGGAATCCAAGACGGTAACACGCTATCGTCACCACGTTCAAACTCAAAGCTTATCCAAATACCAACCGCTTTACCGACGAGGTTAGCTTCTGGCACAAAACCCCAGTAACGGCTATCAGCACTGTTGTCACGGTTATCACCCATCACAAAGTACTCTCCTTGAGGAACGACCCACTCGTTGACACCATTGCGCGGTTGATACAACTCAACGCGATCGCGGCGCAGTGGGTTGACCAAAATTTGGTGGCCAACGTCACCCAATTTTTCATCCAACTGAATCAGTGGAATGCCGTTTTGAATAAATGGACTCTCTTCAACATTAGACAGTTTCACGTCGCTACAGCGACTCTCGCCAGCGGATTGAATACAGATTTCTTTCTTACTGTTGTAACGAACCGTGTCGCCCGGTAAACCGACAACGCGCTTAATGTAATCAATATTAGGTTGAGGGGGGTATTTAAACACCACCACATCGCCACGTTCAGGTTTGCCAGTTTCAACCAGTTGAGTTCGCCATACCGGATCTTTCAATCCGTAAGCGTATTTTTCAACCAAGATAAAGTCACCGACAAGCAAAGTTGGCATCATTGAACCCGATGGAATCTGAAACGGTTCATAGATAAAAGAGCGCAATACCAGTACTGCGGCAATCACAGGGAAAATAGAAACACTATTTTCAATCCACCACGGCTGGGTTTTTACTTTATTGAGTGTCGCGGCATCTAAACCATGCGTCTGTGCTTCCACTTCGGCAAGCTTAGCCTGACGCTTTTTCGCAAAGACTAACTTCTCGAGCACCCACACGATACCCGTAACCAAAGTTACGATAACGAGGATCAGTGAAAATGTATTCGCCATTGACTTCCCTTATCTCAAAAATACGAAAGTGAAAGAGCCGAAACCCTTCCACTTGCTAATAAAACTTGCTTAGAGCAATCCCTTAAATAGTTGGTGTTACAGCTAGGCGGCAAGCAAACTCAGCCCTATGAGCATAGAGGATCTATGTGATTAGGGTGAGTTTGCGCTGGCAACAACGCTGTAGTGCCAAATATGACAGGGATTAATCTTTTCCTACGTGAAGAATAGCTAAAAACGCTTCTTGCGGCAGTTCGACGTTACCGATCTGCTTCATACGTTTCTTACCTTCTTTCTGCTTCTTCAATAGCTTTTTCTTACGGCTCACGTCACCACCGTAACATTTCGCGATAACGTTCTTACGTAACTGTTTTACCGTCGAACGCGCGATGATGTGGTTACCAATCGCAGCCTGAATCGCGATATCAAACATCTGGCGAGGGATGAATTCTTTCATCTTCTCAACCAACTGACGTCCGCGTGTTTGTGAATGACCTTTATGCGTAATCAGTGCTAAAGCATCCACTTTATCGCCGTTAAGCAGTACATCAACACGCACCATGTCTGACGCTTCGAAGCGCTGGAAGTTGTAATCAAGCGAGGCATAACCGCGTGACGTCGACTTCAGACGGTCAAAGAAATCAAGTACCACTTCAGCCATCGGAATATCGTAGGTGACGGCGACTTGATTGCCGTGATAGACCATATCAACCTGAGTACCACGCTTTTCAACACACAAAGTAATCACGTTACCTAAGTAATCGGCAGGAACTAAGATATTACAACGTGCGATCGGCTCGCGGATTTCTTCGATATCGTTTACCGCTGGCAGTTTTGCCGGGCTATCAACATAAAGCAATGTCCCGTCAGTTTGTACCACTTCGTACACTACGGTTGGCGCGGTAGTGATCAGGTCGAGATCGTATTCACGCTCTAGACGCTCTTGAATGATTTCCATGTGCAACATGCCAAGGAAACCACAACGGAAACCAAAGCCTAGTGCTGCAGAGTTTTCTGGTTCATAGAACAGTGACGCATCGTTAAGGCTTAGCTTACCCAACGCATCACGGAAGTTTTCATAATCGTCAGACGATACAGGGAACAAGCCAGCGTATACCTGAGGTTTTACTTTCTTAAAACCTGGTAGCGCCTTATCACAGCCATTTTTCGCCAGCGTCAGCGTATCACCCACTGGTGCGCCGAGAATATCTTTAATGCCGCACACTACCCAGCCAACTTCACCGGTGTTGAGACCATCCGTATCAACGCGCTTAGGCGTAAAGATACCAATTCGATCCACACCCCAAGTTTGGCCTGTGCTCATCACTTTAATTTTGTCGTTTTTCTTCAGTACACCATTTTTGATACGGACTAAAGACACCACGCCGAGGTAGTTATCAAACCAAGAGTCGATGATCAGCGCTTGCAGTGGTGCATTAGGATCGCCTTCTGGTGCCGGGATCGCAGAAACGATATTTTCAAGTACATCGTCAACACCGATACCGGTTTTAGCACTACAGCGAGTCGCTTCCATCGCGTCAATACCGACGATCTCTTCGATCTCTTCTGCTACGCGTTCAGGATCGGCGGCAGGAAGGTCAATCTTGTTTAAGATTGGCACAACTTCAAGATCCATCTCAATCGCAGTGTAACAGTTGGCTAGGGTTTGCGCTTCCACGCCTTGACCTGCATCGACCACCAACAGCGCACCTTCACAAGCGGCTAACGAACGAGAAACTTCATATGCGAAGTCAACGTGTCCTGGGGTGTCGATAAAGTTTAATTGATAGGTTTCACCATCTTTAGCGGTGTAGTTCAGTGTCACACTCTGAGATTTAATGGTGATACCACGTTCACGCTCTAGATCCATGGAGTCTAGAACCTGCGAGGCCATTTCACGTTCGCTTAATCCACCACATACTTGGATCAAACGGTCTGATAGGGTCGACTTACCATGGTCGATGTGGGCGATAATCGAAAAGTTACGAATGTGCTTCATGATTTGGTGTGACTAAACTCTTTTAAATAGGGACAAGAAAGCCGTTCTACTACCAATCAATTTGGTCTTAGCGGCGGCATTTCAATCAAGTTGGCCGATTCTACCCAATTTCTAGCCGCTTCGCACTAGCTAATTGGTTCGCCCAATACCCTTAATAATATGACTTGCTGCGATGAGCGCTGTTCTAATTGGTAAGACAATCTTTTCGCAACAGCAATACCGCCGACCGTGGCTAGGGCTGAAACACCTATGACTAAGCCTTCGCCCAACCCCAGTAACGGAGCTAACCACCACTGGGTGAAAAACGCGCCTAGGATCATAGCAAACAGCGGCAGCAGATAGACCAGCGCAGCAGATTGTAACAAACTCTTTTCTGGTAAGCCTATCTCAACCACTTGGCCGGGCTTGACCGCTTTGTCAGTAATAAGGTGCCAATGGAGAGATTTATTGCCTACCGCTTTCGAGACGATGCCTGTACCGCAACTTTTTTGTGACGAACAACTACTGCAACTGGTTTGTTGCTCGCAGCTTAACTCAACCTCAAAGCCTTGTGTTTGAGGTTGAACTTTAGCGACCGTTGCCAGTGCCGTCATCATTGGGTGGTACTCTCACTCGGTTTGAAGGTAACAGATTGGGCAATACGTTTGGCTGTCGCTGGCGGAATATCACCAATCACCGAGATTTCGCGCTCACCACGCACAAAACTATGTAAAGTGCGTCGGCCTTGACGAACCAGTTGGCCTTTTAGCGAAAGATTATCGCTATTGGAAACATAAACAGAGAAGCTAAATAAGCCATCGCTGTACATCTGGCTCTCAACCATACGTTCAGTGTTGTTCATACGATAGCGATTAAGCTCATTGGCTTCAAACCCATTAGGAATCCAGCCTACCGTCCAATATGAGTTGGTCACCTGCCCTTTGGGTAGGGATAACACTTGAGGCAGTTTAACGCTATTTAAACCACTGAGTATTTCGGCAATTTGATCATTGATACTGTATGAAATAGTGCGATATTGCTCGAGCACTTCACCATCGCGGTCAACCAGATCGGCACGTAACGGTAGCTTACTTTTTTCATCCACCCACAAGACATATGAGTAGCGCTGGCCATCTTTTGGCACCACGCGCAGCACTTGGCATGCGGTTCCAGCTTCACGTGCACGTCCCACTTGAACAAAGTCATAATAGTTGCTCAAACGCCCAACATCAGAGTTAAGCAATGGGATGGTTGGTGCGACGACATTACCAGACTCGATGGTAAAAGGCTCAACACCCGGTTCGATATAACTGACTTCATCACCACGGCGGATCACTTCGCGCACGGGGCCACTGAGGTAAACCAAGTGGGCAAGCTGCTGATCTTCAGTGCGGGCATGGCGATAAAGCAAAGGCTCAATACTGCTTTTCTTTATCAGTATATAAGAAAGTTCATAATTTAAATGCTGACTCGCTTCGTTCATTTGAAGCAACAAAGCCTCTGCAGTGGGCTCTTCTGCAAAGGCTAGCGTTGTGTTCAAACTGAACAGTGTCAGCGCACTGATCAGAATTTTTTTCATTCAACTACCGTTTCAGGATTATCACTATGCTCAAGCATATTATCGCTATTTAAGCGCAGTTGTAGTTCGTAGTCTTGCAGCATCGCATTAATACGGCGACGTTGCTCTTGAACATTCACCTCGTTGGTATTGGGCTGTTCTACCGACGAACGAGTTAGGCTAACGGGTTCAGCGCTTCCCGCAAACGGTATGGTTTGCAGTACAGGTAAAACATCTGCTTCAGGCCCAGTTGCATCAGTGCCACCATATTGCTGTACACCAAGAATCACAACCAGAGAGACACAAGCTGCCATCGCAACTTGACCAAATTGGTTCAACCAAGCAGGTAGCTGTCGACGTGCCTGTGCGGGAGTCGGCTGTGCTTCAACGTGTCGATGCTGCTCTAATTGAGTCACCGCTGAATGTGCAGGTTCACTCTCTAGTGCTAGCGCCACGCTTTCAGCAATATTCCATTGTGCATTTTCAGGAGCATCACCTCGCATCACATCACCAATTAAATGGTAAGATTTCCAAACGTGCAGGCCTTCTTGATCTTGCTCTAATTCACTGATTAGCGCTTTATCAACCAACTCTCCATCCATGAGTGCTGAAAGTTTCTCTTTGTCAGCCATTATTTTCACCATTAAAGTTACTGATCTAGCGTTGCATTAGCGGTTGAATTTTCTTTTCGACCGCTTCGCGAGCACGGAAGATACGCGAACGTACCGTTCCTACAGGGCAATCCATAACCGCTGCAATTTCCTCGTAGCTTAAGCCATCAAGCTCACGCAACGTCATTGCGGTTTTTAAATCTTCAGGCAGTGCTTCAATCGCACCAAAGATGACCCCTTTCAACTCATTGGACAACGTCAAGTTCTCAGGGTTCGAAATTTCTTTTAATGCACTACCTGTTTCGTAATATTCAGCATCTTCACTATCGACATCTTGTGCCGGTGGACGCCTACCTTGGGCTACAAGGTGGTTTTTTGCAGTATTAACGGCAATCCGATATAACCAAGTATAGAAAGCACTTTCTCCACGAAAGCTAGGAATCGCTCGATATGCCTTAATAAAGGCTTCTTGTGCTACATCGGGAACATCACCCGGATTATTCACATAGCGGGAAATAAGATTACACACTTTGTTCTGGTATTTTGTTACCAGCAAATTAAATGCTTGCTTATCCCCATTCTGAACTCGCTCAATTAATACTTGATCGGTCAGCTGCTCGTTCATTCGAGCGGGTACTCCTATCGTTATTCACTCTTATCTTCTCAGACATGAGTATTAATTATGCAATATGTAGTCTTGACACCACTGTCTACTTGAGCACTATTGTGACCTAGTCAGAAAATTTAAGTTCAAAGTTTTTGCAAATTTTTTAACACAATGACGTACCAAGCTACCTCTGGCTCGATTTTGAGGTTCTAGGTATCGAAATGCAATGGCTATTTCGAGGCAAAAGCATTAAGCAGTGCTACTATAACCGTTTGACGGTAGCTTTAGCTCAGGCGCGTGAGCCATTCTAAAATGATTTAAGAGCGGGATCGCTCGATTGCCTAATTCTTTACCTCCATTGATTGTAGGCGGGATTAGGTACAATTTAACTCGGGAATTTAAAAGTTTTATGAACGCAAACCGTGAACATCAGTGTGATGTGTTAGTGGTGGGTAGTGGTGCCGCAGGTCTGTCCTTAGCACTACGTGTTGCAGAGTTCGGTAACGTTATCGTCCTCAGTAAAGGACCACGCAGTGAAGGGGCAACTTACTATGCGCAAGGTGGTATTGCCGCTGTTTTTGATGAATCTGACAGCATTGAATCTCACGTGCAAGATACCTTGGTCGCAGGCGCTGGCCTATGTGAACAGGAGACGGTCGAGTTTATCGCCACGAATGCCAAGGAGTGTGTTCAGTGGCTGATTGATGGCGGAGTACCTTTTGATCGCGAAGAGAACGACAGCGATGAAGCTCCGCGCTATCACTTAACCCGTGAAGGTGGCCACAGCCATCGACGCATCTTGCACGCCGCTGATGCCACTGGCATGGCGATGCAAACGTCCCTACAAGATAACGTTCATAATCATCCCAACATCCGCGTTTTCGAACGTCACAATGCGTTGGATTTAATTACCGAAGATAAAATCGGCGGTGATGACAAAAAAATTGTCGGGGCGTACATCTGGAACCGTAATCAAGAACATGTCGAAACCGTTCGCGCGAAATTCGTCGTTTTAGCTACGGGCGGCGCGTCAAAAGTGTATCAGTACACCTCGAACCCCGACGTCTCTTCCGGTGACGGCATCGCGATGGCGTGGCGTGCTGGTTGCCGAGTGGCAAACTTAGAATTTAACCAATTCCACCCGACGTGTTTGTATCACCCTGAAGCGCGCAATTTTTTGTTAACTGAGGCGCTACGTGGCGAGGGGGCTTTTTTACTTCGTCCTGACGGCACACGTTTTATGCCCGATTTCGACCCGCGAGAAGAGTTAGCACCGCGTGATGTGGTCGCGCGCGCAATTGACTTTGAGATGAAGCGACTCGGCGCCGATTGCATGTTCTTAGACATCAGTCATAAACCAGCTGACTTTATTGAAAAGCACTTCCCCACCATTAATATGCGCTTGCTCGACCTTGGTATCGACATGACCAAGGAGCCAATTCCTATCGTACCTGCGGCGCATTACACCTGTGGTGGCGTAATGGTTAACCAGAGCGGAAAGACGGATATTGCTCAGTTGTATGCAATCGGTGAAGTAAGCTACACCGGACTGCACGGCGCAAACCGTATGGCGTCCAACTCTTTACTGGAGTGTGTGGTTTATGCCTGGTCTGCGGCTAACGATATTATCGCTTGTCTCGATCAAGCTACTTTACCACCAACGCTACCACCTTGGGACGAAAGTCAGGTGAACAACTCTGATGAAGAGGTGATCATTCAACATAACTGGCATGAATTGCGTCTATTTATGTGGGATTACATGGGCATTGTTCGTACCGACAAACGACTGGAACGCGCCTTACGTCGTATCCAAATGTTGCAACAAGAAACGCACGAGTACTACAGTAACTTTAGAGTTTCGAATAACCTTCTTGAGCTGCGTAACTTACTTCAAGTAGCAGAATTGATGGTGCGCTGCGCCATGGAACGCAAAGAGAGCCGTGGTCTTCATTATACTCTCGACTATCCTGAACTGGCGAAAGAGAGCGGCCCGACCATCTTGGTGCCAGAGAAACTTAAACCGTAACAGACTTAACTGACGACAAAAAGGGAGCTCAATGCTCCCTTTTTAACATCACCACCAATTGTCGATAACTCGACTCGGGCATGCTGTCTCGCCACAGCAATACACGTTGGTTGTTGGCTAAGACAATTAACAACCCAAAAGACATCAACGGAAACAACACCGCTTTAATCACGTAAGTGCCTTGCTCGGTTTGATATTCACGAGGGGAAATAAACGTCACCTCACCGGTCAATGGCGTGGTAAACCAGCTTAGATGCAGTGTGTATTTGATGACTAAAGGCAACAACAGAGTCGTCGCCACGAGAGGAAGTTGAGAGTGAATAACCGTGAAGCAGGCCAACGCTGAAAGCAATCCATTGGCCTGTTTCAAATGATGTGAAGACGTTAAAACTAACCTAACGCACTTTGCTGAGGTTGTGAGCGACAATTTTATCTACCATGGCAGCATGGCCTAGATTTTCACTGCGACCGTGTCCCATGATCCAAGTAAACAAGTCCGGATCATCAGATTCGAGTAGCGAAACAAAATCACGCTGTTCGTTTTCTTGTAGCCCTTCAAAACATTCTTCAAAAAACGGCATAATCACGACATCAAGCTCTAACATTCCGCGGCGACATGCCCATTTAATACGCGCTTTTTCTTCTGCGGTATACATTGTAATTCCTCACCAATATCGGTTGTGTGGGGCGAGTGTAACAAGCAAAACCGCAGACAACTAGTGCGCCAGTCACACTCCCGACGAGACTCGAAATTTTCATCCTTACCCCAAGTAAAATTGACACACTACTCAAAAGGTTGTTTATCACCCGTGATCGGCGATAACATAGCAGCAATATCGACTTAATTAGGTAATCATCATGGATTGGCAAAACGATTTTGCGCCGTTGCAACTGACATCAAGTGACGCACTTCCCTCACTGGCCATTGCTCCTCTCACCACATGGGGTGCCATTACTGTCCAAGGGCAAGATAAAAAATCTTACCTGCAAGGACAGATCACCTGTGATGTTGTCACTCTGGAACCACATCAAGCCACATTTGGCGCACACTGTGATGCCAAAGGCAAAGTGTGGAGCGCATTTCGCTTGTTTCACCATAACCAAGGTTATGCGATGTTTCAGCCCGCAAGTCTGATCGAAAAAGAGTTGGCCGAGCTAAAGAAATACGCCATTTTTGCCAAGGTTGAGTTTGCACACAGTCATGATATTGCTCTGGGTGTGATGGGCAGTGACGCGAGCGCTTTGATTGATAGCCTGTCACCAGATACGGGCGATGTTCGCGTAGTTGAAGGCGGAACGGCCGTCAAAATTGACGATCTGCGTTGGCTGTTACTGCTTACTCCGGCAGCGGCAGAGCAACTGGCAACATCCAGCCATGCTGAAAAAGTCGATCAATCATTGTGGACGCTTCTTGATATTCAAGCCGGCCTGCCACTGCTCACAGCAGAACAGCAAAACGAACACATTCCTCAGGCACTTAATCTTCACGCGCTTGGTGGGATTAGCTTTAGTAAAGGTTGCTATACAGGTCAAGAAACCGTGGCTCGCGCTAAGTACCGTGGCATCAATAAACGGGCTCTCTTTATTGTAAAAGGGGCAGCCGAACGCGATATCGAGCAGAGTGCTGAGCTAGAGCGCGCAGTGGGTGACAACTGGCGTAGCGCTGGTAAGCTGCTTGCCAGCTACCGTTTTAGCGACAATCAAGCCCTGGCCTTGGTAGTCCTACCGAATAATTTAGACAGTGATACACAACTGCGCTTAAAGAGCCAACCAGAACAAGTCTGGCATTTCGCCGAATTGCCATACTCTTTAGATAATGACTAAACCAATCTCCACTCATATCACTCAATACCTTGAGTCGCAGCAGGTGGCCTTTCGTCTGCTGCCTCATCAAACACCCGCAACAACGATTGATGATGCCGCCAAACAACGTGGGATTCGCCCAGAACAAATGGTCAAATCAATAGTCTTGCGTGATATGAGCCATCGTTATGCCATTGCCTGTGCTCCAGGCAATCGTTCGGTTGACCCCAAGAAGGTTCGCTCGCTACTTGAGTGGCGACGAATGACCTGTGTTTCGATGCAAGAGGTTGCTAGCCTAACGGGTTATCAAATTGGTACGGTTGTACCTATTTTACTTAAAACACCGATGATAGTGGTGTTTGATCGGCAGTTACTTAACGAGCCCGAAGTCACCATCAGTAGCGGCTCAAATATGGCAGGCATTGCTTTGCCGTGTCACGATCTGGTTCAATTATGTCAGCCGATCATCGGCGAGATATGCCGCGAACCATAACCTCCACCATATCCCCTCTCGCCAATTGCAAACGATTACATTTTCACATGATCAACTTCGCAGTATTAGCGAAAAATTAATTAAATTATTATTCATTTATAAAGCATAAGTAGTCATAATTGTTTTTATGCAGTATGCTGCCTGTGTTGGTCCAAGTTCGCCCAGGTTTCATTTTTCTGTGCGACACAAGGTTTGCTAAGCAAGACTTATCAAACCGTTGTGAATCCTTCTCCAACAAAAAAGTGTATCCACTGATTGTTTCAGGACATCCACTTTTTGTGTAATGCATCTGTGACTATTCGCCCGCGTTTGAGCGGGCTTTTTTTGTTGTCGATTTTTACACAATTTTCACACTTAACGAAAAAGTTCAACTATTCTTAAAAATGTCATAAACATTGGGCTTAATAGTTCCTGCTCAATACTCCTCTTAAGTTCAAATTACAGAACATAAATGAGGGAGTTATCACAGTTGAGTGGATATTTATCCGTGATTTTGCCTACAGCAACACAAATATCCAATCCAAACTGTTTTTACTGCATATTCCACCATGAAAATCACACTATTAACGGTGGCAAATACGTATAATTTGCAGTGCTTGCTAACTATAAGGAAGGACGTATGAGACTGTTTAAGCGCTATACACCAGGTATGATTGCTAAACACATTAGCCGGCTGTTTAAAGGACGAATTTATATATACGGGGTAGGTAAATTTGAGTTTGATAATGGCAAACTGATGTTGCCAGAGAAGGCAGAAAGCCGACACTTCAAAGCCGTTAAAGAGATAAATAAAGAAGTAATGCGACTGCGCTGCGCCTACGCATAACAGAATATAGAAAGGGTTGGCACTGCCAACCCTTTTGCTTTTACAACATCGGAGACTTAAACTCAGACGGCATCGCCAAATGTGGCAAGTGCCCCTTCAAACCCAGAGCGCGCTTCATGATTTCATCTTTCGCCCCTGGCAATTGAGCGGCGAACTTCATACCAATACCACGAATCAGCTTCTTCGCAGGGTTGTTGCCTTCAAACAGATCTTTGAACCCTTGCATCGCAGCAATCATTTTCGCTGCCTCGGCCTTACGCCAGCGCTCATAGCCTCTCAGGTTACGTTTACTACCAAAGTCTTCACCTTGTTGATGAAGCTCTAACACCTCTTGAGCTAAGCAGGCTGCATCTAACAGGCCTAAATTCACCCCCTGTCCGGCCAAAGGGTGAATGGTATGAGCGGCATCGCCGACTAAAGCAACGCGCTGTGCCACGAAATCACGTGCATAACGCATCTTAAGTGGGAAGGCGAAACGTTCTCCAACCACATCACACAAACCTAAGCGATGATCAAATTCTGCAGTCAGTGCCTTATTAAACTCACCCTCGCTCATCGCAACAAGTCGCTCGGCACGATTCGGCTCGGTCGACCAGACAATTGAGCTGAGATTCTCTTCACCTAAGGGCAAAAACGCCAATGGTCCTTGTGGGGTGAAGATTTGACGCGCCACACGTTGATGAGGCTCCGCGGTGCGAATATTAGCCACAATCGCACTATGACCATAATCCCAATGAGTTAAGGGAATATCTTGCTGTTTCCTCACCCACGAGTTAGCTCCATCAGCGCCGACCACCAACTTGGCAGTAAGTGCTTGGCCATTATCAAGCGTTAACCATGCTTCACGCTCACCAATCGCCATTGAGGCACATTTAGCGGGCATAAATAAAGAGACATTACTTTGCTGTTTGACTTGTTCAAGTAACGCCAACTGAATCACGCGGTTTTCTACAATATGCCCTAGGTCGGGTTGAGCTAATTGCTGCGCCTCAAATTCTATCCGCGCAAAACTATCTTGCTCCCACACTTCCATTGCCCAATATGGAGCACTGCGACGGGCAACAATACCTTGCCACGCGCCAAGGTTACGCAACATCACTTCACTTGAACGACTCAACGCAGAGACACGCACATCCGGTAATTGTGTCAATTCATTCTCAGGCGTACGGCTTTCAATCACGGCGATACGTAGATCCGTCTCTTTAAATGCGGCGGCCAACGCCAAACCGACCATGCCACCACCAACAATCGCGATATCTACACTCTGCATCATTTTTATTGTCCTTTTTGCCGCGGTTAACGAGCGACCAAACCTAACGTTCTTTGTAATAGAGGGGCTTTAAGTAATGTGACATTGTCCATGGCAAATAACCCAATATTTCGCCCTAGCCTCAGTGGCATATAATCATTCGAGAACAGGTGCACTAAGCTTGATGTCATCGCAATGGTTGCTTTGCGGTCATCTTGACGTGCCTGCTTATAGCACTTGAGCCCGTGGTAACAACCTGGATCATCAGAAAATTGTGCGATGGTCTCAGCCAAACTAACCACGTCACGAATCCCAAGGTTAAACCCTTGACCCGCAATCGGATGTAAAGTCTGCGCAGCGTTACCTAGCGCAGCGAAACGGTGTGAGACCGTTTGCTCTCGATAACGTAAAATCAATGGGTAACAAGCACGTTGACCGACTTTATTCAACGCCCCTAAACGCCAACCAAACGCACTTTGCAACTGTTGAAGAAACTCTTCATCATTCGCGTGCATCATAGCGTCAGCATCTTGCGCCGTCAGGCACCACACCAAAGACATACGCTGCTGCGACATCGGCAATAGCGCCACCGGACCTGACTGGGTAAAACGTTCGAAAGCGCGGCCATGATGGGGCTGCTGCGCGGTAATGTTGGCAATCACAGCGACTTGCTCAAAGTCATGCTCGATCAGTTCAAGCCCTAGTTGTTGACAACACGTCGATCCAGCGCCATCCGCAGCAACCAGGAGTTGCCCTTCCAGCTCAAGCTTATTATCTAAAGTCAGTAAGACATGCTGCTGCTCGCGTTCAACGCGCTCAACCGCCGCTGTGATTAAAGTAATGTGTGGATCAAGCTCAACCAGTTGATGATAAATCCGCCCAACATCCGCTAACTCAACCACATACCCTAGAGCCTCTAGCCCCACTTGTTGGTGAGTAATATCCGTCATGCCTGCATGATTACGATCAGACACGTGAATATGTTCAATCGCAGTGGCTACTTTACTGATTTCATGCCATAGACCAAGCTGTTTCAGCAAGGCAACCGTACCATAGCAAAGCGCAATTGAACGTGAGTCAAAGCCTGGATGGGCCTGATGATCCACTTTGAAAGGCTCAATCACAGCAATCGATAATGGCGAGGGTGACAATTTATTAATCGCCAACGCCAACGTCATTCCTGCCATGCCGCCGCCGGCGATGATCACATCAAATTGCTTCATAGGAGTACCGATTTAATGAATCGTAGGCGTTGATTGAATTTGCACTTTTTGACCAAACTCGGCATGAATAGTCAAGACGCACGCTTTTACATGCTCAATCACTTGCTCAAGAAGGTGGCCTTGCTCGGTGAGATCATCGTCTTCATCAATGCCGAGTTTCGCGATCTCTTCAAGATCCGCAAGCGCTTCTTTTATATCGCTCGATGCTTTGTTCAATTTGGTATTAACCAAGCCTAAACCTGAGATAAAATGATTAACCCAATCGGCTAAACCATCTGCCACATCAAATAATGTCGCGCTTGCTTCTTCGTCTGGCAGCAGTAGTTCAAGATCCATACCTGATCCGGTCAGGTCCGCAACTGAAGCATCCAACGTCGCAGTGGTGATTTGCAAGACTTTGCTTGGCCACCCCATTCCTTCACTGACATAGTCAAACACCATTGGCTGCCAACTTTTATCAGTAAGATTGAGACCGCCACTTAACATACCAACGAGTAAACCGTGTAACTCCGCAGGGTTGACTGCTAAGCCCGCAGACTGCAGTTCACTGGCAAATGTCAGATAATCAGGTAGTTTGGTATCGCTCATTACAATGACCTAAATTAGAAAAAATAACCTCAATCGTACCATTTACTAAAGCGAGCGAAAACGAGCGATTGGCCAATTGTGGGTAGCTTTT
This sequence comes from Vibrio sp. NH-UV-68, assembly GCF_042940635.1. Classification (NCBI taxonomy): domain Bacteria; kingdom Pseudomonadati; phylum Pseudomonadota; class Gammaproteobacteria; order Vibrionales; family Vibrionaceae; genus Vibrio; species Vibrio sp. NH-UV-68. Next base: position 2,648,308 of record NZ_CP134975.1, read on the forward strand.
GCACAAATTGCCCAATTACTGTGTGATTGCACGCTGATTTGGATTTGCGTTAGGGAAAAGCTTGAATCTTAATACACCTTTTTCTATAGTTTGCCCTTCGGTGATTATCTGCTTATCACCTCAAGCAATAGATATAGAGTCGATATGAGCAATCAAGCGGTAGAAGTTGAAATCTTAGGCAAGCTAACTCTGGTGAACTGCCCAGCAGGACAAGAAGAGTCTTTGATCAAGGCTGCAGCCCATCTCGATGAGCGCCTAAAAGATATGGCAGCTAAGACAAAAATCACCAACGAAGTACAACTTCTTACCTTTGTTGCGCTAAACTTTTGTCATGAACTTGAAACACGTGACAGTGACTCAAAGCAGAAACAAGAAGCACTTTTTGAGCGCATGGAGCAGCTCTCAGCATCGATAGACAGTGCAATCAGTAAAGTGAAGCCAGGACAGCAGTAAGCTTTACAACAAGAATTTACCCTGGAGTGTGCGTGAGGGGATTAAGTCCCTGAGCCGATAAGCAATACCTAAGGGTTGGTACTTGATAGCTATTGAGCAAGCTCGGCTTGAACCGAGAAGCCTACGGTTATCTCTGCTGATCCGCCTTGAACCAGCTGGTTCAAGGGTCGATATCTCCAACGGCACTCTGGGGTATTCCAATTTGGTACCCAGACAGAATGGGTACCACCATGACTTTATCACGTCAACAATTTCGCCGCGCAATTCGCCATAAGCGCAATCAGTTAAGTAGTGATGTACAATATTTGGCGAGCGTCGACCTCGTCCATCAATTTTCGGCCCTACCCGAACTGGCCGGTGCTCAGCACATTGCCCTTTACCTAACCGCCGATGGTGAAATTGATACCAAGCCACTGATCCAATGGTTGTGGCAGCAAGGTAAACACACCTACTTACCCGTTATTCATCCCTTTTCATCGGGCCATCTGCTTTTCCTGCGCTACGAGAAGACTACGCCGATGGTGCTCAATCGTTACTCGATTGCCGAACCTAAACTCGATGTGACTCAAATTCTTCCCACAGCGCAACTTGACCTTATCTGTACGCCACTGGTGGCATTTGCTCAAGATGGGCATCGACTCGGCATGGGCGGCGGCTATTATGACCGCACCCTTGCCCCTTGGTTTGCGACTCAACAAGGGCCAAAACCGATTGGGCTCGCGCACGATTGCCAACACGTCGATAAGTTGCCTGTCGAGTCTTGGGACGTTCCACTACCTAAAATAGTGACCCCAAGCCAGATCTGGGATTGGGAATAGAGTTAGTTTGACGATATAATCGCGCCGCAAACGATATTACTACCGCTTTAGGAGATGAGCATGACTCAAGATGAAATGAAAAAAGAAGCTGGTTGGGCAGCACTTAAGTATGTTGAAAAAGACAGCATTGTTGGTGTTGGTACTGGCTCGACCGTTAATCACTTCATCGATGCACTTGCAACTATGAAAGACGATATCAAAGGTGCAGTTTCAAGCTCAGAAGCGTCGACCGAAAAGCTAAAAGGCTTAGGCATCGAAGTTTTTGACTGTAATGAAGTCGCGGCGCTGGATATTTACGTTGATGGTGCTGATGAAATTAACTCGGCACGCGACATGATCAAAGGTGGTGGTGCGGCACTTACTCGTGAAAAAATTGTCGCTGCTATTTCTGATAAATTTGTGTGCATTGTCGACAACACCAAAGCAGTTGATGTCCTTGGCCAATTCCCACTCCCTGTCGAAGTAATTCCAATGGCACGCTCTTATGTTGGACGTGAACTGGTTAAACTCGGCGGTGACCCAGCCTATCGCGAAGGTGTGATCACTGATAACGGTAACGTGATCCTAGATGTACATAACCTAAAAATTACAGATCCAAAAGCATTAGAAGATAAGATTAACTCTATTGTTGGTGTCGTAACGGTTGGTCTGTTCGCTCACCGCGGCGCTGACGTCGTCATCACAGGTACACCTGAAGGCGCAAAAATCGAAGAGTAACTTGCGATTTTTTGTTATTTCATTACAAGCGGCGCCATTCGGCGCCGTTTTTTCATTTCATACAATAAAAATTATGCCTTATTCCGTAATTTTCTTACCCAAATTGTTTTTTTTTTGATAACTTAATGGTCAGAAGACGCACAAGGAAAACGTTTGCGTAACACTAAGCGCAGATCAAAACGTTTGCTTTATCTGTTTTTGCCCAATGTGCGCCAGTTAAGCCCAATTTCCCCACTTTAAGGAAGAAGACAATGGCCAAAGTTTCGCTGCAAAAAGATAAAATAAAAATACTTTTGCTTGAAGGTCTACACCCATCAACTGTAGAAGTTCTTCAAGCATCGGGTTATAGCAATATCGAATACCACAAAGGCTCTCTCGCTGAAGATGAGCTATTAGAAGCGGTAAAAGATGTGCACTTCATCGGTATTCGCTCACGCACTAACCTATCCCAGCAAGTGATCGACGCCGCTGAAAAGCTAGTGGCGATCGGTTGTTTCTGTATTGGTACCAACCAAGTTGATCTCAACGCAGCAGCTTCACGCGGTATCCCTGTCTTCAATGCCCCATTCTCGAATACACGTAGCGTTGCGGAACTGGTACTTGGTCAAATACTATTGCTATTGCGCGGTATTCCAGAAAAGAATGCTCTTGCTCATCGTGGGATTTGGAAAAAGAGCGCCGATAACTCATATGAAGCGCGCGGAAAGCGTCTAGGTATTATTGGTTACGGTCATATCGGTACTCAGTTAGGTATCATTGCTGAAAACCTCGGCATGCGTGTTTACTTCTACGACATCGAAAACAAACTGTCTCTCGGTAATGCCACTCAGATACCAACCATGAGTGAGTTACTCAATAAGTGTGACGTCATTTCCTTGCACGTACCTGAAACACAAGAAACCAAGAATATGATGGGCACTGAAGAGTTTGCTCGTATGAAGCCAGGTTCGATCTTTATCAACGCCGCACGAGGCACTGTCGTTGATATTGAAGCGCTTTGTCATAGTTTAGAGTCAGGCCACTTATCTGGCGCAGCTATCGATGTATTCCCAACCGAACCTAAAACCAATGCAGATCGCTTTGAGTCACCACTGCAGAAATTCGACAACGTCATTTTGACCCCACACGTTGGTGGTTCAACGCAAGAAGCCCAAGAGAACATTGGTGTTGAAGTGGCGGGCAAATTGGCCAAGTACTCAGATAACGGCTCAACGCTTTCAAGTGTTAACTTCCCTGAAGTATCACTACCTGAGCACCGCGATTGTTCACGTTTGCTGCACATCCACCAAAACCGTCCTGGTATCCTAACGCAAATTAACACTATTTTTGCTGAAGAAGGCATTAACATTGCGGGTCAATACCTGCAGACAGCGGCAGATTTTGGCTACGTTGTTATTGATGTCGAAACAGAACGCTCTGAAGAAGCCTTGGCAAAACTGAAAGAAATCGAAGGCACCATACGTGCACGTATCCTGCACTAAGCACGGATAGCTAGAACAAAAAAACCACCGTAATAACGGTGGTTTTTTATTATAATCAGGGTGTTATGGTTTTAAAGCCCGTTCACCACGTGCAATCCCAACCACACCACTACGCGCAACTTCAATCACTTCAGTGACTTCTGAAATAGCCTGAATAAACGCATCAAGCTTTTCACTTGTGCCCGCCATTTGGACGGTATACTGAGAAGCGGTCACATCGACAATTTGGCCACGGAAAATATCTGCGGTACGCTTAACTTCTGCGCGCGAAAATCCGCTCGCTTTGACCTTAACCATCATTAACTCACGCTCAATATGATCCAGCTCTGTCACTTCCTGAACCTTTAGCACATCGATCAATTTATTAAGCTGCTTCTGGATCTGCTCAAGCTCCATATCATCAGAGATAGTGGTAATATTCAGGCGCGATAACGTCTCATCATCGGTCGGTGACACGGTCAAAGATTCTATGTTGTAAGCACGTTGAGAGAATAAGCCAACCACACGAGACAAAGCACCGGGTTGGTTTTCTAATAGCAATGAAATAATGTGTCTCATATTAAGTTCTCTCCGTTTTGCTTAACCACATTTTGTCCATACCTTCGCCTTTAATCTGCATCGGATAAACATGCTCGGTCTCATCCACATTGATATCAACAAATACCAAACGATCTTTCATATCTAGCGCTTGCTTAAGACCGGCTTCGAGTTGATCGGGCGTTTCAATGCGAATACCGACATGACCATACGCTTCAGCGATGGCGGCAAAATCGGGAACGGAACTCATGTATGAGTTAGAGTGTCTGCCTTGGTAAATAATATCTTGCCACTGTTTGACCATGCCTAAGAAACGGTTGTTCAAGTTAATAATCTTAACTGGAATGTCATATTGCAACGCGGTTGATAGCTCTTGAATATTCATTTGAATACTGCCATCCCCAGTCACAACTACAACCTCCTCATCAGGTTTGGCAAACTTCACTCCCATCCCTGCTGGTAAACCAAAACCCATCGTGCCCAAGCCGCCTGAATTGATCCAGCGACGAGGTTTGTTAAACGGATAATAGAGAGCTGCGAACATTTGGTGTTGGCCAACGTCTGACGCCACATAGGCATCGCCATTGGTTAGTTTATGTAGAGTTTCAATAACTTGCTGGGGCTTAATACGCTCTGGCGACTTCTCGTAAGAAAGGCATTGACGGTCACGCCACAATTGTATGTTATCCCACCAGCGATTTAAGGCATCTTGATCGTTGCTACTGCCCTGCTCTTCAAGCAAGTTGACCATGCTTTGCAGCACTTTATCGGCAGAGCCCACAATCGGAACATCGGCTTTCACATTCTTAGAGATCGAAGAAGGATCGATGTCGATGTGCATCACTTTCGCATTCGGACAGTACTTTTCTAGGTTATTGGTGGTTCGATCATCAAAACGAACCCCGACGCCAAAGATAAGATCAGCTTCGTGCATCGCCATGTTCGCTTCATACAAACCATGCATGCCTAACATGCCCAGTGAGTTTTTATGCGTACCGGGAAAAGCGCCTAATCCCATCAAAGTACTCACAACTGGAAGGTTGAGCATTTCGGCAAGCTTAATTAGAGGCTGCTCAGCTTCAGAAATAACGGCGCCACCACCAACATATAATACGGGTTTTTTCGCTTCAAGCAGCGTCTTGAGGCCTTTCTTTATCTGACCTTTATGACCCGTTGTCGTCGGCTTGTATGAGCGCATTGACAGCGATTGAGGGTACTCATAAGGCAGCTTATTAAGTGGGTTCAAGACATCTTTGGGCAAATCGATGAGAACTGGGCCAGGACGACCTGTGGTCGCAATATAAAAGGCTTTTTTGACCGTTTCAGGAATGTCTTCTGCTTTTTTTACTAAAAAGCTATGTTTAACCACAGGGCGAGAAACACCAACAATGTCGCACTCTTGGAAGGCATCATTACCGATCATGTTATTGGGCACGTTGCCGGAAACAACGATCATTGGAATAGAGTCCATGTAAGCTGTCGCAATACCTGTAATGGTATTGGTCGCACCAGGACCTGAACACACTAACACCACACCGGGGTTGCCTGTTGCCCGAGCATAGCCATCAGCCATATGCGTTGCGGCTTGTTCATGACGCACCAGAACGTGCTTGATTTGATCATCTTTCGCATGAAGCGCGTCGTAAATATCTAAAACAGATCCGCCAGGATAACCAAAGATCTGTTCAACACCTTCTTCGATCAGAGATTGAACAACCATCTCCGCGCCGGATAACATTGTTGTCATATTTTTCTCCTTAACCAGTTTGTCATTGTGTAAGGTCAACGCAATGGGCTGGTTTTTCATAGTCTAGGGCTTATTCGTAGCCTAATTCGAAATACTTCCACTTTTTCGGCTATGTCTTGCTTATTGGTAACATAAAGCAAGCTAACGCAACAAATGTAACGCTTTCTTAGCAACGGGTCTAATGCGATGTTTGTCTCAGTTTGAACTTAATCCTGCCTAACCATACATCATTGCACGATAGATTGGCCAATTAACACATATCCAGTCATATAAACCATTAAATAAGAAAAATTCACGCTATTATTTTACTTGGATAGCAGTGATTGCGGCGAATGAAATGGCCGACCTCTTCGAGCTTAAGGCCATAAAAAATCCCCCAGCAAGCGACAAAGCCTGCTGGGGGATTTTTAATCAGTTAATAATTTAACTCAGCGGAAACTACTTTTTATCGTGTTTATCCGTGTACATTTCTTCAATTTCGTCTTGATACTTGTCGTTAATCACTTTGCGACGCAGTTTCTGAGTGGGAGTCAGTTCCCCATCATGCATAGAAAAAGCTTTAGGCAGTAGTTTAAATTTTTTGACCTGCTCAAATTTGGCCAATTCTTTCTGCAACCCATTAACCCGCTTCTCTAGCATTTCAACGATTTGGTGATGCTTAATCAACTCAACACGGTCTTGATATTTTATATTGAGCTCTTTTGCGTACTCTTCTAAAGAGTCATAACAAGGTACAATAAGTGCTGAAACAAATTTACGGGTATCAGCGATCACGGCAATTTGTTCAATAAAGTGATCTTTACCAATCGCCCCTTCGATCATTTGTGGGGCAATGTACTTGCCACCAGAAGTCTTCATTAACTCTTTGATACGGTCGGTAATGAAAAGGTTACCGTTTTCATCAATATGGCCTGCATCACCCGTTTTCAAAAAGCCATGTTCATCAAACGTTTTTGCCGTTTCTTCTGGCATTTTGTAATAGCCACGCATGACCATCGGACCACGCACTAAAATCTCGTTGTTGTCACCAATCTTAACCTGAGCCCCTGGCATAGACATACCAATCGAGTCTGGGTTGAAACACTTATCATCCCAACACGATACGGTCGCGGTAGTTTCTGTCATGCCGTAGCCGAGCTTAACGTTGATACCAAGGGCATGAAAGAAGCGGCCAATGGTCTCGTCTAACTTAGCGCCACCACACGGCATAAAGTTAATATTACCGCCAAGCAGAGCACGCAATTTAGAAAGTACGATTTTATCCGCTAAAGCGTGCGACTTTTTCAATAGCAGCGAAGGTTTACGACCTTGCTGATGACAAAGCGCCATCTTAGCGCCCATATTCACCGCCCAAGTAAACATCACTTTGCGAATAAATGGTGCTTTAGCGACTTTTTCGTGAATGGCTGAGAAGATCTTCTCGTAGAAACGCGGTACCGCACACATCACCGTCGGGCGCACTTCACTTAATGCGTCACGCACTTGCATGGTGTCTTTGAGGTAACAGTTGGTCGCGCCTTTGTACAACACATAAAACGTCCATGCGCGTTCAAATACATGCGATAGCGGCAAGAAACATAATGACACATCAGATTCTGATAAGCTTAGGCGCTCATCGTGTCCCTCAAGCTGAGCAGCAATGTTCGCGTAATCGAGCATCACCCCTTTTGGCTGGCCTGTTGTGCCAGAGGTGTAGATAAGGGTAAGCAGATCATCAAAGTTAGCTTGATCAAGACGAGCATCCAACGCTTGCTGCTGATCACTGTCAACATTGGCAATAAACTGCTGCCAACCAATGGCAAAGTCGTGATTGCCTAAGTCGACGTCATCTGACATCGCGACAATCAACTCAAGGTCTGGGCACTGTTGAAATATATCGACTGCGGCATCAAATTGTTCCTGCTCACCGACAAACAACACTCTGACATCAGCATCTTGCAAAATGTACGCAGATTGCGCTGCGGTATTGGTCGGATAAATAGGGACAGTAACGGCACGCAACTGCAATGCGGCAAAGTCTGCCACCGTCCATTGTGGCATGTTGTTGGAGAAGATTCCGATCTTGTCCTGAACTCGGATTCCTTGAGCTAATAGTGCAAGGGAAAGTGCATCTACCTGCTGACCAAACTGCTTCCAGCTAATGCCGTTCCACATATTGCCGACTTTATGTTTAAGTGCAATACGGTCGCCACGTTGTGCAATCTGGTTTCGAATTCGTTTTACAATATGAAAATCTAGGTTGGCCATCTCTATTACCTTTAGCTTACACATGTAAGCTTTAATCAGCGCACAAGTGTACATTTCGCATTAAAAAAGGCAACTGATGGGCGTCAAAGTTATCAATATAAATAGTAAAAAACCTTGAATAGCGCACGCCATCCAAGGTTTAAAAGTCGTTCGCTGGCGTCGGCTATTTTAATGCTACCACGTCGCCACAAATCATCATCAGTTGATCACGCAACCAGATATGACCTTTGTCCTTTTCACTCGACTCATGCCAGCTTAGGAACCCACTAATTTGGCCATTTTCAAATGGGAATTCTAACACTTGTAACTGCTCTTTATTGGCGGCATTTTCAACCATCCAACGTGGTGCTATCGTGACTAATTCGGATTGGCCAACAACATACAATACATTGCTTAAGCTTGTGCCTTCATAATACGCTTGTACATCGAGATCACGATACGCTTGCTCAGAGAAGCTACGCTGGCCATGTACTTTCGATAGTTTAGCGTGTCGCTCACTAACAAGGAGCTCAGGAGTAACATTGGCTTGAATACGAGGGTGTGATTTAGACGCAACCACCACCAACTCGTCTTGGAAAATCTCAGTGCTTGAGAAGCCTTGCTCATCAAAACGAGCGTAATCAATCACAAAATCAATCTCTTGATAGCGCATACGTTCTGCTAAATGACGGTCAAACTCAGCATCAAGATGAAGTTGAACATTCGGTGCTGTGTCATGAATCGTCGTCATAATTTTAGGGGCAAAACGCATATCACACGGACTGCATATCGCTAGTTTAAATAGACGAGTCGATGTTTCAGGAGAAAACACCGAACATGGTAACTCGTTACGGATAAGCTGCAGCGCTTGGCGAACCGGTCCAAACAGTTGACGAGCTCGCTGAGTCGGCTGAATTCCACGGCCTTGACGCATAAACAACTCATCATTAAACATCACTTTCAAACGCGCAACGGCATTACTCACAGCTGGCTGTGACATCCCCAAGTTGTGCGCGGCACGGGTAATATTTTGTTCTTGCATGACAGCATCAAACACAGTCAATAAGTTTAAATCTACTCCACGCAGAGTGCTTTCCATTCGGTAGCTAGCGATAGCACTCATGGACTCTTTTTTGTCAATCATCGGCAAAGCCTCATTAATTCTTAAACATATGGTTTAGTCATTCGACATTTGGTTGGAATAGAAACCTGTGCTTCATCTATCTATTTGTATTTATCTGTTAGATGTGTCGTGACGAATCATTACTATCTACGAATCATTTAGCGCTTAGCAATAAGATTGACAATTAATCAGTATTTTTTACCTATGGTTTAAAATTAGCATTTAATAACATACAGTTAGACTTATCATAAAAAAATATAAAGCCGAACTATTTATAGATATATATAATAATTTGCGATTATTCTGATAGAGCGATCTATATCTCTAGTTATGATCCTGGCTTATGAATAAGCTATTCAATCCAGAAATAGCATCAATGAATGGGGCAGTATGTGGCAAGCTGAGTGGATATTAAAGATAAGTCGCATAGCTTGGAAAATCGACTTTCTCCCACAACTCTTGGCACAACTTCGTCTGATCCTCCCACTGACCTTGTTTAATCCAAGCGGCAATAGCGGCGGCGACATCCGGATAACCAACGCTCTCGGCACTGGCTTCATCTAACCAATTACGCACTATCGAGGCATTGAGATAATCCATGCAAGTTGCCAAACCAAGATCTTCTAACGTCGCGACATTACTGACTTGCTCAAACTGACCACTCAACGGCTTCAAAAGTAATTTTTTCCCAAGCGTTAGCGCTTCGGAAGGTAACTCAAATCCACCATTAGCAATCACCCCCTTACATCGGGTGAGGTAGCGGTGGAAATCATCGAAGCTGAGTGGCATCCAATTAATATTCTCAATAGTGCTCGGCTCAATCACTTGGGGATGAAAACAAACAAAATGTTGAGTAGTAAATCGAACCAAGAGATCGGTAATATCAGCCATGCTTTCAAATGGTAAGTAGACTAAAACAAATGAGTCTTGACCGACATTGGCCTCGGGCGTGCTGACAATCGGTGGCAGTAACAGCTGGTCAAAATGATACCAATGTAGACCAATATGATACTGAGCAGGCGCAAAGTGATGAATCACTTGCTTGTCGATCCAGTTCGCGCCCTTCAGCGGAACACGGTAACGAAACGCATTTTGGTGGCTGATACTGATCGTCGGGATATCACACAATTTAGCCGCCCAAGCGGAAACGGGCTCAAAATCATTCAATACGAGATCATAACCGCGCAGATCGAGCTGTTGGACATCTCGCCAAAACTGCCACAAATTATTGCTCAGTATGGTTTTAGGGTAACTGACTTGGCCTTTCTCACTGACAAATGATAGACCGCGCCTTGTCATATAATCACCAAACGGCGCCATAGCGAAATACTTACTCCGCTCACGTCCACTGAATAGGTAATCCACATCAAAGCCCTGATCGACTAAATGACCTGCCATCGCTCGAGCACGCGCAATATGACCATTGCCTGTTCCTTGTACCCCGTAGAGTATTCTCATCCACTAGACTCCCATGACCGACAGCGCCAAGTGAGCACAAGCGATACCAAGTAATGCCCCCAATACCACATCGGTAAAAAAGTGTACTCCGAGTAATATTCGAGAGCCTGCGATCAAGATCGCCCATAGATACGCGAATAGTGCCACATCAGCATAAAAAACACTGACCACGGTAGTAATTAAGAACGCGGCGGCGGTATGCCCAGACGGCAAACTATAACGATCAAAAGGGGTCACAAATGAGGTAACCAACTGCGATAGCTCGTGTGGACGACGACGCTTGAAAAGGTTTTTAGTCAGCCAGTAGATAGGCCGTTCTATGCTAAAGGCGAGTAAGCCTACGATCAGAAACTGTTTGCCTTCGAGTCCTCCAAACCAATAAGCCATCACGCCAAACATCGCATAAAGATGTCCATCTCCAGTATGAGAAACCGCTTTACTTATCCGTGACGCTGGATGGGCAAACTTGTGCTGTAAACAAAACAGAGAGAATGCCAAATCAAACTTGGCAATAGGTTCGATAGAACGCATAACCGTCTCCTGGTATCGACCATGTGAATTTCAAACTTAATTGGGTCGAGTGACAGATTGGTGAACGTTTAGCGGAGATTCGATGACACGCGTCAATTCATATAGAACTGCCGATTTTGTTGAATGCCCACCGTTAACTCGGCTTAGATGAATAAAAAACAACTTTAGGGTTGACGTTGCGAGTTGAGTGCGGTACTAATTTGTTAACTTAATTTTGTGGTTTATTTAACGCCCGAATAGGAATCGTTAACAATGATCAATCGTTTTTCTCTCCTGCTGCGCCTCCTCCTTATCGTGACCAAACCGCGCGGGTAGGCTGTGGAAGAAAAATAACCACACAGAATGACACAGAACCCGCACTCAGATGCGGGTTTTTTTATACCTAGCTTGTAGCTAAGCAATGGAAGTAAACGATTAACTGATGTTAAATACATCAAATCACTAAGGAAGTAAGCATGAACGATCAAGTCATTATCTTCGACACCACCTTGCGTGATGGCGAACAAGCGTTGTCAGCAAGTTTGACGGTTAAAGAGAAACTGCAAATTGCCTATGCGCTTGAAAGGCTCGGCGTTGATGTCATTGAAGCAGGCTTTCCTGTTTCATCGCCTGGTGATTTTGAGTCCGTCCAGACCATCGCCAAAAATATCAAGAATAGCCGAATCTGTGCACTTTCACGCGCGGTCGCAAAAGACATTGACGCCGCAGCCGAAGCGCTCAAAGTTGCCGACCAGTTCCGTATCCACACGTTTATTTCTACTTCGACAGTACATGTTCAAGATAAATTACGCCGCAGCTACGACGATGTAGTCGAGATGGGCGTCAAAGCGGTTAAACACGCCCGCCAATATACCGACGATGTTGAGTTCTCTTGTGAAGATGCTGGTCGTACACCGATTGATAACTTATGCCGTATGGTTGAAGCCGCGATCAATGCTGGCGCGAGTACCATTAATATTCCAGATACCGTAGGCTACACAGTACCAAGTGAGTTTGGCGGTATTATCCAAACCCTTTTCAATCGCGTACCGAATATCGATAAAGCGATTATTTCCGTGCACTGTCATGACGATCTTGGCATGTCGGTTGCGAACTCGATTGCAGCGGTGCAAGCCGGCGCTCGTCAGATCGAAGGCACTATCAATGGCATTGGCGAGCGCGCAGGTAACTGCTCACTAGAAGAGATCGCCATGATCCTCAAGACCCGCCAAGAACTACTCGGCGTGCATACTAGATTGAAACACGACGAGATCCACCGTACCAGTAAACTGGTTAGCCAGCTTTGCAACATGCCCATTCAAAGCAACAAAGCCATCGTTGGTGCCAATGCCTTTAGTCACTCTTCCGGTATCCACCAAGATGGAATGCTAAAGAACAAAAATACCTACGAAATTATGACGCCAGAATCGATTGGCCTGAAAAACAAAGCGCTAAACCTTACCAGTCGCAGTGGCCGGGCTGCGGTGAAGAGCCATATGGATTCAATGGGCTATAAAGAGGAAGAGTACAATCTTGATGCTTTATACGATGACTTCTTGAAGCTGGCTGACCGTAAAGGACAAGTGTTCGATTACGACCTTGAAGCACTGATGCATTTCGCCAACTTACGCGAAGAAGATGACTTCTACAAATTGAACTACTTAAGCGTGCAATCTGGCAGCGTGATGGCCACGACTAGCATCAAAATCCAATGTGGCGACGAAGAGCTCGCTGAAGCGGCGGTTGGCAACGGCCCAGTGGATGCGCTTTACCAATGTATCTATCGTGTTACGGGTTATGATATTGTGCTAGATAAGTTTGATTTGACCGCTAAAGGCGAAGGTGAAGATGGTTTAGGCCAAGCGGACATCATCGCTAACTATAAGGGCCGAAAATACCACGGCACTGGTGTTTCAACCGATATTGTTGAAGCCTCAGGTCAAGCGCTACTGCACGTCATCAACAGCATTCATCGTGCCGATGAGATCGCAGAGATCAAACAAAAAAAAATCGCAACAGTATAAAAAGAGGCTCTGGGGACGTGAGTACTCTGGGGCAAGAGAAAAATTAAAGGAATAACATGACAGACAAATCATACAAAATTGCCGTTCTAGCTGGTGATGGCATTGGCCCTGAAGTAATGGCTCAAGCGCATAAAGTGCTAGATGCGATTGAAAAGAAACACGCGATTACGTTTGAACGCGATGAGCACGATGTCGGTGGTATTGCGATTGATAACCACGGTTGCCCATTACCAGAAAGCACCATCAAAGCGTGTGAAGAATCCGATGCTGTTCTATTCGGTTCCGTCGGAGGCCCAAAGTGGGAACACCTTGCGCCAAACGATCAGCCAGAACGAGGCGCATTGCTTCCACTGCGTAAACACTTCCAACTGTTTTGTAACCTGCGCCCGGCAAAAATCCATCACGGCTTAGAATCATTTTCGCCTCTACGTGCCGATATCTCCGGCAATGGTTTTGATATCGTCGTCGTACGTGAGCTAACTGGTGGTATCTACTTCGGCCAGCCCAAAGGTCGCGAAGGTGAAGGCGCAAATGAGAAAGCGTTCGACACAGAGATCTACCATCGCTTTGAGATTGAGCGTATCGCAAAAATCGCCTTTGAATCAGCACGTTTGCGCAATAAAAAAGTCTGCTCCATCGACAAAGCAAACGTCCTGCAGAGCTCAATTTTATGGCGTGAAGTGGTTGAAGAGATCGCGAAAGATTACCCAGACGTTGAGCTGTCGCACATGTACATCGACAATGCAACAATGCAGCTAATCAAAGACCCAGCTCAGTTCGACGTTATGTTATGTTCCAATATCTTCGGCGACATCATCTCAGATGAGTGTGCAATGATCACAGGTTCAATGGGCATGCTGCCTTCTGCTAGCCTAAACGAAAGTCAGTTCGGCCTTTACGAGCCTGCTGGCGGCAGTGCCCCAGACATCGCGGGTAAAAACATTGCAAACCCAGTGGCTCAAATTCTTTCGGCAGCACTAATGCTACGTTACAGCTTGGGCGAAGAAGACGCAGCACAAGATATTGAAACCGCGGTCTCTAAAGCGTTATCAGCAGGTGAGCTGACTGGCGATCTGTCTGGTGATAAGCCAGCATTATCGACATCAGAGATGGGCGACAAGATCGCAGCATACATCTTAAACTCTTAAATAAATTAATTTCATAATAATTATTCGCTGCTGATAAGCCGTTGTCAGCAGCCATACACAGGATAGTGAAATGGGTAAAACATTATACGAAAAGGTCTACGACGCTCACGTCGCCGTCGCCGCTGAGGGTGAAACCCCGATTCTTTATATTGACCGCCATTTAGTACACGAAGTCACTTCGCCTCAAGCGTTCGACGGCCTACGTGAAAAGGGTCGTAAAGTTCGTCAAGTGAGTAAAACCTTTGCAACGATGGACCACAACGTTTCAACACAAACCAAAGACATCAACGCTTCCGGAGAGATGGCACGTATCCAGATGGAAACGCTATCAAAAAACTGTGAAGAGTTTGGCGTTACCCTTTACGATCTTAACCACAAATATCAAGGCATTGTCCACGTGATGGGCCCAGAGCTAGGTATTACCCTGCCTGGCATGACCATTGTGTGTGGAGACTCACATACTGCTACACACGGTGCTTTTGGCTCACTAGCCTTTGGCATTGGCACATCAGAAGTTGAACACGTTCTAGCCACGCAAACGCTTAAACAAGCACGCGCCAAGACCATGAAAATTGAAGTCAAAGGCAAAGTTGCCTCTGGCATCACCGCGAAAGATATCGTGCTCGCCATCATTGGCAAAACTACAGCAGCTGGCGGTACTGGTTACGTGGTTGAATTCTGTGGTGAGGCGATTACTGACCTGACAATGGAAGGTCGCATGACCGTATGTAACATGGCGATCGAGCTAGGCGCTAAAGCTGGCCTTATTGCGCCTGACCAAACCACATTTGATTACATCAAAGGTCGTAATTTCTCGCCTAAAGATAGCGACTTCGACGCTGCGGTTGAGTACTGGAAAACCCTCAAGACCGACAGTGATGCCAAGTTCGATGCAGTGGTAACACTCAACGCCGCCGACATCAAACCTCAGGTCACTTGGGGGACGAACCCAGGGCAGGTGATCGCAGTAGACCAACCAATTCCTTCGCCGGAAAGTTTTGCTGACCCAGTAGAAAAGACATCTGCAGAAAAAGCGCTCGCTTACATGGGACTAGAGGCGGGTAAATCCTTGTCTGACTATAAAGTCGACAAAGTATTTGTCGGATCTTGTACCAACTCTCGCATTGAAGATATGCGCGCCGCGGCGGCAATCGCCAAAGGACGAAAAGTGGCTCAACACGTTCAGGCTCTGATTGTTCCAGGCTCAGAACAGGTCAAAGCCCAAGCCGAGTCGGAAGGTTTGGACACTATTTTTAAAGAAGCAGGCTTTGAATGGCGTCTGCCAGGCTGCTCAATGTGTCTCGCAATGAACAATGACCGTTTAGGTCCACAAGAGCGCTGTGCATCAACATCAAACCGTAACTTTGAAGGACGCCAAGGGCGTGATGGTCGTACTCATTTAGTTAGCCCTGCCATGGCAGCCGCTGCTGCTATTGCGGGCCATTTTGTCGATATTCGTGAGTTCGATTAAGGAGAATCAACATGTCAGAATTTAAACAGCACACCGGCTTAGTTGTCCCTCTAGATGCAGCGAACGTTGATACCGATGCCATAATTCCTAAGCAGTTTCTACAAAAGGTTTCACGTCTGGGATTTGGTAAACATCTTTTCCATGATTGGCGTTTTCTTGATGATGCTGGAGAGCAACCAAACCCAGAATTTGTCATGAATGCACCACGCTACCAAGGCGCTTCCATCTTACTCGCACGTGAGAACTTTGGTTGTGGCTCTTCTCGTGAGCACGCACCTTGGGCACTAGCGGATTACGGCATCAAAGCGATGATCGCACCTAGTTTTGCTGATATTTTTTACGGCAACTCAATTAACAACCAGATGGTTCCCGTTCGTCTTACAGAACAAGAAGTGGATGAACTATTCCTGTTTGTTGAACAAAATGAAGGTGCAGAGATTGAAGTCGATTTAGAAGCCAATAAAGTTCGCGCCAACGGCAAAGAGTACTCATTTGAGATTGACGCTTTTCGCCGTCATTGCTTACTGAATGGCCTAGACAACATCGGTTTAACACTGCAACACGAGGATAAAATCGCTGAATTTGAAACGAAGATTCCATCTTTCCTGCAGTAACAACGATGATTAATGACTAAAAAGGTTGGCCAACGCCAACCTTTTTTATTGAAAGTAAATAGTCGCTGTTACGGTCTACAATGACATAATATTCCAGATGGAAACCTTTATGAAAAAGCTATTTGCTCTGATACTTTCTTTCGCCTCATTCAATGTACTTTCTGCGCCCCAATCTGTCCCCTGGCCGTATTGGAGTAGCAGTCAAGAAAGCAGTACTACTATGGTTGATCATCAAGCTTGGCAGACGCTACTCGACCGCTACCTGATTAAAGAGGGGGATTATGCTCTGTTTCGATACGCCGCTGTGAACGCCAAAGACAGTGCCTATCTCAGTCGTTACATCGAGACCCTAAGTCAACACGATCCTTTGCAGCTAAGCCAAGCGCAGCAATATGCGTATTGGGTGAACCTCTACAATGCTATTACAGTAAGCCTGATCATCGACGCATACCCGATTAAATCAATTACCAAATTAGGTGGTCTATTTAGCTTTGGACCATGGGAAGATGAAGTCGTTACGATTAATGGTAAAGCTCTGACATTAAATGATATCGAGCACCGAATTCTCCGACCGATTTGGAATGACCCGCGCACCCACTACGCAGTCAACTGCGCCAGTTTAGGTTGCCCTAACTTGCAGTCTCAAGCATTTACCGCAGAGAACACTGAAAGACTTCTTGAACAGGCAGCCAAAGAATTTATTAACGCTGACAAAGGTGTACTCGAACTCGATAAGAGGATTCAACTCTCATCCATTTATGAGTGGTTTGCGGATGATTTTGGCAATACTACACAACTTAAACAACATATTAATCGTTATCGTTTTCAACCTTTATCGTCATTAGAAAATGTTGATTATGAATATGATTGGTCGTTAAACGAAAAGAAATAGTTAGAAAATCGAGACTTCGATACGGGATTATTTACGCTTCTGAAATGAAAAAGACCTCAGCATTGCTGCTGAGGTCTAAATAAGAACCTGGCGATGTCCTACTCTCACATGGGGAGACCCCACACTACCATCGGCGCTAATTCGTTTCACTTCTGAGTTCGGCATGGAAATCAGGTGGGTCCAAATCGCTATGGTCGCCAAGTAAATTCTTTTTATTTTAGGCTGTTACAAAAGCATAAAATTTAATAAGTGGTGCTGATACCCAGAATCGAACTGGGGACCTCATCCTTACCAAGGATGCGCTCTACCGACTGAGCCATATCAGCATTTTTCTTTCGTCCTAGAGGACTAAAAAAGCCCGCTTTTTCAAACGGGCTCTTCTAACTGTCGTCTTCACCTTTATAAAAGGCAAACACTAAATTAAAGCCTGGCGATGTCCTACTCTCACATGGGGAGACCCCACACTACCATCGGCGCTAATTCGTTTCACTTCTGAGTTCGGCATGGAAATCAGGTGGGTCCAAATCGCTATGGTCGCCAAGCAAATTCTTAAAATTCGGAAAGCTGTAAAAGTTCGTCACACATTCAATATTCTTGCTTTGAGTCCATCAAAACCCTTTGGGTGTTGTATGGTTAAGCCTCACGGGCAATTAGTACAGGTTAGCTCAATGCCTCGCAGCACTTACACACCCTGCCTATCAACGTTCTAGTCTTGAACAACCCTTTAGGACACTTAAAGTGCCAGGGAAGACTCATCTCAGGGCTCGCTTCGCGCTTAGATGCTTTCAGCGCTTATCGATTCCGAACTTAGCTACCGGGCAATGCCACTGGCGTGACAACCCGAACACCAGAGGTTCGTCCACTCCGGTCCTCTCGTACTAGGAGCAGCCCCCTTCAATCTTCCAACGCCCACGGCAGATAGGGACCGAACTGTCTCACGACGTTCTAAACCCAGCTCGCGTACCACTTTAAATGGCGAACAGCCATACCCTTGGGACCGACTTCAGCCCCAGGATGTGATGAGCCGACATCGAGGTGCCAAACACCGCCGTCGATATGAACTCTTGGGCGGTATCAGCCTGTTATCCCCGGAGTACCTTTTATCCGTTGAGCGATGGCCCTTCCATTCAGAACCACCGGATCACTATGACCTGCTTTCGCACCTGCTCGAATTGTCATTCTCGCAGTCAAGCGGGCTTATGCCATTGCACTAACCACACGATGTCCAACCGTGTTTAGCCCACCTTCGTGCTCCTCCGTTACTCTTTGGGAGGAGACCGCCCCAGTCAAACTACCCACCAGGCACTGTCCTCACCCCAGATAATGGGGCTAAGTTAGAACATCAACACTACAAGGGTGGTATTTCAAGGTTGACTCCACCGATACTGGCGTACCGGTTTCAAAGTCTCCCACCTATCCTACACATGTAGGGTCAATGTTCAGTGCCAAGCTGTAGTAAAGGTTCACGGGGTCTTTCCGTCTAGCCGCGGGTACACTGCATCTTCACAGCGATTTCAATTTCACTGAGTCTCGGGTGGAGACAGCGTGGCCATCATTACGCCATTCGTGCAGGTCGGAACTTACCCGACAAGGAATTTCGCTACCTTAGGACCGTTATAGTTACGGCCGCCGTTTACCGGGGCTTCGATCAAGAGCTTCGACCTAAGTCTAACCCCATCAATTAACCTTCCGGCACCGGGCAGGCGTCACACCGTATACGTCATCTTACGATTTTGCACAGTGCTGTGTTTTTAATAAACAGTTGCAGCCACCTGGTATCTGCGACTCTCAATAGCTCCATCCGCAAGGGACTTCACCGTCAAGAGCGTACCTTCTCCCGAAGTTACGGTACCATTTTGCCTAGTTCCTTCACCCGAGTTCTCTCAAGCGCCTTGGTATTCTCTACCCGACCACCTGTGTCGGTTTGGGGTACGATTCCTTACAATCTGAAGCTTAGAGGCTTTTCCTGGAAGCATGGCATCAATGACTTCACATCCGTAGATGCTCGACATCGTGTCTCAGCGTTATGAAAGTCCGGATTTACCTAAACCTTCCGCCTACGCACTTGAACCTGGACAACCGTCGCCAGGCCCACCTAGCCTTCTCCGTCCCCCCATCGCAATTGTAAGAAGTACGGGAATATTAACCCGTTTCCCATCGACTACGCCTTTCGGCCTCGCCTTAGGAGTCGACTTACCCTGCCCCGATTAACGTTGGACAGGAACCCTTGGTCTTCCGGCGTGGAGGTTTTTCACCCCCATTATCGTTACTCATGTCAGCATTCGCACTTCTGATACCTCCAGCAAACCTTACGATTCACCTTCAACGGCTTACAGAACGCTCCCCTACCCAATACAGTAAACTGTATTGCCGCAGCTTCGGTGTATAGCTTAGCCCCGTTACATCTTCCGCGCAGGCCGACTCGACTAGTGAGCTATTACGCTTTCTTTAAATGATGGCTGCTTCTAAGCCAACATCCTAGCTGTCTAAGCCTTCCCACATCGTTTCCCACTTAGCTATACTTTGGGACCTTAGCTGGCGGTCTGGGTTGTTTCCCTCTCCACGACGGACGTTAGCACCCGCCGTGTGTCTCCCGGATAGTACTTACTGGTATTCGGAGTTTGCAAAGGGTTGGTAAGTCGGGATGACCCCCTAGCCTTAACAGTGCTCTACCCCCAGTAGTATTCGTCCGAGGCTCTACCTAAATAGATTTCGGGGAGAACCAGCTATCTCCAGGTTTGATTGGCCTTTCACCCCTAGCCACAAGTCATCCGCTAATTTTTCAACATTAGTCGGTTCGGTCCTCCAGTTGATGTTACTCAACCTTCAACCTGCCCATGGCTAGATCACCTGGTTTCGGGTCTATATCCAGCAACTCGACGCCCAGTTAAGACTCGATTTCTCTACGGCTCCCCTAGATGGTTAACCTTGCTACTGAATATAAGTCGCTGACCCATTATACAAAAGGTACGCAGTCACCCAACAAAGTGGGCTCCTACTGCTTGTACGTACACGGTTTCAGGTTCTATTTCACTCCCCTCACAGGGGTTCTTTTCGCCTTTCCCTCACGGTACTGGTTCACTATCGGTCAGTCAGTAGTATTTAGCCTTGGAGGATGGTCCCCCCATATTCAGACAGGATATCACGTGTCCCGCCCTACTCGATTTCACTGATTATGATGTGTCGGTTACGGGGCTATCACCCTGTATCGCGAGACTTTCCAGACTCTTCACCTGCATCATTAAAAGCTTAAGGGCTAGTCCAATTTCGCTCGCCGCTACTTTCGGAATCTCGGTTGATTTCTTTTCCTCGGGGTACTTAGATGTTTCAGTTCCCCCGGTTCGCCTCATTAACCTATGTATTCAGTTAATGATACGTGCTTATGCACGTGGGTTTCCCCATTCAGAAATCCCAGACTCAAAAGGTTGTTACTACCTAATCTGGGCTTATCGCAAGTTACTACGTCTTTCATCGCCTCTGACTGCCAAGGCATCCACCGTGTACGCTTAGTCACTTAACCATACAACCCGAAAGGGTCTTTGTTAGCAACCAAAGTTGTCTGCATTTTTATACATGTGCAGACACGATTTTGCCGGACTCAAATATTAAACATCACAACGTATTGCGCTGTTTCCAAGAACACTTGAATGTGTGTTGGTACCTAAATCACCTTTATTTTAAAGTAAGTTAGGATTTGAGAACTTTTATTGAACAACCACCAATCACGGTCGTTGTTCGTCAGCTTTCCAAATTGTTAAAGAGCAAAGATTTCTATCGAAACCATTTCTAAAGACACTATCACTAATGCGCTTAAAGATGGTGGAGCTATGCGGGATCGAACCGCAGACCTCCTGCGTGCAAGGCAGGCGCTCTCCCAGCTGAGCTATAGCCCCATCAGGTGTTGATACTGTGTGCCAATTCCCTTAACAGGAAGATTGGTGGGTCTGAGTGGACTTGAACCACCGACCTCTCGCTTATCAGGCGAACGCTCTAACCACCTGAGCTACAGACCCAGTATCGTCTTTAAAACTAATAAACCATCAATCTGTGTGGACACTCATCGTGAGTAATCATCGTATAAGGAGGTGATCCAGCCCCAGGTTCCCCTAGGGCTACCTTGTTACGACTTCACCCCAGTCATGAACCACAAAGTGGTAAGCGTTCTCCCGAAGGTTAAACTACCTACTTCTTTTGCAGCCCACTCCCATGGTGTGACGGGCGGTGTGTACAAGGCCCGGGAACGTATTCACCGTGGCATTCTGATCCACGATTACTAGCGATTCCGACTTCATGGAGTCGAGTTGCAGACTCCAATCCGGACTACGACGCACTTTTTGGGATTCGCTTAACATCGCTGTCTCGCCGCCCTCTGTATGCGCCATTGTAGCACGTGTGTAGCCCTACTCGTAAGGGCCATGATGACTTGACGTCGTCCCCACCTTCCTCCGGTTTATCACCGGCAGTCTCCCTGGAGTTCCCGACATTACTCGCTGGCAAACAAGGATAAGGGTTGCGCTCGTTGCGGGACTTAACCCAACATTTCACAACACGAGCTGACGACAGCCATGCAGCACCTGTCTTACAGTTCCCGAAGGCACACCTGCGTCTCCGCTGGCTTCTGTAGATGTCAAGAGTAGGTAAGGTTCTTCGCGTTGCATCGAATTAAACCACATGCTCCACCGCTTGTGCGGGCCCCCGTCAATTCATTTGAGTTTTAATCTTGCGACCGTACTCCCCAGGCGGTCTACTTAACGCGTTAGCTCCGAAAGCCACGGCTCAAGGCCACAACCTCCAAGTAGACATCGTTTACGGCGTGGACTACCAGGGTATCTAATCCTGTTTGCTCCCCACGCTTTCGCATCTGAGTGTCAGTATCTGTCCAGGGGGCCGCCTTCGCCACTGGTATTCCTTCAGATCTCTACGCATTTCACCGCTACACCTGAAATTCTACCCCCCTCTACAGTACTCTAGTCCGCCAGTTTCAAATGCTATTCCGAGGTTGAGCCCCGGGCTTTCACATCTGACTTAACGAACCACCTGCATGCGCTTTACGCCCAGTAATTCCGATTAACGCTCGCACCCTCCGTATTACCGCGGCTGCTGGCACGGAGTTAGCCGGTGCTTCTTCTGTCGCTAACGTCAAAGAATACCGCTATTAACGATACCCCCTTCCTCACGACTGAAAGTACTTTACAACCCGAAGGCCTTCTTCATACACGCGGCATGGCTGCATCAGGCTTGCGCCCATTGTGCAATATTCCCCACTGCTGCCTCCCGTAGGAGTCTGGACCGTGTCTCAGTTCCAGTGTGGCTGATCATCCTCTCAGACCAGCTAGGGATCGTCGCCTTGGTGAGCCATTACCTCACCAACTAGCTAATCCCACCTGGGCATATCCTGACGCGAGAGGCCCGAAGGTCCCCCTCTTTGGCCCGTAGGCATCATGCGGTATTAGCCATCGTTTCCAATGGTTATCCCCCACATCAGGGCAATTTCCCAGGCATTACTCACCCGTCCGCCGCTCGACGCCCAACAAATCACCCGAAGGGTCAATGTTGTCGTTTCCGCTCGACTTGCATGTGTTAGGCCTGCCGCCAGCGTTCAATCTGAGCCATGATCAAACTCTTCAATTTAAGTTTTTTCGGCTCAATGAATACTGACTTCAAAACTGCGCTTACTCGAAAGTAAACGGTAATTTTAAAGCTATTATCATTCCAACAGAATGATAATGAATTGACTGTGCCAAATAGCTACAAGTAGCTATTCGTATTGGTCACTCAGTTCATTGAACCCAATGTGTTTCCGAAGAAACTGTCATTGCCTAAGCAATAACCTATTGGATTATCATCAACGAGTGCCCACACAGATTGATAGGTTTATATTGTTAAAGAGCGTTGCTTTGCGAGAATGTTTTCTCTCAAAGCGGAGGTGAATTCTAGCGAGATAATTTGAAGAGTCAAATACTTTTTCAAATTAATTTTCTCAGAACTTTTTACCTCACCTAACATTGCTGAAGCCTTGTGGCGTCTGCCGTGTCAGTGGATGCGCATTATAGGGAGTTCGATTTGGAAGGCAAGAAAAATAATGCAGTTTTTCTGTAAAAAACACCCAACCGAACAGTAATTAATCAGACACTGTTTTACACCCACTTTACTCTCAGCTTACTCAGGCTTTATCCACCACTCGCTGTGGATAACTACTCATCGGAATCAAAAAAGTATGAAACCCTAGAGCGCGGGTTGAGGTATTCACGCACTTTATCAGGCAGCTTATTAGGTAAGATAGCGTTCACTATCTTTATTTCTTTTTCTGCTAAGTCAATGATAGGAGCCTGTGTCCTCGGAACAGAGGGATCGTAAATAAGCACGTTTGGGAAAAGAATGTTTTTCGCATTAACTGAAATGACCAACCCCACCATATCATTCGACAACTGAACCACCGTGCCTGGCGGGTAGATGCCCATAAACTTGATCAATAGGCCGAGATTTTCGTGGTTATAGAGATGTTTGCAGTTCTTATATAGATGAGAGAGTGCAACATAAGGTATTTTCTGTTCGGACGGTACATTACTGTGGCACAAATTATCGTAGGCGTTGGCGACCGAAATAATTTGTGTCAATTCATCAATTTGCTCTTCCTTTAAGCCATCTGGATAACCAGACCCATCATTCATCTCATGATGCTGAGCAATAACGGTGCGAGCACTTTCTGGAAAGCAATTCATATTGGCCGCGATATCAAGCCCATATTTAGTGTGCAGTTTAAGATAATTAGTTTCAGGTTCAGTTAGCCGTGTTTGTTTACGTAATATCGCTGTAGGTATCTTCACCTTGCCCATATCATGAAACAACGCCGCAAACGCGACTTCTTTTATCTTATTGGCATCGAGCTTTTTCGCTTTCGCAACCATCATCGCAACTACAGACACATTCAATGAGTGAAAATAGATATCTTCAAATTCACTTTTGCCATTCATTAAATGCAGCGTGACGTTATCATCACTCATTAATTTATCAACAATGTCATTGACCAATAACGTTGCTTCATCAACCGCCTGCTCTGGACGACTGCGAATTTTGTTCATCACTGCGCGCATTCTTGATAAGGAACGTTCAAACTCTTTCTCACAACTGATCACTCGACGTCGATAAGCATTGAGCTTTTCTATTCGGTCTTGCTTTTCTTTCCAAAGCTTTTGCGCTTCCAAATCAATCTGTTCTTCTTTACCTTGTTCGTCGGCTTTGCGGGCCCCATCATCATTAGGTGGTAACGGTTGAGTATCACTTTGGGCAGGATTAATAAACACATGCTTGATGCCTAAGTGACGAATCATTAGGATCTGCTCTTGGTCTTTAATCTTAAAGCTATTAAACAGAAATGGATGATCGTTCCATTTTACTGGAAGTCGAATATGCAAGCCTGGTTGCAACCTATCTACTGTTATTTTGATACTCGCCACGAACTTAATACAACTTTGATAAATAAACTGATGGGTAATTCTAGATGAAGGTGAGTTTAAATTCACCATAGATGTTTACTATTGAGAACTCGATAAACTGTAGCAATAGCTTTACTAGATTGTATTACTTGACGAGTTCACAGTGCAGCATCCAACGAACGCCGAACTGATCTTCAACCTTGCCAAAGCGTCCGCCCCAAAAAGCATCGGCTAGCGGCATCATGATATGCCCGCCCGTAGAAAGCTTATCGTACAAGCGCGCTTGTTCATCAAGATTGTCCAACACAACCGCCAACGAGATATTGTTACCACTTAACTCACGAGCCACAACCCCATCCGATAACATCAACTTCATGCCAAATGCTTCAAACTCCGCGTGCATAATCCAGTTTGGTTCTGCCCCCTCAATGCGTTGAGGCGCATCTTTAAAATATTGTTTCGACAGCACAACACCCCCAAAACATTGTTGATAAAAGCTAAGTGCCTCTTCACAGCGGCCAGAAAAAAACAGATACGGTGTCACTTGATACATAGATATCGTCCATTAGTTATTTTTATAAAGATAGACGACAACTTCGTAACCTGCGGAAAAATAAATAAAAAAGAGTCTTCAAGTGAGATCCTTGACGTTAACAATACAGATCAATAGGATTTGACTATCAATAGGATTGATACAAGCAATTTTATTTAATCTAGCGTGCATGTGAATATACTTTCCGAAAGCAACGAACATTGCTCATCCAATAATTTAAAAGGAAAGTAACGAGATGATTAACACGAAAATCAAACCATTTAGCGCAACAGCATTCAAAAACGGCGAGTTTGTTGAAGTAACAGAACAAGATGTTTTGGGTAAATGGGCGGTATTCTTCTTTTACCCAGCAGACTTTACCTTCGTCTGTCCTACTGAACTAGGTGACCTAGCGGACCACTACGAAGAGCTACAAAAACGTGGCGTAGAAGTGTACTCAGTATCAACCGATACTCACTTCACTCATAAAGCGTGGCACGACAGCTCAGATACCATCGGTAAGATCAACTACTACATGCTTGGCGACCAAACAGGCAACATCACAAACAACTTCGGTGTGATGCGTGAAGGTCAAGGTCTTGCAGACCGTGCAACTTTCCTAATCGACCCAGAAGGTACTATCCAAGCAATGGAAATCACTGCTGAAGGTATCGGTCGTGACGCAGAAGACTTACTACGTAAAGTGAAAGCCGCTCAATATGTAGCAGCGCATCCAGGTGAAGTTTGCCCTGCGAAATGGAAAGAAGGCGAAGAGACGCTCGCACCATCACTAGACCTAGTTGGCAAAATCTAAGCCACTGATTGTACACGCTAAGCGCGCATTGAGTTCCTAGCTAGCTTAGCGTCTAAATAAGAGAGCATTCCAGGTTAGATACCTTGACGACCTTCGGCCTGGTTTGCTCTCTCCTCAATTGTTTTTATCCAGCATAATCATTAAAAGGTATGTAACCCATGCTAGACCAAGCTATTGAACAACAACTAAAACAATATCTAGCCAACGTAAAAGAAGATGTTCGTCTAGTGGTTAGCCTAGATGAAAGCAAAGCGTCAAATGACATCCTATCGCTTGCCAACCAAATTGCAGAGCTGAGTGACTTTATCACCGTGGTTCGTGACGACTCAGCAAGTAAGCGTAAGCCAGTAATGACGGTGTCTAACCCGAGTAAGAGCACAGCGCTTAGATTTGCTGGCCTGCCAATGGGACACGAGTTTACCTCGTTGGTTCTTGCGCTACTCCACTCTGGCGGCCATCCAATCAAACTAGAGCCGGAAGTGATCAAGCAAATCGCAGCACTAGACAAAGAGCTAGAGGTAGAAGTCTTTATTTCTCTGTCGTGTCAGAACTGTCCTGACGTGGTGCAAGCCTTCAACATGATGGCGGCAATCAACCCGAAAGTAAAAGCAACCATGATCGACGGTGCACTGTTCCAAGATGAAGTGAAGCAACGCGAGATCATGGCAGTACCAAGCGTATTCGTGAACGGCGAGCTCTTTGGCCAAGGCCGTATGTCTTTAACTGAAATTCTAAACAAAGTGGATGACAGTGCGAGTGAGAAAGCAGCGAAAACACTGAATGAAAAAGCTCCATACGATGTACTTGTTGTTGGTGGTGGTCCTGGTGGTAGCGCTGCAGCACTATACGCCGCTCGTAAAGGTATTCGCACCGGTATAGTAGCAAAACGCTTTGGTGGTCAGGTGATGGACACGATGGCAATTGAGAATTTCATCTCGGTAAAGCGCACTGAAGGCCCAAAACTGGCAACCGATCTCGCCGAGCACCTAAAAGAATACGAAGTAGATGTCGTGACTGAGCAGCAAGCCAATAAGCTAATGGGCGCAGCCCACACTGATGATGGTTTGATCCACATTCAACTTGAAAGTGGCGCAACGCTGAAAAGTAAGAGTGTCATCCTAAGCCCAGGTGCACGCTGGCGTGAAATGAACGTTCCGGGTGAGCAAGAGTACCGCAACAAAGGCGTGGCTTACTGCCCACACTGTGACGGTCCTCTATTCAAAGGCAAAAAAACTGCCGTTATCGGCGGAGGTAACTCAGGTATCGAAGCGGCTATTGACCTAGCTGGTATCGTTGAGCACGTAACGGTTCTTGAGTTTGCTGATGTACTGCGCGCAGACCAAGTACTGATTGATAAAGCCAACTCACTACCAAATGTAGACATCATCACAATGGCTCAAACTACTGAAGTGGTTGGTGATGGCAAACGCGTAACTAGTTTGAAATACAAAGACCGCAACACAGATGAAATCAAACAAATTGAACTGTCAGGTATCTTTGTTCAAATCGGTTTAGTGCCAAACACAGAATGGCTCAAAGATTCTGACGTCAAACTGTCACAGCGCGGAGAGATCGAAGTTGGTCACCATGGCGAAACAAGCCTAGAGGGTGTATTTGCCGCTGGCGATGCAACCACCGTACCTTATAAACAGATCATTATCGCGATGGGTGAAGGGGCAAAAGCAAGCTTAGGCGCCTTTGATTACCTGATTCGCAAACAAAACTAGTGATCCATGTGACGACAACTTAAGTACTAAATTACTGTCTATGCACTAAACTTAAAACCAACAATCTGTGATTGTTGGTTTTTGTCTATTTTTCCCATCCCAAAAGTACCACAGACAAATAAGCGGAAACTACTATGCTCAAACTCGACCAAGAATTGTCTTTTACGCAAAAGACGTTGGTAATCACAATCCCATTGGTGGTGCTATCAGTGGTCTATTTCTTTAGGTACGGCTTTTCAACCATCGACCTTGTGATCACCGCGGCTCTGTTTGCTGCAGTATTGATCGTTAACCAATTTCACCACGCTCGCTACCTGCTGCCATACCTCATCTATGGCTTTGTCGCCCTACACATAGATCAAGCCTCTGGAGATATCATGCTTCATTTCGAGGTCTTTATTCTGCTCGCTTTGATGATGTTGTTTAACGACTGGTTGATGGTACTACACGCGCTTGTTGCCGCAGCCGTGCATCATGTTATGTTTTTTTGGTTACAAAGCTCAGGTTACGGCGTTTATATCTTTCCGCCGAACAGCAGTTTCATGATGGTCATTGAGCACTGTTTGTATGCCATTTTCCAAGCTTCTATTTCGATCTATGCGTGCATCAACCTGAATAGAAATTTACAAAGGCTGGCGTATGTTAATCATACTGTGGGTCAAGTAGTCCAGCAGTCCTCATTTAACCTTGATGTAGAATTAGAAGATCGCGACCCATTTTATCAACGCTTCAATCAGATTATTCTCCAATTGCAACAAACCGCACGCATTCAACGCCAAGCGGTGCAAGAGCTGACTCAAGTCTCGGAAACGTTTATCGACAAAACTGCCAATATTGATGGGGAAATTTCTCGCAATAGCGAAACCATTCAGCAAGTGTCATTAACGGTCTCAGAGATAAGTCACTCTTTTGCCGACGTGGCGCAAACAACTCAACAATGTCATCAAGGCGCACAAACCTCTGCCGATCTTTGTGTTGAAGCAATTGAAGAATCGGAGCAATGCAAAAGCCGCTTGCAACGGATGAACAATATTGTTGAGCAAACCCAAGGCAACATTACTCAAGTGGTCAGCAACGCCGATAGCATTCATAAAATTCTTGAAGCCATCACTAGCATCTCTCAACAAACCAATCTGTTAGCACTCAACGCTTCGATTGAAGCCGCGCGAGCTGGAGAGGCAGGGAGAGGGTTTGCTGTGGTTGCAGATGAAGTAAGGCAACTGGCCAATCGCACTAACAGCAGTGTAGAAGAGATCGGTTCATCGTTGAGTCAACTTGAGCAGGCGATCAAACTTTCTTCTGGCAATATCGATGACATGACCGAGTTTTCGCAACACGTCTATCAAGCAGTAGAAAGCATTATCAGCACCACTGAAAATATATCCCGCCATGTACTTACGGTGAATCAACAAATTGAACAAGTGGCTAACTCAGTCTCTGAGCAACATCAATCACTAGAAGGACTACAACACAACATGTCTGAAGTGTCCCAATCGAGCTCGGTTATTGCTCAACAATCTGATGCTCAGAATACTTCGATCACCGCACTTGCTCAGTCGACGGAAAGTCTGTCACAACTCAGCCAACGCTTTAAGATCACCTAATAAAATGCCCCGCTATGTCGGCGGGGCATTTTATGATTATTTGAGGTGAAAGATTTGTTCGGTTTCGAGACCAGTCATTTTGCGCACTTGACGCCAAACGTAATAGAAAATACCAATCATCATCAACATACTAGGAATCGCAATCATCGGGTAGCTGTACAGCGTCAATTTACCTAGTTGCTCGTTGAACTCTGCAGTACCCGCCGGGCTAGTGACGATCCAAGTGGCGAGAAAATAGTTCATCGCTGATGAAAAGATAAAAGTACTCGCAAACAGGTAATTTGAGATCGTCAAACAGCGTTCAAAATTACCCTCATTGCCCGCCTCTGATAAACGCTGTTGAATCAACGCAAGGTTTAATACCGTATCGTTGAAAAGCATTTTTTTGACGATTGGGTAGCGCGTATAAGTCGAGACCAGCACAGCGATGCCAATCAAACCCGGGATCAAAGCTTCTTTTAATGCTAACCAACGCGTATCAAGCTCAAATAAACCAATACCGCCTGTTAACAACACACTGATGAATCCTAATGCTGCGATAAAGTTGAACTTCTTATGACGAATCAGCTCCATCGCACCATAACCTGCTGGGAAAGCCAACGCCACAGTCAGTGCCATTACGGTTCCTAGGTACTCATCACCACTGAGCTTCATCAAAATGATCGAAGGTAAGAAGACGTTGAAGACAACCTCAAACAAAGGGTTATTTTTTTTCGTTGCAGTGTTACTCATAATCATCCAATTTAAAGGCCATTTGATTTAGGCTACAGACCGGATTGTTCCTTTACTCAGACAAGATGTAAAGCCCCACTACCCTACTCAGTGTAACGACTTGTGACAGATCACAAACGAAGACAGAAGAGTTTAGCCTCATCTTCGTCGAGTCAAATTTATAGCTGAACAAAGTAAATACGGTGACAAAACAGTACGCTACCCCATGACAGAATCAGTTTAAACTGACTATTTATCGTGTACTTAGATATATAACTTGCCCTGTTGAGGAAGGTGAGTTGGGTAAACGAGCGCTAGCTTATAACGCGTCAATACTACGGACATTAGCAGCAAGTAGAACCACGATTCTCGAGGTTGAGTAAGTTGTGATAAACGGAAGATTGAACAAGCACTCCGGTCCTCACCATAAAAGAATCGATTTGCTTAGCCCTAAAACGACGAAAGGCCGCTATAAAAGCGACCTTTCTATGTATGGTACCGGTGGGCGGACTTGAACCGCCACGCCCGAAGGCAACGGATTTTGAATCCGTCGTGTATACCAATTTCACCACACCGGCATCTTGGGGCTTTGCCCTTTGATGATTGGCATTATACGTATGCGAGGCATTCGTGCAAGTGCAAAAGACTGAATTAATTGTCGTTTGCTGATAAAATCGCCACAAATCGATAAGCTGTGCGCAAGGTCTCTTTTCAGATTGAAAAAGAGACTATATTCTTTCGCCTTATTTTACTTTGGGTGAGCAACTTTTATGTCAACGATTGACTCTTTACCACCAGCAGGCCTATTACGCCGCTTAGGTGCACTTTTTTATGATGGATTAATTATTATTGCCGTCGAGATGATGGCGGCAGGAGTGGTGGTTGCCATACTGCACGCTTTAATGGCGATGGGGATATTTAGTGTCGGCAGCTACGCAGATGTGAGTGACTTTCTCACTAGCCATCCTATTTGGAGCCCGATTTATACCGCTTATCTTGCTTTTGTTTGGATCTACTTCTTCGTTTTTTTCTGGACTCGCGCAGGTCAAACGTTAGGAATGCGAGCGTGGAAATTACAACTGCGTAACCCTAACGGCAGTGCCATTTCAGTCACTCAGGCACTGATTCGTATTGGTACTTCGGGATTTGGCTTGGCCAACTTAACCGTACCACTAGACCCGAAAAAGCGTGGCTTCCACGATATTTGGGCGAAAACCGAAGTCGTGGTATTACCCCAAGCAAATTAACATGCAAAAAAAAGGAAGGGTAATCATCCCTTCCTTGCTTATTTACCGATGTAACTAGTCGATTTTAAGCTCTTTTAACATCGCTTCTGGAAGTGCAAGCTCATCGTTTTTATTGACTGAAATACCTGCCGCTAAAATCGCCTCAGCAATTTGCTTAGCTTCATCAAGCGAGTGCATCTCTGCCGTACCACATTGATACTCGTTGAGTTCTGGGATTTTATTTTGGCTTTCCACTTTAAGTACATCTTTCATCGCCGCTAACCAAGCGTCTGCCACTTGCTGCTCTTGAGGTGTACCGATTAGGCTCATATAAAATCCAGTACGACAGCCCATCGGTGAGATATCAATGATTTCAACATCATTACTGTTTAGGTGATTACGCATAAAGCCAGCATAGAGGTGCTCAAGTGTATGAATCCCTCTTTCAGATAAAATATCTTTATTTGGCGCAGTAAAGCGAAGATCAAACACCGTAATGGTATCCCCCTTTGGCGTTGTCATGGTTTTGGCAACACGAACTGCAGGTGCATTCATTCTTGTATGATCAACGGTAAAACTATCTAATAACGGCATTGTCCCTCTCCATTGTTCCAACCCATGCGGGCTGTCTCATTTGCTTGCTATTATTGTGCGGTTTACACCAAGTATGTGGTAAACCGCTATTCCTTGTTAACGCTCTATTTGCTGGGTAAGCGCTGCTATGCTTTTAAGTAGGTGAAATAGTTATCGAGGAAGTCATCAAAGCTGAGTGTATCGGCCGCTTCCGCTTCTGCCTGAGCCACACGAGAACGTTCAACCTCTTGCTCCATCACCTCAGCACTGTAAATACGATATTGATGGTCAAGATGTTGCAGACGATACTGATTACCGAACGTGCAACCGACTT
The DNA here is from genome assembly GCF_042940635.1 of Vibrio sp. NH-UV-68. NCBI lineage: Bacteria > Pseudomonadati > Pseudomonadota > Gammaproteobacteria > Vibrionales > Vibrionaceae > Vibrio > Vibrio sp. NH-UV-68. The sequence goes on from NZ_CP134975.1 coordinate 2,680,484, forward strand.
TGCCTAATCCACCTAAGCGTTTGGTGTCTTCGAGTAACTGGGCTGAAATGGTCAATTGTGGGTTATCAATCCAGGTCAGTAGTTTTTCGCACACTTCTTGATAAGCATAGCCACCTTGCGCTTTATCCATACGCTCAGCAATTTGTGCGATTTCCACAAAGACACGTTTTGCCCACGCCTGTAGCGTCAACACTTCACCCTTACAGCCGATTTGCAGCTCTAGCCCCGGCTTACGCCCTTCTACAATGACCTTGTTCCAATTTTCACGCCAACAGGATTGCTCGCAGTAATCCATCGGCTCTGAATCGCTCAACGTAGCCCAAGCTAAGAAAAGATCTAAGAATCGAACCTGCTCTTCGGTAATTCCGACCGGGCTGTACGGGTTCACATCCAAAGCACGCACTTCGATATATTCCACCCCACCGCGCGCTAACGCTTCTGAGGGTTTCTCACCCGATTTAGCCACACGCTTTGGTCGAATCGGCGCATAAAGCTCATTTTCAATCTGTAAAACGTTACTGTTGAGCTGGCGATATTCGCCATCCACTTTAACGCCAATTTTAGCAAACTCTTGTGAAGGCGTACGGATGGCAGCGTTGAGACCATCTAGATACTCAGCCAAGCTGTTGAAACCAATTTTTAGCGAACTTTGCGCACTGTTGGTGTAACCCAGATCACTCATGCGTAATGATGTCGCGTATGGCAAATACAAGGTGCCGCCAATCGATTCAAATGGCAGCTTTGTCTCACGCCCTTGAATAAACGAGGAACACAGTGCCGGTGAAGCGCCAAAGAAGTATGGGATCAGCCAACCAAAGCGATAGTAATTTCGAATCAAACCAAAATAGGCTTGGGACTTACTCTCTTGACGTTCACGTTCGTTTTGCTCACCAAACAGTTGTTGCCAGAACGACTCTGGAAACGAAAAGTTGAAATGCACACCAGAGATAATTTGCATCAAGCTACCGTAGCGGCGTTTCAAGCCTTCACGGTAAAGCGTTTTCATTTTACCTGAGTTAGAACTGCCGTATTGCGCGAGATTAATATCATCTTCACTCCCCACATAACACGGCATCGATAGTGGCCACATTTTTTCCTGACCCAACTTAGTTTGGGTAAAGTGATGGATGTCTTCGAGCTGTGCGGTAAGCGTTGAGATCTCATGCGAGACAGGGGTAATAAATTCGAGCAACGACTCTGAAAAATCGGTCGTTATCCAATTGTTGGCATAAGCCGATCCTAACTCACTTGGATGGGGCGTTGTTGCTAGGTAACCATCTTGGTGGTAGCGCAAAGTTTCACGTTCTACGCCTCGTCCAAAACTCTTAAATACATCTGGGTTTTGTGCAACTCGCTCTAGTCGCGCAGCAAAATCAGTCAAAATGAGGTTCGCTTATATCAGAGGTTTGGTATCACTACCAAACTGGCTAAACAATTTATAAAGGGTGACTAACATCACCCTTAAGCTATGCACTACGTTATGTGTACTCTAACGGATGATTTCAAGCTCTTCTATCGGAATCTGTAAACTTTCTAGTTGAGGCTTTAAGCTTTTGGCATCACCAACAACGATAATTTGGTAGTCATCAGGATTAAACCACTTACTCGCTAACTGATTTAGTGTCTCTTGGTCTACCGTCTCAACAATTTCGTTTCGTTGCTTGAGGTAATCTTCATCCAAACTATAAGCAAGGATACTACCGAGTAGCCCCGCTTTCTGTGAAGGCGTTTCATACTTTAACGCATCTTGTTGACCGACCGCCAAACGCAAAAATTTCATCTCTTCTTCTGTCATCCCATTTTGACTGTATTGTGAAAGCTCTTTTTGCATCTCAATCACAGCGGGAACGGTCGCATCCGCACGAACTTGCGCAGAGAATACAATCGCACCCACCTCACGATTGGAGGCCAAATAACCGCTCGCACCATAGGTATAACCTTTGTCTTCACGCAAGTTCTGATTGATACGGCTATTAAAGTTTCCTGCCAAATTAAAGTTGGCCAACTGAGTCAAGTACACTTCCCCTGTCGCATCAAAAGGCAAACCTTGGCGAACCATGCGTACCACACTTTGCGGTGCGCTAGGCTTATCAATCAAGTAAATCTTTTGCGCTGGTAACAAGGGGACAGATTGCGGACGAAGTAAAGGCGCAACCTTACCTTTCCATTGTTCAATAAAGTGTAATTGCTGCTGGATCTGGCGCTTAGTAATATCACCCACTACTACGATTTGCGCCCCTTGCGGTGTGTAATGACGCTTATAAAACTGCTTAACATCTTGTAGCGTTAACTGTGAAACCGACGACTCGGTACCATCATTGGAACGCTGGTAAATCGTATTGGCAAACAGCACCTGCCTAGTCGCTTGAGACGCTAACCAGCTTGGTTGCTGATGTTGATAAACCAACCCTTCTAGCATCTGCTTCTGTAAACGGTCAAAATCTTGCTGACGAAAAGCGGGCTTAAACAACATCTCTTCAACAATATCAAGCGTCTCAGCAAGGTGCTTTTCAAGGCTAGACACCGATAACGTGGTGGTGTAGTTACCAGCGCTTACCGAGACACTACTGCCTAACGTATCTAAGCGTGCTTGGATCTGCTCCAAACTCGACTCAAGCGTCGCTTCCTCCATCATGGCTGCGGTTAAGTTCGCTAGCCCTTCTTTCCCTTTCTCCACATAACGCTCACCCGCTGGAAGACGTATTTCGATCTGTACGGTTGGCGTTTCAGAACTGACCGTGCCTAACACTTCAGCGCCATTATCGAAGTAGAGTCGATATAAGTCTGGCATCTCCGCTTTAACCGCTTGCGCAACTTCTGGCATCACCGAGCGGTCAAAGTCATCTATCGCTTTGGGATAAGAAAGTTGATCATCAGTAATTTTTTGATATTCAGGGAGTGTGCGTTGTGGTGTAACAAAATCTGCTGGCGCCGCAGCGAGTTCGGTTCGTCCTTTAGGAACCACACTCAAGGTCACTTTGTGATGACCGTTGAGAAACTGCTTATAAGCTGCCATAACCGAGTCTGGAGTAACCGCACGAATTTGTTCTAGTTGCGATTGAATACGGTCGGGCTGTGCAAAAAAGGTCTCGTTAGAGGCAAGCTGAGAGACTTTACCGCGCACACTTTGCAAGGCGAAAACCGCATTGGCTTCTGCCATGCCACTGATTTGTTCAAGACGTGGCTTATCGACGCCTTGCGCTTCAAATTCATTGAGTGTCTGCAGTAGTTCTTGATAAAGCGGTTGCAGCGCGCCTTGTTCACCTGATGGCGCCATGGCGTACACATAGAAGGTACACGCTAACTCGGCACAATCTTGAAATGCACCAGCATCGACCGCTTTCTGAGTTTTGACCAACTTTTGATAGAGCAAGCTATTCGCGCCACTGCCAAGTACATTCGCCAACGCATTCAATGACGCTTGCTGCTCTGCACCGTTGTATACCGTCGGCCAGCCCATCAGTAGCATTGGTTGTTGAATTCGATCTTCAAGCGTTACATAGCGGTCTTGGTTTAGGGTCGCTGGCTGTTTAGGTGCTTGTTCTACCGCCGGTCCTGTTGGAATAGAACCAAAATACTGGTTAATCCATTCAAGCGTTTGCTCAACATCAATATCACCACCAATCGTCAGTACCGCGTTGTTCGGTCCGTACCAACGTAAGAAAAAGGCTTTAAGATCATTCACGTCGACGCGATCTAAATCTTCAACGTAGCCGATAGTTTGCCATGAATATGGGTGACCTTCGGCGTACATCGCCTCAGCCATTTTTTCCCACATTAAACCGTAAGGGCGATTATCGTAATTTTGCGCACGTTCGTTTTTGACCGTATCACGTTGTATTTCAAACTTACGTTGCGATACTGCATCGAGTAAAAAGCCCATTCGGTCAGACTCGAGCCACAGCATCTTCTCAAGTTGGTTAGCGGGCACGGTTTCAAAGTAATTGGTGCGATCTCGGTTGGTGGTGCCATTTAATGTCCCCCCAGCCTCAGTAATAATTTTAAAATGTTGTTGATCGCCAACATTTTCGCTGCCTTGGAACATCATATGTTCAAAGAAATGAGCAAAGCCTGATTTGCCAACCTCTTCACGAGCCGAGCCCACATGATAAGTAACATCAACATGCACCAAAGGATCGGAGTCATCCGGAGAAAGGATCACCGTTAAACCGTTATCCAATTGGTATTTAGTATAGGGAATCATTGCCTGGCCCGATTGCGCCTCTACCTCTTCGATCAGAGTAACGCCTGTCGGCAATGAAGAAAAAAACGGCACTGAGGTTAACGTATTTGCAGAGCAACCATAAAGTGCAACCAGAGAAACAGCGCCAAGCCAAAACTTTCTCATGACATCCCCTTAGAAAAAACCAAAATAAACGGCAGACAGTACACTGTAGCGAAGCGCCTTGCCGATAAGAATGAGCCACAAACATGGCCAAAAACGCATTCGCAGCCAACCAGCCGCCAAACACAGTGGATCCCCAATAACGGGTAACCAACTCAAAAGAAGCGTCCAATAACCGTATTTATTGAGCCACAATAATGCTTTATGACCCTGTTTTTCTTTCTGAGTTCGATTGGGTAGCCATAAACCGAGCCAATAATTGGTTAGCCCTCCGAGGGTATTGCCCACGGTAGCGACGATAATAGTCGTCGAAGTCGCATATTGATTGAGACTTAGTGTTGCGATTAACCCCGCTTCAGAGCCGCCGGGCAGTAAAGTGGCACTGAGGAACCCACTGAAAAAAAGAACCCACAGTGCCGAATCAGAAAACCACAGAGCGAAAGATTCAAAAGCGCTGTTAAACGCTGCTAGCATTGCATATCAAGTAAGATCTTGCCCCGCGTATGACCCGTTTCTATTTGCTTGTGGGCCTCAGCGACCTGATCGAGTGGATAGATGTGTTGAATCTCGGTTTTCACCAATCCAACACTAACCATGTAAAGTAGCGCATCTAGCTGTTCGGGATTAGGATCAACCAGCATCCCTGTCGCCTTAAAGCCGAGTAGTTTGGCTTTTTCACAGATAAGCTCAGCACTGAGCGTAGGTACGGTAACCACGGTGCCGCCATCCTTTAAACAGTTCAAGGCATCAAGTGCCGCGTCTCCACCGACAAGGTCAATCAATACATCTGCCTCTTCGACACGTTCAGAAACAGGCGAAAATTTATAGTTAACTGCATGAGCGCCCAAGGTCGCCATGTAATCGAGGTTCGCTTCGCTACAAGTGGTAAAGACTTCGGCTTTTGCCGCGATAGCAACCTGAATCGCTATATGGCCGACACCGCCTGCCCCAGCTAAGATAAGTACACGCATCCCCTCTTTAACGCCAGCTTTGTCTAACGCTTGCACCGCGGTTTGCCCTGCGAGTGGCAATGCAGCGGCCGCTTCGAGTGTGATCGCATTTGGGACCAAACTGAGCGCACTTTCAGACACCGAGAGGTATTGGCTATAACCGCCACCTTGCAATGGAAAACCAATAAAGCCCGCCACCTTATCACCAATATTAAAACGCTCAGCTTGCGACCCCACCGAGATTATCTCACCAGAGATATCATAACCGGGCACCCAAGGGAGGTTGTCTTTATTTTCTGACGCTGCCCACCCTAAGCCAGCACGCGTTTTGACATCGATAGGATTTACACCCGAGAAGTGAACTTTCACCACCACTTCGCCAACTAAAGGTTCAGGAATAGGTGACACTTGAGTAACAAGGACGTCGGGATCACCAAATTGAGAGATTGCGATTTGTTTGTTTTCCATGTGTTCATTTCCCTATCGATATAAAAAAAGGGATGCGATAGCATCCCTTTGAATATATACCATTTATTACACGGTGTTGACCACTTGAGTGTAAATTAATCAACCGCTCACATTTACGTTAAGCTAGCCAACCAAGGCAAGTAAAACCCCCGCAGCAACCGCTGAGCCAAGTACGCCGGCCACATTCGGGCCCATTGCGTGCATCAACAAGAAGTTTTGTGGGTTTGCTTCAAGACCGACTTTATTCACCACACGGGCAGCCATTGGCACCGCAGAGACACCTGCCGCACCAATCAGTGGGTTGATGTCTTCTTTTGACAGCTTGTTGAGTAGCTTGGCCATCAACACACCGCCAGCAGTACCGATACTGAATGCGACCGCACCCAGTGCCAAGATGCCTAAAGTTTCGATATTAAGAAACTCTTCCGCTTGCAGTTTTGAGCCGACACCAAGTCCTAAAAAGATAGTGACAATGTTGATCAGTTCATTTTGCGCTGTTTTCGATAAACGCTCAACAACACCAGCTTCACGCATCAGGTTGCCAAGACAGAACATACCGACCAGTGGTGTGGCTGCTGGCAGGAACAAAATCGTCATCAATAATACGGCGAGAGGAAAAAGGATCTTCTCAGCCTTACCAACGTGGCGCAGCTGCGCCATTTTGATCTTGCGCTCTTCAGGGCTCGTCAACGCCTTCATGATCGGCGGCTGAATAATCGGCACTAATGCCATGTAGCTGTACGCAGCAACAGCGATTGCACCGAGTAGATCCGGTGACAACTGACTAGCGAGGAATATCGCCGTCGGGCCATCGGCACCACCAATGATCGCAATCGAAGCCGCATCTGCCATGCTAAATTCCATACCTGGAACATAATTCAGCAAGATCGCGCCAAACAGAGTCGCAAAGATACCAAACTGCGCAGCAGCGCCTAGCCACAAGGTTTTCGGATTCGCAATCAAAGCACCAAAGTCGGTCATTGCCCCCACGCCCATAAAGATAAGCAGAGGGAAAATACCCGACTCAATCCCTACGTAATAAACGTAGTAAAGCAAGCCACCTTCGTCTGTAAAGCCTGCATTAGGGATATTGGCTAAGATCGCACCAAAGCCGATCGGTAACAGTAGTAGTGGTTCAAAGCCTTTTCGAATCGCCAAAAACAGCAATAGACAGCCAACGAAGATCATACAGATCTGGCCGAACTCAAAGTTAGCGATCCCTGTCTCTGACCATAAGATCATTAATCCTTCCATGAGACTCCCTTACGCTAAACTGAGTAGAGGAGAGCCCACAGTGACAGAATCACCCTCTTTAACGTGAAGATCTTGCACGATACCGCCGCGAGCAGCGCGGACTTCCGTTTCCATCTTCATCGCTTCAAGGATCAATAACACATCACCCTCTTCAACTTGAACACCACTTTGCACATTGACTTTAAAGATGTTGCCTGCAAGCGGTGCTGGCACCATTTCCGAATTACCAGCTGGCGCCACTGAGGCAGTTTGTGGTGCTTCTGAAGCGGAAGCCGCGACAGACGTCAGTTGACCTTGTGGGCCGACCTCAACATCGTACACTTGACCATCCACTTTAACGCTGTAAGTCTCGATTCCACCTTGAGCGACAGGGGCAGCTGCAACTGGCTCTTCAAGCCCTGGAGCTGGCTCAAACGCTTCTGGGTTGTGACGATTTTTCAGGAATTTGAGGCCCACTTGTGGGAACAGTGCATAAGTTAACACGTCATCGACAGTATCTTCTGCTAACGAGATACCTTCTGCTTTGGCTTTCGCTAACAGCTCGTCTGTCAACATCGCCATTTCTGCATCAAGCAAGTCAGCCGGACGACAAGTAATTGCCTCACCACCATTGAGCACTTTCGCTTGTAGCTCAGGGTTCAGTTCAGCTGGCGCGACGCCATACTCACCTTTAAGAACCCCAGCGGTCTCTTTGGTGATGCTCTTATAGCGCTCACCAGTTAAAACATTGATCACCGCTTGAGTCCCGACGATCTGTGAGGTCGGAGTCACCAAAGGAATATAACCGAGGTCTTTACGTACACGAGGGATCTCTTCGAGTACTTCATCAAGTCGGTCAGCCGCGCCTTGCTCTTTGAGCTGCCCTTCCATATTGGTCAACATGCCACCGGGAACCTGAGCGATCAAGATACGGGAATCGACGCCTTTAAGCTGACCTTCGAACTTAGCGTATTTCTTGCGAACTTCACGGAAATAAGCCGCTATCGGTTCAATCTGATCGAGATTAAGGTTGGTATCACGCTCGGTCCCTTGCAGCATCGCTACTACGGTTTCGGTTGGCGTATGGCCATAAGTACAGCTCATTGAAGAAATGGCAGTATCGAGAATATCAATCCCCGCTTCTACCGCTTTTAACGCTGTCGCCGTCGATAGACCCGTAGTGGCATGACAATGAAGCGCAAGTGGGACATCACAAGATGACTTAATACGTGAAATCAGCTCCTCGGCTTCATAAGGCTTAAGCAGTCCTGACATATCTTTGATACACAGTGAGTGACAGCCTAAATCTTCCAGACGCTTGGCAAGATCCACCCAAGTCTCGGTGTTATGTACAGGACTGGTCGTATATGACAGAGTGCCCTGTGCATGCGCACCGACATCAACCGTGGCTTTGACTGCTTGTTCAAAATTGCGTACATCGTTCATCGCATCAAAGATACGGAAGACATCCATACCATTGGCATGAGCTCGTTCAACAAACTTTTCGACGACATCGTCGGCGTAATGGCGGTAGCCCAATAAATTCTGACCACGCAGCAACATTTGCATTGGGGTGTTAGGCATTGCTTTCTTTAAGGCACGTAAACGCTCCCATGGGTCTTCACCCAAGAATCGAATACAGGCATCAAACGTAGCGCCGCCCCAAGTTTCGAGAGACCAGTAACCGATTTTATCCAGTTCCTCTGCGATAGGTAACATATCCTCTAGACGCATACGAGTCGCAAATAGCGACTGATGGGCGTCACGAAGGACCACGTCTGTTAAAGCGAGTGGTTTAGACATGCTCATTAACTCCTTTTAATCCTATCAAATGCTATTTAGCGGTAGACGCACGGTACTGGTGTACCGCAGCGGAAATGGCCGCAACGATTTGCGGGCTAACAGCAGAAGATGGTAATTGAACTTTGTTATTTTGATTAGGTGTCGCGATCGGCTGAGGTGCTTCTTCAGGCACCAGTTTTGACATCAACCGAACGAGGTAAACAAGAATAGTGAGGAAAATAAACACCACCGACATCCCCGTAAACATGAGGGTGGCAGCATCTACTAGCAGGCTTCCAATTGTATCCATTTTTGCATCCTTTCTTTGTCATTCTGACAACAGCATCGGCTATAGCTAAAAACATCATGTTTTATTGAAACGCTACGCTAACGTGAACCAAACTCAATCTGGCTTTCTGATGTACAGAACTCACAATAAATCCTGACAAGAGGTCTAGGATTATCTCGATTGGTTAAACTTTGTCAATTTTGTTTAAGGTGCTATTGAGGATAATGCACAAATCTAGGGAGTTATTCGTCACACAAATCACATAAATCTGTAATATCTCGCCAAACAAGCACAAATAACTGTGTGTTTTCTGACGTTAAGCTAAAAAGCACACTGATACTGCGATAGGCTTAAAAAAATTCAGAAATTGAGATGAAAAACAATAACTTGTAATTGATAGGTTTCAAAAATGTTAAGAGATGGTTAACAAAAAAGCCCTGCTATTGCTAGCAGGGCTTTTTTTTAATAAGTGGCGCGTCCTGGAGGATTCGAACCTCCGACCGCCTGGTTCGTAGCCAGGTACTCTATCCAGCTGAGCTAAGGACGCGCAGTTTTCGATATCAACGATAGTCAATATCAGGATCGCTATTGATACAAAAGAAACCCTAAAGAGTGGCGCGTCCTGGAGGATTCGAACCTCCGACCGCCTGGTTCGTAGCCAGGTACTCTATCCAGCTGAGCTAAGGACGCGCAGTTTCGATATCAACGTTAGTCAATATCAGGATCTCTGTTGATACAAAAGAAACCCTAAAGAGTGGCGCGTCCTGGAGGATTCGAACCTCCGACCGCCTGGTTCGTAGCCAGGTACTCTATCCAGCTGAGCTAAGGACGCGCAGTTTCGATATCAACGTTAGTCAATATCAGGATCTCTGTTGATACAAAAGAAACCCTAAAGAGTGGCGCGTCCTGGAGGATTCGAACCTCCGACCGCCTGGTTCGTAGCCAGGTACTCTATCCAGCTGAGCTAAGGACGCGCAATTTTTGATATCGACCTATGGTCAATATCAGGATATCTGTTGATACAAAAGAAACCCTAAAGAGTGGCGCGTCCTGGAGGATTCGAACCTCCGACCGCCTGGTTCGTAGCCAGGTACTCTATCCAGCTGAGCTAAGGACGCGCAATGTTCTCTCAAATGAGAGTTGTGAAGCATATCACACTATCGTTCTTTAAAACAACAGAGCTTTAAAACAAAAAAATTGACCATAGGCCAATTAATGGCGGTGAGGGAGGGATTCGAACCCTCGATACGGCTACAAACCGTATACTCCCTTAGCAGGGGAGCGCCTTCAGCCTCTCGGCCACCTCACCGTTTATTCCTTGGTAAGGAATATGGCGCGTCCTGGAGGATTCGAACCTCCGACCGCCTGGTTCGTAGCCAGGTACTCTATCCAGCTGAGCTAAGGACGCACTATACTTTCTTGCTACAGAAAGTTGTTTTAAAGTTGTTCCTAAGAACAATTTTTCCTAAAAAAGGAAAAGCAAGAATGGCGGTGAGGGAGGGATTCGAACCCTCGATACGGCTACAAACCGTATACTCCCTTAGCAGGGGAGCGCCTTCAGCCTCTCGGCCACCTCACCGTCTTGCGGAGGCACATATTACGATTTACCAAAAATATGTCAAACATTTTCTTGGCAAAAATAGCAAAAAGTCTTTCAACCGTTGGCTATTTAATCAAAGCGACGTTAATTCGCTCTTTTTACTATCAATAGTCATTTTTTGAGCACAAAAAAGGCCGACAATGTGTCAGCCTCTTGATGTAATTAGTAATTGCCTGAAGGAGCGTTACCATTACCTTTTTCTGCTTGAATGCGCATGTAGATTTCTTCACGGTGAACCGACACTTCTTTCGGAGCGTTAACGCCGATGCGTACTTGGTTACCCTTTACGCCAAGAACAGTAACAGTGACTTCATCACCAATCATAAGAGTTTCGCCAACGCGGCGAGTTAAAATTAGCATTCTGTGCTCCTTGAGTAATCTCTGATTTATCTTGCTACTAGGCTATTATCTAACAAAAGTTATATTTTCGTAAACTCAATTATGGCTCGAATTTAACCCAAAAACGCTTGTTTTTGCTGACATTCGACAGCCTGCGCAGAAGTTATGTAAGCATCATGCAGTATGTTAGCCGCTTTGTCGACATATTCAGGTGACAGTACTAACATCAGTGAACGCACGTTTAGCGCATAATGCTCGACATCGATCCCCTGCTCTGTCAGTAGAGCATGTGACCTTTCGATCAATCCCTCGACCTGAAGGCCAACGGCCGTTAACAAGCTTACCGATTCACTATTACGGATTTTATCGTTGAAAACCAGTTCAAGCTTTGCATAAGCGTCGTGTTTTATCACCACACCTACCCATTCTGCATGCTCGATCACATTCCAGATAGCGACACCCAGCATTTGACACTGCTTCTTCAAGCTGGCCAGCGCTTCTTTTTCAATTTTGATCACACACATATCACGTTGAATCGCAAGACCGCAAATATCTGACTGACACTCTTCGCCTTTGACTAAACTGCCATCATCGGTGTTAAACGTCGACAGCACTCGCAAAGGCACATTGTTTTTCCATGCATATTGCACCGATGGCAAATGGAGTACTTTGGCACCTTTGCGCGCCATCTCTTCCATCGAAGGAAAATCAATCACCGTCAGTTTTTGCGCCGATTTGACGATGCGTGGATCGCAAGTATAAACGCCGTCCACATCGGTGAAAATTTGGCATTCATCGGCACGCAGCGCTCCGGCTAACGTAACCGCACTGGTGTCAGACCCGCCACGGCCAAGCGTGGTGATATCCCCATTATCATTGATACCTTGAAAACCCGCGACGATCACTATCTGATTTTGTTCTAATAGTGCTTCTATCGTCGACGTATCAATATGTTTAATCGTTGCATCATTGTGTTGATTGTCTGTCACAATGTTTGCTTGTGCTCCGGTAAGTGAGCGTGCAGCATAACCCAACTTATTTAGCGTCATTGCTAATAGGGCCATTGATACTTGCTCACCAGCAGAGAGCAAAACATCAAGTTCTCGCGCGGTGGGGACACTGTCGACTTGTTTCGCCAGTCCCATCAATCTATTTGTTTCGCCAGACATAGCAGAAACAACGACAACAACTTGATTACCATCATTTTTCGCCTTAATGATGTGTTCGGCAACCGTATGAATTCGTTCAATTGAACCCACCGACGTTCCGCCAAACTTTTGCACGATAAGGGGCTTTTTCACCAGTCTTCACCTTCCCAAGACCAAAGTCTCATTAGAGCTGCGACGATATTGATTCTGTTCGCAGTCGTTTAACACAAAGACCAAGTCGCCTAACGGAGCACGATTGAATTGCTCAATTAAACCACTTGGTCGCATAAAAAAATGACGCTCAACCAAAAACTGATTGAGCGTATTGATTACTTATTCCAATATTAGAGGCGCTCTTCAAGCCAAGGTTGAACCGTTTTGATTGCCGCCGGTAATGCTGCGACATCGGTACCACCCGCTTGAGCCATATCAGGTCGGCCGCCACCTTTACCACCGACTTGTTCTGCAACCATTTTCACCAAATCACCCGCTTTGACTTTGCCGGTCAGATCTTTAGTGACACCAGCAATCAGGCCAACTTTGTCGCCCGTGGCATTGGCAAGCAGTACAACCCCGCTCCCCATTTGGTTTTTAATATCATCAACCATGGTGCGTAGGTTTTTGCTGTCAGCGCCATTGAGTGCAGCAATAAGGACTTTCGTACCATTCACTTCGATGGTTTTGCCCATGATATTGGCACTTTCTGCAGCCGCCATCTTGTCTTTCAGCTTTTGCAGCTCTTTTTCTAATGCTTTGGCTTTTTGTGCCGACTCTGCCAGCTTCTCTTCGTACTTAGCGTTTTGTGCTTCAATCGCGTCTAGCGCCGCTTCGCCCGTCACCGCTTCGATACGGCGAACGCCTGCAGCTATACCGCTTTCAGAGATAATTTTGAACAGACCAATATCACCAGTGCTCGATGCATGGATACCGCCACACAGCTCGGTAGAAAAATCGCCCATCGATAGAACACGAACTTCGTCATCGTATTTCTCACCGAATAACGCCATGGCTCCTTTTTGCTTAGCCGACTCAATATCCATGATATTGGTTTCAATCACTAGGTTACGACGTACTTGTGCATTAACCAGACGCTCAACTTCTTTCAGTTCAGCCGGCGTGACCGCTTCAAGGTGAGAGAAGTCAAAACGAAGATTGTCGGCTTTAACTAAAGAGCCTTTCTGGGTAACGTGCTCACCAAGTACTTTGCGTAGCGCAGCATGTAATAAGTGCGTCGCTGAGTGGTTCAGTGAAATAGCGGCACGGCGCTCAGCATCAACGATCGCCGTCGCTTGGTCGCCTTTGGCCACAACACCTTCAGCTAATAGACCGTGATGAGCAATCGCATTACCCAGTCTTTGGGTATCTTTAACCTTAAATAGACCTGATTCGGTCTTAATCACTCCGGCATCACCACACTGGCCGCCTGACTCTGCGTAGAACGGCGTTTCACTAAGAATAAGGATCGCTTTATCGCCAGCAGATAACGACTCTACCGCGTCACCGTCAACAAAGATTTCTGCAACCGTACTGCTGCCTTCTGTGCCGGTGTAACCGCAGAATTCAGATTGGGCGTCAGTTTTTATTACCGCGTTATAATCAGTACCAAACTGGCCTGCTTCACGAGCTCGTTGACGCTGCGCTTCCATCGCTTTTTCGAAGCCTTGTTCGTCGATAGCAAAGTCACGTTCACGTGCAACATCATTGGTCAGATCAGCCGGAAAACCGTAAGTATCGTAAAGTTTGAACACCGTTTCACCGTCGAGCACTTTACCGTCTAATTCATCTAACGCTTCGTTAAGAATCGCCATACCACGCTCTAGCGTGCGACCGAAGTTCTCTTCTTCGATACGTAGTACTTTCTCAACAATGGCTTGTTGTCTCGCGAGTTCTTCACCCGCCGTACCCATAACATTGGCTAAAACACCAACGAGTTTATGGAAGAAGACACCATTGGCACCGAGCTTGTTTCCGTGACGGACCGCACGACGGATGATACGACGCAATACGTAGCCACGGCCTTCGTTTGACGGCATTACGCCATCTACGATAAGGAACGCACATGAACGGATGTGATCAGCCACAACGCGCAATGACTGGTTTGATAGATCATCATGACCAGTTACTTCCGCAGCGGCTTTAATCAAAGTTTGGAAAACATCGATTTCGTAGTTTGAGTGAACGCCCTGCATGATGGCAGAAATACGCTCAATGCCCATACCGGTATCAACCGACGGTTTTGGTAGCGGTTCCATCGTACCGTCTGCATGACGGTTAAACTGCATGAATACGTTGTTCCAGATCTCGATGAAACGGTCGCCATCTTCTTCTGGCGTACCAGGACGACCACCCCAAATGTGCTCACCATGATCATAGAAGATTTCAGTACATGGGCCACAAGGACCAGTATCACCCATTGTCCAGAAGTTATCAGACTCGTACTGCTTGCCGCCTTCTTTGTCACCAATACGAACAATGCGATCAGCTGGCACGCCGACTTTCTTGTTCCAGATCTCAAATGCTTCATCGTCTGTCTGGTAAACAGTAACGAGTAGGCGCTCTTTAGGTAGCTGTAGCGTCTCAGTCAGAAACTCCCAAGCAAACGCAATCGCGTCTTCTTTGAAGTAATCACCGAAGCTGAAATTACCGAGCATTTCGAAGAAGGTATGGTGACGAGCAGTGAAACCAACGTTTTCTAAATCGTTGTGTTTACCACCTGCACGTACACAACGCTGAGCCGTTGTTGCTCGAGTGTAGGCACGTTTTTCTGCGCCTAAGAAGCAATCTTTGAATTGGTTCATACCTGCGTTAGTAAATAGCAAGGTTGGGTCGTTATGCGGTACTAACGATGAACTTTCTACAATTTGGTGTCCTTTGCTCTCAAAGAATTTGAGGAACGCGTTACGAACCTCATCAGTGCTCATGTACATGCAGCTCTTCCTAAAAATAGTCGAGTTAGAATTTTGCGCTATTGTAGATCATGGTTAACGCTACGACTAGTTTTCTCGCAGAAAAGAACGGATAGGAACCAGAATTGACTTTGGATCATCAAATTGGGTAGTTAAGTGGAAATTACTCAGGATCCTCACTGCTTAATGCGTAGTGAATTTGATCAAAGCTGTAACCACGGTATTGCAAAAAGCGCACTTGCTTGGCGTACTCTTTTTGATCGTTGGCTTTATGACCCTTGAACTTTTTCTCTGCCGCACTTTTTGCCCGCTCGAACCAATCTTGTGGCTCTTGTTGCAATGCACAAGCGATCACCGCTTCAGACACACGCTTTTGGCTTAATTCCTGACGAATACGTCGTTCACCGTGGCCTTTGTAGACATGTTGTCTAATCTGACTCTTAGCGTAACGAAGATCATCAAGATAATGATTATCGAGACAATAATTTACCGCCAGATCGATCTCATCCTCTGGATAACCTTTTAAGGCTAACTTCTGATACAGCTCATATTCGCCGTGGTCACGACGACTTAATAGCTGCATTGCCGCTTCTTTACTCGACAGCGTAGTAGGTTTACGTTCAAACATATCTTTGCGACCTAATAAAACAAAGCCCCGCGTTAGCAGGGCTTAGTATTGTTAAGTTAAGTTTATTTTACAACTCTTCTTGCTCTGGCATTTTGCCAAGTTCTGCATCGTCAGACTTAACTTCAACTGGTGCAAGCAACATTTCACGTAACTTGGCATCAATGGCTTGTGCAGCCGCTGGATTTTCACGGAGATACTTGCCAGCGTTAGCTTTACCCTGACCAATTTTGTCACCGTTGTAGCTATACCAAGCACCCGCTTTTTCGACCAGCTTATGCTTCACGCCTAAGTCGATTAGCTCACCTTCACGGTTGAAGCCTTGGCCATAAAGAATTTGTGTCTCTGCCTGTTTAAATGGCGCTGCGATCTTGTTCTTAACCACTTTGATGCGAGTTTCATTGCCCACAACTTCGTCACCATCTTTGATAGAACCAGTACGACGAATATCAAGGCGAACTGAAGCATAAAACTTAAGCGCATTACCACCCGTTGTCGTTTCTGGGTTACCAAACATCACACCAATCTTCATACGAATTTGGTTAATGAAGATACACATACAGTTAGACTGCTTGAGGTTACCCGTTAACTTACGCATTGCTTGAGAAAGCATACGAGCCTGCAACCCCATGTGGCTATCACCCATTTCACCTTCGATTTCGGCTTTCGGGGTCAATGCTGCCACAGAGTCAATGACCATGACATCAATCGCACCTGATCGCGCTAACGCGTCACAGATTTCAAGTGCTTGCTCGCCAGTATCTGGTTGAGATACAAGTAGCGCGTCAATATCAACACCCAGTTTCTTCGCATAAATAGGATCAAGCGCGTGTTCAGCATCAATGAAGGCACAGGTTTTACCGACACGTTGAGCGGCAGCAATCAGTTCTAGCGTTAAGGTTGTTTTACCTGAAGACTCAGGGCCATAAACCTCAACAATACGCCCCATAGGAAGGCCGCCAGCACCCAGTGCAATATCAAGAGAAAGAGAGCCTGTAGAAATAGTCTCTACGTCCATTGTGCGGTTGTCGCCAAGGCGCATAATTGAGCCTTTGCCGAATTGCTTTTCAATCTGACCTAGCGCAGCGGCAAGCGCTTTCTGTTTGTTCTCGTTCATCACTTTCTCCAAATGATTCATCTGATGCTGATGACTATCAATCTAACTCTTCCGTTCAGCGGTATATTGCTAAACAATCAATGCAAGTCATTATACTGTTGATTCATACAGTGTCTATAGCTTGGCTAACATTTTTTGCTTTTTAAACCTATCCAACTGATTTAAATAACTTTAAAATACAAACACTTCAATTATCACTTAAGACGGCTTAGTTGTTCATACAGTACTTTTATGGCTAACTCGACCGCTTGCTGGCGCACCTGCTGACGATCACCATCAAGTTGGTAAGTACGTACCTCTAACCAGCCCTGCTTGTTTGCCCAAGCAAAACAAACACTACCAACGGGCTTTTGCTCTGTTCCTCCACCAGGACCTGCAATCCCACTAATAGAGACCCCAATAGTCGCATTAGATCGCTGCAATGCGCCTAGTACCATCTCTTTGACCGTCTCTTCACTGACCGCGCCATGTTGGGCTAACGTCTCTGCGTGTACACCCAGCATTTCCATTTTCGCTTCATTGCTATACGAAACATACGCTCTATCAAACCACTGCGAACTGCCCGCAATATCGGTAATGGCCGTCGCAACGCCCCCTCCAGTACAGGACTCAGCAGTCACCAGTATTTCTCCGCTCGCCAGTAATCGTTCACCCAAACTCTTTGCACTGTCCATATTCATTTCTCATTATTGCTTGGTCAATCGAGACAAATACTCTATCACCATCACGGTTATTTTATGAAAAACTGTCGTTTGTCATCTAAACTCGAATTTGATATGCAACTAACAACATTCAATCATTTTGTCAGGGATAGGGAATGTATAATCAGTTTCGTCGTTCACAGCGCTCTTACCTTTTTATCGTTTTGATAGCGATTTTTGCTAATTTTCTGCTAGCCACTTACATCTATCACAAAACTCAATCGCTTAAGACACTACGTGACCAAATCAATGACCAATATGTTACTCAAATCACCATCAGCCAAACGATTTCGACCATAGAAAGAGAGCTCGGCTATGGGGGATTTATCCATCACTTTAAAAATTTCGTGATACGACGTGATAGCCAATACTTTGAACGTGCTCGTGATAAGTATCTGCTACTCAAAAGTAATATTTACCTGCTCGAGACGTTAATTAGCGACCCTATATTGCGAGCCAATGTTGATGTGTTGAACGCGACATTAGAGGAGTATTACCAAAAACTACTAATGGCCCAACAAACTGGTCTCGAAAAGCCAGTTGCCGAGCTTGATAATATGGTTTTAGTCAACGACTCTCGAGCTCTTAAAGCATTGACTGACATACAAGAGAGTGTGTTGCCTAAAGTCGACAAAATTCTGACGTCATCCAAAGGTAAACTCGATCAAATCAACGCCTATATGTGGCTATTTAACTTATTACTTTTTCCACTGATTATACTAACCACTTGGTTTATTTTACGTGCAATCAAACACTCAAATTATCTGCTACAAGAGTTGGGGGAAATCTTTGATGTTTCCCCTGACGGCATTCTTTATATCGATGAAGGTGGTCACATTCTTGCCGCCAACAAGATGGCCTGCCAGATATTTGAATACAGTATCGAAGAATTTAAACACCTTCGTGTCGAAGATTTGATTGACCCAAACCTTAAACACAAGCACCTCCAATATCGCCATGATTTTCAAGCGAAGCAACAGTCACGCTTGATGACAGATAAGAGACAAAAAATCTTGGGATTGACTAAAAGCGGTAAGCATGTCGAAGTACAGATCGCCATCTCTTCGACCATTATTGATGATAAACAGCGCACTGTGTGTGTCGTGCGTGACATGAGCGAGAAAAATGCCCTTCAACAAGTGGCTGACGTGGACTACTTAACCCACCTGTTCAATCGACGTAATATCGATCAGTTGTTATTCAAGGAGTTGGCGCGTTCCGAACGCAACCAGACCCCCGTGTCACTGATGCTAATTGACTTAGATAATTTCAAACAAATTAATGATGAGCGGGGCCATGCCCAAGGCGATGAGATTTTGATTCAAGTGGCGAATTTTCTACGCGAAAATACTCGTAGCTACGATTCCATTGGCCGCTGGGGTGGAGACGAATTTGTCTTGATCTCTCCTGAGTTGCATCAGCAAGACGCCTTAAATTATGCCGAGCGATTAATTGAATCCTTTCGCGCCTCGCCAGTTGGACAAGGTGCTCTCAGTCTCAGCATTGGGGTTGCAACCCACACGCCTGATACCCCTTATGACCTCAATACCTTTTTTGAACACGCCGATCAGGCTCTTTATGCCTCGAAAGGGCGAGGGAAAGATTGCGCAACCCATATCAAAGATTTGCAACCAACAAAATAATCTCGTTGGCTGAATAGATTAAGCTTTAAATTGCTCTTACTAGGACTGTTTTGATACCCTGCGAGGTAATTTAAACCGTTCGTAAACGAGTCGTATGAAAGAGCAAAAACACACACCCATGATGCTGCAATATCTCAAGCTTAAAGCTGAGAACCCAGACATTCTGCTGTTCTATCGTATGGGTGATTTTTATGAGCTGTTTTACGATGATGCCAAACGTGCGTCTCAGCTATTAGATATATCCCTGACCAAACGTGGCGCCTCTGCGGGCGAGCCGATTCCGATGGCAGGCGTGCCTTTTCATGCCGTAGAAGGTTATTTAGCTAAATTGGTTCAACTTGGTGAGTCTGTCGCGATTTGTGAACAAATTGGCGACCCTGCCACCAGCAAAGGACCGGTAGAACGTAAAGTGGTACGCATTGTCACGCCTGGTACTGTGACTGACGAAGCGCTGCTTTCTGAGCGACTCGACAACCTTATTGCCGCCATTTACCACCACGATGGTCAATTTGGTTATGCGACGTTAGATATAACCTCTGGCCGTTTTCAACTGATGGAGCCACAAAGTGAAGAGGCGATGGCGGCAGAGCTTCAACGCACTTCACCACGAGAGCTGCTGTTTCCAGAAGACTTTGAACCGGTTGAACTCATGTCGGCGCGCAACGGCAATCGTCGTCGTCCGGTATGGGAATTTGAATTAGACACTGCAAAACAGCAACTCAATCAACAGTTTGGTACTCGTGATTTGGTTGGTTTTGGGGTTGAACAAGCTACTCTCGGCTTGTGCGCTGCGGGCTGTTTGATTCAATACGTTAAAGACACTCAACGTACTGCGTTGCCGCACATCCGTTCATTGACATTTGATCGCCAAGATCACTCCGTCATTCTCGATGCCGCAACACGTCGTAACCTTGAAATTACCCATAATCTTTCAGGTGGGATCGACAATACCTTGTCAGAGGTGCTTGATCATACCGCAACCGCAATGGGCAGCCGCATGCTCAAGCGTTGGTTGCACCAACCAATGCGTGATATCGACACGCTCAATCAACGTTTGGATGCGATTGGCGAGCTAAAGGATCTCACGCTATTTAGTGAGCTTTATCCGGTATTGAAGCAAGTCGGCGATATTGAACGTATTTTAGCACGCCTCGCATTGCGTAGCGCCAGACCGCGCGACATGGCTCGCTTACGTTTTGCTATGCAGCAACTGCCTGAACTGAGTGAGAGCATGAGTTCAGTCAATCATCCTTACTTGAGTAAATTGGCCCAATTTACCGCACCGATGGATGAAGTTTGTCAGTTATTAGAGCGAGCCGTCAAAGAGAATCCTCCGGTTGTGATTCGTGATGGCGGTGTGATTGCATCAGGTTATAACGAAGAGCTCGATGAGTGGCGTAAGCTGGCTGATGGTGCGACGGAATACCTAGATAAAATGGAGCAAGAAGAGCGAGAACGCCATGGTATCGATACGCTCAAGGTCGGTTACAACAACGTTCACGGTTTCTTTATTCAAGTCAGTCGTGGGCAAAGCCATCTCGTTCCGCCTCATTATGTTCGCCGTCAAACGCTAAAAAATGCCGAGCGTTATATCATTCCTGAGCTCAAAGAACATGAAGATAAGGTGCTTAGCTCTAAGTCAAAAGCCCTCGCGCTCGAAAAGCAACTATGGGAGGCGTTATTTGATTTACTGCTTCCACACCTAGAACAAATGCAAAACCTCGCGTCAGCGCTGTCGCAAATCGATGTATTACAAAACCTTGCCGAGCGTGCAGATAGCCTAGATTACTGCCGCCCAACACTGAGCAAAAAAGTCGGTATCCATATTCAAAATGGCCGCCATCCCGTCGTCGAACAAGTGATGGACGAGCCGTTTATCGCCAATCCGATTGAGCTCAACCCGCAACGTAAAATGCTAATTATTACCGGCCCGAACATGGGCGGTAAATCGACCTATATGCGCCAAACCGCTTTGATTGCACTAATGGCACACATTGGCTCTTATGTTCCCGCCGAGTCAGCAACTATCGGTTCAATTGATCGCATTTTTACTCGTATCGGCGCATCGGATGATCTCGCCTCTGGCCGCTCGACGTTCATGGTCGAAATGACAGAGACCGCAAATATCTTGCACAATGCAACCGCAAACAGCTTAGTGCTAATGGATGAGATCGGCCGCGGCACCAGTACTTATGATGGTCTCTCTTTGGCTTGGGCAAGTGCCGAATGGCTGGCAAAGCAAATTGGTTCAATGACACTGTTTGCTACCCACTACTTTGAATTGACGGAATTACCTAACTTATTGCCAGACTTGGCCAACGTCCACCTTGATGCGGTTGAACACGGTGACAGCATCGCCTTCATGCATGCCGTGCAAGAAGGCGCGGCGAGTAAATCTTACGGTTTAGCCGTTGCAAGTTTAGCTGGCGTGCCAAAAAGTGTGATTAAAAATGCCCGCGCCAAGCTGACTCAATTAGAGCAAATTGGTCAAGTGACGGACGGCGCGCCGACAAACAGTAACGTCGATATTGCCAATCAACTTAGTCTGATACCAGAACCAAGCGAAATTGAGCAAGCATTGGCCAATATTGTCCCTGACGATCTGACGCCAAGGCAAGCTCTTGAAGAGCTGTATCGTCTGAAAAAACTCTTATAAGCATACAAAAACGGCAGCCATCAGGCTGCCGTTCTTCTATCAAGTCATGTCCGTTACTAAGTCATGTCCGTCACAATTTACGCCGCAGTAACAATAAGGCGATGGTCAAAAATACCATGCTTGGCATCACAGCCCCGAACACTGGCGGAATGTTATACACCAAGCTTAACGGCCCAAAGAACTCACTAGAAATATAGAAAGTAAAGCCAGCAATAACCCCTGACAGAATACGCGCGCCCATGGTCACGCTGCGCAGCGGCCCAAAGATAAAGGACAACGCCATCAGCATCATCACCCCAATCGAAAACGGCTGAGTCACTTTACGCCAAAATGCCAACTCATAACGCGCCGGATCTTGCTCTGAGGCTTTCAAGTAGGTCACATAGTCATATAATCCAGCCAGTGATAGCTCTTCTGGTTTTACCGTCACCACTGCAAGCTTGTCGGGAGCCAACGATGTAGTCCAACGATACTCAGGCAAGCTCTGCTTAGCGATTTCGATTTCGTCTGCCATCTCGGTGATCTGGACATCTTTCATTATCCACGTGTTGTTCGCGTCGTACTCCACTTCGGCAGCATGAACCACGCTCTTAAGATGTTTATTGTCATCGAAACGCCACATATTCATGACGTAGATTTTGTCATCTTCGACCTTACCAATAAAAATAAAGTCATTCGCATCTCGCGCCCACACGCCAGTACGTACCGATAAAATAGCGCCGTTCGAGGTCGCAAATGCACGTAAATCACGCGCCATTTTCTGCGCTTGTGGCGCGCCCCACTGGCCTAATAAAGTCACTGCAATCATTAACGGCACTGCGGTTTTCAGCACAGACATGCCGATGTTGAGTTTCGAAAAACCAGCCGCTTGCATTACCACCAGCTCTGAACTCGACGCTAGCATGCCCAAACCAATCAGTGCGCCAAGTAGCGCAGCCATTGGAAAAAACATTTCAATATCACGCGGAATACTGAGTAAAACGAACAACAACGCCTGGATGAGGTCATAGGTTCCCTCTCCCACTTTACGCAACTGCTCAACGTATTTAATGATTGCAGACAAGCCCACAAAGGTCGCTAGTACTAATGAAGTGGTCGCAATGATGGTTTTGCCGATATAAAGATCGAGAATTTTAAACACGACTTACGCTGCCTTTTTTCTTTGTCTTAATTTGTCTTTAAAGCGGCGAACAGGAATGCTGTCCATCGAGTTAATCCCAATTGCGGTAAGCAGTAATGCCGCATTAATTGGCCACATCCCTATTACCGCAGGGATAGTTCCATCTTCTAATGCTGACTTTGTCGCACTAATGGAGAGGAAGTAAGCCAGGTAGATCAGAATCGCTGGGCCCATTTTAGCAAAGCGCCCCTGACGTGGATTAACAGCAGACAGAGGTACAACCAACATGGTCAGCAAGGGAATACATACCACCAGCGAGATACGCCACTGCAATTCAGCTTGTGCACGCGGATCATGATTTTTGATTAGCTCCAGAGTCGGAATGGCTTCCCAGTCACGACCTTTGGGCTTAACGTCACGCTGACCTATCAAGCCTTCATATTGATCAAACTCGGTAATCATATAATCAACGCGGGTCGGTACTCCTTCGTAGCGCGTCCCTTGGTACATACGAATCACTTGGCGACCATCACTAAGTTGTTTCACTTCTCCTGATTGAGAAAAAGAAACACTCGGTAAAATAGAGTCTCGCGGGCGCATTTGCGCGACAAACACATGTTTGAGCTGCTTGCCGTCAATATCATCAATAAACACCACAGAAGAGCCATCTGGTGTCCCTTGAAAGTGGCCTTTTTTCAGCAAGTCTACGCTATTTTCTGCTTCGACTTCTTCTTGTAACTGCACTAGCTTGTCTTGACTGTAAGGTGAGAAGACAAACGAGTTAAAGCCGGCGATCACACCAGTAATCACCGCCAAATACAATGCAGCGCGAATCAAGAACTTATTGCCAATACCAGTGGCATTCATCACGGTAATTTCACTTTCTGCGTACAAACGGCCGAAAGTCAGCAAGATCCCTAAAAACAGGCTCAGAGGCAGCATCAATAATCCCATTGATGGCATACTCAAGGCGACGTAATGCATCACCAAACTAGCGGGAATATCACCATCGGATGCATCAGCCAGTACTTTGATCAATTTTTGGCTTAGGAACACGAGAAAAAGGATAAAAAATATCGCTAATTGGCTTTTGAGTGTCTCGCGGATCAAATATCTAACAATAATCACGCTGAAATTACCTATACAAAACTTGTTTTTTTAATTGAATCACTATAATTTCCCGTTAAACCTTTTATTTTATAAATTTTTGGCTAACTGTTAATGCGCTTATTTAAGGATAGTTCCGAGTAAGGAATCAACAAGTAAGATGCATTATCTAACATTTAGTTCTATTTGTCTTCAGGATGTAGGAGTACGCATGGAGTTCAGTGTAAAAAGTGGCAGTCCAGAGAAACAGCGCAGTGCATGTATCGTTGTGGGTGTGTTCGAGCCACGTCGCCTTTCTCCAGTTGCTGAGCAGCTCGATAAAATCAGCGATGGCTATATTAGTTCACTGCTTCGCCGTGGTGATCTGGAAGGAAAACCGGGGCAAATGCTTCTGCTTCATCAAGTACCAGGTGTACTGTCTGAACGCGTTTTATTGGTCGGTTGCGGCAAAGAGCGCGAACTTGGTGAACGTCAATACAAAGAAATCATTCAAAAAACCATTAACACGCTTAATGAAACCGGTTCGATGGAAGCGGTGTGCTTCTTAACAGAACTGCATGTTAAAGGACGCGATACCTATTGGAAAGTGCGTCAAGCCGTTGAAGCAACCAAAGATGGCTTGTACACCTTTGACCAGTTTAAAACGGTTAAGCCTGAAACACGCCGCCCATTGCGTAAGTTGGTCTTTAACGTGCCAACACGTCGTGAGCTCAACCTAGGCGAGAAAGCAATCACACACGGGCTGGCTATCTCTTCTGGTGTTAAAGCCTCGAAAGATCTCGGTAACATGCCACCAAATGTGGCAAATCCTGCTTACCTTGCCTCACAAGCTCGCCGTTTGGCAGACGATTACGAAACCGTCACGACCAAGATCATCGGTGAACAAGAGATGGAAAAACTGGGTATGACGTCATACCTAGCCGTAGGCCGAGGCTCTAAAAACGATTCTATGATGTCAATCATGGAGTACAAAGGCAACCCCGATCCAGATGCCAAGCCTATCGTTCTAGTAGGTAAAGGCCTCACGTTCGATTCAGGCGGTATTTCTCTTAAGCCAGGAGAAGGAATGGATGAGATGAAGTACGACATGTGTGGTGCTGCATCTGTATTCGGAACCATGAAAGCGCTGGCTAAGCTCAACCTGCCTATCAATGTGACGGGGATCCTTGCCGGCTGTGAAAACATGCCTGGTAGTAATGCTTACCGCCCTGGTGACATCCTCACGACTATGTCAGGTCAAACCGTTGAAGTACTCAACACCGATGCAGAAGGCCGCCTGGTTCTTTGTGATGTGTTAACGTACGTTGAGCGCTTTGAACCTGAGTGTGTGGTTGATGTTGCAACGCTGACAGGAGCGTGTGTTATCGCACTCGGTCACCACATCAGCGGCGTTATCTCAAACCATAACCCACTGTCTCATGAACTCGTCAACGCTTCTGAGCAAGCCAGTGATCGTGCTTGGCGTCTACCAATGGCAGACGAATACCATGAACAGCTCAAGAGCCCATTTGCCGATATGGCAAACATTGGTGGTCGCCCAGGTGGTACCATCACAGCAGGTTGTTTCTTGTCTAAGTTCGCCAAGAAATACCACTGGGCTCACCTTGATATCGCGGGTACCGCGTGGAAGTCAGGTGCAGCGAAAGGGTCTACGGGTCGCCCAGTCTCAATGCTTGTCCAATTCTTACTCAACCGAAGTGGCCAAGAGACTGAGGAACAAACCTCAAAATAATCAAAAGGGCCGCAAGGCCCTTTTTTGTAGGCTTAGGAAAAGTCATGGCAAATGCAACGTTTTACATCGTTCCACCTGATTCCGCTCAAGCGAGTCCGGAAGGCTTTGCGCACTATGTCCTGTTTCTCGCGCAGCATTTCGCCAAGCAAGGCGCAAAGGTCTATCTTAATTGCAACGATAAGGTACACGCCGAGCAAATCGCCGAACGATTTTGGCAAGTTGATCCCGCGCAGTTTATTGCGCACAATTTGGTCGGTGAAGGCCCTAAGTATGCAACCAATATCGAAATCGGTTACCAAGCAGTCAAGCCTTCTTGGAACAGGCAATTGGTAATAAATTTGGCCGATAATAAGACAACCTTTGCGAACAAGTTTGCTGAGGTGGTAGACTTCGTGCCTTGCGAAGAAAAAGCCAAGCAACTGGCACGAGAAAGATATAAAATCTATCGCCAAGCTGGCTATCAGCTACAAACGGTCAATATTGACCACAACTAGTGGTCAATCCTTATAGTTAAGCTCTCCATTTAGAGAGTTCACTTATAATGATTGACTAAGATTTACCATCAACCAGAAAAGATTTCCTCCAAATAGTTGGGCGAAGAACAAGGCAACACGTGCGCAAATCCCTATCATCACACGAGTGGGCTTTTGAATGCCGTTAACGCCGCTACCCGTCCAAATACGTCGAGGAAAAAGGCGACTATGGAAAAGACATATAACCCAACTTCAATCGAACAAGCTTTATACCAAGCTTGGGAAGAGAAAGGCTACTTTAAGCCACACGGTGATACTTCAAAGCAAGCTTACAGCATCATGATCCCACCACCGAACGTCACTGGTAGCCTACATATGGGCCATGCGTTCCAAGACACGATCATGGATACTCTGATCCGTGCAGAGCGTATGAAGGGTAAAAATACTCTTTGGCAAGTCGGTACTGACCACGCGGGTATCGCAACTCAAATGGTGGTTGAGCGTAAAATTGCAGCAGAAGAAGGCAAAACAAAACACGACTACGGCCGTGAAGCTTTCATCGACAAAATCTGGGAATGGAAAGCCGAATCAGGTGGCACCATCACGAAACAGCTACGTCGCCTAGGCGCATCGGTAGATTGGGATCGTGAACGATTCACAATGGATGATGGCCTTTCGGCTGCCACTCAAGAAGTGTTTGTCCGTCTTTACGAAGAAGACCTCATCTACCGTGGTAAACGCCTAGTAAACTGGGATCCGAAACTGCACACGGCGATTTCTGATCTTGAGGTAGAAAACAAAGATAAAAAAGGCCACATGTGGCACTTCCGCTACCCATTAGCGAATGGCGTTAAAACCGCAGACGGCAAAGATTACATCGTTGTTGCCACGACACGTCCAGAAACCATGCTTGGTGACACTGGCGTCGCGGTAAACCCAGAAGATCCTCGTTACAAAGATCTGATCGGTAAAGAAATCCTACTTCCTATCGTTAACCGCCTGATCCCTATCGTTGGTGATGAGCACGCCGATATGGAAAAAGGCACTGGTTGTGTGAAGATCACACCAGCGCACGACTTTAACGATTACGAAGTGGGTAAACGTCACAGCCTACCGATGATCAACATCCTAACCTTCAACGCCGACATTCGTGATGCGGCTGAAGTGTTCACTACTAACGGTGAAGAAAGCGATGTTTACTCTAGCGAGCTGCCGGCTAAATACCAAGGTATGGAGCGCTTTGCAGCACGTAAAGCGATCGTAGCTGAGTTTGATGAACTGGGCTTACTCGAAGAAGTGAAAGATCACGACTTAACCGTACCTTACGGCGATCGTGGTGGTGTGGTTATCGAACCAATGCTGACTGACCAATGGTACGTTCGCACCGCTCCATTGGCTGAGCCAGCGGTTAAAGCCGTAGAAGATGGCCAGATCCAGTTTGTTCCTAAGCAGTACGAAAACATGTACTTTGCATGGATGCGTGACGTTCAAGATTGGTGTATCTCTCGTCAACTTTGGTGGGGACACCGCATCCCAGCATGGTACGACAACCACGGCAAAGTTTACGTTGGTCGTAGCGAACAAGAAGTTCGTGAAAAGAACAACCTCGCGCCTGTTGTTGTGCTGAAACAAGACGACGACGTGTTGGATACCTGGTTCTCTTCTGCCCTATGGACATTCGGTACACAAGGCTGGCCTGAAGATACTGAAGCGCTGAAAACCTTCCACCCATCTGATGTGTTGGTTTCAGGTTTCGACATCATCTTCTTCTGGGTTGCTCGTATGATCATGATGACGATGCACTTCTGTAAAGATGAACAAGGCAATGCGCAAGTACCTTTTAAAACCGTTTACATGACTGGCCTTATCCGAGATGAGAACGGTGACAAAATGTCTAAGTCTAAGGGCAACGTCCTTGACCCTATCGACATGATCGACGGTATTGATCTTGAATCTCTGGTTGAAAAGCGTTGTGGCAACATGATGCAGCCGCAACTTGCGAAGAAGATTGAAAAGAACACACGTAAAACCTTTGAAAATGGTATCGAACCCTACGGCACCGATGCCCTGCGTTTCACCCTAGCAGCCATGGCTTCAACCGGCCGTGACATCAACTGGGACATGAAGCGTCTTGAAGGTTACCGTAACTTCTGTAACAAGCTATGGAACGCGAGCCGTTACGTACTAATGAATACAGAAGAACACGACTGTGGTATGTCGCTGTCTGCCAAAGACCGTGCAAACATGGAATTCTCTCTGGCTGATAAGTGGATTGAGTCTCAGTTTGAAGTGGCTGCAAAAGAGTTTAACGCTCACCTAGACAACTACCGTCTAGATATGGCAGCGAACACTTTGTACGAGTTCATTTGGAACCAGTTCTGTGACTGGTATCTAGAGCTAACTAAACCGGTTCTTTGGAAAGGTGATGCAGCCCAACAGCAAGCAACACGCTACACCTTGATTACGGTTCTTGAGAAGACACTGCGTCTTGCTCACCCAGTACTTCCTTACATCACAGAATCAATCTGGCAGAGCGTTAAGCCGCTCATTGATGGTGTGGAAGGCGACACAATCATGCTACAAGCGCTGCCTCAGTACGACGAAGCCAACTTCCACCAAGAAGCACTCGACGACATCGAGTGGGTCAAAGCGTTCATCACTAGTATTCGTAACCTACGTGCCGAGTACGACATTGCACCAGGCAAACCGCTAGACGTGATGCTAAAAGCAAGCGAGCAAGATGCTGCGCGCCTAGAAGCAAACCGCAAAGTACTGATGGCGTTAGCTAAACTTGAGCAAATCACGCTGGTATCTGAAGGTGACACACTACCGGCATGTGCAACGGCACTGGTTGCTAAGTCTGAACTATTGATCCCGATGGCAGGCCTTATCGACAAAGATGCAGAGCTTGCGCGCCTTGATGGCGAAATCAACAAGACTCACGGTGAAATCAAACGCATCGAAGGCAAGCTAGGCAACGAAGGTTTCGTTGCTAAAGCCCCTGAAGCGGTTGTCGCTAAAGAGCGTGAAAAGCTTGAAGGTTACAAAGAGACGCTAGTGAAGCTTGAAGAACAAAAGACCACCATCGCTGCACTATAATTGAGTTGCAACACGATAGTTGATCTGTAACATACTGAAATAAAAGGGCCAGTCATCGCGACTGGCCCTTTTTACGTGTGTGTCCCATTCTAAAATAGGATTACACCACTCGATTGTGCTCTCGACCTTCAATAAAGGCGCCAATATTGTCGATAAGAATATTGGCTAAGTTTTGAATCGCAGAATCACTGCCCCATGCCACATGAGGCGTGAGAAGCAAATTTGGTAAGTGCATATTAGCAATTAAGGAGTTGGACTCATCAGCAGGTTCGTCGGTAAACACATCAATCCCTGCACCACGAATAGTGCCATGTTTTAATGCATCGACTAACGCCTCTTCATCAACCAAGCCACCGCGCCCAGCATTAATCACAATCGAGCTCGGCTTCATACTCGCAAGCTCATGACGACCAATCAAATGGCGCGTCTCATCATTGAGTGGACAATGCAGCGTCACCACATCTGACATCGTCAATAAACGCTCAAACGAGATATACCCCTGACGACACTGGCGTTGCCCTTTGCGTTCAGCAAACAGCACATTCATTCCCACTGACTTCGCCAACTCGGCCGTCGCTTGACCTAAAGCGCCACTGCCAATGATACCCAGTGTCGATCCTGCCACATCACTGATGGGATGAGTAAAGAAACAGAACTGCTTATGTCGCTGCCACTCTCCAGCGGCAATGTCATTATGATACCCTTTCAAATTGCGCTTGAGGGCAAAGATCATCGCCAGCACGTGCTCTGGAACCGACTGGGTGGCATACCCACGAATGTTGGTTACGGCAATACCAAACTCTTGGCACGCTTCGATATCGACATTGTTAAAGCCTGTTGCGGCGATCGCGATCATCTTAAGATTCGGCAACTGCATCAATATCGCACGATCAAGAACCACTTTATTGGTGATCACGATATCCGCTTGCTGAAGACGATCAACAACCTCGCCAGGCGCGGTCAGATCATACTCTCGCCATTGATGATCAAAAGGCAGATGGGGCAAATCAATTCGAGTTGGGATCGTAGCACGATCAAGAAAGACAATAGTCGGCAGCGTCATGGAACCTCCGTGTCGCTGCCTTGGAAATAGGTTATGGGTGTGGCAGCGTTTTATAGTCTGGTAATTCTCGCACAGGTGCGAAAAAGTGAAAGATAATCGCTTCCGCTTCAAGATAGAAGTCACAAGGAACAAACAGACTACGCAAACTATTGCATTTTGGGTGGTAGAAACTCAGTTCAGCGGCGTGCAATTCTAATCGATTAGAAAAATCAAACGCCTCATCTTGGGCGTAAAACTCATCACCAACAATCGCATGTCCTAGCGCTTGCATATGAACACGCAATTGGTGTGAGCGCCCTGTAATAGGCAGCAAGCGAACCAAGGTGGTTTTTGCTTCACGTTTGACCACTTGATAGCGCGTTTTAGCCTGTTTGCCTGTTTCAAAACACACTTTCTGTTTAGGACGATTAGGCCAATCGCCAATAAGCGGCAAATTAACTTCTCCCTCATCCGCCACAACATGGCCCCATACCCGCGCATAATAAACCTTGTGGGTTAAGCGGTATTGAAATTGCTTTTTCAGCGCTCGTTCAGCAAGCTTGTTTTTCGCTAGCAGCATTAACCCCGAAGTGTCCATATCAAGGCGGTGAACCACTTGAACATCGGGGTAAATATCCACTAGGCGAGACCACATACTGTCGTAATGCTCAGCTAAACGCCCAGGAACAGACAACAATCCCGACGGCTTATTCACCGCCAGAATATGCTCATCTTCAAAGACAATATCAACCCAAGGCTCAGTTGGCGGGTGGTACTCTGTCATGGCCATAAAGAAATCCGCGAAATATCAAACCAAACGTCATGTCCAATCGCAACAAAAGGATGATGAGGGAGATCCTCCACTGGAGAGAGCCCTCATCGTTTTATTCGCCGCTAGATTTTGTAAGGACGTTTATTTTTCTAGTTATGAGAAACGACAATCATACGCAGAGAGTCCAATTGATACTGAGCTTGGCTAATATAGCCAGTCAGCTCTTTGATCTGCTCATCAATCGCGACAATCTCTTCATCACGAATATTTGGATTGACGGCTTTAAGTGCTTGTAAGCGTTCCAGCTCAGCATTGAGGCTAGTTTGCATCTCTTGTTGTGCTTGGCTGCGGATCGCGGCCACTTTATCAACAATCAGAAGCTCGCCAGCGGCAATCAATTGATGCACTTGCGCTTGCACTGACGCCACCAATTTTGTCGCAATATGACGACCGATTGGGCTTAATTGACGGTTGAAGCTTTCAAACTCCACTTGTTCAGAAAGATCATTGCCTTTGCCATCCAACATGATGCGAATCGGAGTCGGCGGTAAGAAGCGGCTGATCCCACTGCGTTTCGGCGCTTGAGCATCCACTTTGTAAATCAGCTCTAACAACATAGTACCGACTGGCAGGGCTTTGTTTTTCAGCAGTGATACCGCAGAGGTGCCCACGCCTTCACTCATCAGAAGATCAATACCACCTTGAATCATTGGGTGCTCCCAACTGATAAAGTTCATATCTTCGCGAGACAGCGCTGTTTCACGATCAAAAGTGATCGTCGCCCCTTCATAAGGCAAGCCTGGATAACTTGGCACCAGCATATGTTCTGATGGCGTCACCACTAAGGCGTTCTCGCCTTTATCGTCTTGATCAAGGCCGATAGTATCGAACAGGCTTAATGCAAATGTCACTAGGTTAGTATCGCCATCTGTCGCGGCAATTGTATCAACGATTGCTTGCGCTTTTTCGCCACCATTAGAGTGCATCTCTAACAAGCGATCACGACCTTGTTCAAGCTGCGCCTTAAGCGCCTTATTCATCGCCGCCGACTCGGTAATCACCTCATCGAGATCAGAGGTATCGCCCGAGGCCAACATCTCAATTAAACGCTCAGCGAACTGGTCATACACATTACGACCAGTTGGGCACGTCTCGGCAAATGCATTGAGACCTTCATCAAACCAACGCGCCAAAATCGCTTGCGAGGTACCTTCAAGATAAGGCACATGAATATCGATATCGCGAGTCTGACCAATACGGTCCAAACGGCCGATGCGCTGTTCAAGCAAGTCAGGGTTAAAGGGTAAATCAAACATCACCAGTTGATTAGCAAACTGGAAGTTGCGACCTTCAGAGCCAATTTCACTACAAATAAGCACTTGCGCCCCGCCCTCTTCCTGAGCAAAGTAGGCGGCCGCTTTATCACGCTCAATAATCGACATGCCTTCATGGAAGACCGTTGCACGGATCCCTTCACGCTCGCGCAGCGCTTGTTCTAACTGCAGTGCGGTGCTAGAGCGTGATGCGATCACCAAAATCTTCTCACTGCGCTTCTCTTTGATCTTCTCCAATAGCCAATTGACTCGGCTATCAAACTGCCACCAGCTCGACTCTTCGCCTTCAAATTCTTGGAAAATTTCTTCTGGATAGAGGTTTTTCATCGCTCGCGCTTGAGGGCTCATCTTACCGCCGATCAGACCTGACACACGCATTGAGGTCGTGTATTGCGCAGGGATAGCCATCGGCATCAAATTAACATTACGCGTTGGGAAACCTTTAATCGCAGCACGGGTATTACGGAACAACACCCGGCCAGTACCGTGACGATCCATGAGATTATCAATCAGCTCTTGGCGCGCCGCCGCTTTGGCTTCTTCGTCACTGTCACTTTCAATAATGCGGAACAGCGGCTCGACATCTTGCTCACACAGCAATTCACTGATTTGATTTTTCGCGTCATCTGCGAGCATTTTTCCAGAGAAGAGCGCACTGACAGAGTCGGCAACGGGCGCATACTGCTCTTCTTCTTTAACAAAGGTTTCATAGTCGAAGAAACGGTCTGAATCGAGCAGGCGTAAACGGGCAAAGTGGCTCTCACGCCCAAGCTGCTCAGGCGTCGCCGTCAATAGCAACACACCTGGAGTACGTTCCGCTAACCCTTCAACCACTTGATACTCACGGCTTGGCGCATCGACGCTCCACTCTAGGTGGTGCGCTTCATCGACCACCAGCAGATCCCACTCGCCTTCAAGTGCTTGTTCAAAACGCTGACGGCTCTTACGCAGAAAATCGAGCGAACACAACACATATTGTTGAGTATCGAACGGATTATCAGCATCGGCGAACGCTTCAATACAGCGCTCTTCATCGAAAATAGAAAAGTGCAGGTTGAAGCGACGCATCATCTCAACCAACCATTGATGTTGCAGCGTTTCTGGCACCACAATCAAGATACGCTCAGCTCGGCCAGCCAATACTTGTTGGTGAATGATCATCCCCGCTTCAATGGTTTTTCCCAAACCAACCTCATCGGCCAGTAAAACACGAGGGGCATGACGACGCCCCACTTCATGAGCAATATAAAGCTGATGAGGGATCAAACCTGCACGCATGCCACATAGACCACGCATCGGGCTCTTGTGTTGCTGATATTGATTGATCAATGCACGGTAACGAAGCACAAAGTTATCCATGCGATCAATTTGACCGGCATAAAGTTTGTCTTGAGGCTTATTAAAACGAATCTGGTTGCTAAGCATGATTTCACGCAGCACCACTTCCTCGCCATTGTCTTCACGCACACCAAGGTAGCTGTATAAGCCTTGATCTTCGACTACTTGCTCAACCTTGATTGACCAACCTTCTTGGCTATCAATCACATCGCCAACATTAAAAGTGACTCGCGTTACGGGCGCATCGTTTCGAGCGTAAACTCGGTTCTCTTCCGAAGCAGCAAACATTAAAGTCACAGTACGTGCATCTAATGCTACAACGGTTCCTAAACCTAGATCGCCCTCTGTATCGCTGATCCAGCGTTGGCCCAAAGCAAATGTCATGAATCGACTACCTCATCTATTTTCTAATCAAAAACGGGTCTATAAATCTTAGCGGTTTTCACGCAACTTGAAAGGCTACTGACGGGGAAAAAGGATGTCAGCGGCTGCGTCAAAAAAGGTCGCTAATCTTACTTGAAGCTGTGATATTGGTCACGTACAAAGGCCTCAAAACGCAATATTTTTTTATCCGACTTGGGGATGACATCAAAGTGTAAGAAATCAATGGCACTTCTAGCTAAGAGTGTAGAAAAAGCACCTTATACTTATTGATGAGCCGCATCATCGCGCGTCAAGTTTATGACTGGCACATGTGATGCATTCATTAGGATGACGATCAACACGGGTTTGCATTTTTGTAGTCAAACCATCCGTGATCTGGCTACAGCTGTGCAAGCAACCGCAAGTAAACCACTTCATGCGCAAGTATGAGGGGTAAGCAAGCCGCACCGCGGCAAGGAGACGCTTATGGGTGATACAGACCGGAAGCTATTTGTCCTAGACACAAACATTCTTCTTCACGAACCGCTCGCCATTTACTCTTTTAAAGAACATGACGTCATCATTCCGATGACCGTACTTGAAGAACTTGATCGTATCAAAGACAGTAAACGTGATGTCGCGCGTGATGCACGTGTTGCGATTCGCGCCTTAGAGGCGATGTTTAAAGACGCAACGCCAGATGAAATATCCGACGGCATTCCCATCAACAGAGATCATACCACCACAGGCCATGTCGCTATTTTGGCTGATTTTGAACTGCACGAGACCATCAAAGCCTTTGCCGACAAGGCTGGCGACAATCGCATTTTGAATGGTGTGCTTTACTTGCAAAACAAGCGTGCGCCGCGCGAAGTCATCTTAGTGACTAAAGACATCAACATGCGGTTACGTGCCAAAGGGGCTGGCGTGCGTTTTGTTGAAGACTACCGCACTGACCAATTGATCGATGATGTTCAGTACCTCACCAAAGGCTTTCAACAAATCGAAGGCGAATTCTGGAGTAACGTGCAAGACGTCGAAAGCCGCAACCTCGCTGGACGTACCTACCATACACTTGATAGACAAACGTTTGAGCCTACCTATATTAATCAATATGTGATTGATGAAGAGAGTGACTTCGCTGGCCGCGTCGAAGAGATTGAACAAGACAAAGTGACCATCAAAGATCTGAGTCGCGAAAGATTGATGCACCGCCGCGCATGGGATATCACGCCGAAGAATATCTACCAAGGCATGGCACTTGATGCGTTACTCGATCCAGATATTGATCTCGTGATCCTGACCGGCGCTGCTGGTAGTGGTAAAACCTTACTCGCGCTCGCTTCCGCACTCGAACAGACCATAGAGAAAGGTATGTTTGATAAGATCATTGTCACTCGAAACACGCCAGATATTGGCGAGTCGATTGGCTTCTTACCCGGTAGCGAAGAAGAGAAGATGCTGCCGTGGCTCGCCGCCGTGACCGACACGCTAGAGGCATTACATAAGCACGATCACTGCACTGAAGGCTCGCTCAAATACATTTGTGATAAAGCTAACATTCAGTTTAAGTCGATCAACTTTATGCGCGGTCGCTCGATCCAAAACGCTTTTGTTCTGCTTGATGAATGTCAAAACCTCACTGCGTCGCAGATCAAAACCATCATTACTCGCTGTGGTGAAGGAACCAAGATCGTCTGTTCAGGTAACCTAGCACAAATTGATTCTCACTACTTAACCCCGGTTACCTCTGGATTAACTTACATGGTTGAGCGCTTCAAAAGCTTTGAAGGCAGTGCCAATATCCACCTTAATGGCGTGGTACGCAGCCGCTTAGCTGAATTTGCCGAAGAGAATTTATAATCACTTATGGTGAGATATAATTCATATCTCACCATTATTTTAAAATAAATATTCACAAACGCCGTTTAAATATGTTTAACTATCTCCATTAAATGAATTAGCATTCAAGGACTGGAGTATGGCCTTTAACCTACGTAACAGAAACTTCCTCAAATTGTTGGATTTCAGCCCTAAAGAGATCCAGTTTCTGCTCGATCTTTCTGCCGACCTGAAGAAAGCGAAATATGCCGGCACTGAGCAAAAGAAACTGGTCGGTAAAAATATCGCATTGATCTTCGAAAAGGCCTCAACTCGCACTCGCTGCGCGTTTGAAGTGGCGGCATTTGATCAAGGCGCGCAAGTCTCTTACATCGGCCCATCGGGATCGCAAATTGGTCAAAAAGAGTCAATGAAAGATACCGCTCGCGTATTGGGTCGCATGTACGACGGCATTGAATACCGTGGTTTTGGTCAAGAGATTGTCGAAGATCTCGGTCACTACGCCGGCGTTCCAGTTTGGAATGGTTTAACTAACGAGTTTCACCCAACGCAAATTCTGGCTGACTTCCTAACCATGCTTGAGCATGGACGCGGTAAACAGCTGCATCAGATTAAGTTTGCCTACCTTGGCGATGCACGCAACAACATGGGGAATTCTCTGTTAGTTGGCGCGGCCAAAATGGGCATGGATATTCGCCTTGTCGCACCAAAAGCCTTTTGGCCAGAACACGAGTTAGTCACTACCTGCCAAGCCATCGCCAAACAAACTGGCGCGAAAATCACCTTAACGGAAAACGTAGAGGAAGGAGTACAAGGGTGTGATTATCTCTATACAGATGTTTGGGTTTCTATGGGCGAAGCCCCTGAAGCTTGGGATGAACGTGTCGCCATGATGACGCCTTATCAAGTCAATATGAAGGTTATTGAGCAAACCGGTAATCCACAAGTGAAGTTTATGCACTGCTTACCGGCGTTCCATGATGATCAAACGGCGATTGGTAAACAAGTGGCACAAAAATATGGCATGAAAGGCCTCGAAGTGACTGACGAAGTCTTTGAGTCTGAGCATTCGATTGTCTTCGATGAAGCGGAGAACCGTATGCATACAATTAAAGCGGTGATGGTCGCTACACTCGGTGCGTAAACAAACAATAACCAGCACAACAAGGCCACAATGTAATCGCTTGCATTGGAAAAAGTTAGGCGTATAATGCTGCGCAATTTGTCTGGATATAGAGAAAAAAATGCCACGTAATTCGTGTTCTACACAACGTATTACACTGGGTAAGCGGAAATGCTTACCGTCGTTGGTTTTTTCTATTTCTAACGATTTTTAAAGCCTCCCGTAATGGGGGGCTTTTTTATTGCCTAAAATTCGTACTCAGATGGGAAGATGACTATGACAAACTCGCTTTACAACAAGCACATTATCTCAATTCCTGAGCTGTCGCGTGACGAGCTGGAATTAATTGTCAACACAGCAGGTGAACTGAAAGCCGAGCAAAAACCGGAGCTGATTAAGAACAAAGTGATTGCGAGCTGTTTTTTTGAACCATCCACCCGCACGCGTCTTTCATTTGAAACCGCCATCCAGCGTATCGGTGGCGATGTGATTGGTTTTGATAATGGTGGTAATACTTCACTAGCTAAGAAAGGCGAAACCTTAGCGGACTCGGTGCAGGTTATTTCTTCTTACGTTGACGCTTTTGTTATGCGCCATCCACAAGAAGGAGCCGCGCGTCTTGCCTCTGAATTCTCTAACGGCGTACCAGTCATTAACGCCGGTGATGGTGCAAACCAACATCCAACCCAAACGCTACTGGATCTGTTCTCGATTGCCGAGACTCAAGGGCGTCTAGATAACCTTAACGTTGCTTTCGTCGGCGATCTTAAATACGGCCGAACGGTTCATTCACTGACTCAAGCTCTCGCGAAGTTCAACAATATCCGCTTCTTCTTTGTTGCCCCAGAAGCATTAGCGATGCCA
The DNA here is from genome assembly GCF_042940635.1 of Vibrio sp. NH-UV-68. Lineage (NCBI taxonomy): Bacteria > Pseudomonadati > Pseudomonadota > Gammaproteobacteria > Vibrionales > Vibrionaceae > Vibrio > Vibrio sp. NH-UV-68. The sequence continues at coordinate 2,718,495 of NZ_CP134975.1, forward strand.
GATTACCTGTGTGAAGAGTTGGATGACGCCGGTATCGCTTACAGTTTGCATACCGATATGGAAACCGTGATCCCACAGCTGGATGTCCTCTATATGACGCGCGTACAGAAAGAGCGTTTTGATGAGTCAGAGTACGCTCATATAAAGTCAGCCTACATTCTTACTGCGGCGATGCTCGAAGGCGCACGTGACAATCTCAAAGTACTTCACCCGCTGCCACGCGTAGACGAAATTACCGTCGACGTCGATAAAACGCCACACGCGTACTACTTTCAGCAAGCGGAAAATGGCGTTTACGCTCGTGAAGCTCTATTGGCTTTAGTACTGAATCAAACACTGTAATCGAGGGAGAAACATCAATGGCTAAACAGACTCAATTGCAGGTTGAAGCAATTAAAAATGGTACCGTAATCGACCATATCCCGGCCCAAATTGGCATTAAAGTGCTCAAACTGTTCTCAATGGACAAATCACAGCAACGTGTCACGGTCGGCTTAAACCTTCCCTCTTCTGAACTTGGACACAAAGATCTACTTAAGATTGAGAATGTGTTTATTAGTGAAGAACAAGCCAGTAAATTGGCCCTTTACGCACCACATGCAACCGTCAATCAAATTGAAGATTATAAAGTCGTCAAGAAGCTAGCGCTGGAGCTTCCTGAGCAAGTTAATAATGTGTTTGAGTGCCCAAACACTAACTGCATCAGCCACGACGAGCCTGTAGAAAGCAGCTTTAAAGTGGTCGAAAAGAAACAAGATATTCGCCTCAAGTGTAAATACTGCGAAAAGGTATTCTCGCGCGATATCGTGACTGAGCGTTAAGCAACCCCGGCGCAATAAACCAACAAAAATGTCGATCCTTGCTCGTGATGAGTGAGGATTTTTTCTTTACCCCGACTGGGTTTCGCGGCACACTAAATGCCTGAATTTTGACCCTAACCGATGGAATATAATAATGACTAAAGTGCTTCACACAGAATCTGCCCCAGCAGCAATCGGCCCATATGTACAAGGTGTTGACCTAGGCAATATGGTCCTGACTTCAGGCCAAATCCCGGTGAATCCTGCCACTGGTGAAGTGTCTGCCGATATCGCAGAACAAGCACGTCAATCACTTGAGAATGTAAAAGCGGTTGTAGAAGCATCTGGTCTTTCAGTGACTGATATCGTAAAAATGACAGTCTTCGTTAAAGATCTAAACGACTTCGGTACCGTCAATGAGGTGTACGGCAAGTTCTTTGATGAGCACAACGTTGCCAACTACCCAGCACGTTCATGTGTTGAAGTAGCACGTCTGCCAAAAGATGTCGGTATCGAAATTGAAGCGATCGCAGTGCGCAAGTAAACAGCACACAAAAACCAAAAAGCGAGCCACGTGCTCGCTTTTAAACCACTACGATTTATTAATCCTAATTTTTAGCTGGGTTGACACCGAGAACTATCAATCAGTTGACTAACCTCGACAGCCAGTTGTCTCTGAGAAGACTGCTCTTCAATCAATACTGAATTGGTTGCTCTATCAACCACCAGCACCTTGCCAATTCCCTGCGCACACTCGACCAACATGCCTTGTTTTACCTGACAGATTTCCATCTTCACTCTCCTCTTGTCTACCCTCCTTACGTGCGACAAAAGTAAAAGATCAAAAAAGCCGACGCGAACGTCGGCTTCTGATTGAAATCAATCTGGCTTACTTGACGAAATCAACGCCTGTTTGAATGTCGCCATTTAGCGTTTCAAGCATGCCATCCAGTGCAGATTTTTCGAAATCACTCAGCTCACCGTAGCTCAAGATCTCTTCAACACCTTCTTTACCCAGTTTAACGGGTTGCGCGAAGAACGGAGCGTGCTCACCATTACCTTCAATGTAGGCGTACTCTATAACTTCTTCACCTTGCAATGCTTTGACTAAAGCAAGACCAAAACGACATGCTGCTTGACCCATAGAAAGGGTTGCACTGCCGCCGCCCGCTTTCGCTTCAACCACTTCCGTGCCGGCATTTTGAATACGTTTTGTTAGCGCTTCAATTTCTTCAGCGGTAAATTCAACACCTTCGACTTGAGAAAGTAGCGGCAGAATCGTCACGCCAGAGTGGCCACCGATAACAGGAACACGAACCTCACCTGGATCTTTGTCTTTTAAAGCAGCAACAAAGGTTTCAGAACGGATCACATCAAGAGTAGTAATGCCGAATAGACGGCGCTTGTCATACACACCGGCTTGCTTGAGCACTTCAGCCGCAATCGGCACAGTCGTATTAACAGGGTTGGTAATGATACCCACGAGCGCTTTTGGACAAACATCAGCAATGCGTTGAGCAAGCGATTTAACGATACCCGCGTTAACGTTAAATAGATCTGCACGGTCCATACCTGGCTTACGCGCCACACCTGCAGAAATCAGTACCACGTCTGCACCTTCAAGTGCTGGCGTTGGATCTTCACCCGCATAGCCTTTGATAGATACAGGCGTCGGGATGTGGCTAAGATCAGCCGCTACACCAGGGGTCACTGGTGCGATATCGTAAAGGGCTAAATCTGAACCCGCTGGAAGACGGTTTTTAAGTAGAAGGGCGAGGGCTTGACCGATGCCACCAGCGGCACCAATAACAGCTACTTTCATCGTAGTTCTCCTTGAGAAGATTCTCTTATATATGTTTTGTAGGGCAATTTTTAATCGGGCACGCTCAAGCTAAACCAATCACATCCTGATTACAATCAATTAACGTCAGCTTTGCGACCTTGCGCAACCAGACAAAAACGTGCTACACAATAGGTGGCTATTATGTGCTTCTTCACCTTGAATGACAAAGGGTTAGGTCGTATTTCTTAGCGTGATATTGTGTCAATTTACAGTGATACGTTAGACAGATTTGGCTGTTACCATTGGCACTAACTGCATAGCTATGCGAGAATATTCACTTGCTTTTTATACCCACAAACATAGAAAGAACATCATGCGCCATTCTGAAAAACAAGATAACCTCGTTCGCGCTTTTAAAGCCCTATTAAAAGAAGAGCGTTTCGGTTCCCAAGGCGATATTGTCGAAGCCCTCAAGAATGAAGGATTCGACAATATCAACCAATCTAAAGTGTCACGTATGTTGACTAAGTTTGGTGCCGTTCGAACACGTAATGCCAAAATGGAAATGGTCTACTGCTTGCCAGCAGAGTTGGGCGTACCAACAGTTTCAAGCTCATTACGTGAATTGGTACTCGATATTGACCACAACAATGCACTGGTTGTGATTCATACCGGTCCTGGCGCTGCGCAACTGATCGCTCGCTTGTTAGACTCATTGGGCAAATCAGAAGGCATACTTGGCGTCGTTGCCGGTGATGATACGATATTTATTACCCCAACCTTGTCGATTACAACAGAGCAACTGTTCGCTTCCGTTTGCGACCTTTTTGAGTACACAGGCTAAGCAAAAATTGCCGCTCAAAGGGGTATACACGTCGTCGCTTTGACGGCGTGACTTAGATCACATCTTAAAAAAATCACACTTAAGCACTAACTAAGAGCTAAGCTGCTGATTTTAAATAAAGTAAATATTAAAACATTCCTACCACATTCACGTTGCATATAGGCATATTGACTATATTTTTTAACACGCGTGTAATTATGTGCCAATTTTTTGCTATTATTCAGCCACTTTTTCAACATACGGATTGAAAAAGATGCCGTTTCCAGCACGAGGAAACTCTCTAAGCAACTACACTTGCTTAGGGTTAATAATGAATAAGGAAGGGAAATTCATGGCATTGAACAAACTTATTAAAGTTGGTGCGATTGCAGCGGCCGTTATCGGCGCTGGCGCAGTTAACGCCCAAGAGTTCATCACTATTGGTACAGGTTCAGTTACGGGTGTTTACTACCCAACTGGTGGTGCAATTTGTAAGCTAGTTAACAAAGGTCGTAAAGAACACAATATTCGTTGTTCTGTCGAGTCTACGGGCGGTTCGATCTACAACGTCAACACGATTCGCGCAGGCGAACTCGACTTCGGTATCGTTCAGTCTGACTGGCAATACCACGGCTACAACGGTACAAGTAAGTTTGCTGAGCAAGGCCCGTACAAAGATTTACGCGCCGTGTTCTCTCTACACACAGAACCATTCAACATCATCGCACGTACTGACGCTGGCATTGAAAGCGTGGCTGACCTGAAAGGTAAGCGCGTTAACATTGGTAACCCAGGCTCTGGTGACCGCGCAACAATGGGCGTGGTAATGGAAGCAATGGGCTGGACCAACGCAGACTTTAAACTTGCGTCAGAACTTAAAGGTTCTGAGCGTTCACAAGCGTTGTGTGATAACAAAATTGATGCCTTTGTCTATGTGGTTGGTCATCCAAACGGATCAATCAAAGAAGCGACAACTTCATGTGATGCGAAGCTAATTCCTGCAACGGGTGCTAAGATCGATGCCATCGTATCGAATAACCCATACTACGCCTACAGCTCAGTACCAGCAGGCATGTACCGTGGCACTGACAAAGACGTAAACAGTTTTGGTGTTGCAGCAACCATGGTTACGACAACCAACGTTTCTGATGATGTTGCTTACAACGTAGCAAAATCTGTATTCGAAAACTTCGATACGTTCAAACGCCTACACCCTGCGTTTGCAAACCTGAAAAAAGAAGACATGGTGAAAGCGGGTCTTTCGATTCCTCTACACCCAGGTGCACAGAAGTACTACAAAGAGATTGGCCTACTTAAGTAAGTCACCTTTGACCACCGAGAAGGCAACGCCTTCTCGGTGACTAATTTTAATCACAACATCTGCTTTGAGTTTTGTCCTCTTGAAACTCACCTTTTCTTTATCTCTAATAAAACTAAACAACTGAGCAATATTTCATCTTTTCACTACAATGAAAGATGCTAAATACAGGTTCTGACAATCATAAATATACGGACCGTTTATAATAAGGATTTAGTACATGTCGAAGACAACCACTCCGTCTCAAGATGTGCAAGAAATGGTAGCTCAATCCGATACAGGTGCACGCGCCCCATCAGGGCTTGCGGGTAGCATCTTATGGTTTGTGCCACTTTGTTGGTCATTATTCCAACTTTGGTACGCATCACCTTTGCCATTCATTTTCAATTTTGGCGTACTTAACGACACTGAAGCACGATCTATTCATCTCATGTTTGCCGTTTTCCTTGCGTTTACTGCTTACCCAGCGATGAAGAATTCTCCTCGCGATCATATTCCAGCGGTTGACTGGTTATTGGCGCTTGCTGGCAGCTTATCTGCCGCTTACATTTATCTTTTTTATACCGAATTGGCGGGCCGTTCGGGGGCACCGACCTCACTAGACATCATTGTGGCAGTCATTGGCATGGTGTTGTTGCTTGAAGCCACTCGCCGCGCACTTGGTCCCCCTTTAATGGTCGTGGCCGCTGTTTTCATGCTTTACACTTTTGGCGGTCCATACATGCCAGACGTGATCGCCCATAAAGGCGCTAGCCTCAACAAAGCTATGTCACACCTTTGGCTAACCACGGAAGGGGTTTTTGGCGTTGCACTTGGGGTTTCTACCTCGTTTGTTTTCTTATTTGTCCTTTTCGGCGCCATGTTAGAGCGTGCAGGAGCCGGTGCTTACTTTATTAAAGTCGCCTTCTCACTGCTTGGTCACATGCGCGGCGGCCCAGCCAAAGCTGCCGTCGTTGCATCAGGGCTATCTGGATTAGTCTCTGGTTCGTCAATCGCCAACGTAGTGACGACCGGTACTTTTACCATTCCATTGATGAAGCGCGTTGGCTTCCCTGGAACCAAAGCCGGTGCGGTCGAAGTGGCCGCTTCAACCAACGGCCAGCTAACGCCACCGATTATGGGTGCCGCCGCTTTCTTAATGGTCGAATATGTCGGCATCTCGTATGTTGAAGTGATTCGAGCCGCAATTTTGCCCGCGCTTATCTCTTACATTGCGCTTATCTATATTGTTCACTTAGAAGCATGTAAAGCTGGAATGACAGGGCTTCCACGTCGTCATACTCCGAAGTTGATTCATAGTCTATTGTCATTCACCGGCACTATTTTAGGCTTGTGTATTCTCAGTGGCGCGGTCTATTACGGTGTTGGCTGGACCAAAGATGTGTTTGGTGAAGCCGCAACATCGATCATGACAGTGGCGCTGTTACTCACTTACGTTGGTCTGGTTTCTATCTCGGCCAAATACGCCGAAGAAGGCGCACTCGAGATTGATGCCGAACTAACTGAAGTGCCCGATCCTGGTCCAACGATCAAATCGGGGCTGCATTTCTTGCTACCGATCGTTGTGTTGGTATGGTGTCTAACCGTAGAACGCTTTTCACCTGGCCTATCTGCCTTTTGGGCGACCGTGTTTATGATCTTTATTTTGATCACTCAACGTCCTCTGCTGGCGATACTTTCCAAACAAGGTTCTATTGCTCAGCAAACCAAAGTTGGTTTTGTTGATCTGGTCGAAAGCTTAGTTTCCGGCGCGCGTAACATGATTGGTATCGGTGTTGCGACCGCAGCGGCTGGCACAGTTGTGGGTGTGGTCACCTTAACCGGTATCGGCCTAGTGATGACCGACTTTGTCGAGTTCATTTCTGGCGGTAACATCATACTGATGCTGCTATTTACCGCCGTGATCAGTTTGATATTAGGCATGGGCCTGCCAACAACCGCCAACTACATAGTAGTCTCTACCTTGATGGCTCCTGTGATTGTGACCTTAGGCGCACAAAGTGGCTTGATCATTCCATTGATCGCGGTGCATTTATTCGTGTTCTACTTCGGTATTTTGGCCGATGATACTCCGCCAGTTGGTTTGGCTGCCTTTGCCGCGGCAGCAATCGCAAAATCTGATCCCATCCGTACGGGTATTCAAGGCTTTACCTACGATATTCGTACCGCTATTTTGCCATTCATGTTTATCTTCAATACCCAATTATTGTTGATGGGGATTGATACATGGTGGCATTTAATGCTCACGATCATATCTTCAATTATCGCTATGCTGATATTCTCTGCAGCAACGCAAGGTTGGTGGTTTACCAAGAACAAGTGGTGGGAAACGGTTCTATTATTGGTTCTGACCTTTACCTTCTTCCGTCCTGGCTTTTGGTGGGATCAAATTTACCCAGCTAAATTGCTCTACCCTGGCACAGAGATCGCTCAAGTTGCAGGACAAATGAATGTCGGCGAAGAGATCGAATTGCTGGTTGCTGGTGAAAATCTTGAAGGTGATTACATCTCAAAAACGGTACGTCTTCCTTTCGATGATCAAGCGACAACAGCACAAGAACGCATTGCTTCGATGGGGTTGATGCTCAACAATACCAACGGACGAATGATCGTTGATATGGTCGAGTTTGGCAGTCCGGCTGAATCTTCTGGTGTCGACTTTGATTGGGAAATTCGTTCTGTGGTCGTCGAAGCAGATAGACCAATGAAAGAGTGGGTTTTCTTACCCGCCCTATTGATTTTGATCGGCCTAGGGTTAAACCAGAAACGCCGAATCCGCAAGGAACAACTGAGCGCGTAACTTAGTCTGCCCCGCACTGGGTGTGGGGCTAAACTAATAAGATGCAATCAATCCACTCTACCGTTTTAAGCGGTAAGAGATGACATAGAGATATTACAATGTATAAACAAATTCTCGTTCCGGTCGATTTAAACGACAAAGGCTTTTCAGACAAAGCCGTTGAGCTTGCCGTGTGGCAAGCGAAGCAATCCAACGCAGTCGTCCATCTGCTCAACGTTCTACCGGGCATCCATATGTCGATGGTTGCGACCTACTTCCCCAAAGATGCCGCAATGAAAATGAAAGCAGACGTCGAAAGCCAACTGAGAAAGTTCGCTGTGCAGCATATTGCCGAAGATGTCGTGTATAAAGTGCATGTTGCGGAAGGGAAGCCTTATGCCACCATCCTTGATTATGCAGAAAAACTCGGTGCAGATTTGATCGTAATGCCAAGTCATAAACGCTCTAAGATTGATAAAGTCGTGCTTGGTTCAGTGGCCAGTAAAGTGGTGCATAACTCTCCGATTAACGTTCTTGTCGTTAAGCCGCAAGGGTAAATACAAGCTCAAATAACACCAAAGGCGCTCATTGAGCGCCTTTTTCATTGATATTACCTATCAAGAGTATCGGTTAAATCCACTTCGTTTAATGCGAATAGTTATCAATAATAACCCTATCCCAACCAACGATAGGCCATGATGATGAAAAAGACCGCTACTTTCGCCGCCTTACACTTTACCATCGCCCTGACGGTAGCGTACTTGCTAACCGGTGATCTTCTGCTCGGTAGTCTGATTGCCATGATTGAGCCATCGGTCAACACCGTTGCGTTTTACTTTCATGAACGTGTCTGGAGTAACAACGCCGCACTGCGCACACTGGCTCAATCAGCCAAAGTGAAGACAACCAGCTTTGCTATCGTACACTTTAGCGTTGCATTTAGCGTGGTTTACCTAGTCACCGGTGACGCGTTTGTTGGCGGAATTATGGCCACCATCGAGCCAACGATTAATACCTTTGCCTACTACTGGCATGAAAAAGTGTGGTTACGTAAACAACATGCACGCCTTGAATGGGGCTGTATTCACAGTGCATAGTGTGTGACGCAAAGATCGCGACTCAAACCAATACGAAAGCGTTGAGTTTGACCATCAAGCGTCACCTCAAGCAGATACAAATCTTCACGCTTAGGATGACTCACATCGGCATAAATGGGCGCATCAATCTGGAACAACGCACTAGTGTGATTATCTCGCACATCAATCGGCAAGTGGTAGGTCATAGCATTAAATTTAACCGACGCCGACACAAGACCTGGTGAATACGTTTTATAGTAGAGATCAACAAGGAATTCACAGCCACCGCCATGGTGCCAAATCTGTTCTGTCGCCACATGCTCTAAACGAACATTGGCAATCAACTGCAGGTAAGGAACTTGCCACACGCCGATGCGTGAGTCAGATGGAGTGTCATCCTTTGCAATCAAAGGACAAAGTGGCGCGCTCTCTTGCTCGTCCAACAACCAATCTTGCTCCTCTTCCAGAAACAAAATCTCAAAACGGTTGCGACCTAATTGCAGATAAGGACGAATATCTTTTTTATAAACCAGCTGAGACTTATCACAATCAAAAACGGCGACGCCATTAAGACGCACTTCTGCGTAATAGTCGATCCCAGCCATCACAAGATCAATTGATGGATACGCCAACATCGACTCATCAACATCAATATCGTGCATTAAATGCCACTCTTGCTCAGCAATTTCGCTTTCAGACAGTGTATCAGGGAGTGCTTGGCTCAATGGAGCAGGAAACGTAATGTCATCCTGAGGGATAGATAAGTCAGTCAACGGTGAGACTTGCCAAAGGCCAGCAAGAGAGAGTTGCATAGTTTCAAACTTGTCTTAGATCAAAGTTTGACGATTATAATACCAGGTGAGCGTCAAAAGATAGCCAACCAAGGGACCAATACAAAAATATCAGCCAATTGGCTGATATTCAGATTCAGTCATGAGCTCGACGGCTTACTCTTCGTCGCTGTCATCTTCTTCTGGGTAAAGCGCATCTTCGCCTTCGAACACCTCTACACTTTATTTATTTAAATTAGTATGAGAACGCTTTCTTAGAAAGACTTCTCACACTATTCTCACCTTTTTACTCAATTCAAGGTTGTAACTTATAAAAGGTGAGAATCTTTCCATTAGAATTCTCACCTTTTATCATTAACTGTGAAACTATGATGTATGACAAGCACTACTACAATGTGCACATCCATTGGCGTTATATCCCAGTTGGCGTGCTCGCACTACTGCTGGTGCACAACTAGCATAATCTCCTAAATAAACACGATTATGCTCTGCGGGAGACCATGAACAGCTTAATGTATGAACCTCATTATCTCCATTAGGTTGTTTGTTTTTGTTTACATAGTATTTCATTTATTGCTTCCTTGATTATTGTGTTCGATATGCCAGCTTAAGCTAAAAAGCAACCTCGAAATGCGAACCAAGTTGCACACAATCAATCTAACAAAAATTATTGGAGTTTTGTTTGCATATACCATTTATATTGATGCTAATTAACAGTTCAAAGTTAAAGCAAACTGCCCATAACGATCTCGAACTTCGTAAACAACGCTATTGGTCGAGATTCCATTCCCCTCACATCCAGGCAAGCAAAGCCCTTAGATGAAAGAGCATCGAAAGCATCAGTAACATCCTTGATACTGCGCCCACTCATTTCAGCAAGTTCATCAAAACTGTTTGGCTTCTCGCGAGCAATCAAATTCAACAGTTCAACATTTTCGTTAGACAACAGTTGTGAAAGTGCAGCCAGTGACTCAAACAAAAATTGAGGGTAAGGTTCTTCAGACGTCACTTTTCCTTCTGCAATACGAACCATACGCTTACGAGCAAGCTCTTCTGATAGAATGCCGATTTTTGCTTTCATACCATCCACACTCCTAATAGTCGCCATCTAAATCGACCGTATAATGACCGACGATCACATCTAATTCTTTTTTCATTTCTTGGGAAGGAGCAATCAACAGAAGTGGTTCTTACACGAAGTTTCTGTTAGATCACGGATCTTTTCTTTTTCGCGCTTCATTGCTGGCTACTCCCGTTTTTTATTGACGCAATCACTTTTAATAAATCAGTCGTGATTGCTGGGCATTTGTCGTTCATAAAAACCGTTACTTCATCTCCAAATTTCATCGTTACGATACCGTTTTTATCGACACTTAACAGCGCGAAAGACTGCTTCAAATCGAGAGTCGTATTACTTCCATTGGTCGTGGTTTCAGCCATATTTCCCCTCACTGCTAACGAGTATGTTTACAACATGGGCAACAATTGTTACCCCAGGTGTTTACTTAATTGTTCTGTTTAACTTTTCAACGATTTCAGTGGCATGTTGAAATATTGCATCCTTTACCAACGCAAACTCCTGTCCAGGGAATCTTTTGTCTATAGAACTAAGTGCGCTACTAAATTGAGCGAGAAAGGCAGAGACGATTTCATGGCATTCAGCATTACTGATACCGAACCGACTCGCTGTCTGCTCTATATGCCGTAAGCAAATTTTGCTGATATGGTATTTGTATCCTCGTGATGCTTGCAGTCCCATTGCTAGTTTTAGCTTGCGCTTATTTAACCCTGTAGCACTGACTGCGGGGTAAGCTGATAACAAATCGTAAAACGGTGCAAGTTGATAGTGTCCTCCAGGAGCAATATGCACGGAAAAATTCTTGAGATGACCGTCAGTGGCACCAAGAAGACACTGTAAAATCATAAACTTAAAAAAGTTATAATTGTTCGTCTTACTTTGCGCAGAGAGACTTAAAACACCAACAATTTTGGAGACACCGAGGTTGTTCTCCGATTGATATTTTAGATGTTCAGGTACACCGAAAACCTGGCAGAAATCTTCTTGGTGTCTACGAGTCACAACTCCATCACCAAAACATCGGTCGAACCGTTTTACTGCAAGGGCTTTAGCTCCTGATTCAGTCGTTATTATCTCCACATTAGGAACGTTAAAACCAAGTTCCTTCGCTATTTGCGTACAGATGAATTCATTCTCAATGCTGCTACTCATATCTAGCACGGAGTTACTTTGGGTAATAACATCCATCGGATACTTAACTATGTGACTACTGAACGCGGTTCCCTGTGGGACATACCACCTTCCATTTGTTTTCATCAGCGTGGTTTTTCTTTGTGTACCAGATACACATGGCCTGTAGTCACCAAAACATGGAAGAAATGACTTACGCTGAGTAACGAGTTCATTTAATTCACTTGCCGAGATCTCTCGATATTTCCACCCTATATTTGGCGGCTCCCTACTCTCAGTAAATGAAATGCCGCCCGTGCAATCGTGACCAACTTTTGAGAGTAAGGTGAATACATCGTTGGATTGCACTCCCATTGAGTGAGCAAGGCTTAATCGTTCTTCCATTAAATCAGGAAGAAGATTATTCATGAAATTCAATACATTAAATGATGAATTTTCTCCCATTCTTAACGGTAGGCTCAACGAAATCGGAAAGGATGAATGATATGCTAGCCATTGTTCAGAATATGAAAATGACAAGTTGTTCTTCGACCGTTGAACAAACTGCCCCACGAGCATGTTGTTATTTGTGGCATGTGCGTAAACTATAGGATTATGCAAATTAGCCCCCACTTTCTTCTAGTTGGGCTGTGTTTTTGTAGAAGGTAATTGCATTTTCTACTGCCAGCATTTCGGCTTTGAGATCCAATCTACGATTGTCATGCTCTGAGATGTATTGCTCTATGCATGGCCTAAGCTCTGAGTATTGCGCACACAACCGATTGAAATGCCTCCATGCCCTGCTATGAAGAGAATAGGACTCTGACAGCTCTGACTGTTTATCTTGCAAAATCGTCAAGAGACTTTCTTTCTTGAGAGAAAGATAATTGGAATCCTCACTGTAATTGTCGTAATCAACAACCTCCCAGTCGGTATGGTTAAACATAAAACCTTTGGAAAACAACTCATCTCCATGCTTATCGAAACCGCACGACAGGACTGCACCGATAAGCGACATTTCCTTCAATTTTTTTTCAACGTATTCATCCGATAAATACTCTTTCTCATCACCGTCTAATGGAAACGACTTTAAGTCATTGGCAGAGAAATGTTCATTGTAATAAATGGCGAGAAATAACTCTTTTCTGATCTTTATCTTCATGTGTTCAAAAAACGGCCTTTATTGATGGTTTTGAGGATTATAATCCGTGGAGTTATATGCCGCAACTGTGCAATTGTTCAACAAATTAATTTCATAAATAAAAAACATGAACAAGAAGCTTGCAGCACTTGTGGGCAAACGCATTGCAAGAATGAGGAAATCTAAAGGATTAACTCAAGATAAACTCGCGTTGTTCGCAGAGATAGATAGAAGTTATGTAGGACGCATTGAGCGCGGTGAAGTCAATATCACGATTGAGAAGTTGTATGAAATTGCGGAAACCTTGGGCTGTGATGCTAAGGAGCTTCTCCCCTAAAACACGGTCAATTTTCATCAACCACGACAAACAATGTACATCTACTAGGTAGCACGCTAGGCGTATGTTGCATATTACGGTAAAATTTCCCCACTAAATTTCGCATGGCAAACAAGAACATGGCTAAAAAACCAGCAGCAAAGAAAAACGAAAAATCATTTGAAGAAACACTCTGGGATGCAGCCAACAAACTACGTGGTAGTGTTGAATCGTCCGAATACAAACACATCGTACTGAGTCTGATTTTCCTCAAGTTCATCAGCGATACATTTGAAAAACAGCGCCAAAAGTTGATTGATGCAGGGCTGGAAAAACACGTTGATATGGTTCCCGCCTACACCAAAGACAATGTGTTTTACTTGCCAGAAGAGAGCCGTTGGAGCTTTATCCAGAAGAACGCTAAACAAGAAGATATTGCCCTAAAGATCGATACTGCGCTGAGCACCATCGAGAAAACCAACAAAGCACTGCAAGGCGCATTGCCTGACAATTACTTCTCCCGTCTTGGTTTGGATGTCAGTAAGCTAGCTGCACTGATTGATGTCATTAACAACATCGACACCTTAGCCAATCCGCACGAAGATGTGGTGGGTCGTGTCTACGAATATTTCTTATCTAAATTTGCGATTGCAGAAGGTAAAGGCAAAGGCGAGTTCTATACACCAAAGAGCATCGTTAACCTAATCGCAGAATTGATTGAGCCATACAAAGGTAAAATCTATGACCCTTGTTGTGGTTCGGGCGGTATGTTTGTTCAGTCAATGAAGTTCATTGAGAACCACAAAGGCAATAAGAAAGACATTTCTGTGTATGGTCAAGAGTACACAGGTGCAACCTACAAACTAGCGAAAATGAACCTCGCTATTCGTGGTATCTCTGCCAACCTTGGTGCAGCGGCAAAAGATACCTTTGCCAGTGATCAGCACGAAACTCTAAAAGCTGATTTTATTATGGCAAACCCTCCATTTAACCAAAAAGACTGGCGAGCTTCCGATGAGCTGGTTGATGATCATCGCTGGGACGGCTACGAAACACCACAAACAGGCAATGCCAACTATGGTTGGATATTACATATGGTGTCGAAGTTATCTGAGAACGGGGTTGCGGGTTTTGTCTTGTCTAATGGTGTTTTATCAGGAGATGGTACGGAAAAAGCGATTCGTAAGAAGCTAATTGAAAATAATCTGGTTGAAGCGATTATCATCTTGCCTCGTAATATGTTCTACACCACTGATATTAGTGTGACCTTGTGGATTCTCAACAAGAACAAAAAAGCGCATATCGTTCCTCACGAAGATGTCACTCGTAACTATCGTGACCGTGAAGAGGAAGTGCTATTTATGGATTTACGTAAACGAGGTGAACCGTTCGAGAAGAAGTATTTACAGTTCTCTGAGCAAGATATTAAGGATTTTGCAGATACGCTTCATACTTGGCAACAAGTGGAAGCTGAAGATACTTATAAGAATGTTGCTGAATATTGTTACTCGGCCTCAAAAGAAGAGATTGCCGCAAAGGACTATTCTTTAGTACCAAGTAAATACATTGAATTTACTAACCGTGATGAAAATATTGATTTTGACCAGAAGATGAACGGCTTGAAAGAAGAATTTAGCGGTCTTCTTGCTCAAGAAGAAAAGTCGAAAAAAGAACTTCTAAACGTTTTCAAAGAGTTGGGCTATGAGATCAAACTATAAAAAACTAGGTCAGTTCATTAAAGAAGTCTCGGTTAAGAACAAAGATCTCAGCGTTGAGTTGCTGCTTGGCGTGAGCATTACTAAACAGTTTATTCCTTCAATTGCTAATACTGTCGGCACTGATATGTCGAAGTATAAGGTTGTTGAGCACCATCAATTCGCATATGGACCAGTAACCTCTCGAAATGGTGAAAAGATATCAGTGGCGCTCCTTGGTGAAGAGAAGTGCATTGTTTCTACGTCTTACACAGTATTTGAGATAGTCGATACTGAGCTACTTGATCCTGAGTATTTGATGATGTGGTTCAGACGTTCAGAGTTTGATCGATATGCTCGTTATATGTCCCACGGAACGGTGCGAGAGCTATTTGATTGGCAAGAGATGTGTGACGTTGAACTACCAGTCCCATCTATCGAAAAGCAGCGTGAAATCGTGTGTGAATATAATGTGGTGAACGACCGTATTTCTTTAAATGATAAGTTCAACCAAAAACTAGAAGAGACTGCTCAAGCTATTTATAAGCAGTGGTTTGTCGATTTCGAATTTTCAGTGACGAATGATTATGCTGATTATGTCGGTAGTCCTCAATTGAAAGGAAAGCCTTATCAATCTAGCGGAGGAGAATTGTGTGAAGGTCTTCCATTAGGCTGGAGAAAATCTAATGTTAGAGACTATGCAAAAGTAATATCAGGTTTTGCTTTTAAGAGTGCTTGGTGGACGGACAGCGGCAGTCCAGTTATCAAAATAGGTAGCTTTCATAACAACACGGTTAACTATGAGACATTGGATTATGTTTCTCCCTCAAGAGTCGAAGGCAAAGATAAGTTTTCTTGTAAAAGCGGGGATATTGTAATTGCAATGACAGGCTTCACGATGGGTAAGATCGGTCTAATTCCTCCTTTGTTTAATAAATATTATCTTAACCAACGGGTAGGGAAGTTTGAGTTAGGGGAAAATCCGAACGAGCGATGTGCCTACTTGTACTGTTATTTGTTAAGTCGGGAGTTCAAAGAACAGATGGACAGTATCGGAGGTGATAGTCGTCAAGCCAACGTCAGTGGTGATGAGATTGAAGATTTTGAAATGCTTATACCAGATGAATTTACCCTGAAGAAATTCAATGACTTATTACTTCCTAGTTTCAACTTGATGATGGATAAAGTTAAACAAAATCATCAGCTTGAGATGATGAAGGATACTCTTTTACAAAAAGTAACAAAGGCTTAGTCAGTAGATGAAATTCACAGAAGAAAGGCTTGAACAAGCCATTATTGAACTGCTAGATAAAGAAGGCTATCCACATACTCGTGGTGAAGCGATTGAGCGAGCACCTGAAGATGTGCTGATTAAGTCCGATCTTCGTGAATTTCTAGCCAAACGTTACCAAGCGGAAGGCATTACAACGTATGAGATAGAGCAAATTATCCATAAGCTTGAGTACCTTCCTGCTTCGGATCTCTACGATACCAACAAAGCCATTATGAAGTTTGTCTCTGATGGTTTTTTGCTCAAGCGTGAAGATGCAAACCAGAAAGACTTATACATTCAGCTTATCGACTACGTTGACTTAGAGAACAACCGCTATCGCATCGTCAACCAAATGGAGATACAAGGCTATGAGCAGCGTATCCCTGACGGCATCTTGTACATCAATGGTTTGCCATTGGTGGTGTTTGAGTTTAAGAGCGCGATTCGTGAAGAAGCGACCATTTATGATGCGTATAAGCAGCTTACCACTCGTTATGACCGAGACATTCCTGAGCTATTTAAATACAACGCCTTGTGCGTGATTAGTGATGGTGTGAATAACAAAATGGGGTCTTACTTTGCCCCATACGAGTTTTATTACTCTTGGCGCAAAATTACGGGTGCAGAGAAGCTAGATAAAGACGGTATTGATTCACTGTTTACGATGATCAGCGGTTTGTTTAACAAAAAACGACTCACTGATGTTATACGTCACTTTATCTACTTTCCTGATACTTCAAGCAAACAAGAAAAGATTGTTTGTCGTTACCCTCAGTATTACGCAGCAACCAAGCTTTTCGCCAATATCAAACAACATATGAAGTGCTTTGATGAGCACGGTAAGCTGGTGAGTGGTGATGGTAAAGGTGGTACGTATTTTGGCGCAACTGGTTGTGGCAAGAGCTACACCATGTTGTTCTTATCTCGCCTACTGATGAAAGATGTCGAATTAGGTAGCCCAACCATTATTCTCATCACTGACCGTACTGATCTGGATGATCAGCTTTCAGGTCAATTCACCAATGCAAAAGGTTATGTGGGTGATCAAAGCATCATTAGTGTAGAGAGCCGTGCTGAACTTCGTGAACACTTGAAAGGGCGTAAAAGTGGTGGTGTATTCCTGACTACCATCCATAAATTTACTGAAGATTTGGAGCTGCTGACGGAGCGAACTAACGTCATTTGTATCTCGGATGAAGCGCACCGCAGCCAAACCAATTTAGAACAGAAAATTACCGTTACTGAAGACGGAGTGAAAAAGACTTACGGCTTTGCTAAATATCTTCACGACTCTTTACCAAATGCTACTTATGTCGGCTTTACTGGCACACCGATTGACGCAACGCTGGATGTATTTGGTGCGGTTGTAGATAGCTACACAATGACAGAATCGGTTTATGATGAAATTACTGTTCGTATTGTTTATGAAGGTCGAGCAGCAAAAGTGCTACTTGATGGTCGCCAGCTTGATGAAGTCGAAAAATACTATAAAGAATGTGAAGAAGCAGGGACAAACGAATATCAAATAGATAAAAGCAAAACGGCTATGGCGAGTATGTCTACCATACTAGGCGACCCAGATCGTATTAAAGCCATAGCGAAAGACTTTGTTGAGCATTATGAGAATCGTGTTGAAGAAGGCACGACTCAAAAAGGCAAAGCAATGTTCGTTTGTAGCAGTCGTGAAATCGCCTATCAGTTTTACAAAGAGTTGCTTGAGCTTCGCCCTGAGTGGGATGAAGTAAAAGTCTGTGAAGACGGTGCATCCCTATCAGAAAGTGATAAGAAGAAAGTGAAGCCGATGGAACGAGTCAAGATGATTATGACTCGTAACAAAGACGATGATAAAGCTCTGTGGAACAAACTCGGTAACAAAGAGTACCGTAAAGAGCTGGATCGTCAGTTTAAAAATGGTAAATCGAACTTCAAAATCGCTATTGTGGTTGATATGTGGTTAACGGGCTTTGATGTGCCGTTCCTTGATACCATCTACATTGATAAGCCTTTGCAAAAGCATAATCTGATCCAAACCATTTCGAGAGTAAACCGTAAATTTGAAGGTAAAGAGAATGGTCTGGTTGTCGATTACATCGGCATAAAAAAACAGATGAACCTTGCACTTTCTCAATATACAGCAGGGCAAGATCAGAACCTAGAAGACATTAAACAGTCGGTCATTATCGTTAAGGATCACCTGAACCTGTTGGATGGGCTGTTCCATAAGTTCGACTCTAAGCCCTACTTCAATGGTACGCCACTAGAGCAGTTACATTGCTTAAATGCTTCGGCTGATTTTGCACTAAGAACCAAGAAGTTTGAAAAGACGTTTATGGATCTGACCAAACGCCTTAAATCAGCCTATGACATTTGTGTGGGTAGTAGTGAGCTGACCAAAGAGCATAAGGACAAGATTCACTATTATCTAGCGGTTCGAACCATCGTATTTAAGATCACTACGGGTGGTGCGCCAGATGTTGACCAAATGAACCGCAAGGTGCGTGATTTGGTTAAAGACGCACTAATGAGTGATGGTGTTGAAGAGATCTTTAAACTGGGTAAGAAAGACGGTGGCGAGATTGATATTTTTGATGATGATTACCTTGCCAAGTTGGAGATGGTGAAACAGCCAAACACTAAACTTCAACTTCTTCAGCAGATGCTTGCCAAAGCGATTGGCGAGTTTAAAAAGACCAATAAAGTGAAAGGTGTCGATTTCACTAAGAAAATGAATATGTTGGTTGAAAAGTACAATGAGCGTGATGAAAAGGATGTACTTCGTTCGGAAGTCATTAATGATTTTTCTGATGAAATTATCAATCTTTACAATGAACTGCGTGCTGAGATGTCCTCGTTTGGTGAAATGGGGATAGATTTTGAAGAAAAAGCCTTTTACGACATTCTCATCTCACTGGCTCATAAGTACGACTTTACCTACCCAGAAGAGAAGCTGCTTGACCTATCTAAAGAGGTGAAGAAGGTCATTGATGATAAAGCCAAATACACCGATTGGAACAAGCGAGACGATATCAAAGCTGAACTGCATTTCGACTTGATTATCTTGCTTGATGAATGGGGATACCCGCCAATCGACCGTGATGAAGTGTACAAAGAGATTTTCGAGCAGGCTGAAAACTTTAAGAGAAACAATCCTAACCGCATCAGTAACGATGACCGACCATCAGAACCAATTCCGATGCTACTAGGAGATAAAAAACTCTATCGCGCTTCTCAAGTTTCTCGACTTTCTAATACTCAAGAACTAGCCACGATTACGTTCAAGGCGGAATTACCCTATGAGAGGGATTTTGGTTCGCTTTTCACTACGGGATATTACAGTGAGCTTAAAGAGTTAGGTATTGTTTCTTCATTGGTGCTAGATACCACAATGACCGCTTTGTCAGAGCTTGAACAAGCTACAAAGGAGCTAGAACTACCTTTGTATGATGGAGAGCGTAGTGGCATTGTCTGGGCGTTACAGTCTGCTAGAGATGGAAGTATATATGATGAGTTTATCGCTTATGCTGTCGAAGTCGCGGGAGACGAGAATTTTCGTACATACATTGAAAGTGCTATTTATGATGCCGCAAAAGCTTCATTTTGGGCATCATTCGTTTTGATACCTAACGTAATACGCAAAAAGTACCAAAAACGCTGTGAAGAAAAAAACACTCAGGCAGAGATCGATGAGGCAATCGCCAATAGCCCGAATGTCGTTGATTTTAGGAAACATATTAAATGGAAGAACAACTCGAATAATTTCATTCATTAACTGGCAATGGTAAAAACTTTATGACTATTCCCAAGCACAATGAAACTTAATGCCTTGGAACTTGATTAAAGACTAAATTGTTTGAGTTGAGTTGGTCGATACAAAAAAGCCTTTGACACTGTCGAAGGCTTTTCTAACTAAATCTGATTATGAGCGACATAGTATCTTAGTTGTACATGTAATATGTTTTATTGTGATACTTTATCCAGCTACTATTGGAAGCGTAATCGCTTTGTACGTGACCAGCACTGTAAAACCAAGCAATACGATAGCGAAAACCATAGTCGCTACTAGCTTGAGCCACACTCTCAGTTTTCTTGTATCTAAGCCCTGCTCTAATGTTCCAAGCTCATCCTTTTGCCCTGATTCAAGCTCATCACCGAGACGCTTGAACAGATCTTTATATTCATTCTCAGTAGCACTTAATGTCGCAAACTGACCTAACAGATTCCAACAGACCACGACAACCAGGAAAAACACCATCAAGCAGTACGAGATATTCTTAAAAAATTGAAGGCTTTCTATCGAGTCTGTTGCTTGCATTTGCGAAGTAGCAAACCATACACCCAATGGAATCGAAAATGTTTTGGTGGCAACTTCATCAAACACTTTATTTACTTTGTCTATGTACTCTGTTGCTTTCTCTCGATACTCTTTACGTACTTTATCAAATGAATAGTTTCGAACATATTGCTCATAACTAACTAATAATTTACTTGTAAATGCATTAAAATTGTTAACTAGATGAGGCAATCTCGACTTAGGGTCAAGATCACTTAATAGGTTGTAAAGAGCCTCGCGAACTAAACTGTTCATCGCCTCTTTGTGCTGGTCTTTACCTAGCAACTCATCATAAAAACCAATATCAATGTCTGCACTAAGCACGGAGTGATCAACAGACAAAGTTATATCTAGTGGTTGACCACATAAAATAGTATATATGTTGCCTTTGTTTACATGGGCAACATCCTTAATCAAGTTACACACTTTTGAAACATTTAGATAAGTTTTGAACTTAGCATTTGTAGAATCTTTCGTGAGAATCTCGTTGAGATCGCTGATATAGACTGCCTCAACAGGATTGAGCAGATAATCTGTATAGTTTGTTAAATCAGCCCAAGTAGAGCATATAAAGTGATCTTTGTTTTGAGCTGATTGTTTGCTTAATTCGATCTTAGCTCGATTACACACATTGTAGTGCTTATCAGTAATCTCATTGTTTACTGTTAAATCAACCTTTCTAGTATCGTCTTTATAAATACTAAATGAAGCCGAGCACAGCCCGACTTCATTCAACCGCTTAAGCTTGTCAACAATATCTGCGTTAAAGTCTACAAAACCAGACACGTCGTTACCGTCAACAACCACATCGGTCATCAACTCTCTTATCGACTTGTATAGCTTTAATGTCTCAATATTCATAGCTAGTCATTGTCTTTAGCTTCTCGCTGAAGGTCTATAATGCTCTGTTTCAATGTCTCTGGGATATCAGTAAAAATCAACTGTTCATTTTCAAATGTAACGGTCTTACCAAGCAACTCGTTGTCAAAGCTAATTGATACACCTTTACCACGGCCACTTAAGCGAACATAACGTTTCAACTCTGCTGAACTAATCGCTATTTGCTCGCTTAATTGATGTTCGTCATTACGAGCAATAGCTAAGAAATCGTCAGTTGAATCAGGGAAAACTGCATTAGCGACATGTGTTAGGAGCACTTCTTTACCCGCTTTCTGTTGCTCTTGGATAAAGCTATGAGCACTATCTAATTTTGATTGTGTCTCATCACTACCTAAGCCTAGCTCAGAAGAATAAGTTTTGATCGCTGTTTTTAAAGCACTCGTTTCACGAGTTGCGGCTTCTTTATCACGCTGACACCCAATAAAAGACTCAAAGTAATCGCGCATTTCAACAGAACGACCTGTTTTGAACTTGATATAGCGAGTACTCAAGCCCTCGTCCCAGTCAGTTAAGTTGATAGATGCGCCTAAGTGTAAGCGGTTAAGGTCTATGATTGTAGCTGAACTTAAATCAAGATCTTTACTTGCGTTAATACCGTCAATTCGATTTAGTACGGTAATCGCTAACAATGTGTTCTCACGATACTCATACATGTAAAATGCCAGTATACCACCTTTGACACTTTGGAGCTTAGGCTCACGGATAATATCAGCAAATCGCTCAGCCATGTCCTTGGTAGTTTCAACGAAGGTTTTCTCTTTATTTTGTAGGCGCTTTAACTGCTGCTCGAAAGCTGGTTCAAGCGTCGAATCACCATCTACGCCAAACTCACCAATATTAAGCGTTGATTGAGAAAACAAGTCAATTAGTTGTTCAGTTAGCTTGCTTCCTAAGCCTTCAATCGAGTTTTCTTCATCACGCAGATTTGTTACTACTGGATCACCATCGTTCTTACGTGTAACTTCATGAAGAATTACGTTCTTTATTGCCATGCTCTAGCCTTCATATAAAAACATTATGCATAGAGTACAGTAACCTAGTATTTTCAATGAAGAATTTTGTTTGATGAAAGCAGCTTAGATCTCAATAATTTAATCAATATGGGGCAACACAGTTCATATTGAACATCCACCGACTACCTAGACACACTTTTGCTTTGCCCAAACATAGCTTACCCGCCAACATCAACCTAGAGCTTAGATTCTAAAATGTTTTCATCCATAGTGAGCTAGGATACTAGCAGGGAGACCGTAAGTTCTAGTCGTGACGAACAAGATCAAGAATCAGCTTCTACACATGGTCAGACATATTGTCGAACGACAATATGAAGCAACAACTAATTAGAACATCTCTGAAACAACCCACAAATCAAAGTAACCAGTTGATATTTAAACTATCTTAAGCGTGACAATCTTACAGTGACATCTTGAAAACCAATGTCTTTTGCTGCCTTTATTGCAGCATCATAACTTTTAAACGCTTTTGCTTCTTCAGAAGCCCTCTGGCTACTCAAAACAGCATTATCAGCTTGTTTCTTGCCAATTAAAGTTAAATTGTACCCTTGGCTCATAAGAGCGTCTGTAATACATGCTTGTTTAAAGCATCCTGCGTCGAATTTTATCTTGGCTTCTTTGATTTGCACTTTACCCCCTCTCTTTTAATCAGTTTTAAAATTTGATTGATCATTTTTAAAATTTGATTGCCACGTTGATTTTTAACTTCATTACATGAATGCGTGTTTACGTTAAGTGGCTTGACTACCAGTCAAAAAAACAACATTTACCAAATAGCAGCAAAAACTGGCAGTTAAGACTTTTTGTGATGCTCGAACTCCACAACTTCGGCAGAAAGCTGCTCCTGAAGTTCGTACACACGAAACATTAGTGACTTATTTAATGTTTCGAGTTTAGTATTGATAGCAAGCGCCTCATCTCGCTCCCGCCGATACTCGATCTTTAGTTCCTTTTCACGATTTAATTCGGCTCTGAGTCTATTAATTTCACTCATATCCACTGACTCCGAAGCTATTTGCTCCGATTGTCTAGGAGCATCCAAGGAAGCGTTGTATTTTTCGATTGCTGGGTTAGCGACCTTTTCAACAAAATCCTTAAACTTATGGATATAGCTTCGCCCCAAGCCAGCCTCATTGTTAATTTTATTAAGCGTTAGGCGACCCTTTACCTTTGTTCTCAGAGGCTTACCACCTTTACCTATCAGGCGGTCTAATGCCCTTTGGAGCTTTTCCTCAGCGGAAAGAGATTTCTCTTCTTGTACCAGCGTTTTTAGTTCTTCTTGGCTCATAATATCGACTCCATCTCTTAACTAGCGCTATTAAAGATGATTTCATCGTTAAATGGCGTGTAAGAGATTTCGTGCGCCTTAAGCGTCAGTTCTTCCACTTGAATTTTCTGTTTTAAACCAGTCAGAATCGAGCTTTTCAGTGGATCGCCAGTGTTCAGGTTCGTAAACTTAGCAATCAGTCGATCTCGTTGTTTAGCAATCACTTTAGCCCCTTTATCCGAAACCACCTTGTGAGCACACTCTTTGACTTCTGCACGAAATGCCAAAGTTCCACACACTCGGTCACAAGAACCATTAGTACAATAGGCACCACTAGGGAGTTGCATAATATGGAAGTTCCCGCGACGAAGGTTTTCCTCAATATCCTCACGAGTCATGAAGATACTTTCTCCTGCCTCTAGCTTCTTCATTCGGTCTTGCATAATTGCTTCACCTTTAACACCGCTCAAGTGCTCGCTTTGGTTAAAGATTTCATCAAAAAGGTCAACACCTAAATCAATACCTGCCTCTTTCAGGTCTTCAAGGATTTCTTCATCCATCAGAAGGTCATTCATCTGCGCAAGTTCAGCATTGTTGGCATAGTAGCCTGACATGTTGATATTTTCGTGCTTGAACTGAAATTTAATCCCAGAGGCTGTACCAAATCCGTACCGAACGAAAAATACCGCAAAAGTTCGTCTAAAGTCGTGAGAAGACAAACCTGAGTATATACCACCAACTTTTAGCTCTCTCTCTCTTGTTGGATTGAGCATATTAAATTCTTCAACATCTTCAATGGTTGCCCTGTAGTCTAAGTTTTTAATAAATTTTTTCAGAGCCTTCTTCGGATTGAATATGTAGTTATTACTTGCGTGCTTTGTTGCTTGAGGCCGTATAAATACTGACTCCAACTGCCTTCTCAAATGGTTAATAATTTCAGGGGTTTCACCTTGTCTTTCTTTTTCATCAACCTCCTTTTGATAAAGCGCTCGGTTAGCCGCCATCATGTCGTAGGCTAGCTCTAGTGCAACTTTAGCTACGGGATGCGATTGCCATGTAACAGTCTTAGGCTTGGCATTATAACCTTTGGTTGTTTCCCCTATAAGGACAGTGACCTTGTTACTATTAACGATGACTTCATCAGCACTATTGGCATTAAAACTTACCGCCTCACCAATTCGAACCCCTGAAAACCCCTGAGTAACGATTAGACAACTGACCAGAATATCAGAGAGCTGAGAACCATCTAGCCTTATATCAAAGTCAGGAATATCATGAACTATGCGCTTTATAGCGTGCCTAACTCTCAAATTAATTGCACCAGGTGACATTGAGAGTTCATCACGTCCATTACCACGACCGTCAGTAGCAAGTCTTTCCCCTGACCTTACCCGCTCCTGAATATCATACGCCTGACTCATAATATTTGAGATGTCATCACGATAGGGGTGATACTTTTCAACAACTTCTAGGGCATGAGACAGGATGCGCTGATACAATCGATGCGGAATAGCGACATGTTGTTTCGTTTCACTATTGGATGCGCACTTCTCTAGCGCCTTTGAATCAATGTAGACGTTTAACTCCCTACACTCCGTCAGTTTGTTCAATGACTGAAGAATTTGTTGAATAGTGCCAGAGCGAAGTTTCTTTTGTTTCAGTTGACGAAGAAAGGACTTCCACCCACGGTTATTTTCTAGGTTGTGCCATTCTGTGCCATCTAAGCAGCCTGCAATATGCTGCAATCCATTTTTTAGTTGATCCATATAATTGACTGATAAATACGATGAGTTTTTATCCTTGTAATGGTGATATATCTTATAGAGCGCATCCTGTATTCCGTTAATATATTCAGACTTTGTTGCCCTAAAACTCACGGTTAAGCTATATCGAACCCCAGCCGTATGCGAGGGAGAGAAATCCCACTCATCAACGTGGTATGGCTTATCTGTAGCATCGATTTTATCTAACCCTTCCATAAAAAAAGCCCTTGGAGACTTCTGAAAAGGCGCTAGTGAAGTCACGTTATTGTGAGTGTTGCGTTTGTGATCATTCATGAAAATGCTTCCAGTAAGTCCTTTAGGCTGTATCCATCGCTGTAAAGCGGGTGGGGGGAGTCGCTATGTTTTTCCTGAGCTTGAGCATAATTATCAGGGGAAACCACTTTAAATCGCGTTAGAATCGATTTTATGGTGTTACACAACTTGTGAAATTTATCCGTTGGCAAGCTATTAATTGCTGGATAGTCTTTCATTTGTTGCAACGTATCATTAAAGGACATCATCAACCAAATATCTTCTACCTCAGACACCAACCGATGATATTCACATTCAAAACAGCCGAGAAAGTCGGTACATTTTTTCTCTTCTGACTGTTTAATGCCCATTTTTTCTAAATTTTTCTTAATGGTATTTGCTGCGCCTTTCGTCGCATCTTTACAGCGAACACCAAGTGGCGTTTGTGCGTCATTTTCCCGTTCTTCTTTGCGTAGCCGCTTATAGTCATAATCACTCAACACATCGGCGTAGCTGAACTTTGCCTGACTTGCTGCCTCATGAGGGTCTGTTCCATTTTTCACAGCGTCATACAGAGCTTCATTTGTCGCAGCAAGACTGCGTTGATGGTCACTTTCGTTGCCATGAGCATAACTAGCCTGAATCGTTTTAACGTCGTTATTCGCTGACATCGAGACCAAGTAAATATCCTCAGTCACCCTCATTAACGTGTCGATCTTGGTTTGGCGCAATATCGAAGGAGTGATATGGGCAAGCCCTAATTTTTTCGTAAAACTATTAATACTCTTTTGAGGCGTGGTTCGCCCCGCTTCAACACACCCTCTTATTTCACCCGACTGCATAAAGTGAGGAAAAACCCAATCAGTGCCTGACTCCTTCTGAAGCTCCTTGGATATTTCCAACCATTGATGGAAGAACTCTTGAGTCTTTTTATGAAACCCCATAGAGGTGTCAAAACCTAGATGTTTTGCGCGGGCTTTGGTCATATCAAAGTACATTTTTCCATGTGATTCATCTGTAAATCTCACATCGCTAAAACGAAGATTTAAGAGAGGGGTCGTGTTCTGACCTGTGAAGCAGAATGCCAATATAGAAGCCAGCCGAGTAAACTGGTTACGTGTTGCATTTTCGTTACACACAGAGGTTTTAAAACTATTTTTTTGATGGGCTCTTTTTCTTACCGTCCATCCTTCTTTTTGAGCCACCTGATTAAACCTCTGTTCATTCCAGAAAGGATGAATATCAGGCCGAGTTCCTTCAAGAAAGTGCTTTCTAAATTGACCAAAAGCCGCAATGAAACATCGAACTAACGGTTTGAACTCACCAGAAACATCAATCCCTTTGTGGGATTCAGTCTCTTTTTTTGTCCCTTTAATCGACTTTAGTCCCTTCGCTTCTAGACTGCGGTTATGGGATGTAAGAAAGAAACTCAACATCTGCTTTGCGCCATTCCAGGTTCCTAACTTTTGCTCACCTCGGTTACATTTCTCTTGGTGATAATCCATGTAGGCGTTATAGAGGTCAGGGTGAAAATAATCACCGTCAATCGGCTCTCGTTGAATGGTATCAAGCCAACGAATATAAGACCTCAAATGCTCAAAATATCGTTTCTTAGTGCGATTAAAGTCTGTTTTTAGCAGCAGGTAGATATCCCGCACAAAGCGCTCTCGACTCAACACAGGGATGTAGTCCACCCCCTTTATTTTTTCACCTTTTGGGGCGTAGTTAGGCGCACCTTTATATACAAGTTGATCAATGTGGGTTGTACCCCCATCACACTTCAGCTTTAATTCTGACAAATGGAGCGGCTCAACCGTGGCGGCGGGTTGCCCATAAAAGTCATCATCAAGTTCAACGGATTTAGAGCGAGTTTTACGACTCATTGAGATGCCTCTTTTTTATAAGTTTTTTCGACCTCAGGGAGGTTATCCACCTCATCTTCCTCATCGAACACACCGAGATAATCCAGCACATCCTCCCAAATTTCGTCACCTGTTGGCTGCTCTTGAGCTACTTTTAAGTAAAGCAACGTGGTAGATAGGTCTTCATGCCCAAGGAGTGCTGACACTCGTGCTAGCGCATCGTCAGCGCTCATTTTTTTCAACAACGTCCGAAAAATAGAAACAGCAAAAGTAGCGCGAAGATTATGAACTACTGCATCAATATCATTGACCAGATTCATCCTTGCGGTTTTTCTTACCTCATTCCATCGAGTATTGATTTCTTCCAATTTCTTAAAAAACGGAACACCTGAGTTGCTAATAAAAAGATATTTCTTCGCCTCATCAACACCATCAACACCATCAAAGTACGCATCATTGCCAGCTTCTCTCTCAACCAAACACCTCTCTCTAAATTTCTCAAAACGATTTTTATATCTTTCAGAATGGCTATATTGGTAAAGCTCAAGCATCAATGAGCTAGGGATAATTGTACGGCGAGATTTATTATTATAGCCGCCACTAGGATCTTTAGTCAGAGAGCCATATTGGTCACCAACACCAAGCCTCAACATAACGCCTTCCGTATTAGGACGAATGATTTGGCCTAGATGTAAACTCGCCCCCTCCTCCTTGCGCAGACCTGTATAACGAAGAAGGCAAAACAGCAAACAATACTCCTCAGGCAGACTTACTAGCTTTTCGTCACCCTTAACGTTCTTGAGCACTCGTTTAGTCTGAACAAGAATGTTTTTAATTGCCTTCCATTCACTATTGGCAAGCGGCTTTAACTCACGTCGAGCATTAGGTAGCCTTCCACCATCATTTTGCTTAGATTTTGCGAAACTTAATCGAAGGTCGGTAGTTTGCACCTCTTTACGCTTATGAGCCTTCATGTTAGTGCCGCTGTTATCGATATCAATCAGGAAGGTCTCAAATTCAAATGGTGGGTTATTAAATTTCATGCCCTGCCTGAGGTGGTACTTGTAAAAATCAATCATTGAACGCACGTATGACATTGCAGTAGTTTTAGATAATCCTGTGCCATCGAGAGTAGTCCTTTGGACAGCATTTCTATACATAGTGGTGACACGTTGGTTTTTTCTAGGAGAAAAACTATCCCATGCAGGGCGGGGAGGGTCGATTAAAGGATCGTAATCTTCGTTATCATATTTAGCGTCCCATTTTGCCTGAGCATCTAATATAAACCTGAAAAAGTGAACGAGAGCTTTAGAAGCTTGCTGAGCGTCTTCTTTGTCATCGACAACGTGTTTTGCAAGGATGAACTCATTTACGTAATTCATTGGTTCGTAGGAAACCAAATCTCCTTTAACGAAAATTGGATTACCATGTTCATCTTTAATTGGTTTATCGTTCTCATCTAGCAGATTTACTTTCTCGTAACCAACTAGACTCAGGAAGATAATCTTCTTGATGTGCGTATGATTGTCTTTGTTTGGAGAGTATTGGTATTGAGGCTCACCATTATCATCAATGAACACTGATGGTTTTCGATAAGTGAAGTGCTTAATTGTTTTTGTCTTGATGTCGTAAATAATATCAGTCACTTGAATATCGCCAATTCATTCTCTAGTCACCACTTACCATATCACACCTTTTCACCATTAAAAGTGTATGGTTAACAAAAATTAAAAAAGAGTTAAAAAAAAGCCTCACCATGTGGCAAGGCTCTCATAAATTCGCACTTTTAATCTTCATCAAAATCGTCTGGGTCTTCATACTCATCAGAATCGTAGGGGTGTTCGTAGTAAGTGCCCCAGCCGTCATAGATGATGTCGTATTTTTCAGCAAGATGGATCAGTTTTTCAACTTGCGCATCAATCGCTTCTGCGTTTAGTGTCGACTCCATGGTCGCATCACAGCAGAGTAACTTTTTGCCATCTTCGTCTTCTGTCTCTTCAGCTTCAAGGACTTCAAAGCCCATCTTGAACGCTTCAACTACCGCTTTTTCTAGTGTGTTGAAATCTTCAGCAAAAAGATGATGTTCAATATCGTACAAAGCATCTGGATCACTGCCATCTTCCAATAAGGCTTGAATGATATCGCGAGTATCCTCTTTTTGAATTTCAATTAACGCTTCAACAGATAGATATTCATCTTCATGAGACATATGTCGTGCTCCAGATAGTGACAAAATTGATCATAAGTAACAGCGGTGAAATATCGCATGGATCCAGTGAAAATACTACCTGAAATCGGCCAAGATCCAGATCTTTATCCGCAGAATTGCTAGCGATCAAGTAAGATCCACTTCACAACAATGACAATTAACATTTTTTTAGCAATGTGGTAATTCAGAACATTCTATCTGTGCGGCTAAAGCTGGTTATGCTTAGGCTTTATGCGTTTTTATCTTGTCTATTTGCATATCCCAAGCAAGGTGGGAAATGAATAAAAACATGACTATTTTAATCCACCTTGCTGATATCTGCATAGCTATGCTCGATTATAGCGGCATTTCGCATTCATGACCGCCAATCGAGACGAATAGCAACGCAGTTCAACGCCTGAGTAACAAAAGTCAACAATAGTGATAGTTCGCATAAAACCACCACACATCAGAACATATGACTAACATATCCATTTTTAGCCACTCATCCATCCATTAAATAGGCTTGCATCTTTATAACAATCTTGACATAACTAGGCTCAGGAATAATAAGTAAGGATACATGATGAGTAAGTTGTACGTAGGCTCAGAAGTTGGTCAATTAAGACGAGTATTGTTAAACCGACCTGAGCGCGCACTCACCCACCTCACCCCTTCAAACTGTCACGAATTACTGTTTGATGACGTTCTCGCTGTCGAGGCCGCTGGTGAAGAGCATGATAAGTTTGCTCAGACACTGACAAACCAAGGCGTCGAGGTGTTACTACTGCACGATCTGTTGGTTGAAACCTTAGCCGTCGAGGAAGCAAAAAGCTGGCTACTCAATACGCAAATTTCAGATTTGCGCTACGGCCCCACTTTCGCCAGAGATTTACGCCATTACTTATTAGATATGGATAACGACCATCTCGCCACGATACTGCTTGGGGGCCTGGCTTACTCAGAGCTACCCATTCAGTCCGCCTCAATGCTACCAAGTATGCATCGGCCGCTCGACTTTGTGATTGAGCCGTTACCTAATCACCTTTTCACACGCGATACCTCATGTTGGGTATACGGTGGTGTGTCGCTCAACCCAATGATGAAAGCGGCCCGTCAGCGTGAAACCAACCACCTTCGAGCCATCTATCGCTGGCATCCAGTCTTTGCTGGACAAGACTTCATCAAGTACTTTGGCGATGAAGATCTGCATTACGACAACGCGAATATTGAAGGCGGTGATGTTCTGGTTATCGGCAAGGGCGCCGTTTTGGTCGGGATGTCTGAACGGACCACGGCTCAAGGTGTTGAAAACCTTGCGGCAAACTTGTTTAAACATGGCCAGGCCAAACAAGTGATTGCAATTGAGCTACCAAAACACCGCTCTTGCATGCACCTTGATACCGTTATGACGCATATGGATATCGACACGTTTTCTGTTTACCCAGAAATCATGCGTAAAGACCTTAACACCTGGAGTTTAACCGCTAAAGATGGCGGTGAGATGAAGGTCGAAAAAGTGCCAAGCTTTATCCACGCAATCGAACAAGCGCTTGATCTTGACTACCTTAAGATCATTACCACCGGTGGTGATAGCTATGAAGCTGAACGCGAACAGTGGAATGACGCCAATAACGTACTTACGGTTAAGCCGGGAGTGGTGATCGGCTATGAGCGTAATGTTTATACCAATGAGAAATACGATAAGGCAGGCATTGAAGTGTTGACCATTCCGGGCAACGAGCTAGGACGTGGCCGTGGCGGTGCACGCTGTATGAGTTGCCCTATTGAACGTGATGGGATTTAGCGAGAAAATTTAAAGGGTTGGCACTATGTGCCAACCCTTTTCTTTTACTTTCAGGCGATTAGGAATAAACGAGAACAGTCACCGTTAATAACTTTCAACGATATCGCCGCTCTCATCTCTCGAAAGGCGAAGCCTGCTCTGGCTTTACTCAGTACCACCGACCGTAATTGAATCTAACTTAAGCGTCGGCTGACCAACCCCGACAGGAATACTCTGACCCGCTTTACCACACACACCAACACCACGGTCAATGCTGAGATCGTTACCGACCATAGAGACTTGCTGCATCGCTTCAATACCAGAACCGATCAGCGTGGCCCCTTTGACGGGACGAGTGATTTTTCCGTCTTCAATCAAATACGCTTCCGATGCTGAGAACACAAACTTACCTGAGGTAATATCCACTTGCCCACCACCAAAGTTCGGTGCATATAAGCCCTTCTTCACGGTTGAAATAATCTCTTCAGGAGTATGCTGTCCAGGCAACATATAGGTATTGGTCATCCGTGGCATCGGCAGGTGCGCATAAGACTCACGGCGGCCATTACCCGTTGGGCTAACTCCCATCAAACGAGCATTGAGCTTATCTTGCATATAGCCTTTTAACACACCGTTTTCGATTAAGGTGTTGTATTGACCATTCACCCCTTCGTCATCGATATTAAGTGAACCACGCAGATCTTTTAGCGTACCATCATCAACGATAGTACAAAGATCAGAAGTCACCTTTTGACCAATCTTACCGCTAAAGACAGAAGCCTCTTTACGATTAAAGTCGCCTTCCAAGCCATGTCCGACCGCTTCATGGAGTAATACACCAGGCCAGCCAGAACCGAGAACAACAGGCATCGTCCCTGCAGGAGCAGCATCCGCAGCTAAATTAACCAACGCGGTACGAATTGCTTCATCGGCATATTGGTAAGCGACTTTAGCCCCTTCACTCTCACTGAGGAAAAAGTCATAGTCAAAGCGACCACCGCCACCAGCACTACCTCGCTCGCGGCGCTCACCCTGTTGTGCCAGCACACTGATCGATAAACGCACCAATGGTCGAATATCACCAGCATAGGTGCCATCGGTTGCTGCAACCAACACTTGCTCATGCACACCACTTAGACTAATCGAGACTTCTTTAATCAACGGCTCTTTAGTACGAATATAAGCATCCAACTCTTTCAGCAGTTGTGTTTTTTGTTCTTTTGCCCAACTTTCCAGTGGGTTAACAGCAGCATAGTAATGCTGATTCTCATTGCGCTTAAACGCTTGAAGCTGACCATTTTGACCTTGCTGTGCGATACCTCGCGCCGCATGGGCACTCTGCTTAAGGCCTTCGAGTTGAATCTGATCTGAGTAAGCGAAGCCAGTTTTCTCACCAGCGACCGCGCGTACACCGACACCACAATCGATGTTAAACGAGCCATCTTTAATAATGCTGTCTTCAAGCACTAACGATTCATGCCAGCTAGATTGAAAATAGATATCTGCATAATCGATTTGACGAGTTGCAATACTCGCCAACGTGTCGATGATCTCTTTTTCTCCCAAACCGGCGGGTTTTAGCAACGCATTTTCTACGTGGTTTATAGTCATATATGTGCTCTTACTCTTTTTGTAACTGGTTGCTGAATCGAGCATGCTGACGAATCGGCATGGCTGCTCTTAATTGTTCTACTTGGCTTAAGTCGATATCGACCAATATATTACCGACTTGATCGGTCAGTGAAGCGATCACCTCACCCCATGGCGAAATCACCATTGAGTGCCCCCATGTTTCACGACCGCAGGGATGGGTGCCCACTTGATTGACGGCAATCACCCAAGCTTGTGTTTCAATCGCACGCGCGCGCAGTAATGTTTGCCAGTGGGCGCGGCCAGTGACAGCCGTAAAGGCCGCTGGGACAGTGATCACATTAGCGCCTAATCGCGCCAGTTCACTATACAGTGCAGGAAAGCGTACATCATAACAGATCGTCAGGCCTAGGTGGGCAAATGGCGTGCTGTAATCGACGACTTGCTGACCTGGCGTGAACGTTTCTGACTCGCGGTAACGTTGATGACCATCGGCGACATCAACATCAAACATGTGCAACTTATCATAGTGACACACCAACTCACCCTGTGGTGAAAACAGTAAACAGGTGGTTGTTACGCCATTATTTCGGCTTATCGGCATACTGCCGATAAGTAGCCACACACCATATTCATCGGCGATACTGGCAAGCGCTTTTTGTAGTGGTCCATCAGCCAGAGGTTCAGCCACTTGATGGTAATCACTACGACTACCAAACACTAAAGCATTTTCTGGCGTGACGATCAGTTCAGCTCCCTGCTGCGCAAGCTGCATCACCTGCTGTTTAATGTACGATAAATTGAGCTCAGGGTCGGGCCCTGAGGTCATTTGTATTAAACCGACTCGTTCCATGAGTATTATCCTTATTCAATCACTGTGCGCAGTTTCTCTGGTAATTTAAATTCACCTCTACTGCGTGACAGCTCTTTAACGACAGGTGCATCTAACGGCCCTTTGACTTGATAGTCAACCTGAGTAAACACTTCAACGACAGGTGAAATCACCGTGGTAATGGCCAAAACATACAAAGCGGTCTGTGGTGCCACTGCAAAAGCCGTCAGTACTGGCAGACCTGACGTTATATCCGGTACGAACTTCACTTCGGCATCGACCATACGGGTATTTAGATTGGCTAGACCTTTGATGGTCATTTCACCGGCCACTGCATCCATCTCGATATCATTAGTAAGAAAAATACCGTTACGAATCGAGCCACTGCCAGTAATCGAATTAAATGCCATCCCTTTGTCAAACACATCACTGAAATCAAGCTGCATTTTACGAATAATCGAATCTAAACTAAATAACCCCAGCAATCTTGCCGCGCCACTGACATCAGAAATGAACCCTTTACCTAGCTTAGTCGAGACCTCGCCCGAGAGGGTATCCATCCGCCCAGACCAAGGCGAGCCATCCCATTGCACATCGGCGGTGATATCAAAAGGCGCACGTTGAATTCCGCTGGTAATACCAAAGCGCTCCATCACGTCACTGTTATTTTCGCCCGAGATGTGGATATCAAATTGAGTGTGACTTTGTGTTTCATTCAGTAACCACCAGCCCTTGATATCGGCTCGGTTGGTGCCGCTTTCAAATGTGAGATTTTTCCACTCAAGTTTATCGCCTTGACGCTGTAAATCGAGATGCGCCTTGCCAACCCGATAGCCCTGTAGCCAAAAATCATCAATGGTCAGCGTGATATTAGGAATTTGCTGATGAACCTGACGCTCAAACGCACTGATCAGTGGTCGGTCAGAATTTTCTGGCTCAAACATCAATGGTTCTTGACGCTCTTCATCCAATGCCGGGACGTAGACATGCAATCGTTCTAGCGCCACAGACAAGTCATACGGATCCAGATAATTCGCCTCGCCTTTGGCTTCTTGGCTATCCAAGCTGAGATACCAACCCAACCCTTTGCGCTTAGCGCTAAAGTCGACATCATTCCAGTCGATGCCTGCAATACGCAACTCCTTGGCATCAATATCAATTCTTGCAGGAAAAGGGATTTCAGGCGTTTTTAACTTTGCCAGTATCGCTTGAGACGGCCCTTGATCTGCACTCAACATTTCAAGCCAATCATCTAAGTCGAATGAATCGAGCCTGATCTGCGCTTGATGACCCACCACAGGACTAATTTTAAAACTGCCTTTGCCAAGTACTAAATTGGTATCGGTCAGAACAGGAACGTTCGGTCGAATATCAATTTCAGCTTGATATTTAAAGTTGGGGATTTGCACTCGCGCCGTAATGCTTTCTTGATTACCCGAAGCTTGCAAGCGAGCTTTCCCTGCCTCGCCAAACGATTTCGCTAAAGGCTGTGGTAAGTGACTACTTACCAACTTTAAATCTGCTTCGGTATCAACTTGATAGGTAAAACCGACATCATTAAGCTGGATGTCGACATCCATGCGCCATGGTGCATGACCATCAACTGGGCCTAACCAATGTTTACCAAGGTATGGCGTCAGTGGTTTGATGTCCCAATCACCAACAACATCAATTGCCACACCATAACCTTGTGCAATGTTTTCACCACTAAAATCAATCGCCACTGGCTGCGTCAGCAGTGTCGCTTCAAGGCCTGCCGCACTGACAACGTCGTTATCAAATTTCACTCGGCCCGATACCGTTTCCAGTGTCATTGGCGGCGCTTCAATCGTAACGTGATTATCGGCAAGATCGGCATAACCCCAAGCGCGAGCTTCCTTTGTACTGTCAAACGGAATATTAAGCTGAAAGCTCGACTCAACCAGACCATCGACTTGTACTGCGGTCAATGCAGCGCCAACCGAATCCACTAACGGAGATGCGGTCATGTAATCACGTACCGCATTCCCCTCGGCAACCGCTTGGGCTTCTATTTCAATATGCCCGCCCGGAGCTAAGTGTGGAATACGGCCAGTAATACGCTTCGCATCGACATCCATTAAAGTGGCACTATGAGAGTCCAAGTACATGGCGTCATTTTGGAACAGCAAATCGAGCTGAAGATCAGTAATCGATGGCCACGCGGTATCAAAGCTGAATTTTGCTTGTTTTAAGCCTACCCACGCTTGGAACATGCCATTGTTATTTTGATAGGGAAAATCGCCCAATTCCCCATACCACAGCAGTTTTGCGGTATTGACCTTACCAGCCTGAATCGCAGTACTTAAATAATCCGTGAGACTTTGACCAAGCGCTAAGGTCGGCAGATAACGCCAAGTTTCACCCGCGTTGTATAAGTCGGCTTCGGCATAGAAGGAAAGAAATGGGCTTTGGTGGTCGGGAAAATCAAGACGAAATGCCCCCAACACTTGCAGATCTGGGGTGGCGGCAGTGACTTTATCAGCCCACAAACTCCAGCCATGTTGACTATTTTGCCACACCAGATCAACTTGACCTTGTTTGATATTCAGCGGGGCTTGAAACACCTCACCATAAGGTAACGTATCGTCAATCAATGTGACATGGGCCTGCGCCTGTTGCAGGTTACCTGCGATCGACGCTGATAACTGATGTACCTCTGGCAGCAATTCCCATTGCGACATACTGCCCTGACTAAGCTCGGCCGAATAGTGCAGATTCTCCCAGCCTCCATGAGCGGAGATCCGGATGTCTTCGACCAATCCACCCAGCGACAATTTTTCGAGAAACTCATTGGCAGTATTGGATTCTGGCACCAGTTTGAAGAGGGGTGTGATGGCCGCAACATCAAGCTGAGAAACGTTGATACGCCAAACATCCGGCTGCCAATCAAATGCCATGTCGAGTTCTGGCCAGGCTTTGTCATCGGTATATAAATTAAGTGAGTAAGCATTTACTTGCCAACCGCTTTTACGCGGCTCAAGTTCTAAAACACCTGACTCTAGAAACAGCTCATGGCGTTTGCCTTCTTGCCAAATCAACTCGGATGACTGCAATTCAACATAAGCGCTAACTGGTTGATTTCGTTCTAATGTTAACCAACTACTAAAGCTTACTTGGCCTTTATCAATTCCCATTTCACTTTGGAAATACTTAGTCAGCCACGGAGTAATAAGAACATTTTGCGCAGAGGCATAGAATTCACCACTGACCTCACTGAGTGAACCGTGATCGATGAAGTCAGCTTTGACTCTGGCTGAGTTAACATTACTTTGCGCAAGATTAACTTCACCATCGGCCAAATGGCGACGGCCATCGTTTTGCCACTGTAAGTGGGTAATCTCAAGGTCGCGCGGTATACCATCAATACCTAAGAAGTGAATTTTTGACTGCTTCAGAGAAAAGCTATCTAGCTGACGCAACAGCAATTGATCAAGTTGCTCGATAACAGTTTTTTGCTCTCCCTGAGGATTAAGCTCCGGCGTATCGCTGTCAGTGACCCACTCAACTGAACTAATGTCGAGGTTAAGCTGATGAATACTCAGATCCGCCACCACAGGTTGGCGTTGAATCAGCGATTGAAAGAGGTCGAGTTCAATCTCGACATTTTGAGCAGAAAACTCAATTCCACTGCTTTTCGGCGTATTAGCCTTAGCCCCACGCAGCGAAACTGACGGATGGGTATTACGCCAGAAACCGTGAATTTCGCTGATTTCAAACTCAAGTCCTGAGCTTTGATTGATCCAAGCTTGGATCTGAGGTTGAAAGTGGTTGAGCTGCGGCAAGGCGATACGGAGCCCAGTGACGGTAATCGCCAATAGCACCAGTACCGACACTGTAAACCAGAGAAAAAATCGCGTTAAGCGCGTAAGCGTGGAATTCACAACCTGCCTTTACATCATGACAACGTCAAATTGCTCTTGGATGTACAAAGGCTCAGCTTGAATTTTAACTTGCTTACCAATAAATACTTCCAACTCAGCCAATGCATGTGACTCATCGCCCTGCAAAGCATCGACCACGGCAGGTGCAGCATAAACAACAAATTTATCAGCATCATAAGCACGATTAACGCGGGTAATTTCACGTAAAATTTCATAACAGACAGATTCAACCGTTTTGACGCTACCTCGGCCTTCACACGTTGGGCAGCTCGAACACAGAACATGTTCAATGCTTTCTCGAGTGCGTTTACGTGTCATTTCCACCAGCCCCAGCTGAGTGAAACCGTTAATATTGGTTTTGACTCGGTCTTTATCCAGCGCCGTTGCCAATGACACTAATACTCGATTGCGGTGCTCATCTGAAATCATATCAATAAAGTCGATAATGATGATCCCACCAAGATTACGCAGTCGCAGTTGGCGAGCGATAGCCTGAGTCGCTTCGATATTGGTATTAAAGATGGTCTCTTCGAGGTTGCGACGCCCGACAAACGCACCTGTATTGATGTCGACGGTGGTCATGGCTTCGGTTTGATCGATGATCAAATAGCCACCCGATTTAAGTTCAACTTTACGATCCAGAGAGCGTTGAATCTCGTTTTCGGTGTCATACATATCGAAGATCGGTTTATCACCTTCGTAAAGCTCAAGCTTGTCCGTCAGTTCAGGAACATACTCAGAAGTAAACTCTTTGAGGTTTTCAAATTCTTGGCGTGAATCGACTAAGATCTTATTTAATTCGGTGCCAACAAAATCACGCAAGATACGCTGTGATAAACCAAGCTCACCATATAAGGCAGAACGGGTTTTGTACTTGCTGCGACGTTCATTGACTTTTGACCATAAACGCTTAAGAAATGCGGCATCTTGAGAAAGCTCTTTGTCGTCAGCGCCTTCTGCAGCGGTGCGAATAATAAAGCCACCATCTTCATCACAATACTTGCCGACCACTTTCTTCAAGCGGTTGCGTTCACCTTCACTTTCGATACGCTGAGAGACCCCAACATGGCTTGCCCCGGGCATAAACACCAAATAGCGTGAAGGCAAGGTGATGTCCGTGGTTAACCGGGCACCTTTGGTGCCGAGTGGATCTTTAACCACTTGCACGACGATATCTTGCCCTTGACGAACTAACTCTGAAATATCACGCACTTGAAACTGCTGCTTTTCGTTCTCTGCAACACATTCAGTATGCGGGACAATATCGGAAGCATGTAAAAAAGCGGCTTTTTCTAAACCGATATCAACAAAAGCCGCCTGCATACCCGGTAGCACTCGACTGACTTTACCTTTATAAATATTTCCAACAATACCGCGCTTTGCTTCACGTTCGACGTGGATTTCTTGAAGGGCTCCCCCTTCAATCATGGCCACACGAGTTTCACTCGGGGTCACGTTGATCAACAACTCTGCACTCATGAGCGCACCTCAAAAATAATTATAAGAATTTGTGCAAGAGCTGGTCAGTTTCATAGAGAGGCAAGCCGACGACGGCGTAATAACTACCTTCAATCCGAGTGACAAATCGTCCACCGAGACCTTGAATTCCATAACTACCAGCTTTATCGCATGGCTCACCCGTTTGCCAATATTGTTCTATTTCTTGCTCTGACAAGGGTTTAAACCATACGTCTGTGGTCACAACCACAGTCTCTTGAATCTCTTTAGTCATGACAGTCACGGCTGTCATCACTTGATGTGCTCGATCTGAAAGCATCATCAGCATCTGTTTAGCATGCGCTAAATCATCCGGCTTTTCCAATACCTTCTCATCGCAGACGACAATCGTATCAGAGCCAATCACTACCGAATCTGGCTGCAGCTTCACCGCCGCTCTTGCTTTGTCTTGCGATAATCGCGCAACGTAGTTGTAAGCACCTTCACCAGATTGGCGCTGTTCCTCAACATCCGTTTTGATGACATCAAACTGATAGCCCAGTTGAGTCAGTAGCTCTTTACGGCGCGGCGAGGCCGAAGCCAGAATCAGTGTTTGCTTCATTTTCTATCTAATATGCCAATGGCGTCGTACCCGACGCATTAATAAGAACATCCACGGCCACAAAATGCAGTTAATTAGACCGCTCCATAACGAGACTGGATTAAATGTGACATCTTGAATCAGGTATTCGCCGAAAAAGATCAAAATATCCAACATCACGGATATCGTGCCAATGACAATCGCTTGCTGCCACAAGGCCATATTGCGTAAGACGAGGAAATTGAGCGCGACCAGATAAATGACAATCGACATCATCATGCCGCGAATTCCTAGCGTTGAACCAAGCAGCAAATCCCACAATAAGCCCAACACCAAGGCTGAACCAACATTCACTCGATGCGGCAGAGCCAGCACCCAGTAACAGGTCACCAGTAGCAACCATGACGGACGCAGTAAGTCCAACATGCCTGGCCATGGAATAGTTTGCAGCGTCAGAGCAATCAAAAACGAGCCAGCAATGACAAGTTTACCTTTTAGTACACTATTTGCCATTGCGGTTACTCCTCAAGATTCTCAGGCAATACTTGTTGAACTTTCTCCTGACGAGAATCGTTTGGCCAGATCAATAACAGGTAACGCAGACGTTCAAAGTCGACCACAGGTTCGGCCTCAATCACGGCAAATTCACGTGCCGTATCTCGCTCAACTTTCGCTACATGTGCCACCGGAAAACCTTCAGGATAGATACCGCCCAAGCCCGAGGTGACTAACAGATCGCCCTCTTCGATATCGAGGCTAATCGGGATATGGTCAAGGTTAATGCGATCGCTTTTTCCCGTGCCTGACGCAATTACTCGAATGTCGTTACGAATCACTTGTACCGGAATCGCACTCAGGCTATCGGTGAGTAACAGTACACGGCTATTGTGCGCCGAAACAAAGGTCACTTGACCGACAATGCCTTTCTCATTCGCCACAGGTTGGCCAACGTAAACACCATCAATCATGCCTTTATCAATAACAACTTGGTGACGATAAGGTGAGGTATCTACCGCCATTACTTCCGTCACGACCTTGCGCTCATCTCGAATAAACGATGAACCCAATAACTTACGCAGTCTTTGGTTCTCTTCACGATACTGATCAAGCAGTAGCAGATCGTTTTTAAGGCGCAGAACTTCACGCTTTAGCACCCGCGTACTTTCCATATAGTCTTGGCGTACGTTAAAGCGCTCGTAAGCGCCATCAAACATCACCCGCGGAACATCGGCTAAGTACTGAATCGGCGCAACTAAGCTATTGAGTAAATAACGCACTTGAGCAAATGCACCTAAACGACTATCAGCCAGCATAAAGCTGGCTGATAGAATAATGGCAAAAAATAGGCGTAACTGAAGTGAAGGTCCCCGGCCAAAAATAGGCTTCATAAACTATGAGATCCTTATCTTACTGCTCTTGGCTTTCACCAAGAGAATTCGATTATTCTTCGCTAAACAGATCGCCACCATGCATGTCGATCATCTCTAGAGCTTTACCGCCGCCACGTGCAACACACGTCAATGGCTCTTCAGCAATCACCACTGGGATCCCTGTCTCTTCGGTTAGAAGGCGATCAATATCTTTCAGTAGTGCACCACCACCTGTTAATACCATGCCGTTTTCAGAAATATCTGATGCCAACTCAGGTGGACATTGTTCTAGTGCCACCATAACGGCAGACACAATGCCCGTTAGTGGCTCTTGCAATGCTTCAAGAATTTCGTTTGAGTTGAGGCTAAAGCTACGTGGTACACCTTCTGCAAGGTTACGTCCGCGCACTTCGATCTCTTCAACTTCATCACCTGGATAGGCTGAACCGATCTCATGTTTGATCTTTTCCGCCGTCGCTTCACCAATCAAGCTGCCGTAGTTACGACGAACATAATTGATAATCGCTTCATCAAAACGGTCACCACCGATACGGACTGACGACGAATAAACCACACCATTGAGTGAGATGACTGCCACTTCCGTGGTACCACCACCGATGTCGACCACCATTGAACCTGTCGGTTCAGAGACACGTAAACCAGCACCGATCGCCGCCGCCATAGGCTCATCAATCAGATAAACTTCACGCGCACCCGCACCAAGCGCCGATTCACGAATAGCACGACGTTCAACTTGAGTGGAACCACATGGTACACACACCAAAACGCGCGGGCTTGGTTTGAGTACGCTGTTGTCGTGCACTTGCTTAATGAAGTGTTGCAGCATTTTTTCGGTCACATAAAAGTCGGCAATAACGCCATCTTTCATTGGACGGATCGCAGAGATATTCCCTGGCGTACGGCCTAACATTTGTTTTGCAGCATGACCAACCGCAGCGACGCTTTTTCCGGCGCTTTTGCGATCTTGACGGATGGCTACAACGGAAGGCTCGTCGAGGACAATGCCCTGTCCTTTTACGTAGATAAGAGTGTTGGCAGTACCTAAATCGATAGATAGGTCATTTGAAAATATGCCACGAAGTTTTTTGAACATATTCTTCGCTCGTCCTGAAAGAATTAGAAGATAGAAAATTGCACTAAATGTACCAATGCCTTGCCTCCGCAGCAAGGCATTGAAGTGTAAACATGGGCTGAAACACGCAATTTCTAACAGATTCCTAACGATGGGCAAATAATTGACAATAATTACAGCCCGGTTAGGCCCGGTTCACCACGAAAAATTACTCGGTCGTTACCGCGGAAAATACCAAACGTGACCACTGCTGACGGATTTTCTTCGCTAGTTTGATCCTGATCCCAATCGTACATCAACCAAACTTGCCCATTATTGACGCCATTACAGTTTGTCGATGAAGCACTATCATCGAGCCTCAACCACAACTCAACCTGTTCGCGCGCGGCAATAGTTTGGGTTGCATTCAGCGCTAAAGAAGTACCTTGATCGAGCACACCGTTGCCACTTAAACGCACATTATCACCAGACTCCCCCGCGTTAGGCCAAACCATCTCACTACAGTAATGTGAACCATCAAAGATAGAGAAACTGTCATCAGGATTAATGACAAATCGCGAACCATTCCAATACTGAACCTGCAGCGGTACCGTCAGTGTCGCATCTTCGACACCACCGACATCGGTAAGATCATATCGGCCAAAAACCAATCGCGGTTGATCATCAGGAAGCACTTGGGTGGTGGTGGCATTGCTATCGCTTGCTGAAAGCTTGAATTGCACCGGATCGCCAACCACCGACTCCGCAACCGTCAAACTCACATCAAGGCTCTGACCAAAAAAGTAGTTAAACGGGCCGTCTGGGGTTAAGTCAGATAATTTAGCCCAGACAATTTCATTACTATCTAATACCCACTGATGTCCTTGATAATCCGATTGGGTCGCCAAGCTAGCGACATCAGCGTTTTCCAATCTATCTTGATTGTCCATGGCGAACACGGCCTGCAGTTCCTCAGCAAACAATCCGTAATTACTCACTGGTCCCCCTTGCAGATTAAATGCCCCCACCGTTGCAGTGACATTCTCAAACGGCTGGTTCATATAAGTGAAGCCTTGGTCACCCACTCCTGTCGTTGGATCATTCCACGCGTTGGTTTCGATGGTGAAAAAGTCGGGATAGAAACGACCAATATTTTGTTGGTCAGGCATAACCGCTAAATTGAGGTAACTGGCGTTGGTTTCAAGCTTAAGAGTACCGACCTGAGTCCAGCGGTGGCGCACTGTTTTGTCCAGCCCATCATTAGGGATAAAGCTCGTCACCCCAGGGCTGATGGCGCCACTATCACCATTGTTCGGATAGGCTAACTGGGTTGATAATTCGAGTGGCCCATTATCAAGTGGGTAATTCCCCGTCACTGGATAAGCACACTCGTTCGTCGCGCCATTGCGAGAATCACTGTGTACAATCGGACGATAGGTCACATCAAACTCAGCGCCTGCGGCAAGAAAGCCAGGTGCAGCAGTCGTCGTAGCCGGATTGGCAATCGTAGCTGTACTATCAGCGACATCACAAATGGCGATTTTCCATGGCCTTGAGTAGACGGAAAATTCGCCTTTGAGCGCTCCTCCTTCAGCAGGACAGTCATCTTGCCCTGAGCAGTCGAATCCTTCATCCTCCACGCTCACCGTGATATGTCCTGACTCTTTAAAGTTCATCACCGCGGTACGGTTATTGTTGTTAAGATCGGCGCTAAAAGAGAAGTCACTTGGATCAACAACCGCGTTATTAGGTCGATTATAG
The DNA here is from genome assembly GCF_042940635.1 of Vibrio sp. NH-UV-68. NCBI lineage: Bacteria > Pseudomonadati > Pseudomonadota > Gammaproteobacteria > Vibrionales > Vibrionaceae > Vibrio > Vibrio sp. NH-UV-68. Next base: position 2,762,403 of record NZ_CP134975.1, read on the forward strand.
ATAAACGCAGCGCTCGGCGAACCGCTGTAGCCGAGATCAATCACATTCCCATTGCTACAAGCTTCAACCTTTACGGCGACATTCGTATTTTGCCCAGCAAAGACCGCTTGATCGTCAAGGCGAAATCGATACGGTACGTAACGAACAAAATCACTATCTGCATAGGTATCGCCATCGATATTGAGCGTGGCTTTTAATAGATAGTCACCTAGCGAGGCTGGCGTAGAGGTACGCACTCGAAACCGTGCGATCCCATTCGCTTCACCAAGACTGGTGATCACTAAGTTACTGCCAGCCTCCTGAGTTAACGTCGGGCTGTGGCCCGAAACCAAGTTGCTATCGCTATCTAATATATGCACTTCGATAATATCTTGCGGATCGTTTTCGCAGGTTAAATGGTAATTAAAGGGTTTAATGTCGATACTGTTAACGATTGGATTTTCTGGAGGCAAATAACAACCACTAACGGGTTTGGTTTTGATATAACTATTGTCTGTCGCTCGGAAGTTAACCACTGGTGCACTGATCGAACCTTGCATTTGAAAGCGATCCACCGCGTTAACATCAAACCCCGCCGACGCCTGTATAGATATATAAATATTGCCATTCAGTCTGATATCACTACCGCGTTGCGGATAAAATTGGGCATTACTTCCATGGCCAATAAGTGACAGGTTATTGTGATCAAAGCTTCCGTCTTCCGCCTCATTCTTCGCCGCATTGAGGTAAACACGACTATTTTGACTAAAGTTGATTTGGTTGTAGTGCAACACAACTTTACCCGTAACGTAGAGCGCAATATCATTATTGTTGAAGTTAAGGTTGCTAACCCAATACTCACCGGGCTGAAGCGTTATCGAACTGCCATTAACTCCAAAAGCAAAAGAGTTGTACAAGCCTGGTGAAAGCAAGACATTGCCGCCATTGGGCGAGACAATATTTTCACCACCATAATCAAATGAATTCGGCTGCGGCGGTCCTAAAGGAAACACGTTGCGGTCACGACTTACCGTACAGCTACCGCCAGCATTAACGCCATCTCTATAAACACACGCATTGTTACTATTGCCATTGACTTGCGAACTTGCAAAGGCCAGAGGTTGTGAACGAGTGAATTGATCTAAAAAGATACGGTTACCGGCTCCGCTCCCTCCTGAGATACTCAAATAACCATCCCATTGCTGCCAACCTGAACCTGCCCTCACGTAGCGGTTTGTTTGCAAAGATTCTGGGAAATAATTACATAGATCAGGTAAAGGAGTGGGAGGTGGCACCACGGGTTTGTTACAGCTCAAGGACAAGGTCCCCTCACCAGATAACTGAACTTTATTGGGGTGAATCCCCTTCAAGTCCGCTGGATAAGAGCCAATAAAAATATAGCCTGAACCATCATCAACATAGTAATCAAGTTGGCCTACACTACTACCACTCGCGGCAGGAAAAAATAACAACTGTACAGAGTAGTCTCCGCCAACCACCATAAAATCAGGGTCTCGAATAAAAGGGGCTCCGTCACTTGTGTTTGGAACGCTATCATCATTAGTCCAAATCGGGATAGAAGTATTGTTGCCGCCGACCGCTTTGATACCATCTAATGACTCATTCAAACCAGAATTTTGAATCGAGAATACCACTTTAAATCCCACACTAGGGTCAACCTGACATGTATTGGCCAGCAGCAGCGGTGAGTACCACAAGCTCAAAGAAAATAATGATAGTAAAATACCCAATTGTTTGTTGATCATCATTCCTTCACCCATACTTGCTGACTTCTTACCACTTGTGATAACCCTGAGCCACAAGTCACGCTGCTTTCAAGTCGATAAAATGTTTCGCCATCAAGGGGCCCTTTTACGTTACAACTTAGCGTGACGTTACGGCAACTTGCCACTGTACTGATGAGCTGATTGGCTCGATTTTGCAGCTCAACAGACACATCACTGGTATTGCTGTTTCCATCAGGATCACAATGAGCAGCGATTGCAGAGCTTGTCGAGCTGAGCGGATAAAACAGCGTCAAGGCTAGCTCGTTAACCGAGTGACTCAACAACCAAGCTTGAGTGCCCAGAACGTCACGGGTATGCGCATCACTGTTGGATAATTCTATTCGACTCAGTGCGGTAGCAAGAAAGCCCATTACAACAAGCACAAATATCACCACTATGTAGAGGTTACCTCGCTGGCGTTTAGGGAACATTGATCACCTGTATCTGTTGTTCAAAGTTAGTTGTTTCACCATTTTGCGCGAAAGTTAAATTGGTATGCACTAAGCCATTATTTTGCACCGTGGCTGGCAGGTATTCCAACACGCCGCTAACCACAAAATCTGACAGGGCCGCGCCATCTCTTTCAACTCTGCCTTGACCTGCCAATGAAGCAATACAATAGCGGCGTTCTTGATTGGGATTAAAGATATAATACCGCTTGGCGACCGATTCACTGCTAAGGTTACCGGCTTGATTTGCAACCGAGAATACCTGATTGGCTAAGGCCGTTACCCTCCCCGTCAAAGAGAATGAATCATCACGTACAGTGAGATTGGTGGTAGGGTTGATAATCATGGCTAAATTGTCAAAACTGCTTGCATCTAGGTCATCTCGCTGACCGACAATAAACTCGATATCATTATTCGAGATAGCATAGAACCCCGAATACACAATAGGATAAAAGAACACGCAATTATCTTGCGAACGAAACAGGTTTGGCACCGCGTGGCGCACTTCACGAGACATTTTCTCTAACACAAATTTAGCCTGGGTCTGCAAGCGTTGACGATCGACGGTGTCGGCGTAGCCTCGTGCGCCAAGCTCGACAAATCCGGCAATACCCAACACCAAAATACCACCGACGACAATGGTTAAAATCATCTCAATTAAGGTAAAACCACGCTGACGCATCAGTAGTTACCTCGGTAGCCAATAAACGAAATTGGTGTGTGGTTACTGGCTGATAGGGTCAACGAAATTCGTTTTAAACTCGCATCAGACGCATTGGCATAAGCCACCGTAATATCCAAGCGAAAGTTTCGATAGGTGCCATTGCTATCGCCAATTAAATGATTAAGATCGTGACAGCCCGCGGTAGCATTTGGCGTCCAACAACCGATAAAGTCATCAACATCGTCATATCGATTAGGATTATCATCCGTTTCGCCACGATCGCTATCAATGCGGAGACTGCGGCTATTACCGTTGAACGCAGAGCAATCTGTCGCGCCTGTGTCGCTTGATGAGCAACGAACCAAACCACCTTGAAAATCACTATGATGGTCAAAACTGCGCGCCAAAATCTGCGTCATCACACTTTGACCTAAAGCGGCCGCGCGAGTCTGATAATGCGGATCGCCCGAACGTGCGATTTGCGGAACGAGAAAGTTAGCAATGGTGAGCATCGCCAACCCCATAACGATAATCACAATCACACTTTCAATCAGTGTGAACCCTGATGATACTCGTTGGCGACTATGCATTAAGTGCAACTCCCTTGCGCCACGTAGCCATTGGTTTCAATGCTAACGGCGCAAATTGAGGATTGAGAACGAATTTGCAGCTCTACTCGCTGGCTAGGCTCACCAAGTAAATTGAATTCGAGGCAGTTTAATACTGGAGAGAAGCGAACCTCGTCAATCGAAACCCTATCACTGCGCTGAGCATTAGCAAGGGTGCAGCCCTCAATGGATCCAAGGCAAGTTGAGGTAACTCGAAGCGCGGTCTTGCTATCGGCAGCGCATGAGTTGGCCCCATTAGACTGCATACGATTAACTTGCACTTGGCGAATCACCGAAATGACCTGCTCTTGCGCGACCATCGGCGCAAAACTGCCACGCCCAATGTAGCGACTGGCCGCATAGAGCGAGACGATCGCGACTAAGATGATCACCACAATCAGTTCAACCAATGTAAAGCCAGTGTTTTTAACGCGTGTCATACTCGCCAACAATCAAAGTCAAAAAACTACCACTAAGTATAACCTAGCCGATTCAATTGCTGTTGTTTTTCAAGGAAATTTGCGAAGGACTGGAAAGGCAATATAGAAAGAAGAAAAAGGCCAGCGAGGCTGGCCTTAGAATCCACTACGAGTTTTAAGGTGCTGGTGCTTGTGCTGGTACATCACATGCAGTAGTAGGTTCACTATCAGCTCCCGGCACAACTAGAACTACTGTTGCTGGTGTGGTTGCATTATTAGCTTCGGTATAACGAACACAAGCGCCACTGTAATTTGCAATACCGTATACAATAGTAGCGGCATTAGATCCACTATCCCCAGAGTCAGCAATCACGATAAAGTCACCAGACTGATCAATAGTAGCACCAATACCGTTTGTATTATCTGCAATTGGATAACCAAATGAGTGCTGAACTCCATCTATTGTGTTAGTTGTTGTAGCCGTCCATTGCACTGTTTCAATACCTGAAACCGCCGCTCGACCATAAGAAATACCCATAGCCCCTGCCACTGCACCTCTAAAGCCCTCTAACGTTGCTTGACGAGCATCATCTTGCAAGTTCAAAAAACGCGGTGCCGCGGTGACCGCTAAAATACCTAAAATGACAATCACCACCACCAATTCAATTAGGGTGAAACCGCTTTGTCTTTTCATCGTTAACTCTCTCTATGTCGGTTGCTTACAGGGTTACTGCAAAGTTACGGTCACACGACCTGTTTCAATTTCATACACAAACTGGTGATCGCTGTTACCCTCTTTTTGTGTGTAGGTACAAGTGGCATCACCATCGTTCGCTTGCGCGGTATATTTGATATCTGAATTATTTTCAGCGTCAGCTATCGTCCCCACTCGTGGTGGGTTTTGCAGTAAGTTATCCATCAAATCAATGCATGCTTGATCGGTCAGTGAGAGAGGAAAACTACTGTCATCGTTATTGATCGCGTAAGGGTAACCATCACGGAAGTTACCATTAGCTTGATTTGAACTGGTCAGCCAAAAGTTGACGCCATCATAGTTGACTGAGTTACGCGTAACACCATTGATGCTCAGCGAAGGCCTGGCTTCGGCTTCCCACTGAGCACGCGCGGACAAAACCCCTGTCGCGTATCCACCCGCGACACCTTCAATGCTGGCCTTTTTTGCTTCATCGGTCACATCAAGAAAACGCGGCAGCGCAGCAACGGCGAGTAGTCCAACAACCACAATCACCACCACTAACTCGACCAGAGTAAAACCAGTTTGCTTATTTGCCATAGTGTAACAACCCGTTAGTTTCTGCTCCGCATTATACGGAGGTTATATGGTTTCGCTATATGTCATATGTCAATAAATCGACTAAATTAAGAAGCCAACTATTGCTGAAAAGTTATTATCAATCAGACTAATAGAAATAAATCCATTCTGATTATAGTTATACAAACAACGATAATGACCCGCTATAGATTCATTGGTAACCTCAAGCGGCTGACTGCCAAGTAACTCTGTTTCTGGATACAAAATCTCCAGCCAATATTTACAATCTACTTGCGATTGATGATTGAGAGGTGTTATCCATCCTGTATTAGTGTAGTTCAGCCTTTGTGAGCCTATCTTGAGGCTGGTTGGTTGCTTTGCAAGTAGCCATTGTTGTTTGTAATAACTTGCCCGTTCATTTATGCGCTGATTAGCCAATTGCAACGCTGATTTACTGGCTTGTTGTTCAACCGCTTGCCATGCAAACAGAAAGCTCATAACCAAAAGGATAAGCAGTAATAACCAGATAACTAACCTAGATTTCTGAACATTATCGCCACTAGCCTTTAATTGCATCAAGCATGCCCCACATCGGCAAGAAAATCCCGAGTGCCAGTATCAGCACCATCGCGGCGACAATCACTAATAAAATCGGTTCTATGCGAGCGGTTAAGGTTTTTAAATCGTAATCGACTTCACGATCGTAAAAATCTGACACTTCCAATAGCAACTCGTCGATTCGCCCTGTCTCTTCCCCAACGCTGATCATTTGAATCACCAACGGTGTAAACACCCCACTGCTAATCGCCGTTGATGAGATGGTACCCCCAGCTTCAATCGAGGCTTTCATCTCTAACAAACGATTTTCAAGATATTTATTACCAAGCGCTTCAGCCGATAGCGCGAGCGATTGGTTTAGTGGTACGCCTGCTTTGAGCATTAAGGCAAAGGTGCGCGAAAAACGCGACAGCTGAGCCCGATTAACCAGTTCGCCCACCACAGGCATTCGCAAGCGCATTTTATCCCACTGTTCACGTCCAGCGGCGGTGTTAGTCCACCCCCTAAAGCCCAAAAATGCCGCAACCATTACCACAATCATCGCAGCCCAATAGTTAACAAAGAACTCTGAAGTCGTAATCAAGATCCGGGTCGGCAGCGGTAAATCGACACCAAAACGAGCAAACATACTGGAAAACTGCGGTATTACCTTCACGTTGAGAATAAACAGCGCAACAAGGATAAAGCTGATCACAAAGGTTGGATAACGCATCGCGGTTTTGATCCGTTTGCGCGTCTCAACTTCTTGCTCGTAATAATGGGCCAGTTGGAGCAGCGCTTGGTCTAGCCGACCAGTATTTTCGCCAACGTGAATCATCGAGACAAACAGCGGACTGAATACTTTAGGGTACATCTGCATCGAGCTTGATAGACTGCGGCCATTGGTCAGCTCTTGAGTGACATCTTGCAAGGCTTCTTGCAGCTGTTTACTGGTACTATTTTGACTGAGGCCCTTCATTGAACGCAGTAAAGGTACGCCAGCCTTGGTCAAGCTATAAAGCTGGCGACAAAAAATCACCAGTGCTTCAAGAGGCAGAGCCGGAGTCAATAAGGTTTTGATATCGAGACGTAAACTGCCACCTTGCCTGCCTAATTGTATTGAGATAGGGATAATGCCTTTGTTGATCAATTGCTCCACCACTACATCTTGAGTCGGTGCATCGATTGAGCCAGACGTCGCCGTTCCATCTGAGTGGCGGCCTTGATAATTGAAAGTTGGCATAACCCCTCCTAGATGTAGATAGCTTGCGCAAAGCCTGATGAGTCCCCTTCACCTAAACTCATCACTTCACCTAAACTGACCACGCCTTGTATCGCCAATTCCATCGCAGACGCCAGCAGAGGTTTATAGTTGTCTGATTGACGTGCCACGCGGGCAAAACCGACCGCATCATTGGCGCGCAACATGTCCATCATTTCCAGATCGAGCTCAAGCATTTCAAATACACCAATCCGGCCACTGTATCCGGTGAGATTACAGTTTTGACAACCTCTTCCAACCGAGAAAGTAACATTGACCTGATTAGGAAAACGCTGTGCAAGCCACTGCTTACTGCTGTCATCTAACCCGTGCTCGGTTTTACAATCTGGGCACACTTTACGCACCAAGCGCTGCGCAACAACCGCCCGCACAGCACTTGCCACCAAGTAGCCGGGGGCGCCCATGTCCATCATTCGAAGAGCACTGTCTACAGCATCGTTAGTGTGCAACGTACTCAGGACTAAGTGACCGGTTAGCGCCGCACGCAAACCGATTTCAACCGTTTCTTGGTCGCGCATCTCACCAACCAAAATGATGTCGGGATCCTGGCGCAGAAAGGTTCGCAGAACCGTAGAAAAGTCTAAGTTAATTTTAGGATTCACCTGCACCTGATTGACACGCGGCAAGCGATATTCGACCGGATCTTCTGCGGTAATGATCTTTTTACTCGGTTGGTTGAGTTCGGTTAACGCGCCATACAAGGTGGTGGTTTTGCCTGAACCGGTAGGCCCAGTCACCAAGATCATGCCATGCGGACGTTTGAGTTGATGGCGTAATCGCATCAGCAAGTCGGCAGGTAGGCCTGACTGCTCTAACTTGCGGACTCCGGCCGATTGGTTGAGCAGACGCATCACTACCGACTCACCGTATTGCACTGGCATGGTCGACATACGAATATCGACCGACTGACCTTTGCTGCGGATATTAAATCGGCCATCTTGTGGTAAACGTTTTTCCGAAATATCGAGATTGGCCATCAACTTGAGTCTTAACACTAAAGCCGAAGCAATATTGACCTCATTAAGCAGCGTCTCATGCAAAATGCCATCAATCCTTTGCCGTAAACGCAAAACGTTCGCGTCAGGTTCAATATGAATGTCAGAAGCCCCAACCTGAATCGCATCTTCAAATAGCGAGTTAATCAGCTTTACAACGGTCACTTCTTCGCTGTCAGTGCCTTCAACATTAAAATCAAACGCATCGGTAATTTGGTGCTCTGCTTGCAACTGCTCGGCAAACGAGGCGATCTCTTTGGTGCGGCGATAATAGCGATCAAAACCATCAACCAACTGTTTTTCTGGTGCAATGACAAATTCAATACTGTATTGCGCCAGTTGCCCCAATAATGCCTCTTGAGCAAACAAATCAGCCGGGTCACTCATGGCTACGCGCAGAGTGTCTCCTTGTCGGCCAATAACCAGTGCGCGTAAACGGCGCGCATGTACCTCTGGTAACAGTTGCACGGCATCGATATCGACATTTGCTCGACTCAAGTCAATCAACGGGATATCTAATTGCTGTGAAAGAAAGCTCAGCATTTGATGCTCAGTCAGAAAACCAAGCTCAATAAGGGTTGCACCCAACTTACGTCCGGTCGACTTTTGCGCGCTCAGCGCCTGTTCAACCTGCTGCTCAGTAATAATGCCCTCTTCTACGAGCAAATCACCCAGTCGCTTGCGGAGTTGAATTTTCATTGCGGTTGCTCCTCTAAACGACCGATGAGTGCTAAACGGTCCCGGATAAACTGCTGAGACTGACTCGATATTCCTAACTTAGTGAGCGCCTGACGGTAAGATGATTTCGCGGCCGCCAGATCAAAAGCTCGCTCTTGCTGGATCGCTAGCCCTAACCACCAGCGGCCACTTTGCGGCTCTCGCTCCACCAACTGGGAGTAACTCTCTAGCGCCAGTTGGTCTTGTTTCTGTTTTTGCGCCAATGCTGCGCGCAGCGACAGATACTCTATCGACGCATGCTCTGGTAACGCGCTCAGTACCGTTAATGCGGCCGGGTTTTGCTGCTCTTTGAGCAACATTTTCGCTAGCGCGAGGCGCAAATCAATATTGTCACTGTCTAAAGCAATGCCTTTTTGCAAGGTTTCCGCCGCTTTACGCACTTCGCCTTTACCGTAATAAAGCGCCGCGAGCCGCTGGCGAATATCGCTATCGTTTGGCGTATAACGCAATGCTTGGTTGTAAGCGTCTAACGCCTGAGAGAGATTATTGCTATCGAGCGCTTTTTTCGCGCGCTCAGAAGCCTTATCTGCCAGTTGCTGCGGCGTGAGAGCAACGTGCTCAATCACAACCTGCCCCTGCTGTGCTTGTGAGGCGGCAACTTTATTGGTTGAAGCACTGACAAGCGTGTGGTTGACCGACGATTCCACCACTTGCGGTTGCGTTTTTGCTATCGGCGCGCTTTGAGAATGAGATTGCACGGCTTTGATTGGCGCAGACTCTGTTTGACTAGACTGAGACGCAGCAAGCGGATCATTTGACGCTAAATACATCGGTGACGAAACCACCGATGTTTTGCTGGTCGGTGATACATCAGCAGTGGCAAGCGCCTCAACAGGTTCAAAGTGGTAAAGAGGTGCAGATGGCGCTTGTTGCGAGATCGCCCAACCACCGACGGCTAAGCTTGCCGTAAAGCTTGCTACTACCCATGCCACAATCCGAGTCGATTTAACTGGCTTAACCTCGGCTTTGACCAGCACGCTATCGGTACTGGCACTTTTAGTCGATAGATCTGCCAACGCACGATTGATCGCACTCATAGGTTAACTCCATCCCCATAGCCACGGGCTTTTGAATTTAGGCTTACAACTGTCATAGGTGTCATGTATCGCTCGATATAGCTGTGAATTATTGATGACTTTGGTTTGATCACTGCAGGCCAAAACCAAGCTTTTGTGACATATCTGGTTGATCAAACGTGGGTAGCCAAAACTGGCCCGCCACAGTGCTTTTTTGTGATGAAGCGTAAACAAACCAGCGTCGCCACCGACTTTATTGATGCGATTATCCACATAAGCAACAACCTCATCTAAGCTCAACCCACGCAGATGAGCGCTAAAGGTAATACGTTGACGCAGTTGGCGCAGGTGATGCTGAGTTAAACGTTGGTCCAATTCCGGCTGGCCCAACAAGACAATTTGCAGCAACTTCTGTTGTTCGGTTTCTAAATTGCCAAACAGGCGTAACACCTCTAGTGCCTCATCACTTAACGCCTGCGCCTCATCCACCAACACCACCACTTGCTTACCTTGCTTAGCCAGTGTGAGTAGTTTGTGTTGGATGGCATTGACCACCGCATTTGGCTCGACTTGGGGGATACCCAACTCATTAGCAACCGTTGCTCTCAATTGCTCGCCACTCAGAGCCGGATTTGGTAAAAAGACTAACTGAACGTGTTCGGCAACATGTCTAATAATGACGCGGCAAATCATGGTTTTACCCGTACCGACTTCGCCAGTCACCTTAATCAGCCCCTCGCCCATATCAAGCGCACCGAGCACGGTTTGAATCGCTTCATAGTGCGGAGCCAGCCCCAAAAACATTTCTGTGTCTGGCGTTAGGTGAAAAGGAAAATTGGCGAAACCAAAATGCTCAAGATACATGGCGTTACTGCTCGTCTGGGAACCACTCTTGCAGTAGATCGCGTGATCGTTCGAGCTCTTTTTGCCATGTGTTCACCCCAACCACTGAAGGCTTAAGCAAGATCACCAATTCCGTTTTTTCCGTGTATTGGTTAGTGTTCCTAAATAGATGGCCTAGACCTGGTATGTCGCCCAAAAATGGAATTTTAGACACTCTGTCTTGAGTGGCTGACTTCATTAGGCCGCCAATCACAACTACATCACCATCTTGAGCTCGAATCACCGAGTCTGATTCTCGAATCGCACTTGTGGCCAGTGGCAAGGTTAAGTCAGTCGAGCCATAAGTGATGCTTTTATTCTCTTGCTGCACATCAATCACCGCTGGGTGTACATGTAATAAAACATTACCTTGATCATCGATTTGCGGCGTTACATCAAGGGATATTCCCGAAAAGAAAGGCGTTAACTCAATATCAGTGGTGGTATTGCTACTCGAATTGCCGGTGTCGGTATTTGACGAAAAGTCAGTAACAAAATAGCTGTCTGTACCGACTTTGATCACCGCTTTTTGGTTATTCGAGGCCGTCACTCTTGGACTGGAAAGAACATTGAGATCGCCCTGAGTTGCCATAAAGCTCAACACGGCTTCAAAACTACCACTGGAAATCACTAAATTGGCTTGGCCGCCCAATAGAGTGCCGATCGTGTCTAAACCTGGCAGTTTGAGCGGTAAACCATTACTGTCTTTGACGGTTGACCCTTGACCTAAGGTGTAATCAGTTCCATTAGAGGAAAATGCCTTTGACCAATTGATGCCTTGTTGGTAACCGTCACTCAAGGTCACTTCTAATATTTTCGTTTCAAGGATGACCTGGCGATGCATTCGCTGTTGCGATACGCCCAAGAAATTACGCACTTCACGAATCTCGTCGGGAAAGGCGCGCACCGTAATCACACTCGCTTGCGGAGTCACCACCACACTTTGTCCTTGATTCGAACCTATCAACTGCTTGACTGCTTGTTGCAACTGTGGCCAGAAGTCACTCTCACTGGTAGTTTCGATTTCAGTTCCACCTTTCGCACTGCTATTGCGACTATTGGATGAATCATCATTACTCGAAACGTTGGATGAGTTGGATGAATTATCATTGCTCGAACCGTTTTCCGGATTCGTTACCGTCCCAGTCGAAATCGAGGTAATTGAACGACCTGTACGTTTAAATTGCAGGTAGTCGACTGGCAATGTAACGGTACGCAAACCGGCAGGATAGACCTGAATAACATTGCCACTCTTGGTGATTTGGTAGCCATACATATCTTCAATCACGTTCAACACTTCATCAAGCGAAACGTCATTGAGATTAGCAGTAATGGTGCCGCTGACATTGGGGTGAATAGCCGCGCTATACGCCGTACCTTTGACTAAGCTGGCAAAAAATGCTTTTGCATCAACCTGATTAGCCTTAATTCGAAAACGTTTGATCGAGTGTTGAGCGACCAAGTCACCACTGCTGGTGGTTAATTCCGGCATAAGGTCGGCTTCAACCGACGCAGGCAGCTCATCTAATCCTAAACTGTTGTTTTGATTAATCGCCTCATTGAGCGCGTTTTTGGCTTCTACTGGATCGCGATGTCCCATCGAGCAACCGACTAACGTTGATGCAATAGTGATAGCTATAGCGAATTTACGCATATGTTTCTACTGACCTTACTGTTTCACTTCTAGAGAGAAGAGTTGTAGTTTCCACGTTTTACCACCGCGCGCGAGGGTAACGAGTTCTGGCTCAATGTGACGAACGGTGTAGCCTGAGACTCGCTCTCCAATAACCATAGGTTGACCATTTAAAATTGCGCTGCAATCACCAGATTGTGGGCAAACAATACTTTGCAGTTTTGGTAATGGGGCCACTTTGTTGACAGATTTAATGCCATTCGTTGCGGGCGCACTCCAACCAAGAGGTACCGTCGGATCTTGCTTGGCTTGAACAGCAAGCGCGACAATCATTGAAAATGTTACGACAAGAAACCTAACCACTAATAAACTCCTGCCTGGTGCCCAAGGTATAAACCGTCAAAACTAATCGCGCTTGTGGGTACGACTCCACTTGATAATCAAACTGACGCCAATAATAGTTCACTGGCATCGCTTCCAATGCTTCTAAATAATTCACAATGTCAAAATAACGCCCAGTCAACTCGATTCGAACCGGATGGATATAGTACCCCGTCATGCCTCTATCCTCGCCGGGGGGAACAATCGGTTCTGCGGGCAAAGACTCAAGTGACACCAGACGTAACTGCTTTGAACCTAGTAATACTGATTCCAGTAATTGTGCCATTTCACTCGGAGTAATTAAGCTTTCGACCAGTTCAGCCAGTTGTTGCGAACTTTGTTGGCTCTGTGCCATCAAACGTTCAAGTTGCTTGTCTAACTCGCGATCCGGATCCTTATTCAACTTCGCTTGCATCAGTAGAATGTCGGCTTGCAATTGCTGACCATTCAGCTTTGCATTAGATAACTGAAGGCTTAGCTGTTGATTTTTATTATAAGCAGGCTCAACAACTAACGTCAGCAGACCGAAGATAATCGCCACCAATCCACACAAACTAATTAATACTTTTTCACGGGGGCTTAATTGCGCAAACTTCTCATTCCACCGCTGCCAATAACTCGCCATTAATTGCTCTCCCGCTGAGTTTTGAGCTCGAAAGTAATAATATCTTGTTCATTTCGGCCAATTTTTAGCTGTTCAAACGTTCGTCCCACTAAACTCAACTCGTTTTTAAACTGATTAACCCAATTCGGAATCGCTTGTGGACTTTGAGCCAATCCGGTTAAATCGAGGCCGTTGCCATCAATTCGGATCGTCTGTAACGAAATATCACTACGCCCTAACGTCGCGAGTGAACGCAGTACCGATGAGTACCCCACTTGCTGTGATTGATCGAATTTCTCAACGGCCGCCAACGCACTCTGGTTAGCATCTATCTCTAATTGTAGCCTAGCAATCGCCGCCTCTTTGGCTGCGCTCGGTTTATGCTGACTCAATTGCTCACTAAGCTGAGTCATCTGTTGTTTAAATGCCGCTTGCTGGCGACTGTGCTCAGCCAATTGCTGGTTTAAGCCACGCTGTTGATAATAGAGATTCGCTGTCACCACCACTAACAAGGTCGCCGCCACTCCCCATCCAATGGCGATATTGGTCAGGGTAAAGTATTCTTTTTTCGGTCTTAATTCTTCAGGAAAGAGATTTATTTCGGCGTGGGGCAAGTTTTCGCACACGCGCGCTAGAATTTCACCGGACAATTCGGCCTGCTCAGACAGCAGCGCCGTTTGAACACTCAAACGTTGATTTAATGCTTCAACAATCTCTTGCTGCGACTCTTCATCACAACAGATCATCATCTTATGCAAAGGGGCAGAGCGAAGCTGAGAGGAGAGATAATCAATCGAGCGCTGTAGTTCAAGGGCGATACCATCGAGCTGTAGCACACTGCTTGCGACACCGGTTAATGGCGGTGTAATGCCGCGCATCGTTCGCTGAAAAGCACTTTGAGCATTAATAAATGCACTGACTCGAAACGCCCCTTGTTGGCTGCGTTGCAGCAGCAAAAAGTGACTCAAGTCGCCCGCTGAATGGCCCCAGATTTCATCTTCAACCAAGACGCGTTCAAGTTCGATAGATAGTGACGTCAGTGTTCGATATAACTGGCTGACTAAACCTTTGTCCACCACGTAAACTTGCAACTTGTTATTGGTCGACAAATACATCGAGTCAATAACGACATCCGAGATTCGCTCACTGATGAGTTCTTTTAGCAAAAATGGCAGCGCCTGAGCTAACTCTTCATCTGGCACATTGGGTTTGTCTATCTGATAGGTCTTATAAAGTGAAGAGTGTAATACCACATCCAATTTAACATTTGTGATAGTCAGCCCTTGCAGCGTGTCCGTTAGCACTTGTTGCCATGGCTGACCATGAAGCTCAACCTGACGCGGTAACTCACTGTGCAAAGAGGAAGAAAAAAACAACGCGCTCGGCTGAACGACCACATAGAGATGTGTCGATGATTGCTCGCTGCGTTTAAACCTATTGATTATCGATTGAATGCTCATCTAATTCACTTTGCTTTACGCCACCGGTTGCGACGACCGATTTGCACTTTATGTTCTGGCGGTTTTGCTGGAAGGAGCGACGCTTGCAGGGGCAATAACTGCGTTTCTTCACTCAAATATCGCCCTTGTACTCCATGAATGCCTAATTGTACGCTGGTGTGGTATTCGGCCTTATTATCCACCCCAACCGCAATAAGCTTGGTGGTTAGCCCTTCACATGCCCCAAGTAAGCTTCTGACAAACAACTGGTTTTCATCACGCTGATCGATTCTCTTTATCAAGCTACGGTGCAGTTTTAAATAACTCACGGGTATATCTTTGAGATAATGCGTACTGACAATTGATCGACCTGCTTGGCCGACCGCGACTTGACAACCAAGCCCCACGATCATTTTGGTCACGGGCCGCATGTAATCAAGATGTTTAACCAAGCGCGCTTCGGTGAATTCAAAGATCAATCGCTGGCGCAGGCTGATACTAAGCTGCAGAATTTCATCACGAAACCACTTAAAATACTCTCGATCCGCAAAAGGTACCACATGCAAATTGATCGAGTAACTCTCTGAACTATCAGACTGTTTTAAATATTGCATAATGGCAGAAAACGCAGCCTTATCGAGAACCCCTTCATACCCAACGGATTCAATTGCTGAGTTGAACCTAGAAGCTTTGATCACTCCCTTTTCTGGATCATTGATTCGCGCAAACAGCTCATGGTGTTCACAGACAAGCTCTTGATGTGAGTTAAGCAAATAACACGGCTGGGCAAAAATGTAGATGTGTTCTGGTTTTAATGCCACATCAAAAAGTGTCCGCCAGCGAACGCTGCCTCGCTCGTCTTGTTGCACATGGTGCTTATGAAAACGACTCCAAGTATTCATCCCTTGTAACTGAGCACTTTTCAATGCGGTTTCAGCTTCATCGATGATGCGCCCTTGGCTCTCTCCTTCACGGTACATACTCACGCCAATGTGAACCCAATTGTCAACATCGAGAGGCAACGGCGGGGTGAGCTTGGTAATCTGTTTCAGACATTGAGTGGCGATATGAGAGACATCTTTACTCGATAAACTCGGAGCGAAGATGGCAAAGTCAGAGCTGTAGTAACGTGACAAAATGACATCGGGGTAGCGCTGAATGACATTATTAAGCCCTTCACCCACATCCACTAAGAAGTCATTTGCGACCTGTTTCCCCTGCTCTTCTTCTATCTGCTCCCAATCATCAATCCGTAGCATCAACACTCCTCCATGGGAGCCATTTTCAGACAGTGCCGCTTCAAGTTTACTATCAAATAGCACTCGATTAGCCGTCCCGGTCAGTTGGTCTAAAAAAGTTTGAGTTCGAATAAAGGTATCGAAACGACTGCGCTCTTGCCGCGCATCTTGCAGCTCTTCAATTAATCGGTCTAACGCTTCACTGGCGGTATAAGGCCACTCTCGCTCATCGCCTTTGGCGTACTCTTCGACTCGACCAGCTAAAATCATCCGTCCACGCTCTTCGAGCATTTCTGAACCATACAGTTGTTCTTTGAGCCACTTCAAACCACGCAGCAAACAGAACACCACCAAACCAACCGCAAGCGTGATCGACCACAACGCCTGCATCGAATAGCCAAAACCAATATAAGGCGGGATTGCTTTAAAGCGAATTTGGTAGCCGCGATTACGTTCTAGGGTGTATTCCACCTCATACAACAACTCGCTCGCCACTTTCGATGAAGTATCTTTGAAGCGATAAATTACACCGTATGAAGAGAGCAACTCCATTTCAACAACACTTGAGGCTTGCAACATTTTCGGCATCCAACGCTGAAGAGAGTACGCCGCGTCAGGGTCTTCCATCTCTTTATCGACAACATCGACGATCCCTTGCAAAGAATGGTCAAGATATTCTTGGCCTAATCGTTTGAACGATAAAGTGCCACCTAAGAACAGGATAAACATCGCGCTGATAACAATAACAGTTACAAACGCAACCAAGCGTGTACTCAGTTTTAAGGTAGGCGTGTACCTCATGAATGCAGAATTCCTTTTCTCAATCGATAATATTCGGTTATTTAGCGGATGCTTTTAGCTTATAGAGATTAGTGTAGTCAACGACTTATACTCTCGGCGAGTTGCTGAGGTAACTATATAAAAAAGCCGCGACAAGCGCGGCTTTTTTTCGATAACAAACGTCTAAAACGGGATGTCGTCATCAAAATCCATCGGCGGCTCATTATATTGAGGCTGCGCCTGCTGTGGCTGAGATTGCGGTTGCTGCGCTGGCTGCTTTTGCATCGCCGGCTGTTGAGGTTGTCCCCAACCACCTTGCTGAGCTTGTTGAGGTTGAGATTGACCCATACCACCTTGAGCTGGTGCACCACCTTGCGCACGGCCACCCAACATTTGCAGAACACCCGTGTAACCTTGGACCACAACTTCCGTTGTATAACGGTCTTGGCCGCTTTGGTCTTGCCACTTACGCGTCTGCAATTGACCTTCTACATAGACTTGAGAGCCTTTACGTAGATATTCGCCCGCCACTTCGGCCAACTTGCCAAACAAAGCGACACGGTGCCACTCTGTTTTTTCACGCTGTTCGCCCGTCGCTTTATCACGCCATGATTCAGACGTTGCAATAGTAATGTTGGCAACTGCACCGCCACTCGGCATGAAACGTACCTCTGGGTCAGTGCCCAGATTACCGACTAAAATAACTTTGTTCACTCCACGGCTAGCCATGTTTCGCTCCGTCTAAATTTGGGTTGTTCAGAAAATAGCGCATAAGGATAACACGCTTTGTGCTCGCAACAAATCTCTCAACCACAATGTCGTTTCAGTTTATCAAGCAACATCAAACTGAGTCCGTTTTTAGAGTCGTCTCAAACTGTAACTATGCTGAGTAATCAGTAAATTACCTAGCCATATGAATCGCAGCGCAAACACTCAACCAAAATTAGCGCGCCTCTAAGACTTGCTGCACTCTGAGATTCAATTATTACAACCTTAGTATTAGAGGACATTATGGCTAGAAGCATATATACCAGAACCATCTCCTTCCTATGTGAAGACTCATCGCTTGAACATCCGTTTATCGATCAACTAGAACAAAAGTTGGGGATGGTAATACCACGAATAATACCAAACGAACTGCTACTCGCCTTACAACAACACAAACATCGCATTTTGCTGGTTGACTACCATAACTACACTAAGCTTAAAAGCCAGATACGCGCCCTACCCTTAGCCGACAAATCGTTTGAAACCATTGTGTTTAACGTGAGCCAGCGATTGACCACCGACGAGCTTTTAGCGTTTGGCCATTTGAAAGGGGTGTTTTATAAAGACATCAATATTGATTTGATCATGCGCGGTTGTGAAGCCGTGATCAACGGAGAAAACTGGCTGCCAAGAAAAGTGACCGCTCAATTGCTGTTTCACTATCGCAGTGTCGTCGATACGCAAACCACTCCAGCCACAGTCGATCTGACCGCACGTGAAATTCAAATTTTGCGTTGCCTAATGAATGGCTCTTCAAATATACAGATCGCCGAAGACATGTTTATTAGCGAGTTTACCGTGAAATCACACTTGCAAAAGATCTTCAAAAAACTCGGGGCGAAAAACCGCGTTCAAGCGGCCGCTTGGGCCAAACAACATATGAGAAACTAAATCGACGACGATTGTTTCGTCATTCTGAGCGCACAGTGATTATCTCATTTAGGGTTTCATGATAAAGTTGCGCCAGTTTGACGAATAATAACAAGTTAAAGGGTTCTACTGATGATTAAGAAATGCCTATTTCCAGCCGCGGGGTACGGTACACGCTTTTTACCTGCGACCAAATCAATGCCAAAAGAGATGATGCCAGTGGTGAACAAACCACTGATTGAATATGGCGTCGAAGAGGCAATTCAAGCAGGTATGGATGGTATGTGTATTGTCACTGGACGTGGTAAGCACTCGATCATGGACCACTTTGACATGAATTATGAGCTCGAACACCAGATCAGTGGCACCAACAAAGAAGATCTGCTGATTGATATTCGCGATATTATTGATACCGCCAACTTCACCTATATTCGTCAACGTGAGATGAAAGGCCTCGGCCATGCAATTTTGACCGGGCGTGAATTAATTGGTGACGAGCCGTTTGCGGTGGTTTTAGCCGATGACTTATGCGTTAACGAGCAGCAAGGCGTACTCGCCCAAATGGTTGCCCTATTTAAGCAGTTCCGCTGTTCGATTGTCGCCGTGCAAGAGGTGCCAGCGGATGAAACCCATAAATACGGCGTTATTGCCGGTGAAATGATCAAAGACGATATTTATCGCGTCGATAACATGGTAGAAAAACCTGAGCCAGGCACTGCGCCGAGCAACCTTGCCATTATTGGTCGCTACATTTTAACCCCAGATATTTTTGAGTTGATTGAAAATACTGAACCCGGTAAAGGCGGCGAAATTCAAATTACCGATGCGCTGCTCAAACAAGCACAAGCGGGCTGCGTACTTGCGTATAAATTTAAAGGTCAGCGTTTTGACTGTGGTAGCGTCGAAGGATATATCGAAGCGACCAATTACTGCTTTGAAAACCTCTACCTTAAAGACACCAAGACTTCAGAACTTGGCAAACAAACCACCACCAAAGAGAACGAGTAATATCAGCCTTTGAGTGGCAATGAAAGGCAGCTTAAACGGCTGCCTTTACTGTTTTTTTATCCAGTATTTATTTGCACATTTCTCACACTATGTAATACTTAGCCAACTAATTTTTGCATAGAGTGATAAGCATGGATCAGATAGAAGTCCGCGGCGCCCGCACCCATAACCTGAAGAACATTAATCTCACCATTCCCCGAGATAAAATCACTGTCATTACTGGTTTATCAGGCTCAGGCAAGTCCTCGCTTGCTTTTGATACCCTCTATGCAGAAGGCCAACGTCGTTACGTCGAATCACTCTCTGCTTATGCGCGTCAGTTTTTATCCTTGATGGAAAAACCCGATGTCGACCATATTGAAGGCTTGTCGCCAGCGATATCGATTGAACAGAAATCCACTTCACATAACCCGCGTTCCACGGTTGGAACCATCACCGAAGTTTACGATTACCTGCGTTTACTTTACGCTCGCGTTGGCGAACCTCGCTGTCCAGAGCACAAAGTCCCCCTTGCGGCGCAAACCATTTCTCAGATGGTCGATAAAGTATTGGAATTACCCGCTGGCTCAAAAATGATGTTACTGGCGCCAATCGTCAAAGAGCGAAAAGGCGAGCACGTTAAAACCCTAGAGAACTTAGCCGCGCAAGGCTTTATCCGCGCCAGAATCGATGGTGAAACCTGCGATCTTTCCGATCCTCCGACGCTTGAATTACACAAGAAACACACGATTGAGGTGGTGGTTGACCGATTCAAAGTCCGCGATGACTTGCAACAAAGGCTAGCCGAATCTTTTGAGACCACATTAGAGCTCTCTGGCGGGATTGCGATACTTGCACCGATGGAAGGCCCAGACGATGAAGTGGTTTTTTCCGCCAATTTTGCTTGCCCACATTGTGGCTATAGCATGCAAGAACTTGAGCCGCGCCTGTTTTCATTCAATAACCCAGCAGGTGCTTGTCATACCTGTGATGGCTTGGGCGTCCAGCAATACTTTGATCCGGCCAGAGTGATTGTCGATGACAGTTTAAGTTTGGCGCAAGGAGCCATTCGCGGTTGGGATCAAAAGAATTATTACTACTTTCAGATGCTTTCATCGCTCGCTGAACATTATGGTTTTGATCTTCACGTGCCGTTTAAGTCCTTGGCGAAAAAGACCCGAGAGATCATTCTTACCGGTTCAGGCCGAGCTGAGATCGAGTTCAAATACATCAATGACCGCGGTGATATTCGCGTTAAACGTCACCCATTTGAAGGGATTCTAAATACGCTAGAACGCCGTTATCGTGACACTGAATCCAATGCCGTCCGAGAAGATTTAGCCAAATACATTTCGACCAAAACCTGCGCTAGCTGTGACGGCAGCCGCTTGCGCATAGAGGCACGGAATGTCTTTATTAACGATACCACGCTCTCGCAGATCGTTGAGTTAAGTATCGCCGATGCGCTGAGCTTTTTTGCCTCCCTGCAACTAGAAGGCCAACGCGCGCAAATCGCTGAAAAAGTGATGAAAGAGATTAACGACCGACTACAATTCTTAGTCAATGTCGGTCTCAACTACTTAAATTTATCCCGCAGTGCCGAAACCCTTTCTGGTGGCGAAGCGCAGCGTATTCGTTTGGCGAGCCAAATTGGTGCCGGACTCGTCGGCGTGATGTATGTGCTTGATGAGCCTTCCATTGGGTTGCATCAACGTGATAACGAACGTCTTCTGAAAACCCTTACCCACCTGCGCGATTTAGGCAATACGGTACTGGTGGTTGAGCATGACGAAGATGCAATTCGGATGGCTGATCATGTGATTGATATCGGTCCAGGCGCTGGTGTTCATGGCGGCAATGTGGTTGCTGAAGGCACCATGGCTGAGATCATTGCCAACCCTAACTCGCTAACAGGTCAGTATTTAAGTGGCAAACAGCAGATCGCCATTCCTGAAACTCGCACGCCTAGAGACAGTAAAAAAGTCGTCGAACTTATTGGTGCCTCTGGTAACAACTTAAAGAATGTCAACCTCGAGATCCCTGTCGGGCTGTTTAGTTGTATTACCGGTGTTTCTGGATCGGGTAAATCAACCTTAATCAACGATACTTTCTTTAAAATTGCTCATACCCAGCTTAACGGCGCCACCACCGCCATGCCAGCGCCGTATAAAAAGATTAAAGGGTTAGAGCACTTTGATAAGGTTATCGATATTGACCAGAGCCCTATTGGTCGAACACCGCGTTCAAATCCCGCCACTTATACCGGCATCTTTACCCCAATTCGTGAACTGTTTGCAGGAACCCAAGAGTCACGCTCACGTGGTTATAAACCAGGGCGTTTTAGCTTTAATGTCCGGGGCGGTCGCTGTGAAGCGTGTCAGGGAGATGGCGTAATCAAGGTTGAAATGCACTTCTTACCTGATGTTTATGTCCCTTGTGATGTGTGTAAAGGCAAGCGCTACAACCGCGAAACACTAGAGGTTCGCTATAAAGGCAAGAGCATTGATGAAGTGCTAGAGATGACGGTCGAAGATGCTCATCAATTCTTCCAGCCCGTCCCTGTGATTGCACGAAAACTGCAAACCTTAATGGATGTCGGCCTCTCTTATATTCGTCTTGGTCAGGCCGCAACAACCCTTTCAGGTGGTGAAGCGCAACGCGTTAAACTGGCTCGAGAGCTATCCAAACGTGATACCGGAAAAACGTTGTATATTCTCGATGAGCCGACGACAGGTCTGCACTTCCACGATATCAAGCAGCTACTTGCGGTCTTGCATCGCCTACGTGATCATGGCAACACGGTCGTGGTGATTGAACACAACTTAGATGTGATAAAAACCGCTGACTGGATTATTGACCTAGGGCCTGAAGGAGGCCAAGGTGGTGGCGATATTATTGCGTCTGGCACTCCCGAAGCGGTAGCGCTGGTTGAGGGGTCACACACAGCGCGATTCCTTAAACCTATGTTAAGTTAGCATTTAGTTGTAAGATTAACAGACCAGTGACTACCTCACTGGTCTGTTTTTTTGAGGTGTTGTAATTTATGGCGACTACGCATGTAGCTGGAACAGAGCTGGAAATAAAGGCGCCAAAGCCGCCGTTAATCAAACCTTTCTTAGTTTCTATTGCAATCGTATTTTTGCTAGCGATGCACTGGTTTATGCCCAATCCGGGCGGCTCTGGGCTTGCACTATCTTTTAATGCCACGACATGGCTCGCCATCAGCTTCTCCCTTGCCATTGGTTTCTACCAGATCGGCTCGGAAGGAGCGCTCCGTTACAACAAACTTACTCTAGGATTATTCATCTGCTGTGTCATGATGACACTGCCCGTTCTCTATACTAGCGCCAATCCCGATTTGGCCGCCGGCAGATTAATTGGTTTATGGGCGGGGTACTTGTTGTTTGTGGTATTACAACAGATACGTTTTAGCAACAAACAAAAACAGCGCCTGTTGTGGTTTGTGGTCATTGCGGTGTTGATTCAAAGCCTATTCGGCTGGGTGCAATTGTTACTCCTCGAGCCAGACAATGTGTTTGGCTACGACACGCTCAATAATCGCCCTTATGGTATTTTCCAACAGCCCAACGTAATGGCCAGCTTTTTGGCAACTGGCTTGGCACTGTCGGGGTACTTATTGGCACGTCATCCAACCAAATACCAACGCCGAATCAGTGAAGTCGCCTTGCTCTATCTCACCCCGATAGTGACGCTCCCCCTACTGATTGTCTTAGCGTCCAGAACCGGCTGGTTAGGGGCGGTGTTAGGCGTTGTTTTTCTCCTGCACTACCTTTATCGCTTTGCGACGAAAAAGCGTTTTTGGGGTTGGATAGTCTCGATTACGCTTGGTATCGTTATCGGTTTCTCTCTTTCGGCTTTACCGGGGCAATCTTCAACGCTGATTGGCCACAAAGCCAACCTTGAAAGTCCAAGACAATATACCTTTCCACAAGCGTTAGATATGTTGATTGAAAAGCCGTTTACCGGTTATGGATACGGCCGCTTTGAGCCGGAGTATTTGGTTTATACCGCACGCCAACATCAGCTCAACCCAAGTTATCAACCTGGGCTTGCCGCCATGGATCACCCGCACAATGAACTGCTTTATTGGGGAGTAGAAGGGGGATTACTGCCTTTGTTGGCGATTATACTGGCGGCGTTATTCGTCTTAGCCCGATTATTTCAAGCCAAGAAAGGCACACGTTTAGCCATGTTCGCCCTGTTTGTGCCTATCGTATTGCACAGCCAGCTTGAGTACCCGTTTTATCACTCATCAATACACTGGTTAACCTTTATTATTCTGCTGTTTTGGGTTGACCAACGCGCCAGTCGCTACCGCAGTTTATCATTGAGTTTTATTTCAAAAGCCGCACTAAGAGTGGCTAGCTTGATCGTCCCTATCGTCACCAGTATCTATATGTTGAGCGCTCTACACACCAACTATGTGCTCACTCAATTTGAGCGTTCACAGCCTAAAGATCCACAGATCCTAGAGCGCGTTTCTAACGCCATCGTTTGGCAGGACCGCTACGATTGGGACATTTACAGTACCTATCTTAATCTGGGTCTTATTGAGCAAAATAGCCAGTACATTCAAGCTTACATTGACTGGTCTTTGTCGATGATTAAGGACAAACCGAGACCAGCCTTTTACAGCAACTTAATTTTGGCGTATCAAGGCATTGACGACACGATTAAAGCCGAACAGATCCGTGCCGAAGCGACATTCTTATTCCCCAATCGCGATTTTTCACAGATTCACTATATCGCTCCTGACATCGACGCTTTAAAAGCTGATAATCAACGGCTAGCACACTAAAAGGGCGACCATAAGGCCGCCCTGTCGCTTAAAGTGTGATTACTGAGTTAAGGACTCTTCGAGCGCTCTTAAGCACAGTGCGACGTTCTCATGGCGCGCAGCATAGCCCATCAAGCCGATTCGCCACGCTTTACCGGCCAGCGCACCAAGGCCAGCACCAATTTCTAAATTATAGGTTTCGAGCAAGTGAGAGCGTACTTTCGCTTCATCGATACCTTGTGGAACATAAATCGCATTCAGTTGTGGCAAACGAGACGCTTCAGCCACAACAAACTCAAAACCCAGCTTTTCTAAGCCTTGCTTAAGCTTTTCATGCATCTCACGGTGGCGCAGCCAAGCATTCTCCAAGCCTTCATTTTTCAGCATTAATAGCGCTTCATGTAACGCGTACAAACTATTGACTGGCGCCGTGTGATGATAGCTGCGCTTACCCTCACCACTCCAGTAGCCTAACACTAAGCTCTGATCGAGAAACCAGCTTTGCACTGGTGTTGTGCGTGATTGGATTTTTTCGATCGCCGCAGCAGAAAAGGTCACTGGCGACAATCCCGGCACACAAGACAGACACTTTTGACTGCCAGAATAGACCGCATCCAATTGCCACTCATCTACTTTTAACGGCACACCACCAAGCGAAGTTACGGCATCGACAATGGTTAGCACGCCATGTTGCTTGGCCAATTTACCGAGCGCTTGTGCATCGCTACAAGCGCCAGTCGAGGTTTCTGCATGCACAAACGCCAGCACTTTAGCGTCTGGGTGAGCGCTAAGTGCTTGCTCGACTTTATCGACAGACACTGGTGCGCCCCACTCATCATCGACGACTTCGGCAATACCACCAGCACGAACCACGTTTTCACGCATCCGTTCACCAAATACCCCATTGCGACAGACGATAACTTTCTCACCCGGCTCAATCAAATTAACAAAACAAGTTTCCATGCCAGCACTACCCGGAGCCGACACCGCGATGGTAAATTCATTTTCCGTTTGGAACGCGTATTTGAGTAGTGCCTTTAACTCGTCCATCATGCCAACAAACAAAGGATCCAAGTGGCCGACCGTTGGGCGACTCAAAGCTTGCAAAACTTGTGGAGAAATATCTGAAGGTCCTGGTCCCATAAGGATGCGCTGGGGAGGAATAAAACTTTGAATTGTCATTGGCTGCTCCATAATTATTTTTGTTGTTGTCTTTGTTGTGACTTTCCACCTTAATCGAATTCCAATCACCCGGCAATTAGCCCAAAGTCGGCAGGTCAAACCAGTGTCACAAGTTTGTTAATTTTAAAATGCCATTAAGCAACAAATTCTCGTTGACATCATACGAAGAAACACGTTCAATGCAGAAATAAGTGGTGAATATTTATGCCACTGGCAAATTATTTTGCAGAAGAGGAGCACTGCCCAGGTAGGTGTGTTGTGGAGCCGCAACTCCAACACAATCCATCGAGGGGGAGCAGTGCCGAGGTAGTTCCGGGGTGTCGGCTTGGATCTATCGGTTGTTAGGGTTGAATCCCTACGACTGTCATCAGCCCCGTCTGATGATGAGCTTCTGAGGTACATCATTCAAAAATAGACCTCTCTTTCGCTCAACTCTCTTCATCAAAGTAAAAACATTGGATGTTGGTCTAATGACCAAATTTTTTATTTCAGGAAGTCGTGGGAGATACGCTGTGAGCAGTTTTAATGTAGCTAAATTTGGTGGAACAAGCGTTGCAAACTTTGAAGCAATGAGCCGCTGTGCTGCAATTATCGAAAATAACCCGAACACCAAACTGGTCGTCAGTAGTGCGTGCTCCGGCGTGACAAATCTCTTAGTTGAGCTCGCCAATGGGGTGCAAGATCACAGTCGTCGTAGTGAATTATTGGCCCAACTCGCCCACATTCACGATGCGGTACTCAATCAGCTTAATGAGCCAACTCAAGCAGCGAGTGAGGTGTATGCCATTCTTGATACCGTGACCAGCCTGGCTGAAGCGGCGTCAATTCAGTCAAGCAACAAACTGACTGATCACCTAGTAGCATGTGGTGAATTAATGTCGACTCACTTACTGACGCAGTTAATGAAAGAGCGTGGCATTAACGCGGTACGTTTCGATATCCGCGATATCATGCGCACCGATGATAATTTTGGTAAAGCAGAGCCCAACCTCGAGCGTATCGGTGAGCTAGCCAAAACCGCTTTGGTTCCTGTTTGCCAAGAACACGTTGTCGTCACTCAAGGGTTCATTGGCTCAGATGACCAAGGCAACACCACAACCCTTGGTCGCGGTGGCAGTGATTATAGTGCAGCTTTGATTGCCGAAGCGGTTGCGGCGGCAGGTCTAGAGATTTGGACTGATGTTCCGGGGATTTACACCACCGATCCACGGATTGCCGCTAAAGCCTCACCGATTCCAGAAATCAGCTTTAGTGAAGCTTCTGAAATGGCCAACTTCGGCGCTAAAATTCTGCATCCATCGACCTTGGTCCCAGCACTACGCCATGACATTCCGGTCTTTGTGGGTTCATCGAAAGAGCCAGAAAAAGGCGGAACGTGGATTCGTCACCAAGTCGAAAGTTCACCTCTGTTTCGAGCCTTGGCATTACGTTGCAATCAAACCATGGTCACGCTGCGCAGTGCGAAAATGTTCCATGCATATGGTTTTCTCGCCAAAGTGTTTGAAATTTTGGCTAAACATAAAGTCTCGGTCGATTTGATTACTACCTCAGAGATCAGTGTCTCACTGACTTTAGATCAAACTGGCACCTCTGGCGGCGCTCCGCAATTACCACCAGCGGCCAAACTCGAGCTCGAAGAGCTGTGCAGTGTTGAGGTTGAACATAACTTATGTTTAGTGGCACTGATTGGGAATAACATGAGTGAAAGCAAAGGCTATGCAAAACAAGTCTTTGGTACACTAGAAGACTTCAATCTACGTATGATCTGTTACGGTGCGAGCCCGCACAATCTGTGTTTTTTGGTCAATGAGTCTGTTTCCAAGTCAGCGATCCAAAAGCTGCATGCCGAGCTATTTGAAGCCGAGTAACAATCATCGAGTAACAATCAAGACAAACAAAAAAGGTTGGCCCGCGCCAACCTTTTTTATCGATGACCGTGGCTATTCACCGGCCACTTTCATCCGCTCAAGCAAAATAGAACCAGTCTGAATTTGAGACCGCGTTTCAACATCGTTGCCCACAGCGACAATTTGATTGAACATCTGTTTTAAATTACTCGCGATGGTAATTTCAGACACTGGATACTGAATTTGACCATTTTCAACCCAGAAGCCAGCGGCGCCACGAGAGTAATCACCGGTAACAATGTTAACACCTTGCCCCATCACTTCAGTAACCAATAAACCGGTACCTAATTCGTTGAGCATCTGTTCGAAATTCTGCCCAGTCGAGTTAACAAACCAGTTGTGAATCCCGCCCGCGTGACCGGTTGGTGTCATGTCCATTTTACGCGCGGCGTAGCTCGTTAGTAGGTACGTGGCGAGCACACCATCTGTAATGATCTCTCTATCTTGAGTGAACACCCCTTCACTATCGAATGGGCTCGATGCCAAACCGCGCAGTATGTGTGGCTTTTCCGATACGTTAAACCATTCAGGCAGTACTTGTTGCCCCAATTGATCAAGTAAAAACGACGATTTACGGTACAAGTTGCCGCCGCTGATCGCCATCACTAAATGCCCCAACAATCCCGTTGCCACATCCGCTGCAAACATCACTGGATAGTGACCGGTTTTGAGCTTTTGCGCATCCAAACGACTGACGGTTTTTTCAGCGGCTTTCTGGCCGACCATTTGAGGAGTCCAAAGATCATCTTTATGACGTGCAACCGTGTAACTGTAGTCGCGTTCCATTTCCCCATTGCGGCCTTGGCCAATGACACTGCAACTGGTGCTATGGCGGCTAGACGCATAACTGGCGAGCAAACCGTGACTGTTGCCATATACTCTCAAACCGTAGTGGCTATCGTAACTCGCGCCATCGCTTTGTTTGATTTTATCGCTAAATGACAAGGCTTGTTGTTCGGCAGCAATCGCCACCTCAGCAGCACTGTCTGGATCCGGCGTGTCTGGGTGAAACAAGTCAAGTTCAGGAATATCTTTGACCATCAACTCTTTCGCAGCAGGACCAGCAAAAGGATCTTCAGAGGTGAACTGAGCGATATCAAGCGCCGCTCGCACCGTCTGTTCAATGGCTTTTTCACTTAAGTCAGAAGTCGACGCGCTGCCTTTGCGTTGGTTACGATAAACCGTGATGCCAAGAGCACCATCGCTATTAAATTCGACGTTTTCCACCTCACACATACGGGTAGAAACACTCAAGCCTGTGGTTTTACTGATCGCCACTTCAGCCGCATCAGAATTCGCTGCTGCCATCTCCAATGCCTTTGCTACTGCAGCTTCTAGCTCAACGCGCTGTTGAGCAACTTGCTCTCTTACGTCCATATCTACTTCATTTCTTAAGATCAATTGCCATTAGGATAACAAGAATTTCGCTTTCTCCCCACGATTCTTGTTAAAATAGAGAAATAGATGGTCATATTAGGGTAGAAAGATGGCACGTAAAAACCAAAAAGCGCCATGGGAAGAAGAAGAAGAGATCATTTGGGTCAGCAAAACCGAAATGAAACGCGACATGGAAGAGCTACAAAAGCTTGGTGAAGAGCTGGTTGAACTTAGACCGTCGGCTCTAGAAAAATTTCCTTTGAGTGAAGACCTAGCCGATGCAATAAAAGACGCCCAACGCTTCAAGAACGAAGCACGTCGTCGTCAGTTGCAATACATTGGTAAGTTAATGCGTTTTGAAGATATCGAACCACTGCAAGCAGCGCTAGATAAAGTCCGCAACAAACACTCACAGGCAACAGCAGAGTTACACAAACTTGAGCAGCTGCGTGACCGTATTGTGGAAAAAGGCGATGAAGCGATCTCAGAGGCAACCGAGCTTTATCCAAGTGCGGATCGTCAGCGATTACGTCAATTGGCTCGCCAAGCCAACAAAGAGAAACAAGCCGGTAAGCCAGCTAAAGCATATCGTGAAATCTTCCAAGTGCTTAAAGCGCTCAATGAAGAAGAGAGTTAAGCGATTAGCGATTAGCGATTAGCGATTAGCGATTAGCGATTAGCGATTAGCGATTAGATTTAAGGGTTGACGTGCATGCGTCAACCCTTTTCGTTACCCACCTCACCACTCCAGCACAACAGCGTGATACTCAGACGCCTGACTTTTTTAATCGCTGGCACGAACAAATTCGCTCAATGCAGGGTGGCAATGCTGCGTCGTAAGCTGAGTGACAGGTCCATTCGCGGCCACTTTTCCGTCGGCCACAAAAATAAAGTCACTCGCGATCGATCTGGCATCACTAATATGGTGCGTCACCATCAACACTGTAATGTGTCGTTCATCAGCCAGCTTGCTCACCAATGCGAGCATCTCTTCGCGTAAAATAGGATCAAGGGCAGAAAAGGGCTCGTCCAGTAGCCAAATTGGATGCGGCTGAACAAAACAGCGCGCCAATGCGACTCGTTGACGCTGGCCGCCTGAGAGCTGTTCAGGGAGACGATCAAGGTAAGCATCGACTCCGACTTGTTGCGCCGCTTGAACCACTTGTTGCTGCTGCTGAGGCGTCAGCTTAAGCCCAGGGTGCAAGCCTAAAGCGATGTTCTGCTGCACCGTTAAGTGAGCAAACAGATTATGCTCTTGAAACAACATCGCAAATGGCCTTTGGTGCGGCGCTCGGCCAACAAGATTGACCCCATCGACCATAATTTGCCCTTTACTCGGCTCAATAAAGCCTGCCACTAGCGCCAGTAAGGTGGATTTACCGGCACCACTAGGCCCCATCAGAGCAACAATCGAACCTTGGGCGATGGTGACATCAAAATGGAATAGCTCATCATGATAATAATAATCGACCTTATTGAGACTTAACATACTTGACCTTATCGTTGGCGTTAAACAACACTTCGAGTAGCGAAAAACAACCGACGCTGAGCAGTAACAGGGTTAGCGATACCACTGCGGCAGCTTCCATCTGATAACTGCCAAGCAGTTGAAACAGATACAGTGGCAGAGTTCGGAACTCTTGGCTGCCAAACAGTGCAATCGCACTCAGGTCGCCAATCGCCAACATAAAGCTGATAGCAAAGGCATGGGCAAACGGCTTTTTCAATGCTCGCCACTCAACCACTTTAAAACGCTGCCAACCTTTAAGGCCTAAACTCGCGCATAAGTACTGATAATGTTGCTCTATATGTAACATAGGTTGAGCAAGGGTTTTTATCACATATGGCAAGCCCATTAACGCATTGACCGCAACGACCACAACAAACGCTAGACTGAACACATCGGTTACCGTGCGCAGCAGCAAAAAGAGCCCAGTAGAGACCACCAACCCTGGCGTAACCAATATGATCGTTGCCATTAACTCAATATGATCAGCACTTTTATGCCGTCGATTGAGTCTTAAACGGCGACTGGTTAACAAAATCGCATAACCACTGACGACCGCAATCACACTAGCCAACGTCGCCACTTTCAATGAAGCCAGTAATGCCGACCAAAAACGACTGTCCACAAACACGGTCAGCGCTTTGCTATTGAAACCACTGAGTACCACCATCAATAGCGGGGGTAACACCAATAACATCGCCAAACCGATCCAGCTCCAGTCCCAGCATTTCATGTAGCCACTGTCTCTCACTAACCGGATGTTCTTTGCTTGCGAGCCCACCGCTGTCGCCATCGGTTTGGCTAAGCGCTGAATCGTTAACGCCATGATCGCGCACAACAG
Source organism: Vibrio sp. NH-UV-68 (assembly GCF_042940635.1). Lineage (NCBI taxonomy): Bacteria > Pseudomonadati > Pseudomonadota > Gammaproteobacteria > Vibrionales > Vibrionaceae > Vibrio > Vibrio sp. NH-UV-68. Next base: position 2,793,344 of record NZ_CP134975.1, read on the forward strand.
CATTTGCCACAGCGCCAATAACGCCCCTGTTTGGAGATCAAAATCAAACTTAATCGCTTGATAAATGGCCAGCTCTATCGTGGTCGATTTGGGGCCGCCGCCTAATGCCATTACGGTGGCAAAACTGGTGAAACACAACATAAACACCAAGCCACAAACATGCGGAAGCTGCTGACGCAGTCTCGGCCACTCTACCCAACGGAATTTTTGCCACGCGCTCATGCCAAGGTGCGCGCACAACTTATGTTGTTCAAGGGGAATCGTATCTAAGGCTTGCAGTAACAGTCGCGTCGCATACGGCAAGTTAAAAAAAACATGCGCGAGCAAAATACCGTTGAGGCCGTAGATAGAAAATGGCAGCGCTATGTCGAGGCTATTCAGCCATGAAGCGAGCAAGCCACTGTTACCATAAATAGCCAGCAGACCAAAAACACCGACCAACACTGGCAGCACTAACGTAGTCGCAAACAGTTTAAGCAGCAGTGACTTGCCGAAAAACGCTCGCCTCGACAGTGCGTGAGCAACGGGAATCGCGAGCCCTACGCTAAGTAGTGTCGAAACAAAAGATTGGTAGAAACTAAACTTGGTGACGTGGCGGTAATAGGGATCGTTCCAGACACTCATCACATCAAGCGTTGGCGCTTGTATTAGTAGAGCAGCGAATGCGGATACAACAAAGGCCGCGATAATCATCGCGACCCATAAACCGACTTTAGGAATGGTATACAAAAGACACCTTTAGAAAGTCAGTGCGTTTTGCCATTCGCGAATCCAAGCTTTGCGGTTTTGCGCCACCTCATCCGCCGAGAAAGCAAGTGATTTGCTAGGCACAGTCAGAGTATCAAATCCTTGTGGCAATTTAACGTCGGTAACAGGGTACATCCAGTTGCCAGTTGGCATCGCCGATTGGAAGGCATCACTGAGAATAAACGCCATAAACTGATCGGCCAGTTTGTCATTTTGAGTACTTTTCACCTTGGCCGCGACCTCTACCTGAGTGTAGTGACCTTCGGCAAAGTTAGCCGCTGCAAACTTTGCGTCATTCTCTGCAATCAAATGATAAGCGGGCGATGTGGTGTAAGACAAAACCAAATCCGACTCACCAGCAAGGAACATTGAGTAGGCTTCTGACCAACCTTTGGTGACAGTCACCGTCTTGTTGGCTAACTCTTGCCAAGCTTGCGGCGCGGCCTCACCGTAAACCGATTTAATCCACAACATAAGCCCTTGTCCAGGCGTTGAGGTGCGCGGATCTTGGTAGATCACTTTCAAATCGTCACGAGACTCAATCAACTGTTTAAGGCTGGTTGGTGGGTTAGCCAGTTTCTCTTTGTTGTATACAAAAGCAAAATAGCCAAAGTCGTAAGGTACGAACGTTTGGTCATCCCACCCATTAGGCAGCGTCACCGTACTGGTATCGACGGTATGTGTCGTTAGTAGCCCGGTTTGTTTCGCTTCTGCCATCAGGTTGTTATCTAGGCCCAACACGATATCGGCTTTACTGTTACTGCCTTCCAAACGTAAACGATTAAGAATCGAGACGCCATCATCGAGCGCGACAAAGTTAACGTCACAACCACATTGCGCTTCAAACGCTTTTTCAATCGTCGGACCTGGGCCCCACTCTGCGGCAAACGAGTCATAGGTGTACACCGTTAAGGTGTCATTCGCCGCTTGGGCGGAAAAAGAGGTGATCAATGCAACGGCAAGGCTGCTGATAGAAATAGGGGTTAGAGTGTAGTTCACTGCTCGCGCTCTCCTTGTGTGAGCGGCACAGGCTTGAGGGACAGTAACTTGGTGTCCATACTCAATTCCTACGCCAGCATTATCTGGTTCAGGTACACGGGTCCCAAGCAAAGCCTGATCTCAGCCACCAGCCAATAAAGATTGACTCGGTAGCTCCCCGATGAGTTACGCTCAGATTGTAATAGTTATCAGACTCAATAGCCATCCCCTAATAGTTGGAGGTGCAGCTTTAAATATGACGGGGATCATAGCCCCAACGTGGAACGAGCCCTTGCTCAATACCCAAGTGATCGAGAATGCGCGCCACCATAAAGTCAACTAAATCGTCAATCGACGTTGGCTGATGATAAAAACCTGGCGCAGCTGGCATAATAGTGACGCCAAGCTGCGACAGCTTATGCATATTCTCGAGGTGGAGGGTTGAAAATGGTGTCTCACGTACGACCAACAGCAGCTGGCCACGCTCTTTGATCACCACATCGGCGGCACGCTCAATAAGGTTGTCCGACATACCGTGAGCAATCGCAGCGACACTGCCTGCCGAACAAGGACAAACCACCATCTGCTTTGGTGCCGCCGAGCCCGAGGCAACCGGAGAGAACCAATCATCTTTACCACACACCACCAGTTTGTCTGGCGCGCAATTAAGCTGTTTTACTAGCGCTTGCTGCGCAGCTTGTGGGTTAGCTGGCAACTTTAGCTCTTGCTCAGTCGCCAACACCACGCGCGCGGCTGAAGAAATCAGCAGATAAACTTGATAATCGGCGGCGAGCAAACACTCTAGCAAACGCAGACCGTAAGGAGCGCCGGATGCGCCAGTAAAAGCTAAGGTGATGGCTTTAGGTTTGTTGTTACTCATAGTTACTCGGTTCAGTTGGCGAGTTTCGCCAATAATTTGCTGTGAATACCTTCGAAGCCGCCATTACTCATCACCAACACTTTATCACCCGGTTGCGCACTGGCAACAATGTCGGCCACCAGTTGATCAATGTCATGCGCAACTTGGGCGGGTTGATAACACTGCTCAGCAACATCGGCAACAGACCAATCGATATTATTCGGTTGATAGAGAAACACGCGATCAGCTTTGGCCAATGACGCGGCTAACGTATCTTTGTGCACACCACGTTTCATGGTTGCACTGCGCGGTTCAAGTACCGCGATAATTTTATCCTTGCCGACCTTGTTACGTAAACCACCTAAAGTCAGTTCAATCGCAGTGGGGTGATGAGCAAAATCATCATAAACGGTCACACCGTTAACCTGCCCTTTTAACTCTAGTCGGCGCTTGGTATTAATAAAGCTTGCCAGCGATTGACAGGCGAGGTCGGGGGTAACGCCAACATGGCGCGCCGCTGCAATCGCCATCAAAGCATTATCGACATTGTGATCGCCGACTAAATCCCAACCGACTTGACCCACTTTTTTGCCCTGGAACAAAACATCAAATTTAGATCCATCACGCTCAAGCTTTTCAGCCTGCCAATCACCGCCTAAACCACTGAATTCGGTTTCGCTCCAGCAACCACGAGCTAAAACATCGCTAAGCGCCTGATCTTGCTTGGGAGCGAGAATACGACCATTACTTGGTACAGTGCGAACTAAATGATGGAACTGACGCTTAATGGCTTCAAGATCATCAAAAATATCGGCATGATCGAACTCAAGATTATTCATCACCAAGGTACGAGGGTGATAATGAACAAACTTAGAACGCTTATCGAAAAAAGCGCTGTCATATTCATCGGCTTCGACCACAAAAAACATACTCTCGCCCAAACGTGCCGAGACTCCGAAGTTACCCAACACGCCACCAACAAGAAATCCAGGTTGATAACCACACGCCTCGAGGATCCACGCCAGCATACTTGATGTGGTGGTTTTACCATGTGTCCCTGATACGGCAAGCACCCAACGATCATGGAGTAAAAACTCCTGCAGCCACTGTGGGCCTGAGGTATAGCGCAAATTGGTATTAAGCACATGCTCTACGCACGGATTACCGCGGCTCATGGCATTACCGATCACCACTAGGTCAGGCGCAGGATCAAGCTGTGAAGGATCAAAGCCTTCTATTATTTCAATACCTTGTGACTCTAGTAGTGTGCTCATCGGCGGATAAACGTTGGCATCACTACCCGTCACTTTATGCCCCAGTTGACGAGCTAACACCGCTGCGCCACCCATAAATGTGCCGCAAATCCCCAAGATATGAATATGCATAACCGACCCTGTTTTAGGCGAAAAATAATCCGCTCATTATGGCGGCAAAGCGCTAAAAAGCGAACTACTTTGACTATCGATTATCATGATAGTCAAATCACTTGGTTACTCTTCAGCCACAAGTCACTACTAGGCAAACAAAATGTAAGTTGTTCTTTAGTCGACAAATAAATTGAGATCTCAAACAGTTAGTTCATTACCAATAAAAAGATCTTACTTTTACACTTAGGCTTGGGTAGTCATTCACGATCCGCAGAGATCTGTCCACCCAATCCCCCTATCATTGAGCGACTTTTTTTAAAGGAAAAATCCATGTCTGGAATGCGCACCCTTGGCGAGTTCATTGTTGAAAAACAAGCGGACTTCCCCCACGCTAGCGGTGATCTATCATCCCTACTCTCTTCAATCCGTCTTGCTGCTAAGATTGTTAACCGTGAAATCAACGCGGCTGGTCTTGGTGACATTACTGGCGCTGTCGGTACGGCGAACGTACAAGGCGAAGATCAACAGAAACTTGATGTCTACGCTAACGATAAATTCAAAGCCGCTTTAGAAGCACGCGATCAAGTGTGTGGTGTGGCCAGTGAAGAAGAAGATGAGGCAGTAGCGTTTAACAAAGAACTGAACAAAAATGCCAAATACGTGGTGTTGATGGATCCACTTGATGGCTCGTCTAACATTGATGTGAACGTTTCTGTTGGTACGATTTTTTCTATCTACCGCCGAGTGTCACCGATTGGTACTCCACCAACACAAGAGGATTTCCTCCAACCAGGCCACAAACAAGTCGCGGCGGGTTACGTGATCTACGGCTCCTCCACCATGTTGGTTTACACCACAGGTAATGGCGTCAACGGCTTCACTTACGATCCATCGCTAGGTACCTTCTGCCTTTCACACGAGAACATGATGATCCCACAACAGGGCAGCATCTACTCAATCAATGAAGGTAACTATATTCGCTTCCCACTTGGTGTAAAAAAATACATTAAATACTGCCAGGAAAGTGCGCCAAGCGACAATCGCCCTTACACCTCTCGTTATATTGGTTCACTGGTTGCAGACTTCCATCGCAACCTGCTTAAAGGCGGTATTTACCTTTACCCAAGTACGCAAAGCCACCCGAACGGTAAGCTGCGCTTGCTGTATGAGTGCAACCCGATGGCTTACATTATTGAACAAGCTGGCGGCGTGGCTTCTGATGGTGTTAACCGCATCATGGACATCAAACCGACGGAGCTGCACCAACGTGTTCCTTTCTTTGTTGGCTCAAAAGATATGGTTAAAAAAGTAGAGCTATTTTTAGAGCAAAATCGCGAACCATCATAATCTGCCAAGCCAGTTCCAAAAGTAAAAGAGTCGACCAAGGTCGACTCTTTTTTTGTGTGCTGACTCTTTTATCCGCTTAAGTTTGTTAGCTGGTTAAAAGTTTGTTAGCCGGTTAAAACTGTTAGTCAGTTAAAGCCTTGAACCCGCTGTCGAGCTGCGCCCTGACATGTAATCTTGTTGAAAGAAAGGATCGAGCTTGTCGCAGATACCTTGGTAAGGTTTACCCGTGACACCGAGCATGTAAGCATTTTGAGCGCAATATGTCGCTCTGCCCTGCTCGTAACCATTCTCATAAGCCATATAGAGCTCTGGGGTGAGATAACCATCACTGTCGAGCTTGGTCAGTTTACTTTGTGACTGCTTCAGCCAGCCATTTTCAGCGCGCAGCTGTCCGTAATCGATCCAGTCTTGTGCAGCATTCGACATTGGGGGTGGCTGAGTACTACAACCTGCCAGTAATAATGTCATTAATAGTAATTTCGTTTTCATCGCTCTCTCCTTCATCGTTGATTGGCCGACTAACCAAAGTGATGAATGAACAACTACCTATACCTTTTGACACCAATCTCCAGAAGCAATCAACACGTCCAGGTGACTGGCATCTTGGTAAAAATAGATCCAAGCCAGTCCAAATGGTGTGTCAATTTGCTCTCGTCGATAAGTCACGGGGACATCTTCGAGCAAATCAAGCTGCTCAAGTGTCGCCTCATCAATCAGATAAACTTCACCAACAATGGTACTACGTCCTTCTGTTACGGCTGGATACGGGCCAAGATCATATAAACTGTAAATAGGTGGCGTCATGTGTGTGCCAAGCCATTGTGCTTGGGCCATCAGATGATGGTTAGCTTCCCCATGGCGTAACGTGCCATAAACAAAAACTAAATGTTGCATCCCTACCCTGCCTTTTATGTTCCTAATCAAACTCAAACTGGTATAGCACATCTACCGCGCTGTCGACTCCGGACATCGCTTCTAAATAGAGATCCTGCATCAAACGATAGCGCACCGTAAACTCACCGACTGAATCAAATATTCCCACGCCATATTTCACTTGTAGCCCTGGTAAAATATAGCCGCTTACCGTCACTTGCGAATCATCACCTGAACCCGCAGTATCAAGTTGAAGATCTTGGACACCAAAAGCTTCACCGATTTCGCCCACCACGCGACCACTTTTCGCTAAACTAAGGCCGATTAAGGTCGTGGTCATGGCATTGCCGCCCGTTTCACCATCAATGTCTTGCCCACGCAGTAAATAAGACAAAGCGTTAGCTTGAGGCATCGCCGGTTCAGAGAAAATCGTCACCGTCGGTTCACTGGCTGGCCCGCTCACTTTGACCCCAGCGGTAACATCGTCTCGCGTATTTTCCGGATTACGTATCGCGGAGATCTGAACATAAGGTTGATCGACCGGACCATTCATTAGAATTTTGCCCTCATTGATCAGCAAATCTTGGCCAAATGAGCGATAAGAGCCGTCGGTAATATTGATTTCACCAGTGACAAATGACCCTTTGTCTTTTTGAGCTACGTTAAGCTGACCAACTAAACCGCCTTCTAGTCCAAAGGCGGACAATTTAAAGTCATCACCAATCTTGATATTGATATCGGTTTCAACCGCAAAAGGCACAGAGCTCTGCTCATCGATTGGTTCCAATTGTTGATTCAAAATCACCTGATCTTTCGATACTCCCACCGCACTGGATGGTAACTCTTCAACTAAGATACGCCCCCAAGGCAGTGCAATATCCCCATCAATTCGCGCATAATTTGGCGTGGCAGAGATGGTCATGTCAGGCTGAACTTTGATCTTAACCATAGGCGGAAGGTCGACTAACAGCTCTTGGGCGTAAACGCGCACATTGGTGCTCCAATCTTGCATATTTTGCCAGTCAGCATCACCGGACAACTCTAACTGGCCGTCGGGTGTATTCAGCGCCGCCGCCAAAGAGGCTTGATAGCCATCAAAGTTAAGCAACACACGACCAGACTCAATTTCAACCGGAGAGATCTCCCCTTTAAGCTTAATGTCATCGACCACAAACCGCCCTTTAACCTGAGGTTGAAGAGCAGGTCCAGTAATCGCTAAGTCTGTCGAGATATTGGATTTGAGCTGACTAAACTCACCAATGAGTGGGGCGAGGAAATCAAGATTAAAGGTCGTCAGTTGCAAGCGACCATCGAGTTGCTTGTCTTGACTTAAAACATTGGCAATCGCGACATTGCCAGAAACATCACCATTGTCCGTGACATCAAACAGCCAATCGGCCTGTAACTGGTTGTTGTCGAGCAGGGCATTGAGCGCCACTGACTCCCAGCCGATACTCACCGCTTGCTCTAACTCTTGGGTCACTTGACCTTTCGGTAGTTGCAGCGCCGCCTTGATATACGGCGGCAAGTCTGGTGCCCACTTAGCGGTTACTTGCGCATTTACTTGCCCTGCAACCACAGTTTGCTTCGGTATCAGCATCGCGATTTGATCAAAATTAAAGTGCTCAAGAGAGAGCGTTGCTTCGCCACTTTGACCGACATTGATGTCTTTATCTAGACATAAGGTTGAACCCGCTTGCTGCCAACAATGAGCCGCCACCGAGACTTGCTCAGTCGCCATATCAAAAGCTAAGGCTGTCGATTGAGCGAGACGCCACTCACCCTGCTTCGAGGACAACTGCATCCGCTTTAAATCGCCACGCCAAGCCAGTTCGGGCTTATCGTCAAGAGCGCCGGAAAGGGTTAACTGGGTCGAAGCAATATTTGAGCTAACATCAAGAATTAAATCATGCGCTTGCTGGGAGCCATTCAAATTTAACCTGAGATCATCAACCGTATAATCTTGATAATGTGCTTGTGTGACTTTGAGCGCTAAACGTCCTTCAGGAGTCGGGAGTGGCGTCACACGCCCATTCAATGTCACCTTCTCGACCTGAGCTTGCTGCTGCCAATCAATCGCGTCTAGCTCTAAATTAAGGCCAATCTCTGGTGCTTGCAGTGCACCACGTAGTTTGACGTTACCACGCGCTCTGCCTTGCAGATCAGGCAGCGTTTTGATCATTTCAGGAAAATTGATCGCCAAGTCCATCTGCCATACTTGGCCAAGCTCGCCTTGCGCTTCAATTTTATTCGGCCCATGAGACAAAACCAAACGTGGTGTCTTGACCATCAACTCGCCGTTGCCCGCATTGTCGGCAGCACTCAATGCCCCTTCAATATTGAGCGGATAGCCACGCAGTAAACCATCAATATCCAACTTAGGCAGCTCAACATTCCAACCGCCCTGCTTGGTCAAACGACCAGTAGTAGAGACAGAGCCACTAAGATCGCCTTCCGCATCTGGCCATTGCAAACCCGGCTGAATATGGCTGATGTTTAGATTCGCCGCCCAATTGATTGGCGCTTGCCAGTTGGCCATCACATCCCCTGTCAGGCTGCCCCCCAAGGTCGCCATATCAACCCGACTTAGCTCAATGTGCGACAAATCCCCTTTGCCTTCGAGTGACAAAGAGAGATCAGGTAAGGCTTGACCTTTGATCTCACTATTAAGTGCTAAGGTATAGCCCTCTAGAGATCCACGGCTTTGCAGCGAGTCTAGCGCAACAAAATACTCCCCTTGGCCAGTGAGAGGCCATTGCACGTCAACGTCCGATAGTTGGACATCAAAAGGGAGCTCACGACGCAGCGGTTGCAACTGGGCATGAATATCGCCTGTCGCTAACCCATCAAACACTGCCTTCACATCCAAATCGGCGACACTGCCACTGGCTTTAACAACCACCGTTTGTCCTTTGGCTACCGGCTCTTTAACCGTGGCGTTAAGGCTAAGTGTCAATGGGTAGTCACCAGCAAGCTTAATATTGGTGGCAAGCTGGGCATTCACTTGCGGCATATCTAGAGTTAAGTTTTTGACATTGATCTGAGATTGCTTGGCATTGGCCACCAAGGCTAAATGATTGACAATCACGGGGGTCGCTTGTTCAAGCTTGAAATCACGAATATCTAAACCGAGCAATTCAATTTGCAGCGGTAGAACCACCTCAGGCAGCTCGATAGTCTCTGATGGCTCATTTGTCGCGCTCGAAGCAGTGCTCTGCGCTTCGACACTCTCCTTGTCAGCTAAAGCGACACGAGGCGAGATCAGTGCCATTTTATTGATTCGCAGGCGGTTACCTTGAAACGAAGCACCGGTGGTAAACGAGCGCCAACCAATCTGATGGCCAAGAATATCGAGTTCGATATTGCTCAACGCCAAGCGAGCAACACTGATCGGGATAGGTGAAGTAATCACGCGAGATGATGAAGAGGGGTCACTCGTCTGTGGAGCTTGATCAGAGCTTGGCGGCAATTCCGGCATCGAAAAATTCAAACCGTCAATCGCCAGTTCATCCACACACACTCCCGGCTCGGTCAGACAGGCGGGATTGATCGCCAATGTCAGCGTTCGTGCTTGCGTCGAAATATTCAACTGAGGATCATCAAAGCGTACCTTGTTGAGCGTAAAGCGCGGCAACACCGCACCGTCAGTCGACTCAATACTTAGCTGTGGCAGGGCTTTTTCGGCTCCCCAAACAATCAAGTTCAAGCCGGGATTGGTCAACAGTAGCATCGCTAGTGTCAGCAACAGCATAAACAACAAGCTGACAACAGAGAGTGAGAGCCACTTCGAGCACTTGATCACCACTTTAATCATAACTCTGGTCCTAAGGTAAAGTGGATTTGAAATTCATCGCCTGGCGCCGCATCCAATCCCCATGCAAAATCTAAACGAATAGGACCGACAGGTGATGCCCAGCGCACCCCGCCCCCTGTACCGCGTTTTAATTCTGGTTGGTCATTAAATGCATCGCCAACATCATAAAATAGCGCGCCCCACCAATTTCCGTAAACACGATACTGATATTCCAATGAACTGGTCGCCATATATTTCGCCCCGGTTAATGCACCACTGACATCTTTCGGCGAAATCGACTCGTAACCATAGCCGCGTAAATTATTATCGCCACCAGCGAAAAAGCGCAAAGAAGGCGATAATTTGTCAAACTGTTCAGCAAAGTTTGCGCCGCCATCAAGACGGAAAATGCCGCGATGATTGTCGCCAATACTACGAATCCAAGTCATGCCACCTATCAAGCGAGTCACGCGCGTTTCCGATAACAGGCTAGGATCGCCATACTCAAGCGTGACACTTTGGCGATCGCCCCACATCGGCATCGCACCACCACGGATACGCGTACGCGATAAAGAGATGCCAGGCAACACAAACTGACCGCTATCATCTTGTATACCTTGTTGGTAGTTCTCAATCAAATAGCGCACGAACAGGGTTCGCTGCCAGCCACTGTCCATCACCCAATGACGCTCTAACGCAAGATTAGATTCCAAGCTTTTGGTATCGCGGCTATCGAGATTCTTCATGCCATACTGAATACGGTAGTACTGTTTTAAGACATCATCGAGCGGGATGCGATAGCCAGCGGTCACTGTCTGCTCGGGCGCGGATAGAGAGAAACTGCTGTCAAAACTGTGTCCACGACTATTAACCCACGGTTTTTTCCACTTCAGCGTGCCACGAACACCCACATCGGTCGAATACCCGAGACCCGTTTCCAATTGATTACGTGCTTGCGGAGCCAAAGAAACTTTCATTGGCAATTCTCTTCCTTGCCCAAGCTGGCTCAAGTCTGGCTCGACAAACACCGATGAGAACCAATCGGTATTCGACAGGTTCTGATTGTACTCCCCCACCTGAGACACCAAATAAGGATCTCCGGATTGATAAGGCGCCAGCGATGCGACTCTGTCCTCTTTTATCTGGCTCCCCGTGATAACATTCTCACCAAAGTGGTAACGAATGCCGCTATCAAAGTGAAGACGAACAAAGGCTTGATTAAGTTCAGGGGCGACTTCCAAACGACTAAGCTGATAGCTGCCTTCAAAATAACCATGCCGCAGTGCCAGATTACGAATCGCACTTTTCAACGAGTCATACTGGCTATGCACCAGAGGCTGTCCTTGTTTCAACCCACTGTTTTCAATCAAGGCGCTAAATTCAGGATCATGGCTAGCTTCGCCGCTGATCTGAATATCAACCAACTCAACTAACACCACTGGACCTGGGTCAATATTGACGGTCACTCGGGTTTGATCGTCTGACACAACAAACTCGTACTTGGGATGGTAATAACCTAGCGCGTTAAGGGCCTCGGTGAAATTACGCTCTAAGCGCGCTTGAAAGCGTAAACTGACTTCGTAGTCATCTGGTGGAATCGCCGACAAATAAGCATCAACATTATCTAATAAGGCGCCTTCAATACCTTTGATATCCAAATCAACGCCTTGCGCCCAACTGACAGGCGCAAACGTAAGGAGTGAGATTAGGACTGGTAAAGGCTTTCGGATCATGCTTAATTATCTGTCTACATCATTTACAAGAATAATAACGCCTGTACAAATAGAAGTCTGTATGAAAACAGTCAATTAGGCGGTCTTTATAAAAAAACTCATTAAGGATGTTTATCATGCTCGACAAACAAAGCCTAATCTCGGCGCAAAATGCGCTACCTGGCCGTGAGACGCCAATAGCGATCGACGATGTTCATTTCGTTAACCAATCCAGTTTGACCGCAGAACCTGCGCAAGGTTGCGAAAAAATCTTACTCGGTATGGGCTGTTTTTGGGGCGCTGAACGACTGTTCTGGCAATTGGAGGGAGTGATCAGCACCAGTGTTGGTTACGCGGGCGGCTATACTCCCAACCCAAGTTATCAAGAGGTGTGCAGCGGGCAAACAGGCCACACTGAAGTGGTACGTATTGTCTTCGACCCAAAGAAAATAACCCTCGAGCAACTACTGCGTACTTTTTGGGAGAGGCATGACCCGACTCAGGGAATGCGTCAAGGCAATGATTTAGGGACACAATACCGTTCAGCCATTTATGTCTATAACGATGAGCAACAACAGCAAGCGCAACAGTCGAAACTTGCGTATCAAGCTCTGCTCGGAGATCAAGCGGACAATATCACCACAGAGATCACGGCTGCTGGTCCATTTTATTACGCCGAGCAGTATCACCAACAATATCTAGCCAAAAACCCTGATGGCTACTGTGGTTTAGGCGGAACTGGTGTTTGCTTCCCCGCATAAACGAAAAAAGTCGCCTCCGGGCGACTTTTGACTAACAATCACTTGGTTATGCAGAAAGCGACTCTATTGCCTGATTGATCTCTTTAAACGTCATCAGTTTTTGTTGATCCCGTACATCGGGCAACAACACCTTGCCATTATCAAAATCAAACTCTCCGACACCTGCAATTGCGAACTGACCTTTAAACAAAGTTTTAACAAATCGCGCAATCTGTTGTGGGTGATAGTTGGGAAATTTACGCAGCATAGCAACTCCAATATCCTTTTATGATACGACCGATAAAGGCCGCGTCGCTCTTATCCTTAGAACGTGTCAGGATTATACCTGATGACGTTCCAATGTGAACCATTTTGTTAACAAAATGATCTATGCTCACGCTATTACAGCGATTTTTACCCGCGATAAAAATTTAGGTATATACTTTTTTCGCTTACATAAAAGGAACAATATAATGAAAACGAAAACTTTACTTGCTCTGGTAATCGCATGCTCTCCAAGCTTTGCTTTTGCACATAACATCGCCATCGGTCAACCAGTGGCTAGTATTGAAATCGCCAGTCATGGCGAAATCGTACTCAATGGTGACCAGACCGAGTTCCAAGCTTGGTCGAGTCAAGACATGCTAGGAAAAGTGCGGGTTATCCAAGCCATTGCGGGTCGCAGCAGTGCTAAAGCGATGAACGCGCCATTAATGACCGCGATTACCGCAGAAGAATTCCCGCAACAGAGTTATCAAACCACCACCATCATCAATCAAGATGATGCGATTTGGGGAACGGGTTCATTTGTGAAATCGTCTGCCCAAGACAGCAAAAAAGAGTTTCCTTGGTCTTCAATGGTGCTAGATAAAGAAGGCCGCGTGGCCAAAGCTTGGCAACTCGCTGAAGAGTCATCGGCGATCATTGTGCAAGACAAACAAGGCCAGGTTTTGTTTGTCAAAGAAGGGGTATTAAGCGACCAAGAGATCGAACAAGTCATTCGCTTAATCAAACAAAACATCTAGGCTAACGGCTTAACTTTCGCCTTTTAAATGGAATTGTTATAGTATAACAATTCCATTTTTTATCAGTGTCGTTGTTGTGAATCGAGCAAGTCTAAAGCCTACCCGCTCTCACACGGTTGCCTTACTGGCCATCGTGATGTTGCTATGGCTAAACTTCGCTTATATCGATCATCAATACGATCGCTCATCAACACACCATAGTCAGCACGACTGCCAGCTTTTTGCTTGTGGATTACATGGCGCAAGTGCCGCCGTGGCGACGTTAACGATCACACCGTTAACCAGTATCAGAGCAACATCACCAGTCTTTCATTTCTTCCTCGTCAGCATTTGGGCCTACCATGCCCGCTCTCCACCCAAGGTTGATTATAGTTAAGCAATAACACAACCCAACTCACCGCTGTAGGTGGCTTTAAACACGACTATTAATCAGGACTGACAATGAAAAACCTTACTCCCATTGCCCTTGGCATGACTCTCGCTATCAGCGCTGTCGCACACGCTGAAGAAGGCTTTCGCCAACACGATGCTCACGTTCACGGGCAAGTCGAATTTAACATCGCTCAAGATGGCTCCGATTTATTATTTGAAATCACGGCGCCAGGTGCTGATGTGGTAGGCTTTGAGCATGCGGCGCAAACGGAGCAGCAGCAACAACAACTCAATGCAGCCGTGACGATTCTCAATCAAGCAGACAAAGTGTTTGTTCTGGCCGACAGTGCTGGCTGTCAGTTGATTGACCAATCGGTGACTCACACGCTCGGTGAGGATGACCACGACCATCATGACGATCACGGCAACCATGACAACCATGACAACCATGACAACCATGACAACCATGACAACCATGACAATCACGACAACCATGACAACCATGACAACCACGACAATCACGACCATCACGACAATCACGACAACCATGACAATCATGACAACCACGACAATCATGACGATCACAAACATGATGAACAACATCAGCATCATGACGAGCATAAATCAAGCCACGGTGAATTTACCGTCCAGTACCACTACCAGTGTGACAACATTAAGGCGTTAAACAACATCGAGACCCAGTGGTTTACTCAGTTTCCGAGCACTGAATCAATCAAGGTCAACCTGTTGACGGATACCAAACAAGCTGCACTCGAGTTACATCAAGATCAAACAGCGATCTCATTCTAATGACAACCGTGGCTCAGTCTGGCTGAGCCACCTTGCATGATTGGACATCAACAATGGACATCAAACCCCATCACTGTGTGGTTGAACTCAACCAAGTGAAGTTTACTTGGCCTAGTAATGACAAACCGACATTGGATATCCCCTCTTTGTCGGTAAAGCGCGCAGAGCACCTTTTTATCAAAGGGCCGAGTGGATGCGGTAAATCGACTTTACTCGGGCTGCTGACTGGTATTCATACTGCCACCTCAGGCAAGGTGTCCGTACTGGGAGAAGCACTTTCATCCATGACAGGTAGCCAGCGCGATAAGTTTCGTGCCGACAATATAGGTTATATTTTTCAACAATTTAATTTATTGCCATACCTTAATGTCATTGAAAACGTCACTCTACCTTGTCAGTTTTCATCGCATCGACGCCAGCAAGTCGAAGGGGACTTAATCGCCAACGCAAAAGCTTTGCTCGATAAGCTGCATCTGCCCAGCTCACTCCTGAATAAACCGGTAGCCGAGTTAAGTATTGGTCAGCAACAGCGAGTCGCGGCAGCGCGCGCTTTGATCGGTCGCCCCAACATCATCATTGCTGATGAGCCGACGTCATCACTTGATTTTGATAATCGCAGCGCGTTTATTGAGTTACTGTTAGAACAAGTCAATCAGGCTAATTCAACGCTATTGTTTGTCAGCCATGACCCGACCTTAGAAGCTTTCTTTGACAAAACGATTAACCTCCAACAGTTAAATCAAGCCGGAGGCTACCTATGACCCCAACGCTAACATTGGCTTGGAAAAGCGTCCGTAACCGTAAAGTGACGGCGATTCTGAGTATATTGACCGTGGCTATTTCAGTGATTTTACTACTTGGCGTGGAGCGAATTCGCACCGAGGCCAAAAGCAGCTTTGCCAACACCATTTCTGGTACTGATCTGATTGTCGGCGGCCGTTCGGGACAAGTAAATTTATTGCTTTACTCAGTCTTTCGCATCGGTAATGCAACCAATAATATCGACTGGAAAAGCTATCTAGAGTTCAGCCAACACCGCGCTGTAGATTGGGCTATTCCTATCTCACTCGGAGACTCTCACCAAGGGTTTCGGGTCATGGGAACCAATCATCAATATTTTGCCCACTACCGTTATGGACAAAAGCAAAACCTAGCCTTTACGCAAGGCCGAGAATTCAATGGTCTTTTTGAAGCCGTAATTGGCGCAGAGGTAGCCCGCACACTTAACTACCAGATTGGCAGCGATATGGTCATTGCCCATGGCATTAGCGATGTGGGTTTTAGTCGTCACGATACCTTACCTTTTAAGGTCGTTGGTATCTTGGCCCCAACGGGCACGCCGGTTGACAAGACGGTGCATGTTTCATTGCAAGCCATTGAGGCGATTCATGTCGGCTGGGAAAGCGGGGCCAACTTAGGCAATACCCCAAGTGCCGAGCAACTGGCCAGTATCGACTTTCAACCCCAACAAATTACCGCCATGATGCTAGGTTTAAAGTCAAAAATTCAGACCTTCGCGCTGCAGAGGCAAATCAATACCTACAACAAAGAGCCGTTAAGCGCTATTTTGCCGGGCGTTGCCCTACATGAGTTATGGGCAATGATGTCGGTGGCAGAACAAGCCTTGATGGCGGTCTCGGTATTTGTGGTCGTGGCAGGACTGCTCGGTATGCTATCGAGTTTGCTGACGAGCCTGCAAGAGCGTCGGCGTGAAATGGCGATTCTGCGTGCCATGGGCGCTCGGCCTCGTCACGTATTTAGCTTGCTCATTCTCGAAGCCAGTGTATTGACCTTTGTCGGTCTCATTGTCGGGACGATCGGCTTATATGCGATGTTGACGTTGGCCGCACCACTGATTCAACAGACCTACGGCATCAATTTATCACTAAGCGGTTTATCCTATTACGAGCTTTTACTGTTAGCAGCTGTACAACTGGCAGGAACCACCATAGGATTTATTCCCGCCCTTCGTGCGTATAGACAATCACTTAACGACGGAATGACAATCAGAGTATAACCAATGAAAACCATTAGCCTATTACTTATCACCCTCATGACATTCGGTGTAACCAGTTTTACAACTCATGCCGAAGAGACCTTAACGCTCGACTGGATTGACTTAATTCCAGAAAGTGAGCGCAACCAGTTTGATTCCTATGGCATGCCAGCCGTCGATCACTCTACAGATGTAATGAAACAGTCCAAAGTTGGCGGAATCAGACCAGAGCTTAACGGCAGTAAAGTGAAAATACCGGGATTTGTGATCCCATTGGAAGGGGACGAAAACAACGTCACTGAATTTTTGCTGGTCCCTTACTTTGGCGCGTGTATCCATGTGCCACCACCGCCGCCAAACCAAATCATCTATGTCCGCTTTCCTAAAGGCGCGCCCGTGCAGCAGTTGTGGGATGTTATTTATGTGGTAGGCACACTCAAAACTGAAACCGTCAGCCACGAGTTAGCAGAGACTGGCTATGTGATTGAAGGCACAGAGATTGCCGAGTACGATGATCTGTAAGTGTTAAAAAAATGAGCCGCCTGTTAACGCCCTTTTTTATGCCAAATAGCTAGATAGATAACCGAGTATGGCTAGGTAACAGAGTAACAATAGGGCGATTGACAGGTGCTTCTTTATTTTATTGTCATTAAAATACTTCATAAGCCCCTCAAAAGTAACGGTAACAATTTTAACAACTTGTTATCATTTATGGTAGCGATATTTTTATAAACTGGCTCACAGTCTTTGTGTGGCGGGCTTGGCGCTTCCGAGGTAAAGTAAACACTTGAGTTAACAATCTGATGGCTAAGGAAATAGCATGTCTGAGACCAATAAGCCCGTTGTCCTAGAACACGAAGCCGAACCACCTCGGCGCCAAGAAAAAAAGTCTAGCTACATCAAAGACAGCGCAAGCCGAGTTCTCAACATCGCTCAAACCTACGGTCTAGATGCCCTACTGCAAACCGAGAAGCCAGAAAAAAACGCCTTAGAACGCGCCCTGATCAGGGAGAGGAGACGCAAAGAGTTACGGCAGAAAAATCTTGAGCAAATCCTGAAGCTCGCCCACATTTCCTGCAAAGACGAAATGGCTGGTGATCCCGAACAAGATTGGCTGTTACGCTTTTTCGATATGGCGCAAGAAGTGCACAATCACTCAATGCAACGCCTGTGGGCACAAGTGCTAAAGCGAGAGGTGACCAATCCAGGTTCAACCTCGATGAAAGCACTGAAAGTTTTACAAGATATGACGCCGAAAGAGGCGCAGATTCTTCAGCGCGCGTCCTCTTTGGCCTGCAGTTTTGGTGGCGACAATAGCCGTAAGTTATTAGTCGGCTATCGAGCGCAGGGGGGCATCTTTAGTTTCGGTAAGCGTGCCACCACCAGCAATATTAATGTCGGCAACTTCCAACTGCCCTACTCAAGTTTATTGGTATTGTTTGAGCTAGGATTGATGCATGGCACGGAATTAGAATCTGGAGAAATTGAACTGGATTCACCGTTACCACTGCTTTATCAGGGTAAGCAGCTATCATTACAGGCGCACAGCAAAGGCGTAAGGTTGCTCTACTATCGCTTTACACCCACGGGCAATGAGCTGTGCAAATTGCTCGGAAACAAACCCAATATGCAGTACTACGATCAGATGGTTGCGATGCTCAGCCAGAAATTTATCGCCAATACGGAAGTGGAAAGCAGTATTCATCATACGGTGTAAGCGCTATCTGCAACCCTATCGTCTCCACACCACAAAAAACGCCAACCTTTCGGTTGGCGTCATTATTGGCTTATCACCCAAACAATGGGCGCTGCAGATTCAAGCTTGACTGTTATTGCGCTTTGAACGCTTTAAATGCGTTAATCAAACCATTGGTCGAGCTGTCATGTGAATTGATCGCGGTATCATCGGCAAGCTCTGGCAAGATTTGGTTTGCTAGCTGTTTGCCTAGCTCCACACCCCACTGATCAAAGCTGAAGATGTTCCAGATAACCCCTTGCACAAAAATCTTATGTTCGTACATTGCAATCAAGTTACCTAGTGTACGCGGAGTGATCTGCTTAACTAGGATAGAGTTCGTTGGACGATTACCTTCAAAGACTTTGAATGGCGCGAGTGTCGCCGCTTCTGCTTCGCTCTTGCCTGCTTTCGCAAACTCTGCTTTAACCGTTTCTTCTGACTTACCAAAAGCAAGGGCTTCCGTTTGGGCAAAAAAGTTAGACATCAGCTTCTGGTGATGATCACCAGCAGGATTATGGCTAAGTGCTGGCGCAATGAAGTCACATGGGATCAACTTAGTGCCTTGGTGAATCAGCTGGTAGAACGCGTGCTGACCATTGGTACCCGGTTCGCCCCAGATAATTGGCCCAGTCTGGTACGTCACGGCATTACCATCACGGTCAACGTATTTACCGTTCGATTCCATGTTGCCTTGCTGGAAGTAGGCAGCGAAACGGTGCATATATTGATCGTAAGGTAAGATAGCTTCAGACTCTGCGCCGTGGAAGTTGTTGTACCATAAGCCAAGCAACGCCAGAATCACTGGAATGTTGTTTTCAAACTCTGTCGCGGCGAAATGGTTATCCATTTCATGCGCACCGTCCAATAGCTCAATAAAGTTGTCGTAACCAACCGCTAGTGCAATAGAAAGACCAATGGCAGACCAAAGAGAGTAACGACCGCCAACCCAGTCCCAGAACTCAAACATGTTGTCTGTATCGATACCAAACTCAGACACAGCGCTCGCGTTGGTCGACAGTGCTGCGAAGTGTTTAGCGACATGCGCTTGATCGCCAGCAGTCTCTAGGAACCAATCACGAGCAGAATGTGCGTTTGTCATGGTTTCTTGAGTGGTGAATGTCTTCGATGCAATTAGGAATAGAGTGGTTTCAGGGTCTACTTTTTTAAGCGTTTCAACGATGTGCGTACCGTCAACGTTTGAAACAAAGTGAAGATTTAGATGGTTTTTATAAGGCGCTAGTGCTTCAGTCACCATATAAGGGCCTAAGTCCGAACCACCAATACCGATGTTAACAATATCTGTGATCGCTTTACCCGTATAGCCTTGCCACTCACCGCCAATCACGCGCTCAGTGAAAGATTTGATTTTCTCTAGTACAGCATTAACCGCTGGCATCACGTCTTCGCCATCAACCATAACCGGTTTGTTGCTGCGATTGCGGAGCGCGGTATGAAGTACAGCGCGATCTTCGGTTTTGTTGATCGCTTCACCACTGAACATCGCTTCGATGGCTGCTTTTAGCTCAGTCTCATTAGCTAGAGCAAACAGATGATTGAGCGTCTCTTGGTTAACTAGGTTTTTAGAGTAGTCGACAAGAATATCGTTGCCGAAACGTGCTGAGAAGTTGTCAAAGCGAGCCGAATCTTGAGCAAATAACGCTTTCATATCCATATCTTGTGCAGATTCGAAGTGCGCAGTTAGCGCTTTCCAAGCTTGTGTTTGCGTTGGATTGATATTTTTCAACATGGTGTCTATCCCGATGTTACAGTAGGTTCTATTCCATTCAGCCTAGCGACAACTGGTGGAATCCCCGATTAAGCAAAATAATAAGATTAGGTATGTTTAGGCAAAATGCCACTAATACCAGTCGCGACAAATAGATGGTCAGATAGTTGCGCAGGAAAAATCGCTTAGAGCAAGGCATAGATTGCAGCTAGCTAGTTGACCTACCTACAAAATCTATAACGACGCTATCAGCGATTTTAACTAGCAAGAATGACCAGACATTTATTCTGATTGGTATAACTACCTTTGTAATTTTTTTTCAGGCGAATATTATGACGCAGGCGACTTACGCTCACATTGAGTTAGGTCACGTTCCCTGCTTCAAAACTAAACAAACACCCTACTCGCAAGTAAGAGCTTACCATTAACCTTAGCTAAGCTTAACCATTAGACGCGAATCATCAAATATAGGTTGCCGTATGTGGACTCAAAAAACACTGAAAATTAGCGCGCGTAAGCGTGGATTCCATCTAATTACCGATGAAATTGAACAACAATTACCACAAATAGCAGATTATTCTGTGGGAATATTACAGTTATTTATTCAACATACCTCGGCCAGTTTGACCATCAATGAAAACGCAGATCCGACCGTCAGACACGATATGGAGCAACATTTTAACCATTTTGTGCCAGAGCGGGCATCTTACTATCAACATACATATGAAGGTGATGATGATATGCCTGCCCATATCAAGGCCTCGACGTTAGGTTGTAGTGTCATGATTCCAATCAGCAACGGACGCTTGGCTTTAGGAACCTGGCAAGGTATCTATTTGGGGGAGCATCGTGACTTCGGTGGATCCCGAACCGTGATTGCAACGCTGCATGGGGAATAACCCTCACGCTGAAAAAAACGTAAGCATGAGACGGTTAGAATGGTTGGTTGATCATAATGCGGAAATTGCCTTCATCACTTGCTTGAGCTACTTCTGCTCTAACAACCACCCCTTCAACCTGAAAACGAACGGCACCACCTAAGCTCCATTTCATATCATGATGTAAAGTGCGCAAATCATATTCATCAGCCACTCGTCCAGCGTCAGCAAATACTACCCACTGCCACCAAGGGAGGTCGTAGTAGTTGATAATAGGAATACTATCCAATGGCTGCCACTTTGGCATGGCACGATATTCTGCCGAGTAGTACAGCGCAGAGCGGCCGTGAAAACGACCACTTGTATAGCCACGAAGGCGATATAATCCACCTAATCGTACTTGATCTTGCTCAGGAGGTCTCGCACAATCATCGCCGTCGCAATGATTCCAAGTTGGGGTATCTGCGGTATAAATATTAAGTGCAATCACCTGCTGTTCAAACATCTCCCCTAAGGAGCCAAGCGGATAATACTGACTATTTTGAAACTCCCACTTGCTCCACAATTGTTCGCTTTGCCAACTCTCGACACCAACAGTCACATCTAACGACGTGTGTGAACCGTGAGTCGGATTGCGTGAGTTGTCACGATTGTCCCAATCAAAACCCAGTTCAAAGCCTGTTGATTGTTCAGTTGACGACTCAATATCGAGTTCCCTAGATGAATAAAAGGGGGTAAATGCAATTGAACTCACACCAGAATCAACTGGAGAAGCAAACCACACATCACGATTAGGCTTAAACGCCCCAAGCAGGCCATATTGCGCGACATTCCCCCAAGGCAACAAGTACTTAAATTCAAATTGATAATTTTGCTCAAACCCGTTGGTCACTGTTTTTTCGCCAGTAACAGAGTCATTTTGGCCTTGCATCCCCAAGTAATAAGGCGTGTTGTTAAGCTGTGCTTGATACATCTGAGTACTGAATAAAACCTGCTCAGATAACGCGTAGTTAAAGGCCGATAGAAAACTGATATAGCTCTGTTTATCTGAATACATCGCCATACCAAACAACGCGGCTTGCGGTTGTCCGACTCCTTTAGCCACCCCCGCAATGCCGAAAGTATTACCAAGCGTCTCGGTAGCAAAATAAAAAGGCAAAAACGCTGACTGTTTTTCTTTGCTCAAGACTGGCGCAGAAATAAAAATGCTGGCAAGTACTGCCAGCATTGAAAATGATTTGAAATTCATAACGTTAATTTGAATATTCCATATCGACGCGTGATGTGAGTTTAGTCACCAGCTCATAGGCAATCGTGCCAATATGAGAAGCCACCTCTTCAACCGGAAGATCTTTCCCCCACAAAATGGCTTCATCGCCAACACAATCGTTCGCGTCTGGACCGAGATCGACGGTGAGCATATCCATAGAGACACGGCCAGCGATCGGCACTTTGCGCCCATTGACCCATACCGGTGTGCCATTGGGCGCCATTCTTGGGTAGCCATCGCCGTAACCAATCGCAATAACGCCGATTTTGGTATCTCGCTCACTGGTCCAGATACCACCATAACCAACACTTTCGCCAGCTTTAACTTCACGTACCGCAATCAAGTGCGACTTGAGCGTCATGACAGGCAGGTAGCCCATCTGCTGCGCATTTCTATCCCCAAATGGCGAAACGCCGTACATTATAATGCCCGGACGTACCCAATCCATTTGGCTATCAGGCCAGGCTAGTAGCCCTGCCGAGGCGGCCATTGAGCGTTCACCTTCACACCCTTGGGTCAAAGACATAAATAGTTCGATCTGTTGAGTGGTAGTCGGTTTATCCAGTTCATCAGCACAACCAAAATGACTCATATATCGCAAAGGTTTAGCGACATTGCGGCACTTTTTCAAACGCTCCACAAAACCATTGTATTGCTCAGGGCGGACCCCTAAACGATGCATTCCACTGTCGATTTTTAGCCATACCACAACCGGTGTCTCAAGCTGAGCTTGCTCTAGCGCCTCAAGTTGCTCCTCACAATGCACCACAGTTTGGATATTGTTGGTCACCAGTACTGGTAAGTCTCCTTGAGAGTAAAACCCTTCGAGCAACAAAATCGGTTTCACGACACCACTAGCACGTAGTTGCAACGCCTCTTCAATTCTGGCGACGCCAAACGCATCCGCTCCTTGCGCGCTTTTCGCAACATGACGCAGACCATGACCATAACTATTGGCTTTCACCACCGCCATGACTTTGCTGTGCGGTGCTTGCTGCTTTATTTGCACTAAGTTGTGCTTGAGTGCGGTCAAATCAATGTAAGCCGTTGCGGCTTTCATATGCGTCATAAATTATTCGTCGTCCATATCAAATGAAGGGCCTGCATAATTATCAAAGCGTGACCACTGTCCTTGGAACGTCAGGCGAACCGAACCGATTGGACCATTACGCTGCTTACCCAGAATGATTTCGGCGGTGCCTTTCATTGAACTATCTGGGTTGTAGACTTCATCACGATAGATAAACATGATCAAGTCAGCATCTTGCTCGATAGAGCCCGATTCACGTAAATCTGAGTTTACTGGGCGCTTATCAGCACGTTGCTCTAGGGAACGGTTCAACTGCGACAATGCTACGACAGGAACATTCAACTCTTTGGCCAAGGCTTTCAGTGAGCGCGAGATTTCAGCAATCTCCAGTGTACGGTTATCTGACAGCGCAGGGACGCGCATTAATTGCAGGTAGTCGACCATGATCATCGACAGACCGCCGTGATCGCGAGCAATACGACGAGCGCGTGAACGTACTTCGGTGGGCGTCAAACCTGAGCTGTCATCGATGTACATGTTCTTCTTCTCCATCAGGATTCCCATGGTTGAAGAGATACGCGCCCAATCTTCATCATCAAGCTGACCAGTTCGAATTTTGGTTTGGTCAACACGCGACAACGAGGCCAACATACGCATCATGATCTGCTCCGCGGGCATCTCTAGCGAGAAGATCAAAACTGGCTTTTCTTGTTCCATCGCTGCGTTTTCACATAAGTTCATCGCAAAGGTGGTTTTACCCATCGACGGACGTGCGGCGACAATGACAAGATCCGAGCCCTGCAAACCCGCCGTTTTTTTGTTGAGATCAGTGAACCCAGTGTTGACCCCTGTCACACCATCTTGTGGTGACTTGTACAATAGCTCGATACGCTCAAGGGTCTTCTCAAGAATATT
Organism: Vibrio sp. NH-UV-68; assembly: GCF_042940635.1. Taxonomy (NCBI): domain Bacteria; kingdom Pseudomonadati; phylum Pseudomonadota; class Gammaproteobacteria; order Vibrionales; family Vibrionaceae; genus Vibrio; species Vibrio sp. NH-UV-68. Next base: position 2,817,520 of record NZ_CP134975.1, read on the forward strand.
GTCAACGTTCTGTGGGCCTTCGTTCTCGTTGGTGCGTGCCTCTGCAATCGCAAATACTTTACTTTCTGCCAGATCCAACAGATCTTCTGAACTGCGCCCTTGTGGGTCGTAACCTGCATCGGCAATTTCGTTAGCAACCCCAATCAAATCACGTACTAAAGCGCGCTCAGCAACAATGTCTGCATAAGCATTGATGTTAGCCGCACTCGGGGTGTTTTTAACCAAATCGGCAAGATAAGCAAAGCCACCGACGTCGTCGAGTTGCTCACGCAGTTCAAGGAACTCCGACAGTGTAATAAGATCGAGCGGTTTGTTGTCTTCAAGAATCGACTTAACTGCTTCGAAAATAAGACGATGCGGACGGCTGTAGAAATCTTTCGCGACAACACGTTCTGAAACCGTATCCCAACGCTCATTATCAAGCAGCAAGCCACCGATAACGGACTGTTCAGCTTCTAGTGAATGAGGGGGAAGTTTAATCGCATCGACTTGTGCGTCTCTAAACTTTTTGTTTCGATAATCTACTTTCGCTTCGGCCATGGTTCTGCTCAACAACTTGCTCTGGACCGCTAATTATAACGAGAATAAAGCCGATGTCTGTAGTCTGTTGATACTTTGTCACCTAGTGAATCAGATTTAACCTGTTGTTGACGGTATCGTCCTCATTTCGCATTACCATTGTTGCGGTGTTTTTTTAATATTGAGGTCGTTAGTGTCTAAACTTTGGCTATTGAGCATGGGGTTACTCAGCTCAATGTGTGCTTATGCCGATGAACAAGGACAGGACCACTCGGATATTGAAATTCCTTCCCCTTGGGATGCGGAAGTGGAGTTTGGCTATCAGGCACATACTGGTAATTCTGACTCACGCTCACTCAACTCACGCCTCAATCTGGAATACGTTGAAGGCCGTCATCGTACCTATGGCGAGTGGAAATACTACTTGCTGTATAAGGATGGGGAAGAGGACAAAAGGCAATCGACCTATACCGCACAGAGCGACTACAAACTGAGCCCGAAAACCTACCTTTATGGCAGCTTTCGTGGTGTTGATTCTCGCTATACGGCCTATTTCAAGGATTATACCTTGTCGGGCGGTTTAGGTTATCAGTTTGCCAATACCGAACACTTTGTCTTAGAGGTGGAATTTGGCCCAGGTTTTCGCTATCAAGAACCTAACCTAGATGAAATTGATGACGATGACATTATTTTTCCTGAAACCGTGCGCGAAGGTATTTTTAGGGGCAACCTCAATACTCGCTGGCAAGCGTTAGATAGTCTATCGATTGCAGCCGACGTAACCGTCGTCTCAGGCTACAGTAATACCCGGACCGACACTGACATCAGTGTGACTAATAATGTCACCGAAGATATTGCTTTGAAACTGGCCTATTCTCGCCAATACCACGATAAAGTACCAGAAGGGCTAACAAAAGCAGACTCGATCTTCTCGGTTAACTTGCTGTTCCAATTTTAGCTGACTGGCCAGTCAGCCAACACCGAACAATAGGCATAAAAAAAGCACCTGCAAGCAGGTGCTTTTTAAATACGTCGTTAAACTGAATTAGTCAGCAGCAACAACTTGTAGGTTCACAGTAGCGAAAACTTCAGAGTGAAGTTGAACGCTGATCTCGAACTCACCAGTGTTACGTAGTGCGCCTTCAGGAAGACGAACTTCGCTCTTAACTACTTCAACGCCAGCTGCAGTGATTGCATCAGCGATGTCGCGAGTACCGATAGAACCGAATAGTTTACCTTCGTCACCAGCTTTAGAAGCGATAACAACAGCTTCTAGAGCGCCAAGCTTCTCAGCGCGAGCTTCAGCAGCAGCAACTTGTTCAGCAGCTTTTGCTTCTAGTTCAGCGCGACGAGTTTCAAACATTTCAACGTTAGATTTAGTAGCCATAACCGCTTTACCCTGAGGGATAAGGAAGTTACGAGCGTAACCAGATTTAACGTTAACCGTTTCGCCTAGAGCACCTAGTTTACCGATTTTATCAAGTAGAATAACTTGCATTGTTTAATTCCTCTTTATAAAACGAGCCGATTACTGATGCTTGTCAGTGTACGGAAGTAGAGCTAGGTAGCGTGAACGCTTAATAGCGCGAGCTAGCTGACGTTGGTATTTAGCACTTGTACCAGTGATACGGCTAGGTACGATTTTACCAGCTTCAGTGATGTAGTTTTTAAGAGTTGCTACGTCTTTGTAATCAATCTCTTGAACGCCTTCTGCTGTAAAACGGCAGAATTTACGACGACGGAAGAAACGAGCCATGGGCTATCTCCTGATCTTAAATTTGAGTAATGTTGTCGGCATGCAGCACTAATTTACCTACACCGTTACGGCCGGTTTGATAAGTGACAAAACCACTTACCTTAATGCTACTACCTTGTACTAAACTCTGAGTTAACGCTTGTGACCTAGGCCCACTGACAACGACCGGCATACGACAATAAACTTGTCTCGGAAGGTCAGCCTCGATGATAGTAGAGCGATGCTCTAACCAAAACCGACAGTGTTCGATACCACCTGGGCTTTTGCTACGAATGGGCGGTTTGACAATCGTGCCAGAAAGCTCCATTCGATTGGCCATAAGACAAATTACTCAGCAGCGGCTTCTGGCTTAGCTTCAGCACGCTCTTCGCGACGAGGAGCACGCTCTTCTCGTTGCTTAAGCATGATAGATTGCTCAGTGATCGCCGCTTTAGTACGCATGACCATGTTACGTAGAACTGCATCGTTGAAACGGAAAGCAGTTTCTAGTTCATCGATTACAGCTTGGTCAGCTTCAACGTTCATAAGAACGTAGTGAGCTTTGTGAAGCTTGTTGATTGGGTAAGCCAGTTGACGACGACCCCAATCTTCTAGACGGTGGATAGTACCGCCAGCTTCAGTGATAGAACCAGTGTAACGCTCGATCATGCCAGCAACTTGCTCGCTTTGATCTGGGTGCACCATGAATACGATTTCGTAATGACGCATGGGTTGCTCCTTACGGATTATTCAGCTTCCACAATTGGCTCAGTCGTCCAGAGGAAGCAAGGAACTAAAGATAATTGACTGAGTTTTAAGGAGCACGAATAGTACAGAAAGAAACCAGCATAAGCAAGAGAAATGTGGTGGCTCGCTGGCAGCCTAACGTTGAGGCGTAAGCAGCCAGCAAGATCTTGTTCGGAGTGATTAGCAACTCATCGGAGCGACGATAACTTAGCCCTCATCGTCATCAACATATTGCGCTTGGAGGTAGTTTTGAATACCAGTCATGTCAATTAATCCCAGCTGCGTTTCCAGCCAATCGACGTGCTCTTCTTCATCTTCCAAGATGGTCAGAAACAGATCACGTGACACATAGTCATGGACATCTTCGGCATAGGCAATCGCATTCTTTAAATCGGGAATAGCCGCCATTTCGAGCTTGAGATCGCACTCCAGCATCTCTTTGACATCTTCACCGATCATTAATTTACCGAGATCTTGTAAATTGGGTAATCCTTCCAGAAATAGAATGCGTTCGATTAAATGATCGGCATGCTTCATTTCATCGATCGACTCATGATATTCCTTATCTGCTAGGTGCTTAAGTCCCCAGTCTTTATACATACGTGCATGTAGGAAGTATTGATTGATTGCAATGAGTTCATTGCCGAGCGCTTTATTGAGATGTTGGATAATGATTGGATCGCCTTTCATGACATTCGCCCTCCTCTTTGGCTCCTATAACTCTAGAAGCAAATGGCACGCTGTCAAAAAGACTGGGTGAAAAACTAGCTGGCTTGTTTCATAACTAAGAACTCGGTTTCGGCTAATATCTGTTTGGTTGGCTTAATACACTTGCCACATTGACTCCCCAGAGCAGTACATTGCTTAATACCTTTAATATCAGTAATGCCCTCATCAATCGCTAACTTCTTAATTTTCTTGTCTGAAATACCATGACAAAGACAGACATACATAGCTAACTCGCTCCGTTCCACCTAACAATCAATAATATAAACGACAATAGTTATCATTACCAATTGTAATTTATGAGAGTTAAGAATATTTCGTTATATCTATTTGTCTATAACCACTGACATTCAACTATTTAAAACTTTACTATACTGAGATGCTTGATTAGTCGATGAACTTCAATGAGTTACAATACAACATTAAATATTTTACTTATAACTAAAACAAAAAAAGGGAAGCCGAAGCTTCCCTTTTTCAGATGCGTGTTCTTCAAAAATGAAGAAGCGTGCAAGTCTTCAACAATTAAGCGAAGATCTTAGCAACAACACCAGCACCAACTGTACGGCCACCTTCGCGGATTGCGAAACGTAGACCTTCGTCCATCGCGATTGGTGCGATTAGCTCTACAGTCATCTTGATGTTATCGCCTGGCATTACCATTTCTACGCCTTCTGGTAGTGAGATATCACCAGTTACGTCAGTTGTACGGAAGTAGAACTGTGGACGGTAGCCTTTGAAGAACGGAGTATGACGGCCGCCTTCGTCTTTAGAAAGTACGTAGACTTCTGACTCAAACTTAGTGTGTGGGTTGATAGAAGCTTTCGCTGCTAGTACTTGACCACGTTCTACGTCATCACGCTTAGTACCACGTAGAAGGGCACCTACGTTCTCACCTGCACGACCTTCGTCTAGAAGCTTACGGAACATTTCAACACCAGTACAAGTCGTTACTGTTGTCTCTTTGATACCAACGATTTCTACTTCGTCACCTACACGTAGGATACCGCGCTCGATACGGCCAGTTACTACTGTACCACGACCTTGGATTGAGAATACGTCTTCGATTGGCATTAGGAACGGCATGTCTACTGCGCGCTCTGGCTCTGGGATGTATGAATCTAGCGCTTCTGCTAGTTCTACAATCTTCGCTTCCCACTGCTCTTCGCCGTTTAGGGCGCCTAGTGCAGAACCTTGGATTACTGGAAGGTCATCACCTGGGAAGTCGTACTCAGAAAGAAGTTCGCGAACTTCCATTTCTACTAGTTCTAGTAGCTCTTCATCGTCAACCATGTCACATTTGTTCATGAATACGATGATGTAAGGAATACCAACCTGACGGCCTAGTAGGATGTGCTCACGTGTTTGTGGCATTGGACCATCTGTTGCAGCAACAACTAGGATACCACCGTCCATCTGTGCAGCACCTGTGATCATGTTTTTAACATAATCCGCGTGTCCTGGACAGTCTACGTGTGCGTAGTGACGTGCTGGAGTGTCGTACTCTACGTGAGAAGTAGCGATTGTGATACCGCGCTCACGCTCTTCTGGAGCGTTATCGATTGATGCGAAGTCTTTCGCAACACCACCGTACACTTTTGCAAGTGTAGTACAGATAGCAGCAGTTAGAGTTGTTTTACCGTGGTCAACGTGGCCAATTGTACCAACGTTAACGTGCGGTTTCGTACGTTCAAATTTTTCTTTAGACACGATCGTGTTCCTTCCTAGTTATGATTCGCCGCGATCCTTATTGATCGAGACGCGCCAGAAATTGCTATTTTATGCGCCAACGTCAGTCAGCGCAATATTTGGACGCATTGATCTTTAAAAAAAGCTAGACTTTTTTTCGATCAAAGCATTTTACAAGTAGCCACGCTCCGCGATGATTTTATCTGCGAAGTTTTTCGGTACTTCAGCGTACTCATGAAACTCCATAGAGTAAGACGCACGGCCTTGAGTCGCAGAACGAAGATCGGTTGCGTAACCAAACATTTCCGACAGTGGAACTTGAGCACGGATGATCTTCAGACCAACCACACCTTCGTCCATACCTTCAATGATACCGCGACGACGGTTTAGGTCACCAACAACATCACCCATCCAATCTTCTGGAGTGGTTACTTCAACGTTCATCATTGGTTCAAGAATAACAGGTTGCGCTTCTAGTGCACCCTTCTTGAATGCCATCGAACCGGCGATTTTAAACGCCATTTCGTTAGAGTCAACATCATGGTAAGAACCATCAAACAGTGTTGCTTTAACATCAAGCGTTGGATAGCCAGCTAAAACACCACTGTTCATCTGTTCTTCGATACCCTTCGCAACTGAGCTGATGTATTCCTTAGGAACCGCACCACCTACGATTGCGTCGACGAAGACAAAGCCTTCACCGAGCTCTGCCGGCTCAAGTTTAATCCAAACATGACCGTACTGACCACGACCACCAGATTGACGGATAAATTTACCTTCCACTTCCGCGGTGCCGCGAATCGTTTCACGGTAGGCAACCTGAGGTTTACCGACGTTACAGTCAACGCTAAATTCACGTTTCATGCGATCAACGATAATGTCTAGGTGAAGCTCACCCATACCAGAGATCAGTGTCTGACCCGTTTCATCGTCAGTTTCGACGCGGAACGATGGATCCTCTGCCGCCAGTTTACCTAGCGCGACACCCATCTTCTCTTGGTCCGCTTTTGAGCGAGGCTCTACGGCGATCTGAATTACCGGTTCAGGGAACTCCATACGCTCTAGAATCACTTTATGATTCTGGTCACAAAGAGTGTCGCCAGTGGTCACGTCTTTTAAGCCGATAGCCGCTGCAATATCACCAGCACAAACGGATTTAATCTCTTCACGCTTGTTAGAGTGCATCTGTACGATACGACCGAAACGCTCTTTCTTCTGCTTCACAGAGTTGTAAACTGCATCACCCGAGTTTACAACACCAGAGTAGACACGCATAAAGGTCAACGTACCAACGAATGGGTCAGTTGCAATTTTAAACGCCAATGCAGCGAACGGTTCTTTATCGTCAGCATGACGCTCTACTTCATTTTCGTTTTCATCCACGCCCTTAATGGCAGGAACGTCAATGGGTGAAGGTAGATACTCAACAACTGCATCTAGTACCGCTTGAACACCTTTGTTTTTGAACGCACTGCCACAAGTAGCCAATACGATTTCGTTATTTAGTGTGCGTGTACGTAGCGCTTGTTTGATCTCTTCTTCAGTCAAGTCACCTTCTTCAAGGTACTTTTCCATCAACTCTTCAGACGCTTCCGCGGCTTCTTCAACTAGGTTTAGGCGGTACTCTTGTGCCATTTCAACCATGTCAGCCGGAATATCTTCATAAGTGAATGTAGTTCCTTGGTCAGCATCGTTCCAGTTGATCGCCTTCATCTTGATCAGGTCAATCACACCTTTAAACTCTTCTTCCGCGCCAATGTTGAGTTGAATTGGTACCGGATTTGCGCCAAGACGATTTTTAATTTGATCAACAACACGCAGGAAGTCAGCTCCAGCACGGTCCATTTTGTTAACAAACACCATACGAGGAACATGGTACTTATCAGCTTGACGCCATACTGTTTCAGATTGAGGTTCAACACCAGACGAACCACAGAAAACCACTACCGCACCATCAAGTACGCGCAATGAGCGCTCTACTTCGATAGTAAAGTCTACGTGTCCTGGAGTATCAATGATGTTGATGCGGTGATCGGGAAATTGCGCTTCCATACCACGCCAGAAAGTTGTAGTCGCAGCAGACGTGATAGTAATACCACGTTCTTGCTCCTGCTCCATCCAGTCCATGGTAGCAGCGCCATCGTGAACTTCACCGATTTTATGAGAAAGACCAGTGTAGAACAAAATACGTTCGCTTGTGGTTGTCTTACCTGCGTCGACGTGAGCAACGATACCGATATTGCGGTAACGCTCAATAGGTGTTTTACGAGCCACGATTGAATCCTCTTGAATTAGGGACTATTGCTATGTCGAGCAGCATGAAAAAACTCATGTCCTAAAAATAGCAATAGTTCCTAGGCTTACGCGAAGGAACTAAAGAAGTGCCACAAGGAACCTTGTGGCACTGAAAGGTATTACCAGCGGTAATGAGCGAATGCTTTGTTAGCATCAGCCATGCGGTGAACGTCTTCACGTTTCTTAACCGCAGTACCTTTGTTCTCAGACGCGTCTAGCATTTCAGCAGCTAGGCGTTGAGCCATAGATTTTTCACCACGCTTGCGCGCAGCTTCAACCAACCAACGCATAGCAAGTGCGTTACGGCGAACCGGACGTACTTCTACAGGAACTTGGTAAGTTGAACCACCAACACGGCGAGATTTAACCTCTACCGCAGGGCGAACATTTTCAAGAGCTTCTTCAAATACAGCTAAGTGATCTTTACCAGATTTCTCAGCCATAGCATCTAGTGCAGTGTAAACAATTTTCTCTGCAGTAGATTTTTTTCCGTCAACCATAAGGATGTTAACGAACTTTGCCAGCAATTCTGATTTGAATTTAGGATCTGGAAGGATCTTACGCTGACCAATTACGCGACGACGTGGCATGGATATTCTCCGTTGTCTTATTCTTCAGGTTATCCAAAACTTTTCAGTTTCTTCAAAAATTAAAATTTAATTTTAGTGTTTGGCCTTACTTAACGCTTCTTTATCAAAAGAAGGGCATTAAGACTTAGGACGTTTCACACCGTACTTAGAACGACCTTGCTTACGGTCGTTTACGCCAGCACAGTCAAGTGCGCCGCGAACAGTGTGGTAACGTACACCCGGAAGGTCTTTAACACGACCGCCACGGATTAGAACAACAGAGTGCTCTTGAAGGTTGTGACCTTCACCGCCGATGTACGAAGTCACTTCGAAGCCGTTCGTTAGACGAACACGACATACTTTACGAAGTGCTGAGTTAGGTTTTTTAGGTGTAGTAGTGTAAACACGAGTACATACACCACGTTTTTGCGGGCACGCTTCTAGTGCAGGCACGTTGCTTTTAACAACCTGCTTTGCACGAGGCTTACGTACCAACTGGTTAATAGTTGCCATTAACTAGCTCCTGAATTACTTGAAAGTAAGCTTTGTGAAAAATCTAGCCCCAACGGCTATAGCCAGTTAGGGACGCAAAATTCTATTCAGCAGTGAGAGGTGTGTCAAGAAATATACGAATCTTTTTTGCTCAACTTGAGTAAAAAGCGAAGAAAACAGAGACCGAGAAATGCAGGTTAACAGGTTGGGCTATTCCCACGTGATAGAGCTGGCGTGTGTTGCCGTCAAATCGACCCAACCAGAATAGTCGATAATGGCGAAATTTGAACTGATTCGATTCACGATGCCTCGAGCTTCAGCATCGCTCTGTAACACAGCAACTTTGCGCCCTTGAAGCAGCGGAAAAGCATGATGTTGAGGATTCGCCGCATAAACAGCTTGCTCAATAAGCACCATTTCATCTTGCTGAGAGAAGACACGACATGCCTCTGTTAACGCTTGATCGGTTTTGACAATATGTAGCATAAACAACCTAAAAGGTAAGCACTTTACCAGCGCGATGGAGTTGCTCGCTCAGCTGCCACTCATCGAGTCGCTCAGCGGCAATAATAAGATCCGCTTGCGCTAACCCTCGCAACGCTAAGGACGCCTGACAGACGTATACCTGTTCAATATCATATAAGTCGAACAGTTTGAGCATCGGCGCGTAATCTTTGCTAAGGATGGCTGTCGTTTGCTGCCCTTGCAGCAGTTGATAGACACCATCGCCAGTAAAAATAACACTGATGTCTTCACAATAGGCTGAAGCCGCGAGCAAGGCATCAACCCCTTCTCGACCTGAAGCCTTGCTGTGAGGTGCGGTGCGAAAAAGATAAGTTAACTGGCTCAAAATTGTACCACCCTATCTTGAACTAACATCGCCTCTGCAAGGCTGCCTAATCCCGCTTGCTGGAAACCTGAAGCAAGATTACTTTGGGCTAAACCATGCTGATTAGCCTCATCTTGGCTAACGATGCCACGGCGCAGTGCGGCGGCAACACAGGTTTCTAAACGCACATTGTGTTGTAAGGCTAGCTCTTGCCACGCCTTAACCAAATCAAATTCATCGTTGGCAGGCACCGTTAAGCCATTACCATTGGTCACGCCTTCTTGATAAAAGAACACACTGACTAAGGTGTGCCCTTTGGCTATCAAGGCACAAGCAAATTGGTGAGCATGACGCGCCGACTGACTACCATACACAGAACCGTTAACCACCAAAGTGTAGGTCAGTGGATTCAACTTTCATCTTCCTCAATTTTGCGCTGACGAATGTACAGATAAACGGTGTGCTTAGAGATATTAAGCCGATCGGCCACACGGTTGATCGCATCCTTAATATCAAAAATCCCCTTATCAAACAGCTCCATGACAATCTGGCGATTCTTGGTATTGTTTGATACTGACTTGTCAGCATTGATCTCTTCAATGGTGCGCTCAACGGTTTGGTCCACCAGCTCTTCGACATCACTCGCAAAGTTGACCGATGACGCCGCTTGCTTGGCTTCTTCCGTTGGCATGAAGGATTGCAGTACCTGTGAGAAAGGGGCATCAAGATTGACGTTAATACACAGCAAGCCAATCACGCGGTTTTCCCCGTTACGGATCGCGACAGTGATCGACTTCATCAATAAGCCACCTTTGGCGCGCGAAAAGTAGGAACGAGAGAAATTTCGCTCCGAACCTTCAATATCACGTAACATTTTGAGTGCAAGATCAGTGATCGGCGAACCAACTTGGCGACCGGTATTCTCACCATTGGCAATTTTAATCGCCGAGGTATTGAGGTCTTCGAGTGAGTGCAGCACAATTTCACAAAACGGGCCAATCAGACTCGCGATACCATCAACCACGGCTTCATACGATCTGAGAATTATTTTATCGTGCTCGCTAAATGGCATCACATTAACAGATTCCATTTCGAGCAACATATCCGTGTTTACTGTTTCTGTAGTTGTCACTTCTTTAAGCCTTCGCACGAAAAATCAACAAATTGGTGTAAGTTTATCAGAAATTTTGATAAGCACACCTAGCTAACCTGCTATCTAGTGATTTAGGACAAAAAATTATGGCTTAATGAACAGATTTATGACAACAAAAAAGGCCTAGCCGAAGCTAGACCTTGGTTTAAATCATGTTAGCTGACTACTGCGCGGCTTCTTCACCGTTATCAATTTTTAGCAATTCAACTTCAAATACTAAGGTGGAGTTGGCAGGAATCGTTGGCGTGTCTTGTTCACCGTATGCCAACTCTGGCGGGATAACGAACTTAAATTTAGAGCCTACAGGCATCAATTGTACGCCTTCCGTCCAACCTGAAATCACACGATTAAGTGGGAAAGTGGCTGGTTCACCGCGATCGTATGAGCTATCAAACTGAGTACCATCGATCAATGTGCCTTTGTAATGCACCTGAACGGTATCGGTATCTTTTGGCTGCTCGCCTTCAGCTGGCGTCATTACTTGGTAAAGTAGACCTGTTTCCGTTTTCTTTACGCCATCTTGCTTCTCGAATTCAACACGGAAGTCATCGCCTGCTTTTTTCGCTTCTGCTGATTTTTCAGCCGCTTGCTCTTGCATGGTCGCAGCAACGCGCTTATCTAACGCTTCTAAAGCCGCACGCGTTTCTTCTTCGTTAAGCTCTGCATTACCAGCAAACACATGTTCAATACCTTTCAGTACCAAATCTTTATTTAGCGTGATACCGATTTCACTCGGTTTATCTAGGCTGGTACTAAGATAGTTTGCAAATGAAACACCAATCGCGTACGCCGCTTTATCATCTTCTGTTGTAAAAGCAACCGTTTTGCCAGTTTCAGCTTGTACTTGCTCAACCGCAGCAGCGGTTTCTACTTTCGTTTCTTCTTCTTTCTGACAGCCAGCAGCCAGTGCAACAGTTGCAGCAAGCAGTGACACTTTAAAAATCGATTTCATTTAACTCTCCAATTGAGACTTTTTGTCTTTGTGCACAAATCTTTAAGAAAGACTGGTACACATTTGCATGTTGTACCAATATAACCAATATGCGCTGTAATTAAACTAAACCAAGCGGATATTTGGACTCAATGCGTGTAATTTTTAACTCACTTATTATTGCGATTGTCATCACCGCGTTAAATGGCTGTTTTTTCTCCACTCGAGACAGCCAACGCTGGACAATTGAGCCCAAAGGAACCACAAGCTTCGCATTGAGCCGAGATGCGCGTTTTGCGCTGCTCTACTCTAAAGAACATCAACTTGTCCTGTGGGACCTGTACGAAAGCCAACAGCTCGCTAAACTGGGCTCGCAAGACCCTCAATCTAGCACCGTGTCACGCATTCGTATTTCAGACAACGGCCGCTTTGCCGTGACCGCGACACAAGTAAATTTCGCCGTATGGGACCTGGCCTGGACTCAGGCACAAGGACTATGGTCAATATCAGATGGTCTTATTCGAGACATTGATATTGCCAGCAATGGCGAACAGGTTCTGCTTGGACTATCCAACGGTAAGGCCATCTACGTCAACTTAGTCACCGGCAGGCGCTTAGAGTTCCTTGCCCACAATGAAAAAGTCAATACTGTCGCTTTGTCGCCGAATGGTCGCTTCGCACTGTCAGGAGGCAATGATCACAAAGCCTACTTATGGGATACCCAAACTGGCCAGGTACTGAAGACATTTGAGCATGAACAAAGAGTCAATCGAGTCGCGCTGCACCGGGATGGCAACTATGCGTTTACCTCGGATGGTGGCAATCAGTCCATTATCTGGGACTTATCAAGCGGCAAGCAACTCGCCAAATTACGCAGTTTTTCTCGTCAGTTGATCTTCTCTACCGCACGATTTTCTGACGATGGGCGTTACTTGGTTACCGGAACGCCCTCAAGTCGGATTATGGTGTGGGATAGCCACAGCGGAAAGCGAGTCGATGGATTTGAGGCCGAGCCATTAAAAGATACCCGTCCTCCCCGTGCAGTGGTGTATGATGCAGCCTTTGATACGCAAAACCGCGTAATTTCGGGCACCTCAGCGGGTATCGCCCAAGCTTGGAATGTGGATTATTAGCATGACGACAGAACAGCAAATTAAGCAGTTGGAAGGCCGAGTGAATGACTTAGAGTGTCAATTAGCTTTCCAAGAACAGACCATTGAAGAATTGAATCAAGCCTTGAGTCAGCAACAACTGCTGATTGTTAAGATGCAAGATCAGATGAAGTACATGGTTGGCAAAGTGAAAAACATCGATAGCTCTAACTTAGCCGATGCTGCGCAAGAGACGCCTCCTCCCCATTACTAATGGGCAAGCTTAGCTAAACACATACGCGATTACTGCCCCAGCGACCACTAAGCACCCTCCAATCCGTCTCAATTGAGTGTCGGGTTGTTGGCTCAGTTGTGCCACCATCGTGCGCCAACCATTCGGTGCAATCAAAGGTCCCAACCCTTCGACGATCAATACTAGCCCAAACGCTATCCATAGTGAGTTCGACATAGTTATCCCAATAAAAATAAAGGCTCCCAGAGGAGCCTTTATGCTAGCAATAATTTGCTTATTTCGATGTGCCACCAGCAGCATTGTTCATGTACTGGAAGAAATCACTTTTCGGATCAAGGACCAAGATGTCACTCTTATCTTTGAACGACGATTGGTATGCACGTAGTGAACGGACAAAGCTAAAGAATTCTGGATCTTTATTGTACGCCCCAGCATAGATACTCGCCGCTTCCGCATCCGCACCACCTCGTGTTACTCGAGCGGCTCTGTCTGCTTCAGCAAGAATGGTTGCTACTTCAAGCTCGGCTTGCGCACGGATTATCTCCGCTTGCTCACGGCCTTGAGAACGGAACTGTCTTGCGACTGATTCACGTTCAGCTCTCATGCGGTCATAGATTGACTTACTGATACTGTCTGGAAGGTTAATTTTCTTCATGCGGAAATCGAAGACATGAATACCTAAATCTCCCATTGCGTCTTGACGCGTATCGTTGAGCACGTTTTTCATGATGATATCGCGCTCACCGTCGACTTCTAAGGCCTCTTTCGCGGCTACAGTGGTCACGACTTCGCTGTCAGCGCTATCCGGCAGGATGTCATCATTACGAGGGCCTGAAACGATCTGTTTAATTTCACGTGAACCGATTTCAGAACGCAACACATCGGTCACTTTACGGCTCAGTAGTGCTTGAGCAGTTGATGAGTTACCACCGCCTGTCGCCAAGTAGTACTGACCAAAGTCTTCAATGCGCCATTTCACGTAGGAATCGATAATCACGTCTTTTTTCTCAGACGTTACGAAACGGTCAGAGCGGCCATCCATGGTTTGGATACGTGCATCAAGCGTTTTGACGCGGTCAAACAGTGGCATTTTGAAGTGCAAGCCCGGCTCGTAAATTCGCGCGATCTCGTTGTTGTCTTTCAAAACACGACCAAATCGAATTACGATACCGCGTTCACCTTCTGGGATCACGAATAGCGACATTAGCATTAGTGCTAGTGCAACGACTAATACAGGGATCATTAACTTACGCATTCTTAATATCTCCCTTGACGTGAAGTAGAGCGAGATGTTGAGTCATTGCTCTGGTTGCTCGATTGTGGCTCAAGCTCGATCTGATCATAGGTTGATGTGTCTTGCATTGAACGATTTTTATCGTTCTGGCCACCCGTCAACTTATCGATCGGTAAGTACAATAGGTTACCGCTCGACTCTGAATCAATCAGCACTTTAGAGGTATTAGAGTAAACCTTTTCCATCGTATCTAAGTACAGACGGTTACGAGTTACTTCTGGCGATGCTTGATACTCTGGTAGTAGCTTTTCAAATTGTGCCACTTCACCTAACGCACCGTTAGTCACTCGCTCACTGTAACCCTGAGCTTCTTTAAGTAGTCGCTCTGCGCGACCTTTCGCTTTAGGAATAATGTCGTTTTGATAAGCTTCTGCTTCACGCTTGAATCGTTGCGCGTCCTCACGAGATGCGGTGGCATCATCAAAGGCATCTTTCACTTCTTCAGGCGGACGAGCGTCTTCAAAGTTAACTGCGACAACTTCAATACCCATGTCGTAGCTATCCACGATATCTTCAAGGGTAATCTGTGTATTTTGACGAATCGACAAACGACCACTCGTTAGAATGCTATCCATTAATGAATCACCTATAACGGCGCGCAATGCAGAGTCGGTTGCTTGGCGTAAGCTGTCGTCAGCATTGGTAACACGGAATAGGTATTTGTATGGGTCAGCAACACGGTACTGAACATCCATCGCAACGGTTACCACGTTTTCATCTTTAGTGAGCATTAGGCCTGATGAACGTAGCGAACGAATTGCCTGTACGTTAACCGCCGTCACTTCGTCGATGAAACGAGCACGCCAGTTCAAACCAGGATCGACCACACGATCGTACTTACCAAGACGTAGCACAACGCCACGCTCTGCTTCACCAATAGTGTAAAAGCCAGAAAAGGCCCAAATCGCAATTGCGATAACAGCGACAACACCAAAACCTAGTGCTCCACCGCCGCCCATAGGCATGCCTTTACCACCCTTACCACCAAACTTTCCACCTAGTTTCTGACTTAGTTTATTAAACACTTCATCTAAGTCTGGCGGTCCTTGATCACGGCCACCTTTGTTACCACGATTATTATTACCCCAAGGGTCATTATCGCGGCCGTTGTTGCCGTTGTTATTACCAGGCTCATTCCACGCCATTAGAAAGCTCCATCATTTGATATGACGTTATACTTTAGCAGTCATTTAAGTAACTATAAAGTCACGAAAAACTGCCCCTTCTCTTTTTTCAAGTCTAGACCAATCTACCTGCTGCATTCGAACTTCGATCAACAAGTTACCATCTTGGTCATATTCTTCTCGTTGAATACATTTCATCTGGAAGAATGTACTACGGATCCGCCCTTGATATTGTGGCGGGATTCGCAATTGATACTGAACCATTTGGCTGGCAAGTCGCTCGGTGAGCGCATCAAACAGCAATTCAATACCAATCCCTTCCATCGCAGAAACCCAAACCGTACGGGGAATACCGTCCTCATCACGGTCGATACGTGGTCGCTGCCCTTCAAGGTTATCAATTTTGTTCATGACGGTTAAGGAAGGCACCTCATGGGCGTCTATTTCCTCAAGCACTTCATCAACAGCTCGAATATTCTCACGAAAACGCTCGTCACTGGCATCAACAACATGTAACAAAATGTCAGCTTCTTGGGTTTCCTGTAATGTTGCTTTAAATGCGGCCACAAGATCGTGCGGCAAATGGCGAATAAATCCTACGGTGTCCGCCAAGATTGCTGGCCCAACATCCGCTAATTCTATCTTACGTAATGTCGGGTCCAAAGTAGCAAATAGTTGGTCGGCCGCGTACACACCTGCTTCGGTGATACGGTTAAATAGGGTCGACTTTCCGGCATTGGTATAGCCAACCAGTGAGATGGTTGGTATTTCGGCGCGGTTTCTAGCTCGGCGACCTTGTTCACGTTGTTTGGCCACTTTATCTAAGCGGCGCAATATCGCTTTAATACGATCACGCAATAGACGTCGGTCAGTTTCTAGCTGAGTTTCACCTGGACCACGCAAACCAATCCCACCTTTCTGTCTTTCTAGGTGAGTCCAACCACGGATCAGTCGGGTAGATATATGTCGCAGCTGAGCGAGCTCAACTTGCAATTTACCTTCGTGAGTTCGTGCGCGCTGAGCAAAGATATCGAGGATCAAACCAGTACGGTCTAACACACGGCATTGGCACAGTGCTTCTAGGTTGCGTTCTTGGGCAGGAGAGAGGGCGTGATTAAAAATCACAATATCAGCCTCCATCAATTGCACTGAATGAGCAATTTCTTGGGCTTTACCCTCACCGACATAGTACTTAGGGTGTGGTGTCTGGCGACTTCCAGTTACGATTTGTAACGCAGAGACGCCAGCTGAAGAGACCAGCATTTCAAACTCGCTGAGATCTTCCCACTCCCCTTGTTGCGTGAAGTTGATATGAACAAGTACGGCTCGCTCACCGGCTTCATAACGGTCAAACAAGCAATCAACTCCTTAATGGACTGTTTAGGTTATTTAGAATAATTAATCTTCTGACTTCTCTGGTTGACGCTCACCTTGTGGACGCTCACCGTTGTGATGATTCACTGGACGAGCAGGCACAACTGTAGAAATAGCATGCTTGTAAACCATTTGGTTAACTGTATTCTTCAGCAAGATCACAAACTGATCAAAAGACTCGATCTGGCCTTGTAGTTTAATTCCGTTTACAAGGTAGATAGATACAGGAATACGTTCACGACGTAATGCATTTAAGAATGGGTCTTGTAAAGATTGCCCCTTAGCCATTTTATTTTCCTTATTTTGTAATTCTGTTTTAGTTATTTAGCTAGTGGTGCCCGGCACAAAAGGTGTGCCCTTTGCTCTGAGCTAAACGAATAAAATAACACCCTGTTGTTACTTGTTATGGTGGTTAAACACTCAAATTTCAAGTAACGGATCCTTCACAGGATGGATTCACGCAAAAGCGATCACATTATACACAGCTAAAACCTTCAGATGCTATGGCATTTGAGACAGTTTCGAGTGCCTGTTCAATGTTTTCACTATCTAACCAAGTTAAATTATCCCAGCTGCGCAACCAGGTAATTTGTCGCTTGGCCAATTGGCGGGTTGCACAGATGCCCTTAAATACAGCGTCATCAAGTGTGCATTTCCCTTCCAAATAGTCCCACATCTGTCGATACCCCACACAACGGATCGATGGGAGATCAGGATGAAGATCGCCGCGTGCATACAGTGTACGCATTTCATCTTCAAAGCCCGCTTCTATCATCTTCTCGTAGCGTAGTTCAATACGACGATGGAGTTCTGCCCTTTCCTTGGGAGCAATAGCAAATTGTTTGACTCTAAACGGCAGGCTTTCCCCTTTGGTTTGAGTCAACTCAGTAAGAGTTTTACCTGAAATTCGATAAACTTCCAATGCCCGCGATAACCTTTGTGGATCATTGGGGTGAATTCTCTCGGCTGAGACAGGATCAATTTGCTTCAGTTGATCGTGCAACTGATCCCACCCAATAGTCAACGCTTGTTGTTCAATTTGCTGACGAATTTCAGGGTTTGCCGCAGGAAGTGGTGATAATCCCTCTAGCAGCGCCTTGTAGTAAAGCATCGTGCCGCCGACCAAAAGGGGAATTTTACCCTCAGCAACAATCTGGTTCATTTCATGGAGAGCATCACGACGAAAATCGGCGGCCGAATAAGACTCACTCGGGTCTAAGATATCAATCAAACGATGGGGCGCTTGTGCTTGCTCATGCGCATCGGGCTTAGCGGTACCAATATCCATGTCTTTGTAGATCAACGCGGAGTCGACCGAGATGATCTCAACCGGGTATTGCTGGCGTAAACGAATCGCTAGATCAGTTTTGCCTGATGCGGTTGGCCCCATTAAAAATAGCGCCAAAGGTAATTGTTCGTTATTCATAACTCTAAAGCTGCAATCGTTGCAGAAAAATCTATCGGCCTAACAAATGTCGTATCACTCAATGGCAACCGACCCTGCCACAATTGTTCAATATCAGACACCATTTGAATCGCTTCTGACAAAGTGTAGTCGCTTTTCACTTGGGTAATATGATCGCAGAGCCAATTGGCTAACTGAGTATGACTCAATGACTGTGGCTCGCTAGTATGCGAGACGGCGTAAGATAGCAGATCTGGTACCAGTTGTTGTAAGTTTTGTTGCCTCAGCGGCTGCGGAACGCCCATTACCATCAGGGCTTTATTACTGCGCGCTTTAAGCTCAATACCGAACTGATTCAATAACGGTGCAAAACGCTCTGCCGCGCCGAGTAGTGATTCATCGAGCTTGAGTGACAAAGGAACCAAAAGAGGCTGACTGGTTAAGTTACCTTGATCAGTCGCTAACTGCCCATTGACCCTTAACCATTCTGCGCGCGCTAAATTGACCAGACGAGCACCATTTTTATCACCCATCACCAAGTATTGACCTTGGACGATGGTTATCGCCTTACCTAACGCTTCGACCACATCAAGCTCAGGTTGTTCAACCTGCGGCGCACTTTTCTTCAACGTCGCTTCAACTGACGGCTGCGATGGGGTTTTGAGTAACTCTTGATAAGCACGAACTTCCTGTTTGCGCGGCGCAGGCTCACCATAACGTTCGGTGACTCTAGGCTTACTTGCTGGACGAGGTTCGCTCCATTCACTGCGCGGCTTGGCCTCTCGTACATGCTCACGGTCACGCTGGTAGTCATTACGTCCCGGATAGGCAGGTACCGACTCAATCGCTTGCTGCTCTTGAGCAAAATGAGACGACGACGAAGACCTTGGCTCAAGCTGTTGCTCGGGCTGTTGCTGCGACTCAACATGAAAAGCCGAAGCGGTTTGCTCAGTTTTGGTGATGTGCGCACTTTGTGCTAACGCATCACTTAACGCTTGGTAGATAAAGTCGTGAACTAAGCGTCCTTGATGAAAACGGACTTCATGCTTAGCCGGATGCACATTCACGTCCACTTGATGTGGATCGAGCTCGATAAACAACACATAGGTAGCAAATTGATCAGGACGAAGGCTGGTTTCATAACTTTGACGAATCGCGTGGTTAATCAGCTTGTCGCGCATCATCCGCCCGTTGACATAGCAATATTGCAAATCGCTTTGCTGGCGAGCGCCCTCAGGTGTAGTGATCCAGCCATGCAGCTTAAGACCTTGATGCTCAAGCTCTATATTAAGCATGTGGCGTACGAATGCACTGCCGCACACTGCCGCAATACGCTTTTCGGCTTGCGCCTCATTTTTTGCCGCTCGGTATTGTTTGACCAACTTACCATTGTGTTTAAGGTTGATCGTGACATCGAATCGACTCAATGCAATACGTTTAACAAGCTCGTCAATATGAGCAAATTCGGTTTTCTCGGTGCGAAGAAACTTACGTCGTGCCGGGGTATTAAAAAACAGATCTAACACCTCAACGGTCGTACCGATAGGGTGCGCCGTAGGCTGCAGTTTTACCTGCATGTCACGCCCTTCACTGTAGGCTGACCAGGCTTGATCTTGCGTCGCTGGACGTGAGGTCATGGTTAAACGTGCGACCGAGCTAATACTGGCAAGCGCTTCACCACGAAAACCAAGGCTAATAATCGCTTCAAGATCATCTAAGGTATGAATCTTCGATGTCGCGTGACGGCTGAGCGCCAACCCTAACTCATCTTTGATGATCCCTTTGCCGTTATCGCGCACACGGATCAATTTTGCGCCACCTTTGTCGATATCTACATCGATACGAGTAGCGCCAGAGTCGAGACTATTCTCAATTAACTCCTTCACCACAGAAGCCGGTCTTTCAACGACTTCTCCTGCGGCGATTTGGTTGGCAAGACGGGCTGGGAGGATCTTAATTGTCATCGCGACCACTCATGTTAGTTATGCGGAATGATCAACACTTGGCCAACCGCCAGTTGATCGGAACGTAACTTGTTTGCTTGACGAATACTGTCGACACTTACGTCATATTTAGAGGCTATTTTACCCAGGAATTCACCGCGTTGAACTTTATGCTTACGCAGTGGCTGATCCTTTAAGCTAACCGTGACCTTGAGTTTTTGCCCAAGCTTCAAGGTATCAGATTTCAAGCTATTTTCGCGCTTGATCTCGGCAACTGAGACCTTATATTTACTGGCAATCTTACCTAAGTATTCACCGCGTTGAACCACGTGCGTCAGTGTTTTAGTTTCGACTGGATTTTTGATCTCTGGCACTTTGATCGCGCTTTTCGCACCTGGTATCACCAAGATTTGTCCAATCGCTAGACTGCTGCTCTTGAGCTTATTCGTCTGCATGATGGCTTTAGTCGACGTACCATATTTACTGGCAATCACTGATAATGACTCACCACGCGACACCTTATGCTTAATACTTTTACCACGATTAGCAAATAAAGTTCCCTCTGGAGGGTTATCTTCAAAATACTGAACGATAGCTTTGGCCAAAGAGCGGGCTAGCTTGTCTTGATGGCTACGCTGAAACAGTAGTTTTTCTTCGCTCGGGTTTGAGATAAAGCCGGTTTCAACCAAAACCGACGGAATATCTGGTGATTTTAGCACCGCAAGACTAGCGTTAACGGGTTCTTTCTTATGTAAGTAGATTCCCGCACGGCCCATCTCACGTAAAATATTGGTCGCGACTTTATAGCCCTCTTTTTGGGAATGACTAAATTGCAGATCGAGTAGCGTTTGACTGATATTGCGATCGCTGTTGTTTTTGGCAAGCACTTCCCCAGCCCCACCAAGCAGTTGGGATTGCTCTTCATGATTCTCAACCCAGCGGGCAATTTCTGAGTTAGCACGGCGCGTATTGAGGACAAACACCGAACCACCACGCGGCTTGGGTGAATGAAATGCATCGGCGTGCACCGAGACTAATAAGTGTGCTTTATTTGTGCGGGCAATGGCTGAGCGCTTATTTAGATTGAGATAATAATCGCCACCGCGCGTCAGTACCGCTTTCATGCCCGGAACCATGTTAATCTGGGCGGCGATCTTTTTTGAGACGGCGAGCGTGGCATGTTTCTCATATTTACGTGTTGGCCCGATTGAACCAGGGTCTTCGCCCCCATGTCCAGCATCGATCGCCACCACAATATCAGCCGTTCCTAGCAGTTGAGATGCATCACGACTGACAGTAGCCTGACTGGTCGAGCTCTTGGTTTCAGGCGCAGCTGACGACGTTTGATGGGGTAAATCAAGCACCAAACGATGACCATATTGACCACCAGGCGTGGGAGCAAGTTTGAAAATTTGCGCTGTCGATTTTTTTTTCAGTTCAAACACCAAACGATAAGTGCTCTTTTCTGGTGGCGAGCTGTTACGAATTTTTTTTAATACTGGGCTATCTGAAACCGTCAGCGGTAATTGGGTACT
This sequence comes from Vibrio sp. NH-UV-68, assembly GCF_042940635.1. Lineage (NCBI taxonomy): Bacteria > Pseudomonadati > Pseudomonadota > Gammaproteobacteria > Vibrionales > Vibrionaceae > Vibrio > Vibrio sp. NH-UV-68. The sequence goes on from NZ_CP134975.1 coordinate 2,839,224, forward strand.
AAGTGACGTTTTTTTCAGATCAACAACCAAGCGTTCAGGACTTGAAAGGGTAAAAAAACTGTAATCCGCTTCTGATTGAAGATCGATGACCACGCGAGTTTCATCAGGAGATGGCCATACTCGGATCCCTTCCAAAGTATTGGCAAATGCCAAGTTTGACAACAAACTTAGCCCGAGTAAAACGGGCAATAACGCCAACCTCAATACAATGCGCTTCAACATAGCTCCAACTGTTCTAATAACTGACATCCATAAGGATTGTTGGCCGTAAGCTCAACAATACGCTGCTCACCGTGATAACGCAGAACAATATCCAAATCCGCCTCAGGCAATAAACCAACGCCCTTCTCTGGCCACTCAACCAAACAGATTGCATCTGGAGTGAAATAGTCGCGGATCCCCATAAACTCTAATTCTTCCGGATCAGCTAAACGGTAGAGGTCAAAGTGATAAACCTGCCAATCTGCTAGTTGATAAGGTTCTACTAAGGCATAAGTCGGGCTCTTTACGTTACCTTCATGGCCTAACGCACGCACAAATCCGCGACTGAACGTGGTTTTCCCTGCACCAAGATCACCATGCAGATAAATGGTTGTCTGCTGCGAACACAGTTGCGCTAAAGCAGTCCCCAGTTGAATCGTGGCTTGTTCATCTTGAAGGGCAAATTGTTTTGTGGTCATGAAGATCAATCTCTACGCTGTGACTATATAAAAATCAAAAGAACAGGAATAGTAAACTGGGTTTGAATTGAGAGACAAGCGATCTTGTGTTAGTAAAACGAAAAATCGTCAATTTATCTCGCTTTTCCGATTTTTCCTCGCTAGATCCCTGATATAAGATCCGTTAAGATCCCGCCCCCTTAGTGAGGAGCACATCAGCATGAACGAACAACAGCTCGCAGACAAGATCAAAATCTGGGGCCAAGAACTTGGCTTCCAGAAAGTGGGCATATGCGATGTCGATCTATCCGAACATGAACAAGCACTACAAGCATGGCTTGATGCAGGCTTTCATGGTGAGATGGATTGGATGGCTCGTCACGGGATGATGAGAGCGCGCCCGGCGGAGCTACTCCCCGGAACACTGCGAGTCATCAGCGTACGAATGAACTATCTGCCTCCGCAAGCTGAGTTTGCCGCCAACCTCGCCAATCCAAGTCAAGCCTATATTAGCCGCTACGCGCTCGGACGTGATTATCACAAACTGGTGCGTAATCAGCTTAAAAAACTCGGTCAAAAAATCGAACAGGAAATGGGAAAACTCGGCTATCGACCTTTTGTTGACTCTGCGCCGATCTTAGAGCGTCCACTGGCCCAGAAAGCGGGATTAGGTTGGACAGGAAAACATTCACTGATTCTTGACCAAGACGCGGGGTCATGGTTTTTCCTTGGTGAGCTACTGGTTGACATACCACTACCAGTCGATGAGCCGAGCAGCAATCAATGCGGCAAGTGCAAAGCATGCATTACCTCTTGCCCGACCCAAGCGATTATTGATGATGGTATCGTTGATGCGCGCCGGTGCATCTCTTATCTCACAATTGAATTTGATGGCGTCATTCCTGAACAATTCCGCCGTGCGATGGGTAACCGTATTTATGGCTGCGATGATTGCCAGTTGGTCTGTCCGTGGAATCGATTTGCTGAGCTGACTGAACAGAGTGATTTTCATCGTCGTGAGACTTTAACCAAAAATGATCTTGTCGAGCTGTTTCTTTGGGATGAAGAGACCTTTCTTAACAAGATGCAAGGTTCGCCCATTCGTCGTATCGGCCATATTCAATGGCTAAGAAACCTCGCGATCGCGATGGGTAACGCCCCTTACTCTCAGGCTATCGTTGATGCACTTATAAAGCGTTTGGGCATTAGTGGCTTAGTTGATGAGCATATTCATTGGGCTTTGCAACAGCAACAAAGTCAACTGCCTTACTCTTCGACACAAACCCAACGTTTAATCAGAATCGTCGAGAAAGGGTTACCTAGGGATGCATAATGCTTGCCGGATCGTAGTGTTCAGAACTTGATTTAGTTCCAAAAATCATAATGTGGAAAAAAAAGAGCAGCATTGGTTATTTGCTTGCGGTTAGAGAAGTTAACCACATATCAAATAAATGACTAGGATCAACAAACAATGACTTAATGATCGAGCGCTATTTGGTTAAAAACACAAACAAAAACAAATTAACCCTTCAAAATCAGCAACTTAATAAAATAATCGTCATCATCATCTGTTTAAAAAAAACAAAAAGATCGTTTTAGTCAAGTGTTATGCATAAATAAATTTCAGCTTACCCACCAAGTTATCCACAATTCATATTCTGTGGATAAGTCTGTTGACGAATGTGTGATAGCCTAGCTAGGATGGTGCTTACCATCAATCTACAATAAACACTTTACGTGCTGAGAGATTAAATTCAGACATAAAAATGTCCACCTAATTAATAGGAGGACTATTGGCTTTTTGGGGTTCATGCTTCTCAGCATTAGATAAAGAGCGGTGGCCCTGAGGCCGCTTCAAGTGATTCACTTGAGGAAGATTTGGAGCGACACACGAGGTTTCCTATTCATAAGCAGAAAGGCGTGACCTCAACCTTGGTAAGGTTGCGCTCGTTAAACTGAGCGAGTGTCGCATGTCATTGTTAAGCACAATGAAAGCTATCAACTGGAGCGACACACGAGGTTCCCTATTCATAAACAGAAAGGCGTGACCTCAACCTTGGTAAGGTTGCGCTCGTTAAACTGAGCGAGTGTCGCAATGTCACTGTTAAGCACAATGAGGGCTATCAACTGGAGCGACACACGAGGTTCGAACTCGTGACCTCAACCTTGGCAAGGTTGCGCTCTACCAACTGAGCTAGTGTCGCATATCAACAGCCAACGCTATTGATTAAACGTACTTGCGAGGCCGAATGTGAATCCGTGACCTTCGCGAGGTTTTATGAATAGCTGAGCCCGACGAGCTAGCGAATCACAACACCTTTGAATGTGGTTGCGGGGGCTGGATTTGAACCAACGACCTTCGGGTTATGAGCCCGACGAGCTACCAAACTGCTCCACCCCGCGTCCGAATTGTATTCACCGTTCGGTACGATGAGAACCTGACTTTCTAATAAAGAAAGTGGAGCGACACACGAGGTTCCCTATTCATAAACAGAAAGGCGTGACCTCAACCTTGGTAAGGTTGCGCTCGTTAAACTGAGCGAGTGTCGCATGTCATTGTTAAGCACAATGAAAGCTATCAACTGGAGCGACACACGAGGTTCGAACTCGTGACCTCAACCTTGGCAAGGTTGCGCTCTACCAACTGAGCTAGTGTCGCATATCAACAGCCAACGCTATTGATTAAACGTACTTGCGAGGCCGAATGTGAATCCGTGACCTTCGCGAGGTTTTATGAATAGCTGAGCCCGACGAGCTAGCGAATCACAACACCTTTGAATGTGGTTGCGGGGGCTGGATTTGAACCAACGACCTTCGGGTTATGAGCCCGACGAGCTACCAAACTGCTCCACCCCGCGTCCGAATTGTATTCACCGTTTGGTACAATGAGAACCTGACTTTCTAATAAAGAAAGTGGAGCGACACACGAGGTTCGAACTCGTGACCTCAACCTTGGCAAGGTTGCGCTCTACCAACTGAGCTAGTGTCGCATATCAACAGCCAACGCTATTGATTAAAACGTACTTGCGAGACCGAATGTGAATCCGTGACCTTCGCGAGGTTTTATGAATAGCTGAGCCCGACGAGCTAGCGAATCACAACACCTTTGAATGTGGTTGCGGGGGCTGGATTTGAACCAACGACCTTCGGGTTATGAGCCCGACGAGCTACCAAACTGCTCCACCCCGCGTCCGAATTGTATCACCGTTTGGTACGATGAGAACCTGACTTTCTAATAAAGAAAGTGGAGCGACACACGAGGTTCCCTATTCATAAACAGAAAGGCGTGACCTCAACCTTGGTAAGGTTGCGCTCGTTAAACTGAGCGAGTGTCGCATGTCATTGTTAAGCACAATGAAAGCTATTAACTGGAGCGACACACGAGGTTCGAACTCGTGACCTCAACCTTGGCAAGGTTGCGCTCTACCAACTGAGCTAGTGTCGCATATCAACAGCCAACGCTATTGATCAAAATGTGGTTGCGGGGGCTGGATTTGAACCAACGACCTTCGGGTTATGAGCCCGACGAGCTACCAAACTGCTCCACCCCGCGTCCGAATTGTATCACCGTTTGGTACGATGAAAACCTTTCCTGCTTCTCTAGAAGAGATTGGAGCGACACACGAGGTTCGAACTCGTGACCTCAACCTTGGCAAGGTTGCGCTCTACCAACTGAGCTAGTGTCGCATCAACAACGTTTCCGTCGTTCAGGGCTGCGAATTATAAGAGCATTTTTTTGTGATGCAAGTCCTTCATGCAAAAAAAAATGTTTTTTTTTGCATGTGAGCAAAAAGCGCACAGCAATTGCTTAAATAGCTTGAAATTCACACAAAATACGCGAAGGAAAATCATCTCAGTTGCTCACAAGCTACAAAATGGGATGTTGACCTGCCTTTTTAATCATCTCCATCGCAGTGCTGAGTAATTTTATATATAACGGACAGCTCTCTCTTTGATGCGCTCAATCATTAACATGGACGTGATGTGGTATGCACTTTTGCAGTTTTCGTTTCAAAACACCTTTGCTCATCATAGTCATGCTTGCGGTTTCAGGGTGCGGTTCTCTACCCAAGCCTGTGCGCAACCTTGGAAAAAGCGATGTAGATTTTGTAATGGATACCCATGCGCGTCAACTCAAAATACACATTGCCGAGCTAACGCGTAAGCTGTACGTACGTAATCCAATTCAACTTAGTAAAAACCCACACGCGACCATTGAAAGTCGGATTGAGCAGATTCTAGGGCCTAAAGACCAAATCGAACTACCGCCATTGGTTTTTGATGAGCTTAATGGGTTAACTAGCATTGATGCCATATTGCTGAGCTTTGAGCAGGATTACGAAGGTGATCGCGTGTTTGCGGCGATGGTAGGGTTAGCTGAGATGCTCCGTCGCTCTTACAACCACCAGCAAGAGTTTTTTATTCTAGATTCACTTGACGAGCAAGCGCTGTACAACAGTGCCAGAAACATCGAAATTTTTGTCTGGCGTCTCTATCACCGCAGGGACGCATTGGGCAATCCACTCATCTTTACCAATGACACCGATGAACAAGGCGGCGATTTTAGCTTTGACCGCTTGTTTACCAAAATGGTCACGATCCAAGACATGATGGCGTTGATTGTGGCCGACAAAACCAATCGCAGCATTACCAAAGTGGCCCATGGCGTTGCACAATTTGTCTTCTTACCCATTCCCTAAAAACACACAAAGCCGCACTATGGGGTGCGGCTTTGTGAGCAATTTAAATCTGTATAACAGACTGGAACACGACGACTAGATGCTGAAAATCGTTTTTCGATAGTACTGCAGTTCTGCAATCGACTCGCGGATATCATCCAGCGCTAGGTGGCTACCTTGCTTGCTAAATCCGTCCAAAACGTCTGGTTTCCAACGGCGTGTCAGCTCTTTCAGAGTGCTGACATCAATGTAACGATAATGGAAATACTGCTCCAACTGCGCCATATGTTTGTACAAGAAACGGCGATCTTGGCCTATGCTATTGCCACAAATTGGCGATTTACCTTTTGGTACCCACTGTTCCAGAAACGCGATCGTCTGGCGAATCGCCTCTTGCTCATCAATATTACTGGCTCGAACACGTTCCACCAACCCACTGCCTGTATGAGTTGTCGTACACCACTCATCCATTTTTTGCAGCTCTTGTTCAGATTGATGAATAGCAAGTACTGGTCCTTCAGCTAAAATATTCAGTTCACTATCGGTGACTATGGTGGCGATTTCGATAATTTTGTGAGTTTCCGGGTCTAGCCCTGTCATCTCTAGATCCACCCAAATTAAATTTTGATCGCTAAAGGACATAAATCGTTGCCTATTGGTTTTGCGCTAAAAGAGGTACTATACCCAAATTCCGATCCCCAAGATAGTTTGAGATAGAGGCTGTCACTCAGGGGTCACTCGATAAATTAAACAATTGAAGTAGAGAAACGTGGCTAAAAAGAAAAAGCTAACCAAAGGTCAGGTCAGACGTGTACGTCATAACCAAAGACGCAAACTCAAACAAGAAGAGACCATTCAATGGGATGAGTCCATGTTGGGGAGTAGCAAAGCAGGCCTGGTTATCACTCGTTTTGGACAACACGCCGACATCGAAGATCTCGACACTGGTGAAGTTCAACGCTGTAATCTTCGCCGTGGTATCGAAACATTGGTCTCGGGTGACAAAGTGATTTGGCGCGCGGGTTTAGAATCGATGGAAGGTATCAGTGGCGTTGTGGAAGCGGTTGAGCCTAGAACCTCAGTACTGACTCGTCCTGACTATTACGATGGCTTAAAACCCGTTGCAGCGAACGTTGATCAGATTGTCATTGTCTCTTCGGTACTTCCGGAACTTTCTCTTAATATCATCGATCGCTACCTCGTTGCCGCAGAAACACTGCAGATTTCACCGCTGTTGGTTTTAAATAAAATCGACTTACTTGAACCACAGCAGTTGAGTGAGTATAAACAGGCGCTAAGTGAGTACCAACGGATCGGTTATAAGGTTTTGTTTGTCAGTAAACAAACCGGAGAAGGCATTGCTGAATTGGAAGCCGAACTGGCCGATCGCATTAATATTTTCGTTGGCCAATCTGGCGTGGGCAAATCAAGCTTAGTCAATGCGTTAATGCCACAATTCAACATTGAAGAAGGCGCGGTTTCAACCAACTCTGGTTTAGGCCAACACACAACCACCGCCTCTCGCTTGTATCATATTCCGACCGGGGGCGATCTGATTGATTCACCCGGGGTGCGTGAATTTGGTTTATGGCACCTAGAAGCCGAAGAAATTACCAAATCATTTATTGAATTTAGACCTTACCTTGGTGGCTGTAAGTTCCGTGATTGTAAACACAATGACGATCCTGGTTGCGCACTACGCCAGGCGGTCGAAGACGGTGAGATTAATAAAACTCGCTTTGCAAACTATCACCGCATTTTAGAAAGCATGGCTGAGATGAAGGCAAACCGACAGTACTCACGCAGCAAAAAAGCCGATTTGTAGCCGCAAATTTGTAAGCAAACGCGCGCAACTGCTGACATTTACGAGCAAGTTGAGTAACATCTCGCGCCCAGAAACTCGTCAATCGTACACATAACATTGGAATTGAACACAATGGATAAGATTAAAGTTGGACTGCAATATTGGATCCCACAGCATGGTCTAACACGCCTTATGGGCAAGCTCGCATCCGCGCAAGCTGGCGGTCTGACAACAGCAGTCATTCGCTGGTTCATTAAACAATATAACGTCAATATGGCAGAGGCTTTGCACTCAGATCCGAAGCACTTCAAGACGTTTAACGAATTTTTTGTTCGTGAGCTCAAGCCTGACGCACGACCAATTACAGATGATGAGTCTGTGATCACTCACCCGGCAGACGCTTGCGTGAGCCAATTCGGTCCGATTACTGATGGTCAGTTGATTCAAGCTAAAGGCCACAACTTTAGCGCACAAGAGCTATTAGGTGGCGACGGCACATTAGCCGCTGAATTTGCAGACGGCGAGTTTGCCACGCTTTATCTGTCACCACGTGATTACCACCGCGTGCACATGCCATGTGATGGTACCTTACGTCAGATGATTTATGTTCCTGGCGACCTGTTTTCGGTTAATCCACTCACTGCAGAAAACGTACCTAACCTGTTCGCACGTAACGAGCGTGTCGTCTCTATCTTTGATACTGAGTTTGGCCCTATGGCGCAGGTGCTCGTCGGTGCCACAATTGTTGGCAGTATCGAGCAAGTATGGGCAGGCACCGTGACTCCGCCTCGTGGTAACAGCGTGTACAAATGGGACTACCCAGCTCAAGGGAATAACGCCGTTATTCTCAAAAAAGGTCAAGAAATGGGCCGCTTCAAACTAGGTTCAACGGTGATAAACCTGTTTGCCAAAGGCGCGATTGAGTTTGATGAGACGATGCAAAATAGTCAGGCCACTGTGATGGGTACACCATACGCTCATGTGACGTCCACAGAGTATCAACAAGACTAACTGCCTTTTCTACCAAAGCTCTACTACTGGCCTCGCTTATGCGGGGCTTTTTTGATTCAAAGCAAATCCACGTGAACAAATTCAACTGTTTATCAAAATTCTAGGCTCGGTCGAAGACCTCAATATGATTGTAAATTAATCTATGAGCTGGCTTTTGTTTATCACGAGGTAGAATCCGCTATGCTCAAGGTTGAGTCTGGAATTCTAATAAAACTTTTAATCAGTTTCGCGATTCCTATTGGGGTACTATTCATGCCCATCGACTGGATTCCGATTGATGATCTAACCCTCATCCAGCATCGTTTGTTGGCTATCTTCTTGCTCGCGGCATTATTGTGGGTGCTTGAACCTGTTCCGGTGTTCGCAACGTCGATTCTGATCATCGCACTAGAACTGGTGATGATCTCGAATAAAGGGCTGCACCTGTTTCGTACGCCTCCCTCGGGACACGAACTCGGCGAGCTGATGAATTACACCGACATTTTTAGCGCCTTCTCATCACCGATCATTATTCTATTTATGGGTGGTTTTGCCCTAGCGATTGCGGCCTCTAAATACGAACTCGACAACAACCTAGCGCGCGTTTTACTGCGACCTTTCGGCCACCAACCGAAATTCATCATGCTCGGGTTGATGTTAATTACTGCTGTCTTTTCGATGTTTATGTCCAATACCGCGACCACAGTGATGATGTTAGCGCTACTCGGCCCGATTGTGGCCTCAGCTCCGAAAGGTGACATCGGCATCAAAGCTCTGGTGTTGTGTATTCCGATAGCGGCCAATACTGGTGGTATTGCGACACCCATTGGTACACCGCCAAATGCGATCGCATTGCAATATTTGACCGGCGAAAACGCCATCGACTTTCTTACATGGATGATGATGGGACTGCCCTTTGTTGTTATTCAGTTGACGATCGCTTGGTTCTTATTGCAAAAACTGTTTCCTTCTTCACAGCCGACCATGACGTTGAAACTCGACGGTCAATTTCAAAAAAATTGGCGCGCTATTGTTGTCTACATCACTTTTGCATCAACGATTTTATTGTGGATGACGACCAAACTTCATGGCATGAACACCTATGTGGTTTCCATTATTCCTCTCGCGGTTTTCACGTTGACTGGCATCATGGGCAAAGCGGAGCTGAAGCAGATCAACTGGGATGTACTGTGGTTGGTTGCTGGGGGGATTGCTATCGGGATTGGTCTTGACAAAACAGGCTTGGCATCGGCGCTAGCCCATGCGATCGACTATGAGTCTCTGTCACCAATCGCGGTCGTGTTAACCTTGTCACTCGTTTGTTGGATCATGGCAAACTTTATGTCGAATACTGCCACGGCCAACTTATTGATGCCGATTGCTGCGGCCATTGGCGCCTCGATGGAGAGCCTAGTCAGTGTTGGCGGTTTGCAAGGCTTGTTAGTGGTCGTCGCCTTCTCTGCATCATTAGGGATGATTCTGCCAGTTTCAACACCCCCCAACTCTCTGGCCTACTCTACCGGCCTTATTGAGAGCAAAGATATGGCAAAAACAGGCCTAATCATCGGTGTCATCGGCTTAGTGTTGGTTTACATCGGGGCACTGATTCTCACCTAAAATAACCGTGACCTCTGGTTTATGGACTAGAGGTCACATTTTGTTCAAATATCACTAAGCCGCCACACAGTGAATCTGCAATTCCATACTTAGATCAACCTAATCCATCAATAAGACATATAAAATAAATTCAATAATAACAATAACATCCAATTCAATTTTCAACGTGAGTCATTCTGGCGGCACAGATCAATTTGTCCATCAACGGTCCAATGCAGATGCGGCAAATTCACTGCCACACCGCCCTTCTCGATTGATTGTCTAGTAACTAAAGGAAAGGCAATGAGAAATACCATTAAATTAAAAATGCAGATTGCGATAGCAATCGTCATCGCCATTGTTAGTGGCGTTCAAGCTTGGATCTCGGTAAGCCAACTCAAAAACGAGACAACCTCAGCCCTCAATAGTGAAATGGCTAATGTCAGCCATGCTACCTCGCGCTACATCAGTGACTGGTTAGAGATTCGCAGTGACATGATGTTAGCAAACGAAAAAGTCATTGTAGCGGCGCAAAACCCTGAACGTGAGATGTTAGTCACCAAGCGCGCCGGAGACTTTCTTTCGGTCTACGCTGGCTTTGAAGATGGTTCGATAGCCTACGGCGATAAAAGCGAAGATTGGCCTGCCGATTACGATCCGCGCACTCGCCCTTGGTATCAAGATGCAATGAAAGCCTCAGGGCTTATCTTAACCGAACCCTATCAAGACTTTGATGGCAGCATCGTCGTCAGTTTTGCCAAAGCTTTTACTGGCCAAAAACCTGGCGTACTGGCAGCTGACCTTACCGTCACTAACATTATCGATGAAGTGCTGAACGTTACGCTCGACAACGACGGTTTTACCTTTCTCATCGACGGCAACAACAACATTGTCGCCTATCAAGATGAAAAATTGAGCCAAAAGCCCGTCACCGAGCTAAACCCAGCATTAACGAGCAATACCATCGAGCAACTGATCGACAGCGCGCAAATCTCGACGATTCACTGGCCCAATCAAGGTGACAAGTTGATCTACATGATCAGCGTCCCTTCGACGGATTGGTCACTGGGCATCGTTGTCGATAAAACACTCGCTTTTGCATCGGTCAGTGAGCAGATTCAGTTTACGGCGCTCGCCTCACTGATACTGTATTTTGTGATTGCGACCTTTAGCACTTACACCATCACCAAGCTCCTTAAACCACTGCAAGACTTATCGGCTTCTTTATCACAGCTGTCAAAAGGGGAAGGAGACTTAACTCAGCGTATTGAAATTAAACGCCGCGATGAAATCGGCGAAGTCGCGGAGCACGTCAATCAATTTCTCGCGCAGATGCAAGCAATGATCAGCGGTATTATTCAACACAGTGACACGCTGGCAGCTCAAGCAGTACAAGCGAACCAACTATCACAGCAGTCATCGCATCAAGTTGAAGTGCAGCAAAATGATGTCAATCAAATTGCCACCGCGATCCATCAAATGTCAGCAACGGCCGCTGAGGTTGCGAGCCACGCTGAACTGACGGCAAACGCTTCACAGACCTCTTCGCTCGCCTGCCAAGATGGCCAACAAGTCATTCAGAAAAACCGTCAAGCGATTGTTGATTTGGCTGACCAAGTCATGGCCGCTGCGAGCGTCATTTCAGAGCTTGAAAGTAACACTCAGAGCATCAACCAAATTCTGTCTACCATTCAGGGAATAGCCGAGCAAACCAACTTGCTTGCCCTCAACGCAGCCATCGAAGCGGCGCGTGCAGGAGAACAAGGACGTGGCTTTGCCGTGGTCGCAGATGAAGTTCGAGTCTTGAGTCAACGAACCCATGGCTCGACCGAAGAGATTCGCAACATGATAGAGACGTTGCAGAACAACACTAAGCAAGCAGTTAATAGCATGCAGAGCAGTACCTCTTTGGCCGATACCAGTGTCAATTACGCACAACAAGCCGCAGAAAGCTTAGGCCGTATCACCGATGCGATTACCGAAATCAATGATATGGCGCTACAAATCGCTAGCGCGGCTGAAGAGCAACGTGCGGTCAGTGAAGACATCAGTCGTAACACTCAAGGGATTAAAGACGCCTCTGACGTACTTGCAGCACAAGCGATACAAAGCAGTGACAGTGCCGATAACATGCGTGAGTCTGCTCAGACCATGCGTAAAGAGGTCGGGCGCTTCAAAGTTTAAGGTTTGTTTTAACGCATTTTTAATGCATATTGTCAGCCATTACTGTTCCATATTCACAAGGATAACGTGTCGATGGGTTATGAATGGCTGGCATTGGCCGCGGCCTTTCTCTGGGCCGTGGCCAGTCTTCTCTCTGTCGTTCCGGCGCAACATTTAGGAACCTTTGCCTATAGCCGTTGGCGTATGGGTTGCACCTCAATTATCCTCGGTTCGATGGCGCTCTATACAGGGGGGTGGTCGAGCGTTGAACAAAGCGCTGTTTCTGCCATGATGCTCTCTGGTGTTATTGGTATTTTTATTGGTGACACGGCGCTGTTTGCTTGCCTAAATCGGATGGGCCCGCGACAAGCAGGCTTGCTGTTTTCTTGCCATGCTGTTTTCTCCGCGATTCTTGGCTACTTCCTGTTTAGCGAAACCATGACTCACATCGAGTTTATTGGCGCGCTATTGGTGTTTTCTGGCGTGCTGACAGCGATTTTCTTCGGCCGCAAAGGTCAAGCGGCCAATCAACTTGAATCGATTAAAGGCAATGTGTGGGCAGGAATCAGCCTCGGCCTCCTTGCGGCGTTATGCCAAGCTCTGGGCGGGATTATCGCCAAACCAGTGATGCAGACGGATATTGATCCGGTCGCCGCTTCTGCAATCCGAATGATGACCGCCTTTGCCGCTCACTGCCTGCTTTTCATCAGTGGCGTTAAATTGGCCCGAGCCACTTTGCCGATGAATATCAAAATCTTTGCTATTACCGCCGTCAACGGTTTTTTAGCCATGGCAGTAGGAATGACGCTGATTCTCTACGCTCTAAAACAAGGCAATGTAGGAATGGTCGCGTTACTCTCATCGACTACACCGATTATGTTATTGCCTATACTTTGGATTTATTCAGGAAAACGCCCCAATCGCTTCGCTTGGATAGGCGCGATGATGGCGGTCGCAGGGACAGGAATTCTGGTCGGTTAACGGCTATCTAGTTAATAGCCAAAACCGAATTTCTTTTTTCTGACCAGATGCGACAATAACCACTAACCGGCATTCGACGCAAACGAGTTGAAATCACGCCAATAGCGAGTAAAGTGAAAGATAGCAACGATATTTCCCAAACAATAATTGATCTTAACCTACAGTTTTGGTTAAAAAGTGTAGTAAAATTACGCTAATTTTGTTTCTAAAGTTATTTTGAAATTTGACGAGGTCATCACTATGTCAGCTAAGAAGCCAATGGCTCTAGTTATTCTTGACGGTTACGGTCACCGTGAAGATACCGCAAGCAACGCGATCGCAAATGCAAAAACACCTGTTTTAGACGGCCTTTTTGCTAACAAACCGAACACTCTTATCTCAGCTTCTGGTATGGACGTAGGTCTGCCTGATGGTCAAATGGGTAACTCAGAAGTGGGTCACACCAATATTGGTGCTGGTCGTGTGGTCTATCAAGATCTAACTCGTATCACTAAATCGATTGCAGATGGCGAATTTGCTCACACGCCAGCATTGGTTGAAGCGGTCGATGCTGCCGTCAAAGCAGATAAAGCAGTTCACATCATGGGACTAATGTCTCCAGGTGGCGTTCACTCTCACGAAGACCACATCTACGCAGCCGTTGAAATGGCAGCAGCACGCGGCGCTGAGAAAATCTACCTACACTGTTTCCTAGATGGCCGTGACACGCCGCCACGTAGCGCACAAAACTCACTACAGCGCTTCCAAGATCTGTTTGCGAAGCTGGGTAAAGGCCGCGTGGCATCTCTAGTAGGCCGTTACTACGCAATGGACCGTGATAACAACTGGGATCGCGTTCAAGTTGCTTATGATCTTCTAACTCAAGCTAAAGCTGAATTCACTTTCGATACAGCAGTTGCAGGCCTTGAAGCAGCATACGCTCGTGAAGAGAACGATGAATTCGTTAAAGCGACCGCAATCAAAGCAGAAGATCAAGAAGATGCAATCATGCAAGATGGCGATGCTGTTATCTTCATGAACTACCGTGCTGACCGTGCCCGTCAAATTACTCGCACCTTCGTTGCTGACTTTGATGGTTTCGAACGCGCGGTATTCCCTAGCACTCACTTCGTGATGCTCACTCAATACGCAGCTGACATCCCTCTTGCTACTGCTTTCCCACCAGCATCACTGGAAAACACTTATGGTGAGTGGCTCTCTAAACAGGGTAAAACTCAACTACGTATTTCAGAAACTGAAAAATACGCTCATGTGACTTTCTTCTTCAACGGCGGTGTTGAAAACGAATTTGAAGGTGAAGAGCGTCAACTTGTCGCATCACCAAAAGTGGCTACTTATGATCTTCAACCAGAAATGAGTTCTGAAGAACTGACCGAGAAAATGGTTGCCGCGATCAAATCTGGTAAATACGACGCGATCATCTGTAACTACCCGAACCCAGACATGGTTGGCCACACTGGCGTATATGAAGCGGCAGAAAAAGCCATCGAAGCTGTCGATGCCTGTGTTGGTAAAGTCGTTGCTGCTATCGAAGAAGTTGGTGGTCAAATGCTGATCACAGCAGACCACGGTAACGCAGAAATGATGGTCGATCCGGAAACGGGTGGCACTCACACCGCGCACACCAACCTACCCGTGCCACTGATTTACGTTGGTGACAAAGCGATTGAGTTCAAATCAGGTGGTAAACTGTCTGATCTTGCGCCAACGATGCTAGCGCTTACCGGCCTAGAGATCCCATCAGAAATGACTGGCGACGTGTTATTTAAGTAACCCTGTCTTCTCTGTTTCTAGCCCGGGCCTATGCTCGGGCTTTTTTATTGAAGTGAAATACCTCGCACTTCGACAAGTTTTGACTTTCCCCTTTCTTCTACACAAGAGGTTTGGGTATACTGATTCTCTCTCAGATAGTTAGGACATTCTTACTCAATGGTGGTGATTGCAAACCGGATACTCTTAGCCAAAAGAACAGCTTTTGCGCTCGGATTGATACTATCCACCTGTTACCTAACTCCTAGCTATTCGGCTAGCAATGATGAGCTTAAAGGCGTAAGTGGCGAAATCTCTCGTCAAAAGCAATCACTGTCGAGTCAGCAAAACAAGCTTGATACGCTACAGCAATCGCTTAAAAACCAAGAGATTTCTATTAACCGCATAGAAAATGAAATTAAGCAGACTAAAGCCTCGTTAGCCAACACCAACAGCAATATTGATCAGCTAGAAAGTAAAGTTCTTAATCTTGAGCAACAAAAACAGGCGCAAAGCGACAAACTGGCCGCGTTACTGCAAACCTATTATGTCACCCAAAGAGCTAAGTCTTCTACCAAGATCCTCAATCAAGGTGTCGAAGAAGATAGGATCAGCCAATATTTCCAAAATTTGGCCAAACAACGCGCCAAAACCATCGCCGAACTTGAAACCGTGGTGACTGAGCTGGCCAATAGTCGTGAGCAGTTGGATCTCGAAAAACAGCAGATCACGACGTTGCTCAAACAGCAAACCAATAAGCGCGATCAATTAGCCAAAGCTCAGTCACAACGCAAAGGCACTGTCTCCAAAATCCGCAACAGCATTTCCAACGACAAAGTCTACCTATCAGAGTTGCAACGTAATGAAACACGACTCAAAGCGGAAATAGCCAAAGCCGCCAAACGCAATTCAGTCCCTATGGATGGTTTAGCACGTCAAAAAGGCAAGCTACCATGGCCGTTAAAAGGGCAAACTCTGCACAACTACGGCACGCGCCAAACTGGGCAAATTAATTGGAAAGGGATGGTGATTGACGCAAACTATGGTCAGGCAGTGAAATCCGTCTATTCAGGCACTGTCGTGTTTGCTGACTACTTACGTGGCTATGGCTTAGTGGTGTTGCTTGACCATGGTAAGGGCGATATGACTCTTTATGGTTTTAACCAAAGCTTGCTGAAAAAAGAGGGCGACAAAGTCACGGCTGGGGAAACCATTGCCCTAGCCGGAGACACAGGCGGCCAACCACAACCCTCACTCTACTTCGAAATTCGCCGCAACAGTAAAACACAAAATCCAAAGTCTTGGCTCACACGCTAAGCCTCATATCATGGTGATTTTACTGCCGCATCATGGCCTATTGTGCAGCATGCTGATGCCAGCCTAGCTAGCGGTAATAACCTTCTACCGCATCGATAAAGGCCGAGACTTGCTCTTTCGCCAACGCATTGATACCCGCTGCTGCCGCGCGACCGCCTCCCGATGAAAACTGTGAGCAGATATCACCAGCTCCGTGCTTATTATTTAAAGGCGCTCGCAGCGAAACGGTATAAGTCCCATCTGAATTTTCGGTAAGTACCGCATGTGCAGCATGAGGGGCCTGGTTCGTCAGCAAGTTGCCATAAACACCGCTAATACGACGTGAGGAAGCTTCATTAGGCAGCTCAAACACTGCTAACAACTCGCTTTGATATCGTGGTGCGACAGCAAGCGCTTTCGCCATATCTTGCTGATAAGCGGACTGCAGCGCTGCAAATGGCGAATGTTGATCAGCGATAACAGCAAAAGGATCATCATAAGCCAAAAGCTGTTTAAACAAGATGGCAGGATCAAAATGTAGGTCTTTAAGTTCGGATCCATAACCATTGTAGTTGATCAAGGTTCCTAACTCTTTTAACTGAGCTTTCTGCTCTGAGTTCAAACCCGCTTTTGCCGCCAAATCATCGGCTTTCGCGATCAAGTTGTCGCCATAAGCGGCCGTAATCGCCCAAGTATGGAAACGCCCCTCTAGTAACGTATCGACAATCAAAGCGGTGCACGTATTGGCATCTAAGTCGATATGCGCGTCTAAATTGGGATGAGAGGGAATCTCGCCAGCTTTATGATGATCGGCATAAAACACATGCGCGCTAGCTGCGAGGAGCTTTTCTAGCGCCGCTTTGTTGCTCTCCATCGAGATATCTAATACCGTCACCGTGTCTCCAGCAGCAACAGCGAGCTTCTCAAGCAGTTGAATATCTCGCTTAACCCCAGTCACCAACGTTGAGACTTTTGGCTGAGCCAAACGCAATTGAAGCAGCGCGATGATGCCATCTGCATCACCATTAAAAACATCGTAGTGCATAAAATAAACCGATTAAAATATCTCTCGATACTTTAATCGGTTAGCAAACGGGGAACAATGTGAATTGGTTATATCTTAGCTAAGATTCAATGCTAGCCAATGGCTTAAGCATGCATAGCTTTAACGCCATCTTCAAGCAGTTGCAACTGTTCAAGGCCCTGTACTGTTGCTCGTGGTTTGACCACAGAAATCATTTGTAACATACCCTGATGGATCACCTGCTCGGTAATCTGGGTTTTGGGTGACATTGCAGACTGATAGCCAAGCCAACTTGTTGCAATCATATGCAGTGTTTTCACTAGTGATTTAAGGTCGTCGTTATCAACGGTCACTAATTCGAGCTCAACAAACGCACGCATAATATTGACTAGGTTACCTTGCAGCTTATCTTGTACTTGAATGTACTCTTCGTGTAGCTGCTCATCACGCTGCAAAATTTCCGGCAAATTAGCGTAGAAAAAACGGTATTTCCACATCAGGGTAAAAATTGAATCTAGGTAGTGCTTGAGTAGCACTAGACTCTCTTGTTGACCTTGAATAGGCGTAAAACGTTCCAGTAACTCATTGGAATAAAGCGTAAAGATTTCACGCACTATCTCTTGCTTATTGCGAAAGTGATAATACAGATTACCCGGACTGATATCGATATGCGCTGCAATATGATTGGTGGTGATATTGCGCTCACCGTGTTCATTAAAAAGTTCCAGTGCGGCTAGCACTATCTTGTCACGAGTTTTCATGAATGATCCGGATTCCCTAATAATTATTACAGCGTACAGCAGTTAGTATAACTGATAATAAAAAAGCGCCTGGTCATATCAGGCGCTTTTCATAGATTACTCAATTATTTGTGGTATGGCTTAGATAACTCATGCACAGCTTCAACGAACACACCCGCATTTTCTGGCGGCACATCTAAGTGAATACCGTGGCCTAAGTTGAAGACATGACCAGTACCTTGATCGCCAAAACCGTCAAGGATGGTTGCAACTTCTTCACGAATGCGTTCTGGTGACGCATACAGCATCGACGGGTCCATGTTACCTTGCAGTGCCACCTTATCGCCGATACGTGCTTTGGCATCCGCGATATTAATTGTCCAGTCAAGGCCAACTGCATCACAACCGGTTGCTGCGATCTGTTCAAGCCACATACCGCCGTTCTTAGTAAATAGCGTAACCGGAACACGGCGACCATCATTTTCACGAATAAGACCATCGACAATCTTGTGCATGTATTGCAATGAGAACAGGTTGTAATCACGCGGAGTCAATACACCACCCCAAGTATCAAATACCATCACAGACTGAGCGCCGGCTTTAATTTGTGCGTTGAGGTAGTCAATCACACTATCAGCAAGCTTATCGAGCAGCAGGTGCAGCGTTTGTGGTTCGGCGTACATCATTTTCTTAATCTTGGTGAAGGCTTTTGAGCTGCTTCCTTCGACCATATAAGTGGCTAATGTCCATGGGCTGCCAGAGAAACCAATCAGAGGAACATCGCCATTGAGATCTTTACGGATCTGGCGTACCGCGTTCATCACGTACTTCAATTCACCTTCAGGATCAGGAATGCCAATTTTTTCGACATCCGCTTTACAGGTGATTGGTTTATCGAACACCGGACCTTCACCAGCCGCAAAACGGAGCTCAAGCCCCATTGCATCAGGAATGGTCAGGATATCAGAAAATAAAATCGCAGCATCAAGAGGAAAACGGCGCAACGGCTGAAGGGTTACTTCTGATGCAAGCTCGGCATTTTTGCATAACGACATGAAATCGCCTGCTTGTGCACGTGTGGCTTTGTATTCTGGCAGATAGCGACCTGCTTGGCGCATCATCCATACCGGAGTGCAATCAACTGGCTGTTTTAGTAACGCGCGCAGGTAGCGATCATTTTTTAATTCAGTCATTCCGTTTTTCCAATTATTAGGCTTACTTTTTGTGGCGGCTATTCTAACACTGTTTAGCTCGCAAAAGCGGCGTGCTTTGCAACCTAGATCAAGTTATTAACTTTTAAATTAGTGCTTAATTTGCACCCACTCTGTATCAGTGTTAAATATTTGTTTGCTAGCGAAAACTACAATAATAAACCGAGCACTCAGTGCTTGGCATCTCATAACGACATCTTACTTACCCCCTCCTTCTTGGAGGGTTTTTTTTGGCTTTTTTTCAGAGAGATCGATTAATTTCACCTACGGTGTGCTCAATCAACTCGCGTGCAATGGTGCCCGGCGGCGCCACGAGTGGCATCTGATCGACATCGAACCAACATGCATCACTTAATTCGCTATAGTCAGGCTTGAGTGTACCTGAATGATAGTCAGCAACAAAGCCAACCATCATGCTCGATGGGAACGCCCAAGGTTGACTAGCAAAGTAGCGAATATTGGTCACATCAATACCGGTCTCTTCTTTCACTTCTCGTGCGACACACTGCTCTAACGTCTCTCCCACTTCAACAAAACCGGCGATCACCGTGTACATGCCATTACGATGACGTGGATGTTGAGCCAATAAGATCTGCTGCTGCTTTCTGACCGCAACAATAATGCACGGGAAGATGCGTGGATAATGTAAGGTCCGGCAATCACTACACTGCATGGCCAATTGATTGTGATTAAGATGGTTACGTCCACCGCACTGAGGGCAAAAGCGCATGGTTTGGCTCATATGACCATATTGCACCGCTTTGCTCATCAGTAGAAATAACGATTGAGGAAAGTCTAAACATTCGCGTAGAGACACTAACTCTAGCGGTTTTTCAACATCACACTCATTGAGCCACAATACTGGAAAATTTTGGTAGCGCCCCACTTCAACCGCTTGCTGATAAGGTAAGCCTAACGCCTCGGCGGAGCCGAAAGGAAGCGTATCTTGACTGAGCCAAATGTCACTTCCTGATACCACACACCAATAAGCCGCCTTCGTACGGTTTATGTCACCTTTCTTTAACATGAGCTCACCTCTTCGCTTGCAGTTGTTCTATTTTACTGGCAATCTAAATTGATACCAGAGTTTGTAGTTACGTATATTTGCGACTATAAATTTTTGTAAGGACAAGAGGTTATATCTCTGTAGGTGCTTTGTGATTCAAAGCGTTACGATCACCGGAGCCGTGATCCGATCATGAGGATATGGTCATGCTAAATAAATTCAAAAAAACACAAGAACAATGGGGTGGCTCAAACGAAGTCATCGACCACTGGCTTGACACCAGACAGTCACTGATCATTGAGTACTGCAAGCTTGCAGCACTGAAACCTTGCTCATCGAAACAAGCACTTTCATCTCTTCCTACTCCTGCTGAGCTACAAAATTTCTGCCAACATGTTGTCGATTACATTTCCGAAGGCCATTTCAAGATTTACGATATGGTCATGGGAAAATGGAGCGCCACAGGCTTCGAAGCCACCGACGAAATCAATAGCACTTACAGCCAAATCGTTGCAACGACCGAACCACTACTGGATTTCACCGATAAATACGCAGCCATCGATGAAGATGACGACCTCGAAGCGTTTGATAGTGATTTGTCTTTGATCGGTGAAACCATTGAAGCACGCTTTGAAGTCGAAGATCATTTGATTCAATTAATCGCCGACAGTTTAGCCGTTCCACCTGGCGCGTAGCGAGAAGCGAGAAGCGAGAAGCGAGAAGCGAGATAATTCCTGAGGGTTGACGTATGTTCGTCAACCCTTTTGCGTTTTTAGAGCGGTCATTCACCAGCTAATACAGATTCCCTATTCGATCCTTCGTCGCTCTATGGAATGACACTTTCCAACAATGACTATAATCGTCATCCTCAAGAAAAGACTTTCCCTTTCTCCAAAAACAAAAAGGCACCCGAAGGTGCCTTTTATCATGTCTTACAGAGCGATTACTCGTCTGAAGATTTATTCATCCGAAGAGAAACCAGCGTTTAGTAGCGCTGCAAGGTTGTCTGTCGCTTGTTCAGCAGACGGACCTTCTTGCACTTCTACACGTTTAGCTTGACGCTCTTGGTGGTAAGCGAAACCAGTACCTGCAGGAATTAGACGTCCTACAATTACGTTTTCTTTCAGACCACGTAGCTCATCACGCTTACCAGAAACCGCAGCTTCTGTTAGTACGCGAGTTGTCTCTTGGAACGATGCCGCAGAGATGAACGATTCTGTAGCTAGCGACGCTTTAGTGATACCTAGAAGCTCACGTTCGAAGCGTGCAGGCTCTTTGCCTTCAGCTTCAAGTGCACGGTTAGCAATCTTAACGTTAGCAAATTCTACTTGCTCACCCGCTAGGAAATCAGAGTCACCAGCGAACGTAATCGTACACTTACGTAGCATTTGACGAACGATAGTTTCAATGTGCTTATCGTTAATCTTAACACCTTGTAGACGGTATACTTCTTGAACTTCGTTCGCGATGTATTGCGTCACAGCGTGAATACCACGTAAACGTAGAATGTCATGAGGAGACTCAGGACCATCTGCGATTACATCACCACGTTCAACTTTCTCGCCTTCAAAGACGTTAAGCTGACGGTGCTTAGGAATCATCTCTTCGTACGCATCACCACCCTCACGAGTGATAATTAGACGACGTTTACCTTTGGTCTCTTTACCAAAGCTCACAGTACCTGTGTGCTCAGCAAGAATCGCAGGCTCTTTCGGCTTACGTGCTTCGAATAGATCCGCTACGCGTGGTAGACCACCCGTGATGTCTCGGTTACCACCAGATTTCTGAGGAATACGAGCAAGGGTATCACCGACACCTACTTCTGCACCGTCTTCCATGTTCACGATCGCTTTACCAGGTAGGAAGTAGTGAGCTGGCATATCAGTGCCAGGGATCATTACATCTTTACCTTGCGCATCAACAAGTTTGATAGCTGGACGCATATCTTTACCTGCTGCTGGGCGAGCGGCTGGCTCACTCACTTCACTTGAAGATAGACCCGTTAGGTCATCTGTTTGGCGAGAAACCGTTACACCATCAATCATGTCTACGAACTGGATGCGACCTGCCACTTCAGTGATGATTGGCATGGTGTGCGCTTCCCAGTTTGCCACTGTATCGCCAGCTTCAACTGCGTCGTTGTCGCCTTTGCTTAGTAACGAACCGTAAGGAAGTTTGTGCTTCTCTTTGGTACGACCAAACTCATCAATGATGGTAAGTTCAGAGGCACGAGAGGTGATGACAAGCTTCTTATCTTTGTTGATTACAAACTTAGCGTTGTGTAGCTTAACCGTACCAGTTGTCTTAGCTTGGATGCTGTTCTCTGCGGCTGCAGTCGATGCTGCACCACCGATGTGGAACGTACGCATGGTAAGCTGTGTACCTGGTTCACCGATAGATTGAGCAGCGATAACGCCGACTGCTTCACCTTGGTTCACTAGGTGACCACGTGCTAGGTCACGACCGTAACACTGTGCACAACAACCAAAGTCTGCATCACAAGTAACCACTGAGCGAACACGCATGCTGTCCACTGAGTTCTCTTCCATGATCTGACACCACTTCTCATCGATCAGGGTGTTACGTGGAATAAGAACTTCATCAGTACCTGGCTTAAGAACATCTTCTGCAACAACACGACCTAGTGCCAGCTCAGAAAGGGCAACTTTAACATCACCACCTTCGATATGAGGCATCATGTCAACACCTTCATGCGTGCCACAGTCATGTTCGTGTACTACAACGTCTTGAGCAACGTCTACTAGACGACGAGTTAGGTAACCCGAGTTTGCTGTTTTCAGTGCGGTATCCGCAAGACCCTTACGAGCACCGTGCGTTGAGATAAAGTACTGAAGTACGTTTAGACCTTCTTTAAAGTTCGCAGTGATTGGCGTTTCGATGATTGAACCATCTGGACGCGCCATCAGACCACGCATACCGGCAAGCTGACGAATCTGAGCTGCAGAACCACGAGCGCCCGAGTCAGCCATCATGTAGATGCTGTTGAATGACTCTTGTTGCTCTTCTTCACCGTCACGGTTAACGACCGTTTCAGATGAAAGGTTTTCCATCATCGCTTTCGCTACGCGATCGTTGGTCGATGCCCAAATATCGATCACTTTGTTGTAGCGCTCACCCGCCGTTACAAGACCAGATTGGTACTGTTCTTGAATTTCGCGAACTTCTGCTTCTGCTTCTTCGATCTCAGTGTACTTAGCCGCTGGAACAACCATATCGTCGATACCAACAGACACACCAGAAAGTGCCGCGTAAGCAAAACCTGTGTACATGATTTGGTCAGCAAAGATAACCGTGTCTTTAAGACCAAGCTTACGATACGCTTCGTTAAGTAGGTTAGAGATCTGTTTCTTACCTAACTTTTGGTTAACGATGCTGTACGGAAGGCCTTTTGGCACGATTTGCCATAGCATTGCACGACCAACCGTTGTATCAACTAATTTAGTCTCTGTGGTGCTATTACCATCTTCGTCGACAACAGTCTCAGTAATACGAACCTTAACACGAGCATGTAGCTCAGCGCTCTTAGTGCGGTATGCCTTCTCAGCTTCAGCTGAGCTAGCAAGGTACATACCTTCGCCTTTTACGTTGATCTTGTCACGAGTCATGTAGTAAAGACCCAATACAACGTCCTGAGAAGGTACGATGATCGGATCGCCCGATGCTGGCGACAGAATGTTGTTCGTCGACATCATCAGAGTACGTGCTTCAAGCTGTGCTTCTAGAGTTAGAGGCACGTGAACCGCCATTTGGTCACCATCGAAGTCCGCGTTGTACGCCGCACACACTAGTGGGTGTAGCTGAATCGCTTTACCTTCGATTAGTACTGGTTCGAACGCTTGGATACCGAGACGGTGAAGTGTCGGTGCACGGTTCAATAGTACTGGGTGTTCACGGATAACTTCGTCTAGGATATCCCAAACAATCGCTTCTTCACGCTCAACCATTTTCTTAGCAGCTTTGATTGTCGTCGCTAGGCCACGAGTCTCTAGTTTGCTATAGATGAATGGTTTGAATAGCTCAAGTGCCATCTTCTTAGGAAGACCACACTGGTGCAGACGAAGGTATGGACCTACTGTGATTACAGAACGGCCAGAGTAGTCTACACGTTTACCAAGAAGGTTCTGACGGAAACGACCTTGTTTACCCTTGATCATATCAGCAAGAGATTTCAGAGGACGCTTGTTCGAACCTGTGATCGCACGACCGCGACGACCATTATCTAGAAGCGCATCAACAGACTCTTGCAGCATACGTTTTTCGTTACGTACGATGATGTCCGGAGCCGCTAGCTCTAATAGACGCTTCAAACGGTTGTTACGGTTGATCACACGACGGTATAAATCGTTCAGATCAGACGTCGCAAAGCGACCGCCATCTAGAGGTACTAGAGGACGTAGATCTGGCGGAAGTACCGGAAGCACAGTTAGGATCATCCACTCAGGCTTGTTACCCGATTGAACGAACGCTTCAACTAGCTTCAGACGCTTAGTGACCTTCTTACGCTTAGTCTCTGAGTTAGTAGACTGAAGCTCTTCACGCATCTCTTCGATTTCAGCAGGCAGATCCATAGACCCTAAAAGGTCTTTGATCGCTTCCGCGCCCATCTTAGCCGTGAATTCATCACCCCACTCTTCTAGACGATCGAGATACTCTTCTTCAGTCAGCATCTGCGATTTTTCTAGATCCGTCATACCTGGTTCTGTTACTACGTACATTTCGAAGTAAAGAACACGTTCGATATCACGTAGCGGGATATCCATCAGTAGACCGATACGAGACGGTAGCGACTTTAGGAACCAGATGTGAGCAACTGGCGAAGCAAGCTCAATGTGGCCCATACGGTCACGACGAACTTTAGTTTGTGTAACTTCAACGCCACACTTCTCACAGATAACGCCACGGTGTTTTAGACGCTTGTACTTGCCACAAAGACATTCGTAGTCTTTTACTGGACCAAAGATACGCGCACAGAACAGACCATCACGCTCAGGCTTGAACGTACGATAGTTGATTGTTTCTGGTTTCTTAACTTCACCAAAAGACCATGAACGGATCATGTCTGGTGAAGATAGACCGATTTTGATTGCATCAAATTCTTCGGTCTTATGCTGCGCTTTTAGAAAGTTTAATAAGTCTTTCACAATCAGCTCCTGTAAGGAGTTAAAAGGAGCTCACCCGCAAAAGTGAGCACCTTCTACCAAATAATCGCATTCTCTAAAGAGAAAGGATTACTCTTCGTCTTCTAGCTCGATGTTGATGCCTAGCGAGCGAATCTCTTTCAACAATACGTTGAACGATTCTGGCATACCAGGTTCCATGCTGTGGTTACCGTCTACGATGTTTTTGTACATCTTAGTACGGCCGTTAACATCATCCGACTTAACGGTTAGCATTTCTTGAAGCGTGTAAGCAGCACCGTATGCTTCTAGTGCCCATACTTCCATCTCACCGAAACGCTGACCACCGAACTGAGCTTTACCACCAAGTGGTTGCTGAGTTACTAGGCTGTACGAACCAGTTGAACGAGCGTGCATCTTGTCATCAACAAGGTGGTTTAGTTTCAGCATGTACATGTAACCAACGGTTACCGGACGCTCAAACTCATCGCCTGTACGACCATCAAATAGCGTTAGCTGACCAGATGTTGGTAGGTCACCTAGTTTTAGAAGCTCTTTGATTAATGTCTCGTTTGCACCATCGAATACTGGCGTCGCGATCGGTAGACCACCACGTAGGTTGCCGATTAGCGTGCGAACTTCGCCATCAGTCAGTGATGCAATATCAACTTTCTGACGCGTATCACCAAGGTCGTAAACTTTCTGTAAGAAGTCACGGAACTTAGCCAGTTCTTGCTGCTCTTTAACCATCTGGTTAATCTTGTCACCGATGCCTTTCGCTGCTAGACCTAAGTGTACTTCTAGGATCTGACCGATGTTCATACGTGACGGTACACCCAGTGGGTTTAGCACGATATCAACAGGCTGACCTTTCTCATCGTAAGGCATGTCTTCAACAGGGTTAATCTTAGAGATAACACCCTTGTTACCGTGACGACCAGCCATCTTATCACCAGGCTGAATGCGACGTTTAACCGCGAGGTAAACTTTCACAATCTTCAGTACGCCAGGGGCAAGATCATCACCTTGAGTGATCTTACGACGCTTAGTTTCAAACTTCTTATCGAAGTCTGAACGTAGCTCGTCATATTGCTCGGCTAGTTGTTCTAGCTGAGTTTGTTGAGCATCGTCTTCAAGCGTTAGCTCTAGCCACTTCTTACGATCGATAGCATCTAGCTTAGCTTCAGTGTAACCACCATCAAGAAGTACCGCTTTAACACGGTTCAGAAGGCCACCCTCAAGAATCTGGAATTCTTCAGTTAGGTCTTTCTTCGCTTCTTTCAGCTGCATCTGTTCGATTTCAAGTGCACGCTTGTCTTTTTCAACACCGTCACGAGTAAATACTTGAACGTCGATGATCGTACCTGAAACTGAGTTTGGTACGCGTAGAGACGTGTCTTTAACGTCTGACGCTTTCTCACCGAAGATAGCACGCAGTAGCTTCTCTTCTGGTGTTAGCTGAGTTTCACCTTTAGGCGTTACTTTACCTACAAGGATGTCACCGCCTTTCACTTCCGCACCGATGTAAACGATACCTGACTCGTCTAGTTTAGACAGAGCAGATTCACCTACGTTTGGAATGTCAGCTGTGATTTCTTCAGCACCAAGCTTAGTATCACGCGCCACACAAGAAAGCTCTTGAATGTGGATCGTGGTGAAACGGTCTTCTTGAACAACACGCTCAGAAACTAAGATCGAGTCTTCGAAGTTGTAACCGTTCCAAGGCATAAATGCGATACGCATGTTCTGACCAAGCGCTAGCTCACCAAGGTCTGTTGAAGGACCATCAGCAAGAACGTCACCACGTGCGACTGGTTCATCTGGCATCACACATGGACGCTGGTTGATACACGTGTTTTGGTTAGAACGTGTGTATTTAGTTAGGTTGTAGATATCGATGCCGGCTTCACCAGGAATCAATTCGTCTTCGTTAACTTTAATAACGATACGAGACGCATCTACAGACTGAACCATACCACCACGTTTGGCGACAGCAGTAACACCCGAGTCAACAGCGATGTTGCGCTCAATACCAGTACCAACAAGCGGCTTATCAGCTCTAAGTGTTGGAACGGCCTGACGTTGCATGTTGGCACCCATCAATGCACGGTTCGCATCATCGTGTTCTAGGAACGGGATAAGCGATGCAGCGATAGATACAACCTGGTTAGTTGCAACGTCCATGTAATCAACATGTTCGCGTGGGTGTAGGCCTGATTCACCTTTTTGACGAGCTGTGATCAGCTCTTCAGCGAATGTGCCTTCTTCAGTAAGAACCGTGTTCGCCTGAGCGATAACATACTGGCCTTCCTGAATAGCAGATAGGTAATCTACTTCGTCTGTTACTATGCCATCAACGACACGACGGTATGGCGTCTCAAGGAAACCGTACTCGTTACAACGTGCAAACGCAGACAGAGAGTTAATCAGACCGATGTTTGGACCTTCCGGCGTTTCGATCGGACATAGACGGCCGTAGTGCGTTACGTGTACGTCTCGAACTTCGAAGCCAGCACGTTCACGAGTTAGACCGCCAGGACCCAACGCAGAAATACGACGCTTGTGCGTTACTTCTGATAATGGGTTGTTTTGGTCCATAAACTGTGACAGCTGTGAAGAGCCAAAGAATTCTTTAACCGCAGCAGAGATAGGCTTAGCGTTGATTAGGTCTTGAGGCATGATAGCGTCAAGATCACCAAGGCTTAGGCGCTCTTTAACAGCACGTTCAACACGTACTAGACCAACGCGGAATTGGTTTTCTGCCATTTCGCCAACACTACGGATACGACGGTTACCCAAGTGGTCGATATCGTCCACTTCACCGATGCCGTTACGGATAGCGATTAGCTTCTTCATCACTTCGATGATGTCAGTTTCATCAAGCGTGCCTTGCTCTTGAGCATCTTCACGTTCGATTGAACTGTTGAACTTCATACGACCAACAGTCGATAGATCATAACGATCTTCAGAGAAGAACAAGCTATCAAATAGAGACTCAGCAGCTTCTTTCGTTGGCGGCTCACCAGGGCGCATCATGCGGTAGATTTCTACCAATGCAGAAATACGATCAACGGTGCTGTCGATGCGTACGGTTTCTGACATGAATGGACCGTGGTCTAGATCGTTCGTAAATAGAACTTCTAGCGCTTTGTGACCCGCTTGAGACAGATTCGCTAACGCTTCTAGGCTGATCTCGTGGTTCGCACCCACAATGATTTCGCCTGTAGCTTCGTTGATGTAATCTTTCGACGCAACTTTACCTACGATGTACTCTACTGGTACTTCGATTTGATCAACGCCATCTTTTTCAAGCTGACGGATATGGCGTGCAGTTACACGACGACCAGTCTCAACGTAAACGTTACCGTTCGCTTCGATATCGAATGACGCAGTTTCACCACGTAGACGATCTGGGACCAACTCCATCATTAGGGTTTGGTCTTTAACTTCGAAGTTAATCTTCTCGAAGAAGAGGTCTAGGATCTCTTCTGTCGTTTTACCTAGAGCGCGCAGGATGATCGATGCTGGCAGCTTACGACGACGGTCAATACGAACGTACAGGTTATCCTTAGGATCAAACTCGAAATCAAGCCATGAACCACGGTAAGGAATAACACGTGCGTTATAAAGAACTTTACCTGATGAGTGGGTTTTACCCTTATCGCTGTCGAAGAAAACGCCTGGGCTTCTGTGCAGCTGGGATACGATAACCCTCTCGGTACCGTTGATAACGAAGGTACCATTGTCTGTCATAAGCGGAATTTCGCCCATGTAGACTTCTTGTTCTTTAATGTCTTTTACAGTACCCGCTGGCGCGTCTCTATCAAAAATAACTAGGCGCAGTTTTACGCGTAGTGGTTTTGAATAAGTTACGCCGCGAATTTGACATTCTTTAACGTCAAAAACTGGCTCACCAAGACGGTAGCTAACGTATTGCAGCTCGGAATTGCCGTTGTAGCTCTGAATTGGAAACACAGAACGGAAAGCAGCTTCAAGACCATATTGACCTTCAGGATCCTGTTCGATAAATTTCTCGAACGAATCGAGCTGGATCGATAGCAGGTATGGAATGTCCAACACTTGTGGACGAGTACCAAAATCCTTTCGGATGCGCTTTTTCTCGGTATAAGAGTAAACCATGGGGTTCCTCAGCTCGCTGATAAGTGACCCAAACTGTCTCCAATCGTTATGAGACAGTGACTGAATATCTGTTTGATCGTAGTGACATTGCATTAAGAGCTAATGAAATGTTTTTTGCTAGAGATTAGGTGCTCAAACAGCGGAAAAATCACCCGACCCCTACAGCGCAAAAAGGCCGGTGGTTATAAAACCACCAGCCATTAGCCGTTAGGCTAAGAAACTATACAATGATTACTTAACAGTAACACTTGCACCAGCTTCTTCTAGCTGAGCTTTAAGAGCTTCAGCTTCGTCTTTCTCTACGCCTTCTTTAACAGCTGCAGGAGCTGAGTCTACAAGACCTTTAGCTTCTTTAAGACCTAGGCCAGTTGCGCCACGTACTGCTTTGATTACAGCAACTTTGTTGCCGCCAGCAGATTCTAGGATAACGTCGAATTCAGTTTGCTCAGCAGCAGCTTCGCCACCAGCAGCGCCGCCAGCTACAACAGCAGCTGCAGCAGAAACACCGAATTTCTCTTCCATTGCTTCGATTAGTTCAACAACTTGCATTACAGACATTTCTGCAACTGCGTCTAGGATTTGCTCGTTAGTAATAGACATAACAATTCTCTTTTAAATCAACAATAAGTTTATTAAGCAACCAGAAAAAAGCAAGGCTTACGCCGCAGCTTCTTCTTTTTGATCGCGGATAGCAGCGAAGGTACGTACCAGCTTGGCTGCAGAAGCTTCTTTCATGCACATCATTAGGCGTGCAATAGCTTCGTCGTAAGTTGGTAGTGTCGCTAGTACTTCAGCGTCAGTTAGCGCGCCTTCAAATGCAGCAGCTTTGATCTCGAAGTCTTTGTTCTCTTTAGCGAAGTCTTTGAAAAGACGCGCTGCGGCACCTGGGTGCTCGTTAGAGAATGCAATTAAAGTAGGACCAGTGAAAGTGTCTTTTAGACACTCGTAGTCTGTACCTTCAACTGCACGACGCATTAGAGTGTTACGAACCACTCGTACATAAACACCAGCTTCACGAGCCTGTTTACGTAGAGAAGTCATCGCGCCCACTTCAACGCCACGAGAATCAGCTACAACTGCAGAAAGTGCACCACTGGCAGCTTCGTTGACTTCAGCAACAATTGCTTTTTTGTCTTGAAGGTTTAAAGCCATCTTGGATTTACTCCTGGTTGTCGTTACACCACTCACTATTATCACAACAGTGAGAGCTATTGAGGTGCTTCCCAGAAGAAAGGTAACTATTTACATAGAGCTTTCTGTCAGTTCGGGCACCATCTACGTAGGAGGATTAAGCCTATTTAAAAAACAGACACCTACGGTCTTGGACGGAGACTGGGTCATAATTCACAGTGAATTCTTAACGAATTCGATGAACCAAAGTTCAGCCCCAACCACAAATATTAGGCGCAAAATTATACATAAACTTTGCGCCTAAGTAAATAAGTGTTTCGTAAAACTAATTACGCAACTGTATTCAGGCTACCCTGATCAACAGCAACACCAGCACCCATAGTAGTAGAGATGCTTACTTTCTGCAGGAATGTACCTTTTGCAGAAGATGGCTTAGCTTTCTTCAGAGCCACTAGAAGTGCTTCTAGGTTCTCTTTGATCTGCTCAGCAGAGAAGTTTGCTTTACCAATAGTAGTGTGGATGATGCCGTTCTTGTCGTTACGGTAACGAACCTGACCAGCTTTAGCGTTCTTAACTGCTTCAGCAACGTTAGGAGTTACAGTACCAACTTTAGGGTTTGGCATTAGACCGCGAGGACCTAGGATAGTACCTAGTTGACCTACAACGCGCATTGCATCTGGAGAAGCAACAACTACGTCAAAGTTCATTTCGCCTTTTTTCACTAGCTCAGCTAGATCTTCCATACCAACGATGTCTGCGCCAGCTTCTTTAGCTGCTTCAGCGTTTGCACCTTGAGTGAACACTGCAACGCGGATGTCGCGGCCAGTACCGTGAGGTAGTACAGTTGCACCACGTACGTTCTGGTCAGATTTACGAGCATCGATGCCTAGGTTAACGGCAACGTCTACAGATTCAACGAACTTAGCAGTTGCTAGTTCTTGAAGAAGAGCTACAGCTTCGTTGATTTCGTATTCTTTAGTTACGTCAACTTTGTCGCGGATTACGCGCATGCGCTTAGTTAGTTTAGCCATCTTATTAACCCTCTACCACTAGGCCCATTGAACGAGCAGTACCCGCAATTGAACGCTTCATTGCTTCGATATCAGCACCAGTCATATCAGAAGCTTTAGTTTCTGCGATTTCTTGGATTTGAGCGTCAGTTACCGTACCCACTTTTTCAGTGTTTGGACGACCTGAACCAGACTTAACGCCAGCCGCTTTCTTAAGAAGAACTGCAGCAGGTGGAGTCTTAGTGATGAACGTGAAAGAGCGATCGCTGTATACAGTGATAACTACTGGAGTAGGAAGACCCTTCTCGATAGATTCTGTTTTTGCGTTAAACGCTTTACAGAATTCCATGATGTTAACACCGTGTTGACCTAGAGCAGGACCAACTGGTGGACTTGGGTTTGCAGCGCCAGCAGCAACTTGTAGCTTGATATAAGCTTCAACTTTCTTAGCCATGATTATTCCTAATTTTGGGTACGAACGCTAATCGACTGATCAGCTCCCCGTTTCAACAAAAACTTTTTACTTCACAGGAAGTAAAAAGGCGCGAAATTATAGTCATAATTCGCGCCTTATACAAGCCTAAAAAGCTGGTTTTTTAATCAAGTTTTTCAACCTGACCAAATTCAAGCTCAACAGGTGTCGCTCGACCAAAGATCGAAACAGACACTTTAACGCGGCTCTTAGCATAATCGACTTCTTCAACGGTACCGTTAAAGTCAGCAAATGGGCCGTCAGTAACACGAACCACTTCACCCGCTTCGTACATAGTACGTGGGCGAGGCGCTTCACTTGCTTTCTCAAGACGGTTAAGAATCGCATCAGCTTCTTTATCAGTAATAGGAGCTGGACGATCAGAGGTACCACCAATGAAGCCCATGACGCGCGGCACACTGCGAACCAAGTGCCATGATTCATCTTCCATAACCATCTGAACAAGCACATAGCCTGGGAAGAACTTGCGCTCAGACTTACGACGCTGACCTGCACGCATTTCCACTACTTCTTCTGTAGGGACAAGAACTTCACCAAACAGCTCTTCCATGCCATGCATTTTGATATGCTCACGAAGCGATTGAGCTACGCGGCCTTCAAATCCAGAGAAGGCTTGAACCACATACCAGCGTTTTTTTGGAGCTTCACTCATGAATTAAAACCCTCTATACCCCAGTCACAAATGCAACAAGACGAACCATAATGCCGTCAATGCCCCAAAGCACTAGAGCCATTACAATACTTACAGCTAAAACGATAAATGTCGTTTGCATCGTTTCTTGGCGTGTAGGCCAAACCACTTTACGTACTTCCATACGCGATTCTTTTGCAAACTCAATCGCAGCTTTACCTTTAGTTGTTGTAGCCGCGACACCCAGTGCCCCAGCGATTAGTACAACAACACCTGCAGCGCGAATCACTACAGACATTTCACCATACAGGTAATTACCCACAACAGCGGCAGCTAGCAGAGTAAAAGTGACAATCCACTTAAAAATGTCTGCGCCATTTGAGCTATCAGGAGTTTCAGCATTATTTGCTTTCATAAAACCAACCTGTCTAAGTCTTAATATAGACGACAACAACCCCGCTGTTGCAGGGCAAATCCATGAAACGTCAATTAAACTTAATTGACGTACTCTTTTATTGGTTGAAACGCAACACCTCAACCAAAAAACCTGCGAAATGACTATTTGAATAAGAAATCAACAGACATTTTCTTTAGTGCAGAAAAAGGGCATCAAATGATGCCCTTTTTGCTACTGGTTCGTCAAATCTTATTCCAAGATTTTCCGAAGACTTTAGCTAATTCGTTAGAATTAAGCGAAAATCTTAGCAACAACACCAGCACCAACTGTACGGCCACCTTCGCGGATTGCGAAACGTAGACCTTCGTCCATCGCGATTGGTGCGATTAGCTCTACAGTCATCTTGATGTTATCACCTGGCATTACCATTTCTACGCCTTCTGGTAGTGAGATATCACCAGTTACGTCAGTTGTACGGAAGTAGAACTGTGGACGGTAGCCTTTGAAGAACGGAGTATGACGGCCGCCTTCGTCTTTAGAAAGTACGTAGACTTCTGACTCAAACTTAGTGTGTGGGTTGATAGAAGCTTTCGCTGCTAGTACTTGACCACGTTCTACGTCATCACGCTTAGTACCACGTAGAAGGGCACCTACGTTCTCACCTGCACGACCTTCGTCTAGAAGCTTACGGAACATTTCAACACCAGTACACGTCGTTACTGTTGTCTCTTTGATACCAACGATTTCTACTTCGTCACCTACACGTAGGATACCGCGCTCGATACGGCCAGTTACTACTGTACCACGACCTTGGATTGAGAATACGTCTTCGATTGGCATTAGGAACGGCATGTCTACTGCGCGCTCTGGCTCTGGGATGTATGAATCTAGCGCTTCTGCTAGTTCTACAATCTTCGCTTCCCACTGCTCTTCGCCGTTTAGGGCGCCTAGTGCAGAACCTTGGATTACTGGAAGGTCATCACCTGGGAAGTCGTACTCAGAAAGAAGTTCACGAACTTCCATTTCTACTAGTTCTAGTAGCTCTTCATCGTCAACCATGTCACATTTGTTCATGAATACGATGATGTAAGGAATACCAACCTGACGGCCTAGTAGGATGTGCTCACGTGTTTGTGGCATTGGACCATCTGTTGCAGCAACAACTAGGATACCACCGTCCATCTGTGCAGCACCTGTGATCATGTTTTTAACATAATCCGCGTGTCCTGGACAGTCTACGTGTGCGTAGTGACGTGCTGGAGTGTCGTACTCTACGTGAGAAGTAGCGATTGTGATACCGCGCTCACGCTCTTCTGGAGCGTTATCGATTGATGCGAAGTCTTTCGCAACACCACCGTACACTTTTGCAAGTGTAGTACAGATAGCAGCAGTTAGAGTTGTTTTACCGTGGTCAACGTGGCCGATAGTACCAACGTTTACGTGCGGTTTCGTACGTTCAAATTTTTCTTTAGACATGAGTTGTCCCTCTAGGTACGGATTTAGGTGGCTTTGATGACCACGCAACCAAAAAGTATTGGTGATAAACTTAATCTTAAACACTAAACGTAGTTTAGTTAAAAGAAAGTATCAAAAGGAAAACGTTGCTTAGAGCTGGTGCTGATAGGCAGACTCGAACTGCCGACCTCATCCTTACCAAGGATGCGCTCTACCACCTGAGCTATATCAGCACTCAAAATAGAGTGGAGCGGGCAGCGGGAATCGAACCCGCATCATCAGCTTGGAAGGCTGAGGTAATAGCCATTATACGATGCCCGCAACACGTAACTCTGTGAGCTATTTCCTTAAGAATATGGTGGAGGGGGACGGATTCGAACCATCGAAGGCAGTGCCAGCAGATTTACAGTCTGATCCCTTTGGCCACTCGGGAACCCCTCCAAATTTTTACTCCATTTTTCTCATCTAGGAAAAATGGTGCCGACTACCGGAATCGAACTGGTGACCTACTGATTACAAGTCAGTTGCTCTACCTACTGAGCTAAGTCGGCATAAGTGGTGCGCATTCTATTGAATGATTTTCTGGCTTGCAATAGCTAAATTAAAAAAAAATCTCTTTTTCGCTTGTTTCGCGTTTTTTGTTGAAAATTCACCCAATTTGTCAGCAAAAAATCACTTATGTCGACAATGTCATTTGCAATCGTGGTCGGTTGTTGTATTTTCGCTGCTCGAACGCGTTTTCAAGTTAGGATGACTATGACCCCGTATCTCTCTTTTAATCGTCAACAGTGGGCTGAATTGCGCAATTCAGTGCCGATGACGTTATCCGAGGACGATCTCACTGAGCTTCAGGGGGTCAACGAAAGCCTGACCATGGATGAGGCGACCGAAATCTATCTGCCTCTAGCTCGATTGCTTAACCTGTATGTCACCGCAAGGCAGAGCCGTAATACGGTATTAAATAACTTCCTCAGCAACCAAGAGTCAGCACCACCGTTTATCATCGGTATCGCCGGCAGTGTTGCGGTGGGAAAAAGCACCACGGCACGTTTACTCCGAGCCCTTTTGGCCCGTTGGGATGATCATCCTAATGTCCAACTAGTCACTACCGACGGTTTTCTCTACCCGAAGAAAACGCTTGATGAACGCGGCATTATGCATCGTAAAGGCTTTCCTGAGTCTTACGATATCAAACGCTTGGTCAACTTTGTCTCAGATGTCAAAGCTGGCAAACCAAACTTGCAAGTTCCTGTCTACTCACACATTACCTATGACATTACCAATGAAGTCAAAGTGGTTGATAGGCCGGATGTTCTGATCATTGAAGGGCTGAACGTGCTGCAAAGCGGTATGGACTACCCTCACGATCCACATCGAGTCTTTGTTTCTGACTTTTTAGATTTTTCTTTATATGTCGATGCCGATAGTGATGTGATTGAGCAGTGGTACGTCGATCGGTTTTTAAAGTTTCGTCAAGGCGCGTTCACTAAGCCGGGCTCATACTTTAGTCACTACACCCAACTGTCAGAGCAGCAAGCCATCGACAAGGCACACGAGATTTGGCAATCGATCAATGGCGTCAACCTCGGCCATAACATTCTTCCGACCAAAGAACGGGCTCAGTTGATCCTAAAAAAAGCCCAAGACCACAAAGTCGAAGAGATTCTACTGCGTAAATAGCGATAAAAATTAAAGGGTTGGCACATAGTGGCAACCCTTCTCTGCTTTATGTAGAGCAATAGCATTTCGGCTCTTTATATCACCAGCACCTGTCAGGGCGAAATCTGCCCTTAGAGCAAAGCGTTACCACGTTATTTGGGCTCTACTCCATAATCGTTATCACCGTCAGTGCCTTTTAATAAGCCACATTCAACCAAAATCCATAAGCCACAAATGATAGCAGCAAATGAACTCATGGTTTGCAGTGTCGTCGGTGGTGCGGCTTGTGCGGCTTCTCCCACTGGCATGGCCATGCGGCCAATAACCAAGGGAATATTGAGTAATAACCACCAACTGGATTTGCCTCTGTCATGCCAACGTTTGGCGGTAATCGCCAAATCGGGAATTAACACTACCAAAAGAAAAATCGGCAAAATCAGATGGGCAATCGAAGGGAAAATGGTGTTCACACCAAGGGCAAAGCCAACAATAATGACATAATAAGCAATATTCCAAGTCCAGTAGGTTTTACGCCCTATCCGACCTTGAAAGGAAAACAGCAATTCTTTTATCGACATCCTAAAAACCTTTACAATACAAGACGCTACGGCGAGCGCTAGTTAATCACTTTCTGAAAACTTTCTTTATCCATATCACGAATATTCACTGTCAAACTACGTACCTGACTGGCTTGCTGCTGTAGGACATCCATAAGCTGACGAGACAATTCTCGTTTTTGCTCAGCATTGCGACCATCTAACAACTCAAAGCTGATATGAATAAAGTCGACACTGTCGCCTTCGTCACCAATGAGCCAATTGTGGCAGCGCAATGCGCGTGATTTCACCGACCCGACATCAAACAGACCAGATTGCAAAGCCACTTGATGTAAGTCTGCTAACAACCCTTGCACATTGACACGTTGATCAACAGAGTTGGAGTATTCCATGACTAGATTGGGCATAGTATTCCTCAAATGTAAGAGAGTTTCACGATACAAAACAATAACTCTTCACTATTAACAACTTTTATCACTAATGCCGAGGCACTTTGACCTAATCTGCATGATGGATCACTGATAGCGATCGGATTCAAACTATATATGCGCCGTGACTGCTCCAACCAATCGATGATATCCGGGTAAGACATGACGGTAATCATGATCTAAGCGATTTTATCTGTTATATTCTTACGAAGATTTTTTACATTAATTGATTAAATACGGAGATATTCCTATGCGTCGTCCTGTAGTGATGGGTAACTGGAAACTTAATGGCAGCAAAGCAATGGTTACTGAGCTGCTGACTGGTCTTAACGCTGAACTTGAAGGCGTAGAAGGTGTTGACGTAGCCGTAGCGCCACCAGCACTTTATATTGACCTTGCTGAGCGTCTAATCGCTGAAGGCGGTAACAAGCTAATCCTTGGTGCACAAAACACAGACCTAAACAACAGCGGTGCTTTCACTGGCGACATGTCTCCAGAAATGCTAAAAGATTTCGGTGCGACTCACATCATTATCGGTCACTCTGAGCGTCGTGAATACCACAACGAATCTGACGAGTTCATCGCGAAGAAATTCAACTTCCTGAAAGAAAACGGTTTAACGCCTGTTTTCTGTATCGGTGAGTCTGACGCGCAAAACGAAGCGGGCGAAACAGAAGCCGTTTGTGCTCGTCAAATTAACGCAGTGATCGACGCATACGGCGTTGAAGCGCTAAACGGTGCTATCATCGCTTATGAACCAATCTGGGCTATCGGTACTGGTAAAGCAGCGACTGCTGAAGATGCACAACGTATTCACGCTTCAATCCGCGCAATGATCGCAGCAAAAGATGCCGCAGTCGCTGAGCAAGTGATCATCCAGTACGGTGGTTCGGTTAAGCCAGAAAATGCACAAGCTTACTTCTCACAACCAGACATCGACGGTGCTCTAGTTGGCGGCGCAGCTCTAGACGCGAAAAGCTTCGCAGCTATTGCTAAAGCAGCGGCAGCAGCTAAAGCATAATTTTTCTTCTTATTTGATGCCGTAGAGTGGTTAACGGCTCTCAAGGGCTGTGCCCGATTGTCGCGTAGCGACGGCATCAATTAATTGAAAAACTTATATAAGGTCAGCTTCGGCTGGCCTTTTTTGTGTCTGAGACGGCAATACAGTATCCTAGCGCTTTCCGCCTTAACATTAGTCGCACTCATGCAGGATAAGCACGGCCTCTTAACAGGCTCCATTCCCCTCGTACTCCGTCAAATGACCGTACCGATGACCTTCGGTATGGTCGCGATCTTAATGTTTAATTTAGTCGATACCTTCTTCATCTCATTGCTGGGCACTGAGGCTCTGGCCGCCATCAGTTACACCTTTCCGGTCACCTTTGGCGTCAACTGCATTACGATGGGAATCGGCATGGGGCTATCGACCAACATTGGTCGTCTCCTCGGTCAAGGTCAGGACCAAGACGCGGCGCGTTTCTCATCGCACGGGTTGTTGCTCGCCGTAGTATTGGTGACAATTGCCTCATCTATCGGCATTGTCACGATTAAGCCGCTGTTTTTAGCTCTTGGTGCCGACGCTCAATTACTGCCTCTGATTGAACAATATATGCACATTTGGTATCTGACCATTCCGCTGTTAGTGATCCCTATGGCTGGCAATAGTGCGATTCGTGCGACTGGCGATACCAAAACACCCGCAAAAATCATGATGCTCGCCGGGCTGATTAACGGTGTACTCGACCCACTGCTTATCTTTGGTTATGGTCCGTTTCCTGAACTCGGCATCCAAGGCGCGGCGATTGCTAGTGCGTTTAGTTGGCTAGGCGCGCTGTGTGGTTCTCTATACGTATTGGCAAAGCGCGAAAAACTGCTGGCATTACCTAAAACCACCCGCTTACTTGCTGATTGGCAACAAATATTAAAGATTGGCACCCCTGCCGCGCTTTCCAATGCACTAACACCACTATCTGGGGCGATCTTAATGATGATGCTGTCGGCACATGGCACCGCTGCGGTAGCGGCCTATGGTGCGGCGCAGCGTGTTGAATCGCTGCTTATTTTGGTCTTGATGTCGTTAACATCCGCGCTCACGCCTTTTATTGCTCAGAACATGGGTGCCAATAGCCCAGCTCGTAGCTTCGCAGGTTTATTTCTTAGCATGCGTTTCTCGATGGTGTTTCAACTGGGCATTTTCGTCATGATGGTGCCACTGAGCGTTCCGCTCGCGGCCCTGTTCTCGCAAGAGCAAGCGGTCAGCGATCTACTCTGGCACTATCTATTAGTCGTGCCATTTAGTTACGGTTTTCAGGGGATTATGATGATGTTGGTGTCGGGTCTCAACGCACTCCATCAGCCTCTCAAGGCATTTCAATGGAGCTTTATGCGACTATTTCTGTTTACCTTGCCGTGTTCATGGCTAGGAAGTCAGTGGTATGACATTGAAGGGCTGTTTATCGGCATTGCCATCGGCAATATTTTCGGCGGTGTGGCAGGTTATCTCTACGCGCTCAAACTAAGGCAACTTTACTTGCACCCTGAATAAACAAAAAACACCGACGCGAGTGTCGGTGCTTTTCTAACAACGCTAATTAATCGACAACGACTAATTCATCTTGCGCTTCCAGTTCAAGATCAACATCCAGCGGCTCTTGGGAGAGAATGACGCCCGTATTATCGGCATACAAATAATCTTCTGGTAGGAAGGTCACCCCACCAAAGTTAACTGGAATATCAAATTCGCCAATACCTTGTGCGGTGGCACCGACAGGAATCGACGCGATCGCCTGAATACCGATGCTCATATCTTCTAACTCGTCGACTTCACGCACACAACCGTAGACGACAATACCTTCCCAGTCGTTCTCTTCGGCGAGCGAGGCAATTTCGGCATCGACCAGTGCACGGCGCAACGAACCGCCGCCATCAATAAGTAATACACGGCCTAAGCCATCTTGCTCAAGAAGTTGACGAATTAAGCCATTGTCTTCAAAACACTTCACTGTCGTGACTTGACCTGCGAACGATGCACATCCTCCAAAGTTGCTGAACATGGGTTCAACCACATCGACTTGCTCCATGTATATGTCGCATAAAGCAGAGGTATTGTATTCCATAGTATTGTTTCCCGTACCGGTCGTTATCTAGATCGAGTATATAGAGTGATTAAGTCATTGCAATGACATGCATCATTTAACTGACTAGAGTTTGAGCTATAACCACTCCAGCAAACAATAAGTTAGTCACCATCGAACATTTCACTACTACCGGCATCATCGGCGCAATTTGCGCGGGCTTTTCCGCCAACCATACGGCTCTGCCATGTTTATAAGTGACCAGCAAACTGAATAAAAAGGGCAAACTGACCCAAAGTGGGCTTGGCTGATTAATCAGGTAAATAGCAAAAGCCAATACCGCGCCTGATAACAACACAAAGTGGTACTGTTTAGCGCGCTTTTGACCCAAACGAACCGCGACGGTTTTTTTGCCGCACTGTTGGTCATTTTCAATGTCGCGCATATTGTTGATATTGAGTACCGCCACCGCCAATAAACCACAGCCGATCGCAGGCAGGATCAGTTGAAGGTCGACAATGCCGGTATGGAGAAAATAGGTACCTGCCACGCCGAGCAAACCAAAAAAGATAAACACCGAGATGTCACCAAGGCCAACATACCCATAAGGTTTGTTACCTACGGTATAGGCAATCGCGGCAATAATGGCTAAAACCCCTAAACCGATAAACGCCAAAATGCTTTGCAGGCTTTCCAGGGCATAGATGACTAACGCTAAACCAGAGATAACGGTTAATACGACATTGATTGCCATGGCGTACTTCATGTCTTGTTGCGTCACTGCGCCTGACTGAATTGCACGCAATGGTCCCAAGCGCTGATCGTTATCAGTACCTTGCACCGCATCACCGTAATCGTTGGCAAGATTCGACAAGATCTGTAATAACGTCGCCGTCAAAAATGCCAGCAGTGACACCAGCAATGAAAAATGATGAGTGGAGTACGCTAACACGCTGCCAGTTAAAATAGAAACCAACGCCAAAGGCAAGGTTTTTGGTCGGGCGGCGTCAAGCCAAATTCTAAGAGACTGTTTCATAGCTACCAGTTTAGAGGCATAAGACTAAGAGTGAATTGTGGCACATCAAAGCTCAAGCTTAAAAACAAAAAAGGCCACCGAAGTGACCTTTTTATAAATCTTGGGCTAAGCGTCGATTACTTCACGCGGCCAACGTACTCACCAGAGCGAGTATCTACTTTGATCACTTCACCGATAGAGATGAAAAGTGGAACACGTACTACCGCACCCGTTGATAGTGTTGCAGGTTTACCACCAGTGCCTTGAGTATCGCCCTTAAGACCTGGATCAGTTTCCGTCACTTCAAGTTCAACGAAATTTGGTGGGGTGACTACAATTGGGTTGCCGTTCCACAGGGTTAGCATACAAGTATTGTTTTCTACCAACCATTTCGCGCTCTCGCCAACCGCTTTTGTATCCGCCGCAATTTGCTCGAATGTTTCATTGTTCATAAAGTGGTAGAATTCGCCGTCGTTATATAGATAATCTAGGTCGATATCCATTACGTCGGCAACTTCACAAGTTTCGCCAGACTTAAAGGTTTTCTCTAGCACTTTACCAGACAGAAGTTTACGAATTTTGACACGGTTAAACGCTTGGCCCTTACCTGGTTTTACGTATTCATTTTCTAGAATTACGCAAGGCTCGTTATCCAGCATTAGTTTCAAACCGCCTTTAAATTCATTGGTGCTAACAGTCGCCATTTTGTCCTCTTTAAAATCTTAGAGCTTAATTGAATGCCGCACATCATAACCCGAAAAGCCGAATCTGTTGAGCAAAACTGGCTCAAACAGCTAGCGAATGGGATCTCTGATCCTGAAGCGCTGCTCAAACAGCTTGAGATCGATCCCAGCCCATGGCGGGAAGGATTTCAAGCGCGCCAGCTTTTTGCCCAGCGAGTGCCACAAAATTTTGTCGATCGAATGGAGAAAGGCAATCCCTTTGATCCATTGTTACGTCAGGTGCTACCGCTTAGTGAGGAGTTTGACGTTCATCCGGGCTACTCCAATGATCCGCTCGAGGAGCAAAACAACGCCATTCCAGGTTTGCTGCATAAGTACCACAACCGCGCGTTAATGATAGTCAAAGGAGGCTGTGCGATTAATTGCCGTTATTGCTTCCGCCGTCACTTTCCGTATCAAGACAATAAAGGCTCTAAATCGGTCTGGTTACAAGCTCTCGATTACCTAGGCGCGCACCCAGAAATTGATGAAGTCATTCTTTCAGGCGGCGACCCACTGATGGCCAAAGATCAAGAGTTGGCTTGGCTCATCGCGCAAATTGCGGATATTAAGCATATTAAACGTCTGCGTATCCACTCGCGCTTACCTGTTGTTATCCCTGCTCGAATCACTCCTTCGCTCATCGATATGCTCAGCCACTCTCATCTAAAAGTGGTCTTAGTGACACACATCAACCACGCCAACGAGATCAATCAAGCGCTGCGAGATGGATTAAGTCAACTCAAGCACGTTGGTGTGACCCTACTCAATCAAGGCGTGATGCTAAAAGGGGTCAATGACAGTGTTGAGGCGCAACTGGCGCTCAGTCATGCTTTATTCGATGCTGATGTCATGCCCTACTACATGCATGTACTCGATAAAGTGCAAGGAGCGGCGCACTTCTTCATTTCTGACCAAGAGGCGAAAAACATCATGACCGGTGTACTTGAGCAAACCTCGGGCTACTTAGTGCCAAAACTCACCCGAGAAATTGGCGGTCGGGCCAGCAAAACACCGCTTGATCTCCATCTCGAATAGCGCCAACGCCGTCATCAAGTAGGCCCTTACCAACAGCGAGTAATATTTACCGTTAAGGTAAAAAAAATTTGTTCGCTCACAAAGGGCTTTGTATGCATACTCCGCGTTTTTGGAGGTCACTATGCAAGCAACTTGGACTCATTATCTTGATCTCGGCCCATTCAGTTGGCTGGCACTTTTTTGTTGTGCACTCAACGGTATTTTGATTGGTGTCGAGCGACAAACTCGTGGTAAACCTGTTGGGATCCGTACCTCGATCTTAATTATTTCTGGTACCTACTTATTCATGTCGATGGCGGTCTCTCTGTCACCTAACACCCTAGATCAAGCTCGAGTGCTCGGTCAGATCATTACTGGTGTCGGGTTTCTTGGCGCGGGTGTGATGATGACACTTGATGGAAAAATTCACGGTGTGACCTCGGCGGCAATTATCTGGATGTTAGCAGCTCTCGGTATGATGATTGGTCTGGGCTACATGCAACAATCCGTGATCATTACTCTATTGTCACTGAGCGTGCTATTGGGCGTCGATAAAGCAGAAAGTCGAATAAAAGCGCTACGTCGAGGTGTACATCAAAAATTCCAGAGCCGTAAAATATCTCGCCACCA
Source organism: Vibrio sp. NH-UV-68 (assembly GCF_042940635.1). Classification (NCBI taxonomy): domain Bacteria; kingdom Pseudomonadati; phylum Pseudomonadota; class Gammaproteobacteria; order Vibrionales; family Vibrionaceae; genus Vibrio; species Vibrio sp. NH-UV-68. Next base: position 2,882,619 of record NZ_CP134975.1, read on the forward strand.
GCCTTAAAACGAATGAAAAGTAAGGCGTATCAGTATTTTAGTGCCAACTTTTGATTCCCGACAAGGAATCGGCGGATAGTAAACTTTACGCCTCAATAAGTATATTACCTCACATTTCGCCCTACCCCTTTGGAGTAGCATTATTGCAAATTCAAATAATAGTGTAGGAAAGGATTATGTTTTATATTCATATGCTCCTGCTGTTGACGATTATCTTCATCGGTATTCGTCATGGCGGCATCGCATTTGGTTTGCTCGGCGGCCTAGGGGTTTCAATTCTCGCCTTTGTGTTTGGTGTTGCGCCTGGGTCTCCACCAATCAGTGTTATGCTGATCATTCTCGCCGTTGTCGCGGCATCGGCAACATTAGAAGCCACTGGTGGTCTAAAACTATTGGTTCGCTTTGCCGAACGCTTGCTACGCAAACACCCAAACCAGATTGTTTTCTTAGGCCCGCTTTGTACCTATTCATTGACCGTGTTAGTCGGTACAGGTCACTCAGTCTATCCGCTCCTACCCGTGATTTACGATGTCGCCTACAAAAAAGGCATCCGTCCAGAGCGTCCAATGGCGATGGCGACTGTTGCCTCTCAAATGGGTATTACTGCTAGCCCAATCGCCGCGGCCGCAGCGGTAGTGATGGCAACAGCCGCGGATAATCAACTTGATATTAGTTTAGGCAATGTCCTATTGGTGACGATTCCAGCGACTTTAATTGGTGTTCTGGTCGGTTGTACTTGGAGCCTTAAACGCGGCAAAGATCTAGCGCAAGATAGTCAGTTTGCCGAGCGCTGCCAAGATCCAGAATTTAAAGCCCAGCTTATCGATAGCGATCAAGTCGAGGGACAAGAGAGTGAAGTGAGTAGCCAAGCGAAAAAAGGCTTAACCATCTTCCTCGCCGGTATTGTTACGGTTATTTTTGTCGCGATGTTTGGTAAAGATCTCTCACTGCTGCCACAGGGTGTCAAGATGTCGGTCGCGATTCAATTCTTGATGCTTTCCGTTGGTGCGTTGATTCTCCTCACCACTAAGGTTGAGCCAAAAAAAATCGTCCACAGTAATGTGTTTATTGCGGGTATGACCGCCGTTGTGATCATCTTTGGTATTGCCTGGATGAGTGACACGATTATTAGCTTCCACAAACCCTACTTGATTAGTTTGGTCAGTGATATTGTTGCAGCACATCCATGGACCTTTGCTATCGCAATGTTTGTCGTGTCGGTTTTTCTGAAGAGCCAAGCGGCCGTACTGACCATCATGTTGCCACTGGGTTTTACGATGGGCATTCCAGCGCCAGTACTGATCGGTGTACTACCAGCGTGTTACGCCTATTTCTTCTTCCCCTTCTACCCAAGTGACCTGGCGGCAATCACTTTTGACCGCTCTGGGACAACGCAGATTGGTAAGTATGTGCTTAACCACAGTTTCTTATTACCCGGCTTTATTGGCGTCGTTACCGCCACCATCATTGGCTACCTACTTTCAACCATGTTAGTCAACTAACAAGCTCGCCGTCAGCAACAAAAAAGCCAGTTGGTTCCCCAACTGGCTTTTTAAATTCAAGCTTTAATGCTGAATTAGAATAGCTCTTCAGCTACCTTGTATAGGTCTTCACGTACCGGACGCTTCATGTTCTCAATCGCATCGATGATATCGTGGTGAACAAGCTGCTCTTTCTGAATACCGACACAACGACCGCCATGACCTTCCATCAATAGATGAACAGCGTAGTTACCCATGCGAGACGCAAGTACACGGTCAAACGCGGTTGGACGACCACCACGTTGAATGTGGCCAAGAACCGTCGCGCGAGTTTCACGACCTGTTGCCGTTTCAATCTCTTTTGCCAGTTCGTTAGCATCCATCATCAGCTCAGTCAGGGCGATAATCGCGTGCTTTTTGCCTTTCGCAATACCGTCTTGGATGTTACCGATTAACTTCTCTTTATCGAGACCCGTTTCTGGTGTGATGATGTACTCACAACCACCCGCAATAGCAGACATCAGAGTCAGATCACCACAGTGGCGGCCCATGATCTCAACAATAGAAATGCGTTGGTGAGAAGATGACGTATCACGCAGACGGTCAATCGCATCGATCACGGTATTCAATGCCGTCAGGTACCCGATCGTGTAATCGGTACCCGCAATATCATTATCGATAGTGCCTGGCAGACCAATACATGGGTAACCCATTTCTGTCAGCTTTTTTGCCCCCATGTAAGAGCCATCACCACCAATAACGACCAGTGCTTCAATGCCGTGCTTCTGGAGGTTATCAATCGCTTTTTGACGCACTTCCACTTCTTTAAATTCAGGAAAACGCGCTGAACCTAGGAAAGTACCGCCTTTGTTGATCACATCAGACACACTTGAACGGTCTAGCTTTTCGATACGGTTTTCGTATAAGCCCAAGTAACCATCAAATACACCGAAAACTTCTAATCCTTCAGAAAGTGCGGTACGAACTACGCCACGAACTGCTGCGTTCATGCCTGGAGCGTCACCACCACTTGTCAAAACACCGATCTTCTTAATCATGCTCACCCTCGATATTTGGGAATCTTATTTCAATTTTTACGTCGGTTGCTTTCATACAAGCTACCAACAAAATTCCTTTAATTGTGTAATATGTTACCTTTCCCCGAAAGGAATACTACTTTTATTTGTAGTAATTTATGTAACTTTTCTACTTATGTAAGAGTATTACAGCTTTGCTGATTTACTTAATTGATACATATCAGGAACAGCGTTAAAAGTGTTTACGCTGAAAAGATAGCCAATAAGTCACGATTTGTCGCGATTCTATATTACCAATCTTGCGCCTTTTGCTTTTTCTCTGCACCGAGAACCACTGAATACGGATCCTGATGAATGAGTACATCTGAATCGGGGAAGAGTTCAAGCAGTTTGTCTTCCACTTCATCAGATATTCGATGCGCCTCAAGCAATGGCATTTGATCTTCTAATTCTAAATGCAACTGAATAAAACGGGTTGGTCCCGATATGCGCGTTCTGAGTTGGTGTACCCCAAGAACCCCTTCGACTTGCAAGCTGGTTTCGCGGATAGCACGCAGTTCACTGTCAGGCAATTTACGATCCAATAAGGTTTGAGTTGCTTCTCGCACCATCTGAATAGCGCTGTAGAGGATAAAGATACCAATCCCCACCGCGAATAGTGCATCGGCTTGCGTCACCCCAAACCAACTTAGGCCGAGCGCCAACATAATGGCCGCATTCATATATAAGTCAGATTGGTAGTGCAGCGAGTCAGCGGCAATGGCCTGACTGCCAGTTTTCTTCACCACATGCTTTTGGAATGAGACCAAACCGAAGGTCACTACCATCGCAAATAGGCTAACATACACGCCGTATTCTGGCGATTGCAGCTCATGCGGTCTAAAGAATCGGTCGATACCATTAAGAATAAGAAACACCGCTGAACCCGAGATGAACATGGCTTGAGCTAAAGCAGCCAGCGACTCGGCCTTACCATGACCAAACGTATGTTCACGATCTGCCGGTTGTAATGAATAACGCACCACCACCACATTGACCAACGACGCGGCAATATCAAGCATTGAATCGATTAAAGAGGCCAACAAACTCACCGAACCTGTCGCCCACCAAGCCCCGACTTTGACCACCAACAAAAGCGTCGCGACGATCGTGGCGGTCCACGCTGCCATCGTGACTAAACGTGCATATTCTTGTTTCATAGCGCTTTGATTAGTAAACGAACATTGACTGAGTATAACCTGTCATTGAGCGAATAAAAATGGCGACCTCAAGGCCGCCATCAATGGTTTGTCTGCAACAGGGTAACAACGATTAACTATTCAAGCGTTGCTGCATTTTTTCACTGCACTGCGCTGAACGCTGTTGTTGCAGCTCAACGAATTGGGATTTTTGCTCTGGCGTTAAAATGCTCAGCATCTGATGTTGCTTCTCTAGCATCTTCACTTTACGTTCGGTCTGCTGCTCAACCATTTGCTTGGCGAGCTCATTGGCTGCGGCTTGATCAAAGTTGTCAGCCAAGATCAGTTGTTGCACTTGCGCTTGGTGAGCCTGTCTTTGTGCTTGGCGCGCCTCAGCGTTTTGTTTAAATTCAGCCTTCATCGCCTGCTTTCCTTCACTGCGCATCTGCTTAAGCTGGTCTTGCTGCGCATTGGTCAAATCGAGCTGACGCATGATGCCTCGGTCAACACCTGCGCCGCATTGTTCAGGGCCACCTCGCTTATGATCTTTGCCACCAAAAGCCCATGCGCTTGCGGTGCCTAATGTTAATGGAACAACAACAGCGGCCAATACTAGTTTTTTTGTCATTTTCATCATCGTACCCTTTTCACTTATCAATCGACTTGCTGCCTTCACAGCGCTTAAGCTTAGAATACGATCTGCTGAGTAAAGTAACGTTTAGCGAGCGTAAAGAATCGTAAAGAGCGACATTAGGCCTAAATCAAACCGATAAATCGCAGTACTATGTAAACTGTCCAAACCACAGAGAATCTTGCTATGCCACACATCCTACTTATTGATGACGATACCGAGCTGACGGCACTACTCAAAGAAGTGCTCTCATTTGAAGGCTTTGACGTATCTGAAGCCAATAATGGCGAGCAAGGACTCGAGCAGCTCAGTACCGATATTGATTTGGTACTACTTGATGTCATGATGCCGAAACTCAATGGCATGGAAACCTTAAAACGATTACGCGAAACGTGGCAAACGCCAGTCTTGATGCTGACGGCAAAAGGGGAAGAGATCGACCGAGTCATTGGTCTTGAACTGGGGGCGGATGACTACCTACCTAAGCCCTTTAGCGATAGAGAACTGCTAGCACGCATTCGCGCAATCTTACGTCGCACTCAGCACAGTGCAGAAAACAAAGCCAACAAAGCGCCCGACTGCATTGAATATCAAGACATTCAAGTGTATCCCGGTAAACAAGAAGCCTACTGCCAAGGACAACTGATCGAGCTGACCACCACCGAATTTGCGTTGTTAAGCCACTTTATTCAACACCCTGGCCAAACGGTCACTAAGCAAACATTGAGTTTAGATGTATTGGGCAAGCGCCTAGCCGCGTTTGATCGCGCCATCGACATGCATGTTTCTAATTTACGCAAAAAGCTGCCGGAACGTGCAGATGGAAAATCGCGCATTAAAACCTTACGTGGACGTGGCTACCTATTGATCGAGGAGGATTGATGCGGCTACCTAAAATCACCAGTCTTTACGGACGTATTTTTGCCATTTTCTGGCTGACGATGTTGTTGGTGTTGATTGCGGTACTCTCTTTGCCTCACCTAGACCCACGTAAAGCGCGCGACATTCCCGCCGATGACCTAGAGCGCTTAATCGAAGTCAAGACGAATACCGAACAGCGTTATGCTAATGAAACTAATCTCGGCCGAATTTTGTTTAAGCTTGAAGGTTCAAAGCGTGGTGGACGCGATGACAGGCCACGCTTTTTCGTCACCGATCTCGACGGCAATATTATGACCACTCAAGAGCGAAAAGATTTTCGCTATCGCGCCCTACAAAACTTTATTACCAGTATCGACCTAACTGGCACACCACAGCAAAAGCTCTATGGTCACTACATGATCGCCGGGCCGCTGCCCATTCAGCTCGCCCAACAAGATCTATTGCTTTATGTCGGAATGAAATGGAATCAACCTCCGCCGTTTTTACTGCGCATGTTTGATAAGCCTCTACAACTGTTGTTTGCCGTCATGCTGGTGAGCACACCTTTGCTATTGTGGCTTGCTTGGGCACTCAGTCAGCCAGCACGTAAGCTAGAGCGCGCCGCCAAACGCGTGGCGCAAGGTGAATTCGTTGTCGATCCTAGCCTTGAAAAAGGCACCAGTGAATTTCGCCAAGCGGGCGCCAGCTTCAACCAAATGGTCGAAGCGGTCAATCAAATGATCTCTGGCCAACAACGTCTGCTGTCTGACATCTCTCATGAGCTGCGATCTCCTTTGACTCGATTGCGGATGGCCAATGCGCTTGCGACCCGCAAACAAGGCCAAAGCCCCGAGCTAAGCCGAATTGATACTGAAGCGCAGCGGCTAGAACAAATGATCAGCGAGTTACTGGAGCTGTCGCGGATGCAAGTCGATAGTCATTTAACCCGTGAACGGCAACCGATGACCAGCCTGTGGGAAGCTATTTTGTCAGATGCACAATTTGAAGCGCAGCAAATGAACAAAACATTCAGCTACAATGCCATTCCCGAAGAGATGATCTCGGGCAACCCTAAACTGTTGATGAGTGCGCTAGACAACGTAGTCCGTAATGCTATCTGCTATGGAAAAAGCCGGATTGACGTTGAGTTTACGGCTGCGGCGCAACAGCTCGTCATTAGTGTCGATGACGACGGTGAGGGCGTTCCTGAACAAGAACTGGAAGCCATCTTTCGCCCTTTTTATCGCGTTTCAACCGCGCGTGATCGTCATAGTGGTGGGACTGGCCTTGGCCTCGCCATTACCGAAAGTGCCATCAGGCAACACAGCGGCAGCATTGTCGCCAAGCACAGTGCGTTGGGTGGGTTGCGTATCGAGATTGGTCTACCGCTAAGCACTGTGAGTTAATGCCGCAGAAAAATTCACTCGATACTTGGCGGCGATCTCTCGCCGCCTTATACTTTGCTTCCTTAACTCACGTCATAAAGAATCGCATCATGTTTGATATCGCTTTATATGAGCCAGAAATCGCCCCTAACACTGGTAACATCATTCGCCTGAGTGCCAACTGTGGTGCCAACCTTCACTTGATTGAACCATTAGGGTTTGATTTAGAAGAGAAAAAAGTGCGCCGTGCTGGTCTTGATTACCATGACCTTGCGCGCGTTACTCGCCATAAAGACTATCAAGCGTTTATTGATTACCTTGAGGCTGAACGCAAGCAATACCGCATTTTCGCCTGCACCACCAAAACGACAGGTCATCATGTCGATGCCGACTTCCAACCAGGCGATGTCCTACTTTTCGGCCCAGAGACCCGCGGTCTTCCTGCCGAACTGATAGAGAGTATGCCGATGGCGCAACGTATCCGTATTCCAATGATGCCAGATGCGCGTAGCTTAAACTTGTCTAACGCCGTCGCGATTATTGCTTTTGAAGCCTGGCGTCAGATGGGCTTTGAAGGCGCGCAGTAGGGGGAAGTTCCTAGAGATGAGTGCCTAGTTACTAGCATTTGACCTCTAGACACTAATAACTTGCACTACTGCAACAGATTCTGAATCACGCTCGTGCCTCGCTGTTCAGAATGACGAGGTTAAAGTCGTCATTCCAGAAGTGAGGAACGAGCTATCTGGAATCTGATCCTAGAGGTGAGTGCCTAGTTACTAGCATTTGACCTCTAGACGCTAATAACTTGCACTACTGCAACAGATTCTGCATCACGCTCGTGCCTCGCTGTTCAGAATGGCGAGGTTAAAGTCGTCATTCCAGAAGTGAGGAACGAGCTATCTGGAATCTGGTCCTAGAGGTGAGTGCCTAGTTACTAGAATTTGACCTATAGACACTAAAATACTTAACCTATGGGCGAGCAACAAAGCCGACAGCTTGGTACGCTTGCTTCAATGTTTCAGCAGCGCGAGCCGATGCTTTCTCTGCACCTTGCTTCATCACCTGATCCATATAAGCGCGATCTGCGCGAATACGACGATATTCAGCTTGAATTGGCTCAAGCATCGCGACCAGCGCTTCACCAACATCTTTCTTGAATGGGCCGTACATTTCCACGCCTTGATATTGCGCTTCGATCTGTTCAAAGCTCAATCCGCTAGCGGCAGAGTACAGACTCATGAGATTCGAGATACCCGCTTTGTTGTCCCAATCCGCCGCAATACGTGGTGGCGTTTCGGTATCAGTTTGCGCCTTGTTGATCTTCTTCAAGATAGACTTAGGCTCTTCGAGTAAGGTGATGACATTCTTGCGGTTATCATCAGACTTCGACATCTTCTTAGTCGCATCTTGCAGGCTCATCACGCGGGCATTGACCGTTGGAATGTAAGGCTCTGGTACGGTAAAGATTGGGCTTTCAGGCGAATAGATGTTGTTAAAACGCGTCGCAATATCACGTGCTAACTCTAAGTGCTGCTTCTGGTCATTGCCAACGGGGACTTGGTGGGCACCGTAAAGCAGAATGTCGGCCGCCATTAATACTGGGTAGCCAAATAGGCCAGCATTAACGTCATTGGCATAACGAGCAGATTTGTCTTTAAACTGAGTCATACGGCTCAGCTCACCCATTTGGGTATAACAGTTAAGAAGCCAACCAAGTTGAGCATGCTCAGGGACGTGTGACTGAACAAATAGCGTGCTCTTTTTCGGGTCAACACCAACAGCGAGGCAGATTGCGAGTGCGTCTAGCGTCGCTTCATGCAAAGACTTAGGATCTTGACGAACCGTAATCGCATGAAGGTCAACAACGCAATACTGGCAATCATAATCGTCTTGCATCTGTTGCCATTGACGTAGAGCACCCAAGTAGTTACCGATACTTAGTTCACCTGACGGTTGAACACCACTCAATACAATGGGTTTGCTCATTAGAATGATTCCTTTGACTTCTTAAGATAAATAATGAAAAACCGTGCAGCGACGTGTGCACGGTTTTCCAGTGTACTCATTAACGAGTATTTTGGAAGACCTTTTGTCGCGCTTATGCGTAAACCGCTACCGCTTCAACAAGATCTGCGATGCTGTCGGCGACAAAGTCTGGCTTGGCGTTTGCGATTGGCTCACCATGGTTGTAACCGTAAGTTAAACCAAACGAGTGACAACCCGCATTCTTTGCCGCTTTAATATCGTTGCTCGAATCACCCACCATCAGCATTTCACTTGGCTGGCAGTTGTGTTTCTCGAGCAACCAGTTTAGCGCCATTGGGTTGGGTTTCTTTTCCGGGAAGGTATCGCCACCGATCACATCGACAAAATATTTGTCGATGTCGTGTTTGGCTAATACGTCTGGAACAAACTTAGACGGCTTGTTGGTCACTAAGGCCATGGTAAAACCAGCCTGGTCAAGTGCGGCTAATGTCTCTTTAACATGTGGATAAAGGTGGCTAAGTTTATGACCACTCTTATCGTAGTAATCATCAAACAGCTCTCGCGCTTTAACCCGTAGCTCAGGCGCTAGACTTGGGTCTACCGTTAAGCTTCGACTTAGCGAGCGGCCAATCAATACATCGGCACCATTACCCACGTAATCACGCACTTGTGTTTCAGTTACTGCAGGGAAGCCAAGCGCTTGCACAGCTTGATCAGCAGCAACCGCCAAATCAGGTACGCTATCAAGCAGCGTACCGTCTAAATCGAAAGCGATCAGTTTAATATTGCTCATTAAATTACTTTACCTGCGCTAATTGTTCGCGCATTTGATCAATGACTTGTTGATAATCAGGTTGATTAAAAATCGCCGAACCGGCAACGAACATATCCGCTCCTGCTTCAGCAATCTCTTTAATGTTGTCCACTTTAACCCCACCATCGATTTCCAAACGAATATCGCGGCCCGACTCATCAATCATTTTACGTACTGCACGCAGCTTATCTAACGTTTTCGGAATAAATGACTGGCCACCAAAGCCTGGGTTAACCGACATCAGTAGAATCATATCCACTTTATCCATGATGAAGTCGAGATGCGACAGCGGAGTCGCAGGATTTAACACCACACCCGCTTTACAGCCGTTCTCTTTGATCAGTTGCAAGGTACGGTCAACGTGTTCAGACGCTTCGATATGGAAAGTGATCATCGATGCACCAGCTTTGGCAAAATCAGGCACAAGACGGTCAACCGGTTTCACCATCAGGTGTACATCGATAGGTGCGGTAATGCCGTAATCGCGCAAGGCTTGACAGATTGGCGCGCCGAAAGTCAGGTTGGGTACGTAGTGGTTGTCCATTACGTCAAAGTGAACCACATCCGCCCCTGCTGCGAGAACTTTTTCAACATCCTCGCCAAGGCGAGCCATATCAGCAGACAGAATCGATGGAGCGATAAGGAAATCTTTCATACCTGACCTCTAGTATTAATTGGCATCATTGCACACAAAAGAGAAACTCCGCGAACAGAGTATTTTGCGCGCAATTCTACCTAAGCTAGCGGTAAGAATATAGCCAAGCGTGAGGAAATGTGACTATTTGCTGTCCGAGGGCTTAAACAGCGCCAACAACTCATCGACCTTATTGCGTCCTGCGCCGTTACGACTGATGGTTCGCTTAACCTTCACCACATTCAGGCTCGCACCATGATAAAGGCGACGAGTTAACGTCGTATCATGATTTGAAATCAACACCGGAATACCTCGTTGCTGCGCCGCTTTTTCTGCGACATCTGCCAGCGCGGCCTGATCATCGAGGCTAAAACCATTGCCCGCATACGACGTGAAGTTTGCGGTGGTTGAAAGCGGTGCATAAGGAGGATCGCAATACACCACACAGCCTTTGCGCGCTCGCTTGAACGTCTCGTGGTAACCCTCACAAACAAACGTCGCTTTCTTGGCTTTTTCTGCAAAGAACTCAAGTTCAGCTTCGGGGAAATACGGCTTCTTATATGATCCAAACGGGACGTTAAAACCGCCTTTTTTGTTGTAACGACACAAGCCATTAAAACCAAAGCGATTCATATACAGAAATGCCAATGAACGGTACAACACGTCATCGGTGGCATTGAACTGCGCACGAACATCCAGATAAGCTTCTTTGCGGTTGTTCTCGGCACAGAACCAACGTTTGGATTCTGAGATGTATGTCTGCGGATCTTGCTTGAGCAAGTTGTAGAGATTGATTAAATCTGGGTTGATATCAGCCAGCAAGTAGTGTTCGTAGTCAGTATTAAGAAACACAGAACCTGCGCCTACGAACGGTTCCACCAGCTTACGTGCTTCAGGCAAGTGACGCTGAATATCTTCAACAAGTCCGTATTTTCCACCCGCCCACTTCAGGAAGGCCCGCTGCTTCTTCATCGACTGCTCTATTTTTCAACCACAAATTAAGGCTGCGGAATGTAACATATTTTACAACTAAACTCAGGCAATTTTGCCGCTTAATCAGCGGATTTCGCCAACTTATTCGACTCGGTCGATTTCACGTTGAACCTGACTGAGTGATTTTGCCCAAGGCTCAAGCTGTCGCAACTCACTCGACAAACCTTGTACCGCATCGCGCGCCACTTGAATGGTCGGATAATTATCATAAGTGATGATATACCAGTCAATATTATTGCGTACGGTTGGGTAGATAAACACTTGATTGGTGAGCTGGTACTGGCCGATGAAGGATTGCACTTCTTCAAGCGACTGGACGGCAGCCAACTGCAAGGTATAACTGCGCGGCGAGAAGCTCTTTAGTTCATCTTTGGTAAACGAAAACTTGATGACGGTTTCACTTGCTGGCGTTGTCTGCTGCGTAACAGGTTCAGCCTGTGGCACAGCGGTTTGTGGCGTTTGCGACTGCTCAACCACTTGATCAATGCCACGAGTATCGGCTTGTTGCGCTTTCCCCTCAAGTAAGGCATCGACGACATCAGACGTAATCACGACTCGCTGCTGATCGTTGTCAGCACTACCCACACTGTCAACCTGTTCGGTGACATCCGGTGGAAGCGCCAGCGAATCATCGTCAGCACCGGCTAACATCGGATCAATCACGGGCTCAGGTTGGATAGTCGCTGTTGGTTGATTGTCTTGTGAGCTCAGTTCCGGCAAGGTAGGAATCACCGTTTGTTCGATGTTTTGCGTCATTTGTTGCGCTTTCTCATCCGGTGATGGTTGTGACATCATCCACCAATAACCACCGCCAATCGCGAGTAGCAACACAACAACTAACAGTGCAATATTGACGGGAGAGCCGACAATCGAGCGGATAATAATCCTTTTTTCCACTTTTTGATCCCCTAAAGCCATGATGTCGCCCGGATGGCGGGCAACGCTACGGTATGCATTACGCACCCGTTTCTCCATGTCATCTTCGACAAAACGAATCACCAAATGTTCAAAAAACCGATCCGCTTCTTGTTGGCTAAGTGGTTCAATTTCAAGATCGATGGGTTTGTGTTCTTGACCATAACTTAAGCGAGTTAACAGTGCTTCCAAACTATTGGATTGCGCGAACAACAACACATTAACCGTCCAGCGTGGGTTGAGCTGCGCTTCTAACACTAGCATCCACAGTTCAGAGATAAACGACTCTGTCAGCAAATGCGCATCATCAATCGTAATCAACACATCACAACTTTCCCCCTCCATGACGCGGGAAAAAGAGTCGACTAATGAGTCTGCTGGGTTAAATAATGGTTCTGAAATCAACTGCGAGAGAAGAGTCACACGACGTTGCGTTTCGTCTTGATTGGGATAACACATCAACAAAGCTTGGTTCTTGTCTTGCGCCCACGCTTCTAAATAGTGTTGCGCTAGCCAGGTTTTCCCTGCACCAGCAGCGCCACCAATCGTGACAAGATTTGAACCAAAATTGGTCAGCAGTCGCAACCGTTCCAGCAGCTCTACCTGAGATTCCAATTCCAATACGCGAGGGTCATGCGCCGAGCTCATTGAGTTATCCTAATGACAATGCGGTAATACCAAACAAAACCCGGCATCAAAAAAACGTCGGCCGTTTGGTACTACAGACAACAAGAATTACAGGGTACGGCCAAAGTCGATAGCTTGCTCTATAACCGACTCTGATACCCCTTTTACCACCTCTGCACTGCCAATACCGGTAGGCAATACCAGTCGTAGCTCACCTGATAACACTTTCTTATCGCGCATCATGTGCTTGATGAAGTCAGCAAACGACATCTGCTCGGGTGTATGGACAGGCAACTGTGCTCTTTTCAGTATAGAGACAATTCGTTCAACTTGCTGCTCAGTGATAAGCCCTTGAAGCTGCGCAGTTTTTGCTGCCATCACCGTGCCAGAAGCTACCGCCTCACCATGCAGCCAATTACCATAACCTAACTCAGCTTCAATCGCATGACCAAATGTATGACCTAGGTTCAGCAATGCACGAATACCCGACTCTTTTTCGTCTTGTGCCACCACTTCGGCCTTAATTTGACAACAGCGTGCGATAGCATAAGTCAGCGCCTGCTCATCCAATTGATAGAGCTTGTCGAGATTCTCTTCCAACCAAACAAAAAACGCACTGTCATAAATAATGCCGTATTTGATCACCTCGGCGATACCAGACGCAAACTCACGCTTTGGTAAGGTTTTAAGGCAATCGGTATCAATCACCACCGCTTGCGGTTGATAAAACGCACCGATCATGTTTTTACCCAGCTTATGATTAACCGCCGTTTTGCCACCGACCGATGAATCAACCTGCGACAGTAAAGTCGTCGGGATCTGAATGAAGTCGACGCCGCGCTGATAACAGGCCGCAGAGAAGCCAACCAAGTCACCAATCACACCACCACCGAGCGCAATCACAACCACATCTCGGGCATAATTACCTTCCAACAGGTAACTCATTACCGTATTGAAGGTCTCTAGGGTTTTGTATTGCTCACCATCGGGCAGTTCGAGTACAGAAGCTTGGCAGCCTAATTGCTCTAGAAGGGCAAGGATTTTGTCAGCATACAGCGGAGCAACCGTGACATTAGAAATCACGACCACTTTCTGTTTTGCTGCAAGGAAAGAAAGGTGGGCCGGATCATTAAATAATCCGGCACCAATTGAGATTGGATAGCTACGCTCATCTAAGCTGACCGTAATCCGTTCCATGGGTATTCTCCAGTTGCTAAAAGTCTTAACGTTCTTCTAGCATTTTTACGATCTGGTTGGCTACCACTTTTGCACTTTGATCGTCTGTACGTACGGTGTAATCCGCGATTTCTTCGTAAAGAGGATTACGCTCTTTAGCCAGAGACTCTAACACTTCACGTGGTTTGTCTGTTTGTAGCAGTGGACGCTTCTTATCGCGATTGGTACGAGCAAGTTGTTTTTCAATCGTTGTTTCTAAGTAGACAACGATGCCGCGTGCAGATAGACGATTGCGGTTTTCTTTGCTCATGATCGAACCCCCACCCGTTGCAAGGACAATGCCTTGTTCTTCGGTTAGGTCGTTAATCACTTTTTCCTCGCGATCACGGAAGCCTTCTTCACCCTCGACGTCAAATACCCAAGCGATATCTGCGCCAGTGCGCTCTTCAATTACGGTATCAGAATCAACAAACTCCATATGAAGCTGTTGAGCCAAGTGTCTACCGATTGTGCTTTTGCCGGCACCCATAGGGCCAACAAGGAAAATATTGCGTTTCTCAGCCATGTTTAGCAGTAATTTACAACGTTAATTCAATGACATCGCCACAAGAAAAGCCAATATAACATTAGCAATGTAGATGCTTGTGGCACCGATTCCTCACAGATAATTCGTGATAAGACCCGAAATTATCTAGATAAGGTGCGACTAATGCAAATTTATTTTCGTTCAAGATCGATTTCTTACTCAATGATGACGTTCGGAGTCACAAAAATCACCAGTTCACGTTTGCCTATTTTCTGGTAAGTTCGGCGAAATAAGCCACCAAGCAGCGGTAAGTCACCCAATAATGGCACCTTGTCGACACTATCAAATACACTGTGTTGAAAAATCCCTCCCAGCACGATAGTTTCGCCATTCTTCACTAATACTTGTGTTCCGATGCGTTGCGTATCGATCGCCACGGCTTCTCCAGTGCCAGTATTCACCACTTCACCCGGCCTATCTTGAGTGACATTTAAATCGAGCAGCACATGATCCCCTGGCGTGATCTGCGGCGTCACTTTTAAACTCAAGACGGCTTTCTTGAACGCCACATTCGTTGCACCACTGGAGGATGACTCAAGATAGGGAATTTCGGTTCCTTGTTCAATATACGCCGGCTTTTTATTGGTAGTCATTAAGCTCGGACTCGAAATCACTTCCGCTTTCGATTCGCGCTGCATCGCCGACAGTTCGAGATCCAGTAAGGTATCTGACCCCAACTTCGCCACTTGAAAAGCAATCGATGAAGCATTCACTGCCTGCGCGGCCAGATTGATGTTTAACATCTGATCGATAGTGGCCGAGTCAAGACGAATGCCTTCAATGCTGCCACCGACCTCTGCGCGATGGCCAACATGACTCAAGCCCCAACGAACGCCTAACTCTTCAAGATTGCCTTGATTGATGGTCACAATGCGTGCTTCGATTTGCACTTGCTTGATCGGCACATCAAGCAGCGCCACCATTTTTCGGGTTGCGGCAATCTGCTCTGGATAGTCTCGAATCAGCAAGACATTGGTCCGCTCATCGACCCCTAACGCCCCATGTTCTGATAAAAGGTTAAATCCACTCGACCCTAGCAACACCTGCATCAATTGATCGGCACTGGCATAGTTAACGGCGATCAACTCTGAGTTTAACTCGCTGCCGGCATCAACAGAAAGTTGCTTGGAACCAATCAGCATAACGCCATTTTGCTCATGTTGAGTAAGCCCTTTGACCCCCACCACCGTATCAAGCGCTTGTTGCCAAGTGACCTCAGTCAAACTCAGCGTAAGCTGACCACTGACCGAGTCATCGATGGCAATATTGATATTCTGACTCTGTGCGATAACGCGTAAAGCATCCCGAACTGAGATATCTTGAAAGTTGAATGACAACTTAGCCTGATTATTCGTTATTTCAGCCGCACTTAACTGGCTTACCCACCCAGTGTTCAATAATAGGCACAAACTTGCCAACACGCCGCTGAGCCTTGCTGCTCGACGGTTATCAATAATAGAACGCATTAGTTAAACTCCAGCTTGAATCGTGAATGAGCATGACACCCAAGGCGACTGTCGATTGTCTGTTCGAGCTCGACTTGACGCTCACTGATTGCCACGATCCTGTATCCCGATCCCAGTCGCTGATTTTTCTGAGCCGTCACTAGCACGCCCGCCGGCGTTTTTAGCAGCGCCGTATAATCACCGTGAGTTTCGAGAACGCCGGCAAGAATGAATGGCAATGACGTTGCGAGTGGTTGAGCGAGCAGCTGACACGGCGACGTTTTAGCGTCTGCCTGAGGTAAGGCAAAAGGATCACGAGTCGGCGTAGTAGCGGCAACGTGGGTTGATTGAGGACTAACTTGGCTATTGACTGACCACGCACACAGCCACAAGCACACAAGAAGCCTAGTCATTGGCTGTCACCGTCGCATGAGCCTGATAAAACAACGCCTGAGCGCTGAAGCTGATTTGCCCACTGATGTCATCTCGTCGCTGCCACTCGGCATTATCCAAACGCAATAAGGGAGAGCTCTCTGCCACTGCTTGGCAAAATGCCCTAATATCGTGGTACCGGCCCAGCAGCCTAAGTTCAACGCCATCACTGGCCGGATTTGCAGCCAATTCAAGCACCTCTACGCTAAGTTGGTTACGCTGCGCGATCTGATTGAGCTCAGCGATGGCCATTGAAAAGTGTGACGCGCTCAGCGCTGAAGCCGGTGTAAGCAATTGGCCGGCATCTGTCTCACTGGTCTCTGTCCGTGCAAGCACCAACAATCGGGCCTGTTTATGCTCCGCCGCGAGGATAAGACTCTGCTCACTCTTTTTCGCCGCAATGATCTGTTGGTATTGCGGCAAATGCCATAACCAAGCGATGGGCGCATTAATCGCTAACATAACCACCACGATAAACCCCAACTGCCGCCCAATCGGCCATGCAACCAACGACTCAAGTTCAATATTCATCGCCTAACAACGCTGTTGAGCAAAACAAAAGAGATCACAAATCGCTGCATGGCTTGCTCATCCGCCACTGAATGGAGTTGAACTTGGTCAATATCTTGCGCTGCAGTGAGGCGCTGTAACAACTCAGTTAATGAACCGTGCCGTACAGTGTCGCCCGTCATCGTGACACGTTCTCCGCGTAGACTGAGCGATTCAAGATGAACGTCGGCAGGAACGACTTCGGCGACACGACGCATTAACCGAGCGGCTTGAGTGCGCTTACCCGCAAACTTCGCTTGCTGCTCAGAATGGGCGAATTGCAACTGGACCGCTGTTTGCCGCTCGATAGCGAGAGTCAGTTGTTGGTCTAACAGCGTTACTTGCGAAGTTAACTGCTGATTGGCGTGTTGCAACAGCTGAATGTGGCGCTCAAGGTACTCATCAATCAGCCATTGAATACCCACCGCCATCAATGCGGCCACGACGAGCATGAGAGAAAAACGACGTTGATGACGGGTAATGAGTTGCTGGCGCCAAGGAAGTAAATTAATCGACTCGGGCATGCTGACGCTCCTGCCACTGACTGGCGCGAAGCGCTAATCCTACTGCCAATGCATAACCGTTACTTGCTTCACTGGTACTCAGATATTGAAACAGTCTCAAGGGATTAAATGGCTCAACCTTAATCCCAAGCTCACCGCTCAGCTTGGCCGCTAAATCGGGACAATGGTCTGCTTCGCTGCTAAGCCAAATGCCCTTAACCTCGATTTGGTGCAGTGAAATGAGTCGCTGCATAGCGCTGCGCAATGTCTCACGCAGTGAGTTAACCACTTCTTGTCCATCATTAAGCTGGGCCTCTAAACGCCAAGACTTGGCGTAAACCTCTCCACTTGGCAGTCCAATCGAAAAGCGGCACTGCGCTACAGCGATATCGACTAACAACCAGTCGTAGGCGTGCTGAGATTGCGCCACTTGATGCCAGCATTGATTGAGCGCATAGCTAGCCACATCAGCAACAATCGGTTTAAAATTAGCCTGAGCAATGGCATTACTCAATTCGAGCAAAGGTGCTCTCTTCGTCGCATGAACTCGATAATGCACGCCACCTTGCGGTGTAACATGGTCGCTAACCGAGTAATCAAGACACAGTTGATCGGCCGCGAATGCACATTGACTGGCAAAAGTCTGATATATCGCCAGCTCTCGTTCGGCTCGACTAAACTCGCTATCTATCTGTAATACTTTAGTTATTACTTGATTGTCAGGTATCGCAAATGCCACTTTGTGACTAAATAATGGTAAAGACTTCCTTAGTTCTTTGAGTTTCTTTACAATTTTCTGATAATTTAACCTGTGGTTATCAGCGAGAATGCCCACTTCAATGGGCAAGGTGCGATAAGCCACAAGCGCAAACGCATCCTTGGATGGCTTTATCACTACCGCTTTGATACTGTGGCGGCCGATATCTAGGCCTGTAACCAATGAAATACCCATGTAGCTGGCTCCGTACTATGCTCATTGGTTAAAAATGCGCGCAAACGCACTTAAACCCATTAGGCGAAAATTTTTGGCCTAAAGTACAAGGGTTTGCATACAGTTAACCCCATTAATCAGGGAATATCCGGTGAAGTTCATAAAGCGACTGTTCTTATTCACATTGATTTGCATAATTCTTGGCGTCGGCACCATCTTCGGCTTCTATTTTTATGTCAAACCAGAGCTACCCGATGTAGCCACTCTTAAAGACGTGCAACTGCAAACGCCAATGCAGGTGTTTAGCCAAGACGGCAAGCTGATCTCTCAGTTTGGCGAAAAACGTCGCATCCCAGTCGCCTACGATGATATTCCCCGCCACCTTACTGAAGCCTTGATCGCGACCGAGGATAGTCGCTTTTACGATCACCCAGGCATCGACCCAATTGGTATTACCCGGGCGGCGGTAGTGGTTGCACTATCAGGTTCAGCGAAACAGGGCGCCAGTACCATTACTCAGCAATTGGCCCGCAACTTCTTCCTCTCGAACGAGAAGAAGATTATGCGTAAAATCAAAGAGATTTTTATTGCTATCCATATCGAGCAGCTGTTGAGCAAGCAAGAGATCATGGAACTGTACGTAAATAAAATCTTCTTGGGTTATCGCTCATATGGCTTTGGCGCTGCCGCGCAAACCTACTTCGGTAAAGAGCTTCAACAATTAACGCTCAGCGAGCTAGCGACCTTGGCGGGAATGCCCAAAGCGCCATCGACCATGAATCCGATCTATTCACTTGAGCGCGCGACCAATCGCCGTAACGTGGTTTTACGTCGCATGCTTGATGAGCAATACATTACTCAGCAAGAGTACGACCAAGCGCGAAATGAAGAGATTGTTGCTCGCTATCACGGTGCAGAGATTGAACTAAGCGCACCTTACGTAGCAGAGCTGGCACGTGCTTGGATGGTAGCGCGCTATGGCGAAGAAGCTTACACCTCGGGTATGAGTATCTACACGACGGTTGATTCAAAACTTCAGGCCGCGGCCAATGAATCGGCCATCAATAATCTGTTGACTTACGATCAACGCCACGGCTATCGCGGCGCAGAGAAGGTGTTGTGGTCGGCAAATCAAGCCGCTTTTGATGGCGAAAAAATTGAACAGACCCTAGACAACGTACCGACCTACGGTCAATTGACACCGGCAATTGTTGTTGATGTGCAAGACAAACAAGCGACAGTTTGGGTTAAAGATCAAGGTCAGCAAACTCTTGGCTGGGATGGAATTAAGTGGGCACGTAAGTTCCTCACCGATGACCGTCAAGGCAAAGCGCCAACCAGCGCTAAAGAGGTGCTCAACAGTGGTGAGCAAATCTGGGTGCGTCAAATTGAAATCGATTCAGACGACCAACAACCAGATCACGCTTGGCATCTTAGTCAAGTGCCGAATGCTAACACTGCCTTTATTGCGATGAACCCTGAAAATGGTGCGGTTCTGTCGTTAGTCGGCGGCTTTAACTTCATCCATAACAAATTTAACCGTGCGACTCAGTCGGTTCGCCAAGTCGGCTCTAGTATCAAACCATTCATTTACTCCGCGGCAATCGATAAAGGCTTAACACTGGCCACGCTGATCAATGATGCACCGATTAACCAATGGGATAAAAGCCAAGGTACGGCATGGCGTCCAAAGAATTCGCCACCGACTTATGTCGGCCCTACCCGCTTACGTCTGGGCCTTGCCCAGTCGAAGAACGTGATGGCAGTTCGTGTGCTGCGTGAAGTCGGTTTGGATCAAACCCGTGAATACCTGACACGGTTTGGTTTTGATATCGACCAACTGCCTCGCTCAGAGACCATCGCATTAGGGGCGGGAAGCTTAACGCCAATGAAAATGGCTCAAGGTTATTCTGTGTTCGCCAACGGCGGTTACTATGTTGAACCTTTCTATATCAATAAAATAGAAGGCCCTTTTGGTGACTTGGTATTTGAAGCCTCACCGAAAACTATTTGTCAGCATGATTGTGAACAAGCCCCTCAAGCGAGCAACGAATTTGCCGAGCAAGATGTCGACCTTGATAGTGAACAACCGAACTACGCACCGCAAGTGATCACAGAGCAGACCGCTTTCTTAGTCCGCGAGATGATGTACAGCAATATTTGGGGTGGCGGCAACTGGCGTGAAGGCACAGGTTGGAACGGCACAGGCTGGCGTGCTCAGCCACTGAAACGTCGCGATATCGGCGGAAAAACCGGTACAACCAATGACTCAAAAGACGCTTGGTATAACGGTTACGGCCCAGGAATGGTCGCGATTGCTTGGGTTGGTTTTGACGATCATAACCGTAATCTCGGGCGGTCCAAACCCAACCCCAACTTAGATAATGACCAAATCTCTGGAGCTGAGGCGGGGGCAAAAACGGCGCAGCCTGCTTGGGTTGACTTCATGCGTATCGCCCTTGATGGGGTACCAGAACGAGATAAAACCATTCCTGATAATATTATCCGCGTACGTATTGACCGGGAATCAGGCTTGCTAACCAATAAGTTTGACTCAAGCTCTATGTTTGAGTACTTCTTAGAGGGCACCGAGCCAACGGAATTCGTCAAAAGTGAAATGACCAACAGCATCTACACCTCTTCGGATGGTGGTGAAGAGCTGTTCTAGGCATAAAAAAGAGGTTGATGATGACATCAACCTCTTTTTGTTTTAACTCTCAAGCTCTGGACTTAAATGCGTTTTGATTGCCGCTGCTAACTGCTCAAAACGGGCACGCAACGGTGAACCGGGGCGATAAGCCAACACAATACTGCGCGATGGTACCGGGTTAACTGCTTTCACGTAGCAAACGCCATCTTTTTGTTTCTCTTTAGGTAATGACAGATCGGGAAGCAAGGTGATCCCTGCTCCAGCGGCAACCATATTGCGCAGTGTTTCTAAACTGGTCGCTTTAAAACGCTCATCATCTTTGGCGCCCGCCGCAAAACAAAAACCCAACGCCTGATCACGTAAACAGTGACCATCACCGAGCGCTAACACCGTGCGACCATTTAAATCGAGCATATCGACCTGATCAAGACTCGCCCACTCATGATCGCTGGGAACAGCAATGCTCAGTGGCTCGTTGTACACCTCGATCTCTTTGAATGGCGCCGTTTCAGCGACAGAAGCCAACACTAAACAATCAAGCTTACCGTCTTCCAACTGACGCACTAACTGCTGCGTCTGCGCTTCATGTAGATAGAGCTCAAGATCTGGAAAACGTTGTTTAAGCATCGGCACAATTTTTGGCAATAGATAAGGCCCCACCGTAGGAATAAAACCAATATGCAGTGGACCAACCATTTCCCCCGCCTGCCCACTGGCCATATCTTTAAACGTTTTGACTTCAGAGAGCACACGTTTGGCTTGATCGACCAATTGCAGGCCAGAATCAGTAAATAACACTCGCCGACTACTGCGCTCAAGCAAAGCGGTACCAATCTCATCTTCTAACTTTCGGATTTGACCACTTAGTGTCGGTTGGCTAACAAAACACGCTTCTGCCGCTTTGCGAAAGTGCTTGTGCTCAGCCAGTGCAACCAAGTATTCAAAGTCGCGGATATTCATTCTCGCCCCACCTCTAAATTAGATAGAAAAAACCTATCGAAACCATAGCATTAAACGATTGTAACTATCAAAGAGATTCTTTAATAATAACCACATCGAAACAGAGTACAATAACTGCAGTTGAAACACTCGTTAGCAACTCACTAGAAATAAAAGGAAACAACTATGTTTGTATCAAAAGAAGGTCAGAACATTCCACAAGTTACTTTCCCAACTCGTCAAGGGGATGCTTGGGTTAACGTCACCACCGACGAGTTGTTTAAAGATAAAACTGTTATCGTATTTAGTTTACCAGGGGCCTTTACACCAACGTGTTCATCAAGCCATTTACCACGCTATAACGAGCTATTCCCGGTGTTCAAAGAGCACGGCGTTGATGCCATTTTGTGTGTCTCGGTCAACGACACTTTCGTGATGAATGCCTGGAAACAAGACCAAGAAGCCGACAACATTACCTTCATTCCTGACGGTAATGGTGAATTTACTGATGGTATGGGCATGCTGGTTGATAAAAATGACTTAGGCTTTGGCAAGCGTTCATGGCGCTACAGCATGTTGGTCAAAAATGGCGTGGTAGAAAAGATGTTTATCGAACCAAATGAGCCTGGCGACCCGTTCAAAGTGTCAGATGCTGACACCATGCTCAACTACATCGCGCCAAATTATAAAACCCAAGAGTCTATCACTGTGTTCACTAAACCTGGCTGTTCATTCTGCGCCAAGGCGAAACAGAGCTTGATTGACCACGGTCTTCAATATGAGGAAGTGGTGTTAGGTAAAGACGCCACCACCGTTAGCTTACGTGCGATCTCTGGTCGCTCAACCGTGCCACAAGTCTTTATCGGTGGTAAACACATCGGCGGTAGCGAAGAGCTAGAAGCCTTCCTCGGTTAACCAGCATAATGATAAGTAGGCTCCTCTCGTCAACAAGAAGGGGCCTACTTTATTACTGCGCCGCGGTTACTTTTGTGCGGCTATCACTGAAATCTCCACCAGCAGAGCCTCGCGGGCCATATCGGCGGTTACACAAGCCCTAGCGGGGGCATAACCCTCAGGTACCCATGCATCCCAAACGGCGTTCATTGCTTGGAAGTCTTGCATATCTTTTAGATAAATCGTCGCTGACAGCATATGCTGTTTGTCACTTCCGGCTTCAAGCAGTAACTCCTCGACTTTGTCTAACATAGTTTGCGTCTGCTCAGTAATCCCTTGAGTTGCATCTGCACACACTTGACCACAAAGATAAATCGTTCCGTTATGTTTTACGATGCGGCTCATACGCTGCTTGGTTTGTTGGCGTTCGATCATTTTTATCACTTTCCGGTTAGTTGGGATATGCTATGACCAGTAATGTTACCTAATTAGTCACAGCCATGACATGTAAACCGTGTAAAAATAGCGCTTGGTTTTGGAACAAAATTGGCCGCTGCCAACGCTGTATGGATCAACTGACGGTCTTATCCGTTGCCTGCTGGATCGTTTGGTGGGTGTGGTGTCGCGACAATCCAGAGACGATTGAGTCAATTGCATTGATCTTTGCCGGATTCGCCTTCAATGGATTACTGTTTTTGCACCTGTGGATGCGTTTCGTTATCTTGCCTTGGCGGCGGCGTAACGGAAAGTAAAAAAATATCCAACACATTGAATTACAGGCATAAAAAAAGCCCCAAAGCCAATATATGGTTTGGGGCCTTCTTAGATTCTTCTAAGAAAAAGCAGTGGTACTTTAATAGACCGAGCTTTTTCTCAATAGTTCCCAAAATAATCGATCTTTTTTGATCTTTTATTCGTCACTTTACTATTCAACCAGTTACGCAACATTCACTCGTGCGATGGCTTGCTCAACCAGATTAACTTCTAACGCGACTTCATCGCACGCATGTTGTCGTGGGCACTGTTCACAATCTTTAAGTACTTTCTCTGGCAATAAAGATTTCGAGGTTGGCAAGAAAGATTGCTTCATGAAGAACTCAGGAGTACGCGTTAACACAAACACTTTCTTAATCGCCATCTGACGCGCTTTGTCTACTAAGTAGTGCACAATAGCGCTACCTTGCCCTTGACCTTGCCACCCAGCCTCTACTCCAAGTGAGCGAATTTCCGCCAACCCAGAATCATAAACATAGAGCGAGGCACAACCCGTCACTTCACCATGATGCTCAGCGACCGCAAACGAGCCGATATCGCGCACCAGTTCGCTACGCGAGCGTGGTAAGTTTTCGCCCATGTTGGCCCAGTACGTAACCATGCCTTCGAGCGCTTCGATGTCGGTTAAACGCGCCGGACGGACATTGACCGCCGAAGTATCACGCTTAATTAAACGCCCTTCCGCTTGCTCTACCGCGTACGCAACCTGTTTTGGCGATACACCACCCAGTGCGCTACGCTTTTCAAGACACGACTCTATGGTCAGAATATCGTAGACGTCCGCTTCAATCACCGCTGAAAACTCTTTTAGCTCATCGAGTGAGAGCTCTTCAAGCGCACAACCTTTCGCAATGGCCCCCACGACGGCAACGCCAACAATATGGTGCGCTTCACGAAATGGAATGCCTTTCGCAACAAGGTAATCCGCCAACTCTGTCGCATTCGCATAGCCTTGCTTAGCCGCTTCTAACGTACGCTCACTATTGACTTTAATACCATCGAAACAGAGCGCCGCCATTTCCATACAGTCGTTCCAAGTATCGAGCGCATCAAACAGCCCTTCCTTGTCCTCTTGCATATCTTTGTTGTACGCCAATGGCAATGCTTTTACCGTCATCATCATCGCCGCCATTGCGCCATAAACACGGCCAGTTTTGCCACGAATCAGCTCAAGAGCATCGGGGTTTTTCTTTTGTGGCATCAAAGAGGAACCAGACGTGACAGTATCAGCCAGTTCAATAAAATTCGATTCGCCAGAATTATAGAAAATCATATCTTCAGCAAGACGCGATAGATGCAACATAGAGATAGAAGCTACTGACATGAGCTCCATCACATGGTCACGATCTGAGACTGAGTCGAGCGAGTTACGCGTAGCACGGCGAAAGCCTAAGTTATGCGCCACTTGCTCACGATCAATCGGGTATGCAGTTCCGGCAAGAGCACCTGAACCAAGCGGACAAGTATCTAAACGCTTAATCGCATCATCAAGGCGGCTAAAATCGCGCTCAAACATTTCTACATACGCCAAACACCAGTGAGCAAAAGTGACTGGCTGAGCACGTTGCAAATGGGTATAGCCTGGTAGCACCGTCTCTTGGTGCTGCTTAGCCACTGCGACCATTTGCGCTTGCAAGCGGTCAAGCGCCATCAGTAATTGCTGGCCTTGCTGACGACACCACAGCTTAAGGTCCGTCGCAACCTGATCGTTACGTGAACGACCGGTGTGGAGTTTCTTGCCGAGGTCGCCGACTTTACTGATCAGTTGTTGCTCAACCCAAGAGTGGATATCCTCGGCATCAGAACGTAAAATCTGATGTGGGTCTTCCATCACTTCAAGCTTCAGCTCATTGAGCGCCAACTCGAGTTTTTGCTGCTCTTCTTCATTAAGAACATTGACCGATAGCAACGCTTTTGACCAAGCAATTGAGCCAACAATATCTTGCTCAGCTAATCGGTAATCGAAGCGCAACGAATCGTTAAATTCTTTGAATCTTGTGTCTGCTGCTTGGGTAAATCTTCCGCCCCATAATGCCATTGCGTCTCTCCTGATTACCTGTGCTCACGATGAATGCGAGATGTAATATTGCTCTAATTAACTCTGAATCGAATTCAGTATTTTATGATGGTTCAAACTTACGGCAAAACCGAACAAAAATAAAGTATAAATTCATTATTTTTACATATTTATTCACGAAAGATCTTTGTTATAAATAACGATGAACAAAAATAGAAAAAGCCCACTTGAGTATCAAATGGGCTTTTAAGTAAACGGACTAATTAGGCGTTATTTTTTCAAGTTGTTTAAGGCACGAATACGGCTTGATAGTGAGTACAGACGGATAAAGCCTTCTGCATGACTCTGGTCATAGACTTCATCTTCACCGAAGGTTGCAAATTGTTCGCAGTAGAGGCTGTTGTCTGAACGTTTCTGCGTCACTGTGGCCTGGCCTTTATAAAGTTTCACCACCACTTCACCGTTAACGTCCTGAGCTAACTCTTCTGAGGCAGCAAGGATAGACTTACACAGTGGGGTGAACCAGCGACCATCATAAACAAGGTGAGACGCTTTCACGCCAAGCTCTTCGCGGAACTCAAATGAAGTTTTATCCAGCACGAGCTGCTCGACGGCACGCAGAGCTTCCATCATTATAGTACCGCCCGGAGTTTCGTAACAACCACGAGACTTCATACCGACCAGACGGTTTTCTACGATATCGATACGGCCAATACCGTGTTTGGCACCTTTTTCATTGAGGTAAACCAAGGCGTTGTATGGCGTCATAGCCTCACCATCAACACCAATCACTTCGCCTTTTTCCACTTTCAAAGTGACGTATTCAGCTTCGTTAGGTGCTTGCTCTGGATCAACTGTCCAAGCCCAGCAATCTTCGTTCGGTGCGTTCCATGTCTGTTCAAGCACACCACCTTCAGTGGAAATGTGCCATGCGTTAGCGTCACGCGAGTAAATTTTAGTCAGTGAGGCACTGCATGGAATATTACGTTCAGCAAGGTAATCCAAGCACTCTTCACGACTTACCAAGTCCCACTCACGCCAAGGTGCAATCACATGTAGATCAGGAGCCAATGCCGCAAAAGCACCTTCAAAACGTACTTGGTCATTACCTTTACCGGTACAACCGTGACACAATGCGTCAGCACCAACTTGACGTGCCACTTCAACCTGCGCTTTGGCAATAATTGGACGCGCCATTGAAGTGCCTAGTAAGTACTTACCTTCGTAGTAAGCGCCAGTTTTAAGCGTTGGGTAGATATAGTCTGCAACCATTTCTTCTTTAAGATCAGCAATGTAACACTCTGATGCCCCTGACGCTTTCGCTTTGGCTTCGATACCTTCTAGCTCTTCTGCACCTTGACCCACATCGGCAACAAATGCCACCACTTCACAATCATAATTCTCTTTTAGCCATGGAATAATCACTGATGTATCCAGACCGCCAGAGTATGCGACAACTACTTTATTTACTTGAACTTTGCTCATTTTCTTTCTCCAATTCCCGGCGCTGCGCTTGGCGGTCAGTGCCACGGGTTACTGCTTATGTCTGTTTATTGGAATCAACGCGTTAGCGCTGACTCTGTATTCGTTAGTTAGTATTCACTACTTAGGTAGAAACTGGGTTCCAATGCTTTTCCCTGCGAACAGGTCAACCAGCTTGTCTGGGTAACGCCAAGTCGCCACTTCAATAGGTCGACCTAAATCGTTAGCCGCTTCGAGTGCCGCGTTCACTTTGACTATCATGCCGTCAGTAATGACATGGCCAGTAATCAAGCTTTGCGCCTGCTTCTCATCAAGGCTTTTGATTAAATGCCCTTTACCGTCCAATACGCCACTGACATCAGAGAGCAGAACCAACTCTGCATCCAATGCGCCAGCAACTGCGACAGCCGCTTGGTCAGCATTCACATTCATCATCTGTCCTTGTGACGTGAGTCCGATAGAGCTAATGATCGGCAGTGCGCCAGTGTCTAGCACCGCTTGCAAAACTGCAGAATCACCTGGCGTTGCTTTGCCAACCGCGCCAAGCTCAGGATCCAACTCTTCAACCTGGCATAAACCACCATCAGCAAGGCTCAAGCCGACCGCATTAAGGCCGTTTTTGATCGCCTGACCTTGCAGTATTTTGTTGGCCGTGCCGGCCAAGGCCCCTGCGATAACAGGAATTTGATCATAAGGCGTGACACGCAAGCCTTGTTTCTTGACCGTTTTCAGCTGCAATTGAGCCATCAGATCGTCCACCAGATAACCGCCACCGTGGACGATCACAATTCGTCGCTGAGCTTGCTTCTGATAGTTGGCAATCGCGCCAAATACCTGGCTTAACGTCTCAGTACACGACAGTGCAGCACCGCCTAATTTGATCACTAATGGTGTCAATTTGTTATCTGTCATCACTTGTTCCTTGCTGCTCTTTAACTACACGAGAGCAGTGAGTTCTGGGAATCCGTAGTGGATGTTTAAACATTGCATCGCTTGACTCGATGCGCCTTTTAGCAAGTTATCAATCGCAGAAACTACGATGATATGCTTGCCCTGAACCTTCCAACCAATATCGCAGAAAGGGGTATTTTCTACATTCTGTAATCTTGGCAGTGCTTGATTGAGTAGGCGCACTGCCGGTTTACCTTGATATGCGTGAATAAAGGCATTCTCGACCTGCTGTTGCGTCACCCCTTGCGCGAGTTTCATGGTGATAGTGGCGAGAATTCCACGCTTAAAATTGCCCAAATGCGGAGTAAAAATTACATCAGTGGCAAGGTGAGTTGCGATCTCTGGTTGATGACGATGACTAAACACACCATATGGCTGCAAACTCACTTCGCAGAAACTGTTGGTCATCGACGCTTTTCTCCCTGCGCCTGTCACACCACTAGTGGCATTAATTACCGGCCACTGAGTACTATCGATTAAGCCTTCGACCAGTAACGGTTTGATCGCCAACTGAGAGGCAGTTGGATAACACCCTGGCACCGCGATCAACTGGCTGTGCTTAATGCCTTGGCTATTCCATTCAGCAAGCCCATATTCGGCTTGGTCAAGCCAAGTTTCATGCTGGTGTTCAAAGCCATAAAACTCGCTATAAAAACCTTCTTGCTGGACACGGAAAGCGCCAGAAAGATCGAAAACTTGGCAGCCGTGCTCAAGAAAAATGGGGGCCAGATCGTGACTGACTTCATGCGCCGTCGCCAAGAA
Source organism: Vibrio sp. NH-UV-68 (assembly GCF_042940635.1). NCBI lineage: Bacteria > Pseudomonadati > Pseudomonadota > Gammaproteobacteria > Vibrionales > Vibrionaceae > Vibrio > Vibrio sp. NH-UV-68. Next base: position 2,911,252 of record NZ_CP134975.1, read on the forward strand.
CACCACATCACATGCGCTGGCAACCGCGTCGACATCTGTCAATGCTTCGACCTGATGCGACACTAAACCCGCTAATCTGCCGTGTAACTCTGAGATTGTTTTACCTGCATCTAAACTATTGGCGGACACATATAAACCTGTTAGCGTAAGTTCAGGGTGTTTGTGCACCATCAGAGCCAGTTCTGCCCCGGTGTAACCGCTTGCGCCTATGATTGTGGTTTTGAGCATCTCAGACATCCATTTTGACCTAAAAACGCCGCTCGAAGAGTGACTATAAATTTAAAATATTTGCCTTTTATTGGTTTTTTATTCAATAAAAGTGATTTAATATGTGTTTTACCTTCTTAACCTAAATCTGTCAACAGGGAATGTAAACTAATTATGCAATTACCAAGTTTTCTTGAGGTCTACCGTGGCCTAATTTCGACCTCGTCTATTAGCTCAACTGACCCAAGTTGGGATGAAGGCAACGCCCAAGTAATTGAAAAGTTGGCAACTTGGTTAAAAGACATCGGCTTTGAAGTCAATCTGATCCAAGTCGAAGCGGGGAAATTTAATCTGATCGCCAAAAAGGGCGCAGGAGAAGGTGGACTATTGCTCGCAGGCCACAGCGATACCGTGCCCTTTGATCAGGGCCGTTGGACTTACGAGCCGCACGATCTTACGCAAGCCAATAACCGTTTTTATGGTTTAGGTACCGCGGATATGAAGGGTTTTTTCGCTTTTATTATCGAAGCAGTAAAGAAAGTTGATTGGACGCAGCAAACCAAGCCGCTCTACATACTGGCGACCTGTGACGAAGAGACCACGATGCTCGGGGCTCGCCATTTCACTGAAAACGCGCCATTTAAACCGGATTACTGCATTATCGGCGAACCGACTAGCTTAGTGCCAATTCGGGGCCATAAAGGTCATGTGGCCAATGCAGTGCGTGTAACGGGTAAGTCGGGCCACTCCTCCGATCCCGCTTTAGGTGTCAATGCGATTGAGATCATGCATGAAGTCCTGTTCGCCTTAATGCAATTGCGTGATAAGTTGATCAAAGAGTACCATCACCCTGGCTTTGCGATTCCTAACCCAACGCTTAATCTCGGCCATATCCATGGCGGTGACAGTGCCAATCGCATTTGCGGTTGCTGCGAGTTGCACTACGATGTTCGCCCACTCCCCGGCATCAGCTTAGACGGGCTGGATAATATGTTACGCGGGGCGCTTAAAGAGGTTGAAGCTAAATGGCCGGGGTGCATTGCAGTTACCCCACTGCATGAACCTATTCCCGGTTATGAGTGCCAACACGACCACCCTTTCATTGGTGGTGTCGAGCAAATCTGTGGGGTTGAATCACAAACCGTGAACTACTGCACCGAGGCACCTTTCCTACAACAACTGTGCCCAACACTGGTGTTAGGCCCGGGTTCGATTGAACAAGCCCACCAGCCTGATGAGTTTCTTGCCTTTGAGTTTATTGAACCAACCATCAATGTTTTAGCTAAAGCCATGCATAAATATTGTTTTTAGCCCCGCGCTAGAAAATGCACCAAGGCTTGGCACTGTTTGCCAAGCCTTGGTTTTCTCTATAAGCCAAACAAACGCACCACGTGTTAATGTGTGAATTGTCGCTTCGATAAGCCTAACGGTCTAAACGTCACAAGCGGCACGCCTATTCAATTCTGTAATAAAGTTTCAACATAATTAGTCATCGCGACCTCTGTAAGCGAATTACATTCTCTTGCACAATATTTGCAAACTTAGCCTACAGCATTTGACTCTTAACAACATTTTTCGCTAGATTGTCTACTTAGCAAGGAACATTGGATGTAATTTTTTTACAAGGCAGGAAGATAATGAACGAGAAATACTCTGCGCTCAGAAGCAATGTCAGTATGCTGGGACATTTGCTCGGCAACACCATTCAGGACGCTCATGGTGAGGTACTTCTAGAGAAAGTAGAAACCATTCGTAAACTCTCCAAATCGGCACTCGCAGGTAACCAACAAGACCGTGATAGCTTGATTGATGAGATTAAAAGCCTGCCTAATGATCAATTGACTCCCGTTGCTCATGCTTTCAATCAATTTCTTAACCTGACCAACATGGCAGAGCAATATCACACGATTTCTCGCCATTGTGATGCGCACGTATGTGAACCAGACGCGATTAACAGCCTGTTTGCTAAGTTAGGTCAAAACAAGATTAGCAAAATCGATACGGCTCAAGCGGTACGCGATTTAAATATCGAACTGGTGTTAACCGCTCACCCGACAGAGATCACTCGTCGGACCATGATTCACAAACTGGTCAAAATCAACAAGTGCCTTTCTAAACTTGAGCTCGGTGACTTATCGGCCAAAGAGCGTCATAAGACTGAACGCAGACTGGAACAGTTAATTGCGCAAAGCTGGCACTCCGACACCATTCGTAAGCAACGTCCAACCCCGTTAGATGAAGCCAAGTGGGGCTTTGCCGTTGTAGAAAACTCGCTATGGGAAGCGGTACCTGACTTCTTACGAGAGCTTGATGAACGCCTAGAAGGTTATCTCGGTGAAGGTTTACCGATTGATGCCCGTCCTGTTCACTTTTCATCTTGGATGGGCGGAGACCGTGACGGCAACCCCTTCGTAACGCATACGATTACACGTGAAGTCTTGCTGCTATCACGCTGGAAAGCGGCTGATCTCTACCTCAATGATATTAATGAACTGGTCAGCGAACTGTCGATGACCAAGTGTAATGATGCCCTGCGCCAACTCGCTGGTGACGATCAGCACGAACCTTATCGCGCGATTTTGAAAAAACTACGCTCACTGCTGAGTGAAACCAAAGAGATCCTTGACGCTAAAATCAATGGTCAAAAACTGGCGGTTAAAGCACCATTACAACGTATCGAGCAGTTGTGGGAACCACTGTACGCTTGTTACCAATCACTGCATGAATGCAACATGGGCATTATTGCTGACGGCTCACTACTCGATACTCTACGCCGCATTAAAGCGTTTGGTGTCCATTTAGTCCGTCTTGATATTCGCCAAGAAAGTACTCGCCACTCTGATGCGCTATCAGAACTCACCCGCTACTTAGGCATTGGCGATTACGATCAGTGGAGCGAACAAGATAAGATCGCTTTCTTGACCAATGAACTGGCATCAAAACGCCCGCTACTTCCGCGTGACTGGCAGCCTTCTGAGCCAGTACAAGAAGTGCTCGATACCTGTAAAATTATTGCTGCGCAGCCACGTGAAGCATTTGGTGCTTACGTCATCTCAATGGCGCGCACCGCCTCAGATGTACTTGCCGTGCATCTATTGCTCCAAGAAGCGGGCTGCCCTTACCGCATGGACGTGTGCCCGCTGTTTGAAACCCTCGACGATTTAAACAACGCCGAATCGGTCATCAAGCAGCTCATGGGCATCGATCTCTATCGTGGCTTTATTCAAAACCATCAAATGGTGATGATTGGCTACTCAGACTCGGCCAAAGATGCCGGTGTGATGTCTGCCGGTTGGGCGCAATACCACGCAATGGCGTCATTAGTCAAAGTCGCCGAAGAAGAAGGGGTAGAGCTGACACTTTTCCACGGTCGCGGCGGTACCATTGGTCGCGGCGGTGCACCCGCGCATGCTGCGCTCCTTTCTCAGCCACCAAAAAGCTTGAAAGGCGGGCTGCGTGTGACTGAGCAAGGTGAGATGATTCGCTTTAAATTAGGCTTACCGGAAGTCGCGGTGAATAGTTTCAGTTTGTATGCCAGCGCCATTTTGGAAGCCAACCTTCTGCCACCACCAGAGCCAAAGAAAGAGTGGTGTGATTTGATGAACGTGCTGTCTGAAGTCAGTTGTGAGTCTTATCGCAACGTAGTGCGTGGCGAGCCCGATTTCGTGCCTTATTTCCGTCAAGCAACACCTGAGCTTGAACTGGGTAAATTACCTCTAGGCTCAAGACCGGCAAAACGCAACCCCAACGGCGGTGTCGAAAGCCTACGTGCTATTCCATGGATCTTCTCATGGAGCCAAAACCGTTTAGTTCTTCCTGCTTGGCTTGGCGCTGGTGAAGCGATTCAATATTCGATTGATAAAGGCCATCAAGCTTTGCTGGAAGAGATGTGTCGTGAATGGCCATTTTTCTCAACCCGCCTCGGCATGCTGGAAATGGTCTACACCAAGTGCAACATGGAAATCTCTCGTTACTACGACGAACGCCTAGTTGAACCTTCTCTGTTACCACTTGGCGATCGTCTACGCGCTCAACTGCAAAAAGACATCAAAGCGGTATTGAACGTCGAAAACAATGAGAACTTGATGCAAAGTGACCCTTGGGGACAAGAATCGATTCGTTTGCGTAATATCTATGTCGAGCCATTGAACATGCTTCAAGCCGAGTTGCTGTATCGCACGCGTCAAAGTGACGAGTCCTTACCAGAGCTCGAGGAAGCGCTAATGGTAACCATCGCGGGTATCGCCGCGGGTATGCGTAACACAGGTTAAGGCTTGCTTGTCAAAGAAGGTTGATGTTAACGCATCAACCTTCTTCACCTTTCGTAATTAACAAAAAACTCAGCACTAAATATCAAAAAAAAGACAATTAAGACCACTCTTAAAAACAAAAACCCACACAATCATACAAAATTATTATTTTATTAGTTTTTTAGTCTATTTCGTCCATCTATTCTACTTTATGCTTATTATTTAGATATACTACTCGGCCACTGCAGCAAATATAAAATCAATACGTTGCAGCCTGTCGATAATCATAATATCGATCCTAGGTGATAAATACGGCTTTAATAAGGTGACATGACCAACTTTGTTGGTGCCACTTGTACTACTGATAATCAGTGCCTCCAGAAGCACGGCAGTAATAAGTGGTTGAATTTCGTAGTTTATTGACCATTTGGATTAAAAGACATGTCATTACCACACGTTATTTTAACTGTTCTAAGCACCCGCGACGCTACCGGGTACGACATCACTAAAGAATTTTCTGCCACTATCGGCTACTTCTGGAAAGCAAGCCACCAGCAAGTGTACCGTGAGCTCAATAAAATGGCTCAAAACAACCTCGTTAGCTGCGTACTCGAACCTCAAGAAGGCAAGCCTGATCGTAAGGTTTATTCCATTACCGATGCAGGACGCGTTGCGCTCGGTGAATGGTTCGACCAACCAACCGCACACCCAACAGTACGCGATGAGTTTTCGGCAAAATTGATGGCTTGCGCCGTCCAATCATCGGCCCCATACCGAGCACAGCTTGGTGAATTGATTGCCGAGTCACGTAAGTTAGTGAACCACTATCAAGAGATTGAAAACGCTTACTACTCAACGACAGCAACCCTCGATAAGCAGCAGCGTCTTGAGCGTCTTACTTTACGCAGAAACTTGCTACTTCGCCAAGCATGGATTGAATGGGCGGAAGAAGTACTCGCTGAGCTTGACGAACTGGCATAAGCAAGCAATGTTAAAAAGGGTTGACGTGAAAGCGTCAACCCTTTTTTCATACGTTCTGTTTTCGCCTCGAGCGTGCTAACAGCGCAGCACCTTCCGGTATTAAATCCCATCGCCACCGATAAAACTTTGGGAGCGGCCGTTAAACTGCTGATCCATATCGAGAGAAGGTTTATCTGTTGTTGGACGACCGACAATCTTCGCCGGCACACCCGCCACCGTGGTATGTGGTGGGACAGGTTGCAGCACAACCGAGCAAGAGCCGATCTTGGCCCCTTCACCCACTTCGATATTGCCAAGAATTTTCGCCCCAGCACCAATCATTACGCCTTCACGGATTTTAGGGTGACGATCACCGCTCTCTTTACCCGTACCACCAAGAGTCACATCTTGTAGAATCGAGACATCATCCTCGACCACGGCAGTCTCACCAATCACGATGCCAGTGGCATGATCAAGCATGATACCGCGTCCTATTCGCGCGGCCGGATGGATATCAACCTGACAAGCGACCGAAATCTGATTTTGCAGATAAGTGGCCAGTGCAATACGACCTTGTTTCCACAGCCAATTGGCTACGCGGTAACCTTGCAGTGCATGGTAACCTTTTAAATAAAGCAATGGCATTGAGTACATCGCAACAGCTGGATCTCGGTTAACCGTCGCACAAATATCGCAAGCCGCAGCAGCACTGATCGTCGAGTCAGCATTCAACGCCTCTTCGACGACTTCCCTCACCGCCATCGCAGGCATAGAGGCAGTATTAAGCTTATTGGCGAGAATATAGCTCAGTGCGGAGTTCAAGCTATCATGCTTAATGATGGTCGCATGATAGAAGCTTGCTAACATTGGCTCTTGTTCAGAAAGCTCACGTGCTTCCTTGACTATGGTTTGCCATACCTTCTGTTTTTCACAATGTTTCATGTCGTTTCCTAGCACTGACTCATCCACAGCCAGTGTCGCTATTACTTCTTTTAGGCTTCGGCTTTCTTATCTCGCGCGAGGAGATCACGCGCTGCTAAGTGAGCATCTTTCCCTTGATACAATACTTGATATATTTGGTCAACAATCGGCATCTCGACACCCATACGTTCCGCCAATAGAAAGACCTCTTTGGTATTGCGATACCCTTCTACCACCTGACCGATTTCAGCCTGTGCGCTATCGACATCTTTGCCCTGCCCCAGCGCCAAACCAAAGCGACGGTTACGCGATTGGTTATCGGTACAAGTTAACACTAAGTCACCAAGCCCAGCCATACCCATAAAGGTCTCAGGTTGAGCCCCAAGCGCTGCACCAAGGCGAGTCATTTCTGCCAAGCCTCGAGTAATTAACGCCGTGCGTGCATTAGCGCCAAAGCCAATCCCATCGGACATACCTGCGCCGATCGCAATAACATTCTTCACCGCGCCGCCAAGTTGCATGCCAGTAAAATCGCTATTCGCGTAGACGCGGAATGTTTTACTGCAGTGAATTTTCTCTTGCAGATCAGCGACAAACTGAGCGTCTGGCGAGGCAACAGAAATCGCCGTCGGCATACCCATCGCCAATTCTTTCGCAAACGTCGGCCCAGACAATACCGCTAATGAGTAGCCTTGACCCAAAATGTCATGCGCGACATCTTTAAGTAGGCGGCCGGTTTCTGGTTCGAGTCCTTTGGTTGCCCAACAGATACGAGAATCGTCCGCTAAGAAAGGTTTAACATTGTTGAGGACGATACCAAACACATGACTCGGTACAACAACCAACAGGTCACGGCTGGCTTGCACCGCTTTGCTTAAATCCGATTCTACAATCAGTGACTCGGGAAACTCGATCCCCGGTAGGAACTCATGGTTAGCGCGATCCGCTTCTAGGCGAGCCATATGCCCAGGCTCATGGCCCCAAATTACTACGTTGGCACCATTACGTGCTAATGAGATGGCTAAAGAGGTACCGTACGAACCCGCACCTAGCACTGTCATTGCGATCGCTTTGCCATAGCCATTATTGGTCTTATCTTTCATTGTTCCGCCTGGTTGTCATAAAAGAGACTGGATTCTTATGAGTAATCTCTAGTTCATCAGAGCTAAAGAGCAGCCAAAAACACCCATATCATAAACAAAAAATGCACAGCGCATCATCAATCGGATACTCTGTGCATTTTTACCGAGCCCCTACATTTAAGTAGTAGGTCAATCAGTCATTACGCTTCAGCTTGTTGTTCTTGCTGAGCTTGCTGCTGTAGGTAGTTCATAAACAGAGCATCAAAGTTAACAGGTGCTAGGTTTAGTTGTGGGAACGTACCTTTAACCACTAGGCTTGAAATGGTTTCACGCGCGTAAGGGAACAGAATGTTCGGGCAGAAAGCACCTAGACAATGAGCAAGTTGACCGGCTTCCATCTTATCTGCTGTGAAGATACCACCTTGCTGTACTTCACATAGGAAAGCCGTGTCATCGGCGTTCTTAACGGTAACAGTAAGGCGTAGAATCACCTCGTAAACGCCTTCGCCTAGCTCACGGCTTTGCGTGTCTAGATCCAGTTTAACATCTGGGTTCCACTCTTTTTGGAACATATCAGGCGAGTTAGGTGCTTCGAAAGACACGTCTTTAAGGAAGATGCGTTGAATTGCGAAGTTTTGTGCTTCTTGTTGTGGTGCTGCTTCAGCCATTTTAAAATCCTTTAATCCTGCAATAAATAGTCTGCTTCGAGACTAACCGAGAGAGGCGTTTATGACTAGGTTTCCACTGAATTTCGTGGAACTTCTCACATCTCTCAAAAACAAACGCCGATTTTTCCATCAGCGTTGTAAGTATCGGCGGGTATGAATTACTTCTTACCTTTGACCAATGGCATGTTTGCTTCACTCCAAGCAATCAAACCATTTTTAAGCAGGTTAACGTTTTCGAAGCCTGCTTTAGCAAGTAAGTTAGCACTCTCTTGCGCGGTTTGACCTGACTTACATACTACAATAATTGGGTCTGATTTACGGTTTTCAAGGCTACCGAACTTACCCGCTTTAATATCAGACGGCAAAATGTGAACTGAATCGGTAATGTGACCTTTACGGAACTCATCTTTACTACGGATATCAACCACCAGACCATTTTCACGGTTCATAAGGTGCGTCGTTTGCGCGGCTGTCACCTCTTTGTAAGCGGCGGTTGATGACTTAACGATGCTCATGATAAGGGCGCCGAATAGGCCAACCCAAACCAGAGAAAGAATCATGTTCTCTTGAAAAAATGCGATGTACTCTTGCATGTCCTGTGCTCTTTGATAATAGAGCTGTCCGTTCAAGTAACAGCTCTAGGCTAAAATTCAGAGTGGAAGTATAACGAGGATGAGATAGCGAAGCGAGTCTATTAAAGCATCTGTTGCACATTTCTCTACGCTCGTGGAAACGGAAACGCGGTGACGTGATCGATATGATCACAGCCGATCGCTAACATAATTAAACGATCGATGCCCAATGCAACACCTGCGCAATCAGGTAAGCCCGCATTTAACGCCGCGATTAAGTGGTGATCAATCGGTTGCGGTTGGAGCCCCATCTCAATGCGCTTGGCGTTATCATCTTCAAAACGTTGCAGCTGCTCTTGGGGATTGTCCAGTTCATGAAAGCCATTCGCCAGCTCAATTCCCTTGAAGTACACTTCAAAACGATCGGCGACTCTTGGATCGTGCGGATTGATCTTCGCTAAAGCCGCTTGTGAGGCGGGAAAGTCATAAACGAACGCGGGGGCCGCTTGACCAATTTCGCTTTCAACACCAATACTAAACAGTAGCTGCAACAAGGTATCACGATCTTGCTCTGGCTCAGCAATATCACTCAATCCCAGCTTGGCTGCCACTGCTTTTAACTCTGACATTGGGGCTTCTAGCGGGCACACCCCTAACACATTGATAAAAGCTTGCTGGTAAGTCACACGCTCTGCCACTTCACAATTCAGAACCAGTTGCAGCAGTTGATCCATCTCGTTCATCAGTTGATGATGGTCAAACCCGACCCGATACCACTCCAACATAGTAAACTCAGGGTTGTGATAACGGCCATTTTCTTCATTGCGAAACGCTTTATTGATTTGATAGATACAGCCGCTTCCAGCGGCAAGCAGTCGCTTCATATGAAACTCTGGACTGGTCATAAAGTAGAGTTTGCTACCATCGGCATAACCCGGGCCAACAAATTCAGTCTGAAAGGTATGTAAATGGATATCAGTGACGGTGGCGTGACTCATCGCCGGGGTATCGACTTCTAGCACATGACGCTGAGCGAAAAAGTGGCGAATTTGAGCCACAATACTTGCGCGCTGACGAAGCTGTTTAATAGAAGCGGTCGGTTGCCAATCTGTAGTCATAAACTCATTCTCATCATTCAATCTGGCTGCGAACATAACAACTTTACCCGTCTTTGCCCAGCTGAATAATCTCTGCATGATGTAGACAAAATGAAGCAAGTTTATTTCGTATTACAGCGCAATAAACATTGCTCAGCTGAGACTTTATTCGTCTCAACAATAGCCAGTAACTATGGTTTAACAAACTGAGTTTACTCACCAATAAGCAATTAATTTCCTTACGTGATTGCAGTCACATAACCTATAAATTTTATGCTCTTACATGCATTACCGGAGCAAAAACCCAAATACATCAATTTTTCCGCCATAGTCCTCCTCTACACTAACCCTACCACTTTTGAGGTGTTCTCTAGCAAAGAGGACCCCGTAATCACAATAACAAGCGGAATTCCGCAATCACACACTGGAGGATAACTGTGCAAATTATCACCACAGATATCGCAGTCATCGGCGCAGGCGGCGCTGGTCTTCGTACTGCTATTGCAGCAGCTGAAGCAAACCCTGACTTGGACATCGCACTGATCTCTAAAGTTTATCCCATGCGTTCCCACACGGTCGCTGCAGAGGGTGGCTCAGCCGCAGTTATCAAGGATGAAGATAGCTTAGACAACCACTTCAACGATACCGTTGGCGGTGGCGACTGGCTATGTGAACAGGATGTTGTTGAATACTTTGTCAAAAACGCGACTCGCGAAATGATCCAAATGGAACAGTGGGGTTGTCCATGGAGTCGCAAAGAAAATGGCGAAGTCAACGTACGCCGATTTGGTGGCATGAAAGTCGAACGCACTTGGTTTGCCGCAGATAAAACTGGCTTCCATATGCTCCACACCCTATTCCAGACGTCAATGAAGTACAGCAACATCAACCGTTTTGATGAGTACTTTGTCGTCGATTTGATTGTTGATGAAGGCGAAGTTCAAGGCCTGATCGCTATCCATATGTCGGAAGGCGAACTGGTTACGATTAAAGCAAAATCTGTCGTGCTAGCCACTGGTGGCGCGGGCCGTGTTTACCACTGTAACACCAACGGCGGTATCGTCACGGGTGACGGTATGGCAATGGCTTTCCGCCATGGTGTACCTCTGCGTGATATGGAATTCGTTCAATATCACCCAACGGGTCTTCCTGGCACCGGGATCCTGATGACAGAAGGTTGTCGTGGTGAAGGGGGGATTATTGTCAACAAGAACGGTTACCGTTACCTACAAGACTATGGCATGGGCCCTGAAACGCCCGTCGGTCAACCAAAAAACAAATACATGGAGCTTGGCCCTCGTGACAAAGTGTCACAAGCGTTCTGGCATGAGCAGCAAAAAGGCAACACCATTAAACACCCATTGGGTGATGTTGTGCACCTTGACCTGCGTCACCTTGGTGAAGAGTACTTACAAGAACGTCTGCCGTTCATTTGTGAGCTCGCGAAAGCCTACGTCAATGTCGACCCAGCCAAAGAACCGATCCCAATTCGTCCGACGGTACACTACACCATGGGCGGTATTGAAACCAATGGTGAATGTGAAACGCGCATCAAAGGTTTGTTCGCGGTTGGTGAATGTGCCTCTGTAGGTCTGCACGGTGCCAACCGTCTTGGCTCTAACTCACTGGCTGAGTTCGTTGTTTTTGGCCGTGTTGCAGGCGAACAAGCGGTGCAACGCGCGGCTGAGTTCAAGGGCTGGAATGAAGCGGCGATTGACGCTCAAGTGAAGGCGGTTGAGGAGCGCATTGCCGCATTAATGAATCAACAGGGCGATGAAAACTGGGCCAGCATCCGTACTGAAATGGGACATACCATGGAAGCGGGTTGTGGTATCTATCGCCAAGAAGATTTGATGCAAGCCACTATCGATAAGATTACTGAGCTGAAACAACGTTACAAGCGCATTAGTATCAAAGACAAGGGTAAAGTGTTTAACACTGACCTGCTTTACGCTATCGAAGTTGGCTACGGCTTAGAAGTTGCTGAAGCCATGGTTCACTCTGCGATTCTGCGTAAAGAATCACGTGGTGCTCACCAGCGTTTAGATGATGGCTGTACTGAGCGAGACGACGTTAACTACCTCAAGCACTCACTCGCCTTCTACCAACCCGATGCCGCGCCAAGTATCGATTACAGCCATGTGACCATTACTAAGTCACAGCCAAAAGCACGTCTATACGGTGAAGCCGCAGAAAAAGCCGCTGCAGAAGAAGCAGCAGCGAAGAACGCAGAGGAGCAAGCCTAATGTCAGCGAATCGTATTCAAAAAGTCGATATTCTGCGTTATGACCCGCAACAAGATTCAGAGCCGCATTTACAAGCCTTTGAAGTACCTTTTGATCAAACCATGTCTATTCTCGATGCGATTGGTTACATCAAAGATAACCTCGATAAAGACCTCTCTTACCGTTGGTCTTGTCGTATGGCGATCTGTGGCTCTTGTGGTGTGATGGTCAACGGGGTGCCTAAACTCGCGTGTAAGAGTTTCCTGCGTGACTACCCAAATGGGGTCAAAATTGAGCCATTAGCGAACTTCCCAATCGAGAAAGATTTGATCGTTGATATGACGCCATTTATTGAGCGTTTAGAAGCGGTCAAACCTTACATCATTGGTAATGATCGCACACCTGAAGACGGCACCAACCTTCAAACGCCTGAGCAAATGGCCAAATATAAGCAGTTCGCTGGCTGTATTAACTGTGGTTTGTGTTACGCCGCCTGTCCGCAGTTTGGTTTGAATCCTGAATTCATCGGCCCAGCGGCACTGACGTTAGCTCACCGTTACAACCTCGACAGCCGAGATAACGGTAAAGCCGAACGTATGACACTTATCAATGGGGAAAATGGTGCTTGGGGCTGTACCTTTGTCGGTTATTGCTCTGAAGTTTGTCCTAAGAGTGTTGATCCTGCGGCGGCGGTTAACCAAGGTAAAGTTGAGTCTTCAATGGACTTTGTTATCGCTATGCTTAAGCCTGACGGCAAACCAGTCAAAGAGGAGGCATAAGGATGAGTAATCGCAAACCTTACGTTCGTGAAATGAAACGCACTTGGTGGAAAGACCATCCGTTTTATCGCTTCTACATGCTGCGTGAAGCTACCGTGCTGCCGCTGATTCTATTCACTATTTTCCTGACTTTTGGTCTAGGTTCATTAGTTAAAGGACCTGAAGCCTGGCAAGCTTGGTTAAGCTTTATGGCCAATCCTTTAGTTGTAGCCATCAATATTGTTGCGCTAGCGGGTAGCTTAATGCATGCACAAACTTTTTTTAGCATGATGCCGCAAGTGATGCCGATTCGCCTCAAAGGTAAATTGGTCGACAAGAAGATCATTGTTCTCACGCAGTGGGCAGCGGTCGCGTTCATTTCACTCATTGTACTTATCGTGGTGTAAGGAGCAGTAACGATGAAACCAAACTATTCTGTGGATAGCGCTCCAAAACGTTCAGACGAGCCAATTTGGTGGGGATTATTTGGCGCAGGTGGCACCTGGTTTGCCATGATCACCCCTGTGACCATTCTGGTACTCGGCCTGTTAGCCCCGCTTGGTATCATAGATGCACAAGCGCTAAGCTATGAGCGCGTTGTCGACTTCGCCACCAGCATTATTGGTGCTTTGTTTATTATCGCCACACTCGCGTTGCCAATGTGGCATGCCATGCACCGTGTTCATCATGGCATGCACGATCTTAAGTTCCACACTGGTATTGTCGGCAAAGTGGCTTGTTATGCGTTTGCTGGCTTAATCTCTGCACTTGCCGTGATTTTTATCATTATGATCTAATCAGCCAAATAACGTGCAAACACCAAAAAGCCCGCGACTGCGGGCTTTTTTATACTTTGCTCACCAATTACAGAATAAAGCGGCTCAAGTCTTCGTCTTCAATAAACTCATCTAAGCGTGTTTTAACATAGTCAGCATCGATGGTCATTTTCGATCCCGCCTTATCCGTCGCTTCAAACGAGATCTCATCCATCAAGCGCTCCATCACAGTGTGAAGACGACGGGCACCAATGTTCTCGGTGGTCTCATTCACTGTCCAAGCCGCTTCTGCGATCTGAGTAATCCCTTCTTCGGTAAACTCGATATCAACATCTTCGGTCTTCATCAAAGCGATGTATTGCTCGGTTAGCGAGGCTTTCGGCTCCGTCAGGATACGCTTGAAATCTTCACTCGACAGCGCTTCTAGCTCAACACGAATAGGTAAACGGCCTTGCAGCTCTGGAATCAAGTCCGATGGGCGCGCCACTTGGAAAGCGCCAGAAGCAACAAACAAGATGTGATCGGTTTTGACCATACCATGTTTAGTCGATACGGTACTTCCTTCGATAAGCGGCAATAGATCGCGTTGTACGCCTTCACGTGAGACATCTGGGCCCGAGCTTTCGCCACGCTTACAGATTTTGTCAATCTCATCGATAAACACGATGCCGTTATTCTCAACGTTGTAAATGGCCTGATCTTTAAGCTCTTCTTGATTCACTAACTTGGCAGCTTCTTCTTCCGCTAGAGCTTTGAAGGCATCTTTGATTTTCAGCTTGCGCTTCTTCTTGGTGTCACCAGCGAGATTTTGAAACATGCCTTGCAGCTGATTGGTCATCTCTTCCATGCCAGGAGGCGCCATGATTTCAACGCCCATTTGCGGTGCGGCGACATCGATCTCTATCTCTTTGTCATCCAACTTTCCTTCACGTAATTTCTTGCGAAAAATTTGGCGGGTGTTCGATGAGCTCTCTTCTTGCGGTTCATTCTGGCCCCAAGAATCACGAGCTGGTGGTAATAAGGCATCAAGAATACGCTCTTCCGCTTGCTCTTCAGCGCGAAACTTCACTTTTTCCATCGCTTGTTGATGAGTCATCTTGACCGCAACATCGGTTAGATCACGAATGATAGTTTCGACCTCTTTACCCACGTAACCGACTTCAGTGAACTTGGTTGCTTCCACTTTAATGAAAGGCGCATTGGCAAGTTTTGCTAAGCGACGGGCGATTTCGGTTTTACCGACCCCCGTTGGACCGATCATCAAAATGTTTTTTGGTGTCACTTCAACTCGTAAGCTTTCTTCAAGTTGCATACGGCGCCAGCGGTTACGCAGTGCAATCGCCACTGAACGTTTTGCATTGTCTTGACCAATGATATGGCGGTTCAGTTCATGCACAATTTCGCGAGGGGTCATTTCAGACATAATTAATTTCCTTAAGGTTTATCGCCACTATCTTTGGTTTTATTCTGCTTTATCTTGCGCAGTTTCTAGTTCTTCAATAGTGTGGTGATGGTTGGTGAAAACACAGATGTCACCGGCAATTTTTAGTGCTTTTTCAGCAATTTCACGGGCATCTAAATCGGTATTTTCTAGCAAAGCTGTGGCTGCCGCTTGTGCAAAGTTGCCACCCGAGCCAATCGCAATCAGATCGTTCTCTGGCTGAACCACATCACCGTTACCAGTAATAATCAACGACGCGGTTTCATCCGCTACGGCCAGCAAAGCTTCAAGCTTACGCAGCGCACGATCGCTACGCCAATCTTTCGCCAGTTCGACCGCGGCTTTGGTCAAATGACCTTGGTGCATTTGTAACTTGCTTTCAAAGCGCTCAAACAAGGTAAAAGCATCGGCAGTACTACCAGCAAAGCCAGCCAGTACTTTATTGTTATAGAGGCGACGCACTTTGCGCGCATTGCCCTTCATTACTGTGTTACCGAGAGATACTTGTCCGTCACCAGCGATGACGACTTTATTATTACGACGTACAGAGACAATGGTAGTCACGAGTAGGGCCTCATAATTATGAATTTTTAGTGTTAGAAACTATATGAGGTTGGCTCGTTAGGAATTCAAGGGAGAAACTCGGGATCGCCAAGAACAAAAAACGAACCTCTCGGTTCGTTTTTATAGGATTTATTGCGTTTCTTTCCAAATCGCACAAGGCTCGATCTTGGCACGCTGGAGTTTGTGCTTATCTCGCTCTGCATCACGCTTAAATTTGTATGGGCCTAATACCACGCGATACCAACTGCTGTCTTCTTTCTTGCGGATTTTACTGTTGATCCCCTGGAACGCGATGTCTAGCTTACGTGCTTCCGCATCTTTGCCATTTTTGTAGGCACCACACTGCATAATGTAGGGAATTTCAGACACGACCTGCTCTTTGGCTTTCACCGCAACTTCGCGGCTTGGCAAAGACTCGACATAATCCCACTTCTCTTCAGGAGGCGGCGGCAGTATCGACTTAGGCTTCGCTTGCGGTTTTGTCTGCGTGGGTTGAGCCACAGGCGTTGGCGGTTCAGGATCCTGACTGAGTAAATACAATCCATAGCCAAACACGCCTAACAGAATTAAGGCAAGCAAACCACTACGCCACGGCTTTCGACGCGGAGCGGCTTTGTTTTTTGCAGGTTTTCGGCTTTGGGTGCCACGACCTCTTTTTACGTAATCTCTATTCGCCACGACTGAACATCAATGTAATTGGTTACAACTGACCGACATGTTAATGCAGATTGCTGCACGATGACAGACTTGAAATGGCAGCGGCGCATCAAAACGCGCCGCTGACTATCGCTGCAACTTATAGCACTCTCGGTGGTGCAGCACTTTCACGTATTACTAATGTGGTTTCCAGCAGACGCGAACCTGCTCGTACATCATGACCACGCAAAATCTCAAGCATCATCAACATCGCTTGACGACCAATTTCGTAGCGTGGCTGAGAGATCGTCGTCAACGGTGGATCGCAAAATTGAGCAAATTGAATGTCATCAAAGCCCACCAATGACAAATCCTGAGGCACACGCAAACCAAGCTTTTTAGCTTGTTGAATCGCCCCAATCGCCATCGCATCGTTATGACAAAATATCGCAGTCGGAGGTTCTGGCAGGGCCAATAGCTGACGAACCGCTAGCGCCCCGGCTTCAAAGGTAAAGTCGCCAAATGCGCGATAGGCAGGGTTCATTGTCAAGCCCGCTCGACGCAGAGCTTGCTGATAACCTTGATGGCGGAAATGACACAATGCCGCACTCTCTGGTCCAGAAATTTCGGCAATACGTTTATGGCCCATCTGAGTAAGGTAATTAACGGCTTCAAAGGCAGACGTTAAGTTATCAATATGCACGGTAGGCAGCTCAAGCTCAGGCGCATATTCACAAGCCATCACCATCGGCGGTAGATTTTTTTGTTCTGGTTTGCTGACATCGAATGGTAAATCAGTGCCCAGCAACAGCATGCCATCAGCTTGTTTAGTGAAAACCAAGTTAACAAATGAGCTTTCACGTCGTTTCTGTAGACCACTATCACCGAGCAGCACAATATAGCCATGCTCCATCGCGGCATCTTCAATGCCACGAATAATTTCAGTGTAGTAAGGATCGCAGATGTCAGGAATGATCGCGATGATCGTTTTTGATTCGTTGCGGCGTAGATTACGTGCCAACGAATTTGGTGAATATCCAGCTTCTAAAACAGCGTCTTCTACTCGTTTTCTCGTCGCTGATGATACTTTTTCCGGATTCATTAGCGCTCGAGAAACCGTCGCTGTTGAAACTCCCGCAAGCTGGGCAACATCCTTCATTGTCGCCATAGTGTACTAACCCTCTTTAAATGTTCCAATCCGGTAGCAGATGCCACCTAAGCCTCTAGTTAAAAATAATCATATTCTCTGTGAGCAGAGTGACACAAATTCGCAGGCTAAAGCCTATCTTGTAATTACCTGCACTAAGCAATCGTTTAACTTGCAAAGTATGAAGTGAAAACAACGCATTGCAGACTACCTAGTGTATTCATTTCATAACACAAAGTTACGGGGGATTTAACAAAAATGGCAGCCAGCCAGTGATTAACATCACAAATAAATGAAAAGTTGGTGAATAGAGAACGCTGTAGTTATGATTCAAGCAAGGCTCTGCCAATAAAATGTCCTTCAGACCACCTTTCACTAACTAAGATCTTGCGGTTCTATATCGAGTGTCCAACGTACTTTTTTCGCATTTGGCAATAAGGCTATTGCTGGTTTCGCACTCGCGAGTAACTTTTGCATCATAGGGCGACTTTGCGTTTGCAACAGCAATTGCCAACGAAACTTGCCAGCTCGCTTAGCCAGTGGGGCGGGCGTTGGCCCAAGCACTTGGCAGTATTGGTCAAACAACGGATGTGCCTCTAACGTATGGCGCACCTGGCGAAGAAACTCTTCAACCAATGCCGATTGATTGGCCTCTGCACGAAATAGAGTTAAAAACGAGAACGGTGGTAGCTGAGCCACTTTGCGCTCTTCAAGTGCGGTTTCAGCAAAGTGACGATAACTTTTGCTCAGCAAGGCTTGCAGCAAGCTGTGCTCTGGGTGGTGAGTTTGTAATACAACCTCGCCAGGCTTACTCGCTCGCCCCGCACGGCCAGCAACTTGAATAAATAATTGAGCAAGTCGCTCAGACGCTCGAAAGTCACTACTGTAGAGCGAACCGTCGACATCCAGTAAGGCCACCAGCGTCACATCAGGAAAATGGTGTCCTTTAGCCAGCATCTGAGTTCCAATTAAGATTTGATACTCACCATTGCGAATTGCGGTCAAGGCGCTTTCCAAACTTCCCTTACGACGTGTGCTGTCGCGATCAATCCGAATGGTTTTGTACTCAGGAAACAACTCGGATAGCTGATGCTCTAATTGTTCAGTACCAACACCAACGGTCACCAGGTGTGTCGAGCCGCACCCTTGGCATTGGTGAATGATCGGTTGCTGAGAGCCACAGTGATGGCAGCGAATTTCACTGCTGTTTTGGTGATAGGTGTAGTACGCATCACAACGCTTACATTCGGCTATCCAGCCACATTCATGACACATCAATGCCGGAGAGAACCCGCGTCGATTCAAAAACAGCATGACCTGATTGCCTGCATTAAGGTGCTTACGCATTTCAGCAATCAAGGGCGCCGATAAACCACTTTCAAGATAGAGGCCTTTAACGTCGAGTACTTTGTTGGTGGTTGGGGTCGCATTTCCGGCGCGCGCTGACAGAACCAGATGATGGTACTTTCCCACTAAGGCGTTGTGTAATGTTTCTAGTGCTGGCGTGGCCGATCCTAATACAATTGGAATTTGCTCTTTATTGGCACGCATCACCGCGACATCGCGGGCATGATAACGCAAGCTATCTTGCTGTTTATATGAAGCGTCATGCTCCTCATCAACAATAATGATGCCTAGCTTAGCAAATGGTGTCAGTAGCGCAGAACGCGTGCCAATGACAATCCCTGCGGCATTATCACGCGCGCTCAACCAAGCATTGAGTCGCTCGGTATCATTTAAACCTGAGTGGATCACTTCAACCGGTACATTAAAGCGGCGTTTAAAGCGATTGATGGTTTGCGGAGTCAATCCGATTTCAGGCACCAGCACTAACGCTTGCGCGCCTTGCTCTAGTACTGGCTTTATCATATTTAAGTAGACTTCGGTTTTACCCGACCCGGTCACCCCTTCCAGTAAATAACAGCCAAACCCTTGCGCGCTGTTTACCGTCGCAATCGCAACGGCCTGCTCAGCATTGAGCTTAGGTTTGTCGACGTTGGCCTCAACATCTTGATGCCAATCGCGAATCACTGGCTTGCTTTCTAACGATGCAATCCAGTCTTTTTCCACTAAGGTTTTTAATACTGACGAGCTGATCTCTTGATCAATAAACTCTTGGTGTGCGACAGATCCGGCTTCAAGCATGTGCATGACCTTCGCCTGCTTCACCGCGCGACCAAATCCCTGCATCAGTTGATCGCGACCACTCGCGGTCAGTTGCCACGAAACCAGCGTGGCAAAATCAGCGGGCTTCCCTTTGCGCAAAGCACTTGGCATCGCATTGAATAAAGTCTCGCCGAGCGGATATTGATAGAACTGGCTGCACCAATGAAGTAAGGCATAAAGCCGTTCAGGCCAAACTGGTTGACTATCAAGCACTTGTTTAATCGGTTTGATTTTTGTCAGCTCAAATTCTGACTCATTAACCAAAGCCGTCACCAAACCGACTAACGTTTGCCGCCCAAAAGGCACCGATACACGGCCACCGATAATCGGAAACAGGTGATTCGGTATCAGATAATCGAATTGTTTATCGAGTGGCACAGGTAACGCTACTCGGGCAATCGTTGGTCGCATAGTGGCTATCGAGCTCTTGGGGAGGTAACGCTGCTTAGTCTAAGGTAAAAATGACCGACAAGAAAGCGACTCCGCACCCACGACAACGGCAAGTTTCGGCTAAAAAAGTAGCAGATTTATGGTTAAATCGGTTGATCACTGTGGCGCGATTCATTACTATATCGCGCCTTAGAGATATGGCTGTCATTTGGCGGCGGTATCCAAGCAACTTTTATTAACTACGTGTGGTGTCCGGCTTAGAATCGGATAGCGACACGGCCTATATTCAGAGGTTCTCCCATGAAAGCTGGTATCCACCCAGAGTACAAAGCAGTTAAAGCGACTTGTTCTTGCGGCAACTCTTTCGAGTTCAACTCAACGCTAAGCAAAGAGTCTATCCACCTAGACGTATGTGACAAATGTCACCCATTCTACACTGGTAAGCAACGTATCGTAGATACAGGCGGCCGTGTTGATCGCTTCAACAAACGTTTCGGTGCTCTATCAAGCAAGAAGTAATTTCTGCTTAGATATCGAATCTAGAAAGGACGCTCAGGCGTCCTTTTTTGTTATCTATCATAGGGTAATTAGCATTCATTCAGAGTATTGTGTTATTGATACTAGGCATTACCAGTGATCCCTCTTGATATCTGGTCTTATCAGCCGACTTTTACAACCTTTTATTGCTTCCGCTCGCATTCTGACCTAGGCAGCTTGACTTAGTTACTCTAAAATGGATTCCCCTTTCCATATAATTATTAACGAGTACCTACACCTATGTCCGATGACAATCCTCAACAACTATCTCCTGAAGAGCAATTCCGTCAGCAAGCATTGGATTACCATGCCTACCCGACGCCAGGCAAAATTTCTGTTGAGCTGACTACCCCAGCCGAAACCGCCAGAGACCTAGCGCTCGCCTACAGCCCAGGCGTTGCAGAACCCGTACGCGAAATCGCCCAAAACGTCGATAACGTCTATAAGTACACCTCAAAAGGCAATATGGTAGCTGTAATCTCAAACGGTACCGCAATTTTAGGCTTGGGTAACCTAGGTCCAATGGCATCAAAACCTGTTATGGAAGGTAAAGCACTGCTCTTTAAGCGCTTTGCAGGTCTTGATTCGATTGATATTGAGGTCAAACACCGCACTATCGAAGAATTTGTTGATACCGTTGCCAACATCGCCGATACCTTTGGCGGTATTAACCTAGAAGATATCAAAGCACCGGATTGTTTTGAGATTGAAAGACAGTTGATTGAGCGTTGTGATGTACCTGTGTTCCACGATGACCAACACGGAACTGCGATTGTGACGGCTGCGGGGATGTTAAATGCGATTGAATTGCAAGGAAAGAAACTTCAAGACGCAACCATAGTCTGTCTTGGTGCCGGCGCTGCCGCCGTTGCTTGTATGGAACTGCTGATCAAATGTGGCGCAATGCGTGAGAAAATCTACATGCTGGATCGCAAAGGCGTTATTCATACTCGTCGTGAAGATCTCAATGAATACAAACAGCTATTTGCTAACAATACTGATAAACGAACGTTAGAAGATGTAATTGAAGGGGCCGATCTGTTCTTAGGTGTATCAGGTCCAAACTTGCTGCCGCCCGAGGCGCTTAAATTGATGGCCGATAAGCCGATTGTGTTTGCTTGTTCGAATCCAGATCCAGAAATCAAGCCAGAGCTAGCCAGAGCCGTTCGCCAAGATCTGATCATGGGAACCGGACGCAGTGACTATCCGAACCAAGTCAATAACGTGCTGTGTTTCCCATTCATCTTCCGTGGTGCGCTGGATGTGCGTGCTAGCGAAATCAATGATGAGATGAAACTGGCCGCGGTTGAAGCCATTCGTCAGCTCGCCAAAGAAGAAGTGCCAGCAGAAGTATTAAAAGCCGCGGGGGTTAGCGCGCTGTCATTTGGTCCAGATTACATCATTCCAAAACCAATGGACTCTCGCCTATTGTCTCGCGTAGCTAAAGCAGTCGCGCAAGCGGCTGTCGACTCTGGTGTCGCGCGAATAGAAATGCCAGAAAACTACATGGCAGAGTAAGCCTGTTGTGATGAACAAAAAAACCGCTGTTTGATACAGCGGTTTTTTTTTAAGAATTTTACCTTGCAGAAAAAAATGACATGCCGTGGTGATTATTCATCAAACGCTTCGAACTCAATGCCCATTTCTGTCATTAGTTTTTTCACCTCTGTCGGAATATCATCCGGGCGATCTTTACGCAAGTCTTCATCCGTTGGCAGTGGCTGACCTGTGTATGCGTGCAAAAACGCTTCGCACAATAGCTCACTGTTTGTCGCGTGGCGCAGGTTATTGATCTGACGGCGCGTACGTTCATCAGTTAAAACCTTTAATACTTTCAATGGAATAGAAACAGTAATCTTCTTTACTTGCTCACTTTTTTTTCCATGCTCAGCGTACGGGCTAATGTATTCGCCATTCCAGTCTGCCATTGCGCACCTTTGTAAAAATGTATGTTTGAAATTAGAAGCCGCAATTTTAGCGGCATTTATGTCCACAAGCAAAGACATATAGACGTCTAGAAGTATTGACGTCCACAAAAATGACAAGTAAAGTGGTCAGAAATGGAGTTGGAATTGCTCATATCTGACATCTTCAAGATATAGCGCATTCCCTGCAACAAGTCACTATAGTTCGAAAGGAAACGCCCATGAGCACCCGTAAACCAGCCACAATCGCGGTACGTACTGGTATCGAGTCAGACACTCAACATCACGCCGTTGTTCCCCCTATTTATCTCTCAACGAACTATAGCTTCCCGGCCTTTGGTGAAGTGCCTCAATATGACTACACCCGCTCGGGCAACCCAAACCGAGGCTTGCTTGAAACCGCACTGTATGAGCTTGAATCAGGCAAAGGGGCGGTAGTGACTAACTGTGGTACCTCTGCATTGAATTTGTGGGTCTCGGCCTTCCTAGGGCCTGAGGA
Source organism: Vibrio sp. NH-UV-68 (assembly GCF_042940635.1). Taxonomy (NCBI): domain Bacteria; kingdom Pseudomonadati; phylum Pseudomonadota; class Gammaproteobacteria; order Vibrionales; family Vibrionaceae; genus Vibrio; species Vibrio sp. NH-UV-68. Next base: position 2,934,073 of record NZ_CP134975.1, read on the forward strand.
TTTAATTGTTGCCCCCCATGACTGCTACGGCGGAACATACCGCCTATTCAATACCCGCGCTCAGAAAGGAGACTTCAAAGTAGCATTCGTTGACCAATCTGATCAAAAAACGCTCTCTAATGCGCTCGCTCAAAAGCCAAAACTTATCTTGATAGAAACGCCATCAAATCCATTAGTACGCGTGGTCGATATTGAAAAACTGTGTCAACAAGCCAAACAAGTCGGTGCACTGGTCGCGGTCGACAATACTTTTTTAACGCCTGTTTTCCAAAAGCCGCTCGAGCTAGGTGCAGATTTTGTTATTCACTCAACCACTAAGTACATTAATGGTCACTCGGATGTGATTGGCGGTGTTGTGATCACCAAAACCGAGCAACATGCTGAAGAGCTTTCTTGGTGGGGCAACTGCATTGGCGCAACAGGAACGCCATTTGACAGCTATATGACGCTGCGCGGTCTGCGAACCCTAGGCGCGCGTATGAAAGCCCACGAAGAAGGTGCCAGTAAAGTCTTACAGTTCCTACAGAGCGAGTCTTTGGTCAGCGCCATCTATCATCCAAGTCTGCCAAATCACCCCGGCCATGAGATCGCTAAAAAGCAGCAAACTGGCTTTGGCTCAATGTTAAGTTTTGAGTTTGCAGGTAGCTTTGAACAACTTAAAGCCTTTGTTGGCCATCTCGAACTCTTTTCTCTAGCAGAGTCATTAGGCGGTGTTGAAAGCTTGATTTGCCACCCTGCCTCAATGACGCATCGAGCTATGGGTGAAATTGCGCTAGCCGAAGCGGGTATATCACAACAGCTATTACGCTTATCTGTTGGTTTAGAAGATAGTGAAGATCTGATTGACGACCTCACTCAAGCATTTAATAAAGTGAAGGAGGCTGCGTAATGTCTGCCACGCCACGTCAACTGCATAAATTCGGTGGCAGTAGCCTTGCTGACCCAGATTGTTACCGTCGAGTCGTTGGCATACTCAAAGAGTATTCCAATGCTGAGGACTTGATCGTTGTTTCCGCGGCGGGCAAAACCACCAACCGTCTGATTGCTTTTTTGGACGCGCTCAACAAAGATGGCCGCCTCGCACACGAAGAGCTTCAGACGCTACGCCAATATCAAAGTGAGCTAATTGAAGCGCTTGTTGAAGGCGATGAAAAGCAACTATTGCTTGCCACGCTGCGCGATGAGTTCACGACCCTAGGTGAGCTAACGGCGCCATTAACCGACGCCGATAAAGCGGCGGTACTCGGTCACGGTGAAGTATGGTCTTCGCGCTTACTCGCCGCTTTACTCAATCAAGCAGATCTGCCTGCAACCGCGCAAGACGCGCGCGCTTTTTTACGAGCTCAAACTGGCACACAACCCGAGGTCGATTTCGGTGCGTCTTATCCTCTGATCAAAGAAGCCTTGGTGCAACACGCGCACCACCGAATCGTCATTACTGGCTTTATGGCTCAGGACACGTTAGGCCGTACAGTACTACTCGGTCGGAACGGCTCTGATTACTCAGCAACTGTGATTGGCGCATTGGCCGAAGTCAGTCGAGTGACGATTTGGAGCGATGTAGCTGGTGTGTACAGTGCTGATCCTAGGTTGGTCTCTGATGCTTGTTTACTTCCACTATTAAGGTTAGATGAAGCCAGTGAATTGGCTCGCCTAGCTGCGCCCGTGTTGCACAGCCGGACTCTCCAGCCTGTTGCGCAAAGCACCATGGATTTGCACTTACGTTGCAGCTATCAACCCGAATCAGGCTCAACCCGCATTGAGCGCGTTCTTGCCTCTGGCCGCGGTGCAAAAATCATCTCCTCACTTGATGAAGTGCAATTGATTCAACTGAGCTTCTCGTCAGGGCATGATTTCACACGCTTCGAGAACGAAGTCTTAGCGAGCCTTAAACGCGCTCAACTTGAGCCTCTGACCTACGAGTCACAACCTGACAAACATCGTCTGCGTTTGGCCTATACCAGCGAAATCGTTGGTGGTGCACTAGAATACTTGCAAGACACCGCGATTGAAGCTGAGCTCAAACTCAAAGAAGGTTACGCCATGGTCGCGGCGGTTGGAGCTGGTGTCACTAAGAACCCTAACCATTGTTACGGTTTCTATCAGCAACTAAAAAATGCACCAGTGGAATTTATTTCTGAGTCACTGTCGGGGCTAAGTTTAGTCGCCGTGCTACGCACCATTGATACCAACCCATTAGTCAAAGCGATCCACAGCCAGCTTTTTCAAGCACAAAAGCGCGTCGCCATCGCGTTATGTGGTAAAGGTAATATCGGCTCAAGTTGGTTAGAGCTGTTTTGTGAACAAAAATATGAACTTGAAAAACGTCACGGGATGAATTTTGAGCTCGTCGCCGTTGTCGATAGTCAAACCTATTGGTTTAACGATCAAGGGATAGTAGCCAGTGAAGTGAGTGCGCATTTCGATGAAGAGGCGATCAGTTACCAAGGAAGCGACTGGATCGAAAAGCTCGGTGCACTACAAGGGTATGACGATTTAGTGGTACTGGATGTAACGGCCAGTAAAGAGCTTGCCGGACGTTATTTAGAAATCGCCGAACAAGGAATGCACTTAATTTCGGCCAATAAAGTCGCCGGATCAGCATCAAGTCACTACTATCATCAAGTTCAAGATGCGTTTGCCAAAATTAACCGCCACTGGCTGTACAACGCCACCGTCGGAGCTGGCTTACCAATCAATCACACCGTCAGAGATTTACGTGAAAGTGGTGATGACATTAGTGCTTTATCGGGCATTTTTTCCGGTACGCTCTCGTGGTTATTTCAACAATACGATGGCAGCGTGCCGTTTGCAGAACTTGTCGATCTTGCTTGGCAACAAGGCTTAACAGAACCTGACCCTCGTAGCGATCTTGATGGCTCTGACGTGATGCGTAAATTGGTCATTCTTGCCCGTGAGTCTGGATTAGCTATCGAACCGGAAGCGGTCAAAGTTGAGAGCTTAGTGCCTGATGAGTTAGCTCAGCTTTCATTAGATGAGTTCCTTGATAAGAGCCAATTATTGAGTGAGTTACTCGCAGAGCGGCTTGAAAAAGCCCAACGCGAAGACAAGGTACTGCGTTACGTAGCGCGCTTAGAGAAAAATGGTAAAGCAACGGTTGGCGTAGAGGCATTAACGAAAGAGCATGCACTCGCCAACCTGCTGCCTTGCGACAATATCTTTGCTATTGAGAGTAAATGGTATAAAGATAATCCACTGGTAATTCGAGGGCCTGGTGCGGGTAGAGAGGTCACCGCAGGGGCTATTCAATCGGATCTCAATCTATTATCAAGCCTACTTTAGTTATCAGGCGCTAGACTTATCTAGCGCCTTTTTTGTGTCTAGTTAGTGCTAACAGTGGCTCTGTCACTAAACTTGAAACTGGCTCATTATTAACTTGAGAAAAATTCATACACACGCAGTTGACTTTAAAACGTATTCAATACATTCTGTAGACATATAGACGTCTAAACATCGATTTAAAATTTATGTTTGTTGGCTGGGATGCCACAGGGAGAGAGCAAGATGGGATACACACACGCGGGTCATATTGACGCTTTAAATCAGAATGTCGCGGAACTATCTGACAATATCAATGTGTCATTTGAGTTTTTTCCACCGAGCAGCGAGAAAATGGAAGAAACGTTGTGGAACTCAGTACATCGCTTAAAAAACCTCAAACCTAAATTTGTTTCCGTCACTTACGGCGCCAACTCTGGTGAGCGTGATAGAACTCACTCGATCATCAAAGAGATTAAAGCCGAAACGGGTCTCGTGGCAGCCCCGCACTTGACCTGTATCGACGCTTCTCGTGATGAGCTAATCCAGATTGCAGATGACTACTGGGCAAATGGCATTCAAAACATTGTGGCGCTGCGCGGTGACATTCCACCTAGTGGCGGAAAACCTGATATGTATGCCTCTGACTTAGTTGAACTGTTAAAAGCACGCCATGATTTTGATATTTCAGTCGCCGCTTTTCCTGAAGTGCACCCAGAAGCCAAAAGCGCTCAGTCAGATCTTCTTAATCTTAAACGTAAAGTCGACGCTGGCGCCAATCGAGCAATAACCCAATTCTTTTTTGATGTCGAGAGCTACTTACGCTTTCGTGACCGCTGTGTAGCGGCTGGCATTGATGTCGAGATCGTACCGGGGATATTACCCGTTTCAAACTTCAAACAAGCCTCGCGCTTCGCAGCGCAAAATGCAGTTAAGGTTCCAGGATGGATGGCAAAGCAGTTTGAAGGCCTTGATGACGATCCAACTACTCGTCAGTTGGTAGGAGCAAGCCAGGCAATCGACATGGTGCGTATTTTAAGTCGTGAAGGCGTAAAGGATTTCCACTTCTACACACTCAACCGTGCAGAGATGACCTACGCGCTATGCCATACTCTCGGCGTACGCCCACGAGTTTAAGCCGATGTAGACAAAAAACGCCAGAAAAAAGGCCGAACGTTAGGTTCAGCCTTTTTTGATTGATATGAAGACGTATTACTCAACGTCGTCCATTTTACCCAGTAGATTACGAATACGCTCTTGCCACGCGTTGTGCTCTTGTTGCATTAGTTCTGCTTTCTGTTCAAGCTCTGCACGATTGTTACGTAGCTCGTTAGCCTCCGTCGCCAGCTTCTCTTTCTCTTCTTTTAGTTCTTCTACTTCCATTTGTAAAAGAGCAATTGTATCAACAGCGGTTTGAATTTTTGCTTCTAGTTGTTCTAGTACTTCAAAAGACATTTTAGCCTACCTATAGGTTATCCGGAGAAGGGTTTTGATCATCGGTGACCTAAACCTTATTTATCCCCATTCTACTCAGCCATGCGCAGAGAAACACTCTCTATATTGTACTTTTTGCATCATTTGATTAAAAATTCAGCGCTAATTGACAATACCTTTACATCTTAAGGTGTTTGAGTGTTTCACGGCCAATATAACCAACAAGATTGATCCAGTTCAATACCAACAAAAGCGAAAAGGCAAACGTTTCCTTTTTGATGTGATAAAATTCTGCCGATTTAATTTCTCTCAATCCTTTTACTTTGGAGTCATCATGAAACGCGATTTAGCAATGGCCTTTTCTCGAGTTACTGAAGGGGCAGCACTTGCAGGATATAAGTGGCTTGGCCGTGGCGATAAAAATGCAGCCGACGGCGCTGCCGTGGAAGTGATGCGCAGCCTACTTAATAAAACCGATATCAGTGGCGAGATCGTTATTGGCGAAGGCGAGATTGATGATGCACCCATGCTCTACATTGGTGAATGTGTTGGTATTGGTGGTGATGAAGTCGATATCGCAGTTGACCCAATTGAAGGGACTCGCATGACCGCAATGGGTCAATCGAACGCATTGGCAGTATTGGCGGCTGGCGAGAAAGGAAGCTTTCTAAAAGCCCCAGACATGTACATGGAAAAACTGGTTGTAGGCCCTGGCGCAAAGGGTTGTATCGATTTGAATAAACCATTAAAAGAAAACCTAGAGAATATCGCCGCAGCGCTCAATAAGACGTTAGATACTTTAGTGGTCACTACGCTCGCTAAGCCACGCCACGACGATGTCATTGCACAAATGCAATCTATGGGCGTGCGCGTATTTGCTGTGCCTGATGGCGACGTAGCGGCATCAATTCTCACCTGTATGCCAGATAGCGAAGTCGATGCGATGTACTGCATTGGTGGTGCTCCTGAAGGCGTTGTTTCTGCCGCAGTGATCCGCGCTCTTGATGGGGACATGCATGGCCGTTTACTGCCACGCCACCAAGTGAAAGGCGACAGTGAAGAAAATCGTATTTATGGTGCTAATGAGCTCAAGCGCTGTGAAGAGATGGATGTACAAGCCAACGTCGTACTTGCCATGGAAGACATGGCACGTAGTGATAATGTTATCTTTTCTGCTACAGGCATCACTAAAGGTGATTTATTAGAAGGGATCACTCGTTCGGGAAATATTGCAACGACAGAAACACTATTGATCCGAGGCCGTTGCCGTACCATTCGCCGTATTAAGTCTATTCACTATCTAGAGCGCAAAGATCCAGAAGTAAGAGACATTATTCTTTAGCCACAAGCGATATGAGAGGTCAGCACTAGCTGGCCTTTTTACTGAGACGCAGACATTTCACCGTCTAGCCATCACCAAGCCGATTTTATACCGACGTAAAAAAGCCCAAGTCTTTCGACTTTGGCTTAGTATAATGGCGGAGTGGACGGGACTCGAACCCGCGACCCCCGGCGTGACAGGCCGGTATTCTAACCAACTGAACTACCACTCCGCAGTGGCGTACTCGCATTCGCAAGTGTCCATTTTTTGTCTTCACCTTTATAAAAGGCAAACACTAAATTAAAGCCTGGCGATGTCCTACTCTCACATGGGGAGACCCCACACTACCATCGGCGCTAATTCGTTTCACTTCTGAGTTCGGCATGGAAATCAGGTGGGTCCAAATCGCTATGGTCGCCAAGCAAATTCTTAAAATTCGGAAAGCTGTAAAAGTTCGTCACACATTCAATATTCTTGCTTTGAGTCCAATCAAAACCCTTTGGGTGTTGTATGGTTAAGCCTCACGGGCAATTAGTACAGGTTAGCTCAATGCCTCGCAGCACTTACACACCCTGCCTATCAACGTTCTAGTCTTGAACAACCCTTTAGGACACTTAAAGTGCCAGGGAAGACTCATCTCAGGGCTCGCTTCGCGCTTAGATGCTTTCAGCGCTTATCGATTCCGAACTTAGCTACCGGGCAATGCCACTGGCGTGACAACCCGAACACCAGAGGTTCGTCCACTCCGGTCCTCTCGTACTAGGAGCAGCCCCCTTCAATCTTCCAACGCCCACGGCAGATAGGGACCGAACTGTCTCACGACGTTCTAAACCCAGCTCGCGTACCACTTTAAATGGCGAACAGCCATACCCTTGGGACCGACTTCAGCCCCAGGATGTGATGAGCCGACATCGAGGTGCCAAACACCGCCGTCGATATGAACTCTTGGGCGGTATCAGCCTGTTATCCCCGGAGTACCTTTTATCCGTTGAGCGATGGCCCTTCCATTCAGAACCACCGGATCACTATGACCTGCTTTCGCACCTGCTCGAATTGTCATTCTCGCAGTCAAGCGGGCTTATGCCATTGCACTAACCACACGATGTCCAACCGTGTTTAGCCCACCTTCGTGCTCCTCCGTTACTCTTTGGGAGGAGACCGCCCCAGTCAAACTACCCACCAGGCACTGTCCTCACCCCAGATAATGGGGCTAAGTTAGAACATCAACACTACAAGGGTGGTATTTCAAGGTTGACTCCACCGATACTGGCGTACCGGTTTCAAAGTCTCCCACCTATCCTACACATGTAGGGTCAATGTTCAGTGCCAAGCTGTAGTAAAGGTTCACGGGGTCTTTCCGTCTAGCCGCGGGTACACTGCATCTTCACAGCGATTTCAATTTCACTGAGTCTCGGGTGGAGACAGCGTGGCCATCATTACGCCATTCGTGCAGGTCGGAACTTACCCGACAAGGAATTTCGCTACCTTAGGACCGTTATAGTTACGGCCGCCGTTTACCGGGGCTTCGATCAAGAGCTTCGACCGAAGTCTAACCCCATCAATTAACCTTCCGGCACCGGGCAGGCGTCACACCGTATACGTCATCTTACGATTTTGCACAGTGCTGTGTTTTTAATAAACAGTTGCAGCCACCTGGTATCTGCGACTCTCAATAGCTCCATCCGCAAGGGACTTCACCGTCAAGAGCGTACCTTCTCCCGAAGTTACGGTACCATTTTGCCTAGTTCCTTCACCCGAGTTCTCTCAAGCGCCTTGGTATTCTCTACCCGACCACCTGTGTCGGTTTGGGGTACGATTCCTTACAATCTGAAGCTTAGAGGCTTTTCCTGGAAGCATGGCATCAATGACTTCACATCCGTAGATGCTCGACATCGTGTCTCAGCGTTATGAAAGTCCGGATTTACCTAAACCTTCCGCCTACGCACTTGAACCTGGACAACCGTCGCCAGGCCCACCTAGCCTTCTCCGTCCCCCCATCGCAATTGTAAGAAGTACGGGAATATTAACCCGTTTCCCATCGACTACGCCTTTCGGCCTCGCCTTAGGAGTCGACTTACCCTGCCCCGATTAACGTTGGACAGGAACCCTTGGTCTTCCGGCGTGGAGGTTTTTCACCCCCATTATCGTTACTCATGTCAGCATTCGCACTTCTGATACCTCCAGCAAACCTTACGATTCACCTTCAACGGCTTACAGAACGCTCCCCTACCCAATACAGTAAACTGTATTGCCGCAGCTTCGGTGTATAGCTTAGCCCCGTTACATCTTCCGCGCAGGCCGACTCGACTAGTGAGCTATTACGCTTTCTTTAAATGATGGCTGCTTCTAAGCCAACATCCTAGCTGTCTAAGCCTTCCCACATCGTTTCCCACTTAGCTATACTTTGGGACCTTAGCTGGCGGTCTGGGTTGTTTCCCTCTCCACGACGGACGTTAGCACCCGCCGTGTGTCTCCCGGATAGTACTTACTGGTATTCGGAGTTTGCAAAGGGTTGGTAAGTCGGGATGACCCCCTAGCCTTAACAGTGCTCTACCCCCAGTAGTATTCGTCCGAGGCTCTACCTAAATAGATTTCGGGGAGAACCAGCTATCTCCAGGTTTGATTGGCCTTTCACCCCTAGCCACAAGTCATCCGCTAATTTTTCAACATTAGTCGGTTCGGTCCTCCAGTTGATGTTACTCAACCTTCAACCTGCCCATGGCTAGATCACCTGGTTTCGGGTCTATATCCAGCAACTCGACGCCCAGTTAAGACTCGATTTCTCTACGGCTCCCCTAGATGGTTAACCTTGCTACTGAATATAAGTCGCTGACCCATTATACAAAAGGTACGCAGTCACCCAACAAAGTGGGCTCCTACTGCTTGTACGTACACGGTTTCAGGTTCTATTTCACTCCCCTCACAGGGGTTCTTTTCGCCTTTCCCTCACGGTACTGGTTCACTATCGGTCAGTCAGTAGTATTTAGCCTTGGAGGATGGTCCCCCCATATTCAGACAGGATATCACGTGTCCCGCCCTACTCGATTTCACTGATTATGATGTGTCGGTTACGGGGCTATCACCCTGTATCGCGAGACTTTCCAGACTCTTCACCTGCATCATTAAAAGCTTAAGGGCTAGTCCAATTTCGCTCGCCGCTACTTTCGGAATCTCGGTTGATTTCTTTTCCTCGGGGTACTTAGATGTTTCAGTTCCCCCGGTTCGCCTCATTAACCTATGTATTCAGTTAATGATACGTGCTTATGCACGTGGGTTTCCCCATTCAGAAATCCCAGACTCAAAAGGTTGTTACTACCTAATCTGGGCTTATCGCAAGTTACTACGTCTTTCATCGCCTCTGACTGCCAAGGCATCCACCGTGTACGCTTAGTCACTTAACCATACAACCCGAAAGGGTCTTTGTTAGCAACCAAAGTTGTCTGCATTTTTATACATGTGCAGACACGATTTTGCCGGACTCAAATATTAAACATCACAACGTATTGTGCTGTTTCCAAGAACACTTGAATGTGTGTTGGTACCTAAATCACCTCTATTTCAAAGTAAGTTAGGATTTGAGAACTTTTATTGAACAACCACCAATCACGGTCGTTGTTCGTCAGCTTTCCAAATTGTTAAAGAGCAAAGATTTCTATCGAAACCATTTCTAAAGACACTATCACTAATGCGCTTAAAGATGGTGGAGCTATGCGGGATCGAACCGCAGACCTCCTGCGTGCAAGGCAGGCGCTCTCCCAGCTGAGCTATAGCCCCATCAGGTGTTGATACTGTGTGCCAATTCCCTTAACAGGAAGATTGGTGGGTCTGAGTGGACTTGAACCACCGACCTCTCGCTTATCAGGCGAACGCTCTAACCACCTGAGCTACAGACCCAGTATCGTCTTTAAAACTAATAAACCATCAATCTGTGTGGACACTCATCGTGAGTAATCATCGTATAAGGAGGTGATCCAGCCCCAGGTTCCCCTAGGGCTACCTTGTTACGACTTCACCCCAGTCATGAACCACAAAGTGGTAAGCGTTCTCCCGAAGGTTAAACTACCTACTTCTTTTGCAGCCCACTCCCATGGTGTGACGGGCGGTGTGTACAAGGCCCGGGAACGTATTCACCGTGGCATTCTGATCCACGATTACTAGCGATTCCGACTTCATGGAGTCGAGTTGCAGACTCCAATCCGGACTACGACGCACTTTTTGGGATTCGCTTAACATCGCTGTCTCGCCGCCCTCTGTATGCGCCATTGTAGCACGTGTGTAGCCCTACTCGTAAGGGCCATGATGACTTGACGTCGTCCCCACCTTCCTCCGGTTTATCACCGGCAGTCTCCCTGGAGTTCCCGACATTACTCGCTGGCAAACAAGGATAAGGGTTGCGCTCGTTGCGGGACTTAACCCAACATTTCACAACACGAGCTGACGACAGCCATGCAGCACCTGTCTTACAGTTCCCGAAGGCACACCTGCGTCTCCGCTGGCTTCTGTAGATGTCAAGAGTAGGTAAGGTTCTTCGCGTTGCATCGAATTAAACCACATGCTCCACCGCTTGTGCGGGCCCCCGTCAATTCATTTGAGTTTTAATCTTGCGACCGTACTCCCCAGGCGGTCTACTTAACGCGTTAGCTCCGAAAGCCACGGCTCAAGGCCACAACCTCCAAGTAGACATCGTTTACGGCGTGGACTACCAGGGTATCTAATCCTGTTTGCTCCCCACGCTTTCGCATCTGAGTGTCAGTATCTGTCCAGGGGGCCGCCTTCGCCACTGGTATTCCTTCAGATCTCTACGCATTTCACCGCTACACCTGAAATTCTACCCCCCTCTACAGTACTCTAGTCCGCCAGTTTCAAATGCTATTCCGAGGTTGAGCCCCGGGCTTTCACATCTGACTTAACGAACCACCTGCATGCGCTTTACGCCCAGTAATTCCGATTAACGCTCGCACCCTCCGTATTACCGCGGCTGCTGGCACGGAGTTAGCCGGTGCTTCTTCTGTCGCTAACGTCAAAGAATACCGCTATTAACGATACCCCCTTCCTCACGACTGAAAGTACTTTACAACCCGAAGGCCTTCTTCATACACGCGGCATGGCTGCATCAGGCTTGCGCCCATTGTGCAATATTCCCCACTGCTGCCTCCCGTAGGAGTCTGGACCGTGTCTCAGTTCCAGTGTGGCTGATCATCCTCTCAGACCAGCTAGGGATCGTCGCCTTGGTGAGCCATTACCTCACCAACTAGCTAATCCCACCTGGGCATATCCTGACGCGAGAGGCCCGAAGGTCCCCCTCTTTGGCCCGTAGGCATCATGCGGTATTAGCCATCGTTTCCAATGGTTATCCCCCACATCAGGGCAATTTCCCAGGCATTACTCACCCGTCCGCCGCTCGACGCCCAACAAATCACCCGAAGGGTCAATGTTGTCGTTTCCGCTCGACTTGCATGTGTTAGGCCTGCCGCCAGCGTTCAATCTGAGCCATGATCAAACTCTTCAATTTAAGTTTTTTCGGCTCAATGAATACTGACTTCAAAACTGCGCTTACTCGAAAGTAAACGGTAATTTTAAAGCTATTATCATTCCAACAGAATGATAATGAATTGACTGTGCCAAATAGCTACAAGTAGCTATTCGTATTGGTCACTCAGTTCATTGAACCCAATGTGTTTCCGAAGAAACGGTCATTGCCTAAGCAACAACCTATTGGATTATCATCAACGAGTGCCCACACAGATTGATAGGTTTATATTGTTAAAGAGCGTTGCTTTTCAAGGCCTTAACCTCTCAAGCGGATGCGTATAATACGCCATTGACTCTGTAAGTCAACATAAAACTCTAAAATAATTTAGAACTTTATGGTGACTTGCTTAGTAAATAAGCAAAGTCGCTATTTTGTCTTCACCTTTATAAAAGGCAAACACTAAATTAAAGCCTGGCGATGTCCTACTCTCACATGGGGAGACCCCACACTACCATCGGCGCTAATTCGTTTCACTTCTGAGTTCGGCATGGAAATCAGGTGGGTCCAAATCGCTATGGTCGCCAAGCAAATTCTTAAAATTCGGAAAGCTGTAAAAGTTCGTCACACATTCAATATTCTTGCTTTGAGTCCATCAAAACCCTTTGGGTGTTGTATGGTTAAGCCTCACGGGCAATTAGTACAGGTTAGCTCAATGCCTCGCAGCACTTACACACCCTGCCTATCAACGTTCTAGTCTTGAACAACCCTTTAGGACACTTAAAGTGCCAGGGAAGACTCATCTCAGGGCTCGCTTCGCGCTTAGATGCTTTCAGCGCTTATCGATTCCGAACTTAGCTACCGGGCAATGCCACTGGCGTGACAACCCGAACACCAGAGGTTCGTCCACTCCGGTCCTCTCGTACTAGGAGCAGCCCCCTTCAATCTTCCAACGCCCACGGCAGATAGGGACCGAACTGTCTCACGACGTTCTAAACCCAGCTCGCGTACCACTTTAAATGGCGAACAGCCATACCCTTGGGACCGACTTCAGCCCCAGGATGTGATGAGCCGACATCGAGGTGCCAAACACCGCCGTCGATATGAACTCTTGGGCGGTATCAGCCTGTTATCCCCGGAGTACCTTTTATCCGTTGAGCGATGGCCCTTCCATTCAGAACCACCGGATCACTATGACCTGCTTTCGCACCTGCTCGAATTGTCATTCTCGCAGTCAAGCGGGCTTATGCCATTGCACTAACCACACGATGTCCAACCGTGTTTAGCCCACCTTCGTGCTCCTCCGTTACTCTTTGGGAGGAGACCGCCCCAGTCAAACTACCCACCAGGCACTGTCCTCACCCCAGATAATGGGGCTAAGTTAGAACATCAACACTACAAGGGTGGTATTTCAAGGTTGACTCCACCGATACTGGCGTACCGGTTTCAAAGTCTCCCACCTATCCTACACATGTAGGGTCAATGTTCAGTGCCAAGCTGTAGTAAAGGTTCACGGGGTCTTTCCGTCTAGCCGCGGGTACACTGCATCTTCACAGCGATTTCAATTTCACTGAGTCTCGGGTGGAGACAGCGTGGCCATCATTACGCCATTCGTGCAGGTCGGAACTTACCCGACAAGGAATTTCGCTACCTTAGGACCGTTATAGTTACGGCCGCCGTTTACCGGGGCTTCGATCAAGAGCTTCGACCGAAGTCTAACCCCATCAATTAACCTTCCGGCACCGGGCAGGCGTCACACCGTATACGTCATCTTACGATTTTGCACAGTGCTGTGTTTTTAATAAACAGTTGCAGCCACCTGGTATCTGCGACTCTCAATAGCTCCATCCGCAAGGGACTTCACCGTCAAGAGCGTACCTTCTCCCGAAGTTACGGTACCATTTTGCCTAGTTCCTTCACCCGAGTTCTCTCAAGCGCCTTGGTATTCTCTACCCGACCACCTGTGTCGGTTTGGGGTACGATTCCTTACAATCTGAAGCTTAGAGGCTTTTCCTGGAAGCATGGCATCAATGACTTCACATCCGTAGATGCTCGACATCGTGTCTCAGCGTTATGAAAGTCCGGATTTACCTAAACCTTCCGCCTACGCACTTGAACCTGGACAACCGTCGCCAGGCCCACCTAGCCTTCTCCGTCCCCCCATCGCAATTGTAAGAAGTACGGGAATATTAACCCGTTTCCCATCGACTACGCCTTTCGGCCTCGCCTTAGGAGTCGACTTACCCTGCCCCGATTAACGTTGGACAGGAACCCTTGGTCTTCCGGCGTGGAGGTTTTTCACCCCCATTATCGTTACTCATGTCAGCATTCGCACTTCTGATACCTCCAGCAAACCTTACGATTCACCTTCAACGGCTTACAGAACGCTCCCCTACCCAATACAGTAAACTGTATTGCCGCAGCTTCGGTGTATAGCTTAGCCCCGTTACATCTTCCGCGCAGGCCGACTCGACTAGTGAGCTATTACGCTTTCTTTAAATGATGGCTGCTTCTAAGCCAACATCCTAGCTGTCTAAGCCTTCCCACATCGTTTCCCACTTAGCTATACTTTGGGACCTTAGCTGGCGGTCTGGGTTGTTTCCCTCTCCACGACGGACGTTAGCACCCGCCGTGTGTCTCCCGGATAGTACTTACTGGTATTCGGAGTTTGCAAAGGGTTGGTAAGTCGGGATGACCCCCTAGCCTTAACAGTGCTCTACCCCCAGTAGTATTCGTCCGAGGCTCTACCTAAATAGATTTCGGGGAGAACCAGCTATCTCCAGGTTTGATTGGCCTTTCACCCCTAGCCACAAGTCATCCGCTAATTTTTCAACATTAGTCGGTTCGGTCCTCCAGTTGATGTTACTCAACCTTCAACCTGCCCATGGCTAGATCACCTGGTTTCGGGTCTATATCCAGCAACTCGACGCCCAGTTAAGACTCGATTTCTCTACGGCTCCCCTAGATGGTTAACCTTGCTACTGAATATAAGTCGCTGACCCATTATACAAAAGGTACGCAGTCACCCAACAAAGTGGGCTCCTACTGCTTGTACGTACACGGTTTCAGGTTCTATTTCACTCCCCTCACAGGGGTTCTTTTCGCCTTTCCCTCACGGTACTGGTTCACTATCGGTCAGTCAGTAGTATTTAGCCTTGGAGGATGGTCCCCCCATATTCAGACAGGATATCACGTGTCCCGCCCTACTCGATTTCACTGATTATGATGTGTCGGTTACGGGGCTATCACCCTGTATCGCGAGACTTTCCAGACTCTTCACCTGCATCATTAAAAGCTTAAGGGCTAGTCCAATTTCGCTCGCCGCTACTTTCGGAATCTCGGTTGATTTCTTTTCCTCGGGGTACTTAGATGTTTCAGTTCCCCCGGTTCGCCTCATTAACCTATGTATTCAGTTAATGATACGTGCTTATGCACGTGGGTTTCCCCATTCAGAAATCCCAGACTCAAAAGGTTGTTACTACCTAATCTGGGCTTATCGCAAGTTACTACGTCTTTCATCGCCTCTGACTGCCAAGGCATCCACCGTGTACGCTTAGTCACTTAACCATACAACCCGAAAGGGTCTTTGTTAGCAACCAAAGTTGTCTGCATTTTTATACATGTGCAGACACGATTTTGCCGGACTCAAATATTAAACATCACAACGTATTGTGCTGTTTCCAAGAACACTTGAATGTGTGTTGGTACCTAAATCACCTTTATTTTAAAGTAAGTTAGGATTTGAGAACTTTTATTGAACAACCACTAATCACAGTCGTTGTTCGTCAGCTTTCCAAATTGTTAAAGAGCATGAGTTCTTTGCTACTGCGTAGCCGAAGAAAACATTTTCTAAAGATTCTTAGACGGTCGAAAATTCTAACCACACCCGTTTTACTGAAGTGGTTTGGAAATTCAAATCCAAAAACATTTAGAGAATGGTGGGCGATACCGGGCTCGAACCAGTGACCCCCTGCTTGTAAGGCAGGTGCTCTCCCAACTGAGCTAATCGCCCACATTGTTTTCTTACCTAAAGTAAGCATTTCCGCGGGAGGAAATGGTGGGTCGTGCAGGATTCGAACCTGCGACCAATTGATTAAAAGTCAACTGCTCTACCAACTGAGCTAACGACCCAATGGTATCCCGTAGGGGAGTCGAACCCCTGTTACCGCCGTGAAAGGGCGGTGTCCTAGGCCTCTAGACGAACGGGACACTAAGTTGAACACCTTGGGGGGTGCTCTATCTCTTAAACTACATAAACCATCAATCTGTGTGGACACTCATCGTGAGTAATCATCGTATAAGGAGGTGATCCAGCCCCAGGTTCCCCTAGGGCTACCTTGTTACGACTTCACCCCAGTCATGAACCACAAAGTGGTAAGCGTTCTCCCGAAGGTTAAACTACCTACTTCTTTTGCAGCCCACTCCCATGGTGTGACGGGCGGTGTGTACAAGGCCCGGGAACGTATTCACCGTGGCATTCTGATCCACGATTACTAGCGATTCCGACTTCATGGAGTCGAGTTGCAGACTCCAATCCGGACTACGACGCACTTTTTGGGATTCGCTTAACATCGCTGTCTCGCCGCCCTCTGTATGCGCCATTGTAGCACGTGTGTAGCCCTACTCGTAAGGGCCATGATGACTTGACGTCGTCCCCACCTTCCTCCGGTTTATCACCGGCAGTCTCCCTGGAGTTCCCGACATTACTCGCTGGCAAACAAGGATAAGGGTTGCGCTCGTTGCGGGACTTAACCCAACATTTCACAACACGAGCTGACGACAGCCATGCAGCACCTGTCTTACAGTTCCCGAAGGCACACCTGCGTCTCCGCTGGCTTCTGTAGATGTCAAGAGTAGGTAAGGTTCTTCGCGTTGCATCGAATTAAACCACATGCTCCACCGCTTGTGCGGGCCCCCGTCAATTCATTTGAGTTTTAATCTTGCGACCGTACTCCCCAGGCGGTCTACTTAACGCGTTAGCTCCGAAAGCCACGGCTCAAGGCCACAACCTCCAAGTAGACATCGTTTACGGCGTGGACTACCAGGGTATCTAATCCTGTTTGCTCCCCACGCTTTCGCATCTGAGTGTCAGTATCTGTCCAGGGGGCCGCCTTCGCCACTGGTATTCCTTCAGATCTCTACGCATTTCACCGCTACACCTGAAATTCTACCCCCCTCTACAGTACTCTAGTCCGCCAGTTTCAAATGCTATTCCGAGGTTGAGCCCCGGGCTTTCACATCTGACTTAACGAACCACCTGCATGCGCTTTACGCCCAGTAATTCCGATTAACGCTCGCACCCTCCGTATTACCGCGGCTGCTGGCACGGAGTTAGCCGGTGCTTCTTCTGTCGCTAACGTCAAAGAATACCGCTATTAACGATACCCCCTTCCTCACGACTGAAAGTACTTTACAACCCGAAGGCCTTCTTCATACACGCGGCATGGCTGCATCAGGCTTGCGCCCATTGTGCAATATTCCCCACTGCTGCCTCCCGTAGGAGTCTGGACCGTGTCTCAGTTCCAGTGTGGCTGATCATCCTCTCAGACCAGCTAGGGATCGTCGCCTTGGTGAGCCATTACCTCACCAACTAGCTAATCCCACCTGGGCATATCCTGACGCGAGAGGCCCGAAGGTCCCCCTCTTTGGCCCGTAGGCATCATGCGGTATTAGCCATCGTTTCCAATGGTTATCCCCCACATCAGGGCAATTTCCCAGGCATTACTCACCCGTCCGCCGCTCGACGCCCAACAAATCACCCGAAGGGTCAATGTTGTCGTTTCCGCTCGACTTGCATGTGTTAGGCCTGCCGCCAGCGTTCAATCTGAGCCATGATCAAACTCTTCAATTTAAGTTTTTTCGGCTCAATGAATACTGACTTCAAAACTGCGCTTACTCGAAAGTAAACGGTAATTTTAAAGCTATTATCATTCCAACAGAATGATAATGAATTGACTGTGCCAAATAGCTACAAGTAGCTATTCGTATTGGTCACTCAGTTCATTGAACCCAATGTGTTTCCGAAGAAACGGTCATTGCCTAAGCAACAACCTATTGGATTATCATCAACGAGTGCCCACACAGATTGATAGGTTTATATTGTTAAAGAGCGTTGCTTTTCAAGGCCTTAACCTCTCAAGCGGATGCGTATAATACGCCATTGACTCTGTAAGTCAACATAAAACTCTAAAATAATTTAGAACTTTATGGTGACTTGCTTAGTAAATAAGCAAAGTCGCTATTTTGTCTTCACCTTTATAAAAGGCAAACACTAAATTAAAGCCTGGCGATGTCCTACTCTCACATGGGGAGACCCCACACTACCATCGGCGCTAATTCGTTTCACTTCTGAGTTCGGCATGGAAATCAGGTGGGTCCAAATCGCTATGGTCGCCAAGCAAATTCTTAAAATTCGGAAAGCTGTAAAAGTTCGTCACACATTCAATATTCTTGCTTTGAGTCCATCAAAACCCTTTGGGTGTTGTATGGTTAAGCCTCACGGGCAATTAGTACAGGTTAGCTCAATGCCTCGCAGCACTTACACACCCTGCCTATCAACGTTCTAGTCTTGAACAACCCTTTAGGACACTTAAAGTGCCAGGGAAGACTCATCTCAGGGCTCGCTTCGCGCTTAGATGCTTTCAGCGCTTATCGATTCCGAACTTAGCTACCGGGCAATGCCACTGGCGTGACAACCCGAACACCAGAGGTTCGTCCACTCCGGTCCTCTCGTACTAGGAGCAGCCCCCTTCAATCTTCCAACGCCCACGGCAGATAGGGACCGAACTGTCTCACGACGTTCTAAACCCAGCTCGCGTACCACTTTAAATGGCGAACAGCCATACCCTTGGGACCGACTTCAGCCCCAGGATGTGATGAGCCGACATCGAGGTGCCAAACACCGCCGTCGATATGAACTCTTGGGCGGTATCAGCCTGTTATCCCCGGAGTACCTTTTATCCGTTGAGCGATGGCCCTTCCATTCAGAACCACCGGATCACTATGACCTGCTTTCGCACCTGCTCGAATTGTCATTCTCGCAGTCAAGCGGGCTTATGCCATTGCACTAACCACACGATGTCCAACCGTGTTTAGCCCACCTTCGTGCTCCTCCGTTACTCTTTGGGAGGAGACCGCCCCAGTCAAACTACCCACCAGGCACTGTCCTCACCCCAGATAATGGGGCTAAGTTAGAACATCAACACTACAAGGGTGGTATTTCAAGGTTGACTCCACCGATACTGGCGTACCGGTTTCAAAGTCTCCCACCTATCCTACACATGTAGGGTCAATGTTCAGTGCCAAGCTGTAGTAAAGGTTCACGGGGTCTTTCCGTCTAGCCGCGGGTACACTGCATCTTCACAGCGATTTCAATTTCACTGAGTCTCGGGTGGAGACAGCGTGGCCATCATTACGCCATTCGTGCAGGTCGGAACTTACCCGACAAGGAATTTCGCTACCTTAGGACCGTTATAGTTACGGCCGCCGTTTACCGGGGCTTCGATCAAGAGCTTCGACCTAAGTCTAACCCCATCAATTAACCTTCCGGCACCGGGCAGGCGTCACACCGTATACGTCATCTTACGATTTTGCACAGTGCTGTGTTTTTAATAAACAGTTGCAGCCACCTGGTATCTGCGACTCTCAATAGCTCCATCCGCAAGGGACTTCACCGTCAAGAGCGTACCTTCTCCCGAAGTTACGGTACCATTTTGCCTAGTTCCTTCACCCGAGTTCTCTCAAGCGCCTTGGTATTCTCTACCCGACCACCTGTGTCGGTTTGGGGTACGATTCCTTACAATCTGAAGCTTAGAGGCTTTTCCTGGAAGCATGGCATCAATGACTTCACATCCGTAGATGCTCGACATCGTGTCTCAGCGTTATGAAAGTCCGGATTTACCTAAACCTTCCGCCTACGCACTTGAACCTGGACAACCGTCGCCAGGCCCACCTAGCCTTCTCCGTCCCCCCATCGCAATTGTAAGAAGTACGGGAATATTAACCCGTTTCCCATCGACTACGCCTTTCGGCCTCGCCTTAGGAGTCGACTTACCCTGCCCCGATTAACGTTGGACAGGAACCCTTGGTCTTCCGGCGTGGAGGTTTTTCACCCCCATTATCGTTACTCATGTCAGCATTCGCACTTCTGATACCTCCAGCAAACCTTACGATTCACCTTCAACGGCTTACAGAACGCTCCCCTACCCAATACAGTAAACTGTATTGCCGCAGCTTCGGTGTATAGCTTAGCCCCGTTACATCTTCCGCGCAGGCCGACTCGACTAGTGAGCTATTACGCTTTCTTTAAATGATGGCTGCTTCTAAGCCAACATCCTAGCTGTCTAAGCCTTCCCACATCGTTTCCCACTTAGCTATACTTTGGGACCTTAGCTGGCGGTCTGGGTTGTTTCCCTCTCCACGACGGACGTTAGCACCCGCCGTGTGTCTCCCGGATAGTACTTACTGGTATTCGGAGTTTGCAAAGGGTTGGTAAGTCGGGATGACCCCCTAGCCTTAACAGTGCTCTACCCCCAGTAGTATTCGTCCGAGGCTCTACCTAAATAGATTTCGGGGAGAACCAGCTATCTCCAGGTTTGATTGGCCTTTCACCCCTAGCCACAAGTCATCCGCTAATTTTTCAACATTAGTCGGTTCGGTCCTCCAGTTGATGTTACTCAACCTTCAACCTGCCCATGGCTAGATCACCTGGTTTCGGGTCTATATCCAGCAACTCGACGCCCAGTTAAGACTCGATTTCTCTACGGCTCCCCTAGATGGTTAACCTTGCTACTGAATATAAGTCGCTGACCCATTATACAAAAGGTACGCAGTCACCCAACAAAGTGGGCTCCTACTGCTTGTACGTACACGGTTTCAGGTTCTATTTCACTCCCCTCACAGGGGTTCTTTTCGCCTTTCCCTCACGGTACTGGTTCACTATCGGTCAGTCAGTAGTATTTAGCCTTGGAGGATGGTCCCCCCATATTCAGACAGGATATCACGTGTCCCGCCCTACTCGATTTCACTGATTATGATGTGTCGGTTACGGGGCTATCACCCTGTATCGCGAGACTTTCCAGACTCTTCACCTGCATCATTAAAAGCTTAAGGGCTAGTCCAATTTCGCTCGCCGCTACTTTCGGAATCTCGGTTGATTTCTTTTCCTCGGGGTACTTAGATGTTTCAGTTCCCCCGGTTCGCCTCATTAACCTATGTATTCAGTTAATGATACGTGCTTATGCACGTGGGTTTCCCCATTCAGAAATCCCAGACTCAAAAGGTTGTTACTACCTAATCTGGGCTTATCGCAAGTTACTACGTCTTTCATCGCCTCTGACTGCCAAGGCATCCACCGTGTACGCTTAGTCACTTAACCATACAACCCGAAAGGGTCTTTGTTAGCAACCAAAGTTGTCTGCATTTTTATACATGTGCAGACACGATTTTGCCGGACTCAAATATTAAACATCACAACGTATTGTGCTGTTTCCAAGAACACTTGAATGTGTGTTGGTACCTAAATCACCTCTATTTCAAAGTAAGTTAGGATTTGAGAACTTTTATTGAACAACCACCAATCACGGTCGTTGTTCGTCAGCTTTCCAAATTGTTAAAGAGCAATCATAGCTCGAAGCTTGCGCTTCAAAACCATCAATCTGTGTGGACACTCATCGTGAGTAATCATCGTATAAGGAGGTGATCCAGCCCCAGGTTCCCCTAGGGCTACCTTGTTACGACTTCACCCCAGTCATGAACCACAAAGTGGTAAGCGTTCTCCCGAAGGTTAAACTACCTACTTCTTTTGCAGCCCACTCCCATGGTGTGACGGGCGGTGTGTACAAGGCCCGGGAACGTATTCACCGTGGCATTCTGATCCACGATTACTAGCGATTCCGACTTCATGGAGTCGAGTTGCAGACTCCAATCCGGACTACGACGCACTTTTTGGGATTCGCTTAACATCGCTGTCTCGCCGCCCTCTGTATGCGCCATTGTAGCACGTGTGTAGCCCTACTCGTAAGGGCCATGATGACTTGACGTCGTCCCCACCTTCCTCCGGTTTATCACCGGCAGTCTCCCTGGAGTTCCCGACATTACTCGCTGGCAAACAAGGATAAGGGTTGCGCTCGTTGCGGGACTTAACCCAACATTTCACAACACGAGCTGACGACAGCCATGCAGCACCTGTCTTACAGTTCCCGAAGGCACACCTGCGTCTCCGCTGGCTTCTGTAGATGTCAAGAGTAGGTAAGGTTCTTCGCGTTGCATCGAATTAAACCACATGCTCCACCGCTTGTGCGGGCCCCCGTCAATTCATTTGAGTTTTAATCTTGCGACCGTACTCCCCAGGCGGTCTACTTAACGCGTTAGCTCCGAAAGCCACGGCTCAAGGCCACAACCTCCAAGTAGACATCGTTTACGGCGTGGACTACCAGGGTATCTAATCCTGTTTGCTCCCCACGCTTTCGCATCTGAGTGTCAGTATCTGTCCAGGGGGCCGCCTTCGCCACTGGTATTCCTTCAGATCTCTACGCATTTCACCGCTACACCTGAAATTCTACCCCCCTCTACAGTACTCTAGTCCGCCAGTTTCAAATGCTATTCCGAGGTTGAGCCCCGGGCTTTCACATCTGACTTAACGAACCACCTGCATGCGCTTTACGCCCAGTAATTCCGATTAACGCTCGCACCCTCCGTATTACCGCGGCTGCTGGCACGGAGTTAGCCGGTGCTTCTTCTGTCGCTAACGTCAAAGAATACCGCTATTAACGATACCCCCTTCCTCACGACTGAAAGTACTTTACAACCCGAAGGCCTTCTTCATACACGCGGCATGGCTGCATCAGGCTTGCGCCCATTGTGCAATATTCCCCACTGCTGCCTCCCGTAGGAGTCTGGACCGTGTCTCAGTTCCAGTGTGGCTGATCATCCTCTCAGACCAGCTAGGGATCGTCGCCTTGGTGAGCCATTACCTCACCAACTAGCTAATCCCACCTGGGCATATCCTGACGCGAGAGGCCCGAAGGTCCCCCTCTTTGGCCCGTAGGCATCATGCGGTATTAGCCATCGTTTCCAATGGTTATCCCCCACATCAGGGCAATTTCCCAGGCATTACTCACCCGTCCGCCGCTCGACGCCCAACAAATCACCCGAAGGGTCAATGTTGTCGTTTCCGCTCGACTTGCATGTGTTAGGCCTGCCGCCAGCGTTCAATCTGAGCCATGATCAAACTCTTCAATTTAAGTTTTTTCGGCTCAATGAATACTGACTTCAAAACTGCGCTTACTCGAAAGTAAACGGTAATTTTAAAGCTATTATCATTCCAACAGAATGATAATGAATTGACTGTGCCAAATAGCTACACGTAGCTATTCGTATTGGTCACTCAGTTCATTGAACCCAATGTGTTTCCGAAGAAACGGTCATTGCCTAAGCAATAACCTATTGGATTATCATCAACGAGTGCCCACACAGATTGATAGGTTTATATTGTTAAAGAGCATTTTCTAACTTTCGTTGCGCTCAGCGCTTCGTCGTTAGGGGTGCGAATCTTACGCTTCCCGTGTTGAGAGTCAAGAACTTTTTGATAATTTCTTTTCTCTCATTTTCCAACTCGCTGTGTGACTTCCGTCTCACTCCGTGTCGGTGAGGCGGCATTATAGGGAGGTATGAGAGGATGACAAGCGTTTTTTTAAATTAATTTTTCGTTTGGTTAAAAAGAAATCAAAACACTGAAAATAGAATAAAATTTCAACATTTGAGTCATGTCACATCAATGCGTTGGAAAAACATCAACCATATACGTAATATCGCTGTGTCTATTTTGTTAATGTAGACCTATTTTTTCTTAAACCTAAAAAGTTGTATTCCAGTATGAATTCAAACAAATCGACCTTATTGATTGTTGCCTTAGCCGTTTTGGGTGCAATCATCTTTTCGCAGGTAGCGGTTTCACCCGCTTTAAGCTTTGTTGTAGGTGTTGTTGCCTCTACTTTTATCTTTAAACTTTCTACTACCGACAGCGAAGCAAAAGAAGAAGACGACGATCAAGCCAGCGACACTTCAACCAAAACCCTTTATGTCGGTAATCTGCCGTATAAAGCCAACGAATCACATGTTAAGGATCTCTTTGCTAAGCATGGGGAAGTTTTTGCCGTACGCTTAATGAAAGATAAGCGCACTGGTAAAAGAAGAGGTTTTGGCTTTGTTGTGATGGCTGCAACCGATGTCCCAACCGCTATCGATGCGCTTAACGAGCAGGATTACATGCAGCGTACATTAAAAGTACGTGTCGCTAACGATCCTAAATCTCAAGCGGATAGTATTGAACAGGACTAAAACCGAACGCCTTTAAAGCCTTATTCAACGCTTCCTCTTGCCAAGGGGGAGCGGTTGAAAAGATGTCACGACTGCCTTTTTTACTCTCATTATTGTTCAGCACTAAATCGTCCAGCGCTAACAGGCCTTCTACTCGACGTGCAATCGCCTCTCCCGAATCGATCAATTGAACCTGTTCACTCAACACAGCTTGAATCTCGGTTTTAATCAACGGAAAGTGGGTGCAGCCCAGAACCGCCACATCTATCTTATTGGCAATCGGCATTAAGATTTGCTTAAGTTCCTCTAGATCAATGCTTTCACCACGCAGTTTTTCTTCCGCAATATCCACTAGTCTTGTAGAGCCCAGCAGTTTCACAGGCTTACTTTGCGAAAAATTGCGAATCAGGTCGTGCGTATAAGGACGAGTGATAGTCGCAGGTGTTGCAATCAGACCAACCGCTTTATTCGCCATATTAGAAGCTGGCTTTATCGCAGGTACAACTCCCACCACAGGAATAGACAGTTTGGCCCGCAAAGTAGGTAGAACAATGGTACTTGCGGTATTACAAGCGATCACAACCAAGTCGACGTGATACTGCTCAACCATTGAGGTGATTAACGTATCAACCCGAGCTATTAAGGTATGACGATCCAGTTCTCCATATGGATAGGCTTGATTGTCAAAGATATAGAGGTAATCAAGTTGAGGCAGCTTAGTCTCTATTTCTTGATAAACTGAAAGGCCACCAACGCCAGAGTCAAAGATAAGAATTTTTGCTTGTTGGGACACCGGGTTCGCTCGTTTGTTTTCGACTTGGCAATAATACTCGCTGCGCTTAATTTGGCAATATCTTCGCATGATAGCGCTGATGGCTAAAACGTTCACCAACGTCGATTTGAGTTGGAGACAATTCAAGCTGGCCGCGATAACTGCGCGTTTTGGTCACCAAAGTATGAAACTCTCCATTTTCACCACAAGGATCGATACCTTGAGGCAAACTGGCAATAAAGTCACTGTTATACCAGCGGCCACAATATTGCCGACTCAATGCATGGCCATCAACTGTGACCACCAATGTTTTAATTTGTCGTAACATAATTTCACTGGCAAGTGCCGAGCTGCTTTCACCTAATAATGGAAAAACACACTCCCACCCCGCAGGTTCGATGTAACTTCGGCGATACGCTTCAATGCCATTACAAAACATATCACCAAAGGCCACCGCATCGATTGATAAGCCACACTGCTTTAGCGCCGTAACAATAGTGGTTTGATAAACTTCGTTACTTGGAAATACTTGTGGCAGTTCTATTTTAACTAAGGGTAGGTTTAACAGCGCGGCCTGCATTTCGACAACCTTCATTGGTGTTGCCTGAAAGGGCACTTCATTACTGACGTAAGTAGTATAGAGCCCTATCACTTGATAATCAGAACTCTCGATTAACCTTTCAAGGGTCAATGTCGAGTCTTTACCACTCGACCAACTGATGATGACTTTCTTTTTCATAGGCGATATATAGATAAGTAAAAACCGCCCGAAGGCGGTTTAAGTGATTAGAATTGGTAAGTTAGGTTTGCGAAAAATCTGCGCTCCGGCGCTTTATAGCCGAGCGTAGTCTCATACTTCTCGTCAATAAGGTTATCGATGCGGCCTCTCACAACTAATTCAGGAGAAATCCAATAACCAACGGATACATCCCACAAGCTAATTGAAGGCAGTATATTATCTGCAGAGTACGTTTCGTTTGGATTACCTAAGCGCTCGCCGGTATACGTGTAGGTCAAGTTGAAATCAAGCGCTTCATACGATACATCCATCAGCCATTTATAATTTTCATCAGCACGCTTAGCTAACTTATTACCTTTAGAGTCATTGTGATCTTTAAACTCAGCAACCACCGTGTGATGAATGAATAGCGTTTCAAACTGAGCGGTTATCTCTAGACCTCTTAGTTTGGCATCAACATTTTGCGGGTACCATGGCGAACCTTGATACCAAATAATTAGGTTATCAACTTCATTGTCATAAGCGGTCACGTCAAGCTCAAAAAGATCAAAGTTACCGACATAACCAATCTCTCGATTAAGAGCTTCTTCCGGCTTTAAGTCCGAATTGTAGGTTAAGTCAGAGTAACTTGGCGCCTTGAATGCCGTACCCGCCGCGGCACGTACTGAGTGAATGTCATTAATGCTATAGCGTGCACCTAAAGACCAAGTGGTGTAGTTGTCGTAGGTATCGTGCTTATCGTTTCGAACACTACCTGATAGCTGTACAGAACCAACGTGAGCATCCGCAGACACATAAAGTCCTGTCGTATCGCGAGACTCGCCGGCCAGCGCATCTGCAAAACCATATGATAACGCGCCTTCATTGAGTTTTTCTCTACGCCAATCAGCTCCGGCACCAAGAGCAATGACTTCGTTTAGTTGGTAAAGATTTAGAAATTGAAGCGTTGTTAGATCAATCTCTTTTTTCGTGCCAGCGTTATCCTTGCCTTCAACTTGAGAGTAATCTAAATTGTCGATAGCTTGTTGGTTAGCTCTAAAGACCGAGTTCAGCAAGTCTCCTTGGTACTCTAATTCAGCAGTTACGCTGAGATTTTCAGAATAACCAAATTTCTTACCGCCTGAGTCATACTCTGTCAAACTGTCAAACCAACGTAAAGAAGCCTTACCGAGTAGCTTATCTGTTATCGGTTGTGAGTATGATGCAAATAAGTTCTTACTCTCGTAGCCATAGTCTAGGCCTGTTGCAGGGGTTTTAATATCATAACCCTCAGTCTCTTCAAAACCACCGGCCAACTTCAAGCTTCCACCGTTGCTTAGTTTGGCGGTATTAGAGAAGCTCGCTTCTTTTTGCGCATCACTTCCTGCTCCAAGTGAGACATAGGTTGATTCACGACTATCACCAGACGCGGTAATCACATTAATCACGCCAGCGACAGCATCTGAACCATATAAAGCACCACCAGAGCCGCGAATGACCTCTACACGCTCAATAATTCCAACTGGAATATGATTAAATTTGATACCACCAGCCGCCGTGTCAATACGAACACCGTCGACTAAGAATAAAACCTGGTCACTATTGTAGCCACGCATAAATACCGATGCACTGTGGCCACGACCACCCGTTTGAGAGACTTCTATGCCTGGGATACGTTTAAAAATATCAACGAGTGATTTCGCTTGGATTGCGTCAATTTCTTGCTTTGATATGATCGTGGTCGAAGCAATCACATCCTGTAGCGGTTGTTCAAAACGGTTAGCGGTAACGACGATAGTTTCGTCAGCAGAGATTTCTTGAGCAGATGAATAAGAGGCGTGCGTCAACAGCGATGCCACGGCTATCGCTAAAATAGATCGGTTCATTATTTAATCCTAAATCGCGTAAGTCCTACTGAGTCGGAAAGCATTCCATTGTGACTCAGGCGCTGGCAGGTATTCGGACTTAAGAGCTTGGCTATGCCACCTACTTGCTCGACTTCCCACATCAATCTCTATGCAGTGTCATTTGAGCGTTCGTTCTCTTTTACCGCTGCGCGTCAGTTCTGGATTTACACCAGATTCCCTTTTGGCCGTCTATACATCTAAACAGCACCAGCTTGGCGATGATGTTATTAAGCAATTGATAGTTTGTCCAGCCAATATTGAACGGAACTATAAATTAACGCCTAATTCGTGGTCAGCCAACACAGGTTTTACACGCTATATTTTGTTGATTAGGCGCTCAATGCTGGACATCACGCTGAGATTGAATAAAATCTGCGCTCTCAAATACAACACACCCTCCACAGGTACAAATACCAAAGGTAATGATCATGGCGACTCTGGACGTAAACCCGCAACGCTACCAAGAACAACTGGCTGAAAAGGTCGAGCGTCTCAATGAGATGTTTGCCGCTTACAATGTACCTGAATTGGAAGTGTTTGAATCACCAGAACAAAACTACCGCATGCGTGCTGAGTTTCGTATTTGGCATGAAGGTGAAGACCTTTATTACATCATGTTCAATCAACAAACCCGTGAGAAATATCGAGTTGACCAGTTCCCAGCGGCAAGTCGCCTGATCAACGACCTTATGCCTCTACTCATTGATGCCATCAAGGACAACGACTCTCTACGCCGTAAACTATTTCAAGTGGATTTCTTATCAACATTAAGCGGCGAGATTTTGGTTTCGCTGCTTTACCACCGTCAACTTGATGATGAGTGGACACAAAACGCCAAAGCACTCAAACAACGCCTTAACGATGAAGGGTTTAACCTGAATCTTATTGGCCGCGCGCGTAAGATGAAAGTCGTCCTCGATCGAGATTACGTCATCGAGAAACTGGATGTAAACGGCAAGCCTTATGTCTACCAACAAGTTGAGAACAGTTTTACTCAACCTAACGGTAAGGTCGCAGAGAAGATGTTGGAATGGGCGGTTGATTGCACCCAAGATAGCCAAGGTGACTTACTTGAGCTTTACTGCGGTAATGGTAATTTCTCTCTCGCGCTGGCGCAGAACTTTGACCGCGTGCTCGCCACAGAACTCGCGAAGCCTTCTGTGGTTTCTGCACAATATAACATTGCAGCGAATAAGATTGATAACGTGCAAATTTTGCGCTTGTCGGCTGAAGAGTTTACTGAAGCAATTGAAGGAAAACGTGAGTTTCGCCGTCTAAAAGAAGCGGGCGTTGACTTAAACAGCTACAACTGCCATACCATTTTTGTCGATCCCCCACGCTCAGGGATGGACATCGATACCTGCAAAATGGTGCAAGGTTACCAGCGCATCATGTACATCTCTTGTAATCCTGAAACGCTCAAAGATAACCTCGATATTCTGAGTCACACTCATAACATCACCCGTTTTGCACTATTCGATCAATTTCCATTTACCCACCATATGGAAGCGGGCGTACTGCTAGAGCGTAAAGTCTAAATATCACTTTGATATAAAAAAACGAGCCATCACGGCTCGTTTTTTTATGGCGTTGATAATGATTACTCTTGAGCTTTTTCTGTGGCAGTCAGAAAACCAAGCTTTTTGGCTACCCATAACAGTAAACCAAGGGTAATAAAGATTGCGAGCATGTTTGATCCTGCCTCAGGATACTGCGCTTTGATAAACGCAGAATGACCAAAAGCACCAACAAAGAAACACGCCAGTCCGACTAAAGGAATATCTTCAGAGACCGGGTTACTTAAATACTCTCGATACAGAGCTTGGACTGACAGAGCCAGCGCAATCAATGGAAAAATAGAGAAAGAGACTTCGCTCATGGTTAACCATGACAGCACTGCATCACCACACATACCAGCGACTAGCGCCAGAACCAGTGTTTTTTTCTCAGAGCCACGATTAACTTGGTTTGTTTCATTCGACATTAATCTATCCCACCTTTTAATCGGTTACGTTCACGTTCTTTGCGATACCAAAACGCCCCTTTGGCGATCATTCGCAACTGCATAATAAGACGCTCAGCGAGTTCATCACGCTCAGGTCTCTCTAAATCTAGCGCTTCAGCACCCGAGCTAAAGACTAACGTCACTGACGCTTCAGCTTGGGTAAAAGCTTCATCGCGCGCCATACCACTACTAATTAAGTATTCGGTCATCTCAGCAACAAAATGCTGCATTTCACGCGCCACAGCATTACGAAATTCAAATGAGGTGCCTGAGCGTTCACGCAATAACAAGCGCAAGACATTGGGACTGCTCTCGATAAATTCCATAAAGGTTTCTACCGACGTGCGTATCACACTGCCCTCTTTTACAATTCGCTGGCGCGCTTGGCGCATCAGTTGGCGTAACAACAAACCACCTTCATCAACCATGGTCAGACCTAACTCGTCCATATCTTTAAAGTGACGATAGAACGAGGTGGGGGCAATGCCCGCTTCGCGTGCAACTTCACGTAGGCTCAAGTTGGAAAAACTGCGATCGGCACTGAGTTGACTAAACGCAGCATCTATCAAAGAACGTCGTGTCTTCTCTTTCTGCTGTGCTCGGATTCCCATGGATTTCATAGCTGTAATTCTGTTTTTTACTTCTAATACCATTAATATACAACGATTGGAGTAACGAGATAAGCCATAATCGTTCGCTTTGATGACCGAATGGCAATTAAATCGAGCTGAGTTGAGAATTCAATCCTTTCGCGACTAATTAGAGACATACAGCATACCCTTTAGCCATTTTGATCTATTCTGCGTGATCTCGCCGACTCTCTAGTGCGCTTATCATTTACGCTGTCAGCGAATCAGTTAAAATCTCGCTACAGCAATGTTAAGAATCTATAACAAGGAAAAGCGCTATGGCGGAGAATAACCACTTTGATGTAATCGTTATTGGTAGTGGCCCCGGAGGTGAAGGGGCAGCGATGGGATTAACCAAAGCGGGATTGAATGTTGCCATTGTGGAAAAAGAGAGCAGCGTCGGTGGCGGTTGTACTCACTGGGGAACGATTCCCTCTAAAGCGTTACGTCATGCCGTTAGCCGTATTATTGAATTCAATAACAACCCGCTGTTTTGCCACAACAACACCAGTTTGCATTCCACCTTTTCCAATATTCTTGGTCATGCAAAATCAGTGACAGATAAGCAAACGCGCTTGCGTCAAGGTTTCTACGATCGTAATCAGTGTTCATTGATCTTTGGTACCGCTCGCTTCACCGATAAGTACACTATCGCCGTGATGCAAAGTGATGGTACCGAAGAGACTTACAGCGCGGATCGCTTTGTGATTGCCACTGGTTCACGCCCGTACCAACCAGCCGATGTCGATTTCACACATCAACGTATTTACGACAGCGACTCGATTTTGAGTCTGAAACATGACCCTCGCCATATCATTATCTACGGAGCCGGGGTTATCGGCTGTGAGTACGCCTCTATCTTCCGCGGGTTAGGTGTCAAAACCGATCTAATTAACACCCGAGATCGACTACTTTCTTTCCTTGATAACGAAGTGTCGGACGCGCTGTCTTATCATTTCTGGAACAGCGGTGTCGTTATTCGCAATGATGAAACGTATCAGAAAATTGAAGCCACAGAAGACGCCGTGATTGTTCACTTAGAGTCAGGCAAGAAAATGCGCGCCGATTGTATTTTGTACGCCAATGGCCGCACTGGTAATACCGATAAGCTTAATCTTGCTGCTGTTGGCCTTGAAGCAGACTCTCGTGGTCAGTTGAAAGTTGACACTAACTATCAAACAGACATTGACCATGTCTACGCCGTCGGTGACGTGATTGGTTATCCAAGTCTTGCAAGCGCCGCCTATGACCAAGGTCGCTTCGTCGCGCAGGCGATTAATAAAGGCCAAGCAGAAGGGCTTTTGATTGATGACATTCCAACGGGTATCTACACCATTCCCGAGATTAGCTCTGTCGGCAAAACCGAGCAGGAGTTAACGGCAGCCAAAGTTCCATATGAAGTTGGGCGCTCTTCGTTCAAGCACCTTGCTCGCGCTCAGATCGCAGGTAAAGATATTGGCAGTTTGAAGATTCTCTTCCACCGCGAAACAAAAGAAATTTTAGGCATCCATTGCTTTGGTGAACGAGCCGCTGAGATCATCCACATCGGCCAGGCGATTATGGAGCAAAAAGGCGAAGCCAATACCATCGAATACTTCGTCAATACGACCTTCAACTATCCAACCATGGCTGAAGCGTATCGCGTCGCTGCGCTCAATGGCCTCAACCGACTGTTTTAATATTCATGTCTTGTTTCAAGCCGGACCCTGTCCGGCTTGTTTGTGTTTAAGTCAATACTGACTGGTTGACTGCGTCACTGATTGAGAAATTAAACGACCCGTTTGTTTGGATCATTACAGTAAGATCACCAACGCAGCTGAACCACGACTGGGGTTAAACGCTGCTTTAGGAACTGGAATTTACTGATCCAACGCTGCCAAAGCTTCCAACGACCGCAATCACGTTCAAGTGGTGAATCCGTTTTAACCCAACGTGCCCAAGGCAAATAACCTAGCATCGCCTCTCCTGGCGAACGATAACCATGTTGATAATGACTGGCTCCCATCTTTTGTCCCAACTTACTCATACACAAATCTCCAGCTAAAACCATACAAATCCGTGCGCTGTCGAAATGACAGCCAAGCGCCTGCACAAACTTGGCGATTTGCTGTTGATTACAATCTAACAAAGCGTGTTCACAAACAATCATGACCGGGCTCTTATCCCCCACCGGTAACTGCGTCAGCCAGCTTAAATCATCAACACTGCCACACAGGTGATGGTAGCGTTCGCTATGATGAAACAGTTTTTTTCGCCACAACAAGTGTTCTGTTACATCCAATTCGAGCCAGTGACAACGGCCATTATCGACCCGGTAGAAACGCGTATCCAACCCTGCCCCAACATTAATGATCCAACCATCGGGATTGCGTTTAATAAAAGCGGATACGTGCTGATCGCATAGACGGGCTAAGGTGACATGAAGTAGTTGCTTCTGGTCAATATCACCAGAGAAGCATTCGGGAGCGAGTTGGCAGCGTTGGCAAGCACGCGCGGCGATCGGATCGTAAACTAGGCCATTGTCGATTAAACTCTCACGACTGCGCAGCCACATAGGTTGGAGCAAATTGACTGGGATTTGATAGCGATGTTGATTGGATTGGGGGTTAGTGGCCATTATCATCTTCCTTCTGTCGCCAGAAGAAGATGATAATGAATATCAGTTACAAAAGCAACAAATGAGAATTGATCTCAATTATTAACTACATCCAGTCGGTATTGCGGATAATGCCGACAGCCAGCCCTTCTATTGCGAGATGCTGGCTAGTAAGATCAACTTTGATCGGTGCAAACTCATCGTTTTCTGCATGCAACAGTACTGTTGAGCCTTTACGCTCAAGACGCTTGACCGTTACGTCGTCGTCGACACGGGCCACCACGACTTGACCATCACGCACATCTTGGGTCTTGTGCACCGCAAGCAAATCGCCATCCATGATGCCGATATCTTTCATACTCTCGCCATTTACACGCAAAAGAAAATCCGCTTGAGGCTTGAACATACCAGGGTCGACCTGATAATGCGTCTCGACGTGCTCTTGCGCTAAAATAGGTTCACCGGCTGCAACTTGGCCAATCAACGGCAGACCTTGATCGTCATTTGCAGCGTCTTGAAGCAAGATACGGATACCACGCGAAGCGCCTGGAATGATCTCAATCGCTTGCTTACGCGCAAGCGCTTTTAAATGCTCTTCTGCTGCATTAGCGGAGCGAAACCCCAATTCTCGAGCAATTTCTGCTCGTGTTGGTGGCATACCTGTCACATCAATTTTGTTCTTGATGAGGTCAAACACTTGTTGCTGGCGGGGCGTTAGCGGCTTCATAAGTCACCTGTCTTTTTATACAGTTGACTGTGAGTATATCCAGTATTTATAAAAATGAAAAGCCAATTGATTGTTTTTTAACAGGAGTGTTAACTGGCTAAGATCATGCGAGCAGAGAGCCGAATGAGTATGACAAACTGTGGTCCGTTTGGGTGCAAGTCATTTTAAAACACGCTTTTAGTCCTTAGCATAAACATCGGGTTACGTTGCTAAGAGGTGTGATCCCCTGTAGGGTTTTCAGTGGCATGTTGCTTTCTATCGGCAATTTATCGAACGACTTTGTTGATGTGAAAATTGACGTTTTCCTAATCAATAATAAGTAAAAGGTTAGACCAGTTTCTGGTATCCTTGCCGGCTATAAAAAATAACGCTTGAGCGTCCCCCACTTCTATAGTTAGAGAAGTGGAAATACGCTTACGCAAACTCGCAAATTTTGAGGCCAAGAACCTTATGTCTTCTGGACGAATGTTATCGTACTCTTTACTGAAACTGCCCATGTCATTGTTAGTAAAAGGGACAACAATTCCTTCAAATCCTATTGAAGATCATAGCATTGATATCAGCAAACCCATTATTTACGCGCTACCATATCGCTCCAATGTCGACTTGCTCGCATTGCAAAAGCAGGTTATCGCATTAGGTCTACCAGACCCCCTCCAGCCTGTTGAGATCAATGGTAAGCAGTTCACTCGCTATGTGTTTACCTCTGCACGACAAACCGTGATAAACAACGACCAAGACGTGCCGAACGAATCGATCACCCTCTTTTCAGATCTACTTGAGCTGCATAAATTTGATTCAGATCTCGATGTGCAAGTGATCCCAACGACGGTGCTATGGGGACGTAAACCGGGTAAAGAGTCTCAGCACAAGCCTTACCTTCAATCGCTTAATGGCCCACAAAAAGCCATGGCGGTTATTGTCTCTGGGCGCGACTGTCTTGTTCGTATCAGCCCTGTGGTCTCACTGCGTTATATGGCTGATTCGCACGGCACCGATACTTCGATTGCCCATAAACTGGCCCGCGTGGCACGTATTCACTTCTCACGTCAGAAGCTCGCAGCATCAGGCCCTAACCTGCCAAGTCGCCAAGCGCTGTTTAAGCGTTTAATGAAATCGCAGGCGATTGAAAAAGTGATCGAAGATGAGGCAAAAGCGAAAAACGTTTCGATTGAAAAAATGCGTAAAGAAGCGCATGCCATTATGGATGAAATCGCCGCAGACTTTTCTTACTCACTGGTAAAAAATGGTGACCGTCTGCTTGGCTGGCTATGGAATCGCATCTATCAAGGCTTGAACATTAACAATGCGGCGACTGTACGTAAACTCGCTCAAGATGGTCACGAGATTGTTTATGTTCCTTGTCACCGTAGTCATATGGACTACCTATTATTGTCTTACGTGCTTTACCATGAAGGTATGGTACCTCCGCACATTGCTGCAGGGATAAACCTTAACTTCTTCCCGGCCGGACCGCTTTTCCGTCGTGGCGGCGCTTTCTTTATTCGTCGCAGCTTTAAGGGCAATAAGCTCTACTCAACTATTTTCCGTGAATACTTAGCCGAATTGTTCGCCAAAGGTTACTCCGTCGAATACTTTAGTGAGGGTGGCCGCTCTCGGACTGGTCGTTTACTGCAAGCCAAAACTGGCATGTTAGCGATGACTATTCAAGCCATGTTGCGCGGATTAAATCGCCCGGTCACCTTAGTACCGGTTTATATTGGTTACGAGCACGTAATGGAAGTCGGGACTTACGCCAAAGAGCTGCGCGGCAAACGCAAAGAGAAAGAGAATGCCAGCCAAGTGCTACGCACCATTCGTAAACTGCGCAACTTCGGCCAAGGCTATGTCAACTTCGGTGAACCGATCCCGTTAAACCAGTACCTTAACGAGCAAGCGCCACAATGGACCAAAGATATCGATCCTATCGGTGGTAGCAAACCACAATGGCTAAACCCTGTGGTCAATTCACTCGCGACCAAGATGATGACGCACATCAATGATGCAGCAGCAACCAACGCGATGACGTTATGTGCAACGGCACTGCTTGCTTCTCGCCAGCGCGCCCTATCTCGTGACAGCTTGGTGAATCAAATCGACTGTTATCTGTCGATTTTGAAAAATGTGCCGTACTCAGAAACTTATACCGTCCCTACTGAGGATGCCAAGGCCTTAGTCAAACATGCTGAGTCACTGGATAAGTTTATTATTGAGACCGACAGTATGGGCGATATTGTCTCACTTGACCGCAGTCAGTCGATTTTGATGACCTATTACCGTAATAACATCATTCATTTGCTAGCGATACCTTCCTTGATTGCGCAGATGCTGGTTCGCCATCAGCAATTATCACTGCAACAGATTCAACGTAATGTCGCGCTAATCTACCCATTTCTTAAGCAAGAGTTGTTTTTAAGCGTGGAACAAAAGAGGCTGGCAGAACTTACTGAAGCGTATATCGAAGAATTGGCGCATCAAGGCCTTGTCACCATTGATGACCAGCACAATGTGGCCATGAACCAAGCCAATAACCAAGTACTGGTATTACTGGGTCGCACCATTACCGAAACTCTGCAACGTTATTCGATTGC
This sequence comes from Vibrio sp. NH-UV-68, assembly GCF_042940635.1. Taxonomy (NCBI): domain Bacteria; kingdom Pseudomonadati; phylum Pseudomonadota; class Gammaproteobacteria; order Vibrionales; family Vibrionaceae; genus Vibrio; species Vibrio sp. NH-UV-68. The sequence continues at coordinate 2,969,840 of NZ_CP134975.1, forward strand.
GCTAAACCTATTGGTCTCAAGCCCTGATCTGGGTAAGTCTGATTTGGAACAAAAGAGCCAAGATATTGCCCAACGTTTAGGTCGGTTGCACGGTATTAATGCCCCGGAGTTCTTTGATAAAGGCGCCTTCTCGGCCATGTTTGCTACCCTCAAACAAGAGGCGTATCTCGACGGTGACGGAAACTGCGATAGCATCAAGAGTAATGAGCTTGCAAAACTGCTCTACTCAATGCTTTATCCAGAAGTACGCCTGACCATTAAAGAGAGTATCCATCAGGCGACTGACCACACAAAGAAGCATTAAAATAAAAGAACAAAGGGCATCATATCGATGCCCTTTGTTTTACCAGAATGCGATAAATAAGCCGATGGTTATCACCATACCGACATAGTTGTTGTTGAGGAAAGCTCGAAAGCACAACGCTCGTTCGCGATGGCGGATAAGATGTTGCTGAAACACAAACAGCGCACCTGCAATCAGCAAGCTCCAGTAATAGCTTGCGCCCAGTTGATAGTAACTGCCTACCCACATCAGCATAGCCAAAGTGACCAGTTGCAATAAACCAATCACCATCTTGTCATAGCGACCGAATAAAATGGCCGTCGATTTGATACCAATCTTCAAGTCATCATCTCTATCAACCATGGCGTATTGCGTATCGTAGGCAATAGTCCACAGGGCATTGATAGCAAAGATAAACCACACCATTATTGGCACTTCATTGGCTTGCGCAGCCCAGGCCATAGGAATCGACCAGCTAAATGCTAAACCAAGGAACAGTTGCGGCAGATGCGTATAGCGCTTCATAAATGGATAGATAAACGCCAAGAAAAGGCCAACAAATGAGAGCTTGATGGTTAGCGGGTTCATGCTCATAACAAGCAGGAATGAACTCAACGCGAGAAGAAGAAACAGCGCAATCGCCTCTTTGGCACTGACGCGCCCGGAAGGCAAAGGACGTTGCTCGGTACGTTTGACGTGACCATCAACATTACGATCAGCAAAATCGTTAATCACGCACCCAGCGGCACGCATAAAAATCACCCCAAGTGTAAACACGACTAGAACACTAACGTTTGGCATGCCTTGGGCCGAAATGATCAGCGCCCATAAAGTCGGCCACAGCAGTAACAAAGTGCCAATCGGCTTGTCCATACGCATCAATTGCCAATAAGCAACGGCTTTATCCGCGGTCATCGCTCGCATTCTCCTTGGTGTAAATGGGCGCTGTCGGCAAAAACAATTCAGCCACCAGCATAGGTTTGTGATTCATCCATAATCGCGAGCGCCTAGCTAATAGTGTCTGGCCATCAATGTCCACCGCCCCAACTTGCAAAGCGTCGCGTTTAACATTACTGGCACTAAATACGGTTAGCCCTAGCGGTATTTCGCCTTGGTCGGATAGATCAAAGTCTTGTCCTTGCATCGAGCTCTTTGGAATCAAGGTTCGGCCCAATACCCAAGCTTGACCATCGCCTTTTAAGACGACTTTGCGTAACAAACACTGCTCTTGAGTCAGCAAGCTTACTTCTTGGCAATTAAGCTGTTGGCCATCAATGGCTTTGTTATGTAGCAAGTCGACACTCAATACCTGACAGTAAGACTCTAATAAACGTGACAAGGAGCCCTGTTCTAGCAACCAAACCTTCGCACTTGGAGTGGGAAAGCTAAAATGTTTTGGGTCTTGCCATTCAACTTGACGTAAAGCAGATAAATAAAGCGCAGTTGATTGATTCATACTAGTATTCAATAAGTAGCCTTATCATCGTACAATAATAAAGCTTCGAACTCTGATGTTAACCACTAGATAGAGTGCTTAACGCATTTTTATTACAAATAGATGCTCTATTGTAACAAGACTCAGGCGATTCGAATATCGTGATTGGAAGAAAGAAAAGTTATAAATATGATTAAACGTTACCTAGCCCAAATATTTGTCGTCTGGGGGTTGCTTGTTAGCTTACCCACACTAGCCGAAGAGGAAGGCGCACCCAAGTTGGCTTATTTTACTCTAGAGCCTGATCTCACTACCAACTTCTACACCAAAGGAAAAAAGCTCGGTTATATTCAAGTTCGCATCGACATCATGGTTGCCAGTCAGGCTGACCTCGGTATCATCGAACTGCATCAACCGCTTATTCGAGATGCAGTGATAGAATTACTCGGTAAACAAACCGAAGAAACCGTCACATCACTCGCTGGGCGAGAAGATCTTCGTAAAACCTTAGTTGAGCAATTAAATGCGACCTTGCTGCCTGAAACTGGCAAAACCATTATCGCCGATTTACTGTTCACTAAATATCTCTACCAATAAAACCAAACGGCGCACTCTATGAGGCGCCGCGTTGACTAGTCTCGCTCTACCATGCGACTGGCATCCAACAGACCTAATAGCACCCCAGAAATCAAACCGGCCAAATGAGCCGTGTTAGCAATAGCCATAAACGGCTGGACAAACCCGAGCACTAACCACACCAACATGAAGCCAACCACAGGTTTAGGAAGGTTTAAGCCCAGTTGAGGCGCTTTGTAACCGAGCATCCATAAGTAGCCGACTAACGCATAAACTACCCCAGACAAACCACCAAAGTTTGCACCCTCAATCCAGTATTGGCCTGCTCCCGACAACGCTGCGGAAATCACCAGCAACTGAAGCAGTTTTGCCGAGCCTAAACGCTGCTCAATATCGCCACCCAACTGCCACCACCACAATAAATTAAAAGCGATATGCATAATGGAAAAATGCAACAGTGCATGACTCACCCAACGCCATAGCTGCCACTGCTGAGTAGAAAAAGCGGGGAAGTGGAGTGCGTTAAACACCCCTTGGCCTGACCCAAACTGTTGCAAACCAAAGATGACGATACACATCATCATTACACTTAATGTGACTGGCCCAGCTTTCGCCTTGATCATTGCCAACATACTGGGCGAGTGGTATTTAAAATGATTCTGCCTTGTTTCAGCTACCTGCCATGAGGCCGCTTGGTATTTGCCAGCGTTTGGATTGGCCAGGAACTGCTTCAGCTCAGCTTCCGCTTCCACTTGATGTTCTACCCCCACCAGCCACAGAGCAAACTGACCCTCTCCCTCAGGCATCATCTGCACGTCTATTTTTCGAGACGCCATATAATCGATAAACGCTTGCGCCATTCTTGGATTGTTGAGAGCAATCAGTCTCACCATACTGCTATCCTAAACTCGATTCCGTAGCAAGCCCTGCCCTGTGCCAGGCTTCAAAACCACCATCAACACTATACACCTGCTCAAAGCCTTGGTTAACCAAATATTGCGCCGCGCCTTGACTGCTAATACCGTGATAACACATCACCAATATCGGCTGTTCAAACGCCACATCATCCATAAACGAAACCATCGTATCGTTGGTCAAATGAAATGCTTGTTTGGCATGACTCACAGCAAAAGATTGCGGGTCGCGGATATCGACCATTCTCGCGTCACCTTGCTCAAGCAGAGCTTGAGCACCTGCCACATCTATATGTTTAAACTGGTCCATAATCTTTCTCTTTTATCGCTAATTTTACTAACGCGATTGTAACCTATCCAGTGGTCAACAAGTACTCTGTGTCAGTAAGGTTATCCACCAGTGATCATAATTCAACCATCTGTGGATAAATTTGTGGATTACGTTGATAAAGTGTTTTTATAAGAATCGATCCACAATATGTAGTGATGATCCTTATTTGATTGTGTGTAAAGAGAAAACTATCCCCATTGGATAAAGAGAGTACAGCCCTTTATTCACCCTGCTTTCTGACAGATAGCCAATAATTTCCACACAGAGTTACCCACAGGCAAGTCGGTTACATTCGATCCCGAAAACAGGCAAAATATCGATAAGCGATCAGCAACAAAAAAGCCGAGATCGTTTGATCTCGGCTTTTTAGATAAATCAGTTTGTGCGTGGCTATTAGAACTCGCCAACCGCCGCTTTAAGCTTCTTCATCGCGTTCTTCTCTAACTGACGAATACGCTCGGCAGATACATTGTAAGTATCTGCCAGTTCTTGCAACGTGGCTTTATTGTCTTCTAACCAACGAGAGCGAACAATATGCTGACTACGCTCGTCTAGGCTCTTAAGTGCAAGGCTAAGACGATTGTTGGTGTGTGCTTCCCAGTTTGCCGCTTCCACATTGTCAGCAACATCAGACGATTTGTCTTCTAGGTAAACCATCGGCGCTGTGTACGATGAACCAGAATCATCGTCGTCGTTTGGCATCTCGAAGGTAGGATCTTGTGCCGCTAAACGAGACTCCATTTCACGCACTTCTGATGGCGCAACACCTAATTCGCGAGCGACCGTTTCCACCTCGCCGTTATTGAACCAACCTAAACGTTTTTTCGACTTACGTAGGTTGAAGAACAATTTACGTTGTGCTTTCGTCGTGGCGATTTTGACGATACGCCAGTTACGCAATACGTACTCATGAATCTCGGCTTTAATCCAGTGCACAGCAAACGAAACCAAACGTACACCCACTTCTGGATTGAAACGTTTGACTGCTTTCATTAGACCAATGTTACCTTCTTGAACTAGGTCAGCCATTGGTAAACCATAGCCAGAGTAACCTCGCGCGACGTGAACAACAAAACGAAGGTGGGAAAGGATCAACCCTTTTGCCGCCTCAATTTCACCGTCATAATGCAGCCTCTCAGCAAGCTCACGTTCCTCATCAGCAGTCAGCATTGGGTAACTGTTTACTGAGCGGATATAGCTATCTAAGCTATCTTGTGTAACAACCGCCATAGGGTATGCTTTATTCGTCATTCGGGTCCTCATCAATCTCTGATCTGGAGTAAGTTTTAACCCAACAATCTTGAACCTAAAATGAACAAGATTCAAGCAGGGGGAAACTATTATGCATAAACAAATCGTCTACACAAGAGCGAAGTATACGGTAGCGTCTACTTTTTTCAATAGTATGACAACCACTAAACAGTCGAGTTCCAATTAAATAGGTTCGATCTCTTTTAAGTGCCGCTGGGCAGAGACTTTGGCCGCTAAGCAACCTAAGAAAATGCCGAGCATCACCAGCAGTAGCGACTCATCCCAGCTTAAACCTACCAAACGAAAACGACTGTCATACAGTAACGCTAACTTCTCAACGCTACTGTTGAGTAATACGGTAATCAACGCCGTTAAGATCCATGCGCTGACCGCACCTAGCAAGCCAAACCACATTCCCGAGTACAAATAAGGACGTAAAATGTAGCTGTTGGTCGCACCAATCAGCTTCATGGTTTGGATCTCTTCTTTATTTGCCAGCACATTGAAACGCAGGGTGTTACCTACTATCAGGAACACCGACCCCAACATCAGTACCGACAGCGTAATCACAATACCACTCACAAGGTTCTTGATTGCATCCAACCGGGTTAACCAGTCTTCATCCAAACGAACATCGGTGATTTCGCTCTGCTGTGCGATCCGCTCGGCCAATTGCTTAATCACTTGCTGGTCGTCACGACTCGGCGTTACCACTAACACACCCGGTAGGGCGTAATCATCCAGTAGGCTAATGGCTTGTTCAAACCCTGAATACTGGCTCAAATCATCCAAACCTTGCTGTGGAGAGATGTATTCGACCGCCGCGACATCGCTGTCACTCTCAAGCTGATCTTTTAATACCATCACGCGCGCCTCAGGCGTACGTTCTTGAATATAAGCACTCACTTGTGAAGGACTCGTCACATCACTGGATGCTTGAGCAATATTTTTACCCAGAAGATATAGCGCCGATGGCATCGCTAATGCCATTGAGATAACCGCTAAAGTAAGCAAGTTACCTAATGGCCGTTGCCACAATTCATGAAACGACAACTTCGCCTGCTTAAGATGGACCTTAAAGAAACTGTCTTTTTTGACGCGATTTTTCGCTGTCACATTGGTTCGTCCACGAGGTTTATTGGCCATAATCTTCTACCTCGCTAAGGAAGCCTTGGTTTAACTCAAGGTGACGGTATTGTGGACGCGTATTCACTAAACCGATGTCGTGAGTAGCGAGTAAGATCGTCACTCCTGCGCGGTTAAACTCTTCAAATAGCTTCAACACACGATTCGACAACTCAGGGTCAAGGTTACCCGTTGGTTCATCGGCCAATAATAATGTTGGTCGGTTAACCACTGCGCGAGCAATGCCTACGCGTTGCTGTTCACCGCCAGACAACTGGCTAGGTAAACATTTCGCTTTATCGAGCAGATCGGTTTTATCTAATGCGGCTGAAACACGGCGTTTTATTTCATTTTCCGAGATCGATTCGATGCGCATCGGCAGAGCGACATTATCAAACACTGTTCTGTCCATCAGCAGACGGTGATCTTGGAATACAATACCGATATTACGGCGCAAAAAAGGAATATCTTTACTAGGAATTCGCGTGATGTCGTGACCGTTAAAGCTCACCTTACCGTCCGTTGGGCGCTCTATCGCACAAATCAACTTGAGCAGAGTACTTTTACCCGCACCCGAATGACCGCCAAGAAAAGCCATTTCACCGCGACGCAGGTGGAAGTCGACTTTCTGCAAGGCTTGTCGGCCGCCGCGATACGCCTTACTCACTTGTTGAAACTTTATCACCCGAAATCCCTCTATTACTGAGTTGCTGCTATTGGTCGCTTAACGTTAGTCTTCGCGACTAAACAAAGCATCAATAAACTCTTGTGTCTCAAATGGACGTAGGTCGTCAATACCTTCACCAACACCAATATAACGAATAGGGATTTGGAACTGATCGGCCAGCGCAAAAATAACACCACCCTTCGCCGTCCCATCAAGCTTAGTCAACGTAATACCCGTCAATGGCGCAACATCACTAAATAATTTAGCTTGGCTAATCGCATTTTGCCCGGTGCCCGCATCAAGCGTCAGCATGATTTCATGTGGTGCCGAGTCATCGATCTTCTTCATCACACGGACGATCTTGCGCAGCTCTTCCATTAAGTTGGCTTTGTTTTGCAAGCGCCCGGCGGTATCGGCAATCACCACATCAACGCCCTTGGCTTTCGCTGATTCAATCGCATCATAAATCACAGAAGCACTGTCAGCACCAGTATGCTGCGCTACCACTGGGACGTTATTGCGCTCGCCCCATACTTGAAGCTGCTCGACAGCAGCGGCGCGGAAGGTGTCACCTGCCGCTAGCATGACGCTTTTACCTTCGGCTTGGAACTGTTTGGCCAGTTTACCTATTGTGGTCGTTTTACCGACACCATTGACACCAACCATCAAAATGACGAATGGCGTTTTCGTCGAATCCACGACCAACGGCTGCTCAACCTGAGACAAGATATCCGCCAGCTCATCTTTAAGCAGACCGTAAAGCGCTTCGCCATCTTTCAGATCTTGACGTGAGGCTTTGTCGGTTAAATTGTCGATAATTTTGACAGTGGTATCCATACCGACATCAGCGATCAGCAATTGCTCTTCAAGCTCTTCAAACAGCTCATCATCAATTTGCTTACCTTTGAACAGACCAAAAAAGCCCGCCCCAATGTTAGCTTTAGTGCGCGTTAAGCTGCGCTTTAAACGCACAAAGAAACTTTCGCTTGGTTTCTCTTGCTCGACAACGCGCGGTTCAGCGGGAGTGTCAGTTTCTACTTCTGCTTCTGCTTCTGCTTCTGCTTCTGCTTCTGCTTCTGCTTCTGCTTCTGCTTCTGCTTCTGCTTCTGCTTCTGCTTCTGCTAGCTCAGCCTCAGGGCGTTGATGTTGCTCGTCAACCGTTTGTTCGAGTGTTGGTTCGGTTTCCGTTTGTTGTTGTGTGGATTGTTTGGCCTGTTCTTCGTCACCAAAGCCAAGCCAAGAGAGTAATCCACGCTTCTTTTTTTCCGTCATCTGGGGCTATCCTAGATCGTCTTAATTAACTCAGACTCTTTTTTGCGGCAATGTCGCCGACAAGAAAAGAAAAATGACAACAGAGTGAAACGTTTTCACTGTCAGAGTGATGGTATACACTCTGTCATCAACAAATTTGGGCTGTATGTTAGCGCTCAACAGCAGAGCAGTCAGCGCGTATAGTATCACTTTATTAGCGGTCAAAAAATCTATGGTAAGACGTCGCCAGCAAAACACATCACAAAAAAAGCCCTCAAGTGGCTTTGTTCGTATTATTAGCGGGTTATGGAGAGGACGTAAACTCCCTGTTCATGACGCCGAAGGGTTAAGACCGACCACAGATCGTGTCAAAGAAACGCTGTTTAACTGGCTAGCCCAAGATGTGCCACAAGCCAAGTGTCTCGACCTGTTTGCTGGCTCTGGAGGGCTAGGTTTTGAAGCCGCTTCACGCCAAGCTGAAATGGTCACGCTGATTGAGCTCAATTCGAGTGCCTTTAAGCAGTTGCAAAGCAATATTGCTACGCTCAATGCCAGCAACCTCACAGCGGTCAACAGCGATGCGTTAAGCTACCTTAAACAAGCCGGGACGCCGCATCATGTAGTATTCATTGATCCACCATTTCGTCAAGGGTTACTCGATGAGACAATTCAGTTACTTGAGCAAAATGGTTGGTTGGCAGACGATGCGCTTATCTATATCGAGACCGAAAAAGAGCTGACACTGGATAACGTGATTCCAGCTCATTGGCATCTACACCGAGAAAAAACCGCCGGTCAAGTCAACTACCGCCTGTTCAACCGTCAACACTCACCACAAGGATAATAAAATGAAAGCATTGATATGGTTAGCCAAAGCAGCCATCGGTTTTGTCTGGTTTATACTTATCCTCAACGTCTTTGCGCCGTTTCCGGGCAAAGCAGCGATCGCCCTCTACATTATGAGCGCGTTCTTGTTGATGATGCATGGTTTACAGATGGCGATCTTCATTGGGGCTTTCGGTGACAAGATCAAAATGAGCAGTAGGGAAAAATGGTCGATTTTAATCTTCGGCATTTTCGCACTGCTTGATATTCGCCGTAAACACATGTCATAGCAAATACATGCCATTACAAAAAAGCCGCTAAGTTAAGCGGCTTTTTTGTCGCTATCGTTAGCCGAGATATCCTTTGACGCCATCGAGGAACATCTGTGTCGATATCATAATAAGTAGTAAGCCCATCAGGCGTTCAACCGCTTTTAATCCTCGCTCGCCCAACACGCGATGGAAAAAGTTGTAGAACATCAAAATAAAGAAAGCCACGCCCCAGGCTAACAATACCGCAGCAGACAATTCAAGTAACTGCTCAGGGTGCTGGCTCGATAAGAGCAACAACGCCGCAATAACGGATGGACCAGCAATCATTGGGATCGCCATTGGCACAATAAACGGCTCCTCACCCGCCGCCAGCCCTGTGATACTGCCACCGCTTGGGAAGATCATTTTGATGGCAATAATAAACAGGATGATCCCGCCCGAGATACTCAATGTTTCTGGCTGGACATGAAGAAAATTAAGGATGCTCTTACCTGCAAACAAGAACAACATTAAAATACCAAGAGCAAAAAACAACTCTCGAACCAAAACCTTACGCCTGCGCTTTGGATCAAGGTGCTTCAAAATCGATAGGACAATAGGTAAATTGCCAAGCGGATCCATGATCAACACCAACATGGTCGCGGCAGAAAGAATGTCCATAAAAGACCTCCAAAAATAAATCAATCAAGCACAGAAAATTGGCCGAAGTATCGCAGCCTCGAGACCTGAATAGCAACAATGGTTGTTTGAGCGTCAAGGTACCGGATAGAAACCGTCAGGTACCTTGATTTTAGATAAGCAGAGAAGCTGTGATCAGGCAGTGTGCCAACAGATAGCTCCCAGAAATAAAGTAGCGCCCCTTGTCGAGCGGATGACGATAGTCATGGATAGCCAATAGCATCGCCGATAACGTCAGTGTTAACGACCCAGTAAAGCCTAATGCGCTCGCAACGGTACGGTTCAACAACCACACTTCACCTGCGGCCCAGTTAAGCTGCAACAACACCATTCCCATCATCACCACAGGGAAGATCAATCGATCGATTTTTGGCAACAACAGGAAGAAGCAGACAACGCCGATACCGAACAGCATTGCAGGCAACCACCAAACGATATCGCCAGAAAGCTTAAACCAAAATGAAGCACTATAACAAAGCTGCGCTGCAACAAACCCTGCAAAGCAGAACTTAAGGTGCTTTTTGGCGATATAGAGACCGTCTGCAACCATCGAAATGATTAAACCCAGTGACACCCACCACGCCACGATGCCAACCAAGGCTTCCTGACTCCAGAGCATGACGAGCAACATAAATAACGTCAATATTTTAAACATCGCCGCTTGCTTGATGCGATTGTTTTCAAGCGCAGAAATACTGATGTACCCAGATAAGGCAACCGAGAGCCAGCTCCACATTCGAACACCTCAATAAAAATGAGCTGCTAGTGTAGGCAGCTCGAAAAAGATGTCTAGTTTTGAGGGGCAAAAGTTGGATCTTGATAATACTTCTTGTCGGCGCAATATGTGCGACAGCGCGGGGTTATTTGGCAACTTTTTACCAGGCGATCCAAAATCGCCGCTGAGACAGCAGAGTCGTCAAAAAAATCACTTTTGCTACGATTGCCAAGAAAAATGAATTTAAAGTAAATAAAATTCAACAGCTTAACCAATAAAACATAATGTTTAATTAATGTAAATTTTAATTTTAGCCTTACGATAATTTGACATCGCACTGACACCAATATGCAACTTAGCAACCAAATGCCTACTTAAAACCAAGCTAGCAGTTAAATGGACGCACTATTCAATCCAGATCAACGAAAGCTCTATAAATCACAAAAAACTAATTTAAACAAAGTTTAACCACTTTGCTTTACCTTCAATAACAATCACTTAAGAGGAAAATTAGCAATATAGAATAGAAATTACACAGGTTAAACATCACTCACCCCACGCCTGAAGTTCAACAAAAAGGTTTAATCGAGACCAGAAAAGTTATTTTTTTAAGGCTTATTGTCTTATTAGCTTGATCTAACCCCTAAAAAGCTGCTATTCTTATTTACATACCGTTAAACATCACTTTTTAGGAGCAGTGCTATGATTTCTTCTTCACAAAAACAAGGACTTGTAATGATCGCAGTTGTCGTAGGCCTAATGACACTGCCGATGATGTACTAAGTAAAATACAAATAAAAAAAGGGACGCTGGTGCGTCCCTTTTTGCTATCTGAGGCCAATACTCATAACTTTGGTGTAAAAAACTAGCGATGTGTCGACTTTTACACCAAAAGAAAAAAAACCGATTTTCGTGCTTTCACGTTATAGATGCTTAGATAACTCGTCCCAATGCGCATAATAGAAAAACAAGGCAGCACCAGTAATCAATGTCATCAACATAATCGCAGCTCGCCACACAAAACGAGAGCTGCGAGGCGTCAGTTCTTTTTCACACTCATCACACACTGACATAAAATCATTGCAACCATCGAGTTTAAAATCATGCTCATGGACAACTTTATTGCGTATGGTCGCAATGTAGCGCAGCTTGCTAATCACATCATGAGGCAAACGCTCTTCACAGCTGGTGATCAACTGATGTAGCCCCTTGCCATTCGCATGATACTGAGTCCGCAGTAGCGCCTCGATTTTTCTCGTCCGTGTCACTACGTTTTCGATATCAGACATAGTCTCCCTCCACGCTCTAAGTTTAGGGGGTATTTGATCCTTATTGTATCTAATGTCCCACTTTTTGTTTCGAATGCAAATAGATTTGTGTAAAAGAATCAACCAGTAAAAGGGGGGCTAATGGCTTACACTGCCCAACGTACGTGATATGACTCGAAGATTTTTGTTGCACTGAACACTTTGTTTTTGCAGCAAGAGCCGTGCCCTGAATCTCAACCGAAATATCGCTAGTATTAGACCAAACCCTCAGAGACCCAATGATTATGCCTATCACACTGCTTATTGCTATTGCTGTCACTGCTCTTGTTAGCGGCTGGGCATTTACCCACTTCTATCGCAAACACATTCAAGGCGAGAATGCCCCACAACAGAAAGTCGACGTCACCATTTTAGACAAACAGTCAATTGCGATTGAAGATGCTCAGCCCGGTCAGGATGAGCAGGAATATTGGATTTATGTACAAAAAGGGCGCATTGGCCCCAAACGTGAATTCCAAGTGGGTGTGCATTACTTCCAAGCGCTCAATCCTGGAGATCAAGGTACGCTCACCTATCAAGGTGACACTTTTATCCATTTTGCGCTAAAACGTTAAGGCAATAACCAGCGTGTTTTTTCTGAGCGTGATACCACCCAACTGAGCCATAATGCACCGCCACCACTGAGAAGAATCCAAACGGGGATCACCCAAGCAGGATGACCTTGATACCAGCCAAACTCTTTCATTGGCCAAAGGAAAATAGGGTGTAGCAAATAGATCCCTAGGCTGTGCTGACTGATAAAGCCAATCACTCGATTAACTGGCGCTGACAAACTTTCACCCACATAACGGCATAAGATGAAAATCATACTTGCCGCCAGTACCACGTTAAGCGTTTTATACGACAACCAACGCCCAACGGTATACTTGTCTGCAGCAAGGCTATTACCAATCACCATGTAAGCGGTGGTGGCTAGTGCCGCGATTCCAAGCAAGCTAAAAAGAACAGTCCAACCCAATGTGACCGGGACGCGTTGATACAATAAATACCCCAAGGGTAAATACCCACTGTAAAGCCACAGCTGATTGCTCCACACGCCGTCAATCCCCAGCAAATAGAGTAAGGTCGTCACCAGCCAAATCGCAACATACGCATACAGCGCATTATCACCGTGCTGTCTGACCACAAACTGGAAAAACGGGATCAGCAAATAGAGTGGAATAAAATAGTAGAAGAACCCGAGGTGGTAATAAGTAGCATGCCACGGGCTGTCTCGCAGCACTTGCTCCGTGACACCAAAATCATAGCCCTGGATAGTGAGACCAGATAACAGAGCATAAAACGCAGACCACAACAGAAACGGAACCAATACTTTGCCTAAGCGACGCTTGAGGTAATACTGAGCATTAAACGGACGTCGGTCGCTGAGCATAAGTGCGCCACTAATAAGAATAAACACGGGGACCGCCCAACGAGTTACACTGTTCACCCCAACCGCCGTTGCCCATTGGTCAAACGGAATGTCTCCAAGCATTTGACGATATGGGGCAAGCACATGAATCGCTATCACTGCAATGGCTGCCACGCAGCGCAGCACATCAAAAAACACCACTCTTTCTCTCACGCTTGTCACTCTTCTTGTCACTGAGAGAGTGACTATAACAACAAAAAAGCCAACCTCGGTATCACCTTGGTCAGCTTTTGGTTATAACTGCGATTTTGTTATGCTGTAGCTATCGCTTTGAGCTTCGGCAGTTTTATCGAGATAAGCGTTGTCAGCGCAAGAAAAGCACACGACACCCACAAACAAGCGGCCAATCCCGCCATCTGAAACACCCAACCAGAAAGAATGGTGCCAATGAGGCGTCCCATCGCATTTGCCATGTAGTAGAAGCCAACATCAAGCGATACACCATCACCTTTGGCATAACTAACAATAAGGTACGAATGCAGTGATGAGTTAATCGCAAAAATCGCACCAAATAACATCAATCCAGCCACAATAACAAATTGGGGTTGCCAGCCAACTTGGACCGCATAAGCGATCAATGCGGTAACGGCGGTGAGTAAGCCTGCCCACAATAAAGCCGCATGGCCGTCAGGCACTTTACCTTGAGACTTACCCGTAATCCGCGGGGCAATACCTTGCACAAAACCGTAAGCAATGGTCCACGAGGCCAAAAAGCCACCCACCCACAGATGAGACCAACCAAACGCGCTACCAAGATAAATTGGTAGTGCAACAACAAACCATACATCGCGCGCGCCAAACAAAAACAACCGCGCCGCGGATAAGATATTAATCGGCGCTGACTTTGAAAAAATTTGACTAAACTTCGGTTTGTTTTTGGCTTTGCCCAAGTTACGCTCAAGGCCGATTAAGCTACCAATAAGCACTAAGGTCAGTACACTTGCCATCAGTAAGACGGCCAGTTTGAAGCCCACCAGCGAGAGCAATAAACCACCAATAAAGAACCCCGCGCCTTTAAGCGCGTTTTTTGACCCAGTTAATATCGCCACCCATTTGTACAAAGCGCCTTGCTGTTCATCAGGCACTAAACTTTTAATCGAGCTTTTGGCACTCATCTTGTTAAGATCTTTGGCGATACCAGACAGCGCTTGCGCCATCATTACCCATGGAATCGTTAGCCAAGTGATCGGCACGGCGAGCATTACCAATGCCAAGATCTGCATACCAAGACCAATGTTCATGGTTTTGTTCAGCCCCAACCGCGCGCCTAGCCACCCACCGACTAAGTTAGTGACTACGCCAAAGAACTCATAGAACAAAAATAGTGAAGCAATTTCTAAGGTTGAATAGCCGAGGTCGTGGAAATAGAGCACCACTAACATACGCAACGCACCATCAGTGATGGTGAAGTTCCAATAATTGAAGGTGACGAGCATGTATTGGCGAACGCTGTTGCTCAAACTCGATAACATATCCAATTTACCTTTTGTGATGGCGTAAAAAAGAGCGTTTGAATGACCAGGATCCAAACACTCTTATTGCAGTGACTACTTAGTGGCGATAGAGTGAATGTAGTCAACCTGAACCGCTTTAGTGAAAGCACCAGGTCGAAGTGCTTGTACCTCAGCGATAATCTCGTCTAACGGCCACCCTTTCTCAAGCAGTAGATGAGCAGCAAACAGTCCTGTACGACCCGAACCGCCCATACAATGCAGCGCCACTTTGCCACCGTCACGGAGCACTTGGTGTAGCGCTGGGCTCGCTTGTTGCCACTTCACGGCGAAGCGTTCATCTGGCGCGCAATCATCTTCAATCTCAATCTGAAACCACTGCATACCAAGTTGTTGCGCTTTAACGCCCAACTCTGCAACCTGCTTGCTGGCCAATTCGGCATCATCAAGTGCGGTCACCAACGCCGTAACACCTTGCGCTTTTAGCTCGGCCAGTGATGTGGCCAAATCGACGCCCTTAGTGCCTGGGCATGGGGTTAGGATCAACGCGCCACTATCGAGAGCAAGTTGCCATGTAGGATGTGTCATATCATGTGCCCCTTACGCCAGACCGACTTTACGTACTAATTCAGCGGTGCGCGTCGCGTACCCCATTTCGTTATCATACCAAGCGTAGATTTTGACCATACGAGTACCGACAACCATGGTTGATTGCGCATCAACGATAGTAGAACGCTGATCTCCACGGTAATCAATTGACACCAATGGACGCTCTTCAAAACCTAAGATACCGTTCAGCTCGCCTTGTGAGGCTTCTTTTAGCAGGGCATTTACCTCTTCGGCGGTGGTATCACGCTTAACATCAAAAATGATATCGGTCAGAGAGGCATTCGCCAAAGGTACACGGACGGCGTGGCCGTTGATCTTGCCTTTCAATTCAGGGAAGATTTCTACAATCGCGGTGGCGCTGCCAGTGGTGGTTGGGATCAAGCTCATGCCACACGCTCGGGCGCGTCGCAAGTCTTTATGTGGCGCATCAAGTATGGTTTGAGTGTTGGTGAGGTCATGAATAGTGGTAAACGAAGATTGCTCAATCCCCAACTTTTCATGAATGACTTTGACCACAGGGGCAATACAGTTGGTCGTACAAGAGGCCGCGGTAACAATGCGGTGTTTCTCAGGTTCAAAAATTTCCTCATTGATACCCACAACGATGTTCGCCACACCTTGTTCTTTAACTGGTGCAGACACGACAACGCGTTTCACCCCTTGCTCAAGATACTTATTAAGCAGTGAGGTCTTGCGATGGACACCAGTAGCTTCAATCACCACGTCACAACCAGACCAGTCGACCGCATCAATCTCTTTTTCTTGAGTGGTGGTGATGGTTTTACCATCAATGATTATGCTATCGCCGTTGACAGCAACACCATGGTGCCAGCGACCTTGCACTGAATCGAATTCGAGTAAATGACCCAATGTCGCGGCATCGCCTGCCACGTCATTAATCAATACAAATTCCAACTCTGGCCAATCAAAAGCGGCGCGAAGTGCTAATCGTCCAATACGGCCAAAACCGTTAATTCCTACTTTAATCGTCATCGTTCATTCTCTTAATCTATTATTGACAGCAAACAGGACGAACCTGCATTGCATGAAGTCGTTCAATATCGTGTTGGTACTCTGTTTTTAAACAGCGAGAAGCCACCAAATCATCAATCAGTTTTTTCATCCAGCCAGGTAAGTCATTGGCTAAGCGATAGAACACCCATTGACCCTGACGTACATCGAGCAAAATGCCATTTGATCGTAACTGCGCAAGATGACGGGAAATTTTTGGCTGACTTTCGTTTAATGCCTCAGTCAGTTCACCGACGCTCAAACACTGCTCACGCATAATTAGCAGCAGGCAGCGCACGCGCGTTTCGTCAGCGAGTAACTTGAAAAACTGATGGGGTAACATACTTTATATACTCACATATGGATATGCATATATATTTAATAAAACTCAGAGAGATTGCAACCCTTCAGATCGGATTGTCATAAAAGTTTCACAGCAATGACGGGGGGAATAACAGGTAGCGGGAAGTATCAGATGACGCGATTGAGCTCGCGGCTCCAACGCTGGGCCTCAGAGATACGTGGCATCACTTCGCTAACCGACAAATTGAGTTGCTGACAAGCCAGTTCCATCCCCTGCCAGTCAGCGCTCTCGTAACACTCTTCAAGAGAGATCAGCTGACCATACGGACCTTGACGCTCAAGCAGTGCAAGCTTGATCGTGGCACATAACGGCAGCTGCTTTACCAAATCATCGAGCGACATATCAAGCATCGCATCAAGCATGGAAAACAGCCCTATCAGAAACGCTTGGTCACGATATTGACTGAATGGGTTGTCGCGCGCCATCAACATAAAGAACTGAGCACGCTGCAAACATAAGGTGTAGAGCTCTTTGGGCTTATTGACCGAAACGTAAGAAGCAACGGCAAGAGAGACAAAAATCTTAATTTTATCCTGACCAAGATAGACCAGCGCTTGGCGAAATGAAGAAATAGGAATTTCTATTCGCTCTGACATCGAGTTAACAAAACGCAGCAGTTTGTAGGACAGTGCGACATCACGCGCCACGATCTGCTCGACCTTAAGAAAGTCGACCTCTGGCTTGCACACTTCCTGAAATAGCTCCATCGCTATGATGTGTTCAGGACTGATGTATCGCTGACGAACCATTTCGGGCTTACTGAAAAAATAGCCTTGGAAGAAGGTAAAACCCGCCGAGCGCGTAGCCAAAAACTCTTCTTCGGTCTCAACTCGCTCTGCAAGAAACTTACGTTTAACCCCCATTGCAAGGCGTTCTTTGACCAACTCACAGGAGGTTTCTAATCCCGTCGCCATGATGTCGATTTTAATGATATGGGTCAAAGGCAAGAAACGCTCCCACTCAGGCTTATACACAAAATCGTCCAGTGCGATTAGATAGCCCTGATTGTGGATCTGTTTCACCGCGTCATAAAGCTCATCATTCGGTGTGCAGGTCTCAAGTATCTCTACCACTATTTTATTTTTTGGCAACGAAAGAGGCAGCAGACGCAGCAAGCTTTGCTGAGGGAAATTAATAAAGCAACGTGATGTTGCCATCGCTGGATTGGTACCGAGCGACAAAAAATTCTCAACAATAATGCGGTAGGTCGCGCGGTTAGAGTCAATATGCGCCGGGTAAGCATTGTTTTCACCGTCCCGAAACAGCAGTTCGTAGCCAAGGGTCTGGCGCTTAGCATTTAAGATCGGCTGTCTTGCAACAAAGGTATCTCTCGTTCTTCTATGCATAATATCAGGTCGAGTTACGCTTTGGCTGCAGCAAGTAACGCACCGCATCCCATGAACATCGAGCCAAAGACCTTATTGATTTTCGACATGATCCGCTCAGAGCGAATAAATCGTCCCATCTGCGCAGCCAACGAGGTGTACCCTAACATCACGATCGCATCAATCGTCACTGTGGTTAGGCCAAGTACCATCAATTGGGTCAACTGATCTTGCGTTGGGTCGATAAACTGTGGGAACAGGGCGACGAGAAAGACAATCGATTTAGGGTTAGTTAAGTTGATCAACACCGCTTTTCGCATCAATTTGAATCCAGAAAGATGCGGTACGGAATCGGCGGTCACCATACTTGAGCGATCACGCCACTTCTGTATGCCAAGCCAGACCAAATAAGCGGCGCCCACCCATTTGATAATGCTAAACGCCAATGCAGACTGAGCCACCAGCGCACCGATGCCAGCCCCAACTAACGCAATATGAATCGCTAATCCCACTTGCAGTCCCGCGATAGCGGCTAGTGAGCGACGTGTTCCATAACTTAAGCCATTACTGATCGAGTTTACCGTGCCCGATCCCGGCGCTAAGCTGAACACAATGGCGGTAACGACATAAGCAAGCCAAACATGCATATCCATGGTTTTTCCTCTCGACTAAACTGAGCTAGCCACACATAATCGGTTGTTGTTGAGAATAAAATCGAACTTAGGCTTGAGCACCCATGAATGATTCCAGTTGCAACATTACTCCTTCTTATACTCAAGAGTCCAATTTTGAGCAAGCTATCAAAAGCGATATTGCTAAATTCTGGCGATCTAGGCAGGAGAGCTACCTAAAATCGTTTGATAAAAAGTCGCTGTACTGGGTAAAGTTTACTGCCCCCCATCACACCAAAGCGATTGTGGTGGTCAACGGGCGCATTGAATGTACCATTAAGTATCAAGAGCTGTTTTACGACCTATTTCAACAAGGTTACGACATCTATTCTTATGATCATCGTGGCCAAGGCTTGTCGCAACGAATGATAGAAGACACGCAAATGGGCTATGTCGAAGAATTCGATGACTATATCTACGATCTCGATTGCCTTGTTAAACACTTTAACCTTGATCATTACCAACAACGTTACCTGCTCGCACACTCCATGGGAGGTAACATCGCGACCCGCTACTTACAAACCCATGACGCCCCCTTTGACGCCGCGGCGCTGAGCGCGCCGATGTTTGGCGTTAATGTCCCTTGGCACCTGCGCCCATTCGCACCTATGCTTGGTCAAGTGTTAACGGCGTGGCACAAAAAACCGACGTTTGCTCCCGGACAAGTGGCCTATTTTGCTAAACCTTTCGAGGGCAACTTACTCAGCCAAAGTGCAGTGCGCTATCACTGGTTTCGCGATCTCTATGAACAGCACCCTGAACTCAAAATCGGCGGCGCCAGTACGCGCTGGGTTTGGCAGGGATTGATAGCCTGTAAACAGTGTTATCTTATGACGCGTCACCTCAACACTCTCCTATTGGTAATGCAAGCGGGCGACGATAGAATCGTTTCTAATCTTGCTCAAGCGCGTTTCATTAATAAGTTGAAAAAAACCCAGCCAAGTTGCCAATTTAAGGTCATTGATGGTGCACGGCATGAACTGTTGTTCGAACAAGACCACTACCGCAATCAAGCGCTAGATGCGACGTTAGCGTTTTTCAACCAGCATTAAAATAGGAAATCATAGAAGGCGATCTTTACCCTCTTTTTGCCTTTTCTATTCAAGTAGACTGTTTACTTCGCCAATTGGCTCATCAACGCGTTATTTACCGAGGGTGATATGACACAAACACGCAAAGATACTCCTTTTCACATTGTGGCTTCGGATCTCGATGGCACTTTACTTGCTCCAAACCACCAGTTAAGCGATTTCTCCAAACAGACACTCAAAGCACTGCATGAGAAAGGCTTCACTTTTGTCTTTGCCACTGGCCGTCACCACATTGATGTGGCCAGTATTCGCCAGATCGCAGGTATCCCCGCTTATATGATCACCTCAAATGGGGCGCGTGTGCATGACCAAAATGATCAACTGATGTACAGCAACAACGTGCCTGCGGATTTGGTTCAAGCGGTGATCGATGTGATCCGCGACGATCACAATATTTTTATCCACATGTACCAAGATGACAATTGGCTACTCGACCGAGACGACGAGACGTTGGCTAAATTTCATAGTGAGTCTGGCTTTAGCTATCAGCGTTTTGATGCTAGTGCCGCGCCAACCGATGGCATCGCCAAGATTTTCTTCACCCATCCAGAGCATGATCACGAGCATTTGGTCACCTATGAGCACAAACTACGTGAGCAGTTTGGTGACAAGCTCAATATTGCTTTTTCGACGCCTTGGTGTCTGGAAGTCATGGCCGCAGAAGTGTCAAAAGGCCATGCGCTAGAAGCCGTTGCCAAGTCGCTCAACCTGTCGTTAGAAAATTGCATCGCGTTTGGTGATGGGATGAATGATGCGGAAATGCTTGATATGGCAGGCAAAGGTCTGGTGATGGCAACCGCGCATCACAAAGTAAAACAAGCGCTGCCACACTTAGACGTTATTGGCAGCAATGCCGACGATGCAGTCGCTCATTACTTACATCAACATCTGTTTTAATATTGCAATATCAGGCTGCCTACCGGTAGCCTGATCACTCATTACGCCTGACTCGGTCGCCGCTCTTTATCTAAAATAGCCTGCCATTGCGACTCAGTCACTGGCATCACCGACAAGCGGTTTCCGCGCTTAACTAACGGCATATCGGCCAGTTCTGGCATCGCCTTCATCACCGCCAATGAAATCAACCTCTCGGTTTTACGCACAAACTCAATATCGACCATAAACCAACGCGGGTTATCTGGGCTGGATTTAGGGTCGTAATAATCACTCTCGGCATCAAACGCAAAATGATCGGGGTACGCTGCTTTCACCACCTTAGCGATCCCCGCGACGCCAACTTTTTTGCATGATGAATGATAAATGAGTACCCAATCACCCTGCTTCACTTCATCACGCAACATATTGCGCGCTTGATAGTTGCGTACTCCCTCCCAGCACGAACGGGTTTGTGTACGAAGAGTGTCAATAGAAAAGGTGTCGGGTTCAGTTTTGAATAGCCAGTATGCCATAATAGAGTCCGTCAGTTTCTCAATAGGGAAGATATAGCATGAAGGCGCTTCGAAACCCAGTCACCGTCATTACTTTGCTCACGTTGCAAGCGTGTTCGATGACGTCATTAACCCCAGCAATCAACCCTTCACCGAACGATACCGCCAACTTGGACAATCCAAAATCGATTCACTCGCAACCGTTTGTCATGCGCGGAGAAATTGTGCTTGGCAATGAGGTACGTTCAATCACGCCATGTGGCAGCAAAAACCAATACTGGTTAGATCTATCGAATGACCGTTTTCAACAAGCTTTAACACTGGTTCGTGGTCCTTATGAACCACTGTATGGTGAAGTCATTGGTCATTTAGAAACGCGTAAAACCGATGGTTTTGTTGCTGATTACCGCGCCCGTTTTGTGGTCGATTCATTCAATATACTCACTGCCGAGAACCCAAAGCGTTGCGATCAAGCCCTAAAACCGACCCGAGCTTTTGGCACCGAACCTTTTTGGTCCGTGAGCGTTGCACCCAATCAGCTAATATTTGACCAAATCGGCCAAGACAAACGCACACTCGACTTGGTTAATAGCAAGATCGAACCACAACGACGCCGCTATCAATTTGATGGTGGCAACTTAGAGCTTAACCAACGCAGTTGTATTGATGGGATGAGTGACTCACTGTACGGCTGGAGTGCCAGCTTAACGCTCGACGGGGCCAACTACCAAGGCTGCGCCACCTTGTCCAATCAAGATCATAGCCAAGATTGGGCCGGCTTCTACCAAGCCACCTCAGCCAACAGTAACAACTTGAGCGTTTTTCTTGAGCTAAATCCTGATCACAGTGCCACCACTACCTATCGCTATGATAATGGCGAGTCAGACTCGGTTGAGCAAGGGTACTGGCAATCGCTTAATTCGACTCAAGTACAAGTGGTGATGACTCGCCACCAGCAACAACCTTTGCTCTCACAACGTATCTTTAGTCGAGAAGACAACAAAATTACGGCCCACAAAGAAAAAGTGGGCGACATGGTTTACGACATAAGAGACGGAGGCTTAACGCTGTTTTCCATCCCACAAGGCCAGATCCCCGACTCAGCATCGATATCGTCAATACCACTTGATAGCAATGCGGTTCCATCGGTGGCCGAATTTAACCCAATGGTCGACAGTGCGCTGCGAGCCTATTTCCAACAAACCAATAACCCGCAAACTGGCACGCGCTATCGCTGGCTAACTTATGACCTTAATCGGGATGGCAATAATGAACTGCTGGTACAACTCGATCAGTGTGGCACGGGCGGCTGTACGCTGCTGATTTTCGACAACCACCAGCAAAACTGGCGCTTCAATAGTCGCATCACCCAAGTGAGAACTCCGCTCAATCTTGGCCGTCATAATCATCATGGCTGGCAAGATTTAATTTTCTTCGTCAGTGGCGGCGGCGCGATACCTAATCAACATAAATTGATCTTTGATGGCAACCAATACCCACTCAATCCAAGTGTGGCACCTATCGCCAGTTATGATGATATCAGCCAGGTTCAACTGTTTGCCGATGGTCTAACGCCGCAACAAGAAGGTGCGCGCTTGTGAGCAGCAAGCCTATCGAACAAGGTAAGCCCTGCCCGGGGTGTCAACTGCGCTTTCAATGTGTGTGTGATCGGTTAACTCAATTTAGCGCCGACTTGCATATAGCGCTGCTAATGCACCCCAATGAAACCACGCGCGAGACCAATACCGGCCAGTGGTTAGCGCAGAGTCTGCAATCGTGTAGCCGCCACATTTGGCAGCGCACCCAACCTTGCCCAGAGCTGATAACGATGATCGCAAGTGGCGACTATCTCCCCTATCTGCTGTTTCCTAGCCAACACAGTGATGCCGTTAAACACGCTCATCGTGAGGCCAACTCGCAACATAAGCCACTGTTATTGATCATCTTAGATGGAACTTGGCAAGAAGCGGGGAAAATGCTGCGTAAAAGTGATTGGTTACGTGCGCTACCTCAGGTACACATAGAGCCTAGCCAACCATCACGCTATCGACTGCGCCGCAATCAACAACCAGGCCATTTGTGCACTATAGAGGTCGGGTGTGAAGTGCTGCGTGAGTTAGGTTACACCAATCAAGCACAGCAATTAGAGGGTTTCTTCGATGACTATCTTAACGCTTTTCAAGCCGACAAGAGTGGCCATACCTTCCAAGCGAAGTCTTGAGATTAAACCGCGACATAGCTGCGGTTTAATCGATCAAGGTCAACAGTTGCGGTAATGCGGTAATTTCTACATCAGGCAATAGACGCGCCCGATGACTGTGATAAATATCGACCTGTTGGTCATTGAACCAACACGCTTGAAGTCCACTTTGCTTGGCGCCCATCACATCGCTGATCAAGTGGTCGCCAACATGTAAAATGTGCTGTGCTGGCAGCCCTAAGTGTTGCTGCGCTTTATCAAACAACTGACCATGAGGCTTGGCATACCCATCGGGGCCCGCTTTTAACACCAAAGTGAAGTAGTCCGCTAAACCAATTTTCTCGACGTCAACATTACCATTGGTGATGGCAATTAACGGTAACTGTTGAGCCAGCTCTCTCATCACGCGATGCGTTTGGTCAGGGACCGTAAAATCACTACGCAAACTCAGCACTTTTTCAATCGCCTGCTCTGCCGCCAGTTTTGCTTGTTGTGAGGTGTAACCAAGTAAGCCCAATCCATATTCGATCTGCTTAAAACGCCATAGCGTCACATCGTTAGGCAGCCAATTATCTTGCTTAGCTAAATCGCGTTTGATATCACGCCACCAATCAAACGATCGGGTTGCAGAGACAGGATGAGTAGCATGCAACCATTGCACCATTTGGGCTTCAACCTGACGAATCACCGGTCGGTTATCATACAGAGTATCATCAAGATCAAAGGTCATCGCTTTAACGGGTTTTAAATGGCGAAAAAACTGCATTACTCACTCCCCTTCTTTTTCGCTCTTGGATGAGCTTGATCGTACACTTGAGCCAAATGTTGGAAATCGAGGTGGGTATAGATTTGTGTCGTCGAAATATTTTCGTGGCCAAGTAACTCTTGTACTGCACGCAGATTATTACTCGACTCCAACATGTGAGTGGCAAATGAGTGACGTAATTTATGCGGGCTAATATGACTGGCGACGGACTGTTTCTGCCCCCACTCGGCCATGCGTTTTTGTACGTTACGATGGGAGATTCGACCACCAAGCTTAGAAACAAACAGAGCCGGCTCTCCACTTGTGGCTAATGTTGCTCGCACTTTCAGCCATTTGGCCACCCACTCAGCCGCCATGCCAGAAAAAGGCACTTTGCGCTCTTTGTCACCTTTACCAATGACACGTAACTCGCCAGACGACAAACTGACGTCTTTAACATTCACTCCGACCATTTCTGCCAAACGTAGGCCAGCGCCATACATCAGTTCCATCATGGCGCGGTCACGAATCGAAAGCGGATCATCGTCTTTCACATCAAGCAGTTGGCCCACTTCATCAACGTCGAGGTTTTTCGGTAACGGCCGTTTTTTACGTGGTGCCGAGACCCCTTTCGCTGGATTGGCACTCATCTCACCACGCAGAATAAGAAAATCAAAGAAGCTACGCAGAGAAGAGAGGCGCGTGGCTAAGCTGCTCGCCTTCATCCCTTCTCTCATGCCTTTACTAGCCAGTTGACGCACCCAACCCGCATCAACTTGCTGCCACTCTTTGAGGCCAAGGTGATGTAAGTGATGAGCCATCGTTTCTAGCTGCTGTTTATAGTTGCGCTGGGTGTGTAGGCTAAGCCCCTTCTCGCTTCTTAGAAATTCATAGAAACGTTCAAGGGGCCGCTTGAGACCACTAGGCAGAGGTGCTACTGATTCGCTCATGCGCTTCACTTTGCCAAGGGAGGGTTTCGATAAGATGCGAGACAACCAACGCGAGGTGGCGTAAGAATAGGGTATCCATGTGCGGCTGAAAATGCCCTCCATCGCAGCTCGAGAACATCAACACCCCTTGTAGCGCTTTCTTTTGCAGCGGCAGTACAACGTACGACCCCATCTCTGGTTGATGCGAAAGCTCACCTAACAACAACTCTCGGTCAACTTTACGCATTCGGCCAAGATAAGCCGACTTACCGTTAAGGTGATTGGTTGCGAATCGCTGGTATTGCTCACGCGTTAACGAATAACGAGTCGATTCGCTATCGAACAAACGAACGTAAGCCACGAGACCAAGATTTTTGGCCACTTCTTCTATCGCTTTGACAACATCAATTAAACAATCACATTTGAGGATATCTTCCTGTAACTGCATAAATTCGTGAAAAGTTCGATCGTTACTTTTGGCTAATGACATCAGCCCGGTGATCTCTTCTTCCAACTCTTCGATTCTTTGTCGCTGACGATTCATCTGTACATGCACCAAAGAGACCGACCCCTGCTCCTGGTGAGCAAGCGCCAATCGATCAACCAGCTCACGGCGATCGGTAAAAAAATCCGGATTGTCGCGCAAGTATTCCGCCACGACTTCAGCCGTCAGTGCATCCGCTTCAATTTGAGACACATCGATTCCTTTTGTTTTACTTAGCAGGTTAGTTGACCATCAAAAACGTGCGTCGCAGGCCCCGTCATGTACAACGGCTTGTCCGGCCCTTGCCAACGGATAGTGAGCGAACCACCCGGAAGGTGAACTGTGACGTTTTCATCTAGTAAACCTTGGACGATACCAACCGCGACCGCACCACATGCACCGCTACCACAGGCTTGAGTTTCACCTGCACCACGTTCATAAACGCGCAAATTGATTTCATTGCGATTGACCACTTGCATAAAACCTGCGTTAACACGTTCAGGGAAACGTTCATGAGACTCTAATAGGGGCCCAAGTGTTTCGACATCAGCGGTGGCAACATCATCCACCACCGTAACCACATGAGGATTACCCATGCTCACCGCACCACAAAAGAGTGTCTTGTCTTCGGTCCGCATGATATAGGTTTTCTCAGTTTGCTTCGCTTTAAACGGGATCTTGCTTGGTTCAAACTGCGGCACCCCCATATTGACGGTCACTTGATCGTCTTCTTCGATGCTGAGCACCATTTTGCCTTTTTTGGTACTGACACTGACGCTGTATTTATTGGTCAATCCTTTCATTAGCACAAAACGGGCAAAGCATCGCGCGCCATTGCCACACTGTTCAACCTCACTACCATCGGCATTAAAAATGCGATAGTGGAAGTCAGTTTCAGGGTCATACGGCGCTTCAACCACCAGCAGTTGGTCAAAACCAACACCTTTATTGCGATCCGCCAAACGACGGATCAAATCAGGGGAAAAGAATATGTTTTGGGTAATGCAGTCAACGACCATAAAGTCATTACCCAAACCGTGCATTTTAGAAAAATGGAAATGCATAAGACTTCAATTACTCCGGAAGTACGTTTTCAAGTGCCCAAAGGCTTGAGAGCGCTTCTCGCTGACGCACCAAATGCACCTGATTGCCATCAACCATCACTTCTGCCGCGCGGCAGCGAGTGTTGTAGTTCGAGGACATAACAAAACCATAGGCACCCGCCGAACGAACAGCAAGCAAATCGCTCTCTTGCAGCACGAGTGAACGGTCTTTGCCTAAGAAGTCACCCGTTTCACAAATCGGCCCAACAAGATCATACGTCACCGCTTCACCGTCGCGTGGAACCACAGGCACGATGTCTTGCCACGCTTGATACAAGGCCGGACGCATTAGGTCATTCATCGCCGCATCAATGATGGCAAAGTTTTTATGTTCGGTATGCTTGAGGAATTCGACTCGGGTCAGTAGCAGACCAGCATTCGCTGCAATGGCACGTCCTGGCTCAAAAATCAGCTCGAGATCTTGATGATTTTCTAAGCGACCGAGCAAGGCTTTGGCATAGTCTGAAGGTTGAGGTGGCAATTCATCACGGTAAACCACGCCCAAGCCGCCACCGACATCAAGGTGTTCGATGATCACACCCTGCGCTTTCAGCGCGTCAATCAAGGCAAGTAAACGATCAGTTGCATCGATAAAAGGTTCAATATCGGTCAATTGTGAACCGATATGGCAATCGATCCCTTTGATATCGAGATTGGCTAGACTTTGTGCGAATTGATATACCTCAGGCGCACGATCGAATGCGATACCAAACTTGTTATCACGTAGACCAGTGGAAATATAAGGATGGGTATTTGCATCAACATCGGGGTTAATGCGTAATGAGATCGGCGCTTTCACCCCTAGCTCTCCAGCCACCTTATTCAAACGTTCCAATTCAGGCTCGGACTCAACATTAAAGCATTTAATGCCTAGCTCTAAGGCACGCTTCATCTCGATTTCGGTTTTGCCGACACCGGAGAACACGACTTTACTCGGCTCGCCACCCGCGGCAATCACACGTTCAAGCTCGCCTCCAGAGACGATATCAAACCCTGAACCTAAGCGGGCTAACGCATTCAGCACACCAAGGTTAGAGTTGGCTTTCACTGCATAACAGACTAAATGAGGGTGTTCGCCCACCGATTTATCAAAAGCGTGCCAATGGCGCTCTAAGGTCGCGCGTGAATAGACATAAAGTGGAGTGCCAAACTGCTCGGCGAGGTCGGTTAATGCGACATCTTCGGCCCAAAGTTGGCCATCATCCTGATAATTGAAGTAATCCAAAGTACTTTCCCTTATATTCTGATTTTATTTATTGCGCAGGCTGCTCATTTTGTTGAGCATCTTCAGGCATGTAAAGTGGTCCAGTTTGACCACAGCCAGCCAAGCCAAGGACTGAAAAGATAAATAACGCTAAGATAGATTTTTTCATCGGTTGTATCGTGATTATTCTGTCAATGCCCCCTATAATCGCACCACACTCAAGAAAAGCAATAGGATAGATTGGATGAACGAGACTGAATTTCATCAACTTGTGGATGTTCAAATGCAAATCATCGAAGAAATGATTGATGATTCAGGTGCGGACATCGACTATGAAACCTCTGGCAACGTAATGACGCTCGAATTTGAAGACCGTAGCCAGATCATTATCAACCGCCAGGAACCGATGAAAGAGATTTGGTTGGCGTCGAAATCAGGCGGATTTCACTTTGCGTATGTCGATCAGCAGTGGCGTTGCTCTAAAACCGGTATCGAACTGATTGCGATGGTCAAACAAGAGTGTGAGAAGCACTGTGATGAAGAGATATAGTGGTAATTGTCTCGTTTTCAGACATTAAAAAAGAGCATCCCAGATGCTCTTTTTGGTCAAAACGATTAACCGTGACTAACCATTGACGATTTTGCTCGGCTTACTATAGCTGGCACCATCATTGCGGTATGGGACAATGTAAGGTTGATCATCGTCAGGGTGAACAATCTGATAGTACTGCGGCAAGTTAAAGTTGATCAGTTTAGACGACAATGAGTTGTCATCTTTGCCTGAGGTATAGAAACTGTTGACGCTCGCAATCATCTCGTCTTTGCCACCTTTAAACTGGTGATACACCTCAACCCGATTCGTTTCGTCCAATACGTAAATATTGAAGCCCTTGTCACTGTCTTCAAAGAAAAACTGCACCAAGCCTTCACTGGCAAAACTATCGACCACTTCTGGCATTTGGTAATCTTGCTCTTTATCGAGCACAATAAGTGGCGCGCCTTGCAGTTTATTGGTCGAAATACTGCGGTAGAAGTCGACCGAGTTTTCTAACATCTGCACCGAGACACCACGACGCTCGAAGAACAATCCATAGGTTTTTTGGCCTAGACGCAAGGCCTTAAAGCGGCGACGTTTCTCTTGCTCTACTGGCTTCAAACGCAAATCAATGCACTCAGCTAACCATTGATACACTTTATTACGCATCACACCACGTAGGTTTTTGCTGTAACAGAAGACGTCGACCGACTCTGGTGGAATCGCATCTTGGTGCATTTTACCTAAAATGGTTTTCAACGCATCCAACATCGCGGTATCACCCTTAAAATGTAGGGTGCGCACTTCATGCCATGAGTTGCGATACACTAAATCGACACTGCCGACTAAGCATTTTTGCTCGGCGCCAAAGCTGAAGATATCGGTTGTTTTAGGATCGAGTTTGAGCGATTTACCACTCAACTCTGTCGTTGGATCGTTTTCAAAGTTAATAAACATCGCCAACTGACTAATTTCACATGGGCTAGATAAAGCTTGCATGGTTGGGCGACGCTTGCGCAGTGAGAAGGTGTTACGTAAATCACTCACCATTTGATAAAACTTGTCGATATCAAGATGCGCATCACGCACCACCGAGTGCAAACGAGTAGATTCGGTGATCAAGCCGTTAAAGAACGACCAAGCAACCAACTTACTCAAATACTCATTATGTTCTAGTGATGCCTGACCAATAATTCGATGAGGCGTTAACGGCTGTTTATAAAGATACCAGCCGGCTTTATTAGTACGACCTGGACGCACCTCAATAAAGGTTAAATCCGGTTCGTGTAAATCGGGGGAAATCTGCGGATTGAGCAGCGTAACCTTACCTGGTAGCACCTCAAATGCGGCATATAACTTACGTGCGAGAATGCTGATATCTTGCGGACTGATCGCTGACGTAATGTCGTTACGACGGGCGAATTGAATCAGGTTTCGGTAGCTCTGCATTAAAGCATCGAGCAGAGCATGGTGCATGACTTTAACCTGCTCTACTTTCCAATTACGACGATCATCGAGCTCGGCAATAACACCCTCAGACCATTGCCAATCCTGAATCATTTCACCTAACGCTTCACGGCGCCAAGCGACCGACCCCACACTCGGTTCACGCGAGAGCTTTTCATGAGTTTTAAGATAGAAACAGCGACGTACTAAATCGAGGCGATTGAAATCACCAATTCGAACTAAGTAGCGAGTCACCTTCTCCAGCATCAAATAATAGGCATCCATCCCATAGAGGTCAGGCTCATGGGCAAAGAAACGACGCTTGGTATCTAAACTCAACAATTGCGTATGTGGGTACTCCCACGAATAAGCCTCAAGAAGAATCGCTTTCAGCACCGATTTATATGGCGAGTCAATACTCTTATACAACTGCCATAAATTGGAGCCAAAATACTCTTCTGCCGGAATGCGATTCAACTTACCAAAGTCGATCCACTCGGCACAATCGATATAGCCTTTACTACATAGATCGGCGACGTATTCATCGTAGCACTCTTCCATTTCCGGCGGCACAATTTGCCATAACAGACGCTGACCGGCCAAACGAACCGCACTGCGATAAAACTCATCAAGCAATAATAAATGTTGAGAAGAGCCACAGTTATCGCCAGTCATCTCTTCAGAATGGTTGGAACGGAAACGTTCTTCATCCATCAAAAAGAAGTTCGCTTCTACACCTTGAGTCTGAGCCCAGTCAGTAATCAACAGACATTTATTGGTCAAACTCTCACGCGCGTCACAGTCCATTTGTGACGAGACACAAACCCAGATATCTAAATCACTTGAGGTACTTTGCCCGATAGACGAAGTACTACCCATAGTATAAAGACCTAAGATCTCAGCAGTCACATTGCTAGCCAATGACTGACCTATGGTGAGTTCGGTATCTTCAACAAACTGTTGCTGTATTTCATTTAGCTCAAAATCACGAATTCCATAAGGAACTTTCGCGTCGTAGTAGCCAGGAAAAAGCGGGTGATTAAAGTGGAGCAGAGTCGGAATGAGATGGAAAACTCTCTGACTGGACAAATCCATCAGTGCCAGCGCACGCTCAATGCGTTGCTGGTTTAGATTATCAAGTCTATTTAATAGCGTCTTGGTGTAAGCCTGCAAGGGAGTTTCCTTGGTTATATCCTAGAGGGTGCCTTGACTATTAATTGTTCTAAAGCACCAACAAAACGTGATCAATCTATCATTTTTCTTTCGATTGGTAAAGAAATGTACGATCGATTCGACACATTTTTGTCCATCTAATATTGCCGCTGTTAGTGTGGTACGTAACTGCTATTAATAATAATAGCCTATTTTACAAACGAGACCCAAATCACACTCTTTTGATGATTTTATGCTAGGGCGTACTGATTCTTCACCCGATTGAATCAGCGCTAATGCAATTTTACCCGACAGTGGTAGGATTATGTTCATTCACTTGTTATCACTAGAATACTATGACTGCAAACACTCCCATTAGAATCGCGACACGTAAAAGCCCACTTGCTCTTTGGCAAGCTCATTTCGTCAAGGATGCCTTGCAAGCCGCGCACCCTGGTTTAGCCGTTGAACTGGTTACCATGGTCACCAAAGGCGATATTATTTTGGATACGCCACTGGCCAAAGTCGGAGGCAAAGGTCTGTTTGTTAAGGAATTGGAAGTGGCAATGCTGGAAGGTCGTGCTGACCTCGCTGTGCACTCAATGAAAGATGTTCCTGTCGACTTTCCTCAAGGGTTGGGTCTAGTGACAATTTGTGAGCGTGAAGACCCACGCGATGCCTTTGTCTCAAACACATACCGCAATATTGATGATCTGCCACAAGGCGCCATCGTCGGCACCTGTAGTTTACGTCGTCAGTGTCAGTTAAAAGAAGCACGTCCTGATCTGATAATTAAAGATCTGCGTGGTAACGTCGGCACTCGCCTAGGTAAACTCGATGCTGGCGAGTACGATGCGATAGTACTTGCCGCCGCAGGTTTAAAACGCCTTAAATTAGAACAGCGTATTCGCAGCTTTATTGAACCAGAGCAATCATTACCTGCTGTTGGCCAAGGCGCTGTAGGGATTGAATGTCGTCTTGATGATGAACGCCTAATCAAACTACTCGAACCACTTAGCCATAAGGAAACCACTGACCGCGTCTTGTGTGAGCGTGCCATGAATCTCACCCTAGAAGGTGGATGTCAGGTGCCAATCGGTAGTTATTCACTGATTGAAGGCGACAATATTTGGTTACGCGCATTAGTCGGTGAGCCCGACGGTTCAAAAATCGTCCGAGGTGAGATTCGTGGCGCGCGAGCAGACGCTGAAACACTGGGTGTGACACTTGCCAATCAGTTGCTCGCTGAGGGAGCCAAAGAGATCTTAACCAAGCTTTACGCAGAGCACGAGTAAACGCTATGGCAGTACTGGTCACTCGGCCGGGACAACAAGGCCTCTCGTTGTGCCAACAACTCTCAGAGCTTGGAATAGACAACCTTCATCAACCTCTGATAAACATTTCGCCCGGCAAACAACTTGCCGGGCTTGAGCACGATATTGATCACTTCGACATTATCATCGCCATCAGTCAAAACGCAGTCACGGCAGCACAAGATTACCTCTCTCAATTGGCTCACCCATGGCCAACCAGCAAGACCTACCTTGGCGTTGGTCAAAAAACTGCACACGTTTTAAGCAAAGCCACTCAACAAAAAGTACACTATCCAGACATTAGTGATAGTGAACATCTGCTAAACCTAAAAGTGCTTGCTGATGTCGCTGGAAAGCGCGTGCTGATACTGCGCGGCAATGGTGGCCGAGAACTTATCTTTGACACGCTCACCGCCCGGCACGCCAAGGTGGAATATCGTGAAGTTTATAAACGAGAAAACCTCGCTTTCCGCTCAGATTTACTGTTACCAATCTGGCAAGATAAACCCATCACTCAATTAGTCGTCACCAGTTCAGGCCAGTTGGAGTACTTGCTCTCTAATCTTACTCCATCACAACAGAACTGGTTGTTTACGCTTCACTTATGGGTACCCAGTGAGCGTATCGCGCAACAAGCACGAGAAGTCGGTTTTAACGTTGTTACCAACACTTTCAGTGCCTCGAACCCAGTATTATTGGCTGCTCTCCGGTCAACGAAACAGGACATAAGTAATGACAAGCAAGAATAAAAACGAAAACATTGCCCCTGACCAAGACAACAAGGCAGAGGATGCAAAACAAGTAGAAGCTAAAGCGTCTGAAACAAACACGGCAACTACTCAAAATACCGCAGCTAAAAGCGCTGAACCACAACCTTCCCCTAGTACGGTTCCATTGGACGAGAAGCAAGGCAAACGCGGCGTGAAACTCGGCACGCTCGCGATTGTACTGTCGCTATTATTTGGCGGAGGCTTAACTTTCCAAATGCAGCAAAAAGATGCGCAATATCAAGCGAAAATCGATGCCTTGCAAGCGCAACTTCAACAAGCGCAATCCACTCTGCAATCACAACTTTCATCGGTGGAGCAACAAGCGGTAACCAAAGCCCTTGAGGCCACCCATCGTGCAGAAACTGTTTTAGCCCAACAACAAAAAAGTATCGAAAGTTTGCAAGTCGCAGTAGCCGACGTGAAAGGTCGTCGTCCTAACGATTGGTTGCTTGCTGAGGCGGACTACTTGGTCAAACTTGCTGGGCGTAAACTTTTCCTAGAGCACGATGCTGTTAGCGCAACCAAATTAATGGAAAGTGCCGATCAACGTATTGCTGCACTTAACGACCCGAGCCTAGTCCCGTTACGTAAGTCTATGGCTAACGACATTACTAAACTCAAAACCATCCCATTGATTGATCGTGAAGGGCTAGTACTAAGAATCACCGCACTGCAACAACAAGTCGATACTCTGCCGTTAGCCAATGCCATTTTGCCGCAAGCCGAGCAGCAACAAACACAAGCGGTATCACAAGACATTGATGATTGGCAAGATAACCTGCTCACCTCGCTTAAGGATTTCTCAGACAATTTCATTACTTTCCGCACTCGCGATGGCAATGTGATTCCACTGCTTTCTCCACAACAGCACTTCTATCTTAAAGAAAACATCAAAGCGAAGTTAGAAACGGCGATTAAAGCCATCTATGTTGAACAGCAAGAACTTTACACCACCGCACTGACCACCGCAGATAAGTGGTCGGCCACCTTCTTTAACCAAGATTCAAAAGAGGTGGCTGAGTTTAATCAAGCACTAGAGTTACTGAGCAAACAGCGAGTGCAAGTTGATTACCCGGTAAAACTGGAAACGCAGCAGCAACTTTCCGACGTAATTCGTGAGCGCCTTCGCCGCGAGGTAACGACTCTAGTTACGGAGGATAAATAATGTTTCGACTGATTTTTCTATTCGTCGTGTTGGGTTTAGGGTTGTTTGTTGGCACTCAATATTCTGGACAACAAGGTTACG
Organism: Vibrio sp. NH-UV-68; assembly: GCF_042940635.1. Taxonomy (NCBI): domain Bacteria; kingdom Pseudomonadati; phylum Pseudomonadota; class Gammaproteobacteria; order Vibrionales; family Vibrionaceae; genus Vibrio; species Vibrio sp. NH-UV-68. The sequence goes on from NZ_CP134975.1 coordinate 3,003,939, forward strand.
TGCTAGTCTCGATCGCAGATAAAACCCTCGAAATGAGCGTCACTACTCTGGTGATTTTTATTATCGCGACATTGGCGGTTCTCTTTGGCTTAGAGTACCTAATCAAAAAGGTCTTTTACGCAAGCTCTGCAACTTGGAACTACTTCAGCGTACGAAAGATGCGCCGCTCTCGCCGTTATACCAATGAGGGCATCATCAAGTTACTTGAAGGGGATTTTAAACAGGCAGAGAAAAAAGTGACTCGTTGGGCAAACCATCATGATATGCCACTACTCTGTTACCTCGTTGCTTCAGAGGCCGCGCAAGGTTTAGGCGACAAAAAGCAAAGAGATCGCTACCTCGAACTTGCCGCCCAACAAGACAACTCACAACTCGCAGTCGAACTGACTCGCGCTAAGCAACAGATTCGCGATGCTGATTACAATGCTGCGTTCGACACACTGTCAACTCTAAACAGTCAATACTCAAACAATTCAATTGTACTTAACTTGCTTAAACAGGTTTATATCGAACTCAAGCTATGGCAACCGCTTTTAGACTTAATTCCAAAGTTAGTTAAGAACAACATTATTACGACGGAAGAACAACAACCTCTGATGCTGCGTGCTCAATGTGGGCTACTGCATGAAGTTGCCGAACAGAGCGGCAGTGAAGGTCTAATTGCCCACTGGAACTCGCTACCGCGTAAAATGAAGTCTGATCTCGAACTCATCAATTGCTTTGCTGAACAACTCATAGCTCGGCAAGCAGATAATGAAGCATTCACTCTGATCAAAGAGACCTTGAGCAAACACCCCAACAGCGATCTGTATCGCTTAATTCCTGAATTAAAGCTAGCCGATACTCATCCAGTAATAACCTTCTTGCAGAGCGTATTACGTAAAGATGCTAACAATGCCGCTGCACATAGTGCACTCGCTCAGCTTTATCTGCGTAATGACAAATGGCAAGATGCACAACACCATTTAGAGAAAGCACTCTCAGTTCGCTCGAGCGTGCCAGATTACAGCTACCTTGCCATTGCTTTAGAGAAGCAAAACCTCACCAATGCAGCACATGAGGTATCAAAAAAGGCACTTACTCTAATCAATGAGCCTGCCGCATAACGCTTTCTCTACATAAATACAACGAAGCCACCTTTACTGGGTGGCTTTTTTTATTACTGAGAGAATTACCAGCAACAAAAGTAAGCTATTTAATCCAAGCTTACAGACGGACCATTTATGCCTTATTCTGCAGAGCAAGGGGGAGGTATATCTGAGAGAGACAATTTTGAACTGTAGAAAAGGGAGTGGTAGGCGCAATCACGACCTTTACAATAGAAGATGAGTCACGACCTAGCGGATAAACTCGACGTCAACGACGTTATCGATACTGCCAACCCAATGATCTTTAGAAACCAATGACCATTTCAATTCGCATTGTTGTGAAAAGTGCTCTTGAAGCATAGCTGGGCATCCATATTTCGATACCCTTAATTAAAGTAAAGGGTAGAGCTTTGAGTTTGAGGTCAGCACTAGCTGGCCTTTTTACTGAGACGCAGACATTTCAACGCCTAGCCATCACCAAGCCTATTTTATACCGACGTAAAAAAGCCCAAGTCTTTCGACTTGGGCTTAGTATAATGGCGGAGTGGACGGGACTCGAACCCGCGACCCCCGGCGTGACAGGCCGGTATTCTAACCAACTGAACTACCACTCCGCAGTGGCGTACTCGCATTCGCAAGTGTCCATTTTTTGTCTTCACCTTTATAAAAGGCAAACACTAAATTAAAGCCTGGCGATGTCCTACTCTCACATGGGGAGACCCCACACTACCATCGGCGCTAATTCGTTTCACTTCTGAGTTCGGCATGGAAATCAGGTGGGTCCAAATCGCTATGGTCGCCAAGCAAATTCTTAAAATTCGGAAAGCTGTAAAAGTTCGTCACACATTCAATATTCTTGCTTTGAGTCCAATCAAAACCCTTTGGGTGTTGTATGGTTAAGCCTCACGGGCAATTAGTACAGGTTAGCTCAATGCCTCGCAGCACTTACACACCCTGCCTATCAACGTTCTAGTCTTGAACAACCCTTTAGGACACTTAAAGTGCCAGGGAAGACTCATCTCAGGGCTCGCTTCGCGCTTAGATGCTTTCAGCGCTTATCGATTCCGAACTTAGCTACCGGGCAATGCCACTGGCGTGACAACCCGAACACCAGAGGTTCGTCCACTCCGGTCCTCTCGTACTAGGAGCAGCCCCCTTCAATCTTCCAACGCCCACGGCAGATAGGGACCGAACTGTCTCACGACGTTCTAAACCCAGCTCGCGTACCACTTTAAATGGCGAACAGCCATACCCTTGGGACCGACTTCAGCCCCAGGATGTGATGAGCCGACATCGAGGTGCCAAACACCGCCGTCGATATGAACTCTTGGGCGGTATCAGCCTGTTATCCCCGGAGTACCTTTTATCCGTTGAGCGATGGCCCTTCCATTCAGAACCACCGGATCACTATGACCTGCTTTCGCACCTGCTCGAATTGTCATTCTCGCAGTCAAGCGGGCTTATGCCATTGCACTAACCACACGATGTCCAACCGTGTTTAGCCCACCTTCGTGCTCCTCCGTTACTCTTTGGGAGGAGACCGCCCCAGTCAAACTACCCACCAGGCACTGTCCTCACCCCAGATAATGGGGCTAAGTTAGAACATCAACACTACAAGGGTGGTATTTCAAGGTTGACTCCACCGATACTGGCGTACCGGTTTCAAAGTCTCCCACCTATCCTACACATGTAGGGTCAATGTTCAGTGCCAAGCTGTAGTAAAGGTTCACGGGGTCTTTCCGTCTAGCCGCGGGTACACTGCATCTTCACAGCGATTTCAATTTCACTGAGTCTCGGGTGGAGACAGCGTGGCCATCATTACGCCATTCGTGCAGGTCGGAACTTACCCGACAAGGAATTTCGCTACCTTAGGACCGTTATAGTTACGGCCGCCGTTTACCGGGGCTTCGATCAAGAGCTTCGACCTAAGTCTAACCCCATCAATTAACCTTCCGGCACCGGGCAGGCGTCACACCGTATACGTCATCTTACGATTTTGCACAGTGCTGTGTTTTTAATAAACAGTTGCAGCCACCTGGTATCTGCGACTCTCAATAGCTCCATCCGCAAGGGACTTCACCGTCAAGAGCGTACCTTCTCCCGAAGTTACGGTACCATTTTGCCTAGTTCCTTCACCCGAGTTCTCTCAAGCGCCTTGGTATTCTCTACCCGACCACCTGTGTCGGTTTGGGGTACGATTCCTTACAATCTGAAGCTTAGAGGCTTTTCCTGGAAGCATGGCATCAATGACTTCACATCCGTAGATGCTCGACATCGTGTCTCAGCGTTATGAAAGTCCGGATTTACCTAAACCTTCCGCCTACGCACTTGAACCTGGACAACCGTCGCCAGGCCCACCTAGCCTTCTCCGTCCCCCCATCGCAATTGTAAGAAGTACGGGAATATTAACCCGTTTCCCATCGACTACGCCTTTCGGCCTCGCCTTAGGAGTCGACTTACCCTGCCCCGATTAACGTTGGACAGGAACCCTTGGTCTTCCGGCGTGGAGGTTTTTCACCCCCATTATCGTTACTCATGTCAGCATTCGCACTTCTGATACCTCCAGCAAACCTTACGATTCACCTTCAACGGCTTACAGAACGCTCCCCTACCCAATACAGTAAACTGTATTGCCGCAGCTTCGGTGTATAGCTTAGCCCCGTTACATCTTCCGCGCAGGCCGACTCGACTAGTGAGCTATTACGCTTTCTTTAAATGATGGCTGCTTCTAAGCCAACATCCTAGCTGTCTAAGCCTTCCCACATCGTTTCCCACTTAGCTATACTTTGGGACCTTAGCTGGCGGTCTGGGTTGTTTCCCTCTCCACGACGGACGTTAGCACCCGCCGTGTGTCTCCCGGATAGTACTTACTGGTATTCGGAGTTTGCAAAGGGTTGGTAAGTCGGGATGACCCCCTAGCCTTAACAGTGCTCTACCCCCAGTAGTATTCGTCCGAGGCTCTACCTAAATAGATTTCGGGGAGAACCAGCTATCTCCAGGTTTGATTGGCCTTTCACCCCTAGCCACAAGTCATCCGCTAATTTTTCAACATTAGTCGGTTCGGTCCTCCAGTTGATGTTACTCAACCTTCAACCTGCCCATGGCTAGATCACCTGGTTTCGGGTCTATATCCAGCAACTCGACGCCCAGTTAAGACTCGATTTCTCTACGGCTCCCCTAGATGGTTAACCTTGCTACTGAATATAAGTCGCTGACCCATTATACAAAAGGTACGCAGTCACCCAACAAAGTGGGCTCCTACTGCTTGTACGTACACGGTTTCAGGTTCTATTTCACTCCCCTCACAGGGGTTCTTTTCGCCTTTCCCTCACGGTACTGGTTCACTATCGGTCAGTCAGTAGTATTTAGCCTTGGAGGATGGTCCCCCCATATTCAGACAGGATATCACGTGTCCCGCCCTACTCGATTTCACTGATTATGATGTGTCGGTTACGGGGCTATCACCCTGTATCGCGAGACTTTCCAGACTCTTCACCTGCATCATTAAAAGCTTAAGGGCTAGTCCAATTTCGCTCGCCGCTACTTTCGGAATCTCGGTTGATTTCTTTTCCTCGGGGTACTTAGATGTTTCAGTTCCCCCGGTTCGCCTCATTAACCTATGTATTCAGTTAATGATACGTGCTTATGCACGTGGGTTTCCCCATTCAGAAATCCCAGACTCAAAAGGTTGTTACTACCTAATCTGGGCTTATCGCAAGTTACTACGTCTTTCATCGCCTCTGACTGCCAAGGCATCCACCGTGTACGCTTAGTCACTTAACCATACAACCCGAAAGGGTCTTTGTTAGCAACCAAAGTTGTCTGCATTTTTATACATGTGCAGACACGATTTTGCCGGACTCAAATATTAAACATCACAACGTATTGTGCTGTTTCCAAGAACACTTGAATGTGTGTTGGTACCTAAATCACCTCTATTTCAAAGTAAGTTAGGATTTGAGAACTTTTATTGAACAACCACCAATCACGGTCGTTGTTCGTCAGCTTTCCAAATTGTTAAAGAGCAAAGATTTCTATCGAAACCATTTCTAAAGACACTATCGCTAATGCGCTTAAAGATGGTGGAGCTATGCGGGATCGAACCGCAGACCTCCTGCGTGCAAGGCAGGCGCTCTCCCAGCTGAGCTATAGCCCCATCAGGTGTTGATACTGTGTGCCAATTTCCTTAACAGGAAAATTGGTGGGTCTGAGTGGACTTGAACCACCGACCTCTCGCTTATCAGGCGAACGCTCTAACCACCTGAGCTACAGACCCAGTATCGTCTTTAAAACTAATAAACCATCAATCTGTGTGGACACTCATCGTGAGTAATCATCGTATAAGGAGGTGATCCAGCCCCAGGTTCCCCTAGGGCTACCTTGTTACGACTTCACCCCAGTCATGAACCACAAAGTGGTAAGCGTTCTCCCGAAGGTTAAACTACCTACTTCTTTTGCAGCCCACTCCCATGGTGTGACGGGCGGTGTGTACAAGGCCCGGGAACGTATTCACCGTGGCATTCTGATCCACGATTACTAGCGATTCCGACTTCATGGAGTCGAGTTGCAGACTCCAATCCGGACTACGACGCACTTTTTGGGATTCGCTTAACATCGCTGTCTCGCCGCCCTCTGTATGCGCCATTGTAGCACGTGTGTAGCCCTACTCGTAAGGGCCATGATGACTTGACGTCGTCCCCACCTTCCTCCGGTTTATCACCGGCAGTCTCCCTGGAGTTCCCGACATTACTCGCTGGCAAACAAGGATAAGGGTTGCGCTCGTTGCGGGACTTAACCCAACATTTCACAACACGAGCTGACGACAGCCATGCAGCACCTGTCTTACAGTTCCCGAAGGCACACCTGCGTCTCCGCTGGCTTCTGTAGATGTCAAGAGTAGGTAAGGTTCTTCGCGTTGCATCGAATTAAACCACATGCTCCACCGCTTGTGCGGGCCCCCGTCAATTCATTTGAGTTTTAATCTTGCGACCGTACTCCCCAGGCGGTCTACTTAACGCGTTAGCTCCGAAAGCCACGGCTCAAGGCCACAACCTCCAAGTAGACATCGTTTACGGCGTGGACTACCAGGGTATCTAATCCTGTTTGCTCCCCACGCTTTCGCATCTGAGTGTCAGTATCTGTCCAGGGGGCCGCCTTCGCCACTGGTATTCCTTCAGATCTCTACGCATTTCACCGCTACACCTGAAATTCTACCCCCCTCTACAGTACTCTAGTCCGCCAGTTTCAAATGCTATTCCGAGGTTGAGCCCCGGGCTTTCACATCTGACTTAACGAACCACCTGCATGCGCTTTACGCCCAGTAATTCCGATTAACGCTCGCACCCTCCGTATTACCGCGGCTGCTGGCACGGAGTTAGCCGGTGCTTCTTCTGTCGCTAACGTCAAAGAATACCGCTATTAACGATACCCCCTTCCTCACGACTGAAAGTACTTTACAACCCGAAGGCCTTCTTCATACACGCGGCATGGCTGCATCAGGCTTGCGCCCATTGTGCAATATTCCCCACTGCTGCCTCCCGTAGGAGTCTGGACCGTGTCTCAGTTCCAGTGTGGCTGATCATCCTCTCAGACCAGCTAGGGATCGTCGCCTTGGTGAGCCATTACCTCACCAACTAGCTAATCCCACCTGGGCATATCCTGACGCGAGAGGCCCGAAGGTCCCCCTCTTTGGCCCGTAGGCATCATGCGGTATTAGCCATCGTTTCCAATGGTTATCCCCCACATCAGGGCAATTTCCCAGGCATTACTCACCCGTCCGCCGCTCGACGCCCAACAAATCACCCGAAGGGTCAATGTTGTCGTTTCCGCTCGACTTGCATGTGTTAGGCCTGCCGCCAGCGTTCAATCTGAGCCATGATCAAACTCTTCAATTTAAGTTTTTTCGGCTCAATGAATACTGACTTCAAAACTGCGCTTACTCGAAAGTAAACGGTAATTTTAAAGCTATTATCATTCCAACAGAATGATAATGAATTGACTGTGCCAAATAGCTACACGTAGCTATTCGTATTGGTCACTCAGTTCATTGAACCCAATGTGTTTCCGAAGAAACGGTCATTGCCTAAGCAACAACTTATTGGATTATCATCAACGAGTGCCCACACAGATTGATAGGTTTATATTGTTAAAGAGCGTTCTTCTTTGTGACTTACGTCACTTCGGAAGAGGCAGCCATTCTAGCGATTCAGATTAAAGTGTCAAACACTTTTTTGAATTTTTTCTTTCTAACGTATTGTCTCGAAAGTTTACTAGCTGGCTTTACTGAAACTGGCTTGAAGCCTTGCGGCGTCTGCCGTGTCAGTGGATGCGCATTATAGGGAGTTGAGATTTAAGCGCAAGCCCTTTCTTTAAAAAAAATCAAAAAAATGAGCGTTCGTAGAAATTGTGTGCAAAGAGACACAAAAAGGGAGCAAAACGCTCCCTTTTTCGTCACTTTCTGCGCGCTTTAGATAAAAGCATAAGCATCAGCAAACATTCTTTCTGCCAGTGCGTTCTTATTTAAAGTGAACTGCTCGCGCGCAGCACCCGCCATATCAAAACGACCAGCAATATAGATGTCGTATTCAGCTAGCGAGTCAAAGTCTTGATCAATCGCCTGTAAAACATTGCCAACCTTACCTAACCAACCCTCGGGTGCTTGCTCAATGACTGGAATGAAATGGACATTAGCATGCTGCTCAGCGATTTGTTCTAACTCTTGCTGAGCATAAAGCTGACGTTCATCGCGACCGCCCCAATAAAGGTGGATTTCGTTCGTCAAGTTTTGAGCAATACAATGATCTAAAATAGAGCGAACATAACTAAACCCAGTGCCACCAGCAATCAGCAACAAAGGACGCTCACTCTCTTGTTTTAACCAAGCGTCACCGTGTGGCGCATCAATAGTAATCTCACTGCCACTTTCTAGCGCAGTTTTCATCGCTTCGACAACTTCATGCGCATAAGCATTATGTTCTGCGGCGCCTATATGCAGCTCTAGCTCACCTTGATGACGGCAAGGGCTACTCGCGATCGAGAATGGTCGCTTATCTTTTTCTCCCATTACCACCATTAGGTACTGGCCTGCTTTAAAGTTCATTGAACTTTGAGGGTGCAATAGGATTTGGTAAGTATTGCAAGCCAAAGGCTGAATTGACTTTACTTTACATTGAATAGTCATGGTGTTCCTCTAACTTACTCTTCCAGAGTAAGGACTAATTTACTTTCTGCGAAGGCTTGGCAAGCAAATATCCAACCTTGTTGTTGCTCTTTATCGGTGAGCATAGGTTCAAGGTGATAAGAGACTGTCCCTTCTAGTTTACGACACAAACAGGCAGCGCACGCACCAACCTGGCAGCGGTGAGGAAAGCGAATATTATTGTTGAGCGCAGCTTCCAACACCGTTTGTCCATCTTGCACTTCAAAATGTATGTTATGAGGCAACAAGAGAACACGATGACTCATAGGATACCCAACTTATCCCAGAACGCATCGACTTTCGCAACAAGTTGCGGATCTTTGCTAATTGGTGTGCCCCATTCGCGAGTTACCTCCTCCCCTTGTACTTTATTAGTAGCATCCAGTATCAGCCTTGATGGCAAAGACTCACTACCACTGACACGTTTCGTATCCCGTGCCGGGTCCATGCGAGTGGTGATAGCCCAAATAACGTCGTTCCAATCACGAGCATTGACATCATGGTCACACATCACGATAAATTTCGGCAAACCGTGTTCACTTAACCACGCCTCCACTTTCTCAGCTAATGCTTGTGATTCACCTGCAGCTTGCTTATCCATCGTCACTACGGCAAAGCGATTATTAATCACACTGTCAGGGAGATAGATATCTATCACTTGCGGATTACTGCGGATAAACTCGTCCAACTGTTGCTGATTAAGTTTCGGGCAAACGCTATTACTGTGTTCACTCTCTGGTTGTTCTGCTTGCCATTTCACGGTGGCATCCAAGCCCATTTTTGAGCCGAGCCCAGCCACTGGCGAAGCAAAATCCAATGAGTCGATAGGCGTATTATCAATGAACAGCGCATCTCTAACTGGATCCATATGCTCTGTCATTGCTTTCACCACTTGATTCCAATCACGGGCATCAACGGTTTCATCACAGACAATGACAAACTTGGTGTACATAAACTGCCGTAAAAACGACCACACGCCCATCATCACTCGTTTTGCATGCCCAGGGTATTGCTTCTTCATCGTCACAACTGCCATACGATACGAGCAACCTTCTGGCGGGAGATAGAAGTCTTCAATCTCAGGGAATTGTTTTTGTAAGATAGGAACAAACACTTCATTGAGTGCAACACCTAATACGGCAGGCTCATCAGGCGGACGCCCAGTATAAGTACTGTGGTAAATAGGGTCTTTACGCATGGTGATGTGCGTGATGGTAAATACGTGATGCTTTTCTTTTTCGTTATAGTAACCCGTATGATCGCCATATGGACCTTCATCGGCGAACTCGTTTGGATCAATATAACCTTCCATAACGATTTCGGCACTGGCGGGGACATCAAGATCATTACTGAGTGATTTAACCACTTCTGTTTTACTGCCACGCAATAATCCAGCAAACGCGTATTCGGATAGAGTATCCGGCACGGGCGTGACTGCACCTAAAATAGTGGCCGGATCGGCACCAAATGCGACCGACACAGGGAAAGGTTGCCCAGGATGCATTTCCATCCAGTCGCGTAAATCAAGTGCGCCTCCTCGATGAGCGAGCCAGCGCATAATAATTTTATTTTTGGCGATTTTTTGTTGGCGGTAAATGCCCAGGTTCTGCCGCTTCTTGTTTGGCCCCTTAGTGACGGTTAATCCCCAAGTCAGCAATGGCGCTACGTCTCCCGACCAACAACTCATAACCGGAATCTTGTCTAAGTCAACCTCTGTACCTTGCCAGACGACCTCTTGGCACGGCGCTTTGCGTAAGCGTTTGGCAGGCATATTAAGCACTTGCTTAAACACTGGCAGCTTATCGAGTGCATCTTTGAACCCTTTGGGCGGCTCAGGTTCTTTTAGATAGGCGAGTAATTTTCCTACCTCTCTGAGCTGTTTAACCTCATCGCGCCCCATCCCCATCGCAACACGTTCAGGGGTACCAAACAAGTTAGTTAACACTGGCATGTCATAGCCAACTGGGTTTTCAAATAACAACGCAGGACCACCAGCACGCAAAGTGCGATCGCTGATCTCTGTCATTTCGTAGTTGGGGTCAACGGGGTGAGCGATGCGTTTCAGCTTACCTTGTTGCTCTAGATGGGCGATAAAATCGCGTAAATCCTTAAAACTCATAGACCTAATTATCGACTGGTTAATCTGCAGGCAGTATAACAAAAACAGGATTCGACTGAGCCCTCTTTTTTATGAGCTTATACTCAACGCCACTACTGGCCGATCACACTGTTTATCGCACGACGATTCACTTGTTGATTGGTACTTACTAACTCTCGTAGCCAAGATGAATGACCGTGCAACGCTAGCTCCCCAGCGATAAAGCGAGTCTCATCAGATCCAGACATTTTACTGATTAAAAATTGCTTCACTTGATCGGACATTGGACGCACTTTGGTCAGCTCACTGATCGCGCGCTGTTTTAAGCTCGGGTTACGAGCGGCGGCGATCACTTGGTTAAGAGAAAACACATCGCCCGCTTGCGCTAAGCGAACGAGCTCTTGCTCACTGTGAAAGTCGGCTTTCATTAGCCACAACAATTTATAAATGTGCGGATCTTGGCTAACTTGTGCCAAACGCACCATGACTTGTGATGATGGAAGCCAGCTCGTCACAGCCTCTTGAGTGAGTTGCTCAACTAATTGGGTAACCGCTTGTGGGGATAAGCTGTCGAGCTCTCGAATCAACAACGATTCGCGAGTTTGAATCTGATAATCACTACCCGATAACCACTCCTTGAGTACCAACTCTCCTCGCTCAGCAACAAGCACAAAACCCAAGGTTGACTGATCTTGACGCCACTGTTTCAACAAACGATTAGCAATAGCAGAGTAATTAAAGGCAGGAACCGTGAACTCATAACCATCTCCTCGCTCGAGTACTTGGTAAGTTGGAACCCGATTTTTTTGCTGCTCGACAAATAACGCCATCTGAGGAGTAAGGATCAATTGCTGATCTTCGATGTTTTTCAGCAGTAGAAAACGCACAACTTCTTGCACAGGCAACGCGAGACGATTTAAAGCGAAATTAAGCCCATCAACATCATCTTCGATAGCGTATTGCAGTAGTTCTGCGACTTTATCGTGTACTTGCGGCTCTTGCAGCCATTGCTCAACCCGCTGCGACTGCATCTCGGTAGCAGTCGCACTATGCGCGCCCAACAATAATAGGCTGGATAGGAGTAGCGACGACAACATTCCTTGTTGCATGTTAACCTCCTTGTAACAATTTTTTTATTGTGCTCGCTCCAAACCGATAATGCAAACAAAAACGCCACCGCTAAAAGCGGTGGCGTTTTTGTTAAAGCAGTAAGCAAAGACTACTGACGACGCATTGCGTCAAAGAATTCATCGTTAGTCTTGGTCATTGCCAATTTGTCGATAAGAAATTCCATGGCATCACTTTCGCCCATAGGGTGAACGATTTTACGCAGAATCCACATTTTCTGTAGTTCATCAGCTTTGGTGAGAAGCTCTTCGCGACGAGTACCAGAGCGGTTGAAGTCAATGGCAGGGAAGACACGTTTTTCCGCAATCTTACGGTTAAGGTGCAGTTCCATGTTGCCTGTACCTTTAAACTCTTCGTAGATAACTTCATCCATCTTAGAGCCTGTATCAACAAGCGCTGTCGCGATGATAGTCAAGCTGCCGCCCTCTTCGACATTACGTGCTGCACCGAAGAAACGCTTAGGACGATGCAGAGCATTGGCATCAACACCACCAGTAAGAACTTTACCTGATGAAGGCACAACAGTGTTGTAAGCACGTGCTAGACGCGTGATAGAGTCAAGTAGGATAACCACATCTTTCTTATGCTCAACCAAGCGCTTGGCTTTCTCGATAACCATTTCAGCCACTTGTACGTGACGTGATGCTGGTTCATCGAAGGTAGAGGCAATCACTTCGCCTTTCACTAGGCGCTGCATTTCGGTTACTTCTTCCGGACGTTCGTCGATAAGAAGTACCATTAACACACACTCAGGATGTTTGTAGGCAATGCTTTGTGCAATATTTTGCAGCAGCATGGTTTTACCCGCTTTCGGCGGCGCTACAATCAGACCACGCTGGCCCTTACCAATCGGAGATGCTAGGTCTAAAACACGAGCGGTAATGTCTTCTGTCGAACCGTTTCCACGCTCCATCACCATACGCTCGTTGGCGTGCAGTGGCGTCAAGTTTTCAAATAAAATCTTGTTACGCGCGTTATCTGGCTTATCATCATTAACGGTATTGACTTTAAGTAAAGCAAAATATCGCTCACCGTCTTTTGGCGGACGAATCTTACCGGCAATTGAGTCACCTGTACGTAGATTGAAGCGACGGATCTGACTTGGAGAAACGTATATATCATCTGGGCCTGCTAAGTATGAGCAGTCTGCGCTACGTAAGAAACCAAAGCCGTCTTGAAGTATTTCCAGAACCCCGTCGCCAAAAATATCTTCACCACTTTTTGCGTGCGCTTTAAGTATGGCGAAGATGATGTCTTGCTTTCTTAGACGTGCTAGGTTTTCAAGGCCTAAGCTTTCGCCAAGTTTGACAAGATCAGACACAGGTCTGTTCTTCAGTTCTGTTAGATTCATGGTGTTAGATACTTGTTTAGTCAAAATAGGATCTGTTTTTTTGGTTAAGATGAATTTGGTCACAGGATCGACCAAGAAGAGATTCTTGTTTAATTAACGTGCGATAAATTATCACTAAATACTAGCCTAGTCTAGATTTTGTTGATGTTCAAAAACAAAACCGTGCATTAAGTATAATGCACGGTCTTATTTATTCAGCGGATTATAGATTAGCGTCTAAAAACTCTTTAAGTTGAGTTTTCGACAGCGCACCTACTTTAGTCGCTGCTACGTTACCGTCTTTGAAAAGAAGCAACGTTGGAATACCACGGATACCAAACTTAGGTGGAGTACCTGCGTTTTGGTCGATATTTAATTTACCGATAGTGAGTTTGCCTTGGTACTCATCAGCGATTTCGTCCAAAATTGGCGCGATCATTTTGCAAGGACCACACCATTCTGCCCAAAAATCGACAAGAACTGGGCCTGCAGCATTGATCACATCGTTCTCAAAACCGTCATCAGTTAGCTGCAAAATCTTATCACTCATCTTCCACTCCAATGTGTTTTTTCGGAACTGGTTGGATGATAACCAGCATTTAGATGCCCTATTGGAATGTATTTACTTTCGTATTGCAAGCTTAAGCTGATATTCTATAGTGATGAAAAAGACGCATATCACAGAGCAAAAGTTCGCCGATTTGAGTTTACACCCTCAAATCATTGAAGGTTTGGAGAAAAAAGGGTTCGAATTTTGTACCCCTATCCAAGCTTTGGCGTTGCCGGTACTGCTCACCGGCCAAGACATTGCAGGACAAGCCCAAACGGGCACAGGTAAGACACTCGCTTTCCTGACTGCTACTTTTAACCACTTACTGACTCACGACGAGCCTGAAGGTCGTAAGCCAAATCAACCGCGTGCCATCATTATGGCGCCAACGCGTGAATTGGCGATCCAGATCTACAACGATGCAGAGTCACTGATCGCCAGCACTGGGATTAAAGCGGCACTGGCTTACGGTGGCGAAAGCTACGACAAGCAATTGGGCAAGCTTGAACAAGGTGTTGATATCCTGATTGGTACTACTGGTCGTATTATCGATTTCTACAAGCAGAAAGTCTTTAACCTCAATAACATTCAAGCGGTAGTGCTTGATGAAGCCGATCGCATGTTTGATCTTGGTTTTATTAAGGATATTCGCTTTTTGTTCCGTCGCATGCCTGAGCCAAAAGAGCGTTTGAACATGCTGTTTTCAGCGACACTATCTTACCGCGTACAAGAGCTTGCTTTTGAACACATGCACAACCCTGAGCATGTGGTGGTTGAACCTGACCAAAAAACCGGCCATCGCATTCAAGAAGAGCTGTTCTACCCATCTAACGAGCACAAGATGGCACTACTACAGACTCTAATTGAAGAAGAGTGGCCAGATCGCGCGATCATCTTTGCCAATACCAAACATAAATGTGAATCAGTTTGGGGCCACCTTGCTGCTGATGGTCATCGTGTTGGTTTGCTAACTGGCGATGTTCCGCAGAAAAAACGTGAGCGTATCCTAGAGCAATTCACTAAAGGTGAAGTAGATATTTTGGTGGCAACCGATGTCGCAGCGCGCGGTCTGCATATCCCACAGGTAACACACGTATTTAACTTTGATCTGCCTGATGATTGCGAAGATTACGTCCACCGTATTGGCCGTACTGGTCGCGCTGGTGAAAGCGGTCTTTCGCTCAGCTTTGCGTGTGAAGATTACGCGGTTAACTTGCCACCGATTGAAGAGTACATTGAGCATAGCATTCCCGTTTCCGACTACGATCCAAGCGCCCTGATCCAAGATCTACCAGCGCCAGTTCGTCTGCGTTCAAACCGTCCGCAGCAGCGTCGCACCAATACTGGGGGCTCTCGTTCAGGTAACCGTCGCCAAAACAACCGCTCTCGCCCACGTCAGCAAAAGGATTCGTAAGTCGTCTATGAGCCAAGCAGTTTCATCTCCGCTATACGCCGCCATCGACCTCGGGTCGAACAGTTTTCATATGCTCGTGGTGCGTCATATTGATGGCAGCGTTCAGACCATGGCGAAAATTAAGCGCAAAGTGCGTCTTGCCGCTGGTTTAGACGAAACGAACGCGTTAAACCATGAAGCTATGCAACGCGGTTGGGACTGCTTGAGTCTGTTTGCCGAACGACTACAAGATATCCCGACGGAAAATATCCGCATCGTCGGTACCGCAACCCTGCGTACTGCAACCAACGTGGCTATTTTCCTCGATAAAGCCAACCAAATTTTAGGCCACAAGATTGACGTGATCAGCGGTGAAGAAGAAGCGGCAACCATCTACAAAGGTGTTGCGCATACTTCTGGCGGCAGCGGTCGTCGACTGGTGGTCGATATTGGTGGTGCCAGTACCGAACTCATCATTGGCCAAGGCTTTGAAGCTAAGGCCCTAACCAGCTTAAAGATGGGTTGTGTGACTTGGTTAGAACGTCATTTTAAAGACCGTCAACTCACAGTGACCAATTTCAACAACGCCATTTTGGCCGCTAAGCAAACGCTTGAACCCATTTTAGAGCAGTACACAAACATTGGTTGGGATGTCTGTGTCGGTGCCTCTGGTACAGTTCAAGCACTGCAAGAAATTATGTTGGCGCAAGGTATGGATGAGGTCATCACCCATACTAAATTGAAACGTCTACAAAAACAGGCCATGCGAGCAGACCATCTTGAAGAGCTTGAAATTGAAGGTTTGACGTTAGAGCGTGCCTTAGTGTTTCCAAGTGGCTTGTCGATTCTCATTGCGATTTTCGAATTGCTTGAGATTGATTCGATGACCTTGGCTGGCGGCGCATTGCGTGAAGGTCTAGTCTACGAGATGGTCGACGAGCTCAAGCAAGACGATATTCGTGCGCGTACCATTACCAGCATCCAGAGCCGTTATCAGATTGATCGCGCTTATGGTGATCAGGTGGCGACATTAGCTCGTTCATTATTGAGCCAATGCCAACCCAATTGGATTGCCGAAGAGCAAGGTAAAATACTCCTAGAAACGGCGGCGAAGCTACATGAGATTGGTTTAACCATCGATTTCAAGAAAGGTGGTGAGCACAGTGCGTATTTGCTACAAAGCCTAGATTTACCAGGCTATACCTTAGCTCAAAAGCACCTACTGGGTGAGATTGCACGCCGCTACCGTGAACAACTGACCTCACTGCCTGAGCAGCATGCTATTTCTGGAGCAAGCGCTAAACGCGTGTTGCGTCTATTGCGCCTTGCGGTATTGCTGACCCATCGCCGTAATCCCGCGCTTGAGCCAGTAATCAGTATAGAATCACAAGAAGACAACCTCGTTCTAACCATTGATGCACAGTGGCTAGAAGCTAATCCACTAACGGCCGCCGAGTTGGAAATCGAAGCTAACCGTCAAAGTGATATTGGTTGGCCTCTGACCGTGATCGCGCAGTAATCATCCATGTTAAAAAACAAAAAGCCCGAGGGTGATGACTCCTCGGGCTTTTTTATTCGTTTAATGTTGTCAACGTGGTTAGTTAGCACCCAACATTTTAAAGTTCGGGTTTACCGCGGTCAGCCTTCTCACTAAGTAGTTAAGCAGCACGCCGTACATAGGCACAAACAGACCTAAACTGATGATTAGCTTAAAGCCGTAATCCACCAGTGCAATTTCTGTCCAGTGCTGCGCCATAAATGGATCTGGGCTTTGGTAGAAAGCAATCGCAAAGAAAGCCATCGTATCCAACGCATTGCCGAACAACGTTGAACACGTTGGTGCAACCCACCATTGCTTGAGCTGACGTAAACGATTGAAGACGTGCACATCTAAAATTTGGCCGAGCAAATAAGCCATAAAGCTGGCAATCGCAATCCGCGCGACAAATAGGTTGAATTCACTTAAATGAGATAGGCCTTGGAATTGCCCCTCAAAGAACAGTACTGACAATACGTAAGAGACCGCGAGCGCTGGCAACATCACTAAGAAAATGATTTTTCGTGCGAGCTTGGCACCAAACACACGTACGGTTAAGTCAGTGGCTAAAAATATAAAAGGAAAAGTGAATGCGCCCCAAGTGGTGTGCAAGCCAAAGATAGTAAAGGGTAGCTGAACCAAATAATTGCTTGATGCAATAATGATCAGATGGAATAAAACCAATAATAGAAGGGCTTTGCGCTGCTGCGCAGGGGTAAAGTTACTCATGCGATACCTTTTTAGTTTGGTTTGGGGGTGAGGGAACCCAAATCGACCGACTCCAAGTAAAGTAATTGGAACGAGTCTTACCAATGATGTATTTAAAAAATTTGATACTCGAAAACGTTAGCCTTTAAGAGCGACGACCAGCAAATGCAGTCAGCACCTTACCGCTTCTACGATGACAAATATCGCGGCGAGCGATTATACATTAACCAACTTAGGCTGCAACTGGTTAAAATTAGGCAAACGTTGGCGCCAGTATTTTGCTTTAAAAGCCGCGTTGAAACAGGCCAGCGAGAAATTCGAGCTCTTGCTGTGACTCACCATTCGCCACCGCCTCAAGCCAAATACACTCACTGTAATGCTCTGATTTAAGAAATAACTGGCACCCTTCAAAATCAATCAACCAAGAGTGAATATCGGCGTCCCACTGCTTTTCAATCACACGTGCAGAGAGCAAATCCACTAAATGCTGCGCCAACTCAGGAAAACAATCAAAGTCGAAATCAGGCGTCCCAATCACGATGATGCCCTGCTGGGGTCGGTAATCTTGCAAGCTAAATGATGTGGTCAATGAATCAGCCATGATGGGTCAAATGCTCCTGAATTAAATCTAAGAATGGATCGGCGTACTTTTCCAATTTTCGCTGACCGACCCCATTTACCGCTAGCATCTCGCCATAAGATGTCGGCAATATGTCGGCCATATCAATCAAGGTCGCATCGCTAAAGACCACATAAGGTGGCAAACCCACTTCATCGGCAATCGACTTACGTAGCTTACGCAGTTTAGCAAACAGCTTTTTGTCGTAGTTCTTGCTGGAAAGCTTATTCGACTTGGCTGCTCGCGCCGCGGTATCAAGACGCGGAACCGCCAACTCTAAAGACATTTCGCCGCGTAGCAACGGGCGTGCTTCCTCGGTTAACTGCAAGGTCGAGTTACGAGTGATATTTTGAGACAGTAGTCCTTTATGGATCAGCTGACGAAAAACACTCACCCAATAGTCGTGACTGTTTTCACGTCCGAGCCCATAGGTTGACAACTTATCATGGCCATTTTCACGCACACGGATATTTTGCATTCCGCGCAGAACTTCAACCACATAGCCCATACCAAAGCTTTGATTAACGCGATAAACACATGACAAGGCTTTTTGCGCTTGCTCGGTTGCATCAAAACGTTTGGGCGGATCCAGACAAATATCGCAGTTACCACACGGCTTTTCGCGATATTCGCCAAAGTAATTAAGCAGCACCTGACGTCGGCAGGTTTGTGCTTCAGCAAAGGCACTCATTGCATTGAGCTTATGCGCTTCAACCTGTTTTTGGGGCCCTTCGTCTTTTTCATCGAGCATACGACGTAGCCAACTGATGTCAGCCGGATCATAGAGCATCATGGCTTCTGCGGGTAAACCGTCGCGACCAGCACGTCCGGTTTCTTGGTAATACGACTCGATATTGCGTGGGATATCAAAGTGCACCACAAAGCGAACATTAGGCTTATTGATTCCCATACCAAACGCGACAGTGGCCACAACAATTTGTACATCATCACGCTGAAATGCTTCTTGTACATAAGCGCGCTCATCTGGATCTAAACCGGCGTGATAGCTGGCTGCGCGTAGGCCGTTATTGCACAGTTTTTCGGTCACCATTTCCACTTTTTTACGGCTACCACAGTAGATGATGCCGCAATGACCGCGCTGCTCTTCGAGAAAACGCACCACCTGCGAGACTGGCTTATGTTTTTCGACCAAGGTATAGCGAATATTGGGTCGGTCAAAACTGCCCAAATAGGTATGAGGCTCATTTAATTGCAAACGCTGCATAATGTCACTGCGCGTCGCATCATCCGCCGTCGCCGTTAATGCCATGACCGGTATATGAGGAAAATACTGTTTGAGCTGACCTAGCGAGGCATATTCTGGCCTGAAATCATGCCCCCACTGAGAAATACAGTGCGCTTCATCGACTGCAATCATCGACAGCGGTAAGCTTTCGAGTCGCTCGATAAAGTCGCGCATGAGAACGCGCTCTGGCGAGACATACACCAATTTCAACGCGCCAGAATGCATCCGGTTATAAACCGATATGAGCGCCTCACGCGACATGGTCGAATTGATGCACTCTGCAGCAACACCATCAGCCTTAAGCTGGTCAACCTGATCTTTCATCAATGAAATCAAAGGCGAAATCACCAAGGTTAACCCTGAACGGACCAGTGCTGGAATTTGATAACAAAGCGACTTCCCGCCACCTGTCGGCATAATCACCAGACTGTCGTGGCCTTCGACCGCAGACTCGATCACCTCTTGCTGGCCATCGCGAAAGCGCTGATAGCCAAAAACATCTTCGAGGATGCTTTGTGGCGTAGGCTGTTCGGCCGGTGGTTGCTGTGCTAAAAGTGTCGAGGTCATGAATTATCTCAGTAGAATTGCAGGGCAGTGCGCGTGTCACGCAAGAGGCACATTGTAGTGGGGTTTAGAGGCGAATAAAACCGCAAATTGCTAGGTGATTTTGAGAGTGATTCGTATACTGCATGTTTCAGTTTGTAAAATTGCTTAACATAAGTGAGTCTCCATGACGGCAGAAGAACAACAACAGCGAGCCAAGCAAGGTGTCTTGTTCGCTATCGGCGCCTACACCATGTGGGGTATCGCCCCTATCTATTTTAAATCATTAGCCGATGTTTCTGCGCTAGAGATTCTCAGCCATCGTATCGTGTGGTCGTTCATCCTGCTTGCTGTCTTACTGCATTTTGGTCGAGGTTGGCGCAATGTTCGTGATGTCATGGCCTCAAAGGTTAAAATGACTTACCTGTTTTTTACTTCAATTGTCATCGCGACAAACTGGCTGATTTTTATTTGGGCCGTCAATGCCAATCATATGCTCGATGCCAGTTTAGGCTACTACATTAACCCGCTGCTCAACGTGTTGCTCGGGATGATCTTTCTGGGTGAGCGATTACGCAAAATGCAATGGTTTGCTGTGGCATTGGCCTGCGGCGGTGTCATCGTTCAATTGATTGCCTTTGGTTCCGTACCAGTTGTCGCAATAGTACTGGCCTTTAGTTTTGGTTGTTACGGCTTGCTGCGTAAAAAAGTCAACTTAGATGCGCAAACTGGCCTGTTTGTTGAAACGCTGCTGCTGCTGCCCATCGCGGCGATTTACTTAATCGGGATTGCAGAGACAGCAACATCGAACATGGCTCTCAATGATACCACCCTCAACTTGCTGTTAATTGCTGCAGGCGTAATTACTACCCTGCCCTTGCTGTGCTTTACTGGCGCGGCCACCCGTTTGAAACTGTCGACCTTGGGCTTCTTCCAATATATTGGCCCTAGCTTGATGTTTTTACTCGCCGTACTGGTTTACGGTGAAGCTTTTACCGCTGATAAAGCGATCACCTTCGCCTTTATTTGGAGCGCACTGGTGGTATTCAGTTTCGATGGTTTGAAAAATAATCGCCAAATTAAAAAAGCCGCCGCCTTGAGCTGATCGTTTTTTACAAGACAATCTTTGTAGCAGGTTATAAGCTTGGTGAAATAGTCACCAAGCTTTTTTGTTTTATGGACAAGGTCAACTACCACAGCACGCAAAATAGAGAGATCAGTCTGATTGAAGCGAACTACCATTCGTTCGCCTTTTCACGCCACTATCATCTCGATTTTCATATTGGCCTAATCACAAGCGGACAACAGAAGTTTCACTATCAAGGCTCTAGCCACCATGTTGGCGCAGGACAATTGGTGATCATGCCCCCCGATGAATTGCATGACGGTCAATCACTGCTTGAGTCGGGCTATCAAGTGCGTGTTTTTGAGCTCGACCCTTTGTGGCTCAGTGAATTGGCGCAATTAAACAACGCTCACCAATTAATTAACTTTAAACACTTGATCATCTCAGATGCGCAAGTTTTCCATTCACTTGCTTCGCTACATCAACGACTCGCGCAAAACAATATCAGCCAGTTGGCTAAAGACTGCCTACCCTATGAAGGTTTTGAGCGGCTCTTTAAGCACTATGCGAGCGACGGACAACAACCCGTGCTACCGCTTGGCAATCAATCAATCGCAACACTGAAAGAGTACTTACTCAGTCATCTTGACCAACCAGTGCGTCTCGACGATTTATCGCAACTTTGCCAGCTCAGTCCAACTCAGCTTCAACGTCACTTTAAAGCCAAAGTCGGTTTAACGCCTTACGCTTGGTTTAATCGCTTACGCATGGAACAAAGTATGAAATTACTTAAGGCTGGGATCAGTGGTACTGAGGTGGCTCACCAAGTTGGCTTCTACGATCAAGCGCACTTTAGTAAAGCGTTCAAAGCCACTTACGGTGTCAAACCCTCACAAATCAATTAGTGTCAGTTTTTTACAATCGCCACAGCGTGTCAGATGGCACAATAGCGCTATCAATTACGACTGATAAGTTTTTCTCTCCATGAATGAAATCACCATTTTATCCACCCTTGCTCTGGTCCACTTTGTCGCTCTGATGAGTCCAGGACCTGATTTTGCCCTCGTGGTGCAAAACGCAACGCGCTACGGACGCCAAACCGGGTTTTATATTGCGCTTGGCCTCTCTTGTGGCATTTTACTGCACTCAATTTTAAGCTTAACTGGCGTCAGCTATTTGGTTCACCAACAACCCACCCTGTTTGCCCTACTCCAGATCGCCGGGGGCAGTTACCTGTTTTATCTCGGCTATGGCGCTCTAAGGGCGACATGGTCAAGCATCCGTCGCCCGCAGCAAAGCGATGCCGAAAATCGCGACCGTTCCAGTCTGTTGTTAAGCAATAAGCGCCAAGCCTTTTCGCGTGGCTTCGCGACCAACATTCTTAACCCTAAAGCCTTAGTGTTCTTTGTCAGTTTAATGTCGAGCTTAGTGCCTGCCACGATGTCCTTAACGGGAAAAGGCGTCGCCTTGGTGATTTTGTGGAGCTTATCTTTGCTGTGGTTTTCGTTTTTGGCTTGGGTGCTATCGACTCAACGCATGCAACGAAAAGTAAAAGCGATGGCCATTTATGTCGATGGACTTTGCGGTGTGCTATTTACTTTTATTGGCGTCAGCATTTTATGGCAATCTAGCACATCTCTGCTGAGCCAAGTTTAACCTCTCAACCGTCTAATATTTGATTCAAGGTTACAATTTGATAACAAACTCTTAGACCTGTTCAGATTCCACTGTCACTCTAGCTTTGCATACATAGAAGGAGAATAAAGATGCAGTGGAAACTTACACTTCTCACCACCTGCTTGCTCACAACGTCAATCACTAGCTGGGCTAACCAAGCGACCGATTCCGTCGCACCGGAACACAGCAGTGGCCTAGAACACAAACCCTTGGTCACCGCTAAAGAGTGGATGGTCACGGCCGCCAATCCAGTCGCAACCCAAGCGGGTGCTGATGTGCTCGCCAAAGGCGGTAATGCGATTGATGCCATGGTGACCACGCAACTGATGCTCGGTCTGGTTGAGCCTCAGTCATCGGGGATTGGTGGCGGTGCTTTTCTGGTTTACTGGGATGCTGACAAACAACAGCTCACTACTTACGACGGCCGAGAAACCGCGCCGCTCAACGCAACACCGCGCCTATTCCAAGATAAAAATGGCGAGCCAATTAAATTTTACGATGCGGTTGTCGGTGGCCGCTCGGTGGGCACACCCGGTACCGTTAAGCTGATGTGGGATATGCACCAAAAATATGGCCAGCTAGATTGGGCTGAACTCATTCAGCCAGTGATTGCTCTCGCTCAGCAAGGCTTTGAAATTACTCCGCGTCTCGCCACATTAATTGAAGCCGATGCACAGCGTCTGAGTCGCTTCGAGGCCACCAGCGCGTACTTTTTAAACTCAGATGGTTCACCAAAAACCGCCGGAACCATACTAAAGAATCCACAATACGCAACCACACTGACCGCGATTGCCAAACAAGGCGCAAAGGCGTTCTATCAAGGTAAGATCGCAAGCGACATCATTAAAACGGTTCAAACGGCGCCAGGCAACCCGGGCGTCTTAGCACAAAAAGACTTCGATGCTTATACTATCAAGCAACGTCAACCCGTCTGTTCAGACTACCAAAGCTATGAGATCTGTGGCATGGGTCCACCGAGCTCAGGCGCGTTAACCGTGAGTCAGATTCTATCCATCACAGAGCAATTCGATCTCAAAGGCTGGGGGCCAAACAACGCCAAATCATGGCAAGTGATTGCAGATGCCTCTCGCTTAGCTTTTGCCGATCGCGGCATGTACATGGCAGACGAAGATTTTGTGCCCATGCCAACTCAAGGTTTGCTTGATAAAGAGTACTTAAAGCAGCGCGCACAACTTATCCAACCGGGCAAAGCATTGGCTACCGTTAGTGCAGGCACTCCACCATGGAACTACGCTCAGCGCCAAAGCACCGATGAGTCGATTGAACTGCCATCCACCAGCCATTTTAATGTGGTCGATAAAGCAGGCAATGTGGTCTCAATCACCACCACCATTGAGAACGCCTTTGGCTCACGCTTGATGACCAATGGCTTCTTACTCAACAACGAGTTGACCGACTTTTCTTTCCGCACTCATAACCAAGGTAGGCCGATTGCCAACCGATTAGAGCCCGGCAAGCGCCCTCGCTCTTCAATGGCACCGACCATCATTATGCACAATGACCAACCCTACATGGCAATTGGCTCGCCGGGCGGAAGTCGTATCATAGGTTATGTCGCACAAGCGATTATTGCGCATACTCAATGGGGAATGGACATTCAACAAGCCGCTAATCAACCTCACCTACTCAACCGTTTCGGCCCACTGGATATTGAACAAGGCACAGATGCCGAAAGCTTTAAATCTGAGCTTGAGAAAATGGGCTTTGAGGTCAATATTCGCGATCTGAACTCTGGAATACATGCCATTTTATTGCAAGATGGTCAGCTACAAGGTGCAGCAGACCCACGCCGTGAAGGTGCCGCGATCGGACAATAACGCCGATCGACTCGCTTGCTTGTGCGAGATCTCTCACAAGCAAGTGAGTAAATAGTGTTTTTTTGCTAAGAAAAATGTAACACAACCATAGTAAGTAATTGTTTTACAATGACTTGTATAAAATTACAGCGAATTTTTATGTAGAAAAACGTTTGCGCTCTATTGCTCGGCGCGCTTAAAGAGGTAATATGAACCCTGTCGGAAGGATGCTGACACGGAACAGGAAATTACCACGGATTAGGTAATCTTCAGGAAGAAGATACGGTTGCTCAGGATGAACAATCGGCATGGATAGCAAACGGACATTGAACGGACGCAATAGTAACTAGGATGGTTGCTACTAAGGATGGGAAATGGACACCTCTGGATGAGGAAAGGACTGATCATCAGGATGATGAAAAGGACACCGCTCAGGGAACAAGCGAAGTGAGCTAGCTAGGATGGTTAGCAGACCAGGATAGGGTCAAGGACACCGCTAGGATGGCGATGAATGGATTAAGCTGAAGGATTCAGCCTACTATCAAGGATTTGATGCATGGAGCACCTCTAGTAGCCGGATTGCTGCGAGTAAGACTATAACCCCGATGGGCCTTGGCCCTCGGGGTTTTTCTTTATTTTTTCTCTTCATATTTGAGAAAATGAGTTTAGCGCTTACAGCATTTCTAGTTTGGCATAAGCCGTCACTAACCATTTAATGCCTTCACCGTTAAAAGCAACTTGAACGCGACTTTGCGGACCACTGCCCTCAAAGTTAATAATGGTACCTTCGCCAAATTTCGGGTGCATCACTCGTGAGCCTAAACTAAATCCGGTTTCATTAAAGCTCTCTTTAACCACCGTTTGGCTAAAACGTCCTGAGCTTGTCGGGCGACTCACTTGCGCTTTCATTCGCACTTCATCTAAACAGTTTTCTGGTAACTCACGAATAAAACGTGACGGTTTATGGTACTTATCTTGACCATATAAACGGCGCATTTCAGCGTAAGTTATATAGAGCTTCACCATCGCGCGTGTCATGCCGACATAGCAAAGACGACGCTCTTCTTCTAAGCGGCCGGCCTCTTCTGCTGACATTTGACTTGGGAACATCCCCTCTTCAACACCGACCATAAAGACCAGTGGAAACTCTAACCCTTTAGCACTGTGCAAAGTCATCAACTGCACTGCGTCGTCAAACTCATCCGCTTGGCCTTCACCCGCTTCAAGCGCTGCATGGGTCAAAAATGCCGTCAAGAGCGTCATCTCTTCTGCTTCTTCTGGCTTTTCAAACTGGCGCGTTGCCGTGACAAGTTCTTCCAAGTTTTCAATTCGAGCTTTCGACTTCTCGCCTTTTTCCTGCTCGTACATGGCAAACAGGCCAGAGTATTTGATCACATGGTCGGTCTGCTCATGCAGTGACATTTCGACCGTATCATCTTCTAGCGCCTGAATCAGTTCGACAAAACGACTCAACGCCCCTGCCGCCCGACCAGGGAGCACTTGCTCATCGAGCAATGCCACACTCGCTTGCCACATGGTACAGCCACGATCACGCGCGGCAAAACGCAAGGTTTCAAGCGTCTTGTCACCCAAACCACGAGTCGGCGTATTGACCACACGTTCAAAGGCCGCGTCATCATTGCGATTCGACATCAAACGCAGGTAGCTTAGTGCGTCTCTGATCTCTTGACGCTCGAAGAATCGCATCCCACCATAAATTCGATACGGTAAACCTGACTGAATTAATGCCTCTTCAAGCACACGCGACTGAGCGTTATTACGATACAGCATCGCCGCATCATTCAGCGCTCCGCCTTGCTCTTGCCACTCTTTGATTTTACTAACTGCAAAGCGCGCTTCGTCTAACTCGTTGTATGCCGAATAGACCGAGATAGGCTCGCCTTCAACCCCTTCGGTCCATAGCTCTTTTCCCATTCGCTCGGTGTTATTAGCTATGAGAGCGTTGGACGCTTGCAAAATCGTTTTGGTCGAACGGTAGTTTTGCTCAAGACGAATGGTTTTAACGCTTGGAAATTCTTGGGTAAATTTCTCAATATTTTCGATTTTTGCCCCACGCCAACCGTAAATCGACTGGTCATCATCGCCAACGATCATCACGTGTGAGTTCGGGCCTGCCATCATACGCAACCACGCATATTGGATATTGTTGGTATCTTGAAACTCGTCGACCAAAATATGTTTGAAACGGGCTTGGTAGTGCTCGCGAATGTGCTTTTTATCGCGCAACAACTCATGGGCGCGAAGCAATATTTCCGCAAAATCAACTAAGCCAGCACGATCACACGCCTCTTGGTAAGCACTGTAGACCTGCAAATAGGTTTTGGTCACAGGGTCGTGATAAGCGTCAATATGATTCGGGCGTAGACCTTCATCTTTTTTACCGTTAATCCACCACGCCACCTGACGTGGAGGAAACTGTTTCTCATCTAAATTTTGCGCTTTGATCAAGCGACGCAATAAACGCTGCTGATCGTCGCTATCAATAATTTGAAAATCTTCCGGTAACTTGGCATCCAAATAGTGCGCACGCAAAATGCGGTGACAGATCCCATGGAACGTCCCGTTCCACATTCCGGAGGAGCTGCCCATCATCAACTCTTCAATACGACCGCGCATCTCAGCCGCCGCTTTGTTGGTAAAGGTTACCGACATGATTGAAAAGGGCGAGGCCTGTTCGACCGACATTAACCACGCAATGCGATGAACCAACACGCGTGTTTTACCACTGCCTGCGCCAGCTAAGATGAGTAAGTTTTCTAGTGGGGCGGCAACAGCTTCACGCTGCTTGTCGTTCAAACCATCGAGAAGTAATGAAGGATCCATGGGGGGTGCTCAGCTACTGTTTATCTATACATATAACTGCATTATACCCGAGTGACTTGAAGATGCTAGGCACACAGTAAATCGAGAGCGCAAATCTTATTATCACCATCAGCGCTTGATAAGGCCAAGAAGGATGAAATTTAAATTATTTAATTTCAATCACTTAGACTTGATTTAATCCTGTCTTATCGCAACAAGGTTTTTATGATCACCAATGGTGGGGGTTGATGCTGTTGATTTGGGGGCCAGAGCCAATATCGCTCGATAAATGGCTCCGCAGCAAACTTGGTTAGTTATCGTCGCTAAGATCGTCTTTGACTGAATTCACCGCATCACGGGATGCATGGCCAATCGCTTTGGTGGTATCTCGTGTCGCGTGACCAATTGCGGTGCCAGCATCACGCGTAGCATGACCGATTTCTGTACCCGCTTGTTTTAGTTCCGCGCAGCCACTAACCGACAATCCCACAACCAAAGCCACAACACTGATTTTAAAACGTATCAACATATTACCTCCATGCAATATCAAGTTCCGCATAGTAACCAAAAAAACGCCCTGCTGCAGTAGCAAGGCGATAGGTTATTTGTAAAATTGTCAATTTATCTTATTTAAGCGCTAATACCCGCATGACGCAGTAATGCATCAATCTGCGGCTCACGGCCACGGAAGCGTTTAAACAGTTCCATCGGCTCTTCGCTGCCACCCATTTCAAGAATGTTGTTGAGGAAGCTTTGTCCGGTTTCAGTATTGAAGATACCTTCCTCTTCAAAACGCGAGAAAGCATCTGAAGACAAGACTTCTGCCCATAGATAGCTGTAGTAACCCGCGCTATAACCACCAGCAAAGATATGACCAAAGCTGTGTGAGAAGCGATTCCACTCTAGGCTAGGCAAAACCGCCACTTTTGACTTCACTTCGGCCAACGTCTCAAGCACGCGAGGGCCAACCTCGGGATCAAACTCAGTGTGCAAGGTAAAGTCAAACAGGCCAAACTCAAGCTGACGCAAGATAAACATCGCTGATTGGAAATTTTTCGCCGCCAGCATCTTCTCTAACATCGCTTTTGGCAATGGCTCTCCGGTTTGATAATGGCCGGAGATAAACGCCAACGCTTCTTCTTCCCAGCACCAGTTCTCTAGAAACTGACTTGGTAATTCTACCGCATCCCAAGGCACACCGTTGATCCCCGATACCGCCCCCACATCGACCTGAGTCAACATATGGTGAATGCCGTGACCAAACTCATGGAACAGCGTGACCACTTCATCATGAGTAAACAACGCGGGCTTATCACCGATCGGTCGGTTAAAGTTACAGGTTAGGTAAGCCACGGGCGTTTGCAGTTCGCCCGAAACAGTCATGCGGCGCACGCGACATTCATCCATCCACGCACCGCCGCGCTTGTGTTCACGCGCGTACAAGTCGAGATAAAAACTGCCACGTAACTGCTCGTTAGCATCAAAGATATCAAAGAAGCGTACTGACTCATGCCAAGCATCCACACCTTGACGCTCTTTGACAGTCATACCAAACACGCGCTCAAGCACTTCAAATAGGCCACTGACCACTTTGGCTTCTGGGAAATAAGGGCGCAGCTCTTCGTCTGAGATTTGGAACAGGTGCTGTTTTTGTTTTTCGCTGTAGTAAGCAATATCCCACAAATTGAGCTCATCAATGCCAAACTCACTTTTGGCAAATTGACGCAGCTGTTCGACTTCGTTCTCGCCTTGAGGCTTAACTTTGTTGGCAAGATCGTTAAGGAAGCCAAGTACCTGAGATGGGGTTTCCGCCATCTTAGTCGCTAGAGACTTCTCGCTGAAGGTATTGAAACCAAGCATGCGGGCAATTTCGTAGCGCAGTTTCAACTGCTCGTTAATGATTTCGCTGTTGTCCCACTCACCGGCTTTCGGCCCACGGTCAGAAGCGCGAGTAACGTACGCTTCATACAGCTCTCTGCGCAGCTCTTGATTGTCACAGTAGGTCATCACTGGCAAATAAGAAGGGATGTCTAACGTTAGTAAGTAACCATCTAGCTCTTTCGCCTCAGCCGCTGCTTTGGCGGCGGCCAAGGCCGATTCTGGCATACCTGCCAACTCTTTTTCGTCGCTAATGTGCTTGGTCCAGCCCATGGTGGCATCCAACACATTGTTAGAGAATTTTGACCCTAACTCTGACATACGCTTACTGATTTCACCGTAGCGGTGCTGCTGATCGGCAGGTAGACCAATCCCCGACAGCTCAAAGTCACGCAACGAATCGGTGATGGTTTTCTTTTGCGCCTGAGTTAATGAAGCAAATGCCTCACTGGCTTTGATTGATTTGTATGCTTCAAACAAACCTTTATGCTGACCAACCCAAGTACCGTACTCTGATAATAATGGTAAACAGCTTTCGTAGGCGTCACGCAACTCGTCACTGTTAATCACCGAGTTCATGTGGCTTACTGGTGACCAGATGCGACTCAACTTGTCATCCACTTCCTCAATCGGTGCGACTAAGTTATCCCAAGTTGGCTCATTGTTGCCGTCCAGCGCCTGTTCTATTTCCGCCCGGCAATCGGCAATCGCCTGTTCAATCGCGGGCTTAACATGCTCTGGTTTGATTTGCGAAAACGGCGGCAAATCAATGAAGTTCAGCAGTGGATTAGACATAAATCATTCCTTTCATTGGCTAAGCGAACTCACAAGCTCGTCTTAACTATTTTGTGTTGGTCTAAATAGTAAATATAGGCAGGTTCAGCAATTTTCAATAGTAACGTATACTAAAGACCATTATTGTTCGCCCCATTTGAGAGTGTCATTTTGTTAAGTTATCGCCACAGCTTTCATGCCGGCAATCATGCCGATGTGATTAAACATATTGTCCAAAGCCTTATCCTCAACGCTTTGAAACAAAAAGAGAAGCCGCTCGTCTATCACGATACTCATTCTGGCGTAGGTCGTTACGATCTTACGCATGAGTGGTCGGAAAAGACCAGCGAGTACAAACAAGGCATCGCTCGCCTCTGGCAGCAAAATGACATTCCGCAAGAGCTTGAAAGCTACCTTGACTCGATCAAAGTGCTCAATAATGGCGATACATTACGTTATTACCCAGGTTCACCGCGTGTTGCTCGTGCACACCTACGCCCAGGTGATCGCATGGTGCTGACTGAACTGCACCCGAGTGACTACCCACTGCTTGAACAAGAGTTTCATCGCGATCGCCAAGTCAGCATCTTTAAAGAAGATGGTTTTCAACGCTTAAAGGCAAGCTTGCCACCAAAAGAGCGTCGTGGCTTGGTATTGATTGACCCACCTTACGAGTTGGCCAAAGAGTATCGTGATGTCGTACAAGCCATCAATCAAAGCTACAAGCGCTGGGCAACGGGCATTTACGCGATTTGGTACCCAGTGGTCAATCGCTGTGATATCGACGATATGCTCGATGGCCTCGAAGCGCTTGGGATTCGCAAAATCTTACAAATCGAGTTAGGCGTCTCTCCTGATACCAACGAGCGTGGCATGACCGCATCGGGCATGATAGTGATCAATCCACCTTGGAAGCTAGAGAGTCAGATGCAAGCAATTTTACCTTTCCTCAAGAAAGCAATTGCCCCAGCAACCGGTCACTTTAAAGTCGAATGGATCGTGCCAGAGTAACAGAGGCACAAGCGAGCAAGAAATTAAATTATCGAGGATCGATTGAGTTCAACCACTCTATCCTCCATATCAGAGATATATAACTTTAAAAACGAATAGGGACTGGTTACTGGCTAGTTACCTGCGGAAATGGAGAAAGTCATGTCAACGCATTTTGATTACATCTGTATCGGTGGCGGCTCAGGCGGCATCGCATCAGCAAACCGAGCAGCAATGTACGGCGCTAAAGTCGCGCTTATCGAGGCGCAAGACCTAGGTGGCACTTGTGTCAACGTCGGTTGCGTACCTAAGAAAGTCATGTGGCACGGCGCACAAATTGCCGAAGCGATGCACCTTTACGCTGAAGACTACGGCTTCGATGTTGATGTGAAAGGATTTAACTGGGGTAAACTGGTTGAAAGTCGTCAGGCCTACATTGGCCGTATTCACCAATCTTACGATCGCGTACTAGGTAACAACAAAATCAATGTCATCAAGGGTTTCGCTAAGTTTGTTGATGAGAAAACGGTTGAGGTCAACGGAGAACACTACACGGCCGATCACATCTTGATCGCTGTTGGTGGTCGCCCGACCGTTCCTAACATCCCTGGTGCAGAATACGGCATTGATTCAAACGGCTTCTTTGAGCTAAACGAGCAACCTAAACGTGTTGCTGTGATTGGCGCTGGCTACATTGCGGTTGAGATTGCCGGAGTTCTTAATGCCCTTGGCACTGAGACGCATCTATTCTGCCGTAAAGAATCACCACTGCGTAGTTTTGACCCGATGATCATCGAAACACTGATCGAAGTGATGGCAGCAGAAGGTCCAACACTCCATACGCATTCGGTACCAAAACAAGTAGTCAAAGAAGCAGACGGCAGCCTGACACTGCATCTAGAGAATGGCAATACACAAAACGTTGACCAATTGATTTGGGCGATTGGCCGCCACCCAGCAACCGATGCGATTAACCTAGCTTCTACTGGTGTAGAAACCAATGATCGTGGCTACATTAAGGTCGATGAATTCCAAGCGACTAACGTGCCTGGCATCTACTGTGTGGGTGACATCATGGAAGGCGGTATTGAGCTCACGCCTGTAGCTGTAAAAGCCGGCCGTCAGCTTTCTGAGCGTCTATTCAATGGAAAAACCAATGCCAAGATGGATTACGACTTGGTCCCAACGGTGGTATTTAGCCACCCACCAATCGGTACTATTGGCCTAACTACTCAAGAAGCTGAGCAGAAATACGGCAAAGATAACATCAAAGTGTACACCTCTGGTTTTACCGCGATGTACACCGCCGTCACCAAGCACCGTCAGCCATGTAAAATGAAACTGGTTTGCGCCGGCGAAGAAGAGACAGTTGTCGGCCTTCACGGTATCGGCTTTACCGTCGATGAGATGATTCAAGGTTTCGCTGTTGCGATGAAGATGGGCGCGACCAAAGCTGACTTCGATTCTGTGGTCGCAATTCACCCGACGGGCTCTGAAGAGTTTGTTACCATGAGGTAACCGCTCATACAACGTTAAACATAAGAAGCAGACTCTAGGGTCTGCTTTTTTGATCCACTACTTCTACACAGTGGCCAACAATACATGGTGATACCTTTTAGGTATAAGCAAAAAGAGAATTCAGCCTCAAATTCGATCATGAAAGAATTAAGTTCTACTAAGGAGGCTTTATGCTTAAACGTGAACTTACAAATGGGTTGACTGTCAGCTCAATTGGCTATGGTGCGATGGGGTTGAGTGAATTCTATGGCAACACAAATGACTTACAATCTTTAAAGTTACTTGACCAGTTACTAGAGCTTGGTGTTGATTTTATAGATACCGCAAACTTCTATGGACGTGGCCACAATGAGGAGCTGATTGGTTACTATCTATCTAAACTGCAACCTTCTCAGCGCCAACAACTTAAAATTGCCACCAAATGTGGTATCGATCGCCCTGCAGAAGCTGCGTATGCTCGCAGCATCAATAATACACCTGACTATATACGAAAATGCTGCGATGAATCTCTTCAGCGCCTGGGGGTAGAGTGCATAGACTTGTTTTATCTGCACCGAGTAGACAACAAGATCATCGAACAAAGCATGGATTGCCTAGGTGAATTAGTCAAAGAAGGCAAAATTGCCCATGTCGGTCTTTGTGAGGTTTCTTCGAAAACACTGCTTAAAGCGCACTCTGTTTTTCCAGTCACTGCTCTACAAACAGAGTACTCACTTTGGACTCGCGACATTGAGCAGGATATTCTTGAAACACTGAAAACCAATAACATCGGCTTGGTGCCCTACTCTCCGCTAGGTAGAGGTTTCCTCACAGGTAAGCTAACTCGTAATAGTGACCTCCCAGATGGTGATTTTCGAAAAACCAACGATCGATTCCTAGATGGTAATATCAATCATAATCGCAACCTTCTAGACATCATTCAGCCGATTGCACAAAAATATCAAGCGACACCTGGTCAGATCGCTTTGGCATGGCTATTAGCTCAATATGAACATATCATTCCGATCCCAGGAACTAAGAATCTGCACTATCTCCAAGAAAATGTTCAGGCATCTGAAATTATCTTAGACATAGCAGATCTCTCTACATTGAATGACATCCCACTTCAATTTGAGGTAAAAGGGCAACGTTACTCTGAAGAGGGTATGAAAGGAGTCAACGTATAAAAAGAAAAAGCCCAGCTACCTGGGCTTTTCACTAGCGATAAACACTCATCGCAACACCTTCTCCACCACCAATGCAAAGAGCCGCAAGACCTTTACTTTTATTGTCTCTTATCAGACTGTGAATAAGAGTTACCAGAATTCTACTCCCCGAAGAACCGATCGCGTGCCCCAACGCAATGCCTCCTCCATATGGATTAATTTTTTCGTCAGGAATATCTATCGCACGAGCGATAGCAATGGCTTGCGATGCAAACGCTTCGTTACACTCTAGCTGCGCAACCTCGCTCGCTTCCCACCCAGATTGATCAAGGCACTTAGAGATTGCTTCAATCGGGGCAACTCCCATGACATCAGGGCTAATGCCTGAATTGCTGAATTTCCCCAAGCTAGCGAGCACGTTCAACTGATATTTTTCTGCAGTAAGGCGATGACAAAGCAGAAGTGCCGACGCTCCATCATTGAGTGATGACGCATTACCTGCTGTCACCGTACCTTGCTTAGAAAACACGGGCTGCAAACTGGCAAGTTTGTCCACACTTGTTTCTCGTGGGCCTTCATCCTGACCAAACACTCGAACATTGCCTTTTCGATCTCTCATTTCAATCGGCACTATCTCATTCTTAAAAAAACCGGCTTTTTGAGCCGCAAGTGCTTTATGATGAGATTGAAAAGCGAACTCATCTTGCTCGGGACGTGCAACTCCATACTTATTGGCGACGTTCTCAGCCGTCACTCCCATATGATAGTCATTAAACGCATCCCAAAGACCGTCATGAACCAAGCTATCTTGTAACTCAGTTCCTCCCAGTCGCGTTCCTTTTCTAGAGTTTGGCCAAATATGTGGCGCATTTGACATACTTTCTTGTCCACCAGCTATAACAAATTCAGCGTCATCACAAGAAATTGCTTGCATCGCTAAATGAACCGCCTTTAAGCCTGAACCACAAACTTTATTTACTGTTAAACACTGAGCGTTATGTGTCAACCCAGCCCCAATTGCGGCTTGGCGAGCTGGATTTTGACCACAACCAGCTGTTAAAACTTGTCCGAGAATGACGCTATCGATTTGTTCTGGTTTAATGCCGGATTCTGCTAGTAGGGCTTTAATCACCACACTACCAAGATTAGGAGCAGACAAACCTGAAAGCTCCCCCATAAACGCACCAGTAGGCGTTCGCTTTGCAGCTACAACAACAATATCTTCCATTACTTCATTTCCTTTTTAAGACCAGGAAGAACCAATCCTTTCTCATTCATAACCTTACGGTAACTTGCCAGGCCATTCATACAAGCAGGAATGCCAGCATAAACGGCCATCTGAATAACAACTTCAAGCAGCTCTTCAGGCGAAACTCCTACGTTTATCGCTGCTTTCATATGTAATTCAAGCTGAGGAGTCGCGTTACCTAAGCTAATCAGTGAAGCGACTGTCAGCATTTCTCGGACTTTTAAATCTAAACCAGGACGAGCGACAATAGAGCCGAACGCGTAATCCGTAATCAGTCGAGGTAAGTCACTGTCTAGCTCGGAAAGCCGATGAATCACTCTCTCAGCTAAACCATCTTCCAAACGATCCATAACGTGCATGCCTTTGCTCGTCGTTTGTTGATTACTCATAATTTAAGCCTCTTGCGTTCGCTGAACATTTTCGGACTCCATCGGGACGATAGTGATAAACACAAGGGAAAGCGCCATCGCGACACCGGCAAAAATGTAGAGAAAGGAAACATTGTAAGATGCAACTAACCACGCCCCAAGAAAGGCTCCGATACCTATTGCCAAATTGAAGAAGGCAACATAAAGGGCAGATGCAGGAAATGCTTGCTCTGAAGCCAACCTAAGCACCCAAGTTTGAAGCGCAACGAAAATACAGGATGCCGTTGCTCCCCAAATAGCGAGTGCTGTGCCGATGTGAGCCTGATACCATTGCACATGGAATTCTCCAATAAGAATCAACATTGATGCGGCAAATAGCACAGACAAAACCGCGATCGTCTTAAGGTGTTTATCAATAAACAGCGCCGTGATGACATTGCCGACAATACCCGCGACACCAAAGACCAACAATAAAACTGGAACGAACTCTTCACTAATGTGAGTTAGGGAATTAAGCATAGGCTCTATGTAAGTAAAGGCCGTAAAGTGCGCCGATATGGTCAAGATGGTCGCAAAATAGACTTTGATCAGCGAACTCGACTTAAACACGGCCTTAATCGCTGCTATGCCCACACTGCTCTTCTCGCTAATCTGAGGGACTAAGCTAGCAATCCCAACAAGCGACAATACACTGAGCCCTGACATGACCATAAATGCGGATCGCCAACCAATATGCATTCCGATGTAATTTGAAATAGGCACCCCAAATACACTGGCAACCGATACACCACCAAATACGATCGAGGTAGCCAGGCCGATATAGTTAGACGGAACAATCGACGCAGCACTAACACCAATTATTGACCAAAATGCACCATGGGCAACGGCCCCAATCACTCTGGCTAGCATTAGGTTTTCAAAGGTTTCGGCACTAGCGGCAAGACCATTGGAAACGACCAACACTATGCTCAAAGCAATTAAGAGATTTTTTTTGCCGACCCCACCAAGGAACACAGAAGCCACGAGTGCGCTCAAAGCACCAACCCAAGCATATAAAGACACCGTCATACCAACATATGATTCAGAGGTTGCGAGGGCATTGGCCATTGGCGTAAGCAACCCAATCGGGGCCAGTTCGGTCGTGACGATATTAAACGTCGACAAAGCTAATACAAACAACGCTAACCAAATTCGAAGCGTCATCTTCTGAGAGTTTTCACTATTACTCATTCTTCATTCCATATATTTTAAAGAGTTTTCCATCCATGCTGTTTGGCATGATAAAGAAGGTGAGGATTTTCGCCTACGCAGATTGGATTGCCTGTTGCTTCAAGCATATCGACGTCAGAGATATCGTCTCCGTATGCATAGCAATGCTTCAGATCGATATGATGTGTTTGACAAAAATCAGACATGGCAACTTTTTTACCTTTTCCGATAGTCTGCGGTTTACCGATTTGACCAGTTAACATCCCTTCTTGGTCTAAGATCAGAGAGGTACACAGGATGTGCTCTACATTCAGAAACTGGGCAATAGGCTCCAAGATAGGACACATCGAACCAGAGACAAACACCACTTGATGGCCTGCGCGCTGATGCTCTTTCAACGCAGTAACGGAACGTTCGAGAAAGAAAGAAACATCACAACGGCTTTGAAACCACTCCTGTCCAACGCTCTCAAGTGCTTGGTACCTTTGTCCTTCAAACTGTTGATAGTACTCTCTGTTCAACTGTTCTCTTACAACACCAGCAGCTCTATCTGTATTGAGCTTTGCGTTATAACTCTTAAACAGGTCACCTTGTCCGATTTTTTCACACCAAAATTCATAGAAATCAAACATGCTCTTGGTGTGGATTAGAGTTTCATCCACATCAAAAAATGCTGCGACTTTGGTCATAATCACTCCTCGTAGTTTAAGCGACGACTCTTCACTGGAAAGTCAGGCTCACTTCCTACCACTCCAGCGTCGGCCCAGCGGTTTGGAGCGACTTCTGTCACAGCGACAGAGATCTTATCTAAAGGTACACCAGTATTCTTATGCACCGCCAATGTTATGTCTTCGAGCATCCCTTTTACTTGCTCTTCGTTGTTCATTTTCCAAGTGGTAATATGGATAAAAGGCATCTTATTCTTCCCTATTAGTAGTAGTCACAAATTCATCAAACGAGCGTCCCTCAAGCTTGAGCTGGGCGTGAATGTCTCCACCGAGACCATGTAGACCAATCGCGCCACCATAACTTTGCCGAGAGCTCATATATAAGACGACAACATTAATTACTCGGTTACCTTCTGATTCATGGGCAGGAAATGGGTCAGGTAATTCGGCCCAAAACTGAGCGTTTCCTAAAGAGTCAGTAACAAAAACATTCGGGATACCTAGTGGCCCTGGCCGAGTAGGAGATTTGGGACAGAGATCCTTCTCTCTTAGGCTCATTACGGTATAGAGGCTGTTAGGAACCAAGTTGCTAAATTGAAAATCAAAACGAGCTAGCTGCTTATCATCATTTAAGGTAACGGTCAGCTCTCCTTTAGCTTGCAGCCAATCGTACAAGTTAATCGGTGCAATGTGCCGCTTACCATCTTGATACCGATAGTCCTCAATATATCCCTGATGAAGAGGAAGGCTGGGCCTCACCTCTGTACTGGCTTGCGGCCTCTGTTCTGGAGCAAAAACCATCGGATAGTTGTTCGAAGGCAAGGGCAAAGGAAGAGTGAACAAGGTAATATCCCTCATCTGCTGCTCAGAGAGTTGTTCTATTTGAGTAACGATGTGATACGGTCTGATCTCGCCAAATGCAGGTACAGGGGTTTCTGGCGCAACAATTGCGCCAGACCAAGAAACACCACTATCACTTGGGATTTGCCCTACAACGACAAAGTTACCCTCTGCATCCATAACTTCTGCGGGAGGATAGAGCGGGCCTTGTGTCGTAGCCGATAGTTGGTAACTTCTACGCACAGTCTTGCTCCATACTAAAATGGTGGCTAGGGCTCACAACCGCCTCAGTGGCGGATTCAGCTAGTTCCCCCTCTTTAGCAATTATCGATTTGGCAGAGTAGACAGCAAAAGATACGTCCATACTGGCGCACACGGTTTGATTCTGCATCACACTCATACGAGCTTTGAATCTTCCACGGCGCTCATTCACATCCTTCTCGACAAACTCAAAATGTACGATTGCAGGTAGAGGGAATAAAAAATTCGCAAAATCAATCGACATATTGTTGATAACGTAATACTTGTCGTTTTGCTTTTGGTAAACAAACTCTTCAGTAACCGCAATAAAAGCCTGGCGACAAGCTTCAACTAATAACATTCCTTGAACATGTTGTCCTGTCTGATGGTCTCTCATCAATTCGCAGTTATCATCAATAACGAGGGGCAGTGCGTACATATCTAACTTATGATCAACTTTTTCAGCTTGACCAATTAGAATATTTCGCTCGTCCCATTTGTGGGTATGACGATTTTTATGCTCAGAAGCTAACTTTTCTACTGAGCAAGTTTTGAGCTTGCGTTTCAACTTTAGATTATTACCAATATCATCAATAACTTTCTTGGCTTTGTGCTTACAAACACCTTGCCCCGCAATGAGTTCATGCTCATCAGGAAATAGATTGTCTGGTAGCTTTGCTAACAACTCTAATTGAGAAATAGTTAAAGCTTTTTTCCCATTGGCATACTCTGAATACTTATCACCAACAACTATAATTTTACTAACTTCCATATTACTTGCTCTTATATTGCTCTTATATTGCTCTATATAGACGCGTATATAGTCCTTCATCCCCACCAGTAATATAATCATCACCAGCTTGCTTAATAATATCTTTATAGTTTTCATCATTAAATGGCTGCATATATTCCTCTACATTTCCATTGAATGAAGATACGAACAGAACACCTGGCTGACCACTAATTAGAGAATGATAGGCTTCAAAGCTATTAATCTTGTCGGCATTATCTCGTACTACATTAAATATTGTTCTCTCACGCCACTCAAGATAGTCATCGTAACGCTCTGCAGGCACTTCGACATGTCGTAACTGCACAAACTCCGTACTTGGCAACTCTGACTCACTAGCAATTGGTGCCTCTATGAATCTAAGCAATTCGCGTTTTATATCACCAGACAAGTAATCTTGATTAACAGTAAATGCA
Source organism: Vibrio sp. NH-UV-68 (assembly GCF_042940635.1). Taxonomy (NCBI): domain Bacteria; kingdom Pseudomonadati; phylum Pseudomonadota; class Gammaproteobacteria; order Vibrionales; family Vibrionaceae; genus Vibrio; species Vibrio sp. NH-UV-68. The sequence goes on from NZ_CP134975.1 coordinate 3,042,845, forward strand.
TCTATGAGGCCTTTCTCTAAGTTTGAAATATCTTCAATTTTATTTATAGCCTTCAATTCTAATAACTCATTATTTCCATCTTCGCTGATAAAATATCTAGAACTCTCGTTACATTTAATACTATCAATTGTTTTATTATCAATATTTTTAACGGGGTATCGAGAGACCAAAAGGTAGTTTACAGACATGTTTAACTCCATTTAATTAAGGAGCAACAAAACTAACAGCTATTGATAGTTGTGGAATTACTAATTATGTAATTTAATTTTTGAATCAACTTCGAGTTTATAACTTGTTTATGAATCACTACTAAATTCAATTTCATCATTAACTCTAGCGAGAAAATAAAAACATAAATATCAATAACGAGAACTTCAAAGTTTTTAGTGTGTCGGCACTCACCAAAAATTTAGCTACATTTATCTTGTTATTTATAAATAATAACCTTTATAATGAAAACCATTCACATTCTGAATAAAACAAAGACATTGCTTTAATGTTATTGACGTTGTTTTTATCCATAAGACCTGTATGAGTATTAGATCCATTTTAACCAACAGTAGTTTACCGACCGTTAAGCAACTTCAATGTTTTTTGGCCGTTGCACAGGAACTTAACTTCCGAAAGGCGGCAGAGCGTATAAATATGACTCAGCCTCCACTAACTCGGCAAATAAGGTGCCTAGAAGATTTACTTGGTTATGAATTATTTACTCGTAACACACATGCCGTACACCTAACTAAATCAGGCAATGACCTCCTCATTGAAGCAGAAAAAATTTTATGCCTAATTAGTGGACTAAAAGCTCTGAATGCAAGAAGTGTCGATAAAATTAGAGTGGGGGCGACTAATACTCTAAATTTCGAGAATATTTCTCCAATCGCAGGGGCTTTAAACTCTCTCGTTGGGCTTGAGAGCGCTGATGTTCATAATATGAATTCAAGTCAACTAATTCACAGCCTACAGAAAAACTCATTGGATATCGCTCTCATTGGAGAACAAAATACTCGCGTAGAAGAAGATATATCTTTCCATTGGATATATCGCGAGCCACTCTTGCTCGCTATGCCCTCTTCACACGAAGCCGCAACACAAAGCCAAGTCTCACTTGAAGATGTATCTGAGTTGCCTTTGTTTTGGTTTCCATGGAGCGCTAACCCTTCTTTTTACGAAAAATGCGAAAAGTTGTTTGATAAGCTTCCGTTCGCGCTCAAAAGAATAAAAGAGCCCGACGACACTATTGTGATGCTCTCCAAAATTGCTAAGGGCAACGCCATGGCATTGATGCCTCGTTCGATGTGTACCTTTTACAATGAAGGCTTATGCTATAAAGAGCTTTCTGACGCTCATAGTAAGTACCTAAATATCGATGTCTATGCCGCTGTTAAAAACAACGATCGGCGAGCGCATATCATCGATGCAATCGAGAACCTGAAGTCATCCCGATAGCAATCGGGCCAACGGCTAAAATACAATATTTTTGTTTCATTATTTCGCCTAGAAACCCACTAAAGTGACCTTTCCTACTAATTCATCACCATTCTGGCAGCTGAAATCCACGCGCTTATCAGCGGGTTTGTCATACAATGTTTTAAGCTTATCAAATTCAGCAGGAACAAAGCTGATGTTTTTCAGGCGTAAACTTTTACGTGTTTGACTATCGAGAAATGCCAGTGCCGAGCGGCCTAATACTTCCTGACAAGCATCTAAAGTGCCTTTACTCACCAATTTTTCCTCTAACACTTGCTCACGCTCAGATCTACTGGCCTTTGAGAAGAGACAAATTGCCTCTAAGTCGAGCATAGCAACCGCTCTTGGCCTTTGTGTCGCACTGTCTTCATACACCGCCAGTACGCAAGGAATCTTGCTCTCATCAAAGCTCTGCGCCGCTAAGTTGGTTAGGCTGAGCGCGTCACCCAGTTCGCGTTTTAGTAATTTCTCAAGTTGTGACAACTTAGGTAGTGCGAGCTCTTTTTGGACATCGCTCACCGAGTCGAGAGTTTTTCGGCTCTCTTCTGCACCTTGAACTAAAGGCAGCAGCAAGCGATGTAGTTGGCTATCTTCAAACGGCTTGGTCAGCACAAAACTCGCCCCCGCTGCTTTGGCCTGCTGTATCTGCAACTGATCATCGACCGTCGTAATCATGCCAACTTTAATCTCAGAGTTAAGTTTCATCAGCTCTTTGGTTACCGTTAGCCCCGACATTTCGGGCATATACCAATCCGTTAAGACGATGTCGGGTTGCCACTCTTTAGCCAACTCAATAGCCTCGCGGGCATCACAGGTTTTTTTGATCGACAAGCGGCAGTAACCGAAGCTCTCTAAACCTCGCCTAACAATCTCTAAAGTCGCTTTACTATCATCAACTATCAGTATTTTCACTAACCACCATCACCTAAAGCATCAGAACTGTTTAAATTATAGGCATATTTTTGTCAGACAACTAAACTTAGAGTCGATGTATGTGGCAAATTTTGAGGAAATAAATGGATCTAGCGCCCCTAATGAGCTCAGAAAACCTCGTGGCTCTCGCCATCGATTTCGGTCTACTGATCCTTCTGGCTTGGTTTATCATTTTATTGCTGATTTTGCGCGAGTTTCGCCACTTTGCCCGCCAAGTGGTTAACCACCGCGATATGGACAAAGACACCTATGACTTATGTCAGCAATCGGTCGACAAAGCGCTCGGCTACACAACAGAAAACAGTGACACTCTCAATGACTTAATCATCATTCAACAAGCATTAGAAAGTCAGGTTTCACAGATTAAAGCCGCCAAAGAAGATCTCACTGAGCAAGAGCAAGCGTCAATTGAAGAGCTTAATCAGAAGCTCAATAACTCCCATCGGCTGATCAAAAAACTCAAAGGGGATTTGGATAAGAGCGTTAATGGTCTGCGCCGAGCCAAGAATAAACTGATGCAACAGACCGATACCGTTGAAGGCCTGCAAATCGAGAAACAGCAACTTAAAAAGCAGTTTGACCAACTTGAACAGGAGTACATCCAAATCAGTGAGGCCGGAGGCGCAGCCAGTTTGGCTCAAGAGTTCCAGCAAGAGAAACAACAATTGCTTGAACGAATAGAACAATACAAGCAAAAACTGTCAGCACAAGGCGATACGGCCGCACTAAGCGCCGAATTAGAGGCGTCACAACAACAGTTGCATCACCTAGGGAAAGAGAAGGAGTTCGTGGAGAAGAAGTACCTTGAACTGCTTGAAGAGGCAGAAAAGAACAGCAGTAATTAACTTACTGCTGCTCGAACGACTTTACGCACATGACATTAAGCAAAGAAGTGCCTTTCAGTTGGGTCACTTTACCGCTAGTAAAGAGCCCCGTTTTCTCGGCTCCCCAATAAGGTAAATGCATTGGCCATTTAGCTTGCTGCATCACTTTCGAATCCATCAAGTCTTGCCATTCATCTTGGGTCGCTAAACGCATCCCTAAGCGATAGCAGGTTTTATACGCACCTTGGTAGTCTAAACGATTCCATGCTAAGTCGTGCTCCATGTAGAACTGCTCACCATCAGCGATGCTATAAGGCACTTTGTACTCAAGATTGGCCACGTTTGCGCTAAGGCGAATCATCACCTCATCCATAGGTTTGTTCATTTTAGGTTTTGAAGCCATTTTAGGCTGCGTAGCAATGACTGGCGCCTTTTCTGCGGGCACAGCAAGCACGGTCGTGGCTTGTTTTTCCAGCTTAGGTTTGGCGATCGGTTTGTTCGCAGGTCGCACTGATTGGCGCGGTGCACCTTTGACGACCTCACGGATAAACGCTTGCTTGTACTCTGGTTGTGTTTTTACTTTGGCTAACTCTTGCTGAGCAATAGAGAAATCAGTGTATGGACCAATCAAGCAACGATAAGCCTTGTCTTCAGGTTTAGCCCAAACATCGGTCGAAATATGCTTATAGAGCTGTTTCGCTTTGGTCAATGGCAAAGGCTTGCTAAACACACCACATTGAATCCAAAACGTTGACAGCGACCCTGTCGGTTTCGCTTTGCCCCACAACCCTTTTCCTACTGGGCAAGCACCATCAAGCACCGGCAGTTGATCCGTGGCGGCTTGTGTGGCATCACACAAAAATTCGTCAGCCAATGTTGGCATTGACCAGGCAGGCAAAGTCAGTGCTGCCAACAGCGTCCATTGCTTCCAATGCGATTGTTTCGGCTTTAACGCCATATTGATACCTTTACTCTTTTAACTCGATCCGTGTTGGTTCACTCACGCCGCTCACTAAAGCGTCACTATTGACGTTATACGGCTTTGCTATTATCAATGCAAAAAAAGAGCCGCAATGAATGACGGCTCTTAGTGTAATGAAATTTCTATAGTCAAATCTTAGGCTTGGATCACCCTTTGTAGAGTTTGGGGTTAAATACATCACGTAACCAGTCACCCAACAGGTTGATGACCAAAACGAGAGTAATCAAAACCACACCTGGGAAGGCCGTAATCCACCATGCACCAGAGAAAATGTAGTTAAAACCAATACTAATCAGTGCACCAAGTGAAGGTTGGTCAACCGGCAAACCTAAACCTAGGAAAGAAAGTGCCGCTTCTGACATGATGGCGTTTGCCACCTGCACCGTTGAAATGACCAAGATCGGTGACAGACAGTTCGGTAAGATATGACGGAACATAATGCGCGGCGCTTTAAAGCCCATCACACGTGCAGCTTCAACATACTCTTTCTTCTTCTCTGCCAATACCGACGCTCGAATGGTACGTGCGTACTGCGGCCACTCAGCCACACCAATAATGACTACCAGCATCACCACCGCATACTGACTGTAAAAGTCACTGCCAAAGCTGGCTTTGAAAATGGCTGATACAATGATCGCGACCATCATGGTTGAGAACGACAACTGAACATCAGCAAAACGCATCAAGAAGCTGTCAATTCGACCACCATAATAGCCAGCCGACAGACCAATGATAATGCCGAGAATCAATTGCAACCCAACGGCTAAGAAACCGATCGTCAATGACAAACGCGAACCATACAAAATGGTCGACAAAATATCTCGCCCTTGCTCATCAGTGCCGAGCAAAAAGCGCTCTTCGCCCCCTTCCATCCATGATGGTGGTAACTCTGAGTCCATAATGTCGATAGAAATAAGGTCATACGGGTCGGTAGGTGAAAGAATCGGCGCCGCAAGAGCCAGCACCAAAAAGACCATAAAGACACTAAAACTCGCCATAGCGACTTTATCGCGCTTAAAGTAATACAGAAAATCAGACTGTTTAAAACGCTCCCAGCGTGAAGGAGCAGCGATTGCTTGACTCATGATTATGCTCCTTTTCCAGTGAGATTTACGGTCGGGTTAATGATGCCGTATAGCAAGTCAACGATGGTATTGGTTACCACGAATATCAGGCCAACGAAAATAACGTAAGCGGTGATAAGCGGTGTGTCGACACGGTTGATTGCCTCAAGGAAAAGAAAGCCGGTACCTGGCCACTGGAATACCGTTTCAGTCAGAATGGTATATGCCACCATAGTACCGATCTGAACACCACCGACCGTCAATACGGGAAGCATGGTGTTTTTGAGCGCGTGCTGGTAATAGATTTTGTTTAACGCCAGACCTTTCGCCTTACCAAACTTAATATACTCAGAGCTGAGTACCTCTAACATTTCAGAGCGGACCAAGCGGATAAACAGCGGCAACATGATTGAAGCCAATGCCACACATGGCAAAATAAGGTGCGCTAATCCATCAAGGGTAAAGTAGCCTGACTCCCACCCAAACACATTGGCGGTTTCACCACGGCCATAGGAAGGCAGCCAACCGAGTTCAATCGAAAAGACATACATCAACATGATTGCTGTCAGAAAGACAGGAATCGAAATACCAATACTACTAAAAGCCATCACCGCTTTGGTCAAAATACTTTTGGGATGAATGGCGGAGTAAACACCAAGAGGAATAGAAAAAACCACGATAATCACCGTCGCACCAAACACCAACTCTAGCGTCGCGACGAGTTTATCTAAAATCACTTCAACCGCAGGGCGCTTGAAGAAATATGAAGTACCTAAATCGCCTTGTATGGCGGCGCCAATAAAGCGAGTGTATTTTGTAATGAAGGGATCGTTAAGGCCTAACTCATCGCGCAGAGCTTGTCGCTCCGCTTCAGAAACCGACTGACCAACAAGCTCACGCAATGGGTCACCCAGATTATCCTGAATGGCAAACGCCACCAAACTGATCACAAACATCACTATCAGTGCCTGAAACAGGCGCTTGACCAGAAACGAAAACATTCCTTGCCCCTTTACTTTCCATAGAATTCAGTCTGCAAAACCGAATCAAATTCGGTCGCAATTTTCAGTCTTAAAAATGGCACTCAACCCGACTGAAACAAAGCCAAGTGCCAAAAATTAAGCGGGCATCCGCACCATGCGAATGCCACAACTTCGACTTACTCAGTTTACTTATTTAACGACAAGGTCACCAAAGTAAGGGAAGTTCATTGCGTTAACGATCGGTGCGATCTCTACATTAGATTTCGCGCCCCACGCTAGGTTTTGCCAGTGTAGAGGCACAAACGCCGCTTCGTTGTACAATGTTGCTTCCACTTTCTGCAGCATTTGCGCACGTTTCGCAGGATCCGTTTCAATGTTTGAATCCATGACTAGCTTGTCAACTTCCGCGTTTGAGTAGTAACCACAGTTGTACTGACCTTTACCTGACTCTTCGTTACGAGTCATGGTTAGGAACTCAGAGAAGTTCGCAGAATCTTCTGTGTCTGAGTGCCAACCGATCATCAGCATGTCTGCAGCACATTTATCAAACTCTGGCCAGTATTGCGCTTTAGGCATTGTCTTCAGGTCAACCTTGATACCAATCTTAGATAGCATAGCCGCCGCTGCTTGAGCGATTTTCGCATCGTTCACGTAACGGTTGTTTGGCGCCATCATAGAAAGTGCAAAGCCATCTTCATAACCCGCTTCTTTCATTAGCTGCTTAGCTTTTTTCAGATCGTAGCGTGGCACTAGGTCTGCGCTGTAACCGGCGTAACCTTCAGGACCTTGCTGACCAGCAGTCGTAGCGAAGCCTTTCATGATTTTCTTCACGATACCTTCGTTGTTGATTGCGTGAACAATCGCTTGACGAACGCGAACATCTTTCAGTGCTTCGTTGCTGTTTTGGTTCATTTGGAACGTGATGATACGAGTACCAGGCAGCGTGACTAGATCAACATTTTTTGCGTCTTTCACACGTTTGTGGTCGTTAGGCGCTACAGGTGCGATCATGTCCACATCACCAGATAGAAGCGCGGCAACACGCGTTGCGTCTTCTTTGATTGGTACCAGCGTAAGCTTGTCGACATTACCTGTGTTTTTATCCCAGTAATCGCCAAAACGCTCGAACGTGACTTTTACGCCCTGTTCACGTTGCGTGACGATAAATGGGCCAGTACCAGAAACGTTAGTGGAAGCGAATGAGTTACCGTGCTTAACCACTTCGCCTTTCTCTTTACCGTCTTCTGTCATGCCCGAGTAGAACTTGCTGTCCATTGGGAAGATATAAGTAGCGGTTTGAAGTACCAGAGGGTAAGCCCCTTTTGATACTAGTTCGACTGTGTAGTCATCCACTTTTACCATCTTCTCATATGGTTCGAAGATAGCTTTAAAGTCTGGAGAGTTCTTTAGACGCTCAAAAGTCCAAACAACGTCATCTGCAGTTAGCTCGTTACCAGAGTGGAACTTAACGCCTTTGCGTAAAGAGAAGCGGAAAGTCGTGTCATCAACACGTTCCCATTTTTCAGCCAAGCGAGGTTCAAAATCTAATTTTTGTGTGTAACGAACTAGTGGATCAAATACCATGTGAGACATTTGCAGTGTGCCGCCAGACAGCTGCTCGTGTGGATCAAGTGACACTGGATCAGCATCATAAGCGACGGTGATATCTGCTGCTGCTGCACTAAAACTTAGGCCAGCTGCCATTAAAGCCACTGCTAGTTTGCTTTTCATGGTTTTCATTGCATAACTCCTTATGCGGGATTCATCCCTAGTTGTTGTGTTTGCTTCTGTTTATTCACCCAAAAGCTCTGGGTAAGATCGACGACTTACGCCGTTTCTACATCTTCTCTTAAGCCAGTAAATTCCGGCATTAAAGAAATCAGTTGTTTGCTATATTCATGCTGAGGCGTCTTAAACAGCTGTTCAGTTGGAGCGACCTCTAATAAGGTCCCCATTTGCATCACACCAACGCGATCACACATTTGGCGAATCACAGGTAAATCGTGACTGATAAACAGCATGGTTAGATTAAGCTCATCTTGTAAATCTTTGAGCAGGTTAAGAATTTGAGCCTGTACCGACACATCAAGTGCAGAGGTCGGCTCATCACAAATCAGCAAACGAGGACGTGTTGCCAGCGCGCGTGCAATCGAAATACGCTGGCGCTGACCGCCCGAAAACTCATGGGGATATTTAAGCCCAGCCATACGCCCTAGACCGACGTGATCCAGCAGATCATTAACGATCTGACGCGTCTCAGTTTCATTCTTGGTTAGCTTATGAAATCGAATTGGCTCTGCGATGATATCCAGTACCTTCATGCGCGGATTCATCGATGTATAAGGGTTTTGGAACACCATCTGCATCTGACGACGCATTGGACGACGTTCTTTTTCTGATTTCAGTGCGGTAAGGTCGATACCTTCAAAGGTCACTCGCCCTGAATTCGGCGTGTAAAGACCAGCAATGACACGAGCAATGGTTGACTTACCAGAACCTGACTCACCCACCAGACCAAAGGTTTCACCTTCAAACACTTCAAAACTCACATCGTTCGAGGCCTGAACGTACTCGCGACGACTTTCGAACAGAGAATCTTTGGTCACAAAACGTAGATTGACGTTTTCGACATTGAGCAAAGGACCACTGTATTCGCGCTCATCTTGACTCTGCCCTAACCAGTGGTTTTTCACATCAAGAGGCTTCATCTCTGTCGCTTCTTCGATATAGCTCACCAGAGGGAAACGATCGAGTTTCATATCTGAACGAGGAACCGCAGAAATCAAACTACGGGTATAGGTATGATCAGGGTCGCCCAGTACTTTAGCGGTTGGGCCAAACTCAACCAAATCACCGCGGTACATTACCGCAACGCGATCGGTCACATTCGATACCACGCCCATATCGTGGGTAACGAGCATACAACCGACATTGTTCTTGATACACAATTCACGAATCAAACTCAGGATCTGATCTTGAATCGACACATCAAGCGCGGTCGTTGGTTCATCGGCAATGATAAGATCTGGCTCACCAGCCAATGCAATCGCGATAACCACACGCTGACGCATACCACCAGAAAATTGATGCGGATACTGCTTAAGACGGTTTTCTGGCTGGGGAATTCCCACTTGCTGCATCAATGACAGCGCACGCTGGTACGCTTCTTCATCCGATACCTTCATATTGGCGTGGATGGTCTCTTTCAACTGCTGCTCTACGGTGAACAGAGGATTTAGAGAGGTCATTGGATCTTGGAAGATAAATCCAATTTTAGAGCCGCGTACTTTACGCATTTGCTCTGGGCTCAAACCAGAAATAAGCTCGCCATCAAGGTAGACATCGCCAGTAGCGATACGTCCCGGAGGGCTAAGTAGATCGATGACTGCATTGCCGACTGTCGATTTACCAGCGCCAGATTCGCCAACCACACCAACGATTTCACCGCGTTCAATATTAAATGACAGCGATTTGACTGCGGCATGCACCCCATGACGCGAAGGGTATTCAATGCGAAGGTTTTTTACTTGTAAAAGTGACATTAACCAGACCTCTACTGCTTTGGCAGCTTTCTGCCCTGTCTGAAAAGTGAATCCATTCAAGCCAGAAGAATAGTGTTCCGGCAATTTATAAGGTCATCAATTTGGCAAATAATTCACACAAAAGCAACAAATATAGAATAAAAAGTCGAAATCGCATAAAAACCAAGCACTATAGCCAAATAAATATGCAAACCAGCTAGATCATCATTTGGTCATACCTGTGGTATAAATGATTTAAAACACGGATAAAACAAGAGTTTTAGTTATTAAATACTGCTTTTAGTTATAAGTCCCCCCTACTAACAAAAAGAATAAAAATTCACTTAAAACACAGCAAGTGGCTTTAACAAAAAAAACACATAAGACTATTAAAGATGACTTATTAAGACAATGATTCGATATTGATCACATATACGCCAAACTATATTCTAAATAAATGCGATATTTATAGATTTATCAACCTAAGAAATTTTGTAGTCAAAGATTGTACTAGCGCCAAATTCATGCAAAAAGGTCAAACAACGGCACTCACTTTCAATAAATAGCCAATATCAACCCAAAGATCAGTCACTTCACTAGGAGAATAAAGACATAAACAGAGTAATAAAGGTGGATATTTCTAGACTTGAGAGGGGAGGAGACAAAACGGCAACCTTACTGTTGCTGCTCTTTAACGTTGTTCAGTGGATGAGGAATTCGGCTAGGCTTCTGACCCCTGACCCCGAACCTCAGATTCGAGTCGCAAGTCGCTAAACGCAAAAAAGGCTCTGCATTTCTGCAGAGCCTTTTCAAAGATGGTCGGTGAAGAGGGATTCGAACCCCCGACCCTCTGGTCCCAAACCAGATGCGCTACCAAGCTGCGCTATTCACCGATAATATATTTTTTTACTTGGTCTACGTTTCTGAGGTTTAACCCTCTGGTTTCGCTTATTCCAAGTGCCGAGATGCGCTACAAACACGCTATTCACGGAAATTTCATTCTTTCTAAGGAAGAATGGGGTGGCTAACGGGACTTGAACCCGCGACAACCGGAATCACAATCCGGGGCTCTACCAACTGAGCTATAGCCACCATCAAATTGTTGTCGTTTACTGCCAAGTCTAGCTATAAACCCAACTCTAATCCCGCTGATGCAGAATTATAGTAATAGTGGTCGGTGAAGAGGGATTCGAACCCCCGACCCTCTGGTCCCAAACCAGATGCGCTACCAAGCTGCGCTATTCACCGACGATATATTTTTTTACTTGGTTTACGTTATAGAAGGTCAACCCTCTGGTCCCGCTTATTCCAAAAGCCGAGATGCGCTACAAACGCACTATTCACCGACTTATATTTCTTCTCGATCTTGAATCAAGAAAGGAAGCAAAGCTACCTGAATAATGGGGTGGCTAACGGGACTTGAACCCGCGACAACTGGAATCACAATCCAGGGCTCTACCAACTGAGCTATAGCCACCATTGAAACTTCTACCGATTAAACCTTTGGCGAATGGTACGCCCGAAAGGATTCGAACCTTCGACCTTTGGCTCCGGAGGCCAACGCTCTATCCAACTGAGCTACGGGCGCATGCCCCATCGGCGGAGTGGAATAATACGTAGTTCACACTATGCCGTCTAGTACTTTTTAAAGTTTTTTTATCGTTTGGTGCCTTTTTGGGCAATTAAAGTGTGATAAACCCCTATTTCCCATTAGATAACCGCCATAAAGCAAGTAACTTGTTGTTTATTGCAACAAGTTAACAGGATATAATCACCCATTATTTACATTGATTTAACAGCAACACTGGTGTTTTACGCACTTTGGTTCGATGTTGATCAAATCCCACTCTAATAACGGGTAAGCACGCACTTACCTTCAGGAATGTAAAGTGAGTTTAATGGATATGTCTCGAAAAATGTTAACCGCTTTGGTCGCTGCAATCACCTTTTCTAGCGCCTCTTTTGCAGCCAATGTAAGCCAAGAACAATATGACGCTATTGCAGAACGCATTAAACCTGTCGGTGATGTTTACCTAGCCGGTGCAGAGCCAGTGAAAGCGGAACCAACAGGGCCACGTGATGGCGCGACCGTTTACGGTACCTTCTGTATCGCTTGTCACGCATCAGGCGTTAGCGGCGCACCGAAAACAGGTAACGCAGAAGACTGGGCTCCACGTATCGCGCAAGGTAAAGATGTATTGGCTAACCATGCAATTAATGGCTTCAACGCTATGCCAGCGCGCGGCTCATGTATGGATTGTTCCGATGATGAAATCATCGCGGCCATTGAGCATATGATTGCCGACCTGTAACTGCCTTCTATATCTATAATAGATAGGTAGAAGAAAGATAGAGCAGAAAGGCTTGGTGTTGTCACCAAGCCTTTTTATTGTCTATTTCTTATTAAACATCGCTCTTAGGTTGGCAATATGTGCCTGCCCTTTCGCCATCCGCTCTTCTTGAGTCACGGGCTTTTTGGTCTGTTCCCAGTCAACATCGTCAAATGGCAGCTCATCTAAGAATCGGCTCTGACTCGGTTTAATCAACTCACCAAACTGACGGCGCTCTTTACACATAGTAAAAGTCAGTTCGCGTTGAGCACGGGTGATACCGACATACATCAAACGGCGCTCCTCTTCGACATTCTCTTCATCAATGCTGGTTTGATGGGGCAAGATCCCCTCTTCTGCACCGATTAAGTAAACGTAAGGAAACTCCAAGCCTTTTGAAGCATGTAGCGTCATTAACTGCACTGCATCACTGTCTTCATCGTCTTCACCACGTTCCATCATGTCACGCAGGGTCAATCGCTGAACCACCTCTTTTAAACTCTTCTCTTCTTGGTCGTAGTTGTCACCCTCAAGATCAGCAACAATCCAAGAATAGAGGTCCGATACGTTTTTCATCCGCATTTCTGCAGCTTTTGGACTGGTTGATGTCTCATACAGCCAATCTTCATAATTAATATCACGCACGAGTGAACGTACCGCCTCAACGGTGTCGCCTCGCTCCGCTTGATCAGCAATTTTCACCAGCCAAGTGGTAAAGCGACGTAAGTTTTCTAAGCCGCGCCCCGATAAGCTCTGTTCAAGCCCCATCTCAAAGCTGACTTCGAACAAACTCTTACCACGCATATTGGCATAACTACCGAGTTTCTCTAAGGTGACTGGGCCAATTTCGCGGCGCGGCGTATTCACAATACGCAGAAACGCATTGTCGTCATCCGGGTTCACCAGCACACGCAGATAAGCCATGATGTCTTTTATCTCAGCGCGAGCAAAGAAAGAAGTACCGCCCGATAGCTTATAAGGCACGCGGTTTTGCATCAGCGACTTTTCAATCAAACGCGATTGATGGTTACCACGATAAAGCACGGCATAATCTATATAATCGGTGCGGTTGAGGAACTTGTGGGCGATAAGCTCCCCTGTCACACGTTCAGCTTCATGCTCTTCATTTTTAGCCAACAGTACTTTGAGTTTCTCACCATCAGGAATTTCGGAGAACAGCGACTTCTGGTACACATGGGGGTTATTGGCAATCAAGATATTGGCAGCACGCAGAATACGGCTGGTTGAGCGATAATTTTGTTCCAATTTAATCAAGCGCAAATTCGGGTAATCTTCGCCGAGCAAGACTAAATTTTGCGGTTTAGCACCACGCCATGAATAGATCGATTGGTCGTCGTCACCTACCACCGTCAAGCGTCCGCGCTCACCGACAATCAACTTCACTAATTCGTACTGAGTGGTGTTGGTATCTTGATACTCATCGACTAATAGATAACGAATACGGTTTTGCCAACGCTGACGCACCTCTTGATTGGTGCGCAACAAGAGTACTGGTAGCAAAATCAAGTCATCGAAGTCGAGTGCGTTATACGCTTTCATCTGTTTTTGGTACATTTCAAAACAGAAAGCAAATAACTGTTGCTGCTCGCCTTGAGCCTGTGCTTTAGCCTGATCAGGCGTCAGCATATCATTTTTCCAGTTGGAAATCGTACTGAGCAATTGACGCAGTAAATCTTTATCACCATCGAGCTGTTGCTCGGTGAGCTCTTTGAGCAGTGCCAGTTGGTCTTGGTCATCAAACAGCGAAAATCCAGACTTTAAGCCCAGCACCTTATACTCTCGCTTAATGATATTGAGCCCCAAGGTATGAAACGTCGACACCATGAAGCCTTTCGATTCGCTTTTGCCCAGCGTCTGGCCGACACGTTCTTTCATTTCTCGCGCCGCTTTATTAGTAAACGTCACCGCAGCAATGTTACGTGCCTTGTAACCACAGTGCTGAACCAAGTACGCCATTTTGTTGGTGATAACACGCGTCTTGCCTGAGCCAGCACCCGCAAGCACAAGGCAAGGTCCAGATACGTATTTAACAGCTTGATCTTGATTGGGGTTCAGCTTCATGACTATCTCAGAAGTGGGAATAAAGTGGCGACTATAATAATAGTGCAACCATTAGATTGCTATGTTTATACCCGATAGACGTATACCTAAGTTGTGGCAAAGTGTCTCCTTGAGAAAATTTCACTCATCTCATGCAAAATTTTGTTGCATATTTGGTATGCTTTTCAGTTATAATGAATGAACGTTCATTCACTGGCCATTCTATATAGACCATGTCTAGGTTTCATCCTATGGAAGATAAAAGACAAAAAATTATTGATGCTGCTGAAAAACTGATCGCCGAATCAGGCTTTCACGGCCTATCAATGCATAAGCTAGCTAGAGAGGCTGGGGTTGCTGCAGGCACCATTTATCGTTATTTCTCAGATAAAGAAGACTTATTGCAACAAGTTCGTTTGACGGTTTGTCAGCGCAACGCTGAAATTATTCAGCGCGATGTTGATGACAACATGCCACTGAAACAACGCTTTCGCAAAATGTGGTTAAACATTTTCGATCTTTCAAGGTCTAACATCGAGTCATTAAAGAATCGAGCTCAATACGATTCTTTGCCATGTGTTCGCAGCCATGAAACCAAAGAGATCGAAAGTCAGATGTTCCATAAAGTCGATAAAATGTTTTCAGAAGGACGCGATCAGCGAGTATTCAAATCTTTAGATAACTCGGTGTTAGCAGCACTGAGTTTGGAAGTGAGTGTCACATTGGCACGTAAACAATCTCTCGGATATTACCATCTGGACCAAGAGGCCATTGAAGCGGCCATTGAGGCCAGTTGGGATGCAATTACAACACACTAATTTGGAGTTCTAGTCAGAATGAAAAAGTGGACTTTTTTTATGTTACTTATCGCAATACTGCTTTTTGGCAGTGTGATAGGTTTTAATCTCTTCAAACAACAGAAGATCGCTGAATATATGGCGAACCGACCTGAACCTGAATTTCCCGTGACAGTGACTCAGGTCGAAGCGGTAGATTGGGTACCCGTTATTGAAGCGATCGGCTTTATCGAGCCAAACCAAGGCGTTACAGTAGCCAACGAAACCAGCGGTGTGATTAATAAGATTACCTTCGAATCAGGCACCCTAGTAGAAGAAGGCCAACCTCTGGTTCAACTCGATTCTGAAGTCGAAAAAGCGAACCTCAAGAGTGCACAAGCCAAATTGCCTGCTGCCGAGGCCAAATACAAACGCTATCAAGGTCTATTCAAGAAAGGCTCAATTTCTAAAGAAGCTTACGATGATGCAGAAGCTAACTATTTCTCTTTAAAAGCCGACATTGAAAGCTTGAAAGCGGCTATCGATCGCCGTGAAATCAAAGCGCCATTTGCTGGTGTGGTTGGTATCCGCAATGTGTATTTAGGTCAATATTTACAACCAGGTACTGACATTGTTCGTCTTGAAGATACCAGTGTAATGCGCCTACGATTTACGGTTCCACAAACCGATATCTCTCGCATTTCAATCGATCAAGAAGTTGATATCTTTGTTGATGCTTATCCAGACTCACCATTTAAAGGCTCAATCACAGCTATCGAGCCGGCGGTCAGTGTTCAAAGTGGTTTAATTCAAGTTCAAGCTGATATTCCCAACAATGATGGCAAGCTTCGCAGCGGCATGTTTGCCCGTGCGAACATCATTTTGCCTAAATTAACAAACCAAATCACACTGCCACAAACGGCGATCACCTTCACGCTCTACGGTGATAATGTTTATATCATCACAGAAGAAAATGGTGAAAAACGCGTGAAACAAAGCGTTGTGAAAGTTGGAGAACGAACAGCAGACATCGCGCACATTCTTGAAGGCGTGAAAGCTGGAGACGTGGTGGTGACATCAGGTCAAGTTCGTTTAAGTAATGGAGTCAAAGTACGCGTTGTAGAAAGTGATGCAACCACTCCACCAGCTGAAACACCAATGCTTTAACCGGAGGAATCATGCGCTTTACTGATGTTTTTATTAAACGTCCAGTTTTGGCGGTATCTATCAGCTTTTTGATAGCCTTGCTCGGTTTGCAAGCAATGTTCAAAATGCAGGTCAGTGAATACCCTGAAATGACGAATACGGTAGTAACCGTCACCACCAGTTACTACGGTGCAAGTGCTGACTTGGTTCAAGGCTTTATTACTCAGCCATTGGAACAAGCTGTCGCACAAGCCGATAACATTGACTATATGACTTCATCGTCCGTACTAGGTAAATCAACCATTACGGTCAATATGAAGCTCAATACTGACCCAAATGCGGCCTTATCTGACGTATTAGCCAAATCGAACTCGGTTCGTTCTCAGCTACCAAAAGAAGCTGAAGACCCAACCGTAACCATGTCGACCGGCTCAACAACGGCGGTAATGTACATTGGCTTTACCAGTGATGATTTAAAGTCGAGCCAAATTACCGACTACTTGGAACGCGTTGTTAACCCTCAGCTATACGCCGTCAATGGTATTGCCAGTATCGACCTTTATGGTGGTCTGAAATATGCGTTACGTGTATGGCTTGATCCTGAAAAAATGGGCGCATTGAAACTCACTGCAACAGATGTGATGGGTGTACTCAACGCCAACAACTATCAATCCGCGACGGGGCAAGCAACCGGAGAGTTCGTTCTCTATAATGGTAGCGCCAATACTCAGGTATCCAATGTTACTGAGCTTGAAAACTTAGTGGTTAAATCCAATGATGGCCAAGTCACCCGTTTAGGTGATATTGCCAAAGTCACATTGGAAAAAAGTCACGATGTTTATCGCGCCACGGCAAATGGTAATGAAGCCGTAGTAGCAGCGATTAACGCGGCACCTAGTGCCAACCCCATTAATATCGCCGCCAGCGTACGGGATATGTTGCCGCACTTACAACGCAACCTTCCTAGCAACATCACCATGAACATCATGTATGACTCAACCATTGCTATTAACGAGTCTATCAATGAAGTAATTAAGACGATTGCGGAAGCCGCTTTGATCGTTTTGGTGGTTATCACGCTATTCTTAGGGTCACTTCGTGCCGTTATCATCCCTATTGTCACTATCCCGCTATCACTTATTGGTGTGGCGATGGTTATGCAAACGATGGGATTTTCGTGGAACCTTATGACTCTACTGGCGATGGTTTTGGCTATCGGCTTGGTCGTTGATGATGCCATCGTTGTTCTTGAGAACGTCGATCGACACATTAAAGAAGGTGAATCACCGTTCCGCGCTGCGATTATTGGTACCCGTGAAATTGCAGTACCCGTTATTGCGATGACACTAACCCTAGGCGCGGTATATGCTCCGATAGCATTAATGGGTGGTATTACCGGTTCACTGTTTAAAGAATTTGCTCTCACTCTCGCAGGTTCGGTGTTTGTCTCAGGTATTATTGCATTAACACTGTCACCAATGATGTGTTCAAAAATGCTTAAAGCAAACGAAAAGCCAAGCAAGTTTGAAAGCACCGTTCATTCAGTATTGGAACGCATGACCAATCGCTACGAGGGAATGTTGCGCGCGGTTCTTGCTCACAGACCGGTGGTTTTAGCGTTTGCTGTTATCGTGTTTATGAGTTTACCTTTATTGTTTAAATTCATTCCAAGCGAGTTGGCACCTTCCGAAGATAAAGGCGTGGTGATGATGATCGGTACGGGTTCTTCAAACTCGAACTTAGATTACATGCAAAACACCATGAATGACGTCAACGAGATTCTGTCTGCTCAACCAGAAGTTGCATTTGCGCAGGTATTTACTGGTGTTCCAAATTCCAACCAAGCGTTTGGTATCGCTTCGATGGTTCCATGGAGTGAGCGTGAAGCAAGCCAGGCAGAAGTGACCAATCGCATTGGCGGGTTAGTCACTAACATCCCAGGTATGGCGGTAACGACCTTCCAAATGCCAGAATTACCTGGTGCAGGTTCTGGATTGCCGATTCAGTTTGTTATTACCACACCAAATGCGTTTGAAAGCTTATTTACTGTTGCCTCTGATGTACTTGCAGAAACAACAGCAAGCCCGCTCTTCGTTTATTCAAACCTCGATTTAAACTACGATTCGGCAACGATGAAGATTAATATCGATAAAGATAAAGCGGGAGCTTATGGCGTGACCATGCAAGATATCGGTATTACTTTAAGTACCATGATGTCTGATGGCTACGTTAACCGTATCGATTTAAACGGTCGTTCTTATGAGGTTATTCCTCAGGTTGAACGTAAGTGGCGTCTGAACCCAGAGTCAATGAACAACTACTATGTTCGTTCAGCAAATGGCGAAGCCGTACCACTGGGCAGTTTAATCTCGATTGATGTGGTAGCAGAGCCATTATCACTGCCTCACTTCAACCAGTTGAATTCAGCAACCGTGGGCGCAGTTCCATCCCCAGGTACTGCCATGGGCGATGCCATTGATTGGTTTGAAAACACCGCCCAAACCAAACTGCCTGCTGGCTACAACCATGACTACATGGGTGAAGCTCGTCAATTTGTGACAGAAGGAAGTGCGCTGTATGCGACCTTTGGTCTGGCACTGGCGATCATCTTCTTGGTATTGGCTATTCAGTTTGAATCACTCAAAGACCCATTGGTGATCATGGTATCCGTACCGCTTGCTATTTGTGGGGCATTAATTGCTCTGGCATGGGGCGCTGCGACGATGAACATCTACTCTCAGGTCGGTTTGATCACACTGGTAGGTCTGATTACCAAGCACGGTATTCTTATTTGTGAAGTAGCGAAAGAAGAGCAGCTACATAACAAAAAGTCTCGTATGGAAGCGGTAACGGAAGCGGCGAAAGTTCGTCTTCGTCCAATTCTTATGACAACCGCGGCGATGATTGCAGGTCTTATCCCGCTGATGTACGCAACAGGTGCTGGCGCAGCGCAGCGTTTCAGCATCGGTATTGTTATCGTGGCGGGTCTAGCGATTGGTACCATCTTTACCTTGTTCGTATTGCCTGTTATTTACAGCTACCTAGCAGAAAAACACAAACCATTACCAGTGTTTGTGGAGGATAAAGACCTCGAAAAGCTAGCAAGAATTGATGAAGCAAAAGCCGCGTGTCGCGACTTGGCCGACAATCGTTAATCCCTTGCTCGACAAAGGCCACTTCGGTGGCCTTTTTTATACCTATCACAACTCGCCCCACCTCATTGCTCAACATTGGTTCGACTTTTTGCTATCCAAGTAGCGACTTTCCCGTATCAATTACTTAGAATTAGAGCAAATTGAAAGGAGTTTTAGACACTATGTTTGACCCAAAGAAGTTAGAACAAATCGCTAAACAGATTCATGACTCAATGCCAGCGCCAGTTAAAGAGCTTGGCGCCGATGTTGACCAGAAAGTACGCCAAGTTATTCAAGGCCAACTGAATAAATTGGATGTGGTAAGCCGTGAAGAGTTCGACGTACAAACTCAAGTGCTATTGCGTACACGCCAAAAGCTGACAGAGATGGAGCAGAAACTGGCGGCTCTAGAAGAGAAGCTCGCGGATAAGTAATGCAACGCTAGAATAACAAAAGGCTTGGTCAACGGTGACCAAGCCTTTTTATTAGATGTTGTGTTTTATTATGTATTTATTGACCCCAATCTGGCTGGAGTTGTTGCCTAATTTAGCCACCTACCGCGATATTTTTCATATCCGTCATATAACCACGAAGTTCTTCACCAATGTACTCAACAGGGTGGTTACGGATAGTATCGTTTACGGCGATGAGTGTTGCGTTATCCACTTGGTTAGACGTTTCGCCCAGACCTTTACCAATCACATCCGTTGATACCGAAGGCATGAACTTCTCACGCAATAGCGGAGTTGCGACGTTGGCAAATAGGTAGTTACCGTACTCTGCGGTATCTGAAATAACTACATTCATTTCGTATAGGCGCTTACGTGCCACTGTGTTAGCGATAAGTGGAAGCTCATGCAATGACTCATAATACGCTGACTCATCAATGATGCCTGATGCAGTCATGGCTTCGAACGCAAGCTCAACACCCGCACGAACCATTGCTACGAGTAGGATGCCGTTATCGAAATACTCTTGCTCTGAAATTTCGATATCTGACTCTGGGTAATTTTCAAACGCAGTTTCACCCGTCTCTTCACGCCAACCAAGTAGGTTCGCATCGTCGTTGACCCAGTCAGCCATCATGGTGCTTGAGAACTCACCCGTGATGATGTCATCCATGTGCTTGTTGTACAGTGGACGCATTAGCTCTTTCAGCTCTTCAGACAGTTCAAAGGCTTTCACTTTAGCTGGGTTTGATAAACGGTCCATCATGTGTGTAATACCACCGAACTTCAGTGCTTCAGTGATGGTTTCCCAACCGTATTGCAGTAATTTACCGGCATAGCTTGGGTCAATACCGTCAGCAATCATCTTCTCGTAAGAGACAATAGAACCCGCTTGCAGCATGCCACATAGAATCGTTTGTTCACCCATCAAGTCTGATTTTACTTCAGCAACGAATGAAGACTCTAGACAACCAGCACGATGACCACCTGTACCCGCAGCCCATGCTTTAGCGATATCCCAACCTTCACCTTGTGGATCGTTCTCTGGGTGAACCGCAATCAGGGTTGGAACGCCGAAGCCACGTTTGTACTCTTCACGTACCTCGGTACCTGGACACTTAGGTGCTACCATCACAACCGTGATGTCTTTACGAATTTGCATGCCTTCTTCAACCACATTGAAGCCATGCGAGTAACCAAGTGCAGCGCCTTGTTTCATCAGTGGCATCACCGTTTCTACCACATTAGTGTGTTGCTTATCTGGTGTTAGGTTGATAACCAGATCCGCTTGTGGGATCAGTGTTTCGTAGCTTGCCACTTCAAAGCCGTTCTCTTTGGCGTTTTTGTATGATTGACGCTGCTCATCAATCGCAGCCTGACGCAATGCATACGCAACGTTGAGGCCTGAATCACGCATATTTAGGCCTTGGTTTAGGCCTTGAGCACCACAACCAACAATGACAATCTTCTTACCTTTAAGGTAATCCGCTTCCGTGGCGAATTCGCTGCGGTCCATAAAACGACAACGACCAAGTTGGTCAAGCTGCTCACGAAGGTTTAAAGTGTTGAAATAGTTAGCCATTAGGCGCTCCTTTAAGAATTTGTCCATTGAAGGTCGGTCGCTTTGTACCGAATAAGTTCATACTAAATCAGACAGTAAGTTGCTTAAAGTGATATATTCACAATTAGTTATTGCAATAAATGCAACAAGGACATGACGCTTTTATGAACATTAAGAGTCTGCAGCTATTCATTCATCTGTGTGATAGTAAAAGCTTTGCTAAAACCGCCTCTGCGATGCACATCAGCCCGTCAGCGCTCAGTCGCCAGATTCAAAAATTAGAAGCGGACACTAAGCAAGTACTGTTCGTGCGTGACAACCGTAGTGTTGAGCTGACACCTGCCGCGAAAAAACTGCTCCCTGTCGCACTCAACATTTTAGGTGAATGGCAAGATTACAACGCTCACATTAAGGGCCATGAGCAGGAATTACGTGGTGAGATTCGCCTGTTCTGTTCCGTGACCGCCAGCTATAGCCATCTGCCTGAATTGCTGTCTGAGTTTCGCCTCCAGCACCCTTTTATTGAGTTTAAACTTTCGACAGGTGACCCGGCTCAAGCCATCGATAGAGTGCTTGCCGATGATGTCGATATGGCAATAGCGGCGAAGCCGGAACAACTTCCCGCGCGAATAGAGTTTGAGGCCATCAGCGAAATTCCACTTTCGGTAATCGCGCCAGCTGGAGTCAGTAATTTCGCCAAAGTGCTGCAACAAGATAAACCTGACTGGTCATTAATTCCGTTTATTGTGCCAGAGTCAGGTACCGCGCGAGAGCGGGCCAATACGTGGTTTAAGGCAATGAAAATTAAGCCTAATATTTATGCGCAAGTCTCTGGTCATGAAGCGATTGTCAGTATGGTTGCGCTTGGGTGCGGGGTCGGCATCGCGCCAGATGTGGTGATCAATAACAGCCCAGTAAAAGAGAAAATTGAGCGTTTAAAAGTTGCTTCGATTAAGCCCTTTAGTCTCGGCGTATGTTGCAAACGCTCTCAATTGGATAACCCGCTGGTCAAGGCATTGTGGGACACCGCCCACGATACCTATATCGCTCCATAAGCCCACGCCAGATACAACAAAGCCACCGTTTTTTCAGAGATAGAGAAAGACGGTGGCTTGTGATGCTTGCAATTTTCAAATACGCAGAAGATTTAGATAACGCGAGAGAACTGCTGCTGTCTCGCCTTCGCTCTTAGATACTTATCAAAACACATACAGATGTTGCGAATCAACAAGCGTCCACGCAAAGTCACGCGAATTTCGTTATCGTCAACCTCAACCAATTGGTCATTGATAAAGGTCTGCAGCAACTCGAGATCTTGCTTAAAGTAAGCATTAAAGTTAACGCCAAACTCAGATTCGATCGCCGTTTTGTCGAGCTTAAAGTTACAAATTAGCTGTTTAATCACTTCACGACGAAGTAAGTCATCACTATCTAGAGCCACCCCTTTCCATAATGCGTGGCGCTGATCGCTGACTTGCGCGTAGTACTTTTTCAGCTCTTTCTGGTTCTGCGCATAAGCATCACCCACCATAGAGATGGCCGACACGCCGAAACCGACCAAATCCGCCTCACCTTGGGTGGTATAGCCTTGGAAGTTTCGATGCAAAACACCCTGACGCTGAGCAACCGCGAGTTCATCATCCGGCTTAGCAAAGTGGTCCATACCAATAAATTGGTAACCATCATTGGTCAAAGTGGCAATGGTATCTTGAAGAATCGCCATTTTTTCATCAGCCGCAGGGAGATCCTCATCTTTAATCTTACGCTGCGCTGCAAACAGTTGCGGCATATGAGCGTAGTTAAAGATCGATAGACGACCTGGCTGCATCTCGAGTACTTGTTCTAGTGTCTTCGCAAATGACTGCTTGGTTTGCTTAGGTAAACCGTAGATAAGATCTAGGTTAGTCGAGCGGAAACCGAGCTGATTCGCTCGCTCAACCATGGCAAAAATGAACGCTTCATCTTGCT
The DNA here is from genome assembly GCF_042940635.1 of Vibrio sp. NH-UV-68. Classification (NCBI taxonomy): domain Bacteria; kingdom Pseudomonadati; phylum Pseudomonadota; class Gammaproteobacteria; order Vibrionales; family Vibrionaceae; genus Vibrio; species Vibrio sp. NH-UV-68. The sequence goes on from NZ_CP134975.1 coordinate 3,066,047, forward strand.
CTCGGTTGACGAGCTTCTGCACTTCTTTGTTGAAGTCTTGGACACCAATGCTCAAGCGGTTGAAGCCTTCACTACGCAAATGGTCAAGGACATCGAGTTCAATCTCACGTGGATCGACTTCAATGCTGATCTCCGCATCGGCCTCAAAGTAGAATTCACCACGTAAAATGGCCATCAAGCGGCTAATCTGCGTTTTACTGAGGAATGTGGGCGTACCGCCACCGAAATGAAGCTGAGTGACTGTGCGTTGTTGTATCAAAGCCGCGCGAGTGCGGATCTCAAGTTCAAGCGCATCTAAATACTCATCCGCTTTATGGGCGTGACGAGTGATCACCTTATTACAACCACAGTAGTAGCAAAGCTGGTGGCAGAAAGGGATGTGAATATACAACGACAGTGGCCTGTCCGGATACTGAGCACATGCCATGTCATAGTCCGCTACCGTAAACGCCTCGTGAAACTCTAAGGCAGTCGGATATGAGGTATAACGAGGACCTGAATAGTTGTACTTATCTAGGATGGCTTGATCCCAGACGATTTGCTGGCTTGCGACGACAGGCTGCGACATGTTGGTATTTCCGTTTGGGCTATGGTGCTTATTGGGCGCAAGGCGCCATGTCATTAGCAGGCTATTTTGCCACACCTGATGCGAACGCGAAGGTGGGCAGTCTGCTTTTTAACAAGCAATACTCAGAAGTGATAACTCGATCACTACCCTTTTAGAGTGAGTGATCGAGACACGCTTAGATCATTTGGATGTTGATCTGATTGTTCAGTGGCTGAATCTTTTTCTGCAGGCGCTTAAGTTCTTCAATAATGTCTTGTTGAAGACGCGCTTCTGCTTTGTGGCGCTCAAGGTTGTGCTTCATGCGCTGTTGCTTGTCAAGTTGCTGCCTTTCTTCGCCGCGTGGCATATCTTTAACGATATGGAACAGCTCTGAAGTCGCTGGAAACTCTTGGTCGAAATCGACACGGTCTTCACCCTGAACATAGTCCATGATGTTATAAACACGAATACTGATTTCCGACAGGTCACACTGCTCTTGGATACCGGCTAAGCAAAGAACACTCACGCTTTCAAAGATATTGGCATTACGCTTCTCAATGGCAAGCTTGTGGTGCTGCAACTGCAAATCCTTTTGCTTCTTAAGCTGGAGCAGAAGGTAACCCGCATAAACGGCCAGACCGAGAATAATCGCTCCGCCAGCAATGGCTAATAAGGTTACATTCATAGTGCTCTTTTACCCTTTAAATTGATTCAGGTCTAAACTCTCGAACTGAGACAATAATGCTTCATCAGAGTCGGCTTTTTTGCTCGGTTTCTTTGCCGCAGCAGGCACGACGACTTCTGGTTCAACCTCGTCTTGTGATTCTTCTTGGTAAATACCAAGTTGTCTCATCAATACTTCGATACGAGCAAGCTTCTCGTCAACGTACTTTTGCAGACCCATACCGAGCTTGTCACCATTGTCTAAACGATCAAGCAATACATTGAGCTGTGCATCGTTTTCCAATATTTCCAGCTCTTTCTCTGCACTTATACGACGCTCAACCTTAGTTGGTTTCTTCGCCGCTTCAACAATCAGTGGAATTTTTTTCTTGCTGCCCAAACGTGGGTCACGTTTTTGACCTGCAGAGTTCTGCTGTTCATTTTGTGCGTCAGAGTGACGGTTACCCGTTTTTAAACCTTTGCGCTTTTTATCTTTTTTACGCAAACGACCTTCAACGTCGGATTGCGAGCGGTTACGTACTACGACTACGTCGCCATTACCGCCTGATCTTGCTTTTTTACTACGGCTCATTACTGGGCTTTCCTCAGTAAAATTACATCATTACCAATAAATTCAAGCTCGAGCTGATCCCGCTCTGCCAGAAAGTGAAACGTTGCTCGGCTAAAGAACACCACGTGGGTGGGATCATTCTTATAATGCCATGCCGCAAACGCTTCTACATCCTTAACCATCTTGGTCATTAGACCAATCCAGCCTCCTGGCTTAACTAAATTCAACCATTGCTGCCACACTTTGTTGGGCTCATATAAGTGCTCGATGACTTCGGTGGCAGTCATAAAGTCATACGTTTTCTGCAATACCTCAGTATCTGAGTGATAGTAGATATCGTACAAACTCATGGTGTGTCCCTGCTCTTGCAACATTAACGATAATGTTGGACCAGGACCACAACCAAAATCTAACCCGTGAGAATGTGGCTCAATGCGCGTTAATATCGGGTCGGCAACTCGTGATAAAAAGCCTCGATACCCAGCGTCATTTGGATCATTCTCATGCAAATCGTAGTGTGCTTTCTCTTGCTTTGCATCAAGACGTTGCTCTGGATTGACAAACACCAAAGCACATTGCTGACATTGAAGATAGGCACGACGCTTATCTGCAAAATAGTGCTCTGTGTCCAAGCTTTGACAAAGGGGACAATTGTGCATGAATACATCCTCAAACAGGGATGCGAAACATACCAGAAAGTCAGGTCAGAGTGGAGCACTATTGCGCAAATAATCAGCGATTATTAAAAAATAGCAATAAAAAAAGCGATAGAGTATCTCTATCGCTTCCTAAATGCCGATTGGCAAAACTGTGTTGCACAGACTTGTGTGCACCAATATTCCATTTGTTTTTTGTGCTTTCCCTGCCAAAAGGTGTTGTTTGCCACCATCCTGGTGAATTTTGGCTTTCCTTTTACTTCCTGATACCTGGGCTATCCCTTAGCCTGATCCGTTACCTGTCTGAACCATTAGACGAGTTGACCATCCGTATCGAGACAGCTTCCTGCTGACTCTTAATCCTTTAATGCTATCGAATCTCCGTGACTCGCAATCCTTGGAGACGTCCTAGTCTGAATTCCTCTATCAGCGCCCTGCCGATAACTTCACTTTATCGCGTTACCAACTTGATGCAATCCACGAATAGCAAAAAACCGCTATTTTTTTTCAGCCGAATTTTAGACCTTTATTTTTCAATCATTTATCAATCGAAGCGCGTCGTATCAAGCAACAAGTATGGACGATCTCTTACAAGTACAATCGCTAGATTGCTCACCGCGAGGACCCTCTAACTGTGAGCGAGCACGCATGAAAAAGCCCAAACCTAAGTTTGGGCTTTTTCAGTACAACTTTGTGCTCGAACGAATAAGTAGGGCTTAGTGTAGGCCACCAACGTATTTAGAAAGAGTATCGATATCTTCATCAGTCAGCTTCTTAGCGATATCACGCATCATCGCGTTCATATCGTTGTCACGATTTCCATCGCGGAATTTTTCAAGCTGAGCCTTGATGTAGTCGGCGTGTTGGCCAGAGATTTTAGGAAAACCTGAAAGCTCAGTACCATTACCACGAGGACCATGACAAGCGATACATGCGGCTAAACCACGCTCTGCATCACCGGCTGTGTAGAGGGCCTTACCTTTTTTGACAACATTTTCTGGCGTTGAGTTGCTAGAAATTGGCAAAGAAGCGTAATAAGCCGCAAGGTCTTGCATATCTTGCTCAGACAGTGGCATAGCCATACCACTCATCACAGGATCGTAACGACCTTGCTTACCATTGCTAGTCATACCTAGCTTGAGATCTTTGAGCTGCTTTTCTAGGTACTTAGCATGCTGACCTGCAAGTTTAGGGTACATAGCGAGTTGACTGTTGCCATCAGCACCGTGGCAGGCAACACACGTTTGGGATTTTGCTTTACCAGCTTCGATGCTGCCTTGGGCCCACACAGAGCAGCTGGCTAAAAGACTCAAGATTAGCGCTAATTTCTTCATGACATTCCATTATAATTATCAAGCTTCCGGTACCACTCTGCGTTAACACTCATGGTACAATAGGCGACCTTATGCCGAGCACGGTTATTTTACACAATTTCACAAAAAAGTAATCAATCGACTACACAAAGTCGAGATGGAGTTAACAGTGAGCGTAAAAATTCATTATCAAAACACGCATTTCATCACCAGCGCACCTGATATTCGTCATTTGCCTGAAGATGAAGGTATCGAAGTTGCGTTTGCAGGGCGCTCCAACGCCGGTAAGTCAAGCTCTCTAAATCGCCTGACCAATCAGCGCAACTTAGCTAAAACCAGTAAAACCCCTGGTCGTACTCAATTAATCAACTTATTTAAAGTGACTGAAGGTTGCCATATTGTTGATTTGCCGGGCTATGGCTTTGCGCAGGTCCCGCTCGAGATGAAAAAGAAATGGCAAAAATCTCTCGGTGAGTATTTACAAAAGCGCCAGAGTTTAAAGGGCTTAGTGGTATTGATGGATATCCGTCACCCAATGAAAGACCTCGACCAACAACTGATTTTCTGGGCAGTCGACAGCGGTATTCCAGTCCAGGTGCTATTAACGAAAGCAGATAAGTTGAAAAGCGGCGCACGTAAAGCACAGGTGCTAAAAATTCAGCAAGAGGCCATCGGCTTTGGTGGCGATGTCAACGTTGCCCCATTCTCATCACTTAAAGGCATCGGCGTTGATGTGTTACGCAATAAGCTTGATACTTGGTTTGCACCCGCGATTGCTGCGCAAATGACTGATGATGTCATCGAAGCAGAGTTAGTGGATGAAACAGAGTCAGTGGATGTAGATAGCGACGAACAACAATAACGCTATGCAATAGAATCTTAGCCCTGCCAATTTTGGTGGGGCTTTTTTTGTTGCTCATTTTTATTGTTGAAGAAATAAAGAGCCCCACCATCCTGGCGGGGCAATGGGAGAGAAATAATCGTTATTAGTTATTATCTGCTAAGCATTATGCATCTCGCGATGTAAATCAATCACCTAGACTAAGCCACCCTCACGACAACCTCTTCATTATTTATAGACTAACCCACTGATAAATTTATCTTTATTTATTATTTACGACTTTTCTTGCCGATTGAGCCACTTTGATTTTCGAATCAAAATAACCAAAGTGTGATTGGTATAAAGTTACAAAGTTTTGCAAAATTACACATTCACACTGACCAGGAGTCGACATTAGAAAAGTAAATAAGCGTTGGATAACGTGGCGTTAAAAGAGGGAAATCGCGGTGAAAAGTAGTATGAAAAGTTTTCTTTGGCCCAATAAAAAACGCCCCAGTCAAAAGCTGACTGGGGCGGCTGAATCAGCCTAATCCAATAACGTGAAACAAAAGGTCTGAAAGATAGAACATCTTACCTCTGTACCCTACGTCGAATAATGTACAACAATTGGTCAGAAATGAAAACCACTTTTGTAACTTTTTTTCATGATAGTTTTGTTAAACTACATATCAACCAGCAGGTGCGTAACTTCTTTTAGGTGTAAAAAAAGCCAGTGTTTGTGCACTGGCTCATGTTATTGCGTTGTTTTTGCGACTTTTATGTCTAGTGAGCCTGATCCCAGTTGTCACCGTGGCCTGACTCAGCCACCAATGGAACGTTTAGTTGGGCGGCAGACTCCATCAATTGTTGTACTTTACTTTCAATTTCGGCCAAAGCTGACTCTTTAACTTCAAAAACCAGCTCATCGTGTACCTGCATCAGTAACTTCACTCGACCATCGCCATGTTGCTCAATCCAGTCAGCAACCAGCAACATCGCCTTTTTAATGATATCCGCTGCCGTTCCCTGCATGGGAGCGTTAATCGCCGCGCGCTCAGCCGCTTTGCGACGCATGCCATTACGTGACTTAATTTCTGGTAGGTGTAAACGGCGACCAAAAATGGTTTCAACGTAACCTTGTTCCGATGCTGCGCTGCGCGTGTCTTCCATATAGTGCATAACACCAGGATAACGTTCAAAATAGGTATCGATATAGTGCTGCGCTTCACCGCGTGGAATGCCCAACTGTTTGGCCAGACCGAACGCACTCATGCCATAAATCAAACCAAAGTTAACCGCTTTAGCACGACGACGCTGTTCGCTGGTGACCTGTTCAATATCAACACCGATGATCTCAGCGGCGGTGGCGGTATGAATATCTTTACCTTGTTGAAACGCTTCCAACAGTGCCTTATCGCCCGATAAGTGGGCCATAATGCGCAGTTCAATTTGCGAATAGTCGACGGCCATGATCTTATAACCATGCGGTGCAATGAATGCTTGGCGAATGCGGCGCCCCTCTTCATTACGAATTGGAATATTTTGCAAGTTTGGATCGGTCGATGAAAGACGCCCAGTCGCTGTAACCGCTTGATGATATGAGGTGTGAACACGCCCAGTTTCAGGGTTAATCATCTTCGGCAATTTGTCGGTATAGGTCGACTTTAGCTTGGCTAAACCACGATATTCTAAAATCAGCTTTGGTAGTGGGTAATCAAGTGCTAACTCTTGCAACACCTCTTCGTTGGTCGATGGCGTACCTGATGGCGTCTTCTTCACCACGGGAAGTCCCATTTTCTCAAACAAAATCGCTTGCAGTTGCTTGGGAGAGTTCATATTGAACTCTTGCTCGGCAACCTCGTAAGCCTTTTGTTCAAGCTGGTCAAGACGCTGAGCTATCTCTTGTGATTGCGTGGCCAGCTTCATATCATCAATCAATACACCAGTACGTTCAATACGTGAAAGCACAGGCACTAAAGGGACTTCGATTTGCTCATAAACCGCTTTGAGTTTTTCGTCCTGGTCGATGTTTTCCATTAAGCGCTTGTGCAAACGTAGCGTCACATCTGCATCTTCGGCCGCATAAGGCGCAGCTTGGTCGAGTTCAATTTGATTGAAGGTGAGCTGCTTTTTGCCTTTGCCTGCGATTTGCTCGAAAGAAATACAGCTATGTTGCAAAAAGCGCAGTGCTAAGCTGTCCATGTCATGTTTACCGCCAACACTGTTGTAAACATACGAAGCCAACATGGTGTCGTATTTGATACCTTTCAATTCAATGTCGTATCGAGCCAATACGCTTGCATCATATTTGAGGTTTTGTCCTACTTTGGCTTGCGAGTCATCTTCTAAGATCGGCTTGAGTTGTGCTAGAACCCAATCACGGTCAAGCTGTTGCGGGGCATCTAGGTAGTCGTGCGCCACAGGTACATACGCTGCCACCCCCTCTTCGACCGCAAACGAGACCCCGACGAGATTAGCCACCATGTAGTTGAGGCTATCGGTCTCGGTATCGAAGGCAAACACATCCGCCGCTTTAAGCTTATCGAGCCAAATATTGAACGTCTCTTGATCTAAAATCGTTTGGTATTGGCTACGATCGATGTTGACTGCTGAGACATTGAGCTCAGGCGCGTTTGTCACTGACCCCGAGTTACGCATTGCGCCTGACTTTTCGTCGGCTTCGACCACACCCGTGCCACCTTCAAGTAGCTCGTTGAGCCATGACTTGAATACCAACTCACCGTACAATTTAACCAGCTCGTCTTTGTTCGGCACGCTCTTGAGCAACGCGTCGTAGTCTTGCTCTAGCTCAACATCCAATTTGATGGTCGCTAGCTCATACGAGAGCATCGCATTGTCTTTATTGTCGATGAGTTTTTTTGCCATGGTCTTGGAACCACGGAAACCAAGCGCAGCAATATCATCGAGATTTTGATAAATTTTCTCTAGGCTGCCAATGCCCTGTAACAAAGCCGTCGCGGTTTTATCGCCGACACCCGGAACCCCCGGAATGTTATCGACTTTATCGCCCATCAAGGCTAGATAATCGATGATCAATTCGGGAGGAATACCAAACTTCTCAATCACCCCTTCACGATCAAGCACAACATTCGTCATGGTGTTGATCAAAGTAACGTTCTCATCCACCAACTGGGCCATATCTTTATCGCCAGTACTGATCAGCACAGGGACACCATTTTGAGATGCTTGATGGGCTAAAGTACCGATCACATCATCCGCTTCAACGCCTGGAACACAAATCAAGGGAAGCCCCATGGCACGGATAACATTATGTAAAGGCTCGATTTGGCAACGTAGATCATCCGGCATCGGCGGACGATTGGCTTTATATTCCGGATACATATCATCACGGAAAGTTTTACCTTTGGCATCAAACACCACGGCCATACGATCCGACGCAAATTGACGCATCATACTGCGCAGCATATTAACCACACCGTAAACAGCGTTGGTCGGTATATCACCATTACTCATGGTGCCAGGATAAGCATGAAAAGCGCGGTAAAGGTAAGAAGAACCGTCGATGAGTATTAACGGATTATCAGGGATATGAGCCATAGTCTTTACGTATCCAAAGAAAATGCAAAAAGATCTGCCTAGAATGCCATGACTGCGTCAGTGAATCCATTTTAACTCTGTCACCGTTAGCTCTCTTGTTGGTTGATTCTGCTCTCGATCAACGCCACCCATTGTGGATAACTCTGTTCATACTATTTATCCACAGGATATAAAAATGGGTACAAAGCAATAAAATCAAAACATAAGCCACTGAAATAAAGCAATAAATTACAAGATCGATCCCGTTAAGATCGATCTTATTTTGATCTTGGATTGTGGAAAAGACTATTGGTGTCCTTTTGTTCATTACCAAATCGCAGACATAAAAAAAGCGACATCGAAAGATGTCGCCTAGCAAAAAGGGTTAAAGCAAATACATAGTGAGGTGCTTTACCATAAAGCTATAAATTACACTGGAAGCAATGTGAGCAATGTCGTGTCAAAAAGAACTGGGGTAAGTCCGTAAAGTGCCGTGTCATTACCAAGCTCAATAATGAATTGGGTAATTCGACGTCTTTGTGAACTTCTCTCATTCCCTAAGACGAGATAAATAATAACCATTCTCATTTAATTGTTCAAGCATTAAATGAGAAAAAGTCTCATTTAATTTTTAAGACTGTTTAAAATGACTTAATAAAATGAATTCGGCTGTCACTCAAAGGCTGCTTATGCTCAAAATGTTCAATCAAATAACCGTTGCGCAGCAGCAGCCTCAACATTGCTGGAAACTGATTGCTCGACTTCACTTTGAGTTGCTGATAACCCTGCTGCTCGACCCATTGCTGTTGAAATTCAAGTAAGGATTGGGCAACGCCTTTATTCCTCGCCATCGGCGAAACGCCACCGAACCAACTATAAAAAGTCTTACTATCGAGTTGATAGCCAATTTTGAAACCCAAGATCTGACCAGCTTGCTCGGCAACTTGAATCAAATGGCGTTTTTGTTGCAATCGTATCGATAGCGTTTCAATGGTCTCTTTACGTCGAAACTCATCGATCTGTTCGACAACTTGCACACACTCAGACAGAGTGCCTTGGCGATAGGTTATGCTCATGCCTACTCCTAAAACGAATAAAGGCTGACAATCGTCAGCCTTTGGAATGTCGGTTAACTCGCGATGTTAGTCGTGATCGACTTGCAAAAACGTGGCGGCTTGCGCGTTCTCTTGTGCTAGCCACTCAGCGACATCTTTCGCAAAGTAGGTCAAAATACCGTCGGCACCAGCGCGCTTAAAGCACAATAGTGATTCCATCACAGTATCACGCTCACTAAGCCAGCCATTAGCAAAGGCCGCTTTATGCATCGCATACTCACCAGAAACTTGGTAAGCAAACGTCGGTACTTCGAGCTCAGATTTCACTCGGCGTACAACATCTAAATACGGCATGCCCGGCTTAACCATCACCATATCTGCACCTTCGTTGATGTCCATCGCGACTTCATGAATCGCTTCATCACTATTGGCAGGATCCATCTGGTAATTTTTCTTGTTGCCACCTTTAAGGTTGCTAGCACTGCCAACCGCATCACGGAAAGGACCGTAGTAGCATGACGCGTATTTCGCTGAGTAAGCCATGATCTGAGTATTAATATGACCAGCATTCTCTAGTGCTTGACGAATCGCACCGATACGACCGTCCATCATATCCGATGGCGCAACCACATCAGCACCCGCTTCAGCATGAGACAGCGCCTGTTTAACCAATACCTTGGTGGTTTCGTCGTTCAACACGTAGCCGTCTTCATCAATGATGCCGTCTTGGCCATGCGTGGTGAACGGGTCAAGCGCAACGTCAGTAATCACACCAATTTGTGGTACATGCTCTTTCAGAGAACGAACGGCACGCTGAACTAAACCTTCCGGGTTATAAGCTTCAGCAGCGCATAAGCTTTTCGCATCTTGGTTTACGACAGGGAAGAGAGCAATGGCTGGTACACCCAGTTGCGCGAGATACTGCGCTTCTTCTAACATCAAGTCGATCGATAGACGCTCGATACCCGGCATTGATTCGATGCTTTCACGGCGATCCTTGCCCATCAAAATAAACATTGGGTAGATGAGATCATTAACAGACAATTGGTTCTCAGCCATCAAACGGCGGCTAAAGTCATGTTTACGCAAACGGCGCATACGACGGCCAGGAAACTGACCTTGAATCGATACTGACACTCTATTCTCCTTGTCTGGTGCAAGTGCTTTTGCCTGCATAATATCACTCCTTACAAGTGACGCTAGCGACAAAGCAGAAAAATGCAAAAAATGACCCAAAGCTCACACTGCCGTATACTGACGACCTCTCATCAACCAAGAGATTTACCATGATTGATAGCCATGCTCATATCTATGCCAGCGAATTTGATAATGACCGTGATGACGTTGTTGCTCGCGCATTAGCTCAAGGCATTGATAAAATTCTGCTGCCCAACATCGACTTAGAGTCGATTGAGCCCATGCTAGCTACGCAGGCCAAGTACCCAAATATCTGTCGTTCGATGATGGGTTTACACCCCTGTTATGTCGATGGCAACGTCAAACAGACGCTCGATATCATTCACTCTTGGTTTGCCAAACATCACTTTATTGCCGTTGGTGAAATTGGCATTGATCTCTACTGGGACAAAACCTTTAAAGCCGAGCAAGAGATGGCATTTATCACCCAACTCAATTGGGCCAAAGAGATGCAACTGCCAGTGGTGATTCATACCAGAGACTCAATACAAGAGACCTTAACTCTACTGAGTAAAGAACAAGATGGGACACTGTCAGGCGTGTTTCACTGCTTCGGCGGTAGCCTTGAAGAGGCACATGCGATCAACGGCTTAGGGTTCCACCTTGGGCTTGGTGGCGTTTCTACGTTTAAAAACGGTGGTATGGATAAAGTAATCCCTGAGCTTGATATGGATTATGTGATTCTCGAAACAGATTGCCCTTACTTGGCCCCAGTTCCACACCGAGGTAAGCGCAATGAGCCCGCTTACACTCATTTGGTTGCCGAACGAGTGGCAACTCTACGTGATATCAGCCTGCAAAAGGTAGATAGCATCACAACCGAAAACGCCAAGCGGTTGTTTAAACTATAAGCTTAAATGATCAAAAAAAGGCCTGCCCACTGGCAAGCCTTTTAACACTATCTATCGCATCAATTACGTTTCTTCTTGTTCATCCGTTTCTTTGCGCACATAAAAACGGGCAAAGAACAGGCCGACTTCGAACAGTAAACACATCGGAATCGCCAGTAAGGTCTGCGAAATCATATCGGGCGGAGTCAGCATCATGCCGACGACAAACGCGGCCACCACAATATACGGGCGCTTCTCACTTAAGCTTTTCGGATCAGTCGCGCCTGTCCAACACAATAAGATGATCGCGACTGGCACTTCAAACGCAATCCCGAACGCCAAGAACAGCGCCAGAACAAAGTCGAGATAACTTGAGATATCAGTGGCAAACTCGACCCCGCCAAGTGAAATTGCCGTGAAGAAGCCAAACACCAACGGGAATACGACAAAATACGCAAACGCCACACCGCAGTAAAAGAGCAGTGAACTCGAGAACAGCAGTGGCATGACTAAACGACGTTCATGTTTGTATAAACCGGGTGCAACAAAAGCCCACACTTGATACAAGATAAACGGCACCGCAACAAAAATAGACGCGATCAGCGTCAATTTTAACGGCGTAAAGAAAGGCGATGCGACATCGGTGGCGATCATTGTCGCCCCCTCAGGTAGCCTGTCGACTAAAGGCGCCGAAACAAACTCATAGATGTCATTGGCAAAATAGATCAGCCCCAAGAACACCACTAACACTGCGACAATAGCACGCAGTAAGCGATTTCTTAGCTCAAGTAAATGGCTGATCAAAGGTTGTGTCTGCTCAACAGAAGACATGGAAACCTCTACGGTAAAAGATCGAAAAGGAGCTACTGGTTAGCAGCTCCTCCTAATGCGAGACTATTCGGCTTTTTTATCTGCCTGTGACAACGGCTGAACATCAAGTTGTTCAGTCGGTTGCTTGGAGTCATCAGCACTGTCAGCGCTATCTGCTAGCTCGCTGTCAGTCTCAACACGCTTACTGGTTGAGTCGCTTTTGCTCGCATACGGGCGTTGAACGTCTTGCGCTGCTTGTTTGAGCTGTTCGACGGAAGATTTCAGTTCAGGTGATAAATCTTCCATGCCCATTTTCTCAGCTTTACGCAAGTTGTCTTGTAGCTCTTGAACTTTCAACTCATGTGACAGTTCGTCTTTCACGCTATTGGCCATGTTTTTCGCCGCACCAATAAACTTGGAAACACTGCGAATGGCATGAGGTAAACGCTCAGGACCAAGCACTACAAGCCCAACGACAGATATTAATACCAGTTCCCAAAAACCGATATCAAACACCGGTTATGCCTGCTCTTTGTCTTTCTTAGTGTCAGCAGTCGACTCGGTTTTCTGCTGCCCTACACTCTTTTGCTGATCGAGATCTTTTTGCTCGAAGTCAGCGTCTTTCTTAGCCGTGTCGTCTTCGCTCATGGCTTTCTTAAAACCTTTGACTGCACCACCAAGATCGCCACCAATACCGCGCAGTTTTTTAGTACCAAAAAGAAGCACGACAATCACAGCAATAATCAAAAGTTGCCAAATACTAATACCACCCATTCTTTTTACCTCGGGTCTTATTAAACAAATTCATTTCAAGAGTTTAGCGTCTATTGACGGTAAGCTCGCCAACTAAGCAACCAAAATGTGACACCACCAAAGGCACTGGCCAATGAAAGTTGCTCATAGGGGCTGTTAACCAATATTGCCGAGCATACGACTAATGTGGCTCCAACACCAAATAAAAATTTTCCGGTCGCCTGTTGTCGCTTTGTTGAGCGATAACCTTGGTAAAGCTGATCAATGCGTTGATTCATCATTTTACCTTGGCGTAAGCTATCATACAGTAGCTCTGGTAGTTCTGGCAGTTTCTCTGCCCAAAATGGCGCGCGGTCTTTTACCGCATTGATCACCGCTTTAGGACCAACCTGATTCATCATCCACTCTTCCAAGAAAGGCTTCGCGGTTTCCCATAAATCAAGTTGTGGGTAGAGCTGGCGACCTAAACCTTCGACATAAAGTAAGGTTTTTTGCAGCAATACCAACTGAGGCTGCACTTCCATATTAAAGCGACGCGCGGTGTTAAATAGATTCAACAACACATGGCCAAACGAAATTTCGCACAGGGGTTTAGCGAAAATAGGCTCACACACGATGCGAATCGCAAACTCAAACTCATCGACATTGGTTTCACGTGGAACCCAACCGGACTCTACATGCAACTCAGCGACGCGGCGGTAATCGCGATTAAAAAAGGCTAAGAAGTTTTCCGCTAAATAACGCTTATCTTCACTGTTTAACGTACCAACGATACCGCAGTCCAAACCAATCCAACGTGGATTTTCAGGGTGCTTCGGCTCAACAAAAACATTACCCGGATGCATGTCAGCATGAAAAAAGCTATCACGAAAGACTTGGGTGAAAAACACACTCACGCCACGTTCCGCAAGTAATTTCATGTTGGTACCGTTAGCGACCAGTCCTTCGATGTCAGACACCTGGATGCCGTATATTCGCTCAGAAACCATGACATTTTTATTACTAAAGTCAGTAATAATCTCTGGAACATACAGTTCTTCACTGCCTTCAAAGTTGCGTCTAAGTTGAATCGCGTTGGCCGCTTCTCGTCTTAAATCAAGTTCATCGAGCAAAGTTTTCTCGTACTCACGAACCACTTCAACCGGTTTTAAACGGCGTGTTTCAGGCGTTGCTTTGGCGACTATACGCGCCATGCGATACATCAGTTTTAGATCTGCATCAATGACTGGACGAATATCCGGCCTGATGACCTTTAATACCACTTCTTGGTTAGTCGACTTCAGCGTGGCAGTATGAACCTGAGCGATTGATGCTGACGCAAGCGGCTCTATGGCAAAATCATCGAACCAGGTTTCCAGCGGGCCACCAAGCGCTTGCTCAATTTGTTGTTTGGCCAACTGACCATCAAAGGGCGAGACCTGGTCTTGCAATAAAGCCAGTGGATCCGCGATGTGCGGTGGGAACAGATCGCGCCTTGTCGACATCATCTGACCAAATTTAATCCACACCGGCCCTAGCTCTTGCAACGCAAGACGTAAGCGTTCACCAAGCGGCTTGTCAGCATGCTTATTTTTAATCCAGAACAGGCTTTTTCTGACTAATATTGGCGCTTTGGTCAGTTGATGAGTCGGTAGCAACTCATCCAAACCATACTCTAATTGGACGCGAACAATATGATAGAGGCGACGCAGCTCGGAAAGGGTCATGCACGCTCCAGTAGTTGATTGAGCTTAGCTTCAATACGCGCCGCCTGGCTTTTAACCTCATCCACTTGATCGCAAAAATGCGCGACCTCAAGTGGTGGCGGAGCGATTCTCCACTCTTCGGTAAAGACTTGGGCCAGATGATGCTGGTGCTTACTGGCCTGCGCTTTAACCAAATGACCAAGGTTAGTCACCCCTTGCACAACCGTATGTGCCACCACATCGCCAGTCACTCTTGATAGCCACTCTTCGATATCAGGCTTACAGTCCGTCATCAACTGCGAGAACTTCTGCGCCAACTGAATATCCCCTTCCAACACCAACTTGTCTTGTTTGATCAATTTAGTGATATTGGATTGGTCGCGCAGTTCAAGTAAGACAGAGAGATTGAGTGACAGGTAGCAATCGGGCTGACCTTCATAGTGGGCTAACACATCAATCTGCTGACTAAAGATGAAGGTCAGCGTTTTATTCACTTCCTTAAGATGGACTTGAATCACCTGACCTTTTAGACGAGCAAGACGACGACCCAATTCAGGGTCATCGTTAATTAATGTATTCAGCGTAGTTTCAATCACAGCAGTGACAAGCGGTTCAAATGGCATAACACCCTACCTTAGAATTTGTAACCACGGTGCAGCGCAACAATGCCACCAGTTAAGTTGTAGTAGCTAGTTTGCTCAAAGCCAGCTTGATCCATCATGCCTTTCAAGGTTTCTTGGTTAGGGTGCATGCGAATAGATTCGGCCAAATAACGGTAACTTTCACCATCGTTGGCCACCAGCTCACCCATTTTAGGCAGTAGATGGAACGAGTAGGTATCGTAGATTTTTGACAGCGGCTCTAAGACTGGTTTGGAAAACTCCAACACCAATAAACGCCCACCGGGCTTAAGTACTCGATACATTGAGCGCAACGCTTTATCTTTATCGGTCACGTTACGTAGACAGAAGCTGATGGTGATAGCATCAAAATAGTCATCAGGGAACGGCAGCTCTTCGGCATTCGCTTGAACGTAGTGAACATTACCAACAATACCGCTATCACGTAGCTTGTCACGACCAACATTGAGCATCGAATTGTTAATATCCGCCAACACGACATGACCTTTCTCGCCGACAATGCGTGAGAATTTAGCCGTTAGATCGCCAGTACCACCACCGAGGTCTAACACTCGCTGACCAGGACGAACACCACTGCAGTCGATGGTAAAACGCTTCCATAGGCGATGAATACCACCCGACATCAAATCATTCATGATGTCGTATTTGGCTGCCACAGAGTGGAATACCTGAGCGACCTTAGCCACTTTCTCTTCTTTCGCTACGGTGGTGAAACCAAAATGCGTGGTTTCATTTGATTCTAAAGCTGTATTCGATTGCACGCTTGTATCCGTCATGATGATTCCTCTTCAAGCAGTGCGTTGTATTATGAAGGCCTCGCACTGCGGGCGATTAGTTTACTTTATCCTCATCCGGATGTCTTTGGGCGAAAGAGTCATTTTTCTCTGGCAACGACTTTTCTGTGAAATGGTCCTGCTGAGCCAACTGAGTCAAATCACTTGAAATCGGTTTTTTGACCTCAACCCCTAGCTGTTTAAAACTTTCCGCTTGGCGAATCACATTACCCCGCCCCGTGGCTAGCTTGTTCATTGCCCCTTGGTAATTTTGATTCGCTCTGTCGAGTGCTCCACCCAAGCTTTCCATATCATCGACAAATAACCGCAGTTTGTCATACAGCTTGCTGGCACGTTCAGCGATGATTTTAGCATTTAGATTTTGTCGATCATTGCGCCACAAATTATCAATAGTGCGTAGTGCCACCAGCAAGGTGGTCGGGCTGACTAAAATAATATTTTGCTCCATCGCATCTTTAACTAAACTTGGATCTGCTTGAATCGCGACTTGAAATGCGGGCTCGACCGGAATAAACATCAAGACATAATCTAAGCTCTGAATACCTTTGAGCTGATGATAATCCTTTTGAGATAATCCTTTGATATGAGCACGAAGCGCAAGTAAGTGATCACTTAGCGCCTTGTCTCGCTCAACATCGGTTTCGGCATTAAAGTAGCGTTCAAAAGCGACCAAGGCCATTTTCGAATCAATCACCACTTGCTTATCTTGCGGTAAATGCACAATTACATCCGGTTGATAACGCTTTCCCGCTTCATTTTGCAAACTCACTTGGGTTTGATATTCGTGACCTTCGCGCAGCCCCGATTCGGCCAACACGCGCGCGAGCACAACCTCGCCCCAATTACCTTGCTGTTTGTTATCGCCTTTCAAGGCTTGAGTTAAGTTAAGCGCTTCTTTGGTCATCTGTTCATTGAGGCGTTGCAGGTTTTTCAGCTCGTGAACTAAGGTGTGGCGCTCTTTCGCCTCTTGATTAAAACTGTCGTTGACCTGCTTTTTGAAACCTTCGATCTGCTGACGCAATGGCGATAACAGACCATCGAGACTCTGGCGGTTCTGTTGATCCACTTTAGCGGTTTTCGCTTCAAACAGTTGATTGGCCAGTTGTTCAAATTGCTGTTTCAGTCGCTCTTCCGCCTGCTCAAGCAACTGGAGTTTTTCTTGATTAGCACTGTTTTTCTGCTCGTGACGCGCCTCTTGCTCACGCAGTTGCGCCTCGAGCTGAGACTTTTGTTCACGCACCTGATTGAGATCATCAGCATACTGTTGGCGCTCTTGCTTGACCGCTTCAAAGTAACGCAGCTTCTCTAAGACCGCCATCAACTTGCCATGGGATTGTTTGAGCTCGTAGGCGGCTTTATCTCGTTCACTATCTAATTGATCGAGCTCTTGCTGTGCTTGACGTAGCTCTTTTTCCAACTGCGTAATTTGGCTAGTGGCGAACTGCTGATTGGAGGAGAGTTGTTGCTCCAGAAGCTGATTATCAAAACGCATTTTCTGTTTGACCCACCAGCCAACGGCCAAACCGCTAACCAATGCACTGACTACCCCGCTAGTGAGTAGGCTTTGATGCTCAAGAATCCACTGCATAATAATGATTTAACTATTCAAACTAAGATACATTCAATGGTATTTTAGCACTGGATAAATGTCCAGTTTGTCGGCTAGATATCAAGCAGCTAGACTAGGCGCTTTATACTGACCCACTCAACTGACTGACGTATTTGGCAAAGTTAGCAACAAGCATAAGGAACACCATGAACGAGCGCCGCGCTTTAGGATTCGCTTTATCGGCCGTATTACTCTGGTCAACGGTAGCCACTGCCTTCAAACTAACATTGGCAGAATTCTCGCCGATTCAGATGTTGACGGTCGCGAGTATAGTGTCGTCGATCGCGCTGCTGGTCATTTGTGCCATCCAAGGCAAGCTGAAACAACTGCCAACTACGTTTATGTCTAATCCGTTTTACTACCTATTACTCGGCCTGATTAACCCACTCGCCTATTACATTATTCTGTTTAAAGCTTACGACCTGTTGCCTGCCTCTCAGGCCCAAGCCATCAACTACAGTTGGGCCATTACGCTGACCCTAATGGCAGCGGTGTTTCTCGGTCAGAAGATTCGTAAACAAGATTGGCTTGCCTGCACATTGAGTTACTTTGGCGTGATTGTCATTGCAACCAAAGGCGATGTGCTGGGGTTAAACTTTGACAGCCCACTCGGGGTCGGTTTAGCGCTATTGTCGACGCTACTTTGGGCCGGATATTGGATTCTTAATGCTAAAAACAAAGCGGATCCTGTGGTTGGTGTGTTACTCGGCTTCTTGGTTGCTGTCCCTTGCGCGATCGGCCTAGCACTCTATGAAGGTAATAGCTTTAGCCACATCAGCACTCAAGGCTGGCTTGCCGTGACCTATGTGGGACTATTTGAAATGGGGGTGACGTTTGTGCTGTGGCTCAGCGCTTTGAAGCTGACGCAAAATACCGCACGCATCAGCAACCTGATCTTTGCCTCGCCTTTTATCTCTTTGATGCTACTTGCAACCATTATCGGTGAGCATATCCATCCGACCACACTCATCGGTTTGTTGCTAATCGTGACCGGATTAGTGATCCAACAGATCAAGTTCAAGAAAAAAAATCTCAGCAAGCAGTCGGCATAGCATGTTGTTAAGCGAGGAGATTAGCCTAGAACAGTTGATAGGCCAATTCACTGCCTTGACCTCGCACCGCATCAATTTTACTCGCCAACTCTGGTGATACGTGTAAGGCTTGCGCCGCTTTGCTGTTAGCGAGATAACGCTGTTTATCTCGCGCTTCAAACAGGTTGTCCCAACAGTAATGGGCATCACGCGCAAGATAGAGTAAACACGCCAAACGCTTCGACTCTACCGCTTTGCTCGGGTGATTAACATTGGCAATCGCATCGACCAGTTGAGTAGGAAATTTCCAGCTTTCCGCTAATACAGCACCAAGCTCTTGTGCATCAACCCCCAAAAGTTCTTTTTGCACCTGAGCGGCATTTTTTCCTGCGGCGGTACGCCGGTTGATCTCCACAGCTTTTTCAGGCTCTAAAGTGTGAATCATCAACTCACCAATATTGTGTAAGATACCGGTAGTAAACGCCTCGTTTGGGTCAAGTTTAATGTCTTTCGCCACGGTACTCGCAATGGTGGAAATCTCAAACGTCGCGGCCCAGTAATCTTTAATATTGATGGTGTCAATCTTGGGAAAACTCGACGCAAGAATCGATGAGGAGATGAGGTTGCGAATGGCACCAATACCGATCCGGACGATAGCGTCATTAATGTTAGAAATGCCCTTAACACCACCAAACTGGGCTGAGTTGGCCATTCTTAGCACACGTGCCAGTAACACCTGATCCATAGCCATTTTATGTGCCAATTCGCTAAAATCGATGGTGTCACGATTGACCATCTCCAATAGCTCTTGCAGAACACTTTCAATACGCGGTAGCTCATTAATCCGAGAGATCAGTGCTTGTTGACTCATAGAGTTCACTCCTTAGATGCCCTTCACCTTTTTATAGAGTAAGTGTAGTCGCAATGAGTAAACTATTATTTAAAACCGCGGGGAAATTATACCCATTGACCTGCAGCGTAAGCAGAACTCCAACACCACTGAAAGTTATAGCCGCCCAACCAGCCAGTCACATCCATCACTTCACCAATAAAATACAAACCTGCTACTTGCTTACATTCCATAGTCTTTGATGAGAGATGATTCGTATCTACGCCGCCCAACGTCACTTCCGCGGTGCGATATCCTTCGGTGCCATTGGGTGTTATTTGCCACTGTTCGAGTTGAGCTGTCACTTCGCTGAGTTGTTTGCTGCTCAATTGCTTAAGTGGCTTATCTTCAAGCAACTTTAATTCAATCAATACTTCTACTAGACGCTTAGGTAACACTTTCGCGAGGGTATTTTTCAAACTCTGATTAGGGTGTTTGGCCAATGAACGCTCGAGCAACTCATCAACATCAACCTCTGGAACTAGGTTGACCGTCACCTTTTGCCCAGCGCGCCAGAATGACGAGATCTGCAGCACTGATGGGCCAGACAAGCCACGGTGAGTGAACAACAAGGCTTCTTTAAACACGGTGCCATCTTGCGCGGTGATTTCGGCAGGCACCGCTATCCCTGACAGCTCGGCTAAAGCTTGTTTGTCTTCTTTATGTAAAGTGAAAGGAACCAATCCTGCGCTGGTTGGTAACACACTTAACCCAAACTGCTCGGCCACTTTATAACCAAATGGCGTAGCGCCCAACTTCGGCATCGACAATCCACCGGTAGCAATGACCAACGATTGACACTCAATCACACTGCCATTGGCACGCAACACAAAACCCGATGCTGTCTTCTCGATCTGTTGCACATCTTGTTGGTAACGCTGGGTAACGGTTGCTAGATCGCACTCTGCCAGCAGCATTTTTACGATATCTTTCGACGTGTAATCGCCAACACAAAATAACTGGCCATGATCGCGCTCTTCAAATTCAATGCCATGCTTACTCACCAAAGAGATAAAATCCCAGTTAGTGTATTGAGACAGCGCCGATTTCACAAAGTGTCGGTTTTGACATAAATAGTGGTTGGCCGACACCTCATAGTTGGTGAAGTTACATCGCCCCCCACCCGCAATCAGGATTTTTCGTCCTGGCTTTTTAGCGTGATCCAACACTAAGGTCTTGCGACCACGTTTGCCTGCCTCTGCCGCACACATTAAACCTGCTGCACCTGCACCAATAATGACAACGTCAAACTTTTCTGTCATGAACCACTACTCATAAAAACCAATAAAAAAGGATGTGCATACGCACATCCTTTGCAATTCGAAGCCTCATTCTAGCGGTATTTAATCTGATTGCCAATTCAGCAATTAAAGAATAAACGCCGCCAACAGTGTCACAACCAACAGAGAGGTTGATAAGATAAATAGCTCTCGCACCCGATCGCACTTACCCGTGAATACTTCATCATGATGGTGGTGATACTCTTTGCTCTTCAAGTAATGGTACAAGCGGAATTGCTTGGTCACGTTGCCGTGGGTAGTAAAAAAGCCATTACCATCAACCTGTTGATAGAGTAAGGGGTGAGCTTCTCGCATAATGTAAATCAGAGAGCGCAGTGCAGTAAGATAGCGAGCCATATTGACTAAGGTCACCATCATTAGTGCGAATAGAATTGTGTCAGCATTGATCATCTTTTCCTCCCTACATCTTCTAAAATGCCCTGAGAAAAAGACGATCTATCTATTAGAGGGTCTTACGCCGAATACTATTCAGCAGGGGCATCCATGATCGAAGATGAACCTTCTTTTGCTAAAGCCGCTAGATCTTTGTCGATAAAGAACAGTGCTTTACCGTCTTCGCCTACAAGATCCAACTTATCTAAGATCCCTTTAAATAACTTCTCTTCCTCGTGCTGCTCTGCAACATACCACTGTAAGAAGTTGAAGGTTGAATAGTCTTGTGATGTAAAGGCTAAGTGCGCAAGCTTGTTGATCTTCTCTGTAATCATCTGCTCATGCTCAAAGGTTTCACGGAATACATCACCCAGACTGTTAAATTCATGCTTTGGTGCATCAATTGATCCTAAGATTGGCATTGCGCCTGTCTCACTCACATAAGTAAACAGACGCTGCATGTGCCCCATCTCTTCTACGGCATGTGCACGTAAAAATTCAGCTGCACCTTCGAATCCTTTGTCTTCACACCAAGCACTCATTTGTAAGTATAGATTGGATGAGAAAAATTCGAGATTAATTTGCTCATTCAATTGTTCGACCATTGCTTGAGAAAGCATGTACCACTCCTACTAAGTCTATGAAGTTAAATTGACTATATTATTTTCACCACCATAACACTTTGTATGTCAAATGTGGATCTGAGATCACTTTGGCAAAAAATGTTACGCCAAGGTGCTAATCTTTACTCAGTACCCTTACAAGGAGATAGCACTATGAGTTATCAACATATTTTGGTCGCCATCGATCTTTCAGAAGACAGCAAGTTACTGGTCGAAAAGGCCGTGGCCTTGGCCAAGCCACTCAACGCGGCAGTATCGTTCGTTCATATCGACGTCAACTATGCCGAGCTTTATACCGGGCTGATTGATATTAATCTTGCTGAGACGCAGCACCAGGCCATAGAAGCATCGCAAAAGCAGCTGCAAGTACTGGCTGAACACGCTGATTTCCCAATCAAGCATACCTTGGTCGGCAGTGGCGATCTTAGCAATGAGCTGTGCGATACCATCAGTGAATTTAATATTGATTTAGTGATTTGTGGCCACCACCAAGATTTTTGGAGCAAGCTGCTGTCATCAACTCGCCAGCTCATTAACTGCTCGCCGGTTGATATGTTGGTTGTACCACTGAAAGACTGATTCAATAGGTCGTGTTGACCTAACAATATTGTTATACACTGCCCCTATAGTTTTTGATAATGAGTCGTAATTATGGGGTATTTATCTGCGGTCACTTTGCTGTGGGCGTTCTCGTTTAGCCTGATCGGTGTTTATCTCGCTGGTCAGGTTGATTCTTGGTTTTCGGTGCTAATGCGTGTCGCGTTGGCAAGCCTGGTCTTCCTACCATTTTTAAAGTTCAAAGGGGTTGATAAAGGTCTGATTGGCAAATTAATGCTTGTCGGCGGCTGTCAGCTTGGTTTGATGTACTGCTTCTACTACCAATCTTTTTTACTCCTTTCTGTACCAGAAGTATTACTCTTCACCGTGTTCACACCTATCTATGTCACCTTGATCTACGACCTGCTCAAGCGTCGTTTTTCACCTTGGTACTTGGTTACCGCCGTGATTGCCGTGATTGGTGCAGGCTTTATTAAGTTTGCAGGCATCAATGAAAACTTCGTGGTCGGCTTTTTCGTGGTCCAAGGCGCCAATATCTGCTTTGCCATCGGCCAAGTCGGTTACAAGTATCTGATGGAGCGCTATGAGGTTGAATTGCCTCAACATGCCATTTTTGGCTACTTCTATCTCGGCGCACTGTGTGTCGCCACTGTCGCTTTTGCATTGATGGGTAATATCGACAAAATGCCAACCACCCATACTCAGTGGGGTGTATTGATCTACCTTGGCTTGGTTGCTTCTGGCTTAGGTTACTTTGCTTGGAATAAAGGTGCGACCATGGTCAATGCTGGCGCATTAGCGGTTATGAATAATGCCCTTGTACCAGCAGGCCTGGTGGTCAACATCGTTATTTGGAACCGTGATGTCGATTTAGTCCAGCTTGCAGTTGGCGGCGCGATTATTTTGCTGTCACTTTGGGTTAACCAAACTTGGGTCAAACGTAAAGTCGAGCAGAGTTATCATTCTGCAAGTTAGAAATCAGCAAGCACAAGGCTCTCTATATCGGGAGCCTTGTGCTTATCGATTAATGAAGTGCTAGGCCCGTATTGACTGGGTTAATCGAGTTGGGGATCGGCTTGCAAGCTGCCAGTTTTGCCTCTAGCTTAGTTTGTTTATCTAATAACTTGCGCTGTTTTTTGGCAAGCTTAAGTTGTTTCTTTTGCAGCTTGTAATGCTTCTTGAGGGCTTTTTGGGCACGCTTTAACGCTTTTTTATCGAGCTCAGGTATAGCGCCGCTATCAACATCATTGTTTATTTCAATACTGTTCGCCAAGGTCAGCTTATTTGCATTCGCCACGTTCTGTTTGACTCGCTCAACCACTGCTTTGACGGCTTGTGCTTTATCTCTATCTAAAGGTTGGATTGATGAGATTGGATAGCTGGTGGGCTTGGGCGCCGGTTGAACAAAAGAGGTCTGGTTGCAGCTGTTCGAGGCTAGGCTTGCGATAGACGTCGGTTTACACAAGGTATTCTTGTCTGATGATGCACGTGAGCAAGAGCGGCACAAGTACTTAGGCTGAGCCACTAAACGAGAAAGGTCACTCAGCTCCTCATCTCTCTGTTTGCGATTCATTTTACACAAACGCTTCGCCATACTACCCCCAACCAAGAATACGAATAATTCTTACTAAGGTATACTCTATTTCTCTGCGATTAAGCAAGCAAAAATTTGCTCATAACAGTGGCATGTTCGACTAAGTCATTGAAGCATTGACATAAACATCAAAACGATTTTTTTTGGTCACTATTGCCATGGTCGGTTTGTGGTGATTGAGCCAATCGGCATAATCAGGACGTTTCACCACCACCCTTTTACTGGCAAGGGCTAAAGCAGGTTCCAATAGTCCATCAGCGTCCAAGTCGGGTCCCACTAATGATTGAAAGACTCGCATCTCTTTTTTGACCAACGCGCTCTTTTTCTTGCTCTCTGGGTGTGGATACATAGGGTCAAGATACACCACATCTGGGCGAGCAAAGTTAGGGTCAATGGCCAGTTTATCGAGCGCATCATGACTTGAGGCATGAATCAGACTCATACGCTCAGATACCCACGGGCCGATCTCAGGGTCTTGTTTGGCGCGTTGTAAGCCATCATCAAGCAAGGCGGCGACAACAGGGTGCCGCTCAACCATCTGGACTTTACATCCCAATGACGCCAATACAAACGCATCACGCCCTAAACCTGCGGTACCATCTAGTACCGTTGGCGTTGAACCTTTGTTTAATCCAGCGGCTTTGGCAATCGCTTGACCCTTGCCTCCACCAAACTTGCGTCGATGCGCAACCGCACCCCCGACTAAATCGACATATATCGCACCAAGCTTAGGTTCATCCAGTTTGCGCAGCTCCAAACGTTGCTCGGTAAGAACCAGCGCAAACGGGCTAAGATCGTCATGACTAAGCCCCCAGCGTTGGGTCATCTGTTCAAAACGATCACGTTGAGTCGCATCTTCACATTGAAGCTGTAGTTGCACTGAATGTTCCTAAATAGTCTCTCTAAAGCGATAACGCAGTTTACTGGATTTTGCACCTAGGTACTAAGCTTTCTGTCTCGCAGAGAGCTGCTCTACCAACTCGGCCAGTGGCTTGGGTTTGCCGATGTAATAACCTTGGGCATAATCCACATCAAGCTCAATCAGTTGTTCGATAATGGCTGGGTTTTCAACAAACTCGGCGACGGTCTTTTTACCCATCTTATGTGCCAAATCATTAATGGAGCGTACCATTAAGTGATCCACCTCATTGATGTCCATTTCTTGAACAAAAATACCATCAATTTTGACAATATCGACTGGCAACTTTTTAAGGTAGCCAAACGATGACAGACCAGAGCCAAAGTCATCTAACGCAATCTGGCACCCTAACGCTTTCACTTGGGTAAAAAACGCGATGGCTTGATTCATATTACTCATCGCAGCCGTTTCCGTGATCTCAAGACAGATTTTGCTGCACGGAACCGAGCTGTGTTCCAGTGTGTTTAGCAAGTAAGCGATGAATTCCTTGTTACCCATAGAGTGACCCGACAAGTTTATCGAGCACAACGACAGTTTTTCAAGAGCCTGAGGATGTTGCTCAAACCACGCCAGTGTTTGACTTACCACCTGCTTATCAAGTAAATGAGCGATGTTATAGCGCTCTGACGCAGGCATAAAAATTCCTGGTGAAATATAGTCACCCTCGGCGTTCTTGATGCGAATAAGTATTTCAAAGTGCATACCTGTATCATCGTTTGATAGACCTAGAATTTGCTGGGCAAACAGTTCAATACGCTGATTTGCTAACGCATTGTGCACTAGGTTGACGCTATTCATCTCTTGCTCACGCCGGCGCAGCTCCACGTCATCCAAACAATACATGTTAAAGCGATTACGTCCCTCTTCTTTTGCCGCATGACACGCGGTGTCTGCTTGAGCATGAACCATTTGAGGTGATGCAGCGGTATGATCTATCAGCCGAATACCAATTGAGCAGGTTAAGTTGAGGCGAATATCTTCCCAAAGAAAAGCGTGTTCACTTAGGGTATTGATGATCATACTCGCCAGCCTTTTGGCGTCGAGCTCAGTACAATCTTTAAGCAAGATCGCAAACTCATCGCCGCCCATACGCGCGAGAATGGTGTTGTATGGCAATACCTCTTCAAGCATGCTGGCACAGAATTGGATCGCCGCATCGCCCGCTTCGTGACCAGCGGTATCGTTGAGCACCTTAAGTTGGTCTAAGTCAATGTAGAGCATGGCGTGAGTACGGGTATCATCACTCACATCTTTAAGTGCTTGCTTGAGCGCATTTTCAAAAAAGTTACGGCTATAAGAACCTGTTAGAAGATCGTGTTCGGCCTGATATTTGAGCTGTTCTGCTAATGCGCGCGTTTCCGTTACATCCTCTCCCACAATGAGTAAATGGCCCGTTTCGACCAACGGCCTGATATTTTCGCGAATCCACACGGTCTGACCATCGGCATGGCGATATTCAATATCACGGCGCCACACACCATTGATAGCTTGCTTAGGTTGCAACAACACTTGCCGCGGAATTAAAGCATCGGCATGAAGATAAAACTCCCTGAGGCGATGACCTAAGATGTCATCCGCACAATAACCAAGCAATTGCTCGGCAAACTGGTTCGCTTGTTGAATACGATTATGCTCATCTAGCGTGACCATCATTACTGGCTGTTGATCGTAGTAATGGCTGAGATTAGTTTCGCGCTGGAACAGACGCTCTTCGGTGATTTTACGCGAGGTAATATCCCTTGCCTCAAACAAGAACTGAGCGCCATTTTTCTGCGATGGTATCGGTTTAAGCGATAGCTCTAAGACAATCGCCCCAAGCTCTGCATGCCAGATTTCAACTTCAAATTGCGCATTTTGTACTTGGTGATCTTGATTGAAATACCGCTCGATAGATTGCGCAGAATTATTTTCCCAATGGGGGTGCTGCCAGATCGGGCGGTCAACGCGGAAGCTTTGATCATACAGTAGGTCATGCAATTTTCGGTTACTAGACAGCAGCAAACCCTGACCATCAAGTACTCCAATAAAGTGATAGCTTTGGTCAAACACCATTTCAATTAAGGTTTGGCTCTCTTTGGCGAGTTGTTCACTGCGCTTAATCTGGCGTAAATAATAAACCAATCCCAATATCACAATGATCAATAACGCCATGGTCACGCCAATGGCCTCTAACTGACGATGATATTTTTCAGTGAAGGTTTGTGGTCGGTTAAACAGTGCCGCCGCAGGCTCTCCCTCAACACCAAGCCCCCACTTCTGAACCGCGTTATAATCGAGCTTTATCTCAGAAATACCCATCTCAACTGGCGGTAACGGGCCATTTAAGTTGTTAAGCACTTTCAACAATACCTTTGCTGTTTGCTGACCATGTTGTGTGCCGCCTTGAATGACCCCGCCAACAGCGCCAAACCCCAGCCCATAATCATGCGCCATATAAATCGGTGCTTTGGAGGCTTGATTGAGCTCCTCCCATAAGGTGCTATCAGAAATTACATCACCAGTTCGAGTACGATTGTAAAGCCAAAAAATTACCGCAGCACGTTGATCAAGCTTGGAGATAAAATCAAGCAGTTGCTCAAAGTCATCAGGAATGTACGACACTAACTTTCCCTCATAGCCAGTGTTTGAAATTAGAAACGCCCCAATGTCAGCACGCGCCGCAGCGCCGGTTACCGAATGATCGCTAATGAAGTAAATCGAATCGATATCGGGTTGGATTCGCTCGATAAGCGCGATGTTGGCGGCAATATCGACGTTCTCGATAACACCTGTCGCATTAAGATTGCGATGTAAGTAAGGTTCGTAATGATTGATGCCACCAAAAATCACTGGCGTATCCCCAATCACGTCACCTAGCTTGTTGATCAGATTGAGGGCATTGTTATCACTGACAACAATCGCTTTAAACGCCTCTTGTTCAAATTTAGTCTTGTACAATAAATAGAGTTGATCTAAATATTGTTCACTCTGCGAGCGTTTGGTGTCGAGGTATAAAATTCGAGTCGAAAGGTTATAAGGGGCGAGCTGTTGTTCAAAGCCATATTGAAATGAGTCTGTCCAAAATAAGCCCTGATGATATGAATGCACCACAAGGATGTCATTTTCATCCGCATTCGCCGAGACGGTGCAAAAAGCAATAATGAGTAGAAGGCAGAAACGCAGCAAAATAGCTCTCTAAAACAATCGAGTATAGATATAATTGTATCACCTTGGTGATAATTTGTACTTAACCCAACCAGCAAACTTAAATAACAAGGACTTCCATGCAAGCTCAACACACCAAACTGGATGATTTAGACAAAGCTATTTTAAAAACCTTGATGGAAGATGCTCGTACGCCTTATGCAGAAATGGCAAAGCAGTTTGAAGTAAGCCCAGCGACGATTCACGTACGAATAGAAAAGATGAAGTCTGGCGATATCATTCAAGGCACCGAAGTGATCGTCGATACCAAAAAGCTTGGCTATGACGTATGTTGCTTTATCGGCATCAACCTTAATGCGGCGCGTGATTACCACTCTGCACTGGAAAAGCTCAACGCTTTAGAAGAAGTCGTCGAAGCTTACTACACCACCGGTGCTTATAATATTTTCGTCAAATTAATGTGTCGCTCTATCGAAGAGCTACAGCATGTCTTGATCGATAAGCTCCAAGCCATTGATGAAGTACAGTCAACTGAGACCCTTATCTCACTGCAAAATCCTATCAACCGCAATGTGAACCCATAAAAAAGCTCGCCTATTTTCGATAGGCGAGCTTATCAGTCTTTGCTGTCGAGCTATTTTTTATTGGCTAAGTAGAGCTTGAGATCGTCAACCGAGATGCCTTGCTCGGCGATCTCTTTGGCGAGTGAATCAACGCGCTCATCTTTACGTGATTCAATCACTTGTTGAAACTGATACACCATATCGCGTAGCACTGGTAAAGGAACTTGCTTGGCAGCGCTGCGAATACGCTCACCACTTTGACTGCCTAACTCGTTTAAGATTCGACCAAACATTACTTTTTCTGGAGCTTGTTCAAGTTGCTCCAAAATACGAGCCATCTCGTAGGTTGTCATTGACATCGTTGTGTTGTTTCCACATAACTCGATATTTGAAGCTCAAATATACAGCGTTTATATTGTTTATCAAGGCTTGTCTAACCAGATTACGCCACTGCATAATGCCAAGTTTTACCGGCTCTCGACCATAAGATTGCCAGCGCAGGTGCAACAATTAACATTAAAGTGGCAATCACTATTTGCGGTTCCATACCAAGGCGCTGCACGGTTCCAACAACAAGGCCCGAACCACTCATCTGGAATAAACCAAGCAGTGCCGCTGCAGTACCCGCTTTATCACCAAATGGGGCTAATGCTTTGCCTGCCGCCGCACCTAGAATCCAAGCAAAGCCAATCGAAGAGAAGAAGATTGGCAACATAAAGGCCAGCGCTGTCGCATATTCCATTAACGCGAGCATCATAAATCCAGCGATGACCAAGGTAACAATACCGACTGTTAGCGCTAAGTGAGTGCCAAAACGGTCCATAAACCTAGGTGCAGCCATACAAGCAATAATGTTGATCACGGCGTTAATCCCAAACCAGAAGGTGAATTGGTTCATCGTTAAACCAAGATTTTCCATCAAAACCACTGGCGCGGATGTTACATAGCCAAGGATGACGGCCATCGCTAACATGCACAAACTCGCATGAAATAGGAATGATGGTGTTTTCACCACATCAAGATAGCGATTTAATTTAAACACCGGCTCTTTGCTCATTTGAGGATTGGTCTCTTTCATCCCAAGCCATAACATCGTGAACACCACAACAGCGAAACCCGCCATAAAACTAAAGTTCGCACGCCAGCCAAATTGTTGAGTCAGCCAACTGCCCAAAATCGGCGCCAGTGCTGGAATAAAGCAGATCGCGCCATTGAGGTAGCTGATCATCTTGCCGCTCTTTTGCGGACCAAACATATCGCGAACTGTTGCAAAGGCTGCTACCGATGTCGCACACGCACCTAAGCCTTGTAGCAAACGGGCTGCGAGCATCCACTCAATGTTTTGAGCACTCCACGCCAATAAAGCGCTCACTGCGTAGATACTAACGCCCCCCAATGCAACAGTTCGACGTCCGAGTTTGTCTGCAAGTGGCCCAGCGAATAACTGGCCGACCCCCATCGCAAACAGAAACCATGTAATTGTGTCTTGTGCCAATGCATGTTCCACGTGGAACGTCTCTGAAATAATTGGCAATGCTGGTAGATAGATATCAATCGCTAATGGACTAAATAGAACCAAAAGAGTCAACAACACTAATTGCTGCTTTTTGGGTACTGGGTAATGGATCGATTGCACTTCTATCTCCGCTGAATAATGACTAATGAAAACGGCTTGATAGTAGTCTAAACTAGATATGCCCACCAATGATAATTAGTCATCAGCATTATTCCGGTAGAGAATTTCTTATGAATATTGAAAAGTTGGCGCGAATTGACCTCAATTTGCTGGTTTGTTTACGCGTTTTGATTGAAGAGCTTAATGTTACCCGCACTGCGCATCGACTGTGTCTTAGTCAGTCGGCGGTCAGTAAAAACCTGGCCAAACTGCGCAACCAATTTGATGACGCACTCTTTATTCGCCATGCCCACGGATTAAAGCCGACACCCAAAGCTCTGTTCTTAAAACCCAAACTCGAAATCATTATCAATCAATTAGAGCAACTGACTCAACCAGAGGTGTTTCTGCCAAGTTGCAGCGATTATCGTTACCAAATTGCGGCCGTTGAAAGTGTTTATCCGCTGATTTTGCCACATTTTCTTCCTGAAATTTTCAAACAGGCGCCTCAGGTCACAATTAGTACCCATGCGTGGGCAGATGACACCTTCCGCCGCATTCAACGGGGCGAGATCGATTTAGGTATCACAGGTAAAGATATTGATATCAATGACGCTAAGCTGACCATGCTGCCGCCAAGCGACATTTGTGAGCATGAGATCTATCGTGACCGCCAGATGTGCCTTGTGCGTAACAACCACCCTGCAATCAACCAGCCTTGGACGCTCAATAACTACCTTGCCCAGCGCCACGTTCAAGTGCGCTGCGATGGTAATGAGCGCTGGCTGCTCGATTACCGTCTCGCGGATATGGGCAAAGAGCGTGATATTGGCATTACTGTCCCCGACTTTAATAGCGCCGCGAGTCTGTGTTCTTATACTGATTTTGTTTTCACGGCCCCTAGCCACTTTGTTGAGTTGGCCTCAAAGCAGCTGAACCTCACCATGCTGCCATTACCGATGGAATTTCCTCCCATGGCGTATACCCTATTTTGGCATCGTGATAGAGAGAATGATCCTGCTCTGTCGTGGATTCGACAGATTATCAGTGACAAAACCATCGATTTGAGATCATTTGCAGCTAGCGCGCAAAAAGAGTAGCTTAGTCGCATTGTCCGAGCGATTAGATGTCGTTGATAAGGACGTTATAACAAATGAAGGATTAATTTCGATGCTTACCAATACTGAACAGCGTTTGACAGCCATTCGTCAGTGGCTCGCACAACGTGATATTGATGCCCTACTGGTTCCTCACGAAGATGAATATCTCGGTGAGTATGTTCCGGCTCATAACGAGCGTCTCCACTGGCTCACCGGATTCACCGGTTCTGCGGGCGTCGCTGTTATTACTCAAGATAATGCCGCTATTTTTGTTGATGGCCGTTATACCGTTCAAGTAACAAAAGAAGTACCGGCGGAACAATTCGAGTATCGTCATCTTATTGAAGAGCCCGCTCTCGACTGGGTGATGCAAAAACTCACTAAAGGCGCTTCCATCGCCATCGATCCCCGTATGCATAATTCAGCATGGTTGGAAATGGCGCAAGCAAAACTCGCGGCATCACTAGAGCTTAAGATTCTTGACAGTAATCCCATTGACGAGTTGTGGCACGACCGCCCAGCACCCGTAGTGTCTGACGTTCGATTAATGGCAACCGAAGCGGTTGGTCAATCCAGTCAAAGCAAGCGCCAAGAGATTGCTCAACGTGTTGAAAATGCCGGAGCTGATAGCGCGGTCATCACGGCATTGGACTCCATCTGTTGGCTGCTCAATGTGCGCGGATTGGACGTATCACGCTTACCGGTATTGCTCTCTCATGCCATTATTCACGCTGACGCTAGCGTCGAATACTTTTTAGACCCAGCACGTCTTCCAAGTAACTTTTACCAACATGTTGGCAGCAAGGTAACGGTTCATCATCCTGACGCATTGCAAACTCGCCTTGAAGCACTACAAGGTCAGAAGGTCTTGCTTGATCCAACAACCAGCAATGCATGGTTTAAACTGATATTACAAAATGCAGGGGCTAACGTGGTGAACGCGGCCGACCTTTGTTTGATGCCCAAAGCCGCTAAAAACGCCGTCGAAATTGCAGGAATGAAAGCGTGTCATATCCGTGATGGTGTCGCAATGAGCAAGTTCCTCTGCTGGTTAGATGCCGAAGTGCTAGCAGGAAACCTTCATGACGAAGCAACGCTGGCTGACAAGCTCGAAGCATTTCGTCAGTTAGATCCAACCTTAATGGATCTCAGCTTTGATACCATTTCCGCAGCTGGTAGCAATGCGGCAATGTGTCATTACAATCATGACAACCAACCTCAGCCAGGAAAGCTCGAGCTTAACACCTTGTATCTTGTCGATTCTGGTGGTCAGTACTTAGATGGCACCACTGATATCACGCGGACCATCGCCATCGGCCAGCCGAGCGATGAAATGATCAAGCAATTTACCTTGGCATTGAAAGGTCATATTGGTGTTGCTCGCGCACGTTTTCCTAAAGAGACCCGTGGCTACCAAATTGATACCCTAGCGCGTCAGCATTTATGGGCTGAAGGTTACGACTATGACCATGGCACAGGCCACGGCGTCGGTCATTTTCTGAGTGTCCATGAAGGACCTGCAAGTATTTCGAAGCGCCTTATCGATGTGCCACTCACTGAAGGCATGGTGCTATCGAATGAACCAGGTTACTACCGCGCCGATGCATTTGGCATTCGCATTGAGAACCTAGAGTTGGTTGTAGAAACTCCGACCAACGGCGACTTCTCTGTGCTGTCGTTTGAGTCTTTAACGCGTTGCCCTATCGACAAACGAAACATTAACGTTGATATGTTGACCCGACCTGAACTTGCTTGGCTCAACGACTACCATCAAAAAGTATGGGACGACATCAGCCCGCTGGTAGAAGGTGACGTAAAACAATGGTTACACGCAGCAACCCAGCCGCTAGTCCATAACTAAGGCTTTCTTTATTTAAGATATGCAAAAGGGATTGATGTGTACATCAATCCCTTTTTTATGTTTCACGTGAAACACTAACTAGCCGGAGTATGCTGAATGCCAATCTCGCCATACCGGATCAAACCCTCTTGAACGAATTATTGATTCGACCGATGCGGCACTCCTTTCATCACTGATCTCAAACTGTTCCAGTTCAGTGGCATCATTCGCATACCCGCCAGGTTGCGTTTTCGATGCCGCTGACATCGACGTAATTCCAAGCGGCAACACATTATCACGGAACTCTGGCGACTCTCGAGTTGATAGAGATAACTCCACTTCAGGGTTAAACAAACGATATGCGCAAATAAGTTGGACCAGTTGCTTGTCACTCATTACTGATTTTGGCTGCAGTGCTCCTGCACACGGCCTTAAGCGAGGAAATGAAATCGAATATCGAGTTTGCCAGTAGATTCGTTCCAAATAATCGAGATGCGCAGCGGTAAAAAAACAATCAGTGCGCCAGTCCTCAAGCCCAATCAGTGCGCCGATACCAATCTTATCGATCCCTGCTTTCGCTAAGCGATCAGGAGTATCGAGCCGAAACTCAAAATCCATTTTATTACCACGTAAATGGTGCTGAGCATAAGTTGATGGATGATAGGTTTCTTGATAGACCATCACCGCATCTAAGCCTAAGGATTTCAACTCTGCATACTCTTCTTGCTTAAGCGGTTGAACTTCCATCGCAAGATAATTGAAGCGTTGTTTGATCTGCGGTAACACCTGACGAAAATAGTTCATTCCTACTTTAGTTTCGTGTTCGCCTGTTACCAGTAGCACGCTATCAAACTTCATTTGTTTAATAGCATCAATCTCTGCATCGATCTCTTGTTGATTGAGCGTTCTACGCTTAATGCGGTTCTCCATCGAAAAGCCACAGTAGGTACACGCATTAGCACAAAGGTTAGACAAGTACAGAGGAATATAAAGCGACATGGTATGGCCAAATCGCTTACGAGTCAGAGCAAACGACTGTTGTGCCATTTGCTCAAGATAGCCTTCCGCAGCCGGAGAAATCAGTGCTTTAAAATCCTCCAAATCGCGCTTGGGTTTACTTAATGCACGCTCAACATCAACGCTGGTTTTGCTGTTAATTGATAAGTTGATATCGTCCCAATCCAACTGTTTAAAGTGTTCGATGAAACTCATGTCCAGCTCTCACTCTAGTTATTCAGAAACGAAGTCAACGGACTCGAGGCAACCGCGTGTGACACCTTACCAGCCAAACCGGCTTGATACGCGATGCTCCCTGCTTCTACTGCCAATTTGAACGCTCTCGCCATAGCAACTGGATCTGCGGCAGCGGCTATGGCGGTATTGACCAGAACAGCGTCGGCCCCCATCTCCATAGCTCTTGCCGCATGAGATGGAGCACCAATTCCAGCATCAACAATGACCGGAATCTTAGCTTGGTCGATAATAATCTCAATGAAGTCATGAGATGCTATTCCCTTGTTTGAGCCTATTGGCGCACCTAGCGGCATGACTGCGGCGCAACCAACTTGTTCTAAACGTTTGCACAAAACCGGGTCAGCATGGCAGTAAGGTAACACCACAAAACCATCTTTAACCAGTTGCTCGGCTGCCAATAGGGTCTCAATCGGATCTGGCATTAAGTATTTTGGGTCAGGATGAATTTCCAATTTCAACCAGTTGGTACCAAGCGCTTCACGCGCGAGGTGAGCTGCAAAAATGGCATCTTTGGCGTTCCTCGCCCCTGACGTATTTGGCAATAAATCAACTCCCATATCGACAAGCGGCTTAAGAATGTCATCTTGTTGATTGTTCACGTCGACGCGCTTGAGTGCCATTGTTGACAGCTGAGAGCCCGAAGCTTTAATCGAATCTGCCATTATTTGGCTATTAGCAAACTTACCCGTTCCCGTGAACAGGCGTGACTGAAAGGTTTTGTTAGCAATCGTCAACATCCAATTACCCTCCTGCGATAGCTTGAAAGAGTGAGATAGCATCACCTTCATTTAAGTGCGTAATTGACCATTCACTACGCGGTATAACCGTATTGTTAATCGCAAATACGCAGCCAATTTCGGGTAACGAAAGCTGTTCAATAATCGCGGTAAGCGATCGGTTTGGTTGCACATGATGAGCTTGGTCATTTATCAGAATTCGAACCGTTTCCATATTTCAACTCGCTTTTTTATGCTGTGCACATACTCTACATTCAGTGTCAGACCTAATGGTTAAGGTTTGCCATTTGAGGCTCTTACCATCGAATAGATGTAATTGATTGGATTTGAAACCGACGTCATCTAACGCCAACACTTGCAACGTAGCTAACGCTTGATAGTTACCTATCGTGCCAACGACTGGGCCGATAATACCGCTATCACTGCACTTTAATGCGCGGTCAAAATCTTCCTCGGGAACCAAACACTGGTAGCAACCCGTTGTGGATTGGACGAAATTAAATACGGCAAATTGCCCCCGCCAACCAATTGCTGAGCCGGAAATTAGCGGTTTAGCTTGACGATGACAGATCCGGTTAATCAAATGCCGCGTTGGTAAGTTATCGCTGCAATCTAACACCGCATCAGCCATCATCACTTCTAAATTAAGTTGGTCCTCATTCAATCGCCGATTTAACTTACGTACATTGAGTTGACCGTTGATGCTCTGCATCTGATTTGCCATTGCATCGACTTTGTTGCTGTTGATGTCACTTTCTCTATAGATGACTTGTCGCTGTAAGTTACTGGTTTCAACAATGTCATCATCGCTGATCACTAAATTGCCAACACCAGCAGCAGCCAAATACATACCAGCAGCACTGCCCAATCCGCCACAACCGATGATCAGAACCGAACAACGGTTTAGCCTTGATTGCCCAACCTCGCCAATCTCTGGCAACGCGATTTGTCGTTGGTATCTTAGAAACGCACTATCACTCAACATAACTTAACTCCTTGCTATGCGCACGAGTGGCCATAACATGGTTAAATGCTTGAATCACACTTTGCGGTTCAGGAGATAAGGTAATCGCCCTAACCACAGCTAAGCTCGATACACCACATTGCCATACATTACTGGCGTTGGTTAGGTCGATACCACCAATCGCAACGGTTGGCACACCAACATCGTCAACATAAGGTATGCTATTGATTAGCTTTTGATACAGAGCCAAGCGCACCAGTCCTTGAGGTTCAGACGGCATTTGCTTGGTTGTGGTAGCAAAGATATGGCCCAATGCGATATAACTCGGCGCAATCTGAACAATTCGAAGCAGCTCGTAATAGCCGTGTGTCGAAAGTCCAAGTCTAATACCAGCATCGTAGAGTAGTTTTAGATTAGATTGTTCTAAGTCTTCTTGACCCAAGTGAACACCGTACGCTCCGTACTTTATTGCAATCTGCCAGTAGTCATTTATAAAGACCTGTGCTTCAAACTTCCTTCCGAGTTCAATCGTTCGCTTTATCTGCTGCTCCAAGTCCTCTTGATCTGGGTTCTTAATCCTAAGTTGAATGGTTTTTACACCTAGATGTAACAAGCGTTCTACCCAATCAACACTATCAACGACAGGATAGAGCCCCAAGTTGCGATCCGTTACAGTTTTAAATTGAATCTTATGTTGATTTACTCCCCAGCCCACTTTGATGCCTAGGCGTGAATCTTCAATAACTGGCGTGGGGAATTGTCTGTAGTCATGAGCCCATGTTTCACGTGAAACATTGCTCATTGCACGCGCCAAGGTCAAACAGTCTTCAAGCGGAAAATCGAGAGCAAACAGGGTCGTAACCCAAGCCAAGTGATGAGTATTGTTCGCTTCATTAACTGAATCAAAAGATAGAGCTCGAGTTTCATTAGTTAATGGATGATGCCAGATATCTAGGTAACGGTTACCGTCTCGAACAGCTAAACACACTGTGTTTATCGCTTGCTCGGAGCAATGCGACAACGGAATAGTACTGTTATAGCTAAGGACGTAAGAGGATAAATAGTCTTGGCTTTCACAAGGAGCCAAATCTGTATACAGATCTGCCACCAAACCAATAGTGCCATTGTGCTTAGCGACTAAAATGGTATGAGTTGGACTTACGCCCAACTCAATACCATCGACTATAAATCCTTGTTGATTCGCTCGTAATAAGCATTGCTGAACAATACCTGTAAGCTCGATACAATCAGCAGGAATAAGGATTTTAGTCATCACTCCTCCACTTGAGCCGTCACAGCTGGGTGATATAGTTCTGAACCCGTAGCGAGAAATTCTTGTGATTTCTGACGCATACCTTCAAGCGGGTCATCCAACATCTTGATAGATACAGCATGGTCTGCAGCAACTTGCTCAGTATCTTTGGCGTACTCTCGCACCTCTTGTGATATTTTCATCGAGCAAAACTTGGGACCACACATTGAGCAGAAATGAGCGACCTTACCTGACTCCTGTGGCAAGGTCTCATCATGGAAAGCTCGCGCAGTTTCAGGGTCAAGGGCAAGGTTAAACTGGTCTTCCCACCTAAATTCAAAGCGAGCTTTAGACAGTGCATTATCACGCACTTGTGAACCAGGATGGCCCTTGGCTAAGTCAGCGGCATGTGCTGCAAGCTTATAAGTAATCAAACCGGTCTTTACATCTTCTTTGTTCGGTAGCCCCAAGTGCTCTTTAGGTGTGACATAACAAAGCATCGCACAACCGTACCAACCGATCATTGCAGCGCCGATCCCGGAAGTAATGTGGTCATAACCAGGAGCGATATCAGTGGTCAAAGGACCAAGGGTATAGAAAGGCGCTTCATGACAATGCTCAAGTTGCACCTCCATATTCTCTTTGATCATATGCATAGGTACATGGCCAGGGCCTTCAATGATGACCTGTACATCGTATTCCCAAGCGATCTTAGTCAATTCACCTAAAGTACGTAACTCTGCAAACTGCGCTTCATCGTTAGCATCGGCAACTGAACCCGGACGCAGTCCATCACCGAGAGAAAGTGCTACATCGTACTTAGCACAGATTTCGCAAATTTCACGGAAGTTAGTATATAGGAAACTTTCCTGATGATGGGCCAAACACCATTTAGCGATGATTGAACCACCGCGAGAAACGATGCCAGTGACACGTTTCGCCGTCATTGGCACATAACGTAACAATAACCCTGCGTGAATAGTAAAGTAATCTACCCCTTGCTCAGCTTGCTCAATCAACGTATCTCGCATCACTTGCCAATTAAGGTCCTCAGCGACACCGTTAACCTTTTCTAGTGCTTGATACATAGGAACCGTCCCAATTGGCACTGGACTGTTCCGCAGTATCCATTCTCGAGTTTCGTGAATATGACGCCCGGTCGACAAATCCATTACGGTATCGCCACCCCAACGCGTTGCCCAAACCAATTTCTCCACTTCTTCTTCAATTGACGACGATACCGACGAGTTACCAATATTGGCGTTCACTTTGACTAAGAAGTTCCGGCCAATAATCATTGGTTCGGACTCAGGGTGGTTAATATTGGAAGGAATAATTGCCCGACCTTGTGCGACTTCTTGTCGAACAAATTCAGCAGTAATGTCTTTAGGTAGGTTAGCACCAAAGCTGTGCCCTGGATGCTGTTGGTTTAATACCTCGTCGCGATATTTAGCTCGGCCCATATTTTCACGTAGCGCGATATATTCCATCTCTGGCGTGATAACACCTTTACGTGCGTAATGGAGTTGAGTGACACACTGGCCAGCCTTAGCACGTCGTATATGGGGTAGATTGCCATAGCGCAGGTCATCAAGCGTCTCGTCTTCCAACCTTTCTTTTGTGTATACAGAGCTAACATCATCAAGGATCTCAGTATCTGCTCGCTCTTCAATCCAACCCTCTCTAAGCTTAGGTAAGCCACTGTAGAGGTCGATAGAGTAATCAGGGTCTGTGTATGAACCCGAGGTATCATAAACACGTACAGGCTCGTTTGGCTCGAAGCTTGGGTTATCTTTTGTGCCACCGACTAAACTGTCAGCGAGAGTGATTTCGCGCATCGGTACACGAATATCAGCACGACTTCCTTCGACGTAGATTTTTTTTGAATTTGGGTACGGCTGTACCGATAGAGTATCAATGAATTGTTTTGCTTCCAGTCTCGCTTGCTTGCGACTCGACATAGCATTTTTCCTTATTATGAATAATTTTGGATAAAAATGCTTGGCGGAAAGATGCGACAAGAGGAATCGAAAATAGGGAAGAACCCTAAATCAATTTTGGATAGACGATCAGCATGATGCTGATGGAGATATCTTCTCTCGTTCCCTTCGCAGATACTAATCTGATCAGGTTCAACGGATCCCGAATTAACGGTCTCAGCCTTTAGGCACTCCGACAAGTGAAATCAGTATATAAAAACGGCTTGGTTAAACCAAGCCGTAAGTTCTAAAAATAGTCAGATGTGATAACTGGTTAGCTTTTGATCAAAAGTTGAAAGCCAATCCAAGCAGCAGAAATACTCAAAAAGACATTTAATAGTATGTTTAGCCCCATTTTAACAAAGGCACCTTGCTGCATAAGCAGAACATTATCCATAGAAAAAGTGGAAAATGTCGTTAGTGCGCCGAGAAAACCTAAGCCGATAATTTGCCGCCATGGCTCAGGAGCAAGGATCTCATTTTCAAATGCAGCGACCAGTAGACCCATAACAAAAGAGCCAATAACGTTAACGGCGAGCGTTCCATATGGAAAGCCCCGGCCGAATAACTGAACGCACAACTCGGAAATTAGGTAACGAGAACATGCGCCAAAAGCCCCACCCAGAGCAATAAAGCTCAATATTGAAAATTGACCCATTAGTCTCTCCTAAAAGTGATGACATGATTCTACCGATAATGAGTGAATTTTCGACAAAAAATTCAGCAATATCGTCCCATCAACAGGATTACTTTAAAAAAGTTACAGCTGTCACGTAAATCAACCTTGAACATAAAAATCATCACCCCTACTGGATATGAACCGGTACAAGTTTTGGAAAGCAGTATGACGTGATTCTGATGACAGTTTGGGGCGGAAATCCGAAAGTACCTATCTTTGTTGGCGCTAGATAACAAAAACCTCAACCGAAGCTGAGGCTTTCTACACCAAAAGGGAAATATGGCAGGGGTGGAGAGATTCGAACTCCTAACACGCGATGATTTTTGGTATTGGCGGGATCCGCTGCTCTGCCAATTGAGTATTACAGTAAACTAATCCAAACGGCAGATGTAAAAAAGCCCCAGTCTTACGACTGAGGCTTCTTAATGATGGCAGGGGTGGAGAGATTCGAACTCCCAACACGCGATGATTTTCGGTATTGGCGGGATCCGCTGCTCTGCCAATTGAGTATTACAGTAAACTAATCCAAACGGCAGATGTAAAAAAGCCCCAGTCTTACGACTGAGGCTTCTTAATGATGGCAGGGGTGGAGAGATTCGAACTCCCAACACGCGGATTTGGAATCCGCTGCTCTGCCAATTGGAGCTACACCCCTAAATTTTAAATTCTATAGATTCAAAAAAACCTCGCAAAAGCGAGGTCTTGAAATCTGGCGGAGCGGACGGGACTCGAACCCGCGACCCCCGGCGTGACAGGCCGGTATTCTAACCAACTGAACTACCGCTCCGCAATGGTTAGACACTTAAGTCTAAGTTTTGCTTCTAGATATAATCTTAATTAAAAGGCTTAAATCTAAAAACTAAATTAAAGCCTGGCGATGTCCTACTCTCACATGGGGAGACCCCACACTACCATCGGCGCTAATTCGTTTCACTTCTGAGTTCGGCATGGAAATCAGGTGGGTCCAAATCGCTATGGTCGCCAAGCAAATTCTTAAAATTCGGAAAGCTGTAAAAGTTCGTCACACATTCAATATTCTTGCTTTGAGTCCAATCAAAACCCTTTGGGTGTTGTATGGTTAAGCCTCACGGGCAATTAGTACAGGTTAGCTCAATGCCTCGCAGCACTTACACACCCTGCCTATCAACGTTCTAGTCTTGAACAACCCTTTAGGACACTTAAAGTGCCAGGGAAGACTCATCTCAGGGCTCGCTTCGCGCTTAGATGCTTTCAGCGCTTATCGATTCCGAACTTAGCTACCGGGCAATGCCACTGGCGTGACAACCCGAACACCAGAGGTTCGTCCACTCCGGTCCTCTCGTACTAGGAGCAGCCCCCTTCAATCTTCCAACGCCCACGGCAGATAGGGACCGAACTGTCTCACGACGTTCTAAACCCAGCTCGCGTACCACTTTAAATGGCGAACAGCCATACCCTTGGGACCGACTTCAGCCCCAGGATGTGATGAGCCGACATCGAGGTGCCAAACACCGCCGTCGATATGAACTCTTGGGCGGTATCAGCCTGTTATCCCCGGAGTACCTTTTATCCGTTGAGCGATGGCCCTTCCATTCAGAACCACCGGATCACTATGACCTGCTTTCGCACCTGCTCGAATTGTCATTCTCGCAGTCAAGCGGGCTTATGCCATTGCACTAACCACACGATGTCCAACCGTGTTTAGCCCACCTTCGTGCTCCTCCGTTACTCTTTGGGAGGAGACCGCCCCAGTCAAACTACCCACCAGGCACTGTCCTCACCCCAGATAATGGGGCTAAGTTAGAACATCAACACTACAAGGGTGGTATTTCAAGGTTGACTCCACCGATACTGGCGTACCGGTTTCAAAGTCTCCCACCTATCCTACACATGTAGGGTCAATGTTCAGTGCCAAGCTGTAGTAAAGGTTCACGGGGTCTTTCCGTCTAGCCGCGGGTACACTGCATCTTCACAGCGATTTCAATTTCACTGAGTCTCGGGTGGAGA
This sequence comes from Vibrio sp. NH-UV-68, assembly GCF_042940635.1. Classification (NCBI taxonomy): domain Bacteria; kingdom Pseudomonadati; phylum Pseudomonadota; class Gammaproteobacteria; order Vibrionales; family Vibrionaceae; genus Vibrio; species Vibrio sp. NH-UV-68. The sequence continues at coordinate 3,107,949 of NZ_CP134975.1, forward strand.
CAGCGTGGCCATCATTACGCCATTCGTGCAGGTCGGAACTTACCCGACAAGGAATTTCGCTACCTTAGGACCGTTATAGTTACGGCCGCCGTTTACCGGGGCTTCGATCAAGAGCTTCGACCGAAGTCTAACCCCATCAATTAACCTTCCGGCACCGGGCAGGCGTCACACCGTATACGTCATCTTACGATTTTGCACAGTGCTGTGTTTTTAATAAACAGTTGCAGCCACCTGGTATCTGCGACTCTCAATAGCTCCATCCGCAAGGGACTTCACCGTCAAGAGCGTACCTTCTCCCGAAGTTACGGTACCATTTTGCCTAGTTCCTTCACCCGAGTTCTCTCAAGCGCCTTGGTATTCTCTACCCGACCACCTGTGTCGGTTTGGGGTACGATTCCTTACAATCTGAAGCTTAGAGGCTTTTCCTGGAAGCATGGCATCAATGACTTCACATCCGTAGATGCTCGACATCGTGTCTCAGCGTTATGAAAGTCCGGATTTACCTAAACCTTCCGCCTACGCACTTGAACCTGGACAACCGTCGCCAGGCCCACCTAGCCTTCTCCGTCCCCCCATCGCAATTGTAAGAAGTACGGGAATATTAACCCGTTTCCCATCGACTACGCCTTTCGGCCTCGCCTTAGGAGTCGACTTACCCTGCCCCGATTAACGTTGGACAGGAACCCTTGGTCTTCCGGCGTGGAGGTTTTTCACCCCCATTATCGTTACTCATGTCAGCATTCGCACTTCTGATACCTCCAGCAAACCTTACGATTCACCTTCAACGGCTTACAGAACGCTCCCCTACCCAATACAGTAAACTGTATTGCCGCAGCTTCGGTGTATAGCTTAGCCCCGTTACATCTTCCGCGCAGGCCGACTCGACTAGTGAGCTATTACGCTTTCTTTAAATGATGGCTGCTTCTAAGCCAACATCCTAGCTGTCTAAGCCTTCCCACATCGTTTCCCACTTAGCTATACTTTGGGACCTTAGCTGGCGGTCTGGGTTGTTTCCCTCTCCACGACGGACGTTAGCACCCGCCGTGTGTCTCCCGGATAGTACTTACTGGTATTCGGAGTTTGCAAAGGGTTGGTAAGTCGGGATGACCCCCTAGCCTTAACAGTGCTCTACCCCCAGTAGTATTCGTCCGAGGCTCTACCTAAATAGATTTCGGGGAGAACCAGCTATCTCCAGGTTTGATTGGCCTTTCACCCCTAGCCACAAGTCATCCGCTAATTTTTCAACATTAGTCGGTTCGGTCCTCCAGTTGATGTTACTCAACCTTCAACCTGCCCATGGCTAGATCACCTGGTTTCGGGTCTATATCCAGCAACTCGACGCCCAGTTAAGACTCGATTTCTCTACGGCTCCCCTAGATGGTTAACCTTGCTACTGAATATAAGTCGCTGACCCATTATACAAAAGGTACGCAGTCACCCAACAAAGTGGGCTCCTACTGCTTGTACGTACACGGTTTCAGGTTCTATTTCACTCCCCTCACAGGGGTTCTTTTCGCCTTTCCCTCACGGTACTGGTTCACTATCGGTCAGTCAGTAGTATTTAGCCTTGGAGGATGGTCCCCCCATATTCAGACAGGATATCACGTGTCCCGCCCTACTCGATTTCACTGATTATGATGTGTCGGTTACGGGGCTATCACCCTGTATCGCGAGACTTTCCAGACTCTTCACCTGCATCATTAAAAGCTTAAGGGCTAGTCCAATTTCGCTCGCCGCTACTTTCGGAATCTCGGTTGATTTCTTTTCCTCGGGGTACTTAGATGTTTCAGTTCCCCCGGTTCGCCTCATTAACCTATGTATTCAGTTAATGATACGTGCTTATGCACGTGGGTTTCCCCATTCAGAAATCCCAGACTCAAAAGGTTGTTACTACCTAATCTGGGCTTATCGCAAGTTACTACGTCTTTCATCGCCTCTGACTGCCAAGGCATCCACCGTGTACGCTTAGTCACTTAACCATACAACCCGAAAGGGTCTTTGTTAGCAACCAAAGTTGTCTGCATTTTTATACATGTGCAGACACGATTTTGCCGGACTCAAATATTAAACATCACAACGTATTGTGCTGTTTCCAAGAACACTTGAATGTGTGTTGGTACCTAAATCACCTCTATTTCAAAGTAAGTTAGGATTTGAGAACTTTTATTGAACAACCACCAATCACGGTCGTTGTTCGTCAGCTTTCCAAATTGTTAAAGAGCAATCATAGCTCGAAGCTTGCGCTTCAAAACCATCAATCTGTGTGGACACTCATCGTGAGTAATCATCGTATAAGGAGGTGATCCAGCCCCAGGTTCCCCTAGGGCTACCTTGTTACGACTTCACCCCAGTCATGAACCACAAAGTGGTAAGCGTTCTCCCGAAGGTTAAACTACCTACTTCTTTTGCAGCCCACTCCCATGGTGTGACGGGCGGTGTGTACAAGGCCCGGGAACGTATTCACCGTGGCATTCTGATCCACGATTACTAGCGATTCCGACTTCATGGAGTCGAGTTGCAGACTCCAATCCGGACTACGACGCACTTTTTGGGATTCGCTTAACATCGCTGTCTCGCCGCCCTCTGTATGCGCCATTGTAGCACGTGTGTAGCCCTACTCGTAAGGGCCATGATGACTTGACGTCGTCCCCACCTTCCTCCGGTTTATCACCGGCAGTCTCCCTGGAGTTCCCGACATTACTCGCTGGCAAACAAGGATAAGGGTTGCGCTCGTTGCGGGACTTAACCCAACATTTCACAACACGAGCTGACGACAGCCATGCAGCACCTGTCTTACAGTTCCCGAAGGCACACCTGCGTCTCCGCTGGCTTCTGTAGATGTCAAGAGTAGGTAAGGTTCTTCGCGTTGCATCGAATTAAACCACATGCTCCACCGCTTGTGCGGGCCCCCGTCAATTCATTTGAGTTTTAATCTTGCGACCGTACTCCCCAGGCGGTCTACTTAACGCGTTAGCTCCGAAAGCCACGGCTCAAGGCCACAACCTCCAAGTAGACATCGTTTACGGCGTGGACTACCAGGGTATCTAATCCTGTTTGCTCCCCACGCTTTCGCATCTGAGTGTCAGTATCTGTCCAGGGGGCCGCCTTCGCCACTGGTATTCCTTCAGATCTCTACGCATTTCACCGCTACACCTGAAATTCTACCCCCCTCTACAGTACTCTAGTCCGCCAGTTTCAAATGCTATTCCGAGGTTGAGCCCCGGGCTTTCACATCTGACTTAACGAACCACCTGCATGCGCTTTACGCCCAGTAATTCCGATTAACGCTCGCACCCTCCGTATTACCGCGGCTGCTGGCACGGAGTTAGCCGGTGCTTCTTCTGTCGCTAACGTCAAAGAATACCGCTATTAACGATACCCCCTTCCTCACGACTGAAAGTACTTTACAACCCGAAGGCCTTCTTCATACACGCGGCATGGCTGCATCAGGCTTGCGCCCATTGTGCAATATTCCCCACTGCTGCCTCCCGTAGGAGTCTGGACCGTGTCTCAGTTCCAGTGTGGCTGATCATCCTCTCAGACCAGCTAGGGATCGTCGCCTTGGTGAGCCATTACCTCACCAACTAGCTAATCCCACCTGGGCATATCCTGACGCGAGAGGCCCGAAGGTCCCCCTCTTTGGCCCGTAGGCATCATGCGGTATTAGCCATCGTTTCCAATGGTTATCCCCCACATCAGGGCAATTTCCCAGGCATTACTCACCCGTCCGCCGCTCGACGCCCAACAAATCACCCGAAGGGTCAATGTTGTCGTTTCCGCTCGACTTGCATGTGTTAGGCCTGCCGCCAGCGTTCAATCTGAGCCATGATCAAACTCTTCAATTTAAGTTTTTTCGGCTCAATGAATACTGACTTCAAAACTGCGCTTACTCGAAAGTAAACGGTAATTTTAAAGCTATTATCATTCCAACAGAATGATAATGAATTGACTGTGCCAAATAACTACACGTAGCTATTCGTATTGGTCACTCAGTTCATTGAACCCAATGTGTTTCCGAAGAAACTGTCATTGCCTAAGCAATAACCTATTGGATTATCATCAACGAGTGCCCACACAGATTGATAGGTTTAAATTGTTAAAGAGCGGTCGTTTGAGCCTTGCTCGAAACGGACGGCCATTTTAGCGAGTTAAAGTTTAGTGTCAATCACTATTTTCAAACTTTTTCAAGCGTTTCCACTTGGCTAGATGACCTGCTAACCGGTAACTCGATTCTTTCGAAGCGTTCCCGTGTCAGCGAGGGGGCATTATAGAGATCGCAGTTCTGTTGGCAACCCCTTTTTTGCGTTTTTTTAAACTTTTTTATTGTTCGATTAAAATTTACTCTAAAAGGCCTATAAATCTAGCCTTTCTCTATAGATTTTGAAATTTATCGGCAAATAGAGTTACTTTTTCCCAGTTAGTATACTCAACTTCTTTACTAGTATCTGTTTCGCCACCCGTCATACTCATGATGAATTTAATCATGGTTTTATCAAACCAATTATAACGCGGGTAATAAAGTGCCCCAGCAAAGACACCTATCAACTCGGGCTGCCAAGGTGACTTACTCAAAAACGTTTTAATATAAGCACTGCCTTCTGGCGTATCTTTCGCTTGATCTTCTTTGCGAGCGGTCAGGTTGACACAAAAGAATGCTGATTTGGCTGTTTGTAACTGAGACAAGTTACGTTCAATAAATTGATAAAGCTTTTTATTAAGATGACCATAACGAATCGACGCACCAATCAAAACACGTTGATACTGACTGAAGTCAACACTCTCTACTGAGTGCAGGTCAATCATCTCGCAGTCGAACTCTTTCATCTGCTCACTAATGTGTTGGAAAATCTTTTTCGTTTGACCTTCTCGGGTCGAATAAAGGAACAGAGCTTTTGCCACATTATCTCCTTAGTTATTAGCTGCGCCAAAACGTCGGCGTGAGTAGTATCAGTAGTGTGAAGATTTCTAATCGGCCAAACAACATAGAAATAATCAATACCCATTTGGCCTTATCGTTCACATCACCAAAATGCAATGCCACTTCGCCAAGTCCCGGCCCCAAATTATTTAACGTTGCCGCCACAGCAGAAAACGCGCTCAGCTCATCCATACCTGTGGCGATTAAACCAAGCATACAAACCACAAACACTAACGCATAGGCTGAGAAAAATCCCCACACCGCGTCTACTACTCGTTGTGAAAGAGCGCTGCCACCTACCTTGATGGTATAGACGGCGCGTGGATGGACTAAACGTTTCAGCTCACGCACCCCTTGTAAGGTAAGAAGCAAAATACGGATAACCTTCATGCCGCCGCCCGTAGACCCGGCGCATCCGCCAATAAAAGAAGAGAACAGTAGCAGCACAGGTAAAAATAGCGGCCACTCGGAAAACCCCGTAGTTGTAAAACCTGCCGTGGTAGAGATTGACACCGTTTGGAACAATGCTTGATCAAACGCATCATAAAACGAATCGTAGGAGTTGTGATTAAGCAGAATTAACAGGCAGACTACAAACAGTAAGCCCTGAATAAAGAAGAAGGCACGAAACTCCGGGTCTTTCCAATAATATTTAGGATGAACCCCACCCGATGCAAATGCGGCAAAGTGAAGTGAGTAGTTACACGCAGAGATAAGCAGAAACACAACTGTGATCAGATTAATCGCGTAACTGTCAAAGTATCCCATACTGGCATCATGGGTTGAGAACCCCCCAATCGCAATGGTAGAAAAGCTATGGCCTATAGCATCAAACGGTGTCATACCTGCTAGCCAAAAGGCGACTGCACATGCAATCGTCAAGCTAAGATAGATATACCATAGCGCTTTAGCGGTTTCGGCAATTCGTGGCGTCATTTTCGAATCTTTAACTGGACCAGGAATTTCCGCCCGATAAAGCTGCATTCCACCGATACCGAGTACTGGCAGTATCGCAACGGCTAAGACGATGATCCCCATACCGCCAAACCACTGTAAAAACTGTCGATAAAACAAAATCGCTTTGGGCAAATCATCTAGGCCAACAATCACCGTCGCCCCAGTGGTCGTCAAAGCAGAAAATGATTCGAAAAACGCATCGGTCACCGACACATTCGGATTATCTGCAATCAAGAATGGCAATGAGCCCGCGCTACCGATAACCGTCCAGAACAGAACCACGATCAGAAAGCCATCACGTGCTTTTAATTCATGCTTATGATGACGATTAGGGAACCAACAAACCGTGCCACAAAACAGCAAGACAAAGAAAGTGGTCACGAAAGGCACACCAGCGCCGTCTCGATAGATCAACGCCACCAACGCAGGCGCGAGCATAGAGACACTAAAAAGGGCGAGTAAGAGCCCGACGATGCGAATAATTGATCGAAATTGCATGAATAGACTTATTTGTGAAGCGTGGCTTCCGACTTCCTAGTTATCTTATGATTTATCCAATGTGGTAACTATTACCTTGGCACCGCTTTTGTTGACTATGGTCTGGGTAAAATCACTGACTTGGCGCAATTCGATCTCTACCACCATTGTGACCAATTCGGTGTAATCGGCTCCAACCTCATGAGCAGAAAATTGAGGCAGTAAAGACTGTACGATTGGCACAAAACCATAGTCTAACTCTAGTCGTAACTTTGTGGTTATTTTTTTCTCAATAGTTTGAAGCGACTTAAGGGCTTGTTGTACGCCACCGCCATACGCTTTGACTAATCCACCAGTTCCAAGCTTTATCCCCCCCGAGTAACGGGTTACCACTGCGCTAATCTCTCCAACGCCACTGCCTGCTAGTTGGGCCAGTATCGGCTTACCTGCCGTTCCCGAGGGTTCACCATCATCACTAAATCCCCAACGCATGGAGTCTTCAGGTCGGCCAGCAACAAACCCCCAGCAATTATGTCGAGCATCAGAATGACGTGCTTTAACTTGATGAACAAACGCCTTCGCCGCGGCCACACTAGGCGTGTGCGCTAAATAAGTAATAAAGACACTTTTCTTTATTTCTTCTTCAAATTGAGTTGCTTGGGCGGGTATTAAGTAAGGCTGGTCATTCATGGTCTTGATAGATTTCGATTGATTAAGGCAGTGTAGCATGAGTGCGATTTGAACGTCGCCTAAGATCTGCCCAAGCGCACAATGTTAAACACTTGTTTAAAAAATGTATTGAATTTAACTAACGGCAAGTCCAAACTAAAACCACTGGTCTAACCAGAATATAAATATAACCACTTTCCTTTATAGTGTCTCATGCCTCTTCACCTTGATGTTGAGCCAAGATGTTATACACACAATCCAAGATTGTATGTCATGGAGATAGACAATGATTTACCAAGCCGAAACCCTACAGGTAAAGGAATTACAACACGGAATCGCAGAACTTAGCTTTTGCGCTCCCGCTTCTGTTAACAAACTTGATCTCGCGACTCTTGAGTCATTGGATAAAGCGCTTGATGCACTCAAAGCGCACAGCTCGCTAAAAGGGCTAATGCTAACGTCAGATAAAAACACGTTTATCGTTGGCGCTGACATTACTGAGTTTCTAAGCCTGTTTGCGAAACCAGAACAAGAGCTCGATCAATGGCTACGTTTTGCCAACAGCATCTTTAACAAACTCGAAGATTTACCAGTACCGACCATCTCCGTACTTAAAGGACATACCTTAGGCGGCGGATGTGAGTGTGTACTCGCTACCGACATGCGTATCGGTGACAAAACCACCAGCATTGGTCTACCAGAAACCAAGCTCGGCATTATGCCTGGATTTGGTGGCTGTGCTCGCTTACCGCGCGTGCTTGGGGCTGACAGCGCAATGGAAATCATCACTCAAGGTAAAGCTTGTCGAGCTGACGAGGCGCTGAAACTTGGTCTGCTTGATGCCATTGTCGATGCAGAGACATTGCATCAATCAGCACTAGCCACTCTTGAACAAGCAATCAATGAAAAGCTTGACTGGAAAGCACGTCGCAAGCAAAAAACCTCAGCACTTTCGCTAAGTAAGCTCGAATCAATGATGAGCTTTACGATGGCAAAAGGTTTAGTCGCGCAAAAAGCGGGGCCTCACTACCCTGCACCGATGACAGCCGTTGTGACTATTGAACAAGGTGCTCGCTACGCTCGTGATGAAGCACTCGACATCGAACGCAGCAACTTCATCAAACTGGCGAAGTCACAAGAAGCTCAGGCGTTGGTGGGACTATTCCTTAATGACCAATACATTAAAGGTATTGCTAAAAACGCCGCCAAAGCCGCCAACAAAGAGACTCAACGTGCAGCGGTTCTTGGGGCTGGTATTATGGGTGGCGGTATTGCTTATCAATCGGCGCTTAAGGGCGTACCAGTGTTGATGAAAGACATTGCTCAAGCGTCACTAGACCTAGGCATGACAGAAGCGTCGAAATTGCTCAATAAGCGCCTGTCACGCGGTCGTATTGATGGCTTTAAAATGGCTGGTATTCTTGCCTCCATTACTCCTAGTTTGCATTATGCAGGCATCGAAAACTCTGATGTAATCGTAGAAGCGGTGGTGGAAAATCCGAAAGTGAAAGCCGCGGTTCTCAGTGAAGTAGAGCAATATGTGGGTGATGATACTGTGATCACCTCAAATACATCGACCATTCCAATTAACTTGTTGGCCAAGTCGATGAAACGCCCAGAGAACTTCTGTGGTATGCACTTCTTCAACCCGGTACATCGAATGCCATTGGTCGAAATTATCCGTGGTGAGCACACATCAGATGAAACCATCAACCGTGTGGTTGCGTACGCTGCGAAGATGGGTAAATCACCTATCGTCGTCAATGACTGTCCAGGATTTTTCGTTAACCGCGTGCTTTTCCCATACTTTGGCGGCTTTAGCCAGTTGTTACGTGACGGCGCAGACTTCACTCAAATTGATAAAGTGATGGAGCGTAAGTTTGGTTGGCCAATGGGCCCTGCGTATTTACTCGATGTAGTCGGAATTGACACCGCTCATCATGCTCAAGAAGTGATGGCACAGGGTTTCCCTGAGCGCATGGGCAAAGATGGCCGCGACACTATTGACGCTCTATTTTCAGCCAATAAATATGGCCAGAAAAACGGCTGCGGATTTTATACCTACAGCGTTGATAAACGTGGCAAACCGAAGAAAACCTTCAGTGATGACATCCTCCCGCTATTAGCAGAAGTGTGCCAGGCCGCTCAAGCGTTTGACGAACAGACGATTATTGAACGCATGATGGTGCCTATGATCAATGAAGTGGTGCTGTGTCTGCAAGAGAAGATCATTGCCTCGCCACAAGAAGCCGACATGGCGCTAGTTTACGGCTTGGGCTTCCCTCCATTCCGCGGCGGTGTATTCCGTTACCTAGATAGCATTGGTATTGCAGAGTTTGTCGACATGACCAAAAAATACCAATCGTTAGGTGCTATGTATCAAGCCCCTCAATTACTGATTGATATGGCAGCTAAAGGTGACACCTTCTACGGCACTCAACAGCAAGGTTCAATCTAAGGAGAGATTCGCAAATGTCTATTACAAGAAATGTTGTCATTGTAGATTGTCTACGTACCCCAATGGGTCGCTCTAAAGGTGGTGCCTTCCGTCATACTCGTGCTGAAGATCTCTCTGCGCACCTTATGAAAGGTATCTTGGCGCGTAACCCTGAGGTTAATCCAAGTGAAATTGAAGACATTTATTGGGGCTGTGTTCAACAAACACTAGAGCAAGGCTTTAACGTTGCGCGTAACGCAGCGCTATTGGCGGGACTACCGATTGAGATTGGTGCGGTCACGGTCAATCGATTGTGTGGTTCTTCGATGCAAGCACTGCACGACGGTACCCGAGCGATAATGACTGGTGATGCAGAAATCTGCCTGATTGGGGGCGTAGAGCACATGGGTCATGTGCCCATGAGCCATGGGGTAGACTTCCACCCTGGTATGTCAAAAAACGTCGCCAAAGCGGCTGGCATGATGGGACTCACGGCAGAAATGCTTGGTAAAATGCACGGCATTAGCCGCGAGCAACAAGATCAGTTTGCTGCGCGCTCTCACGCACGTGCACAAGCCGCTACGGTAGAAGGTCGCTTTAAAAACGAAATTCTACCCACGGAAGGTCATGCCGCTGACGGAACGTTATTTATGCTCGATCATGATGAAGTCATTCGTCCAGAAACCACAGTAGAAGGCTTATCTCAACTTCGCCCTGTGTTTGATCCAGCCAATGGTACCGTGACAGCGGGCACTTCATCAGCGTTATCTGATGGCGCATCAGCGATGTTGATCATGAGCGAAGATAAAGCCAACGAGCTTGGTCTGAAGATTCGTGCACGAGTCAAAGGTATGGCTATTGCTGGCTGCGATCCTTCGATCATGGGCTACGGACCTGTTCCTGCTACGCAAAAAGCACTGAAACGTGCAGGCCTATCAATTGAAGATATGGATGTGGTTGAGCTTAACGAAGCGTTCGCCGCTCAATCACTACCATGTGCCAAGGACCTCGGTCTATTGGATGTCATGGACGAGAAGGTCAACCTTAACGGCGGCGCTATCGCACTCGGCCACCCTCTCGGTTGTTCAGGTTCACGTATCTCAACCACATTGATTAACCTCATGGAAGCTAAGAATGCCAAATACGGCTTAGCAACCATGTGTATTGGTTTAGGCCAAGGTATCGCCACGGTATTTGAACGTCCTTAACATCAACCCTCTGAACATCAACGCCAGCTTTTTGCTGGCGTTTTTTCTTTAGTACGCTTGAAGCCAATCTTGATGAAGCTGCTGGCTGCTGCCCAGGTAATTTACCATCCACTCAATCAAACGGTGATTATCGTCTTTACGCCATACCAAACAACACTGGCTGAGCGGTTTTTCATCTGGCAAGGTTTTTTCTACCAACACCCCATCGTTAATCAGTGGCATCGCAATATGACGAGGCATATACCCAACACCAATACCATTCTTTAAACACTCAATTGCACTGTACCAGTTAGGTAACAGTAGTCGACGCTGCTGCGGGTAATGGCCTGTATGCCTCTTGGGTAATACACTTGAGGTATCATCGAGACAGATCGCTGGAAACTGACTAACAAAAGCTTGGTTCAAGTTTTGCTGCTTAACGCAAGGATGGCTTGGCGACATGACAAATGCCCAATCTAACGCCCCCATATCACGGACTTCGAAATCACCTCCAACTGGCACCGCCGATGTTGCCCCAATAACAATATCAGCCCGCTCTTGGGCTATCGCTTCCCAAGAGCCATTAAATACTTCCATATTGATCTGTAGCTCAGCAAACTCAAACTCTCGGTAAAAGTCTTCAACCAAAGGCTTAAGTTTGTCGAGTTTCACTACATTATCTAGCGTCAGTTTCAGTGTTGATTGCCAACCGTGTGCCGCGCGCCGTGTTTGCGCTTTAATCTCTTCCATTTGCCTGAGCAGCATGCGCGCTTCAGTAATAAACAGTTCGCCTGCGGCGGTCAATTTCACCTTACGCGGAAGGCGATGAAACAGCACCACATCCAATTCTTTTTCAACTTGTCGCACACCGTAGCTAATCGCTGAGGGAACTTTGTGCAGTACTTGAGCGGCCGCGGTAAAGCTACCAAGGCGTGCAACCGTATCCAACATTTCCAACGATGATTTGGAATACATACCTTAACCCTTCAAAAAATTTGATTGATGACAAACAATTTTATCGTTTTATTTTCTTAAAATCTAAAAATAGAATAGCGAGGTAAATAAATCAGGGTTGGCGCCAACTAATATCAACTAGAAAGTAATTAAATAATTTGATTGATTGAATATGAAAATATCGAAACTACAACTCATTTATCTCGCGGCTCTGTCCATGCTTGGCTTTATTGCCACCGATATGTACTTACCTGCATTCAAAGCGATGGAACTCGACTTTGCCACCGGACCTGAACAGATCGCGCTGTCGTTAACCATCTTTTTGGTTGGCATGGCGCTTGGTCAGTTGATGTGGGGTGTGGCATCGGACAAATTCGGTCACCGCAACACACTCGCGGCGGGCTTAGTTCTATTTACCGTCGCCTCGTTTGGGTTGGCATTTGCCGATCAAGTTTGGCAACTGTTAACTCTACGCTTTATTCAAGCCATCGGTGTATGCGCACCTGCGGTAATCTGGCAAGCAATGGTGATCAAGCGATATTCGGGTCAAAGCCAACAGATTTTTGCCACCATTATGCCGCTAGTTGCCCTTTCGCCCGCTTTGGCTCCTCAACTAGGGGTCATACTGGCAGACAGCTTTGGTTGGTACAGCATTTTTATCGCACTGACCTTAATGGGCGTCCTGCTTGTCGCCGCAACGATCGGCCAAAATAATGATCCAGCGGAGAACAAACCAACCAGTATGAAGGCTGATATTAAAGCGCTGATTGGTTCAAAAGCGTACCTTGGTAGCGTAATGATGTTTGCTACCGCATCGGCGGCTTTTTTCGCTTACTTAACTGGCATGCCAGAAATCATGGCGCAACTGGGCTATGAAGCGAAAGATATTGGCTTAAGTTTTATTCCACAAACCATCGCCTTTATGGCTGGCGGTTACTTGGGTAAAGTCGCGGTAAGAAAATTTGGCGATGAAAAGGTGCTGCGTCAATTGATTGCGCTGTTTAGTGTCGCGTCGTTGCTTATCTTTATTGCATCTCAATGGCAGTTAACTTCTATCTGGCCGATCTTGGCACCATTTTGTTTGATTGCAGTGGCTAACGGTGCATTGTATCCAATCGTGGTTAACCGAGCTTTAGCCAGTGCCAAACAAAGTCCTGCAACAGCCGCTGGCTTACAAAACAGCCTGCAGATATCAGTCAGCAGCCTTGCTAGTGCCTTAGTTGCCGCCATGGCCAGTCAAGCTCAACTAGTGACAGGCATTACGATTATGATCTGCATGGCAGGTCTATGGATCGGCTATGTTATCTCAAACAAACATCTGTCCCAGCACTTCACCAAACCTGATAACGCTCGCGTAGTCAGTGAAGAGTAACCGATAAAAAACGAGCCGCGTGATGCGGCTCTTTTTTAGTGCGTAAGTAAGTGACTACAAACTTTTTAGCCCCCACTTTTTCGCAGTTTCATCGAAGAAGCCCTGTGTTTTCTTTAGCTCGACCCAGTGGTTAAGGTAGTTAATCCATACTTGGTCATCTTGTGGTAGTAACATCGCGATCGGCGTTGGTTTGCGTGGCGCTTTTACTGGTACAATCGCCAGTTGGTTAAACTTCTCCACCAGCGTTGCAGCCTCAACGTTAGAGGTCACAGATACATCCGCACGTCTGGCTAATAGCTCTTGAAAATCACGCGCTGGGGCTTCAATAACAACATGCTGCGCTGACGGGAAGAAAGCTTTAACCATTTTCTCTTGTACCGTTCCAAGCGTTGCAGCGACCTTCACATCCGCCTTATCAAAGTCACTCCAATCTGAATACTTCGCTAAGTCCTTTTTCTGTACTACGGGAACAAAAGCAAGGTAGAAATACGGCTGACTGTAACCTGCGACTTTGGCACGCGACATATTTAACGAAGCACTACCAGTAATGTCATATTTATTCGCCGTGATCCCGTTGACTAACGTTTTCCAGTCCGTCGCCACGTACTCGACTTCAACGCCCAAATCTTTTGCTAATTCGGTGGTGACATCAATATCAAAACCACGATAACTATTGGTTGCAGGATCTTTAATCGTCATTGGGTTCCAGTCACCCGTGGTCCCCACTCTTAATACACCTCTTTCAAGAATGTCTTGTAAACGACTGGTTTCAGCAACGGCTTGACCGACGGAGAGCAAGCACAATCCGAGTGCTAAGATGAACTTGTACATTTTATATTCCCTAAAGTTGTTATGTTTATGCCACTTCATTGATAACATAGCAGCAACAAAGATTTTTTTTTAGTCAATACAAGGTTTAATGTGACGTCTCGTTATCTATTATTTGTGTCAATTTTATCATTAACAGGTTGTACAGATTACCAATGGGGTTGGTATGTCCTCGACCCTAGCACCGAGCAAGGTCAAACTAACTTGCTGTTTTTGCTCGCAGGCTTTAACGATACGATCCAGGTTTCCCTGCTTAGTATGCTGTTTGCCATGCTGTTAGGGCTGCTGGTGGCTTTGCCCGCACTCTCTAAGCACGCCGGAGTGCGTTTCATTAATCGCCTGTATGTCGAGTCGATACGCTCAGTGCCAGTATTAGTACTGTTATTGTGGGTTTACTATGGAATGCCGACGTTATTCGATCTGTCATTAAATCATTTCTGGGCCGGTGTGATCGCATTAACTATCGCCGAGAGTGCCTTTATGGCCGAGGTGTTTCGCGGTGGAATCCAAGCGATCACTCGCGGTCAGCATGAAGCGGCAGAGTCTTTAGGGCTTAACTATTGGCAAAAAATGCGTTTGGTGATCATGCCGCAAGCATTCCGACAAATCCTGCCACCACTGGGGAACCAATTTGTCTATATTTTGAAAATGAGTTCACTAGTCAGTGTCATCGGGCTGAGCGACTTAACTCGTCGCGCCAATGAACTCGTGGTTAATGAGTACTTACCCCTAGAGATTTATACTTTTCTTGTTTTTGAGTATTTAGTGTTGATTTTGGTCGTATCTCAAGCGGTGCGCTGGTTAGAAGCACGCATTGCCATTCCGAGTCATTAATCGACCAAAACAACAAAGCCGCTCGGAATGAGCGGCTTTTCATTTCTTGGCGGGCGAGATTACTTTTGCTTTACCGGGCGCTGCCAACCTGTAATTTTGCGCTCTTTAGCACGTGTGATGACTAACTCACCTTGAGCCACATCTTTAGTTAATGTGGTGCCAGCACCAATTGTGGCACCGTCAGCAATTGTCACTGGCGCAACCAGCTGACTGTCAGAACCAACAAAGACATCATCACCAATAATCGTCTTAAACTTGTTCGCGCCATCGTAATTACACGTGATAACGCCTGCACCAATATTGGTCCGTTGACCAATTTCAGTATCGCCCAAATAGGTAAGATGATTCGCTTTCGAGCCTTGACCAATACGGGCGTTTTTCACTTCAACAAAGTTCCCCACGTGAGAGTCGTTACGCATTTCAGCACCAGGACGCAGACGAGTGAATGGACCAACCGTACAATCCTCACCAACCGTGGCGCCTTCAATGACACTGTATGGACGCACGATAGTGTTATCATCAATCTCACAATCTTTCAGCACACAGCCAGTACCAATCACCACGTTATCACCAATGGTCACGTGACCTTCGATAATGACATTAGCGTCGATTTCACAATCCATACCGCACTGTAGCTCACCGCGCAAATCAAAACGGGCTGGATCACGCAGCATAACCCCTTGTTCGAGGAGTTTTTTCGCTTGAATAGACTGGAAAGCGCGTTCGAGACGAGCCAACTGAGCGCGATCATTAACCCCTTCCACTTCAATAGGATTAACTGGGTGCACCGCTTCAACCGCCCGACCTTCGTCATGAGCCGCAGCGATAACATCTGTCAGGTAGAATTCCCCTTGCGCATTCTGGTTATTCAAGCCTGATAACCAACGCTTAAGATCACCGCCCGTAGCAACCATCACACCCGTGTTGATCTCTTTGATTAACTTCTGCTCATCGGTGGCATCTTTTTGTTCAACGATCGCGACGACAGGGCCATTCTTACGCACAATACGGCCATAACCCATTGGGTTATCCAGTACCACAGTCAGCAGGGCAATTCCCCCATTAGGCTGAGCATCAAGCAGGCTCTCAATCGTCTCCTCAGAGATCAGCGGCACATCACCGTACAGAACTAAGATTTTTTCATCGTCTTCAAACTCTGCTGAGGCTTGATCAACCGCATGGCCAGTACCGAGTTGCTCGGCTTGCAGTACCCAATTCACAGACTCACTCGCAAGCTCTGCTTGCATCTGATCGCCACCATGGCCGTAAACTAAATGAATATTTTGCGCGCCTAACCCACTACAGGTATCAATCACATGCTTAACCATAGGACGACCCGCAAGGGTATGCAGTACTTTGGGTTTATTCGAGTACATGCGAGTGCCCTTACCCGCTGCGAGAATCACCGCGCTAAATTTCATAAATAACCTATCAGACGTTGTTTTTTATTGAGGGGTATTCTAGACACTAATCTGAGATTAGTTAATTGATCGGGATAAATTTTCATTAAAAAATAAGCAAAAAGGCGGTCTTTCGACCGCCTTTGACACTTGTAAACAACGCTATTAATTAACGACGTCGTTTTGTCAGCTCGATAACTCGTAGCTGAGCAATGGCTTTAGCCAGTTCACTGGCCGCTTGAGCGAAGTCCATATCGCCGTGCTGATTTTGGATTTTCTCCTCAGCGCGACGTTTCGCTTCTTCTGCCTTAGCTGCGTCAAGCTCTTCACCACGGATAGCGGTATCAGCCAGTACAGTTGCTGTACTCGGCTGAATTTCCACCATGCCACCAGAAACATAAATGATTTCTTCGTGGCCGTGCTGTTTCACAATACGCACCATACCAGGCTTGATAGCGGTCAGCAGCGGTGTGTGACCATGGAAAATACCAAGCTCACCTTCGCTACCGGTCACCTGAAACGTCTCAACTAAGCCAGAAAAGATCTTCTTCTCAGCACTGACAACGTCTAGGTGAAAGGTTATTGCTGCCATATCGCCTCCTAGTTAGCCTTATAGCTTCTTCGCATTCTCAAGAGCATCGTCGATAGAACCGCAGTACATAAACGCTTGCTCTGGAATATCGTCGTAATCACCAGCTAGTAGACCTTTGAAGCCACGTAGAGTCTCTTTTAGAGATACGTAAACACCTGGGTCGCCAGTAAATACTTCCGCTACGTGATAAGGCTGAGTTAGGAAACGCTCAATCTTACGTGCACGAGATACGATTTGCTTATCGCCTTCAGACAGCTCGTCCATACCTAGAATCGCAATGATATCTTTCAGCTCTTTATAACGCTGAAGCGTTTGCTGAACGCCACGAGCAATGTCGTAGTGCTCTTGACCAACAACTAGAGGATCAAGCATACGAGATGTTGAATCTAGTGGGTCAATCGCTGGGTATAGACCCATCGCTGCGATGTTACGGTTAAGTACAACCGTTGCATCTAAGTGCGCGAACGTCGTTGCTGGAGATGGGTCAGTCAAGTCATCCGCTGGTACATATACCGCCTGTACAGACGTGATAGAGCCAGATTTGGTTGACGTGATACGCTCCTGAAGAACACCCATCTCTTCTGCTAGTGTAGGCTGGTAACCTACCGCAGAAGGCATACGACCAAGCAGTGCTGATACCTCAGTACCTGCTAGTGTGTAACGGTAGATGTTATCGATAAATAGTAGAACGTCACGACCTTCGTCACGGAAACGCTCTGCCATTGTTAGACCAGTCAGTGCAACACGTAGACGGTTGCCTGGTGGCTCGTTCATCTGGCCGTAAACCATCGCTACTTTAGACTCTTCTGGCTTCTCAACGTTTACAACGCCTGCTTCCTGCATCTCAAAGTAGAAGTCGTTACCCTCACGAGTACGCTCACCTACACCTGCAAATACAGAAAGACCAGAGTGCTGTAGTGCGATGTTGTTGATAAGTTCCATCATGTTAACGGTCTTACCTACACCTGCACCACCGAATAGACCGATTTTACCACCCTTAGAGAATGGACAAACTAGGTCGATTACTTTAACGCCAGTCTCTAGAAGAGCGATCTCACTTGATTGCTCCTCGTAGCTTGGTGCTTCACGGTGGATAGAGTAAGTCTCTTCCGCACCGATCTCACCACACTCATCAATCGCATCACCAAGTACGTTCATGATACGACCAAGGGTCTTAGTACCTACTGGTACCGAAATTGGAGCGCCAGTGTTAACAACTTCAACTCCACGACGTAAACCATCTGAGCTACCCATTACGATACAACGAACTACGCCACCGCCTAGCTGTTGTTGAACTTCAAGAACGAGACGCTCTTTTGAGTCCGTAACGTTTAGAGCGTCATATACACTAGGTACTTCGCTCTGTGGGAACTCTACGTCGACTACCGCACCAATGATCTGTACGATCTTACCTGTAGCCATCGTTAATCCTCTAAACTATTTCGTTTTACCTAAGCTTAAACCGCTGCAGCACCTGAAACGATTTCTGACAGTTCTTGTGTAATCGCCGCCTGACGGGCTTTGTTATACACAAGTTCTAAGTCTTCAATCAGGTTACTTGCGTTGTCTGTTGCAGCTTTCATCGCAATCATTCGAGCCGCTTGCTCACAAGCAAGGTTCTCGACTACACCTTGGTAAACCTGAGACTCTACATAACGCACTAACAGTGTATCGAGTAGAGGTTTTGGTTCAGGCTCATAGATGTAGTCCCATGAATGCTCACGCTGCATCTCTTCGCTATCTGATTTAGGCAAAGGTAGCAATTGATCGATCGTTGGTTGTTGAACCATGGTGTTCACAAATTTGTTGAACACTACATACAGACGGTCCAATTCACCTTCATCGTATTTCTTCAGCATTACGCTTACAGAACCGATTAGGTCTTCAAGGCTTGGGTTATCACCCAGACCAGAAACCTGAGCAGCGACTTTCGCGCCACTGTTATTGAAGAAGCCTGTTGCTTTTGAACCGATAACGGCCAATTCAACTTCAGCACCCTTCTGTTTCCAAGCCTGCATGTCTGTAATCGCTTTTTTGAACACGTTAATGTTCAAGCCGCCACACAAGCCACGGTCTGTAGAAACGATGATGTAACCAACTCGCTTCGCTTCACGCTCTTCTAGGTACGAATGACGGTACTCTAGATTCGCGTTAGCTACGTGACCGATCACTTTACGCATTGTTTCAGCGTATGGACGAGAGGACTCCATGGCGTCTTGAGAACGACGCATTTTTGAAGCCGCTACCATTTCCATCGCTTTCGTAATTTTCTGCGTGCTTTTAACACTACCGATTTTATTACGTATCTCTTTTGCGCCGGCCATCGTTACTCTCCATTAGTTGGTGGCAGAGACTGCCACCGACCTATTACCAAGTTTGGGTTGCTATGAAGTCGTCCGTCAGCTTCTTAAGCTGCGCTTCAACTTCATCATTGTAAGCACCCGTCTTGTCGATCTCAGCTGCAAATTCAGCGTATTGACCGCGAGCATACGATAGTAGAGCCGCTTCGAAATCTAGCAGTTTGTTAAGTTGCACATCTGCCAAATAACCGCGCTCTGCCGCAAAGATAACTAGGGCTTGATCAAAGACAGACATAGGAGCGTACTGCTTCTGCTTCATTAGCTCTGTTACTTTTTGACCATGGTCTAGCTGTTTCTTTGTCGCTTCATCAAGGTCAGACGAGAACTGGGCGAAAGCCGCAAGTTCACGGTACTGAGCTAGTGCTGTACGGATACCGCCAGATAGCTTCTTGATGATTTTCGTTTGCGCTGAACCACCTACACGAGATACTGAGATACCTGGGTCAACCGCTGGGCGTACACCGGCGTTGAATAGCTCAGTTTGTAGGAAGATCTGACCATCGGTAATCGAGATTACGTTAGTCGGTACGAATGCTGAAACGTCACCAGCTTGAGTTTCGATGATAGGAAGAGCAGTTAAAGAACCGGTCTTACCTTTCACTTCACCGTTAGTGAAACGCTCTACGTACACTTCACTTACACGAGCAGCACGCTCTAGTAGGCGAGAGTGGAGGTAGAAGACATCCCCAGGGAACGCTTCACGGCCAGGTGGACGTTTTAGTAGTAGAGAGATCTGACGGTAAGCAACAGCTTGCTTAGATAGATCATCATAAACAATCAGTGCGTCTTCACCGCGATCGCGGAAGTATTCACCCATCGCACAACCTGCGTATGGCGCTAGATATTGTAGCGCTGCAGATTCAGAAGCTGATGCAACAACAACGATAGTGTTTGCTAACGCGCCGTGCTCTTCCAGTTTGCGAACTACGTTGGCAATAGTCGATGCTTTCTGACCGATTGCTACGTAGATTGAGTAAATACCAGAGTTTTTCTGGTTGATGATCGCATCGATCGCCATCGCTGTTTTACCAGTCTGACGGTCACCGATTACAAGCTCACGCTGACCACGACCGATAGGGATCATTGAGTCAACAGATTTGTAACCAGTTTGCACAGGCTGATCTACCGATTTACGGTCGATTACACCTGGTGCGATCATTTCTACAGGCGAAGACTGTTTCGCTTCGATTGGACCTTTACCATCAATAGGCTCACCCAGCGTGTTAACCACACGACCAAGCATTTCAGGACCAACTGGTACTTCAAGAATACGACCAGTACCTGTAACTTTCATGCCTTCCTTAAGGTCAGCATATGGGCCCATTACAACCGCACCAACCGAGTCACGCTCAAGGTTAAGTGCTAGTGCATAACGGCCATTCGGTAATTCAATCATTTCACCTTGCATCACGTCCGCTAGGCCGTGGATGCGGATGATACCATCACTTACCGAGATGATAGTACCTTCGTTGCGAGCTTCACTAACAACTTCGAATGACTCGATGCGTTGTTTGATTAGATCGCTAATTTCCGTGGAATTAAGTTGCATGCTCCAATCCCCATTAAGACTGCAATACATCGCTCAGGCGGTTCAAACGACCACGCGCTGAGTTATCGATGACTACGTCTCCGGCTCGAATTATAACCCCACCAAGTAGGGTCTCATCTACGCTGCAATTCAGCTTCACTTTACGTTCAAGACGCTGCTCAAGTTTGCTACTGATATTCGCTAACTGTTCGTCAGAAAGTTCGCTTGCTGAAATGACATCAACATCGATCTCTTTCTCATGCTCTTGTTTAAGAGCGTAGAACTGTTCGCTTA
Organism: Vibrio sp. NH-UV-68; assembly: GCF_042940635.1. Lineage (NCBI taxonomy): Bacteria > Pseudomonadati > Pseudomonadota > Gammaproteobacteria > Vibrionales > Vibrionaceae > Vibrio > Vibrio sp. NH-UV-68. Next base: position 3,128,756 of record NZ_CP134975.1, read on the forward strand.
CATCAGGAAGGGCCGTTAGACGACCATTCTCAGCCATTACCTTCAACAGGTTTTGACCATGCGCATCAACTTGTTCACCACAAACTGTCACAAATATTTCTGCTAATTTATCAGCAGATAGTGAGCTCGTTAGAAGCTCTTTAATCTGTGCGTTGTTTGCGACTTGTGCAGCAAAAGACAACATTTGACCCCATTGGTCAAGTTGGCCTTTGTCTACGGCAAAGTCGAAGGCTGCTTTAGCATAGGGGCGTGCGATAGTAGTCAAATCAGACATATGCGCCCCCAGACTTAAAGTTTTGCAGTAATGTTGTCAAGAATATCTTTTTGCGCATCTTTATCGATTGAACGCTCAAGGATTTTCTCAGCACCAGCTACAGCCAGAGTTGCAACTTGTTTGCGCAGCTCATCGCGCGCGCGGTTGCGTTCAGCTTCAAGTTCAGCTTCAGCTTGAGTAAGGATTTTTTTACGCTCAATTTGAGCTTCCTCACGGGCTTCGTCTAAAATTTGACCTTTACGCTTATTTGCTTGCTCGATGATCTCAGTTGCTGTGCGCTTCGCTTCTTTCAACTGGTCAGAAGCGTTGGCTTGTGCCAGGTTCAAGTCTTTTGCAGCACGTTCTGCTGCTTGTAGACCGTCAGCAATTTTCTTCTGACGTTCTTCAATTGCTTGCATCAATGGCGGCCATACATATTTCATGCAGAACCACACAAACAGTGCAAACGAGAATGCTTGACCTAGCAGAGTTGCGTTCATATTCACAACAGCTACCCCTTCTATTCGGACTAAGTGTTAATCAACGACAAACCGAAGTTTGCCCACAGTTAAAAGTGATTAACCTAGTTGACCAACGAACGGGTTCGCGAAAGTGAATAGAAGTGCGATAACGATACCGATCATTGGAACCGCATCAAGTAGACCCGCGATGATGAACATCTTAACTTGTAGCATAGGAGCCATTTCTGGTTGACGAGCAGCACCTTCAAGGAATTTACCACCAAGAAGTGCGAAACCAATCGCTGTACCAAGAGAAGCAAGACCGACGATAATACCTACGGCGATTGCAGAAAAGCTCAGTAAAGTTTCCATTACTATCTCCAATTTATAGTTGTTGGCTAGTGCCCAAATAAAAGCTTAAAAAAATAAAATTAATGATCACTGTCTTCGTGTGCCATTGACAGGTAAACAATTGTCAACATCATAAACACGAAGGCTTGAATCGTAATAACCAAGATATGGAAGATTGCCCACGGTAGTGAACCCATCCATTGCAAGTACCATGGTAGCATTGCCGCACAAAGAATGAATACAACCTCACCTGCGAACATGTTACCGAATAAACGCATACCAAGTGATAGAGGCTTCGCAAGGAGCGATACCACTTCAATTAGTAGGTTAAACGGAATCATCACTGGGTGATTGAATGGGTGTAATGCCAATTCCTTCGCGAAACCACCTAGACCTTTCACTTTGATGCTGTAATAGATCATCAGAGCAAAAACGCCTAGAGCCATAGCCATGGTGATATTAACATCAGCTGACGGTACAACCTTAAGGTAAGGGATACCAAGCCAATGCTCTGCTGGGTAAGGTAAGAAGTCGATAGGAACTAAGTCCATCACGTTCATCAAAAATACCCAACAAAAGATAGTTAGTGCTAAAGGTGCGATCAGCGGGTTGCGTCCATGGAACGTGTCTTTGACGTTTTCTGCGACAAATTCAACGATCATTTCTACAGCACACTGAAGCTTACCTGGTACACCTACTGTTGCTTTCTTCGCTACTTTGTAAAAAATTCCTAGGAAAATTAAACCAGTAAACCAAGAAAAAAACAGGCTATCGATATGTACGTTCCAGAAACTTGCTTCTTCCGCAACTAACCCTAATTTAGCTAAAGAAAGGTTAGAAAGGTGGTGGGCAATGTATCCGGACGAAGTTAGCGCTTCACCTGGCGCAGCCATAACTCATCCTATTTTTTGTTGTTAATGAATAGCACTGGCGCACAGATATTAATACCTAGAGCCAGCAAATAGGTTAGCTTGAGGGGAACAAGTTCCACCTGCATATACATGTAGACAACGGTGAAAAGAGCGACCGTGATGAGAATTTTAAGTACTTCGCCTGTATAGAAAGAAGCCGCGACTCGCTTTGCAGCACGAGCTCCACTAAACATAAAAGCACACAGCGCAAAAACTGCATTGGCAATGACAAAAATGCCACCCCCAATCAGCGCTGAAAGTCCCCATTCAGCATTCACAGCAACTGCCATTCCTGCTGCCAATAGTGTAACCGCGCCAAGCTGGATCATTAACAATCGCTTTGCAAGCTCTCGTCCTGGTCTAGCTAACGCCGCTACCATGTATTCGTACCTTGAGTAAAATCCACAGCTTTACTACCTCTGGGCTGGGAAATTGGCGAAAATTATACGGTGAGTCGAACTGATTGCAATTAAAACACCGCAAAAAGTTACAATTTTGTTTACAAACCGACAACTTTCGCACAAAAATTATTTTTTTACATAATTGATTGAGATCAATTATCTCATTTAGCCTTCAAGCTTGGCAATAAGTTGCTCTAATTTGTGAGGTTCATCAAGACTAATCGTCACCTTTGACTTGCCATCGTTAGCCCTCACAATTGCAACCTTTGCACCGAGCATTTCACTTAATTTTTGTGATATTTGTTGTGCCTCAGTGTCTTCTGCCACGCTTTTTGCTTCAGGCTCAGGCTGTAAGCATTTTTTCACTAATTGCTCAGCTTGACGCACCGTCATTTTTTTCTTTGCCACCTGCAAGGCAATGTCGACTTGTTGCTCGCCTTCTAGCGCTAACAGAGCTCGAGCATGGCCCATATCAAGCTGCTTAGTCGAAACCAGACTTTTTACGTCGTCTTCAAGTTGATTAAGGCGTAGTAAATTACTCACCGCCGCACGCGATTTACCAATCACATCCGCTACTTGCTGATGGGTAAGATGAAACTCTTCTTGCAAACGATCCAGTGCAACCGCTTCTTCGATTGCATTAAGATCCTCACGCTGAATATTTTCGATCAATGCCATCGCGATCGCCGCGCGATCCGCCACATTTTTGATCACACAGGGAACTTGTTTAAGTCCTGCTTTGCGTGCCGCGCGCCAACGACGCTCACCCGCGATAATTTCAAATTTGTCGCTCTCAACCTGACGAACCACGATAGGTTGGATAATCCCCTGTGACTCAATCGACGCGGCAAGTTCTTCCAGCGCTTCTGGTTCCATCTCTTTGCGCGGCTGATAAATACCCGGCTTCAAACTGTTAATATTTAAATCTGTCAGTTGGCCATCCGATGAAAGTTCTTGGCTGTGAATAGCACTTTGCTGTTTTTCACGCGCGAGTGAACTTGTCGAAAGCAGAGCATCAAGTCCTTTACCTAAACCACGTTTAGACATGAGATGGAATTCCTTTGGTTATGGTTTTATGCAGGGATTTCTTCGCGACGTAACATCTCGCCTGCGAGGGCCAAATACGCTTTGGCACCCGCCGAGTACTTATCGTAATACATGGCTGGCTTGCCGTGACTTGGCGCTTCAGCCAATCGAACATTACGAGGAATAACCGTGCGATACACCTTGTTACCAAAGTGCTTTTTCAATTGGTCAGAGACTTCGTTTGACAGTCTGTTGCGAGGATCATACATAGTGCGCAATAAGCCCTCGATTTTTAGATTTTCGTTAACAACAGCCGCAAGTTTACTGATCGTATCCATCAACGCGGTTAAACCTTCGAGTGCAAAGTACTCACACTGCATTGGCACCAAAACCGAATCGGCTGCGGCCATAGCGTTGATTGTAAGGAGATTTAGAGAGGGAGGACAATCGATAAAGATGAAATCATAGTTATCACGAACTGCGGCAAGCGCGTGCTTTAAACGCACTTCGCGAGCAAACACTTCCATTAATTTGATTTCTGCAGCCGTCACATCGCCGTTCGCCGCGATTAAATCGTAGTTCCCGGATGTTTTGCGACAGACGACATCGTCAAATGAGACATCCTCAACCAGTAATTCATAAGCGGTGGCATCGACTTGGTACTTGTCCACACCACTGGCCATGGTTGCATTACCTTGTGGGTCGAGATCTATCACTAAGACCTTACGCTTGGTCGCAGCCATTGAGGCGGCCAAGTTGACACATGTTGTTGTTTTACCAACTCCGCCTTTCTGATTGGCGATCGCTACGATTTTTCCCACAATGAACCTCGTTTTTATTCCTTGCGCGATAAGACTACTAGATGACGCTCGCCTTCCAATTGAGGAACATTCAAAGCTTTGATGTCGATCACACAACACCAGTCAGGCAATTGCTCAATCTCACTCTGTGATAATTGACCTTTCAAGGCTAAGAAGTGTCCGCCCGGCGCTTTAGGCAAGTGATGACACCACTCAACCATATCCGTCATAGACGCAAACGCGCGACTCAGTACACCATCAAACTTATCTTCAGGTTGATACTCTTCAACACGACTTTGAATCGGGATCACATTTTTAATGCTAAGTTCATGCAGAACTTGTTTGATAAAGCGAATCCGCTTGCCCAAGCTATCAAGCAATACAAATTGTTTATCGGGGTTCATAATAGACAGCGGCACACCCGGTAAACCAGGGCCTGTACCCACATCGATAAAACGTTCGCCTTGTAAGTGGGTACTCACAATAATGCTGTCCATGATGTGTTTAACCAGCATCTCTTCCGGGTTTCGAACCGAGGTTAGATTGTAAGCCTTGTTCCACTTGTTAAGCATTTCTACATAACCAACCAATTGGTCACGTTGCAGATCAGAAACGGTTAAATCAGTTTGAGCAATAAGAGCGTCAAGTTGACTGCGTAGCTGAGACATTATGCTTCCTCACCTTTTTTCAGCAGGCCGTGCTTTTTCAGATGCACCAGTAAAATTGAAATAGCTGCGGGAGTAATCCCCGAAATACGCGAAGCGATACCGAGCGTTTCCGGTTTAGCCTCGGTCAGTTTCGCCACCACTTCATTCGACAGCCCTTTGACTTGCGAATACTCAATATCTGTGGGTAACTTGGTATTTTCATGACGCAGCGACTTTTCGATCTCGTCTTGCTGACGCTTAATGTAACCTTCGTATTTAACTTGGATCTCGACCTGCTCAGCAGCTTGTTGATCCTCTAGTGCCGGAGCAAACTCTGCCAGTTCGGTTAGTTGGCTATAATTTATTTCAGGACGACGCAGAAGATCCTCACCACTGGCTTCACGTGCCATTGGTGTCTTAAGCAAATTATTCAACGCATCGACACCCGATGATTGTGGATTCATCCAGATCTCTTTCAAGCGCTGACGTTCTTTTTCCATGTTGTCGACTTTTTGGTTAAAGCGCGCCCAACGCTCGTCGTCAACCAAACCGAGTTGACGAGCTTGTTCAGTCAAACGTAAATCTGCATTGTCTTCACGAAGTAACAAACGATATTCAGCGCGAGACGTGAACATGCGGTACGGTTCTTTGGTCCCCATGGTCGACAAGTCATCGATTAACACCCCCATGTAAGCTTGGTCGCGCCTTGGGCTCCAGCCCTCTTTGCCTTGGCTGTGCAAGCTGGCATTTAAACCAGCCATCAAACCTTGTGCCGCCGCTTCTTCATAGCCGGTTGTGCCGTTGATTTGACCGGCAAAGAACAGACCATGGATAAATTTAGTTTCGTAGGTTTGCTTCAGGTCACGAGGATCGAAGAAATCGTATTCAATCGCATAACCCGGACGAACAATATGCGCGTTCTCAAAACCTTGCATTGAACGAACGATCTGAACTTGAACATCAAACGGTAAGCTGGTGGAAATACCATTTGGATACAGTTCGTGGGTGGTTAAACCCTCGGGTTCAATAAAAATCTGATGGCTATTTTTATCCGCAAAACGCATTACTTTGTCTTCGATAGACGGGCAGTAACGCGGACCAATACCTTCAATAACACCAGCATACATTGGGCTACGATCGAGGTTGTTGCGGATCACGTCATGAGTTTGATCATTGGTGTGCGTGATAAAACATGGGATCTGACGAGGGTGTTGATCACGTCTGCCCATGAATGAGAATACCGGCGCAGGATCGTCGCCGTGTTGAACCTCAAGCTGTGAAAAATCGACACTACGGCCATCAATGCGTGGCGGTGTTCCTGTTTTGAGACGATCAACACGAAACGGCAGTTCTCGCAAACGATCGGCCAATGCGATCGAAGGAGGATCGCCAGCACGACCACCCGATGAGCTTTCCATTCCAATGTGGATTTTTCCACCCAAGAAAGTCCCCACGGTAAGCACGACCGCTTTGGCATGAAAGCGCAATCCCATTTGAGTAACCACACCAACAGCACGTTCATTTTCAACAATCAAATCATCGACAGACTGCTGGAACAGAGTCAAGTTTGGTGCATTTTCCAATGCATGACGAACATACGCTTTGTACAAAGCTCGATCTGCTTGTGCTCGTGTTGCACGAACCGCTGGACCTTTTGATGCGTTCAAAGTTCGGAATTGAATACCAGCATGATCAATGGCTCGCGCCATTAATCCGCCCATAGCATCCACTTCTTTGACTAAGTGACCCTTGCCGATACCACCGATCGCAGGGTTACAAGACATTTGACCTAAAGTATCAATGTTGTGAGTCAGTAAAAGTGTTTTTTGCCCTGTACGAGCAGATGCGAGTGCGGCTTCCGTTCCTGCGTGACCGCCACCGACAACAATGACGTCAAAGTTTTCGTGATAAAGCATGAACCGACCTCGGGTATTCAAACAGAGTTGGACAGAGAAAAGGAGCGTTATTCTACCCTCTTTCCTGAGCAGAGAAAATGGTTTTGACGCTTTTCATTTCAAGAGCTCGAAAGCTAATATATATAAGATCTATATAGATGATCTTTTATTAGATCTATTATTAGGATCGACCATATCTGTGGATAAGTGATAAATGATCAACAAGATCATGGATCTTATTAGGATCACTTCTTGTGATCCTAGCTTGATCAACAGGCTGATTGTCTGGGGACAAAAAGGGTACTTATACACAGGGGGTAAAAGTTGATCAAGTTGTTATATGGATAACTATAGGTTGATCACCGGATAACTGCCTATTTATCCACAGTCTAAATGGTCAAAAAAGCAGCAAACAGAACACTGAGTTCGAACTTAAGTTATTCACAATCGACAAAAGGGAGAGAATGTGGCCACCAGATTGACCACATTTAAGCGGCTAGAAACGATCAATATGGGTCAAAAGCCACTCTTCTGCGGCATCTTCAGGTACATCATGGGCAAGAATGTCGATAGTGAAACAGTCGCTGATAGGGGTCGAACCGATGTCTTCTAATAGGTCGTAAGCGTGTTGGCCAGCGGCACAAAAGGTGTCGTAACTTGAGTCCCCAATAGCAATTACTGCATACTTTACGTCACTCATTTTGGGTGGCGTGCTTTGTAATTGAGCGATAAAAGGTTGGATATTATCTGGATATTCGCCAGCCCCATGGGTGGAGGTGACGATAAGCCACGTGCCACTGTTGTTGATTTCAGCCAGCTGAGGTTGGTTGTGAATCGTAGTTTCAAAGCCTTTTTCTACCAGTAGATCACTTAAATGGTCACCAACGTATTCAGCGCCACCGAGCGTGCTGCCAGTAATTATGTGGATCATAACTATTCCTTTTGTGATGTAAAAAGCGCGGCCAAATGCCGCGCTGAGAGGGTTTATTTACCGATACAGAATGATGAAAAAATGCGTCCGAGTAGGTCATCGGAGCTAAATTCTCCAGTGATTTCGCTCAAATGTTGTTGTGCGATTCTCAGCTCTTCAGCGAGGATTTCACCAGCCATGTAACCTTCTAGCTGCTGCTGACCAATGTCGAGATGCTCTGCGGCACGCTCTAACGCTTCTAAGTGACGACGACGGGCCATAAAGCCACCTTCATTACCACCTGCAAAGCCCATGCACTCTTTTAAGTGATTGCGCAATGCTTCAACCCCTTCACTGGTCTTCGCCGACAGACGAATTAAGGTAGGATCGTTGACGTGACAGATTCCTAGCTCTTCACCGGTTTGATCCGCTTTATTACGGATCACGGTAATGCCAATATTGGCGGGGAGACGATCCACAAAATCGGGCCAGATCTCTTTTGGGTCTGTCGCATCAGTGGTGGTGCCATCGACCATAAACAGCACGCGATCGGCTTGGGCGATTTCATCCCAAGCGCGCTCGATACCGATTTTTTCCACTTCGTCTGAAGCGTCGCGCAGACCTGCCGTGTCGATAATATGCAGTGGCATACCATCGATATGGATATGTTCGCGCAGCACGTCACGGGTGGTACCTGCAATGTCCGTCACGATGGCAGACTCTTTACCCGACAGGGCGTTCAGCAGGCTGGATTTACCCGCATTCGGCCGGCCTGCAATCACCACTTTCATCCCTTCACGCATAATCGCGCCTTGGTTGGCTTCTTTACGCACGGCGGTGAGGTTATCGATGATTGCCTGCAGATCGCCAGCTACTTTGCCATCGGCGAGAAAGTCGATTTCCTCTTCAGGAAAATCAATCGCTGCCTCGACATAAATGCGTAGGTGAATTAAGGATTCGACTAAGGTGTGGATACGTGACGAGAAAGCGCCTTGTAGCGACTGTAGCGCAGACTTAGCAGCTTCTTCTGAACTGGCATCAATCAAGTCAGCAATCGCTTCGGCTTGGGCTAAGTCGAGCTTGTCGTTTAAGAATGCACGCTCGGAGAACTCACCTGGACGGGCAGTACGAATGCCTTCGATGGCAACGATGCGTTTTATCAGCATGTCCATCACCACTGGGCCTCCATGGCCTTGCAGTTCAAGTACATCCTCGCCAGTGAACGAGTGCGGGTTAGGGAAGTAGAGGGCGATACCTTGATCGATTTGGCTGCCATCTTCAGCGCAAAATGGCAGGTACTCCGCATAACGAGGGCGGAGTGATTTTCCGGTCACTTCTTGCGCGACTTTTTCTGCGAGTGGGCCAGAAACGCGAATAATACCCACGCCACCACGACCTGGGGCGGTCGCTTGTGCCACTATGGTCTCTGTTGTCATAAATGAGCCTGTTATCTCTCGGTGCCAGTTTGGCAAATATACACTTAGCTGAATTGTAATCAGCTCAAATAAAAAAGGCGACCTTTTGGCCGCCTTTTACTGTTATTCCATTTATTAAAGGTTACTTGGAGTGTAAGCCTTTTTTCTCGAGCGCTCTGAAAATCAGCGTTTGCTGGATTAGCGTTACTACGTTCGAAACAAGCCAGTAAAGAACCAGACCTGATGGGAAGAACAGGAAGAAGAAGGTAAACATCACCGGCATAAAGGTCATGATCTTCTGCTGCATTGGGTCGGTCACGGTGGTCGGGCTCATTTTCTGAATCATGAACATCGACGCACCCATCAGTAGCGGCAAGATGTAGTACGGGTCTTGCGCTGAAAGGTCATGAATCCAACCGAAGAAAGGTGAGTGACGTAACTCAACCGACTCCATCAGTGCCCAGTATAGCGAGATGAAGATAGGCATTTGTAGAATCAGAGGAAGACAGCCACCGAGGGGGTTCACTTTCTCTTTCTTATACAGTTCCATCATTTCTTGGCTCATGCGCTGACGGTCATCGCCAATACGCTCACGCATCGCTTGCAGCTTAGGCTGAAGCATACGCATTTTTGCCATTGAGGTGTACTGCGCTTTAGTTAGCGGGTACATCGCACCACGAACAATGAAGGTCAGACAGATAATTGCGACACCCCAGTTGCTGACAAAGCTTTGAATAAATGAAAGCAGAGTGTGCAGTGGTTTGGCGATAAACCATAGCCAACCGTAGTCAACCACTAAGTCGAGGTTAGGCGCCACTTGTTCCATTTGATCTTGTAGCTTAGGACCAATCCAAAGTGTTGCTTGGAATTTGGTGCTGTCACCATCGGCGATGGTTTTGTTTGGTATGCGTACACCGATATCGCCCAAGTTACCAATTACACGAGTGTAGAGGTTGGTGCCTGGTTCATTACGTGGAATCCAAGCGGTAGCGAAGTAGTGCTGGATCATTGCCGCCCAACCCTGACCGTTTGGTAGCGGTAGAGAAAGGTTGCGATCTTGCATATCGTCGAAGCTGTACTTTTTGTAGCGAGTATCTTCAGTTGAGTAAGCACCGCCACGGTAGGTTGGCATCGTGATGCTGCCACCAGCGTCAAGTAGATTCTGACGTAAGTGCGCGTACATACCGAGTGTCGCGTTGTTGCCAGACTTGTTGACGACATCGTATTCAACATCAAGAGCATAGCTGCCACGTTTTACAACGAACGTTTTGACATATTCAAGACCGTTAGCTGCGTACGTTAATGGAATACGCAGTTCATCTTGACCTTCCGCGAGGGTAAAGTTGTCTGCGCTGACCGAGTAAGCTGGGCGGTTTGAACTGCTCAGATCAATACCCTGAGGACCAACAAGGCCACTTTGAGCAATGAACTGATGACCAGGTTCGCTTTTTAGTAGAACGAATGGGTCAGACGAATCTAGCTCGTTTGAGTATTGGTTTAAATCTGCATTGATGACATCGCCACCCACCGTATCAATCGACAGAGTCAATACATCAGTGGTCACGGTAATCGTTTTAGCAGAAGCTTGCTGCCCTGGCGCTGGGTCTAGCTCATCTGCAAAAGATGGTGCGGGTAGAGTACTGCTTGATTGAGCCTGCTCAACCGGCTGAGGCGTTGGATTCTTTGCGACTTGCCATTGCTGGAACAATAGAAAAGAAACCAGTGCTAGCGCGATTAACAGGATATTACGTTGAGAATCCATCGTTATTTATCTCTGTCTTGTTTCTGGACTGGTGGAACGGGGTCGTAACCCCCTTCATTCAAAGGGTGGCATTTTAATAGACGTTTGCTTGATAACCAACACCCTTTTACAAAACCGTGAGCTTTCAACGCTTCAATGGCATATGTTGAGCAAGTTGGAGTAAAACGACAACGAGGTCCGATAAGCGGACTAATAAGACCTTGATAGAGACGGACGAAGCCGATTGCTAACCACGCGAAGGGCGAGATAGGCGCTGCCATAATTTATCAAACAGTTTGAAAATTTCTTCATTACTTAAATCTTGCGCGCTTTTCTTAGCAATAACAACAAAATCTTTATTAGCAAGTTGATGTTGATTGTTACGAAAGCTTTCACGTGCAAGGCGCTTAAAACGATTTCGACCGACGGCGGTTTTGATCTGTTTTTTTGGAACGGCTAAACCTAGTCGAGGATGAGATAGGCTATTTTTACGAGCAATGATGGTGAAATGAGGTGAGCCGGCTCGGTGAGCTTGCTGAAAGACATTTTGATAATGCTCGGGAGTTAACAAACGTAACTCCCGATTGAACGCGTACGTATTCAAAATAATCGAAGATTACTTAGAAAGACGCTTACGGCCTTTTGCACGACGTGCATTGATTGTAGCACGACCGTTTTTAGTAGCCATACGTGCACGGAAACCGTGAGTACGCTTGCGCTTTAGAACGGTAGGTTGAAAAGTGCGTTTCATGATAATTACCTTTACTGATCAGTAGTTTTAGGTCAATGTTAACCCGGCGTGGGTCGTAACGTCTTCTTTATATAAAAGAGGACAAAACCGACGCCTCTCAACAAAGAGGCGGAATTGTAATCACAGTCACACTAAGTGTCAATCTTTGTGCAAATGCTAAATTCCGGCCGAGCGATTATACGGAGTGTGAGCAAAATCTCAAGGATCGATCGATCTTCTTTAGTGATCTTTACTCAGCTCCGACTTGTCGAAGGAATTTTTTCAAGCGAGGATCTTGTGGATTACCGAAGATATCCTGTGGAGAACCTTGCTCAACAATATGTCCTTCTGCCATAAAGATCACCCGATCGGCGACCTCTCTGGCAAATTGCATTTCGTGGGTAACCACCAGCATGGTTTGGTGTTTTGTTGCTAAGTCCTTCATTAAACTAAGAACTTCACCAACCCATTCTGGGTCTAGCGCCGACGTTGGTTCGTCAAACAGCAATAATTCTGGCTGCAGAGCCATGGCTCGACCAATACCGACACGTTGCTGCTGGCCTCCAGACAGCGCCGCTGGATAACTATCACCCTTGTCACTTAAACCAATGTCATCGAGAATCTGTTGTGCACGCTGTAAAGCGTCTGATTTTTTCCATCCGCGCACGGTGATCAGACCTTCAGCAATATTTTGTCGCGCCGTCATATGGGCAAATAACGCATAATTTTGAAATACAAAACCAGTTTTACGACGGAGAGCCAACACTTCTGCTTTGGTGTGCTTTTCGCTATCGACACTGACATCATCAATGCTAATGACACCTTTGTCGGCACTTTCGAGAAAGTTAACGGTGCGAAGCAGAGTCGATTTACCCGTGCCACTGGAACCGATAATCACGATGATCTCACCTTGTTTTATCTCAAGGCTGATCCCTTTAAGTACTTCGCTATCGCCAAAACGTTTATGAATATTGTCTAGTTTGATCATCGTACATACGCCTTATTCAGTTTGGCCTCTGCCCAGATTTGCACGCGAGTTAGAATGACCACGACACCCCAGTAAATAAGTGCAACTGCTAAGAAAGCTTCGAAGAAACGAAAGCTCGATGAGGCTTCCATCTGCGCTCTAGCCATGATTTCTGCCACGCCTAGGGTAAAGGCCAGCGAAGTCGACTTAATCATATCAATGAAGTAGTTCATCAGTGACGGCAGCGCGACGCGTGTTGCTTGTGGCAAAATGATCCGACGCATCGCTTGAGAAGTTGTCATGCCGACCGACAGACTGGCTTCCATTTGGCTGCGATCGATACCGATAATGGCGGCGCGAATACTTTCTGCCATATAAGCGGCAAAGTGCAAGGTTAAACCAATCACCGCGGCACTAAATGCATTGAGCCCGACCAACCATGGGAAGATTTGAGGTAAGCCGTAGTAAAGTAGAAACAGTTGAACCAACAGCGGAGTGCCACGGAAAAAACTGATATAGAGCTGACTTAATTGATCAAGTACTGGGATGCGAAATACGCGAATATTGGCCAGAATGACCGACAAAATCAGTGAGAAAAATAGCCCCCATGTGGCCATTTCCATGGTGGTGCCAAGATACTTGAGTAGTATTGGCATTAAATCCAGCATGTAGTTAAAGTCAAATCCCATAATGGCTTCCAATATTTGATAACGGTATAGAAAAGCAAAAACCCACTGCAGAGGAAGGCAAGCAGTGGGTTAAAAATTTCTATCTCTGAACTGCGATAGAAAGTATACAGATTTTACTCTGTGATATCAGCGCCGAACCATTTTTGCGAAATTTTCGCTAGAGTGCCGTCTGCGCGCATGGCTGCTAGAGCTTGGTTGACTTCTGCTTGAAGCTTGTTGCCTTTTTGGTTATCAACAAATGGCCACGCATTTTGAATGGTCTCAAACGGTTGACCAGCCAGTTTGAGTGGTAGACCGGTTTTCTTGATAAGCTCAAGAGCAGACAGACGATCCATAACGAAGGCATCCGCTCGACCAAGTGCTACATCGTGCTCTATGCCCGTGTCATATGTTTTGATGTTGATCTTGCCGTCTTTGTCATAGTCACGTAATAGCTGTTCAAAGTTAGAGCCTAAGTTGACCGCAACGGTTTTACCCGCTAAATCTTCGACGCCTTTGATGCTGTCATTGTTGCTACGAACGGTAATTTGCGCACCGTCGACCACATACGGGTCAGCGAACAGGTATTTCGCCTTACGCGCATCCGTCATGGTGATTTGGTTTGAGATAGTATCGATGCGACCAGTTTCTAGCAGACCAAACAGGCCAGAGAAGTTAGCGGTGACGTATTCTACTTGGTAGTCATTGCGTTTGCCGATTTCATCCCACAGGTCGACTTCAAAGCCTTGCAGTTGATCTTGCTGAACAAAAGTGAATGGGAAGTAACGGCCTGACATGCCGACTTTAACTTCCGTTGCTGCTTGAACAGTAGCCGCTGATAGTGCGATGGCTGCCACAGCAGCTTTAATCCAGTTTTTCATATTACAACTCCAAATTATCTTGGGGATAAATACTACTGTCACTTTAGTTAATTAGATAAATAACTAAGAGCAATAACCTAGTCACTAGAGTAATAAGCTTGGTTGATAATTGTCCACTTTATCATCGAGTCACTTTTCCTGGTTGATCTTAGGTCTTTTTCGTCGTCGTGGCGATCATTCATTCACAGACTTATCACCAATTCAAGGATCGAGGCAAAAATGCCCTATTGTGGATCAAAGTGTGGGTAAAAGTGGGGCAGCGTGTGGTGAACTCGGGAATAATATCGAAAATATTGTGAATAACTTCGATCTTATTCACTGGATCCTCGATCATTTGCTGGCGATCTTGGTTATCAACAGGTAAAATTGCCAATCTTTCCAGATCAATTACTTCGAGTGGGGGCACCGTGTCATCTTCGCTTTGGTTGCAATGTTTGCAACAGCTTCAAGAAGAGCTACCAGCAACTGAATTCAGCATGTGGGTTCGCCCGTTACAAGCGGAGCTCAATGACAATACGCTTACTCTATTTGCCCCAAACCGTTTTGTTCTTGATTGGGTTCGTGACAAGTACATTAACAATATCAACCGCCTGCTACAGCAATACTGTGGCAATGATGTGCCGAGTCTACGTTTTGAGATCGGCAGTCGTCGTGTTGTTGCGCCAAAACCGGCGGCTCCTAAGCGTACCCCTGCAGATGTGGCCGCAGAATCGTCGGCGCCTGCGCAA